>NZ_JAUSSK010000001.1 GCF_030812295.1 Luteibacter jiangsuensis
GGGGGGTTTTTTTGTGGCTCCCCCGCCGTCCCCGCGCCCCCAAAACTCGCGGCCCCCCACACCCCCGCCGCCTCAAACCCCAACCCCGCCCGGGGGGGGCCCCCCGGGGGGGGGGGGGGGGGGGGGCCCCCCGACCCTGTCGGCGATGGGGGGCAAGACGACCCAACAGGATGAGGTGGCCCTCAGGACCGCCTCACTGCCTTCTCATCCCACCTTCCTCAACCGGCCTTTTTCTTGGCCAACCGCAGCCAGGTGTCGACCACGGTGTCCGGATTGAGCGACATCGATTCGATGCCCTGTTCCATCAGCCACTCCGCCAGGTCCGGATGATCGGACGGGCCCTGGCCGCAGATGCCCACGTACTTGCCCTTGTCGCGTGCCGTCTTGATCGCCATGGCGAGCAGCTTCTTCACCGCCGGGTCGCGCTCGTCGAACAGGTGGGCCACGATGCTCGAATCGCGATCCAGGCCCAGGGTGAGCTGTGTGAGATCGTTTGAACCGATGGAGAAGCCGTCGAAGATGTCGAGGAATTCGTCCGCGAGCAGGGCATTGGACGGCACCTCGCACATCATGATCACCTTCAGGTCGTGCTCGCCCTGGACCAGACCGTTCTGGCGGAGTACCTCGATCACCTTGCGGCCTTCGTCGAGCGTACGCACGAAGGGAATCATCACCCATACGTTGGTGAGGCCCATGGTCTCGCGCACGTACTTGGTCGCCTTGCACTCGAGCGCGAACGACTCGGCGAAGCCCGGATCGACATAACGGCTGGCGCCGCGGTAGCCGATCATCGGGTTCTCCTCGTGCGGCTCGTAGCGCGAGCCGCCGATCAGGCCGGCGTATTCGTTCGACTTGAAGTCGGACAGGCGCACGATCACCGGCTTCGGATAGACCGATGCGGCGATGGTCGCGATGCCTTCGGCGAGACGGTCGACGTAGAAGGAGACCGGATCCTTGTAACCCTGGATGCGTGCATCGATGCGCGCCTTGGTTTCCGCGTCCTGCTTGCCGTATTCCAACAGCGCCTTCGGGTGCACGCCGATGTGGCTGGCGATGATCATTTCCAGGCGCGCCAGGCCGATACCGGCATTGGGCAACATGCCGAAGTCGAAGGCACGCTCGGGATTGGCCACGTTCATCATGATCTTCAGCGGCGCTTCCGGCATCGCGCCCAGGTCGGCGGTGATGCGGTCGAACTTCAACGTGCCTTCATAGATCGTGCCGGTGTCGCCTTCGGCGCAGGAGACGGTGACTTCCGCGCCGTCGGGAATCGCCTCCAGCGCGTTGCCGCAGCCGACCACGGCGGGCACGCCCAGCTCGCGGGCGATGATCGCCGCGTGGCAGGTACGGCCACCGCGATTGGTCACGATCGCCGCGGCACGCTTCATCACCGGCTCCCAGTCGGGATCGGTCATGTCGGCCACGAGCACGTCGCCGGGCTGGACCTTGTTCATGTCGGCGAGCGACCGGATCACCCGGGCCTTGCCGGCACCGATCTTCTGGCCGATGGCGCGGCCTTCGGTGAGCACCTTGCCCTTTTCGTTGAGCTGGAAGCGCTCCAGCGTGGTCGCGTGGTCGCGCGATTTCACCGTCTCCGGGCGCGCCTGGACGATGTAGAGCTTGCCGGTGTGGCCGTCTTTCGCCCATTCGATGTCCATCGGGCGGCCGTAGTGCTTCTCGATGACGAGCGCCTGGCGCGAGAGCTCTTCCACGTCGGCGTCCGCGATGCAGAAACGATGGCGATCCTCGACCGGGGTCTCCTCGATGCGCACGCGCTCGCCCGGCTGGTCGGAATAGACCATGCGCTGCTGCTTCGCGCCGAGGCTGCGGCGGAGCACGGCCGGCTTGCCTTCGCGCAGCGTGGGCTTGAAGACGTAGAACTCATCCGGATTGACGGCGCCCTGGACGACCATCTCGCCCAACCCGTACGAGCCGGTGACGAAGACCACGTCGCGGAAGCCGGATTCGGTATCCAGGGTGAACAGCACGCCGGATGCGCCGATGTCGGAACGGACCATCAGCTGCACGCCGGCGGACAGGAACACGTCCTCGTGCTTGAAGCCCTGGTGCACACGATAAGCGATGGCCCGGTCGTTGTAGAGCGAGGCGAAGACCTCCTTCACCTTGCGCAGGATATCGTCGATGCCGACGACGTTGAGGAAGGTTTCCTGCTGGCCCGCGAACGAGGCATCGGGAAGATCCTCGGCCGTGGCGGAGGAACGCACGGCCACCGCGATATCGGTGGCGCCGGCGTCCTTGCACAGCTTGATGTAGGCATCGCGGATGGCCTGCTCGAGGTCGGCGGGCAGGGCGGTATCGATGATCCAGCCACGGATCTCCTTGCCGCCCCGGGTCAGCTCGTCCACATCGTCCACGTCCAGCGTGGCCAGGCGCTCCTGGATACGCTTCGCGAGGCCGCTCTTCTCGAGGTAGGTCTGGAAGGCGTCGGCCGTGGTGGCGAAGCCGCCAGGCACGGAGACACCCAATTTCGCCAGGTTGCCGATCATCTCGCCAAGGGAGGCGTTCTTGCCGCCCACCTTGCCCAGGTCGGTCATGCGTAGCGCGTCGAGCCAAAGTACCAGGTCGCTCAAGGGAAGGTCCTCACAATCGGTTCGTCGGTATCGGTTCGTCGGTTTTGCGGCGGGCCGCGCTAGAAAATCCATATATTGTCGGGGGGCGGTCGGCGCCGAAACAAGGCGCGATGCACAAACGTTCAGCGATGATGCGGGGTGGATTGTTATCGCGGCGTCTTGAGCTAAGGTGGATCCATGGACCACCGCAGGGAAAATGACCGATGCGTCGCACCGTGTTCTTCATCTCCGACTCCACCGGCATCACGGCCGAGACCATCGGCAACAGCATGCTGGCCCAGTTCGAGGGGGTGCAGTTCGATACCCACCGGCTGCCCTTCATCGACAATCCGGCCAAGGCCGAGGCAGCCAGCCTGCGGATCAAGACCAAGTACGCCCAGGACGGCCAGCGTCCCATCGTGGTCAATACGATGACCTCGCGGACGTTATGCGACATCGTGGCCGGCAGCGGGGCGCTGATGCTCGACGTCTTCGCCCCTTTCATCGAGCCGCTGGAGGCGGAACTGGGCGCGAAACAGTCCGGCGCCGTCAACCGCTCCCACGGCCTGGTCGATTTCGAGCGCTACGAGGCCCGTATCGAGGCCACCAACTACGCCCTGGCCCACGACGACGGGCTGGACGTGGACTACAACCAGGCGGACGTGGTGCTGGTGGGGGTCTCCCGCTCGGGCAAGACACCCACCTGCCTGTACATGGCCTTGCATTACGGTGTCTGCGCCGCCAACTATCCGCTCACGGACGACGACCTCGACAAGCTGGAGCTGCCGACGCGTCTACGCCCTTATCGCAGCCGGTTGTTCGGTCTCACCATCGACCCGATCCGCCTGGCGCAGATTCGCGAGCAGCGCCGTCCCGGCAGCCGCTACGCCACGCTGAAGCAGTGCCGCTGGGAACTCGAACAGGCCGACAGGCTGATGCGGCGGGAGAACATTCCGGTCCTCAACACGACGCACACCTCGATCGAGGAGATTTCGAGCAAGATCTTCGAGTACCTCGGTATCGAACGCCATATGTATTAGACGAGAACGTTTCACGGAGTACCGCGACCCCCATGACCGCCGTCATCGAACGCCCCATCGCCCTTATCCCGGGACGCTTCGAGTTCCTGATGGGACTCTATGCGGAGAACTACCACCGGCTGGCACGGCTGTTCGCACCGCAGCGGCTGGCGCCGGGCCGGTACATTTCGGACGTGGACGATGGACTGAAGGTGCGCCTGGACGTGCAGGAGAAACATCCGTATACGCTCGAGCTGGAACTCACCTACGACTTCGTCGACGAGGCGACCGGACAGCCTTCACCTTCGGCGCAGCTGCGCATGTACACCGATGCGCACGTGGCCGAGGCCATGCATTGCCATCCGGGCCGCAAGCTGTGGCAGGTGCTGGGGCCGTTTCCGCCCGCCCGCACGGTATTGCAACACCGGCTGCGCATGAACGGCTTCCTCAGCCGCTGGCTGGAATACCTGGCGGAGCAGGGCCATTCGATCGGCACCCTGGAGCGCGTGGGCGACGTCCCGGCCGAGTGAGCTGACTAGCGAGTGAGCTGACCAGATGGTGGGAGCCGCCTGAGGTGGGAGCCGACCCTGTCGGCGATGGGTGCTTGCCGTAACGTGGCCCGCTGCCGCGGGATCGCCGACAAGGTCGGCTCCCACCAATCCATCGGGCCTTGAATTCAGGGCAAAAAAAACCCGCCGGATGGCGGGATTCTTTTGGAGGTAATGGCGGAGCGGACGGGACTCGAACCCGCGACCTCCGGCGTGACAGGCCAGCATTCTAACCGACTGAACTACCGCTCCACACTACGTTCCACTTCCAACAACGACCAACTTCCTTCGTCCTTTACACTCTCCGGCGAACCGAAAAGTGGCGTCCCCACGGGGATTCGAACCCCGGTCGCCACCGTGAAAGGGTGATGTCCTAGGCCTCTAGACGATGGGGACGTACTAGAAGTTGGTGGAGCCAGCCGGGATCGAACCGGCGACCTCCTGCATGCCATGCAGGCGCTCTCCCAGCTGAGCTATGGCCCCCTGCTGGAAGCCGCAAAGATTACGTCCGACCCGTGACTTCGTCAAGCATTCGTTACATTTTTTTTGAATTTATTTTCGACGAAAGGGGGAATGCCGAGACCTGGCACGTACTTGCGGTGAAGTGCGTTCCACCGCTTTCTTCACCTCGTGTGCTTCGGCGGCGGCACACCGGTTAACCTGTCCTTCCATACCTACAGGGACAGGCATGCACGGCATCGTTTTCATCCAGGACCTGGCCACGGTGATGCTCGTCGCCGGACTCACGACGGTGCTTTTCCAGCGTCTGAGGCAGCCCGTGGTGCTCGGCTACATCATCGCCGGCGTGCTCATCGGTCCGCATACGCTGCCGGTGATCTTCATCCACGACGAGGAAACGATCCGTACCTTGTCCGAACTGGGCATGATCCTCCTGCTGTTCGCGTTGGGCCTGGAATTCAGCTTGAAGAAGCTGCGGGCGGTGGGTGGCGCCGCCCTGGTCGCCGCCTTCGCCGAAATCGTGTTGATGGTCTGGATCGGGTACGAGATCGGCCGCTTCTTCGGCTGGTCGGCCATGGATTCGTTGTTCCTCGGCGCCATGCTTTCGATTTCCTCCACCACCATCATCATGAAGGCGCTCGAGGACCTGGGCCTGAAGCGCGAGCGCTTCGCCCAGCTGATGTTCGGCATCCTCATCGTCGAGGACCTGCTGGCGATCGTGCTGATGGCCCTGTTGACCGGTATCGCCGGTACCGGCGGTGTCGAGGCGGGGCAAGCGCTGGCGGCGGTCGGCCGGCTCGGCCTGTTCATGGCGGTGTCGCTGGTGGTGGGGCTGCTGCTCGTGCCGCGCGTCGTCGACTACATCGCGCGGGTAAGCCGCAACGACGTGCTGCTGGTGGCGGTGCTCGGCATCTGCTTCGGCTTCTGCCTGCTGGTGACGGAAATGGGCTACAGCGTCGCGCTGGGGGCTTTCATGATCGGCGCGATCGTCGCGGAATCGGAAAGCGTGATGCGGATCGAACGCATCGTGATGCCGGTGCGCGACATGTTCAGTGCGATCTTCTTCGTCGCCATCGGCATGCTGATCGACCCCGACCTCCTGCTGCAATACGCCTGGCCGATCACCGTGGTCACGATCGCGGTGGTCCTGGGCAAGGTCATCACCTGCAGTTTCGGCAGCTTCGTGGCGGGCAACGACGGGCGCACCTCGCTTCGCGTGGGCATGGGCCTGGCGCAGATCGGCGAGTTCTCGTTCGTCATCGCCTCGCTCGGCCTGACGCTCAAGGTGACCAGCGATTTCCTCTATCCCGTGGCCGTGGCCGTGTCGGCCATCACCACCTTCCTCACGCCTTACCTCATCCGTTCGTCGGACCCGTTGGCACGCTTCATGGGCCGGATATTGCCCTCGCGCTTCACGGGCGTGTTCGCCGCCTATACGGAATGGATGGGCAACCTCGGCCTGCAGGGGCAGGGCGCCATCGTGATGAAGATGATCCGCCGGCTCGTCTGGCACGTGATCATCAACACGGCGCTGGTGGTCGCCGTGTTCATCATCGTGGCCTTCGCCTATCGCCGGGGTTTCCTGCACCTGGACATGTTCAGCGACCGGCCGACGGTGCAGCGCAGCCTGGCCTGGTCCATCGCGGCGCTGCTCTCCCTGCCGATGGTCGTGGCCACCTACCGCAAGGCGGGGGCCCTGGGCATGCTGCTGGCGGAGCTATCCATTCCCGACCGGTTCGGCGCGCGCACCTACAAGATCCGCTCGGTGCTGGGCCGGATCATCCCCCTGATGGCCATGCTGGTGCTGGGCCTGCTGGTGGCGGCGCTGGCCTCGACCATCCTCCCGCCCCGGGAGGTCGCCCTGGTCCTGGTCCTGATCGGCATCGGCCTGACCTGGCTGCTCTGGCGGGCGCTGGTCCAGGTCCATGCCCGGCTCCAGGCCGCGATCCGGGATACCCTGGAAAAACCGGGCCAGGATCGCCACGAGTGACCCAGTCCTCATTTCGATGAAAGGTTCCTGAACTTTTCATGTGAAACCTTGTCTCTCGCCCCGTCATTGCAAGCAGGGCGCGAACCACCGCACAATGGCGTTTCCGCCTCCACAAGGAGGTGTACCGGCGGCGTCGCCGATCTTTCTAGAGAGGGAGTACCGAATGAAGCACTTTTTGCGTCCCACGATGACGGCCGTCGCCCTGGCGGTTGCGCTGGGTACGGCCGCGGGCGCATCCGCCCAGGCCGCCAAGCCGGCTGCCTCCGCGGCACCGGTCGATAAACAGAAGGCCAGCTATGTCGTGGGTTGGGACCTCGCCAGCTCGCTTCCGCCGCTCGTCGCGAAGGAAGTCGATGCCGCCACGGTCGCCAAGGCACTGCAGGCTGCGCTGTCGGGCCAGAAGCCGACCATGTCGGAAGCCGAGGCCAAGTCGGTTCGCGAAGCGTTCGTCGCCCAGCTGAAGGTCAAGGCCGAGGCGGAGTACAACAAGGTCGCCGCCCAGAACAAGCAGGAAGGCGATGCGTTCCTGGCCAAGAACAAGTCGGCTGCGGGCGTGAAGGTCACTTCCTCCGGCCTGCAGTACCAGGTCGTCCAGGCCGGTACCGGCCAGCGTCCGGGTCCGAACGACACCGTGACCATCAACTACACCGGCACCTTCGTGAACGGCGAGAAGTTCGACTCCTCGGCCGACCACCAGCCGGCTGGTCCGGCCCAGATCCCGCTCGCCGCGGTGATCCCGGGCTTCCGCGAGGGCCTGCAGCTGATGCAGACCGGCGGCAAGTACAAGCTGTTCATTCCTTCGAACATCGCTTACGGCGCCAAGCCGGAAAATGGCTTCCCGCCGAACGCGACGATCATCTTCGACGTCGAACTGCTCAAGACCGGCCCGACCCCGGCCGGCCAGGGCCCGGGTGCTCCGGGTGCCGCGCCGCAGGGTGGCAAGTAAGCCCTAAAGGCTTACTGGCGATATCGAAAGGGCGCGGAGCGATCCGCGCCCTTTTTCTTTGGTGGGAGTCTGGGGTCTTGCCACACCCTGGTGGGAGCCGGCCTTGTCGGCGATCCCGCGGCAGCGGGCCAGGTTGCGGCAAGCACCCATCGCCGACAGGGTCGGCTCCCACCGGCTTGGTTTGTTTGCCGCGCGTGCCGGACTACAATTGCCCGTTACGACGAGCCTGTCGAAAGCTCCGGGAGCTTCATGAAAGTCACGATCTTTGGAACCGGCTATGTGGGTCTCGTCACCGGGGCTTGCCTGGCCGAGATGGGCAACCATGTCGTCTGCGTGGATGTCGACGCCGGCAAGGTCGAGCGGCTGAAGCATGGTGACGTTCCGATCTACGAGCCGGGCCTGGAGCCCATGGTCATCCGCAACCATGCGGACGGGCGCCTCGATTTCACGACGGATGCCGCACCCGCCATCGCCCATGCCGACATCGTGTTCATCGCGGTCGGTACGCCACCCGACGAGGATGGCAGCGCCGACCTGCAGTACGTGCTGGCCGTGGCCAAGACCATTGGCGACCACATCGACCGCTATACCGTGGTGGCGAACAAGTCGACCGTGCCCGTGGGCACCGCCGATCGCGTGCGCGCCGCGGTGGCCGCGCGACTGGAAGAGCGCGGTGTCGACGTGCCGTTCGATGTCGTTTCCAACCCTGAATTCCTCAAGGAAGGCGACGCCGTCGAGGATTGCCTGCGCCCGGATCGCATCATCGTCGGTGCGTCGAGCCAGAAGGCCATCCGCGTGCTGCGGAAATTGTACGCCGCGTTCAATCGCAACCACGATCGCATGGTGGTGATGGATGAGCGTTCGGCCGAACTGACCAAGTACGCCGCGAACGCGATGCTGGCGACCAAGATCAGCTTCATGAACGAGATCGCGAACATCGCCGAGCACGTCGGTGCCGACGTGGAACTGGTGCGCCAGGGTATCGGTGCCGATCCGCGCATCGGTTACCACTTCATCTATCCCGGCGCCGGCTACGGGGGCTCCTGCTTCCCGAAGGATGTGCAGGCGCTGGCGCGCACCGCGCATTCGGTGGGCTACCAAGCGCGCCTGCTCGACGCGGTGGAAGCGGTGAACGATGCGCAGAAGTCGCGGCTGTTCACCCTTCTCTCGAAGCATTTCGATGGCAAGCTGAAAGACCGCACCATCGCCGTGTGGGGCCTGGCCTTCAAGCCCAATACCGACGACATGCGCGAAGCCTCCAGCCGTCGTCTCATGGAACAGTTGTGGGAGGCTGGCGCCCGCGTTCGCGCATTCGACCCGGAAGCCGCGGAAGAAACCCGCCGCATCTACGGCGATCGTGACGACCTCACGCTGGTCGAGCGTCCCTACGCCGCGCTCGAAGGTGCCGATGCGCTGGTCATCGTCACCGAATGGAAGGCTTTCCGCAGCCCTGACTTCGGGCGTGTGAAATCGCTGCTCGTATCGCCGGTGATTTTCGACGGCCGCAATCTTTACGATCCGGTCGTGGTCGAGGAAGCCGGCATCGCGTACTACGGCATCGGTCGTGGGCGTAGCCTCGCGGGGCACGATCGTGGCTGATCTGGATGAACGCGTGGTCGAACTAGAGGTGCGTCTCGCCTTCATCGACGACACCGTCAACGCGCTTTCATCGGCCGACGCGGAAATCGCCCGCCGGCTCGACCTACTGGAACGAGCCGTGCGCGACCTGCGTTCGGATCTCGTGAACATGCGCGCGGGGCTGGGCAGCGATGCCGCCAACGAACCTCCGCCGCCGCACTACTGAAGCATTCGAACGAGCCTTACCGATCATGGCAGAGTCCCTGCGCGACCAGTTGTTGAAGAGTGGCCTCGTGAAGGAAATTCGCGAGGAAAAACGGAAGTCGGCGCCTCCGGCGCGGCAGGGTGGCAATACCTCCGCCAGCGGCCAGCCGTATGCCGGCGATCGCCCGAAGCAGGGCGGCAAGCCGCATGGCGGCGGTAACGCCCGGAACAAGGGCGGTCAGAATCCGGCGGGTCGTCCGCCCCGCCACGCGGGCAAGCCGGGTGCGCCCGCGCAACGCCCGCCGCGCAAAGATGGCGAGATCGACCTTGCCAAGGCTTATGCGATCCGCGCGCAAAATGAAGCCGCCGAGCGCCGCAGGGTGGAGGCGGAGGCGGCCGAGCAGGCACGGTTGCGCAAGGAGAAGAAGCGCAAGGTCGAGGATCTGCTGAAAGGCAAGGCTCTCAACCTGCCCGATGCCGACCAGGTGCGTCATTTTCCGTATGGAGAGAAGATTCGCCGCGTGTACGTCGACGCCGCGCAGCTGGCCGCCTTGAATGCCGGGGAACTCGGCGTCGTGCAGCAGGGGGGGCGTTACCTGGTGGTGGACAAGGCGGTGATCGAAGCATTGCGCGGCATCGCGCCGGAGTTCATCGCACTGATGGTCGATCCGAACGCGGCGGACGAGTCGGACGATGGGGTGCCTGACGATTTGATGTGGTGAGTGAGGTGAGTCCGCGCTGTCGCGCGGATCGCCGCTGAAGCGGCTCCCACCAAGCAACAGCATCGCCGACAGGGTCGGCTCCCACTAGGGTCTGCGCAGGTCTTGGGTGGGAGCCGACCCTGTCGGCGATGGCTCGGAGCCTTGAGTAGCCAGCCGGCGAGCTACGCAGCCGGAGCGGATAGCTCCGGATTCTCCCAGCCTTCCTTTCTGGCGAAGCGCGCGCCGTGCTTCTGCTCGAGCTTCGCCAGGCGTTCGCGCACCGCGGCCACGCCCTCGCTGCGCACATACTGGATGGGACCGCCGCGGAAGGGCGCGAAGCCCGTGCCGAAGATGACGCCCGCATCCAGCAGGTCGGCATCGTCGACGACGCTCTCGGCCAGACAGGCGATCGCTTCGTTGATCATGGGCAGGATCATGCGGTCCTGGATGTCCGGTGGCGGGACGTAGTCCGGATCGACTTCCGGTTTGTCCGGCTTGCCGTCCTTCCACACGTACAGGCCTTCGCCATTCTTCTTGCCGCGCTTGTTCGCGGCGAGCCGGTCTTCCAGGCCCTGTGGAATCTCCAGGCCGAGGAAAGGCGCGAGTTCCTTACCCACCGAGGCGCAGACATCGAGTCCGACGGTGTCGGCCAGTTCGATCGGTCCCATGGGCATGCCGAATTTCTTCGCTTCGCGGTCGAGCACCGGCCCCGGTACGCCTTCGTTGTACAGGCGCATCGCTTCCATCAGGTAAGGCATGAGGATGCGGTTGACCAGGAAGCCCGGCGTTCCCTTCACCGGCACGGGAAGCTTGCCGATCGCCTTGCAGAAGGCGAGGGCGCGCTTTTCGATCGCGGGATCGAGGGCGTCGTGGCGCACCACTTCCACCAGCGGCATCTGCGCCACCGGGTTGAAGAAATGCAGGCCGAGGAAACGTTGCGGCGCCTTCAGGCCCTGGCGGAGTTCGTCCAGCGGGATGGAAGACGTGTTGCTGGCGAGGATCTCGTCGGCCTGGAATTGCGGCTCGATCGCCGCATAGAGCGCGTGCTTGGCTTCGGGGTTCTCGAAGATGGCCTCGATGGCGAGATCCGCATCGGCGACGCCCTTGCCCTCCACGTCGGCGCGCAGGCGGGCGACGGCGGCATCGACCTTGGCCGGCGCCCGCAGTTTCTTCTCGAACAACGCGCGGGCACGCTTGATCGCGGGTTCGACGAAACGGAGTTCGCGGTCCTGCAGCGTCACGTCGAAGCCTTTGAGCGCGGACCACGCGGCGATATCGCCACCCATCGTGCCGGCACCCACCACGTGCACGTGCTTGATGCCGTGATCCGTCCCGCCGCCGAGCCCCTTGAGGCGTTCCTGCAGGAAAAAGATGCGGATGAGGTTACGCGCGGTCGACGTCGTGGCGAGTTTCGCCACCGACTTCGCTTCCAGCTTGAGGCGTTGCTGGATGTTGCCGCCGCCACGTGCCCAGACGTCGATCAGCGCGAACGGGGCGGGGTAGTGCTCCCGGCGCACCTTGGCGGCCGTCTGCTTGCGCACCATGGGCGCGAGGATGGCCCGCGCGGGCAGGGTGTTCGTGGCCCATGCCTTGGCCCGCTGCGCGAACGGCCGCACCTGCGGACGCCTTGCCAGGTCGCGGGCCTCGGCCAGGAGTTCGTCGGGACGGGCGAGGCGATCGACCAGGCCGACGGCTTTTGCGCGGCGTGCGTTGAACGGTTTTCCGGTGAGCATGGCTTGCAACGCATCCGGTGCGCCGATCAGGCGCGGCAGGCGGGCGCTGCCACCCCATCCCGGATGGATGCCGAGCATGACCTCGGGCAAGCCGATCTTCGTGGCATCGTCATCGGCGGCGATGCGCAGGCGGCAGGCCAGCGCGAGTTCGGTACCGCCACCCATGCAGGCGCCGTGGATGGCGGCGACGGTCGGGCAGGGCAGGCGGGCGAGGCGTTCGAAGACGCGCTGGCCGTTCTCGATATTGTCGAGCACGGTGCCGGTCTGCGCATACTCCACGAATTCCCGGATATCGGCGCCCACCGCGAAACCCAGGGGCTTCGCCGAGTGGATGACGACTCCCTTGGGGTTTTCGATGGCGAGGCGCTCGACGAGGGTGTCCAGTTCGTCGAGCACCTCGCGCGACAGCGCGTTGGCGCTGGCGCCCTCGCGATCGAGGGTGAGGACGACGATGCCGTCGTCGCCCACGCTGGTCTTCCAGTGCTTGAATCGAAGTCCTTCGAACATGGCGGGTCGTACGGTGGCGAATGAGCGCATCACCATACCTTTCCGCCGGGACGAATGCGAGATACCCCGCCGTATGGTGTGCCCCTGGGCGGGCGGGGCGACGGCTGGCGCGGGGCCGGGGATGGGCGGATACTTCGCGCCACTCAAGCCGATCGACTGCCGATGTCCGTGGATGCCAACGTAGGAAACGATGTCTTCGACCGCATTCTGTCGGCCTCGGGACCCCTGGTCGCCCTGAAGACGAACGACCCGGCCCTGCTGGTCGAGCAGTTCCGCCTGGTCGCCCGGCGCACCGGGCAGGCCGTCTACCTTTGGCGCCATGCCGAGGGGCTGGTGAGCCTGCGTGACGCGCAGATGCGCGTACCGGGCTGCCTGCGCCTGGGCGATGCCCTGCGCTACATCTCGCAGAGCCTTCACTTCGGCGTGTACCTCCTCGACATGCCCACCGGCGTGCCCAGCGCCACCGACGGTGCACTTTTACGGCAACTTTCGCGCGCGCAGACCGGACATGTCCGCCGGGTCGTGCTGCTCGGTGCGAGCCCCAGCCTGCTCGCCACCTTCGAGAACGACGTTGTGCGCGTGGAAGCCGACTGGCACGCGCGCTCGGCGGCACCCCGGTTGCGCGACGGTCGCTGGGTGGTCTGAGCGATGGCTGGCATGAAGGAATCCATCGGCGTGCTCATCTTCACGCCGCGGCGCGATATCCGCCGCGCGGTCTTCGATGCGCTCGACATGGATGGCGACTTCGTGCTGCTGAGCGCGCGCGATGCCACCCAGCTGGAAGCGCTGCTCGCCGACGCACCACCCTTGCACGTGGCCGTGTTCGGCGCGGATGGCAGCGCGGACATGGCCCAGGGCCTGCGCATCCTGCGTGCTTCACCGAGGTATGCCTCGGTGCCGGTCGTCCATGTCGTCGACGACCGTCCGGGCGTGGCACCGGAAGGCGCCGTGGACTGGTTGCGCGAAGGCGCCATCGGTGTCGAGCTGGCGCAACGGGTGCGCGCGGCCATTCGTGGGCCGGCACCCGCGATCGGCCCCGAACCGCCGGACTGGCGCTTCGCCTTCGACGCCGGCGCGGCCTGGGTGATCGCCTCGACGCCCGGCGGATGCGTCGTCGAGAGCGGCGCGGCGATGGACCGGCTCTTCGCCGGCGAGGGGCCTGTGCAAGGGCGCCTGCTGGCGGAGATCTTCGCGCTGGCGGACGGCACCGCGTGGCCGGTGCCCGATGGCGAGGGGCTGGCCTGCACCCTGCGCCGTCGTGACGGTGACGACATAGGCGGCGAGGTCGACGTCCGCCATATCGTCGACCGTGGCGAACACCGCATCGCCGTCGGTTTCCGCGACATGCGCGCCGTGGACATGGCGGAGCGCGCACTGTCCTTGCTCGCCGTGCTGGACGCCTGTTCCAGTGACGACGAAGGGATGGGCGAGGCCGCGGCGATGCTCGCCGATGCCCTCGAACTCGACGTCGTGGCCGTCTGGTCGGCACTTCCCGAGAGCGAATACGGCCCCGAGGTGCTCGCGCGGATATGGAACGGGCCTGGTTCCGTCGAATGGCCCGACGCCTCCGACCTGCCGTTGCTCAAGGTGTGCCTTGGCGGCGAGACACTGTCGCGGCTCGCCGCCGGCGAGGACGCGCCGGTGACCGATCCCCTCATCGACACGCTGGGCCTGCGTTCCTATGTATTGTTGCCCTTGCTGGACGAGCGCCGCAGCGTGCTCGGTGCCTTGCTCGCCGGCCGTCGCCGGACGGCCGGCGATGCACGTGTCCTCGGTCCCGCGTTACGCGCGGCCACCGCCCGGTTCGCCTCCGCGCTCGAACTGCGCCGGGCACGTGAGCAGGGCCGGGTGCGTGGGCTCATCGATACGCTCACCGCCCTGCCGAACCGACTGCTCTTCAACGACCGGCTCGAGACCACGATCCGCGAAGCGGAACGCACGGGCGAATGCTTTGCCACGCTGCTGGTCGACCTCGACCGCTTCAAGGGCATCAACGAGACGCTGGGTCACGGCGTGGGCGATCAGGTGCTCACCGCCCTGGCCAAGCGCCTGCGCGCCAGCGTACGTGCCTCCGACACCGTTGCGCGCTATGCGGGAGACGAGTTCACCCTGATCCTGCGCCATATCATCAAGCGCGACGACGTGTTGCGCATCGCCGAAAAAATAGTCCAGGCCATGGAGGTGCCGTTATCGCTGGAAGACGGTTCCGAACTCCAGGCGACCATCTCCGTCGGCATTTCGTTCTTTCCCGATGACGCCGTCGAGGGCGAGCTACTCCTGCGCCATGCCGACGAGGCGATGTACGGCGCGAAGAGCCTGGGCCGCAACAACTACCAGATCTACGCCGCCAACGTGGACGCCGCGCAGCAACAGCAGGCCGAGCTGAAGGTCCGTCTGCGCCATGCGGTACGCAACGACGAGCTGCGCGTGTTCTACCAGCCGCAGGTCGACGCCGTCACCGAGGACATCATCGGCATGGAGGCTCTGGTCCGCTGGGAGCACCCCGAGCTGGGCATGATCAGCCCGGCCTTCTTCATCCCGCTGGCCGAGGCAAGCGGCTTGATCGTGCCGATAGGCGAGTGGGTGCTGCGCACGGCCTGCGCACAGGCCAAGGCATGGGAAGCACGGTATGGACTGGGCCTGCGGATCGGCGTGAACCTGTCGGCGGTGCAGCTCATGCAGCAGAACCTCGCGGCCGTCGTGGCCTCCGCGCTACAGGACACCGGGCTGGATCCGCGGCAACTCGAACTCGAGGTCACCGAGAGCATCAGCGTGAAGACCGTGCCGCACCTGGTCGAGACGCTCGACGCCCTGCATGCGATGGGCTGTGGCATCGCCATCGACGATTTCGGCACCGGTGCGGCCTCGCTCGACTACCTGCGCCGGTTGCCGGCCGACCGGATCAAGATCGACCAGAGCTTCGTCCGCAACATCGGCGTGGACCCCGACGACGAAGCCATCGTCCGCGCCACCATCGACGTGGCCCACCGGCTCAAGCGCGGGGTGGTGGCCGAGGGCGTCGAGATCGAGCAGCACCTGCAGTTCCTTCGTGCGAACGGCTGCGACGAGCTGCAGGGCTACCTGTTCTGCCGGCCGCTGCCCGTACCGAGCTTCGAGAAGCTGCTGGCCGAACGGGAGCGCCTGGTGAGCGAAGGGCAGGCCGTCCCGGCCTGATACCCTGTGGGGGGTGGGGCTCCCGCTTGAGGTCCAGGTTCGGGCCCGCATGTCCCCCAGTGGGGACGACTCCGGACCGTCCACAATGAACTTGCAAGGCGCCCGCATGTCTCAGCTGCGCCCGCGACTGGCCCCGATAGAGTTGAGGAGACGGCCCGGATGGGCGAAAACGAATTGGATCAAGCACTTGTCGAACGGGTGCAGCAAGGGGATCGCCGCGCCTTCGACCTGCTGGTCCGCAAGTACCAGCACAAAGTCATCGCGCTGATCTCGCGCTACGTGCACGACCGGACCGAGTGCGAGGACATCGCCCAGGAAGCTTTCGTGCGCGCCTGGCGCGCGCTGAAGTCCTTCCGGGGCGAGAGCGCGTTCTACACCTGGCTGTACAAGATCGCCGTGAACACGGCCAAGAACCACCTGGTGGCCATGGGCCGCCGCCCGCCCACCGGCGATATCGACATCGAGGATGCCGTCTACGTGCCCGGGGCCACCCGCATGCACGAAAGCGCCACCCCCGAGCGTGAAATGATGCGTGAACAGGTGGAACAAACGGTGTTTTCCACTGTCCAAGCCTTGCCCGAAGAACTTCGGGCCGCGATTACCCTGCGCGAGGTGGATGGCAAGAGCTACGAGGAGATTGCCGTCATCATGGACTGTCCCATTGGAACCGTCCGTTCGCGTATTTTCAGGGCTCGTGAAGCCATCGACCAGAAACTGCGGCCGCTGTTGTCCGACCGCGAGGACCACAACCCATGAGCGAAGCCAATCGGGAAATTCTCTCCGCCGGTATGGACGGAGAGCTGTCACGGGAGGAAATCCGCTTCCTGCTACGTCGTCTCGAGGCCGATCCGGTCCTCGCCGATACGTGGGCGCGCTTTCATGTGGCGCGTGACGGACTGCGCAAGCAGGGTGCGCCGCTGGCCTCCGGCGATTTCGCCAGCCGGGTCATGGCGGCCATCGAGGCGGAGCCCAGCACCGTGGCCGCCCCGCGCAGGCGCTGGTTGCAGTGGTCGGCGGGTGGCGCCATCGCTGCCAGCGTCGCGGTTGCCGCATTGATGATCTCCCAGCCCGCCGGCAACCGTCCGGGCACGGCGGATATCGCCCAGCACGCACCCACCGTCGGAGATTCCCCGCTGGCCGATGCCACGCCCGCACCTGCCGCGGCACCCGTCGCGCCGCAGTGGCTCAGCGGTGGCAGCAGCATGGCCTCCCAGTTCACCCAGAAGGCCGCCTTCGACAGTTCGGAAGACGGCGGAGCCGCGGCCTACCTGCCGCGTTCAACGCCTTACCAGATTCACCGCGCCCGGGCCGCCACAGCCCCGGAAGGCAATGGCTACATGCTGATGATCCGTCCCGACGGTACCCGGTATGTGCAGCCGGTCGTCGTGCCGCAGGCTCGCTGAGCCACGGCGCATGTTCCGCACGCGCCTGACGTCCCCGGGCGCGTTTATTCTCTGAAGTTAGTAACGATACGTGCGGGGTCATTCCTCGCACGGGCAGCCGTGGTTAGGTAAAAAGGAGGAAATCGATGGCTCACTGGCATGCACGCGCGCTACTCGGTGGCGCACTGCTCGTGGTAACGGCGGGCGCGCAGGCGCAATCGTTGCCGGATTTCACCGGCATCGTCGAAAAATATGCGCCCGCCGTGGTTCACGTGGAAGCGAAGACAACGGGGGCGGCCCGTAAGACACGCGGCAGCCCCGACGCCGCGCCCGACGACCAGGAAGAGCTGCTGCGGCGATTCTTCGGCATGCCGGGCGTGCCCACGCCACCGCGCGAGCAGACCTCGCTGGGCTCGGGTTTCATCATTTCCGCGGACGGCTACATCCTCACCAACGATCATGTCGTCGACGACGCCGACGAGGTGAAGGTCCGCCTGCAGGATCGCCGCACCTTCACCGCGAAGGTCGTCGGCAAGGATCCCCAGTACGACATCGCGTTGTTGAAAGTGGACGGCGGTGCATTGCCGACGGTCACCATCGGCGATTCGCGCACGGTGAAGCGGGGCCAGTGGGCCCTTGCCATCGGTTCGCCGTTCGGCCTGGACGCCACCGTGACCCATGGCATCATCAGTGCTGTCGGCCGTAACCTCGGCAGCGGCGACCAGCCGTATACGTCCTTCATCCAGACGGACGTGCCGATCAATCGCGGCAACTCGGGCGGGCCGCTGTTCAACCTCCAGGGCCAGGTCATCGGCGTGAACTCGCAGATCTACTCCACATCGGGCGGTTACCAGGGCCTCTCGTTCTCGATCCCGATCGATGTCGCGATGAACGTCGTGCAGCAGATCAAGGAGAAGGGCTATGTGTCGCGGGGCATGCTCGGCGTCACCGTGCAGCCTGTCGACCAGTTCGTGAAGAATCTCGACCTTCCCGACGCCAACGGAGCCCTCGTGGCGCAGGTCACCCCTGGAAGCGGCGCCGACAAGGCCGGTATCAAGCAGGGCGACGTGATCCTCTCGTTCAACGGCACGCCGATCACCCAGTCGCCTGACCTGCCGCCCCTGGTCGGTATCACCAAGCCGGGTTCCATGGCGAAGGTGGAGATCCTGCGCGACCACAAGAAGCAGGTGCTCGACGTCAAGGTCGGCGAGCTGCCGCGCGACAAGAACGCCCTGGCCGCCGCGGCCGGTGGCGACGAGGGGCCGGCCGGCGGTTCGGCCGCGGCCCTGGGCATGTCCGTGCAGGACATCGATGCCTCGGCCCGCGCGGAACTCGGCCTGAAGGCGGGCGAGGGCGTGGTGGTCAGCCGGATCACCGGGCGCGCCGCGGCAAATGCCGGCCTGCAGTCGGGCGACGTGGTCCTCATGGTCAACCAGAAGCGTATCGGCAGCGCCGCCGCCTTCCGTGATGCCGTAAAGGGCATCAAGCCCGGCGATACGGCCATGCTCCTGGTCCGCCGCGACGATTCCACCCGCTTCGTCGGGGTTACCGTCCCAAGCGAGCGCTGAGGCCAGGCCGGCCGCCGCTCGGCGGCGGTCGGCCTTCCATGCGATAATGCGGGATTCGCGCTGGCCAAAAGGCCGGCGCGCGTCGTTCGCGCCGCGAGCGATGGTGAACGTGACCACGGCGCTCCATGGAACTCATCCGCAACTTCTCCATCATTGCCCACATCGACCATGGCAAGTCGACCTTGGCCGACCGCATCATCCAGTTGTGCGGCGGTTTGTCCGAGCGCGAAATGGAAGCGCAGGTGCTCGACAACAATCCGATCGAGCGCGAGCGCGGCATCACCATCAAGGCCCAGTCGGTATCGCTGCCGTACAAGGCGCGTGACGGCAAGACCTATCAGCTGAATTTCATCGACACTCCCGGACACGTCGACTTCTCGTACGAGGTCAGCCGCTCGTTGTCCGCATGCGAAGGCGCGCTGCTGGTCGTCGATGCCGCGCAAGGCGTCGAGGCGCAGTCCGTCGCCAACTGCTATACGGCGATCGAGCAGGGCCTGGAGGTGATTCCGGTCCTCAACAAGATCGACCTGCCCACGGCGGACATCGAGAAGGCCAAGGCCGAGATCGAGGCCGTGATCGGCCTGGATGCCAGCGACGCGATTCCCGTCAGCGCGAAGACCGGCCAGAACGTGGTCGAGGTGCTGGAAGCCATCATCCAGCGCATTCCCGCGCCGAAGCCGGGCGACACGGACAAGCTGCAGGCGCTGATCATCGACTCCTGGTTCGACAACTACCTCGGCGTCGTATCGCTGGTCCGCGTCATGCAGGGCGAGATCCGCCCCGGTGACAAGATCCTGGTCATGTCCACCGGCCGCACGCATCTCGTCGACGACGTCGGCGTGTTCACTCCGAAGCGGAAAAAGCTCGAGCGGCTCGCGGCCGGCGAGGTCGGTTGGATCAACGCGTCGATCAAGGACGTCCACGGCGCGCCGGTGGGCGATACGCTCACCCACGCCGGCAAGCCGGCGGCGGCTCCGCTGCCGGGCTTCCAGACCATGAAGCCGCGCGTGTTCGCAGGCCTCTTCCCGGTCTCGGCCGACGATTATCCCGCCCTGCGCGAGGCGTTGGACAAGCTGCGCCTCAACGACGCCGCCATGTTCTTCGAGCCGGAAAGCTCCGAGGCGATGGGCTTCGGTTTCCGTTGCGGCTTCCTCGGCATGCTGCATATGGAAATCGTGCAGGAGCGCCTCGAGCGCGAATACGATCTCGATCTCATCACCACCGCGCCGACCGTCGTCTACGAGGTGCTGAAGACCGATGGCAGCGTGCTGGCCATGGACAACCCGGCGAAGCTCCCGCCGCCGCAGCAGATCACCGAGATCCGCGAGCCGATCATCGTCGCGACCATCCTCACGCCGGGCGACTACGTCGGCAACGTGATCAAGCTGTGCGAAGAGAAGCGCGGCGTGCAACTGACTATCCAGTACCTGGCCACCCAGGTCCAGGTCACCTATGAATTGCCCCTGGCCGAGGTTGTCCTCGACTTCTTCGACCGCCTGAAATCCGTCTCGCGCGGCTATGCGTCCATGGACTACCACCTGGAACGTTTCGACGCGGGTCCATTCGTTCGGGTGGACATCCTGATCAATGGCGATCGCGTGGACGCACTGAGCCTGATCGTGCATCGTTCGCACGCCGACCGTCGTGGCCGGGAACTTGTGGAGCGAATGAAGGATCTGATTCCGCGCCAGCAGTTCGACGTGGCCATTCAGGCGGCGATCGGCGCGGCCGTCATCGCCCGCTCCACGGTGAAGGCGCTGCGCAAGAACGTCCTCGCCAAGTGCTATGGCGGCGACGTGTCGCGCAAGAAGAAGCTGCTTGAGAAGCAAAAGGAAGGCAAGAAGCGCATGAAGCAGGTCGGCAGCGTGGAGATCCCACAGGAAGCGTTCCTGGCCGTGCTCAAGGTGGACAAGTGAGCGCCGCCGTCGCGGCATGACCTTTCACCTATGGAACCCCGGCGCCGGATGCGCCGGAATGGGCCTCACGGCCCCTCGACACGACTGATGGAGTTGGCATGGCGGCATTCGATTTTTCGGCGATCCTACTAGGCCTCACGGTCCTCTTCGGAGTGATCTGGCTGTTCGATCGCCTGTTCCTTGTGAAGGCGCGTCGCGCCCGGGCGGAAGCCGCCGGCACGGAGCAACCGGAACCCTGGCCGGTCGACTGGGCGCGCTCGCTGTTCCCGGTGATCCTGGTGGTGCTCATCCTGCGCTCGTTCGTGGCGGAGCCCTTCCGTATCCCTTCCGGCTCGATGATGCCGACGCTCGACGTCGGGGATTTCATCCTGGTCAACAAATTCGCCTATGGCCTGCGCATGCCGGCCTTCAACAACAAGCTGGTCGAGAACGGCGAGCCCCGCCGTGGCGACGTCGTGGTCTTCCGATTCCCCGGTTACGTGTGCAAGGACGAAAACGGCAAGACCATCCGTAGCGGCGACATCACCTGCCAGGATCCGCACGCCCCGGTGGCCAGCGAGAACTGGATCAAGCGTGTTATCGGCCTGCCGGGCGACCGTATCGAAACCCGTGGCAGCGAGCTTTACATCAATGGTGAGCGCGTGGGGGCGGACGAGATCGGCCCGTTCAAGGGCAGCATGAACCGTCCCGAGGACCGCCTGCTGATGACCTATGGGTCGAAGCTCTACACGGAGCACCTGGGCAGCATCAATCACACGATCGCGCTGACCCCGGCTTTCAACATGCCCCAGGACATCCCCAACGCGGCCGTCCCGTCCGAAGTGCCCAAGGGCTGCTATATCGTCATGGGCGACAACCGCATGAACAGCACCGACAGCCGTTGGTGGGGCTGCATGCCCGAGCAGAACCTGGTCGGCAAGGCGTTCTTCGTCTGGCTTGCCTGGCGCGGCCCGGGCAACGGCTGGCTCGATTTTTCCAAGATGGGCAAGGTCATTCATTGACCGAACGGAGGCCTCCGTCACGCCGGCGGGCGTTGCGGATGGCGCCGGACAAGGTAATCTCCGCTGCGGGGCGCGTATCGCGCCCCGCACGCATTCACCGTCTTGAACAGGGGAGCCGCCGTGGCGGCGGGACACGATCATGAAATCCAGGCAATCGGGTATTACTCTCATCGGCTTCGTCATCGTGCTGCTCGTGCTGGGCTTCTTCGCCTTCATGGCCATGAAGCTGGTGCCTGCCTACATCGAGTTCTTCGGCGTGAAGAAGGCGATGAGCCAACTGGCGACGAGCGGCAACACGCAGGACCTCGACAGCATCCGCCGCGACCTGATCTTCAAGATGGGCTTCCAGTACGTCGACGATGCGACGATCCAGCCCAAGGACATCACGCTTGATCGCAGCGGCAACGGCGCCACGCTGAACGTGAACTACGAGAAGCAAATCCATTTCATCTACAACATCGACTTCCTCCTGCACTTCGACAACGCCGTGCAGTTGAGGAATCCGTCCATGTAACGAGCGATCGTGCAGTTTCCCCATTCCTTCCGTAACCCCGACCTCGCGACCCTGGCGCTGACGCATCGAAGCGCCGGCCGGCCGAACAACGAGCGCCTGGAATTCCTCGGTGACGCCCTGCTGGGCGTCACGGTGGCCGAATTGCTCTTCGAGGCCCATCCTAACGCGAGTGAAGGCGAGCTCTCGCGGTTGCGCGCACAGCTGGTCAACGGCCAGGCGCTGGCGGTGATCGCACGTGAACTCGAATTGGGAGACATCCTCAAGCTGGGGCCGGGCGAGCTCAAGAGTGGCGGCTACCGGCGCGACTCGATCCTGGCCGACGCCTTCGAAGCCCTGGTGGCGGCGGTCTACCTCGACGATGGATACGACGCCTGCCGCCAGGTCGTACGCAGGCTCTTCATGCCCCGTGTGGCAGAAATCAAACGTTCCAGCAAGGATGCGAAGACGCGCCTGCAGGAGTGGTTGCAGGGCAGGGGCATGCCGCTACCCGTTTACGAACTCACCGACAGTTACGGCGAAGACCATGCCAAGATCTTCGATGTCAGCTGTTCCATCGACGAACCCGAGCCAATCCGCGTCGAAGGGCGCGGTGGCAGCCGGCGCGCCGCCGAGCAGGACGCCGCCGAAGCGGTGCTCCGCCGCCTGCTGGAAAACAAGATATGAATGACATCGACATCACTGAAAACGACTCCGTCGTCGACGACGACTTCCGCTGCGGTTACGTGGCCCTCGTCGGTCGTCCCAACGTCGGCAAGTCGACGCTGCTCAACGCCCTCATCGGCGTGCGCCTGAGTATCGTCAGCCACCGTCCGCAGACCACGCGCCATCGCATCCTCGGTATCGCCAGCAAGCCCCAGGGGCAGATCCTCTACGTGGACACCCCGGGACTGCACCGTGGCGGCAAGCGGGCGATGAACCGCAGCCTCAATCGCGCCGCGCGCGCGGCGATCACCGAGGTCGACCTGGCCGTGCAGGTGATCGAGGCCGGCCGCTGGACCGACGAGGACGCGACGATGTACGCGGCGCTCGCCGAGCAAAAGGATATGCCGAAGCTGCTGGCGATCAACAAGGTCGACCTGCAGAAGGACAAGACGGTCATGCTGCCCTTCGTCGCCGACCTGATGCAGAAGCATCCGTTCGACGACGTCTATTACGTCAGCGCGTTGAAATCCAAGGGGCTTTCCGGCCTGGAGAAAGGCATCCTGAAGCGGCTGCCGGAGCAGGCCGCGATCTACGGCGAAGACGAGATCACCGACCGCAGCGAACGCTTCCTCGCCGCGGAGATGGTCCGCGAGCAGCTGATGCTGCGGTTGGACCAGGAACTGCCGTACGCCACCACGGTGGAAATCGAAGCCTTCCAGGATCGTCCCGACGGTATCGCCGAGGTACACGCCGTGATCTGGGTCGAGCGCGATGGCCAGAAGGCCATCGTCATCGGCGAAGGCGGTGCACAGCTGAAGGCTATCGGCACGTCCGCGCGCAAACAGATGGAGAACCTGTTCGAACGCAAGGTCTTCCTCAAGTTGTGGGTCAAGGTGCGCGAGGGCTGGGCCGACGACGAAAACCTGCTCAAGCGTTTCGGCTACGAATAAACGGGCCGGCCGCCGGTCGCGATGCGCATCGAGCAACAACCCGCCTTCGTCCTCCACGCCCGGCCCTACCGGGAAACCTCGTTGCTGGTCGAATGCCTGACCCCCGACTACGGCCGCATCGGCGTCGTCGCGCGGGGAGTACGCAAGGAGCGGGCGCGCCTGCAGCGCGCCCAGCTCGAGCCGTTCCAGCGTATCCAACTGGACATGCTCCTGAAGGGTGAGCTGGCCACGCTTCGCGGCGCGGAACCTTCCGGCGCGGTGATGAGGCTGACCGGTGATGCCGGGCTCGCCGGCCTGTACCTCAATGAGCTGGTGGTCCGACTCACGGGGCGACAGGATCCGAATGCGGCACTGTTCGCTTTCTACGAACGCACGTTGAGGCGGATGGCAGCGGGCGAGCCGTTGGCCTGGACCCTCAGGCGCTTCGAGCGCGACATGCTCGACTCATTGGGTTATGCGCTGCAGCTGGATGTGGACGCGGTCCAGGGCGAGCCGCTCGAACCCAAGGCGACGTATTTCTATGACCCCGAATCCGGTGCCATGCCGGGGCGTGCCGGCGATCCCCAGGCGATTCGTGGTGCCGACTTGCTGGCGCTGGCCGCCGACCAGGCGCCGGACACCGCCGGACTGGCGTCGCTACGGCGCATGATGCGCCAGGTGATCGGGTTCCATCTCGGCGGGGGCGAGCTGCGCGCATGGCGGGTGCTTCGCTGACCGGGTTGCCCTCAGTCGGGCAAGGCGGCCAGCGTCGCATCGAGTTCCGCCCGGAATCGCGCCATTGCACCCGGCACCACCGCGCGTGTTTCCCGCACGTGTACCTGCAGCACCTTCGCCTGCGTCCCCAGCCGCGCGGCGCCACAGAACCCGCACGCGGAGCGCAGCCGGTGCATGCGCTCGACGAGAGCGGTCGGATCGGCCGCCACGGTGTCCAGTTCCGCCGCCAGTTCCACGAGTTCGGCGCGAAGCAGCCTGCGCAGTGCCTGCATGGTCGCCGTATCGCCCGCGGCGGTGAGGCCCGCCTGGTCGTCCAGCACCCGAAGCTGCCCATCGACGCCCAGCGTGGCCGCCAGCGCATCGACCACCGAGGCGATGCGGCAGGGTTTCTCGATGATTCCCGCGAATCCCGCGTTGAGTAATTCCGCACGCAGACTGGAGGGCACCTCCGCACTGGTCGCCAGCGCGGTCGCTTCCTTCGAGGCCGAACCGGTATCGCCGCGCAGCGTGGCCAGCACGTCGATGGCGCCCGCGTGGGGCATGCGGCAATCGAGAATGAGGGCATCGAAACGTTCTGCGCGGCCGAACGACAGTGCCTCCGCGCCGTCACATGCGAGGGTCACCCTGTAGCCGTGCCCGCCGAGCGCGCCGGCGAGGAACTGCCGCGTGGAGGGATCGTCGTCGGCGACCAGGAGGCGGCGCGCACCGGGGGTGGCGTGACGAGGGGGGACATCATGCGACATGCAACGTTCCGTGTCGTTCATCTGGATTTGGCAGAATGGCCGACCATGCTCCCCGTATCAACCCGCCCGTTCATCATCTTGCTCGTCGTCTCGTTCGCCCTGGGGTGGGCGAGCGCTGCGCAGGCGGGCCTGTCGGTGGGAGCCGACACGCTCCAGGTGCCAGGACTGGAGATGTCCGGCATGCAGGCGGACATCGACTCGTCGGCGAGTGGCAAAGGCCTGGATGTCAAATTGACCGCCGATCGCGCGGACATGCCTGCGATGGGCTGGCGCAAGCTCGGCCTGGGCCTTGAGGGTGTGCTCGATCGCGACGAACTCGGCCGTTGGGTGTTCGATGGATCGATCCGGCTGAAGGGGGCGCCGGGTGGTGCCCTGGGCAACGCCACCGTGCGGGTCGTTGCCGACGCCGCCGCCAATACGCTCGAGGTGTCGCTGCGCCAGGACAAGGCCTCGGCCCAGGTGGCCTTGCCGATGGACCAGCCCACCCATGCGCAGATCACGCTGAAGGGTCTCCCGGCGGGATGGTTGCAGGGCCTGCTCTCTACCGTGTGGTCGGGCCGCGCGACGGCGGGGCGGGTCGATGCCGACCTCGCGCTCGACATCCTGGAAGACGGCGTCCAGGCGGCAGGCCAGTTCGCGCTGGACGGTGTCGGCTTCGACGGTCCGGGAGGGAAGCTGGCCGGGCAGTCGCTGTCCGGCGGCGGCCGTCTGGGCGTCGACAGTCACGCCGACGGCCAGTCGATCGACCTCGATGCCACCTTGCGCGGGGGCGACCTGTTGCTTGGCCCTTTGTATGCCGACCTGCCAGCGCATGCCGTGCAGCTGGCGCTGGGTATCCGTACCCATAAAGGCGAACTCACGATTCCCCGCCTGCGCCTGACCGATCCCGACGCCTTGCAGCTCGAAGGCGAACTCGGCTTCACCGCCAAGGGCGATTTGTCGCGGTTGCGGTTCGACCGGTTCAATGCCCGCTTTCCTGCCGCCTACAACCGCTATGGCAAGGGCTTGCTTCGCGATGCCGGCCTCGATGGCTTGCATGCGAGCGGTGAAGTGACCGGTCACATGACGATGGAAGGCGGTGCGTTCACGGCCTTCGCCATGCAGACCGGCGGTCTGGATCTAGCGTTGTCCGACGCACGCCTCGGTATCGATGGCTTGCGTGGAGCCATCGACTGGAGCGCCACCGAAGAGCGGCCGGCGACGAAGCTCGGCTGGCGCGCCTTGCGGGTCTACCGCATCCCGAATGGCGCGGCGGAGGCATCCTGGCGGAGCACCGGCGGCACGCTGAAGCTGGACAAGCCGTTCGCGATTCCCGTCCTCGACGGCCAGTTGCGCGTCCTCGGGCTCTCCCTGCGTCCGGCGGCCGCCAGCGGCGAGCGCCTGCAAACATCGCTGGCGCTTACCCAGATCGACATGGCCGCCTTCTGTCGCGCGCTGGGCTGGCCACCATTCCAGGGGACACTCGGCGGCGCCGTGCCCTCGCTGCGCTATGTCGACGACCGGGTGGAACTCGCTGGCGGCCTGTCCCTCAATGTCTTCGACGGCTTCGTCGATATCACCGGCATGACCCTGTCGCATCCGTTCGGCGATGCGCCCGTGCTGACCGGCGATATCGCGCTGCGCCGCCTCGACCTCGGCCTGCTGACCTCGGTGTTCGACTTCGGAAACATCACCGGCCGCCTGCACGGGGTGATCGACGACCTTCGCCTGGTTGCCTGGAGCCCGGCATCGTTCAAGGCCAGCCTTGTCGCCGATGAAGGGGGCAGGATCAGCCAGAAAGCGGTCAACAACCTCACTTCCGTGGGCGGGGGTGGCATCGCCGGTGGACTCCAGGGCACGGTGCTGAAGTTGTTCAAGACCTTCGGCTACAAGCGCATCGGCCTGTCGTGCACACTGAAAGGCGACGTCTGCAGCATGGGGGGCCTGGGTCCGGCAAAGGATGGCTACACTATCGTCGAAGGCAGCGGTTTGCCCCGGCTGACGGTGGTGGGACACCAGCGGGAAGTCGACTGGCATACCCTCGTCCGCCGCCTGCAAGCCGCCACGGAAGGCGACGGACCCGTCGTGCGATAACCCCGGGAGTAGAAATCATGCGTAAATCCCTGATTGGCCTCATCGCGGCCACGGCAGTCGCCCTCGTCGGCTGCGTCACCATCAACGTCTACTTCCCCGAGGCGGCGGCACAGAAAGCAGCGGACCAGTTCATCGGCAATGTCCTCGACGAAAGCGGGGTCGGCAAGCCTTCGCCCGCGAAGGACGCGCCGGCAAGCCCGGTGCCGGGCAAGCAGCCGTCGGCGTCGCTGCTCGACCTGGTCATTCCCGCCGCGCAGGCGGCCGAAGCGCCGGACATCCAGGTCCGCACGCCCGAGACCGACGCGATCCGGGCACGCATGAAGGCTCGTTTCGGCGGCCAGCTGAAGGCCTTGTTCGACAGCGGTGCCGTGGGCTTCACCGCCGATGGCCTGGTGGCCGTGCGTGACGCGGGTGCCTTGCCCCTGGACCAGCGCTCGCAGGCGGACGGTCTCGTCAAACAGGAAAACAACGACCGCGACGCGCTCTATCGCGCCATCGCGGTGGCGAACGGTCACCCCGAATGGGAGCCGCAGATCCGCAAGACCTTCGCCGAGGGTTGGGTCCAGCGCGCACCGTCGGGCTGGTATTATCGCGATGCCTCCGGCGCCTGGAAGCGCAAGTAGGCATTCCGCCAGGATCGCACGCCGCCTCGCGGCGCGTCCTCCCAGCCAGCCCGGGCCGTCGGCGGTCCGGGCTTTACGTTTTGAGCGCATGACCGAATTCGAAGCCACCATCATCGACCTCAGCCACGACGGCCGGGGCGTCGCCCGCATCGACAACAAGGCCACCTTCGTTTCCGGCGCGTTGCCGGGCGAGCGCGTGCTGCTGAAGTACCGCAAGCGCCACCGCAACTACGACGATGCCGAGATCGTCCAGGTGATCGAGGCATCGCCCGAGCGCGTGGTACCCAGGTGCCGGCACTTCGGCCAGTGCAGCGGCTGCTCGCTCCAGCACATGGAGCCATCCGCGCAGATCGCCGCGAAGCAACGCGTGCTGGCGGAAAACTTCGAACGGATCGGCAAGGTCAGTCCGGCTTCGTGGTTGCCACCGCTCACCGACCAGCCCTGGGCCTACCGGCGCAAGGGGCGTTTTTCGGTTCGCTATGTCGCCAAGAAGGAGCGCGTGCTGGTGGGCTTCCGTGAGGAGTCCAACCCGCGTTTCGTGGCCGACATCGACGTCTGCGAAGTGATCCATCCGGCGCTCGGACCGAAGGTGGGATTGCTCGCCGCACTCATCGGCGGCCTTGACGCGGCCCGCGATATCCCGCAGGTGGAGTTCGCCGCGGGTGACGACACCGTCGCCTTGGTATTTCGCCATCTGGCGCCGCTGTCGGAGCGGGACCGGGCGGCCCTGGTCGCGTTCGGCCAGGAACATGGCCTGGCCATCTACCTGCAGCCGGGCAGCCAGAGCAGCGTGCATCCAATCTGGCCCGAATCGCCGCGCCTGGCCTTCGCCGTGCCGGCCGACAATGTCGAACTGGAATTCCTGCCGCTGGACTTCGTCCAGGTGAATGCCGGCATGAACCAGCGCATGCTCGCGCGCACGCTGGAACTGCTCGACCTGCGGCCTGCGGACCGGGTGCTCGACCTGTTCTGCGGCCTCGGCAATTTCACCTTGCCGATCGCCCGGCACGCCGCGGAAGTGGTCGGCGTGGAAGGCGAGCATGGCCTGGTCGAGCGCGCGGCGGCCAACGCCGCCCGCAACGGCCTGGGCAATGCCTCGTTCCGCGTCGCCAATCTTTTCGAAGACCAGCGTGCCGCGCCGTGGGCCACGCAGCCGTGGGACAAGATCCTGCTCGACCCGCCGCGTGCCGGTGCCGACAAGGTGCTGGAATACCTTCCCCGCAAGGGCACCTCGCGCGTGGTCTACGTCTCGTGCCATCCCGGCTCGCTGGCGCGCGACGCGGGTATCCTCGTGCAGAAGCACGGCTTCAAGCTCGTGTCGGCCGGTGTCATGGACATGTTCCCGCACACCGCGCATGTCGAATCCATCGCGCTGTTCGAGCGCGGCTGACGGACCGGAATCCATGGGCGTCGAAATCGAACGCAAGTTCCTCCTCGCCGGCGACGGTTGGCGGTCGCTCGTGCAGCGCAGCGAGCGGATGGCGCAGGGTTACCTCGTCAGCGCCGCCGCCCTGGCCGGCGGCCATGCGAAATGCTCGGTGCGCGTGCGCGTCTCGGGCGATGTGGCGTGGCTCAACATCAAGTCGGCGACGCTCGGTGTCGAACGCCATGAGTTCGAATACGCCATTCCGCTCGCCGATGCGGAACATCTGCTCCACGAGCTATCCGATGGCGTGCTGGAGAAGGTTCGCCACCATGTCATGTTCGACGGTGCACACTTCGAGATCGACGAATTCCTGGGCGACAACGCCGGGCTGGTCGTCGCGGAAGTGGAGCTGCCTTCGGTCGACGCGGCGTATCCGCGGCCGGACTGGCTGGGTGCCGAAGTGAGCGAGCAGACCCGATACTACAACGTCAACCTGATCGGTCGGCCCTATGCGAGCTGGTCGGTCGCCGAGCGGGAAGGGAAGGAGGACACCGCATGCTGATCATCGGCCTTGCCGGTACCGAACTGGCCGCGTACGAACACGGCCGGCTCACCGCGCCAGGGGTGGTCGGGACGATCCTTTTCTCGCGCAACTTCCGTTCGCGCGAACAGGTCACGGCCTTGATCGACTCCATCCGCGACGTCGCCGGTGACGACTTCCTCGTCTGCATCGACCAGGAAGGAGGACGCGTGCAGCGCTTTCGCGACGGGTTCACGCGGTTGCCGCCGCTCGCGGCGATCGGCAAGTTGTACGAGAGCGATCCCGTCGAAGCGGTGAATCGCGCCGAGGAACACGCGTGGATCATGGCCAGCGAAATGCGCGCCATCGGCGTCGACTTCAGCTTCGCGCCCGTGGCCGATCTCGAACGTGGCAGCGCGGCTATCGGCAACCGCGCCTTCCACGCCGATCCGGTCATCGCCGCGGAGCTCGTGCAGGCCTACGTGCGTGGCATGCACCTGGGTGGCATGGCCGCCGTGCTGAAACATTTTCCCGGCCACGGGTCGGTCAAGGAAGACACCCACGAATCCGTCGCCGTCGATTCCCGCGGCAAGGACGAGATCCTGCGCGACGACCTGTTGCCCTTCGTGGCCGGCATGGAAGCGCGCGCGGAAGCCGTCATGGCCGCGCACGTCAGGTACCCCGCCGTGGACGACCGCCCTGCCGGCTATTCGCGTATCTGGATCGAGGAAATCCTGCGCGGTGAACTCGGCTTTCGCGGCTGCGTGTTCGGCGACGACATCAGCATGGCCGCGGCCGGCGGCGTCGGCGGCATCGCCGCGCGCGTGGCCGCGAACCTCGATGCGGGCTGCGACCTCGTGCTCGCCTGCTTTCCCGACGTCGTTCCCGAGGCGATCACGGCGGTCGAAGGCCGCCGCCCGTCGCCGGCCGAGCGCATTGCCCCCTTGCGTGGCGCGATCGGTTCGACCTGGGAAGGCCTTGTCGACAATCCCCAACGCGACCGGTTCATCGCGCGCGTGACCGCCCTGGAGCCCTGACCTACCATGACTGCCGCTTCGCTCGACGACGCGCTCGCGCGTTCGGACATCCTGTTCACCCGAGAACAGCTCGATATCGAAATTGCCCGCATGGGCAAGGAGATCGACGTCGCTCTCGCCGGCGAGCGTCCCGTCTTCCTTACCGTGATGCATGGCGCGCTGATCTTCGCCGGCCAGCTGGCGTTATCGGTCAAGACCGACCTCGAGTTCGATTACGTCCACGCCACCCGTTACCGCGGCGAGACCAGTGGCGGCGACCTGCACTGGCTGCGTCGCCCCGAGGTGCCGTTGAATGGCCGTACCGTGTTGCTGGTGGACGACATCCTCGACGAAGGCCACACGCTGAAGGCGGTGCGTGACGCATGCCTCGACATGGGGGCCTCGCGCGTATGGCTGGCGGTGCTCTGCACGAAACGGCATGACCGCCGTGCGCATGGCATCGAGGCCGACTTCAATGGCGTGGACCTTCCCGATCGCTACGTGTTCGGTTATGGCATGGATTACCACGAGCAGGCGCGCAACCTGCCGGCCATCCATGCGCTGAAGGACTGATGCCGATGAGTATCGATCTCGCCGTCATTGGCGGTAGTGGCCTGTACGCCTTCGAGGGCCTGGAGAATGCCGGGCGTCAACGAGTCGAGACACCCTTCGGCCCGGCCTCCGGCGATGTCGTGACGGGCGACTTCCGTGGCAAGCGTCTCGCCTTCCTCGCCCGGCACGGCGAGAGCCATACGTTACCGCCGCACCGGGTGAACTACCGGGCGAACCTGTGGGCGTTGCATTCGCTCGGCGCGCGCCGTGTCGTGGCCGTGAACGCGGTGGGTGGCATCCGCGACGACATGGGCCCGCGCACCCTCGTGGTGCCGGACCAGATCATCGACTACACCCACGGCCGCTACACCAGCTTCAACGATGTCGAAGGGGCGGAAGTGCGTCACATCGACTTCAGCGAGCCGTACACGGAGAGCCTGCGCCAGGCGATCCTGGCCGCCGCGCGTGCGGAAGGGCTGGCGATCCTCGACGGTGGCGTGCATGGCGTCACCCAGGGGCCGCGACTGGAAACCCGGGCGGAGATCGCGCGAATGAAACGCGACGGCTGCGACCTGGTCGGCATGACCGGCATGCCGGAAGCGGCGCTCGCACGCGAACTCGACCTGGAGTTCGCCTGCCTTGCCCTGGTGGCCAACTACGCGGCGGGCGCCGGCGACGAAGCGGAAATAAGCATCGAGGAGATCTTCGCCCACCTCGCGGCGGCGACGGCGAATGTGCCGCCGATCCTCGGGCGCCTGCTGGCGGATGCCTGACAGGAAAGTGCCCCAGTTGCGCTTTGGTCTAAAACATGATGATACTTTGTGCGCGCCGCGGGGGCAGGCCAAGGGGATCCATGGGGAACGCCTCGCCATCCGGGTGCTTCCAGTCCATGTCCAGAGGTTTCCGCAATGCGTTTCGGTACGGTCAAGTGGTTCAACGATGCCAAGGGTTTCGGTTTCATCGCGCCCGAGGACGGTGGGGAGGACGTGTTCGTCCACTTTTCTGCGATCAACTCCAAGGGGTTCCGTAGCCTTCAGGAAGGCCAGCGTGTGAAGTTCGAAGTGACCAATGGGCCGAAGGGTGCCCAGGCGTCCGGTGTCGAAATCGCGGCGTGAACGCCACGACATCGATGCCATGAAAACCCCGCGCGAATGCGCGGGGTTTTTTTTGTGGTGGTGGGATTTCTTGTAGTGGTGGGAGCCGACCCTGTCGGCGATGGGTGCTTGCCTCAGTCTGGCCCGCTGCCGCGGGATCGCCGACAGGGTCGGCTCCCACCAGGTCTCCACACCAGGTCTTTCACCAGATATCCCGCCAGATACGCCTCGCCACATATGCCCACGTTAGGCGGCATGGTTTCCGACGATCGCCTTTGCCGTTTTCCGGCAGCGTGTGCACGCCTGGCATCGGACCCTGTGGGGATGCGACAGGTCTCCGGCTCGTCCCTCATCGAATCGCTCGTCGCGCTGGCGGTGTTCGCGATCGGCAGTGCGTCGACCGCGACGTGGGTCGCGCAGTCGATGGCCGTCGATGCGAGGGCGTCGCGGCTCGTCGCGGCGACCACGATCGCGGTCAGCCTGGAGGCACGCATCCGCGCCGGCGGCGGCACCGTTTCCGATGGCGACCTGCAAGTGTTTCATGCCGCGCTTATCCGACGAATGGGACCAGCCGCCAGGGGCTCCGTGATCTGCAAGCCGCCGGCGGCGTGCGCCATCCGGATCGCCTGGGCCACGCGCGAGGTCCTGTCATGGCCATTCGATCCATGACGGCTCGTGGCATGACGCTGGTCGAACTGCTCGTCGGGCTGGCGGTGGCCGCGATCGTCGCCGCGGTAGCCATGACCGGCTTGTCGATCATGGGGCTTGCCATCCTCCGTCAGCGTGCGGCGACGAGGATGGACGACGCGGCATGGCTGGCGCATGCAGCGATCGCCCGGGACCTGTGCGTATCGACCCGGTGGAAGGGGTGCGTCGAGGCACGCGGCTGCACGACGCAGACGGCGCATGGCGGCACGCCGGCACTGGTGCTCGACCATGCCGAGTGGTTCGTCGATGGGGGACTATGGCGATGCGAAGGGCGGGATTGCCAGACCTACCTCGATGGCATCGCCGGCGCCGAGTTCATCGCCTCGCTAAGGGACGACGGCGGCACGCTCCGCCAGGTGCCATTCGCCCCGATCCATGAAAACAGGGCGAGGGCGCTCGAGGTGGTGTTATGGACGGTGGATGGGCACCGTTACAGCCGGACGACGGACCGGGGTGGTTGTGCGCCGGTCCGCTGAGCGTGGCACGATCCTGCTCGTGGTGCTGGCGGTGCTCGCGATGATGGCGATCCTCGCGGCGTCGTTGTCACGCTCCGCGCGGTCGCGGGTGCTGGCCGCGCAGGAGTTCCACCAGGCGGAGATGGACGCACGGCACGGGCGCGTCCCTCGTGGTGGCGAGGGTGGCGACGCCCATGCGACCATCGACGATGGCGCGGTCGGCGCGTCGTCGAATGAGGCAACCCATGGATCGCAGACGATTCCTCCAGGGGGCGACCATCGCCTCCGGCGTGGCACTGGCCGCCAAGGGCATCGCTAAGGCAGCTCCCGCCACGACCGCCGCGGGGATGGTTCCGCGCGTGTGTTCCACCTGGGACTTCGGTGTGGCCGCCAACCAGGCCGCGTGGAAGGTGCTCGCCGCCGGCGGGCGCGCGCTGGATGCGGTGGAGCAGGGCGCCCGCGTACCGGAGGCCGACCTGCGCAACCATAGCGTCGGCCGCGCCGGGTATCCGGATCGCGACGGCAAGGTCACGCTCGACGCCAGCATCATGGACGAGAACGGCAACTGCGGCGCGGTGGCGGCGATCGAGCATATCGCCCATCCGATCTCCGTCGCGCGGCGGGTCATGGAGCGCACGCCCCATGTACTGCTGGTGGGTGACGGCGCGTTGCAGTTCGCGATCGAACAGGGCTTCCCGCGCGAGGAACTGCTCACCCCCGAGTCGGAAAAGGCCTGGCACGAATGGCTGAAGACGGCGAAGTACAAGCCGGTGGCCAATAGCGAGGTCAGGAGCTACAACGCCGGCCCCGGCGGAACGCCAGGCGATGCAAGCAACCACGACACGATAGGCATGCTCGCGATCGACGCCAAGGGCAACCTGTCCGGTGCGTGCACCACCAGTGGCATGGCCTGGAAGCTGCACGGTCGCGTGGGCGACAGCCCGATCATCGGTGCTGGCCTTTATGTCGACAACGACGTCGGCGGCGCGACCTCCACGGGCGTGGGCGAAGAGGTGATCCGCAACGTCGGCAGCTTCCTCGTCGTGGAACTGATGCGCCAGGGCCGCTCTCCCGAAGACGCGTGCCGCGAGGCGGTGGAGCGCATCCTGCGCAAGAAGCCGAACGCGAAGGATCTCCAGGTCGGCTTTCTCGCGATGGACAAGAAGGGCAACGTCGGTGCCTGGGCGATCCAGAAAGGTTTTTCCTACGCGGTCTGCGATGCGGCGAAGCAGGATGCGTTGATTCCCGGCAAGAGCAGCTATTGACCATGGCGCTGCTCGAGGTCGCGGCCAATTCGGTGGCATCGGCGTTCGCCGCGCAGGAAGGCGGTGCGGGACGCGTCGAACTGTGTGCCTGTCTGGAAGAAGGTGGAGTCACGCCTTCGCACGGCACCATCGCGCTGGCACGCGAGGGCCTGAATGTTCCGCTCTATGTCTTGATTCGTCCGCGGGCGGGCGACTTCGTCTACGAGAACGCCGAGGTCGAAGCGATGCTCGACGACATCGCGCATTGCCGGGCACTCGGTTGCGACGGCGTGGTGGTCGGCGCGCTCACCGCCGAAGGCGAGGTGGATGTGGACGTCTGCGCCCTGTTCGTACGCGCGGCCGAAGGCATGGGGCTGACCTTCCATCGGGCGTTCGACCTGGTCGAGGATCAGTCCTCCGCGCTGGAAACGGTGATCGATCTTGGCTTCGAGCGTGTACTCACCTCCGGCGGCATGCGGAGCGCGGTGGCCGGCGCCTCGTCCATCGCGCGGCTCGTGGCCCAGGCGGGAGGACGCATCGTGGTGATGCCAGGAGCCGGCATCGAGCCGGGCAACGTGCTTGACCTTCGCGAGGCGACGCGCGCACGCGAATTCCATGCATCGGCGAAAAAGCACCTTCCGTCGGCGATGCGCCGGGCATCGGGCGAAGCGCTCGGCATGGGCGCGGGCGAGATCCGCACGGATGTCGATACCGTGCGCGCGCTGGTCGCCGCCCTGGCTTGATGCCTCAGCCCGCCACCAGGCGGCGGATCGTCGACAGCGCGGAAACGCTACGGATCAGGCCACGAACTGCAAGCGTGCCAGTTCGGCGTAGAGGCCGCCCTCGGCGAGCAGGCTCTCGTGCGTGCCCTGCGCCACGATCCGGCCACCGTCCATCACGACGATGCGGTCGGCGCGTTGCACGGTGGCGAGACGATGCGCGATCACCAGCGTGGTACGGCCCTTCTCGAGGCGTTCCAGTGCGTGCTGGATGGCCGCCTCCGATTGCGCGTCGAGCGCCGAGGTCGCTTCGTCCAGCAGCAGCAAGGGGGCGTCGCGCAGGATCGCCCGGGCGATGGCGATGCGTTGCTTCTGTCCGCCGGACAGGCGCACGCCACGTTCGCCCAGCGCCGCTTCGTAACCGTCGGGCAGGGCGGCGATGAAGCCGTCCGCTTCGGCGAGGCGCGCGGCTTCGCGCACCTCGTCGTCGGAGGCGTCGGCACGGCCGAAGCGGATGTTGTCCGCGGCGGTGCCGCCGAAGATCACGGTCTCTTGCGGTACCAGCGCGATCGCTCCGCGTAGTTCGGGCAGCGCGAGTGCGCGCAGGTCGATGCCGTCGAAGCGAATGGAGCCGGAGCGCGGATCGTGGAAGCGGAGCAGCAAGCTGAAGACCGTACTTTTGCCGGCGCCCGACGGCCCGACGAGTGCCACGGTTTCTCCCGGAGCGATCTCCAGATCGAAGTCGGAGAGGGCGGCCACGTCGGGACGCGACGGGTAGCGGAATTCGACATGCTCGAAGCGTAGCGATCCGGTGACCGGCCGGGGCAGGGGTTCCGGTGCCTCGGGCGTGAAGATACCGGGCCGTTCGGCGAAGAGTTCGCCGATGCGTTCCATGGCGCCGGCGGCACGCAGCACGTCGCCCCACACTTCGGACAGGCCGGCCACCGAGCCGGCGGCGAAGATCGCATAAAGCACGAACTGGCTCAGTACGCCCGGCGCGAGATCGCCTGCGATGACGTCGCGCGCGCCGGCCCACAGCACCAGGGTGATCGCGCCGAAGATCAGCACGATCACGACGGCGGTCAGCAGCGAACGCATGCCGATCCGGCGGCGCGCCGTCGCCAGGGCGAGGTCGATGGCGCTGGCGTAGCGTCGGCTTTCGATCGGTTCGCGCGCGTAGGCCTTGACCGCTTGCGCGGCGTTCAGGGTTTCGTTGGCGACGGCGGCGGCATCGGCGATGCGATCCTGGCTGTGCCGCGAGAGCTTCTGCACGCGGCGGCCGAAGACGAGGATGGGCAGCATCACCGCCGGGATGACCAGCGCGGTGAGGCCGGCGAGGCGCGGGCTGGTCCAGGCCATGGCCGCCGCGGCGCCGATCAGCATCACCACGCTGCGCAGCGCCACCGAGATGCCGGAGCCGACCAGGGTCTGCACCACTTCGGTATCCGTGCCCAGGCGGGACGTGAGCTCGCCGACGCGGGTGCTTTCATAGAAGCCCACGTCCAGCCCGATCACGTGCTGGTAAAGCGTGGTGCGCAAGGAGGCGAGCGAACGCTCGCCGAGCAGGGCGATGCAGTAGTACCGGGCGGCCGTGGCGATGGCCAGGACCACGGCCACGCCGAACAGTCCGAGGAAGGTACCGTTGATCGTGGCGATGCTCGAGGCGAGGAAGCCATGGTCGATGATGTGCCGCACCGCCACGGGCAGGAGCAGCGAGGCGCCGGACGATATGCCCAGGAACACGAGCCAGCCGATGGCGAGGCCCTTGTGCGGCTTCAGGAACGGCCAGAGGTTGCGCAGTGCCCCGATCTTGCGTGACTTCTCCCTGCGTTCGTCGCTCATGCTCGCTTCGCTTCCGGATTCATTCGCCAACGGATGGGGCCATCCGGTGCAGTATTCAACATGGATCGACGCGGCGGGGATGCACCTTGCCCCGGGTCAGGTCGACGATCCGCGCGGCGATGGCGTCCAGCCGGTCGACCGGCGCCCGTACACTCAGTTCCGCGCCATCGGCGACGAAGGTCTCCTGCTCGATGGAGGCCTCCATCTCGCGCAACCGCGCCGAGACCAGGGCCAGTTCACCGAATTCGCAGCGCAGCCGCAGGCATCCGGTGGCAACGATCGGCAGTCGTGGCGCGAGGCGCATGCACTCGGCGGCCGTCCCGCCGTAGGCGCGCGCGAGCCCGCCCGCGCCGAGTTTGATCCCGCCGTACCAGCGTGTGACCAGCACGGCCACGCGGTCGCAGCCCTGGCCGTCGATGGCCTGCAGGATGGGGCGCCCGGCGGTGCCGCCGGGCTCGCCGTCGTCGTTGAACCGGTAGGCATCGTCGATGCGATACGCCCAGCAGTTGTGCGTGGCATCTGGATCGCCCACCGATTCGAACCACGCCAAGGCGTCGGCCGGCGATTCGACGGGCATGGCCTGCGCCAGGAAGCGGCTCTTCTTGATCTCTTCCTCGTGCCGCCAGGGCGAGGCGAGGGTTTCCAGCGGTGCACTCAAGGGGTCAGGTCGCGCAGGTCTTGGGGGAGGTCGTAGTGAGGATAGCGCTCGCGCAGTTCGCGCAGGCGCCGCAAGGCTTCCTCGCGCTCCCCGCGACCGAGCAACTGTCGGATCTCGCCGACGCGGTCGTCCGGCCCGAGTTCCGTCTTCATCGCACGGTCGGAAGCGACGCCGAAGGCCTGTGGGGCCGTCCTGGACACGGTTGACGACTTGGGTGCCGGTGCGAACGCCTGTCCCGGTGCCTGAGCAGGGGCTGATTCTGCTTCCGCAGCCGGTGCCGGTGCCTCTACGGACGGCGCGGGTGCAGCCGGTGCCAGTGACCGTGCCGGTGCCGAACGACGCGCCATCCTCGGCGGGGCTGCCGCGCGTGTCGACTCTTGCAGAACGGCGGGAGCGCTCGCTTGCATGGGCGCGGACGCTGACCCGGTGGATTCGACGCGTCGTGCCGTGGCAGCGGGAAGCGTCGCCGTCACGTCGGGGCGGCTGTCGCGCAGCTGCCACGCCAGGCCGACGGCCAGCACCAGTACCGCCGCCGACCCCAGCGCGATTGGCCAGTGTGCCCGGCGGCTGCGGGCCGGTACCGCACGATCGGCCTGCGCGAGTACCACCGCGTCCAGCGCGGGGTCGGGCTCGGCCTTTGGCAGGCGCGCGTACAGCGCCGCCAGGTCGCGCTCGTCGGGCAGGTCGTCGTCGCTGGGAGGTGGCGTGTTCGGGTTCATGTCATTCGGCAACGAGTTCTCGTATCCGTGCCATGGCGTAGCGGAGCCGCGATTTCGCGGTTTCCTTTCCCACGCCGGTCACGGCGGCGATGTCCTCCAGGGATAGTTCGTTCTCCATGCGTAACACGAAGGCTGTCCGTTGTTCGTCGGGAAGGCTTTCGATCGCGCGTTGCATGCGCCGGCGCAGTTCGAAAGCCGAAAGGGCGTGATCGGGTTGCTCGCGTTCCGGAGCCGCCTGCGCGGCGAAGACCGCCTCGGCCTCTTCGGCGCCGGCCCGTGGACGCTGCCGACGGAAGCTGTCCACGGCCAGGTTATGCGCGATCTGAAGCAGCCAGGTGCTGAACTTCGCCTCGGCGCGATAGCGTTGGCGCGCCACGATCACGCGGCTCCAGGTTTCCTGGAACAACTCATCGGCGACCGCCTTGTCCTTCACCGTCTTCAACAGGAACCGGTACAACGGGCCCTTGTGCTTCGCGTAAAGCTCCCCGAAGGCGGCCGCGTTCCCGCCCGCCCAGGCGAGCATCAGCCCGCCATCGTCGGTAAGGGGAGCATCCATGGGCGGGGAGGTTACCTTATCGCCGCGGGGAATCCGCGACCGGCTCGGTCGACATCCCGCCGGCCATCCGCGCGAGCCTCGACATCTCCGCCCGGTATCCGCCTTCGTCCTTGCCCAGCGCGCCACGCGCCAACTCCGCGACCTTGTCGTAGCCGAAGCCGTCCACGTACTTGCCTCCGCGCAGGTTCTCCGCGAACGCCGCCACGGCCGCGGCGAATCGCAGCCGGTCGCTCGCCTGTTCCGCGACGCCCGCGGACAAGGGCTGCTCGATCAGCTGGCTCGCGCCGCCGTCGGGCGCCTTGTAGCGCAGGCGGAGGAAACCGAGTTCGCCGGACGTCGGCGTGTCCTTCGCGGCGGCGTAGCGCAGCGGTTCGACACGCGCGGCCCTGGAGCCCTTCAACGTGATCTCGTACAACGCGGTGACACGGGCACCCGCGCCGATCTCGCCCGCATCGACGGCATCGTTATTGAAGTCTTCCCGCGCGAGGACACGCTTCTCGTAGCCGATCAGGCGATACTCGGCGACGACCCCGGGGTTGAATTCCACCTGGATCTTCACGTCCCTGGCGATCGTCATCAGCGTCGCCGACATCTCGTCCACCAGTACACGGCGCCCTTCGCCGAGGTTGTCGATGTAGTGGTGGCTGCCGTTACCGGCGTCGGCCAGCTCCACGGCCATCTCGTCGTTATAGTTGCCCTCGCCGAAGCCGAGCGTGGTCAACGCGATACCGCTCTTGCGCTTTTCCGCGATGCGATCCTTCAGGGCCTGCACGCCAACCGTGCCGACATTGAAGTCGCCGTCGGTGGCGAGGATGACGCGGTTCACGCCGCCCTTGATGAAGCCCTTCGCCGCCTGGGCATAGGCGAGGTCGATGCCGGCGGCGCCGTTGGTGGACCCGCCCGCGCCGAGTGCGTCGATGGCCGCGGCGATCTTCGCGTGTTCGTCGCCCGGCGTGGAGGGCAAGGCGACGCAGGTCGAGCCGGCGTAGGTCACCAGCGAGATGCGGTCGGCCGCGCGCAGCTTCGGCACGATCTGCTTCAGCGAGGCCTTGAGCAGGGGCAGCTTGTCCGGCTCGTCCATGGAACCGGAAACGTCCACGAGGAAGACGAGGTTGGCCGGAGGAATCTCGCTGGTGGGCACGCTGTATCCCTGGATGCCGATGAGTAGCAGCTGGCGTTCGTGGTTCCACGGCGCGGGCGCGAACTCCGTCGTGACGCCGAAGGGCTTCGCGCGGCTCGCCGGCACCGTGTAGCCGTAGTCGAAGTAGTTGATGAATTCCTCGGTACGGACGGCGTCGACGGGCGGCAGGCGGCCTTCGTCGAGCATGTGGCGCACGTTCGTATACGAGCCCGTGTCGACGTCGACGCTGAAGGTCGACACCGGGTCGCTGGCGGCGAGGTGCACGGGATTCGGCGTGCGATGCGCGTAGTTCTCGCGGTCGACGGGCAGGTAGGCCGGTGCGATCGCGGTGGCGTAACCGGCTTGCGCCACGGATTCGACCAGCGCCTGCGGCATGGTCTTCGTCATGGCTGGCGGTGCGGGTGCCGCGGCCGGTGCGTCCATCGGGCGGGAGAGCCTCCGCCGAACCGGCATGCCTTGGCCCGGCTGGCAGCCGGTCTCGTCGGCCGCTGGCATGGGCGTGTCGCGCGGCGCGGCGAAGGCATCGCCCGAAGCGGCTACGCCGATGGCGGCGACCGCACCGGCGAACAGGAGGGAAAACGTGACACGGAGCGTGTTCATCGTGCATGGCCTCGTGGGTGACATGACGATGAAACGCAGGGAGAAGCGGATCGGGGTTAACCGATGTGACGCGATTCGTTCAGCCGGGTCGGGTCCGTGCGCGCTTCCTCGCCCGCGCTCACCCGGTTCCGGCCCATCTGCTTGGCCCGGTAGAGCGCACGGTCCGCTGCATTGAGCAGGTCGAGCGGCCCGCCGTGGGCACTCACCTGCACGTGGGCCACGCCGATGCTGATGGTGACGACGCCGTAGGGACTCGATGGATGGATGATGGCCAACGCCTCGACCTGCGCGCGCAAGTCCTCGGCCAGGGCCATCGCTTCCGGCAGCCGCGTGGCGGGAGCGATCACGGCGAACTCCTCGCCACCGAACCGGGCGATGAAATCGCCCGCGCGCACGCCGCGGCCGATCAGGCCGCTGACCAGGGAACGCAGGCAGTCGTCGCCCGCCAAGTGGCCGTAGCGGTCGTTGTATTCCTTGAAGAAGTCGACATCGATCATCAACAGGGAGATCGGCTCCTGCTGACCGGGGCGGTGCCATTCGCGCAGGAGGCGCTCGTCGAGCGCGCGTCGGTTGGCCAGGCCGGTGAGGCTGTCGACAAAGACCAGCCCTTGCAGCTCGTCGCGGCTGCGCGATAGCCGGTATTCCTCCTCCACCAGGCCGACCTGGGCCAGTGTGCCGCGCAGGCCGATGCCGATCACGGCGGCGATGGCACCCACGATGCCCAGGGTGGGATAGCCCGGGATGACCATGAGTCCGAAACCGAGCACGCTCATGGCCAGGAAGGTCGGGCTCGCACTCTGCACGAAACGCACCAGGTAGATCGGCGGATGCCAGTGCCGCCTTGGTTGCCGCATCACCGCCGTGACGAAGAGGGCGAGGAAGGGGAGGTCGAGCAGCGCGTCCCACGGCGAGGTGCCGAACTCAGGGTGCCCGCCCAACGCCACGTAGTGGTTGTAGAAATAGCCGGAAAACGCGTAGGTGACGAAGAAAGCGGTCACGCCACGGAAGAAGAAATGATCGTCCGCGCGATCCGTCGCCAGGTAGCGCAACGATGCGGCCAGGGCGAGGCATGCGTTTTCGAAGTCGAGCATATAGGCGATGTCCACCGCCTGTTGCGTCGCCATCGCGCCCTGGACCGACACGATGGAAAACGTGCGCACATAGAACAGCACGCCGAGCAGCGCCGCCAGGACCAGGTCGATCGCGGCAGCCCATGTCCTGCGCGCCGGCACGGGGGCGGACGAGACCGCCACCAGCACGGGCAGCACATACAGGATGTAGAAGAACATGCTGTCGCCGGGCGCCGGATTGGAGTTTTCCAGCACGTAGTTCTGCCGGGCGGACAGGGACATGCCGACCGTCCACAGGGCGAGGCTGGCCAACAGCAGCCACCAGCGCCGGTCGCGCGGCGGCCCGGAGCGGCGCCAGGCCAGCAGCACGCTGGCCATGGCCATGGCCGCAACGGTGAAGAAGCTCACATAGGAAACAGCCATGCCCCCGGAGGGCATGTTCGCCAGTGCGATCACGTGGACCAGGACGATGGCCACTGCGACGATGACAGCTTTCATGGCGTGCCTCCCCCAACCTGCAACGCAATGGTCATATCGGCGGGGACGGCGGGAAGTTGAGATCCATGAACGGATGTTAAGCCTGGCACGGACCAAGATGTGAAGGTACTGACGGACCGGGGCGGCGGTTTTCCGGTCCAAGACGGCAATCTTTGCCTGTTGGTAATGTCACCTGTTCCGGGTCGTCGTCTTGGATTCCCTGCGTAAGGGTCGCAGGATGTCGGCCTGACTTTGTCACCGAAGGAGCATGCCATGTCCTCACACCCCGTGAAGATCCCCGGCCCCGACCATCCCATCACGGTCGAGCAAGCGGGTGGCAGGGTGGTGGTGCATGACGGCGACCGGGTCGTCGCCGACACCCGCGATGCGCTCGTGCTCAAGGAGGGCCGCTATCCAGCCGTGTTCTACATCCCCCGTGCCGATGCCGACATGGCCTCGCTGCGCCGGACCGAACACCATACCTATTGCCCTTATAAGGGTGAAGCCTCGTATTACAGCCTTCCGGGCAACGAGGAAAGGGCGATCAACGCGATCTGGACCTACGAAGAGCCGCACGAGGCGGTCTCGTCGATCCGCGGCCACCTCGCCTTCTACCCGGACCGCGTGCGCATCGAGCACACGTCCGGCTGACCGCCCCGCCACGGAGCCCATCCATGCAAGCTTTCGTCGACACCTCCTGGGCGCCCGGCGCCGCCTCCCGCCGCGCCAGCACGGGCGTCACCACCGTCCGATGTCAGCCCGGCCTTCCGCTCCGTGAGCGTTACGACGCCGTGCGGGCGCGTACCGAGGCGCTCGTCGCGGCGCTCGGCCCGGAGGACATGGTCGTCCAGTCGATGCCCGATGCCAGCCCCGCCAAATGGCACCTGGCGCACACCACATGGTTCTTCGAGACTTTCCTGCTCGGCCCGAACGTGCCCGGCTACGAAGTGTTCGATGCCGAATTCGGGTATTTCTTCAATTCTTACTACGAAGCCATCGGCCCGCGTCATCCGCGACCGTTGCGCGGCTTGCTGACCCGGCCCCCTATCGATCGCGTGATCGCCTATCGCCATCACGTGGACACGCATATGCGCGCCTTCCTCGCTGGCGGCGCGGTAGGCCCCGAACTGGAAGCGCTGGTGCGGCTCGGCTTCGCCCATGAGGAACAGCACCAGGAACTGCTGGTGATGGATGTGCAGCACCTGTTCGCTCAGTCGCCGCTGAAGCCCGCCTTCGATCCGGCATGGTCCGCACCGGCACCCGGTCCGACAGGTCGCTTTCGTCCGGTGGGCGGTGGGCCGGTGCGCATCGGTGCCGTCGACGAACCCTTCGCGTTCGACAACGAAGGCCCCCGGCACACGGTCTGGCTGGAGCCGTTCGAGATCGCCGACCGCCTGGTCACCAACGGCCAGTGGCTGGCCTTCATGGCGCTCGGCGGGTATCGCCGCGCCGATCTGTGGCTTTCCGACGGGTGGGCACAGCGCCAGGAGGAAGGGTGGGAATCGCCGCTTTACTGGCAGCACGATGGCGAAGCCTGGTCGCACATGACCCCCGGTGGCTGGCGTCCGGTCGATCCCGACGCGCCGGTGACCCACGTCAGTTACTACGAAGCGGAGGCTTTCGCGCGCTGGGCCGGAGCCCGTCTTCCCACGGAAGCGGAGTGGGAGCACGCCATGCGTACACGCGACGACCTGGAGCAGGTCGACGATGTCGTCTGGCAGTGGACGGCCAGTTCGTACTCGCCGTACCCGGGATTTCGCGCGGCGGACGATGCGGTCGGTGAGTACAACGGGAAGTTCATGATCGGCCAGATGGTCTTGCGCGGCGGCGCGAGCGTCACGCCCGCCGGGCACGCGCGGATCTCGTACCGTAACTTCTATCGGCCCGGGCAGCGCTGGATGTTCAGCGGCGTGCGCCTCGCGCGCGATCCCGCGTTCACGCCGGACGGCGACCGTCTGACCTTTCTGCGCGACACGCTGGCCGGTCTGTCCTCGTCACCGAAGACCTTCTCGCCGAAGTACTTCTACGACGGTGCGGGGTCCGACCTGTTCGAGGCGATATGCGTCACGCCCGAGTATTACCCGACGCGCACGGAGACGGCCTTGCTTCGTGAGATCGCTCCCGCGCTCGCCGCAGGCATTCCGCAAGGCGCCGTGCTGCTCGAACTGGGCAGTGGGGCGAGCGACAAGACGCGGATGCTGCTCGACGCTGCACCCTGGATTTCCGCCTATGTTCCGGTGGACATCAGCGCCGCGGCGCTCGATGGTGCGGTGACACGCTTGCGAGAGGCCTATCCGTCGCTCGCGGTGCACCCGGTGGTCGGCGATTTCACCCATGCGATCGAGGTTCCGAAGGCTTTGGCGGGACGTCCCGTCGTGGCATTTTTCCCCGGTTCCACGATAGGCAATTTCACGCCCGTGGAGGCCATCGCCTTGCTGCGTTCGGTGAGGGAACGGCTCGGGCCGGGGGCGCGTTTCATCGTGGGTGCGGACCAGGTCAAGGACGTCGAGGTACTGCTCGCCGCCTATGACGATGCCGCTGGCGTGACCGCCGCGTTCAACCGCAACGTGCTCGTTCGCGTGGACCGCGAGCTCGGTGGCGATTTCGATCCGCAGGCGTTCGACCACCGCGCGGTATGGAATGCGCAACTCGAGCGCATCGAGATGCACCTGGTGAGCCGGGAGGCGCAGCGCGTGACGGTCGCCGGTCAGTCGTTCGCCTTCGCCGCTGGCGAGTCGATCCACACGGAGAATTCGCACAAGTTTACGCCGGCGTCGTTTGCGCGGCTGGCCGAGGCGGGTGGATGGCGGATCGAGCGTGAATGGATATCGGCGGCGCCGGCGTTCGGGGTGTTCTCGCTCGTTGCCGCTTCGTAGGATTCGCTGTTCCTACCGGACCTCGTCCAGCTTCATGTAGCCGCCCTCGGAAACGCTGACCACCGAGCGCCGATGGCCTTGCATCTTCACCGCGTCGTCCACCGAAGCGCCGATCGCCGAGGCGGTCTCGGCCACGCCCACCGGCTTGTTGCCGCGACGCTTCTGCTTTCCCGCGAAGCGGGCGTGGTTGTACCCCGACCAGCTGGTGAACACGACCGCACAGGCGATGGCCACGATGAGGATGACGTTGATATCGCCGCCATCGCCGATCGGATCGAGCACATGCAACTGCAGCCAGGCGCTGCGTACACCGAACGCCCACGCGCCCAAGGTGAGCAAGGGCAGCCACAGGAAGACCCAGAACAGCCAGGCGAAGATGGTGACGGTGGTGAACACGGCCTTTTGCGCCGCCGATTGACGTTCCGGGCGCTGGATAAGAATGGCTTCGGCTTTCATCGCAGTCCCCTGTCCGGGCTGACCCAGATCGCGCGTGTCCCCTTGCGCTTCAGCAAGGCCTTGGGCATCGCGACGATCGAGGTCGCCGTGTTGAGCAGCCAATACACCAGCGGATACCAGATCATCCAATAGTAGTTGCGGCCGATGCGCGTCTCGTAGCGGCGGTCCACCAGCAGGCTGATGAGGAACTGCAGCAGGCAGATCGCGCCGAGCACCACGCCATGCCACTGCGGCAGCAGCGTGTCGATGTACAGCGAAGGCGGCAGGTCGACCACGCGGCCGAGCACCCAGAGCACGATGATGACGGCCATCGTGTAGGACCAGAGCAGGCTCATCACATACTCGAAGGCCACCGGCCACATGCGACGCTGGCGCCACTTGAGCAAGCGTCCGGTGTATCGCAGCAGCACCTCGGAGCCACCCTGGGCCCAGCGCAGGCGCTGCTTCCACAGGCCGCGAAGCGTCTCCGGCATCAGGATCCAGCACAGTGCGTTCGGCTCGTAGCGGATTTCCCAGTGACGCATCTGCAGCCGCCAGCTCACGTCGATGTCCTCGGTGACCATGTCGGTGTTCCAGTAGCCCACGTCGTGCAGCGCGCTCTTGCGGAAACAGGCGATCACGCCGGACACCGTGAAGATGCGCCCGTACACACGTTGCGCGCGCTTGATCAGGCCGATGATCGAGGAGAACTCGCCGACCTGCAGCTTGCCCAGCAAGGTGGAACGGTTACGGATGCGCGGGTTGCCCGTGACCGCGGCGACGCGCGGACTCTCGAGCATGTGCATCATCATCCAATGGGTGGCGTAGTCGTCGAGCAAGGCGTCGCCGTCGACGCAGACGAGGAAATCCGATCGCGCGGCGAGTGCCGCCGCACGCAGGCCCATGGCCTTGCCCTGGTTGCTCGACATGTGGATCACCCGCAGCGCGGGGTACTGGTCCATCAGCTGGTCGAGCTGCGTGCCTGTATCGTCGGTGGAGCCGTCGTTGATCGCGATGATCTCGAAGTTCGGGTATTGCTGCGAGGCCAGGTGCGCGATGGTCTCGCGTACCTGCTCACCCTCGTTGTGGCATGGCACCACGAGGGTCACCATCGGGTACTCGGGCAGCATGTGCGGTTGCACGCGTGCCGGCTCCCGGCGTTCCCAGCGCACGAAATAGATGATGCCGCCGCTCATCCAGATGAGCGACATCACCAGCGGGTAATAGAAGGCGAATTCGAGTAGCGCGTGCAGGATGCCGCTGTTCATCGCGCGGGCTCCCGGTAGGGGTAGTCGGCCGCCGAGATATAGGGGCGTATCGCCTCCAGGGCGGGGTGGTCGTGGACGAAGTCATCCGGGTAATAACCTATGTGGCGTCCACCCGCGGCCTGCACGGCGCGCATGCGCGCGCCGAGGTCGCCATCGTCGATCGGCTCGCGTGTTCGCCAGTCGTGGGTCGCGAATTCGAACAGCGTGCGCTCCATGGCGCCGGGGGTGGCGTTCACCTGGGCGACGAGCTTGCGGTACCAGCCCAGCCGGTCCGCTTGCTGGTCGAGCTGGGGCATCGCCATCACCGCGGTCATGTCGTAGGCACGGTTGAAGGCTGGCAGGGCCTGCGCGAACCACGCCTCGGCCTTCGGTTGCAGGATCGGCCGCGCGTAGATGTTGCGCGCGGTGAGCAACTGCGGGCGCCAGCGTTTCATGCGCTCCGCCAGTTCGAGGGTGAAATCGATCAACGCCTGGGTGTTTTGCGCCGGGGTATTCCTAGACCAGGGACCGAGTTGGTCGGTGTCTCGCAGATAGGCGTCGTCGGAAAACAGCACGCCGGCTTCGTCGGCATGCATGGCCAGGTCTTCATAGACATCGCCGATCAGACGGCGCACCCGGGCGTCGTAGGGTGCCAGCCGGTAGTGGTCGCCGCCGGCCTTCGGCTCGCCCGCCAGCGTCGGCAGGTCCTTGCCATCGGGGAAGCGGAAGGCCAGCACGGGCATCCACGCATAGACTCGAACCCCCGCGCGGGTACGCAACTGCCATGACACGCGCGAGAACAGGTCGGCACGCACGGGGAGGTGGCGGTTCGGGAAATACACGGCGTCCGCCACGCCATCGCCGTCCGGATCCGCGTACGCCTGCAGCCAGACCTCACTCGGGTGCATGCGCTTGATCCGATCGAGCAGCTTCGAAAGGTTGCGGTCTTGCTGCGCGGGGTCGGGATCGTACACGTAGTCGAGATCGACCTGCACGGCGCGTGTCGGGTCGACGCGTGTCTGGTGGCGCATCAGCCAGCCGAGGCGGTTGGCGGTGACGTTACCGCTGACCAGAAGCCGCGGGATCGTGCGCCCCGGGACGAGGTTGGGCAGTTTGTCACCCAGGCTGAAGGTGATCGACATGCCCAGTTCGCCGGCGATATCGCGGCCTACCTGGGTATAGGCACCGTAGGGCCACGCGATCGCACGAGGCCGTGCGCCGATGTGTTGCTCGATCTCGTCCGCACTGTGCGCAAGGTCGGTCCGGATGCGCGCTTCATACTCGTCGACCGTTTCGTAACGCTGTTTAGCGGTGTCGTAGGCCAATGCCGAGGCCGTGGGAAGCAGATTGCCTTGCGGGTTCGCGTTCAGGCCCAGGTGCATCTGCCAGGAGTGCGAGGCGAATTCGACCAGGTGGGACTGGTGCATCTCCACGACCTGTTCCCAGGTGAGGAAGCACGAGCGGTCGCAATCGGTGCCGTTGTACGGCATGCGTTGCCCCGGCGCCATGTCCATCCAGGAGCCCACCAGTGCCTGTACAGCGGGATAGTTGTAGGCCCGCAACAGCGGGTAGACACGCGTGTAGAAGCTTTCCAGCCCGTCGTCGAAGGTCAGCAGGACGGCATCGTCGGGCAACGGCGCTCCGCCATGGCTGGCCTGGACGACCTGGTCGAGGCTCACCACGTTGTAACCGTTGGCCTTGAGCCAGTCGAAATGAGCAATGAGATGATCGGTGCTGATGGCGTCGGGATCGCGGTCCGCGTTCAGGCCGACGTCGTCGCGGACATCGTGGTAAGCGAGCACGATGAGGGGCGGCCGCGCAGGCGCGGCCGGCTGCGCGAACGCAGGAAGCGCAAGCCCCAGCAGGGCAAGCAGGATCAACAGCGGGCGCATCGTTCTCATTCTCCCCAGTGCAGCGTCAGGTCGAGGACGACGCGGTGCTCGCGGCGGCCATCGTAGGGTTGGTTGTGCCAGCCGATGCCCCAGCCAAAGTGCACCCCCGGGCCGGTCTGGATCGTCTGGCCATAACGTATGGTGGCCATCCAGTCGGTGGCGAAGCCTTGTTCGGCGTACTGGCCCACGGCCACGTCGATGCGCTGGGTCACGCTGCGCTCGTAGAACTGGCCGAGCAGGTTTTCCAGCCGGCCGGTGACCGCATAGCTGCGGTCGCGGCGCGGATTGAAATACGGCCGATCGGTTTGCGTGTTCATCGATCCACCGAGTTCCAGGCCCCCGTCGAGGGTGAGGTTCGGCGCCGTATGCAGCCGTTGCGTCAGCGTGGCGAGCCAGCCGGTACGCTTGTTGCCATCGCTGAAGTCGTCGCGCGACAGGCCGAGCCGGGCCTGGGTGAGTTCGCTGGCGCGCCAGGTCACGGCGGTGTCCAGCGTCTTCGCCGATATCCCGTAGTACTGTGCACGCAGCGGCGTATCTTCGCCGGCGGTGCTGAAATCCACGGCCCACGACCAGTGATCGCTCAGCGACCAGTCGAAGCCGGCCTCGATCGCGGTCTTGTTCACATAGCTGTCGGTGGCGGGCAGCACCTGCACATACGCTTCGATCCCACGGGCGTAGCCGCGGATACCGAGGCCCACGCGGCTGCGCCGAACGTTGCCCTCGGGCAGGTCCGCGGTCGAATACCGGCCGAGGGCGATCACGCGCCAGTGGTCGTCGATGAGGGGGCTGGCGATCGTGGCCTGGGTGGTGCCGTCGCGATCGCCGAAGTCGGGGCTGGAGCCCTTGCCCTGTTCGGTGCCCAGGTCGAACTGCCAGCCCCGTTCGCGATCCCACGAGCGCAGCGCGCGCTCGACGCGGCCGTTGCGATCGGCCAGGGTCTGGGCGAGGGCGAGGTTCTCGTCCACGCCCTCGTAGTCGTTCAGCGCCCGGCTCGCGTCGGCCTCGCCGATATACGCGCCGACGTCGCGGCGATCGAGCGTACCGGCGATGTTGAAGTCGTCCTGTGCGCGGCGAGGCCAGCCGCGGGCGAGCTCCACCATGCCCAGTTCGCGGCGGATCTGCGAATTGGCCGGGGCTTCGCGGCTGAGCGGTTCCAGCCGGGCATACGCTTCCGCCGGCATGTTCACGTATTCGCGCAATGTCGCGGCGTTGAGGTCGGCGTCGACCTTGCGCGCATTCTGGATCGGCAGCCGGATACCGGGCACGCGCACCCAGGCCGGCTCCTTCGCGGCCAGTTCGTCGATCGTCTTTAACGCCTTCGCCGTTTCGCCCGCTTCAAGGTAGGCGTACATCAGGCCGATCCGCGGTTCGCTTTCGTTGGCGCCGTAGGGGCCGGGGTCCTTCGCGATGCTGTCCTCGTAGAGTGCAGCTGCCTCGGCGGGCCGGCGTTTCACCAGCAAGGCATCGGCCACGGCACGCTGCACGTACGGTGGCAACTCGACGCCCCGCTTGTGCAAGGCGTCATAACGGTTGACCGCCTCGTCCGCGCGGCCGGCATGATCGAGCGCGACGAGCAGGTCGAGTTCCGCACGCTGGCGCAAGCCGGGCGGCAGCTGCGGGTCGTCGGCCATGCGCCGTGCGTCGGCCACCGCGCGGTCGGCTTCCGCGTAGGGTCGAGCGGGGTCGGCGGGCTCGCCGTCGGCCCAGCGGATCTCCTGGGCGACATGGTCGGCGTCGCGGCGGTACCTTGCCGCGGCGTCCGGGGCCGGTCGCAGGCTTTCCGCCAGTTCCTTGGCGCGCGTCGTTGCGCCCAATTCCGTCAATAATGTGACGTTGAGCGCCTGTGCCTCGGTATCGGCGGGCCAGCGGTCGAGGATCGTCTGGCAGAGGGCGAGAGCGTCCACGCGGTGGCCCGCGTCGCGTTCCTGATGCAGCCTGGCCATCAGCGCGTCACGCTCCGCTGGCCTGTCGGCGGCCAAGGCCAACGGGCCGTGAAGTGCCAGCAACAATGCCAGGCACAACCGTCCCCTCGCCACACGCATGCTGCGCGGAGCTGTCATCGAATTCCGTCCCATCCTGTAAACATGATCCCTATCGGCCGTTCCGGATGGTCATTACCGGCACGGAGTAAAAAAAGAAGAACGGTATTTTCGCTGCAAGCACCGTGCCGAAGATAGTCGGCGCAGTCGATACGCACCCCGGCCATCGCGGCTAGACCGAAAGGCATAGTCGCCACGCAAGCTCCCTCATCGCTTGTCGACGTGGCGTGTGCGCCGCCGGGCGCGCTCAGGTCCGCGCGGATTCGATGGGCAGCAGCAGGGTCGCGGCGAGTCCTTGTGCCGTATTGCCCAGGACGACTTCGCCGCCATGGCCGCGCACGATGCTGCGCGCGGTGGGCAAGCCGAGGCCGACGCCACCGGTGTTCCGGTTTCGCGAACTTTCACCGCGGAAGAAGGGACGGAACACCGTTTCCTGCAGCGACTCGGGAATGCCCGGCCCGTTGTCCAGGATGCGCAGCCGCACATGCGCAATGTCGGTATCGAGTTCGACATGGGTCTTGCCGCCATAGCGCATGGCATTTCCCAGCAGGTTCGTGATGGCCCGTTTCAGCGCGATGGGGCGGCCTTCGTAGATCAACCGGGTGGGGCCGGCGTAGGTCACCTCGCCACCTTCGTCGCGACCGTCGTCGATCACGGTCTGGACCAGTCCGGCGAGGTCGAAGCGGGTAGGTGCTTCTTCCTCGCCGTCGCCACGGAAGAAGGCGAGGGCGGCGTCGATCATGGAGCGCATCTCGTCCACGTCGGCGAATAGCTTGCGCCGTTGTTCGGCCTCGTCGATGTACTCGCCACGCAGGCGGATACGCGTGAGCGGCGCGCGCAGGTCGTGGGAAATCGCGGCCAGCATGTCCGTGCGGTCGCGGACGAACCGCTGGATGCGTCCCTGCATCTCGTTGAAAGCGCGCATCGCCACGCGAAGTTCCAGTGGCCCCTCGGGGCGGATCGCCGGTGCTTTCACATCGGCGCCGAAACGTTCGGCGGCCGCGGCGAGCCGGCGCATGGGGCGGGAGAGGTGCCGGCTCGCGACGGCGGCCACGACCACGCTGGAGAACATCACGAACAGGCCGATCACCAGGTAGCGGGTGTGCGGATGGACGCCCCAGATGCGCTTGGCGGTATCGAAAGTCAGCCAGCTGCCGTCCTTCAGCTGCACGGCGAGCATGTAATGGGTCTGCCCGGAGCGGCCCTCCGGGTCGTCGTCGTGGGGATCGAACGCTTCCATCCGCCGCTGCCCGAGTATCTCCACCAGCGGTTCCTTGAAGGACGTCGCATCCTGGTCCGACGGCGGCATCGGCACGTCGTTGCGCGATGCGTACCAGTGCACGCCGTATTCCTCGTGATCGGAGATCGCGGCGGCCATGCGTGGCCGCTCGGCCGCAGGGCAGGCCTCGACGGCTTTCAGCATGATGCCCATCTGCTGCAAAAGCCCGCTCTGGACGATATCGGGACGCGCCCACACGCTGGCGAAGGCGATGACGGCGGCATTGAGCAGCACGACCATCAGGATGGCGAAGACGATGTTCACCATCATCCAACCGGCCAACGTATTCAGGCGCCAGTTGAAGACGCTCATGCGCTCTCCACCGGCACGGCGAACATGTAGCCGGCGTTGCGGATGGTGCGGATGAGTTCCGGTGCCGTCGCGTCGTAGCCGAGCTTGCGGCGCAGGCGGCTCACCTGCACGTCGGTGCTGCGATCGAAAGCCTCGTGGCGATTGCCGCGTGCGAGATCGATCAGTTGCTCGCGCGTCAGCACGCGCTGCGGATGTTCGACGAAGGCCAGGAGGAGATCGAATTCACCGCCGGAGAGTGGCACGAGCGTGCCGTCGCCGGCGCGAAGCTCGCGACGCGCGACGTCGAGTTGCCAGCCGGCGAAGCGCACGGCCACGCGTGTGCCGGTCGTGGGACCCGGTAGCGCGGCGTCCGCACGGCGCAGGATGGCCCGCACGCGTGCCAGCAATTCGCGTGGGTCGAACGGTTTCGCCAGGTAATCGTCGGCGCCCACTTCGAGGCCGACGATGCGTTCGGACGTGGCGCTGGTGGCGGTCACCATGATGATCGGCAGCGACGACTTCGCGCGCACGCGGCGGCAAAGCGACAAGCCGTCTTCGCCGGGAAGCATGAGGTCCAGGGTCATCAGGTCGTAGCTGCCACGGGCCAGCCGTTCGTCCATCGCCACGCCGGACGAGGCCACGTCCACCTCGAAGCCATTACGTTCGAGGAAGCGCCGGAGAAGGGCACCGATTTCCTCGTCGTCGTCTACTACCAGGATGCGTCTCAAGCCCGTCGGTCTCTTTGCGAAAACTCCGTCGTTATAGCCGCTGGCGTGCGCCAAGTCATTTATTTCACGGCGGAAACAATATGTCGCCGCTGCAGGAAAACAGACAAATCGAAGCAAACGACGATGGGCACGCTTGCCACACCTCTTCCCACCAGGTACCACGATGCGCCTGCCCGTCCTCGTTCGTTCCCGGCTGCGCGGCCGTCCACGCGATCCCTCCGTCGAGGCGATCGCGATCGCCTCGCGTCTCGAGCCCGATCCCACGCTCCGCGACGATTGGTTCCACCACGATCCCATCCACGAACTTCGCGGCATGACCGCGGAACGGGCTATCGCCTCGGGCAAGGCAGGCGATCTCGTGCGCCTGCTACGTTCCATCGAAGCGGGGAGGCGTGGACGATGACGCGTCGCTTCTTCTCCGTGGCGATGGGCGGTTTGCTTGCCGTGCCGTCGGTCACGCTCGCGGCCGAGGATGCCAGTTCCTCCTGGGCGCTCGGTGCGGGCTTCGGCGTGGTACGCCGGCCTTACAAGGGCATGGACAACGACACCCTGGCGTTCCCTTTCGTGCGCTACGAGAGCCAACGACTCAACATTCTCGGCACCGGCGCCGACTTCAAGTTCGCTCCGGTCGGTGCGTTTTCGTTCCGCCTGCGTGCCCGCTACGATTTCGGCGATGGCTACGACGCTGGCGATTCCTCGTTCCTGCGCGGGATGGCCGACCGGAAGGGTGGGTTCCGGGCAGGTGCCGCCGTGGTCTGGCGGCCCGGTCAGGTGGAGATGTCGCTCGACTGGCTGGCGGGCATCGGCAGCGCCAAGGGAAAAAAGGCCAACCTGAGCTTCGCGGTGCCGTTCCATGCGGGTCCGTTGCGGATCACGCCATACGTCGCCGCCGGATGGGTCGACCGGACCTATGCCACCTGGTATTTCGGCGTCCGCCCGTCCGAGGCGCGGCCAGGCCGTCCCGCCTACGAGGCGGACGCGACGGTGAACTTCATGGCAGGCGTTCGCGCCGAGTATCCGTTCGCCCGGCGCCATGCCTTGTTCCTGGATGTGAGCGGCACGCGCTACGGAAGCGAGATCCGCGACAGTCCTATCGTCGATCGCTCGAATTCGACGATGGTCCGCGTCGGCTACGCCTACCGGTTCTGATGCACGTCACGAGGTGACCGATGCCTGCAAGGCCGCAGCCAGGCCGGCGTCGCCGCTCAGTACGTCCTTCCAGGCAAGCGAGATGCCGTTTCGCTTGCCCTTGGCCACCAGTTTCAGGCCGTCGGGGTCGATGGTGAGGGTATAGGCCTGGCCGTCGACCTCGAGTTCGCGTTTCAGTGGTTTATCCAGTGGTGTCATGGGGCGTGCTCCTTGATGAGGGGCCCAGCATGTAGTCAGCCTTGTCTGGGGCTGGTGTAGGCGTCCCAAAAAGGGAAATTAGGGTATATTGGACCCAGAGCCCCTCTGGAGTGACGCCATGGCCCTGACCCTCAAGCTCGACGCCATCGAAGACCTTCCGCATACCGCGGCTTCCGATGTGAAGAAACTCGGCTGGCGCGGCGTGATGCGGGCGATCGGCCGTACGGGCAAGGTGGTGGTGACGAACCACAGCGAACCCGAGGCGGTGATCCTTTCCGCGGAGGAATACGGGGCCATCATGCGCGCGCTCAACGACGCCGGGTCGCAGCACGAGTCCGCGCTCGATGCGCTTCGCCACCGTTTCGATGAACGCCTGGCCTCGCTGCAGGCCGACGATGCCGGCGATCGCTTGCGTTCCCTCATGCGTGGCCCGACGACCCTGGGCGGAAAGGTCAAGGCCGGGGACACGCATTGAAGGGGCGTCCCGTCCTGTATGTGTTGGCGGGAGTGAACGGTGCTGGCAAGAGTTCCATCGGCGGTTACCGCCTGCGGCAGGCCGGGCTGGACTGGTTCGACCCGGACACCTTCGCGCGCGAACTGGTCGCCGATACCGGATGCGCGCAGGTCGAAGCGAACGCCGCCGCATGGAACGAAGGCATGCGCCGACTCGATGAGGCGGTGGCGTGCGGCACGGTCCACGCGTTCGAAACCACACTGGGCGGCAACACGGTGCCCGCCAAGATCGCGGACGCCACGCGGACGCACGACGTGCTCATGTGGTTTTGCGGACTGTCGTCGCCCGAGCGGCATGTCGCTCGTGTCGCGGCGCGCGTTGCCGCCGGCGGGCACGACATTCCGGAAGCGAAGATACGCGAACGCTACGTCGCGGCGCTGGAGAACCTCATCGCCTTGCTGCCCGCGATCGCCTTGCTGCAGGTATACGACAACAGTGTCGACGTCGCGCGCGGAGAAGCGATTCCCGATCCGTTGCTTGTCGCCGAGATCGCCCGTGGGCGCTTGGTGAGCCCCAGCGATATCGATGTCTTGCGGCGCACGCCGGATTGGGCAAAGCCCATTCTCGAAGCGGCGCTTTCGTCATGAGTGCAGGGGGCGGCGCATGGGAAGTGGGCACAGCCTTCCTCAAGCTCGGCTTGACCTCGTTCGGCGGCCCGGTGGCGCACCTGGGCTATTTCCGCCGCGAGTTCGTCGAGCGGCGACGCTGGCTCGACGAGGAACACTTCAGCCAGCTGCTGGCGCTATGCCAGTTCCTGCCGGGCCCGGCCAGCAGCCAGCTAGGCTTTTCGATCGGCCTGCTTCGCGCGGGATGGGCAGGCGCCATCGCCGCTTTCGTCGCCTTCACCTTGCCCTCGGTGCTCCTGCTGCTTGCGTTCGCCACATTGAGCGTCTATCTGGCCGGGCCGTGGGGACAGGGCGCGATCCACGGACTGAAGCTGGTTGCCGTGGCGGTCGTCGCCCACGCGGTGCTTGGCATGGGCCGAACGTTGACCCCGGATCGCACTCGCCTCCTCATGGCCGCGGCGGCCGCGGGCGCGATCGCCTTCGGCACGAGTCCCGCGATGCAGTTGGGCGTCGTGGCGTGCGGTGCCCTGCTGGGTCCATGGTTGTGCCGCGGCGTGCATGCGCGACAGGGCGAGACGTTCCCGCTGGCCTATGGCCGGCCCCTGGGTTTCGCCTTGCTCTGCGTGTTCGGGTTGCTGCTCCTGCTCTCCTTGATCGTCGCACCGGGCCTGTCGCCGCTGGGGCAGGTGGCCGGTGCGTTCTATCGGGCCGGTGCGCTCGTGTTCGGCGGCGGGCATGTCGTGCTGCCGCTGTTGAAGCAGGCCGTCGTCGATCCCGGTTGGATAGGCAACGACACCTTCCTCGCGGGCTATGGCGCGGCGCAGGCGGTGCCCGGGCCGATGTTCTCGCTGTCCGCGTTCCTTGGTTATCGCTTGCAGGGAGAGCAGGGCGGATTCGCCGGCGCGCTGGTCGGCTTGCTGTCGATCTTCCTGCCGGGCCTGTTGCTGGTCGGCGGCGCCTTGCCGTTCTGGCGCGCGCTGGCCATGCGCAACGACGCGGCGCGCATGCTCGCCGGCGTGAACGCGGTGGTGGTCGGCATGCTGGCGTACGCGTTTTACGATCCGGTGTGGATCAGCGCGGTGCGCGATGTGCCGGACTTCGCCATCGCCGCCGCGGCATTCGGCTTGCTCATCGCGCGCTGGTCCGCGTTGCCGGTGGTCGCGCTATGCGTCGCGGTGTCCGTGTTGCGCGTGGCGTTGGCTTGAAGGCCCTCAAAGCAACTTGCGGTACACGATGAAGCCGGACTTCTCCGCCACCTTGTCGTAGAGCTGCATGGCATGCGTGTTCGTCTCGTGGGTCTGCCAGTAAACGCGCCCCGCGCCGGCCTTCTTCGCCTCCGCGTACACACGCTCGATCAAGGCACGTCCGATGCCGGTGCCGCGCGAGGATGGCGTCGTGAACAGATCCTGCATGTAGCAGTTGTCGCTGGTGCTGGTGGTCGTGCGATGGAACAGGAAGTGCGCCAGGCCGAGCAACAGGCCCGAGCGCTCGGCGACCAGGGCGTGCATGGGTTCGGTGGCGTCGAGGAAACGCGCCCAGGTCGCCAGCGTGATGGGCTCCGCCAGCGCGGTCGCTCCTTCCCGGCCGTAGAACGCGTTGTAACCGTCCCACAGGGGCTTCCAGGCGGCGAAGTCCCGGTTCGTCACGTATCTGATCGCGAAGGGCTCGGTCATGTTCACTCAACCCAGGAAGTTCGGGCTTCGATGATGGCGCAATCGCGGCACGCGCGCCACGCAACGGAAGCTCCCGGCGTTTCGTCTTGATCTCGATCAAGCCGTCAGGGAGCCGCCCGGTCATGCTGTGAACCGACTTCGGATTCTAAGGTGCATGCGCCCATGACGGTTCACTGGCGACCCGGCATCTATCGGCATGGCTGACTATGGCGCGTCATCGGCATGCACCCGGCGGGGTGCGGTTTCCGTGCTCTGCGTCCTGGTGAGTGGATGCGTATCCCTCGCGCCAGCGCCCGTGACGCCACCCTTGCCCGTCGCCGCCGACTGGCCGGCCGATGCACCGCACGATCCGGACGCGAACGTGCATGCGCCGGAACTGCCCTGGGAAAGGTATTTTGTCGAACCGTCATTGCAACAGCTGATCCAGTCCGCCCTGCGGAACAATCGCGACCTGCGCATCGCCGTCCTGCGGGTCGAAGAGGCACGAGCGGCCTATCGGATCAGCCGTGCGGACGCGTGGCCGACGCTGGCGGTGGGCATGCAGGCCTCGCGCGCCCGCGTTCCGGGCGACCTGAACCTCACCGGTCACTCGCTGGTCTCCGGTGACGACGAGGCCTATGTCGGCATCAGCAGCTGGGAGCTCGACCTGTGGGGACGTGTGCGCGACCTGAAGTCGGGCGCTTTGGAGACGTATCTGGCAACCGATGCGGCCCGGGCCGCGGTGCGCGTAAGCCTCATCGCGCAAGTCGCCGACGGCTACCTCGGACTGCGCGAGCTGGACGAGCGCGTGGCACTTGCCCGACGAACGGAGGAAAGCCGCGCGGAGGCATTTCGCATCTTCACGCGGCGCCACGATGTCGGTGCCATCTCGAAGCTGGAGTTGACCGAAGTCCAGACCCTGCTCACCCAGGCTCAGGCCTTGCGAACCCAACTCGAGCAAGCACGCGCCATCCAGGCACATGCATTGGGGCGCCTGGTGGGCGACGGTACCGACGCCTTGACGGCATCCGGGCACTTCGATGACGCCGCGATCTTCGGTGAACTCCAGGTGGGACTGCCGTCGCGGCTGCTGGTCGACCGCCCCGATATCATGGCCTCCGAGCACCAGTTGCGTGCCGCGGACTTCAGTATCGGCGCGGCGCGGGCCGCGTTCTTCCCTCGCATCGCGTTGACCGCCACCTGGGGAACGGCCAGTGCCGAGCTGGACGGCCTGTTCGACGCCGGCAGTCGCGCGTGGACCTTCGTGCCGACGTTTTCCTTGCCGATCTTCGACGGTGGCCGTCGTCGTGCGAACCTGGACGTGACCCGGGTGCGCCGGGAGATCGCAGTCGCGGATTACGAGAGAACGGTTCAGAACGCCTTTCGCGAGGTCGCCGACGCATTGGCGGCCCGGCAATGGCTGGACCGGCAGGTTCGCTTCCAGCGCATGACGGTCGACACCCAGATCGAGCGAGCGCGACTGGCGCAGCTTCGCTACGACAGCGGGGCCGCCCCCTATCTCGAGGTGCTCGACGCACAACGTGCGCTGCTGGCGGCGGAACAGGAATGGGTGCAGGCACGCCGCGCCTTGTTGTCCAGCCGTGTCGCGCTCTATGCGGCGCTGGGTGGCGGTGCCGGTGTCGATGTCGCGCCGTCGTATTCCTCCACGCCAGCGACGGCGCAGAGCCGATGATCGCCTTCGACTCCCGAAAGAAGAAGTTGCTGGCCATCGCCGGGGCGGTCGTGGCGTTGTCGGTGGCGGGGCTCTATGGATGGTTTTCGTTCCACAGCGAAGGCCCGGGCGACGGCTTCGTCAGCGGCAACGGACGCATCGAGGCGACCGAGATCGACGTGGCGACGAAGTTGGCGGGGCGGGTCGATGCCATCCTGGTCGTGGAGGGGGACTTCGTGAAGGCTGGCCAGCCGCTCGGACGCATGCAGGTGCAGGTGTTGCAGGCGCAGTACGACGAAGCACGTGCCCAGGAGCAGCAAACCGAGCAGGTGGTGAATGCCGCCGAAGCCCAGGTAGCCGTGCGTGAGAGCGACGTGGCCGCGGCCGAGGCATTGGTGCGTCAGCGCGAGGCCGAGCTGGATGCGGCGCGTCGTCGGCTCGCGCGCTCCGAGACCCTGTCCAAGGAGGGGGCGTCTTCCGTGCAGGAACTGGACGACGACCGCGCGCACGCGCGCAGCGCGGAAGCGGCGGTGGCGGCCACGCGGGCACAGGTGGCCGCCGCGAAGGCGGCGGTGGCCGCGGCTCGCGCGCAGCTTACCGGCGCGCGTTCGTCGGTCATCGCGGCGCAGGCGACGACGGCGAGGGTCGCCGCCGATATCGCCGATAGCGAGCTGAAAGCTCCCCGTGACGGCAGGGTGCAGTTCCTCGTCGCACAACCGGGTGAGGTGCTGGGCGCGGGCGGTCGCGTGCTGAACATGATCGACTTGTCGGATGTCTACATGACCTTCTTTCTACCCGAGGCGGTCGCTGGCCGCGTGGCGTTGGGCAGCGAGGCGCACATCGTGCTCGATGCCGCTCCCCAGTATGTCCTGCCAGCGACGGTGTCGTTCGTGTCGAGTACGGCGCAGTTCACGCCCAAGAGCGTGGAAACGGCCAGCGAGAGGCAGAAGCTGATGTTCCGGGTCAGGGCGCACATTCCACCGTCGTTGCTTCGCCAGCATCTCAGTCAGGTGAAGACAGGCCTTCCAGGGGTGGCCTGGATTCGCACCGACGCCAGCAAGCCATGGCCGCCCGGGTTGATTCTCCGGGTGCCGGAGTAGCGAATGGAGCAGGCGGCTCCCGCGCCGATGGTGGCCCGATTGCGGGCGGTCGGCCTGCGTTACGGGAAAACGGTCGCGCTCGACGGCATCGACCTCGACGTTCCCGCAGGCTGCATGGTCGGCGTGATCGGCCCCGACGGGGTCGGCAAGTCGAGCCTCCTGGCGCTGCTTGCCGGTGCGCGCGCGATCCAGGCCGGCGAGATCGAGGTCTTGGGGGGAAACATGGCCAGCAAGCGCCACCGTGACGATGTCTGCGCGCGGATCGCCTTCATGCCCCAGGGTCTGGGCCGGAACCTGTATCCCACCTTGTCGGTGGAGGAGAACCTTCAGTTCTTCGGGCGCCTGTTCGGTCACGGAGCCGCCGAACGTCGGCGTCGGATCGATGCGCTCACCGACAGTACGGGATTGCGGGCCTTCCTCGACCGGCCGGCCGGAAAACTGTCGGGAGGCATGCGCCAGAAGCTCGCCTTGTGCTGCGCCTTGATCCACGATCCGGACTTGCTGATCCTCGACGAACCCACGACGGGCGTCGATCCGCTTGCGCGCGTGCAGTTCTGGAACCTGATCGCTCGCTTGAGGCAATCGTCGCCGGGCATGAGCGTGATCGTGGCCACGGCGTACATGGACGAGGCGCAACGCCTCGACCAGTTGGTGGCCATGGACGGAGGGAGGGTATTGGCGAGCGGCACGCCGCAGGCTCTGCTCTCCCGCACCGGCGCGGCTTCCCTGGAGGATGCGTTCATCGAACTTCTCCCCGCGGCACGCAAGCGTGGATGGGCGCCCGTGACGATCCCTCCGCTACCGGCCAGCGCGACGGAGGAGATCGCGATCGAGGCCACCGACTTGACGAAACGCTTCGGCGACTTCGTCGCGGTGGACCACGTCAGCCTGCGCATCCGCCGTGGCGAGATTTTCGGTTTCGTGGGCTCCAACGGATGTGGGAAGACCACGACCATGAAGATGCTCACGGGCCTGCTGCCGGCGAGCGAGGGACGGGCCAGGCTGTTCGGCCGTGAAGTGGACGCCCGCGACTACGCCACGCGCGGACGGGTCGGCTACATGTCGCAATCGTTCTCACTCTACGGCGAACTGACGGTGCGACAGAACCTCATGTTGCACGCGCGCTTGTTCCGCGTGCCCGTGGCGGAACGGGGTGCGCGCGTGGAAGAGATGGAGCAGCGCTTCGACCTGTCCGGGGTACGCGACAGCTTGCCCGATCGTTTGCCGCTGGGTATGCGCCAACGGCTGTCGCTTGCGGTGGCGATGGTGCACCGGCCCGAGCTGCTGATCCTGGACGAACCGACTTCAGGCGTGGATCCCGTGGCACGCGATGGCTTCTGGCGACTCCTGGCCGAGTTGTCACGACGGGATGGAGTCACGATCTTCATCTCGACCCATTTCATGAACGAAGCCGAGCGCTGCGACCGGATATCGATGATGCATGCCGGCAAGGTGCTGGACAGCGACGCGCCGGCATCGTTGGTGAAGAAGCGTGGCGTGGCTACCCTGGAAGATGCCTTCATCAGTTACCTGACCGAAGCGGGCGCCGGTGGTGAGCCGGTCGCGCTACCCGAGGTCTCGAAGGTGGCTTCCGCCGACGTCGGTGGGAAACCGGTGGACAGGCATCGGCGTTTCAGCGTGCAGCGCCTGTTGACCTATGGCTGGCGCGAAGCGCTGGAATTGCGCCGCGATCCCGTGCGGGCCACGCTGGCTCTGGCTGGTTGCGTGATCCTCATGTTCGTCGTCGGTTATGGCATAAGCCTGGATGTCGAGAATCTCCGTTACGCGGTGCTGGATCGCGACCAGAGCGCGTTGAGCCAGAACTATGCGCTGAACCTGGCTGGGTCACGCTACTTCCTGGAGCGACCGCCACTTTCCAGTTACGAGGAGCTTGATCGGCGCATGCGCGACGGCGAGCTGGCACTGGCCATCGAATTGCCGTCGGGCTTCGAACGGGAGGTCCTTCGTGGCGGTCCCGCGCAGGTAGGTGCATGGATCGACGGCGCGATGCCGATGCGCGCCGAAACCGTGCAGGGCTACGTGCAGGGCATGCATCAGCAATGGTTGGACACGCAGGCTCGCATGCGGCTCGGCACGGCGACGGCGGCGGCCGATGTGCAGACACGCTACCGTTATAACCCCGATGTACGCAGCCTTCCGGCGATGGTGCCGGCGGTGATCCCCCTCTTGCTCCTGCTGCTTCCGGCGATGCTGACCGCGCTCGCCGTGGTGCGGGAAAAGGAAACCGGTTCCATCGTCAACCTGCATGTCACCCCGGTGACCCGCACCGAGTTCCTGTTGGGCAAGCAACTGCCTTACGTGGCGCTGGCGATGGTCAACTTCGGGACGATGAGCCTGTTGGCGGTCACCCTCTTCGGTGTTCCTGTCAGCGGCAGTTACGCTTTCCTGCTGCTTTCCGCGTTGGTCTTCAGCATCTGCGCCACCGGCCTGGGCCTGGTGGCCTCCGCCGCCACCCGAAGCCAGATCGCCGCCATGTTCATCACCCTCGTGGGTACCCTCATTCCCGCCATCCAGTTCGGCGGCCTGATCGATCCGGTCAGTTCGTTGAGCGGCATGGGGCGTCTTATCGGCACGATCTATCCCGTCAGCTACATGTTCACCATCAGCCGTGGCGTGTTCAACAAGGGCCTGGGCATCGTCGACCTGTATGGCTCGCTGTGGCCGTTGCTGGTGTCGGCACCGGTGATCGTCGGCGCGGCCGTCGCCCTGCTTCGAAAACAGGACCGGTAGGCATGCCCTCGATCGCCAACATCTTCCGGCTGGGCGTGAAGGAACTGTGGAGCCTGGCCCGGGATCCGATGATGCTCGTGTTGATCGTCTATACGTTCACCGTATCGGTGTACACGGCGGCGACGGCCATGCCGGAAACCCTGCACAACGCCCCCATCGCCATCGTGGACGAGGACGGGTCGCCGTTGTCCGCACGCTTGTCGTCGGCGTTCTACCCGCCCCAGTTCACCAAGCCGGTGCTCATCGGCATGGCCGATGTCGATCCGGGCATGGACGCGGGTCACTACACGTTCGTCCTCGATATCCCGCCGAATTTCCAGCGCGATGTGTTGGCCGGCGACGGTGCCCAACTCCAGTTGAACGTGGACGCGACCCGCATGAGCCAGGCGCTGACCGGAAGTGCCTACGTGCAGCAGATAGCCCTGGGCGAGGTGGACGAGTTCGTGCGCCGGTATCGGGGCCAGAGTGCGCCGCCGGTGGAACTTGCCTTGCGCGCGCGCTTCAATCCGGGGCTGGACAAGAGCTGGTTCGGTGGCCTCATGGAGGTGATCGACAATGTCACGATGCTGTCGATCATCCTCGCCGGTGCCGCGCTCATACGGGAACGCGAGCACGGCACGATCGAACACCTGCTGGTGATGCCGGTGTCGCCGCTTGAAATCATGCTGGCCAAGATATGGTCGATGGGGGCGGTCGTGTTGCTTGCGGCAAGCCTGTCGCTGTACTTCGTCGTTCGTGGACTCCTGCACGTGCCTGTGAGCGGATCGGTGCCGCTGTTCCTGGCAGGGGCCGCGTTATGCGTGTTCGCGACGACGTCGATGGGCATCTTCATGGCGACGCTGGCACGCGGCATGCCGCAGTTCGGCCTGCTGCTGATCCTCACGCTCATTCCATTGCAACTGCTCTCCGGCGGCGTCACGCCCCGTGAAAGCATGCCGCCTTTCGTGCGATTCCTGATGCAGGCGGCGCCGACCACGCATTTCGTCGAACTGGCCCAGGCCATACTGTTTCGCGGCGCAGGCATTCAAACGGTATGGAAGCCATTCCTCGCCCTGCTGGCGATCGGCACGATACTTTTCCTCGTGTCGCTCGCACGTTTTCGCAAGACGGTAGGGCAGACGAACTGACGGCCGTCGCCGCCATGGCCTACACGGCAGCGGAGGTGGCGCTCCCTGCAAGCATGAGTCGCCACAGTCCCGTCACCATCAGCCAGAATCCGGTGAGAAAGCCGATGATGGCGATCGAGTTTCCCGGCCAACCGATCACCAGGAGGATCGCGAGCAGGATCGAGAGCAGGCCATCGAAAAGCACCCAGCCCCAGCCGGCCAGGGGTTTTACAACGAATGCCAGGGCGGAGCGGATGAAGCCTCCGATGAAAAGCAACGTGGCGAACCACAGCGCCAGCGTGGCTGCGCCGACCACTGGCATGACCACGATGATCAGGCCGAGCAGCAGGGTCATGATGCCGGAGAAGAGTTTCCAGCCGAAGCCGGGAACCGGGCGGCTTCGTGCGGCGTACACGATTTCGATCACCCCCACGAGGAGCAGCATGTAGCCGAGGAACCATGCGGTGGCCACGGCCGCCAGCATGGGCATCGCAACAGCGAGCAGGCCGGTGAGGATGAGAAGGACGCCGCAGGCGATCCGCCATCCCCGTCCCGGCGCGGCGCCTTTCGCGGCGGTGGGACCGCCCATGGTTCCAGTGACGTGCATGGCGCTTCTCCTCGGCAGTGGTGTTCGTCGTGCCCTCGCGATATCGGCGGGCTTCGGCGATCGACATTAGAAGAGACCCTGCGGAAGGGGGTTGACCCAGGTCAACTGCCTCGGTGGGTAGGGCCGCTCGACGTGGGGTGGAGCGGCTTTGACGGAGTGCAAACAGAAAAGGCCGCGGACTGACGTCCCGGCCTTTTCGTGACTACCCGATTTTTGGTGGAGCGGAGGAGGATCGAACTCCCGACCTTCGCATTGCGAACGCGACGCTCTCCCAGCTGAGCTACCGCCCCACACGAGCGAGGCATGTTAGCAGGGCTTCCGGCGGTCGCCAAGAGGGGTTTCAGGCGCGCAATTGCGAGAGGAAGGCGCGCGCCATGGGGCCCGGAAGGCTGTCCTTGCGGTAGACCACGTGCATCGGCAGCGTCATGTTGCGCGTGTTGTAGCCCTCGACTTCCAGGGTGACGAGCGATCCCTCGTCGAGCTCGTTCCGCACCATGTGCAACGGCATGTGACCCCAGCCTAGCCCGGCGACGAGGAAGGCGTGCTTGGCGCCCATGTCGGCCAGGCGCCAGGTCAGCGGCGAGAGGACGCCGAAGCTGCGGCCGTCCGATAGCGCGGTGCGGTCGGTGAGAACCAGCTGCACATGTTTCCCGGCCGTGTCCTTGTCGACCTCGCCCTTGATCGCGGCCAGCGGATGCGCCGGTGAGGCGACGGTGGTGAAGGGCAGGTCCAGCAACGGCTCGGCGCGTACCTCGTCCGGTATCAGCGGCAGCGAGCCGACGATGCCGATCCGGCAGGTGCCGTCGATGACCGGCTGTATCACTCCGCCCAGCGCTTCCACGTAGAGCCGTAGGGGTGTGTGCGGGAAGAATTCACGGCAGTAACCGGCGGCGCGGGTGACACCATCCATGGGGTACATCACGTCGATCGCCACCGACAGCTCGGGCTCCAGCCCTTCCTTCATGGAGCGGGCGCGTGCCTTGAAGCCGTCCATGCCGTCGGCGACACCGCGCGCATCGCGGAGCAGGGCGCGTCCGGCTTCCGTCAGCCGCGGGTAGCGCTGGCTGCGATCGAACAAGGTGATGCCCAGTTGGGCCTCCAGGTTCAGCAGCGTCTGGCTGACGACCGACTGCGCGCGACGCAACTTGCGTCCCGCCGCGGAAAAACTGCCTTCCTCCGCGGCGGCGATGAAGGTCCGGAGTTGATCGAGGGTGACGCCGTCGAGCATGTATCGTTTTATCCGATGGATATTATCGAAACATATAGTCTATTCGGATATCGCGCTACCGCCTAACCTTTCCTCGACCGGGGGAGGAGACGGCATCGGCCGCCCGCCCCGCCGGGACATCGCACACTACGTACTCGAGGATCTTTATGAACGGCAACGTCGAAAACCCTGTTCTCAAAAGCACCACCGAACTGGTGGGCCGCCTCCTTCTCGTCGGGCTGTTCCTGCTCTCCGGATTCGGCAAGATCACGGCCTATACCGCCACCGCCGGCTACATGACCGCGATGGGCGTACCGCCCGCCGTACTGCCCCTGGTGATCGCGATCGAGGTTCTGGGTGGACTCGCCATCCTGCTGGGTTGGAAGACCCGCATCGTCGCCGTCCTGCTGGCCGGGTTCACCCTGCTCACCGGGGTCGTCTTCCATCACGACTTCGCCGACCAGATCCAGATGATCATGTTCATGAAGAACGTCTCCATCGCGGGCGCCTTCCTCCTGCTCGCCGCCAACGGTGCCGGCCGGTTCAGTCTCGACGCCCGCACGCGTCGTCTTTCCTAAGCGAATCCAGAGGCACGGCCATGAACTACGCCATCATCGGGTCGGGCGCCATCGGCGGCGCCCTTGCCACCCAGTTCGCCCGCAGCGGCATTGCCGCCGTCATCGCCAACCGCAGGGGCCCGGATTCATTCCACGAAGACTTCACCACGCGGGTCACGCCGGTCGATATCGGTCGCGCGCTCGAAGCCGACATCGTGATCCTTGCCGTGCCCTTCGACGCGGTGGCCGACGTCGCGGCGCTGCGCGCCGACTGGACGGGAAAGATCGTGGTCGACGCCACCAATGCCATCGAGTTTCCGGCCTTCAGACCACGTGACCTCGGCGGCCGTCCGTCCACGGCCATCGTGCAGACGTCGTTTCCTGGCGCGCAGGTGGTCAAGGCGTTCAATACCTTGCCCGCGCCCGTACTTGCCGAGGACCCGCGGCGAGATGGAGGTAGCCGGGTGCTCTTCGTTTCAGGGGATCATGCCGGGGCGAACGGCACCGTGGCCTCGCTGGTCGCCTCGCTGGGATTCAGCCCGATTGTCCTCGGCACGATCGCCGAAGGCGGATTGCTGCAGCAATTCGGTGGCGCGCTGATGGTGCAGGACCTGTTGAAGCGGCGCTGAGAAGGGGCTGGAGGAAGGAGATCCGCCGGGCGTTACGAGAATGGCGCCGGCGGTTTTTTCGTTACGGCAGAAGCGCCGACAGGCGTTCGAAGAGGATCTCGCGGCGCCAGCCTTCCAAAGCTTCGGGCCATGCGCCGGTCATCACGAATTCCTCCATCGAGCGACGCGCGCATAGCAGGCCCGGGGGAATGTCGAGTTGCGTGGCGAGCGTGTCGACGGCGCTACGCATCTCGTTGATGGCTCGCTTCGACTCACCCAAGGGATGGCCGACGACAGGGGCCGTGGCGGCGACTTCGTCGGTATCCACCGGACGTCGCAGGAGCTCGAACAGTTCCTGCCGCTGCGCGGAACGCAGGGCACGGGTGCCGCGGGTTCGTTCGTCGAGGTTTGCCTGCGTGCCGGGGATGCTGCCGGCGAGGTCGAGCGCCTGGACATCCTCCAGGAGCCACGAGCGCGGCTTGTCCAGTTCGCGCGCCGTGGTTTCGCGCCAGCGCAGCACGCGGCGGAGCAGGGCTTGTTTCTCCGCTGGCCATTCGCTGGCCGCCTTGAACCCGCGTTGTGGTTGCGGATCGCCTTCGCGGTGGCTTGCACGGCGCTTCATGCGCGCGCAATCCTCGGCATGCCAGCCGGTGCGGCCGCGCTCGTCCAGGCGCTCGGCCAGGATGGCGTGCACGGGGTGCAGGTGGACGACATCCAGCGCGGCGTAGAGTTTCTGCGATTCGGTGAGCGGACGCTGCAGCCAGTCGCTGCGGGTTTCGCCCTTGTCGAGTTCGGCGCCGACCAACTCGGCCACCAGCGCGCGGTAACTGATGCCCAGGCCCATGCCGACGAAGGCGGCCGCGATTTGCGTGTCGAACAACGTATGCGGGCCATCCGGCAGGCATGGCGACATCGCTTCCAGGTCTTCGCCCGCGCTGTGCATCACGGTGACCACGGGCTGCGTCGCGAAAGTCGGCGTCAGGGCATCGGCCAGGGGTACGGCGAGGGGGTCGATCAACGCGTATCGCCCGTCGTGGGCGAGCTGGAGCAATGCCAGTTGGGGATAGAAGGTATTGCGCCGCATGAATTCCGTGTCCAGCCCGACGACGGCGGCGGGGCCGATAGGGGCGATCCAGGCATCCAGCGCCTCGCGGCGGTCGATCCAGGGGGCGTCGGGAGCGAGTTCGCTCGATGTCATGCAGGCGTCCTTGTTGAACTTGGGAGCGCGCCGACGTTCGTGTTGCCCTGCCGCGCGCGATTCCCTAAGGTGGCAGCGCACGATAGCAGGCCTGCACGGAACCGCCCACCATGCCGAATAACGAGACCGTCCGCCGACAGCGCGCCATTGGCGGCGCGTTGGGCGTCGCCGTGCTCGCGTTCGCGCTGTTCTACCATTTCTTCCCGCAGGCCCTGCACGTCCGGCCCACGCAGAACACCTCGCGCTCGCCGCTGCGCGGGCAGCCCACCGTGATGGGCTTCGACCAGCGTCCGCAAGCCGCGCCGCCGGCGGTGGTGTCCGAGATCGACGCCGGGCCACCGATCATGCTCGCCCCGGCCTCGGTGATCGCCGCACGCCGCCGCGAGAAGACCAACGAGATCGAGCTGCCCGCGCAGAAGACGCCGGATTCGCCGGAACTCACGGCCTTGCTCGATCGAGCCGACAAGGCGTTGGCGGTCGATCGGCTGGTGGGCGGCAAGGACAGTGCCGCCGTGCTCTTCACCAGTGCGCTCAAGGAAAAGGCGGATAGCCAGCGCGCCCTGGAGGGCATGAACGAGGTGCGCGCGCGCCTCGCCGCGGAGATCGAGCAGGACATCGCCCTGGGCGACGCCGACGCCGCGCGTGAATCGCTGGCGGCGCTCAAGTCGCTTCCGTCCAGCGCCAAGGATGCCGCGCCCTTGCAGCAGAAACTGGCCGTGCTCGACAAGGTCCGCCCGCTGCTCGGCAAGGCTGCCACCCAGCTGCAGGAGGGGAAGGCCAGCCAGCCACGCGGCGACAGCGCACTGGATACCTATCGCGACGTGCTCCAGATCGATCCGGAGAACGCGGTGGCCGAGCAGGGCATCACCACCGTGCAACGCAGCGTGTTGGACAAGGCACTGGCGGCTGTCGCGCAGAACGACTTCGCCGCCGTCGACGCGGCGCTGGCGGAGGCCGCCACCATCGCGCCGGAGTCGCAGGCGTTGCAGGACACGCGTGGGCGCATCGAGGGCATGCGCCGGCAGAGCGCCACGGCGATGCTCGCGCAGGCCCGTTCGGCCCTCGATGCCGGCAATATCGACCTCGCCCAGCAACTGGCGGCCAAGGCGCAACAGGTGAGTCCCGACCTGGCCGGGATCGATGACTTCAACGAGCGGGTGACCAACGCGAAGCTCTATTCCAGTTACAAGCCGGGCCAGGTGTTCGCAGACCGTTTCATCGATTCCACGGGGCAGGCGCCGGCGATGGTCGTGGTTCCCACCGGCAAGTTCCTCATGGGCTCGCCCGATGGCGAGACCGGGCACGACGCCGACGAGGCGCCCGTGCACGAGGTACGGGTCGACAAGGGTTTCGCCATGGCGCGCAGCAGCGTCACCATCGGCCAGTTCCGCGATTTCGTGCGTTCGTCCGGCTATGTGCCGCAGTCGCAGTCGATGGGCGGCGGTAGCGTGTACGACGAGCAGAGCGGCGGACTTCGCGACGACCCCTCGGTCACCTGGCAGGACGACTACGCGGGCAAGCCGGGACAGGAACGGCTGCCCGTGATCAACGTATCGTGGAACGACGCCAAGGCGTACGCCGACTGGCTCTCGCAGCGCACGGGCAAGAAGTACCGCCTGCCGAGCGAGGCGGAATTCGAATACTCACTGCGCGCCGGCAGCACCACCCGCTACTGGTGGGGCGACGGCAATCCCGGCTCGCGTGTCGAAAACCTCACCGGCGGCAACGACCGCTCCGGGTCGGGCCGGCGCTGGAGCAACGCGTTCTCGGGTTACAAGGATGGCTATTGGGGACCGGCGCCGGTGATGAGCTTCACGCCCAATCCCTTCGGTCTCTACGACATGGGCGGCAATGTCTCGGAATGGGTGGCGGATTGCTGGCATGACAACTACGTCCGCGCGCCACGCACGGCCGAGGCCTGGGTCAACCCCGGTTGCAGCCGCCGCGTGATTCGTGGCGGTTCCTGGGGCAGTGCCCCGGACATGGTCCGCTCCGCGTACCGCCAGGGAGCATCGGCCGACCTGCGCAACGCCCGCGTCGGTTTCAGGATCGTCCGCGAACTTTGAGCCGTGACGTGCCGGTGCCTGGGCGGGATGGTATTCTTTGTGGACTCTTCGTTCCAGAAAGGGCCTCGCATGGCGCGTCCACGTGAATTCGACCGGGATACGGCCCTGCAACGGGCCATCGAGACCTTCGCCATGCACGGTTTCGAAGGCACGACCACGCCCATGCTGCTGTCCGCGATGAAGATCGGGCGTCAAAGCCTTTACGACACCTTCGGCGACAAGCGGAAGCTGTATCTCGAGGCGCTGCGCCGTTACTCGGAAGACAGCGTCGGAGCCACGCTTTCGGCGATGTTCGCCAGTGACTCGGTGCTCGACGGTATCGAGCAGGCGCTGCTTCGTTTCGCCAAGGAGGCGACGACGGGTACCGGACAGGCCTGCCTCGGCATCCATGCGGTAACCGAGTTCGGTACCACCGCTTCGGATGTGGCGGCGGTGACGGCGGATGTGACGGCGCGAACGCTGCTCGCGTTCGAAAGCAGGATTCGCGACGGCATCGCCCGTGGCGAACTGGCGACGGGACTGGACCCCTCGGACGCGGCGCATTTCCTCCTTGCGACCCTGTCGGGTCTCAAGGTGGCGGCGCGGGGCGGCGCATCTTTCGAGGTCTTGCGGGGGATCGTCAGGGTAGCGCTGGGCGCGCTGGCGACCCGCTAAAATAGTGGACTGATAAGTCAAGTATTTGATAGGCTACGCAGCACGCGCCCTAACAGGCGCGCGAATGTAGCTTGAGCAGGGGCTGTGGCCCCTTCTTTTCCCTTCATTTATTGACTAATCATTCCATAACGAGGTACGTCATGACCATCCAGGTTCTCGAAGGCAGGTCCGCGTTCGTCACGGGCGGTTCCCGTGGCATCGGCGCCGGCATCGTCCGCTCGCTAGCGGCGGCAGGTGCCCATGTGACATTCACGTATGCCCGTTCGCCGGACGCCGCCCAGGCGCTGGTGGACGAAGTGCGCGCGACGGGCGGCAAGGCCGAAGCCGTTCGTGCCGATAGCGCCGATGAAGCGTCGCTCGTCGGCGCGATCGACGACGCGGCCAAGGCGACCGGCGGCCTCGACATCCTGGTGAACAATGCGGGCGTGCTCGTGTACGCCACGCTCGACGACACCTCGCTGGCCGACTTCGACCGGCTGTTCGCGATCAACGTGCGCTCGGTCTTCATCGCCACGAAGGCGGCGGCGGCCCATTTGCGCAACGGAGGCAGCATCGTCAACGTCGGCAGCGTTTCGGCCGATCGCGCCGGCCTGCCGGGGGCCTCGATCTACGGCGCGTCGAAAGGCGCCATCCAGGCCATGACGCGTGGACTGGCCCGCGACCTGGGCCCGCGCGGCATCACGGTGAACAACGTGCAGCCCGGACCGATCGCCACCGACATGTCGGCTGGCCACGAGGACATGCTGATCCCGATGCTTCCGGTGGGCCGTCTCGGTAAGCCGATGGAAGTGGGCGCGCTCGTGGCCTATCTCGCCGGTCCGCAAGCGCGTTACATCAACGGTGCCAGCTTCACCATCGACGGTGGTTTCCTGAGCTGAGGCGCGCGGTCCGGCTCAGTAGCTACCGAGCCGGACCTTGAGGAGCACGGGCTTGTCCGTGAAGTTGAGCCCGTAGTCGGTCTCGTCGCCGTTCCACCAGCGGATCGATTTCCACCGGCCCTCGACATAGCTGCCTTCCTCCACGCGCAGCAGCTGGCCGCGACGTCCGTCCGCATGGTCGCGGCCGAACTCGACGCGTGCGTCGAAGCCGGCCACCAGGTACTCGTCCGCGCCGAGCGGCACGAAGAGCACGTGCCCGGTCGCGTCGGGCGTGCCCGGCAGTTCAGCGGGCGCATCGCCCCAGCGGGGTGCCCCGTAGGAGACATCGGCGTGCCAGTGGTTATCCAGTTCGATGGTTCGCTTCGGCTGCCCGCGTTGTTCCACGGAAGCACGCAGCGTACCCCGATAGGCGGCGGCCGCGACCTGCTCATTGATCGAGTCCACGAGCGCGAAATTGCGCGCATGCGCCTGGGTGGCCTTGCGGCGCTCCGGTGTGTCGGGATCGTTGTCGACGCCGAAGACGGAGAAGCCGACGCCGCCGTTCGCCAGCACATGGAACAGGTAGGGCGCGTTGCCGGCGTCGTAGCCGGTCTCGGAGATCCATGGCGGATTGTCGGCGCGCGTGTACTGGCCCACCACCTTGGTGAACTCGTTGTAGTCGGTGCTGTAGAGGTCGGTGCCGATGAGGTCGATGTGCGGTGCGCTGGCTCTCCACAGGTCCAGGACGTTCCACGTGGCGCCGCCACTGGGATAATCGTTCCCGGGAAGGTGCTTGCCCTTGTAGCGCAGCCAGGTGTTGACGTACATCGGCAGCGGATACGCTGCCTTGCCGGCAGCCGCCACCTGGTCGATGTATCGCGCGATCCCATAGGCGTTGAACTGCTCGTCGGCGTCCGCCCCGAATACGTCCGTCCATGTCTTGCCGGCCGGCTTGCCGAGCGCCTTCGCCAGGTCGGAGGGCACGTTTCCAAGGAAGGCTTCTTCGGCGGCGGGCGAGTGGTCGCGAACCGTGCCGATGGTGCCCGGCTCGTTTTCCACCTGCACCATGATCACGGTATGGCGATCGCCATCGATGCGCTCGATATGCGCCATCAACGCGGCGAACGCGGCCTTGTCGGCTTCCAGGTTGGAGGTGGCGTGGGTCGAGAGGTCGTCGACCGGCTGGCCGTGCTCGTCCAGCACGCGCGGGTAGCGGGCGGGATCGGACTTGATCCATTCCGGAACGTAATGCATCTGTCCGTTCTTCCAGCTGCCGAACCACAAGATGACCAGGCGCAGTCCGTGTTCCCGTGCGCCTTCGACCAGCGCGTCGACGTGGCGGGTGTCGAAGCGGCCCCGGGCCGGTTCGAACTGTTCCCAGTAGACCGGCGCTTCCAGCGTGTTCGGATGGAGGGCCAGCACGTCGTTCCATACGCCCGGCAGCATGGCTGGCCAGGCGCTGGAATTGTGCAACTGGGCCGCGAGCACCGTGTAGGGCCGGCCGTCCACGAGCAGGGCGTGGCGGCCCTGCTCGTGGACGACCCTCGGCAGGGACGTGGCGGCGCGCGCCGCCGACGACGCGGCGACGGCCAACCACAGCATCGCGACCAGGAAAAGCAACCGCCTCAAAACGACACCGTCGCGCGCATCCAGTAGAAGCGGCCCAGCAAGTCGTAAGTGGCCACGTCGGTATTCGCGTTGGTCGTGTTGTTCGCGTAGTACAACGGCGGCTGCTTGTCGGTGAGGTTGTCCACGCCCAGCTCCAGCTTCGTGTGCCAGGATTCGACGTTATAGCCCACCTGCACGTTGTGGTAGACGTACGCGCCGATCTTGCGCTCGACACCGGCCTGGTCGTAGTCGGCGGAGAGTCCCTGGCGGAGATCCGCGTTGCCGATCTGGCTGCGGCCCACGTAGCGCAGGCGCCACGATGCGCTCCAGTCGCCCCGGGACCAGTTCAACGTGCCCAGTGCGCGCCAGCGGGGGAAGTTGCCATAGCTGTAGGTGAAGATGCCCGCGTTATGGATCACGACCGAGCTGGGATCGGTGGTGTCGGGATTGATGTCGTAACGCTTCATGTAGGTGCCGTTGAGGCTGGCGGTGAAGCGTCCGTAGCGGGTCTCGGGCAGACGATAGGTCGCGGCGAAGTCGGTACCGGCGGCCCAGAGCTTGCCCAGGTTCACGGTGGGCTCGGCCACGTAGTTGATCGTGCCGTTGCCATTGCGATGGATCAGTGCGCAGAAGGCGCTGGAGGGATTGGCATAGCACTGGTTGAGCACGGTCTGCGCGGAAACCGTGGAGATCGTGTCCTTCAGGTTGATCTTCCAGCTGTCGACGCTGAACGACAGGCCTTCCAGCCAGTGTGGGTCGTAGACCAGGCCGATGTCGTATGAACGGCCCGTCTCCGGTTTCAGCTGGTAGCCGGCCACTTCCGATCCGGACGCCTTGCCCGATATCTGGCCATCCGCCTGGCGATAGCTGCCATCGGTGGGCACGTTGGCACAGGCGACATCGTGACCGCCGGTGTAGCCGTTGCAGGGATCGTTCACCGTGGCGGCGTCGCCGGCCACGCCCGCATAGAGTTCACTGGTGTTCGGTGCGCGGAACACCTCCGACACCGTGCCGCGCAGGAGCAGGTCTTCCACGGGACGCCATTCCAGCGACACCTTGCTGTTCGTGCTGCTGCCCACGGTGCTGTAGTCGGACCAGCGCGTGCCCACGGTGAGGTTGAGCGAGCGCACGCCGGGCAGGTTGGCCAGCAAGGGGATCAGGGTTTCGGCGTAGGCCTCCTTCACGTTGAAGCGTCCGGCCAGGGTGGATGCGCAATACTCGATGACGCCGCAAAGGCCGTTTTCGTCCGCTGTCCACAAGGGATCGGCGCTCGTGGACGTGCTCTCCTTGCGATACGACAGCCCCGTGGCGAGGCTCACCGTGCCCGCCGGAAGGTCGAACAGGTCGCCGTTGGCGTTGGCCTCCAGCTGTTTCACGGTGTAGACGCTGCCCACCGAGGGATTCACCACCATCGATTGCAGGTTGGACAGGCCGGATGGATCGTTGATGTTGAAGATGTTCAGTGGCGTGCAGCCGGCGATCGCGTTGCCGGCCGTGCCGCAACGCACCGTGCCATCCGTATCCATGAAGGATGGGCCGACAGCCTGGTTGAACTTCGCGTAATCGAGGAATCCATAGTTGATCGAATCCTGTCGCACGCGCCCATAGTTGATCGAGGTGTCCCATTGCCATGAGCTGTCGCCGAAACTTCCGCGCAGGCCGGGATTCACCTGGAGGTTGTACGTGTTGTATTGGTATCGCCGGTTGCCCAGCACGGTGAGGCGCGTATTCAGGTCGTTGGTGGACGTACCCGTGCCGCGGTCGGTGCCGAAGTCCACGCCGAAGGGGTTGTAATAGCTGCTGGCCGAAGCGAGGAAGTTGTCGCCATTGGCGAAGATCGGTATCGGGGCGATCACCGACGAGGATTTCGTCTTGCTGAAATAGCTGTTGACGTAGGCCTGTACGTAGTCGTTGAACTTGTAGTGGCCGAGCAGGAACGCGTTGGTACGCTTCTGCGGTGTTTGCAGCAGGTTATATGGCTGGTAGTTGTACGAGTCCGAGCCGGTGTAGCAATGGAAATCGCCCGGGCCCGTGGCGCCGGTCACGCCGGGGTTGAGGGTGACGCGCGAGCAGCCGTTCGTGCCGGCCAACGCCTTGGAGGCGGCCGAACCGTCGTTGAAGTTGACCGAGCCGGTCGGCGTGGCCGACGAGCCTTGTTTCACCGGGGCGCCGTCGATCAGGTACAGGGCGTCCTTGGAGTAATTGCGCGCATCGGCCGAGACGGCGTCGATGTCGCTGTAGGACAGGCCGGCGATCACGCCGTAGTCCTTGCCGGTATGGCCGGCGGTCAACGAGAAGTTCCGGCGATTGCCGTCGCTGCGCTTGCTGGTGCCGAAGTCGCTGGAGATCTGTACTCCGTCGAAATGGTCGCGCAGGATGAAGTTGACCACGCCCCCGATCGCATCGGAACCGTAGATCGCGGAAGCACCGTCGCTGAGCACCTCGATGCGATCGATCATGTTCGCCGGAATGGCGTTCACGTCGTTGTACGCGAGGCGGATGCCGTTGACGAGCACGAGGGTGCGTTTCTCGCCGAGGCCACGCAGCGAGACGGTGGAGGCGCCCGTGCCGCCGCCGTTGTTGGTGTTGGGATTGGTGGCGTTGCCCGCGATCGAGGGCAGTTCCTGTACCAGGTCGCCGAGCGTGGCCTTGCCGGTGGCCTCGATGGCCGCGCGATCGAGGGTGACCACGGGGTTGGCCGTCTCCACGTCCACGCGGCGGATGCGCGAACCGGTGACGGTGATGCCTTCCAGGTCCTTGGCCTTGCTCGCTTCAGCGGCGTCGCCGCCGGCAGCGTCCTGCGCGTGCAGTGTTCCGGCACCGCTGATGAGACCGATGAGGAGGGTTGCACGTACGGCGTGACCCAGCACGTGGCGGCGGGGCGTGTGGTCGGGCGAATCGCTGTGGCGCTGGTGCATGGCTTCCCTCGTTGACGGTGGGCGTACGAAAGACGGGCGAGTTCGCTCGGCGCTCGGCATGGGACCGATCGCTCAGGGGCGCGGCGGGACCGCGGCCTCGGGAGTTGGAACGCGATCGCGCGGCTGCGCGATCGCAGGGGCTCAGCTCGTGCCGTCGGCAGGCATGTCGGCCTGCCAATAGACGGCGTAGCGTTCACCCTGGATCTGGTGAAGCGGGATCACGGACAGCATGCCGTCGCGCGTGTTCGCGCGGAACGTCAGCGGCTCGTCGGCCGGCGTCAGCCAGTCGAGTCGGTCCGGTCCGTCCATGGCGATGCGGGGTGCGGCTTGGGCTTTCGGTTCGGGCGATGGGCTCGCGTCGTACTTGCCGTACTGCTGGTCGTGCGTCAGCCCCTTGCCGCCGAGCCGGGCGGCGAGCACCAGCGGACCGTAGAGCACGGCCTGGAGGCTGTCGTCGCCCGGCAACGGCATGGCATGCAGGCGCATCGGCAGGGTGATGGTGAGGCGATCGCCGGTTTGCCAGTGGCGCTTGAGGGTCAGGTAGCTTCCCGGCGAGGCGAACACATCCAGTGGCGTGCCGTTCAACGCAACGCTGGCGCCTGGCGCGACCCAGGAAGGAATGCGCAGATTCACCGTCAGTTCGCGAGGATCGTCGAGCGTGAACTCGAACGCGCTGGAGGGTTCCTTCGGGAACTCGGTGCGTTGGACCACGCGCAAGCCGCGTTCGGGCCAGCGCAGTTCCGAGGCGATGTAGAGGTTCACGTGCAGTTCGTCGCCGTCATGCGCGTAGATGGCGTCGTTGAAGCGGGCGAATTCCTCGGCGCCGGACCCGGTGCAGCACCAGAACGAATCGGTGGGCGAGTTGTAGAACTTCGCGCCGCCCGGCTGCAGCGAGTAGTAGTAGAGCTTCATGCCCTTGGCATCCTGGGTGCCAAGGCGTGCGTTGTAGAGCGTGCGCTCGTAATAGTCGAACGCACGCGGATCGCCATTCCACGCGTAGACATGGCGGGTCAGCTTCAACAGGTTGTAGGCGACGCAGCACTCGGCGGCATACAGTCCGAGTTGGCCCTTGAGGTCGCCGGGGCCGGTCTTCCAGAATTCGTCGTTGCTGGAACCGCCGGTGGCATAACATCGGTTCTGCGTCACCGTTTCCCAGAAATACTCGGCGATGCGGCGATAACGGGGTTCGCCCGTCAGTTCGTAGCGGCGCGCGGCGCCGAGAATCTTCGGGATCTGCGTGTTGCTATGCAGACCCTTCAACTCGTCGCGGTGCGCGGCCAGCGGCTCGAAAAGCGATGCCTGGTCGAAACGATGCGCGGCATCCAGGTAACGGCTGTTGCCGGTGATGGCATACAGGTCGTACATCGACTCGTTCATGCCGCCGTATTCGGTCTTCAGGATGTGCGCGATCTCCGTATCGGAGAACCCGTTCAGCCAGCGCACGGTCCAGTTGCCGATACCGGTGGCGACATCCAGCGCCTGGCGGTTGCCGGCGAGCCGGTACATGTCGAGCATGCCGGCCTGGATCTTGTGGATGGTGTAGAACGGCGCCCAGACCTTTTCGCCGCGGCTCAGGCGGTCGAAGAAGCTTTCGGGGAACGCGCTGAGGTAACCGTTGGATCGTTGGCAGGAAGCGAGGATGCCAACCAGTTCATCGCCACGCGCTTTCAGGACGGCATCGCCCTGGGCGGCCCACGCCAACGCCGCCGCGGAAAGGTAATGGCCGCCACTGAAGTGGCCACGCAGTTCGCAGTCGGGTTTCTCCCAGCCACCGAGCGGGGCGGCGTTGGTCGGCTTGCCGGCTTGCACGAGGAAGGCCCGCGCGAGCCGGTCCACCGGCAGGCTGTGCAGGTAGTCCAGGTTGATCGTGGCGGCGCGGCGGAAATCGCTGTCCAGGAGTGTCACACGGTCGAGCGCGAAGGCTTGCATCCGGTTGACAGGCTTGTCGCGCACGGCGGCGGTCGCGGTGCCGGCCGGATCGGCGGTGTCGAAGGCGCGCAACGGCGTCGCCAACAGGGCGCCGGCAAGCGTGGATGCGCTCGCCTTCAGGAAACGCCTTCTCCGATCGACACCTTGCATGCTTCTCCCCAACGTGATGACGCACATCCCCCGATGCGCGCTTTCATCGTGCGGTCACACGACCGTGCTGTCTTGTGTCATTTGCGGATGCTCGATGCGGAATCCCGCATAGTCGACACGATGCGCAGGATCTGTCCCGGTTTTCCGTGCAGGCGGATGGCATCGCCACGCCGGTCGGCTTCCGCGACGGTTTCGCCGTCGATGTGAACGTGGGGACCCGCACCGCGCAGGCTGATCCAGATGGCTTTGGGATTCGCGTCAGCCGGCAAGGTGACCGTTGCGGACAGCTGCGAACCGTCCTTCCTCAGCGTGACGCCGCAGCGCCCCCAGCGCGTGGGAGCGGCGTCCAGACTCACCGGCTCGCCGGTATCGAGCCACGCGTGGGGAATCGCACGGGCCAGCCACAGCGTCTCGCCCGCGCTGTCGTCGAAGACGAAGGCCCAGCGCAGCAGCAGCGGGATCGTCATCTGCGCGGGCATGCAGAACAACGGCATGCCGCCGGTGATGTCGGCGACCTCGCCGGCCGTCCAGCTGCCGGGCGTATGCGCATGGTGGCGATGCGCATAAAGAAACAGCAGGTACTCGTCGACGCGGCCCAGGCGCAACAGTTGCTGTGCATAGCCATAGGAGATGAAACCAAGGATATCCCTGCTTTTCGGGTCGACGGGCCCGATGTTCGCGACCACGCCGAGGGTGGTGGCGCCATGGCCGCGCATGCCATCGATGACCACGTTGGCGAGGTCGTCGGATAGCACGTCGGCTTGCAGGAGCTCGGCGTAGACCCGGTGTGGCCATTGTTGCTCGCTGGGCTTTTCCTGCGCGAGCGATTCGCGGAAGGTGAGCCTGACGCCCGGCAACGGCGGAACGTAGGGCGGTTTCAGGTCGTGGCGGATGTTGGCACGCACGCTTTCTTCCACGCGCCGGGCCAATGCTTCGGCGTGCGTCTTCCACATCGAGGCGGCATTTGCAGCGTTCGCCTCGACATCGGGCCAGACGGCGGCGAGGTCGAGCAGGCCACGGGCGGCGAGTGCGCTGTTGGCGTAGTAGGGTTTCCACCAGAGTGCCGGATCGGGAAACAGACAGGCATCCGATTCGTTCCAGCCGTGGATCAGTCCGTGTCCGGGATCGCTGGCGGGAAGGCGCAGGCTCTCGTCATGCAATTCCAGCAGCGTCGCGACCGTGGCCTCGATCTTCATGCGGTGCTTGCGCAGGAGGGACGCGTCGCTCGTGTAACGCAGGTAGCGCGCCAGGAGCGAAAGGGTCAGGCCGAACTGCCCCGTCTCCGCGCCGCGCATGTTGATCATGCCGTCGTCCTGGACGAAGTCGCGGAAATAGCCGTCCAGCACGGCGGCGGCCTGCTCGAAACGGCCCCATTCCAGGTTGGCGTAGAGCGAACTGGTGAAGGTGTCCTGGAAGCCGTCGTATTCGTTGCCGTAGTAGTCGCGGTCGACAGCCCCGTACTTGGGGTAGGTGCCATCCGGACGAACCACCAGTTCCCGGGCGAAGGCATGGGCGGCCATGTCGGACCATCCCGCCACGGGGACACGCACGGGCGGGAGGTCGGTCAGCTGGGCATGCCAGTAGTCGTGGAAGCGCAGCAGCGCCGCGTAGAAGGCATCGGCCTGCGGCGGTTCTCGGCGCGGGGGATAGGCGGGGTAGCTGTGTCCGTAGACCACGCGGGTGAAACGGCCTTGTTCGACCAGCGCGGTCCGGTGCCAGGTCTGCACGACGAAACGGTCGTTGGCGTCCACGTCGGCGAACACGAGCACGTCGTACCAGCGGCCGTCGTCCAGCGGCACGACCTTGTGCACCGCGGGCAGCCAGCCGCCCAGCAAGCCCTCGCGCCGGCGCGCGACCTTCTTCGGGTCGTGCAGATCGGCGAAGACCTGGTCCGCGTGATACGTGCGCGTGCTTCCGGAGGTATAGACGGGCATGGTGTCCGCGCATTGGCGGGTGCCGACGAAGCTGGTCCAGGGCAGGCGGCCGTAGTAGTTCTCGGGGTCCAGCGACGATGCCGCCGGCGGCGCGGCCAGGCGTACCTGCGTCTCGTCCGGTTCGCCCCGTGCAAGGAGATGCTCCGCGAGGAGGTCTGCCCCGGCCAGTGCGACATCGGCCAGTTTCATGCCGAAGTAGGGTTGCGCGGCTTCGTCGTAGGTGGCTTCGGTGCGCTTGCCGATCACGCAGGCCTGCGTGCCATCGTGGAGCACGATCGGGCCGTCCGGGTGGGACAGGTCCTCGCCCACCTTCCAGTCGCGCCCTTGCAGGCGAAAACCGGGCAGGCCGACGAGGTGCTCGCGCGGAACGCCGGCAAGCGGAACACGCACAGGCAACGTGGTCCCGCGAACCGCCGAGGTGGGGTGCGGCGCGAACGCTTCCGCCGTCAGCGGACCCAGGCTGGCGGCGGCGCCCGTTGCCGCCAGCACACGGAGGAAGTGGCGCCGGTCCATGGCAGTCTCATCGCCGCGCTCACTCATCGTCGTCGTCCAGGGCAAGTTCGTGGGCCGGGACGCCGGTGTTCGCGCCCCAGTAATAGATGCCCGTCGCCATGACCAGTACGACGAGGGAATCCCATGGATGCGCGATGACGCCCATGCCACCGAACGTGCCCAGCCACGAGACGATCATCGTCAATGCGTAAAAGCCGATGAGCCAGAGCGAGGACCGCACGTTGCGGACCAGCGAGGAGCGCTCGCCGCCTGTCACCAGTTTGTATGCGACGTAAGCGGCGAACATCACGATCTGCAAGCCCAGTAGCCACGACACCGTGGCCCACGTGGACCAATAGACGATCAGCGCCGCCACGGCGAAGGAGAGCGGTCCGATCAGGCCGAAGGCCTTGACCCGGAACGGCCGAGCGAGGCCCGGTGCATTGCGGCGCAGGGCGGCGACGGTTACCGGGGCGACGGCGTAGCTGAGCACCAGGGCCGCGGAAACCACCTGGATCAGCGCCTCCCATGAAGGAAACGGGAGGGTCCAGAACACCGACAGTGCGAAGGTCAGCCAGAGCGCTGGCCGCGGGATGCCCGACTCGCGGTCGATACGCGTGAGGACCGGAAGGAACGATCCGCTGCGAGCCCAGCCATAGACGATGCGCGGCGTGGCGTTCATGTAGATGTTGCCCGTGCCGCTGGGCGAGATCACCGCGTCGCACACCACCAGCGTGGCCAGCCAGCCCAGGCCGAGGGCCATGGCGATGTCGTGGTACGGCAGGGCGAAGGCCTTGTCCACGCCGGCCCATCCTCCAGCCAGCAATTCGGTGGGAATGCCGCCGAGGAACGCGAGTTGGAGCAGCACGTAGATCACCGTGGACAGCACCACGGAAAGGATCAATGCGATGGGGATCGTGCGTTGTGGATCGCGCACCTCGCTGGCGACCGACACGATCGGCGTCAGGCCCAGGTAGGCGAAGATGATGCCGCCTGCCGAGATCGCCGCCTCCACGCCCGATAGGCCGTTCGGGGCGATGCCATGGAGGGTCAGGTTGTCCGGATGGAAGTGCGTCAACAGCAGCACGATGACCAGCAGGGGCACGACGAACTTGAAAATGCTGACGATGTTGTTCGCCTTGGCGAACGCCTTCACGCTGAAGTAGTTCAGAACGAAGAACGCCGCGAGCAGGGCGAACTGCACGATCCATCCGAGAAGGCTGGCGTGCGAACTGCCGGGCACGTTCAGCGCCGGCATCCAGGCCGCTGCATACTGGCGGCAGGCCACCACCTCGATCGCGATCAGGCTGGAGAACGCGATCAGCGTGATGAAGCCCATCAACGAGCCAAGCAACGGACCGTGCGAATACTCCGGATAGCGCACGGCCCCACCGGCGCGGGGAAGCGCGGCGCCCAGCTCGCAGTACACCAGCCCGAGCAACAATACGGCCACGCCGCCGATCACCCACGAGAGGATGCCTGCCGGCCCCGCCAATGCGCTGACGTGGCTGGCGGCGAAGAGCCAGCCCGAACCGAAGATGGCGCCGAGGCCGATGAAGGTGAGGTCCACCAGGCTGAGTTGCTTATGAAACCTGCCCTGCGGCGGTGCGGAAGCGTCGGCCATGGTCAGTGATCCTTTCCTGCGTAGGGCGACTTGCCGCCGCTGTCGATGAAGGCGTCGATCCGTGCCGCCAGCACGGGAAGCGGCACCGAACCCGTCGATAGCACGGTGTCGTGGAAGGCGCGGATGTCGAAGCGCTTGCCGAGCGCCTTCTCCGCTTTCGAGCGGCCGTCGCGGATCGCCATCTCACCGAGGTAGTACGAGAGCGCCTGGGCGGGCCATGCGATGTAGCGGTCCACTTCCGTATCGATCTCGTGCTCGGCCAGGGCCGTGTTGTCGCGCAGGTACTGGCGTGCCTGCTCGCGTGTCCAGTGCATCTGGTGGATACCGGTGTCGACCACCAGGCGCGCGGCGCGCCATGCCTGGTAGCTGAGGTAACCGAAGCGTTCGTAGGGAGTGTGGTAGATGCCCATCTCCTGGCCCAGGTACTCGCAGTACAACGCCCAGCCTTCGCCATAGGCGGAGATATACGTATAGCGGCGGAAGTCCGGAAGACCGTCCATCTCAGCGGCCAAGGGCATTTGCAGCGCATGGCCCGGCGAGGATTCGTGCAAGGTCAGCGCGGGCAGCGAGTAGAGCGGACGGGCGGGAAGGTTGTACGTGTTGACCAGGTAGATACCGGGCCCGCCGCGCCCGCCGGTGTAGATCGGGGCGAGATCGGCGGGGACGGGCTTGATCGCGAATCGCCGGCGCGGCAAGCGGCCGATATAGTCGCCGACCACGCCGTCCACTTCCTTCGCTATCCACGCCGCGTCCTTGAGCAGTTCGTCCGGTGTCTTCGCGTAGAAGCGCGGATCGCTGCGCAGGAACTGGAGGAAATCGGCGAAGCTTCCCTTGAATCCCACCTCCTCGATGATGTCGAGCATCTGCTGGTGGATCGAGGCCATCTCCTTCAGGCCCAGCGCGTGGATCGCATCGGGGCTCATGTCGAGCGTGGTGTATTCGAGTATCTGCGACCGGTAGAACGCCTCGCCGTCGGGCAGGTCCACGGCGGCGAGGCTGGCGCGTGCCTTCGGCGCGTACTCCTCGCGCAGGAAACGCAGCAGCTTCGCATACGACGGGATCACCTGCGTATCGATGACGGCGAGCGCTTCCGCGCGCAACCTGGCCTGTTCGGCGGCAGGCACGCTGGCCGGCATCTTCTGGAACGGCGTATAGAAGAGGTTGGCTTCTCCCTTCGTTCCGGCGGTCTGCTGGATGCCGTCGTACTGGCTTTCGACGATGAGCTTCGGCTGGGTGAATCCCCGCGCCATGCCCCGGCGCATGTTGGCGATCTGGTCGTCGAAGTAGCGCGGGATGTCACGCAGCTTGCCCAGGTAATGCCGGTAATCGTCCTCGCGCAAGAAGGTGCCGCGCGCGCTGAAACCGAGGTTGCTCCAGAACGCCGAGTCCGCGTTGAACGGCATCTGCCACGTCTTGTCGCGCTGGTCGGCGAGCAGGACCTCGACCTGCTGCCGGTAGACCGCGTAGTCGACCGGGCCTTCCCCGCGCAGTTGTTTCGGGTCGATCGCCTGCAGTTGCTTCAGCACGTCGGCCCAGTACCGTTCGCGTGCTTCCTGCGTGGCGGCGTCCACCTTGGGGAGGTTCGACGAGGCACGGCCGGGACCGTCCTCGTCATCGGCCCCGGCGAACTGCTGCTGGCGCCAGGTCCATTCGCGTTTATAGATCGCCTCGAACCGTTGGTTCGCATCCTCCGTGGCGTGGGCGATGGGCAGGGCGCCTAGGATGAGTCCAAGCAGGCAGGCCACGCGGGCAACGGATAGGGGCACGGCGATCTCCGCTCAGGGTTGGTTGGTCTTTCCGGCTTTCACGGCGGCGATCCATGCGTTGGTGCGCGCGTCCAGCATGTCCAGCGGCATGGCGCCACCGGAGAGCATCTGGTCGTGGAAGGCGCGGATGTCGAAGCGGTCCCCGAGTTCCTTCCGTGCGCGCTGGCGGAGTTCGAGGAATTTCAGCTGGCCCAGCTTGTAACCGAGCGCCTGGCCCGGCCACGCGATGTAGCGGTCGGTCTCGGCCTGCATGCTCGGTTCGTCCTCGGCCGGATGGGCGTGGAAGAAATCGATCATCTGTTGCCGGTTCCAATGCAGCGCGTGCGTCCCCGTGTCCAGCACGAGGCGATCGGCACGCAGCAGTTCGCCGCTCAACCGGCCGTAATCCTCGTAGGCATCCTTGTAGAAGCCCACGTCCTTCGCCAGCTGCTCGGCATAGAGCGCCCAGCCCTCGATGTACGCGTTGTAGCCCGCCTGTTGGCGGAACGGCGGCAGGGGCAGGGTCTGCGCGATGGAGATCTGCAGGTGATGCCCGGGCACGCCTTCGTGGTAGGCGGTGTCCTCGATCGTGTACAGGCCACGCTGTTCGTAGTCGCCGGTGTTGACGAAGACGATGCCGGGACGCGAACCGTCGGGTGTGCCCTGATGGTATTCCGCGCCGGCGGCATCCTTTTCACGGTAACGCTCCACCGCCTGTACCCGAAGCGCTGTCTTCGGCAGGGTGCCGAACAGCTTGGGCAACTCCGGCTGCATGCCCGCGATGTACGTCCGGTAGTCGTCGAGGATCTGCTCGCGCGAACCCGCATACAGCTTGCGATCGCTGGCCACGGCCTTGCGCAAGGCGGCGAGGTCCGCATAGCCGAGCTTGTGCGCGATGGCGGTCATCTCGCCTTCGATGCGCTTCACCTCGTCCAGGCCGATCTGGTGGATGCGCTGCGGGGACAGCTCGGTGGTCGTCTGTGTGTGGATGGCGAAGCGGTAGCGCGCATCGCCGTCGGGCAGCGACCAGATGCCTTCCTGGCTGCGGCCGTGCGGCGCGTATTCCTTCGCGACGAAGTCGGCCAGCTTGCGGTACGCCGGCCGCACCTTGTCGTCGACGGCGGCGAGGATCGCCTTGCGCAACCGGGCCTGGTCGGCGGCGGAAACGCTCTTCGGGAACTGCGTCACGGGCTGGCCGAAGACGTTGTCCTCGTCTTTCGCGGCGGCGATGTCCTGGGCCTGCTTGATCACCTTTTCCAGGAGGTAGCGTGGCTGCATCAATCCATCCGCCATGCCCAGGCGCGAGGCGGCGATCATCTGGTCGATAGCCCTGGGGACGGCTTCAAGACGCTTGAGGTAGTCCTCGTAATGCGCCGTGCTGTCGAAGGGAATGGTCGAGACGAAACCGGGGAGGGCGAGATGGGCGCCGCCGATCTGGTCGAGCGGCATCTCGTAGTTTTTCAGGCGGATCGCTTCCAGGCGGTCCTGCAGTTCGCGGATCGCCATGTCGCGGCTGAGCCGGCGTTGCTCGTCCAGGTCCGTGGGGTCCACCGCGTCGAAACGTTTGAGGAAGGCTTCGGTGGCCTTGCGGTCGTCCACCACGTGGGCGGGTGAGTAGTCGGTCCAGCGGTCGTTGTAGCGATAGTCGCCGATCGTGGTGGCGAGTTCCGGACTTTCCTTCAGCTGGTACTCCCAGCGCTGCGCCACCAGGGCGTCGAAGGCGGTGGCCCCCGTCGTTGCGCCGTGGGCGGCGATGAAGGGCCCGGCGAGCAGGCCGCACAGGCAGAGTCCCCGGACGATCGGGCGAAGCTTCATCGAACACCCCTTCACGAATATGACACCCCGATGCTCACCTGTGTGGCCGCCGGGCGCTAGAAGCGATTGCCCGGCGACCATGCGGAATTGGGCACAATGGATGCGGAGGTCTCAATCGGCGAATGGCTGGTCGATCGCGGGGGATGGCTGGGTGAACCACGCACCGCCATCCCCGGTCACGTAAAAATGATCCTCCAGGCGGATGCCGAAGCGACCGGGCACGACGATCATCGGCTCGTTGCTGCAGCACATGCCGGGTCCGAGCGGGGTGCGATTGCCGCGAACGAGATAGGGCGCCTCGTGAATGGCCAGTCCGCAACCGTGCCCGGTGCGGTGGGGCAGGCCGGGAAGCCGGTAGTCCGGGCCCAGTCCACCCGCTTCGAGCACCCGCCGCGCCGCCGCGTCGATCTCGGCACAAGCCACGCCGGGGCGTACCGCGTCGAACGCGGCCTGCTGCGCGGCGCGCTCCAGTTCCCAGATGCGTGCCTGGTCGGCGTCGGGCGTGCCGAAGACGTAGCTCCGGGTGATGTCGGACTGGTAACCCTGCACGCTGCATCCCGTATCGATCAGCACCAGGTCGCCGCGCTCCAGGTATTGCTCGCCGGGGATGCCGTGGGGGAACGCCGTGGCATGCCCGAACTGGACGATGCAGAACGTCGAGCCATTGTCGGCACCCAGGGCGCGATGGGCTTCGTCGATGAAGCGTTTCACCTCACCGGTGCCGATGCCTTCGTGGAGCATGCCGGCGGCCAGCCGCTGCACCCGCAGCGTCATGGCCGTGGCCTGCTTCATCAGGGCCAGTTCGGCGTCGGATTTCGACATGCGGCAACCGTCGATGACGGCCGTGCCGTCGACGATCTCGCCGTACGGGAATACGCGGCGCAACGCCTCGAAGACACCGAAAGGCGCCGCCGGATCGAGCGCCAGGATGCGTCCGCCGGCAGCTCCCAGGCGGTTCGCCACCAAGGTTTGCGGGTCCTCGTGCTCTTCCCACATGGCCAATTCGACCGGATGGGCCATCACGGCGCGCAGGGATCCCTCCTCGAACGCGGGGCAGACCAGCACGGGCTCGCCCCGGCGCGGAAGCAGCAAGGCCACCAGGCGTTCGGTGGCACCCCAGGGAATCCCGGTGAAATAGCGAAGCGAATTGCCGGCGCCGACCAGCAACGCATCGGCGCCGATGTCATGGAGGAGTGTCCGGGCGTGTTCGATGCGCGCGAGGTATTCCTCGCGGGCGATGGGTGCGGCGACGGCACTCCATGGGGCCAGGGCGGCACGCGCGTCCGCCGGTGAGAGGTGGCCGATCTGGATCATCGGGAGACTCCCACGTCGGCATCGGTCCATCGGCCGTCGATGCGTCGTTGAACCGGTCCTGGATTGCGATCGCGCAGTTCCGGCGGCAGCAACGCGTCGGGCACGTTGTCGTAGCTGTGCAGCGCGGCGAAGCGATGGATCGCGGTGGGCATGCCCACCGCGGTGAAGCCGGGATGGCCCGTCGCGGGGTAGGGGCCACCATGATTCATCGCCGGGCTGACCGCCACGCCCGTGGGCATGCGGTTGGCGATGAGGCGGCCCACGCGCTTGCGCAAGGGTGGCGCGACCGCTTGCCAGAGCGCGTCGTCGCTGCCGTCGGCGGCGCGGTACAGCGTCGCCGTGAGGTTGCCCTCGAAGGCTTCGGCGATCGCCACCATCGTGGTCTCGTCCCCGCCGCTGACGAGCAGGCTCACGGGACCGAACGCTTCCGCCTGCAGGGCCTCGCGATGGGCGAGGAAGGTCGCGGCGTCGACATGGAGCAAGGTGGGTTCGAAGCGGTAGCCCTGGCCGTCACCCTTGCTTCCGCCGGCCAGCACGCCGGCACCGGCGTCGACGAGATCCCGCACGGCGCGCGCGAGGTTCTCTTGCACGCCACGGGAGAACAGCGGACGCGGCGTCGCCGACGCGAACTGTTTCGTGGCGGTGGCGACGAAGGTGTCGCCGGCCTCGCCCTGCGCGACCACGACGATGCCGGGGTTGGTGCAGAACTGGCCGCTGCCCATGGTGCACGAGGCGAAGAACTCCTGCGCGAGCGACTCCGCGCGTTCCGCCAACGCACCGGGCAACAGGAACACAGGGTTGACGCTGGAAAGTTCCGCGTACATCGGAACGCCGGCCACATCGGCGGCGACCTTCAGGGCGAGGCCGCCTGCGCGGCTACCCGTGAAGCCAATCGCGCCCAGCCTCGCGTCACCGGCCAGGGCCACGCCCAGCGCATTGTCGAAGTGGTAGAGCATCTGCACCGACGCGGCGGGCAGGCCGGCATCGTGCAACGCCTTGTGCGCCAGTTCGGCGAGGCGGCGGCTGGTCGCCGGATGCGACGGATGGGCCTTGGCGATCACCGGGTTGCGCGCGGCGATGGCCGAGGCGAAGTCGCTGCCGGCGATGGCGTTGAAGGCGAAGGGGAAGTTGTTCGGACCGAACACCAGTACCGGCTTGACCAGCGGTGCGCGGTGCGCGCGCAGGCCGGTGGCGGTGTCGATGACCGGCTCGGTCCACGCGTAGTCGCGAACGGCACGTGCCGCCTGCCGAAGCTGCCCGCTCGTGCGCGGCAATTCCACCGAGCGCAGGCGTGGCTCGGCAGGCAGCGCGGTTTCCTCCGCGGCCAGCGCGACCAGCGTGTCCGTCTCCTCTTCGATCGCCGTGGCGTACCGTTCGAGGAAATCGGCGATGCGCGCCGGAGGTGTCGCCGCCAGTTCCACCGCGACCGAGGAAGCGGCGGCGAGCGCGGCTTCCAGATCGGCCGCGCCGCTGATGGGAAACGCGGGGCCGATCGGCTCGGCCCGCGTCGGGTCTTCCGCGCGGAACGCGCCGGCCGCATCGAGCGATGCGCACCAGCGGCCGCCGAGCAGCAGTTTCGCATCGGCCGGCATGACTCAGAGCTCCGGCTTCGTGGCGATGGCGTGGTCGATCACGGCCAGCGCGGCCTCGCGTTCGGCGCCCGTGACCGTCAAGCGCGGCGCGCGTACGGTTTCGCTGCCCATGCCGGTCTTGGCCTGCACGAGCTTGATCAGCTGCACGAAGGTGGGCACCGTGTCGAGACGGAGCAATGGCAGGAACCATGCGTACAGCGATTCAGCCGCGCGGGGTCCGCCGTCGCGCGCGAGTTCGAACAGCTTCACCGATTCCTTCGGATACGCGTTGACCAGGCCCGCGATCCAGCCCACCGCACCCATGCTCACGCCTTCGACGAGGGCATCGTCCATGCCGACAAGGAGGTCGAGGCGATCGCCGAGCAGGGCACGGATGGCGGCGAAACGGCGCACGTCGCCGGAGGACTCCTTCACCGCCTGCAGGTTGGGGAACTGCGCGGCGAGTTCGGCGATCTGCGCGGGCGCGAAGTCGGTCTTGTAGGCGACCGGGTTGTTGTAAAGCATGCAGGGCAGGTCGGTGGCCGCGATGACGGCCTTCACATGCGCGCTCATTTCACGCCAGTCGGTGGAATACACATACGGTGGCAGCACCATCAAGCCGGCGCAGCCGATGGCCTTGGCTTCCTTCGCGAGGCGCACGGCTTCATCGGTCGAGAGCGACGCGATGCCGGGAATCACCGGCGCACGGCCGTCGAGTGCCTTGACCAGGGTGCGCAGGATGTCGGTCTTCTCCTCGAAGCTCAGCGTGGCCGCTTCGCCGAGGGAACCGAGGGGCACGATGCCCTTGCACCCGGCGTCGATCATCTGCAACGCATGGCTGGCGAGGAAGGCGTGGTCGACCTTGCCATCGGCGGTGAAGGGCGTGGTGACGGCCGGCAGGACGCCGCGCCAGAAAGTGGCCTTGCTCATGGTGTGTAGCCTCTCGTATCGCTGACGGAAGAAAGAACGGGTTCGCCCAGCGTGGCCAGGCGAGTGGGAAAGAGGGGCGGCCGCATGCCGCCGCGCGGGCCATGCCCGAGTTCGGCGAGCGCGCCGCCGCAGATGCGGCCCTGGCAGGCGCCCATGCCGCAGCGCGTGGCGAGCTTCGCTTCGCGGGCGTCCGTGTGCGTGCGCACGGCGCCGAGGGAGACGTCTTCGCACCGGCAGATCGTCGTATCGTCGTTCGCGAGCCCGCGCACGTCGTCGCGGAGCGCGAAGTGTTGGCGTAGCGAGGCGGCGAAGGCGCGCGCGCGATCGCGCCGCTGCACCAGCGCTCGGGGCACCGCCGCCCCGGCGGCGGCCAGCCCGGCGATGTGGCCTTCCACCCTGGCGCAGTCGATTCCGCCGATACCGCAGGCTTCGCCGGCGGCGAACACGCGCGGTTGGCTCGTGGCCTGCCACGGGCCGACCTGTACACGCGCATGTGCGCCTTCCGGCTCCAGCGCGCAACCGAGCAATTGGGCCAGTTCCACCTGTGGCAGCAGGCCGTAGCCCACCGCCAGCAGATCGCACTCGATGCGTTCGTCACCCTGGCCGCCGCGTACATGCGCGCCGCTGACGCCATGGTCGCCCTCGGCGGTGGTCACGATGCTGCCGGTCCGATAAGGGACGCGCGCGAGTTCGAGTCGCAGCCGTGCCGCTTGCGCGAGCTTACCCGGCCAACGCCAGAGACCGGCGGCGAAGCGGTGCACGGCAGATGCGCCGGCCTGCTCGTGGATGCCCACGACGTGCGCGCCGTGCCGCTGCGCGGTCGCCGCGGCCGCGAACAGCAGCGGCCCGCTGCCGGCGATGAGCACACGCTTGCCGCGCAAGGGCCAGCCTTGCTTGGCCAGTGCCTGTAGACCGCCAGCACCGGTGACGCCAGGCAGGGTCCAGCCAGGGAAGGGCAGCAGGAGCTCGCGTGCGCCGGTGGCGAGTACCAGCGCGCCATAGGCAAGATGGAAGCCGCGTCGCGCATCCTGCAGGAGCAGTCGCTCCGGCTCGACCGCGACGACCTGCGTTCCTTCGAGGTACGTGACGTTGGCATTTCCGGCGGCGGCGCGGATCGCATCCATCGCCACACGCGGTTGGCCGTGCAGCGCATCGTGCCGCCATACCTGACCGCCTGCGCGTGGCTGGCTATCGATCAGCACCACCCGCTTGCCGTGGCTCGCGGCGGCCTCCGCCGCGGCGAGGCCCGCCGGTCCGGCGCCGACGACGACGATGTCGCAGGCGTCAACCATCGGTTTCCACCCGCATGCCAGGATTGACGACGCGCTGGCAGGCGCGCTGCTGGGCCACGCCGTCGATGCGCACGCGGCATTCGAAGCACACGCCCATGCCGCACAGCGGCGCGCGCGGCTCGCCTGTCACGGAATGGCGGAACGGTTGGCCAACGAGCGCGATCGCCGTCGCGACGGATATGCCTGCCGGCACGTGCACGCGAAGTCCGTTGATGGTGAGTCGCACGGTGCTCATCTTCATGGCTGCACCCGTGAGGGATCGTAGGGGGTCGGATCGATCGCGGGAGCACGGCCGAGGATCTGGTCGACGACCACGCGCGCGCTACCCAGTGAAGTCGTCACGCCCAGCCCTTCGTGCGCGGCTGCCACCCAGACGTCGTCGCGGCCTGGTGCACGGCCAAGATAGGGCAAGCCGTCCACGCTCACCGGACGAAAACCCGTCCACAGGCGAATCGCGTCCAGTTCGCGCAGTCGTGGCAGGAAGTGGAAGCTCCGCTCCAGCATGCGCCGGATCATTTCCATCGAAACGCCGGTGTCGACGGCGTCGTACTCTCGCGACGAACCGATCAGGATCTGTCCGGTAGGCCGTGGCTGCACGTTGAATGCGACACTGGCGGCATCGCCGCCATGTGCACTGTCCGCATAGCCGAGTTCCAGCAACTGGTGCCGGATCACGCCGGGATAGCGATCGGTGATCACCAGATGTCCCTTGCGCAACCGTACGGGCAATCCTGGCAGCAAGCTCGGCAACGCACCGCCGGTCGCGAGCAACACGGGACCATGCAGTCGCTGGCCACCATGCAGGAGCACGCCGCGGTCGTCGAGGCGGAAGACCGCATCGGCGTGATACGTGGCACCCCGCGTGATCGCCCGGTCGACCCAATGACGGGCGACGGCCGGTGGAAACACTACCGCTTCGTTCGCGACACGCATGCCACCGGCGAGGCCAGGTGCGAGCGAGGGCTCAAGGCGGTAAAGCTCCCGCGCATCGACCCGCTCGGCGGCCACGCCCGAGGCGGCAAGCCGCGCGATCTTTTCCGGAATACGCGCGAACTCTTCATCGTTGCTGGCCACCCACAGGGTTCCGCAGCGGCTGAACTCCGCCTGTGGCAGGTTCGCGAACGCTTCCCAGAGGCCTAGCGAGTAATGCGCCAGCGCGAGTTCCGCGGGGTCGTCGTCCATGGCCACGAGGTGACCCATCGCCGCGGCGGTCGCGCCGCCCCCGACGACGCCCGGTTCCACGATCGCGATGCGCATGCCCTGCATGGTGGCGTAGTCGGCGCATGCCGCGCCAACGATGCCGGCACCGACGATGATCAGGTCGTGACCGCTCACCCCGCGCCGATACCCCAGGCCAGCGGATCGGCCTCGTCGATCAGGATCTGCCCCTTCATGGTGACGTGCGCGCTACCGGTGATGCGGGGCAGGACGCCCGACGCACCGGGCTGGAAGGTGACCTCGAACACGCTGCCGAGGATGCCGGCCTGCCGCCAGACGGCGCCCACGGCCAGCTTTCCGTCGGCGGCCAGGCAGGCGACCTTGGCACTGGTACCGGTGCCGCACGGCGAGCGGTCGTAGGCCATGCCGGGACAGAGCACGAAGTTGCGGCCGTCGGCGTCGGGTTGCCCGGGCGCCGCGTTCAATTCGATATGGTCGATCTCCGCGCCGTCCGCGCCGGTGATGCCCTCGCGTTCCAGCGCCGCGCGGATGGCCTCCGTATAGACGGTCAGCGCGCGTTGATGGTCGAGGGTCAGCGGCAGCGGCGTGTCGGCCGTGATGAAGAACCAGTTGCCACCCCAGGCGACATCGCCGACGACACTGCCGTAGCCCGGTACCTCAAGGCGAACATCCTTGCGGTGGCGATAACTTTCCACGTTGTCGATCGACACGCGGCCATCGTCCAGCAGTTCGATGCCGACGGTACCCACGGGCGTCTCGAGGCGGTGGCGGCCCGGACCGATGCGTCCGAGGTGCTGCAACGTCCGGATCGTGCCGATGGTGCCGTGGCCGCACATGCCGAGATAGCCGACGTTGTTGAAGAAAATCACCCCGGCGCAGGCCTCGGGATCGGCTGGCGGGACGAGCAGGGCGCCCACCATCGTGTCCGAGCCACGCGGCTCGCAGGCGATCGCCTGGCGCCAGCGATCGTGCTCCGCGCGCATGAGCCGCCGACGTTCGGCGAGGGAGCCATTGCCCAGATCGGGGAAGCCGGACAGGACGACGCGTGTGGGTTCGCCGCCGGTATGCGAATCGATGAAGTCGAGGGTGTGCATGGGGTTCATGCTCGCCGGGCAGTGCCTCGGCGGGATAGAAACCTTTGCCGGATTCGGATGCGGAATTCGGCATACCTTCTGAAGGCGGCATGATCGCCGCGGCGACACCGCCGTACTTGCCATCCGACCGCCCATCGGCTTTATGATGCGGTGCGGCAGCGAAATATACCGTTGCCCATGCCGTCGCCGCTCGCCCCGGAGGAGCCCCGCGCCCGTGAAGATTTCCGCCGATGAACTCGAGCCGCTCTTCGATGCGCTTCCCGATGTGGTGTTCTTCGTCAAGGACACCCAGGGCCGCTACACGCACGCCAATCTGACCCTGGTCCGCCGGTTGGGTCTGAAGCATCGCAGCGACATCATCGGCAAGGACGTGACCGAGCTGTTCCCGACGACGATGGGCGGTTCCTACGCGGCCCAGGATCGTCGCGTGCTGGCCGGCGAGCTGATCGAGAACCAGCTCGAAGTGCATATCTTCAACAACCGCGCGCCGGGTTGGTGCCTGACCTGCAAGCGACCGTTGATCGCGCGCGGCGAGGTGCGCGGCGTCATCGGCATTTCGCGAGACCTGGGCCAGCCGGATGGCAGGCATCCCACCTATGACCGCCTGCGCCGCGTGCTTGCGCACATGCAGGAACACTATGCGGACAACGTGCGCGTGCATACGCTGGCGACGCTCGCGGGCTTGTCGGTCGCGCAACTGGAACGGCATTTCCGCCGGGTTTTCCAGCTCACGCCGCAACAGGTGTTGACCAAGGTACGCATCGAGAGCGCGATGCGCCTGCTCGGCGGCGAGGACAGCATCGCGGCCATCGGCATGGCATGCGGTTTCGTCGATCAGAGCGCCTTCGCACGGCAATTCAAGGCGACGGTGGGGATGACGCCAAGCGCTTATCGCACGATGGTGACGGCTGAGCGTTGAGCTCTGTTGATGACTCGGCTTCGCCTTCGTGGTTGAGGTGGTGTAGGGGCGGAGCCGTCGGCCGCCACCCTCGTCGCTCCGGTTACACCGTCGCTCGGGAAAGGAGGCCTGTGGGAGCCGACCCTGTCGGCGATGGGTGCTTGCCGTCATCTGGCCGCTGCCGCGGGATCGCCGACAAGGTCGGCTCCCACAACGGGGTTTCCAATTCGCCCTCCTGGCTCAGCGGAAACGGCCGGCCATCCATGGCCGGGCCCCTACGTGCCTTGTCGCCCGGCGCTCCTCGGTTCCGCACCTCGCGACGAGGGTGGCGCCCGGCAGCTCCCCCCGCGCCGCAAAACAAAAAAACCGCCCTCGGGGAGGACGGTTTCCATATGTGGTGCCCGAGGTCGGACTCGAACCGACAAGCCTTGCGGCGGAGGATTTTGAGTCCTCTGCGTCTACCAATTCCACCACTCGGGCATGAACGCGATTATGCGGGAATTAATGGACCCGGTCGAGGCCCAACTGGCGTTCATCGCGCAGGTACCAATCGTCGCCCTGGGGGTTGAACACGGCGCATTGGGTCATGCGGCCCGAGTAGATGTGCAGGCTGACGGCCACCGAATCCTCGCTCGGATTGCGGATGGTGTGGTACTCGTGCGGGGGGATGAGGCTGCCGGCGGAGCCGGGGCCGGCCTGGATCGAGCCGACGGGGCGGAAGTGGTAACGCTGGGCGTCGTGGTCGAGCAGTTCGTACTGGACGATCTCCAGCGCGCCGTTCCAGACGCCCTCGACGCACCACATGCCGCTATGGTCGTGGATCAGGGTGCCCTGGCCGGGGCCCCAGGTCATGGCGACCACGCTGTAGCCGTGTTCCTCGCTGCGGTAGAGCTCGCGGCGAGCGTAGTGGTCGCCGGCGGTCTCGAACACGCACTGGGGCAGCTGTACCTCCTGCGAGCGGATCAGCCGGCACAGCGCGTTGCGCAGGGTGTCGGTGATCGCCGGGGTGCTCGGCTGGGCGACCGAGGCGTCGATGGCCTCGATGAGCTTGCGGCTGCCCGGGAAGTCGACCGTGATCATGGGGTGGAACCTCGTCTTGCGATGCGTTGGGGACGCCTCTGGCGGTCGATCATATCAAAGGTGGCCGGAATCCGGGGTCGCGCCGTCAGCGGAACGCGGCGCCTTGTCCGGTCGTGGACCGGTTCAGAGCGAGCGCAGGAACCCGCCGATGGCCCGGCTATAGTTCTCGATGTCCACCAGGAAGGCGTCGTGGCCCTGTGGCGAATCCAGTGCCACGAACTCCACCCGAGCCCCGGCGGCCTCGAGGCCCTTGGCGATGGTTTCCTGCTGCTCCAGCGGGAAGAGGATATCGGTGCTCACCCCGATGACGAGGGCTCGGTCGATGTGGATCCGGGCCAGCCCGCGCATCACGTCGCCGCCACCGTACTCGGCCACGTCGAACCAGTCGCTGGCGCGTGAGAGGTAGAGATAGCTGTTCGGGTCGAACTGGCGGTTGAAGCGCCGCGCATGGCCTTCCAGGTAGGACTCCACCTGGAACTCGAAGCCGAACGGCTCGTTGTCGTCGCGCTGTTCCGGGTCGAGTCGGATACGGGCGAAGCGTCCGTTCCATTCCATCGCCGAGCGGTAGGTGATGACGCCGAGCTTGCGTGCGATGCTCATGCCGTGTTCCGGCCATTCGTCGCCGTCGTAGCGGCCTTCGTTCCAGTGCGGGTCGAGGCGGATCGCTTCGCGCTGCAGCGAGCGGATGGCGATGGCGAAAGGCTGAGCCTGTGGCGCGGTGTCGACGCTGATGTGGGTCCGCGTGGCGCCCGGATGCAGCAGCATATAGGCAAGTGCGCTCATGCCGCCCATGGAGCAGCCGACGAGGCAGGCCAGTTGTTCGATACCCAGCCCGACGACGGCCTCGTACGCGGCGTTGGCCACGTCCTCGAGCGAGAGTTCCGGGAAGGTCAGTCGGTACGGTTCGCCGGTGGCCGGATCGATGGAAGCGGCACAGGTGGAGCCCTTGTCGCTGCCGAGGGAATTCACGCAGATGACGAAATAGCGATCGGTGTCGAACGCCCGGCCCGGGCCGATCATGTCGTTCCACCAGCCGGGGCTGGGGTCCTCGGCGTTGGCCGCGGCGTGCGCGCTGGGCGACAGGCCGGTGAGGATCAGGATGGCATTGTCACGGTTGGCGGCAAGCGTGCCCCAGGTCTCGAACGCCACGCGGGCGCCGTGCAGATCTCCGCCGCGCTTCATGCGGAAAGGGGAGGACAGCGTGTGGTAGCGTCGGGCGTCGCCCATGGGGTGCTCCTTCACGGGGGGTGCTCTTCGCCGGCGCGCTTGTCGGCAAGGGCGATCTGCTGGGCCACGGCGTGCGCCACGTTGGAGTCTGGATCGAGCAGGGGTTGCAGCTTACGCCATGTGCTCGCGGCGTCGGTGTAGCGCTCCTGCTGGAACTGCGCGATGCCGAGCAGCCACAGGGCGCGCTGGCTCTGCGGCTCGATGGCCAGTGCACCGTCCAGCAGGTCCATGGCGCGGCCTTCGATGCGGTGGTCCGGCCGCACCAGCGAATCGGCTTCAGCCCATCCGACCATCGCCGCGACATTCTTCGGATCGGCCTTCAGGGCACGGTCGTACGCGTCGCGCGCATCCGGCGATTGCTTGAGCATGCTGTAGGTCTGACCGAGGAGAACCCATCCCTGGGCATCGTCGGGGTGCTCCTTGAGGCGTGCCAGCAGGCTGTCGATGGCTTCGCCGACGGTCATTTCCTTCGGCGGCTCGACGCCACCGAGGGTCGACGGCGTGCCCACGAGCATGTAGATGCCCGCACTGCCCAGGGGCAGGATCAGGGCGATGGCCACGACCCATGCGAACACACCGCGCGGGCGGCCATGCAGGCGGCCCTGGCGAACGAGTGGAACAAGCAGCAAGGCGAGCGCGAGGGTGAGCATCACCGCCGCGACGAGATAGAACGCGAGTGTCACCAGTCGTCCTCGGTGTCGTTGGCCGGCGTGCCGACGGTGGGATTCTGTCGTGCGCGACGGCGCACCTGCACCGCGACGACGACGGCGCCGGCGGCGAGCAACGCGAGCGGGCCGAACCAGAGCAGCCACGTGGACGGTTCGACGGGCGGCTTGTACAGCACGAACTGCGAGTAACGGTCGACGAGGTAGGTCTTGATCTCGTCGTCGCTCTTGCCCGCCTGGATCATCTCGAACACCTGCCGGCGCAAGTCGTGCGCGATCGGCGCGTTGGAGTCGGCCAGTGTTTCGTTCTGGCACATCGGGCAGCGCAGCTCGGAGGTCAGTTTCTGGAAACGCACCTCTTCCGCGCGGTCGTGGAACGGCAGCGGTTGGATGGCCTGCGTGTATGCCACGACCGGCAGCAGGCACAGGGCCAGCCAGAGGAGGGCGCGGCGGATCACGGCGCTTCCTTTGCCAGCGCGGCCAGGGCGGGACGGATTTCCTTCTCGATCACCTCGGGGGTGATCGGGCCGATGCGCTTGTAGCGGATCACGCCCTTCGCATCGATGAGGAAGGTTTCCGGCGCAGCGTACACGCCGAAATCGATGCCGGCGCGTCCGTCGCGGTCGGCAACGATCACGTCGAACGGATCGCCGTGCTCCGACAGCCACGCCATGGCGGCTTCCGGCTCGTCCTTGTAATTGAAACCGACGATCGGCAGGCCGAGCCGCTTCATGTCCGTCATCAACATCGGGTGTTCGTGCACGCACTCGATGCACCAGCTGGCGAACACGTTGAGGAAATAGGGCTTGCCGAGCAGGGACGCCTTGTCCACGGTGCGCGACGGTTCGCCGAGCACCGGCAGCGCGAACGCGGGCGCGGGCTTGTCGATCAGCGGCGAGGCGATCTCGCGCTGGTCGTGCTGCGTGTTCCACCAGATGCCGAAGCCGAACAGGCCCACCAGCAGGAGGAAGCCGATCAGGGGAAGCAGGCGGCTCATGCCGGCGTCGCCTTCGGTTCGAGCGTGCTCTCGGCGGCGATCTTCTTCGCCCGGAAGCGGCGCTCGCACGCGGCGAGGAAGCCACCGGCCATCATGAACAGGCCGCCGAGCCAGATCCAGCGGACGAAGGGCTTGTGGTACAGGCGCAAGGCCCACGCGCCCTGCACGTCGTTCGCGTCCATCGGTTCGCCCAGCGCCACATAGATGTCGCGGAACAGGCCGGCGTCGATGGCCGACTCGGTCTGTACCTGGCCGCGTGAATAGGTACGCTTCTGCGGATGCATCGTGCCCACCGTGGCGCCGTCGCGGAGGATCGTGACGATGCCTTCGTCCGCGCGCCAGTTGGGGCCCTCGGTTTCTTCGACACCGTCGAAACGGAAGTCGTAGCCGCCGATGGATTGGGACTGACCGGGCGCGAGGCGCACGTCGCGTTCGACACTGAGCGATTCGGAAAGCATCACCCCGATCACGAAGATCGCGACGCCCGTGTGCGCCACCAGCATGCCGGCCATCTCCGCGGGATAACGGCGGCCGCGCGGCATCTCGCGCCAACGCTTGACGATGTAGGCGAGCGTGCCCGCGCCGACCCACACCGCGCCGGCCACGCCGGCGATCGCACGCAGGTGGCCTTGCGCGAAAACAGCGGCCACGACGGCGCAGATCACGGCGGCCACGCCGGCGCGCCACGCCATGGCCGTGAGTTGCCGTCCTTCGGCACGGCCCCAGCGCAGGTACGGACCGAACGGCAGCAAGAGCACCGCGGGTGCCATCAGCATCACGAACAGGAAACCGAAGTAGGGCGGACCGACCGAGATGCGGCCGAGATTCAACGCATCGCCGATCAGCGGGAACAACGTGCCGAGCAAGACCATCGCCGCGGCCGTGGTGAACAACAGGTTGGCGACCATGACGCCGGTTTCGCGCGACAGTGGCGCGAAGGGCTTGCCCGTGGCCACCTTGGGCGCACGGATCGCGTACAGCAGGAGCGAGCCGCCGATCACGACGATGAGGAAACCGAGGATGTACAGGCCGCGACGCGGATCGGAGGCGAACGCGTGCACCGAGGTGAGCACGCCGGAACGGACGAGGAAGGTGCCCAGCAACGACAGCGAGAAGGCGAACAGCGAGAGCAGCACCGTCCATGCCGGAAGCGAGCCGCGCTTTTCCGTCACCGCCTGCGCGTGGATCAACGCGACGCCGACCAGCCAGGGCATGAACGACGCGTTTTCCACCGGGTCCCAGAACCACCAGCCGCCCCAGCCCAGTTCCGCATAGGCCCACCAGCTGCCGGCGACGATGCCGAGGGTCAGGAAGGCCCAGGCCACGTTCGTCCACGGCCGCGCCCAGCGCACCCAGGCCTGCTCCATGCCGCCGCCCAGCAAGGCGGCGATCGAGAAGGCGAAGGCGACCGAGAAGCCCACGTAGCCCATGTACAGCACGGGTGGGTGGAAGGTCATGCCCGGGTCTTGCAGGACGGGATTCAGGTCACCGCCATCCGCGGGCATCGGCAGTTCGCGCAGGAAGGGATTGGAGGTGAACAGGATGAAGGCGAGGAAGCCGACACCGATCAGGCCCAGCACGCCGAGCACGCGCGCGACGAAGGCGGGCGGGAGGTGCCGGCTGAAAGCGGCCAGTGCGACCGACCAGATGTTGAGGATGAAGACCCACAGCAACATCGATCCCTCGTGCGCGCCCCATACCGCGGTGATGCGGTAGTACCAGGGCAGGGCGAGGTTCGAGTTGTCGGCGACGTAGGCCACCGAGAAGTCGTAGTGCAGGAAGGCGTGGATGAGGATCGCCATCGCCGTGAACACGAAGATGCCCTGGCCCGCGGCGGCCGGACGCGCCACGGCGATCAGGGCGGCGTTACCGCGCCATGCGCCGAGGATCGGCAACACGCCCTGGACGAGCGCGAGCAGCAACGCGAGCGCGAGCGCGAACTGGCCGAGTTCGGGGATCACCGCGGCATGTCCTTCTTGTCGTCGATCTTGCGGTTCTCGTGCGCCTTGGCCATGGCGTCCTTGAGTTCCTTCGGCATGTAGTTCTCGTCGTGCTTGGCGAGGACTTCACTGGCGATGAAGCGGCCGCTGTCCATGCGTCCGGTGGCGATCACGGACTGGTTGTCGCGGAACAGGTCCGGAAGGATGCCGGTGTATTCCACGGGCATCGCGCCGCCGTCGTCGACGACGATGAAGCTCACCTTCAAGGTGTCGCCGGCGCGCTGGATGGAGCCGGACTTGACCATGCCGCCGAGGCGGAAGGTGGCGTACTGCGCGGCCTGGCCTTCCTGCACCTGGCTCGGGGTGAACAGGTAATTCATGTTCCGCTGCAGGGCGAACACGGTCAGGCCCACCGCCACGGCGGCGGCGGCGATGACCGAGATCACGATGGCGAGGCGGCGTTTACGCGTCGGATTCATTGCTTGGAGGGGTTCCCGGCCGGCGGCGGTTTTCCTGGCGCGCGAGTCGTGCGCGGAGTTCGCGCAGGTTGCGGCGGCGCCGGGCCAACGGGGCCAGCGTGTCGATCAAGAGGACGATGAAGAAGACGGCGACGGCGGACCAGACGTAGAAACCGTAGTCGCCCATGGCGAAGGCGTGGCTCATGCGGGATCGTTTCCCGTGCGGCCGGCCAACAGGTCGCGCACCCAGCCCTTGCCACTTTCGGAGGCGACGAGGTCCGCGCGCGCGCGGGCGAACAGGCTGGCGATGTAATAGAGCTTGGTGGCGGCCATCATGGTCAACAGCGGCCAGAGCATGCTCGCCTCGATGTGCGATGGGCCGAGCAGGCGCACCGTCGAACCCTGGTGCAGCGTGTTCCACCAATTCACCGAGAAGTGCACGATGGGCACGTTGACCGCGCCCACGAGTACGAGGAAGGATGCCGCGCGGGCACCCTGGCGACGGTCCTCGAACGAGTGATAGAGGCCGATCACGCCGAGATAGATGAAGAGCAGCACCAGTTCGGACGTGAGGCGCGCGTCCCAGGTCCACCACGTCCCCCACATCGGCTTGCCCCAAAGGGAGCCGGTCACGAGGGTGATGAAGGTGAAGGCCGCGCCGACCGGTGCGGATTCCATCGCCACCGTTTCGGCGATCTTGATCCGCCAGACCAGGCCGATGAAGGCGGCGACGGCCATCGCGCCGTAGATGAAGAGGCTCATCCATGCGCTGGGCACGTGGATGAAGATGATCCGGTAGGCGTCACCCTGCTGGTAATCCGCCGGCGCGACGAACAGGCCGCCATACAACGCCACGGCGCCGAGGACGAGCGCAAGGCCGAGCGCCCACGGCCGCACGGCCCCGGCGAAGCGGTAGAACACCGGCGGCGAGCCGAGGCGGTGAAGCCAGAGCGGAACCCAGTTAGCCATCGATCCTCGTCGCAGGTTCGTTCAAGCACCGTGAGTCCCCCGATGGGACCGTGTGGTTGCGTGCGTTCATGTGTCCATGGCGATGCGTAGCGCGGCGGCGCAGGCCAGCGGTGCGAGGACGAGCGCCAGGGCGAGTCCGGCTCCCAGCCAGGCGATCGGCGCGATCCACGGCAATCCTTCCTGCGCGGCGGCCACGGCTCCGGCGGCGAAGATCACGACCGGCACGCACAACGGCAGCAACATGAGCGCCAGAAGCATACCAGAGCGTCTTGTCCCCGCCGTCAGGGCGACCAGCACGGCACCCATGAGGCTCAGCAGCGGCGTGGCGAGCAACAGCGCGGCGACCAGTACGGGCATGGCCTCCGGTGGCAACCTGAGCATGCCAGCCAGCAGTGGCGCGACCACGATCAGGGGCAGCGCGGCGGTGATCCAGTGGGCGAGGATCTTCATGGCCACCAGCAGGGCCAGCGGCTGCGGCGCGAGCATCAGCTGCTCCATCGAGCCATCCTCGATGTCGGCGCGGAAGAGCTGGTCGAGCGAGAGCAGGATGGCGAGCAGCACGGTGACGAACACCACGCCACCGGCGATCCGCGACAGCAGCGCCGGATCGGGGCCTAGCGCGAACGGGAACAGGGTGGCCACGATGACGGCGTACAGCACGGGCAGGGCGATGTCGCCGCGGCGGCGCCAGGCCAGGGTGAGGTCGCGCCGCAGCAACGCGGCGCAGGCGGCGGACGTGCTGCCGGGCCTCACGCGTGCAGCCGGATACGTCGGGGTTCGCCGCCGGCGAAGCTGACCGCGCCGTGGCTGGTGACCAGGGCCGCTCCGCCGCGTGCGGTGTGGCGCTCGAGCAGGCGATTGACCAGGGCGATGCCCTCGCGGTCGAGGTTCGCATACGGTTCGTCGAGCAGCCAGATGCGTGCGGGCACGAGGAGGAGCCGGGCCAGCGCGGCGCGTTTCTTCTGTCCCGCCGAGAGCCGCCGCACGGGCTCGTCCTCGAAACCGGCCAGGCCGACCTCGGCCAGCGCGGCGCCCGCGTCCACGCCCTCGCGCAGGCCGTAAAGGCCGGCGCTCACGGCAAGGTTCTCGCGTGGCGAAAGGTCGAACTTGAGACCGAGGTGATGGCCGAGGAACACCACCGTTCCGGCCATGGTGTCGAGCGAGAAGGTGGCGCCTTCGACGCGCACCTCGCCCTCACCGGGCCGCAGCATGCCCGTGAGCACGCGCATGAGGGTCGTCTTGCCGCTGCCGTTGTCGCCTTCGACCAGGGCGATCTCGCCCGCGTGCAGCGCGAAATCCAACGGTCCGAACACCGGCTCGTCCTGGCGAAAGAAGCCGAGCGCGCGGGCTTCGAGCAGGATCGGGGGTTCGGTGGCGACGGTCATCCCGCGATTGTTGCGGGCGGCCGCGCGGATGTCCATGCACCGGCGCGCCCGGTGGGAGCCGACCTTGTCGGCGATTCCCGCGGAGCCAACCCTCACCCGCGCTCGAACGCCCGCCCAGGCAGCGGCGGCAGCGTCGCCTTCAGCGTGCGCACGGCGGCATCGATATCCACCGAGGCCACCGCCTCATGCCCCCGCAGCAACTGCTCCACCAGCACGTCCTGCGCACGCCCGCGCTCCAGCGCGTACGCATACGGCAGGTGGGTAAAGGTGACCATGCGATAGCGCGGCAGGTAATGCGTGGGCGATCGCTCGGCCAGCAACGCGCCAAGCTCGCGCTTGCGCAGGTAATGCGGATCGGCGACCGAATCACGCATTTCCACGTAGTTTTCCAACGCCATTTGCGCGATGGCGTCGGCGTTGGGCTTGCGCCGGTGCTCGAACTCAGCGAACACGGCCGCGGCGTCGCCGGGCTGCGCGGCGAACAGTTCCGCCAGTTCCGCCGCGTCTTCGAAGCCGCAATTCATGCCCTGCCCATGGAAGGGCACGATCGCGTGCGCGGCGTCGCCGATCAGCAAGGCCCGCCCGCCGACATGCCAGCGGTCGAGGTAGAGCGTGCCGAGGGTACCCACGGGATGCGCCGCCCAGTCGGCCGCGAACTCGGGCATGAGGGCCAGCGCATCGGGAAAATCGGCGCGGAAGAATGCCTCCGCGGCGCCCGCGCCGGCGATCGTGCGGAAGCTGGGATGCTCGCCGTCGTTGGGCAGGAAGAGGGTGACGGTGAAGCTGCCCTCGCGATTGGGCAGCGCGATGCACATGTAATGCCCACGCGGCCAGATGTGCAGCGCGTTGCGCTCGATCGCGAACGGAGCGGCGGGATCGCGTCCCGGCGGGATCTCCAGTTCCTTGTAGCCGTGGCCGAGTTCCTCCACGCGCTCGCCCAATGGCGAGTGCAGGTGCATGGCCGCACGCAGCGCGGAGCCGGCGCCGTCCGCGCCGATGACGATGGGCGCCTCGACCGTGCGTTCCACGCCATGGGCATCGCGTAGCGAGAGCGTGCCCGCATCGAGGTCGGCGCCTACCAGGCCCTGGTCGAAATGCACCGTGGCGCCGGCCGCCTCGGCGGCGTCCAACATCAAGGTGTTGAGGCCGCCGCGCGACACGGACCAGATCACTTCGGAATCGTCCACGCCGTATCGCTGCAGGCCGCTATGGCCCGCGGGATCGTGGACCATGCGCCCGCGCATCATCACCGCCTGTTCGAGCACGCGATCCGCGAGGCCGGTGGCACGCAAGGCATGCAGGCCGCGTTCGGCCAGGGCGAGATTGATCGAGCGACCGCCCTGGAAACCCGCCTTGCGGGGATCGGAGCGCTTCTCGTAGACGGTAACGCGGAAGCCGCGCTGGGTGAGCAAGGTGGCGACCAGGGCGCCGACCAGTCCGGCGCCGACCACGGCGATGTCGTTACGGGGCATGGAGGCCTGCATCCGGGCGCGAGATATTGCGGGGCAGCGCATCGTGCGCCGCAGCGCCGCCGGGGGCAAGTCCGCGGCGGCGGGGCTTCTTAGCTGGGTTTCTTGCCCGTGCGGCCCGCGGGGCGGACCGGCTCAGCCGGCTTGGCCGTGGCGGCATCGAGGAAGCCGCGCTGCATCGACTTCCAGACGTCGAGATTGCGCTCGGTCATCTCGTTGAGCATGGACCAGGGCGTCTGGCCCATCAGGCTGTTCAGCTGATTGCGGAACTGCTGCTGCTGGTCGAGGAAGACCTGCAAGCTCCGCTCCAGGTACGGCCCCATGAAGCCCTGCAGGGAGTCGCCGTAGAAGCGAATGATGTGCGAGAGCAGCTGCGGCGACAGCATGGGCTGGCCGTGCTCCTCGTGCTCCGCGATGATCTGCAGCAACACCGAACGGGTCAGGTCTTCACCGGACTTGGCGTCTCGGACCTCGAAAGTTTCCCCGTCGAGCACCAGCTGGCGGACCTCCTCCAGCGTGATATAGCTCGAGATTTCCGTATCGTAGAGACGACGGTTCGGATACTTCTTAATGATGCGTAGGGTTTGTGCCATGCGGCGAAAGCTACCACGAGGTATTGCGCCGCACCAGTTGCGGCAACTGGCCGTAATCGTTTACGGATTTCACATTCGACGTTTGGATCGATTTAGCTAACTTTGTTTTAATGTGCTGCCGCACCGCCCGCGTTGCCGAACGGCGGCTTCGCCAGCCAGAGGATCGGGATCAGCGAGAGGAAAAGCAGCGCACAGCCCCAGAACACGTCGTTCACCGCCAGCGTCGCCGCTTCCCGGGTCACCAGTTGATCGACCACCGCGAGTCCCGGCTTGCCCGGAATGCCGAGCGACGTGAGTTGCTGGGTGAAGGCCGTGGTCGCGGGCGATGCATGCGTCACGTATTCGGTGAGCGAGGCATGGTGCGATTCGGTGCGGTGCTGCCAGAGGGTGACGGTCACCGCGGTGGACACGCTGGATGCCAGCGTGCGGCAGAAGTTCGCCAGTCCCGACGCACCCGCCACCTGGTCCGGGTTGAGGCCGGAGAGGAAGATCTGGTTGAGCGGGATGAAGAAGCAGGCGATCGCGATGCCCATGATGAAACGCGGCAACACCAGCGTGGCGAACGACGCGCCGCTGTTGAACTCCGAGAACCAGAACGCGGTGAAGGCGAACACGATGAAGGCGAACGTCACCACGGCGCGCAATTCGAGCCGCTGGATGTTCTTGCCGATGAACGGTGACACCAGGAAGGCGAGGATGCCCACCGGCGCGGTGGCGAGGCCCGCCCATGTCGCGGTGTAGCCCAGCGTGGTCTGCAACCACAGCGGGAACACCACGTTGATGCCGAAGAAAGCGAGCATGCCCAGTGACAACGCGGTGACGCCCACCGCGAAATTGCGTCGCGTGAACAGCGAGAGATCCACCACGGGATGCTTCGCGGTGAGTTCCCATATCACCAGGAAGACGAGGGCCACGAGCGCGATCAGCCCGAGGGTGAGAATCATCGGCGAGGCGAACCAGTCGTGGTCGTTGCCGTTGTCCAGCATGAACTGCAACGAACCCACGCCGATCACCAGCAAGGCCAGTCCGACGGTGTCGATGGGCGCACGCGTGATCTTCGTCTCGCGGTGGCGAAGGATGCTCCAGGTCACCACGCCGGCGGCGGCACCGACCGGCACGTTGATGTAGAAGATCCACGGCCAGGAGAAATTGTCGGTGAGGTAGCCGCCCAGGATCGGACCGAAGATCGGCGCCACCACCACGGTCATCGCCCACATCGCCAGTGCGATGCCTTGCTTGGTCTTGGGGTAGCTCGACAGCAACAGCGACAGCGACAACGCCACCATCGGCCCCGAGCCCGCGCCCTGCAGGAGACGGAAGATCACCAGCGTCGGCATGCTGGTGGCAAGGCCACACAGCATGGAGAACACGACGAACAAACCCACCGACACACAGAACGTGCGCACTTCACCGAAGCGTTTCGCCAGCCAGCCCGTCAACGGCTGCATGATCGCGCTGGCCAGGGCGTAGGAACTGATCGCCCATGTGCCCTCGCTCGGGCTCACGCCGAGGCTGCCGGCGATGTGCGGCACCGCGACGTTCACGATCGTCATGTCGAGGATCTCCATGAAGGTGGAGAACGCGACGGCGATCGTCAGCAGGACCAGCGGCCCGCCATGCAGCGGCTTCGGGCCGTTGGCGGGGGCGTCGTCGGAGAGGGCGGTGGCGTCGCTCAAGGCACGTCGGCTCCGAGATTGTCACGAACGATGGCGTCGGCGGCGGCATCGGCCTTCGTGGCGACCTCGTCGTAGACCCGGGTCTGCGCGACGGGCGTCGTTGATGGCTGCTTGGCGAGCACATCGCCCTTGTCGTCGGTGATGTCCACCGTCACGGCGGTGGACAGTCCGATGCGCAGCGGGTGCTTGTCGAGGTCCCGGGGATCGAGCGCGATGCGCACGGGCACGCGCTGCACGACCTTGATCCAGTTGCCGGTGGCGTTTTGCGCGGGCAATAGTGAAAAGGCGCTGCCCGTGCCCGCGCCGAGGCCGACGACCTTGCCGTGGTACTCCACGCCACCGCCGTAGATATCCGCCTCGATCTTCGCCGGCTGGCCGATGCGCACGTGGCGCAGCTGGCTTTCCTTGAAGTTCGCGTCGACCCAGAGGTCGTGCAGCGGCACCACGGTCATCAGTTGCTGGCCGGGCTGCACGCTGTTGCCGACCTGCACGCTGCGCTGGGCGACATAGCCATCGACCGGGGCGACGATCGCGTTGCGCTGCGCTGCGACCCAGGCCTGGCGGAAGTTGGCGCGGGCCTGTTCCACGGCGGGGTTGCCCTGCACGTCGCTGCCGTCGACCAAGGCGCGCGCGGCGTCGGCCTGGCGCTGCGCGGTGTCGAGCGCGGATTGCGCGCTGGTGACCGCGTCCCGTGCATGTTGCACTTCCTCGGGCGCCACGGCCTTTTCCGCCAGCAACGGCAGGCGGCGCGTGAGATCGTCCTGCGCACGCTTGAGGTCTTGCCGCCGGGCGACGAGCGAGGCATCCGCGCCGGCCGCCGACTGGGTCTGCTGACGTACTTGCCGCACCGCCTGGGCAAGCGCGCTGCTGGCCTTGCGCAAGGCCACGTCGGCATCGATCGGATCGAGCCGGACGAGCACCTGTCCGGCGTTCACTCGCTGCGTGTCGTCGGCATAGACACCGACGACGATACCCGGCACCTGGGCCGAGATGCCCACCTGGTTGCCGCCGACATAGGCATCGTCCGTGGTTTCACGCGTGGAGAAGACGAACAGCCAGAGGAGGGCCCAGGTGATGGCGGCGAGGACGAAGACGGTCAGCGCGATCAACAGCGCTCGGGTGCGCTTGCGCTTGTCCTTCGGCGCGTTGCCGCCATCGTCCTGGGCGCGCGGCGTGTCGGTCGGGTTGGCGCTCATGGGCTCGTGGCTCCGTTCGTGCGAGGCGTGGAAGGGGATGCGATGGTTTCGGCGCGGTATCCGCCGCCGAGGGCCTTGATCAGGGCGACGTCGGTGGCCAGGGCCTGGCCATGGAGGTCGGTTTCCATGTCCTGTTGCTGGATCAACGCGGCTTCGGTCGCCAGCGATTCGCGATCGTCGCGAACGCCGCGCGCGGCACGGGCGTGGGCGCTGGCGAGCAAGGCGTCGGCGGCCTCGACCTGCGCGTCCTGCTGCGCGCGCCGCGCGGCGATCTGCTGGGCGCCGAGCGCCTGCGTGGCCACGTCGCGCGCGGCGCTCGCCACGGCGGCGTTGTACTGGGCGACCGCCGCACCGAGTTGCGCACGGCTGACACCGTGATTGGCTTCCAGCGCGCCGCCCTCGAAGATCGGCAGGTGGATCGCCGGCGTGAGGGAGAAGACGCGGCTGTCGGCCGAGAAGACCTTGTCCATGTCGATGCTCGACAGGCCGGCCATGGCGCTCAGGCTCACGTCGGGGAAGAATTGCGCGCGCGCCGCATCCGTCTGGCGCAGCGCGGCTTCCACCTGCCAGCGGCTGGCGGCGATATCGGGCCGGCGTGCCATGAGGTCCGTGCCCGCGTCCGTCGGCAGCCCCGGCGTCACCGCCGGCAGCGGGCGTGGCGTCAACGCGGGGAGCTCGGCGGGCGACACGCCCACCAGGGTGGCGAGCGAGGCGCGGCGGATATCCGCCGAACCCTGCAGGGCGACGCGTTGCTGCCGTGCGCCGGCCAGTTCGGCCCGCGCCTGCTGCGCCGTGTCGGGTACGTCCACGCCCTGTTTCACCCGCAGTTCCGCGATGCGCAAGGCGCGTTCGCGCGCGGCGACGAGGCGGTCGGCGAGTGCGACGCGGGACTCGTCTGCCAGCCATCCGAAATAGGTATCCGCGACCACGGCCTGGATATCGAGCGAAGCGGCCGAGCGTTCCGCTTCCGCGGCGCGTGCGCTGTCGATCGCCGATTCGATCGTGTAGCGCTTCTTGCCCCACCAGTCGAAGTCGTAGCGCACCTGGACGCCCAGGTCGGCCTGGTTGTACCAGGTGAAACCGAGGAATTGCGAAGGAATGAGGCCGTGCTCGCTCATCCGCTGGCGCGCGACCTGGCCGCTGCCGTCGACACGCAGGCCGGCCTGCGCGGCGGCCACGCGGATGTTCTGTTCGGCGGATTCCACGCGCGTCCTGGCCTGGGCGAGGTCCGGCGCACCGCGCAGCGCGAGGTCCATCAGGGTGTCGAGTTGCGGGTCGTTGTAGACGCGCCACCAGTCGGCCGCGGGCCAGCCGGCACGGGTGCCGGTGGAAAGACCCGCCAGGGGCGCCTCCTCGCGTAGTGCCGGCCGGTCGATCTTCGCCGGCACGTGGCAGGCGGCGAGCAACACGGCCACCGCGCCTGCGAGCAGGGTGGGGCGGAATGATGTACGAATCATGGGCAGGCGTCCGTGTCGACCGTGCGGTCGATGTGCAGGGCGAGTTTCTTGAGCAGTTTCTCGAAAGTCTTCCGTTCCGTGGCGCTGAAGCAGGCGAACGACTCCGCCACGGCCGGGAACATGGGCGGCAGCAGCTTGGCGACGAAGCGCCGGCCGGCTGGCGTGATCCGCAACAACACCTGGCGCCGGTCATGCGTGGCATGTGAGCGCGAGATGAGGTCGCGCTTGGCCAGCACGTTGGCGATGCGTGTCATGTTGGTGGGCTTCTGCTCGGCGAGCACGCACAACTCGCTAGGCGTGGCGCTGCCGTCCTCGCTGCTGTACAGCATCATCAGTGTGCGGAAATCGCTGTCGTTCAAGCCGTGGGGCTTGAGCCTGTCCTCGAACTCACGCAGCAGCGCACCCGCGGTCAGCATCAGCAGGCGGACGAGGACCACTTCGGACTTCGGCAGCTCCGGGATGCGGTCGGCGACGCGGCCAACGCCCTCGTAGAGCGCCTCCACGCATGGCTTGAGGCTGGACATTTTGCTGGTAAATAGTTCGCTGGTGAACTATCAGGTTAGCAAGCATCGACTGGATACCGCAACATTCCGCCTTGCCATGGGTGGGCTATAGCCCGAACAGTCGCTCGGCATTGGCCGTGGTCGCCGCGGCGATGTCCGCTTCCGGCTCGTCGCGCAACGTCGATATGGCGCGCAGTACGTCTCGCATATAGGCAGGCTCGTTGCGCTTGCCGCGGTGCTGCGAGCAGGGCTGGTCGGGCGCATCCGTTTCGAGCAGCAGCCAGTCCAGCGGCATGCCGGCGACCACCCGATGGATGCGGCTGGCCCGGTCGTAAGTCACCGGTCCGCCGATGCCGATATGGATGCCGAGGTCGAACAACTGGCGGGCCTGTTCCTCGCTGCCGGAGAAACTGTGCACGACACCACGCAGGCCGCCGATGCGGCGCAGCGTGAGGATGGTTTCCTCGAAGGCGCGGCGCGCATGGACGATGACGGGCAATCCGTGCTCCTTCGCGATGTGCAACTGGCGAACGAACAGGTCTCGTTGACGTGCGGGGTCGAGGCCGTCGACATGGAAGTCGAGTCCGATTTCGCCGACGGCCACCGCATCGTGTCCCTCCAGCCAATCCGGCAACTCGTCGAGATGGATATCGCGGTGGCGTTCGAGGAACAGCGGGTGCAAGCCGTAGGCGGGAAAGACGCCCGCGCGTGCCGCGGCCAGCTTCTCCACCCGTTCCCAGTTTCCCCGGTCGATCGCCGGCACGACCCAGCGCCGCACGCCGGCCTCGGCGGAGCGGGTGAACATCGTGCTCCGGTCGGCATCGAACGAGGCGTCGTCGAGATGGGCGTGGCTGTCTACGAGATCGAGCATGTCGGTGTGATGCCGGGATGAAGGGTGGAGGGAGTCTAAGGCGTCGTTCAGTTTACCGACTGTCAAATGTGACCGAGGCGACTTCCGGGTGATGGGGCTCTGGCGCCATCGAGGTCGCTGACCTTTGTTAGGAGATTAGGGTTATGAGCAGGTTGAAGATTTCCGTCCTGAACGCTGGTTTGGGTGCGGCCCTGGTATTGAGCCTTTCCGCCTGCAATCGCGATGCGAATGCCGACATCGCGAATGCCCCGGCTCCGGCTCCCGAGACCGCCCCGGCGCCGGCGCCCGAGCCGCCGGGCCCGAAGTACGGCCGTGTGGTCAGCGTGGACCCGGTTCGCCAGGAGGCATCGGCACCGCAGCGGGAGTGCCATGACGAGGTCGTGACGCGGCGTGCCCCGGTCAAGGACCAGCACCAGATCGCTGGTACCGCCATCGGTGCGGTGGCGGGTGGCCTGCTCGGCAACCAGATCGGTGGCGGCAAGGGCCGCACGCTGGCGACGGTGGCGGGTGCGGTCGGTGGCGGCTACGCGGGCCACGAGATCCAGGAGCGCCGCCAGGAAACCAATACGGTGACCAGCACGGTCCGTAAGTGCAGCACCGTGTCGGCGGGCGGCAGCGACAAGATCGTGGCCTACGATGTGCGCTATGAATACAAGGGCGTGACCCGCACGGTGCGCATGGACCACGATCCGGGCGATCGCGTGGAAGTACAGGAAGGCGTGTCGGTCGTATCCGACGCGCGTTGATCCACGAACCACTCATGAGGGCGTAAGCCATGCATAGCATCGTCCGCAAGATCGGCCTCGTCGCCGTGGCCCTGGCCACGCTGTCGTTGTCCGCGTGTTACGAACAACCGCGTCGCGTGTATCGCGAGGATCGCGTGGTGTATTCCGGTGCGCAGCGAGGATGTGCGCAGTGCGGCGTCGTGGACGACATCGAGCAGGTTTACGTGCAAAGGGATTCCTCACCCTTGGGCGCCGTGATCGGTGCCGTCGCCGGTGGCGTGCTGGGCAACACCATCGGCAAGGGCGACGGTCGTTCCGCGGCCACGGTGGGTGGTGCCGTGGTAGGCGGCCTCGTCGGCAACCAGGTCGGCAAGCGCAACGGTTCCGACGATGTGGCATTTCGCGTGCGGATCCGCCTCGACGACGGCCGTTGGGCCACGGTGACGCAGCGCGAGGATCCACAGTTGCGGCGTGGCGATTATGTCGAGGTTCGCGGGGATCGCGTTTACAGGCGTTGATTGTTTAGCCGTAAAGAAGTCCAAGAAAAGCCCGCCTCATGGCGGGCTTTTCTTGGTTGATACCGCCGAAATACCATCGATGAAGGCCGCTATCCGTGGGAACCGCTTCAGCGGCGATCCCGAGGCAGTGGGCATGCTTGAGTCAAGCATCCAGCGCCGAAGGGTCGGCTCCCACCAGGGTGCTTTTCCACAGGCAAAAAAAAGACCCTCATCCGAGGGCCCCTTTTCCCGGAGATCCCAAGCTGCCCGCCTGGATCCCTTTTTCCCCCGCACGTTCTCGCGTCAGTTGACGGCGTAGAACGCGTGGTCGCCTATCTTGCGAACGACCCGGCTGCTCGACCAGCTCGGCGCCACCGCCACGGTGGCGAAATGATCGGCCTGTGGTACGTAAACGAGGCGCTCGCTCTTTGGCAGGTTCCAGTTGTTCATGGAATCGCCGGCGATTTTCCATGCCTTGTTCCACGCGACGAGATCGTTGATCTCGAAATCCTTCGGCGTGGTCGTAATCGCGAACTGGCGCGGTGCCTTCACGACTTCACAGACATTGTTGCCACCCATGCCGCGATCGCGGCGACGGAGGGCGACTTCCGCCACGGCATACTGGCCGATGGTCGGTTCACTGCGTGCTTCGAGGTACACCGTCGTCGCCAGGCAGGTCTGGTCGGCGAGGTGGCTTGGAAGGACGGACGCCATCCAGAGCAAAGCGGAAAGTTTCATGTGTATCTGCCTCCAACGAGCTTTTCCGTCACTTGCGGCCTTGGAAGAGCCATGGGGGACGTATGAGCGGTAGACGGGCGGGCAGGCCGTTACTACCTGGACCAACCGACGACATCCGATACATGCAGGAAACACGGATGACGCGGGCGTCACACACTGTGACTTAACTGGGCGGCTGTCCGGAGCCGCCCGGCATAGGGTGTCGCCGAATGAGTTCGGCTCACGACGCGCCATGGGGGGGCGCGTTTCGTTGTGCTCCGGCGGGGGCCGGGTCGCGCCAGAACCGTCATCGTCGACGGATCGTCGCGGGTGTAACCGTGCAGTGACAGCACGGCCACGCAAATGGATCGGCGGAGCCTAGTGGCGCGTGTCGATTTGCGCAAGTGCGCGAGTGGCGCGGTTCAGCTTTGACTCACACATGCACTGGAACATTTTTTTACGACGTTATCGCACGTTCATTCGGCAAACGTCGACAAGACGTGTAGTTGTATGCCTTGTGATTCAAGAGTCTCCGCCTGCGACATCGTGTCGTCCAGTACAACTAGCGATGTAGGCAAAGGCGAGTACATGTGTTGCATCAACACGATGCCCGCATCACGGCCGTCGATGTGCAGCGAATGTCCTTCTTGCAGCGCAGCATCGCTACGCACGATGCGCAGGTGGCGCTTGTGTCCACCGAGAAAATGCAGCCTCGCGGCGATTTCCTGTCCAGGGAAGCAACCCTTGTCGAACGCCACGGCATCGAGCCGTTCCATCGATAGCGCGGGCGGAAGCAACATGCCGAGCGCTCGTTCGGGAAGCCATGCAAACCCCCTGTCGATGTGTCGCGCGATCCACGCGTCGTCACCCTCGTGCGCGCCGATGCGCAACGACGCGTCGCCTTCGCCCAGTACCAACGCGTCGTCTTCCTCGCGTGCGTCGCCGTCGGCAACGGCCTTGCCATCCGACACGTGCAGTTCGCCGGACACATCGATCTTCACCTTCGAACGAAAGACGAAGCGCTTCAGGTCCGCGGCAAGCGACGACGCATCGCCACCTCGCGGCATGACGACATAACGATCGTCCGCGATGCGGGCGATCTGCAGCAGCGCGCGTACCCGTCCCTTCGGGTCCAGCCAGCCGCTCCACTGCCAGCGTCCGGTCGCGAGTGCCAGGACGTCGCTGCTGAACTGGGCGTTGGCGAACGCGCCGGCATCGGGGCCGGCGAGGGTGATGGTTCGAGTGGTACGGCTCGGCATGGGGGAGGCGCAAGGCAGGGCGGAGGGGTAAGATATACGGTCCAGCCTTGGCCAAACCAAGCCTCGCGGCTTTCGTCAAGGTTGTGCTGCCGTTGCACAGGTATTACGCTTTTAGGGCTTTATAACCATGTCCGACAACCCCTCCGAACCCCAGGACGCGAACGATTCCGCTCCGGCGAAGCCGCTCGTCACGCCGATCGCCCCCACGAACGGTGGACCCGGGGTCGAAAAAGCGCCCTTGGACCCCACGCGTTATGGCGACTGGGAAAAGAACGGACGCTGCATCGACTTCTGACGACCGGAAGGCGAAGGGGAGGCTGTCGGGCATCTAGCGATTCCAATCCAGGATAGCCGCCATGGCACAAACGGGACGACCGCTCTCACCGCATCTCCAGGTCTACAAGTGGCAAGTGCAGATGGTCTCGTCCATCCTGCATCGCGTCACCGGCATCCTCAATGCCGTCGGTAGCCTCATCATCGTCTGGGGGCTCGCCTCCATCGCCGCCGGTCCGGAAGCCTTCGGAACCTTCACCAGCGTGGCCGGCAGTCCGTTCGGAACGGTCGTGATGGTCGGCTGGACGCTGAACTTCTTCTACCATCTGTGCAATGGCATCCGTCATCTCGTGCAGGACACCGGCGCCGGCTATGCGATCGAATCGTTCGTCCGCTCGAGCTGGCTTTCCATCGTCGGTGCGATCGTGCTGACCGCCCTGGTCTGGGGTTACGTACTGCTGGGAGCCCAGGCATGAACAAGGACCTGCGCAACCCGCTCGCCCGTGCCCGTGGCCTCGGATCGGCAAAGGAAGGCGTCAGCCACTGGATGCTCCAGCGCGTCACCGCGCTCGGCTTGATCTTCCTCACGCTCTGGTTCGTCGTCACCGTGGTGAGCCTGGCGCACGCCGACTTCGACACGGCCCGCGCCACGCTGGCGAAACCCTGGAACGCGGTGCTGCTCATCGCGCTCATCATCACGATGTTCCGGCATGCCGTCCTCGGTTTGCAGGTCGTGATCGAAGACTACGTCCATACCCGCTGGCTCGAAGTAGCCTCGCTGGTCGTCATCAAGTTCATCGCCGTACTCGCCACGCTCACGGGCGTACTGGCCGTGTTGCGCGTCGCGCTCGGAAGCTGATCGATGGAATCCTACAAGGTTCAACAACACAAGTACGACGTGATCGTGGTCGGCGCCGGTGGCGCGGGCCTGCGCGCCACCTTCGGCCTCGCCGAGAAGGGTCTCAAGGCCGCCTGCATCACGAAAGTCTTTCCGACCCGCTCGCACACCGTGGCGGCGCAGGGCGGCATCTCGGCCGCCCTCGGCAACATGGGCGAGGACGACTGGCGCTTCCATTTCTACGACACGATCAAGGGTTCCGACTGGCTCGGCGACCAGGACGCGATCGAGTACATGTGCCGTGAGGCCATCCCGGCCATCATCGAGCTCGAACATTACGGCGTGCCGTTCTCGCGTACCGAGGAAGGCAAGATCTACCAGCGCCCGTTCGGTGGCATGACCACGCATTACGGCCAGGGCACCGCGCAGCGCACCTGCGCCGCCGCGGACCGCACCGGCCACGCCATCCTGCACACGCTGTACCAGCAGGCGCTCGCGCACGACGCCACGTTCTTCATCGAGTACTTCGCCATCGACCTCGTCTTCGAGGATGGCAAGTGCGTGGGCGTGCTCGCGCTCGACATGAACGAGGGCACGCTGCATCTGTTCCGCGGCCATGCGGTCGTCATGGCGACCGGTGGCTACGGCCGGGCCTACTTCAGTGCCACCTCGGCGCATACCTGCACGGGCGATGGCGGTGGCATGGTGCTGCGCGCCGGCCTGCCATTGCAGGACATGGAATTCGTGCAGTTCCATCCGACCGGCATCTACGGTGCCGGCTGTCTGATCACCGAAGGCGTCCGTGGCGAAGGTGGCTATCTCACCAACTCCGAGGGCGAGCGCTTCATGGAGCGCTATGCGCCGAACGCGAAGGATCTCGCCTCGCGCGACGTGGTCAGCCGCGCGATGACCATCGAGATCCGGGAAGGACGTGGCGTGGGCCCCAACAAGGACCACATCCACCTCAACCTGATGCACCTGGGTCCCGAGGTCATCGGCGAGCGCTTGCCGGGCATCGCGGAGTCCGCGCGCATCTTCGCGGGCGTCGACGTCACCAAGGAACCGATCCCGGTCCTGCCGACCGTCCACTACAACATGGGCGGCATCCCGACCAACTATCACGGTGAAGTGGTCACCAAGCGCGACGACGATCCGGATTCGATCGTGCCGGGCCTGTTCGCGATCGGCGAGGCCGCTTGTGTATCGGTGCACGGTGCCAACCGCCTGGGCTCGAACTCGCTGCTCGACCTGGTGGTGTTCGGCCGTGCCGTGGCCCACCGCTGTGCCGAGCTGATCAAGCCGGACACGCCGCACAAGGATCTCCCGGCCAATGCGCTGGACAAGGTCCTGGGCCGCTTCGACGCGCTTCGTCACGCCAATGGCGGCACGCCGACCGCGCAGATCCGTGCCGAGATGCAGAAGACCATGCAGTCCGACGCCGCGGTGTTCCGCACGGGCGAGACCCTGAGGGAAGGCAAGGCGAAGATCTCCTCGGTCTACGACTCGTTCAAGGACGTCAAGGTCAGCGATCGCTCGATGGTCTGGAATTCCGACCTCATCGAGACGCTGGAATTGTCCAACCTGCTCGCGCAGGCGGTGGCCACCATGCACTCGGCGGAGCAGCGCCCGGAAAGCCGTGGCGCCCATGCACGCGAGGACTTCCCCGATCGCGACGACCACGACTGGCAGAAGCACACGCTGGTGTGGATCGACGAGGCTGGCCAGTCCAGCTTCGACTTCCGCCCGGTGCACATGTACACCCTGACGGACGATGTCGACGTCGTGCCGCCGAAAAAGCGCGTTTACTGATACCGGACCGGAGAGGCAATCGTGGCAGAGTTCACGCTACCCAAGAATTCCAAGATCCAGGCCGGCAAGCATTTCCCGGCGAAGGGCGCGAAGAACGTGCGCACCTTCAAGGTCTACCGCTGGACGCCGGACGACGGCCAGAACCCGCGCACCGACACGTACGAGGTCGATCTCGACGCGTGTGGCCCGATGGTTCTCGACGCCCTGTTGAAGATCAAGAACGAGATCGACTCGACGCTCTCGCTGCGCCGCTCGTGCCGCGAAGGCATCTGCGGTTCGTGCGCGATGAACATCGACGGCACCAATACACTGGCGTGCACCAAGGCCATCGAGGATTGTGGCGGTGGTACGGTCAACATCTACCCGTTGCCGCATATGCCGGTGGTGAAGGATCTCGTTCCCGATCTCACCCATTTCTACGCGCAGTTCGCCTCGATTAAGCCGTGGATGCGCACGCAGAGCCCGGCGCCGGCCGACAAGGAGCGCCTGCAATCGCCGGAAGACCGCAAGAAGCTCGACGGTCTCTACGAATGCATCCTCTGCGCCTGCTGCTCGACCTCGTGCCCGAGCTACTGGTGGAACGGCGACCGTTACCTCGGCCCGGCGATCCTCCTGCAGGCCTACCGCTGGATCGTCGACAGCCGCGACGAGGACACTGGCGCCCGCCTGGACGACCTGGAAGATCCGTTCAAGCTCTACCGTTGCCACACGATCATGAACTGCGCGCGCACCTGCCCGAAGGGTCTCAACCCGGCAAAGGCGATCGCGGAGATCAAGAAGCTGATCGTGCAGCGGCGCTCGGCCTGACCCCGGCCCGGTGGAGTTCCGCTTGGTGGAAGCCCCGCTAGGTGGGAGCCCCGCTAGGTGGGAACTCCGCTAGGTAGGACCCCGCGAGGTAGGACCCCGCTAGGTGGGAGCCGCTTCAGCGGCGATGGGATGCGACAAGGCGAGTTCCCGATCGCCGCTGAAGCGGCTCCCACATGAAGCGGCTCCCACAGTGATTCCGGTGACCCGTAATGGAAGAAGGCCGTTTCAAACGCCTGCGATGGCGTACCCGTCGGGGTACGCGTGAGCTCGATCGACTGTTCGGTGGGTGGCTCGACGAGCGCTTCGCCGACGCGGACGAAGGCACGCGGCTGGCTTTCGACGAACTGCTGGACGTGCAGGATCCCGATCTCTGGGATTGGGTGATGGGTCATGCACGGGCTCCCCGCGACGACTGGCAGGCGATCATCGATGACATCCGCTCCAGGCACCGGCTTTGACATACGGCCATCGGCCACGTTGAGTCGTCTCGGTGCGGGCGTCGTGGCGCTGGCCACAGTGGCCCCGTTGTTCACCGGGCTGCCCCGGATGATCGCATGGCTGTTCGCCGCCGGCATCGCATGGCACGGATGCCGGCGGCTCGTGGCGTTCCGGCGACCGGCCATCGTCTCCTTGCGTTGGACCTTCGACGATGTCTGGTCGGTGCGCTTGCGCGGTGGCGGCGAGCGTCCCGCGGACCTGACCGACGCACGGATATTCGGCACATCGGTTTTCCTGCGCCTTCGTTGGCGCGATGGCCGGGGGCGGGTGGCCTTGCTTCCCGACAACGCGCCGGCTGACGATCTCCGCCTCCTGCGGGCCCGCCTTTCGACCCGTCAAGCCCCCTGAAACCCAACGCCTCGCTGTCTGGACGCGAGGCCCCGGCTTGCCCCGACCGTCCGCATCGGGCACTCTGCCGCGCGGTGCATGCCTTTCGTGGCGGCCCACTCACCAAAGGCTGTCGTCGACCGGTATGTTCAGACCCCTCGAGCTCTTCATTGGTTTGCGCTACACCCGCGCGAAGCGCCGCAACCAGTTCATTTCCTTCATTTCCACGGTCTCGATCGTCTGCATAGCGATCAGCGTGACCGCACTCATCACCGTGATGTCGGTGATGAACGGCTTCGACAGCGAATTGCGCAACCGCATCCTCGGCGCCGTGTCCCACGTGACCGTCTCCGGCATCGACGAAACCGTGCAGGACTGGCAGCGGGCGGTGAAGACCGCCGAGGCGACGAAGCACGTGCGCGGTGCCGCTCCTTACGTCGAGATCCAGGCCTTCCTGCAGGGCCGCCGACCCAGTGGCGCCATCATCCGCGGCATCCTGCCGTCGATGGAGCCGAACGTCTCCGACATCGACAAGCACATGGTCGAAGGCAAGATGAGCGATCTGACCGATCGCAGTTGGAAGATCATCCTCGGCCGCGAACTGGCCCTGGCATTGGGCGTGAGTGTCGGCGACAAGCTCACCGTCGTGGTACCTCAGTTCACGGCCACCCCGATGGGTGCGGTGCCGAAGCTGCGCAGCTTCACGGTCAGCGGCATCTTCGAACTGGGCATGCAGGAATACGACGCGAACCTCGCGCTGATCGACATCCAGGACGCGCAGCGGCTCAACGGACTCGATGGCCCGACGGGCATCCGGCTCAAGCTCGACGACATGCGTGCCGCCTTCCCGGTGGCGCAGGACCTGGTCAACACGCTCGGCCAGTCGTACCGCGTCGAGACCTGGATGGATACCCACGCCAACTTCTTCCGTGCGATCGACATGGAGAAGACGGTGATGTTCGTCATCCTTTCGCTGATCATCCTCGTCGCCGTGATCAACCTCATTTCCATGTTGATGATGCTGGTGACGGACAAGCAGGCCGATATCGCGATCCTGCGCACGCTGGGTTCGACGCCGCGCAGCATCATGGGCATGTTCATGGTGCAGGGCTTGCTGGTGGGTATCGTGGGCATCGGGCTCGGCGTGCTGCTCGGCTCGCTGCTGTCGTTCAACCTGCCTGGGCTGGTGAAATGGATCGAGCACGTGACCGGGCAGACCTTCCTCTCGCCGGATGTCTATTACATCAGCGAATTGCCCAGCCAATTGCTCTGGTCCGACGTGGGCTGGGTGGTGCTGGTGACATTCGCCTTCTCGCTGCTGGCCACCTTGTATCCGGCGTGGCGCGCCTCGCGCACGCAGCCCGCCCAGGCACTCCGCTATGAATAAGCCGAACGACGACATCGTGCTGCGCGCCATCGGCGTCGCCAAGGTCTACGAGGAGGGCGACCTGCGCACGGGTGTCCTCTCGAACGTGAACTTCGCCCTGCGCAGGGGCGAGACCATGTCCATCGTGGGTGCGTCGGGGTCGGGAAAGTCGACCCTGCTGCACATCATCGGCGGCCTGGACACGTTGAGCGCGGGCAAGGTCGAGGTGAACGGCCGCGTCCTCTCCGAACTTTCGGATGCCGAGCGCGGCCGCGAGCGCAATCGCTCGCTGGGTTTCATCTACCAGTTCCATCACCTCTTGCCCGAGTTCACCGCGCTGGAAAACGTGTGCATGCCGCTGTTGATCCGCGGCGTGTCGATCGGACAGGCGCAGAAAGAAGCCACCGCGTTGCTCGAGCGCGTGGGGCTGGGGGCGCGTCTGCGCCACCGCCCCGCCGAGATGTCGGGCGGCGAGCGCCAGCGCTGCGCGGTCGCGCGCGCGCTGGTCACGCGCCCGGCCTGCGTGCTCGGCGACGAACCCACGGGTAACCTCGACGAGGCCAACGCGGCCCATGTCTACGAGTTGATGATCGAGCTCAACCACGAGATCGGCACCAGCTTCGTGCTGGTCACCCACGATTCGCGCCTGGCAGGCCGCATGGACCGCACGCTCGAGTTGCACTCGGGCGAGTTGCACGAGCGTTAGATCGACCTGCCCACCACCCGCTCGGCGGCCAAACGCCCCGCCTGGTCGGCCATGGCCACGACGGCATAGTTGTGGCCCCCGTCGGACCAGTAATTCGCCAGCAGGCCGCTGTCCTCGCGGCTGCCGCGCGGTAGCAGGTGCCGTGCCGGGCCGGGCGGGCGTACGTAGAAGCTCACCATGTGACCGTTTCCATCGTCGTAGAGCACCATCGCCGCCGGTCCCTGGTCGGTGGCGAAGAGCCGCCCGCCCATGGGACGGAAGCCCGCATCGGCCAGGTCCGGCAAGCGCACGTTCGAGCCCACGCGGCCGGAAAGCCATGCCCGCAGGTCGCCTTCGTTGCCGGTGGTGATGTCCATGCCTACGCCGTGATCGAGCGCGAGGAGACGATAGGCCTGCATGGCGTCGGCCATGGGGGCATTTCCGGTACCCATGCCGCGCGCGGCCCAGCCGCCCAGGCCGCCCACGATCAGGCAAAGCAGCAGGCTGGCGGCCGTGGCCCAGCGGACAGCGTGGCGGTGCCGCGCGCGGGCGCGGATCCCGGCCGGGTCCAGCGAGGCCGGCATGTCCGTGAGGTCGCCGGCAAGCATGGCGCGCAGTTGCTGGGCATCCTGCCGCCAGCCCTGTACCTCATCGGCCTCGTCGGGGTGCCTGGCGAGGTAACGCTCGACCTCGCCACGGCGCGGCCCGTCCAGGTGCCCGTCCACATAGGCGTGGATATCGTGTTCGCTAGGGGGAGTGGTGTTCATTTCAGGAGTCGCAGGGAGGGGGGGCGAACCTCGCCTTCGCCCAGCCGGCGCAGGGTGCGGCGGGCGCGCGAGAGACGTGACATCACCGTGCCGATCGGAACCTGCAGGATGTCGGCGACCTCCTGGTAGCTCATGCCCTCGACGGTGATCCAGATCAGGAGGCTGCGTTGTTCCACCGGCAGCCCGGCAAACGCGGCCAGGGTGGAATGGGCCGTGGCGACGCGTTCGGCGGAGGGCCAACTGGCTTCCTCGTGGCTCAATGAGCCAAGCAGCCTGGCATAGCGGCCGGCGCGGCGCTTCCCATCGAGGAACAACCGGTACAAGATCGAAAACAGCCAGGCACGCAGGCTCAGGTCGTCGCGCCTGGTGTGCCATTTGGTCAATGCCCGTTCGATCGTGGACTGGACCAGGTCGTCCGCCGCGCTGGAATCGCGGGCGAGCCACAGCGCGAAGCGCCGCAGGCGCGGCAGCATCGTACGCAGGGTTTCGTCGATTCCTGGATCGGACATGCGGGTCCCGTAACGGGGGATGGTTGGATGTAGGACGTCCACTGGAACGAATTATTCCCCTATCGGGAATAAAAGAGCCTGACGTACGTCCCACCCTGCAATGCCACCCGAATACCTCACCGGTCGGAGAGATGACAATGCAAGAACCCGAGACGCGACGACCCCCGGCACATGCCGTCTGGCGATGGGCACTGATTGGGCTGGTCGTGGCCGGCTTCGCCGCCGCCTTCGGCTATGTCGGCGGATGGCTGGCGCCAGGGCGCCTGACCCCGAAGCGGATCATCGATGCGCTCCAGGCCAATGGCGGCGAACACCCCGGCTTCCGCCGCAACCATGCCAAGGGAATCTGCGTGGCCGGCCGTTTCGAGTCGAGCGGCGCGCTGGCCGCGTATTCCACGGCGCCCTTGTTCGCCCCCGGCGACACCCCCGTCGTAGGCCGCCTCGCGATTCCGGGCGGAAATCCCTATGCGGCGGACAGTTCCGTTCCCATTCGCAGCTTCGCCCTGCGTTTCGACCTTGCGGACGGGGAGCAGTGGCGCACCGGCATGAATGCCATGCCGGTCTTCCCCGTGTCCACGGCCCAGGCCTTCTACGACCTGCAACTGGCGACGCATCCCGATCCCGCCACGGGCAAGCCGGACCCGGCCAAACCGAAAGCGTTCTTCGCCGCGCATCCGGAGACGGCGGCCTTCCTCGCCTGGATAAAGACGGCGAAGCCCTCGGCCAGCTACGTGACGGAGACGTATCAGAGCATCAACGCCTTCTATCTGCGTGACGCGGCGGAGCAGCGTCACGCCGTTCGCTGGAAAGTCGTGCCCGAACAACCCGCGAGCGGTGACGGCGGTCCGGCGGCGGGCGATCCGGATTACCTGGCGGCCGACCTCGCGAAGCGTCTCGGCGAGGGGCCGCTGCGCTGGCACCTTCAGATGGTGTTCGCTGCCGAAGGCGATCCGGTCGACGATGCGACCAAGGTCTGGCCGGCAGACCGGCGGACGGTGGATGCCGGCACGATCGTGATCGATCGCATGCAGGCACAGGACGACGGTCCCTGCCGCGACGTCAACTACGACCCGACCATCCTGCCGCGCGGCATCGAGGTGTCGAACGATCCGTTGCTCGTGGCCCGATCCGCGGCGTATGCGGATTCGTACCTGCGGCGCACCAGTGAGGAAGGTCACTTGCCCGGCACGGCCAGCCCGAAGGAGAACCACCCATGAGCCACGCAGACACCTTCCATCCTTTCGCGCGCGTGCTGCACTGGCTGATGGCGCTGGCGATTCTCTCCATGCTGTTCGTCGGCGCGGGCATGGTGACCTCGGTCGAAGCCAGGCACGCGTGGCTCTTGGCGATTCACAAGCCGCTGGGCATCACCATCTTCGTGCTTGCGCTGATCCGCCTCGGCTTCCGCCTGACCCATCCGGCACCGCCGCTTCCCGCGGACATGCCCGAATGGCAGAAGCTGGCGGCACACGCTTCGCACTGGCTGCTGTACGGGTTGATGATCGCGATGCCGCTCATCGGCTGGGGCATGCTGTCGGCGGGAAATTATCCGGTGACCCTGGGCGCGGGCTTGCGTCTGCCGCCGATCCTGCCGTCCGACGCCGCGCTCTTCGCCTGGCTGCGCGAGGCGCACCGTTACCTCGCATGGCTGTTCTTCCTGACCTTCCTCGCCCACATCGGCGCGGCGCTGATGCACGGGTTGATCCGTCGTGACGGGGTGCTGCAGTCGATGACCGGAGGGAGACGATCCGCCTGACCGTCTCGACGAACCTTTCCATGCGGCACAATGGCCCGATGCGCCATGTGCTTGCCGCCACGCTGATACTACTGCTCACCGGATGCCGCTCGTTCGGTTATTACGCCCATGTGACGCATGGGCAGGTCGCTCTGCTTGCCGAACGCCGTTCCATCGACAAGGTGGTGACCGACCCTAGGACACCGGACATCACGCGCCGGCGCCTCATGCTGGCGCGTGAGGCGCGCCGCTTCGCGTCGTCCACGCTGGACCTGCCGGACAATCGCAGCTACACGTATTACGTGCAGCTGGATCGTCCGTGGGTGGCATGGAATGTCTTCGCCACGCCCGAGCTATCGGTGTCAGCGGTGACGCATTGTTTCCCGGTCGCGGGCTGCGTGGCCTACCGGGGGTACTTCCGCCAGGACCTCGCCGAACGCGAAGCGGCGCGTGAGAGAACCCTTGGCCACGATGTGGCCATCGGCGACGTGCCCGCGTATTCCACGCTGGGCTGGTTCGCCGACCCCATCCTCAGCAGCATGCTGCGTTGGGACGACGACGAACTGGCGGGCACCATCTTTCACGAACTGGCCCACCAGAAGATCTACGTCAGGAACGATTCCTCGTTCAACGAATCGTTCGCCACCTTCGTGGAGCGTGAAGGCCTGCGCGAGTGGCGAGGCGCGAGGAACCAGCCGGCACCGGACGAGAAGGGCGACGTACTGGAGCGGTCGTTCACGACGGAGGTCCTGGCCCTGCGCGATCGCCTCGCGGCGATCTACGCGCAGCCATGGACGGACGAGGCGAAGCGAGTGGCCAAGGCGGAGGAGTTCGAGGACTTCCGCGGACGCTACCTCGCCTGGCGCGACAGCGAGGCGGGTGGCGACCACCGTTACGACCGCTGGATGAGGCGGCCGCTGAACAACGCGACCCTGCTGCCGTTCGGTCTCTACGATACGTGGGTGGTCTCGTTCGCCGCCTTGTTCGAGCAGGTGGGGGGTGACTGGCGGGCGTTCTTCGCGCGGGTCGATGACCTGGCGAAGCTTGGGCCGGTTGAGCGTACGCGGGAGCTGGAGGCGTTGCGGGACCGGGTTTCGCCGCTGAAGCGGCTCCCAAGGGAGCCCTGACTGACCAGCCCTCCCTGGAGGATCGGCCCGGGCGTTCACCAGGGGAAACACAGTGTCCGATGATGGACGTCCAGACGGCCAGTCGGCGGTGTAAGGTGGAGCTTCGTGTGAACAGGTGCCATCCATGCCGCTTATATCTTCGTGGTTACGTATCCGCTTCTGGAAGCGCGTGGCGGCCGGCTTCGTGCTCGGCGCATTCACCGGCTGGCTGCTGGGCCCGGTGGCCGCGACATGGTTCGGCCCGCTGGGGGAACTCTACGTCACCCTCATCAAGATGATCGCGGTACCGCTGGTGTTCTTCGCGGTCCTGCACAGCGTATCGAGCCTGCATGGCGTGAAGGATGTCGCCGCGTTGGGTGGGCGTACGTTCGCCTGGTTCGCCGCGACGGCGACGCTCGCCGTGTTGGTGGGGTTGCTCGTGGCGCACGTCACCCAGCCCGGCCTGGGCGTGGAAGGACTCACCACGCCGACAGGCTGGAAACCGAAGGTCGTGCCTGAGCCGGTCAAGGTCTTGCTGGATATCGTACCGGCCAATCCCTTCCGCGCCCTCAGCGAGGGAAAGATCCTGCAGGTGATCTTTTTCGCGGGACTGCTCGGCCTGGCACTGGTGAAGATCGGTGAGAAGTCGGCGCGCTTGCGCGCACTGGCCACGGAAGCCAACGACGGCATGATCCAGGTTACGCGGTTCGTGCTCGAGGTGACGCCATTGGGCACGTTCGGCCTCATCGCCGCGCTGGTGGGCGCGTACGGCTTCGAGAAACTGTTGCCGCTGGCCACCTTCGTCGGCGCGCTCTATCTCGCCTGTGCCCTGCAGATCGTCGTGGTGTATGGCGGTTTGTTGCTCACGCACGGTCTCAGTCCGCTCAAGTTCTTCCGCGCGGCGTTCCCCGCCATGCAGGTGGCCTTCACCTCGTCGTCGAGCTTCGCGGCGATGCCGATCGCGCTGCGCAGCGTGGTGCGCAACATGGGTGTGAAGGAGGAATACGCGGCATTCGCGGTGCCGCTGGGCGCGAGCATCAAGATGGATGGCTGTGGCGCGATCTACCCGGCCATCTCCGCCGTGTTCATCGCGCAGTATTTCCACCTCGACATGCAGCCGGCGCAATACATCGTGATCCTGCTGGCCTCCGTGCTCGGTTCGTTCGGCACCGCCGGCGTACCCGGCACGGCCATGGTGATGGTCACGCTCGTGCTCAGTTCCGCCGGCTTGCCGTTGGAAGGCATCGGCTACCTGGTCGCGATCGACCGCATCCTCGACATGATGCGCACGATGACCAATGTCACCGGTCAGATGGTGGTGCCGGTGCTGGTCGCGCGGGAGCGGGGGATTCTCGACCTGGACGTTTACAACCGGGCGTCGAGCGAACTGGTGGTCGAGGGGGAGCGGGCCTGAGGGGCCGATATCGCCGCTGAAGCGGCTCCCACAGGAAACCTCGCGGACCGCCGCCAGCCGTCAGTTTGTGTGGGCGCCGCTTCAGCGGCGATGGCTCAGGGCGAGACCTTCCGCCCCGCCATATGCTTCAGGTAAGCCACCAGATCGTCGAGGTCCGCATTCGAAAGCACCTTCGAGTCGAACCCCGGCATCTTCGCCTGCGGCCAGCGGCGGAGGTTCTGCGGATTTCGCACCAGCGTGCGCAGCATGTCCCCGCGAAGGTATTCGGTCGGACTGTGCGGGATGTTGAGATCCGGCCCCAGCTTCGCGTCGCCCTGGCCATTGAGCGTGTGACAACTGATGCAGTTGCGTTGAAAGACCGCGAAGCCACGCCGTGCCGGCGCATCGGCGGGTAACCCGGCGGCTGGCCGCATCGCCGGGAAGCGTGCCGCGGGATCGGCCAGCACCTTGATCGACGCCACCTGGTAAGGCCACTGTTCGGGTCCTACGTGGCCCGCCTCGGGATGCAGCCAGACGAGGTAGAAGGGCCCCGCACCGGGCTTTCCCCCGCCGAGCTTCGGCCATGGCATGTCTGCCGGCTCGATGGCGAGCCATGCCTCGGCACCGCCGGCGCCCAGGACGAGCGAGGCGGGTATCTCGGCGGTGAACCCGTCCAGCGCCACGAATTGCAGGTGGTCGCCGGCCGAGACTCCGTCGAGCAGGGCTTTCAACGGTACCGCGCGATAACGCATGGCGGCGTGATACGAGACATCCCCGACGACCTGGATGTCCCGGGCGTCCGGACGCGCAAGCAGTTGTTCCGTACTCAGCCGGCGCGATCCGGTTCCGGTGTCGACGGTAAGTGTGGCGGCAGGCGTGAGATGGGCGTAAACGAGGAGCATCAGGCCGATGACGAGGCGCACACGGAATCCTTGAGGCGTTTGGCGAGGGGGCGAGGTGTCGCGGTACCCTCGGATTATCGCTCCGGCGACCCCATCTCGCGCATTCGACCCGTTCACGGATTTCCCCATGGCCGATACCAGCGTTCCCGACTTCTTCCAGCGCTTCCCCATGCGACGCATCGTCGATGTGGCGTTGGACGAGGATCTCGCGGCCGACGACAACCGCATCGCCATCCTGTTCCTGTGGGGGCGCGATTGCCCCAATTGCGACATCGCGAAACGACAGATCCTGCTCACGCCCGACCGTTTCGTCTGGCCGGAGGTACGCTGGTTGCACGACAACGTCTATGACGATCCGACCATGGCCACCCGTTTCGGACTGCACGGCATCCCGGCCTTTTTCCTTTTCCATCGTGGCAGGAAACTCGGCCGCATCACCTCGTGGCCCGGCACCCAGCCGTTCGTGGATGCGGTGAACCGCCAGATCGCCGCCACGGGTGCCAGTGCATGATCATCCAGTCGCTGCTCGATACCGATCTCTACAAGTTCACCATGATGCAGGTGGTGCTGCACCAGTACCCGGCCGCGCAGGTGGAATACCGTTTCCGTTGCCGCACGCCCGGCGTCGACCTGGCTCCGCTGGTGGGACGCATCCGCGAAGAACTGCGTGGATTGTGTTCGTTGCGCTTCACCGAGGAAGAGCTGGCCTATCTGGGCAGCCTGCGTTTCATCGACAGCGACTTCGTGGATTTCCTCGGCCTGTTCCAGCTCAATGCGAAATACGTCACCGTCGAGCCGTCGGCGAAGGGCAATGGCGAGATCGAGATCGTGATCGCGGGGCCGTGGTTGCACACCATCATGTTCGAGGTGCCGCTGCTCGCCATCGTCAACGAGCTGTACTACCGGGCCACATGCCCCGGCCTGGATCTCGACGAGGGCAGGGCAAGGCTGCGAGCCAAGATCGAATTGCTGCGCGACACCCGTGGCTATGAAAGTGCCCGCATCGCCGACTACGGCACGCGCAGGCGCTTCTCGCAGGCGTGGCACGAGGAAATGCTGCGGGTCATGAAGCGCGACCTGGGTGCGCAGCTGGCGGGCACGAGCAACGTCTGGCTGGCCATGCGGCTCGGGCTGGTCCCGATCGGCAGCATGGCGCACGAGTACCTACAGGCTTTCCAGTCGCTGGGGCCGCGCCTGCGCGATTCGCAGACCGCGGCGCTCGAGGCATGGGCGCGCGAGTATCGCGGCGACCTGGGCATCGCGTTGTCGGATGTCTATGGCCTCGACGCCTTCCTGCGCGACTTCGACATGTATTTCTGCAAGCTGTTCGATGGCGCGCGCCACGATTCAGGCGATCCCATCGTGTGGGGAGACCGCGTGCTGGCGCACTACGAGGCGAACCGCGTCGACCCGCGGACGAAGACACTGGTGTTCAGCGACAGCCTGGATATCCCGCGCGTGATGGAGCTGCACCGGCACTTCGCGGGGCGCTGCCTGTTGTCGTTCGGCGTGGGCACCAACCTCACCAACGACGTGGGCCCGGAGCCGATCAACATCGTGATCAAGATGACGCGTTGCAACGGCCAGCCGGTGGCCAAGCTCTCCGATTCACCGGGCAAGAGCATGGGAACCGAAGACCCGGACTACGTCGCGTACCTGCGCCGGGTCTTCGAGATGCCGGCTCAGAATGCGGGCAACACCGCGCCGCCGTAGTTCTTCTCGATGAAGGCCTTGACCTCGGGCGAGGTCAGCGCCTTGGCCAGCTTCTGCACGCGCGGATCGTCCTTGTTGTCCTGTCGCGAGACGAGGAAGTTCACGTACGGCGAGTCCTTGTCCTCGATCAGCAAGGCGTCCTTCACCGGGTTGAGCTTCGCGGCGAGTGCGTAGTTGGTGTTGATGAGGGCAAGGTCCACCTCGCCCAGCACGCGCGGCAACATCGCCGCCTCGAGCTCACGGAACTTGAGGTTTTTCGGGTTGGTGGCGATGTCCTTGAGCGTCGCCAGCCGGTCGCCCGGGTTCTTCAGCGTGATCAGGCCATGCTTCGCCAGCAGCAACAACGCCCTGCTGTTGTTGCTGGGATCGTTGGGAATGACGACGTCCGCGCCATCGGGGAGCTGGTCGATCGAGGTGTACTTGCGCGAGTACGCGCCGAACGGTTCGATATGCACCCCCACGACCTTCACCAGGTTCGTGCCGCGCTCGCGGTTGAAGGCGTCGAGGTAGGGCTCGGTCTGGAAGAAGTTCACGTCGAGCTGTTTCTGCGCGACCTGCATGTTCGGCTGCACATAGTCGGTGAACACCCGGATCTCCAGGTTCACCCCCTCGCGGGCCAGCAGGGGCTTGATCTCCTTGAGGATCTCCGCATGCGGCACCGGCGTGGCGGCGACGGTGAGGGTCGCCTCGCCCGGACCTCCCTCCTTGTCGGCACCGCTGCCGCCCGAACAGCCGGCGACCATGAACGTGAGGGCGGCGGCGAGCGGGAGCAGGTACTTCTTCATGGGAGGCGTCCATCGCGAATGTTGCGGTGCGACAGCATAGACGTCCATACCGCCGGATGCAAAGCCGGCCCCCCATGCGTTCAACGCCGGCTGTAGCGGCTTACCAGGCGATCGCCGAGCGATTGCAGGACCTGCACCAGCACCACGAGCAATGCGACGGTGACGAGCATGTAATCGGGTTTGTAGCCGTTGTAGCCGTACTGGTAGGCGAGGGCGCCGAGGCCGCCGGCCCCGACGATGCCACCCATCGCCGTATAGCCGACCAGGGCCACGGCGGTGACGGTGGTGCTGGCGACCAGGCCGGCACGGGCTTCCGGCAGCAGCACCCGGGTGACGATCTGCGCCGTGGTCGCGCCCATGGCCTGGCTTGCCTCGATGACCCCGCGATCCACTTCGCGCAGCGCCGTTTCCACCAGCCGCGCAAAGAAGGGGGCCGCGCCGATCACCAGCGGGACGATCGCGCCGCGGATGCCGATGCTCACGCCCGTGATGGCCTGTGTGACGGGGATCAACAGGATCATGAGGATGATGAAGGGAATCGACCGCAGCACGTTCACCACGAGCGAAAGCACGGCATAGAGCTTCGGCCTGGCGTGCAGCTGGCCCTTGGCGGTGAGGAACAGCCATACGCCCAGCGGCAGACCGAGCACGATGGTGAACAGCAGCGAGCCGCCGAGCATCAGCAGGGTATCGATGCATGCCTGGCCGATCTCGGGCCAGTCGATGTTGGGAAACAGGGCCTGCATGGGGCTCATCGCGCCACCTCCTCGATGTCGACGCCCGCGTCGCGAATCTGCACGAGTGCATCGTCCAGGCGCTCGCCATGCATGGCGAGCGTCAGCTGGCCGTAGGGCACGTCCTTGATCCGGTCGACGCGGCCGGACAGGAGGTTGTATTCCACGCCGGTATCGCGGACCACGCGCGAGAGCAGTGGCGAGTACGTGGCCTCGCCTCGGAAGGAGAGCCGGAACAACCTGCCCGGCACGCCGGGAAATTCCGCGCCGCGCCCCTCGCGGTGATCCGCCTCGGCCACGAAGCGGCGTGTCGTGGGATGTTGCGGATGCAGGAACACGTCGGCCACCGGTCCAAGTTCGACGACGTTGCCGCCGTCGAGCACGGCGACCCGGTCGCAGACGCGACGGATCACGTCCATCTCGTGCGTGATCAGCACGATGGTCAACCCGAGCCGGCGGTTGATGTCGGCGAGCAGTTCCAGCACCGATGCCGTGGTCTGTGGGTCCAGGGCGCTGGTGGCCTCGTCGCAAAGCAGGATCGACGGATGGCTCGCCAGCGCACGCGCGATGCCGACGCGTTGCTTCTGCCCGCCGGACAGTTGCGCCGGGTATTTTCGTGCGTGCGCGGTCAGTCCGACGAGGTCCAGCAGTTCATCCACGCGCGCGACGATCGCCGCATCGTCCGCGCCGCCCTGGAGGCGCAGCGGGAAGGCGACGTTGTCGGCCACCGTGCGTGAGGAAAGCAGGTTGAAGTGCTGGAAGATCATGCCGATGCCCGAGCGCAGCTTGCGCAGTTCGGCACCCTGCGCCGCGGTGACGTCACGACCGTCGATGAACACCTTTCCCGCGGTGGGGCGCTCCAGCAGGTTGATCAGCCGGAGCAGGGTGGATTTACCGGCACCGGAATGGCCGATGATGCCGAACACCTCGCCCGCCTCGATGGTGAGGTCCACGGGTTGCAGGGCGGGTACGAGCGCTCCGTCCACACGGTAGGACTTGGACGCGGCGGCGAAACGGATCACGGGCTTTGGCTCTCCAGCCGGAAAGACATCCATGGTATCCGAAGCGGGGGCGGGGGCGCCCCGGCCGGCGTAGACTGCGCGTACCCACCAACGAAGGAAGCGAGCACGCATGGCCAGCATCTACGATTTCTCCGCCGTCGATATCGAGGGCAACGAGCGCTCGCTCGCCGAGTTCCGCGGCAAGGCGCTGCTGGTGGTCAACGTGGCCTCCAAGTGCGGATTCACCCCGCAGTACAAGGGGCTGGAAGAACTGCAGAAGACCTGGCACGAGCGCGGCTTCGAGGTGCTCGGGTTTCCTTGCGACCAGTTTGGCCACCAGGAGCCGGGCAACGAAGCGGAGATCCGCGACTTCTGCTCGCTGACCTACGACGTGAGCTTTCCCATGTTCTCGAAGGTCGAGGTCAACGGCGAACGGGCGCACCCGCTGTATCGCTGGCTGAAGGCGGAGAAGAAAGGCGTCCTGGGTACCGAGGGCATCAAGTGGAACTTCACCAAGTTCCTCGTCGACCGCGAGGGGCAGGTGGTGGAACGTTATGCGCCGACCGACACGCCGGAGAAAATCGGCAAGGATCTGCCGAAAGTGCTTGGATGAGGGGGCTCGTCGCCGTTTCAGCGGCGATGCCCTACAACCGCTCCGTCGCCTCGGCCAGCATCACCGCGATCGCGTCGACATCCGCCGAGGCCGAGGGCAACGGCTCCGCGCTCTTCGCCGGCGGCCGGTAATTGTTCAGCAGGATCGCGAACGCCAGCCGTTGACCGCTCCTGGTGGTGACGTAGCCGGCCAACGCGTTCACGAAACTCATGCTGCCCGTCTTCGCCACCACGTGACCTTCGGCCGCCGTGCCACGCATGCGTCCCGCAAGTGTGCCGTCGACACCGGCCACGGGAAGCAGCCCCCGCCAGGTCGCCGCGAGAGGCGAAGCGTCCATCAGCGCAAGCAGCCGGGTCAACGACGCGGCCGTCGTGAGGTCGTGTCGCGATAGACCGGTACCTTCGTCCAGTGTCGTGGATGATGGACCGATGCCGCGCGAGGCCAGCCATGCCGCGAGCGCGGTGGCGGCGTTTTCGCCCGCGGGCGAGCCTTCGGCACCGGGGGATTCGAGACCGGCGAGCAGGAATACGCTTTGCAGGTAGAGGTTCTGCGAACGCTTCAGCCCGGCGCGGAGCATGTCTGCCAGGGGCGGCGAGGAAAACGAGGCGATGGCCTGGCCGCCGGGTGCCGGCACGGGCCATTGCACGCTGCGCGCTTCGCCATCCACGCGCAGGCCCTGTCGCTCCAGCGCGGATTGCAGGCGCCGGGCGGCGGTGAGTGCGGGGTCCGGGATCGACAAGCGCGAGCGGCTGGGCGTTCCGTCTTCGGCCATGCCGCCAAGCACATGCAACGTGGCCGTTCCCGGGGCGCGGTAGAGTTCGAAGCCTTTCGCCGGTTGCATGGCGACCGTCATGGCCGCGTCCTCGGGCGTCACTTCGATGCCCTTCGCCGACACGGTGGCGGTCATCGTGTTCTCGTCGATGTCGAGTCCACCGGCCTGCGCGCCGTAGTACGCCTGCAGGTCGCCCGCCTCCCATCCGTTGCCGATGGACGGGCCGCGGAACACCGTGTCGTCGCCGACGATGCCTCCGTCGATGCGGTGGATGCCCTGTTCGCGAAGGGCCACGGCGAGGGTATCGGCCCAGGCGTTGCCGGCCAGTGTCGGATCGCCGCGGCCGCGCAGGACAAGCGGGCCGCGCAGCCGGCCGCGTCGTCGTTCACCGGCGGCGACGACATCGGTGTGGGTGCGGTAGTCCGCGCCGAGGCGGTCGAGGGCGAAGGCGGCGGTGAAGAGCTTGGCGGTGGATGCGGGCAGGAGCAGGCGGCCATCGTCGTGGGCGTAGACCGTGCGGCCGTCATCCAGCGAGACCACCGAGATGCCCCACGATGCGGCGGCGAAGCGGGGCTCGGCCAGGTGCCGGTCGATGCGCCGGGCGAGGGTTTCGGCGTGTGTGATCGTGGATAGCGACAGCAGGAGGGCGCCGAGGCAGGCGAGGGTGCGGTGCCGCCGGTCGCGACCGCTCCGCTCCGCGACATTCATCCCAGCCAAGACGGCTGGCCCTTGTCGAGGAAGGCGGAGAGCCCATCCTGCCCCTCGGCCGAAACGCGAAGACGGGCGATCAGCGCGGCGTTGGCCGCGTCCGTCGTCTCCATGGCCGCGGGTTCCATTCCCGCCATGCCCAGCGCCAGACGCTTCGCCTCTCGCTGCGCGACGGGGCCGCCCTTGGCCAGGAAGCCCAGGACGCGTTCGACCGCGGCATCCAGTGCCTCGTCATGGACCACCTCGTGGAGCAGGCCCATCGACAGGGCGGCCGCCGTATCGAACACCTCGCCGGTGACGAAGAGCCGGCGTGCCTGGCGCAGGCCGATGGCGGCGACGACATAGGGCGATATCACCGCCGGCACGAGGCCGAGTTTCACCTCGGAAAGGGCGAACTTCGCGCCATGCGCTCCGATGGCGATATCGCAGCAGGCGATCAAACCCACGCCGCCGCCGAACGCCGCGCCGTTCACCCGGGCGATCGTCGGCTTCGACAGGAACTGGAGGCGGCGCATCAGCGTGGCGAGGCGGAGCGAATCCTCGCGGTTATCGGCTTCGGAGGCCTGGGCCATGCCGCGCATCCAGCGCAGATCGGCGCCCGCCGAGAAACTGGCACCGGCACCGGTCAATACCACCGCGCGTACCGTGTCGTCGGCGTCCACGGCCTCGATGGCCGCGATGAGTTCCGCGATCAGGCCGTCGTCGAAGGCGTTGTGCACCTCCGGGCGGTTCATGACCAGGTGGGCGAGGCTGCCCTGGCGGACCAGTTCGACGGATGACATGGCGGGACTCCTGTTTCGAGCCGCCGATCATAACGGCGCCCGCGGGTGAAAGACTGGCGGCACCGCTCCGGTCCCGTATCCATGCGGCCCGGGCGGACTGCCGGCCCATAAGTTCTTGCGCTGGATGCAGCCCTCCCGGCAAAGGCATATAATGCGAACAGTTCTTATTTGAGTAAGCCCAGTGCGCCTCTCAGACGCGCCGAAAGGTGCCCAAGCCGTGGTCCAGTCCGTCACCGATGCCCATCCATCCGATCCGATCGCGCAGCGCCTGCGCGATCTCGGCTTCGTCGCCGGCGAGCCGGTTCGCCTGGTGGCGCGTGGCCCACTCGGCGGCGACCCGCTGTTGATCCAGATCGGGTCGACGCGTTTCGCCTTGCGCAAGACGGAAGCCGCGCGCGTGGAAGTCTTCGTGGGCGGTGCGGCATGAGCGCCACGGCCATGCGTATCGCGCTGGTGGGCAATCCGAACTGCGGCAAGACGGCGCTGTTCAACCAGCTCACCGGCGGCCGGCAGAAGGTGGCCAACTACGCGGGCGTCACCGTCGAGCGCAAGGAAGGACGTTTCGTCGCGCCGTCGGGGCGTACGTTGCACATCCTCGACCTGCCCGGTGCGTACAGCTTCGATGCCACGAGCCCGGACGAGGCGATCACCCGTGACGTCTGCTACGGGCGCTACCCGGGCGAGGCCGCGCCCGACCTCATCGTCTGTGTGGCCGACGCCACCAACCTGCGCCTGCACCTGCGCTTCGTGCTCGAAGTGCGCCGCCTGGGCCGCCCGGTGGTGCTCGCCCTCAACATGATGGACGCGGCCCGCCGGCGCGGCATCGCGATCGACGTCGAGGGCTTGTCGCGCCGTCTCGGTGTTCCGGTGGTCGAAACGATCGCCGTGAAGCGCGGCGGCGCGAAGGCGCTGATGGAACGCATCGACGCCAGCGTGCCCCAGGTGACGCCGGCACCGATCGACGAGGCCGACGTCGAGCAGCTGCATGCGGAGGTGCGGGCCATCCTCGCCGATACGGTGAAGTTGCCGCGCGACACGGTGGCCCTCGACGACGCCATCGACCGCTGGGCGCTGCATCCGGTCTTCGGCCTGGCGATCCTCGCCACGCTGATGTTCCTCATCTTCCAGGCCGTGTTCTCGTGGGCGCAGCCGGTGATGGATGGCATCGAGGCGGGCATCGCGGCGCTGGGCAACGGGATCACCAGCTTCCTGCCCGCGGACAGCGCGTTGCACAGCCTCCTCAACGACGGCGTGTTCGCGGGCCTGGGCGCGGTACTCGTGTTCCTGCCGCAGATCCTGATCCTGTTCCTGTTCATCCTCGTGCTCGAGGAATCCGGTTACCTGCCGCGTGCGGCCTTCCTGCTCGACAAGATGATGTTCCGCGTCGGCCTGACGGGCAGGGCGTTCATCCCCCTGCTGTCGAGCTTCGCCTGCGCCATTCCCGGCATCATGGCCACGCGCAGCATCCAGGACCCGCGCGACCGCCTGACGACGATTCTCGTCGCGCCGCTGATGACCTGCTCCGCGCGCCTTCCGGTCTACACGTTGCTGATAGCGGCGTTCATCCCGAACCACGCGGTGTGGGGCATCTTCAACCTGCAGGGCATCGTGCTCTTCACGCTGTATTTCGCGGGCATCTTCAGCGCGCTGGCCGTTGCCTTCGTGATCAAGCGCATGCGCAAGGACAAGAGCGAACATGCGCTGATCATGGAGCTTCCGTCGTACCGCCTGCCCAACGTGCGCGACATCGGGCTGGGCCTGTGGGAACGCGCGATGATCTTCCTCAAGCGCGTGGGTGGCATCATCCTGGCGCTCACCGTGCTGCTGTGGTTCCTGTCCAGTTTTCCGGGGCCGCCTCCGGGTGCCACGCAGCCTGCGATCGACTACAGCATCGCCGGGCGCCTCGGCCGCATGCTCGAGTACGTGTTCTCGCCGATCGGGTTCAACTGGCAGATCTGCGTCGCCTTGGTGCCCGGCCTGGCCGCGCGCGAAGTGGCCGTCGCAGCGCTCGGCACCGTCTATGCGATGTCGGGAAGCGACGACGCCGTGGCCTCGCAACTCGGCCCGGTCATCGCCCACCAGTGGTCGCTGGCCACGGCGCTTTCGCTGCTGGCGTGGTATGTCTTCGCGCCCCAGTGCATGTCCACGCTGGCGGTGATCCGCCGCGAAACCAATTCCTGGCGCAACGTCGCCGTGGCGGCCGGTTACCTGTTCGGGCTCGCCTACCTCGCGTCGCTGGCCACCTATCAGATCGCGAGGGCGCTCACATGAGCACGTTCGAACTGGTTCAGGGCGCGATCATCGTGCTCGTCGTCGCGGCGAGCGCGTACGTGGCGTTCCGCAAGCTCTTGCCGAAGACTTCGACGCGGATCATGGCGCGGGTGTCGGCCAGCCTGAACCGGCCGGGCCGGGCGGGTGTCGTGCGCTCGCTTGGCCGTCGCCTGCAGCCTGCGGCCGCCACCGGCAGTTGTGGCGATGGCTGCGGTTCGTGCGGAAGCTGCGGGCCCGTGACGCCGAAGACCGAAGCCCAACCGCTGCATTTCAAGCCGCGTAACTGAGACGGATCGCTATCGCCGACAGGGTCGGCTCCCACCAGGCGGCGGCAACCCGGTGGGAGCCGACCCTGTCGGCGATTCACTCCGAAGGCGGCGCCTGGTCGGGAGGCGCTGGTGCGCGCTTCCTGCGCTGGCGCAGGCTCCACCAGCTCACCGTCAGGTTCACCGTGAACCACGCGCCGATAAGGGCCAGGGGCCATGCGATCGCAGCGGGCCAGAGTACCCCGACAACCGTCAGCACCAGTGCCGCCGTGGCGCCCGCCAGGAGCGGACCCGTTTCCGTGTCGCCGAGCACGCGGTGCTGGGTGATCGCCGCGCCCACGGTGTTCGCGATGCGCAACGCGCCGGCGGCCGCGCGGCTGGAGCTTCCGCCGCCCCGCCTCGGTCGTGGCGGTCTGGGCGACCGGCTCCGCAGGCTCTCGTTGCCGGCACGGGAGCGCCGCCGGCGCAGGAGGATCTCCGTCGCGTTCTCCAGGTCCGCCTCGTACTGCGTGGCCAATCGCGTGGCGAAACCGGCATCCTCGACCGCGACGTCGATTTCGCGATTGCCCAGCCAGCTCGCGATATTGAGGTTGGACGATCCCACCCGTGCCCAACGGCCGTCGGCCACGGCCGTCTTCGCATGCAGCATGGACCCGTTCCATTCGAACACGCGGATGCCCGCCTTCAGCAACGGCCGGTAGCCCGAACGCGACATGCTGGCCACCATCGGGATATCGCTGCTTCCCGGCACCAGAAGACGCACGTCGACACCGTCGCGGGCGGCGGCGCACAGCGCCTGGACGTACGGCGCCACGCCGACGAAATAGGCGTCGGTGAGCCACAGCGTCTGCCGCGCCATGGCCGCGACCATCTGGTCCAGGCGATACATGCCTGCCGTGCTGGGTTGGGTGGCGATCACGCGCAATGAAACATCGCCGGCGGTGGCGAGGCTGCTCAAGGGGCGCAGGCGCTCGTCTTCTGGCAGCGGTTCACCGGCTTCGCGCCAACTGTCGGCAAAGGCATGTTCGATCTCTGCGATCGCCGGGCCACGCAACATCACGCCGGTATCGCGCCACGGCGGAACCTGGCGCCCCGGGTCGCCCAGCCATTTCTCGCTGAGGCACACGCCCGAGAGAAAGCCGACCTCGCCGTCCACCACCAGCACCTTGCGATGGTCGCGGCTCACCCATCCGAAGGAGCTGCCCAGCGTGGGCGGGTTGTAGATGCGGACCTGCCCGCCGGCCTCGCGCAACGGTGCCCAGAAGGAGGATCGCGATTGCCCCAGGCAACCGACCCAGTCGGCGATCACCGCGACGAAGACACCGGCCTTGGCCCGTTCCACCAGCGCGTCGCGGAAGGCCTTGCCGACGCGGTCGTCGCGGATGATGTAGTTCTCGAGGAATACGTGGCGGCGTGCGGCTGCGATCGCCGCCAGCCACGCGTCGAAGTGGGCTTGCGCATCGATCAACAGCTCGACCGCGTTGCCGCCGATCAGTGGCGCCCCCGCGCTGCGGCTCAATGCCTGTTCGGCGAACAGGCGGCTGGAGAATCCAGTACTGCGGTGACGGACGTTCATGGCGTCGAGTGTATCGGCATCTGGCATGATCGCCGCCATGGCATCGATACCGCGTGACCGTGACACCGACACCGCCGTCGAGGCGATCCTGCAACGCACCGGCGGCCATCCCCGGGTGGCTGCGCCGCTGGGCCTGGGCAAGCCGCATGCCTTGCTCAATGCGCTCTACCGCGCGGTGCAGGGGCGCGACGACCGCTCGCTGACGATTTTCACGGCACTGTCGCTGACCCGGCCGTCACCGGGAAAGGGGCTGGCCGCGCGCTTCGCCGCACCCTTCCTCGCCCGCCATTTCGGCGAGGGCCACGTGGACCTCGACTATGCGATCGCGCAGGCCCGCGATGCGCTGCCGGCAAACATCCACGTGCACGAGTTCTACATGCAATCCGGCGCGCTGCTCGGGTCCGGCTCGGCGCAGCGTGACTACATCAGCCAGAACTACACGCACGTGGCTCGCGACCTGGTGGGGCGCGATATCAACGTGCTGGTCCAACTGGTGGCACGGCGTGACGGCCGGATCAGCCTCTCGTCGAACCCCGACCTGACCTTCGACCTCCTCGACAACCTGGCGCGGGCGGGCAAGCCGAAACCGTTCTGCGTCGCCGTCGCCCACCCGGACATGCCGTACGTCAGCGGCCACGCCGAAGCCGGGGAGGGACTGTTCGACCTGCTTGTCGAGCCCGACGTGTCGCCGCCCCTGTTCGCCCTGCCGCGTTCGCCGATCGAACCGGCCGAGTTCGCGCTCGGCATGCATGCGAGCGCGCTGGTGGTCGACGGCGGCACGCTGCAGATCGGTATCGGCGCCTTGTCGGATGCCTTGGTGCGTGGCCTCCTGCTGAGGCATGAACAGAACGGAGCCTGGCGCGAAGGCCTTGGTGCCCTCGATACCACCGGCGGCACGCACCGCTGCATGGATGGCTGGGGCGGAGGCGCCGTCTTCACGACAGGCTTGTACGGCGCGAGCGAAATGGTGATGGACGGCTTCATGCATCTGCAGCGCGCAGGCATCCTGCGCCGGCGCGCCTTTGACGACCTGGAACGCGAGCGTCGAGCGGCGGCAGGAGAAGATGTCGGCGCGGCAGGTGGCCATTACCTGCGTGGTGCCTTCCTGCTCGGTTCGCGCGAGTTGTATGCCTGGATGCACCATTCGGAAATCGACGATCCCGACGCGATCGACATGTGCCGCGTGTCCAACGTCAACCACCTTTACGGCGACCACCAGCCGCTGGCCGCCTTGCAGCGCCGCGGCGCCCGTTTCTTCAACACCTGCATGATGGCGACATTGACCGGTGCCGCCGTCTCGGATGGGCTGGAGGATGGCCGGGTCGTCAGCGGTGTCGGCGGGCAGTTCAACTTCGTGGCGATGGCGCATGAACTTCCCGGCGGGCGCTCGATCCTGATGCTGCGCGCCACACGCGGCAAGGGGCGCAAGATGGCCTCGAACATCCGCTTCAATTATGGCCATACAACCATTCCGCGCCATCTGCGCGATGTCTACGTCACGGAATATGGTGTGGCCGACCTGCGTGGCCTGTCGGACGAGGCGTGTGTGGAGGCGATGCTGTCGATCGCCGACGCGCGCTTTCTGGACGGGCTGGTGGAAGAGGCACAGAGGGCGGGGAAGCTGCGGCGGGATTTCGTCGTGCCCGAGGCCTGGCGGGCGCACACGCCCGAGGGCCTGGCGGCCGTGCTGGAACCGATGCGGCGGCGCGGGCTGCTCGATCCTTTCCCCTTCGGCAGCGATTTCACCGATGTGGAGCGGCAGCTGCTGCCCGCGCTGGGATGGCTGCGCGACGCGGGGAAGGGGGCGTTGCTGCGGGCGCTGCTGGCGCCTGGCCGGCCGGTGGATGGCGAGGGCGAGGCGCTGGAGCGGTTGGGGCTGGAGCGGCCTGGGTCGGTCGCGGAGTGGCTGGAGCGGCGGCTGGTACAGGCGGCGCTGCGGTGGCAGGGCCGGGCGTTGCCGCAACCCTGAATCGCCGACAAGGCCGGCTCCCGCCAGCTTGGCGCCTGCCCGCCGGCTTGGCGCACTCCCGGTGGGAGCCGACCTTCTCGGCGATCCCGCGGCAACGGGCCAGCCCATGCCAAGCTCCCATCGCCGCTGAAGCGGCTCCCCCAACCACAACGATCGGCGAGCGGTCATGCCGATGCGCTAAAATCGGCGGCTATGACCGAAGACCTCACCAGCCGCCCGCGTCCCGCGGAAGCCGGCACCCGCCGCCCCAGTACGGGAGTCCTGATCGACCGTGTCCACGTCGGCGGCGGCGCCCCGATCGTCGTCCAGTCGATGACCAACACGGATACCGAGGACCCGGCATCCACGGCGAAACAGGTGGCCGAGCTGGCCCGCGCAGGGTCCGAACTGGTCCGCATCACGGTGAATACGCCGGCCGCGGCGGCGGCGGTGCCGCGCATCCGCGAGCGCCTCGACATGATGGGCGTCTCCGTGCCGCTGATCGGCGATTTCCACTACAACGGCCACCAGTTGCTCGAAGGCGAGCCGGCCTGTGCCGAGGCGCTGGCGAAGTACCGCATCAACCCGGGCAACGTCGGCTTCGGCAAGAAAAAGGATGCCCAGTTCGCTTCGATCATCGAGATGGCCATCCGCTACGGCAAGCCGGTGCGCATCGGCGCCAACTGGGGCTCGCTCGACCAGTCGATGGTCGCGGCGCTGATGGACGAGAACGCCAGGCGCGCGCAACCGTGGGACGCGGGCCACGTGGCCCGAGAGGCGCTCATCCGTTCGGCGCTGGATTCGGCCGCCCGCGCGGAAGACCTGGGCTTGCCGCGCGATCGCATCATCCTGTCCTGCAAGGTGTCCGGCGTGCAGGAACTGATCGCGGTCTATCGCGATCTCGCGCGCCGCGCCGACTACGCGTTGCACCTTGGCCTCACCGAGGCGGGCATGGGCTCCAAGGGCATCACCGCATCCAGTGCGGCGCTGGGCGTGCTCCTGCAAGAAGGCATCGGTGACACCATCCGTATCTCGCTCACGCCCGAGCCGGGCCAGTCGCGCACGGCCGAGGTGATCGTCGCGCAGGAGCTTCTGCAGACGATGGGCTTGCGTGCGTTCACCCCGTTGGTCACGGCGTGCCCGGGATGTGGACGCACCACCAGCGAGTTCTTCCAGGAGCTGGCGAAGACGGTGCAGAGTCACGTGCGAGAGCAGATGCCCCTGTGGCGCGTGAAGTACGACGGCGTGGAAAACCTCACGCTCGCCGTCATGGGCTGCGTGGTGAATGGTCCGGGCGAATCCAAGCACGCCAACATCGGCATCTCGCTCCCCGGCAATGGCGAGGCGCCGTCGGCACCGGTGTTCATCGATGGAGAAAAGGCCATGACCTTGCGTGGCGACAACATCGCGGACGAGTTCGTCGCGATCCTCGACAACTATGTCGAAACCCACTACGCCACCCGCGGCGACTGATCGTCACGCCTTGCATGCGGTTACGTCCGTCACCATGGCAAGCCACCGATCGGCTCGACTGATCAGGGATCCATCGTGACGTCGATCTCCACGGGATAGGGCGCCGGTGCCTTTGGCGGCGTTGGCAGCGTCCAGGCATTGAACTGGCCGGCGAAGCAGCGGGCGACCGGCGTGGCCGGACGCACTTCCACCTGGCTGGAACGGCCATCGGCGTCCACGTACGCCACCAGGGTGAACGGGCGCTTGTCGGCCGGGGCGTTGCTGGCGATACAGTCCTTCAACGCGTCGGTCGCGGGATTGCCCACCCGGTCCCACATGGCCGATTGCCACCTCTTGCCGTCGACCTTCCGTTCCAGCGCCTTGGCGGCCTGAACGCGTTCTTCGAAACCATCACCGGCGGCGATCGCGAGGGCCAGGGCGAGCAGCATGGGCTTCTCCGTGGGGGGAAAGCCGCGAGCCTAGCAGGGCAGCAGGGGAATCACACGATACGGCGACCCGTTCGCATGCTCTTGCGCCGGTGCGCTACCATCGACCGGATGCCGTACCGCGCGGGGGTGAGGATGAAACGAGCGATCGCCGTGGCCGTCGTGGCGGCCGGAATCGTCGGATGTCAGGGCATGGCGGCGAAAATCGCCAGGCTCGATGTGGGCACGCAGCGGGACGAGGTGATCGAACGCCTCGGCCGTCCCGATTCGGACCGCAGCATGGTCGGATACGAGGTGCTCAGCTGGTTCGACCGTCGGCCGGGCAGGTTTTCGTTCTCCCATAAGGACTACACCGTCGTGCTGAAGGACGGCAAGGTGGTCCAGTTCGGGCCGGGTCTCATCCGTCGCGATGGCAAGACCTCCTTGCAGATCGAAACCGGCGATCCGTGAACGAAGGTCGGCTTCCACGGAAAAGCTGGCATTACCGAAAAGCCGGCTTCCACCAGAGCCTTCCCAGGCGACCAAACAAACGCCATGACGTCAGGTCCAGCCGCGTTCGCGGTAGATCCACATAGCCACGTATTCGCGCAGGCAGCGTGCGGTCAACGTGAGCGCATCGCGTCGCGGCAACCACGACGGGGCCCGTTCCAGCATGGCGTGCGTGTCGGCGGTGGGCACGGCGGATACCGTGAGTCCTTCATGCCGAAACGCGGCCGCGGCGCGACGCATGTGGATGGGCGAGGTCACCAGCAGGATCTCCGACAAGCCGCTGGCTCGCAGTAGCAGCGCCGAATTGCGCGCGTTCTCGTGGGTGTTGGTGCTCGTGTCCTCGATCCGCAGGTCGCGGGCCGGCACGCCGGATACTTCATAGCCCTGTGCCAGGGCCTGGGCCTGGTCGCTGCCTGATACCAGCAGCACGGGAGCGAGGCCGGCCCGCCACAGCGCCAGGCCCTGGCCCGCCCGGGTCGTCGCGCGCGACCAGTCGTTCACGGGCAGCTTGTCGCCGCCAAGCACCACGATGGCATCCGCGCGTGGCATCGCGCCGGGTGCCGGCGTCACCAGCGCGTCGCGCAAGGCAAGGGCGAATGCGGGCGTGGAAGCGAACCATATCCATGCCACCGCGACCAGCGCCGTCGCCAGCGCTGGCACCTGCTTGCGCAGGAGCACCAGCAGCATCGACATGCCACCCAGCAGCAAGGCCTGCAAGGCGGGGTGCAGCAGGCGCGGGGCAATGTCCATGAACTCGGCCACGACTCAAGCATCACCTGAAACGCTTCCGCATACCTTCTGCCGAATGGCATAGGCGGGCTGTTGAATAGACGCGTGACCGCATTGAAATGACGATAGCCACCGAGGAAGTCACAGGGGTGGGTGGACGTCATGAAACAGTGGAACCGTGCAATCGTACTCGTCGCCGTCGTGTTGTCGACCGCCTGCGCCACCGGTGGAAACACGTCGCCGCCGCCGAGGCCGGACGCCGCCACGCAGGCGGTGGATGCCTATCTGATCGGCGTGGACGACCAGTTGCAGGTCACCGTCTGGCACAACCCTGACCTCAGCGTCAGCGTGCCTGTGCGGCCGGATGGCAAGGTGACCGTGCCTTTGGTTGGCGATATTCCCGCAGGTGGCCGTACCACCGACCAGGTCGCCACGGAAATCCAGCAGAAGTTGGGCCAGTACATTCGCGACCCGCAGGTGGCGGTGATCCTCACCGCGCTGCGCAGCCACGAATACCTTTCGCGTGTCCGCGTCACTGGCGCGGTGCGCAGCCCGATCTCGATCCCGTACCGGCAGGGCATGACCGTGCTGGATGCCGTACTCGCCGCTGGCGGAACGACGGAATTCGCCGCGGCCGACCGCACCGAACTCTACCGCCGCAACGAGAGTGGCTCGACGCAGTCCTATGCCGTGCGCCTGGAGAAGATCCTCCAGCAAGGCGATCTGGCGAACAACTACCCGGTGCAGCCCGGTGACGTGATCACCGTTCCGCAACGCACTTTCTGACCGGCCCGCCACGGCGGGTGCTAGGGGTACATATGAGCGGGGAACTCGTTCCTTTCGCGGGCATGCTGCCTGCACTGATCGGCGAAGCGCGCAGGCGGCGCGTCGTCATGGGCTTCGCCTTCGCGGTCATCGCGCTGGCGGCCCTCGGCGTCGGCTCCATCTGGCCGAAGAAGTACGAGGCATCGACCACGATCCTCGCCCAGGAGGCGAGCATCATCACGCCCCTGATGGAAGGCGCGGCGACCGCCACCGGTAACAAGAACCGTGCCGGCATCGCCCGCGACGTGATCTTCAGCAGGAAGGTGCTCGACCAGGTGCTGGAGACCGGCGGCTGGCTCGCCTCGAACCCGTCGCCGCTGGAGCGGGACAAGATCGTCGACGGCATCAAATCGCGCACGAAGCTGGTCAACAATCGCGACAACCTGATCACGATCAGCTATTTCGATTCCGATCCGAAGCGCGCATTCGAAGTCACCCGCGCGTTCGGCCAACTGTTCATCAGCGAAAGCCTGGCCTCGAAGCAACGCGAGAGCCGCGAAGCCTACGAGTTCATCAATAGCCAGGTCGAGGCGTACCGGACGAAGCTCACCGACGCGGAAGACAAATTGAAAGCGTACCGGGACGCCAATGCGGACGCGCGCCCCGGTAGCGAGACCGACACCAACACGCGGATCAGCCAGCTGCGCACGCAGATCGAAAACAACCGCATGGACTACATGCAGAGGCAGTCGCAGGCGGCCGTGCTGTCCGCGCAACTCAATGGGGAATCCGAGGTCAACGCCGTGCAGACGGTCGGGGGCATCTACCAGACTCAACTGGCCGACTTGCAAGGGCAGCTGGACAAGCTGCGCTTGAACTACACCGAGGATTACCCGGACGTGATCCGCTTGCGTCACCAGATCGAAGACGTGCGCCGGCAAGCGCAGACCGCGGACGCGCAGCGCGCCTCCGGTGGCGCCATCCCGCTCGACCATGCCGTGACGATGAATCCCGTCTACCAACAGATGCGCCTGCAGCTCGCCGCCGTTCGTGGTGACGCGGCGGCCAGCGCCGCACGGGTCGGTGCCAGCGAGGCGATGCTCCAGGCCGAACTGGAGCGCAGCAAGCGCATCGCCAATTCCGAAAACGTGACCGCCGAGCTTACCCGTGACTACACGGTCAACCGCGACGTCTACCAGGACCTGCTGAAGCGCCGCGAGAATGCACGCGTTTCGATGAACCTCGATGCCGAACAGCGCGGCCTGACCTTCATGGTGCAGAACCCCGCGATGATGCCCCTGGTGCCGTCCGGCCTGCGCTTCATGCACTTTGGCCTCGCAGGGCTGGCGCTGTCGCTGGCGATCCCGCTCGGCCTGCTGTTCGCGGTGGCGCGGTTCGATCCGCGCGTCCGGTCGGTCGCCCAGCTCGAACAGGCGACGGGCTTCCCGGTGCTTGCCGCGATTCCGTTCTACCCGACCCCGCGCGATCGTCGCCGCGAGCATCTGCACAACATGATGCTGGCGTTGACCATCGTCGGCGTCGCCGCCGTGTACCTCGTGGTGTTCTGGCTGAGGATGAAGGGCTGACAATGAACAAGATGGCCGCTGACAATATCGAGATGGGCGACATGGTTGTCGACCACGACGGCGAAACCCGCACGTCGCCCGGACATTCCATCGCGCGGATGCGCGAAGAGGGCGGCGCCCTGGCGCCGATCGACTGCGAGCGCAAGCGCCTGATCCATCGTGAGGAGTCGGTCCGCCAACAGTCCGATGCGTTCCGCGGCATCCGCACGCGGCTGCTGGAGATGGCTGGCGAGCACAACTTCGTGACCCTGGTGGTTTCCGTGAGTCCGCGTTCGGGCGGCAGCTTCGTGGCACGGAACCTGGCCACCGCCTTCGCTTTCGACGAATCCAAGACCAGCCTCCTGGTGGATTGCAACCTTCGTTACCCCAACCAGCACAAAGCCTTCGGCGTGGAACCGCGTACCGGAGGGCTGATCGATTTCCTGGAGCATCCCTCGCGCGGCATCGCGTCGATCATGTACCACACCGGGGTTCCGCGCCTGCGCCTCATACCCGCTGGCAAGTCGCGCGAGAACAGCGGTGAGTACTTCTCCTCTTTCCGCATGCGCGCGGTGCTCGATTCGCTGCGCTGCCGCTATTCGGACCGGTACCTGTTCCTCGATGGCCCCCCGATCAAGGGTTCGCCGGATGCCCGGATTCTTTCGGACCTGGCGGATTTCGTCGTGATCGTCGCCGGTTACGGTCGCGATACGCCGGCGACGATCAACCAGGCCGTCGCCAACTTCGACCCGGCGAAACTCGCCGGCGTGGTGTTCAACCAATCGCCGTGAGCGCGGCACCCTGGCACGCGGCCGGCAGGCGTCGTGCGCCAACAGGGGTAAAGGGAGGGAATATGCCGGCACCGTCCAGGCTCGCCCGCGCCATCGTGCTCGCGCTCGTGTCGGCACCCGGCGTGGTGCTGGCCGGTACGCTCGACTACACGCTCTATGCAGGATTGGAGCACAGCAACAATATCGCCCTCTCGTCGGAGCGGCCCGTCAGCGAGAACGTACTGACCCCGGGCGGCACCTTCCAGTTCACCCAGATGGGCTCGACGTTCCAGGCAAATGTGGCCGGCACCTTCGAGTACCGCAAGTACCTGGGCAACCATTTCGATTCGCAGGCGCAAACCCAGCTGGCCGGGCAGGGCAACTGGACGATCGCACCGGACCGTCTCGATTTCTCGGTGGAGGACTATGCCGGCGTGCAGCCGGTCGACCAGCTATCGAGCAACTCCCCGGACAACCAGCAACAGACCAACGTACTGGTGCTCGGGCCGACCCTGCGCATGCGCTTCGGGGATGCCGCCCGCGGCCAGTTCGAGCTGCGCTACATCAACAGCTACGCGTCGAAGGTGGACGACTTCGATTCCTCGCGCGGCCTCGCCGCGTTCCGTGTCTACCGCGATCTCAGCCCTACCGACCAGTTGTCGGGCAATGTCGAGTTCCAGCGCGTGGACTTCACCAACCAGCCCAGCGAGGCGAACTACGACCGGAAGGAAGCCTTCGTCCGCTATACCAGCACGCTGGCGCGTTTCGACGTCGACGTGCTGGCGGGTGGCACTCGCCTCGAATTCGACGATGGTTCCAGCAAGTCGGCGCCGCTGGCCCGTCTCAGCCTCGGCTGGCGGCCCAGCGCACGCAATACCGTGTCCGTCACCGGTGCCTACCAATACGCCGATGCGGCGCAGGACATCATCACCACGCCCGGCGTGTACGACGCCACGGTGGCCGATCGCGTCGAGGCATTCGATCCGTTCGCCGCCACGGGCGGCCTGGGCCGCGGCAACGGCACGGGTGTGGGCGTGGGCAGCGCGGTGATCGGTTCGCAGGTCTACAAGGAGAAGCGGCTGGAGGCCACGTGGAACTGGCGTTCGGAACGCATCGTGCTGACCGTGTCCCCTTCCTTCAACAAGCTGCGCTATATCGGCGATCCCACCTTCGACCAGACCGACAAGGGGGTCAGCATAGGCGTGGGTTACAGGATCCGCCCCACGCTGACCCTCACCGGCTACGCCACGGGAAGCCGCCTCACCTACGACAGCCTCGAGCGCAAGGACACCACGGTGCGCTTGGGCCTCGATCTTGGCCAGCAGGTGAACCGGCACTGGAGCTGGCATGTTTCCGTGTCCCGGGAGCGGCGTAACAGCGATGCCGTGGGCCAGGACTATCGAGAGACCCAGTTCTTCGTCGGCGTGGTCTACCGGAGATGACCATGCGAACCGACGCCGAGATCCCTTTCTACTTCGGTCCCGCCGGCGATCTCTTCGGCATGTACCACGCACCCGCCCCGCCGGCGCGCCGCGCGTTGCTGATGTGCCCACCGCTGGGACAGGACCTGATCCGTTGCCATCGTCTCTATCGGCAGCTGGCGCAGGCGCTCGCCGCGCAGGGGCTGGCCGTGTTGCGCTTCGACTACTACGGCACGGGTGATTCCGCGGGTGGCAGCGCCGAGGTGGATTGGGAACGTTGCGTCGCCGATGCGGGGGTCGCCTCCAACGAACTGCGCGCGCGTGCGGGCATCGACCGCGTGGTGGCCTTCGGTGCGCGCCTGGGCGGCAGCGTGGCGCTCGCTGCCGCGGAACGTGCGCGTTTCGCCGAAGTGATCGCCTGGGATCCCGTGCTGGATGGCGGCGATTATGTTTCCGCGCTCGATGATTTGCAGGTGGCGCTGCGTGACGATACCGAACGCTTCACCCGTCCACGCAGCGACGCCGACATCGCCGAGCAATGGTTGGGCTTCGACATCGGCGACCACCTGCGCCGGCAGCTGTCCGCGCTGCACCTGCATGCCGCGAACGTGCCCACCCTGGTGCTCGATTCGTTGCCTGCGGCGCCGGCATCACGCTGGGAGCGCATCGTCTCGCCGCGTGGCGCGGTCGCTTCGATCACCCCGCCCACCCCATGGAATGACTTGCGCCGGCTGGAAAGCGCGATCCTGTCGCAGCCGCTGATCCAGGCCGTCAGCGGCCGTCTGAAGGAGACCGCGTGATGCGCGAGGAAGCCCACCGGTTCGGCCGCGGATGCCATCTCGTCGGCATCGCCGGCGTACCTGCGGCGGCGACCGGTGAAACCGGCGTCATCGTGGTGAACGCGGGCCTGGTTCATCGCATCGGCCCCTTCCGCCTGCATGTCGAACTGACCCGGCAGCTCAATGCCAGCGGCTATCCCACGCTGCGCTTCGACCTGTCCACGCTGGGCGACAGTGCCGCCACCGGAGGTGGCCAGACACGGACCCAGCAGGTGTGCGCCGATCTGGACGACGCGATGAGCCTGCTCAAGGCCCGCGCCGGCTGCGAGCGCTTCGTGCTGGTGGGGTTGTGTTCGGGCGCCCAGAACGCTCACATCGTCGCCGCCACCGATCCGCGGGTGTCCGGCGCGGTTTTCCTCGACGGGTACGCGTACCGGACGATCGGCTACAAACTGCGTCATTACCTGCCGCGCATCGTCGATCCCGGCCGCTGGGCCCGCTTGCTACTGCGGCGCGGTGGCGCGAACGGTGGCGGCAAGCCGGTCTCCGAGCCGGTGTTCGCGGTGGCACCCGCACCGCGCGAGGAAGTCATCGCCGATTTCACCGGCATGGTGGCCCGGGGCATGAAGCTGTACCTGGTCTATTCGGGCGGCATCAGCAATTACTTCAACCACGCGCGGCAGTTCCGCGAGTGCTTCGGCAAGGTGATGAGCCACCCGGCGGTGACCACGCGGTACTCCGCCGAGTCCGATCACACCTACATCCTCACCGGCGACCGTGCCCGTCTGCTCGACGGCATCGGCGGCTGGCTCACGCAGAATTTCCCGCCGGCCGCGGCCGGGAGGCATCCATGAACTCGGTCCTGGTCACGGGTGGCGCCGGTTACATCGGTAGCCACACGGTGCAACAGCTGGTCGAACGCGGCGATCGTGTCGTGGTGATCGACAACCTCTCGACCGGCTTCCGCGAGGCGGTCCGCGGCGCGTCCTTCGTGGAGGGCAACGTCGGCGACGCCGACCTGGTGGCACGCGTGCTCGAGGCGCATCGCGTGGATGCCGTGTTGCACTTCGCCGCGCACACGGTCGTTCCCGAATCGATGAGCGACCCGCTCAAGTACTACGCCAACAACACGGGTAATACGCGGAGTCTGCTTGCATGCTGCGCACAGGCGCGCGTGGACAAGTTCATCTTCTCCTCCACCGCGGCCGTCTACGGAACGACCGAGGCGGGCATCGCCGACGAGGACACACCCACCCAGCCGATCAATCCCTACGGCCGGTCGAAGCTGATGTCCGAGACGATGCTGCGTGACTGGTGCGCCACCGGGGCGATGCGCCATGTGATCCTCCGCTACTTCAACGTAGCCGGTTGCGATCCCCAGGGCCGGATCGGTCACTCGACGCCGGAGGCCACGCTGCTGATCAAGGTGGCCTGCGAACATGCGGTCGGGAAGCGGCCCTGCGTGGCGATCTATGGCACGGACTACGACACCCCGGATGGTACGGGCGTGCGCGATTTCATCCATGTGGAAGACCTGGCGGCGGCGCATCTGCGCGCACTGGATCACCTGCGCGAAGGCGGCGCGTCACTTACCCTCAACTGCGGCTACGGCCATGGATATAGCGTGCGCGAAGTCATTCACGCCGTGGCCCGTGCGGCGGGCCATCCCCTGAACGTGCTGGAATTGCCGCGCCGTCCGGGCGATATCCCGCAGCTGATCGCGCGCAGCGACAGGTTGCGCCGCGAGCTCGGCTGGGAACCCTGCTACGACGACCTCGACGTCATCGTCCGCACCGCTTTGTCATGGGAATACCGGTTGGCTGGCAGCGCCTTGCCCACCGCGTCCGTGGCATGAGCGTCCGTTGTCACGTGTCGCTGCGCGAGCGCAGGCGCGCGTCGCGCCGCCTCGATGTATCGCTGCCACCGTCATCGGTGCTTCCGCGCCATGTGCTCTGGATACTTGGCGTGTTCCTGGGATTGGCTGCCGCTTTTCTCCCGGTGAGAGCGACCAGCTCTTCTGTGGGAGCCGCTTCAGCGGCGATGGGTGCTTGCGTCACGCTGGCCCGCTGCCGCGGGATCGCCGCTGAAGCGGCTCCCACAAGAGCTTGCACTGAAGGATCCTCGAGGGCATCCGAAAGGGCGTCCTCAAGGGCTTCCGCAGGGGCTTCCGCAGAGGCTTCCGCAGGGGCTTCGAGAAGGGATTCCACCAAGGCTTCCACGGAAGCCATTCGAAGGATCGAGGTGCATCGGCTGGCGGGACGTGGCGACGATTTGCCGGTGACCGTGGGAATTCCGTTCCCGCCGCGCCTGCTGCGCGATCCGAGGCAGGTTCGTATCGTCGACGGCGACGGCCGCGAGATTCCCGCCGCCGTCGCTTCCACCCTTGCCTGGCATTTCCGCGACGGCAGCGTGCGTGCCGTACGCGTGCAATTCCACGCGGCACCCGGCATCTACTATTTCACACTCGACACCTCGCGCAAGGCGGACATCGGCGGCTGGCCGTATGCCAGCGGCCTCGTCGACGGCCGGCTCGCCGCTATCGCGACGTTGACGCCGGAATGGCTCACCGCTTCGCTCATCGCCGGGCCGCAGTCCGTGGCGGCGGCCGATGAGCCCTACGCCCGCTATGTCGACGGCCAGTTCCGCTGGGCGTCCGCGCTGCCGACGAAGGATACGACGGCATGGCTGTTCGACCGGCCGTCGACCTTGTTCAAGGCCTATGTGCGCACGGGCAGGGCGGATTACCTCGAAGCGGCCGAGATGAGCTACCGCTGGTACATGGCCGGGATCAAGCGGGATGGCATGCCGGTGAGCCCATCCTGTGGCGGGGGTTGGCTCCCCGACGGCAAGCCGTGCGACGTGAAATACGTGTATATCGAGCCGGTGCTGCTCGCCGTGGCGCTCACGGGCGACGACTCCATGCACGATGCGGCGACCGTGGCGAAAATGGCCGGGTTGTGGGACAGCGGCGGCTGGAACGGTGCGCCGGGGCCATACCGGCATCCGGAAGACTATTTCACCGAACGCCTCGCCGGCCTCGGACTGGTCGAGACAGTGGCGGCCTATGAACTCACCGGCGACGCGCGTTTCCGGCAGCGCATCGACGCGCGCGTGGGCTGGCTGCACGATCACCAGCGGATGAATCCGGATGGTCTGGGCGACGACGGCTCATGGCGCAACAGCTGGAACGTGCATGAAAACGATCCGCACGGCGGTGGCGACGTACGCGGCGCCTCGCCGTGGATGAGCGAGAACATCGTCGACGGCCTGTGGCACGCGTGGCTGGTCACGGCCGACCCGCGCATCCCTGGCATGCTCACCGATTTCGGACGCTACCTGGAGCGATACGGCTGGATCGATCCGCAACGGCTCGTGCCGCCGCACGACTGGCGCAACGATTGCTCCGGTCCACACGGACAGATCGCATGGTATTGGTCGTCGTCGCAGGCCAAAGCCGATGCGTTGATGAAGATCCAGGATACCGAGGGCTGGTACAGCGATGGCCACACGGTCGAACTCGGCTTGCCGGTGGCGGCCGCGTGGTATTTCGAGACGGATCCTGCGAAAGCCGCCGCCTTGAAGAAGCGCTTCCAGGCGATCGCCGCGTCGTACAGCCCTGCGTGCGCGGCGATATCGGACACCTTGCGCCGCTTCAACTGGAACAACCGTGGCGCCGGCGTGGCGCAGTGGATGATGGCGCAACCCGCCGGCGCCGGCATGCGACAACGGACGACATCGCCATGAATCGCCGCGTCGCCGTCCTGCGCAGCATCGGCATCGTCACGGTGTCCACGTACATCGAGTACGCGCTCGGCTTGCTCATGAGCGTGTGGATCGCCCGCTCGCTGGGTCCGTCCGACTTCGGCCGTTATGCCTTCACCGTGTGGTTGTGCGGTTGGCTGATCGTCTGCTCCAACCACGCGCTGACCACCTCGTCGACGAAGTTCATCGCCGAGGCCGACGGCATGGGCGATGCATCGCTCGCGTCGCATCTGGCCGCGCGTTTCTCGCACATCCAGACCTACAGCTCGTTGGCGGTCATCCTCCTGTTCGTCCTGATCGGGTGGTTGTTCCGTCCGTCCGAATGGGACCACTCCCTGTTGCCGATCATGGCCTTGGTCGTCGTGGCCGTGGTCGCGAAAGCCAACTACGCCATGCTCGTCGCCATCGGCAAGGGTCAGGAGCGCTTCGAGCCGGAAGCCGTAGCCACCGTGGCCGCCGGCATCGTCGGCATGCTGCTCGTCCTAGGGGCGATGATCGTGCACGCGGACCTCGTGTCCTTCGTGGCGCTGTTCGCGGTGGCGTGCCTGCTGCTGAACCTGATCAACCGCATGGCCTATCGTCGCTGCTGCCGCCCCTACGCGCCGGGCCCGATCCCGCCGGACGTGAACACACGGGTGAATCGCCACCTCCGCCTCACCGCGGCCCTGGTCCTGATGGGATCGTTCCGCGTCGGCACGATCGAGGTGTTCCTGCTCAATGCCTTCGCCGGGTCGGTCGCGGTGGGCTATTTCGCGATCGCCGGGACGCTCACCCGCGGCGCCGTGCAGTTGTTCTCGGTGGGGCTCACGTCCACCTTGCTGCCGTACATGGCCAAGACCTATGGCGAGAGCGGAACAGCGCGCGCCGCGCGTTTCCTTTCCGAAGCCACGCGCTTCTACTGGGCCGTCGGCATCGCCATCGCCGGGCTGGGTCTCGTCACCACGCCGGAGATCGTCCGGCTGATGTACGGCAACCGCTACGTCGATGCGATTCCCGCCATCGAGGCCACCCTGGTGCTGGGCGGCCTGTTGCTCATCGGTAACGGCATCGCGGCCTTCCAGACAGTGGTCGACCGGCAGGACGACCGCATTCGCATCGCCGTCGTCGCGCTGACCGCCAATGCCGTGCTCGGCGCCGCGTTGATTCCGCCGCTCGGCCTGGCCGGAGCTGTCGTCACCTATGCCAGTACGCGCATCGTCGAAATGGCACTGGCGATCCACTACCTGCGCAAGGCGACCAGCGGCGCCCTGCCGGTGGCGGCCATGTCGCGCCTGTTCGCGGTGGGTTTGGTCGCCACGCTCGCCGCCTGGGGAGCCACCGCCGCCACGCCGTCGCGACTCGGCTTCCTGGTTGGCGCGGCCGTGTTCATGGCCCTGTACCTGCCAGGCAGCATGCTCGTTCGCTATTGGACCGGCGACGACCTCAACCTGATGACGGGTATCAGCCGTCGCCTCGGACCGCCCGGACGGTTGCTGATCCGGGGGCTCCAGTTCGTCCAACCTTCCTCGGCGAAGGCCAGCCCATGAGTTACGTCTGTTCCACCTTGCATACCCTGGACGCCCTTCGCGGCCTGCGCGATGAACTGGCGCGCGTCGCGGAACAGCCGGGCGCGGCTAGCGGCATCGTGCAACACCCGGACTGGATCGAGTACGAGGTGGTCAGCCGTCACGACGGCACCGTGCCGCACGTGATCGTCGTACGCGATGCGGAGGGCAGGGTGGCGGGCTACGCGCCGCTGCTGGCCATCGATCACACGGCGCGGCTCGACCTCGCGGGGCGGCGGTTGCAGCTCTATCGCGGCGCGGCCCTGCGCATGCTGGGTGCCGGCGTCGTCGCGAACGAAGGGGAGCGTTCCGCCGTGGAACTGCTGGTGTCCCGGCAGATCGCCCATGACCCGGGTATCCGTGTCGTCCGCATCCAGGAAGCGGACCTGCCCAATCGCTTCGCCGCCTCGTTGTCGCATGGCGGTGGCTTTCGTACCGTGGTGGCTCACCTGCTCGACCAGGTGCACTGGTCGGTCGACCCGCAGCCATCCTCCGAAACATGGCTTGCCGCCATGGACAAGAAGAAGCGTGCCGACCTCGTGCAGAGGGTCGGCCGCGCCTACCGCAAGCTCGGCGGTGACGCGGCGCTGCGCGTGTTCGATCGCGGAGAAGACATGGCCGAGTACGGCCGCCTCATGAACGAGCTGTATCCGAGGACCTGGCATCACGCCGACCTGCCGATCGACTGGGAGGCCCCCGAACGTGTCGCGCTATTCCAACGCCTCGCCGAGGCGGGCCAGCTGATCGGCCATGTGGTGGTCCGTGACGGACGGCCGCTGGCGTATGTGCACGGCTATCGCATCGCGGGCACGTATCTCGTCGACGATCTCGGCTACGACGAGGAGGTCGCGAAGATCGGCATCGGGTCGGTGGCCGTGTTCCAGGCGGTACGTGGGTTGCTCGACCGCTTCCCCGGCGAGCGGATCAGCTTCGGCTACGGCGACAACCAGTACAAACGGCTGCTGTCGACGCGAGCGGAGCCGTGCGGGTCGCTCTACGTGGTGCGTGCCACCCGTGCCACCGCCGGATTTCACATGTATGCGCCGCTTCGCTGGCTGTACCGCGGCTTGCACCGCGTGCGTTCGGACATGCAGGCCCGCCGCCAGGGTTGATCTCCCCAGCCTCTTGGCCGGATGGACTAGGCCTCTGGACGATGGGCAGGACGGACATTGAGGCGCAGGCTTAGGGTCGCAGGATCCGCCCAGAGGTGCTCATGAACACGCAAGTCGACTCCCGGCCGTACCAGGAGGCGACGGCAAGGTTGCCGTTGATCCGTTCCTTTCTCGAAGCGCGATACACACGGACGTTCTTCGCGCACCGGGCACTGACCCACCATCTGTATCGTGGCGTGTTCCCCACGTTCGACGAAGCCCAGGCCAGCATTCCCGCGGCCAACACCAGCGGCTACGACAATACCGATTCGGCCGAACTCTACCGTGAGCGGACCCGACGGATCTTCATCAACGACTATCCGATGATGTACTGGCTCGGCCGCTTCTTCGCCGACGGCGCGCGTACCGTGTTCGACATCGGCGGACACATCGGCATCGCCTATTACGCTTATCAGAAATACCTTGCCTACCCGGCGGGTCTGCGCTGGACGGTGATGGACGTGCCGGCCGTGAATGCCGCGGGCGAGCGGTGGGCGAAGGAGCATGACCCGGCCGGACGCCTGCATTTCGCCGGGGACTTGGCGAAGGCATCCGGGGTGGATGTGCTTTTCGCGGCGGGCTCGTTGCAGTACCTGCGTTACTCGCTGGTCGAGGCGTTGCAGGCGATGGAGCGGCGGCCACGCTTCCTTCTGCTCAACTCCGTGCCCGTCCACATGCGTGAGTCGTACTTCACCGTGCAGAACATCGGCACCGCCTGCTGTCCCTACCGTGTGACCGCCGAGCGCGAATTCCTCGGCGGACTCTCGTCGCTCGGTTACGAATTGCAGGACCGCTGGGAGAATCCGCAACGGTCCTGCATGATTCCATTCCATCCGGAGCGTTCGCTGGACCGCTACTTCGGCTTCGCTTTCCGCTCCATCCAGTCGTAGACGACCGGCAGCAGCACCAGGGTCAGCAGGGTGGAGGTAACGAGGCCGCCCACGACCACCGTCGCCAGTGGCCGTTGCGTCTCCGCCCCCACGCCGCTGGACAGCAGCATGGGCACGAGGCCGAGGATCGCGACGCTCGCGGTCATCAACACCGGCCGCAAGCGCAGGGACGTGCCACGCAGCACGGCGTCGCGTACGTCGAGTCCCGCGGCGCGCTGCGCATCGAGGAAGCTCACCAGCACGATCCCGTTCAGCATCGCCACGCCGAAGACGGCGATGAAGCCGATCGCCGAAGGTACCGAGATGTACTGGCCGGTGATGTACAGACCGAAGATCCCGCCGATGATCGCGAAGGGCACGTTGGCCAGGATCAGGCTCGCGCGGCGCAGTGAATTGAAGGCGGTGTAGAGCAATACGAAGATGAGGAAGATGGTCGCCGGGACGATCAGGGCGAGGCGTCGGAGCGCCCGCTGCTGGTTCTCGAAGGCGCCGCCCCATGCGGTGTAGTAGCCGGTGGGAAGGGTGACCGACGCGCCCATGCGTTCGTTCGCCTCGCGGACGAAGCCGTCGATGTCGCGCCCGCGTACGTCCATGGCGATCACGGCGTAACGCTGCAAGGCCTCCCGGCGGATGAACGAATACCCTTCCGCCGTGGTCACCTTCGCCACCTGGCCGAGCTGGACCAGGGCGCCGGACGGCGCCCGGATCGGAATCCGCCCGATCGCGACAGGCGACGCCCTGCTGGCATCGTCCAGGCGTATCGCGATGTCGAAGCGGCGCACGCCTTCGAGCAGGGTGCCCACCGCTTCGCCGCCGATGCCGTTGCGCACCACGGTGAGCACGTCGTCCGCGTTGAGGCCGTACCGGGCCAGGGCGTCACGGTCCACCTCGATGCGCAGTTGCGGCTTGCCCATGTTGGCCTCGAGCGCGAGATCCGCCACACCGGGTATGCGAGCCAGCACGTCCTTCATGCGCGAGGCCAGCCTGTCGAGTTCGCCCAGGTCGTCGCCGTAGATCTTCAGCGCCAGCGTGGCGCGCACGCCGGAGATCAACTCCTCCACACGCATCTGGATCGGCTGGGTGTAGCTCACCACCGCGGTGGGCAGGAGCGCGCCGAGGTCGTCCTGCATGGCTTGTTCGATCGACTCCAGGGTCTGTCCGGCGCGCCACTGCGATCTGGGTTTCAGCGGCGTATAGACCTCCATGTAGTTCACGTCCGCCGTCTCGCCTTTCTCGGCGCGCCCGATCATCGCCAGCGTGGTTTCCACTTCGGGGAAACGGTTCCTGATCCGCTCGGCGACGCGCTTCGATATGCCGATCGATTCTTCCAGCGAGGCCGACGGAATCGAGGTGATCCGCCACATGATCGCGCCCTCGCGCAGGTTGGGCATGAATTCCTTGCCCAGGAAGGGAAACAGGGCGAGCGCCGCCAGGAGGGCGGTCCCCGCGAGACCGATCACGATCGGCCGGTGTGCGAGCGACCAGCGCAGCACGCGCGCATAGCCGCGTTTCAGCCAGGCGACCAGGCGGGTGTCCTTTTCCTCGCCGGGCTTGAGCAGCAGAGCCGCCAGGACGGGAATGAGCGTGAGCGCGAGGACCAGGGACCCCGCCATGGCGAAGCCGATGTTGTAGGCCATGGGCCTGAACATCTTGCCTTCCAGCCCCTGCAGGCCGAAGAGCGGCAGGAACACCACGATGATGATGAGGATGGCGAAGGCGATCGGCGTGGCGACCTCGCGCGCCGCGTCGCGCACGGCCGCCGTGCGGTCCTCCGGTTCGCCGCGCGCCTTGCGCTCGGCCATGAGGCGGAACGCGTTCTCGACCATCACCACGGCGCCGTCCACCATCATGCCGATGCCGATCGCCAGTCCGGCGAGCGACATCAGGTTCGCGGAAAGCCCGACCTGTGCCATGCAGATCACGGCGATCAGCAGGGCCAGCGGCAAGGTCGCGACGACGATCAGGGCGCTGCGCAGCTCGCCCAGGAAGAGGAACAACACCACGGCGACGAGGATCGATCCCTCCACCAAGGCGCGCGTCGCGGTACCGACGGCAGCGTCGACGAGGTCGCTGCGCTCGTAGACCGGACGGACGACGACGCCCTCCGGCAGGGCCCGCGTCAGTGTCGCCAGCTTCGCCTTCACGGCGTCGACCACGTTGCGCGCGTTTTCGTCGATGCGGGCCAGCGCCTGTCCCATGACCACCTCCTTGCCGTCGCGGGTCACCGCTCCGGTCCGGGGTGCTCCGGCTTCGACGACGGTCGCCACGTCGCGCAGGTAGACCGGGGTGCCATCCGTGGCTTTAAGGACGATGCCGCCGATATCGGCGGCATGCCGCACCAGGCCGAGGCCGCGCACGAGGTATTGTTCGCGGCCGGCATCGACGACGTTGCCCCCGACCTGGGCATTGTTCGCTTCCACCGCCTGCATGACGTCCTTGATGCCGAGCCCGTGGGCGAAGAGCCGGATCGGATCGACGCGCACCTGGTACTGCTTCTCCTGCCCACCCCAGGACGTGACGTCGTCCACGCCGGGAGCGGTGCGCAACACCAGGCGCAATGTCCAGTCCTGCAGGCTGCGCAGGTCCATGTCGGAGGGCGCCTTGGCTGTCGCCTCGCCTTTGCGCTCGACGGTGTACCAGAACACCTGTCCGAGCCCCGAGGTGTTCGGCCCCATCTCGGGCTTGCCATAGCCCGCGGGAAGCCGGTCGCCCACCTGTTGCAGGCGCTCGTTCACGAGCTGGCGTGCGAAGTAGATGTCCGTGCCGTCGTCGAAGTACACCGAGACATACGACAGGCCGAACAGGCTCACCGACCGGATGTCCTCGACGCCGGGCAGTCCGGCAAGCGCCGATTCGACGGGCGTGCTGAGCAGCCGCTCCACATCCTCGGCGGCGAGGCCGGCGGCCTCGGTGTAGACATTGACCTGTACCGGCGTCACGTCGGGAAACGCGTCGATGGGCAAGCCACCGGTGGCCCGGATGCCGAGCAGGGCCACGACGGCGAACGCGATCAGCACGAGTGGCTTGTATTGCAGCGAGAGTGCGACGAGGCGTTGCAACATCACTCTTCCCCCAGCTGCGAGCGCAGGAGCCTTGCCTTCAGTGCGAAGGCGCCCTTGCTCACATAGACGTCGCCGGCACGCAGCCCTTGCCGGATCGGGGTCCAGCCATTGACGGTCGCGTCCGTTTCCACGGGAACGGCGTCGAACCGGCCGGCCGCGCCCCGGCGTACGAAGACGGTGGGCTGATCTTGCAGAAGCAGTACGGCTTCCGACGGCACCGCCAGCCGCTGGGTGGGAAGGCCGATGGCGATACGGCTTTCCACCAGCTCGCCGGGATGCAGCAGGTCGTCGCGGTTGTCGACCTGGATGCGTACGGCCACCGTGCGCGTCGTCTCGTCGGTCTGGTGCGAGCGCTGGAGCACCTTGCCCGGAAGCTCCGTACCGTGGGCGCCCACGGTCACGGCATCTCCTTGTTTTACGCCCTTCGCCACGGCGGGAGGCAGCCGTGCCTCGACCCAGATGGAATCCTCGGTCACCAGGGTGAACAAGGTTTGCCCGGGTTCCACGCGCTGGCCGACGAGGAAGTCGTCGGTGGTGATCCGCCCGGCGCGTGGTGCCAACAATTCGAAGCGGCCATCGGCGGCTGACGAACCACGCTTGATCACGCGCGCGATCTGGCCCTCCGAGAGGCCGAACGCGCGCAGTTTCGCCCGGGCCTGGTCGCGGGCCACCAGCGCTTCGTTGTAGCGCCGGGCGGACACGGCCTGGGGGCCGAGTGCCGAGACGCGTTGCCAATCCTGGCTGGCGACGAGCAGTTGTCCCTGCGTCTCGGCCACCTCCACGCCGGAGAGCTCGACCAACGGCGTGCCGGCGGCCACCACGTCGCCCAGCTTCGCCCGACGTGCGATGACTTGTGCCGCGATGCGCGGGGAAACCAGCACCGTGGAATATGCATCCACCTTCACTTCACCGGGTGCGACGATCAGGTCGTTCATCGCGCGGGGGCGCAGGGTGTCGACGACGATACCGGCTTCCTTGACGGCGGCCTCGTCGAGGGCGAGCGGATCGTCGCGCGTCTCGGTGCGTGCCTGGGCATGACCGGGTACGATCGCCAGGAGAGTGAGTACGAGGATGAGTCGACGGAGTTGAGCGTTCATCGGGCGGTATCCAGCGGAGCGCCGTCGATCCAGTCGTCGAGACGGCCGGCGGCGGCGAGGTAGTCGAACCAGGCTTGCCAGGCCTGGCTTTCGAGGGCGAGACCGGACAACGCGGTATCGAGGCTTTGCTTCAGCTGCACGAGGTAATCGGAGGTGCCGATCTCCCCGGCTTGCCACAGCCGTTCCAGCAAGGCGGTACGCTCGTCGAGCGCGCTTGCGCGGCTTCCACGGAAAGCACGGGCGGCGGTGAGCAAGGCGCCGTATGTGGCCTCCTGCTGTCGAAGCGCGGCCTGTGAACGCAGCAACACGGCACGACGGTTGGCGCTGGCCGCGTCCGCCTCCGCGTGTGCCGCCGCGATCTCGGCTCGTCCCGTGTTCAGTACGGGCAGCGGAATCGATACGCTCAGTCCGAAGACGCGATCGCTGCGAGCGCCATCGCGCACGTGTCCGCCGGTGAGGCTCAAGGTCGGATCGGGGCGGCGGGCGCGTTCCACGACGACGACGCCGGCTTCCGCTCGCTCCTGCCCCGCACGCGCTTCGACCATCTCGGGCCGAATGTCCGCCGGGAGCGGCGCGACCGCGGCCGGCTCGGGTGGCAAGGCGGTGGGAAAGGGTGGCAGTGTCGACGCCGCATCCACGTCTACAGCCTCTAACGCGGCGTGCGCCATCGCTTCCTGCCCGGCGAGCGATGCCTGTTGGATCTGCGCTTCGCCCAGTGCCAAGGCTGCGAGGTCGCGTTCCGTACTGCCGATGTCGCCGACCGCGAGCCGCTGCGCGGCGAGCCGGTCGAAACGTTGCATCAGGTCCACGCGTTGCCGGCCCAGGCCGCTTTGCCGCGCGGCCAGCCGCGTGGCGCACCAGGCTTTCAGCCACTGTATTGCCACGTCGCGCCGCTCGAGCGCGTAGCCAGCCTCGCTTACGCGCAAGGCCGCGTCGCCTTCGGCCGCGCGTGCGCGGCGTTTGCCACCGAGGTCGAGTGCGAGGCTTGCTCCGGCCGTACGCCGATCGACGTCCGCGTTCTCGCCTTCGAATGTCAGCGAGGGGTTGTATACCGGCTGCGCGGCGGCACGGGCGTTGGCCAGCGCGGCACGCCGGACGGCATCGGCCGACTGGATGCGTGGATGGTTTGCCAGCACCCGGTGCACAGCGTCACGTACGGCGGGCGGGGCGGAAAAGTTGGCCGGTAATGCGGCAAGCGCCTGCGGGGCGAATGCACACAGGGACAACCACAGGCACACGGCGCCACGGGGCGCGGTACGCGGGGAAAACATGGGTGGATCTCCTGGAGTCGGACACGAATCGACACGGCCGCTCAGGCGGCCGGTGCCGGGCAGTCGGATGTCAGGCGATCGGGGGGCGCAAGGGAGAGCGAGTGAAGGCCGGCGGCGCCATGACGGGCAGCGCGGGGTGTACGCGGGAGACCAGCGAGGGAACGATCACGCTGGCGATGCTCGTCGGCAACGCCACCGCGTGGGCACACGTGCAATGGCAACCCTTGCCTTCGTCGAGCACGCAGAGGTCGCCGTCGCCGAGCGTCGTGTCCGAAACGGCGGTGGCGCCCGCGGCATCGCCGGAGAACGCGACACGTGGGCCGTCGAGCACGCAGAAGGTCGACATCGCGACCTTGAACAGCAGTACCGCGAGCGCGAGCATCCACACGCCGCGATGGCGGCGCAGGTGGGTGAACAGGCGTGGCGTAGTGCGGCGCATGGCCGCGATCCTAAAGGACCGCGGCAGTGTTAGACAATTCCACCTCGGTGCCGTGCGGTCTGGCCAGCTCGAAATCGCGATACGCGCCGGGGTCGCCGGCCATGCCGGCTTCGGCGGCCTTCGCGATGTTGTACATCTCGCGCGCCGTTACGTAGTGCAGCACGTGTCGCTTGCCGTCGTTGTAGGCGGATTCGAGGTAGGCGTGCATGTCGTCGACCGGCTTGCCCAGCAACGTGTCCATGTCGCCTTCCTGCGTGCCGTGCGTGTGAACCTTGATGAATACCCATTCCGGCCGTCCCTCGACATGGATGCCGGTCCGAACCCACTGGTCCACGCGGGACGGCGTGGGCGGGCAGCCGCGACGGATATCCGAATTCTCGATGCGTGGAACGATGCCGAAGCGACGGTTCTTCCAGTTGAGGCCGAGCACACCCTGGATGATCAGGAGGTCGCCTGACGGCTTGCCGCCCACCCGCATGGGAACGCCGGTATCGTGTGACTTGCACTTATGCGGGTCGTCTGTCGCGTAGTAGATCGCGTTCGACATGCGTGTCTGCGTGTCGCTGGGCGCGGAGGGCAGGGTGAAGTCGGCATAGCAACCCAGCTCGCGCAGCAGGATGAGTTCGTTGTCGATGCCGCACCAGCGGCCGTCGGCGCGCGAGTTGTCCAGGCACCAGTTGCCGTGGATGAAAGCGAAGCGAAGCTGTCCGGTGACCGGATCGCGTGGCAGCGCACCGTGCTTCTCGTGCAGAAGCCGGTTGAAGCGGTCCATCGTGGCGACGAAGTTTTCCGGCGTGTCGTTGTCGTGATGCAGGTGGATCTCGATTTCACCGTAGCCGTCGGCGCAGAGCGCGGCGATCTTGTCCAGGTGCTCCTCGACGTATTCCTCTTCGGGATAGAAGAAGCTGTGCTGGGGTACGCGCCCGTCGGCGTCACGGTGGCGCGATGCCATGGCCCGGTACTCGTCGCACCAGCGGTCGACACGGCGGCGCTGGGTATCCATGTCGACGCGGCCCCAGTTCGGCTCGAAATGGTCGACGAAGCAGAACAGTACGTGCACGGGGCCCTCGACCTTCGGCGGCGCGCGCCGGGTCAGGTATCCCCACAGCCAGTACTGCATGTTGCGCGCGCGGATCGCCGCGGTCACCGCGATGGCGACGAGCAGGATGAAGGCGAGAAGAACGATGGCGATCACGCGGATGCTCCGGTCGGGACCAGGGTGAGCAACTGCTCGGCATTGTTGCGCCACTGCCGCTCGCTGGCGATATAGGCTCGTGCGGCATGGCCGACACGTTTGCGCTCGTCGGCACGCTGGGCCAGTTCGAGCACGCGTTCGACGCAAGCCGTCGCATCGCCGCGCGGGAACAACCAGCCGGTATGGCCGTCGACGATCACTTCCGCCACCGGCGCGTAGTCCGGCGCGACCACCGCCACGCCCATGCCCATGAACTCGAACAACTTCATGGGGGAGCCATAATGATTGGAATTCGGCAGCACGGCGTAGTCCATGCAGGCGATCCAGCTGGCCACCTCCTCGTGCGGGACACGGCCCGGCAGGAGCACGCGATCGGAAAGCCCTCGCGCCGCGATCAGTTCGCGCACCGCCGGCAAGGTCTTGCCGTCGCCGACGAAGACCAGGGCGAGATCGGGTACGCCGTCGAGGCGATTGGCGATGGCCTCGACGAAGCTGTCCATGCCGTGCCAGTGGGCGAATGCCCCGATGTGGCCGCAGACGGTGCGGCCGGTGAGCCCGCGCTCGGCGCGCAGGCGGTCGCGATCGAAACGGGCGGGATCGAAGCGGGGCAGGTCCACGGCATTGGGGGACACGACGGAGGGAGCGATATCGCCATACGCCTGCCCGGCGATATCGCGAAAGTAGCTGGAGATGAAGACGAGACCGGTGGCGTTGCGCAGGCACCAGCCTTCGATCCGGCGTGCCAGGGCTTTCATCGTCAGCGGGCGCACGCGATCGACCAGGGCGGAATCGTTGATCTCGAGCACCAGCGGAATACCGCGCTGGCGCGCCAGCCAGACGGTGGCGAAGAGGAACAGCGAATAGCGTTCGTAGATGAGTTCCGGCGCGGCGTGGCGCCATGCCCGGCCCATGCGCAGGAGGGTGACCGCGTTGTAGAGCAGTTCGAAGGCCTCGAAGACGATCCCGGGAAGCCGTGTCACCAGGCCGGCGATCCTCCCGCGGCCGGACGAGGCCGCGGTATCGGTTTCCCTTTCAGGATCGGCGCCCGGAAACGACATCACGTCCACGTGGTGGTCCAGTTCGCGGAGTGCGCCCACGATGCCGCGGATATGCACGCCTTCGACATGGCGGCCACGCGTGCGGTGATGATAGAGGATCCTCACGACGCGGTTCCCGGCAGGGCGGCGAAGCGCATGCCCTCGCCGAGCCACTCCGGCAGGAGCACGTCCAGTGCCAGGGCCGCCTTGTCGCTGTCGTCGTGCATGAGCACGATATCGCCGGCGGCTGGCGGATCGCCGCGCAGACGCGCGATCAGCGCTTCCGTCGGCCTGTCCTGGTAGTCGAGGCTGTCGTATGACCAGTAGACGAAGCTGCGCTTGTGCCGGACGAAGTGCGCGAGCAGCGGCGCGCCCACATAGCCATGTGGCGGGCGCATGCGGTGGTGCGGACGGTCGTCGAACAGGCGCAGCAGCGCATCGGTGCGATGCACCTCGTCGAGCTGCCTGGCCAGGGTCATGTTACGGAAGGACCAATGGCTGTACGAGTGGTTGCCGACCATGTGTCCTTCATCCACGATCCGCTGGACGATGTCCGGATGCCGTTCGATCTTTTCGCCTACCAGGAAGAAGCTGGCCTTCACTCCATGCTTGGCCAGGGTATCGAGAAGCCGCGGCGTGTAGCCGGGCTCCGGACCGTCGTCGAAGCTGAGGTAGCGCAGCGCCGAGTCGCGCGTGCGGGTCAGCACGAGGTTCTCCGGCAGCAATCCGAGCAGGTCGTGCTTCTTGAGTTTCCAGTTCATGCGTTGGCGCCAAGGTGGGCGGGGGCTTCGGCGGCGACACGGCCGAGCACGCGCTCGAGCCGGTCGATATTCTCGTCCCAGCGGAAAGTCGCGGCGTGCGCCGCGATGGCGGCGGGATCGAAATGACGCTCGAACACCTCCACCAGCGCCGTTCCGAGTTCATGGGGCTGGTGTGGCGGCACGAGGATGCCCGCGTGGTGGGGCACCACTTCGGGAATGCCGCCGACCGCGGTCGCGACGATCGGCGTGCCGCATGCCATCGCCTCGAGGATCACGTTCGGCACGCCTTCGTTGTGGCTGGGCAGGCAAAGCACGTTCGCGGCCTGGAACCAGTCCGCCAGCGCGGCGTGATCCACCGCACCTTCGAAATGCACGGCCGGTGCGCAGCACAGGGAAGCCGCGCGGTCCTCGAGGTTGGCACGGCTCGCGCCTTCGCCCACGTAGACCAGGCGCGCGTCGTGGTGCCGTTTCGCGAGGATGGGAAACGCCTCGATCAGGTCGTGACAGCCCTTGGTCGCCTTGAGATTGCCCACGTAGAGCACGATCGGTACCTCGGGCGGCAGGCCGAGGCGCAGCCGTGCGGCGGCCCTGTCGCCGCGGTGGAAGATGCGCGTGTCGACGCCGTTGTAAATCGTCTCCACGCCCTCGGGGCGCGCACCGAGTTCGATGGCCTTGCGCGCGAGTGCCTTGCTCACCGTGATCACGGCGCCCGCGCCACGCAGGGCGGATCTGATCTGCGGCCGGCGCAGGCGCGCGGCGGCCTGCATGTTGAGGTCGCTGCCGTGCACCTTGACGACGTAGGGGATGCCGAGCAGGCGCGCCACCCAGGCTCCACCTGCCGCGTCCGGATATGCCCAGCTTGCCAGGATCACGTCGTAGCGGGCACGGCGCAGGTCGCGGCCGCGCTGCCACATCACGCAAGCGAAGAAGCAGAGCGCGTTGAGGAAACGGCCGATGCCGGGCGGGTGGTAGAACGTGAAGTGGTCACGCCGGATGCCGGGGACGTCCACCGTGCCCTTCACTCCGCCCATGCGCTCGCGGAAATCGACGGCCGTGAGCACGTCCACCTCGTGGCGCTCCGCCAGGCGCTGGAATTGCTGCCGGTTGAACGTGCCACGGCGGGGATCCCATGGCGTGGGAAAGAGATTGGTGAGCACCAGGATCTTCATGACGCATGCTCCATGTCGCCGAAGTAGAGCCGGCCATAGCGCGCGGCCATGGCTTCCATCGATCCGTGCGCCTCCACCCAGGCACGCGCCGCGAGGCCCAGCGTGGAGGCACGCTGCGTCGCATGCAACAGGTCGAGGATGGCCGCGGCCAGCGCCGACGGATCGCACGGCGGTACCAGGTGCCCGGTGGTCCCATCGTGCACGATCTCCGCATTGCCGCCCACGTCGGTCGCGACGATGGGCAGGCCGGCGGCGCAGGCTTCCAGGAGGGCCATGGAATAGCCTTCGGTCACCGAGGAGAGCGCGAACAGGTCGAAACCCTGGAGCAGGTCGCGCACGTCGTTGCGATCTCCCAGGAAGTGCACGCAACCGGCCACGCCTTCGTCGAAGGCGGCGGCGCGCAAGGTCTCGCGCAACTCCCCGTCGCCGACCAGGACCAGCGCGGTATCCGGCCGGGTATGGCGGACGATGCGGAAGGCGCGGATCAGGCTCATCTGGTCCTTGGCCCAGTTCAGCCGACCCACGCTTCCGATGATGCGGGTGCCACGCGGTACCCGGATCAATCGGGTGAGACGTTCGTGCATGATGTCGGAGGCGATGTCGAAGCCGTCGAGCACGATGCCATTCGGCACCACGCAGGTCTTCGCCGCCGGCGCGATGCCGCGCCTTACCGCATCCACGCGCGCGGCTTCGCAGACGGCGACGACGGCATCGGTGGCCTTGAGCGCGCGGCGGAAAAGCCATTCGCGGCGACCAGGCTTCCTTTGCGCGCCCATGCCGTGGCGGGTGTTCACCACCTGGCGGATACCCATGCCCGCGCTGGCGAGCACCGCCTGGTAATGCGCCACGGCGTTATGCGTGTGCAGCACCTCGGTGTGGTGCGCGGCCAGCAGTTGACGCGCGCGGCCAAGGGCGCGCAGGTCGAAACCGGTGCGCTTATGGCAGGCGGCGACGGGAATGCCCAGTGAGTCCAGCTCACCCGCCAGCGAACCGCGCTCGAACAGGCACACCACCTGCACCTTGTGGCCTTGCCGATGCTGTTCCTTGACCAGGTCCAGGACCATGCGTTCGAGGCCGCCGCGATTGAGGTTCTCGACGAAGTGGGTGATGTTCACGAGGCCAGCTCCGAAACGGTGACACGCAGCTTTCCACTGCGGGTCAGCGGGATGTCGTCGACGAAGTGGCAGTGCAGTTCGGCGCTGTCACCCAGCACCTTGCCCACTTCGCGGCGAATGTAGTCGAGCGAGGCATCGTCGAATCCACGGCCTCGCACGATCGATAGGTCGAGCCGGTCGAGCCGTCGCTGGACGAGCTGGAAGCGTGCGAGCCCCGGGACGTCCTTGAGCATGTGCGGGAAGAATTCGCCCGGAAGGATGTGGCCGGCGGGAGTCCGTATGGCGTCGAGCTTGCGGCCGTCGACCGAGGCAAGCATGGGCAGGCCCCGGCCACAGGCGCATGTGGAGGTGGCGTACGTGGCCATGTCGCCGTTGACATAGCGGATGAATGGCATGCCGTAATTGAACAGGTCGGTGATGGCGACCTCGCCGCTTCCGCCGACGGCCGGCATGCCTTCGTGGTCGAGTGTCTCGACCACGAGGTGGTCCGCGTTCACGTGCAGGCCCTGGCGATGCTCGCATTCGGAAGCGATCAGCATGAATTCCCGACAGCCGTAGGTGTTGTAGGCGGGTGCGCCGAAGGCCCTCTCGATGAGGTCGCGTTGGAACGGATGCAGGGCTTCGGCGGCGCCGATGACGGAGACCGGGCGCGCCACCTGGCGATTGTTCGCCAGCAGCCATTCGGCCAGGCGGACAAGCGGCCCGACATAGCCGACGACGACCTCCGGACGGTAGGCGTCGATGGCGTCGGCGTAACCGGCCATGTTCGACTCGTTCATGTGGAAACTGTCGAGCAGCTTGCGTGCGAACACGGCGTTGTAGACGCGGTCCTTCAAGCGGTGCATCGCGCTGGGATTGCCGACGGCGCCACCCCAGAGGAACAGCGTCCGGCGGCCCATCCGCGAACCGGCCCAGCCGTAGCCGCGCCACATCACGGCCACGCGGCGGTCGTTGCTTTCGCGGGTGAACCCGAAACGCAGCGGTTCGCCCGTGGAGCCGCCGGTGGCCTTGTAGCCCAGCGATGCCTTCAGCGGCGTGGCCTTGATTTCGTCGGCGTTGTCGCGGATATCCGCCTTGGTCAATACGGGGAGCCTTGCATAGTCGTCCATGTCACGGATGTCCCGCGGCACGATGCCCAGCGCGTCCCAGCGACGCCTGTAGTACGGCACCTCGCGATAGCACCAGTCGAGCAGGCGTTTCAGCCGCTGGAACTGCAGGGCCTGCACTTCCTCGGGGGCCAGCCACTGGTCCCGCTCGTAGCGGCGCATGTACGTGGGCGTGTCGCGACGACGCAGGCCGCCTTCGTATGCGGGCCAGACGATGCGGCGAAAGGCGGTCTCGTAGAGATTCATACGGTTCGCAGGAGCACGGCGACGAGGACGAACAAGGCGAAGACGCTGCATGCCCCCGCGGGCAGCCAACGCCATCCTCCGTTGGAGAGCCGGAACATCGGCAGGGTCGGCCAGCGACGGCGCGCACCCACGTAGTAGCCGGCGACCATGGCGGCGATCAGGTAAAGCACCACCATGTAGCTGCGGCTGAGGAAGAACGCCGCCGCGAACAGGCCACACAGGGAAAGCAGAAGGGTCAGAGCCATCTGCCGCTCCGCGGCCCATTCGGCCTCGACTGTGGGATCGGCACCGGTGGGGCCATGGTGGCGGACGATCGTCAGCATCATCCAGAAGCCGTAGCCGACGAAGGCGAGCCAGAGCACGAAGCCGATGAAGCCGGTCTCCGCCAGCACGAGCACGAACGAGTTGTGCGCGGTCAGGTCGTTGTACTCGGTGAAATTGCCCGGGCCGACGCCGAACGCGGGATGCTCGCGGAACATCTCCAGGCCGGAGTACCAGGCGTCCACGCGACCCGCGGCCGACTCCTCGCCGGCATCCAGTTCTTCCATCCGCGAGGAGAGTAGCTTCATCGCGGCAAGTCCGACGACGCCGATCGCGCCCGCGACAAGGGCTCCCTTGCGGTACCAGACATAGCAACCGGCGACGACCAGCACCGCCAGCATGGCGCCGCGCGAGTTGGTGAGATAAGTGCCATAGAGCAGGAGCAGGGCCGCCCCGAGCCAGACCGGGCGCATCGCGCCGGCGCCGCGTCTGCCAAGGAACACCGCCATGGGCAGGGTCGCCGCGAACAGGAGGCCGAGATCGTTCGGATCGTTGAAGATGCCCACGTACTGGATGCGCCCGCCTTCGCTCAACGGCGTGCCTGTCCAGCCCACGCCGGTGCTCGCCTGCTCGACGCCGTGCAGTGCGAGCACCGTTGCACAAGCCACGAACACGCCCATGGCGATGCGCACCCGCTTCTGCGTGCCGCACGCGGCACCGAAGACGAAGAAGGCGATCACCACCGGACCGAAGCGGGCCAGTTCGTCGAGCGCGCCGCCGGCCCAGCCGTTGCTCATCTGCGAGATCATCAGGATCAGCAGGAAGGCGGGCAGGATCACGAACTGCGGTGCTTCGAAGGTCTTCGACCGCGATGCCAGCCACATGGCGAAGGCCATCAGCAACACCACCGGGAGGATGGGCACGGTCTCCAGGCCGGCTATGTAGTCCTGGGGACGGATGATGGTAAGTACGACGTAGAGGAGGATCAGGGGGAACATGGTTGTTCCCTCGGTCCGGCCGCCTGGTGGGCGGGGGTGGGATAGCTCATCAGTTGCGGCAAGGCGAGCATCGCGGCGAACCAGCCGGGGCCCATGTTGCTTTCCACCGGCAGACGGTAGAGCGAGTAACGGTTCTCGCTGGGTTCCGCGTTGGTTCCACAGACGTAGCTGCAGGCGAGCTGGAATCCGGCATGGCGGGTAGCCGAGATCACGTCGTCGTTATAGGCGCGGTCGCCACCCACCGGATAGGACATCAGCACGGCGGGATTGCGCAGTTCGCGGTCCAGCGTGGCCTTGGATGCGCGGATCTCGCGTTCCATCTCTTCGCGCGGAAGACGTGCGAGCATGCGGTGGTGCACGCCGTGCGAACCGAATTCGAACCCGGCCGCCTCCATTTCGCGTGCCTGGTCCCAGGTCATGGGGCGGCAGTCGACGGGGCGGGCGGTCGCCGAAGGCATGTCCCACTCCACTTCGAGCCTCTCGATCATCGCGCTCTGCGCGAACGCGTCGAGCCATTTCATGCGCAGGAGCACGTTGCCGGCGATGCGGCGACGCGCCGACCGGTCAGGTGGCAGCACCACGTCGATCGACAGTTCCGGAAGGACGAGCCGCGCCGCCGTCGTGAGCAGGATCATGTGCACCAGCCAGTCGTACGCATACGGACGGCCCGTGTCGATGTGTCCGGTGGAGACGAAGAACGTCGCCGGCACGCCGACCTCGTCCAGGATCGGGGCGGCGATCCGGTAGTTGTCGTCATAGCCGTCATCGAAGGTCACCGCCACGGTGTCCGGCGGCAAGGCCTCGCCCGCGTCGAGGGCAGCCACGATGTCGGTCAGCCGCATCGGCCGGAAGTATTTCCTGATACGCATCATCTGCTCGCGGAACTCGGCGGGCGGCGTGCTGATGAGTTCGAGGTCGAAGCCGAACGTGTCCGGGTCCGGCAGCGGCATCACGCGGTGGTAGGCGAGGATGCGCAAGTCGCGTTGCCACCACGCGCGCACACGTTGCAGCGAATGCAGCAGGCCGCTGGAATAGCACAACTCGCCGAGCCGGCCACGAATACCGGGAGCTCCGCGCGGGGGCATGGGGGTCACCATAGGTGCAGCCTTCGATTGCGTGCGAAGGCCAGTAGCGCCTGCGCCGCGAAGAGGTTGAGGTAGAAGAAGGCGACCGCTATCCGCAGGGGCAGCAGGCGTCCCAGTGGTGGTTGCAGGCGTGCGAGCGCGACCAGCAGCAATCCTCCGATCAGTCCGCCGAAGGCCAGGGCGTACATGGGATGACGGGTGAACAACAGGCCGGTGCTGACCGTGAGGGCCAGGATCAGCCACGGCGCGAACAGGCGCAGGAGCTTATGGCTGACGAAGCGGAACCAGAGGGGATTGCGCCACGGCGCGAGCAACCATGGTGCGAGCTGGATCAACTGGTAGTTCCCGGCGAGTGTGCGGATCTTGCGCCGCCGCTCTTCCTCGGGCAGTTGCGACGGTTGGTCCCACGCCATCGCCTTGGGCTCGAAGACCACGCGCTTGCCCTGCGCCGCCACGCGCATGGGTACGAGCACGTCGTCCAGCACGGTGCCTGCGGGCAGTGGCTGGAACAGCGACCGGCGTATCGCGTACAAGGCGCCACTGACGCCGATCGTCGAGCCGGAGAGGCTTTCCGCATGGCGGATGCCCTTCTCGTAGCGCCAGTAGAAGTCAACGCCCTGGGCGAAGCCGCTGCGCACGTTTTCCATGTGCAGTTCGCCACCCACCGCGCCCACGGTGGGGTCGCCGAGGTTGGCGACGAGTTCTTTCAAGGCCACCGGGGAGAGCTTCTGGCGGACGTCGGTGAAGAGCAGCACCTCGCCGCGTGTCAATGCCACGGCGTCGTTGAGGCAGGCCGCCTTGCCGCGCCGGTTGGGAAAGTCCAGCACGGTCACCCGGGGATCGGTCGAGCGCCGTGCCGTCGTCACCGTCGTGTCGTGGCAGCCGTCGCAGGCGATGACGATGTCGATCAGCTCGGCGGGGTAGTCCAGCTGCCGCAGGCTGGCCAGCTTCGCGCGGATGAAACGCTCGCCGTCGTGCACGGCCATGACGATGCTGACCGTGGGAAGGATCGCGCGTCGCGCCACCGGCAATGGACGCAGGCGGGCCTGCATCCACACCAGCAGCGGATAGCCGATGAAGACGTGCGCGAGCAGTGCCGCCGAACTCCAGCAGATGAACCAGGCGATATGAGTCATGTCGGCGTTCCCCCCGGGCGCCAGGTCAACCGCGCCCAAGAAGGCGACTTAGCAGGCCACGTTTCGTGGCGGGCGCCGTGGCGGCCGGGATCGCTACCGCCAGCTCCGCGGCCAGCGTGCCGAGCGTGCCATTGGCGATGTCGAGCAGGTTGAGTTGCACACCCGTGAGCTTCTGGATGCGGACGGCCATGTCCACCGCGAGCAGGGAATGACCGCCCACGTCGAAGAAGTTGTCGCTGGTGCGTATGCGCGACATGCCAAGCAGTTCGGTCCATACCGACGCCAGCAGCCGCTCGCTTTCGCTGCGCGGTTCCGTGCTTTCGGCCGACGCGCCCACGTAAGGTTCCGCGGGAAGCGGCAAGGCCGCGATGTCCACTTCGCCCGTTGCCAGCAGCGGCAAGGCATCGAGCACGACGAGGTGCGCGGGCATGGACCAGGCCGGTAGCGACGTGGCCAGCGCGGCGCGCAGGTTTTCGGCGTCCGGCGGATTGCCCGGAGCGCCGACCGCATAGGCATCGACGCGGAAGAGGCCGGCATGGTCCGTCCGCGACACCGCCATGGCGCGCACGATGCCTGGCTGGGCGACCAGCAGGGCTTCGATCGCCGCAGGCTCCACGTCCAGGCCGCGGCTGCGGATGCGCCGGTCGTCGCGCCCGATCACCTGCAACTGGCCATCGGCCAGCCAGCGTCCGCGGTAGCCGGTGCGCAGCAGGCAGCCGTCTCCCGGCTGCCGTTCCGCGTTGGCTCGCTGGCCGAACGGCATGGCGAGGGTGCGGCCGGCGACACCGAGTTCACCGGTCGCGCCGATCGGGCAGGGCTCGCCGTCTTCGTCGATGATCCAGATCTCCGCATGGGTGGCCGGGCGGCCTTCATGCAAGGCGTCGGCGATGTGTTCGACACGGCCGCATGTCGCGACGGGAGCCGATGCCGCGTCACCGAACAGTGTCCACAGCTCCGCCGTGGAAGCGGCGATGCGAGCCGCCATGTCCGGCGTGGGCGTACCGCCGACGACGACCGCGCGCAGATGGCGGTCGCCCGGCCACCGCGTGTCGACGAGCGTGTGCCAGGTCTCGGGATTGGCGATGAAGGTATCGAGGTTGCCGAGGTCGCCATGCGCGAGAGCGTGGGCGTCGGCGATCCGCCAGGTGGCGCCATGGGCCAGGGCGAGCAGGGGTGCGATGACGGACATCGGATCGACAGGCAGGGCATCGCCGGAAACACGCTGCTCGGCGTCGAAGGCGAGTGCGTCGGCAAGACCTTCCACGGCTGCGGCGACGGCCCGGTGCGAAAGCGCCGCGCCTCGCGCCTTGCCATCGGGGCCCAGGGTGTGAAAGGCGATGGCCGCGCCATCGGCATCGGGGCGCGCGATGAAATCGCCGTCGCCGACGATGGCGGCATCGAGTTCCGCGTGGTCCGCGTCGAGCCAGAGGGCGCACGCGCGCGGCCAGTCCAATGTCGTTTCGAGCGTGGCGTCGCCGACCAGTACGGTCATCCGTGCATCGGCGAGGATGTCGCGCAGCCTCGCCGCAGGGTCGGCGCGGTCGAGCAACAGGGCGGTGCTTCCGGTCCTGGCGATGGCCAGGAGGGCGGCGAGACGCTCGGTGCCGGGATCGACGCAGAGGCCGACGACACTTCCGTTCTTCGCGCCGCGTTCGCGCAAGAGTGACGCCATGCGGTCGACACGACGCAGCAGCGACGCATAGGTTGTTTCACGGCTCCCTTGCGCGATGGCGACGGCATCGGGGGAGATCGCGGCGCCCCGGGCAACCAGGGCGTAGAGGTCCGCGGGCAGGCGGGCGTCGGCACCGGAAGCATTCCAGTCGCGCATGCGTTCACGTTCGGCCGCCGTGGCCGCCGTGAGCGTACCCACGGCGATCGCGGGATCGATGGCGACCTTGCGCATCATCCCGAGGTAACGCTCGCGCATCAGCCGCGCCGTATCCGCCTGCAGCAGGTCGGCGTTATAGGTTACGCCGCCGACCATGCCCGCGTGGCCTTCCAGGAACCAGAGCCCGAGGTCTTCCGTGGCACCGCTCTGGAATAGCAGGATCTGTTCATGGGCGAGGCCACCCCAGTCCACCACGCGCTGGCGGGCATCCTGGAACGAGAACAGCGCCTGGTAGAGCGTGGCGCCCGCGCCATGGCCGACCTTCAGTTCGCGTTGCAGGTATTCCAGCGGAACGTCGGGATGACCGAAGGCCTCGATGGCGGTGCGTTTCACGTGACGGACGAACTCGAGGAACGACAGTGCCGGATCCACGCTCACATGAAGCGGTAACAGGTTGTTGAAGTAACCCATGACCGATTCCAGCTCGGTCTGGTTGCGTCCGCGCACGGGCGTGCCGACGACGAGGTCGTGCTGGCCGGCCGAACTGGAAAGCATCGCGAAATACAGGGCGAGCAAGGTCATGTTGAGCGTGGCGTCCGCCTGGCGGGCCACCTCGTGCATGGCGTCGGTGTCCTCGCGCGACACGCGGATCCACTCGGTCCGGCCGAGGCCGGACATGCCCGGACGCCGTGGATGGTCGGTGGGCAGCGCGCGTATGTCGCCCATCTGCGCGAGGCGCTCACGCCAGTATCCAAGCTGGACCTGGAACGCGGGCGATTCGAGCCACTCCGCATGCCATTCGGAGAAATCGCCATAGGTCACGGGCAGCGGTGCCAAAGGCGAGGGCTGCCCCGCGGCGAAGGCGCGATACAGCGCGGAGAGTTCGTTGTAGAGGATGTCGAACGACCAGCCGTCCCAGATGATGTGGTGCGGCATGAAGAAGAGCGCGTGCTCGTCGTCGGCCAGGCGGAACATGCGCGCGCTGAACAGCGGCGCGGCGCCGAGATCGAATGGCGTGTCGGTCAGTTCCTGCAGGCGCTGCATCAAGCGGGTCTCGCGTTCTTCCGGCGGCAGGTGGCTCAGGTCCTCCGCGGGGAAGAGGGGATATTCCAGCTGCGGCGCCACGACCTGCGCGATGTCGTTGCCGAGGTCGCGGAAGGCGGTGCGCATGATCGGCTGCCGCTGGATCAGGGCCTGGAACGCCATGTCGAACGCATGCTCGTCGAGCTGACCACGCAGGCGGTGCGCCGACGGCGCGTTGTAGGTGACGCGGCCGGGATGCATCCGTTCCAATGCCCACAACCGGCGTTGCATCAACGAAAGCGGAGCGTGGTCTTGTTCCGTGGCGGGGCGATGGCCGACGGGCGCGGTGGCGGGCGCGCTCCCGCTGGCCACTTGCGTGCCGATGGCGGAGGCGAGCCGTTCGATCGTGGGGGCGTCGAACAGCGTGCGGAACGACAAGGTGACGCCGAACTCGCGATTGAGGCGGGCGGTGAGCTGCGCGGCCAGCAACGAATGACCGCCCAGAGCGAAGAAATCGTCGCGGATGTCGAGGTCGGGCAGGCAGAGCACGCTTTCCATCGCCGCGGCGACGCGTCGTTCGTCCTCGTTGCGTGGCGCGATGCGCTCGCCGGACGTGGAGATGGAATGGGCGATCGGCGGCGGCAGGGACTTGCGGTCGGTCTTGCCGTTGGGCAGCAGCGGAATGGCGTCCAGCACCAGGATATGTTGCGGAACCATGTAGTCGGGCAGGCGTGCGCGCAGGCGTGCGCGCAGGTCGTCCTCGTCGAGCGCGGCGGCGCCGTCGCGGGCTACGACATAAGCGACCAGGCGCACGTCCCCGGGGCGGTCCTCGCGCGCCATCACCACCGCGCGGGCGACCTCCGGCGCATCGGCAAGCACGCTTTCGATTTCGCCCGGCTCGATGCGGTAGCCGCGTACCTTCACCTGGAAGTCGAGACGGCCCATGTGCTCGAGCAAACCGTTGCTGAGCCAGCGGCCACGATCGCCGGTCTTGTACATGCGCGAATCGGGCGCTTCCGACCAGGGGTCGGCGACGAACTTTTCGGCCGTGAGTTCGGGGCGGTCGAGATAACCAAGCGTGACGCCGGCGCCGCCGATGTGGATTTCGCCAGGCACGCCCAGCGGGCAGTGGTTGCCGCCTTCATCGAGGATGTGCACGGTGGTATTGGCGATCGGACGGCCGATGTAGATGCCGCCGCGCGGGTCGGATACACGCCAATAGGTCGAATACACCGTGGTCTCGGTGGGGCCATAGCCGTTCCACACTTCGCCACAACGGTCGAGCAGGGCTTCCGCCAGGTCGACGGGCAGCGGTTCGCCGCCGGAGACCGCGCGAAAGGCGGGCCGACCCTGCCAGCCCGCGTCCACGAGCAGGCGCCAGCCGGCCGGCGTGGCCTGCATCATGGTGGCGTCGCATTCTTCGATCAGCCTGCGCAGCTGTCCACCATCGCGTACGTCGTCGCGGCCGGCGACGACGATCTCCGCGCCGCTGGTCAGCGGCAACATCAGTTCCATGAAGGCGATGTCGAACGACAGCGTGGTCACCGCGACCAACCGGTCGTCAGGGGCGATGCCCGGCACCCGCTGCATGCTGGTGAGGAAATTCGCTGCCGCGCGGTGCGGTACGCGCACGCCCTTGGGCCGGCCAGTGGAGCCGGAGGTGAATATCACATAGGCGACGGAGTCGGGCGTGGCGGCGCGGCGGTTGCGCTCGGGCCGTTCGAAGGATGCATCGACGATCTCCCCGCTGTTCAGCGCGATCACGCGCGCGGCATCGAACTCGAACGCCAGCGGCGTATCGTCGTCCACCACCAGCGCGGCGAGCGACGCATCCTCGGCCATGAAGGCGAGCCGGTCGGCGGGGAAGGTCGGGTCCAGCGGGACATAGCCGGCACCGGATTTCAGTACGCCAAGCACGGCCGCGACCATGTCGAGGCCGCGCGCCAGCGACAGGCCGACCAGGGCGCCATGGCCGATGCCGCGCGCGCGCAACGCGTTGCCGATGCGGTTGGCTCGCGATTCCAGTGCGGCATAGCTGAGCGAGCGGTCGGCATGACGGACGGCGGCGCGCTCCGGCGCGCGGTCCACCTGTTGTTCGAAGAACTCGTGGGCGAGGCGGAGTTCCGGGAACGGAGTGGGCGCAGGCTGCAGCGCGGCCAATTCGCGGTACACGGCGTCGGAGACGATCGGCAGCGCGACGGCGGCTTCCGTCGGGTCAAGCGCGGCATGGCGTAGCAGCGTCGCGTACGCGTCGAGCCAGCCTTGCACCGTGGCACCCTCGAAAAGGTCGGCGTTGTACTGGCATTCGAGGCGTAATCCGCCGTCCACCTGCACCGCATTGATGAACATCTCGAAATTCTCGAATTCACGCGGCACCGCTTCCACATTGAAGCGAAGGCCCGGGAAACGTACCGTGGTCTCGTCCAGTTGCGCGTCGAGGTTGAACAGCACCGCCACCAGTGGCAGGCGCGATGGATCGCGTGCCAGCGAGAGCCGGGCGAGCAGGCTGCCAAGCGTGTAGCGCTGGTGGTCGAAGGCGTCGAGCAGGTCGTTGCGCACGGTGCCCAGCACCGTGGCGAAGCTCGCTTCGTCGTCGATGCGTGCACGCAGGGGCAATACGTTCACGCAGTGGCCGACCAGCGTCTGCTGGCCTTCGGCCGCCTGGCCAGCCGTGGGAATGCCGATCACCACGTCGTCCTGCCCCGCCAGCCGGCGGAGCAGGACAGCGAACGCGGCGAGCAGGGTCGCATAGAAACTGGCGCCGTGGGCGGCGCCCAGGCGCTTGATCGCGGCGACTTCCGTCGGGTCCAGCATGCGGTCTTCGCGCCGTGAGGTGAACGTCCGCCGGCGGGGGCGGGAACGGTCCGTTGGGAGGTCCAGTACGGGGACCGGGCCGGCGAACCGGTCGAGCCAGTACTGTTCGTCCTCCCGGGCCGTCTCGCTGCCGGCGTGCGCAGCCTCGGCCAACGCGAAGTTCGAGAACGCGCCCGCGGGTGCCGGGCCGGGGCCCTGGCCTGTCCGCTGCGCGTAAAGAGCGGCGAGATCGCTCACGATCACGCCGAACGACCAGCCGTCGCAAACGATATGATGCGCGGCGATGGTCAGGATATGTCGGTCGGTGCCCAGGCGGAACAATTCCGCGCGGACCAGGGGACCGTTCTCGAGATCGAACGGCGTCGTGACGATGCGCGAGAACGCGGCCATGATCCGTGCATCGCTCTCGAACGGAGCCAGCAGGGAAAGATCGTGGAAAGCGATCGGCAGCGTGGTATGGCCGGCGACGAAGAGGCCTTCGCCATCGCCGCTGAAGGTCGCGCGCAAGGCTTCGTGGCGATCGACGATCGCCTGCAGCGCCCATTCGAGAGCCGGCACGTCGAGCAAGCCCTTGAGGTCGAGCGAAACCGCTTCGTTATAAGCCAGCGAGGCTTCCGGCTCCAGCCGGGATGCCAGCCACACCTCGCGCTGCGGTGCCGTCGTCGGGACGAGCCGCGTGAGCGGCGCGCCTGCGAACGGATCGTAGTCGACCGCCGTGGCGGCGGCCAGCTCATTGTGCGTCATGCGGTCACCCTCAGGTACTTGCCCGGCGCATCCGGGTTGGGAACGAACCACGCGGGACGCCCTTCAGGATCCTTGCCAAGCCGCGCGCCGGGTATGGGCGGATGCTCGGCATCGAAGGAGGCCGTCTCGCGGCGGCGCGGCAGGAATTCCGCTTCCTGCATTTCAAGGATCGATTCGCGGAAGGCGCTGGCGATCGCGGCAAAATCCGTCTCGTCGTGCGCCGTGGTGAAGAAGCAGGGGAAGTTGTCGAGGATATGGATGCCGCGGCTGCGCATCATCGCGAAGAGCAGGTCCTGCAGCGGATGGTCCTCGGTGAAGACGGTCTTCCACACCGACGAGAAGTGGACGACGTGGACCGGGGCGCCAACGCTTGCGCAGAAGGCGTTCAGTTCATCGGCCATGGCCGTGACCTTCGCGTTGAGCGAGGCCTGCAAGTCTGGACCTTCCTGTTTCAGGTGCGTGAGCACGGCATGCGCCGCGGCCAGGGCCAGCGGATGGCGGACGAAGGTGCCGGCGAAATAGGTGACGCCGACGGTGGGAGTGGAATCGTCGCCGAACTGCCAGTGGCCGCCGTCGAGCGCATCCATGAAGCGGCGCTTGCCGGCGATGACGCCGATGGGGAAGCCACCGCCGACCACCTTGCCGTACGAGGCCATGTCGGCATCGATGCCGAGCATCGCCTGCGCGCCGCGCGGATGCGAGCGGAAACCGGTGACCACTTCATCGAAGATGAGCAAGGAGCCGGCTTCCTCGGTGATCGCGCGCAGCTCCTGGAGGAATTCCACCGGCTGGAAATCGGGCCGGCGGCTCTGCACAGGCTCGACGAGCACGGCGGCGATGGACGAGGCGCGTTCGCGGATGATCGCCAGCGACTCGGGCGTGCCGTAGTCCAGGACCAGGACGTTCTCAGCCGTATTGCGCAGGATGCCCGGCGCGGCGGGAACGGACTTGAGTTTCCTGGTGCCGCGGACGATCACCTCGTCGAAGATGCCGTGATAGGAACCGGTGAAGATCACCAGGGTGTCGCGGCCGGTGACGGTCCGCGCCACGCGCACGCACCCCATCACCGCTTCCGAACCGGTGTTGCACAGTGCCGCGCGGTCGAAGCCGGTGAGCTCGCATACCTGCTTCGCGACCACGCCGGCGAGGGGATGTTGCGGGCCGATCTCGTAGCCCGCGTCCAGCTGCTTGCGCACCGTATCGAGCACGAAGTCGGGCTGCCAGCCGAACAGGTTCATGCCGAAGCCGTTCAGCGCGTCGACGTACATGTTGCCGTCGAGATCCCAGACCTTCGAACCCTTGGAACGTTCGATCACGATCTGGTAGACGATTTCCTTCAGCAACGGGCGGAAGCCGTTCACCACACGCGGATCGGCGAGGTGCGGGCGGTGCTCTTCCGTATAGGCCTTGGAAGCCTTGCTGCGCTCGATGTAGCGGCGCATGAACGCGTCGAGGCGGGCGCGCTGCCTCGCGGAGAGACTGGTGTTCGTGGAATGGATCCGGGCGATCGCGCCGAAGGCCTTCTTTACATCGTAGGTAGTGTGGGCGAGCGCCGCTTCCTCGTCGTTCGCAGCCCCGGATTGCTCAGAAGAAGCCCCCTGCCTGGCGGCATCCCCTTGCGGGGTGGATGCCGCTCTGGTGGGAGCCGACCCTGTCGGCGATACGGCGGTTCCATCGCCGGCAGGGCCGGCTCCCACCTGAGCGGTCCCCAACAAAGCAGCTCCCGCGGGAGCGGTGGCTCCCGCCAGCAACGCCAGCTGTTCCCGCATGATCTGCATTTGCTGCGCGATCACGTCCTGGACCAACCCGCCGCCGGAGGCGATTGCCACCGGCGCCACCGCCGCGGCCGGCACGGCGACAGCCGCGGCCACGGGCGCCACCGGCTGGGCTTCAGCCGGCAACAGGCGATCGATATGCGCCGCGAGCCGTTCGAACGAGGAACATCCGTCCATCAGTTCGCGGAAGGTGATCTTCAGTGCATAGGTCTTCTGTAGTTGCAGTGCCACCTGGGTCAGCGACAACGAATCGAGCCCCAGTTCGACGAAGGTCGCCGCCGGGTCCACGCCCTCGAGTTCGGTGCCGGAGACGTCCTCGAACAAGGCGGCGAGTTCGCCGACGAGACGTTGCGGACGAGCGGTGGTGGCGGGTGCGGAAGGCATCGGCATGGGGAGAAGCTCCGGTACGGCGGCAGTGGCGGTGACAGACGGCGCGACAGGCGCCGCCGCGGCGATGGGTGTGACGGACGCGGGAAGGCGCGCGTCGATCCAGTGCCGCTTGCGTTCGAAGGGGTAGGTGGGCAGCCGCACGCGGCGCCGGCTTTCGCGGTGGTCGAAGGCTCCGGTATCGATGGCGGCGCCAGCCGACCACAACGCTCCGGCGGCACCCAGCCACGCGGTCCGTTCGTCGGTGGGGCCATCGCCGAGCGAGGCGACGATGGTGCGGCCGCGGCTTTGCGCGTGCTGCCGGGCGAGCAATGCGAGGCTGGGGCGCGGGCCGACTTCCAGGAAGGCGTGGGTGCCTTCGTCCAACACGTGCAGCAGCGCCGGCGAGAAGCGCACCGTGTGGCGCATATGCCGCGCCCAGTAATCGGGCGAGGTGGCTTCGGCATCGGTCAGGGGCAGGCCGGTCAGTGTCGAGACGATGCGCATGCGTGGCGCGGCCAGCGGCACGGCGGCGACTTCGGCGCGGAACGCGTCGAGCACGGGGTCCATCATCGCCGAGTGGAAGGCATGCGAGGTATGCAGCAGGCGGCACGCGACGCCTTCGGCTTCGAGCGTGGCGCGGAAGGATTCGACGGCATCGGTATCGCCAGAGACGACGCTCGCGTTCGGCGCGTTCTCGGCGGCGAGCGATAGAGTGTCCGGGAGCCGGCCACGGAGCTCGGCGGCTCCCAGGCGAACCGAAAGCATGGAACCCCCGGGCAACGCCTGCATCATGCGGCCACGGCGCGCGACGAGTCGGGCCGCGTCGGCCAGCGGCATGATACCGGCCAGCGCGGCGGCGGCGAACTCGCCGACGCTGTGGCCGATCATCGCGACGGGTTCCACGCCGAGGCTCATCCACAGGCGGGCCAGCGCGTATTCCAATGCGAAGGTCGCAGGCTGGGTCAGTGCCGTCGCCTTGAGCGCGTCGGCGTCGCCGGCGAACATCCGGTCGCGCAGATCGAAGCCGAGCTCCTCGCGCAGCGCGCCTGCCACTTCGTCGAGCGCGGCGCGGAACACCGGCTCCGTGGCATGCAGTTCGCGGCCCATGCCAGCATATTGCGAGCCCTGGCCAGGGAAGAGGAAGACCATGCCCGGCGAGGGACTCGCGCAGGCACGGCACATCGCCGCGGCCGCGACGTCGCGCAGCTTCGCCATCGCGTCGTTGGTGGAGAGGGCGACGACATGGGTGCGCTGGACGAAGGCCTTGCGGCCGCATGCCAGGGTCCACGCCGCATCGGCGAGATTACCGTCGGGATGTGCCGCGAGATGGTCGGCGAGACGAGCGGCGGCGTGACCGAGCGCCGTCGGCGTGCGTGCCGACAGCAGTAGCAATTGCGCGCCGCTGGCCGCGTCGGACGGCGCGCGCTCCGGTGCTTCCTCGAGGATCAGGTGGGCGTTCGTGCCACCGACGCCGAACGAACTCACGCCTGCGCGCAAGGGCCCGCCAGCGGTTTGCCATGGGCGCAGCGTGTCATTCACCACGAACGGGGAGTCGGCCAGGTTGAGGCGAGGATTGGCGGCCTTGTAATGCAGGGACGGCGGTAAGCGGCGTTCGTGCAGGGCGAGCGAGGTCTTGATGACACTCGCCGCCCCGGCCGCCATCACCAGGTGACCGACGTTGCTCTTCAGGGATCCCAGCGCGCAGAAGCCCTTGTCCGTGGTGCCCTGGCGGAACGCCTGTGTCAGTCCTTCGAGCTCGATCGGGTCGCCCAGCGGCGTGGCCGTGCCATGCGCTTCGACATAGGAGATGTCGCGTGGTGACACGCCCGCATCGTCGAGGGCCATCGTGATCACGGCGGCCTGGCCGGAGGCATTCGGTGCGGTGAAGCTCGCCTTTACCCCGCCGTCGTTGTTCACGGCCGCACCGCGGATCACGGCGTAGATAGGGTCTCCGTCGCGCAAGGCATCGGACAGGCGCTTCAGCAGGACGACGGCGGCACCGTCACTGAACACCGTGCCTTGTGCGTCCGCATCGAACGTGCGCGTATGCCCGTCGGGCGAGAGCATCGATCCTTCCTGCGCGACGTAGCCACTGTTCGGGGGACAGGCGATCGACGAACCTCCCGCGAGCGCCATGCCACAACGTCCCGCGCGCAAGGCGTCGAAGGCCTGGGCGATGGCGACCAGCGAGGTGGAGCAGGCGGTGTTCAGGCTGATCGCCGGACCCGTGAGGTTGAGCTTGTGCGCCACGCGCGTGGCGAGGTAATCCTTCTCGTTGCCGAGCATCACCTGGAACGCGCCGAGCTTGTCGATCAGGTCGGGCCGGCCACTGACATGCCGCTGGTAATAAGTCGCGTTGTGCATGCCACCGAACACGCCCACGGGTACTTGCTGCGCATCGGGCACATAGCCGCCGCGCTCGAGGCATTCCCAGCACAGCTCCAGGAACAGGCGCTGCTGGGGATCGGTCAGTTCGGCCTCGCGTGGAGACATGCCGAAGAAGCCCGCGTCGAACTGTTCCACGTCGTCGACCACGCCACGCGCGGCGACATAGGCCGGATCGTCGCGATCGGCTGCGCTCACGGCGGGATCGAGTTCGCCCGGCGCGAAGAAGCGGATCGATTCGCGGCCGGCACAGAGGTTGTCCCAGAATGTCTCGACGTCCGGTGCACCGGGGAAACGTCCCGCCATGGCGATGATCGCCACCGCTTCCCCCACCGCCTGCGCGCCACCCGCGAGGCGTCCTGCCAACGCTTGCCGGGTGGCGCGCCCCTCGATCGTGGCCGCCACGGCGGCCGGGGTCGGTTCGGCGAAGAAGCCGACCAGGGTTGGGGTCGGCGACAGTTCTTCATGCACGCGAGTCATGGCACGCGTCGCAAGAAGGGAGCTGCCGCCGAGGTCGAAAAAGTTGTCGTCACGGCCGACCGCGTCCAGGCCGAGGGTCTGGGCGAAGATGGCGCAGAGCCGGGTTTCGATATCGCCACGCGGCGCGACGAAGGGTGCGGCCAGTTCGGGGCGATCGCTGCCGGGGACAGGGAGGGCGCGACGATCGAGCTTGCCGTTGTCGTTGACCGGCAGCGCATCGAGGCGCATCCAGGCGACGGGCAGCATGTACTCGGGAAGCGTGCGGGCCAGCGCGTCCCGCAGGTCGCGCGCGCTCACGCTGTCGTCGTGGCCGACGTAATAGGCGACCAGGCGCTTTTCGCCGGGAACATCCTCGCGTGCGACGACGGTGGCGGCGGTGACGCCTGGAAGCGCGCGCAACGCGATGTCGATCTCGCCGGTCTCGATGCGATAGCCGCGGATCTTCACCTGCCCGTCGGCACGCCCGACGAAGGCGAGATTGCCGTCGGGCAGCCAGTGCACGAGATCGCCGGTACGGTACAGCGTGCCACCGGCGACGAAACGCTCCGCGGTGAGTTCGGGCCGGTTGAGATAGCCACGGGCCACGCCGCTGCCACCGATGAAGAGTTCGCCGGTGTCACCGGCGGCGACCTCGTTGCCTTCACCGTCGAGCACATGCAGCGAGGTTTCGCCGATGGGCTTGCCGATGGGGATGGCCCGGAGGCCGTCGGGCAGTTCGCGCGGTATCGGGTAGGTGGTCGCGAAGGTGGTGCACTCGGTCGGACCGTAGCCGTTGATCAGTGCGGTGGAAGGCAGCGCGGCGTAAGCCTTGCGCACGTGGGGCACGGACAGCGCCTCACCACCCGTCAGCACCACGCGCAGGCCCGCCAGGTTGGTGGCATCGTCGTCGACGATGGCGTTGAACAGCGCGGCGGTGAGCCAGGCGATCTCCGCTCCATGCATGGCGACGGTGCGTGCGATGCCGCAGCCCGTGGGCACGCGCTCGTTGTAGACCACGCATGTGCCGCCATTGAGCAGCGGAGCGAAGATCTCGAAGGTGGAGGCGTCGAAGCCCAGCGGTGCCGCATGCAGCACTTTCGGTGCATCGAAGTCGATGTAATCGGAGCGCAGGACGAGACGCAGGATCGACGTGTGCCGGATCTCGACGCCCTTGGGCGTCCCCGTGGACCCGGAGGTGTACATGGCATAAGCGAGGTCGTCGCCCGAGCCCGCATGTGGGAGCCGCTTCAGCGGCGACGAGCGCTTGCCAGTCCAACCGCCGGTCTGGGTTTCCAGGGCGGCGACCGTGAACAGCGGAACGTCATCGGAAACGAAGTCCAGCGTTTCGTCCGCCACGATGGCCGCGACGTCCGCGTCGCGCAGCGCGAAGGCCACGCGCTCGGCAGGCCAGCGTGTGTCGATGGGCAAATAGGCCGCGCCGGCCTTCAGTACGCCGAAGAGGGCGACGATCGCCTCGACCGAACGTTCCATCAGCAAGGCCACGTAACTGCCGGGTTCCACACCCGCCGCCAACAACCCGGCCGCCACGCGGTCGCTGCGTGCATCCAGCTCGCCGTAGGTCAGGCTTGAGGCATCCGATGCCACGGCGGTCCGTTCCGGGCACGCTTTCGCCACGGCGGCGAAGCGACCGTGGACGGTGCCGGCGTCGTGCCCGGCGGCGGAAAGTGTCTGGTTCATCATGCGACCTCGTACTCGTTGGGAGAGCGCGAAGGCATAGGCCGAACGGTCGAGGCAGCCATGGCGCGGCCGAACGAGGCGCGTTGCGCTTCGCGTCCGCTTGCCCGCTTGCCCCTGCCGTTCCTCGACGATCTCGCCGTGCCTTCGGCTTTCATGCGATCCCCCGTCACGCGTGGTGGGCCGGATGACCCTTCCGCGTCTGTGGAATCTTTATATCTCCCGGGTCGTCGAGGGCATATACAACTGGCGTGCTAGCCGCCTTGGGCAAATGGCCGAGGTGGGATTTTTTTCCCACCACAAAAAAGGCGCCCCCAAGATGAGGACGCCAATCAAGGCAACGGTCCAAACTTATCGCGGCGACCGGAACTTGAACGAATCCAGCCGGATCACTTCAAGCGAACGGATCTCCACATGCCTGATGCGACCACGGCCCTGGTCGTCGTACCTGACCTCGGTTTGCCTTTCTTCGGAACCGGGCGGAATGGTCACGATGCTACCGATCACGTTCAGGCCAGCATCCTTGAACGACACGGTGACCTCGCGATCGGCGGATGTCACCGCGAAGCGCACGACATCCCATGGCTGGTCGAAATTGATGAAGACGATGTTCTTGTTCGTCGTGCCGCTGGGATACACGTCGAACCTGTCGTTTCAACGATACGGCTACGATTTCGACCAGCAGGTCAATGCGTTGCAGCTGGGCGGTGGACTGGTCGCGCTGGACGGCGACAACGGAACACTGCGTGCGGGCTGGGCCGCCGACCATGGCACGACCCGCGTCACGCCCAAGGCCGCGGACGGCAACAGTTCGGCCAAGTATCGCGCCAACGGCGTGTCCGCCTGGATCACCTGGCAGCAAGGCAATGGCCTCTGGGTGGACGGAGTGATCGGTTCCACCCGGTTCCACGGCGACGTGGGAACGGACCTGCGTGGCGCGGACGTAGGCCGCATACGGGCGAACGCCTGGACCATGTCGGTGGAGGTGGGGATGCCGTTCGCGCTCGGCAACGAATGGACCGTCGAACCGCGCTTCCAGCTCAAGCACCAGTCCCTGAACTTTCGCGATTTCGTCGACGGCGATGGCCTGGCGGTGAAGCTCGGCACGGCGAAACAGACCAGTGCACGCCTGGGTGGCCGCATCGCGAGAACGGCCAATCCCGTGTTCATGCCTTACGCTAGCCTCGACCTCACGCATACGGGCAACGGTGATCCGAAAGCCAATGTTTCCAGTGAAGACTGGGGTATCGCCGAGCGCTTCGGCTCCGGCCGCGTGGGTAACGCATATCGTGTGGCGGCGGGTGCGACAAGCCAGTTGGGCGAGCATGTGCAGGTTTATGGCGAAGGCACCTACCAGCACTTCGTCGGCGGCTATGGCATGCGCGGCTGGGCAGGCAACGTGGGCATTCGCGTCACCTTCTGAACGGTCGACACCGCGGGGCCGCGGGCGAGGTCCTCCTCCCTCGCTTCCTGGCGCATCCTTGCGCATCCGTGCTTCCTGCATCGTCCGTGGCGTCCTGCTCGTCCCGCCGCGGCCTCGTGGTGTCGGGAATCAAAGCTATCTCCCTGTAGCAGCGAGGAAAATAGCCCTATGGTTGTAGGCGCCGACGTCCGTTTCCGGACACCCTCGCGACGCTTTTCGCAGTGGGGTGTCCGGAAACGGACGCATGCCCCGCGCTGGCGCGCTTCACCACGCCAGCCGTGCCTGCGACCTGTCCGGATCCGGACGATCCCCTAGCGTATGGCGATGAGCCAGAGCGCCGCCCCCTGCACGGGCGCGGCTGTCCAATGCACACGGTAGGTGCCCGCGGCGGTCACCTGTCGCCATGCCACGGCACCCTGCACACCGCTTTCGTCGGGCAGTTCGACGAAGGCATCGATCAGCTGGAATCCGTCGCCAGGGACGACACTCATGCGTTTGACGCCACCGTCGCCCCACCAGAAGGCAAGCAACGTGGCGGGGCCGTCGACGTGGATCTCACCGCTGGCGACTACCAGCGACGGTTCGGCGTACGACTGGGCTAGCGCCTGCACGCGGCTGGCGTTGCGTACCTCGATGAAGGGCAGGGATAGCTCGCCACGCGGTTCCCCCCGCTTGATGATGGAGACGGAGTGGTTGGCTCCGCCCTTGCCGTCCAGAGCGACATAGGCTTTCACGTCGAAGCGATCGCCATAGTTCGCATAGGTCATCGCACGGCCCAACATGTTCCAGCGATTGCCGTAGGTGTCGCGCGGCGAGGCATCGTTGCTTGCGTATCCCGCGTTGAAAACGACGAACACACTGCCCTTGGACCGGGTGTCCATCGGGGGCGTCATGGCGGGACTGCTACCCAGGCCCTCGCCCTGGCCGAGGAACACGTGCGCACCGAGGGAGGGGGGTGGTGGATCGCCAGCCGCCACCTGCGGTGCTATCGAGAACAGGGCCGCGGCGGCCACGGTGGCGCGAAGACGGTGCATGTCGCTTCTCCAAAAGTTGTACTTGTCAGCGCGATGGCTGTGAGCGACGCTCGGCGTGCGGACCGCCCGCCTGACGATACGTCACGCGCGCCGCGCAAGGGGGCTCCACCGTGACGGACGAAACCGACTTCCTCGACCTGTACGCGAAGTTGCGCCTGGACCCCGGCTGCTCGCTTGAAGACTTCAAGCAGGCGTACCGTCGCCATGTGGCGATGTGGCACCCCGACCGCCGCCGCGGCTCGCGCGCCGACCAATTGGCGGCGGCCCGGCTGCAGCGGCTGACGGCACAGTACGGTGCCGCGATGGATTTCCATCGCAGGCACGGACGCCTGCCCGGCGCGTCGCAGGCGGCGCGTGCCGTCGATGCGGTGCCGGTCGTGCCTGAAACGGCGGTTCCTCTCCATGAAACCCCGCGAAAGGACACCGTACCACCACGCGCAACGCAGCGTGCGGTGGTGACTCGCTGGTGGCTCGCATTCGCCGTGGTGGCCATCGGAGGCGTGGCATGGTCGACGTGGCCTGCCAGCGAGGCGAGCCAGGGACTGGACGGGGAAACCGCGGAGGATGTCGCGATATCCGGGGGCGCGAGCGCTCCCTCCGCATTGAAGGCACTTACCCTCGGCATGATGCCGGACGAGGTGATCGGTATCGAAGGAGAGCCCACGCGGCGTGCCGATGGCCGTTGGGAATACGGTCCTTCCTGGATACGTTTCGAGCAGGGCGTGGTCGTCGACTGGTACAGCTCGCCGTTGCGCCGCCTTCGCACGGAATCGCCACGCCCGCGATCGTAGATCGCCCGTCGCATCCGCGCCGACCGGAATCACCGTGCGCCACGCCCGAACAGCACGACCTCCACGGTCTCGATCAGGATCACCACATCGAGGAAGAGGTTGTGGTTCTTCACGTAGAACAGGTCGTATTTGAGTTTCTCCGCGGCATCTTCTTCGGAAGCGCCGTACGGATAGCTCAGTTGCGCCCACCCGGCCAGGCCCGGCTTGATGGTGTGGCGGAGGCTGTAGTAGCGGATCTTGTTCTGCAGGTCGGAAACGAACTGCGGCCGTTCAGGGCGTGGCCCGACGATGCTCATGTCGCCTCGGATCACGTTCCACAATTGCGGCAGTTCGTCGAAACGCAGCTTTCGGCAGACGCGTCCTACCCGCGTCACGCGGTCGTCGTTGCTCGATGCCCAACGCGCGACGCCATCCATTTCCGCATCCGTGCGCATGCTGCGGAACTTGTATAGCCAGAAGGTGCAGCCGTGCTCGCCGACGCGCTCCTGGCGATAGAGGATGGGCTGTCCACGGCCGGATTCGATGCGAATCGCCAGGGCGACACCGAGCATGATCGGCCAGCAGAGCAGGGCGATCAGCAGGGATGCGGCCAGGTCGAAACCGCGCTTGGCGAACAAGGCCAGTGGCGTGGCGTTGAAACCGCCGGAAAACACCAGCCAGGACGGGTCCAGCATGGTCAGTTGCACGCGGCCCGCTTCACGTTCGACGAAGGTGGTCAGGTCGGTGATCTGCACGCCTAGCTGGCGACAGGCCAGCAGGTCATCCATGGGCAGGCTGCCCCGGCGATCGTCCACGCCCACCACGATCTCGTGTAGCTTCTCGCGACGCGCCAGTGCGGCGAGCGAGCCCGCCGGTTCGATCAACAGCGATTCGGGGATCGCGACAGCCTCGTTGGTTCCGCGTACATAGCCCAACAGGCAGAAACCACGTCGGTCCGAGCGCCGCCGCATGCGATTGTGGATCTGCGCGGCACGTTGCCCGGCGCCGAGGACGAGCACGCGTCGCTTGAGCGATTCCATCTCGACGAGGCGCATGAACACCGCGCGGAAGCCTACCGTCGACACGAAGCCGATGACCAGGGCCATGCCGAGTACGCCACGGCCCACGTAGGCCTGCGGGATCACGTAGTAGCCGACGACCAGCGCCAGACCACCGAGGATGAAGGCGATGGCGTGCCGTGCGAGCTGGCCTCGCCAGCTCATCCGCAGCGTGGCGCGATACTCGCCCAGCGCGGCCATGCACAGGAAGATGACCGTGGCGAACATCGCCGCGCGTGCCGTCAACGAATGCGTGGACGCAGCGAGATCCTCTGGCGAGGTCGCGAAGCGAATCCACACGGCCACGTTGAGCGAGGCGGCGAGCAACAGGAGTTCGCAGGTGCCCAGCAAGGTGAGCCAGCGCACGATCGGCTGTCTGAACAGGCGGATCATCGGACGTTCCCCTCGATGCACGCATGGACTGCGTGCCGGTACCCCAAGGCTAGGGAGCGGCCATGCCCCTGTCGATTGCACTTCCGGCTGGCGCACGGCTAGGCCGAATGGCCGCCCGATGCATGCATGCAACGCGAGGTGTATCGCCACCGTTACAACAGCGCGCGCAACTGCTCGGCAAGCCGCAGGCTGAGTGCGACGATGGTGAAGGTCGGGAACGCCCAGCCGCCGGTCGGGAAGACCGAACTGCCGGCGATGTGCAGGTTGTCCACGCCATGTACCTTGCCCTGCGGATCGACCACGCCCCGCGCCGGGTCCTCCGCCATCCGCGTGGTGCCCATGTGATGGGCGGTGCCTCGGAGTGCTGGCGCCTCTTCGCCACGCGTCCAGGGAGCCGCCTCGAAGCGGCCATCGCAGGTCATGGCGAGGCTGTCTCCGGCGACGTGGGTCATGGTGCGCCAGGTGTGCCGGTCGAGTTCGTTGAGACGCCAGTCGACCCGCACACGGCGCAGGCCCAGGCCGTCGAGGTCCGCACCGAGCGTGACCCGGCTGTCGCGGTGGGGCGCCTGTTCGAAGAAGCCGACCAGTTCGACGCGATCGCTGCGTACCGTCGGCCGGTCCGCAACCTTCTGCCCCACCGCGCGGATCACGTCGCCGATGTTCAGGCCGAGCCGGATCGCGTTGATGGCGAGGCCCTGGTGGATGGTGGCCACGTCGCCACCGGGCCCGTTCTGCAGGGCGGCGCAGAGCCGTGCCTCGAGCAGGGTCGCCTCCGTCCGCACAGCGGGGCGCAAGGCGGCGCGCAGGCCGCGCAGGGCGCGGATGCCTTGCGGCACCTGACCTTCCACGGCAAAGGGATGCACCCGGGCATTGAGGCTGCGATGGCGTCGCTGCGCCTCCATGGAAAGGCCGATCTCCGGTGCGAGCGGCGCACGTACCTTGCCGATCGTGCGCTCGTACGGTCGGGTGACGCGATCGGGCTCGTCCGCGCGGATCGTGCCGATCGTGCCCCGGGGATGATCCATGAAATAGCGGCCGACCAGGTCGCGATCGTTACCGAGCCCGCTGGACGCGACGCTGTCGGAGAGAAGAAGGATGCGCGCATTCTCGATACCCCCCGCCGCCAGCACGTAATGCCGCGCGCGCACGCGGCCACGGCGGCCGTCGAGCGTGCCGATTCGGGCGCCGGTGACCACTTTCGCGTCAGCGCTGGATTCGAGTTCCATGACGTTCGCATGCAGCAGCAGGGTGATGTTCGGTGCCTGGTGCAGTTCCTCGCGGTAGGCTTCGCCAAACGTGATCGGGCTCCTGGCGAAGATGAAGTTCACCAGCTCGCGGGCATCGAGGTCGAGCGGTCGGCGTGGCGGCGGACCGTCGAACGCACCAGGCCCGAAGCCATGCGAGGCATCGATACGGCAGAACTCGCGGGCGCGTTCGTACCAGGGGGCGAGGTCGGCGAAACGCAGGGGCCAGCCACTGTCGGGGACCCAGTCACGCGGCTCGAGGTCGCTGTCGGCGAAGGGGATGCAGCCTCCGCCCCATAGCGTGCAACTGCCACCGAACACGCGCATGCGCGACGTAGCGGCATCGAACGGCAGGTCGCCGGTGGAGTCGCCTTCGTACAAGGACTGGCTGCGGTCCTCGCCAGCGAGGCCCCCACCTTCGACAAGGCAGACCGTGGTGGAGCTTCCCGCGAAGGCCCGGGCGATGGCGATGCCGGCGGTCCCGGCACCGACGATGCACAAGTCGGCCTGGAAGTCGGCGGGCGCCGACCCATCGAGGTAGTCGATGATCAAGATGCGCCTCCTGTTCTTATCGCGCGCATCCTACGCACCGTAAAATTCGCGATACCAGGCGACAAAGCGCGCCACGCCCTCGGCCACGTCGATCTTCGGCGCATAGCCGGTGGCCTGGACGAGTGCCGAAACGTTCGCTTCGGTGTCGGGAACATCGCCAGGTTGCAGTGGCAGCATGTCCAGCCGCGCCGTGCGTCCCAGGCACTTTTCAAGCACTTCGATATAGCGCAGTAACTCCACCGGTTTCTCGTTGCCGATGTTGAAGATGCGATAGGGCGCGACTCCGCTCGTGCCCGGGTCGGGCCGGTCGCCCGACCAGTTCGCGTCGGCGGCGGGTATCCGGTCCAGCGTGCGCAGCACGCCCTCGACGATGTCGTCGACGTAGGTGAAGCTGCGCTTGTGCCTGCCGTGGTTGAAGACCCGGACGGGCTCGCCGGCGAGGATGGCGCGAGTGAACAGGAACAACGCCATGTCGGGCCGGCCCCACGGCCCATAGACCGTGAAGAAGCGCAGGCCGGTGCAGGGAAGGCCGTAGAGGTGGGCATAGCTGTGCGCCATCTGCTCGTTGGCCTTCTTGCTGGCCGCATACAGTGTCAATGGATGTTCAGTGGGCTGGTGCTCGGAAAAGGGCATGCGCGTATTCGCGCCGTACACCGAACTGGTCGAGGCGAAGACAAGGTGTTCCACCTCATGCCTGCGGCATCCTTCCAGCACGTGGAGGAAGCCGGTCACGTTGCTCGACACATAGACATGTGGGTTCGTCGCGGCGTATCGCACGCCCGCCTGTGCCGCCAGGTTGATCACCCGGCGGGGCTTGTGCGTGGCGAAAACGGCCTCGATCGCGCCGCGATCGGCGAGGTCGGCATGCACGTGGGTATAACCGGGCTGGCCCTCGAAGTGGGCCAGCCGCGCTTTCTTCAGGGCCACGTCATAGTAGTCGGACAGGTTGTCCAGCCCGACCACTTCGTCGCCGCGCTCCAGCAGGCGCGTCGCGACGTGGTATCCGATGAAGCCGGCGGTGCCCGTGACGAGTATTTTCATACGGGCTCCCGCATCGTCAGAGCCTGCCGTCCACCGCATCGCGGGGCAGCACGTACTTCACGTCGTAGACCACGGACAATGGCTTTCCGAACGCACGGATGCCGTCCGCGCCAAGGGCGACGAACTCACGATGGCCCACCGCGACCACCACGGCGTCATAGCCCCCATGCGCGGGTTCCGCGACCGGCTCGATGCCGTATTCGTGCATGGCCTCGCTGGCGCGGACCCAGGGATCATGGACATCGGCCGCGACGCCATAGCCATCCAGGGCATGGAGGATGTCGACCACCCGCGTATTGCGCAGGTCCGGACAGTTTTCCTTGAAGGCCAGCCCCAGCACCAGTACGCGGGCGGCAACCGGATTGATGCCCTTGCGCACCATCAGCCGCACCAGTTCTCCCGCGATATACGAGCCCATGCCGTCGTTCGTGCGGCGGCCCGCAAGGATCACATCCGGATGGTGGCCCACTTGCTGGGCCTTGTGCGTGAGGTAGTACGGGTCGACGCTGATGCAATGGCCGCCGACCAGCCCGGGCCGGAACGGCAGGAAGTTCCACTTCGTCCCCGCGGCCTCGAGCACTTCCAGGGTATCGATGCCCAGCTTGTTGAACAGGATCGCCAGGTCATTGACCAGGGCGATGTTGAGATCGCGTTGCGTGTTCTCGATGACCTTGGCCGCTTCGGCCACCTTCATGGAACTGGCGCGATGCGTTCCCGCGGTGATGATCGAGCGATAAATGGCGTCGACGAAGTCGGCGACGGCGGGCGTCGAGCCCGAGGTGACCTTGAGAATACCGGTCACTCGATGCGCCTTGTCGCCTGGGTTGATCCGTTCAGGGCTGTACCCCGCGAAAAAGTCCTCGTTGAAGACGAGCCCGGAAACGCGTTCCAGGATCGGTACGCAGACCTCTTCGGTACAACCGGGGTAGACGGTGGACTCGTAAACGACGACGTCTCCACGTTTGAGAACTTTGCCCAAGGTTTCGCTCGCGCGGACCAGGGGCGTCAGGTCCGGGCGGCGGGCGTCGTCGATGGGCGTGGGCACCGTGACGATGTAGACATCGCACTGGGCCAGCTCGTCGACATGGGAGGAGAAGCGGAGGCGATCCGCCGCGCCAAGTTCGTCGGCATCGACTTCCAGGGTGGCGTCATGGCCTCCACGGAGCTCCTCGACACGCTCGCGGCGGATATCGAAGCCCAGGGTCGCGTAGCGTTTGCCGAACTCCACCGCGAGCGGCAGGCCGACGTAGCCGAGGCCCACGATGCCGATACGCACCGTGTCCAATGGCCGGGTGACGAAGCCGCCGGCCGCCGTCCACGGGCGGCCGTTCGCCACGGGTTCAGCCACGTCGGCGTGGCCGGTGGCCCCTCTGAGGCTTGTTGTGTCCATGCCGGAGTCCTACCCCTTCGATGACATCGGAAATCCCCCTCTGGCGGAGGCGACGAAAGCGTAGCAATGCAGGCCGGACTTGCCTGTATGGCTTACGGAGGTGGTCGAATGGCCGATATCGGCAAGGCGGTGACATTTACAAGGCGTTCCCGCCGAGATATGGTTCGTCCGGCATCGCCCACGGATGTGGGCATACGACTACATAATGGCTTCCAGGTCCACTCATGTCCGCGCGATCCTACTTTGGCTCTGTGCGCGTGGCCTTGCTGGACGACCATGCGCTCGTCCTGAAAGGATTGATCGCGCACCTTGAGAAATCTCCCGCGATTGTCGTCGTCGGCAGCCACGCGAGCAGTCGCAGCTTTCGCACCATGCTTGCCACCATGCCGGTGGACGTCGCCCTGATCGACTATTCGCTCGCGCTGGACGACATCGACGGCATCGCCCTGATCAAATTGTTGCGGGCGGGTTATCCGAGGATGAAAATCCTGGTGGTATCCGCGCATGACCAGGGGCTGGTGATCCACAGCCTGCGCCAGGCCGGTGCCGACGGATTCGTCGCCAAGAGCCAGGACCCCGACGAAGTGATCCGCGCCATCGACGCGGTCATGACCGGCCGGGAGTACCTGCCGCCGCGCGATCAGGACGTGGCCGAACCTCCGGGGGTGGTGGCGCTTTCACCGCGCGAATGGGAGGTGATCCGGCAGTTGCTCGAGGGGCTGACCGTCGGCCAGATCGCGGCTCGGTCGGGCCGCAGCCTGAAAACGATCAGCACCCAGAAGTCCGCTGCGTTCCGCAAGCTGCGCGTCACGTCCGACAATGAGCTCTACCTCTTGCGGGATTACATCCTCGCGCTGGGCGCTGGCCCGACGTGAGGCGCGCCTTCGCGTTCGTTCTTTCGTTGCTCGTCGTATCGTGCGTCGTGGCGGGCGATGTGCCGGATGCCGAGGCACGCAAGCGCTGGATCGCCGCGCACCCCGTGCTACGGATAGCGATCGATCCGCAACAGGGATCCGAGATAAGTCATGGCCAGTCCAATCCGCTGGTCAGCCAGTACCTGGAACTGGTGGCGCGGCATACCGGACTGCGCGTGACGACGGTGCGTACCCGCTCGTGGGAGGAATCGGTTCGTGCCTTCCTCGACGGGCGGATCGATATGTTGCCCTCGCTCAGCGACCGCCTGCTCATGGCGGACGTGGGCGACCGGGCGCTGATTTCCGCGCCGTTCTACGTCGGCCGTACCGTGATCATCAGCCGCACCGTGGGGCCGGCGACGCTCGACATGCATGCGCTCGAGGGCCGCACGATCGCCTTCAAGGGGGGCGGCGTCTACGAATCCTGGCTGCGCCGGGAGCATCCCTCGATCACGCGCCTTCCGCTGGCCGATGTCCACCAGGTGCTCGCGGCGGTGGAGACGGGCATCGCGGATGCGGCCGTTGGCGTGGACGTGGCCTACCACCCCATCGTCCGGCGCGACTACACGTTGAGCCTGCGTATCGCCGGCAACGTCACCGAAATGCCGGTCACGATCCGCGTGGCGGTGCGCAAGGACGCACCGGAACTGCTGGGCATCCTCGACGACAGCCTGCGTGGCGTCAGCGCGGGCGAGAACCAGGCGGTGATCGAGCGTTGGCTGGAAACCGCCTACCTGCGTGCTCCCACGCTGTCCCAGGTCGCTTCCGCCTACCGTGTCGAGATAGGGCTCGGCCTGGCGCTCGTGCTGGTGTTGTTCTTCGCCCTGTGGCAGCTGCGGCGCGCGCAACTGGCGTCGCGCAGGGGCGAGAAGCAAAAGACGATGCTCCTGGCGGTCATGAGCCATGAAGTGCGCAATGCGGTGAACGCGGTGGTCTCGTCGGTCGATCTTCTCTCGCGTACGTCGCTTGAGGGACCGCAACGCGACCTGATGGCCATCGCGCAGTCGAGTAGTCGAAATCTTCAGAACCTTCTCAAGAGTGCGCTGGACTACAGCCGCTTGGAAAGCGTCGGTTTCACCGCCGACCTTGCCGCCTGCGATGCCGTTTCGGTGGCGCGGCAGGTGATCGAAGGCCAACGGGGAACGATCGAGCAGAAAGGATTGGCGGTCCGCCTCGACCTGCCCATGGGCCCGTTGCCCTGGTTGTTGCTCGACGAGACCCGCCTGCGCCAGCTGATGGAAAACCTGCTGTCCAACGCGGTGAAATTCACCGAACGCGGCCACGTCGGCATCGCCATGTGGCAATCGGCGGGAGAGGCGGTGGACGATGTGCGCCATTTCATCGTCGAGGTGTTCGATACCGGGATCGGCGTGCCTCCGGAGCGGCAGCGCCAGCTCTTCAGGCCGTTCTCGCAGGCGCATGGCGTGCATTCCGCACGCATGGGAGGTAGCGGGCTCGGCCTGGGCATCTGCGCGGAAATAGTACGCCACCTGGGCGGGCGTCTCGACCTGAGCAGCGATGTCAGTGTCGGCACGGCGGTCCGGATCGAACTGCCGACCAGCCGCGTTCCCGTAATGCCCCCCGCCGAGGGGCCGGAAATGGCCGCCGGCGAAACGACCCCCGTGGTGAGTGGCGTCGTATTGCTTGTCGAAGATCACCCGGCCAACCGGCAGATCATCGCGGCACAGTTGAAGTTCCTGGGTTACGAGACCCATGCCGTGGATCATGGTCAGGCGGCGATCGATGCCTTCGTGCCCGGCCATTTCGCAGGCGTATTGCTGGATTGCGAACTGCCGGACATGCAGGGCTACGACATCGCCGCGGAATTACGCGCGCGCGAGACTTCCGCCGGGGTGTCGAGGACCCGCTTCATCGCCATTTCCGCCAACGACGGCGAGGCTCACATCCGGCGTTGCGAGGAAAGCGGCATCGACACGGTGCTGGGAAAGCCCCTGTCGCTCGACGGCCTGAAAGACGCCCTTGCCGGTGCGCCGGGAACGACGCTGGCCGAACGGACCTTCCACGAAGAGGGCTTGCGCGATGTCGCCGCCATCCGTGGGGCGATGGAAGAGGCCGATCCGGAGACGGCCCTGCACGTGACACACAGGCTCAAGGGTGCCGCCCTGGTGCTCGGTGCGCTGGCCCTGGTGGAAGACGTGGAGCGCATGGAGATGCTGCTCCATGCACGTCCGCTGCCGCGTGGCGACATCGACGCCTTGCTGCAAGAAATTGCTGACAGGTTGTAACGTTTCTTTCAATTGCCATTACGGCCCCCCATGTCATGCTGGCTTCCTTCGTCCCCCATGTAACGGAGTCCAACATGACAAGCATCAACGCATCCGCAAGCGGCACGTTCAGGATCGGCGGCGATCTCGAGGTCAACCGCCTCGGCTTCGGTGCCATGCGTATCACCGGAAAGGGCATCTGGGGCGATCCCGCCGACCCCAAGGCCGCGCGCGACACACTGGCGAAGCTGCCCGGGCTCGGTGTGAACCTCATCGATACCGCCGACAGCTACGGCCCCTATGTCAGCGAGGACCTGATTCGCGAGGTACTGCATCCGTACAAGGGCATGGTCATCGCGACGAAAGGCGGCCTCACCCGGCACGGCCCGGATATCTGGGCACCCCTGGGCCGTCCGGAGTACCTGCGCCAGTGCGTACTGATGAGCTTGCGCCGCCTCGGTGTCGACCGGATCGACCTGTGGCAATTGCATCGTATCGACGCCAAGGTGCCGCGTGACGAGCAGTTCGGCGTGATCCGCGACATGCAGAACGAAGGCCTCATCCGCCACGTGGGCCTGTCCGAGGTCAATGTCGAGGAAATCGAAGCCGCCTCGACGTTCTTCAAGGTCGCGACGGTGCAGAACCTGTACAACCTCGGTAATCGCCAGAGCGAGGCGGTGGTGGACTACGCGGACAAACACGGCATCGGCTTCATCCCATGGTTCCCACTTGCCGCCGGCGATCTCGCGAAGGACGGTTCGGTGTTGTCCACCATCGCGAAGAAACTGGGGGCGACCGACGGTCAGGTGGCGCTGGCGTGGCTGCTGAAACGCACGCCGGTGATGTTGCCGATTCCCGGCACCGGCAGTCCCGATCATCTCGAGGAAAACGTCAAGGGCGCTTCGCTACAGCTCTCGCAAGAGGATTACGAAGCGCTGGAGCATGCGGTGAAGAAGTGACCGGGGCGGCTGACGGAATGTCTAGCGGGCGTGGAACGGCGGCTGGTCCGCACGTTCCGCGCGTGCCTCGTAGAGCTTGCGGTCCGCCATGGCGAGCGTGTCAGACAGGGCCGCTCCACGAGGCTTCAGGGCCGCGCCGAGCGTGAAGGCGATCGGTGCCTCCGTCTCGTTCGCGCGTAATTGCTCTACAAGGCTCGCGAGGCGGTCACTGTCGGCCTCGCGCACGACAACCAGGAACTCGTCGCCGCCCAGGCGGATCACGGCGTCGCCGTGGCGGACGTGTTTGCGCAGGAACTGCGCGACACCGACCAGTACGTCGTCGCCGCGTTGGTGTCCGTAGGTATCGTTGACCGCCTTGAAGCGGTCGAGGTCCACGGCGATGCAACCCAGCGGTTCATCCTTGGAGGATTCCGCCAGGTAGGCCAGGTAGCGGCGATTGAAGCACTGCGTGAGTGGATCGCTCAACGACCATTCCCGCAGTTGCCGTTCCTGCCGGTGTTGTTCCGTGATGTCCTGCGCGTGGCCGAGCACGTAGCGTTCTTCGCCATCGTCGTCGAGCACGTTGTGGTAGGCCCAGATGCGCAGGTCGCCATTTGCCGCACACAGTTCCAGGCGCCCCGAGTCACTGCCCGCGGCGGCGATCCGCTGCAGATATTGCTGGAACAGCGGCATGTTCTCCGGCCGCATGAAGTCGGAGAGGGGGCGCCCCATCAGCTGGTTGATCGGGTAGCCGAGCGACCTCGCCGCGGCGGGATTGATCGAGAGCAGGATGCCGTCCAGGTCGTGCGTGCAGATCAGGCCGAGGCTGAACTGGAACAGTTGGCGAAAGCGCCGCTCGCTCGCTTCCACCGATGCGACGGCATTGCGCAGGATGTCCTGCCATTCCTGCGCGCCACGCCTGAGATCCCTTTCGGTGGTGATCTCCCGGGCCAGTTCCGCATTGCGTTCGACATCCAGGCTACGCTGTTCGCGCACGTGTTCGGCCACCTTGGCCAATTCCGCGAGGATCGTCTTCTGCCGGACATCGAAGTGCGCCTGTGAGCCTGCGGCGGCAAGGTCCGCAAGCGTCATCGGCGCCCCGGCCACGAGCGAGGCGGCCCGCAGGAGGTTTTCGAACAAAGGCTGGCGGGTACTGTCCAGGCATGTCTCCGTATGACGCAGGTCGTGAGGGAAGGTGGTAGTGGACGGTACCGGTTAGCCCAGCCGTGAGTGGTGATGCACGTCACGCGCTCGTTGGATTCCACCGCGAACCTAATGCAGCTTGACCGGGGGCAGCGTCGTGTTGCGCAGCCAGTCCGCCAGCCACAGCGCGGTGGCTCGTGGCCATCCGTGCAGGGTGGCGCGGTGCATGTGCTGGAGGGAAACGTAAAGCATCTTCGCCAGCCAACCGCGCATGGGGATCGGCGCCTTGCTGCGGGGCCCCGACGGCAGTTCGCCGGTGGCCTGGCGTTCGCCCAGGGATACCAGGGTGCCCTTGGTGTGATAGGTGAACGGCGCGACAAGTTCACCGAGGATCGCGCGTGGCAGGGTCCGGGACAGGTAACTGGCCTGCTGGTGCGCCGCCTGTGCGGTGGGCGGCACGCTGGGACCGCCGGGCGTGGCGGGGGCGAAGGCGCAGTCGCCGATGGCGTAGACGTGGTCGACACCTTGTGCGGCCAACCTGCCATCGACCACGATCCGTCGATCCTTGGACAACTGGAAGGGCCCGAGGCCCTGGACCATGTCGTGGCCGGTGACGCCGGCGGCCCATACCTGGATGTCGCAGTCGATCGTGCTGCCGTCGGACAAGTGGAATGCACCACGCTCCACGGATTTCACGCCCACGCCCACGCGTACCACCACGCCCATGTGCTCGAGTATCCGTTGCGCCGACGCGGAGGTTCGCGGGTCCACGGCGGGGAGCACGCGCGGGGCCATGTCCATGAGCGTGATGTCGAGCTTGGAGGCGGAATCGAGGCCGCCATAGCGGTGCATGTCGTTGAAGGCATGGTGCAGTTCCGCGGCCAGCTCGACGCCCGTGGCGCCTGCGCCGACGATGCCGATGGAGATGCGCCGGGTGGGATCGCCCGCGCTGCGCAGGGCCAGCGCGAGGATCTTCCTGCGCAGCGCGACGGCCTGTGCCGGACTGTCGAGCATGTCGCAATAGTCGAGCACGCCGGGCGTGCCGAAGTCGTTCACCCGGCTACCGAAGGCGAGTACGAGTGTGTCGTAGGAAAGCGCGCGGGGCGGCAGGATCAACTCGTCCGTCTGTGGCAGGCGCACTTCCTCCAGTTCGATCGTGCGTGCCTCGGTATCCACCCGCCTGAGGGCGCCGGGTTCGTAGCGATAACCATGGGACTGGGCGTGGGCCAGGAAGGGCACGGCTTCCTCGCCGTCGCCGAGCAGCCCGGCGGCAAGTTCGTGCAGGCGCGGCTTCCAGAAATGACTGGGGTCCCGGTCGACCAGGGCCACGTCGAGATCGCCGCGCTTGCCGAGCCGGGTGGCGAGTTCGATGCCTGCCGCCCCACCGCCGACGATGACCACGGTATGCGCGCCCTCTTGCTTGGAAGCGGTCATGAGCGAGTCTCCAGGTATTTGCCACCCAGCATACCGGCCAAATCGTTGGTTGCTTGCGAAGACGTGCCGTGCCATATAAACAAGCTTCCCCGGAGAAGATTCCATGTTCCAGTCACCGGCGTCGCGGATCGACGCCAAACTTGCCGTCGTCTTTCACTCCCTTGGCTTGCCCGCGCACCTGGCTCGCGTGCAGCCGTCCGACCGCCCCGAACTGGGCGACTTGCAATGCAATGGCGCGCTTGGCGGCGCACGGGACCTCCGACGGGCGCCCCGGCTCATCGCCGAGGACATCGCGTCATGCCTCCGCGGTGATCCGGCCTTCGCTTCCGTCGAGGTCGCCGGCCCCGGCTTCGTCAACCTGCGCTTGTCCACGGCTTTCCTCGCCGCGTGTGGTGCCGACATGGTCGCCGACGAGCGCCTGGGCATCGTCGATGAGGGGCGTGGCCGTCTGGTCATCCTGGACTTCGGCGGGCCGAACGTGGCCAAGCCCTTGCACGTGGGTCACCTGCGGTCGCTGGTGCTTGGCGAGAGCCTGCGCCGCATCCACACGGCGTTGGGCTGGCGCACGCACGCGGACGCGCATCTGGGCGACTGGGGCCTGCAGATGGGCATGCTGAGCGCCGCGATCCGCCATCGCGCACCGGAGCTGGCGTATTTCCAACCGGAGGCGGGCCAGTCCTATCCAGCGAATCCCCCTGTGTCGCTGCAGGAGCTGGAGCAGCTTTATCCGGAAGCCGCGGCGGCGTGCCGGGCGGACCCGGAGCGGATGGCCGAGGCGCGCGCGGATACCGCGGCGCTGCAAGCGGGCGATCCGGGTTTGCTTGCGTTGTGGCATGCCTTGCGTGCGTTGAGCCTGGAGGCCCAGGTCGCCGACTTTCGCGAGCTGGGCATCGTGTTCGATGCGCTGGACGGGGAGAGCGACGTGCGCGATGCCATCGCGCCGCTGGTCGAGCGCCTGCTCGCGTCGGGCACGGCACGGCAGAGTGACGGCGCCCTGGTGGTGGACGTGGTCGATCCCGGCGATACCCACGAGGTGCCGCCGTTGCTGCTGGCCAAGAGCGACGGCGCGGCGCTCTACGCGACCACCGACCTCGCCACCCTGGAAGCACGCGCCACGATGGCCGGCCTCGCGCGGGTCGTCTATGTGGTCGACCAGCGTCAGGCGCTCCATTTCGCGCAGGTATTCCGTGTCGCGGAAAAGGCGGGCATCGCACCTGGCGTGGAGCTGCTGCACGCCGGCTTCGGCACAGTGAACGGCCGCGACGGCAAGCCATTCAAGACGCGCGACGGCGGCGTGGCGAAACTTACCGATCTCCTCGACGAAGCCGTCGAACGGGCCGCCGTGCGTATCGGTGAATCCGGCCATGGAGCCGGGCTGGACGACGGCGGACGCAGGACGCTTGCACGGCAGGTGGGCATCGGCGCGGTGAAATTCGCCGACCTGTCCGGCGATCGCCTTTCCGGCTATGTGTTCGACGCGGATCGCCTGGTGGCGTTCGAAGGGCGCACCGGTCCATACCTGCAATACGCATGCGTGCGCTTGCGTTCGTTGCTTGACAAAGCGGCCGCTTCCACAGTCGGTCCCGTGGTGCCGGTCGTTGACGAAGAGCGCGACCTGTTGCTGTCGTGTCTCGGCTTCGCCGGCACCGTGTCGGAAGCGGGACGCCAACTGCAGCCGGGCATCCTTGCGGAGTATGCCTTCGGCGTGGCACAGCGCTTCAGCAGGTTCTATGCGGCGTGCGCGGTGATCGGCGAGCCAGACGCCTCCATTCGCGCCTCCAGGCTCGGCCTGTGCGTGCTGACCCGGCGCGTGCTTGAAAAATCGCTGGACCTGCTCGGCGTGGATGTCCCACCGCGGATGTAGGCGGGTAGGTTAGGGCCGCGGGGTCAGTCACCGCGGCCCTGTCTGTCGTCACGCCTTCGAGTAGGCCTCGGTCGCGTCCATCACGCGCGCCGAGTAGACCAGCGCCGCACCGGCGTTGAGCGCCACCGCCACGCCGAGCGCTTCGGCGATCTCTTCCTTCGTCGCACCGTTCTTCAGCGCTTCCGCGGTATGCACGGTGATACATCCGTCGCAACGCGTCGTTACCGAGACGGCGAGCGCGATCAACTCGCGCGTTTTCGCATCCAGGTGGTTGGTCTTCGCTCCCGCGGTGGAAAGCGCCTGGTAGCCTTGGACCGTTCCGGGGCTCAGCTTGGCTATTTCCCCGATACGTCCCACCAACTGGCTGCGATACTCGACCCAATCAAGCATGACCTGTTTCTCCGATGGTCCGGCGGCACGGTATGTGCCGTCGATGGATACATCGTGATCCTGGAGAGGGGACGTGTGAACGCCGTGGTGGCGCAAGGTTTGGCGCGATCGTCTCATCGCTGCCCGTGGCCTGGCCGGACGGAAGGTCGCAGGGGGCGCGCATTCGCGGGGAATCGCGACGATTGGCGGTAGGTTTTGCAGGGAAAGCACTCAAGGAGACCACCGTGCGTTACCTGAAGACACTTACCGCGACCCTGCTGTGCGCCGCCGCTCCCGCCTTTGCGCAGTCCGCCGACTCGCCGTGGCTGCTGCACCTCGGCATCCATGTCGTCGATCCGACCTCGCACACGGGTCACCTGGCGGGCATGTCCGCGAGCGTGGACAAGAGCACGCGTCCCACCGTGAGCATCGAGTACAAACTGGACCCGGCATGGAGCATCGAGGCGCTCGCCGCGGCTCCGTTCGAGCATGACGTTCGCCTGGCCGGGCAGCGCGCGGTCCGCGTGAAGCAGCTGCCTCCCGTCGTCGGCGTCAACTACCGCTTCCTGGCCGGCAGCCGCGTCTCCCCGTTCCTCGGCGTTGGCGTCAACTACACGCGGTTCTTCGATGCCAAGGGGCGCAATGCCCTGGAGGGAGCCGACGTGGATCTCGATTCCAGCTGGGGTATCGCATGGCATGCCGGCGTCGACATCGCACTCGACCCGCGCTGGAGCTTCACCGTCGATGCGCGTTACATCGATATCGACAGCAAGGTGAGCGTGGGTGGTACAACGGTCGGCACGGCCCACATCGATCCCTGGGTCTATGGCGTCAGCGTGGGATACCGCTTCTGATTTGCCTGGCGTGCCGCGAGCATGAATACTTCGGGCATGGATGCCCTTACCCACGTACTCGAACTGGCCAACGTGCAAGGTGCCCTCGATGTACGTTGTTACCTTGCGGGAGGCTTCAGCCTCGATCATGTGGATGCCTTGCCGGGCGAAGCGCCGTTCCATCTCGTGCTTTCCGGTAGCGCAAGGCTGGAGTTGCCGGGCCGGGTCAGGCTGGACATGGCGGCAGGTGACCTGATCGTCCTTCCGCGCGGTACCCGCCACCGCATCCACGATGGTGGGCCACGTTCGTCGGCCGTGGAGCCCTTCCTGGACAAGCGTGGCCCGTTGGATATCAAGCGCAACACGCTGGGTCCAGCGGACCTGGACCTGCTTTGCGGGCGCTTCACCTTCGCTCCCGACGCGGCACGGCTCCTGCTGAATGCTTTGCCGGAAGTCCTGCACGTGAGGCTCGCGGACGAGCACGGCATGGCCGCGCTCGAAGCCATCGTCGGCATCTTCCGCGACGAGGTGGCCCGACTCGAACCGGGTGCGCTATCGGTGGTGACGGCCTTGACGCGCGCGCTGTTCGTCTTCGCCCTGCGTGCCCAGCTCCGCCAGGGCGCATTGCCACCATCGCTGCTCTCGCTGATGGGCGATCCGCGGCTTGGCAACGCCGTGCTTGCCATGTTGCGCGAGCCTGCACGGGAGTGGACGGTAGCCGCGCTCGCGGCGGAAGCGGCGATGTCGCGCGCCACGTTCGCCAGGCACTTCGAGGCCAGGGGAAAGACGTCCCCGCACGAAGTCCTTACACTCCTGCGCATGCACCTGGCCGGCGACCTGCTGCGCCGCGGTGAGTTGACGGCGGGCGCCGTGGCCGATCGAGTGGGCTACAAGTCGGAATCGGCATTCGGCAAGACCTTCACCCGCGTCATGGGCACCACGCCGGCCCGCTTCCGGCGGGATAACCAGGTGGGTTGAGCGGGCGGCTCTGGTGGGAGCGCAAGATGCGGATGGTGGGGGCATGGGTGGCGATGGAGGATGAGCCTATTCCACAAGGAGCCTTCCGCCATGTCATTCCGCATTACCGGCCTCGACCCCCAACCTTACGTTTCTCTATACGGCCTCGACGAGGCATCGCTCAAGTCTCACGGTGTGATCCGCGTGATGGCTACCGACGACACCGGATTTCCCGAGCGCGTGGAACTACGTGCGGCGCGCCGGGGCGAATCGTTGTTGCTGCTGAACCATATGCACCAGCCGGCCGATACGCCATACCGGTCGAGCCATGCGATCTTCATCCGCGAAGGTGCGACGGTCCCTTACGAAGGCCACGATGAAGTGCCCGACGTGATGCGCGTCCGTACCTTGTCGCTACGGGGGTTCGACCGTCATCACCATATCGCCAGCGCCGTCGTCGTCGACGGCGGTACAGCGGCAGAGGCCATCGAACGCCTGTTCGCGATGTCGGCCGTGAGCTATGTACATGCGCATTACGCGGCCTACGGTTGCTATGCCGCACGCGTGGACAGGGTTTGACGCGGGATTCGCCGGAGTGGCGTATAACGGGGTCGTTTCCGCGAGAGGCGATTCCTCATGCCAACCACCAGTGAACCCGCGGTCTGCCCGATCTGCCAGGGCACGGGTACCGTCACCTACGTCGACGAGGACGTCTGTTGCCAGGTGGAGATACCGTGCTGGGCCTGCACCGAACGCGATGAAACGGCGTTGGCCCAGCACTCGCCAAACGTGCCCTGGATCGGCTGACTCAAAGCTTGTAGTTGACTCCGAACATCACCGTCCGGCCGAAGGTGTCGTACTCGAGCGGGCGTGCGACCTTGACGTTGTTCGGCAGGGCGGCGATCTGTTCCGTCTTCATCGGTGAGTTGGTCAGGTTGTTCACCTGGAGCAGGATCGAAAGGCCATTCCACGTACCGTGATCGAAGGCATAGCCGAGTTGGAAATCCGTTTGTTTGTCCGCCAGGACGCGGGTGTAGCCAAGCTGGTCGAACAGGGCGACGGCCTCACCCGTGAACGATGAGCGGTAGCGTTCGGCAATTCGCACCGACCAGCCATACTTTTCGTAGTACAGGGCGAGGTTGGCCACCTTCCTGGAAAGGCCGGGCAGGGTGGACGGGCTGCCGGGGATGCTCGACACGGCGCTCACCGGCAAGGTGCTGTTGGTCAGCGAGAAGTTGGCTTGCACGCCGAAGCCATCCAACGCACGGGCGACCAGGGCACCTTCCAGTGCGCCGGACAATTCCAGGCCCTGCATCTTGCCGCCGGTACCGTTCTCCGGCCGCGTGAACGAGCCTGTCGTGCTGGTGGGCGTGAGGGTGGGATTGTCGTTGACGTAGCGCGAGAAGTCGTAGTCCAGCGTGGTCTGGTTGTAGATGTAGTTCAGCAGGTTCTTGTTGAACACGGCGGCGGCCACGTAGCTGGACGTGCCGAAATATTTCTCCCACGACAGGTCGGCGCCGACGGCGATGTACGGTTTCAGTTTCGGATTGCCACCGCTGCCGGACCAGAGCACCTGGCCGGCGGCGGGGCCATCGTTGACCAGCGCGACGCCGGCGGAGGTGGCGACCTTCTCATCGTCGATGCGGCCGCGCGCCATCGTCTTGGCCAGGCCGAAACGCAGGAACTGCTTGTCCGCGATCTCGGCGACGAGGTTCAGGCTGGGGAGCACCTTGGTGTACTTCGTACCGTCCGAGATGCGGCCAACGAGCGCATCGCCATTGGTCTGCAGAGCATCGGACGACTGGTCGGTTCGCACGGCCTGCACGCCCACGTTGCCGCGCAAGGGAATGTCGCCCAGGCTGGTGTCGATGTTGAACTTGACGTAGGCGACGGGGACCTTCTCTTCCACCGTGTAGTTGCGGCTCCAGTCCGACTGGCCGTTGCGCTGCGTCAGGTAGAACTGGTTGCCCAGGGCGCGCAGGACGTCATAGTTGACGATGCCGGGAATGCCGCCATAGCTGAGGTCGGTGCTGCCACTCAGGAAGGACGGGTCGATCGGCGTGGCGAAGCCGGGCACATAGGTGCCATCCGTGGAGCCATTGCCGTTGAGCCATGCGAAGTAAACATCCGCCTGCTTGGTCTTGCGGCGGTCGGAGTAGTTCAGGCCGACGTTGACGTCGCTGAAGATCCAGCCCACCGGGTGGCTTACCTCCAGGCGGAAGGCCTTGATGGTGTCCTTCTGCTTGTCGAACTCCTCGCGGCCGTTGTAGCCGTAGTCATTCGGATCGGTGAAGAAGATGGCCGACGGATCGGCGAAATTCACGCCCGGCTGGAAATCGGGAAAGCCTTCGTGTTCGGGCGTGGCGAAGTCGGTCGACGACGTGGCCTGGCCAGGCAGGCCCGCGAACAGATAGGCATCGTGCAGACGTTTCTTCGCGCTGGAATACGAGGCGTCGGCGGTGATCACCCAGCCATTGCCGAAGTCGTACTGGTTGTTCCACCCGGCGGAGAACAGTTTGTCGTGTTCCTTCGTGTACTCGTTCTGCAAGACCGACTTGAGCCCGTCGATGTGACCAGTGGTGACGATGGGATAGGGCAATGCCGGTACGTACCCGACATTCGAATAGGAGACGTTGTCGTAGGGACTGCTCGACCACTGCGCGCCGTTGAGGTAGGTCTTCTGGTTGAAGGTGGAGTAATAGAGATCCAGCGTCGAGTGGTAATGATCGTCCGGTGCCCATTCCAGGACGGTCATCAGGCCATTGCGCAACTGGTTTTCCGACTTGGCGCGCAACTGCATGCCTTCCTGTGAAAGCACGTTGTCGGGCATGCCGGGCGTATGCGGCGCACCCCAATTCGTCTCCGCGCCTTGCGAACCGTTGTTGAGACTCCACCACCATGCCTGGTACTGCTTTTCCTGCACGGGCGAATCCAGTTGCGCGAAACCCACGGCGAGACCGAGCGTGTGGTCGAAGAACTGGTCGATATAGGAGAAGCTGGCGCGGTGCCCCGTATCGCCCACGCCCGTACCGTGGTTCAGGCTGCCGTTGGAGGTGTTTTCGCCACGCAGGTTGGCGGCGAACGTACGCTTGGGAAGGTCGAGCGGCTTGATCGTGTGCAGGTCGACGGTGCCGGACAAACCCTGGCCGATGAGGCTGGCGTCCGGTGTCTTGTAGACGGCCGCGCCGCTGATCAACTCGGACGGGTACTGGTCGAAGTCGACGCCGCGGTTCTCGCCGATGGTGGCCTGCTCGCGGCCGTTGAGGGTCGTTCCCGCGAAATCGGGCGACAGGCCGCGGATCGAAATCTGGTTGGCGCGGCCATCCACGCGCTGCGTGGCGAGGCCGGAAAGGCGGGCGAGGCTTTCCGCGATACTGCTGTCGGGAAGCTTGCCGATGTCCTCGGCCGAGATCGCCTCGATGATGTTGTCGGAATTCTGCTTGGCCTTGATCGCGCTCTGGATGCTTCCCTGGATACCGGTGACGACGACGGCGTCGAGGTTGCTCACGGAATCCGGATTCGCGGGCTTCTTCTGTGTTGTCTTGGCGGGCGGGGTGGCAGCCGGTTCGGACGTCTGTCGTGGCTGGTCCTGCGCGTTCGCGGCGCAGGCGAACGTGAGCAGCAACGCGGTGGCGCATGCCATGGCGAGCGGCTGCGGGCGAAGAACAGGCACGGAAAGGCCCTGCGTCAGGCGGCGACGATTCATCGGTTTTTCCCTGCATTCCGGTGGAGTGACCGGCGCCCCTCGCGCCGCGGGCCGGAGAATGAGGGAGTGACACGTGACTGTCATCCTGCGTCGCAGCAGAATCCTGCGTTACGTTCAGGTGCCGTGGAGGCACGCATCGGTCGTGCCGCCTCCTGGTGCGTCGCAGCAACCGGAGGTCTATGCAAATTCGGCCGTTGACGCGTAATTTGCGGTGCGCTATACGTTGCATCGTGCACGGCGTGCAGTGTGTGCCGTCCGCCGTACGTCAAGGCCGCGCATGCATGGGGTATGCCGGTCGCGCAGCTCGCGATGAATGATGGGACAGCCACGATGCGTCGCCTCACTTCAAATCATGCGAACACCAGCTGCGCCTTCGCAGGGCATGACTTCCCGCGCGTCATGGCCGACGGTCTGCCGATCCTCGCACGTGCCAAGCTGAGTGCATTGCGTTCGCGAGGCAAATGCGTCGCTGGTTACTCCCCCCCGTACACCTCTCGCTGATCCCATTCGACTGATCGGCACGTTCCTCGTCCGAGGTCCTTCGACGCACGCCTGTACGCGCAGGCGTGCCGGCAGGCCATGTCCGGACCCGTTGGTGAACCCCGCTGATCATCGGAACAGCGCATCGCACGCCGAGGGGCCGTGCGAGAACTCTTATGAACACTTTCGGGGTGGGGTGGCTTGTGCGTACTCATTATTGTCCAACCAGGAAAACGCTCGTCGTGGCGCTGTGCGCCATCATCGGATCCTCGGCCGTGCCCGTATTCGCGCAGCAGGCGCAGACGCCTCCAGCGGATACCGCGGCCACGACGCAAGGCACGACGCCGCCGGCCAAGCCGGAAAAGGCGGTGCAGATGAAGGGTCTCAGCGTGGTGGCGAATCGCTACGACGCGACCAACATGCGCATGGATTCGGTGAACACGGTGGAGGTGCTCTCGGCGAACGACTTGCAGCACACCGCCGTGCATAACGTGGCCGAGGCACTTGGCCTGATGTCCGGCGTGAACGTGACCACGACGGGCACCGGCTATTTTGGCGGCATCGATGGTGCGGCACGCGGCGAGGGTATGTTCGCCTCGGTGCGTGGTTTACCTTCCGAATACAACGTGAACCTGATCAACGGTTCCAATGTGGCACAGGGCATGCCGTACAGCCGCAGTGTCCAGCTGAGCCTGCTGCCGCCTTCCGGCCTGCAAACCATCGTGCTCAACAAGACATCGATGGCGGACATGGACGGCGACGCGATCGGTGGAACGATCGATTTCCGTACCCCCAGCGCCTTCGACTTCAAGAAGGATTTCAGCGGCAGTGTGACCGCCAGCGGGCGCTCGGAAAGCCGCGCTCGCGATTACGGTGGCAGCGGTCTCGGTGGCGGTCTCGCCGGCGAGCTACAAGGCAAGTTTGGCGCCGAAAAGCAGTTCGGCGTGTACGTGAGCGGTTACTACGACTACCGGAACATCGCCAACAGCGAGATCGGCGCGGCGGAGAGCGCGTCGAACGATGGCTCCTGGGCCTTCCTCCATGCGACGGCGGATGGCGACAACGCGCCCGGCTACGATCCCGCCCGCAACCTCGTGAGCACGGGTACGAACGTGGGCATCGCCTCGGGTTTCGAGCGCCGCTACGGAGGCAATATCTCGCTGGACGGGAACGTCGATCCCACGCTGAAAGCTTATGCGAAGATGACGTACGCGTATGCGCTCACCGAGCAGAACACCACGTACACGCAATTGTTGCCGTCCAACGTGACGTACGTTCCCACGGCCACGCCCGGCGTATACGCGCCGAACATCGGCCGTATCGCCAACCGTTTCTGGTTCGAGACCAATCCCGAGCGCGCGGATCTCGCCACGGTGCAGTTCGGTGCCGACAAGGTCGCCGGCGGCTGGACGATCTCGCCGAACGTGTTCTGGAGCATCGGCCGCAACGACCGGCCCAACCACGTGGAGATCGACGGGCGGGAGGACAAGTATTCCCAGGACAACTTCGCTTATGGCGGCAGTTCGTTGTTGCGTTACGGCGGCGGCGGTTTTCCATATCCGCAACTCACTCCTGGCCTGCTAGGGTCGGTGAACAACATCGGCGCGATGTGGGCGAACGATTATGGCGAGGTCACCGACATCCGCTCGGGGCAAAAGCGCGGTGGTGCCAAGCTCGACCTGCGCTACGACTTCGAGGGCGGCCCGGTGTCGTCCGTGAAGTTCGGCGTGAAGTACAGCGACAGCTCGCGCGAGTTCACCAATCGCGACTGGTCCACGGGTGGCATCAACGATGGCGTGACGACGCTGGACGACCTGGGCATCTTCAAGGGGTATTACTCGTCGATCTTCCCCGACAAGTACCACTGGCGTACCCCGGACGTCAGCCGTGCCGCGGTGTCGGCCCTGATCGACCAGCACGTGCTGCCGTCCGACCTCGACACGTGTAGCTCGCTCGACTTCAACAACTACAACTGCGACACCATGCGCGGCACCGAGGCCGTGACCGCGGCCTACGCCATGGCCACGATCAACCAGGGACCGCTGGAGATCATTCCCGGTGTGCGCTTCGAGCATACCTCCATCCGCAACACGTTCTGGACCACGCCGACCGATGCGGACGGCAATGAACTTCCGGGTTATTTCGACAATAACCGCACGGTCTACAACGAGCCGCTCGGCAGCTTGTTCATCAATTACCGCCCCAACGGAAACGTGGTGTATCGCGCGTCGATCTGGCAAAGCTATACGCGGCCGGCTTTCGTCCAGCTTGGCGGTGGCTCGCAGATCAACACGTCCGAGGGCGTGACCACGATCACGCGAGGCAACCCGAACCTCAGCCCGATCAAGTCCACCAATGTCGACCTTGCAGCGGAATGGACCACGGATCGCGGCGGTTATGCGTCGTTCTCCGGCTTCTACAAGAAACTGCGCGACTACATCTACGACAGCGGTGGCGGCCAGGCCAATCCGGATACGGTAGGCGAGGGCACCGTGCTGACCAAGACGCCGACGAACGGCGGTGACGGCAAGGTGTATGGCCTTGAGATGACCTGGCGGCAGAAGTTCCAGGATCTCCCGGCGCCGTGGGACGGACTCGGCTTCAGCGTCAACGCGACGCGGCAGAACTCGAAGGTCGACCTGGGTCGCGAAGGCTTCGACAACGAGCGTTTGCAGGCGGCGCCGGAGCGCATGGCGAATGCGGAACTCTTCTATGAGAAGAACGGTTTCTCGTTGAACCTCAGCTACCACTACACGGGCTCCTACCTCTCGACCTACGACTTCCTCAACCAGGGCAGTCCGTGGGACGACTTGTGGATCCGTCCGATCCGCCGCGTGGACCTGCATGCGGGTTACCTGCTGCCCAACGGCATCCAGCTCGACCTGCAGGTGAGCAACCTCACCAAGCAATACTCGTACTGGTCGCATATCGGCAGGAACAGCCTGGCCAACTCGGACATCGTCAATGCCGGCATGACCACGCTGCTTACCGTCAAGTACTCGTTCTGAGCATGCAGCGCCGGGATTTCCTCGCGTTCTCGCTGCTTGCGCCACTGGCATGGGGTGGAACCCTGCCGGTGGCGCGGGCGGGAACGCCCGCGCCAGTAAGGCCGGCTCCGCCCGACGGCAAGCCACACGCCTTCGGCTTCGATCGGAGGCGGTTCCTGCTCGACGGCAGGGAGTTCCGCATCCACAGCGGCGAGATGCACCCGGCGCGCATCGCGAAGGAGCACTGGCGTCAGCGGATCCGCATGGCGCGCGCGATGGGACTCAATACCATCGCGCTCTACGTCATGTGGAACCATCACGAGCGCGAGCCCGGCCAGTTCGACTTCGAGACGGGCAACCGGGACATCGTCGGCTTCATCCGCCTGTGCCAGGAGGAGGGCATGTGGGTCTACCTGCGGCCCGGTCCCTATGTGTGCGCCGAATGGACGAACGGCGGCTTGCCGGCATGGTTGCTGCGCGATCCGGATACACGGCTGCGCGATGGGGACGATCCCCGCTACATGACGGCTGTCCGGCGGTACATCGCCGCGCTGGCATCGCTTATCGCGCCCTTGATGGTGTCCCGGGCCGGGCCCGTGCTGATGCTCCAGGTGGAGAACGAGTACTCGATGTTCGCCGCCGACGTCGGCTACCTCAAGGCGATCGAGGCGGCGTGGCGCGGACAGGGCATCGCAGGCCCCTTCGCCGTCTCCGACGGCTGGAAGGACCTGACGCGCCGGCGCGCCTACCCGCCTGGTGCCGCGTTGGGCCTCGATGGCGCGGACGTGGACATTCTCGCGAAGGGAAGGGCATTCGCCGGCGAGGCACCCGTGTGGGTCGGCGAGGGATATCCCGGATGGCTCACCCATTGGGGCGAGCCGGCTTTCGCATCGAAGGATTATGTGGACACGCTGCGTCGGGTGATGAAAGCGGGCTATTCGTTCAACCTCTACGTGGTGCACGGCGGTACGAACTTCGGCCTGACCGCGGGGGCCAATCTCGAAGACGACGGTTCGCCATTCCAGCCTGTCATCACCAGCTACGACTACGGTGCACCGATCGACGAGCGCGGATACCCGACGCCGCAGTACGAGCGCTTGCGCAAGGTCATCGCGGAAGCGACCGGTCTGACGCCGCCCACTGTGCCGCCCGCCGGGCCGTCGGCCACGTTCGCGCCGGTGACGCTCGAGCCGTATGCCTCCTTGTGGGAGAACCTGTTCGAAGAGCCGGCACGCATACCCGTGCCTGGACCGAACGAGATCCTGTTCGGACAGGACCAGGGCCTGGTTCTCTACCGCAAGCGTATCGAGGCGGGGTCGCGGCTTCGCCTGGAGGGCGTGCGCGACTATGCCGTGGTGTACATGGATGGCCGCGAGGCCGGCCACGTGTCGCGCGTCGAACACGCGAAGCTGTCGTCGTCGCCTGAGGTCTCGCTGCCTCGCGGATGCATCCTCGATGTACTGGTCGACACGTTCGGGCATGTGAACTTCGGTCCACGCCTGGGCGACCACAAGGGCCTGATCGGGCCGGTGACGCTCGATGGCGCGCCCTTGCGCGACTTCCATGCCTGGCCCTTGCCCCTGGATGGCGCCTGGCTGGAACATCTGCGGCCGCTGAAGGGAACGCCTGCTCGTGGCGGAATCTTCTTCAGGGGCAAGATCCACCTCGACAGGCCGGGTGATGTCTACATCGACATGGGCGAGTGGACGAAGGGCTATCTTTGGGTCAACGGACACCTGCTGGGCCGCTACTGGCACATCGGGCCGCAACGACGATTGTTCTGCCCGGGTCCGTGGCTGCGCGAAGGCGACAACACCGTGATGGTGCTCGACCTGCACCGGAGCGCCGGTGCGGGCATCCATGCCGCGGAACGCCTGCATGACTGAGGAGACCGTGCCGACACGTCACGTACCGCCGAGGGCGATCGGCTTCTGGGGCGGTCTCTCGGCCAACGTGCTCAACATGATCGGCATCGGGCCGTTCGTGACCATTCCGCTCGCGCTCTCCGCCCTGGCGGGTCCCGGCGTGCTGCTGGGCTGGATCGCCGGCGCCTTCCTGTGCCTGTGCGATGGACTGGTTTGGGCCGAGTTGGGCTCGACCATTCCGGAGTCGGGCGGGCCGTACCATTACCTGCGGGAGGCATACGGGCGGGAGCGCATGGGGCGCCTCTTCGGCTTCCTCTACCTGTGGCAAACGCTGCTCACCGCCCCCCTTTCGATCGGCTCGGCCGCCGTGGGGTTCGCCCAGTACCTGGGCTATCTCGTGCCGTCGCTGGGCGATGGCGGACGGATACTCGTGGCGGCGGGCCTGTGCCTGGCCAATACGGCCGTGCTCTACCGGCGCGTTGGTGAGATCCAGAAGCTGTCGATGTTCATCACCGCCATCGTCGTCGTGGCCTGTGCCTGGATCGTCATCAGCGGCATCGCGCATTTCGACGTGGCGACCGCCAGCCGGTTCCTGCACATGCGCACGGACTCGACGCATGGATTCTGGCTCGGCCTGGGCGCGGTCTCGCTGATCGCCGTCTACGATTACGGCGGCTATAACAACGTGTGCATGCTCGGTGGCGAAGTGAAGCGGCCGCGACGCACCATTCCGCTGGCGGTGCTCACCTCGATCCCGCTCGTGGCGGTGCTCTACCTCGGCCTCAACATCAGCATTCTCGGTGTGCTGCCGTGGGAGCAGGCCGCGCAGTCGAAGGCCGTGGTGGCGGATTTCATGCAAGCCATCCACGGCCGCATCGGCGGCACGCTGGCCGTGTCGTTGATCCTGCTCGCCAGCTGGGGATCGGCCCTGGTGGTGCTGCTCGGCTATTCGCGCGTACCTTATGCGGCCGCGGCCGACGGACAGTTTTTCCGGGTGTTCGCTAAGCTCCACCCGCGCGGGGGCTTTCCCACCGTGTCGCTGGTCTTCGTCGGCGCGACCTCGGCGCTGGCATGCTTCCTTTCACTGGAACGGCTGATCGCCACACTGATGGTCGTACAGATCCTGTTCCAGTACATCGCGCAGTGTTTCGCCGTGGTGGCCCTGCGCCGAAGGAAGGTTTCGGCCGAGGCTTTCCGCATGCCGTTCTACCCACTACCGATCGCCATCAGCGTGATCGGCTGGCTCTACCTCGTCGCCACCAGCGGCTTGCCGTCGGTCGTGACCGCCGTGGTCGCCGTCGTCGTCGGCACCCTCATCTTCCTGTGGCAAGCCCGGAGAACGCGCTCGTGGCCGTTTCCATCGACCTGAAGTCCTGGGATGTCGCCGTCGTGGGCGAGATCTATGCCGACCATGTGTTCAGTGGCTTCGCCCGCTGGCCGGGACCAGGCGAGGAAGTGCTCGCCAAGGACTACCTGCGGGAACTCGGCGGAGGCAGCGTGAACACCGCATGCGGGTTGTCGCGGCTCGGCCGGCGCACACGCCTCGTGGGGCTGATCGGCGAGACGGACTTCGACTGGTTCGAGCGACGGCTCGGCGATTTTGGCGTCGGCATGGACGGCATCCGCCTCGGTGTCGATGGCACTGGTACGACGGTCAGTGTCTCCACGCGCGAGGACCGCTCGTTCTTCACCTATCTGGGGGCCAACGCCGGATTGTCCGAACTGCTCGAGGTGCCGACCGTGATCGCCGACCTGGTCGCCGCGCGCCACGTGCACTTCGCGATGCCGCTGGCACGCGAGCTGGCGGCGCGCATCCTCCCACAGCTCCGCCAGGCGGGATGCACGACCTCGCTCGACGTCGGCCACAGCGCCGACTGGCTGCGCGATCCCACCAACCATGCGACGTGCCGCGAGATCGATTTTTTCCTGCCGAATGCGAAGGAAGCCTCCCTGCTCGTCGGCGACGACAACGCGGATGCCTATGCCGCATGGTCCGGCGCGCAGGGCTTGCGCCATACGGTGCTCAAGCTGGGCGCACGGGGCGCGCTGGTGGCCGACGCGGCGGGAACCCGCACCATCCATGCGCCTGTTGTCGAGGCGCTGGACACAACCGGCGCCGGCGATGCCTTCGACGCCGGACTCATCGACGCCGTGCTCGACGGCGAAACGCTGGACCGCTGCGTGCAGCGCGCCTGTGTCACGGGCGCCTTGTGCACCACCGCGGCGGGCGCCCTGCATGCTCTTCCCCATCCCCCTACCTTGAGGACTCTTCGTGAGCGGACGTACGGATCGTAAGATCGCATTGATTGGAGGGGGCAGCGTCCGCTCGCCCCTGGTGGTTTTCGGTGTCAACGAGGCCGCGGAAGCGCTCGGCGCCGCGGAGATGGTCCTGTACGATCCCGATCCCGCGCGGTTGCGGATCATGGTCGATCTCGGCAAGGCCATCGTCCGGCATTTCGGTGGCGACCTGCGCCTGCGCGGTGCGACCTCCCTGGAAGACACCATCGAGGGGGCGGACTTCGTCCTCAACAGCATTCGTATCGGTGGCATCGCCGGCCGGGCGGCCGACGAACGGGTGTCGATCGACCACGGATATCCCGGCCAGGAAACCACCGGTCCGGCCGGGGTCGCCATGGCGCTGCGCACCATTCCCATCGCCATCGAGCAGGCCCGGCTGGTGGAACGATTGAGTCCCGATGCCTGGCTGGTGAACTTCACCAATCCCGCCGGCCTCATCACGCAGGCCGTGACCGACCACAGCAAGGCACGCATCGTCGGCATCTGCGATACGCCCACCGAACTGTTCCATAACATCGCACGTGCCCTCGGGGAACCGGCGGACGAGGTCGAGTGTGACTACGTGGGCCTCAACCATCTTGGCTGGGTGCGCGGCGTGCGCGTACGTGGCGAGGACGTCTTCGACCGCCTGCTGGCCGACGACGACCTGCTTCGACAGCTCTACCTCGCACCGCTGTTCGACTTCGAGATGATTCGCACGCTGCGCCTCGTTCCGACCGAATACCTGTTCTTCTATTACGAGAAGCGCCGCGCGCTGGATAACCAGCGCAGGCAAGGTGGCAGCCGTGGCGCGGAGATCCAGCGCCTCAACGATGAGTTGCTGGCGACGTTGACCTCGCGCCTCGGCGCGGGCGATGGCGAAGCGGCCGTCGACATCTACGCGGCATACCTTAACCAGCGCTCCGGTTCGTACATGAAGCTCGAAGCGGAAGGCGGGTCGGCCTTCGACCATGGCGTCAGCCTGGAAGGCGATCCATTCCGCGTGGCGACCGGCTACCACCGCATCGCCATCGACGTGATGAGTGCGCTGACCGGCGCCAAGCCCTCTCGTATCGTGGTGAATACGCGCAACCGTGGCGCCTTGCCCGATCTTCCCGACGACGACATCGTCGAGATCGCATCGGATATCTCCCTCGATTCCATCGTTCCGCGGCCCATCGCGTCGTTGCCGGATGCGGTGAACGGTCTTGTCCGTTCGGTGAAGGCGTACGAGCGCGCGGCGATCGCGTCGGTGTTGGACCAACGCCGGCTCGAAGCACGCAAGGCGATGCTGATCCATCCGGCGATCGGCGAGTGGACGCCGTCCGGCGATTTGCTGGAGGCCTTGCTGGGGCATGCGAACGACGATGGCGAATGTCTGTGCCATGGGCCGGTGCTTCGTTAGCGATTCTTGCTTGCGCCTACAGATAACATGACGTTGTTTTTTGTTACGGTCGGCACGTTGTCTGCGCAGTCGATTTGCATGCGTCGCAGACAACCATCGCTTCATGCGGTGCGAAGCGCGGGCCGGAAGTGCTGGAACACCCCCGGCCCGCCGGTGACAGTTCAAGGTCGCATGGGTGTAGCGGTGCACGTATCGTAAGAACCCACGATTGCCATCGAGCCGGTGCAACTGGTGATAGGCTTGCATCGTAGCGGCTACGACAGGCGGCAGGCTCGAACGCATGGACACTCAAAAGACCTACTGGTTCGGTCGTAAGCGGTTCGGTTGGGGCATCGGCCCCAAGAGCTGGCAAGGGTGGTTGGTGTCGGCTGTTTACGTCGCGGTCCTCATCGGACTGCGACATCTGGGTCCGAAGACCCTGGACCACCAGGTCTTCCTTGTCCTCTCGATCGTTTCGACCTTGGTATTCGTGGGTGTCATCGCGTGGAAGTTCGAACGGCGTTCTCCCGGCTGACGACAGGGAAGCCGGGTACGAACGAGCCATGTGTCGGTATGCCATCGGCGTTGCGTGATGTGATGGGTTTTCGCAAGCAGCCATCGCCGACAGGGTCGGCTCCCACCTCACCAAGCAAAGGGTAAACTGCCGTCTTTGCCCCGGAATCGTCGCATGCTCAACGTCACCGGATTGGTGAAGACGGTCCCCGGTGGGCGGACCCTCTTCGAAAGGCTCGACCTGTCGTTGGCTCGCGGGGAGTTCGTCGCCGTGACCGGCGAGTCGGGCGCTGGCAAGTCCACCTTGCTCAACCTGGTCGCCGGTCTCGATTCGCCGGATGCGGGGAGCGTGTGTATCGATGGAACCGACATCGCCGGCCTCGACGACGATGGCCGTACGCGTCTCAGGCGTGACCGCATCGGCTTCGTGTTCCAGGCATTCCATGTCCTGCCGCACCTCGACCTTGCCCACAACGTGGCGTTGCCTCTTGCGCTGCAGGGACACGATGCGCATGCGTCGCTCGTCGCGGCGGAGGCGATGCTCGCTTCCGTGGGTCTTGGCGGGCGGGGTGATGCGTACCCACGGGAGCTTTCGGGCGGCGAGCTCCAGCGCGTGGCCGTGGCCCGCGCGCTCGTCCACCGGCCCGGCCTGATCCTGGCCGACGAGCCCACCGGTAATCTGGATCCCGACACGGCGGCGCGCACGCTTGCATTGTTCGTCGACCAGGTGCGCCATGCCGGTGCCGCCGTGTTGTTGGTGACGCATTCCACGGTGGCGGCTTCCGCTGCCGATCGGACGCTCGTGCTTTCGCCGACAGGCCTCGTCGAACGTGGCTAGGCCGGCGTCCCTTTCCGTCGCTCACCGCTGGCTCCTCTGGAGCGAGTGGCGGGCGTATCCCGGCAGGGCGCTAGCCGCGGTACTGGCGATCGCGCTGGGCGTGGCGCTGGGTTTCGCGGTGCACCTGGTCAACGCGTCGGCGCTGGGCGAATTCGACAAGGCCATGCATTCGGTGAGCGGGTCGGCGGATCTCGAGATCAGGTCGGCCAACGCCTTTGGCTTCGATGAAATGCTCTATCCACGAGTTGCACGCTTGCCGGGGCTGGACGTGTCTCCCGTCGTTGCACTCTCCGCTCTCGTGGACGACAAGATCCAGGTCTCGTTGGAAGGTGTCGATGTCCTGCGCGCAGGCGGGATGGGGCAGGGTGCCTCCGACGGCGGGGCGGAGGGACTCGCCGACTTCCTCTCGGGCCGTTCGGTGTATCTATCGGCGGCGGCCCTTTCGGCGGCGGGGCGCAAGGTAGGCGATTCGATGACGCTCGGTGCGAACGGCCACGCGATCCAGGTTCGCATCGCCGGCACCCTGCCATCGCGCGCGAACACGAATGCCGTGACGATGGACATCGCCGCCGCCCAGTGGCGCTTCGGCATGCTTGGCCGTCTCCAACGTCTGGAAATCCGACTCGCACCGGGCATCGGCACCGCCGGGGCTATGCGTATGATCCGCGCGGTATTGCCGCCTGACGCCATCGTGACGGATACCGCCAGCGAAGCGGCGCGTAACGACGGACTTTCCGCCGCCTATCGGGTGAACCTCGACATGTTGGCGCTTATCGCGCTGCTGACAGGCGGTTTCCTCGTCTACTCCGCGCAATCGCTGTCGGTGGCAAGACGGCGCGCGCAATTCGCGCTGCTACGCGTCCTGGGCATGCAACGCAAGAAGGTGCTGGGACAAGTGCTGACCGAGGCCTCCGTGCTGGGTGTGGTCGGGGCGGGTGCCGGGGTCGCGCTCGGGCTGGGTTTGGCGTCGCTTGCGCTGAACCTGTTGGGTGGCGACCTCGGTGGCGGTTACTTCCACGGCAATGCGCCGCAGCTCGTGTTCGCGCCCTGGGCGGCGGCGATCTTCGGGTTGCTTGGCGTCGGCGCGGCGGTACTCGGCAGCATGGTTCCCGCGCTGGCGGCATCGCGTATCCTCCCGGCCCTGGCGATCAAGAACGCGGGCGACGCCGTCGATCCACGCGTTCGTGCGCGTCCATGGCGTGCGGTCGTATGCCTGGTCGGGGCGCTCCTGGCTTCGCTGCTGCCGGCGGTGGGAGGAATCGCGTTGTTCGGCTACGTGGCGATGGCGCTGTTGCTGGCCGGAGGCGTGATGCTCATGCCCTGGCTCGCCCGCGCGCTCGTCTCCCCGCTGCGGCATGTGCCCTTGCGCCATGTCCCGTTCCGGCTCGCCACCGCCCGTCTTTGGGGCGCGCCGTCACAGGCATCCGTCGCTTTGGCGGGCATCGTGGCGTCCACCGCGTTGACCGTGGCGATGGCGGTGATGGTCACCAGCTTTCGCGGTTCGGTGGAGCGCTGGCTGGGCGATGTGTTGCAAGCGGATGTCTATCTCATCGCCGAGGGCGGACGTGGAGGGTTCGATGCCGCGACGCTGGAACGCATGCGCAAGGTACCGGGTGTGGCGTGGCTGGGTGTGCTCAAAGAGACGCCGCTCCAGTTCGATGCGCGGCGTCCCGCCGTTACGCTGCTTGCGCGCACCTTGACCGGGCCCGGCGGTCATCTCGCGTTGATGGGATCGCGGATAACCGTCCCTGCCGGCGCGACCGCGGTATGGGTTTCCGAGCCGGCCTCGCGGATCTACCACTGGAAGCCGGGCGACACGTTGACGTTGCCGTTACCCGGTTCGCCAAAGGCCAGGGTTGCCGGTGTCTGGCGCGATTACGCCCGCCAACACGGCGCGATCGTCATGGATGAAGGCACCTATGCCCGCCTCACCGGCGACCGCAGTCGCACAAGCGTATCGGTACTTCTGGCCCCTGGTGCCAACAGCGATACGGTCGTTGCGGGCCTGCGCTCGGCGGTGGGCCCCGGCGGAGGCGGTGTCACCGTGAGCCGGCCGCAGGATATCCGCCGGCAGGCGCTGGAAGCGTTCGACCGCAGTTTCCTCATCACGTACCTGCTCGAAGGCATCGCCGTATGCGTCGGCCTGGCGGGCGTCGCGGCGACCATCGGTGCGCAGGTGCTTTCGCGTATACGGGAGTTCGGCATGCTGCGCCACGTGGGTGCGTTGCGCGGTGACCTCGTGCGCATGCTGCTGATCGAGGGCGCGCTGTTGGGACTGGTGGGTGGCATCGCCGGTGTCGCGCTCGGCGTGGCCATGAGCCAGGTGTTGATCCATGTGGTGAACCCGCAATCGTTCCATTGGACGATGGACACCTTGTTGCCATGGCCCTTGCTGGGCTGGGTGATAGCCGGGCTGGCGGTGGCGACATCCGGCACGGCCCTGGTCGTGGGGCGGAGCGTGCTTTCCGCCGATGCCGTGCGCGCGGTGCGGGAGGATTGGTGATGCGCCTGCTTCGTCTTGCCGTGCTGTCGTTGCTGGGGTTCGCGGCGTGTGGATGGGCCGATGACCGCGTCGCCTACGCACCAGTGCCAAAGGATGCACCGGTAGTGTTGCCGCGCGACCACGGTGCGCATCCCAATTTCAAGACCGAGTGGTGGTACGTCACCGGATGGCTACAAACGAAGGGCGGCCCCGTCGGTTTCCAGGTGACGTTCTTCCGCTCGCGTCTGCCCTTCGACGATGGCAATCCCAGCCGTTTCGCGGCCAGGCAGGTCGTCGTCGGGCATGTCGCGCTTGCCGATCCCGTGGTGGGACATCTCGAACAGGGACAGCGGCTCGCACGCGAAGGCTTCGGCCTGGCCGAAGCGGCGACGGGAGACACCGACGTGGTGTTCGGCGACTGGCGTCTCGTACGCGACAAGGAGGGCAGCTTCACGGCTCGTGCGGGCACGGCCCGGTTCACTCTCGACTTGCATTTGAGGCCTACGCAGCCGGCACTGCTGCAAGGCGACCGCGGCTACAGCCGCAAAGGCCCTGGGCAAGACGAGGCGAGCGCTTATTTCAGCATGCCCCACCTGGCTGTCACAGGGCGACTGACGCGAGGTGCGCGTACCGAGACGATCCGTGGCGAAGCGTGGCTCGACCGTGAGTGGTCGTCGAACCTGCTCAATCCCCGCTCGGTGGGTTGGGATTGGGCGGGCTTGAACATGGACGATGGCAGCGCCGTGACCGTGTTTCGCGTGCGCGATGCGCAAGGTCATCCTGTATGGGCCGGCGGCAGCGTGCGTGGCGCGGACGGCACGCTCACCCTTCTCGGCCCCGGGGACGTGGCATTCGCCCCCCGTCGCCGCTGGCATTCGCCACGTACAGGTGCGGACTACCCGGTCGAGACCACGGTGTCGGTCACGACTCCAGCCGGTACGAAACATTTCGAACTCCGCCCCTTGATGGACGACCAGGAGTTCGATACGCGCCGCACCGGTGGGCCGGTTTATTGGGAGGGAGCCGTGGAAGTGGATGGCGGCCGGGGGTACCTGGAGCTGGTCGGGTACGGCGGCAAGGTCAATTTTTAAACCAAACGCACCGGACCGGCATCCCCTCCGGACCTGGCCCCATCATGGTCAGCCCGATCAGGGGAGCTCCCTATGCGAGTTAGACGGTATTTTCTGAAGGCCGCCGTGTCGCTGGCGCTGCTGCTCTTCGTCCTTTCTGCATCCGCCGCGGATACCCCTCCGTCCCCAACGATATCGTCCGTCGATATCACCCACTTCTGGCAGGCCTACGACGCCGCTATCCGTGTGAGCGATCCGCTGGCGCAGCAGGACATCGTGCAGCGCCTGTACATCGACAAGGGTACCGCCGGTTTGCGGGCTTTCATGGAAGCGAAGGGTTATACGGTCCAGTCCTATGTGGATGCGATCCGGAGTTATCCGCGTTACTGGGCATCCATACGCCCGCATACGCTGCGCGCTCAATCGGCGATCGCGGCATTGCAGCCGGAGCTCGTGAAACTGAAGGTGCTTTATCCGCAGTTGCGGCCGGCGACCGTCTATCTCGCCATCGGCGCCTTGAAGTCGGGCGGCACGACCCAGGGAGACAAGGTACTCATCGGTGCCGAGCTCGCCACGGGTGACGAGACGGTGGATATCGGCGAAATGACGCCGAAGATGCAGGCCTGGTTGACCGGATACTTCCGTAGCAAGCCGTTCGACAACATGGTGCTGCTGACAGTCCACGAGTTCGTGCACACGCAGGAACACGGTACCGCCAGGAACTTGCTGGGACAGGCGGTTTATGAAGGCGTCGCGGACTTCGTCGCCGAGAAGGTCACCGGCCGAAAGCCGCCGCTTCCCTATGTCGACTATGGCCCCGGGAACGCCGAGGCCATCAAGGCGGCGTTCGCCAAGGACATGAACGGCGAGGACACGAGCGGATGGCTGTACAACGACACCCACAACGCCTTCGGTGTCCGGGATCTTGGTTATTACGTGGGTTATGCGATCTGCGAGGCGTATTACCGGAAGGCGTTGGACAAGCGGGCCGCGATCCGGCAGATGATCGAGCTGGATTTTTCCAGCGCGCACGCGGTGGAGGATTTCGTCACCTTGAGTGGCTATTTTGCCAGGGTGCCCCGTCAGCACGGATTGCCGTCCTTGTCGCGACCTTAAGCGTGCAAAAGGGAAATGCCGATTTCCACGATGATGAGCATGACGATGGCGATCTCGAGCAACTCGGCGCGCCGGCTGGATGCTTCGTCGTACAGCGCGGCATAGGTATCCCGGACAATGGCGAGCTTGCGGTCGACCGACGCGCTCAGGGCGGGCACGCGGAACAAGGACAGTGCCGTGCTGTAGACACGCGCGAGGTAGACGTCCTCGGTCACCTGCAACGCGTTATCGACGCGTTCGGTCAGCTCGGTGACCTCGGCGACGAGGGTATAGAGCCGCCGTGCGAGATGGGCGAAACGGCGCGACGCGAAAAGGGACGCGGCGGTCCGCGCCTTTTCCACCTGGTCGTACATGCGCGGCAGCTCGTTGTCGAGGAGGATGTCGTAATAGCGCAGCTCGACAAGCTGGGCATTGGCCACCTCGATGACATCCGCGACGTCCGAATCGCTTCGCGGCTCGTAGACAAAGGCGCGATCCCAGTTGAGGACGACGAGGTCGTCGGCGTAGTAGGAAAAGTTTCGTGAGAGAAGCTCCTTTCGGGAAGCCCTGGAAAGCGGGCGTGTCTCTCCCGAAAGCACTTCCGTCAGGTCGAGGCGCTCTTTCAGCGTCTCCGCGTCCATGGGCTCGTTGAACGCCTGGACGGTCGCGATGAGGTAATCCTCGTCCAGTCGCTCGCCTTCGGCGGGACGGTCCAGGGCGGGACGAATGACCTCGTGCACGCGGTCGAGGAGATCGTCCCAGAACGTCGTCCGCGCGGACGGGCCGAATTGAGCGTCGATGGCGGCGACGTCCTTGACGTAATCGGGCCAGGGCCGGTCCCTGCACGGAGCACGAAGCGAGAGCGTCGCGACGCCGAAATCGTATAACCGGACCGAGACCGCGGCTCGCACCGCCCCCCCTGCAAGGGGAACATGGACCTCTCCCAGCGAAAGCCATAGAGGAGCGACACCGAAGGCCACGGCCTTGGGTGGCGTGCTTGAAAGATAGGAGCGATTGAAGGCGGTGTTCGCATGTGCCGTCCACAGGCGTTCCGCCTGCACCAGGTCGATGCTATAGGCGATGTCGACCAATCGCAGGATGGTCAATTCACCGGATGTAACGACGGGGTGGGCGGAAGCCACGGCAAGAGCCTCGGTCTGGACGCGGTAGTGTAGGCGGACGATTGTGAAATCCCGACGTTGGACTCGTTACACGTGCCGCATCCGCGTCAGACGGAAGCCATGACGTGCTCGCGCAGCCACATGTGCGCTGGATCCCGATGGGAGCGCTCGTGCCAGAGCATTACCATCTCGAATCCTGGCACGTCCACCGGTGGCTCGACCACCCGTAGCCCAGTGGCATGCCGGATCAGGCGCTCCGGCACCATGGCGACAATGTCCGTGGTCGCCAGTACCGAGAGCAGGAAGAGGAAATGGGGTACGGACAATACCACGCGGCGGCTGAGGCCTTGTCTGGCCAGCGCTTCGTCGGTGATACCGCGAAAGCCGCCGCCATCGGGTGAAACGATGGCGTGTTCCAGCTTGCCGAACTGCGACAGGGTGGGGCGCCGCTTCAGCGCCGGATGGCCCAAGCGACCGGCGAGCACATATCGTTCCGTGAACAACGCGCGCTGGTGAAGGTCCGCCGGTGCCATGTCCTTTGTCCTGAGGGCCAGGTCGATGTCGCCGCGTTCGGCCATGCGAGCGACCCGGTCGGGCGCGATGTCGAGCACGGCCAGGCGCGTGCCGGGTGCCGCGGCGCGCAAACCGCGCATGGCGGGAATGAGCACCGTCGACTCGCCATAGTCCGCCGCGGCCACCCGCCACGTCTGGTCCGCCAGGGCCGGATCGAAAGGCGCGGTGGGTGCGACCGCGAGCTCGAGCTCACGAAGAGCCTCTTTCAACGGTCCACGCAACGCGTCCGCACGTGCCGTAGGCAGCATTCCCCGGGGACCGGGAAGCAGGAGTGGATCTCCGAAAATGTCCCTGAGCTTTGCAAGATGCACGCTGACCGAGGGCTGCGAAAGGTGCAGGCGCTCGGCCGCGCGGGTGACATTGTGCTCGGAAAGGAGGACATCCAGCGTCACCAACAGGTTGAGGTCGATCCGACGAAAATTAATCATGTCTATAGCTGGAATTATATAAATTCATTTTGACTATACCTCAAGTGCACCCATCATGACGGCATACCGATTCTTGGAGTTCGTCATGAAAGTCCTTCTCGTCTATGCCCACCCCGAACCCCGGTCACTCAACGGGTCGATCAGGGATTTTGTCGTCAAGCGGCTCACGGATGCGGGGCACGAGGTGAGGGTTTCGGACCTGTATGCGATGGGCTGGAAGGCCTCACTGGATGCCGCCGATAGCACCGGGTGGAACGACGACGAGCGGTTCGAGCCCTCACGCGCTTCGGCACGTGCCTTCGCGAACGGGCATCAAAGTGCCGACATCGCCGCGGAGCAGGAGAAGCTCTTGTGGGCGGATGCACTCATCCTGCAGTTCCCCCTGTGGTGGTTCTCGATGCCCGCCATCCTGAAAGGATGGGTGGACCGCGTGTATGCGAACGGCTTCGCGTACGGTGTCGGCGAGCACTCCGACCAGCGCTGGGGCAACCGTTATGGCGAGGGCAACCTGTCCGGGAAGCGGGCGATGCTGATCGTCACCACGGGCGGGTGGGAGTCGCATTACAGCGCGCGCGGTATCAACGGGCCGATGAACGACGTGTTGTTTCCCATCCAGCACGGCATCCTGTACTACCCGGGCTTCGACGTCGTGCCGCCGTTCGTCGTCTACCGTACGAGCAAGGTCGACGAGGCCCGCTTCGAGGCGACGCGCGAAGCATTGGGTGAGCGGCTCGACAGCCTGTGGGAGACGGCGCCGATTCCGTTCCTGCCGCAGAACGGCGGTGCTTATGCCATTCCAGAGCTCACGTTGAACGACGATTTCTCGGCTGGCAAGACGGGCTTCGGCGCACATGTCATGGGATGAGTGTCCCTCGGGCACTGCATCTAGAGCCCGCCGGCACCACGCACGGCGCCCGGCGGGCGTCCCATCACGCGCTTGAACGCACGGCTGAACGCCGCGAGCGAACCGTAGCCCAGCCGGAACGCGACGGATTCGATCGACTCGCGTTCGCGTCCGATCCACTGCGCGGCGAGCCGCATGCGCAGTTCGGTGAGGTAGCGCAGCGGTGTCATGCCGGTGGCCTCGAGGAAGCGTTCGGCGAACACCGAGCGCGAGCTGCCCATTTCCGCGGCGAGTTCGGCAACGGTCCAGTTCCTTCCCGGATCGCGATGCAACGCGACGATGGCCTTGCCAAGGCGTGGATCGCGCAAGGCCTGCACCCAGCCGGTGGCGTCACCGCAACCGCATTCGACCCAGCCACGCACGATGATCGCCGAGACGACGTCGGCGAGACGGGCAAGGATGCCGGCGAATCCCGCCCGCTTCGCGCATGTCTCGCGCTCCATCGCATCCAGGATGGGTGGCAGTTCCGGATACTTCTCCAGCAGGGTGCGTACTTGCATCACTTCAGGCATGGCCGCGACCAACGGCTGCATGCCGCCCAGCTCGAATTCCATGCAACCACTGAAGACCAGCGCGCCATCCTCGCGGGTTGCGGCGGGGCAGTCGGGGTGGATGTCGTTCACGGTCTCGCACAGTGGCGTGGCGTCGAAGCTGGCGATGTCGCGGCAGGGCACGTCGGCGGAGGAAAGCAATGTATGAGAGCTTCCCTGAGGCATGAGTACCGCATCGCCCTTCGATAGCGGGTACAACGTGCCGTCACCTGTCCGGAGCAGCACCGGTCCGCGTCCCACGAAATGGAACTGTGCCCTTCCCGGCGCCGCATGGAAGGCGATGCCGAATGGCCTGGCCACTTCGATCCGCCGGTACTGCACGCCATTCAGGCGCATGCCGAGAAGCAGTTCGCTGGCCGGGTCGGGGTCTCGGGTGGGGACGAGGAGGCTCATTGCGCGGACGCATGATCAACTATTGAGGAGTTAGCATCATATACCGTCCGGCACCTGACGCTTAACCTGCCGCTTTCCCTGACTACGGAAGCGACATGAATACCTGTGTGGAAGCCGCCATCGCGGCACCCGAGGAGGTCCAGCCCGCCTGGGGCGCGGTTTTCGCCATGACCCTGGGCGTATTCGGCCTCATTACCGCCGAATTCCTGCCCGCGAGCTTGCTTACACCCATGGCGGCCACGCTGGGCGTGACCGAGGGCATGGCCGGGCAGACCGTGACCGCCACGGCGGTGGTGGCCCTGGTGACCAGCCTGGTGATCGCCGTGGTGACGCGCAACATCGACCGGCGTTGGGTGCTGCTGGCGTTCTCGGTCTTGCTGGTCGGGTCGAACCTGCTGGTCGCTTTCGCGCCGAACCTCACCGTGGTGTTGTCGGGCCGCGTGTTGCTCGGGATCGCGATTGGCGGTTTCTGGACGATGTCCGCCGCCACGGCGATGCGGCTGGTGCCGGAAGCCATGGTGCCGCGTGCGCTGTCGATCATCTTCAGTGGTGTCTCGGTCGCCACCGTGGCGGCGGCACCGCTGGGTAGCTACTTCGGCCACCTGATCGGCTGGCGAAACGTCTTCCTCATCGCCACCGCGATCGGCGTATTCGCCTTCATCTGGCAGCTGTTCACCTTGCCGCGCATGGCACCGACTGGATCGGCGCGCATGGGAACGCTGGTGGAGGTGATGAAGCGGCCGGCGATGCGCATGGGCATGATCGCGGTGGTACTGGTGTTCACCGGCCACTTCGCCTTCTTCACCTATCTGCGGCCGTTCCTGGAAGTGGTCACCGGCGTCAGCGTCAATGGCTTGTCCGGCATGCTGCTCGGTTTCGGCGTGGCCAACTTCATCGGCACGTCGCTGGCAGGCTTCGTGCTCGAGCGAAACCTGCGCATGATCCTGCTGCTCATGCCATTGGCGATGGGCGGCATGGCTCTCGCGCTCGTCGTTCTTGGCCGCGCGCCCGTGGCCGATGCCATCCTCGTGGCGCTATGGGGCATGGCCTTCGGTGGCGTGCCGGTCGCGTGGACGACATGGATCACGCGCACCGTGCCGGACGAGGCAGAGAGCGGCGGTGGCCTGATCGTCGCCGCCATCCAACTGGCCATCACGCTCGGTGCGGCGGTGGGTGGCGCGGTCTTCGATGCCACCGGGGCGAAGGGCGTATTCATCGGTTGTGGGATGGTCCTGCTGGTTGCCGCGGCGACGATCGGCACGAAGCTTCATCCCGTGTCTCCCGCCTACGACGCCAGGAATTTCATCGGCGAAGCCGACGAGGCTTGAGCGGCACGATCCCGATATTGACCCTGGGCGATATTGCCGAGGACAATGCGCACCAATTCCCCAAAGGCGGGCATACCCATGAAAGACGACCCTAGTCGGTTCGCTTCCCATACGTAGCACCGTCTCCGACGACATCCGGATGCGGCGTATAACCATCCGGCTGTCGTTTACACGCGATAGCCCTCCAGGGCGACCGGCAAGCAAGGCTCCGGTTGCCGAGGTGCAGCATGTCCCGGTTCTTTTTTTTCCTGCTGGCCGCGTGGTCGGCGTTCGCCAGCCTGCCGAGCTTCGCCTCGGGAGGCAGCTATCTTGTCGATGACGCGGCCATTACGCCCGCGTCGCATTGCCAGCTCGAAAGCTGGACGCAGTTCCGTACCACGGCCCGAAGCGTAACCACCGTGCCCGCGTGTTCCTGGGGTGCCGTCGAGTTCTCCGCGCAGCTCACCGGTGGCGTGCATGCGGGGGCGGGAAGCGTGGCGCCCGGCGCGAAGTGGCAGGTGTCCAATGGATCGCGTATATCGACGGCGCTCGATGCCGGCGTGACCGTTCAGGGTGGGCATGTGAGTGGAGCCATCGCCTATGCGGCTTCCACGGTCCAACTGGACGCGGCGGGGCGCTGGCTGTTCAACGTCAACGTCGGCGCCACCCATCAGAAAGGCGAACCGACGCGGCGGATTCTCGGCGGTGGCATCGAGTTCGCCGCGTCGGCCAGCGCCACGCTGCTTGCCGAAGTACTGGACACGGCCGGTGCGGGGCGGACCTTGCAGGCGGGCGTCCGGCTACCTTTCGGCGACAACAGCATCGACCTCGTGGTGGGCCGTGCCCTGGGCCAGCAAGCGGACCACTGGATCAACATGGGCTTGAATCTGGCGTTCTGAGACATACTCGCGCTTTTCATCCGCGCGAACCGCCATGACCATCCACTTCTCCTGCACCATGTGTGGCCGCTGCTGCAACGGCCTTCGCTTGCCTGTGAGCGTCGACGAAGCCATGGCCTGGCTTCGCGATGGCGGCGACGTGCAGGTATTTTGCGAAGCGATTCCCTGGCCGGAAGATCCGGCCGCCGACAATCGTCCCGCCTGGTACAAGCACCGCCGCTCGTTTCCCGCGACGAGCGGCTCGTTGCCGGTGCGCGTGATCGTATCGTTAATGGCGACGTTCGAGGGTCCGTGTCCGAACCTCCAACCCGACCTGCGGTGCGGCATCTACGAGCGCCGTCCGCGTACCTGCCGTGTATATCCGGCGGAAGTGAATCCGTTCTTCCAGCTCGATCGTGCCGGCAAGCTGTGTCCGCCCGAGGCGTGGCAGGCCGAGGGACTCTTGCAGAACGACGACGGCGAATGGAGCGATCCCGAGATGGCCCAGGCGGTCGTGCGGATGCGTGAGGCGGACGCGCGCGATGCGCAGGTCAAGGCGCGTGTTTGCGCGTTGCTCGGTATCACGATGGGCGGGCTATCGAACGAAGGGGTGGTCGTGCATGCGTCGGAACGGGGGCGCTTGTTGGCTGCGTTGGAGTCGGCGCTCGATGCGGACAGTGCCGTCGGTGGCACGAACGCCGGATGGTCCATCGTGAGCAACCGCAAGGCGACGCTCGAGCTCTTGCGGTCTGCGGGGACGGTATCGACAGGGGCTTCTGAGGTCGGGTCGAACGGCATCAGTTACATGGGCTTCCTGGCGAGTGACGCGGAGTAGCGCTGGGCGTTGCCCCGAAAGCCGAGCCGTATAAGGTCAACGAGGAATCAGAAGCCGAAAGAAGAGCGCCACGAGGGTCACCGCGAGGACACCGCCCGCGTAGAGCAGGGCGAACCATGCCACCTGACGCCAGCGGCTGCGGGTGGGCATCAGTGGTAGCCCTCGTCGCTGGCCCTCACCTTGCCCCGGAAGACCCAATAGGCGAGGGTGGTGTAGGCGAGGATGATCGGAATGACGATGGCGGCGCCGATCAGGGTGAATACCTGGCTCGACCGCGGGGCCGAGGCCGTCCAGATGTCGACCGACGGCGGGATGATGTTCGGGAAGATGCTGATGATCAGCCCGGTGTAGCCAAGGAACAGGATCGCCATGGTCAGCAGGAAGGGCGCGCGGTCGGCACCGCGGCGCACGCAGACCAGGATGCCGATGAGGCAGGCGATCACCAGGACAGGCACGGGCAGGAAGAAGAACAGGTCCGGCAGCGCGAACCAGCGCTTCGCCACGGATTCCTGGCCCGCGATCGTCCAGATGCTGACGATGCCGACCGTCGCGCCCAGCGCGAGCGTCAACGGGCGCATCAACACCGCCATGCGGCGCTGGAGCTCGCCTTCGGTCTTCATCAGCAACCAGCCGCAGCCTAGCGTCGCATAGGTCACCAACAGGCCGATGCCACTGAACAGGTTGAACGGCGAGAACCAGTCGAAGGGGCCGCCGGCGAACTTGCCGTCGCGCACCTCCACGCCTTGCAGCAAGGTACCGAGGATCACACCCTGGGCGAACGTGGCCACGCCGGAGCCGGCGATGAAGGCGAGGTCCCACAGGTGCTGCGTGCGCCGTGCCTTTGCACGGATTTCGAAAGCCACGCCACGGAAGATCAACCCGCAGAGCATGGCGATGATGGGCAGGTAGGTTGCCGGCAGGAGGATGGAATAGGCGAGGGGAAACACGGCGTACAGGCAGGCGCCGCCGAGCACCATCCATGTCTCGTTGCCATCCCACACGGGTGCCACGGTGTTGAGCATCACCTGGCGTTCGCCCTCTCGGTCGAAGAAGGGGAAGATCAGGCCGATGCCGAGGTCGAAGCCATCCAGCATGACGTACATGAACACGCCGAACGCGATGATGGCCGCCCAGATGACTGGCAAGTCGATATGCATGGCGGTTACTCGTCGATGGAGTCGGTGGGGCGCGACAGCGGGCGATGGTCGAATCGCTCCCTGCCACGGCCGGTGTCGCTGGCTTCGGCATCGGCTTCGTCGTGGGGCAGGTGCGGTCCTTTCGCCATCAGCTTGAGCATGTAGTAGATGCCGGTACCGAAGACGAGGAAGTACACCATCACGAAGATCATCAGCGATGTGCCGACCTGGTCCACGGTGATGGCCGAGACGGCGTCGCGCGTGCGCAACACGCCATAGACCACCCACGGCTGGCGCCCGGCTTCGGTCGTCACCCATCCGGCCAGGAGCGCGATCAGGCCCGAAGGCGCCATGAACAGGGCGAAGCGCTGGAACCAGCGTGCGTCGTACAGGCGGCCATTGCGCCGCAAGGCGAGCCCACACACGGCGAGCAGGAGCATCAACAGGCCCATGCCCACCATGATACGGAAGCTCCAGAAGACGATCGTCGAATTCGGGCGGTCTTCCGGCGGGAACGACTTCAGGCCCTGGATCTCGCCGTTCCAGCTATGCGTCAGGATGACGCTGCCCAGGTGTGGCACCTTGACGGCATAGCGGGTGGTCTCCGCGTCCATGTCCGGCCAGCCGACGAGGTTGAGCGATGTGCCGCCTTTCTCGGTTTCCCAGAGCCCTTCGATGGCGGCGATCTTGGCCGGCTGGTGCTCACGCGTGTTGAGTCCGTGCGCGTCGCCAACGGCGACCTGGATCGGCACCACCACCAGCAGCATCCACAGGGCCATGGAGAACGACTTGCGGATGGCGTCGTCCTTTCGCCCGCGAAGGAGGTGCCATGCGCCGCATGCACCGACGATCACGGCGGCCACGATAAATGCCGCCAGCGCCATGTGCACAAGGCGATAGGGAAAGGACGGGTTGAAGACGATCTTGAGCCAGTCCGTGGGAACGACCTTGCCGTCGACCAGGGCGAAGCCCTGAGGCGTCTGCATCCAGCTGTTCGAGGAAAGGATCCAGAAGGTCGATATCAGCGTGCCCACGGCGACCATCAGCGTGGCGAAGAAGTGCGCCCTGGGGCCCACCTTGGTCCAGCCGAAAAGCATGATGCCGAGGAAGCCGGCTTCGAGGAAGAACGCCGTCATCACCTCGAAGGCCAACAGCGGGCCGGTGACCGCACCGGCAACGGCCGAGAATCCCGACCAGTTGGTGCCGAACTGGTAGCTCATCACGACGCCGGAGACCACGCCCATGGCGAAACCGACAGCGAACACCTTCGACCAGAAGAAGAACAATTCCTTGTAGACCACCTTGCCGGTCTTCAGCCAGAGCCCTTCGAGCACGGCCAGATAGCTGGCCAGCCCGATGCTGATGGCCGGGAAGATGATGTGGAAGGACACCGTGAAGGCGAATTGCCAGCGAGCCAATAGGAGCGCCGTGTCGGATACGTGCATGGGAACCTCCGTCTGGCTTCCAGTCTAGGTCGTGGCGCGCGCAGGGTACGCCGGCGCGACACTTTGGCGCGTGAAGGATTGTCGCAGGACGGGTGACCCGGCTGAATTGCAGCGTCTTGCCGCGACACGGTGTTTCCGGCCCCAACGTGCCGCCGGGACACGGAACTAGCGCTGGCAGTCAATGTCCCATGGCTTCCGATGCTAGGATTCCGTCTGGCATCCATCCACGCGGCCTCCGGAAGCAGACATGGAATGGCGGTCCCTTGCACGTACCGAATGGTTCCTGCCGGTGAGCCTGGTGACCTGCCTCGTCTTCCTGGCCATCCCCGCGGTCTTGCTGTCCGGCCTGGAGTCGAGAGGCTGGTTGGTCGTCGTCTTCGCCTGGCTGTTCCTCGTCGTCCTGGGTTCGGCGGTCGCTGTCGTCCGCCACGCCGAGCATCTTGCGCATCACCTGGGTGAGCCGCGCGGCACGCTCATCCTCACGCTGGCGGTCACGTCCATCGAAGTGATGAGCGTATCGGCGGTGATGCTCCACGGGGCGAACAACCCGACTCTCGCCCGCGACACCTTGTTCTCCGTCACGATGATCGTGTTGAACGGCATGGTAGGGCTTTCGTTGCTACTGGGTGGTCTGAAGCACAGCGAGCAGTCGTACAACCTGCAAGGCGCGAATGCCTACCTCGGCCTGATCATTCCGCTCGGTGTCCTCAGCATGGTGTTGCCGAGCTTCACCCGGGACGCCGTCGATTCACCGTTGAGGTTCTCCCATCAGTTGTTCCTGGCGATCTTCGCGCTGTTGCTCTATGCCACCTTCCTGTTCCTGCAGACGCGTCGATTGAAAGGCTATTTCGTTCCTGACGGTATGCCCTTGCGTGTCGGGCCACCGACGACTCGGACGCGAACGCCCCCCCATGGGCCGCTGGTATCGGCCTTGCTGCTCGTCGCGTACATGCTGCCGGTCGTCTTTCTGGTCGACAGGCTGGCGGTGCCTGTCGATTACGTGGTGGAAACGCTCGGTGCGCCCGCCGCTCTCGGCGGCCTCGCCATGGCGATACTCGTGGCGATGCCCGAGGGCATGGGTGCCATACGTGCAGCCAATCGCAACGAATTACAGCGGGCAGTGAACGTCTTCATGGGTTCGGTGCTTTCCACGATCGGGCTCACCATTCCCGCGATCCTCATCATCGGTGGCTTGACCGACCATCCGGTGATGCTTGGTCTGCGCCACACGGACCTCGTGCTGTTCGTGTTGACCCTGTTTCTGTGCATGGTCACGTTTTCCAGCCGGCGTACGCACTTGCTGCAGGGCGCCGTTCACCTCATGCTGTTCGCATGCTTCATCTTTTTCGCCTTCGCGCCCTGAACGGAAGAAACCCATGAAACACATGTTGGTGCTCGTGCTCCTGGTGCTTGTCGCGGCGGGCTCCTATGTCGCCGGCAGCATTGCCGGCGTCATGGTCCTCGTGGGCCTTGGTGTGCTGTTCGAGCTGGCCTTCTGGTTCGGGCTCGTTCACAGGCGCCGAGGCAAGGCGCGTCCTGTCTGAATCATCGATGGCAGGGCGGTGTCGACGCGCGTCGTGTCGACGCCGCGTTCAACGATCGCGCGAAACTCTTCCACCGTGCATTCGCCGACGAGACGGCATCCGGCGACATGCACGCGCAGCGATTCCATGGTGCCGAAGTGGTTGGTTCGCAGCTGGTCCATGTCCGGCATGAGGCTGCGTATACGGATCGTGTCGTGGCCTTCGTGGGACACTAATGACAGGACGATGGCACCCCCCGGCGGGTAATCGTCCGGACGTGTCGGGTCATGCCAGTCCAGGCCGAGTACTCCAGCGACGTTGGCGAGGTTGGTGTCATGGCCGACCAGAAGCACGACCCCGGCCTTCGATGTCATGAGCGGCTCGACGGCCGGCTTCTTGCCGAGCGCGGCGTCGAAGGTCGCGGCGATGTGCGCCACGAGGTTGGAACCCGCGCGGGCAGCGGCGGGCATGGCTTTCTTCGTGGCCTCGAACTGCGCGTTGTGCAAGGCGATCAAGCGACCGAGCAGCGCGACGTCGCCGCGACCGAAGGCGACGTCGTGCGCGGGCATACCTTCCACATAGGCGAGCATCAGGTTTTCGCTGAGCGTTCCGGCGAGTTTCATCGCCTTGCCCGTGTCGACGGGGAGAAGGCGCTTGCCGGCGCGTTTCGCGGCTTCCGCGCACGACGACCCGGCGCAATCCAATAGCAGCGACTGCAGATCCGCCAGCGCCGCCGGTGGCTGCATGGACATCGCCGTGCCGTCGTCATCGGCATCGTCCTTGCGGAAGTGGAACAGGGGGTTGTTCGTATCACCCTCCGTGGCGAGGTAACCGATGTCGCAACCGGGGGCCAGTCCGGAAAGCAAGGCGGCGCTGCTGTCACGGTTGCGTGGTGTGCTGTCGCCGACGACCACGAGCGACGATGACGTCGGGCAGCCCTTGCCCAGGGCGCCGTCGGCGATGAGTTGACGGTGTAGCTGCTCGCCAATGGCCTGCATGCCCTCGCGGCCGTGTGCCGTGAGCCGACCCGGCCCCACCGGCCATTCGGGCCACGCCGTGTTGGCATAGTCGGCATAGGTCGCCGCCGGTTTCGTGGGCGAGCGCACGCCGTGGCGCATCAGCACGATCTCCAGCCTGGCGCCGTCGCCGGAGGCCGTGGCGACCGTCGATGCCATGCAGGCCAGGGCAAGAAAAACGAACCTGGGCGCGGCCCTCACAGCTTCACCGACAGGTCGAGGAAGATGCCGCGGCCGGGCAGGCCGAAGTACAGCGGAGCGCCGCTGACCGACTGGGTTCCCGCATACCCGGTGAACTTGTGCACGTTGAAGAGGTTGTTCACATCCACGCTCACCGAGAAGCCCTTGGTGCCCGCAGGACCCTTGTCGGTACGGTAACCCGCGGCGGCGTCGACGGTCAGGTAGCCTGCAATGCGCTGGTCGTTGTGGAAGACCAGGTTGCCGTCGTCATCCGTGGTGTTGTCCACGCCGTACTGGTGGCCCAGGAATTTGCCCATCAACGAACCAAAATAGCCGTTGCTTCCGCTATAGAGAAGGCCCAGCGCCGCGGTGACCTTTGGAGTGCCTGCGACCTGCACGCTGCTGTCCTTGTAGGTGGCCTTGTTATAGCTCGCATTGCCGTACAGGCTCACCGTACGGGTGAGGGCCCAGGTCGCTTCCACCTCGGCGCCCTTGTAGATGGCGCCACCACCGTTGACGAAGGTGTCCTCGTTGCCGTTGTCGGTGGCGACTTCGGTCTGCGAGATGTAGTTCGAGAAATTGATGTAGTAGATGTCCGCGCCAAAAGTCAGCTCGCGCGAGGCGTAGGCCGTGCCTAGCTGGTAGTTGCGTGTGGTTTCCGGCGAGAGACCGCGCGATCCGTTCACCTGGATCACGTCGATCGGCGGGGCGAGGAAGCCCTTGGCGGCCTGTGCATAGGCGCTCCACGAATCGCTGAGGCGGTCGTGGATGCCGATGGAGGGCAGGGTCGCGTGGTAGGTCGCTTCGGCGGTCAGCGGCACCGGCGGTGAAACCTTGTTCAGCGGCGCGTCGATGCTGCGCGTCACCTCGGAATAACGGATGCCAGGGCTCACCGTGATGCTGTCGGTCGGCTTCCAGTCGTACTGCACATAGGGTTGCACGGTATCGGTGCGATCGGACAGCACGTAATTTTCAACGGGGCCGTACTTGGTGCCGGTTTTCGCGCCCGTGGTCAGGTCCACGGGATACTGGTAACGCGCATCGATGCTGCGTTCCAGCCATGCACCGGTGAGCAGGGTGCCCGGTCCGAGGTCGTGGCCCAGCCGGAGGACGTTGCCGAACGCGTGGAAGCCGGAATCGGATAGCTTGCCCGGCAGGTCCGTGGCTGCCTTGGAAACCTTTTTTCCCTTCGCGTCATAGAAGGTGACGCCGTTGTGGGCAGGATCGATGTCGGTGGCATCGGCGGCCTTCCGCGCCCAATGGTCGAAGGTGTTGTAGTAGACCTTGTCGTCGACATCCCAGCCACCCACCTGGCTGATCAGGCCCAGGTAGGTGAAGCTCGAGTAATAGGCCGCGTTGTTCGCGCCCTTGTAGTTCTGTACTGCTGGATCGTCACCGAGGCCGAAGCGCCAGCCGAAACGGGCGATCTCGTCCTTGGTGGCGCCTTGCACGGTGTTCTGGTGTTCGCGGTTGTAGCTGGTGACGAAGGTGAGTGTGGTGACGTCGCCCAGCTGGCTGATGGTCTTCACGAAGGCGTGTTCGCGCTTATCCTCGGTTCCCTTGAGGTAGGTGTCGCTGGACTCCTTGGAGATATCCGCGAAGACACGCGTGTTGCCGACCGATTCGTCGGCGGCGACACCGCCCGCCCGCGTGTTCCAACTGCCTAGCGTGAGGTAGGGCGTAATACCGGGCTCATCCGAGGGATCGCGCGATCGTAGGGCGATCGTGCCGCCGAAGGTGGCGTTGCCGATGGTACTGCCACCGCCGGGACCACGGTCGATCTCGGCCTGGCCTAGCACATGGTTGTTGAAGTAAGCCGAGGTTGTGTGATGAAGGTCGCTCGCGTCGCCGAAGGGAATGCCGTCGAAGGTGATGTTGAACTGGCCGTCCTGGAATCCGCGCAGGCTGATGCCTTCGTTCTTGCCAAGGCCGGGGCCTTCCGGCGAGGTCACCGTGATGCTCGGTGCGTACTTGATGATGTCGTCGAAGTTGGCGTTGAAGCGCAGGCCGTCGCGGATGAAGCGTTCGTCGATCACCGAAGTGGGTTGGGTAGCGTCCAGCGGCGCGGCGCTCGGTGCCAGCGTATCGACCGCGTTGGCGTGGACACTGACGGGGGCAAGGTTCTTCGCCTCGTCACGGGTATCGATGGGTGGGATGGAGCCGTTGGCCGGGGAGGTGCCGGCCCGCGCGTTTCCCGGCACGATCTTCACGGTGGTGGGCGTGACGAACTGATAGGTCATGTGGGTGCCCCGCAACAGGGCGGCCAGTTGTCGCTCCGCGGGAACGCCGCCGGGCGCGGCGGCGCTGCGCACGGCGTCCGATACGCTGGCGTCGTAGACCACCTGCCACCCCGACTCCTGCGCGAACTGGTCGAGCGCCTGTGCCAGCGGCATCGGCGGGATGGACGTGGTGGCCGGAGTCTCCGCGAAGGCGGACGACACGAACGGACCGCCAAGGGCGAGGGCGATACAGAAGGCGAGCGAGCGACGCATGGAGGAACTTCCTTCGATGGGATACACCTTGAAAGAGTCCGCTCGCATCCCATCGGGTACCGCCATTTCGATGAATTTTTTCTTACAGCCGGCGGTTGCCACGGGCCGAGGTGAAGCGAATGCGCTTCGGCTCGCGCAACACGCGAACCTGGGGCAGGCTGCCGAGGTAGCTCACGAAGGCTTCCGGGTCGCGCGCATGGAACGCGCCGCTGATGCGTTTCTCCGCGAGCACGGGATCGTCCACGGACAACGGCGTGGCGGTGTACGCGTTGAAACGGCGTGCCACATCGGCGACGCGGCTGTCGTGGAAGCGGATTTCGGCGGGAAGCCATGTGGCCACCGTGGCCACGTCGGCCTTGCCGCGGCCGATCAGCCGCCCTTCCGTCGACACCCGCGCGGTTTCACCGCCACCGATCTCGGCGATGCGTTCGGCCGGCCAGCCCCGGCCGGTGAGGCGAAGCCGGGCGCGGTCCAGCCAGGGCGCCGCCGGGTTGGAAATCGCCACGCGGCCGCTGATCACCGATACCTCGATATCGCCGGAGTGGCGGCTGACGTCGAACACCGTGCCGATGTCCTCGATGCGTTGCCCGCCGGCGTCCACCTGCATGGGACGGGTGGCGTCCTTGCCGATATCGAATGATGCATCGCCGGATACGAGTTCGATGCGGCGTGAGCGGTCGTCGAAACGGACATCCACGATGCTGCCTGGCGAGAGCTGGATCCGTGTGTCGTCGGCCAGCGTGACGGTGCGGATGCCATCCGGCGCGGCGGCATAGCGGACGCCGGGCGTGTCTGTCGACGGCCGCCCCAGGAACCATGCCATGGCGCCCAGCAGAAGGATCGACGCGGCGGCGGCCCAGCGACCGGGATGGTGCCGTCGCGCTCGCCTTGCCGAAACGTCCCGCGGTTCCGTTCCCTGGTCGCGCCTCAGCGGGACCACGTTCGGTTCAGTCGCGGCCAGCGCCCGCAGTTCGTCCAGCGGGGTGCCATCCATCGCCGCGACCGCACGCATGTCACCGTGCAGCTGGGCGATCGCCAGGTACTCGGCCACGTGCTGTGGCGAGCGGCGCAACCATGCGAGGAACCGTTCTCGAGTGCGCGCGCCGGGATTCTCGCGCATGTCGAGGTACCAGCCGGCCGCTTCCTCGGTGATGCGCCGCGAAGGGCGATGTGCCGGGCGCCGGTCATTCATAACGCTGCAGTCCTTGCCGGCACGCGGCCAGTCCCTTGACGATGTATTTCTTCACCATGTTCGGCGAGATCGACAACTGTTCGGCAATCTCGCGATACGAAAGCTCGTCGCGGTAGTGCAGCACCAGCACGGCCCGGCATTTCGGCGACAGCCGGTCGATCAAGGCGGCCAACCGCTGCCGGCGCAACTGGCGGTCGATGTCCGCTCCCGCGTCGCACGGGGTGGCCAGCCGTTCGATGACCTCCTCGAGGCCTTCGCTGCTGACCGGCGCCCGCTGGCGCATTTGCGCATGCTCTTTCACCAGGTTGGCGGCCACGGTGAACAGGTAGGCTTCCGGGTTGCGAACCGAACCCGTGTCACCCTGGGCAGAACGGAGCAGGCGCAGGTAGACCTCCTGCACCAGGTCCTGCGCATCCCAACGGTGGGCCACGCGGCGAAGAAAGTAGTTGGCGAGTGACGGGCCCTTGTCCACGAGGAGGCGCGCCCAGCTCTGCGGCGTCTCGGTCGACACGGTGGCTCCAGGTTCGTCAGGCGAGCCTAGGATCGTTGTATGGCAACCGTGTTACCCGCCGGCCGTTTTCCGGCACGCGCAAATAATCACGGGTATCATCGGAATCGCTTTCGTCAGGAGGACACATGGACAGGACGCTCATCGACGTACGGCTGACCCGGCGGCAGATCGTCGTCTGCTGGGCGGCGATGGACTCGCCCTTCAGCGCCTGGAGCGAACGGCAGATCGCCCAGGGTTTCGCATGGCGTCCCGGCTCGGCTTCGTTCCGTCTTTACCAGGAAGACGGCCCCCACCAGATCCAGGTGACGCGGGTCCGGGGGTACCAACTCATGGCGGCCGATGCGGTACGCGTGATCGAGGTGCCCTTCCTCCTGCCCATGGTCAGCGGCATCGAGGTGGGCGGGGTCGGCGACACGAGGATGATCGCCTGGCTGCCGGGAAGTTATCTGCTGCGCGCGACCTTCTTCGATTCACCGCGTATGGAACTGACTTTCCTTGCGGATGCCGAACCCCGTTTCGCCATCCCCGTCGCCGACCCGGCCATCACGCGGCTGGCGGATTTCGACCTTGCCGCGGTAGCAGCCTGAGGCCGGTCAACGCGGTCATGGCGAGCACGACGAACACCGGCAGCCACAGGGCGCGGCCCGACCAGGGGCCGAACAAGACGGCGCCACAGGCGCCGCCGGCGATGAAGGTGCCGATGACGACGACACAGATGCCCGCACGCCGCGGGTCGTAAGCGGCACCCCGCAAGCGTTGGCCCAGGGCGATGCCCAGGTCGGTGAACATGCCGGTGAGATGGGATGTGCGCAGCACGGCGCCGGTGACCAGCGAACTCGCCCCGTTCTGGAGTCCGATGGCGAGGCTGCAAAGGCAGGTTCCGATGGTCGAATTGGCGTCGAGCGTATGTGCCGCCAACGCGAGCAATGCCGCCTCGGAGCCCAGGACCGCCACCGAAGCGGCGCCACGTGCCCAGCGTTCGCTGCGGATGACCCAGGCACTGACGGCGCAGCCCAGTGTGAACAGGCCCATGATGGCCAGGGCGTGGAGCAAAAGCCACACATCCGCGGTGCCGATGCCGATGGCGGCCTCGGTCGATATACCGGTGAGGTGGGTTACCCCACCGTGACGCAGGGCGAGCAGGGCGATGGCATTGGTGGCGCCGGCGGCGAACGGAAGCACGGCGGCCCAACTCCATACCCAACGAGGAAAGGAGGGGATCATCGGGGCACTGGGTTTTCTATCATGCCCCCTAGTGTCGCACGGTCGCGAAGCCATCGCGGCATCGCGACCGTGTGGCCGTCACTTGCCGAGGTTGCTCAGGAAACGCCGGGTGTATTGCAGCACGCTGGTGCTGGGCACGGAGTTGCAGGTGGGCGAGGCGAATCCACCCGAGCAAGGGTTGTCGCGGTCGAGCGACCAGAAGTGCAGGCCGGCCAGCTTGTTCGCGACGGCATAGTTGGTGACCGTATCGATATCGGCGACGGTGAAGGTCTCGCTCGAGACGTCGTTCACGCCGATCATCGGGGTGATCTCGATCTTGCTCAGCGGGATGCCATAGGTGTGTTGCAGGTTGGTCACCGCCTGGATCGCCGATTGTCCCATGTCACAGCTGCCGTTCTTCACCACGCAAATGCCCGGACCGGCCGAACCGTAATCCATGGTCATGAGGTTGATGGTGTAGTTTTTCAGGCCGGACGCCTTCACGGCGCGTACCACCGCGTCGCCGGTGGCATTCACGCCGCCGTAGCTGCCGTCGGAGGCAGCCAGCGTGGCGAGGGTGAAGGAGAAGCGCAGGTTCGGGTAGAGGCTTTCGGCGTAGACGGCGTTGCTGACCAGGGCGTTGAGCTGTGCCGGGGTTTGTCCGCTTTCGATGTCGAAGTCGATGCCGACCATGTGCGAGGTCATGTACGTGGAGAGGAACTTCGCCATGCCCGTGGCGCTGCCGCACGTGAATACGCCCGCCTGGCCGCCGGTGGATACGACATAGTTCACACCCGCGCTGTTCAGGCGCGCGATATTGGCGCTGGCAAAGGCCGCGGCCGGCACGCCGCCCCAGTTCTCGCTTCCGCATTCCCCTGTGGCGAAGGCCAGTGTGATCGCACCGAGGTTCGGCACCTGGGTGGAGACGAGGCTGCCGCTGCCCACGACCGGCAGACGCGTGCCGGTCACCATCGTCGACATGATGTTGGTATTCCAGTCGAGGTTGATGGTGATGTCCTTGTAGGGACTGAAGAGCAGGTCGCCGCTGGTCGGAGGCGGATTGTCCGGTGGCGGGTTGTCGGGCGGCGGCGTGTCACCGCCGGTACACGAACCCTGCGAGGTCCATGGTTGTCCCGATCCGCTGCCACCGTTGTTGGTGGCGGGGTCGTTGCCTTGTGTCCACCAGTTGGCGACATAGTTGGTGCCGTTCTCGCTGGCCGCGTTGCCGGCGGTATAGACCGCCGTCGCGTTCCACGCGGCGGCGCAGGCACCGGCCGCGTGGGCCCGTTGCACCGGCACCACCGAGGAGAGGGCGATGGCGATAGCCAGCCCCAGCGTGCCCGAACACCCACCGATAACCGCACGAGACCGCACACCGGATGTCTTCATGAACATGGAGCGCCTCCTGATCGAGAGTAGTTGGAAGGGGCTCGCCGGCCCACGGCCCATGCCGTGTCCCCCGTTCCCCTGACTGCGTCCCTGCGCTGAACAACCACGACGAAACGCGGGTCCGGTTTAGTCCCGAATGACAACGTTGTCTATTTGCAATGCGGCGAAGTGTGACGCCCGGCGTGAAGCGCGTTTAACGAATCCATGGCGCACTGCGGCGGATATCCGGCCATGTATGGCGGTAGTCCGGGCGCGCAAGGCCGGAGGGACCTGATGCGGTGCATCAGGTCCCTCCGGGGCTCATGACCTGTCGAATGTCCTCGAATGACAACGAAGGTCAAGAATCAGGTGAGGAATCAGTCCAATTCCTTGATCCGGATGTTCCGGTAGGAGATCCGGATCGGCTCGATGCCCTTGTCTTCGCCGCCTTGCAGGGAAACGTGCCCCTTATGGAAGCGGGCGAAATCGGGCATCCGGGCGAACTTGGTCTTCGCGACGAGGGCGTTCCACTCGGGGGTCCATAGCGTCGTGTCGACGGTCTTGTGGCCGTTCTGGAAGAACTGCACATGGCCGTGGTCGACGATGATCTCCACCGCGTTCCAGTTGCCATGCTCCTTGACGTTCTCGATGTCGGAGGAGATGAGGTCGAACAGGTCACCCGATCGTTCGTACAGCGTATAGCTGTCTGGCTTGGTGCAGACCAGGTCCGCAATCTGCATTTCAGGGCCGGTTTCCCAGGTCTCGTGGTATTTCGGCGACTCCTGCACGTCGAACATGATGCCGGCGTCGGCGCAGGGCGTCATCGTCCATTCGAGCTTGAGGTCGAAGTTCTCGTATTCCTTGTCGGTGACGAGGTCGGCGAAATCGCGTGCGGGTGCCTTCAGGTCGCGTTGGAGCTGGATGGTGCCGTCGACGACCCCCCAATCCTTGCCGACGCCTTTCTGTCCGAACGAATGCCATCCGGCAAGCGTCTTGCCATCGAACAGCGGGGTCCAGCCCTGGTCCTTGTCCGTGGCATGCACGGGCAGGATGGCCAGACAGCAGGCCATCGCGGTGATCTTCAAGCGATTGCGAATCATGGGAAGCTCCGGGGAGTGGGACGGCGAGCGTAACGCACCCGGCAAGCGATGCCATGCGCAGAGGTATGGACGTCTGGACTTCCATGCGCCGACGGGTGGTTCAGCCGATCTTGCGGTGGTTCGTCAGCTCCTGGCGGATCTGCTCCAGCAATGGTGCGACGGCTTGCGGCTCGTGCAACGAACGAAGCGCCGTGCGCAGCGCCCGGAGGTCTTGCTTCGCGCCAAGGGCGTCGGAGAGCTTCGACATGGCGTTGGCCGCGGCCTTGCTCTGGCGAGCGTGGTGGTGCGACGACTTGCCGGTTGCCTTCAACGCCTTGCGCCAGGCGTCCAGTTGCATGCGCAGGCGTCGCGCACGGCGGCGCCAGCGATGCAGGTTGACCGGCGACGGCTTATGGGATGCGCGCTTTTGCGCTTTGGCGACGCGTCGCTCCGTACGGGCGATCGCTCGTTCGACGGTGTCGCGATCCACCTCTTGCCATGGCAGGGCTTCGATCACTCCCGCGAGATCGCGCAACTCGCGGCGTCGCTTGAGGAAGCGCGGGTCCTTGGCCAAGACAGTGGCAAGCCGCCCTTCGCTCCGGTGTTCCAGGGCGTCGATGGCATGTTGCCACTCGGGAGAGGGCGCGGGACCCGCCACCGTGCGAGCCATGTTGACCGCCACATAGGCATCCCGCAGCGGCGACAACCCGGTGGCAAGGCGCCCGAGGGTTGCGTCGATCGACGGCAGCGATTCGGCGAATGGCTCCGCCGCAAGGGCGAGCAGGCTCTTCAGGCGGCGAATGGCCTTTCGTGCCTCATGGACGCCGCGATGGCGCCGTTTCGCGTCCGCCAGGGCGCGCATGGCCATGCGGCACTCCCTCGCCGCGAGGGAAGCGAGGGCTTCGGCGATGGTCGGCGTGGTGGTTTGGGGCATGCGCATTAAATAGCAAAGTCGACGTCTCGGCACGCCGTGCCATCGCTGCCTGCGGGAGATCTTGTGCTGTTACGCGCGCGCCTTCGATCAGCCAGCGGCGTCGGTGTCACCCGAATCGGCATCCGCGTCGAGTACCTTGCGCCGACGCCGTGGCTTCGGTTCACTGGCGGCGATCAGGGCTTGCAGGTAGGCGACGCCTTCCTCCTGGGGGAACCACGACACCACATCGGCGACCGTGAGGCCGTGGCGCAGGCGCAAGGCCTCGAACTCCGCACGGGCACCGGCCAGGGGGTCGACCTTGGGTGGACGCCCGCGGCGCTTGGGGGCGGCCGGTTCGGGAGCCGCCGCCTTGGGAGGCGCGGGATCGGCTGCAGGAGGCTTGCTTCCCGAGGCCTGACGGTCGAGAGCGGCAAGTTCCTCCTGGAACTGCTTGAAGTCGTATTTGCCGGACGAGTTCATCGTGCTGCTTGGAGCCGGAGGAATGCCTATTGTGGCACGGTCGTCCGTTCCCGGCTTGAGATTGGCAGCCGAATTACCGTGACGACTATGTGATCAACACAACGCAAGTGGCTGCGGCGTAAGGCAACGTCGAACTTATCCACATGGTTATGCAGGTGCTTTCCACAGCGCCTGTGGATATCAGGAGACGCCAGCCCCTGCGCCGGTGGAGGTATCCTCGGCGTCGCGGAAGGTCACGACCAGCACATCGCGATGCGACGCCTTCGCCGGGTCCAGCGGCGTGACCGGCGTTACCCCGTGGAACACCCTTGGATCGTGGATCAGCGCTGCATCGAGCGGTTGAGCCAGGGTGAACTCGCCCAGGGCCCGCCCGTCGGGGGCATGGATGGTGGTGGTTCCGCTGGCGATGTTCTCCCGGTCCACCAGTAGCACGAGCACATAGTCGACGCCGTCGCGATGGCTGCCTTCAGGGGTGGGCTCACCCGCCGCGCCGGCCGTGGCCTCGATGCGGAACTGGTGCACCTCGACATGCCATTGACCGACCTCGGGAGACAGTCCGCCAAAGAAGTCGCGGCAGAAGTCGAGGATCGCGCTCATCGTGGCACCGGTGGCGATCTCCGGAAGCACAGGCTCGAACCAACGTGCGATGTCGCCCTGAAGACGGTTGTAGGCGAGGGTCTGGAAATGCGCCTGGTGCGGCCTCGGCTCGACATGGCCGAAGCGGGACGCGGCGAAGATTGCGTGGCGGCGGCGTCGAAAACGTCCCGTGGCGGCCAGATAGGTGTCCGGCTCGAGCGCGTTCCAGCTGGCGACGAACGCCTCCCAATCGCTCAGCGGCGCCAGGTGTTCGATCAGGGCACGCATGTGCGGACCATGCACGAAGGCGAACCCCTCGTCCCGGACCTGGTCGTGGAGGGTTGTTTCGCTGACTTCGAGGGGCGCGTTCATGATTTGCAGTATACGGCGGTGCCCCATCCCCGCACTGCGGCAAACGGCCCCGGCGGGCATACATCGGGGATCAGGTGGCTTCGTGCTCCGGGTCGCCATCATGCCCCTGGGCCCTGCGCGCCTTGGCCGCGCGACGTGTGTAGTGGGCACGGATCTTGTCGAGGGTGGCTTCGTCCAGTTCCTCCAGGTCGAGCAAGGCGGGGTTGGCTCCGTTCAACGCATTGATCAGCTCGTCGAGCTTGATCTGCATCGCGGCCGTGTCACGGTTCTGGGTGTTCTGGATCAGGAACACCATGAGGAAGGTGACGATCGTGGTGCCGGTGTTGATCACCAGTTGCCAGGTGTCGTTGAAGCCGAAGACCGGCCCGGTGACGGCCCAGACCACCACGATGGCCATGGCCGTCACGAACGTGGCCGGCTTGCCCGACGCCTTCGCCACGGCCATCGCCAGGCGGGTGAAGAAACTCTGGTCGTTACGGTCGCTTGCCATGGCCACGTCTCCCGATGTCACTTCGCGCGTGCGGCCGAACGGCCACAACGTGCGCAGGGTGTTTCGTGGCTCGTGAAGTACGAGCGAAGAATCGAGGGGTATCGCTCGGCCACCGCATCGACGCTGCCGGTGTCGGCCGAATCAAAGGTAAACGGAGCTCGCCGCCGCTAGGGAGTACGAAGAGGCTGAGGCTTGTCCAGGGCGGCCAGCAGCGAACCGTCGCGCTGGTATACATCCGGCTTGTACGCCAGCTTTCCGTCGTCGGCGATATCGACGGTCCAGTAGGCGAGCAGGATCGGTACCGCCGTGGGCAGTGTCACGTTCTGCGTCTTCTTCGTGGCGATGCGCTCGTCGATCGCCTGGCGATTCCATTTCTGCTCGTCGTTGAACAACAGCTCCACCAGTTCGAGCGGGCGCTCCACGCGGATACATCCGGAGCTCGTATCGCGCTTGGCCTTCTCGAACAGTTCCTGGTGCGGCGTGTCGTGCAGGTAGACGGCGAACGAGTTCGGAAAGCGGATGGCCACCCGCCCGAGCGAGTTCCCCGGCCCGGCGTCTTGCCGCAACGTGATTCCCCGCGGGTTGGCCCAGTTCACTTTCGAAGGCGACAGCGTATTCCCGCTGCTGTCGAGCACCCGGATGCGATTGTTGGCGAGGTAGGCGGGGTTCTTGCGGATCTTCGGCAAGACATCGTTCTTGAGGATGGTGGGCGGGACCGTCCAGGTCGGGTTGAAGGTGATGTAGGTGATCTGAGAGCGGAAGATCGGCGTGCTGCGGTAGGGCTTGCCGACCTGGACGCGCGATTTCCACACCGGATTGCCGTCGCGGTAGTAGGTCACCTTGTAGCCCGCGATGTCGACCACGACGAAGGTGCCTTGCAGGGAATGCAGCAACCAGCGCGCCCGTTCGAGGTTGGCCCGGACCTGGCCGATGCGGTCCTGGATGGACACGTTCAGCGCGGCGATCGTTTCACTGCCCACGTTGCCGTCGGCATCCAGGTACTGGTCGGCCTGGAAGCGTTTGACCGCGTCGGCCAGTGGGTTGTCGAAGTGCTCGCCCTCGGCGAGCGTCGGGTCCAGGTAACCGCCGGCGACCAGGCGTGTGCGCAACGCGGCGACGCGGGCATCCTCCATCCCGGGTTTCAGGACGGGGCCGTCCGGTACGTAGGGCCAGCCGCCCTCCGCGGCCGTCGCGCGAAGCTGGGCGAGCGCGTCGCGCAGCTTCGCGTAAAGCGGGTTTTGCGGCCGGGCGGTGGCGAAGGCCTGGTCGATGCTGCGTTCGTCGATCGAGGTCTGCAGCAAGGTCATGCCTTCCTGCGGATCGATCGCGGCGGCATCGAAGTTCCAGGTCGGGTCCAATCGCACCGGATCGACCTTGCCACGGGCCAACTGCACAAGCGCCGTGATGTAGGCCCCGGTAGCCATCACCTCGAAGTCGGCCCGCCGCTCGGGCGGCGCGCCCTCCCAGTCCGGCGCTTCCACCGTCGCCTTCAATTGGGAGAGGCGGTAATCCTCAGGCAGCAACCCGTCGCCTTCGACCGATGCGAGCCCCGTCAGCAGCTGCCGGACGTTGGTTTCGTCCGACCAGGCGGCGGCATAGTGGCGCTGCGCGTAGAAATCGGTCACGGCCTTGCCCAAGGCGGCGTCCTGGGGGGGCAGGGGCCCGCCGTCCAGGGGTGTCATCTGCTGCAACCGCGCGTAGATGGCCTGGGCGAGCGGGTCGTCCGCGGGCGGGGGCACGGGCGGGCTGGCGGCCGGGGCAGGCTCGGTGACCACGATCGGTGGAGGGGAGGCCGCCGACGAGGGTGGCGATGGCGGCGATTGGGCCCAGCCGGAGGTGGAAAGGGCGAAGAACAGCGTGAGTGCGACGCCGAGGCGTGAGGTGCTTGCTTCCATGGTCATTCCGGGTGCTTCCTTTATCGAGCCTTTGATTACCCTACGCTTTCACCTATCTGAATGGCAAAGAAGTGACGGCGTTGTGGTCAATAAATGATCAGCACGTTAGGATGCCCCGTCGTAACCCCCTTGGCTGGCCGCATGATTCGACTGTTCCGAACGCTCCTCGCGTCCGCGCCGCTGCTCGGCGCCCTGTTCTTCCTCCCCTCCCAGGTCCATGCCACCGATTCGCTCGGCGAGGCGTTGTCGCGCCTGGCTCCCGCCGCCGACCCGAAGGTCATCGGACTCGCTGTCCAGGCGGCGGAGTGCGCGCAGACGCAGGGTGGCCAGCCGGCCGACCGCCTCGCGGTGATCGATTACTCGAAGCCATCGTCGCAGCCGCGCCTGTGGGTGTTCGATACGGTCAATCGCAAGCTGCTGTTCCAGGAACTGGTGGCGCACGGCAAGAACAGCGGCGATGCGAACGCCACGAAATTCTCCAACGCGCCGGACAGCCTCGCCTCCAGCCTGGGACTGTTCCGCACGTCGGATACGTATACAGGCAAGAATGGCTATTCGCTTCGCATGAGTGGACTGGAGCCGGGCGTGAACGACCAGGCGATGGCGCGTGCCATCGTGATCCACGGCGCCGCCTACGTGAACGAGGCGATGGCGAAGGTGGCCGGCCGTATCGGCCGGAGCTGGGGCTGCCCGGCCGTGCGCACCGCCATCGCGCACAAGCTGATCGATGCCCTGAAGGGTGGGCAGATGGTGTTCTCGTATTATCCGGACAAGCGCTGGCTGGCCTCTTCGAACTACCTCAAATGCACCAACGGCCAACTGGCGAAAGCCGAGGCGAACGTCGTCGCACGCGCGGGTACCTGATCGCGGTCGCCCCGTCGCGCTAGAATTCCCGGACCCTTACCGTGGAATCCAGCATGAAACACGTTCTTGCGATCGCCGCCTGCACCGTCCTCGCCGGCTGCGCCACCAGTGGCATGACCGATACCCTGCCCAAACTCAGCAGCAAGACGGGCAAGAGCGTTACGGCCTATGTGCAGTGCGTGGAGCCGAAGTGGCAGGCCCTTTCCAAGGGTGCCAAGGGCGACGCGAAGGAAGACAAGGGCCGCGTGACCGCCAATGACGACGGTAAGCACGAGCGCCTCGACGTCACCGCCAGCGGCGCCGGCGCCCAGGTCGTGATGTACGAAATCCAGAAGGGCAAGGGCGACTACGACAGCCGCTTCCGCGACGAAGCCATTTCCTGCCTCTGATGGGCTCAGGCGCGGGGGCGGGATTTCCTCGCGCGTTCCACGGCGTCGAGCAGCTGCGCGCGGTCGAAGGGCTTCTCGAGGAATACCGCGGATAGCGGGAATGGTCCGAGATCCTGGGGCAGCCGGCTGGATACGACCACGATCGCCGTATTCGGACGTTCGCGGATGAGCGCCTGCAGCAGGCCGGCGCCCCTGCGCTCCCCGGGAGTGTCGGCATGGATCACCATGAGGGCCAGTTCCGGCAATTCGTGAAAGGCGCGCTTGGCGTCTCGGTACGTCACGGTGGCGCGCGCCGCGTAGCCCGCGTCGGCAAGGACGAGGGCCACGGTCTCCGCCACCATGTGAGCCCGGTCGAAAACGAGGGCGGTGGGCGTGCTGGCGGGCTTGACGGTCATCGCGAGAGTCTAGCGCCGAACCTGACGTCTTGGCAGACGGTGCACGACAGGAGAGGAGTTCACGTAACCTCGACATTGTGGAACGAATGCTGCCCTCATCCTTCATGGAGTGTTCCCCGATGCGCTACATCGCTCTTTCCGCCCTGGTCCTGCTTGCCGGCTGCGCCACGCAGAACGAACGCCACGTCGGCATCCACGACGTTCCGTCCAGTACGGTCTTCGGCTACCAGGACCCCAGCGGCGGCGACGCCACCCTGAACATCGTCCGCGAGCAGGGCCTGTGGGGTGCCGGTTGCTCCACGGCCATCTACGTGGACGACAAAGTGGTGGCCGACATGGAAATCGGCGAGCAGCTCGTCCTCCACGTTCCCTCGGGCACGCGCAAGCTCAGCATGCTCCCGCATGGCGCCTGTGCGGCGGAGCGGGTCGAAGCCGATGCCAGCGTGGGGCAGGGCGAAACGAAAACCTTCACCATTCCCGCCAGCGGGGAAGGGCTGGACACGCAGGCGCCACCGAAGGCCTGAGTGGTTCTTTCCATCCGACCAAGGGAGTCGTATCGTGCATCGACGTATCGTTGGCCGGTATTCCGTGGAAGTCCGTACGTTGAAGACGGCGGCGGGCCGCTGGAAGGCGGCCTATATCGTCGAGCCGGCAGCGCATGCCGGACCGCGCGACTTCGTGATGATCACGCTGCTTGACGAATTCGGGGAAGAGCGTCTCGCGGTGGATGCCGCCATGGAGCGTGGGATCAAGCACGCCGACTGGCTGGCTGGTGCGCGCCGGGCCTACTCGCGATGACGTGACTGCGGCGGCGACCCCGCCATAACGCGCTCGCGACAGATCGCCACCTAGCTTCGACCCGGCAAAGGCCGAGGGGGCCTTTCCCGGCGGAGCTACCTACTTGCAGAGCACGACCCTCTACGTACCGTTCAATGCGTCGTCCCGCGGGCAATGGAGCCTGCGCCGCAATGCCGAGCTGGTAGGACAATTTCCGACCCGCGAGGAAGCGCTGCGCCACGCGGTGGCGCTCGCGGCGGCGATCCAGGCCAAGCAAGGCCAGCCCACGGAGATCAAGATAGAGGACGAATCCGGCCTGTGGAGGCTCGCCGGCGCGGATGCCGGCGATGAGGTCGCCTAAACGGCCTCTCATGCGTCGCAGCCTGTGAGACCGTGACACGGGATAACGGGCACCCCTGTGCCCGGTAGTTCCCATGGCCGCCTATCTGCAAGCCCTGCGCACCGACGAGGCCGACTCGGTCCTCGCCACCCATCATGACGGCCGCACGCTTGCGCACCGTCTCACCGACAAATACGGCGACCGGGTTTGTTCGGCCTTCACGGTCTTCGGCCGGGAGGGCAGCTTCGCGCCACTGCCGGACGATCTCCCGACCGGTCTGGCACAGGCCTTGGGTGCACGCGGCATCGACCGCCTCTACAGCCACCAGCAGGAAGCCTGGGACGCCGCGCGCGCGGGCAGGCACGTGCTGGTCGCCACGCCGACGGCGTCGGGCAAGACGCTTTGCTACACGATGCCGGTGTTGGCCTCGGTGCTGGAAGCGGGCGCCAAGGCGCTCTATCTGTTCCCCACCAAGGCGCTGGCGCAAGACCAGGTAGCCGAGTTGCTCGACATCAATCGCGCCGGTGACCTCGGCGTGAAGGCCTTCACTTTCGACGGCGATACACCCGGCGATGCGCGACAGGCCATCCGCCAGCACGGCGATGTCGTCGTCAGCAACCCGGACATGCTGCATCAGGCCGTCCTTCCACATCACACCAAGTGGGCGCAGTTCTTCGAGAACCTGCGCTACGTGGTGATCGACGAGATACACACCTATCGCGGCGTGTTCGGTTCGCACCTGGCCAACGTGCTGCGCCGGCTCAAGCGCATCTGCGCGTTCTATGGGGTGCGTCCGCAATTCGTACTGTGCTCGGCCACGATCGGCAACGCCACGGAGCATGCCCAGGCGCTGATCGAGGACGAGGTGGTCACCATCGCCCGCAGCGGCGCGCCCAGTGGCGACAAGCACGTGCTGTTGTGGAACCCGCCGGTGATCAATCCCGACCTGGGCCTGCGCGCCTCGGCCCGTTCGCAAACCAACCTCATCGCGCGCGTGGCCATCAAGGCGAAGATGAAGACCCTGGTATTCGCCCAGTCGCGGCTGATGGTCGAGGTGCTCACCAAGTACCTGAAGGACGTGTTCGACCACGACACGCGCAAGCCGGCGCGGATACGTGCCTATCGCGGCGGTTACCTGCCGACCGAGCGGCGCGAGGTCGAGCGCGAAATGCGGGCGGGCAACGTGGACGGCATCGTTTCCACGTCCGCACTGGAGTTGGGCGTCGACATCGGCAGCCTCGATGCCGTGGTGTTGAACGGCTACCCCGGATCGATCGCGGCGACATGGCAGCGCTTCGGCCGGGCGGGGCGCCGGCAGCAACCGTCGCTCGGCGTGCTGGTCGCCACCAGTGCACCGCTCGACCAGTACCTGATGCGACACCCCGCCTTCCTCACCGAGGCCAGTCCCGAGCATGCGAGGATCCAACCCGACCAACCGTTGATCCTGCTCGACCACATCCGCTGCGCGGCATTCGAGCTACCGTTCGCCACCGGCGACGCCTTCGGCCCGGACGACGCCGAGCCGTACCTGCGGGTACTGGCGGAATCCGAGGTGCTGCACAACGAAGGGGACCGCTGGGAATGGATCGCCGACAGCTATCCGGCCAACGCGGTGAGCCTGCGATCGGTCGCCGATGGCAACTTCGTGGTGGTGGACCGGACGGAAGGCAGGCAAACGATCATCGCGGAAGTGGATTACTCGGCCGCGGCGCTGACGCTTTACGAGGGCGCGATCCACATGATCCAGTCGGTGCCTTACCAGGTGGAGAAGCTCGACTGGGAAGGGCGCAAGGCCTATTGCACGCGCACCCGCGTCGACTACTACACCGACGCCATCGACTACACCAAGCTCAAGGAACTGGAATGCTTCGACGGTGGCAAGTCGGGCGAGGGCAGCGCGCGACACGGTGAGGTCCATGTCGTGCGCCGGGTGTCCGGGTACAAGAAGATCCGCTACTACACGCACGAGAACATCGGCTACGGGCCGGTCAACCTGCCGGACCAGGAACTCCATTCCACCGCCGTGTGGTGGCAGTTGCCGCAAACGGTACTCGACGAAGCGTTTCGTTCGCGGCAGCACGCCCTCGATGGATTCCTCGGCGCGGCATATGCCGTGCACATCGCGGCCGTCGTCGCCGTGATGGCCGAGCCGCGCGATTTGCAGAAGGCGGTCGGTTCCGGTGACGGCGTCTGGTCCGCGCAAGTGGATGCCAGCGGGCGTGGACAGGTTCGCGCGCCGGATGGTGATCTCGCCTTGCCGGACACGCTGGAGCGTTTCCTGCCGACGGTCTACCTGTACGACAACTTCCCCGGCGGCGTCGGGCTCAGCGAACCCCTGTTCCGCCGGGCGCCGGAATTGCTGCGGCACGCCTTGGCGACGGTCGAAGGTTGTGACTGCAAGGCGGGTTGCCCCGCGTGCGTGGGGCCTGTGCTCGCCGCGGACGAGGGGCGCGAGGAAACGCCGCGGGCGCTGGCGTCGCGCGTGCTGCGGCTGTTGGGTGCCGATGCATGAGCGATCTGGCCTCGAAGCTGGCCGTCCTGCGCCGGCAGGCGGGAATCGCCGCTCCGCAGGGATCGCCGGCAAGGCCGGCCCCCACCGGGTCCGGTGTTCCTGGCCAAGCCGGGCAGGCGACAGCCTGGTGGGAGCCGACCGTGTCGGCGAAGGGTGCTCGCGACACACCCACCCGCCCCCCCGACCTCGCCACACTTCGCCGCATGGCCGGCGTCCGCGAGCGCCTCGCTCAACCGCGCGCGCCCCTGCGTGCGCATACACGTGATGTACCCGGCGATGAACTCTCGCCAGGGCTGCGCTACCTCGAACAGCGTTTCGCCTGGGCGGAGCCTCCCGCGGAACTCGACCTCTCGTTCGCAAAGCTGACCACGGCCCGCCGCGAGCAGTTCCTGCACTTCGACACCGAAACCACGGGCCTGGCCGGCGGCACCGGCACGCGCGCCTTCATGATCGGCGCCGCGGACTGGCACGACGGCGCGTTGCGTGTCCGTCAGCTCTACATCACGGCGATGGCAGCCGAGGCCGCCATGCTGCGGGAATTCGCCCGGTGGATCGAACCGGAAACGGTCCTGGTCAGCTACAACGGCAAGTCGTACGACGCGCCGTTGCTGGCCACGCGTTACCGGCTTGCACGGTTGCCGAACCCGTTGCCTGGCCGCGCGCACGTCGATCTGCTGCATCCGATGCGCCGTCGCTACCGGCAGGTGTGGGAGAACTGCAAGATGCAGACGGCCGAGCGCAAGTTGTTGCGCATCGTGCGAGAGGACGATCTGCCCGGCTCGGAGGCACCGCGTGCCTGGCTCACCTACCTGCGTGGAGGTTCGTCGGCCAACCTGGTCCGCGTGGCGGAACACAACCTCCAGGATGTCCGCAGCCTGAGCGGCCTGCTCGTGGAGGCGCATGGCTGGGCCGCGATGGATGGGGCTGCCGTTTCGCCGCCCGGTTACGAAAAATAGACGCCGCTCCGCGCAGGCTCGCCAAGGCAACGTTGAGGAGTCGACGCATGAACGAAGCCAGCAAACCCTGTGATCATGTGGGCTGCAACTGCCAGGTGCCGGTATCGAGGGACTATTGCAGCGAAAGCTGCCGCATGGCCGCCGAGAGCCAGAACGTGGGCGGCGCCTGCGAATGCGGCCATGCCGCATGCCAGCAACGGTCTTGAGCGGAGAAGAGGTATCCAGATGACCAACGACGGCAAGCAACAGACGCCCGGCTATCGGGAAGACAACCCGAAACCCTCGCACGGAAAGCCGAAGCTCCCCGGCGAGGGGCATCCGCAAGAGCACCAGAACATGCCCAAGGACAAGCCGGGAAAACAGAATTCCCCGTCGTCCTGAGGAAAAAGAAGGGCCGCGCAAGGAGCGGCCCTTCTTCCTTTTATCAGGCCGCCTTGCGCAGAAGGCTGCCGATGCCGGCGACGGCGCCGCCGATAGCCTGGTTCTTGTGGTCGTCGCCCATCGCGACGCCCTCGGCGCGAACGAACTCGATGTCGGTGATGCCGAGGAAGCCGAAGACCGCACGCAAGTACGGCTCCTGGAAATCCATGGCCGACGCCGGGGTGCCCGCGGTATAGATACCGCCACGCGACGAGGCGACGATCACCCGCTTCCCGCCCGCCAGCCCTTCGGGCCCCGCCGAGGTGTAGCGGAAGGTCTTGCCGGCGACGGCGATCCGGTCGATCCAGGCCTTGAGCGTGCTGCTGATGCCGAAGTTGTACATCGGCGCCCCGACGACCACGACGTCGGCAGCCAGGAATTCCTCCATCACCTTTTCCGCTTCGGCGGCATTCGGGTCGTTCTCGCCTGCCGGCAACGCCCAGGGGGCGAGGGGCGCGGCATGCAGGTCGCGGTAGGTGACTTCGATGCCGGGGTGGTTGCGGACGAATTCGGCGACGACGGCGGCCGTCAGGCCGCGCGACACGGAATGGGCACCAAGCGCGCTGGCATCGATATGCAGGAGTTTCATGGACGAGTCCTCAGTGATTGACCGCCCTGAGCGGTATGCGAAGGACGATACGCCGCAGACAATCCCCTGATTAGCTGGCTTGGAGTAGACTCATTGTTTCTTAGGCGAAACGACGGGAGCCTCCGATGGAAGGCGCGCTGCAGGACCTCAACGATCTGTACTTTTTCGCTTCGGTGGTGGAACACGGCGGCTTTTCGGCGGCCGGACGGGCCTTGGGCATTCCTAAATCCCGCCTCAGCAAGCGGATCGCCCAACTGGAAGACCGTCTCGGCGTGCGCTTGCTCCAGCGCACCACGCGGCGCTTCGTGGTCACCGAGATCGGCGAGCGGTTCTACCAGCACTGCCGGGCCGTGCTCGAAGAGGCGCGGGCGGCACAGGACGCCGTGGACGAGTTGCGCACCGAGCCGCGTGGCGTGGTCAGGGTCAGCTGCCCCATCTCGCTGGCGCAGAACGTGGTCGGCCCCATGTTGCCGGCCTTCCTGCTCGAACATCCGAAGGTGCAGGTGCGCCTGACCGCCACCAACCGCCGCGTGGATGTCATTGGCGAGGGATACGACGTCGCCATTCGTGTCCGCGAGAAGCTGGACACCGACGCGACCCTGGTGTTGCGCAGCATCGGTTATGCGCGAAGCCTGTTGGTGGCGAGTCCCAAGTTCCTCGATTCCAACGGACGGCCGAAGACACTGGACGAACTGGCCTTGCTTCCGGCGTTGTCCATGTACGAACACGAGGGAGCCCAGGTCTGGGAACTGGTCGACGCGAGCGGGAAGAAGGCGGCGGTGGAGGTGAAACCGCGCCTGGTGAGCGGCGATTTTTCAGTGCTGATCGCCGCCGCCGTGCAATGTTGCGGCGTGGCGCTGCTGCCCGAGGATTTTTGCGGTCCGTTGCTCGCCAACGGCGACCTCGAATGGGTGCTGCCGGAGTACACCACCGCTCAAGGCACGCTGCATTTCGTGTATCCAAGTCGCCGTGGATTGTTGCCTGCCATTCGCAGTTTCGTGGACTTCCTGGCCGAGCGCCTTCCAAGGGCCCAGGCCGAATTCCACAAGGATTGCGAGAAAGCCGCCGCGAACCCGGAGCAGGCCGGAGCGATCCGCATGGCGCGCATGGTAGGATCGGCACATCCGACGGCGTTTGGCCGTCCAAACGAGTAAGGGCGTTCGATGCAGCTCGAAACCAAGCTTCCCAAGGTCGGAACCACGATCTTCAGTGTCATGAGCCAGCTGGCCCTCGAGCACAAGGCGGTCAACCTGGGCCAGGGTTTTCCCGATTTCGAACCGCCGGAATCCTTGCGCGAAGCCATCACGCGGGCCATGGCCGAAGGCAAGAACCAGTACGCGCCGGGTGTGGGCATCGCGAAGCTGCGCGAGCAGATCGCGCTCAAGACCGAACGCCTCTATGGCCACCGGGTGAGCCCGGACACCGAGGTCACGGTGACCTCGGGAGCCACCGAGGCGCTGTTCTCGGCCATCGCGGCCGTGGTCCGCGCGGGAGACGAGGTGATCGTCTTCGACCCCTGCTACGACAGCTACGAGCCGGCGATCGAATTGCAGGGCGCCACCGCCGTACACCTGCCGTTGACCTTGCCCGCCTTCGCGATCGACTGGCAGCGCGTGCGCGACGCGGTCACCCCGAAGACGCGGATGATCCTCATCAACTCGCCGCATAACCCTTCGGGCGCCGTGCTCTCCCGCGCCGATCTCGACGAACTGGCCGATATCGTCCGCAACACGTCGATCGTCGTTCTTTCGGACGAGGTGTACGAACACATCGTCTTCGACGGCCAGGAACACCAGAGCGTGTTGCGCCACGAGGAACTGGCCGCGCGCAGCATCGTCGTCTCCTCGTTCGGCAAGACCTACCACTGCACCGGCTGGAAGGTCGGCTACGCCATCGCGCCGAAGGCGCTCACGGCCGAATTCCGCAAGGTGCACCAGTACCTCACGTTCTGCACCTTCAATCCGGCGCAATGGGCGTTCGCGGAATTCCTCGAATCCACGCCCGGGCATTACCTCGACCTGCCGGCTTTCTACCAGGTCAAGCGCGACCGTTTCCGCGACCTGCTGAAGCCGTCGCGCCTGACGCTGCTCGACGTGCCTGGCGGGTATTTCCAGCTCGTCGATTACAGCGCCATTCGTGACGTCGACGACATCAACTTCAGCGAATGGCTGGTCCGGGAGGGGGGCGTGGCCGTCATCCCGCTCAGCCCGTTCTACGAAAGCGCGCCGGACACGCGGCTGGTCCGCCTGTGCTTCGCCAAGAACGATGCCACCATGGAAGCCGCCGCGGAGCTCCTGTGCAAACTCTGACCGTCTCCCTCGTCCAGGGCGCGACACGCTGGCACGACGCCCCTGGCAATCGCGACTATTACGGTGCGCTCGTGCGCGGTGCCGCCCCCAGCGACCTCATCGTGCTTCCGGAGACCTTCCTGTCGGGTTTCACCAATGACACGCTGGGGAATGCCGAGTCGATGGACGGTCCCAGCGTGGCCTGGATGTGCGCCCTTGCCGACGAGGTGAGCGCCACGATTACCGGCAGCCTGGTGATCCGCGACGGCGATACCGTCTACAACAGGCTGATCTGGGCTTCTCCGGACGGCTCGCTCGCGTACTACGACAAGCGCCATCTATTCCGCATGGCCGGGGAGCACACACGCTATGGCGGTGGCAACGAACGGCTGATCGTGGAGCTGAAGGGCTGGCGGATCCTGCCCCAGGTCTGCTACGACCTGCGATTTCCGGTGTGGTTGCGCAACGGCCGCCGTGAATCGTCGGTGGGGGGGATGGATTACGACCTGGCGTTGTTCGTGGCCAATTGGCCGGCGCCGCGCAGGCAGCCCTGGCGCACCTTGTTGCGCGCCCGGGCGATCGAGAACCTGTCCTATGTGATCGGAGTGAATCGCGTCGGTGTCGATGGCAACAACCTGCTGTACGCGGGCGACAGCGCGGTGATCGACGCGGTGGGCGAGCCGCTGTTGGAGTTGGGCACGCAGGAGCAGGTGATCACGGTGGCGCTGGATCCGGCGTTGCTGATAGCGCACCGCGAGCGCTTCCCGGCATGGATGGATGCCGACCGGTTCTCGTTGGATACCTAGAGGCCTGAAGAGCATCGCCGACCCTGTCGGCGATACGCCTACCTCGCAGCCTTGAACGGCACCGCCGGCCCTATCTTCGCCGTCTTGCGCCACGCGGCCAGCTTGTCCTCGATACCCGCACCGACGTCGATCTGCGGTTCCGAGGCTTCCAGTGATTCCTTCGCCTCCCATGTGGCGATTTCCGTCCTGGCCTTGCCGAACGCCTCGATGAAATCGGGCGTGGCGTTCAGTCCATCGGCCAGCCAGGCGCGGCCGAAGTAGGTGATGTCCGAATCCGCACCGCAGCCGAACGAGGTGCGATCGCTGCGTGCCGAAGTCAGCACCAAGGTGCCTGTGCCGCGCAGCTTGGGAACGAAGCCGCCGGAATAGCAGGCATTCACCACCACGACCTTCCAGCGGAAGGCATGCTTGCCAAGAATCTCGGCCAGGCCCTCGGGATCGAGCTGGTCGAGGGGAATCGGGTCCATGTCGACCAGCAACGAATGATCGTCGCCGCCGTGCGTGGCCACATAGAGCAACAGGATGTCCTCGCGCGGGTCCATCACCCTGGCCAGACCGTCGAGGGCTGCCTCGAGGTTCGTCCAGCTCGCCAAGGGGCGCGTGGCGAGGCTTGCCGGGTTGTTCTCGAGGACCAGGGTGTGCCCAGGGCTGCCGAAACGGCTCGACATCAGCACGTCGACGTACTCCGCCTCATTGCGGAAGACGTCCTCGGAGCCATCGCCGCCGAAGGCGATGGCGTAGACATTGGGCTTGCCCCGCGTACGGGGCGCGAGCTTGTCGATAGCCTTGCGCACGGCGTCCGGCTGGGCCGAGAAGACCTGTTCCGGGGTCGGCGCGGCATCCGGCCAGGCGCTCGCGTCCAGTTCGGCATCGCCACCGTCGGATGCCGCCATCGCGGACGGCGCATCCGCAGGTCGGGCCGACGAAGGCACGGATGGCGCGACCACGGGGACCACCGCCGTCGCCGCGGCGGGGGGCTCAGGCCGGGCGGTGACCGGCTCCGGCCCGTAACGCAGCAGGCCCACGGTCAGCAGGGCGCCCGTGGCGAACGAGATCAGGGCATAGATCGCCGTCCGACGGCGCGGATCAAGGAGTGATCGCATTGAAATCGGTGACGGCGGGATGGCCGTTGTCGGTCATGGACAGGGGAGGGCGGACGAGCTGCGTGGTGCGCATGCCGGCGTCACGGGCCGCGTCGAGTTCCTCGCGGATGTCGGAAAGAAACAGGACTTGCGCTGGCGGCAAGCCGATCGCACCGGCTATCCGGCGGTACGACTCCACCTCGCGCTTGTGTCCGGTCTGGGTATCGAAATAGCCGGAAAACAGAGGCGTCAGGTCGCCATCGCCGGTGAATCCGAACAAGAGCTTCTGCGCGGGCACGGAGCCCGAGGAATACACATAGAGCTTCAGGCCCTGCGCATGCCATGCACGCAAACGATCGGCCACTTCCGGGTACATGTGCGAGACATAGACGCCGGACTCGTAGCCTTCGCGCCAGATCATGCCTTGCAAGGCCTTCAGTGCCGTGGACTTGCGGTCCTCGTCGATCCAGCGGATCAAGAGGTCGATGATCTCGCCGCGCGTCGCCTCCATGATGCCCGCTTCCTTCGCGGCTTCATGCAGCCAGTGCTGCACCTCGGCTTCGTCCGTATGCGTCTCGACGTAGGCCGGCAGGTGCTTGCGGGCATACGGGAAGAGCACGTCCTTGACGAAGTCGATCGAACTGGTGGTGCCTTCGATGTCGGTGAGGACGGCGCGGATGTCGGACATGAGGGAGAAGCCTGCGGATCGGGGAAGATCCGCAGGATAAACGACAGGGCGTGCTTACGATACGGTGGTGGCCGAGGTATGCGGCGTCATGCGTGGAAAGCGCTCGGCGATGTCCGTGCCGGTGAAATTGGCGACCCAGCCCTCGGTATTGGTGAACAGGCGGATCGCCACGAAGTAGGGCGATTCGCTCATGTCGAACCAGTGCGGGGTGCCGTCGGGCACGCCGATGAGGTCGCCTTTCTCGCAAAGTACTTCATACACCTTGCCATCGATGTGCAGGGTGAACTGGCCCGCGCCGGCGACGAAGAAGCGTACTTCGTCTTCACTGTGCGTATGCTCGTTCAGAAACTTCTGGCGGAACGCCGCACGGTCCGGGTGATCGGGCTTGAGGCTGATCACGTCCACCGAGCGATAGCCGTTCTCGGCCATCAGGCGATCGATGTCGGCGCGGTACGCCGCGATGACCGCCTCCTGGCTAGCGCCGGGAGCGATCGCCTGACTGGCTTCCCACCGCTCGAAGCGCACGCCAACCGCGTTCAACGCGCTGGCGATGTCGGCGTGGTCCTCGTGGACGGCGATGGGAGTGTCGTTCTTGTTGTCGTCGTAGATGCGCAGACGGCTCATGGGGAAAGCCTCCTCAGGTCGAGTTCGCAGCCCAGCAGGAATTCCAGGGCTTCCAGGTGGCGACGGGTCTCGGCCATGTCGCGGCCCCAGGTATAGATGCCATGCCCGTCGATCAGGTAGGCGTACAGCGGCTTGCCGGCGTCGATCCAGGCATCCACCCGGGCTTCCAGCTCGGGCATGTGCTGGGTGTTGGGGAATACGGGGATGTCGAGCACGCTTTCATGCGTGGTGTAGCCGGAAATGGCCTTTTGCAGCTCCCAGCCCTCCAGGTGCACCTGTCCTTGCGAGGCGAACAGCCGCGAGGCCACGCTCTGCGTGCGCGAATGGGTGTGCAGCACCACGTTGGCGTCGGGGAAGCGGCGATAGACCTGCGTGTGCAGGCCGGTCTCGGCGGATGGGCGGTGGTCGGAGCCCACGGCCTTGCCCTCCATGTCGACGACCATGATGTCGTCGCGGCCGAGGCGGCCCTTGTCACGGCCGGAGATCGTGATGGCGGCGAGGTCCTCGTCGATCCGCATCGAGAAATTGCTGCTTGTCGCCGGGGTCCAACCGAACGCGGCCAGTTCACGGGCGGCGCCCGCGATGGCATCCGCGCGCTCGGCGAGCAAGGTGGGGTCGACGGTGGGGAGGAGCTTCGGCATGGGGATTTGGACGTCCAAACAGTGCTCGATCATAACATGGGTGCTTTTCGTGGCCTTGCACGATTAATGCGAACCACTCGCTTTTGGCCGAAGACGGTAGGATCACGGCCAGCACCGGAGGCCCAGGCCCGCGGTTCACCATCGACGGAGGTTCACCTATGTCGCAACACGATCAGAACAATGAGGGGCGCCGGCGCTTCCTCAAGGCCGCCGCGGGCGGTGTCGCCGCCGCGACCATCCTCGGTACCTTGCCGGGACTGGCCCAGGCCCAGGATCTTCCCCATCTCTCCCCTTCGGACCCGACCGCCTCGGCCCTGAAGTACACGGAGGACGCCAGCAAGGCCGCGGGCAAGAAGGACCCCAAGGATGCCTGCTTCAACTGCAATTTCTACCAGGGCAAGGCGGGAGCAGCCTGGGGCCCCTGCCAGCTCTTCCCGGGCAAGGCCGTGGCCGCCAAGGGCTGGTGCGTGTCCCACGCCGTGATGATCTGATCCGACCCGTCATCCCGGAACGGCAAAGGCCAGCCCTCGGGCTGGCCTTTTTCATGCCTTTCACAAAAATGCAGCCCAAGCGCGCCAGGCCGAGGAGCTGACCCGCCTGACGCGCTGGGCGGCAATCCGGGGCCCACTGCCAAGTGATATACCCGCGGACTCGGGATCATACTCCCCTCGGGTGGCGACCGGCCAATGGCAGTTGAATGACGGACGAACTTTTCAAATAAATATAACAATAACAGGTATTTGCGATAAATACCTGAATCGTGGACGAGGTTAAGCCGTCGCCCCGCGCCGGGACCTCAGCGCGGCCGCTTGAGCCGGCTGTGGCGGTAGCCGTAGACCATGTACATGAGGATACCGAGCATGGTCCAGATGCCCATCAACACCCAGTTGCGAATGCCCATCGACCACAAGAGGCCGATGCAGCTGAGGATGCCGAGTACGCACGTCACCGGCGCCCACGGCACACGGAACGTGCGTGGCAGGTCGGGCGCGGTCTTGCGCAGGATCATCACGCCCGCACACACGGCCGAGAAAGCTACCAACGTGCCCATCGACGTGAGGTCGCCGAGCACGTTCAGCGGAAACACGGCGGCGAGCAATGCGATGCCGAGGCCGGTGATCACGGTGTTGATGTGTGGCGTGCGGTACTTCGGATGGATCGTCGTGAAGACCTTCGGCATCAGGCCGTCGCGGCCCATGATCATGAAGATGCGTGGCTGGGCGATGATCATCACCAGCACCACCGACGAAAGGCCGATCAACGCGCCGACCTCCACGATGCCGCGCAACCAGCCCAATTCGGGATGCTGGCGGATCGCGGTGACGACCGGCTCCGATGTGCCGAGCTGGTCGAACGGCACGAGGCCGGTGAGCACGGCCGCCATGGCGATGTAGAGCACGGTGCAGATACCCAGCGAGGCGAGCGTGCCGATGGGCATGTCGCGTTGGGGGTTCTTCGACTCCTGCGCCGCGGTGGAGGTGGCCTCGAAGCCGATGTAGGCGAAGAAGACCATCGAAGCACCGCGCAGGATGCCGGACCAGCCGTACTTGTCACCGCCCTGGTTGGCGGGGATGAACGGATGCCAGTTCGCGGTGTCGATGTGGCTCGCGCCGACGATGATGACGACGATGATGAGCGCCGTCTTCAGCAGCACCATCGCCATGTTGATGCCCGCGGATTCCCTGATACCCACGTAGCAGACCCAGGTCAGCGCGAGCGTGATGCCCACGGCGGGCATGTTGAACAACGCGCCGGTGAGCACGACATGGCCGTCGACCCAGTCCACCGGCGCGTTGGTCAGCGCGGGTGGTATGTGGATGCCGACGTGATCGAGCAGGCTGACGAAGTAGCCGGTCCAGCTCACCGCCACGGCGGAGGCGGAGACGCCGTACTCGAGGATCAGGTTCCAGCCGATGAACCAGGCCGCGCCCTCGCCGAGCGTGGCATAGGCGTAGGAATAGGCGCTGCCCGAGACCGGGATCAGCGAGGCGAACTCGGCGTAGCACAGCGCCGTGAAGGTGCTGCAGATCGCGGCGAGGATGAAGGACAGGATGATGGCCGGGCCGGCGTGTTCCGCCGCCGCCACGCCCGTGATGACGAAGATTCCGCCGCCGATGACCGCGCCGATGCCCAGCGCCGTGAGGCCCCACGGACCGAGGGTGCGGCGCAGGGCGGGGCCGTGCGCGTCGTCGGGTTCGGCCTGGGGCGCTTTCTTGGCGAGTAACTGCTGGAGCATGGACAGCCTGGAAGTGGGGAAACGTGGAAAGGATGCCGTGAACGGAAAGGCCGGCGGACACCCGCCGGCCTTTCCCCTGTCGCTTCGATCAGCCGAGCGACTTGCGCAGCTTGCTGTGAGCGTAGCCGTAGCCGAAGTAGATCAGCTGGCCGATGACGATCCAGCCGATCATCAGGCGCCAGTGCTCCTCGAAAGCCTGCCAGAAGAGATAAACGCAGGCGAGGGCGCCGATGATGCAGATCGGCCACACGAACGGCACGCGGAAGCTGCGCTTCAGGTCCGGACGGGTGTAGCGCAGGATCAGCACGCCGATGCAGACGGTGGCGAAGGCGAGCAGGGTACCCATCGAGACCAGTTCGCCCAGCACACTCACCGGGAACAGGCCGGCCATGGCGGCTGCGGCGACGCCGACGATGATCGTGCCGATGTACGGGGTGCGGAACTTCGGGTGCACCTTGGCCATGGTCTGCGGCAGAAGGCCGTCCTTCGCCATCGAGAAGAAGATGCGCGGCAGGCCCATCAGCATCACCAGGATGACCGACGAAAGGCCGGTGATCGCACCGAGCACGACGATGGCCTTCAGCCAGGACAGGTGCGGATAGAGGCCCAGCGCGGTGGCGACCGGTTCCGGCGTGTTCAGCATGCGGAACGGGGCGATGCCCGTGAGCACCAGCGCCACGGCGATGTACAGCACCGTGCAGATCGCCAGCGAGCCGAGGATGCCGATCGGCATGTCGCGCTGCGGGTTCTTGGCCTCGCCCGCGGCGGTGGAGACCGCGTCGAAGCCGACATAGGAGAAGAACACGATGGTCGCGGCGCGGAAGATGCCGCCCCAGCCGTACGTGCCCGGGCCTTCGGCTTCCGGAATGAACGGATGCCAGTTGTCCGGATTGATCACCTGGATCGCGAAGGCCAGGAACAGCAGGATCACGGTGACCTTGATCGCGACGATGATCGAGTTGACGAAGGCCGACTGGGTGATGCCGACGTAGCACAGGCCCGAGAGGGCCGCGATGATGACCACGGCCGGCAGGTTGATCAGCGTACCGGTGGCCTGGATGTGGCCCTCGACGAACTGGAAGGGCGCCGAGGCGAGGGTGGCTGGCAGGGCGAGGTTGCTGCCGGTCGTCTGGCCGATGAGGCCCAGCAGTTCATTGAAGTAGCCCGACCAGCCGGCGGCGACGGTCGCGGCGGCGAACAGGTATTCCAGGACCAGGTTCCAGCCGACGAACCAGGCGACGTATTCACCGAGCGTGGCGTAGGAGTAGGAGTAGGCGCTGCCCGAAACCGGCAGCATCGCCGCGAATTCTGCATAGCACAGGCCGGCGAGGGCGCAGGCGAAACCGGCGATGAGGAAACTGATGACCAGTGCGGGACCGGCATGCAAGGCGGCGGCCTGGCCGGTGATGACGAAGATACCCGCACCGATGACGGCACCGACGCCGAGGAGGATGAGGTGCTTCGCGGTAAGGACCCGCTTGAGCTCGCCTCCGTGCGCGCCGGTTTCAATGTGTTCACCAGCGTCTACGTGCGGCGCGGCCTCGATGGCGTGCGTCGCGAACAGGTGTTTCAACATGTGTCTCCCCTACTGCCGGAATGTAGCCTTTTATTATTGGGACCGCCGCGTGAGTTACGGTGGACACGCCGCTGCCCTGAAGCGCTGGCACGGCACCATAGCCCAGCGGGCATCGGCCGTACAAGCTGCATTGCGAGGCCTGCCAAGGCATTGCATGCATGGGGCGCGGGTGTCGACCATGACTTGCGGCGGTTGTGCATGTGCGTTGCGCGGTGGTCAGAAGACCATGTTCAGCGCCACCTGCGGCGCCACGTAGTCGGCGGTGTTGCGCCCGGCCACGGTGAACTGGACGCCTGCGATGAGACCGAGGTTCGGGCTGAAGTGGTATTCGACGGCCGGAGCCAGGCTGAACTCCTGGCTTGGTGCGAGCCGGTGGGCCACCGGGGAACCATCGCCTGCGTTGCCGTGAAGGGTGACGGCGCTGGCGCGGTTCCAGATGGCTTCACCCACCAATACCCAGCGCGGATCGAGCACATATTCGGCGGCGATCGAGGCGTTCCAGGCCTGGCCCAGGCGCGCCTGGCCACGAAAGCCCGATTGCGTACCGTAGACGCTGCCGTCGCGGACGCGGATGCGGCCGGGAGACGGGCTCCAGGCCAGTTGGGTTCGCCAGCGCAGGGCGTGGCCATCGTCCAGCCAGTGCAATTGCTGGGCGCCGAAAGCGACGGTGGTGCGCATCGCGCCGTTACCCGTGCCGTTGAGCGGGTTCGTGTCGAGGTGGTGGTATTTGCCCGTGGGCAGGCGTTGCTGGAGCGCCAGTGCGAGGACGAGTCCGCCGCCATCGGCATCCGGACCGCGCAGGCGTTGCTGGAAGCGTATGGCCGAGTCGCCCATCCGCATGCCGTCGCTGTGCAGCCCGTCGCCGGAGGTGCGCGAGGCGTTGAGCGTCAACTGGACGAATTGCGTGTCGGTGAGCGCGTACGTGAGAGGCATCGCCACCTGCCACTGGCGAACCGTGGGCTTGCGCTCCTTGCGTCCGCCAGCGTTGTCGTAGCTGCCGCGCGTATTGGTATGGATGAGGTAGGGCTCGATGTTGAACATGCCTGCCGGCATCGAGTTGACGGCGGGTGTCACCAGGGGGCCGGTGAAGTTCGCCTCGCGATGGGCATCGGTGGCCGATGCAACCATGGGGACGCTGCAGGCCAGGGCCATGCTGAGGACGATCGTCCTTTTTTGCGACATGCGTGCCTTCCTTGCGTTATGCAGCGGCGCTGCGGGGGTGGGCCAGGCGCGTCGTGCGCCCTGGAGACATCGTAGGCAGGCCCTTGGCCTGGGCGACATCGGACAACTCCCAAAATGACGTGCGAAAATGCCGTGCCCCTTCCAGGTATTCCCCGATGGACATCACGCACCAGGCCTTGCAAGAGGCTTTCCTTCGCTACGCGGCCCGCTGGCCGGACGAAGCCGGCGCCTCGCATTTCATCCACTGGCTGCGCGAGCAACCGGAACCCTTTCGTCGGGAAACACGCGCGGGGCATTTCACCGGTTCCGCGTGGCTGGTGAGCGCCGATGGGGAGCGGGTACTGCTGATGCTCCATCGCAAGCTGGGACGCTGGCTGCAGTTGGGTGGGCATGCCGATGGCGAGGTGGATCTCGCGGCCGTGGCCTTGCGCGAGGCGGAAGAAGAGTCGGGTCTTCGCGATCTCGAGGTGTTGCCCGCCATCTTCGACCTGGACCGCCACCTCATCCCGGCGCGCGGCGACGAGCCGGCGCACTGGCATTACGACGTGCGTCACGTGGTGGTGGCGCGTGGCGACGAAGCGTTCACGGTGAACGAGGAATCCCTGGCGCTGGCCTGGCGGTCCGTTTCCGATATCGCGGCCGACCCGTCGGCCGACGATTCCCTGCGCCGCATGGCAGGCAAATGGCTGGCTCTGCGTGCAACAGGAGCGCCACCGCACCTGGTGGGAGCCGACCTTGTCGGCGATCCCGCGGCAGCGGGCCAAGTCTAGGCAGCGGGGCGGATTGAGGCAGGCACCCATCGCCGACAAGGTCGGTTCCCACCAGAGCTAAGGTCGGCTCCTACCAGGTGGAGCCGGCTACCGTGGTGGATCAGTCGGAGTACTTCGCCGGCGCCGGATGCACCGTGCCGCATCGGGTGCAGGTGCGGGCTTCGATGGAGCGGTAGAACCTCTCGAACACCGGCGGGAAGTCAGTCTCGATGCTGCCGAGCGGGAAATACTGCTCGAACAGCTTGTGGTTGCAGTTCCCGCAAAACCACATCAGGCCGTCCTTTTCCCCATCCAGCCGCCGCCGCTCGATCACCAGCCCGATCGAACCGGGCATTCGCTGCGGTGAATGCGGCACCTTCGGTGGCAGGTAGAACACCTCGCCCGCCCGGATCGGAATGTCACGCGCGTGGCCATCGTCCTGCACCTTCAACACCATCTCGCCCTCGAGCTGGTAGAAGAACTCCGGACCTTCGTCGTAGTGATAATCCGTGCGCGCGTTGGGGCCGCCCACGATCATGATGATGAAATCGCCATCGACGATGCACTTGTTGCCGACCGGCGGCTTGAGCAGGGCGCGGTTGTCGTCGATCCAGCGCTGGAGGTCGATCGGGGGCAGGAGGCTCATCGCATGGCACGGGTCCGGGAGTCCGGAAGATCATACTCCGCGCCTGGCCGGGGCCGGTGCTCCGTCGGCGATAGGTTGCCGTGTAAGCCGCCCGACCTGTGGGAGCCGCTTCAGCGGCGATTCCCGCGACAGCGGGCCCGGTTGCGGCAAATACCCATCACCGACAGGGGCGGCTCCCACAACCCGGCCCTTTCGCGTTGCCCCGCCGTGTCGTACAACAGCAATCCCTTCCCGAACGCATCGATACACCATGCTGTCGTGGTACCACGATCGAGTCGCCACACCCGCGCTTCGCCCGCAGCCGCAAGGCCGGCGGGAAGCGTCCGTGGTGATCGTGGGTGGCGGTTTCGCCGGGTTGAACACGGCCGTGGGACTGGCCGCGCGAGGCATCCGGGACATCGTGCTGCTGGAGGCGAAGTCGGTCGGCTACGGGGCGTCGGGACGCAATGGCGGCTTCGTCTTCGCCGGTTATTCATTGGGCGAGCAGGCGTTGCTGGAGAAGGTCGGAGCCGAGCGCGCCAGGGCACTCTACCGGCGCACGGTGGATGCGGTCGATCTCATCCGCGAACGCATCGCCGCCTTGTCGATCGAATGCGAGGCGGTGGATGCAGGGGTCGTATGGGCGAACTGGTTCCGCGATGGCGAGGTCTTGCGCTCGAGGCAGCGCCTGCTCGCGGAGCGCTATGGCGCGGACTGGCAGTGGATACCCGCCGACGCCATGCATGAGTTCGTCCGCAGCACGCGCTATCACGACGGGCTCTACGAGCGGAACGCGTTGCACATCGATCCCCTTGCCTATGCGCGGGGGTTGGCGCGCGCGGCGGAAAAGGCCGGCGTGGCGATTCACGAGGGGTCGAGGGTGCGCATGCTGGAACGGCGTGGACCGCGCTGGATCTTGCGCGTGGGCGACGCGGAGATCGAGGCGCCGAACGTCGTGCTGGCTTGCGGCGGCTACCTGGCCGGACTGGACCGCCGCATCGATCGCGCCGTGCTGCCCATCGCCACCTACGTGATGGTGACCGAGCCGCTGGGCGAGCATCTGGCCGAGTGCTTGCGCACCCGTTCCGCCATCTACGACACGCGCTTCGCCTTCGATTACTATCGGCCGCTGGCGGACACCCGTCTGCTGTGGGGTGGCCGTATCTCGATACGCGATCGTTCGCCGCGTGCCGTGCAGCGCTTGTTGAAGCGCGACATGGCGCGGGTCTTCCCGTCGTTGAAAGACGTGCGCGTCGAGCAAGCCTGGTCGGGTTTGATGAGTTACGCTCGTCACGAGATGCCGCAGGTAGGCACCCACGGCAACGGGCTTTGGTACGCCCAGGCTTTCGGTGGACATGGACTCGCCCCGACCTGTGCCGCGGGCGAGGCACTGGCCGATGCGATCGCCGCGGGCGAATCGACACTCGATGCTTACGCCGGCTTCGGGCTGGAACCGGTGCGCCGGCCGTTCGGATACCTGGCCGCACAGGGTACGTACTGGAAACATGAACTGCGCGACTGGTTCAAGTCACGACTGGAAGGATGAGATGAGCGAAGAAATCAGCTGGGCCGATTTCGAGAAGGTGATGCTGGTGGCGGGCACGATCGTGCGTGCCGAGGCATTTCCGGAAGCACGCCGGCCCGCGTACAAGATATGGGTGGATTTCGGGCCTCATGGCGAAAAGAAGACCAGCGCCCAGGTGGCGGCGGTCTATCAACCGGAGGAACTGGTCGGGAAGCAGATCGTCGGCGTGATCAATTTTCCCGAGAAGCAGATCGGCCCGTTCCGTTCACAGTTCCTGCTGACGGGATTCCCCACGGATGAGGGGGTGGTGATCACCACGACGGAACGCGCGGTGCCGAACGGGACGCGACTGGCCTGAGGGGGCGGGGCCCCGATGCGGGCCCTTGGTGGGAGCCTCATCTCCCCTGGATCACTCAGCTATCGCGCTGCGCCTTCCCGATCCAGCCAGACGACGATCCCCTGGGCGTTCAGGCGGATGTCGATCTGCAGCAGTTTCACGATGGCGTCCCGCGCCAGCGTCACGCCCTGGCGGTGCGCCCGGTCGACGTAGAGATCGGCGAAGTCCGTGGCGATGCGCTGCTCGCGGTCGTCGGCCGTGGCATGCCGCCTGGCGATCGCCACCATGGCTTCGATCTGTTCGTGCAGGTCGTTGGCGAGCCGCTTCACCTCGGTGACGCGGCCGAAATGGGTGAGGTACATCGCCTCCGGCTCGTAGCGCAGCATGCGTTCGATCGATGCGTGCGCCGCGTCGGGCTCGAACTGCACCGGAGAACTCGTGGGAATGATGAAGGCGCCCCCGGGTGAATCCAGTTCGCGGTAGGAAAGGCCGAAGATGTCGCCGGTGAAGAACGCATTCGCGCGTTCGTCGTGGATGGCCATGTGGTGGCGGGCGTGTCCTGGGGTGTCCAGGCAGAGCATGGCCCGGCCGGCCAGGTCGACGACGAAGCCGTCGTCTGCCTCGATCACGCGATCCTTGTCCACGGGAACGATCTGGCCGTAGTCACGGCGGACGGCGTCCTCGCCATAGACGGCGTTGGCGCCTGCGACGAGCAGCGAGGGATCGATCATGTGCCGTGCGCCGCGGGGATGCACGGCGAGCATGGCGTTGGGCAGGTGACGCATGAGTTCGCCGGCACCGCCGGCGTGGTCGAGATGGACGTGGGTGAGGATCACCCAGTCGATGTCGCGTGGCTCCAGGTCGGCGGCCGCGATGGCGTCGAGGAAGCGCGGCAGCGAGTGCGTGGTGCCGCTGTCGATGAAGGCGCCTCGACCGCGCTCCACGACGAGGTAGGCGGCGTCGAACGATGGCCGGCCGAAACCGGTGTCGATGGTGTGGATGCCGTGCATGTGGCCAAGACTAATGCAGGGGCGGGGCCTTTGTGTTTGGGCTTTGTGTGGAAGTTGCTTCGGGTGGGAGCTACTTCAGGTGGGGGCCGGCCCTGTCGGCGATCCCGCGGCAACGGGCGAGGTTGCGGCAAGCACCCATCGCCGACGGGGTCGGCTCCCACCTGAGCTTAGAACTCCGGTGAGAGCCGAAAGCTTCGGTGAGAGCCGACCCTGTCGGCGAGGGGCCTCCGGTCGGAGCGCCCGGTCAAAGCGCCTCGAAGATACCCGCCGCGCCCATGCCGGTGCCGATGCACATGGTGACCATGCCGTACTTCTGCTTGCGACGGCGCAGGCCGTGGATCAGGGTGGCGGCGCGGACGGCGCCCGTGGCACCCAGCGGATGGCCCAGGGCGATGGCGCCGCCGAGCGGGTTCACCTTGGCCGGGTCGAGTCCGAGATCGCGGATCACCGCCAGGGCCTGGGCGGCGAAAGCCTCGTTCAGTTCGATCCAGTCGAGCTGGTCCTGCGTGATGCCGGTCTGCTTCAGCGCCTTCGGGATCGCTTCCTTCGGCCCGATGCCCATGATCTCCGGGGCCACGCCGGCGACGGAGAAGCCCACGAAGCGTGCGAGGGGCGTGAGGCCGTAGTCCTTGATCGCCTTCTCGCTCGCGATAAGAAGGGCGCCCGCGCCATCGGACATCTGCGAGGAATTGCCCGCGGTGACCGAACCGCCGAACTGGCCATTGCGGAACACCGGGCGCAGCTTGCCGAGCACCTCCAGCGAGGTGTCCTTGCGTGGGCCTTCGTCGGTGTCGATGATCCGGCGGTCCTCGCGGACGCTGTGGTTCTTCAGGTCCGGATAGCGATCGTCGAGCTGGAACGGCGTGATCTCGTCCTTGAACTCGCCGGCGGCGATGGCTGCGAAGGCGCGCTCGTGCGATTGCAGGGCGAAGCGGTCCTGGTCCTCGCGGCTGACCTTCCAGCGCTCGGCGACCTTCTCTGCCGTGATCCCCATGCCGAAGGCGATGGCGCGGTTCTCGTCGTTCTCGAAGATCGCGGGGTTCATCGCGATCTTGTGGCCCATCATCGGCACCATGCTCATCGACTCGGTGCCGCCGGCCAGCATGAGATCCGCTTCGCCGAGGCGGATGCGGTCCGCGGCCATGGCGATGGCCTGGACGCCGGACGAGCAGAAACGATTGATGGTGACGCCCGGCACCTGCTCGGGCAGGCCGGCCAGCAGCACGCCGATGCGTGCCACGTTCATGCCTTGCTCGGCCTCCGGCATCGCGCAGCCGATGACGGCATCAGCGATCAGGGCGGGATCGATGCCCGGCGCCTGCTCGATCACGGCGCGGATCACGTGGGCCAGCAGGTCGTCGGGACGGGTGTTGCGGAACACGCCGCGCGGCGCCTTGCCTACCGGGGTGCGGGTGGCGGCGACGATATAGGCGTCTTGCACTTGCTTGCTCATGGGGTGGTTCCTTTAAGTGAGGAGGTCGGATGCGTAAGAGCGCGTGGCGCGTCAGTTACGCAGCGGCTTCCCCGTCGTCATCGTGTGCGCGATACGGGCCTGGGTCTTCTCGGTCTGCGCCAGCTCCACGAAGTGGCGGCGCTCGAGAGCGAGCAACCATGCTTCGTCGACCGGCGAGCCGCGTTCGATCTTTCCGCCCGACAGCGTGTCGGCGATGCGGCTGGCGATCTCGATGTCGTGGGCGGAGGCGAAATAGCCCTCGGCCAGGTTCGCCAGCGAGGCCTTGAAGGTGGCGGTGGACACGTCGCCCGCGGCCGGGATGGCGCGGGCGGGCAGTGGCGGGCGGTAGCCCGATTCGGCCATCGCCCGGGCCTGTGCCTTGGCCACGTGCAGCAGTTCATAGCTGTTCAAGACGACGATGTCGTCCTTGCGCAGCAAGCCCAGCGACTTGGCTTCCAGCGCGCTGGCCGAGACCTTCGCCATGGCCACCGTCTCGAACACCTTCTTCAGCGACTCGAACGGATCGTCCGGGTTTTCCTGCGCGGCGCGCACGGCCAGTTCCTTCAGGCCGCCGCCGGCGGGCAGCAGGCCCACGCCGGCCTCGACGAGACCGATGTAGCTTTCCAGCGCCGCGACGGTACGTGCCGAATGCATCTGGAATTCGCAGCCGCCGCCGAGGGCGAGGCCGCGCACCGCCGCCACCACGGGCACCAGCGAATACTTGATGCGCATGCTGGTGGCCTGGAAGTTCGCGACCATCGCCTCGAACTGGGCGAGCTTGCCCGCTTGCAGCAGGCCGAGCGCCCCCTTCAGGTCGGCGCCGGCCGAGAACGGCTCGGACGGCTGCCAGAGCACCACGCCGCGGAACTGCTGCTCGGCCAGCCCGATCGCATGCTGGATGCCGTCGAGCACCTGGTCGTTGACGGTGTGCATCTTGGTCTTGAACGAGATCACGCCGATGTCGTCGCCCGCGTGCCACAGGCGCACGCCGTCGTTCTCCCAGACCGTGGTGCCCTGGTCGAACTTCTCGCCGAGGATCGGATCGGGGAAGGCCTGGCGCGCGTAGACCGGGTGGCTCGAACGCGGCTTCTCGGCGTTGGCGCTGGCCGAGTAGGAGCCGGACTTGCCGTGCACGCCGGTGCGACCATCGGTGACCCAGGCCGGCAGGGGCGCGCTGCTCATGGTCTTGCCCGCGGCGATGTCCTCGGCGATCCAGCCGGCGATCTGCTGCCAGCCGGCGGACTGCCAGATCTCGAACGGGCCGAGCTTCCAGCCGTAACCCCAACGGATGGCGAAATCGACGTCACGCGCGGTATCGGCGATGTCGGCGAGGTGGTAGGCGGTGTAGTGGAACAGGTCGCGGAAAACCGCCCACAGGAACTGCGCCTGCGGATCGGACGAGGCGCGCAGCTTGGCGAACTTCTCGGCGGGATCCTTGATGGCGAGGATGGCGGAGACCTCGTCGGAGGCCTTCGGTTCGGAGACCCGGTAGTCCTGCTTCTGCAGGTCGAGCACCAGGATGTCCTTGCCCGCCTTGCGGTAGACGCCCGCGCCGGTCTTCTGGCCGAGCGCGCCCTTGTCGATCAGCGCCTTGAGCCATGCCGGTGGCTGGAAGTACCGGTGCCACGGATCGTCCGGCAAGGTGTCGCTCATGGTCTTGACCACGTGCGCCAGGGTGTCCAGGCCGACGACATCCGCCGTACGGAAAGTGGCGCTCTTGGGGCGGCCGATGCCGGGGCCGGTCAGGGCGTCGACGGTGTCGAAGCCCAGGCCGGACTTTTCCGTGTGGTGCATGGTGGACAGCATCGAGAACACGCCGATGCGGTTGCCGATGAAGTTCGGGGTGTCCTTGGCATAGACCACGCCCTTGCCGAGCGTGGTCGTGAGGAAGGCTTCGAGACCTTCGAGCACGCTCTTCTCGGTGAGGCGGGTCGGGATCAGCTCGACCAGGTGCATGTAGCGCGGCGGATTGAAGAAGTGCACGCCCGTGAAGCGGTGGCGCATTTCTTCCGGCAGGGCCTCGGCGAGGCCGTTGATGGACAGGCCCGAGGTGTTGCTGGCCAGGACCGCGGTCTTCGAGACGTGCGGCGCGATCTTCGTGTAGAGGTCGAGCTTCCAGTCCATCCGTTCGGCGATGGCCTCGATCACGAGGTCGACGTCGGCCAGCAGGGCGAGGTCTTCCTCGTAGTTGGCCGGGATGATCGCCGCCGCCAGGTTCTTGTCGGCCAGCGGTGCCGGCGAGAGCTTCGCGAGGTTGGCGATCGCCTTGATGGCGATGCCGCTCTTCGGACCTTCCTTCGCGGGCAGGTCGAACAGCACGGTCTCGACGTTGGCGTTCGTCAGGTGCGCGGCAATCTGCGCACCCATGACGCCGGCGCCGAGAACCGCGGCCTTGCGAATGCGTAACGGTGTTGCGGTCATGGTGATCTCCGATGGCTCAAGAATCGTTCCCCGGTCAGTGGCTGGCCGGGGAATTCGAAACGGATGGGTTGCGCAGGCCGGCGGCGGCGAAGCGGATCAGGTGCTCGGCGGCGGTCTCGCGATGGTCGCGCTCGGCGACGTCGCTCTTGCGTTGGATGATGCCGAAGTCGGCCATGGCGTAAGTGAGGGCGCCGGTGACGATGTCCAGCCGCCAATAGATCTCTTCCTTGGCCAGGCCGGGAAGCAGGCGGCCGAATTCGCCCGCGAACTGGCGCAGCACGTGGCCATAGTTTTCCGAGAGGAAGCGGCGCAGGGTCTCGTTGTGCTCGGCATAGGCCCGGGCCAGGACGCGGACGAAGGCCGCCCCGCCGCCGTCGACGCGGGAGAGGTCGAGCGCGGGCCGGATATAGGCGTCGAGGACATCCTCGAGACGGGTATCGTCCTTGCCGGCCACCTTGCCCAGGGCGGCCAGGCGGCGGCTGTTGAGCTCGTCCAGGCGGCGCCGGAACACTTCCTCGATCAGCTTGTCCTTGGAGCCGAAGTGGTAGTTCACCGCCGCCAGGTTGACCCGTGCCGCGGCCGTGACCTGGCGCAGCGAGGCTCCGGCGAAGCCATGGGTGGCGAACAGGGCCTCGGCGGCGCCGAGGATCCGCTCCTTCGTGCTGCGTTCGCGGGAGGCGTAGGGTGCGCTCGTCATGTCGGCGGACTCCGCAGGCGGGTGGTTTGAATCAAACGATCGTTTGAGAGTACGCCCGCCCGGTCGCGCGGGTCAATCTGCGACCGCACATGCCTGCAAACGACTTGCGATTGAGCTAGAATCTGTCAAGATTTCGTGAGCTAAGTCAGTCATTCCGGACGGCTTTGGCCCCAAACGTTCACCGGGCGTCCGCACGGACCCTGGCAGATTTTCCTGTCCCTTTTCCATTTCCCGGAGCACCCGTATGGCGCTGGAGCGCACCCTTTCGATCATCAAGCCGGATGCCGTCAAGAAAAACGTCATCGGTGAAATCCTTGCCCGCTTCGAGAAGGCCGGCCTCAAGATCGTCGGCGCGAAGATGAAGCAGCTGACCCGTGAAGAAGCCGAAGGTTTCTATGCGGTGCACAAGGAGCGTCCGTTCTTCAAGGCGCTGGTCGAGTTCATGATCTCCGGCCCGGTGATGATCCAGGTGCTGGAAGGCGAGGGCGCCGTTCTCAAGAACCGCGACCTCATGGGCGCCACCAATCCGAAGGAAGCCGCCGCCGGCACCATCCGCGCCGACTTCGCCGATTCGATCGATGCGAATGCCGTGCACGGTTCGGATTCCGCCGAGAACGCGGCGATCGAGATCAAGTTCTTCTTCAACGACTCGGATGTCGTTTCGCACTGAGTGACGCCGTGAATACGCCCGCCGAAAAGGTCAACCTGCTCGACTTCGATCGCAAGGGTCTGCGCGATTTCTTCGCCCAGATCGGCGAGAAGCCGTATCGCGCCGAGCAGGTCATGAAGTGGATCTACCACCGTCTCGAAAGCGATTTCGAGAACATGACCGACGTCGGCAAGGCACTTCGCGAAAAGCTCAGCGCCACCTGCTACATCGGGCCGCCGACGACCGTGTTCGAGAAGGCCGCGGTCGACGGCACCCACAAGTGGCTGCTCGGCATGGATGGCGGCAACGCCATCGAAACCGTGTACATTCCCGAGCCGACCCGGGGCACGCTCTGCGTGTCGTCCCAGGTCGGTTGCGCCCTGAACTGCCAGTTCTGCTCCACGGCCACCCAGGGCTTCTCGCGCAACCTGTCCACGGCCGAGATCATCGGCCAGGTCTGGGTCGCGGCCAAGCACCTGGGCAACGTGCCGCACCAGCAGCGCCGCATCACCAACGTGGTGATGATGGGCATGGGCGAGCCCTTGCTGAACTTCGATAACGTGGTCAAGGCGATGAGCCTGATGCGCGACGACCTCGGCTTCGGCCTGGCCAGCAAGCGCGTCACCCTGTCCACCGCCGGCCTCGTGCCGATGATCGACAAGCTCTCGGCCGAGAGCGACGTTTCGCTCGCCGTGTCGCTCCACGCGGCCAACGACGAGTTGCGTACCGAGCTGGTGCCGCTGAACAAGCGCTACCCGTTGGTAGAATTGATGGGTGCCTGCGAGCGTTACATCGCCCGCGCCCCGCGTACGTCGATCACCTTCGAATACACCCTGATGAAGGGCGTGAACGACCAGCCGGAGCATGCCCGGCAGCTGATCAAGTTCATGCGCCGCCTCCCTGGGGCCAACAAGGTCAACCTGATTCCATTCAATCCGTTCCCCGGTACGCGCTTCGAGCGGTCGGGGCAGGAAGAGATCCGCGCCTTCCAGACCCAGCTGCTCAACGCCGGCGTGCTGACCATGCTTCGCCGCACCCGTGGCGACGACATCGACGCCGCCTGTGGCCAGTTGAAGGGGCAAGTCGTGGATCGCACCCGCCGTCAGGCGGAATTCCGCAAGAAACTCGCAGAGGGAGTGGTGAATGCGGCTTGAGCGGTGGGGGATGCTGGCGGCGCTCGCGTTCGCGTGTGCCGGCTGCGTGGGGGACGGCACGGGGCTGAAGCCCTCGACGGCCGCCGATGACCGTGCCAAGGGCGCCGAGGTCCACACCGAGCTGGGCCAGCGCTACATGCAGAACGGCGACCTCAAGGGCGCCATGGAGAAACTGCAGAAGGCGCTCCAGTTCGACCCGAAATACGTTCCCGCGCATACGGTGATCGCCGTCCTCTACGAGCGCATCAACGATCCCGTCGACGCCGAACTCCACTATCGCAAGGCCGTCGAGTTCGATCCGAAAAAAGGTTCGGTGAACAACAATCTCGCCGTTTTCCTATGTAAGCAAAACCGTCCGGCGGAAGCGAAGGCGTTCTTCGACCGTGCCCTGGCCGACCCGTTCTACGAGACGCCGGACCTCGCATTGGCCAATGCCGGAACCTGTCAGCTGCAATCGCAGGACTATGACGCGGCCGAGGGCTATTTCCGCAAGGCCGTCCAGCGTAACCCGAATAACGCGGACGCCCTGTATCAGATGGCTCACGTGTTGTACCTTAAGAACGATGCATTCAGGGCCCGTGCCTTCCTGCAACGCTACGAAGCGTCGGGAACCCCGAGTCCGGATTCGTTGAAGCTCGGTCACGATATCGAGCTCCGTCTGGGCAACGGGGAGGGTGCCCAGGACTACGCCAAGCGCTTGCGTGAAAAGTTCCCGGATTCGGAACCCGCGCGCGCACTCGAAGCCACCGCACGTCAATGACCACAGCATCTTCGAATTCTTCCGGTCGGGACGGACGCGAACAGGATTTGTTCGCCGGACTCGAGCCGAACGCAGACAGGGAGCAAAGCATGGACCCCCAGCTCGAAGCGGTTAGCGAAGACGGCGGTCGCGTACTGATCGACCATTCGTCAGGCGGCACAGGCGGTTTTGGCGGGCGCCTCCGCGCGGCACGCGAGGCTCGCGGCTACAGCATCGAGGCCTGTGGACAGGCCCTTCGCCTGCCGACGCGCCTGCTGCGCCAACTGGAAGCCGGTGAGTACGGCGGCATCGACTACCAGGTCTACCTCGCCGGTTACCTCACCAAGTACGGCCGCCACGTCGGCGTCGACGAGGACGCCATCCAGGCCGAGCTCGCGCGGTTGACGCCGCGCCAGCCCGACCTCGTGGTCACTGGCGGCGTTTCCCACTCGCGCTACCTGCTGGAACGCTATATCACGGCGGCCACCTATGTGGTCCTGACCGCGGTCATCGTCGTGCCGATGGTCTGGCTGGGTGTGCGTGGCACGCTCGACCGCGACATGGCACGCCTTGCGCCGCTCGATGCGGCGCCCGTGGCCCAGCAGGATGCGCCCGCCAGCGCGTCGTCGAGTGCGGTCGCCACCGTGGCCACCAGCGACAACAAGCCGGCCCCCGCGACCGAGCAACACACCGAGGACCAGCAGCCCCTGCTCGCCTCGATGGCGATGTTCCCGCCGCTGGACCACACCACCAAGGCTCCGTTGGCCACCACGGCGGCGACGCCCGAGGCCGGCAGCGGGCAGGGTGGTCACAGCCTGACGCTGAACCTGCCGTCGGCCAGCTGGGTGGAAGTCACCGCCGCCGACGGTTCGCGGCTCGAGTACGGCATCCTGCCCGCGGGGACGCAGAAGTCCTATCGCAGCGATACCCCGCTGGACGTTCGCATCGGCAATGCCAGTGGCGCCCAGGTGGCCATCGACGGTCAGCCCGTGCAGCTCGACGGGTTCCGCCGCGCCAACGTGGCGCGGTTCCGCGTCGACATCCGCGACGGCAAGGCTGCGCCGGTCGCGTTCTGATCCTCTCCGGCACGCCGCGCGATCGCTGCGCGGCGCCGCCCGCCCGTGCTTTTCGGGTATCCTTGCCTATTGATCCGTGCCGCCCATCGCCGATGGCCGGTCGCGGGCTCGTTCCCTCCTTAGGTTTTGCTGCGCGGAGCGCAGTGGGTGATTGCATGGCATTCGACGTATACGACGATTACGAACAAGGCGAACGCGTCCAGCAGTGGCTGCGCAAGAACGGCGTTTCCATCGCCGTCGGCATCGTCCTCGGCCTCGTGCTGATCTTCGGCTGGCAGCAGTGGAAAGCGCATCGCGCGAATCACGAGCAGGCCGCCGCCACGGAATACGCGGCATTGCAGGTCGCGGTGGCGCAGAACCGCGCCAACGAGATCGACATGCGTACCGAAACCCTTCTCAAGGATTATTCGGACACGGCGTGGTCCGTGTTCGCCGCCGGCGAGCGCGCTCAGCGCAACGTCATGGCGGGTCAGCTCGACAAGGCCGCCGGGGATCTCGAATGGGCCCGGGCGCACGCCAAGGATGACACGTTGAAGACCCTCGTCGACCTGCGCGCGGCACAGCTGAAGTACGCGCAGGGCAAGCCGCAGGAGGCCATCGCCGCCCTCGACGCGATGAAGGGCACCTCGTTCGTCGCGCTCGCGCAGGAACTCCGTGGCGATGCGCTGGTCAAGCTGGGACGCCCGGACGACGCACGCAAGGCCTATCAGGCGGCGATCGCCGCGATGGGCGACAGCGCACCGCAACGCGGTGTGGTTCAAACCAAACTCGATGATCTGGCCGTGGCCGGGAAGCAGGGTGCATGAAACGTTTCTGGGCAATCGCGTTGACTTCGTCGCTGGCCGTGCTGGCCGGCTGCCATTCGTTCAAGAAGGAAAACGTCGAACCGCCGACCCCGCTCGACAAGAAGTTCGAGCCCTCGCTCAAGGTCGAGCGCCTGTGGAAGTCCAGCATCGGTGATGGCGCGGCGGAGTCCGGCGTGCGCATGCGCCCGACGGTCGTCGATGGCGTGCTGTACGCCGCCAGCACCGACGGCAAGATCGCCGCTTTCGATGCCGCCTCGGGCAAGAAGCTGTGGTCCAAGAGCACACGCCAGCACGGCTGGTTCGGTTGGGGCGATGCCAAGCGTGAAGACGCCCGCTTCTCGGGTGGTCCGGGCGCCGCGGGCGATCTCGTCGCCATCGGCACGCTCGACGGTCACCTGTACGGCATCAATGCGAAGGACGGTGAGCGCCGCTGGGCCGCCGAGGTCTCTTCCGAAGTCATCACCGCGCCGGTCATCGTTGGCGATCTCGTCGTGGTCCGCTGCAACGACGGCCGTGTGTACGGTATCGACGCCAAGAGCGGCGAGCGCCGCTGGGTCTACGACCAGTCGCAGGTACCGCTGCTCAGCCTGCGTGGCAATGGCCGCCTGCTGGTCGCCAATGGCGTGGTCTTCATGGGCAGCGATGCCGGCAAGCTCGTCGCCATCCGCCTCGACAATGGCGAGAAGCTCTGGGAACAGACCCTCGCCAGCGGCGAAGGCCGCACCGAAATCGATCGCTTGGCCGATGCCGACGGTGCGCTCGTCCTCGATGGCAGCACGCTCTATGGCGCGGCCTATCATGGTCAGCTCACCGGCATCGACGGCCCCAGCGGCCGCCCGCTATGGAACCATGCCTTCTCGACGTTCACCTCGCTGGACGTACACGGCAATTCGATCTACGGCGTGGACGACCAGTCGCAGGTGTTCGCCTTCGACAAGTCCGGCGGCGCCAACATCTGGAAGCAGGACGGCCTGAAGTACCGCTGGCTCACGGGCCCGGCGGCGCAGGGCAACTACGTGGTGGTCGGCGACCTCGACGGTCATATCCACTGGCTCAACGGCAGCGACGGCAAGATCGTCGCCCGCGAGCGCCTCTCCAAGAAAGCCATTCGTGCCCAGCCCGTCGTGGTGGGTGACACCGTGTACGTCGAAGATGTCGAGGGCCATATCGGCGCCTACCGCATCCCGGCGAACTGATCCACAGGATAGATGTATCTCCCATGCTACCCGTCGTCGCCCTGGTCGGCCGCCCCAATGTCGGTAAGTCGACCCTCTTCAATGCGCTGACGCGTAGCAGGGACGCCCTCGTCGCCGATATGCCCGGCGTCACCCGCGACAGGCACTACGGTGTCTGCCGCCTCGGTCCGCGGCCCTTCGTGGTCGTGGACACAGGTGGCTTGTCGGGCAACGACGAAGGTATCGAAGGCCTCACCGCCTTGCAGGTCCGCGCGGCGATCGCCGAAGCGAACCTGCTCGTCTTCGTCGTCGACGCGCGCGACGGTATCCTGCCGTTGGATGCCGCGATCCTCAACGAGCTGCGCCGCAGCGGCAAGCCCGTCATGGTCGTGGTCAACAAGACCGACGGCGTCGACGAGACGCTGGCGCTCGGCGAATTCGCCTCGTTCGGCATCGCCGACACCCTGCCGATGTCGGCGGCGCACAACCGTGGCGTCGATACGTTGGTGGCGAAAGCGCTGCCGTACCTGCCGGACGACCGTGACGATGATCCGGGCCTTGAAGACCAAGGCATCCGTGTCGCCATCGTCGGACGGCCGAACGCGGGTAAGTCCACGCTCATCAACCGCCTGCTGGGCGAAGACCGCCTCATCGTCTCCGATGTCGCCGGCACCACGCGCGACCCGATCCGTGTGTCGCTGGAACGGGATGGCCGCCGCTACACGCTCATCGACACCGCTGGCGTCCGGCGCCGGGCGCGCGTCGAGGAAGCGGTAGAGAAATTCAGTGTTATCAAGACACTACAGTCTATTTCTGCGTCGCAAGTGACGATCGTGATGATCGACGCGCGGGAGAACCTGGCCGACCAGGACCTCACGCTCATCGGCCACGCCATTGAGGAAGGCCGCGCGCTGGTCATCGCCGTCAACAAGTGGGACGGCATGGACAGCTACCAGCGCGAGCAGACCCAGAAGGCGTTGGAACGGCGCCTGCAGTTCGCCGAATGGGCGAAGACGGTCTTCATTTCCGCCCTGCATGGTTCCGGATTGCGCGAACTGATGAAGGCGGTCATCCGTGCCCACGCCGCGGCGACCAAGGAACTCACGTCCAGCGAATTGACCCGGACGCTCGAGAAGGCCTACGAGGCCTACCAGCCGCCGCTGGTCCGCGGCCATGCGCCGAAGCTGCGCTACGCCCACCCGGGTGGCTCCAATCCGCCGACGATCGTGATCCACGGCAGCCGCACCAAACACATCGCGCCGGCGTATCGTCGCTATCTGGAAGGCTTCTTCCGCAAGCGTTTCCGCCTGGAAGGCACGCCGGTGCGGATCGATTTCCGCGATGGCGAGAACCCGTTCGCCGGTAAGAAGAACGTCCTGACGGAAGGCCAGCAGCGCCGCCGCCAGCGCATGATCCGTAACGCGAAGCGACGCGAGAAATAAGCGTCGCCCCGTCGAGGAGCCTCGCATGACCGAAGAGCTCAACCGGGACCGATGGCTGGCCGAACTGCGTTCGCGCGTCGCCGAGGTCACCGCCACCGAGGCACGGGCCCGACAGCTGGGCGGCGCCTTGCTCGTCGATGTTCGCGAAGACGGCGAGCGCGCCACCGGAACGCCTTCCGGCGCGTTGGGGTTATCCCGCGGTTTCCTCGAATTGCGCATCGAACAAAGCGAGCCCGACCGGCAGCGCGAGATCCTCGTGCTGTGCGGCAGCGGCCAGCGCTCCTTGCTGGGTGCCGAGGCGCTGCAACGGATGGGCTATCGCAAGGTTTCCTCCATTGCCGGTGGGATGGATGCATGGAAGGCCGCGGGCCTGCCGGTCAGCGCGGGCGCGCTGGATACCGACGCCGTCGAACGTTATGCGCGCCAGGTGCTCCTGCCTCAGATTGGCGAGGCGGGCCAGGCACGGTTGGGAGAAGCGCGCATCCTGTTGCTCGGCGCGGGTGGTCTCGGATCGCCGGCCTTGCTCTATCTGGCGGCAGCGGGTGTGGGCCGCATCACCGTCGTCGACGACGATCGCGTTGAACGCTCCAACCTGCATCGGCAAGTGGTTCACGCCGACGGGCGCGTGGGCATGGGCAAGGCTGAATCGGCCCGCATGACGATGGTGGCGCTGAATCCACGCGTGCGCGTGGAGACGGTCGTCGATCGCCTGCGTGCGGAAAACGTCGAGGACCTGATCCGTGGCCACGACGTGGTGATCGATGGTGCCGACAACTTCGCCACGCGCTATCTGCTGGCGGCGGCCACGCGACGGCTGGGTATCCCCATGGTCTACGCCGCGATCGAGCGCTTTAACGGCCAGGCCAGCGTTTTCGACCCGCGCCGAGACGACTCGCCCTGCTATCGTTGCCTGTTCCCCGAACCGCCTTCGGCGGCGGACGCGCCGAACTGCAGCGAGGCCGGCGTGCTCGGCGTGCTTCCGGGGCTCGTGGGCCTGATACAGGCCACCGAGGCGATGAAGCTGGTGCTCGGCATCGGCCAGCCGCTGGTCGGCCGGTTGCTTACCTACGACGCGCTCGGCATGCGCTTCCGTGAACTGGCGCTGCGGCGCGATCCGGATTGCCCGGGATGCGGAGCAGAGGCCCGTTTCGAAGGCTACGTGGATCTAGAGCGGATGTGCGCTTCCGCTGGGTGACCTTTCCGGCAAGGGCAGGTCTTCGGCGATCAGTGAATACATCGCCGCATCGACAGAAATGCCCTTTACTACCAGTCGATTACGCAACCTTCCTTCGAAAGTACCTCCCAGTCGTTCAGCGGTCTTCCGGCTCGGCAGATTGTCCCAGGCCGCCACGATCTCCAGGCGCGCCACCTCGACCGTCTCGAAGGCGAAGCGGATCGCCAGTCGTCCGGCCCGCGTCGCGACCCCGTGTCCCTGCATCGATTCCCGTACCCAATACCCCAGGTTGGCGAAGCGCTGTTCGCGGTTGCGCTGGTTCACGCCCATGCCGCCGAGGACGGCGTCGGTACGCGCATCGACGATCAGCATCTCGTAGCCGTCACCTAGCAACCAGTCCTTGCGGCACACGGCCAACCACGTTTCGGCGTCGGCCGTGCCATAACCCTCATGGCACCAGTCCTGCCAGCGGCCCACGGTGGCGGCCGATTCGCGCACGGCGGCGGCAAGCGCCTCCGCATCCGTGGGCCGGTGCGCCCGGAGCGACACGACGCCATCGCCGAGGTCGTGTGGATAGGGAAGGGTATCGATGGTCACGCCCGCATTGTATCGGCGATAATGCCGCGTTTTCGCAGGGCGACCCTCCCATGACCGCACGCATCCTCGATGGCAAGCGCATCGCCCAGGAACTCCTTGAGCACATCGGCCGCCGCGTAGCCAAGCGTGTGGCCGAGGGGCGTCGTGCGCCGGGCCTCGCCGTCGTGTTGGTCGGCGACGATCCGGCGTCCTCCGTATACGTGAAGAACAAACGCCGCGCCTGCCAGCAGGTGGGTTTCGAATCGTTCGGCTACGACTTGCCCGCCACGACGACACAGGACGAACTCTTCGCGCTGATCGACACGCTCAATGCCGACCCCGCCGTCCACGGCATCCTCGTGCAGTCACCGCTGCCCGAACACATCGACGAAGACGCGCTGGTCGATCGCATCGATCCAGGCAAGGACGTGGATGGCTTCCAGGCCGTGAACGTCGGCCGTCTCGCGCTGCGCCGTTTCGGCCTGCGCCCGTGCACGCCCAAGGGCGTGATGACCCTGCTCGGCCATACCGACCGCCCGGTACGCGGCAGGCACGCGGTGATCGTCGGGGTATCGAACCATGTGGGTCGCCCCTTGGCGCTTGAGCTACTTATAGCAGGTAGTACAGTGACTTGCTGTCATAAGTTCACGCAGGATCTAGCTGGATTCGTGGCTCAGGCGGACATTCTGGTCGTCGCCGCCGGCAAGCCAGGATTGGTCAAGGGCGAATGGATCAAGCCGGGCGCCGTGGTCGTGGATGTCGGCATCAACCGCCTGGAAGACGGGCGCCTGGTCGGCGACGTGGAATTCGCGCCGGCTGCGGAGCGTGCCTCGTGGATCACTCCCGTGCCGGGTGGCGTCGGTCCGATGACGGTGGCGACGCTGATGGAAAACACGCTCGAAGCCGCCGAGGCCATCGACGCCTGAGCACATCGCCTGCTGTCGCTTTGTTGCAACGCACGGTATAATGCCGCGATTTACTCGCGGGACTAATGCTATGCGCATCCTTGCCGAGGCACTCACTTACGACGACGTGTTTCTGGTTCCCGGTCACTCCACGGTCATGCCGCGCGATGTGGACACCTCGACGCGCTTCACGCGCGGTCTTCGCCTGAACATCCCCATCGTGTCCGCCGCCATGGACACCGTCACCGAGGCCCGCCTCGCCATCACCATGGCGCAGAACGGCGGCATCGGCATCATCCACAAGAACATGACCCCCGCCCAGCAGGCCGCGGAAGTGCGCCTGGTGAAGAAGTTCGAGGCGGGCGTCATCCGCAGCCCGATCACCGTCCGCCCGGACACCTCGATCGGCGAGGTCATGGCGCTCACCCGCGCGCACAACATCTCCGGCGTGCCCGTGGTCGACGGCGAGAAGCTCGTCGGCATCGTCACCAGCCGCGACCTGCGCTTCGAGCGCAAGCACGACGACCCGGTCCGCAACATCATGACCCGGGAAGACCGCCTGGTCACCGTCAAGGAAGGCGCTTCGCACGACGAAGTGCTGGAACTGCTGCACCGCAACCGCATCGAGAAGGTGCTCGTCGTCAATGACGGCTTCCAGCTCCGCGGCCTGATCACGGTGAAGGACATCCAGAAGGCCCGCGACAATCCGAACGCCGCCAAGGATTCGCACGAGCGCCTGGTCGTCGGCGCCGCGGTCGGCGTCGGCGGCGACACCGAACAGCGCATCGAAGCGCTGGTCGAGGCTGGTGTCGACGTGATCGTGGTCGACACCGCGCATGGCCACTCGCAAGCCGTGATCGACCGCGCGGGCTGGGTCAAGAAGCGCTATCCGCAGGTCCAGGTCATCGCCGGCAACATCGTCACGGGCGAGGCGGCGCGCGCGCTGCTCGACGCCGGCGCCGACGCGGTGAAGGTCGGCGTGGGCCCCGGTTCCATCTGCACCACCCGCATCGTCACCGGTATCGGCGTGCCGCAGATCACCTCGATCGACCTCGTCGCCACCGCGCTGAAGGGCGAGATCCCGCTCATCGCCGACGGCGGCATCCGTTACTCGGGCGACATCCCCAAGGCACTCGCCGCCGGCGCGTCGTCGGTGATGCTCGGCTCGATGTTCGCCGGTACCGAAGAGGCGCCGGGTGAGGTCGAACTGTTCCAGGGCCGCTCGTACAAGAGCTACCGTGGCATGGGCTCCATCGGTGCCATGCAGCTCGGCTCGAAGGACCGCTACTTCCAGGACGAGGCCGACGCCGACAAGCTGGTGCCGGAAGGCATCGAAGGACGTGTGCCGTACCGCGGTCCGCTGCGCAACATCATCCACCAGATGATGGGTGGCCTGCGTGCTTCCATGGGTTACATGGGCGCGGCCAACATCGAGGAAATCCACCAGAAGGCCCAGTTCGTGAAGGTGACCGGTGCCGGCGTGCGCGAAGCGCATCCGCACGATATCCAGATCACGAAGGAAGCGCCCAACTACCGCCTGGACTGACGCCTCCGGGCGCTCGCTCCAGGTGACCCAGGACGCCCGCCGCAAGTGGGCGTTCTGCTTTTTCAGGCCGCCGCGCAACGCGCGCAGCCACCCACATTTCAGACTGCAGAGCCGCCACGATGACCGACATCCACAGCGACAAGATCCTCATCCTCGACTTCGGTTCGCAGTACACGCAGCTGATCGCCCGCCGCATTCGCGAGATCGGCGTCTATTGCGAGGTCTGGGCCTGGGATCACGCCCCCAGTGAGATCCGTGGTTTCAACCCGAAAGGCGTGATCCTTTCCGGTGGCCCGGAATCGGTCACCGAAGACGAATCGCCACGCGCTCCGCAGGTGGTCTTCGAACTCGGCGTGCCGGTACTCGGCATCTGCTACGGCATGCAGACCATGGCCGAGCAACTCGGCGGCAAGGTCGAGGCTGGCCACCATCGCGAATTCGGTCCGGCGACGATCACCTTCGGCAGCTGCGCGCTATTCGAGACCGTGGTGCAGGACGGTGAATCCCTCGGCGTGTGGATGTCGCACGGCGACCGCGTCACGGCGATCCCTGAAGGCTTCAACGTCTCGGCCTCCACGCCGAGCCTGCCGCTGGCCGCCATGGCCGACGACCAGCGCCGCTTCTACGGCGTGCAGTTCCATCCGGAAGTGACCCACACCAAGCGTGGCATGGAGCTGCTGCGCCGCTTCGTCGTCGACCTCTGCGGTTCGGCCACGTTGTGGGATGCCGCGCACATCATCGAGGACGCCGTCGAACGCGTGCGCGCGCAGGTCGGCACCGACCGCGTGCTGCTCGGCCTGAGCGGCGGCGTGGATTCCTCCGTCGTGGCCGCCCTGCTCGAAAAGGCGATCGGCGACCAGCTCACCTGCGTCTTCGTCGACACCGGCCTGCTGCGTTTCCAGGAAGGCGACCAGGTGATGTCGACCATGGCCGAGCACATGGGCGTGCACGTCATCCGCGTGGACGCGAAGCAACGCTTCTTCGACGCACTCGCCGGCGTGGAAGACCCGGAAGCCAAGCGCAAGGTCATCGGCCGCCTGTTCGTCGAGGTCTTCGACGAGGAATCGTCCAAGCTCGAAGGCGTGAAGTGGCTGGCCCAGGGCACCATCTACCCGGATGTCATCGAATCCGCCGGCAGCAAGACCGGCAAGGCCCATGTCATCAAGAGCCATCACAACGTCGGCGGCCTGCCTGAGCACATGAAACTCAAGCTGGTCGAGCCGCTGCGTGAGTTGTTCAAGGACGAGGTCCGCCGTATCGGCGTCGAACTCGGCCTGCCGCGCGAGATGGTCTACCGCCATCCGTTCCCGGGTCCCGGCCTTGGCGTGCGCGTGCTGGGCGAGGTGAAGCCGGCCTACGTCGACCTGCTGCAGCGCGCCGATGCGATCTTCATCGAGGAGCTGCGCAACTACGGTCTCTACGATCGCGTCAGTCAGGCGTTCGCCGTGTTCCTGCCGGTGCGTTCGGTGGGTGTGGTCGGCGACGGCCGTGCCTACGAGTGGGTGATCGCGCTGCGCGCCGTGGAGACGATCGACTTCATGACGGCGCATTGGGCGCACTTGCCGTATGACTTCCTCGATAAGTGCTCAACTCGCATTATCAATGAGTTGCGCGGTATTTCTCGTGTCGTTTATGACATCTCGGGGAAGCCGCCGGCTACGATCGAGTGGGAGTGAATGGACTACCGACGGGGGCGGGGCTCCGGCGTTGAGTCATCTTGGGTAGGGTGCAGTTTTAGTTGTTTATCAGGTATTTTGCGAATACCTGATTTTCAGCTATATTGCGTTTACCAGGATTGCGAGTATTCGCCATGCCTCCGATGTCCGATCCGCTGCTCACGGCAAGTCAACTCAGCTCGTTACTGCAGGCCACGCGTAAGGCGCGGGGCCTGACCCAGGCAGCTTTAGCCAACCGTATCGGCCTGAGTCAGTCGCGGGTCTCCCATCTGGAACTAAATGCCCAGGACTTGAGCGTCGGGCAACTCCTGGCGTGGTGTGCGGCGCTGGGCCTGGAGTTGACTCTTGGAACCCGGGGCAGCGCCGCTGTGTCCGCTACCTCGAAAACGGATTGGTGACATGGGACGTCGATCGCACAGCCGCAGCCTATCCATCTGGACCAACGGTGTTCGCGTCGGGCGATGGACACTTCCTGCCCGCGGAGAGATGGAACTGCACTACGATGCGGATTGGGTCGTGGCCGACATGGGGCGGCCGCTGTCGCTGTCGCTGCCGTTCAACTTGCAGAACTTGCCGCTCAAGGGCGAGAAGGTCGCGAACTACTTCGACAACCTGCTTCCGGACAGCGATGCCATCCGCCGGCGTGTCGCAGAGCGATTCAGGACGGGGTCGATGGATCCCTTCGAGCTACTGAGAGTCATCGGACGCGACTGCATTGGAGCGGTACAGCTCCTGGACGAAGACGAGGTGCCGAAGGGTTTCGATCGTGTCGAAGGCGTGCCCCTTTCCGAGGAGGATATCGAGCGGCACTTGATTGAAACCGTCTCGCCGCACGCCTTCGGTGCGGGCGGAGACCCTGATGCGGACTTCCGCATCTCCCTGGCCGGTGCGCAGGAGAAGACAGCCTTCCTCTGGTGGGACGGACAGTGGTTCGCACCGCGTGGCGTTACGCCGACAAGCCATATTTTCAAGCTGCCGCTGGGCCTGATGGGCGGGCGGCGTGCAGATTTCAGCACCTCCGTCGATAACGAATGGTTGTGTCTGCGTCTGCTGAAAGCCTATGGACTGGACGTCGCCGACGCGCGTATCGCGACCTTCGGCCGACAGCGCGTGCTGGTGGTGGAACGATTCGACCGGCGCGTCGCACCCAATGGGCAGTGGCTCATGCGCCTGCCACAGGAGGACTTCTGCCAGGTCGAGGGTTGCTCGCCGCTGCGCAAGTACGAGAACGAAGGTGGACCAGGACTCAAGGCCTTGTTCGCCACGCTGCGACAGTCGGTGAACGCGGAAGCCGATATGAAGACATTGATGGCGGCACAGGTGCTGTTCTGGTTGCTGCGGGCACCCGATGGACACGCCAAGAATTTCAGCATCCAGCTTCTGCCGCGCGGCCGCTTCCATTTGACCCGGCTTTACGACGTGATGTCGGCCTATCCGGTATTGGGTGAGGGCCCTAACCAGTGGTCACCCCACGACATCAGGTTGGCGATGGCATTGCTCGGCAAGAACCGGCATTACGAGATGCACGGCATCCAACGCAGGCACTTCAACAGCACCGCGCAAGAAGTCGGCTTTGGCTCGACCGCCGAGCCGATCATCGAAGAGCTTCTCGCCCGCACGCCAGCAGCTATTGCCGAAGTGCAGGCTGACCTGCCGCGGGACTTTTCACCCCGTGTCGCTGAATCCATCCTGGGCGGCCTTGAGCAGGCCGCAACGGCTCTCGGTGCGATGGTGCCGTAAGCGGGAGAGAGCCTGGTCGTTCCCAAGGAGTCATGGCGCGCCAGGGTTCCATGACGACTTATGATTGTCATTGATGATCGACTCAACCCTTCTTGGCTTCGTCCAGTACCCATCGAGCAAACGATTGTATGGGCTCTCCGCTCAATCCCATCGGCTCGGGGAGGACAAGGCAGAAGCTCTTGGAGATGGTTTTTCCGTCGGGCCATGGAGTGACTAGCCGGCCTTGCGCAAGCTCGGTTTCAACATAGAGACGTGGTACCAGCGCTACACCGAGGCCGGCCAATGCAGCCTCGATCAACATGCCATGAAGGTCGTAGTGCGCACCCATCGTAGGATGGGTCAGTGGAATCCCAGCCTCTTGGGAGTAGCGTTGCCAAGCGTCGGGATTCTGCCGTCGGTGCAGGCGCGGTAAGGCGTCCAGTGTCGTTGCCCCTCTGGTTTTCTTCACAAGCTCAGGATGGCACACCGGAACTAGCACCTCATTCAACAGGTGGTGCGTCCGCATTCCTGTCCAGGCCGGATGCTCGAAATGGATTGCAGCATCAAATCCGCTTCCGGCCAGGACGAAGGGGTCCATGCGCTCGGCAAGGTGCACAGTGATGTTCGGATGCTTCTCCCGGAATCGGGATAAGCGTGGAATGAGCCATCTCATCGCGAAAGTCGGGATGGTGGCAATGTCCAGACTTGCGCCGTCGCTAGGCTGCCCCATCAGGTACTGGCTGTCCCGATCCAGTCGGTCGAGCACTTCACGAACCTGGGCCGCGTAGCGTTCTCCGTTCGGTAGGAGCCGGACGCGATTTCCGATTCGCTCAAACAGCGTGACATCGAGGAACGCTTCCAGCCGGCCAATCTGTCGACTGATGGCACCTTCGGTCAGGGACAGCTCCTCCGCCGCGCGAGCGAAGCTGCCATGACGGGCAGCAGCCTCGAATGCCATCAGTGCGTTGTTGCTGGGAATCTTCCGGCGCATGAGCGTTCCTGGTTTGAAGCGGGTGATGGGCTTGCTTGATCTTTTATCACTGAAGCATGCCGAGAAATCGTTTTATCTGTCGAAATGCGAGTCATACCATGATGAAACGTCAATACAAAGGGCCGGGCGCACAAGCAGTTCGGTAGCGAACGATTCCATGATCTATACAGTCGAATGCAGTTTTGCCGACCCAGCCAGCGAAGCAGAGTGGAGTGATTTCTACAGCTTGGAAAAGCTGCCCGCGCTCATTTCAGTGAGCGGATTCCATACTTCGCAACGCTTCAAGGCGTTGAGCACGGGTTGTCCCGTCTACCTTGCCATGCACTCGATCGACGGTCTGGCCGTGCTTGAGGGCGATGAGTATCGCCAGAAGGGCGGCGGCAATTTCGCACGCTGGCAGCAGCACATCACCGATTGGCACCGCAATCTTTATGGCGGCCTTGAACGTGCACCTGCCGTCGGTGAAGGCGAGCGTCTGATCGTGAGCGCAGTCGGTCCCGAGCCGCTCATCGAGATGGGGCTCAAGCCTGATCTGATGCGGGCCGTCGCATTGGAGAAATCTCCTGAAACCAGGTGGCTGGCTAAGCTGGATTGCGCCATCAGCCTCAGTGTGAAAAACCTTTCGAAGGACGTGCACCTCTATGTTCCGATGACCGCGCAATTGACGAGTAGTGGCGCAGTACCCCAGACGCAGGGGCAGAACCGACATGCCTAACCTGACGATCTTCATACAGGCAGAAAAGATGCCGTCCGAAGCGAATCTTGCGGAACTCACCGAACGATGCACTCGGCTTTGCACGGACGTCCTCCAGGCTGCGCTGGACAACGTGCATGTCATCTATGTCGCCGCACGCCAGGGGCGCGGGCATCCCGCTTACGCGGAAATCAAGTACCGCCTCGAACCGCTCAGAGCGCCATCGGTCATGGACGACTTCATGGGGCGACTGGACGAGGCCATAAAGCGCCATACAGGGCTAACAGCGCGCATCCGTTGCTTCGGTTATCCGGCTTCTGCCATTTGCGCGCGGAACTGATTACGCGCAAGGAGTGCCGCAATGAACAAAATGAAATTTCCAGGTCAGCAGATCGGCGAATTTTCGATCACGGCCATCAGTGACGGATACCTTTTCGCGAGTCTGGATCTGCTCTCCAATATCGATCCCATGGAGGCGTCCAAGTTGCAGCAGGACGCAGGCGCGAACGACCCATCTTCGATCCACATCAACTGTTACCTGGCGCGTGGAAAGGGCCGCACGATCCTCATCGATGCGGGGGCTGGCGGTTTCAAGCAGTGGGGCGGAAAGCTGAAGGCGAATCTCGCACTTGCTGGCGTGCAACCCTCTGACATTGACGCGATTCTCCTGACTCACGCACATCCCGATCATGTTGGGGGACTGGTTGATTCTTCCGGGGAAGCCGCCTTTCCCGATGCAGAGTTGGTCGTCCACCAGCATGAGGTTTCTTTCTGGGAAGACGACGGCAATCTCAGCCGAGCGAGTGAGCGGGCGCGCGGAAACTTTCTGTTTGCTCGGAAGGTGTTCGACAAGTACCGGGAGAAGATGCGCACGTTTACTGATAACGAAGTCCTCCCTGGCATCAGTGCGATGCCCCTTCTGGGGCATACCGCGGGGCATTCCGGCTATCGCCTCGAATCCGATGAGCGCAGCCTGTTGATCTGGGGGGATATCGTTCATTTCCCTCAAATCCAGATTGCTCGTCCCGACGTATCCATTGCATTTGACCAAGACCCGCTGCTTTCCGCCGCCACACGTTCAAAGTTGTTGGACGTCGTCAGCTCGGACAAGATTCTTATCGCTGGTATGCACCTTGGCGAACTCGGATTCGCACATGTCGAGCGGATAGGCAAGACATACAAAATTTCCTACGAAATTTAGCGGCTCGTCGAGATGCAAACGGTGCATCGGCTGCGGCGAATGAGGTCAACGATCCCACGGCGCCTGCTTCCAGCGTTCCAACAAGAAGTCGCTGAACACCGTCAGCCGGCGCGGCACGGGTTCGCGCCGCGCCCGCACGATGCTGATCTTCGAGGGCGTGGCTTCCCATTCCGGCAGCACGCGCACCAGCCTCCCGTCGCGCAGCTCCTCGTGAATGTCCCAGGACTCGCGCAGAGAGATGCCCAACCCGGCCAGGCACCACGCGTGCAGCACGTCACCGCTGTCGCTGCACAGCGTGCCGCTGACTGCAACAGGCTTCTCCCTGCGGCCTTTGCGCAGCGGCCAGGTGCTTTGCAGCAGGCCCGGATAGGCGAACACCAAGCAGCTATGCCGTTCCAGTTCCTCCGGCTGCTCGGGATGACCCTGCGCCTTCAGATAGGCAGGAGACGCCGCGAGGATGCGCCGGTTGTCGGCCACGCGCCGCGCCACCAAACGCGAATCGGCCAGCTCGCCCATACGGATCGCCAAGTCGAGGTCGCCGCTATACAAATCCTGCACCTGGTCGGACAGGCGCAAGTCGAAGCCGACGCGGGGATGCAGGCGGCAAAAATCGTGGATCGCCGGGGCCACGAACTTGCGCCCGAATGGCGTGGGCGCGGTCAGGCGGATGGTGCCGCTCAGTTCCTGGCTACCGCCGGTCGCCAGTTCCTGCATTTCCTCCAGTACCGCCAAGGCGACCCTTGCGCGCTCGGCGATGGCGCGGCCTTCGCCGGTGATGCGCAAGTTACGGGTGTTGCGCTCGAACAGCGTGGTGCCCAACGCCTGTTCCAGCCTGGCGATCTGCTTGCTGACCGTCTTGGGCGCCAGGTGCAGGTCGCGTGCGGCGGCGGAAAAGCTCTGGCGCTCCACCACATGCACGAACACCGTTAGGTCATCAAGGTTGCGCAGGGCCATTTGGGTCATTACGGGGAAAGTGTTTGTCTATTTTGGTCATTTAAAGGATATACCGGATTCATCAGAGTGAGGTTCCCAACTTCCCACGCTGCAACGCGCATGCCTCCGCTGGAGGTGTCCGGCGGTGTGCTCGATTCGCTTGCAGGAGCTTCTGATGACCCAACGTATTCTTTTCGTCCTGACCAGCCACGACCGCAAGGGGCCGGCCAGCGCCGCCGATGCCGCGCCCAGCGGTTTCTATCTGTCCGAGGTCACGCATCCGCACCGGGTGCTGGCAGACGCCGGTCATGCGGTCGATTTCGTCAGCCCCAAGGGCGGCAAGACGCACGTCGATGGACTCGACCTAGACGATCCGATCAATGCGGCGTTCTGGACAGATGCGAGGCTAAGAAGCGCCACCGAGAACACCTTGGCACCCGCGCAGGTCGATCCCGATGCCTACGCCGCGATCTTCTACGCCGGTGGCCACGCGACGATGTGGGACTTCCCGGACAACGCCGAACTGGCGGCCATTGCGGCGTTCATCTACGAGCGTGGTGGCGTGGTCGCGGCGGTGTGCCACGGGCCGGCCGGGCTGGTGAACCTCAAGCTGTCCGATGGCGGCTATCTGGTAGCGGGCAAGGACGTGTCGGCCTTCACCAACGAGGAGGAGCGTGCGGTCGGCCTGTACGACACGGTGCCGTTCCTGCTGGCCGATGCTTTGCAGGAACGTGGTGCCCGGCATGTGCCTGCGGCGAATTTCCAGGCGCAGGTAGTGGTGAGCGGGCGACTGGTGACGGGGCAGAACCCGGCCTCGGCCAAGGGCGTCGCCGAAGCGATGCTACCCCTATTGGCGGTGACAGCCGAGAAGCGAGCCTGAGCCATGAATCCACGTATGCCTTTCGTCATCTACGTCTTCGCGCTCTGCGCGTTCGCCCTGGGCTTTACCGAGTTCGTCACCATTGGCCTGGTGTCCGCTATTTCCGCCGATCTGCATGCCAGCGTCAGCCAAGTCGGCACGGCGGTTACGGCCTATGCGCTGGGTGCGGTGATTGGTGCGCCGGGCCTGACCGCGCTGGCGACCCGCTGGCCGCGCAAGCGGCTACTGCTGGTGGCGATGGGGCTGTTCACGCTGGGCAACGCTGTAGTCAGCCTGTCCGATGCACTGACGCCCATGCTGGTAGCCCGCTTCGCCTCGGGCCTGGGACATGGGGTATTTCTCGCCGTAGCATCCAGCGTGGCAACCCAACTGGCGGGCCGGCATCGGGCCGGAGCGGCGGTGGCGGTGGTATTCGGCGGCCTGACGCTGGCCCTGGCACTTGGCGTGCCGCTCGGCACCTACCTGGGCAGCGTGTTGAACTGGCAGGTCATCTTCATGGCCGTAGCCGCGAGTGGCGCCATCGGCTTCCTGGGGCTGCTGGCCCTGATGCCGACGGATCGGGACGATGACTCGGCGCAGGCCAATGCGATGGATGGCCTGAAAGCCATGTTCAATCCGCGCCTGCTGGCCGGGGCCGGCATCACGGTGCTGGCGTATGCGGGGTCTTTCACGCTCTACACCTACATCTCGCCGATCCTGCTGCAAGTCACCCGGATCAGCGAAAGCACCAGCAGCCTACTGATGCTGGGCTATGGCGTGATGGCCGCGATCGGCAACGTGTGGGGTGGGCGCCTGGCCGACCGCAAGGGCGCGGACTTTGCCGTGATGACCGTCCTGATCGGATTGGTGGTGGTGCTGCTGGCGGTCTGGTTTTCTGCCTCGTCCCTAACGCTGATGGTGCTGCTGACCGGCCTGCTGGGCGCACTGACCTATGCGGCGGTGCCAGCTTTGCAAGCACGGGTAATCGGCCTATCACATGTTCACGCCCCCCAAGCGCCGGCGGTGGCGGCCGGTCTGAACATTGCGGGCTTCAATGGCGGTATCGCGCTGGGTTCGCTGCTGGGTGGCGCCAGCCTGGAGGCGATGGGCCTGACCAGCACGGCTTGGGTCGGCGCGGTGGCCGTGGGCCTGGGGATTGTGTGGATGCTCGGGCAGTTGACGTCGGCCCACTTTTTCGACACAGCTGAAAACGGGAGTTAAGGTCGCTTCATCCATCGGCCCGATCGGGCCACCGGAGCCCTCGGTCACCACGGCATCATGGCAAGGCGCGATGGCGGGTATCTTCGCCCAGCAGTCGATGCTGGTTTGAGAGCACAGATACCCTTCTTCGGTTGTCGCAGGCTTCACGCCATTTCCAATTACACAGCAAACGGGAGCGCCACCGTGGCCGCCCTGAAGCCGCAAGACCGTAAATTCAAACCGCTAGACGATAAATTCCCGCTTGAGCGTCAACTCGGCATCGCGGCCGCGCCAGTCGTGCTCATCAACCTCTTCACGCTCGATGCCGCCGACGAAGCGGGCTTCCTGGACGCTTTCAAGGCGGCTGCCGAGATCATAACGAAGCAACCGGGCTTCATTTCCATGCAACTGCATCGCTGGGAGGATGACGGGGCTAAGGTGTCGCGAAGGCTTCCGAGTTCTACTGTTGACTGAGTGGGAGTGGGAGTGGGAGAAAGGGATTCCTATTCCGGCGGCCCGAACAGTAGCCGCCCGCATTGCCTCCAATTCCGCACGGATTTCATGGCGTGGAACATCTGTATCCAGGCATGCAAGGCGATGCGGACGGGGTTATGGCTGTGCAGGGGTTTCACCAGGCCGTACCGCGGCGGTTCGTCCTCACGTTGGCGGCGGAACGTACCGAATAGCCTGTCGAACACGATCAGCACGCCGCCGTAGTTGCAATCGATGTAATCGGGATTGCTGGCATGGTGCACGCGGTGGTGAGAAGGCGTGTTGAGCACGAATTCGATCGGGCGCGGCAATTGTCCGATCAGTTCGGTGTGCAACCAGAATTGGTACGTCAGGTTCGCCGCGAGCATGGCGACCACCAGCGGCACCGGAAATCCGATCCATACCAGCGGCGCGAAGAATACCGCTGCACCGGTGATCTGTCCGGTCCAGCCGAGCCGATACGCGGACGACAGCGTGTACTGGTTCGACGAGTGGTGAACGGAGTGGTTCAGCCAGAACCAGTGGATGCGGTGGTCGGCGCGATGCATCCAGTAATAGCAGAACTCCTGGCCCACGAAGAGCAGGGCCCAATGCCACCAGCGGTCCATCGTGAAGGTGGCGATGCGCCATTCCCATACCGCATACAGCAATGCTCCGACGATACCGGTCTTGAGCGCTCCATTGACCAGCATACGGCCCAGGGCGTCGCCCAGCGATGCCCAGTAGGCTTTCCAGTCGTGATCGCGGCCGCGGCGCCGCAACAGCCAACCTTCGACGGCGGCGATCAGCGCGAACAACGGCAGCGGTACCCACAGCCAGGCGAAAGGCGACGTATCCATGGCGGTCGCTTCGGCGGCTCAGCGGCCCAGGCGCTGGCGCGCGAGTTCGGCGGCCTGCTTGAGCTCGCTGGCAGACAATTTGCCGTCCTGGTCGGCATCGAGCTTGTCGAAATTCTTGGCCACGCGCGGTAGCTTGGCGTCGGCTTCCTGGCGGTCGATGAAGCCATCGCCGTCGGTATCCGCGGCTTTCAGGCGTTCTTGCATCTCCTGTTTGGCTTGGGCCATGCGCTCGCTCTGCGCGCAGGCGGAGGCGGAAATGGCAAGCAGCATCGCGGTAAGCAGGTAGAGAGTGGGCTTGGGCACGGGATACCTCGTGGGGCGGAAAGGATGGCCGTCCATGGCCGGGGGAGGGTCGGGAAATCAGTTGCCGCGGCAGGCGATCGTCTCGCCCGCGGCATTGGTGCAGGTACCGGTGTGGGTGATCACGCCGTTCTGTACGCTGGTCGAACCGCTGTAACTATTGCCGTTCTGGCCGGTGGCGCTGGTGCTGCGGCTACCGTTGACGTTGCCAGCGGCGTCGCGGGCGATGCTTCCGCTGGTGGTCGCGGAGCCACCGTTGGCGCCGTTGATCGAGGCGCTGCCCTGTCGGCCGGCGCTACCGTCGGCATGGCGGTAGAAGCTGCCTTGGCGCTCCGCGCTGCCGCCATTGGCGCCTACGGCATAGGCGCCACTGCGGCCATCGACATTGCCCTGGCCGTCGCCATGCACATGGCGGCCACGGGCATAAGCGCCGCGCTCGCCGCGGGCGGCGGCCCCGGTGACGGCGGTGCGTCCGCCGTCACCGGTATGGACCACGGCGCGGCCGCGGACACGGCCTTGCGCCGAAGCATCGGAAATCGTGGCAGCCAGCGCGCCGGTCAGCACCAGCACCGCCAGCAGCAAGGGAGTTCTGTTCATGGGATATCTCCTTCGGGTCGGCGCGAGGCATCCTCGCGGTGGGCCCAAGCTAATCGCGCCGCCGGCCGAGGGTGTGTCGCAATAGCCACCGTATGTTTCGGCAATGCGGCTTGGAAACATCCGCTTACAAAGTGCCCGACAAGGGCGTTGCGCGGGCTCGCGGCTACCCGCGATAGTGAGCGCCATGGACGAAACCCTGGCCCGCATCCTCCTGGTCGACGACGACACCCGCTTGCGCGAACTGCTGCTGCGCTACCTGCAGTCGCAGGGCTTCGAGGCCAAGGGCGTGGGCGATGGCGTGCAGATGCGGCAGGCGCTGGATCGAGGCCATTACGACCTGATCGTGCTGGACTTGATGCTGCCCGGCGAAGACGGCCTTGATATCTGCCGCCGCCTGCGTGGCCAGGGCGACTCCACGCCGATCGTGATGCTGACCGCCAAGGGTGATGAAATCGACCGCATCGTAGGCCTGGAAATCGGCGCCGACGACTACCTGCCCAAACCCGTCAATCCACGCGAGTTGCTGGCGCGTATCCGCTCGGTGTTGCGGCGTGCCCGCCCGGTGCCTGGCGCGCCGGAGCCCGAGGGGGGTGAGATCCGTTTCGGTGCGTTCCGACTGGATCTGGGTCGCCGCGAACTGAGCAGGAACGGAGAGTTGCTGCGGTTGACCTCGGGCGAATTCGCGGTGCTGACGGTACTGCTGCGGCACCCGCGCCAGCCGCTCAGCCGCGACCGCCTGATGAGTCTGGCGCGTGGCCGCGAGCACGAGGCCTTCGAGCGGAGCATGGATGTCACCATCGCGCGCCTGCGCCGATTGCTGGAAGACGACGTGCGCAATCCTCGCATCCTCCAAACCGTCTGGGGCGTGGGTTACGTATACGTACCGCCGGGTGAAACCGCATGAGCCGGCTTCCCTTGCCGCGCAGTGTATTCGGGCAGCTCGTGCTGGTGATCGGGCTGGTGTTGCTCGGCGCGGCGGTGCTGGCCGTGGCGATGGGCCGCCAGTTGGCCACGCGTCCGGCTGCCGGGCAATTGCTGCGCGCCATGGATGGCTTTGCCGACGTCGCCGAGGAACTGGCGCGCACCCAGTCCCGCGAACGCGTGGTGCGGCACTTGCGCGGCGCCGGACTGGAGGTGGCCGACCTGCCGCCGCCACCGCGCGACCTGCGCGGCGCGCCGTTCATGCGCGAGTTGCTCGAACAGGCGCCGCGGCAACTCGAGCACGGGCGCGAGGTGCGCCTGGGCCGCGTCGGAACGGCGAACGTGGTGTGGTTGAAGCTGGATACGCAGCCGGCATTGTGGGTGTCGTTCGTGTTCGATCAACGCGGCAACCGCGTATTGCGCTTTTCGGTGCTGATGCTGTTCGTCGGCGCGGCGCTGGTGTGGCTGGCGGCGGCTTACTACGCGCGACGCCTGGTGGTGCCGTTGCGGCGCCTGGCGCAATCCGCGCCGGCGATCGTGCGCGGCGAATCGCCCCCGCCAGGCACCCTGGCCGGGCCGCGCGAAGTGGAGGAATTGGCGCGCGCCCTGGCCGATTCGAGCAAGGATGTACGCGAGGCCGCCGAGGAACGAACGGTGATGCTCGCCGGCATCTCACACGATCTGCGCACGCCGCTGACGCGACTGCAATATGCGGTCGAGCTGCTGCCCGGGGGCGATCCGGAACTGCGCGCGGGCATGCATCGCGACATCGCCGAGATCGACGCGATCCTGTCGCAGTTCATCGCCTACGCGCGCGATGGACGCGACGAGGCGAGCGAGCCACTCGACCTGGCTGTGCTTTGCCGCAACGCGGTCAGCGCTTGCGAACGTGAGTGGCAGGTGGACACGCCCGTCTATGCGCCGATGACGGGCAAGCCGATGGCACTGCTGCGTGCGCTGGAAAACCTGCTGGTCAACGCGCAACGGCACGGTGCGCCGCCATACTCGCTGCGGCTTTCGCGTCAGGACGACGCCTGGCGAATCGACGTCGCCGACCATGGCCCGGGTTTGCCCGTGCAGGTCGCCGAGCGCGTACGCCAGCCGTTCGTGCACGGGGAGGGTGGCGGTACCGGCCTGGGGTTGGCGATCGTCGAGCGAGTCGCCCGCCAGCACGACGGTGAGTTGCGGCTGTCGCCGGTTCGGCCCCATGGCCTGATGGCGACGCTCGTGCTGCGCGGAAGTTGACACATTCCATCGACGAGGCGGACGTAATGGGCACGAGACAAAGGCATGCGATTGCAGGCTTGGCATGGATTGCCATATGCCTGGCCGGCATCGCACATGGTGCACAAGACGATGCACGGCGGGCCGGAACACGGGTCTTGCACGACATCGCCTACGGCAACGATCCCCGACAGCGCTTCGACGTCTATCTACCGCCATCGCCGCGTGGCGCACCGGTGATTTTCATGGTGCACGGGGGCGCCTGGGCTATCGGCGACAAGACCAATCCGGGCGTCGTCGGCAGCAAAGCCGCGTACTGGCTGCCGAAGAACTATGTGCTGATATCGGTGAACTATCGACTGTTGCCTGACGCCAAGCCGTTGGATCAGGCCAAAGACGTGGCCAGGGCGTTGGCCACTGCGCAACGGCTGGCCGCATCATGGGGAGCGGACCGTGACCGGTTCGTGCTGATGGGCCATTCGGCGGGCGCGCACCTGGTCGCCTTGTTGGGAGCCGATCCCGAGGTGCTGTCCGCCGCCGGTGCGGTCCGCCCGCGGGGTGTCGTTTCCCTGGATAGCGCCGCGATGGATGTGGTGCAGATCATGGACTTTCCGCGCCACCCCAGGCTCTACGATCGCGCCTTCGGCGAGGATCCGGGCGAATGGGCCGCCGCGTCGCCCTATCATCGCCTTCGCGCCGGCGCGCTGCCGTTGTTGGCAGTGTGTTCCAGCCAGCGCTTCGATGCCTGCCCGCAGGCGCGACGCCTGGCGCAGAGGGCCGCTGGACTCGACGTGCGTGTCGATGTGTTGCCGCAAGACCTGTCGCATGCCGAGATCAATCGAACGTTGGGACAGGCCTCGGACTATACCGAGAAGGTGAACGCCTTTATCGACGGGCTCATCGCCTTGTAGGTGTCGGATGCGGCCAAGGGCGAGCGCTTCCTGCCGGATGCCACCAGCGAAAAAGCCGTGCGGCTGCTCGGCTGGTCGCCCCGCTCGCGCGAGGATGCCATCGTCGCCACCGCTGAGGGCGTTCACCCGGCCATCCGATGGCCAGCGAAAAACTCCACCACGCTCCAGGGTGAGCGGTCGTCGAAGAACAGCCGGAGATTCCGGTCCGACTCGGCCGCCGTGGCCGAGCTGCGAGGAAAGAGATCCTCTTCGTACGCGGCGAGCGCGGCTTCGACATCCTCCGGACGATTGACGATGGCCTTCGCCAGTTCCGCGCCGTCGAACATGGCCAGGTTCGCACCTTCCCCAGCGAACGGCGACATGAGGTGCGCGGCGTCGCCGAGCGGTGTCACGCCACGCACGCGATCCCATCGGTGGTGAATGGGGAGCGCGTGGATGGGGCGAGGCACGGGCGCGGTCTCGCTGTGCCTGATGAAAGCGGTCAGTTCGGGCGCCCAATCATCGAATTCGTCCGCGATGCGTGCCAAGGCGGCTGTCGGGTCGGAGAAGTCCATGCCGGCGATCCAATCTTCCGGCTTGTTCAACGCCACGTAGGCATGCAGCGTGGCGTTCGCCTCCCGGTGCGCGAGGATGCCTTTGCCTGGCGCGATCGCCAGCAGCGCGCCACCACCCACCGCTTCCGCGGTGGCCTTATGGCGGATATCCCCGTCGAACAGGTACGTCTCGATAAACGACGTGCCCACATAGGCAGGCTGGACACCGGAAAGAAGAGGGCGGACTCTCGACCAGGCGCCATCGGCACCGACGAGAAGTCCGGCGGTCGCCGTGGACCCATTGGCGAACGTGAGCACGTGCTGTCCGTCGCCCGTCGAACTCACCGTGGTGAGCTTGTGTCCCCAGCGGATCGTGTCGGCGGGAAGTGACTCGAGCAGGATGCGGCGAAGATCTCCCCGATGCACTTCGGGCCGGCTGCCATTGCCTTCGTCGGGCGCATCGAACAGGACATCGCCGCGCTTGTCGAGCACCCTCTCGGCATCGGCGCCCGGCTGGATGATCCCCAGGAACGCGTCGAACAGCCCCGCGGCCTTCAGAGCGAGCTGACCGTTGTACTCGTGGATATCGAGCAATCCTCCCTGGATGCGAGCGTCTGCCGAGGCTTCCGCTTCGTAGATGATCGCCGCGATGCCATGGACGTGAAGGACTCTTGCAAGCGTCAGGCCGCCGAGGCCCGCGCCGACGATGGCGATAGGAAAGTTCATGAGGATGCTCCTCGCGTGAACCAGCGGGCGGCTGCATTGTGCAGGTCGCCGATATCGGGGGGGCCTTCCGAAGCCCATGCAATGAATCCGTCCGGGCGTATCAACAGGGCGCTCAGTTCGAAGGATTCCTTCGGATGGCCTGTGACATAGACGATGTGACCGCCGTATTCGCCAGCGAACCTTTCGAGCGAGGCGGTCCCCGCGAAATCGAGGAGGACACCACGGCCGTCGTGCATCAGATCACTGATCGTCCTGCCGTCTTCGAATTCGAACTCGGGAACACTGCTGCCCAGCAAGGGATGGCCATCGCCCAAGGGGTAGCGGGTGGAAAGACCCCACACCTTCCCCGCGAAATAAGTCGCGCCATCGCGCGTCTTCATGAGGTCGCGGACGATCCCGTTCAGCGCGCGGGCGTGTGGCTCGGGTCGCATGATGGCGACTTGCGCGCGTGACCAGTCCAGGATTCGTTCGCCGATAGGGTGTCGCTCCGCGTGATAGCTGTCCAGCAGGCCATGGGGTACGTGCTTCTTGATGGTCGCGGCGAGTTTCCAGCCGAGATTCATGGCGTCACCCAGTCCCAGATTGAGTCCTTGGCCGCCAAGTGGCGAATGGATGTGCGCGGCATCGCCCGCGAGGAAAACGCGGCCCTTGCGATAGGCCGTGGCCTGTCGTGCGCGATCGGTCCATGTCGTCGCGATGTGCAAGGCGTCGATGGTCACATCGGTGCCGGAGATCCGCCGTAGAACGTCCTGCACGTGTTCCCGGGTGATGGGCATGCCAGTCGCATGAAACGCACCGCCGTCGAAATCCTGTATCGCCAGGTGACCCGGCTGCGACTGCAAGTACATCCCGTGGGGTGTCATGTTCCGGCCCGGCTTCAGCTTCTTCGGATCGGCGATGTCTACCTTCGCCGTGTAGCCGGTGAATTCCGGCTCGGTACCGGCGAATTCGAAGCCGCCCAGCTTGCGGACGGCGCTGCGGCTTCCATCGCAACCCACGAGCCATTGGCCTTCGAAAGTTCGCTCGTGGGAATGGATGGCGACCCCGTCCCCGGTCTGATGAAAGCCCGTCACGGCAGCCCCGCGCAGGAGGCGGACGCCGAGGGTTTCCGCGCGCCGGGCCAGCACGGATTCGAGTTCTTCCATTTCCGACAGCAAATGGGTGGGTGTCGAACCCGGGAGGCGATAGGTCCATCGAGTGGCGTCGATGTCGCCATCATGAAAGGGGATGCCGGCGAAATGTCCCGCTTGCCGGCGCGGCCCCTCCCCAGCATGTTGATGCGGGCTCTGGATGCGTTTGTGGATCTGCAGTTCCCGCAGCAGCCCGCGCCGGTGAAGGGCGTCGATCGTAGGCGCCGAGAGTCCGCGTATCCCGAAAGGCACCCGTTTCAGCGGCGAGGTGGGATCTTCCGTCTTTTCCAGCACCAGCACGGAGCACTGGGCCAGGGCCAATTCGCAGGCGAGGAACAGGCCCACCGGGCCGGCGCCGGAAATGATCGCGTCGTATCTTTCGTTGTCGTGGAACGTCATTCCATCATATTGGAACGTCGTTCCAAGTGTGTCAACATACGGCGCATGGGCAAGCGTGTACGACGAGAAGAATCGCTATCGCGGGACCGCATCATCGCGGCGTCGATCGCGCTTCTGGACAGCCGTGGAGAAGACGGGCTGACCTTTCGCGCGCTCTCCGAGCGCTTGGCGACCGGGGCCGGCGCGATCTATTGGCACGTCGAGAACAAGGGCGACTTGCTGACCGCGGCTTGCGATGCGGTCGTCGCGCGCACGATGGCGCCGTGCGCGGCCGGAGCCTCGCCTGAAGACACCATCCGCGCCTTGGCCCTCGGCCTGTTCGACGCGATAGATGCGCATCCCTGGGTCGGCTCGACACTCACCCGCGCGGCGGGACAGGCGCCCATGCTGAGGATCGTCGAATGCCTGGGCCAGCAGGTCCGCGCCCTCGGCCTGTCCGATGAAGACCAATGGACGGCGGCCTCGGCACTGTTGCACTACATCCTGGGCGTTGCCGGGCAGAACGCCGCCAACACGCAGTTCGCCCGCGCGCACGACATCGACCGCTCCGATTTTCTGGGAGCGATGGCGACGGTCTGGTCCCAGCTCGACCCGAACGAGTATCCCTTCACGCGCAGCGTCGCCAGCCGCATGCGCGAGCACGACGACCGCGCGGATTTCCTCGCGGGGGTCGATCTCATCCTGGGCGGCATCGCATCACGGCGCGGTCGCTGACCTGCGCGGTCGCCATCCGGCCCTCGGCCGGTTCGACACATCTCGCGGGTATGGCTAAAGTCGCGGGACATGCTACCCGACCACGGAGAAGCGAGATGACCGACGGTAAATTCACGAACTGTCTGTTGTTCCATGGCGACGAAGCACGCAAGGCCGCGGAGTTCTACGCGGCGACCTTCCCGGATAGCCATGTCGGCGTCGCGACGGATCATCCTGGCGGCCCGCCGGGCACCGAGTTGATCGTCGAGTTCACCGTGCTCGGCCAGGCCTTCGTCGGCATCAACGGCGGGCCGGACGTGAAGGCCAACGAATCGGTCAGCTTCATGGTCCTGACCGACGACCAGGCCGAGACGGACCGCTACTGGAAAGCGATCGTCGACGGCGGCGGCGAGGAGAATGTCTGCGGCTGGTGCAAGGATCGCTGGGGCTTCTCCTGGCAGATCACGCCGCGCGCCTTGCTCGCGGCGATGAGCCATCCCGATCGCGCCGCCGCCAAGCGGGCGATGGAGGCCATGATGTCGATGCGCAAGATCGATATCGCGGGGATCGAGGCAGCCTTTCGCGGCAGCTAAGCCGGCGTGCCGCTCAGGCCGACCGGGTCGCCACGCCGTCCAGTTCCGACATGACGTCGTCAGGCAGATTCAATCCGGCAACGGCGAGGTTCTCCCGAAGGTGCGCGACGGAGGATGTGCCGGGAATGAGAAGGATGTTCGGTGCGCGGCGAAGCAACCAGGCGAGCGCCACCTGCATCGGCGTGGCGTCCAGACGCCGCGCCACGTCGGACAGGATGGACGACTGCAACGGGCTGAAACCGCCCAGCGGAAAGAACGGCACGTAGGCGATGCCCTGGCCGGCGAGTTCGTCGATAAGCGCGTCGTCGCCGCGGTGCGCGAGGTTGTACTGGTTCTGCACGCACACGATGTCGCAGATTCGTCGTCCTTCCGCGACCTGGGTCGAGGTGACATTGCTCAGCCCGATGTGGCGCACGAGGCCTTGCCGCTGGAGTTCGGCCAATGCGGTGAGAGGCGCCTCGATCGATCCTTCGGCCGGGCCGTGCACGTCGAACATGATCCGCAGGTTGACCACGTCGAGTACGTCGAGGCCGAGGTTGCGGAGGTTGTCGTGGACCGCCTGGGTGAGTTCCTTGGCGGAGAAAGCCGGGCGCCACGACTTATCCTCGCCTCGCAGGGCACCGATCTTGGTGACGATGACGAGGTCGTCGGGGTAGGGCGCGAGCGCCTCGCGGATCAAGCGGTTGGTGACATGCGGGCCATAGAAGTCGCTGGTGTCGACGTGGTTCACGCCGGACGCGATGGCTTCGCGCAGCACGGCCATCGCCGCGTCGTGGTCCTTGGGCGGGCCGAACACACCTGGGCCAGCGAGCTGCATGGCGCCGTAGCCCATACGCTGCACGCGGCGGTCGCCGAGGGTGAACGTTCCGGACCGGTCGATGCTGGACATGGTGGTTTCTCTTCGGATGCGGATGAGCCCAGCAAGATAGCCACTCTCCACCGTTCCGATAATCCGGCACAATCCGCACGGGCTGTGCGGAGCGGCGAACGATGAAAATCGACCTGAACGATCTGAACGCGCTCGTCGCGGTGGCGCGTGCCGGCGGATTCCGTGAAGCCGCGCGGGCGAATGGGACCAGTGCGTCCAGCCTCAGCGAGGCGGTGCGCCGCCTGGAGGCTCACGTGGGCGTCCGCTTGCTCAACCGGACGACCCGAAGCGTCGCCCCCACCGATGCGGGCAAGGGCCTGTTGTCGCGGCTCGGGCCCGCGCTGACCGAAGTGGAAGCGGCGCTCGAGACGGTGAACGACTTCCGCGACAGGCCGGCAGGGACGCTCCGCTTGAACGTTCCCGTGGTCGCCGCGCGGCTGGTGCTGCCCGCGATCGTGCCACCGTTCCTCGCCGCCTACCCGGACATACGCCTGGAGGTCGTCGCCGAGGAAAACTTCGTCGACATCCTCGAAGCCGGATGCGACGCCGGTATTCGCTACGACGAGCGGCTGGAACAAGACATGATCGCCGTGCCGATCGGACCTCGCGTGCAGTGTTTCGCCACGGCGGCGGCACCGTCGTATCTCGCGCGCCGCGGCAGACCGGCGCATCCGCACGAACTCATCGGCCATGCCTGCCTGCGCGGCCGCTTTCCCAGCGGCACGATTCCGCCGTGGGAGTTCGAGCGCGACGGCGAGGTCGTTCGCGTGGACCCTACCGGGCCGCTGATCGTGCGGATCGGTGGTGGCGCCGATCTCATGGTCGACGCCGCGCTCGCCGGCACCGGCATCATCTATCTTTTCGAGGACTGGCTTCGTCCGTACCTCGACAGTGGCACGCTCGAACCGATCCTCCAGCCTTGGTGGCAGAGTTTTTCCGGACCCTTCCTCTATTACCCCGGGCGGCGCCTGGTGCCGCCGCCGCTCAAGGCTTTCGTCGACTTCGTTCGTGCCTTGGCCGTCTAGCCGTTCCTCAGACGGCCACGCCTTCCTCCGCGAAGCCGACGTGCCGAAGGTATTCCTCCAGCGCATCGAGATGGCTTGTCGAAACGATCGCGCCGACGTAGCCGTCTGGTCGAACGAGTATCCAATTGCCCGGCGAGGGTGTGTACGCATCGCCGAAGTGCACACCGTCGTCGATCAGGTCGCCACGCACGCCGAACGTGTGGATGTGCAGACCTGCGTGTGTCGGTACCGCGTCGCGCTCCACCTCGTAGCCCAGCAGCGTCCAATGCGTTCCCTTGAAAAGTTGGAACAGACGCGTGGGCATACCCGCCGCACCATGCACGGGCGCGTCGGGCGCACGGTCGCCCGCCGCGAGGCCAAGTGCGCGCTTGGGCCGATCCAACGCCAGCGCCGAGCGCGGGTAACCGAGGTCGAGCTGGCGAACCTCACGACCGCGCCGCAGGTCTCCACGCTGGAGTGAATCGAGCAGTTGCGTGGAGAGGCCGAGCATATCGGCGGCGATGGGACGGCGTTCTTGCTCGTAGCTGTCGAGCAGGGCATCGGGGGCGCCGCCGATCGCTGCCGCGAGTTTCCAGCCCAGGTTATAGGCGTCCTGCACGCTGGTGTTGAGGCCTTGCCCCCCGGTCGGCGGATGCGTGTGGGCGGCGTCGCCGGCGAGGAAAACGCGACCCACCCGATAGCGATCGGCAAGTCGCGCATGCATATGGAAGGCCGAAGCCCAGGACACCGAAACGATGCGGATGTCGTCGCGACCCGTGCGTTCGGCGACCATGGCCATGAGACCTTCTACAGACAAGTCGATGTCGCCTTCCAGCGGTACCGGAGCCTGTATCTGGAACAATTCGGTACCGGCAAGCGGGCATATGGCGATCTGTCTTTGCGGATCGCTTTCGCGAAACCGGTGCCACGCGTTTCGATCGAGACCCGTCAACACCACGTCGGCCACAAGGCCGCGCGCACCCAGGGTCTTTCCGGGGAAATCGATGCCCGCCATCTGGCGCACGGTACTCCGGCCGCCATCGGTGCCCACCAGGTAACGGGCGCGGATGGTTTGCTCGCCTTGCGGGCCGGCGATCCGGGCGGAGACGCCGGCGGCATCCTGTTCGAACCCGACGAGGGCGTGCCCGAAAGCGGGTCGATGACCGAGTTCGGCCAGTCGTTCGCGCATCACCTGCTCGGTGAGGTACTGCGGGAGCATCACGGCGGCGGGGTAGGGTTCGGCAGGCGTGGAATCCATGTGTTCCATGAGCGCGGATTCGGTATACCCGCCGTCGTCGCGATATGAACGCTGCCGGGGATAGGGGCCGCCCGCCGCCACGATGCGTTCCAAGATGCCGAGGTCCTCGAAAACTTCCAGGGTCCGCGGCTGAAGGCCCTTGCCACGCGAGCCATGGAAGGGCGTTTCCTTTTGTTCGACGAGACGGAACGACACGCCTCGCCTCGCCAGTTCGATGGCGAGCGTGAGGCCGCTCGCGCCCGCGCCGCAGATGAGTACGTCCGCCCGGGTGTCGTTCGTCATGTCCACTCCTTTATGTGTAATATGCACGCAAGTGGAGGAGAGGGTATGCCTGCGAAGAAAAATGTGCAAGATACACATATATCGGCCCGGATACGCGAGCTGCATGGCGCGTTGCTGAGCATCGTCCACGTCATCAATCGCCCCGAAGGTGACGACAGGTTGATCGGGGAGGCCGGGATATCGCTCGATCGCGCCTTGTTCCCGCTCCTGGTGGTGGTCGAACGCTTCGGGCCCATCGGTGTCGTCGATCTCGCCGGGCGGGTGGGGCGTGACTACACCACTGTCAGCCGACAATTGGCGAAGCTGGAAAGCCTTGGCCTGGTCGAGCGCCGCACGGGTGGCGAGGACCGCCGCGTCCGCGAGGCCATCGTCACCTCGAAGGGCCAGGCGATGACGGACGCCCTGGATGCCGCTCGCGTGCGTCTTGGTCGAAAGCTCCTCGCGAACTGGGAGGAGAAGGACCTGGATGAACTCGTGCGCTTGCTACAGAAGTTTGCGAGGGATATCGAGATCGTGTCCGCATCGTGACTTCAAGCGCACTGAATACCCTTCAGGTACGCGCAGAACATGTCGGCCATGGCATCGGCGTACGCCTCGATTTCCGCGTGCGTGCGTGGTCTTTCCGAAAACTGCTTGCCCACCGCGCCGAACGTCGTCGTGATCAGGTCGCCAGCAAGTACACGGACGGCTTCCGGAGCATCCGGCAGTGCCTCCCGCATGAAGGCCTGGACCGTGCGTTCGCCCGATGCCTTCACTTCCCGCGCTTCGGGCGCATCGCGATAGAGCGGGGCGGCATCGTTGAGGGCCACGCGCATCGCGGCCTCTTCGCATTCCGAGTGGATGAAGGCGTGGACGAGGGTGCGCAGGCGTGCCAGCGGCGGGTGGCGCGTGTCCTCGAGGATCTCGCGTAGCAGGTCGGTCGTCTGCCGCCATTCATCGCTCTGCAGGCGAAAGAGGATGGCCGCCTTGTTCGGAAAGTATTGGTAAAGCGAACCGATGCTGACGCCCGCTTTCTCGGCCACCCGGGCCGTGGTGAATCGGTGCGCGCCTTCCTTGGCCAAAACCTGAGCCGCGGCTTCCAGAATGGTGGCGACAAGCCCGGACGAGCGAGCCTGTTTGGGCTGTTTTCGCGAGGAAATAGGCGGATTTCTGCGATCGGTCATGGACGGCGCCGTAATGCGATTAGAAAACGTGAGTAATCCATCGCATTCTAGTCCGGCGCGAACCCAAGCGCATTTCAGACCGGAGAAACCGCATGTCCACCCTTACCGCCACGCCGCTCGCCACGCTGATCGACCGCTTGTTCCACGAAGCGGACCAGACCTCCCCGGCAAGCGCGCCCGCCATCGCCGAGCTCTCGCGCGACGACCACGAGCGCCTCATGCGCAGCACGACCGAATACCTGGACTTCTATGGACGCCTGAAGGACATGCCGCTGGCCGTTTCCCGCGAGACGGGCAAGCTGCTCTACATGCTGGCACGCGGCTGCGGCGCACGGACGATCGTCGAGTTCGGCACCTCGTTCGGCATCTCGACCCTTCATCTCGCCGCCGCCCTGCGCGACAACGGCGGTGGCCGCCTGATCACGACCGAGTTCGAGCCGTCCAAGGTGGCGCGGGCAAGGGATAACCTCATTGCCGGTGGCCTCGCCGATCTGGTCGAGATCTGCGAGGGCGATGCGCTGGAAACGTTGAGTGCCGACCTTCCCGAGACCATCGACCTGCTCCTGCTAGATGGTGCCAAGGCTCTCTATCCCGCCGTTCTCGACCTGGTGGAAAGCCGCTTGAGGCCGGGTGCCTTCATCGTCGCCGACAACGCCGATTACAGCCCCGACTATGTGGCGCGCGTGCGTTCGCCGGCGCGTGGCTACCTGTCCATGCCTTTCGACGAGGATGTCGAGTTGTCCGTGCGGATCGGAGGTTAAGGACCACCCTGGGCTATGCGGTGGTCGAACAAGCCCAGGGTGAGAACGCCATGCACGTGGTGCTGGCTCGTCAAGCGCCTTCGAAGTAAGCCGGCTGGTCGATATCGGCGAGCAAGCCTGGCTGCGTCGGCTGCCAGCCGAGCCGCGCGCGCGTCCGTTCGCTCGATGTCGGCGCGTCGATCCCGGCGAACATGCCGAACCAGCCGAAGTGAGCTTTCGCTTCCTCGATTGTCTTGCTTGCGACGGGAACGCCCAGGCGGCGGCCGATCACCGCGGCGATGTCCCGGAATAACACACCTTCTTCGGCGATGGCATGGAAGCGGCCGCCGATCGCATTGGCATCCAGGGCGAGCCGGTACAGGCGTGCGGCGTCCATGCGATGCACGGCAGGCCATCGGTTGGTTCCCTCGCCGATATATGCGGCCATGCCTTTCTCGCGAGCGAACTGGATAAGGCGCGGCACGAACCCGTGATCGCCTTCGCCATGCACGGAAGGAGGAAGGCGAACCACCGATGCGTGCACGCCACGCGCCGCGAGTTCGAACGCCGTCGTTTCCGAGGCGCGGGGATAGGTGCTGGATGTCGGCACGGGCCCGTCTTCTTCCGTGGCGAGGCGACCATGGGCGAGATGCGCGACGCCGGAGGTGACCAGCAGGGGGCGCTGCGAACCCTGAAGGGCTTCGCCAAGCGCCAGGATGGCGGCGCGGTCCATCGCACAGTTTTCCGCGAAGCGGGAGAAGTCGTGGTTGAAGCCCGCATGGATCACGGCATCCGCCATGGACGCCCCGCGGCGCAGGCTGTCGAGATCCTCCAGGGAGCCTCGGTGCACCTCCGCGCCTGCATCGAGCAACGACGCAGCGCCAGCGTCGGAGCGGGCGAGACCGAGCACGGCATGTCCCGCATTTCGCAAATCCTTCACGACGGCCGAGCCGACGAAACCCGTTGCACCTGTCACGAACACACGCATGGAAATCTCCCGTCGATCGAATGATGGGCGTACTCTCCACAGATGATCGATCGGGGTGAAGTAGTGACGTTATACGGGTATGGGAACTAATACGATGAGTGCGCCGCTGGCCAAGGACAACGCGCTTGGGGAGTTCCTGAGGGACCGCCGCGCGAAGCTCGACGCGGCCGCCCTGGGATTCCCGTTGGTACGGCGGCGCACGCCAGGCTTGCGCCGCGAAGAAGTCGCCCAACGCGCCAACGTCAGCGCCACCTGGTACACGTGGCTCGAACAGGGAAGGGGTGGCGCTCCATCGGCCGACGTGCTCGACCGCATCGCGCGTGCGCTCATGCTTACCGATGTCGAACGCGAGCATCTCTTCCTGCTCGGCCTGGGCCGGCCGCCAGAGGTTCGCTATCAGGCGGTGGGGGACGTGACGCCGCGCTTGCAGCGCGTGCTCGATGCCTTCGACCTCAGCCCGGCCATCGTGCGTACCGCCACGTGGGACGTGATCGCCTGGAACCGCGCCGCGGCGGCGGTCTTGACCGACTACGGTGAACTCATGGCCGCGGACCGCAACATCTTGCGCCTGATCTTCTCCCATTCCCGTGTCAGGGAGCGACAGCTCGACTGGGAAAGCGTCGCGCGTTTCGTCGTCGCGTCGTTCCGTGCGGACGTCGCGCGCGCGGGGGCGTCGAAGGAGATCGAATCCTTCGTCGCCGAGTTGAGCAACCAAAGCGCCGAGTTCGATGCGATGTGGCGTAACCACGACGTGAGCAACCACGGCGGGGGCACGAAAATTTTTCGTCGTGCGGATGGCGGCCTGTTGACGATGGAATACTCCGCGTTCACGGTCGATGGCCGGCCCGATCTCAGCATGATCGTATACAACCCGGCCACGCCCGAGGACGCAGCGAGCATACGAGCCCTCCTGGCCGTATCGCCGGATTAGAACAAGGGTTGCCAATCCTCCATGCGACACCATGTGGTGGTCTTGCATCTTCGAAACCCCTCCAGGAGAACCACCATGGCGCAACCCGCGCTATTCAAGCCGATCCAGGTACGTCGCCTGGAGTTGCCAAACCGTATCGTCATCGCGCCCATGTGCCAGTACTCGGCCGAGAACGGCCAGATGAACGATTGGCACCAGATCCACCTCGGCCAGCTCGCCATGTCCGGCGCGTCGCTGCTGACGATCGAGGCGACGGGCGTGCTGCCCGAAGGCCGTATCACGTGGGGCGACGTCGGCCTGTACGACGACGCCACCGAGGAAGCGATGCGGCGCACCCTCGAAAGCGTCCGCCGCTGGTCGCATACCGCGATCGGCATCCAGCTCGGTCACGCGGGACGCAAGGCATCCACGGAGGTTCCCTGGGCGGGTGGGCACCAGCTCACGCCGGACGATCCGCACGGGTGGCAGACGGTCGCCCCATCCGCCGTACCGTTCAATGAGGGCGACGTAGCCCCCGTGGCCCTGGATCGCGAGGGCATGGTCCGTATCCGCGATGCTTTCGTGGCGGCGGCGGTCCGCGCAGCGCGCCTGGGACTGGACTTCGTCCAGTTGCACGGCGCGCACGGCTACCTGTTGCACCAGTTCCTTTCCCCGCTGTCGAACCGTCGCACGGACGAATACGGTGGATCGTTGGAGAACCGCATGCGTTTCCCGCTCGAGGTCTTCGAGGCGGTGCGCGCGGCGTTCCCCGTCGACCGGGCGGTCACCATGCGTGTATCGGCCACCGACTGGGTGGAGGGCGGCTGGGACCTGGCGCAGACGATCGCCTTCGCCAAGGCGCTGGAAGCCCGTGGCTGCGATGCCATCCATGTTTCCACCGGCGGGCTCCACCCTGCGCAGCGCATCCCGGTCGGCCCGAGTTACCAGGTGCCGTTCGCGCGCGCCGTGAAGCAGGCCGTGAAGATGCCCGTGGTGGCGGTCGGTCTCATCACCAGCCCCGAGCAAGCCGAGGCGATCGTCGCCACCGGCGACGCGGACATGGTGGCACTGGCACGCACGATCCTCTACGACCCGCGCTGGCCCTGGCACGCAGCCGCCGAACTGGGCGCCACCGTGCTTCCGCCGAAGCAGTACCTGCGCTCGCAACCCGCGCGGCACCGTCACCTGTTCGGCGTCGACGGGCCGGTCGGGCCGACGGCATCGTGGAAGCGGGACGAGAGCGGCGCGTACTGGTGAGGTGACGGGGCTGCGACAAGATGATGCAAGTCGCCCTGTCGCAGCCGTCGTTACACTTGACACCCCCTCCAGCAAGGAGAGCGAGCATGGCAGCGCCCATTCCCCCGTTCACGCACGAAACCGCCGTCCAGAAGGTCCGTCTGGCCGAAGACGGCTGGAACAGCCGTAACCCGGAGAAGGTGGCCCTGGCGTACACGCCGGACAGCCGCTGGCGCAATCGCGCCGAATTCGTCAACGGACGGGCCGATATCGTCGCCTTCCTCACCCGTAAGTGGGCGAAAGAGCTGGAGTACCGCCTGATCAAGGAACTCTGGGCATTCACCGGCGACCGCATCGCCGTGCGCTTCGCCTATGAATGGCGCGACGACAGCGGCAACTGGTTCCGGTCCTATGGCAACGAGAACTGGGAGTTCGACGACGCAGGCGAGATGCACCATCGCTATGCCTGCATCAACGACTTGCCGATCAAGGAAAGCGAGCGCAAGTTCCATTGGCCACTCGGCCGCCGCCCCGACGACCATCCGGGACTGTCGGACCTCGGCCTCTGATATCTTCCTCGGCCGTGCGTGGACATGAGGCCGAGGACGATTCATGAGCAAAGAACCCAAGCGTTGCGCCTGGGCGGGAACGGACCCGCTATACCTGGAATATCACGACACGGAGTGGGGCGTGCCGCTGCACGACTCGCGCATGCTGTGGGAGCAATTGATGCTCGAGGGTTTCCAGGCCGGTCTTTCGTGGATCACCATCCTGCGCAAGCGGGAGAATTTTCGAAGAGCGTTCAAGGGATTCGACCCCGCCAAGGTCGCCCGCTTCGGCGAGAAGGACATCCTGCGGCTACTCGACGATCCCGGCATCATCCGCTCGCGCGCCAAGATCGAAGCCACGATCAAGGGTGCCCGCATCTATGAAGACATGCGCGACCGTGGAGAGGACTTCGACCGCTATTGCTGGTCGTACAGCGAGGGGAAGGTGCTGCGTGGCGATGGCCGCACCGTGCAGGCGCAGACGCCGCTTTCGGTCACCATCTCGAAAGACCTGAAGAAGCGCGGGTTCAAGTTCGTGGGACCGACGATCACCTACGCCTGGATGCAGGCGGTCGGGATCGTGGACGATCATTCGTTGGGGTGTTTCAGGCGTTGAGGGGCGCGCCGACAGGGTCCGCTCCCGCCGGGTGGCTGCTCCACCGGATTGTTGGCTGCAGGCAGGCACCAGCTGAGGCCCAGGGCGGGCTCGGTTCCCGTGGGGCTGTGGCGTAGAATCGCGGGCTCCGCACATGGGTTTGCCGCCTTGCTCCCGAACGACGCCATTCCGTCCGTCAGTCACGCCACGTTCGACGAGGCCGACCGTGCGTGGATGGCTCGCGCGCTCGAATTGGCCGAGCACGCACGGGATGCGGAAGGCGAGGTGCCGGTCGGCGCCGTGGTCGTGCTCGACGGTGTCGCGGTCGGCGAGGGCTGGAACCGGAACATCACGCTCAACGATCCCACCGCGCATGCGGAGATCCAGGCACTGCGTGCGGCGGGTGAAACGCTGTCGAACTACCGGTTCCCCGGGGCCACGCTCTACGTCACCCTGGAGCCGTGCGCGATGTGTGCGATGGCGATGGTGCACGCGCGCATCGCACGCGTGGTGTTCGGGGCCACCGATCCGAAGACCGGGGCGGCGGGCAGCGTTTTCGACACCCTGGTGTCGCCCCGGCACAACCACCGCGTCGAGGTGGCGGGCGGCCTGGAAGCCGAGGCGGCGGGCGATCTGCTGCGCCGCTTTTTCCGCGAGAGGCGCTAGGCGTACGGCGCCAGTGCTTCAGCGCAGGAGCGCTCGATCTTCAATGGGATCAAGCCGTCGGCTCGCGTCACCCCGAGGTTCACCGAGGCGACCGGCAAGCCGCGGCGCGATGCCTCGAGCACGAACCGGTAGCCCGAATAAACCATCAGCGACGATCCCACGACCAGCATGGCATCCGCCCGGCCCAGGTGCGCCCATGCGGTGTCCACGCGGGCACGGGGGACGTTCTCGCCGAAGAAGACGACGTCCGGCTTGAGGATGCCGCCACACACCAGACAAGGTGGGACGGAGAACGCGGAGAAATCGACTTCGTCGAGATCGGCGTCCCCGTCCGGCGCGACGGTGGCCTGCAAGGCCATCCATGTAGGGTTCGCCTCCTGCAGGCGCGATTGCATGGCCTCTCGCGTGGTGATGTCGCCGCATTGCATGCAACGCACGCGATCGAGCCGGCCGTGCAGGTCGACGACATTCAGGCTCCCGGCCTGCTCGTGCAGGCCATCGACGTTTTGCGTGAGCAGCAATTCGATACGGCCCGCACGTTCCATGGCCGCCAGGGCCCGATGTGCCACGTTTGGCGCGACGCTGGCGAAATGGCGCCAGCCGATCATGCCGCGCGCCCAATAGCGCGCCCGCGCGGCAGGCCCGCTCATGAATGCCTGCAACGTCATCGGCGGGCTTCGTTTCCAGGCACCGCGATCGTCGCGATAGTCGGGAATGCCCGAATCGGTGCTTATGCCCGCGCCGGTCAGGACGAACAAGCGTGGATGCGCGTCGATGAAGCCACGCAGCGGATCTTCGATGGCGGTGTCGAGGGAGGGCAGGGTACTCACGACCCGGAACTATAGCCCATCGGCCCGGCGTGTTCTCGGAGGGCTTGCAGCACCTGGCCGGCGTCGTCGGCGAAGCGCACGATCGCCTGGTCGAGGTAACGGTGGCGCCCTTGCTCCAGTTCCCGTTCAAGTGCCAGTCCGACGCAGGACAACTCGGTGGCCTCGGCCATGCCGAGGGCGCCGGATACCCTGTGCAGCCAGGCCTGCAGGTGGGTGGTTCCCGGCTCGACGAGCAGCGCCCCGAGGCCGGCGAGGTCGCTGCTCAACGCGCGGTCGAGTGCGACGATCACTTGCCGCAGCGCGTCTTCGCCTCCGAGCGTGGAACGCAAGGCGTCCACGTCGATGCGTGGCGGCACGCGCGGCCGTTCGAAGGCAAGTTCGATGATGATCCGGTTGCCGATGTCCGCGTCCCATTCACGATGGACCACGCCGCCGATGGCGGCGACCATCCCCGCTACGTCGTCCAGGCAAGCGTGGTCGTCCGCGATGGGCCTGTGTTCATCGGCCACCGTGAAATGCACGATCTGCGTTCCCGCGTCGTCGCCGACCACGTCCACGTGTAACGCGACATACCCGGTGCGGGCATGGAGCGCGTGTTCCAGCAGCAAGGACAGTGCTCGGCCAAGTGTGGAAAACGGGCCTTGCAGGTTGCCGCCGAGCGCCGGGTCGATCTCGAAGTCGAGCCGGATGCCGCGCGCGAGCGCATCCTGGGCGTAGCGGCGGCCAACCCTGCCCAGCAGCTGGGGCAGGCTGCTGCTGGCCTCGATGCGCAGCCGCGCAGCCATGTCTCCACGGGTCTTCCACCAGTCGGCGATGCGATGCAGGAGTGGCATCGGAGGGCGTGATGTGCTCAACTCTGCGGCCCGCCCACGATGCTCCAGACCGGCACGTGGGTGGTTGGACAAGCAAGAAAGGATGGATCACTCATGGTCTACCGTGTCATTCTGGCCGACGATCACCCCGTCGTGTTGAAGGGCCTCAGCCTCGCCCTGGCCAAAGATGGCCTTGCGACGGTGGTAGGAGAAGCACAGTCGCCTGACGAACTCCTCGGCCTGCTCGCGGTGACGCCCTGCGATGCGCTGATCACCGACTTCAGCATGCCTGCTCCTGGACGCGACGGCCTGGCGCTGCTGCACGAGATACGCCGACGGCATCCCACGCTTCCCGTGATGGTGATCACGACGTTGGCCAATCCGGCGTTGTATCGCGAGATCATCGGGACAGGCGTGCTCGGCCTCATCGGCAAGTCCGGCGACACCCGGGAAATTCCCGAGGCGTTGATGGAAATCCTGTCGAATCATGTCTACCTCGGTAGTTCGGTGCGCGATCTGGTCGCTACGCCACATGGCGAGCCGCTGGGCAAGTCCGGAACACTGGCCGACCTTTCACCACGCGAACTGAAGATCCTGCGGCTCTTCGCCGCCGGTAACAGCGTCACCGATATCGCCAAGGCGACGGGGCGTGGACTGTCGACCGTCAGCCAGCAGAAATCGAACGCGATGCGAAAGTTGCGGCTGGACACGGATGCCGAAATTTTCGAGTACATCGAACGGTTGCGCTTGTGATGCGCCATCGTCGGACACCACGATAACCATCGCGGGACGCGACGGACATGGAAGATTTCTCAAAACACGTCGTATGCTTGGGGGACCGGATCCCAGGAGAGCCATGGTGAGTGCCAAGATCAGCCCACTTGCGGGAAAACCCGCCACGGAAAGCCAGCCTGTCGACGTGGCGGCCTTGCTCGCCGCCTACCACGACCTCAAGCCGGAGCCATCCGTGCCCGAACAGCGGGTGGTCTTCGGTACGTCCGGTCATCGGGGTTCCTCGTTCGACCGTTCGTTCAACGAATGGCATGTGCTGGCCGTGGTCCAGGCGATTTGTGAATATCGCGCGAAGGATGGCGTCGACGGTCCGGTGTTCGTCGGCATCGACACCCATGCGTTGTCCGGCCCGGCGTTTGAAAGCACCCTGGAAGTGCTGGCTGGAAACGGTGTGCAGACGCGGATCTCCGCCGGTGGCGAGTTTACGCCGACACCCGCGGTGTCGCACGCCATCCTGGTCCACAATCGCGGCCGCGAGAGCGGTCGTGCCGACGGCATCGTCATCACCCCGTCGCACAATCCGCCCGAGAGTGGCGGGATCAAGTACAACCCTCCCCATGGCGGTCCCGCGGATACCGACGCCACGTCATGGATCGCGGCGCGTGCCAACGCCCTGATCGAAGGCGGCCTGCGCGAGGTGAAGCGCCTTCCCTTCGCCCAGGCCCGCAAGGCCGGAACCACGCACGAATTCGATTTCCTGCAGCGCTACGTCGGTGATCTGGACGACGTGCTCGACCTGGAGATCATCCGCGCGAAGGGCGTACGCATGGGGGTCGATCCACTCGGTGGCGCGGGCGTCCATTACTGGAGCGCGATCGGCGAGCGCTATGGCCTGAATCTCACGGTGGTGAGCGAGACCGTCGACCCGACGTTCTCGTTCATGTCGCTGGACTGGGACGGCCGCGTGCGCATGGATCCATCGTCCTCGTTTGCGATGCAGCGGCTGATCGGCCTGAAGGACAAGTTCGACGTGGCCTTCGCCTGCGATACGGACCACGACCGGCATGGCGTCGTCGCGCCGAGTTCGGGTTTGATGCAAGCCAATCATTATCTCTCGGCCGCGGCCTGGTACCTGTTCCAGAATCGTCCCGGCTGGCGTGCCGACGCGGCCATCGGCAAGACCGCGGTCAGCACCGCGCTGCTGGACCGCATCGCAGGGCACCTGGGCCGGCCGTTGCGCGAGGTGCCGGTGGGCTTCAAGTATTTCGTCGCGGGCCTGTACGACGGCAGCCTCGGATTCGGTTGCGAGGAAAGCGCCGGCGCATCGTTTCTGGCCAAGGACGCGTCGGCATGGTCCACCGACAAGGATGGCATCGTGGCGGCCTTGCTCGCCGGCGAGATGACCGCTCGTCTCGGCAAGGATCCAGGCGAGCTGTATTCGGACATCACCAAACAGCTGGGCGACCCGGCCAATGCGCGCATCGATGCGCCGGCCAACCATGCGCAGAAGACGAAGCTGTCGAAGCTCGCGCCGGAGCAGGTCACCTCAAAGACCCTCGCGGGTGATCCGATCGTCGAGGTAACCAACAAGGCGGGCGGGCAGCCCATCGGCGGCATCAAGGTGATCTCGGCGAACGGCTGGTTCGCCGCGCGTCCCTCGGGCACCGAGGACATCTACAAGGTCTATGGCGAGAGCTTCCGCGGCAAGGAACATCTGCAGACCATCCTCGCCGAGGCCCAGGCGATGGTCGACCGCGCGCTCTCCGACTGATACCGAGGTTCCGATGTCCACCGACAACACGCCGATCAGGGTCCTGGTCGGCTCGCGTAATCCAGTCAAGATCGGCGCCGTGCGTAACGCGCTGGCACCCCTGTTCCCCGGCCGCCTGGTCGAGTGCGAGGGCATGCATGCGCCTTCGGGCGTGCACGACCAACCGATGTCCGCCGCGGAAACCCGCGAGGGCGCGATCAATCGCATGAACTTCTGTCGGCAGAATGGTGACGCCGATTTCTACGTCGCGCTGGAAGGCGGCGTCGACGTGACCGAGGATGGCCCCGGTACGTTCGGCTACGTCGCCATCGCGAATGGCGTCGACGTATCCGTCGGGTGCAGCGCATGGCTGCCCTTGCCACCGGCGGTCTACGAAGCCCTGCTCGAGGGCGAGGAACTCGGCGACGTGATGGACCGCCTGTTCGACACGGTGAACATCAAGCAGCAGGGTGGCGCCATCGGCCTGGTCACCGACGGCCATGCCACGCGCGAGAGCGCGTACACACAGGCGATGGTGCTGGCGATGGCGCCGTTCCTCCATCCGGAGCTCTACGGGCTCCGGCCTTGCGTCTAGCTGTCCGGGTTCAGCGCATGCCGCCCGAGGCGATGATCAGCTCGCCGGTGATCCAGCGCGCGTCGTCCGAGGCCAGGAAAGCGACGATCGGAGCGATGTCGTCCACCTGGCCGACACGGCCGAGCGGCGTCTGGCTGACCGCGAAGGCCTCGAAGTCGGAACCTTCGATGCCCGCCGTCTTCACGCCTTCGGTGATCACCATGCCTGGATTCACCGCGTTCACACGGATCCCGCGCGGACCCAGTTCGCGGGCGAGCACGCCCGTGATCGCGTCCACCGCGCCCTTGGTGCCGGTGTAGACCGCGCTCTCGGGCGGCGTGATGCGGGTGGCGGTGGAGCCGATATTGATGATGCTGGCGCCCTTGTCCAGGTGCTTCACGGCGGCCTGGGTGACCAGGAGCGTGCCGAGCACGTTGATGTCGAAGGTACGGCGGTACAACTCCTCGGTCGTCACCTCGATCGAGGCGAATTCATAGACACCGGAATTGTTCACCAGGACGTCCAGACGGCCGAAGTGCTCGATGGCTTTAGCCACGAGGTTTTCCGCGTCCGCTTGCTTGGAAACGTCGCCGCCCACGGCCACGGCCTTGCCACCGGCCGCCTCGATCTCGGCCACGACCTTGTCGGCGCCCGCCTTGCTGGAGGCGTAGTTCACGATCACCGACGCGCCTTCGGCCGCCAGCGCCTTGGCGATGCCCGCGCCGATACCCTTGGATGCGCCGGTGACCAGTGCGACCTTGTCTTTGAGCTTGCTCATGTTGATGTTCCTTGGACCAAGTGAGAGTCCGCCAACGGGCGGTCGGCCCCGCTGCGGGGCCCTGCACCGATCCATGGGGACGAGGCCGTGCGAGCTGTCATACCTTTCGGCTCATAACACTTATGCCGCCAAGGCAATGGTGATTGGGAAAGACATACTTGAAAGGCGCCAACGGCGCCTTATTCATGTCCGGGTCGAGGTGACGGCAGCATGCCGCCCCACCCAATCGCCATCGGATGCCCCCTCATGAACAGTTCCACCTCGCTCGAACCCGTCGATTCTTTCGATTACGTCATCTTCGGCGCCACCGGCGACCTCACGATGCGCAAGTTGTTGCCCGCGCTGTACCGGCGTTTCGCCGAAGGGCAGGTTCCCGCCGATTCGCGCATCGTGGGTACCGCGCGCTCGCCGCTGGACGATGAAGGCTACCGCGAGCGAGCGCGCCAGGCGCTACACGAACACGTGCGCGCCGACGAACTCATCGACGCGACGGTGAACCGGTTCCTGCGCATGGTTCACTATGTGAGCCTCAATGGCGCCGAATCCACGGGCAACTGGGAGGGCCTGAAGTCCCTGCTGGTATCGAACGCCGCCGCCGACCGGGTGCGCGTCTTCTATCTGGCGACGGCGCCGGACCTGTACGGTGACATCGCCCGCAACGTGGCGGAGAAGGGTCTGCGCAGCGAGTCGTCGCGCATCGTGCTGGAGAAGCCTATCGGCACCGACCTGGAAACGGCGCGCAAGGTCAACGAAGGCGTAGGCCGCTACTTCCCCGAGGGAAGCATCTTCCGCATCGATCACTACCTCGGCAAGGAAGCCGTGCAGAACATCATCGCGTTGCGCTTCGCCAACCCGATGCTGGAACGGATGTGGGATCGTGATTCCATCGAGTACGTGCAGATCACCGCCGCCGAGACCGTCGGCCTCGAAGGCCGGGGCGGCTACTACGACGGTTCCGGTGCGTTGCGCGACATGATCCAGAACCACTTGTTGCAGGTGCTCACGGTGGTCGCCATGGAACGCCCCGTGTCGCTCGATGCCGATGCGCTGCGCGACGAGAAGGTGCGGGTACTGAAATCGTTGAAGCCGCTCGATCGCGACAACTTGCGGGCGAACGTCGCGCGCGGCCAGTACGTGCAGGGAACGGCAGGCGGAAAGCCGGTGCCTGCCTATCGCGAAGAGCTGCCGGGCGAGACGCCCAGCAACACCGAGACCTTCGTCGCCTTGAAGGCGGAGATCGACAATGCCCGTTGGCGTGGCGTTCCCTTCTACCTGCGCTCGGGCAAGCGCATGCCCGAGAAGCTTACCGAGGTGGTCGTGCAGTTCCGGGCGGGCGAGCCGGGCTTGTTCGGCGAGGCGCGGCCGGGTAGCCGCCTCGTGATCCGCGTGCAGCCGAACGAAAGCGTCACGTTGCCGCTGTTCGTCAAGCATCCCGGCGACAGCTTCGGCCTGGACGAGGTCGACGCGTTGTCCCGGCTCGGCGAGCCGGGCCGCATCCGCTATCGCGATTCCTACGAGGGGCTCATGCTGGATGCCGTGAAGGGCAGCCCCGCGCTGTTCGTCCGCAAGGACGAGACCGAGGCGGCCTGGCAGTGGGTGACGCCGATCCTGGAAGGCTGGCGCGAGGACGAGAACGGTCCCGACACCTATGAAGCCGGCACCTGGGGCCCCGATTCGGCCCGCGAGCTGCTGCGCCAGGCGGGCCACCAGTGGGTCGAGGACATCGCCGCCTGAAGGGCCTCCCGGCCGCCTGTCCCATTGCATCCAAGACGGGCGGCCACATTATGTGGAGAGTGCCGGGAAGAGGGTCCCCGAGCCCCATTCCCAGGCAACCTTCCTTCCCCTGGAGGCCTCCATGTCCGAGTATCGCAAGACCCCCGAAGCGCTGGCGAAGTTGACCCCCGAGCAGTTCCGGGTCACCCAGCAGAGCGGCACCGAGCGGCCGTTCCACAACGCGTTCCACGACAGCCACGCGCCGGGCATCTACGTCGACATCGTCTCGGGCGAGCCGCTGTTCTCCTCGCTCGACAAGTTCGACAGTGGCTGCGGCTGGCCGAGCTTCACCCAGCCGCTCGAAAACGAGCATGTCATCGAGAAGCAGGATGCCAGCCACGGCATGGTCAGGACCGAGGTCCGCTCGAACCACGCCGACAGCCACCTGGGCCATGTCTTCCCCGATGGCCCGCGCGACCGCGGTGGCCTGCGTTATTGCATCAACTCCGCCTCACTGCGCTTCATTCCCCTGGCCGACCTGGAGAAGGAAGGCTACGGGCAGTACGCGAGCCTGTTCGCCGACGCGAAGGGAGGTGTCGCATGACATCGCGTGCCATCCTTGCCGGCGGCTGCTTCTGGGGCATGCAGGACCTGATCCGCAAGCAGCCGGGTGTGATCTCCACCCGCGTGGGCTATACCGGTGGCGACGTGCCCAACGCCACCTATCGTAACCATGGCAACCATGCCGAGGCGATCGAGATCGAGTTCGATCCGGACAAGCTCAGCTACCGCAAGGTGCTGGAGTTCTTCTTCCAGATCCACGACCCGACCACGCTGAACCGGCAAGGAAACGATCTTGGCGAGAGCTATCGCTCGGCGATCTTCTACCTCGACGACGCGCAGAAGGCCGTGGCCGAGGACACCATCGCCGACGTGAACGCCTCCGGCCTGTGGCCGGGCAAGGTGGTGACCGAGGTCGCGCCGGCCGGGCCATTCTGGGAAGCCGAGCCCGAGCATCAGGATTACCTGGAGAAGTACCCTAACGGGTACACCTGCCACTTCATCCGGCCGGACTGGGTGCTGCCCCGCCGCGCCACTTGACCCGGCAGCACCCCCGGCTCTGGTATAAGAGCCGCGGGGTGCTGGCAACGCAGGGGGCGGGCAAGGCATGGAGAGTGCGATCGGTACGGGATCTCGACCGTCCTGGCGACATGGCCACGGCGTGTGGCCCTGGTTTGCGTTGCTCGTCGCGATCGGCGTCCTGCGCGCCACCAACCGGTATCTCATCGACGTCGCCAACGGCCATCCGTCCCTCTTTACGCCCAAGCTGATCGACGAACTCACCGGATCGTTGAGCTTCGGCGTGTTCCTGCCGGCCCTGTTCCTGATGCTGCGGCGCATGCCGCGTACCTGGCTTGCGCACGCGGGCTTGTTCCTCGCGCTGTCGATCGCCCAGACCAGCTTGATGATCGCCTTCCGCCAGGTCGTGTTCCGCGCGGCCGGCATGCCGGAGTTCGCCTACCCGCCGACGCGTTGGCGTTACCTGATGGAGATGCCGACGCAGCTGTTCTTCTACGTGGTGATCGTGGCTGGAGTGTGGCTGTTCGATCGCTATAGGGAAGGGCGGGCACGTGAGCTGCGGGCCGTGCAACTGGAGTCCGCGTTATCCGAGGCGAGGCTGGACGCCTTGCGCCTGCAACTCAATCCGCATTTCCTTTTCAACACGCTCAACGCCGTGTCGGAACTGATGTACGAACGGCCGCGCGTGGCCGACGAAATGCTTTCACGTATCGGCGAATTGCTGCGCAACACGTTGTCCGCATCCAGCCACGAGCACAGTCTTGCCGAAGAATGGCGACTGGTCTCGCTATACATGGACATTCAGCGCGTTCGCTTCGGCGACGGGCTGGACGTGCAGGTCGAGACGAATCCCTCGCTCGACGACCTGCGGATTCCTTTCCTGCTACTCCAGCCGCTCGTGGAAAACGCCATCGAACATGGTGGCTCCGGCGATGGACGGCGCGTGCGCGTGGACGCCTCGCGTGAAGCCGGCCGGCTGACCGTTCGCGTACGCGATGACGGCGGCAGCGGTGCCATGGCCCGGCCGGGGCACGGCATCGGCCTGGGCAATGTCGGGGCGCGGCTTCGCCACCTCTATGGAGAAGAGGCGGGGGTGCGGCTCGAGCCGGTGGTCGGCGGCGGCAGCGTTGTCAGCGTCTGGCTGCCGGCCAGGCGCTGGGAGGCCGCATGAGCCTGCGCGCGGTCGTGGTCGACGACGAGGCCCCTGCGCGGGCCAAGCTGCGCCGCTACCTTGCGGAAAGCGAGGGCGTGCAATGGATCGGCGAAGCTTCCGATGGCCGCGAAGCGGTGAGGTTGATCCAGCGCGACCGCCCCGACGTGGTCTTCCTGGACATCAGCATGCCCGGCCTCGATGGCTTCGCCGTCTTACAGGCCTTGGGCGATCCATTGCCGGCGGAGATCGTCTTCGTCACCGCGCACGACGATCAGGCGGTACGCGCCTTCGAGGTGCATGCCTTCGACTACCTGCTGAAGCCGGTGGGACCGGAGCGCTTCGCCCGCGCCTTGGCCCGTTTGCGTGACAAGGTGGCACCCGCGCTCGGGATCGCAGGACGCGTGGACGGCCTGCTGGGGGACGCACCGCCTCCGCAGCGCTATCTGGATCGCCTGCTGCTGCCCAGTGGCGACGCCGCTGAACTGGTGCGCGTCGAGCGTATCGACCGCATCGAATCCGACCGCAACTACCTGGACGTGTATGTGGATGGCGCGTCCCATCGGCTGCGGGGAACGTTGGACGCGATGCAGGGTCGCTTGAATCCGCGTCATTTCGTGCGGGTGAACCGATCGGCGATCGTCCGTCTCGACGCGGTGCGCGAGGTACAGCCCTGGCCCGATGGCGAACGGCGGCTCCTGTTGGCCGACGGTGCGCGAGTCACCTGGACGCGCCGCTACCTCGCGAACCTGCCCGAGGGCCTGTCACTCAGGGCCTGATCCGTGGTTCTTCTCCTCGTCGCCGCGTCCTTCCTGGCGGGGTTTCGTCCCCGGCGCTCCTGACTTCGTCCCTGGCGACGCCTGTGGGCGAGGCACGCCGTTCCACACTCCGTCCACCTGCCGGAGATCAGTCGTGGCGAAGAAAGCCCTTGTCGCAATCGGAGTCCTCGTCGCGCTCGGCGCCATGGGATGGGCCGTGTTCCGTCCGGACCAGGCGCTGCGTGTCGCCGCCGGTGTCGCGGCCCACCACGTCTGCTCGATGACCTTCGTGGGAAATCAGGACCCGAAGCGGACGTACGACGAACTGGTGACGCCGATGATCGGCGATACCGCCGCCCGCCTGCTCACGCCGCATGTGTCGCTAGATCCGGCCGGCGTGGAGGTTTCCGGGCCGTTCCGGTCGCTGGCTCGCGCCGAGTTCGTACCCGGGTACGGTTGCCGTCTCGTCTTGCCCGGCAACCGACCGCCGCCCGCCGATGCGACGAGCCATGCCGTGGCGGCTGCCGATGGATTCGCACCCGCCGATGTCGTCGCCGCCGCGCAACCCGCGATCGCTACCGCGGTGGACCGCGTCTTCCAGGACGCGCCGGGCGAGCCCCCCAAGCGCGTGAAAGCGGTCGTGGTGGTGAAGGATGGCCGCGTGATCGCCGAACGCTATGCGCCTGGATTCGGCGTGCACACGCCATTGATCAGCTTTTCCGTCGCCAAGTCGTTCACCAATGCCTTCCTCGGTATCCTCGCGCGGAAGGGCAGGCTGCGCGCGGACCAGCCCGTGGGTGCGCTCGAGTGGAAGGCGCCGGGCGACGCACGCGCCGCGATCACGATCGAAGACCTCATGCGGATGCGCAGCGGGCTCGCCATCGAGGAAGCCGAATCGGCTTTCAGTCCCGTGGCCAGGATGGAATTCCTGCATGCCGACATGGCGGGGTTCGCCGCCGCGCAACCGGCGAAGGAACCCCCGGGCTCGTCCTTCGAATACACGTCGGGAAACACGGTACTGCTCGACCGCCTGCTCGGCGAAAAGGTGGGCGGAGGTCCCGCGGGGCTCCGTGCATTCGCCCGGCGTGAACTGTTCGACCGGCTGGGCATGGGCGAGGTCACCATGGAATTCGACGGGCAGGGAACCTTCGTCGGCTCCACCTATGTGTACGCCAGCGCCCGCGACTATGCGCGCTTCGGCATGCTCTACCTGCGCGACGGCATCGCACCGGACGGCACGCGGCTGCTTCCCGAGGGCTGGGTGGGCTGGTCGCGGACCTCCACGCTGGGAGCCCCCTACGGCGCCGGTTTCTGGACCAACGACGGGCCGAGCGATGTGGCACGCCGGCGCGTCGAGGGTGGCTTTCCCAAGGACGGGTTCTTCGCCAGCGGCACCATGGGCCAGCGCATCTACATCGTGCCGTCCGAGCACCTGGTGGTGGTGCGCTTCGGTTACTCCGCGCCGCCCGACTACGGCATCGTCGACGACGTGGGCCTGATCGAGGCGGCCATCGCGGCCACGCGGTGAGGCATGCCGGGTTAGCCGACGGCCTCGGAGGAGGCGAGGGACAGCAGGTCCGGCATGCGGTCGATCACCGCCACCGCGCCGGCGCCATGCAGGTCGAGCGACTTGCGATAGCCGTAGCTCACCAAGACGAAGTCCATGCCCGCGTCGCGCGCGGCGAGCACGTCGCTCTCGGAATCGCCGACCATCAGGCTCCGTTCGATCGGCACGTGGGCTTCGCTGGCGAGATGGCGCAGGGGCACGCCGCTGGGCTTTCGCTCGGGCAAGGTGTTGCCGCCGACGATGCCGTCGATGAAGGGCAGCATGCCACGCACCTCCAGCAACGGGCGCACGAATTCCTCGTTCTTGTTCGTGCATACCGCCAGCTTCACGCCCTGCGTGTGAAGCGACTTCAACGTCTCGACCACGCCGTCGTAGGCGACGCCGTCGAGCGCGGTTTCCGCGTAATGCGCCAGGAAGCCCGGCATGACCTCGTCGATATCCGCGTCGCTTCCCGCGTGGCGGAAGGCGTAGGTGATGAGCTTGCGCGAGCCCTCACCGATCCAGGCGGTGACTTGTCCCGTGTCGTAGGTCGGCAGCTTCCAGTCGCGCAATGTGCGGTTCACCGATTCGGCGATGTCGGCCGCGCTGTCGACCAGCGTGCCGTCGAGATCGAAGATGACGAGGGAATAGGGGAAGGACAAGGTACCGCTCCGCGCGAAAGACACCGATTCTACGCCTTCGGCGCCGCCAGCCCGTGGCCGAGAAGGGCCACCGCGTGCCGCGTGATCTCCTCCGGCCCGATGTGCTTGCGCAGGGGGTCGTCCTTCCATTTACGCAGCGCGGTCATCGGCAAGACGGTCAGGCTCAGGATCGAGGTCATCAGCAGGGCGGGATCGAGTGCCTTGTTCAGGCGGCCCTCGTCCTGCCACCGGCGAATGGCCGTGACCAGGGCAGCCTGGCGACTCGCCTTGACACGCTTGCGCAGGTGCTGCTTGAACAGGTCGTGGTCGCTCAGCAGTTCGCCGAAGAACACCGGACCCATCCAGGCATGCTCGGCGGCCAGTTCGACGAAGCGCTCGGCGAGGCGCGCGAACGCCGCAACGGGGTCGTTCGCGTGCGTCTGGAAGATGTCGTCGATCCGCGCCCGCATCGGTGCGATGTGTTCGTCGAAGATCGTGTCGAACAGTTGTTCGCGTGTCTTGAAATAGTAATGCACCGCGGCGGGAGTCATGCCGGCGGCGCGTGCGATCGCGGCGAGTGTGGTCGCGGTGTAGCCCTGCCGCGCATACAACTCCAGCGCGATGCCGACCAGCCGCTCGCGCTGGTCCGGGCCGTCAGGCTGGGCGGGTGGGCGGCCCGGACGGCGGGCCTTGCGAGGAGCGGAAGTGACCACGGTGTCTCCGGGAGTCGAATGACCGCATGGATACCATGAACGGCCGGACATTTGACCTCATGAGATGCCGGACATATATTAACTCATCACTTAATTAATTGCAGGCATCGCGTAGTGACGACCGAAACCGCCCTGGATGCCGCCGAGACGCCAGCTGTCATCGCGCCGCCGCCTTCGCTGCGCCTGCTCTTCACCGCGCTCATGCTGGTGATGTTGCTCGCCGCCCTCGACCAGACCATCGTCTCGACCGCGTTGCCGACCATCGTGGGCGAGATGGGAGGCTTGAGCCAGCTGTCATGGGTGGTGACCTCGTATCTGCTGACGTCGACGGTGGTCGTGCCGCTGTATGGCAAGTTCGGCGACCTGTTCGGCCGCAAGATCGTCCTCCAGACGGCCATCGTGATCTTCCTCATCGGCTCCGTCCTGTGCGGCCTCGCGCAGGACATGACCCAACTGATCCTGATGCGTGCCTTGCAGGGACTGGGGGGCGGTGGCTTGCTGGTGGTGACCATGGCGTCGATCGGCGACGTGATCCCTCCGGCCGATCGCGGCAGGTACCAGGGATTGTTCGGCGGCGTTTATGGGTTGGCCACGGTGATCGGTCCCTTGCTCGGCGGCTTCATGGTCGACCACCTCTCCTGGCGCTGGATCTTCTACGTGAACCTGCCATTGGGGGTGTTGTGCATCGCCGTGATCGCCGCGGTGTTCCATCCGCACGTGCGCCACGTCCGCCATGCCATCGATTACTGGGGCGCGGGTTGGCTGGCGCTGGCATTGAGCTGCCTCATCCTGTTCACCACCGAGGGCGGCACCACGCTGCCTTGGGATTCGGCGCAGTTGTGGTTCATCCTCGCGTTCGCGGTGCTCGGCGTGGTCGGTTTCATCTACGAGGAAAGCGTGGCGGTGGAGCCGATCATCCCGCTGCATCTGTTCCGCCATCGCACCTTCCTGCTGAGTTGCCTCATCGGGTTCTTCGTGGGCACGGCCTTGTTCGGTTCCACGACCTACCTGCCGTTGTACCTGCAAGTGGTCAAGGGCGTGTCGCCGACAGGTGCCGGCCTGCAGCTGTTGCCGCTGATGGGCGGCGTGCTGGTCAGCTCGATCGCGTGTGGCCGCCTCATCAGCCGGTTCGGCCGGTACCGTGTGTTTCCGATCGTGGGTACCCTGATCTCGGGGATCGCCCTGGTCCTGCTCGGCACCGTGCGCGACAGCGATCCGCTGTATCTGATCTATCTCTATGCCGGTTTTCTCGGTCTGGGTCTGGGCATGGTCTTGCAGGTGTTGATCCTCGCCACGCAGAACAGTGTGGAGATGAAGCACCTCGGCGTGGCGACATCGGGGGTCACGTTGTTCCGTTCGATCGGCGGATCCATCGGTGTGTCGGCATTCGGGGCCATCTTCAGCAATGGGTTGCAGTCGCGATTGCACGACGTGATGCCCGAGGGCCCACGCACGCCGCACTCTCTCGGACCCGATGCGGTGCGCGCGCTGCCGCCGGCGATCCACGATCGCTATATCCACGCCTTCGGCGCCTCGCTGCACACGGTGTATCACGTGGCGGCGGTGGTCATGGCGGTAGCGTTCGTCCTGGCCTGGTGGCTGCGCGACGTCCCGCTACGCCGCGCGCACTGATGAGGCGGCAGTAGCCATTGTGGAGAGCTGCCGTGGGAGCCGACCTCGTCGGCGATCCCGCGGCAGCGGGCCAGGTTGCGGCAAGCACCCATCGCCGACAGGGTCGGCTCCCGCCTGAAGTGGCCTCCACAGTAGAGGGGCGTGCGCAATTCCGGCAGAGATGGCGATCAGACGCTTTCCATGGCCATCGGGCGACGTAGTATCGGTCGGCCCCGTCGCCAAGGCGCTTGGGCTACAGCGTTATTCCTTACGATCAAACACCGTGCGATCCACCGAGGAGTTCCCCGCTATGACGAACAACGCTTCGCAGTTCCACGATGCATCCACCAAGGCCCGTGCCTTCGCCCGCCTCAGCGCCTTCGAGGTGACCGCGGTTTCCGAAGACGACAAGGGTGGTCTGTTCCTGACCATCTATACCGATCCGGACCGTCCCGAACCGGAAATCGGCATCATCGGCGGCTGATACGCATCGTCCGATCCCGCGCCCCGCACCCGCGGGGCGCATCTTCATGGGAGCTTCCATGCGTCGTCCCCTGATCCTGGCCCCTTCGAGCGATCCGCATGCATGCGCGCTGGCGTGGGCTATCCGCCGGCAAGGCGTCGAGCCTATATGGACGCCGTCGTTACGCGCGCAGAGAGGCGTCCACTACAGCGTGCGCGCGGGAGGCGACGGTACGTCGTTCAGCGATTCGCTGCTCGCGGATGACAGCGTCAGTTCCGTGTGGAACCGGCGAATGCAGGACCCCGTTCCCGATTGCGCGGAGGAAGACAGGAACTTCGCCACATGGGAGTGGAAACTGTTCCAGCGAAATGTCTTCAGTCTGGAGGCGGCCTACGACGGCGCGCTATGGGTCAATGGGCTGGCGGCATCGCAACGGGCGGAGTTGAAGCTCGTGCAACTCGATACCTGCCGGCGGCTGGGTATTCCGTTCCCGGAGACGCTGGTGACCACCGACGTCGCCGAGGTGGCTGCACTGATCCGGCGCTGCGGAACGGTGGTGTTCAAGAGTTTCCTCGTGCATCAATGGCAGGAGCGTTCCAGCGGCAGGATGCACGCCGTGGGTGTCACCTTGCTCAACGGCGACAGCGAATTACCCGCGGAGGCCATCGCGGTCTGCCCAGGCATCTACCAGCGCTATATCGAGAAGCGCCACGACGTACGCGTCACCTTCATCGGCGATCGTGTGTTCGCGATGAGCCTGGGCAAGGGGCAGGGCGAGGCGTATGTCGACTGGCGGGGACACGGCAAGGACCCGGCCTTCCGCGTCGAGGCGATAACCTTGCCTGCCGGTGTCGAAGCGAAGCTGAGCATGCTCATGCGCGAACTCGGCCTCGTGTTCGGATGCATCGACCTTGCCGTCGACAAACAAGGGGATTTCCACTTCCTCGAGGTGAACCAGGCCGGCCAGTTCCTGTTCGTCGAGGACTTGCTGCCCGGGTACCCGGTGTTGCAAAGCATGACCGCCTTGCTGGTCTCCGGGCGCACCGATGCCTCCATCGATGCGCTGGCGTCCGTCTCGATGGAGGCCTTCTGGCAGTCGGAAAGCTACGCGTCCTTGCGAGCCAGCGTACGGACGAACCTGCCGGAACGCTCCCTGTTCACGCTCGAATAGGCGACGCGGCTGCGTGCGGCTACCCGAACGTGAAGGAATAGACCTGGATACCCGGATCGAGGAACTCGATCTCGACGTCCCTGTCGGTTATCCCGCCTGCCTGGCGGATCAACTGGTACATCCGCGGCTTGGTCACCGTGCCGCTGCCGTCGCCACCGACATCGACACCATGGCCGGCTCCGGGTGGCTTGCCGTTGACGAGCACGCGGAAGCGGACAGGTGCCCCGCTCGCCGAAGGCCCCATCACCAGGTGGACGTCGCGCGCATGGATGCGGTAGACGATGCGGGCGCCCGCTTTATCGGCCTGTGCGGACTCCGCGTTGACCGTCCAGTCCCCGACCAGGCCCCAGCTACCGGGCGACAGGCCGTTGGGTCGGGCATACGTCTCGCTCCGGCCGTGCCGCATACCACCCGGCGACGCGAAGCCGTCCGCCCGGCCATAGCCGACATAGGTCTCGCCGGAGCGAAGCTGCGCCCAATCGGCCTGCGCCTCGACGCCTTCGGATATCACCTTGGCCGGACCCGCGGGCAAGTCGGCGTGCCCGGCTTCGGCCAATAGCTGCCTGATGATCGCTTCCGTGCGCTCGTATTCGCCCTCGCCGAAGACGTGATGGCGGATGCGGCCCTGGCTGTCGACGATGTAGAGGGCGGGCCAGTACTCGTTGTCGAAGGCACGCCACACGGCATGCTCGCTGTCGACGGCGACCGGATAACCGGGAGCGATGTCCTTCACCGCCGTGCGCACGTTGTCCAGGTCTTTCTCGAAGCCGAATTCGGGGGAGTGGACGCCGATGACGACGAGGCCCCGGTTCCCGTATCGCTCGGCCCATGCGCGCAGGTAGGGGATCTGCCGGAGTGAATTGATGCAGGAGTACGTCCAGAAATCCACGAGCACCACCTTGCCGCGCAACGCGGCGGGCGAGAGCGCCGGGGAGCCGATCCAGGTCTTCGCGCCGGTGAGGGATGGCATTCGGCCTTCGACCGGTAGTTCGATCGATGAGGGGGGCGAAACGACGGCATCGCCACTAACGGCCGGATGGGAAAACACGGTGGTGAACGCCAGCGAGATCGCCAGCAACGTGTATGGTTTCATGAGGCCCTCCCGGTATCCCGCGACATGTCACTACAATTCGCACCGGATCTCTTGGAGAGACGTGCCTTCGTGGCGAGGCGTCAGTCTCGCTTGTCTTGCGGAAGCAGGCGGTCGTATTCCCGTTTGACCACGGCATAGCATTCGCAGGTGCGCCGCTCGAGCCCTTCGCGATCGAGCACGGTGATGTGTCCGCGCCGATAGTGGATCAACCCGGCACGCTGCAAGTGTCCGGCAGCCTCCGTAACGCCTTCGCGGCGCACGCCAAGCATGTTGGCGATCAGTTCCTGGGTCATGACGAGTTCGCTACCGCCCAGGCGATCCAGGCTGAGCAGTAACCACCGGCACAGCTGCTGGTCGAGCGAATGGTGTCGATTGCAGACGGCGGTCTGCGACATTTGCGTGATGAGGGCCTGGGTATAACGGAGCAGCAGGTGGAGGACCGGTCCAGCACGATTGAATTCCTGGAGCATCGCGGCCGCTTCCAGTCGGAATCCCTTTCCCGCGCTTTGCACCAGCGCCCTGCTGGGAGTCGATTCCCCACCCATGAAAAGCGAGATGCCGACGATGCCCTCGTTGCCGACCACGGCGATTTCCGCCGATGCGCCGTCTTCCATCACGTAGAGAAGGGAAACGATGGACGTGGTGGGAAAATAGACGTGGCTCAGCCGCACGCCCGGCTCGTACAACACCTGTCCCAAAGGCATGTCTACCGGCTCGAGCCGGGGTGACCACGACGCCAAGGCGTCGTCGGGCAACATGGCGAGCAAATGGTTGTCGCGCGGATCCTGAGCCGAGGCCATGCGCTTTCCTCCATGGGGTCCGCCCCGGGAGTCTACTACCTAAGTGCGCCAGCGCACCGACAATACGCTCGCATTGGTGCAGGGTGGGCGTCTGCCCGGCGTCCTGGGCCCAAAGAGTGCCATGATCCCTTTTCCCCGCACCAGCGCTGGCGTGTGACCGGCAAGACCATGTGGCGCACCGCGACGAAAGCGCCTGCCGCCGAACGTGAACCGGCGCTCCGTTCCGAACTCTTCAACGCCGACCAGCTGGAAGCCCACGGGTCCGTACTGGCGAGTCGCCACGGACTCGCGCGGAAGCGATCGTCGGAATGGCTACTCCCACGGCTGGCCGAAAACGAGACCGTCATCCTCGAAGCCTGCCGGGCATTGGTGGCGGCGGGCAGGCGTGTGGATGGCGCCACCCCCGCGGGGGAATGGCTGCTCGACAATCTTTACCTGATCGAAGAACACATACGGATCGCCCACAAGGACTTTCCCAAGGGATATAGCCGCGAGCTGGTGCAGCTGGAGAACGGCGCCTCGAAGGGCCTGCCGCGGGTCTACGATATCGCCCTGGAAGTGATCTCGCATGGCGACGGCCGGCTCGACGCGGCAGGTCTGGCGCGTTTCCTCGAAGCTTACCAGGCCATCGTGCCGCTGAGTCTCGGCGAGTTGTGGGCCATCCCCATCATGCTGCGCCTGGCCTTGATCGAAAACCTGCGGCGCATCGCGGTGAGGGTGATGCTCGACCGTTCCCGGCGGCATCGTGCCACGCGCTGGGCGGACGCCATGACTCGCATGGCCGTGAACGATCCGAAGAACATTGTCCTCGTGGTCGCCGACATGGCGCGTTCCTCGCCGGTGATGAGCGCACCCTTCGTCGCGGAGCTCGCGCGCCGGCTACAAGGGCAGGGGCCGGCACTGGCCATGCCATTGGGCTGGGTCGAACAGCGTCTGTCGGAATCCGGTCGCAGTATCGACTACCTCGTGCAGGTCGAGTCGCAACAGCAGGCCGCCAACCAGGTTTCCGTCGCGAACAGCATCGGAAGCCTGCGCGCGCTGGCGACCATCGACTGGCGCGATTTCGTCGAGGAAGCGAGCCAGGTCGAGGCTATCCTGCGCGAGGACCCGGCGGCGATCCATGCAGCGATGGATTTCGCCACGCGCGACCGTTACCGGCATGCCGTGGAGCGTCTGGCCCGAACGAGCCACCACGATGAAGTGACGACGGCGCGCGCTGTATTGGCCGCCTGCGGGAGGCCGGGCAACGGCGAGTTGGCCAGGCATGTCGGTTTTCACCTGATCGGTGCCGGCGCGCGTGCGATGGAAGACGAGCTGGGGGCGCGGCCTGGATTCTCGACGCGCTGCCGGCGCATCTTCGACACGGCCCCCTTTGCCTTCGCGCTGTCCGCCCTGGTGGTGGTCACGGCGGTGCTGGGCCGTGGGCTCATCGCGACGGCTTCGTCGCCGTCGGTGCCTGCGTGGGCGATGGCGGGCATCGTCATCGGCTCGCTGCTGGTGGCGAGTCAGCTCGCGATAAGCCTGTTGAACCTGCTGGCCACGCTGGTCACGATACCCGATTCGCTGCCACGGATGGACTATGCGGAGGGCATACCGGCCCAGGCGTCCACGATCGTGGTGGTGCCGACGTTGCTGGGCTCCATCGACGATGTCGAGTCCACCGTGGAATCGCTCGAAGTGCGGTTCCTCGCCAATCGCGACACCGCCCTGTACTTCGCGTTGCTCACCGATTTCACGGATGCGGATTCCGCCTCGATGCCCGGCGACGAGGACATCCTCGACTCGGCGCACCGACGGCTCGCATCGCTCAATGCGAAATATGCATCGCTGGACGCCGACCGCTTCTTCCTTTTCCACCGGCCTCGGACATGGAGCGAGACGGAGCGCCGGTGGATCGGCGCCGATCGCAAGCGCGGGAAGCTGGTGGCGCTGAACGCGTTGCTTCGCGGCAAAGGCTCGGAGGCCTTCGTGCGCGTGGTGGGGCGATTGTCCAGCCTCCCGTTCCTCCGTTATGTGATCACGCTGGATACCGATACGCAGCTGCCGCGCGATACGGCACACCTGTTGGTCGCCGCGATGGACCATCCACTGAACCGGCCGGTGTTCGTCAGCGACGGAAGCAAGGTGCTTTCCGGCTATGGGATCATGCAACCCCGTGCGGGCATCGGCCTGCCGGCTCGCGCGCGCTCACTCTTCGCGCGCCTTTATGGAAGCGACGCCGGAATCGATCCTTACACGCGCGCCGTGTCCGATGTCTACCAGGACCTCTTCCACGAGGGCTCGTTCATCGGCAAGGGTATCTACGACATCGATGCCTTCGAGCGTGCGTTGGCGGGACGGCTACGCGACGAGCGTATCCTCAGCCATGACTTGATCGAAGGCTGCTTCGCGCGTTCTGCCTTGCTCAGCGATGTGACCGTGTTCGAGGAAATTCCCGAGCGGTACGTCGACGACATGCTGCGGCGCCATCGTTGGATACGCGGGGACTGGCAGTTGTTGCCCTGGTTGCTGCCGAAGGTGCCCAGCATGACGGGCTGGCGGCGAAACGACCTGTCGGCGCTGTCGCTCTGGAAGATCTTCGACAACCTGAGGCGCAGCCTGGTGCCGTTGGCGGCGGTGGCACTGCTTGTCGTGGGCTGGTCGTGGATACGGCCGGCGTCGACCTGGACCCTGGCGATACTGTCCATGACCTTCGTGCCCGTACTGCTCCAGGCCCTCATGGAGGCATCGCGCAAATCGAGCGACATCGACTGGTCGCAGCACCTTCGCGTGTCGCTGGCGGGGGCGGGCCAGCACGGCGCGAGGCTGGTACTGTCCATGGCATGGCTGCCCCACGAGGCGGCATCCGGACTCGATGCGATCCTGCGCTCCCTCTGGCGCATGGCGGTGAGCCGGCGGCATCTGCTCGAATGGCGTTCGTCGAGCGAAGTCGAACGGCGGGGGCGGGGATCGCGGAGTGTTCCATGGCGAGCGATGTGGGCCGGACCCGCGCTGGCGTCCGGCCTGGTCGCCACGCTCTGTTTCGTCCGGCCCGCGGTGCTGCCGGTGGCCATGCCCGTTCTTCTCCTCTGGTCGCTTTCGCCGGTACTTGCCTGGTGGGTCAGTCGCCCCAGGACCGGATCGGCCTTTGATGCGAACGATACCGAGCGGCGTTTCCTTCGCGGCCTGGCAAGGCGTACATGGTCCTTCTTCGAGGAATACGTCGGGCCGGACGATAGCTGGCTTCCGCCCGATAACGTGCAGGTGACCCCGGACCCGGTCGTGGCGAGGCGCACGTCGCCAACGAACATGGGCCTTGGGCTGCTCTCCGGCCTCGCCGCCTACGATTTCGGTTTCATCGGCATGGGCCGATTCATCCAGCGGACATCCGCCACGCTGGAGACGATGCGCTCGCTCGAGCGACATCGCGGGCACTTCTACAATTGGTACGCCACCGACACGCTCGCTCCATTGCCGCCGCTGTATGTCTCCAGCGTGGATAGCGGCAACCTCGCCGGTCACCTGCTCACGCTGCAACGTGGACTGTTGGCCCTTGCGGACGAACCGGTCTTCCGGATGTCGTCGCTGCTCGGCTTGCGCGATTCGGTGGACATACTGGCCCATGAAGCCGGCACGACCGATGCGAAAGCCGACCTGGGAGCCTGGTCGACCGCGTTGGCGAGCGCGATGGATTCACCCCCGGGGAACCTCGACGAGGTGCTCGCCCTGGCGATGCTTCAGGGTGAGCACCTGCGGACGGTGACCGCGCGACTGGCGCATGCCTCATCCGCCGAGGTGGCTTTCTGGCTCGAGCGCGTGAGGGTGCAGTGCGAAGAACTGCTTTCCGACGCGCGACAGTGGCAAGGCGCTTCCGTCGCACCTTCCGCGATTCCGACGCTCGGCGATATCGCGGAGGGCGAGCCAGGGACTCCGGCGCACGCCCGCGCGGTCGAGCGCATGCGCGATGTCTCGACACTCGCGGCGCTCGCCCGTGAGTTGTCGATCATGGACCACGCTTTCCTCTACGACGAGCGCCGGCATTTGTTCTCGATCGGCTACGACGTCGAAGGGCGGACCCTCGATGCCTCGTTCTACGACTTGCTGGCGTCGGAGGCGCGCCTGGGCAGTTTCGTCGCGATCGCCGAAGGTCAGGTGCCCCAGGACAACTGGTTCGCGCTGGGCAGGTTGCTCACCACGTCGGGGACGTCCACGGTATTGTTGTCGTGGACCGGGTCGATGTTCGAGTACCTGATGCCGATGCTGGTCATGCCCAGTTACGAGGGAAGCCTGCTGGAGCAGACGTGTCGTGCCGCCGTCGCGCGCCAGGTCGCCTACGGCAGGCAACGCGACGTGCCGTGGGGCGTCTCTGAATCGGGCTACAACACCATCGACGCCCATGGGACGTACCAGTATCGCGCCTTCGGGGTGCCGGGACTCGGCCTCAAGCGGGGGCTCGGTGACGACCTGGTCGTCGCGCCTTACGCCAGCGCGCTGGCCCTCATGGTCGCTCCGCAAGCGGCGATCATGAATCTTCGACGCCTCGTGGACCTGGGCATGGCAGCGCGTCATGGCATGTACGAGGCGATCGACTACACACCCTCCCGGGTTCCGCCTGGGCAGGGTGCGGCGGTGGTTCGTTCGTTCATGGCGCACCACCAGGGCATGGCGTTGCTGGCCATCGAGCATCTCCTGCTCGACCAGCCCATGCGGCGCCGGTTCGAAACGGACCCCGCGGTGATGGCCACGAGCCTGCTGTTGCAGGAACGGATCCCTCGGACGGCGACGGAGTACCTGCATGCCACCGAGTTCTCCGGTGGCGCCACCGCGGCACCGGCGCCCGAAGCACGACTGCGCCTGTTCACCGATCCCGACAGGTCGCGACCCGCCGTACAGTTGCTGTCGAACGGCCGCTATCACGTCATGATCAACAGTGGGGGTGGCGGCTACAGCCGGAGGCACGCCATGGCGGTCACCCGATGGCGTGAAGACATCACATGCGACGCGCATGGCATGTTCTGCTACCTGCGCGACCCGGAGTCCGGTGACATCTGGACGACGTCGTACCAGCCCATCGGTCGCCGGACGGAACGGTTCGAAGCCATTTTTTCCGAGTCCCGGGCGGAGTTCCGCGTTCGGCAGCGCGGGTTCGAGACGCATACGGAGATCGTGGTCTCGCCCGAGGACGACATCGAATTGCGCCGCACCCGCGTGACCAACCAGGGCCGTGCCCGCCGCACCATCGAACTGACGAGCTACGCCGAGGTGGTGCTGGCCGATCCGATCGGTGATGCGATGCACCCCGCCTTCAGCAAGCTTTTCGTGACGACGGAGATCGTCGAGGAGATGCAGGCGCTGCTATGCAAACGCCGGCCACGATCCGCCGACGAGCAGATCCCATGGATGTGCCACCTCGTGGCGGTGCACGATGCGGATGTGGATGCCATATCGTACGAGACCGATCGCTCCCGCTTCATCGGCCGGGGGCGAAGCACGGCGCATCCCGCCGCGCTCGATCCCGGGGTCTCCCGCCTGTCGGGAAGCGACGGTGCCGTCCTCGATCCCATCGTCTCGATCCGCGTCCGCGTGACGCTCGATCCCGGGCAGACGGCGACCCTGGATTTCGTCACCGGCGTCGCGGACAGCCGTGACGCCTGTCTGCGCCTGATCGAGAAGTACCGCGATCGCCACCTTTCCGATCGCGTGTTCGACCTCGCCTGGACGCATAGCCAGGTGCTGTTGCGTCAAGCCAATGCGACGCTCGCGGACGCCCAGCTCTACGAACACATGGCGACCTCGATCCTGTATCCGAACCTGGCCTTGCGCGCGGAGCCCTCGTTGATCGCGGCGAACACGCGTGGGCAATCCGGCCTATGGGGCCAGGCCGTTTCCGGCGACCTTCCGATCGTCCTGCTCCGGATCGGCGACATGGCCCGCCTGGATATCGCGCGCGACCTCGTGCGCGCCGCCGCGTACTGGCGAATGCGCGGACTCGTGGTCGACCTGGTGATCTGGAACGAGGACAGCACCGGATACCGGCAGGCGTTGCACGACGCGCTGACCGGATTGTTGGCGTCCGGCTCCGAAGCCAGCCTGCTGGACCGGCCCGGTGGCGTTTTCATCCGGGCCGCGCAGCCGCTCTCCTACGAAGACCGGATGGTGATGCAGGCAAGCGCGCGCATCCTGGTGGTGGACAACCTCGGTTCACTTGCCGAGCAGATGGAACGTCATCGGCTCGACTCGCGGCCTGCACCGGTCGAAGCGGCCTCATGGCCGCAGAGACCGGCGCCACCGCCAGTCGATCGGACGACGGCGGTCGGGGCGTTCTCCGCCGATGGCAGCGAGTACGTGATCGAACTGGACCCCGGTGCGGTCACCCCCGCCCCATGGTGCAACGTGCTGGCCAATCCCTCGTTCGGCAGCATCGTCTCCGAGAGCGGCTCCGCGTATACATGGGCCGAGAACGCCCATGCCTGTCGCCTGACGCCATGGCACAACGATCCCGTGGAGGATGCCGGCGGCGAGGCCATCTACCTGCGTGACGAGGCCAGCGGCCATGTATGGTCGCCTACGCCGCTTCCCATGCGGGGCACCGGCGGTTACACGACGCGCCACGGGTTCGGTTACAGCACGTTCGAACATATCGAGGAAGGCATCCGTTCGCGGCTCGATATATTCGTCGCGATCGACCTTCCCGTGAAGTTTCACGTGTTGAGGCTCACGAACGAGGGAAATGCTCCCAGGCGTATATCGATCACCGCGTACGTGGAATGGCTGCTCGGCGACATCCGCGAAAAGAACGTGATGCACGTGGTGACCGATATCGACGCCGCAACGGGTGCCTTGTTCGCACGCAACGCTTATAACAGCGACTTCCCGGGGCGCGTCGCGTTCCTCGACGTGGGCGATCCGGAGCGCAAGATCGGCGGTGACCGCACCGAGTTCCTCGGACGCAACGGATCGCTCGCGTCGCCGCTGGCGATGCGCCGCCAGGACTGGTCGAATCGTGTCGGGGCAGGGCTCGATCCCTGCGGCACCCTGCGCATGGAGGTATTGCTGCCTGTTGGTGAATCTCAGGATATCGTCATCCGTCTGGGCATGTGCTCCAACGACACCGAGGCGCGTGCGCTGGTGAGGCATGGGCGAATGGACGGCACCGCGGAGGCGGCACTCGCGGCGGTGCGCGCCCACTGGCGGGATGTACTGGGCAAGGTACGGGTCGAGACCCCCGAACCCGCCATGGACGTGCTCGCCAATGGCTGGCTCCTTTACCAGACGATCGCCAGCCGGATGTGGGCTCGCAGCGGTTACTACCAATCCGGGGGCGCGATCGGTTTTCGCGACCAGTTGCAGGATTCGATGGCGATGCAGCATGCCGCGCCGGCCCTGGCGCGTGCGCAGCTGCTGGTGTGCGCCGCGCATCAGTTCGTCGAAGGCGATGTGATGCACTGGTGGCATCCGCCGACGGACCGAGGTGTACGCACGGCGTGCTCCGACGATTATCTGTGGCTGCCGCTGGCGACGAGCCGATACGTGGCATGCAGCGGTGACGTCGACGTCTTGCACGAGACGATCGAGTACATCGAAGGACGAGCTCTGCGGGCCGGTGAGGAATCCAACTACGATCTGCCACGGCCCTCTGGAATGAGCGCGAGCCTCTACAAGCATTGCGTGCAGGCGATCGAGCACGCGATGCCCCGTGGGCGCCATGGCCTGCCCTTGATGGGCGGCGGCGACTGGAACGACGGCATGAACCTGGTCGGCATCGGCGGGCAGGGGGAAAGCGTGTGGCTGGGCTTCTTCCTCAGCCATGTAATGCGCGAGTTCGCCGTGACCGCGCGAGGACATGGCGATCCGGCTTTCGCGGAACGTTGTCTCGCCGAGGCCGACAAGCTGGCCGCCAGCCTGGAAACGGAAGCCTGGGACGGCGATTGGTATCGCCGCGCATGGTTCGACGACGGCACGCCGCTGGGATCGGCCCGGAACGAGGAATGCCGGATCGACTCCATCGCCCAGAGCTGGTCGGTGCTGTCGGGCGTGGCCGGCACCGAACGAGCGGCGCAGGCGCTGGCCTCGCTGGACAGCCATCTCGTAGACCGCGGCGCAGGCTTGATCCGGTTGCTCGATCCCCCGTTCGACCGGACGGCGATGGAGCCTGGCTACATCAAGGGCTACGTTCCGGGCGTGCGCGAAAACGGTGGCCAGTACACCCACGCCGCGGTCTGGGCGGCGATGGCGTTCGCCAGGATCGGACAGCCGGACCGGGCCTGGGAGCTTGCCCGCATGATCGGACCGGCCAGCCATACGGGCGACATCGCTTCGGTCGAGTGCTACAAGGTCGAGCCCTACGTCGTCGCCGCGGATGTCTACAGCGTCGCACCTCATGTCGGGCGTGGCGGCTGGACGTGGTACACGGGTTCCGCTGGATGGATGTACCGGCTGCTCGTGGAATCCCTTCTGGGTATACGGCTAAACGGCGGCAAGCTGCGTTTCGAGCCGAACGTACCCGAGGCATGGGCGGGATACCGCGTGGAGTACCGCCACGGCGCCACGGCCTGGGACATCGATCTCCGCCCCGCGCAGGCGGGCGAGGAAACGAGCGTGCGCTTCGACGGTGACGTGGTCGATGGTGGGGAACTCGAGCGAATCGATGACGGGCTTCGACACAACGTGCACGTGACCTATCGGCCCCGCTGACGGTGGCCTAACGCGACGGCAACGGCATCACGTGTGTGCCGGCGCCGGCAGGCTCTCCTGCCAGCGCATGGTCATCGCCGCCAGGCTCTGTTGCACGAAACGCACGAAGTTCAGTGTCGCCTCGCTGACCGACCGGCTCGACATGGTCAGCGCGTGGAGGGGCAGGGGTTGGGGTTCGAACGCCTCCAGCACGATACGCAGGCGGCCACTGGCGATGTCGTCGGCGACCATGTAGAGCGGGAACTGGGCGAATCCAAGCCCGGCACGCGCCGAGGCGAGCAAGGCGCCGAGATCGGCCGAGGCCATGCGCGCATGGCGGCGTTGCGATACCGGCCCGCGGAACATCCGGTACCCGGATGTCTCACCCGACGCATAACTGAGGTAATGGGTTTCATCCAGGCTGGCCGGATGCACGGGCTTGCCGAAGCGGCGCACGAGGTCGGGGCTGCCCACCGTGACCAGTCGGACCATGCCGAGCGGGCGAGCGACGATATCGCTGCTGTCCGGCAAGGTCTCGCGCAGGCTGAGGATCACGTCTGCCTGTTGCCGCAACAGTGCCTCGATGTCGCTGCCATGGGTGGTCACCGCCAGTCGCGTACGCGGATGCGTGACGGCGAAGCCCGGCACGAGTTCCGCCACCAGGGGTGACAGCAGGCCCTGTGCCTCGATGCGCACCAGGCTGGCCGCATTCGCCGGGGGTGCCGCGGCGTGTTCCGCCGCGATCGCCGCTTCACACATGGCCGCCGCGTGGCGATAGACCCGTTCCCCCGCCTCGGTGATCGCGAACCGGCGCGCGTTGCGATGCAAGAGGCGCGTACCCAGCCGCTGCTCCAGCGCGATGATGCGCCGGCTCAGGAGCGAACGCGTCGTGCCGAGCCGGGTCGCCGCCGCGGAAAAGCCGCCGGCCTCGACCACATGGACGAGCAGGAAGAAGTCACCGAGGTTGTTGATCTGTTCCATCCGCCCGTGCCCCGCCGCCACATCGGCGCCAGCGCTTCATTTTAGTGAGCGCCGCCCGGCCCGTTTTTGGACGCGCGACGAATTCCTTTGCTGGAGCGGAAATGGATTGGCCAAAGGACATATACTTCGGCCGAAAACGCGCCGGACCACCGTCAGTGGCCGGAGCGACCGCAGGGGGGGAAGCCATGTCCGTTCAGGATGCTCACATTCTGGTCATCGACGACGCGCCGGAGGACATCCGGTCGTTGTTGCAGGCGTTGCGCGCCCAGTCCTGGCGCGTGACGCTGGCCACCACGGCGCAGCAGGGCTACCAGCGCGCCCAGCTCCTGGCACCCGACCTGATCCTGATGGACGTGCGCATGCCGGGCATGGATGGTTTCGCGCTGTGCCGCCAGTTGCAGGAGCTGCCGCGGGTGCGTCATATCCCGATCCTCTTCCTTACCTCCGCCGCCAGCATCGAGGAACGCCTGGAGGGCCTGAGCCATGGCGGTGTGGACTACATCCTCAAGGGCTGCGAGCCGGCCGAGCTCCTGGCACGCGTGCAGATCCACCTGCGCCTGGCAACCCGGGCGGATGCGTCGGTTCCGAGCGTCCAGGATGCGACCGCGCCGGGCCAGGACGAGGTGATCCTCCATGCCGCCATGCGACTCATTGGCCGGTGCTTGTCCGAGCCGTTGACGCTTGAACAGATAGCCAGTGCCGTCGGCACCTACGATAAGCGCCTCTCCGCCATTTTCCGCCAGCGGCTGGGCATGACCGTGTTTGCCTGGATCCGCGAGGAACGCCTGCGCAAGAGCCGGCAATTGCTGGTCGACACCGAGCTGGGCATGCAGGAAATCGCCGAGAACATCGGCTTCCGCAGCGCCTGTAATTTCACCACGGCGTTCCGCGAGCGCCTGGGCGTGACGCCCAGCCAGTACCGCAGGGCCGCGCGGCAGGGTGCTCCGGTCGATGCGGATACCGTGGGTGCGTGACCGGATGACCGCCCGCCGCGTGCCGTTCCCGCGGCATGTCGTGATGGCCTTGCTCGTGATCGCCGCGTGCCTCGGACGCTGGACGCCGTCATGGGCCTCGGCGGTGCAGCTGCCTTTGACCGTCTACGACCAGTCCAACGGGCTGACCAGCCTCTCCGTGATCCGCATGATCCAGGATCGGCAAGGCTACCTTTGGGCCGGCACCGAAAAGGGGCTCTACCGTTTCGATGGCGTGGGGTTCAGCCAGGTCGGATCGGAGAACGGTTTCCAGACCTCGGAAGTCATCGGTTTCGCGGAGGATGCCGGCGATCACCTGTGGGTGGCTTCGCGGGCGGGCCTGCAACGGCGGGAAAGCGACGGGACATTCCACTGGGTTCGGCCCGGCGGCATCCAGATCATGGCCGACCGTGGCCAGACCCTCGCCGCCGACGACCGCGACGGCATGCTCGTGGTGAGTGGACACCGTCTGTTGAGGTTGACCCAGGATGCCGGCGGACGCTGGACGGGCGCGCCGCTGTTCGGTGCCGGGGCGGAACGCCATGGGGAGGATCCGGGCGATGTCGCCGCGGTGCTCCAACGCAACGGCACCACATGGTTCGGCTGCGGCGGTGCCTTATGCCGCCTGCGCGATGGCCTGCTCACCCGGTACGGCGTCGAGCATGGCGTTCCCGCGGACAAATGGGTGGGTATCCTCGCCGCGCGTGACGGCAGCATCTGGGTGCGCGGCATCCGCAACGTGCTGCGGTTGCCGGCGGGCGCCTCCGATTTCACCCGTCACGACATCCCGGACGGACACACCGAGGTGGCTGCATCCAGCATCGACATCATCGAGGATCGCGCGGGACGGATAGTCACCCGCACGGACGTCGGCATCGCCCGTTGGGATGGCGCGCGCTGGGAACTGTTCGACACGGGCTCGGGTTTGCCCGGCGTGGGCATTTCCTCGCTGCTGGCCGATCGTGACGGCATGGTCTGGATGGGCACCTATGGTCGCGGCGTCGTCTATTGGAGCAATGCCGACGCCGTCGAGAACTGGACCTCGGCGCAAGGCCTGAGCAATAGCCTGATCTGGTCGATCGCCCGCGGCGACGCCCGTTCCGTCTGGGTCGCCGGCGAGGCCGGCGCGGAAGTGATCGTGCCGGAAGAAGGACGCGCGCATCGCGGGCCGCTGAAGGCCGCGCCGCCGAACCAGGCTCATGCGGTCATCGTCGATGCCGGCGGAATCATCTGGTACTTCCTTTTCGATGGACGCGTATTGCGTTACGAACCGAAAACGGAGAAGACCACGCAGGTCGCCGTGTTGCCGTACCTGGTACGTGGCGCCTACCTCGACCGGGCCGGGCATTTCTGGGCCTATACGCTGGGCGGGCTGTACGAGGTCGATCCGGTTCAAGGGCGCGTGTCACCCGCCGCGCCGTCCCTCATGCCCTCCACCATGTGCTCGGATCTGGCCGAAGACGCCGCGGGCGACCTCTGGGTGGCTTGCAGCGGCGGACTGTTCCGGCACGACGCCGCCGGCTGGGCACGCGTACGCGTGCAGCCGGCGGAAGCCTCGGGTGGCTACGAGAACGTGGCGGTCACGCCCGACGGAAGATTGTGGCTGAGCTCGTTGCAGCCCGGGCTGCTCGTCGGCCGGATCACCGATGCGGACCATGTGACGATGGCGCCGGTGAATGATCCCCTGCTCGCGGATACCCGCTTCTATTTCCTGCGCGCCGATCGGAGGGGCCGCTTGTGGGCGGGCGGAGGCAACGGCGTCGACGTTTTCGACGGTGGCGACTGGACCCGGCTCTCCACGCGCGACGGCCTGCTCTGGGACGAGACCAACCACGGTGCGTTCTTCGCCGACGACGACGGCTCCATCTGGATCGGGTCGCCGATCGGCCTGACCCATATCCTCGACCCCGGACAACTCCTCGCGCCGCGTCGGATTCTCCCGCTGCTCATCTCCGCCCACTACGGCGACCGCGATGTCGCCGGACCGGATGCCGCGTTGTCCTTCGAGGATGCCGCGCCCCTCGTGCTGCGGTTCGGTGTATCGGGCAATGGCGCGGGGCAGCCGGTACGTTTTCGCTACCGTCTTTCCGGGGCCGACAAGGACTGGGTGGAAACCGCGCAACGCGAGGTGCGCTACGCATCGCTGCCGCCCGGTCATTACCGCTTCCAGCTCCAGGCGATCGACGCGAACCGGCGCAACGTCTCCGAGCCGGTCACCCTCGATTTCAACGTCGATCCGCCATGGTGGCTCACGCGGTGGGCCTTCGCCATGGCAGCGCTGCTGGTATTGGCGCTTGTCGTGCTGGCATGGCGCTGGCGCACGCGCGTGCTCATACGCCACGCGCTACGCCTGGAGCACGTGGTCGAGGAACGCACGGCCGAGCTGCGGCAGTCGCTGCAGTCGCGCCGCATGTTGCTGGCCCACATCGGCCACGACCTGCGCTCGCCGCTGGGCGCGATCCTGGATGCGGTGCGCCAGTGGCGCTCGGGCAGGACGGGACGCGATTATCCACGGGCTATCGAGCGGCATGTGCGCCAGCAAATGGACCTCATCGACGAACTGCTGGAGTTCTCCCGCGGCGACCTTACCGAACTCACGCTCGAGCCCGTACCGGGTTACCTGCACGGATTCCTCCACGACGTGGCGGACCACGCGGCGCCGCTGGTGGAACGCCACGCCAACCGCCTGGAGTGCCGCTTCGATCCGCGCCTGCCGTCGTTGGCGGTCGCCGACTTCCGCCGCCTGCGACAGGTGCTGTTGAACCTCCTCGGCAACGCGGCCAAGTTCACCCACGACGGTCTTGTCGTTTTCCGTGTCGACCTGCGGAGCGGCGATGGCCTTCGCGTGCACCTGGCCTTCTCGGTCGAGGACACGGGCATCGGCCTCGGGGCCGATGTGGCCGCCGCATTGGCGCAGCCTTTCACACGTGGCGGCAATGCCGCGCACCACGAGGGCAGCGGTCTCGGGCTGGCGATCGTGACCCAGTTGCTCGATCACATGGACAGCCGCCTCGTGGCCGAGCCGGTGGCATCCGGTGGAAGCCGCTTCGGTTTCGAAGTGGTCGTGCCGCTGGCGAGCGAAGACGACCTCGAGCCGGAACTCGAGCCCGGTGGCGACATCGGTGACATCGACGGCGAGGGCAGGGCGGTGCTGGTGGTCGAGCCGCATCCGGCGCGGCGTGCCGTGTTGTGCGACCTGCTCGACGGGTACGGCTTCCGTAGCCTTGCCGCCGCCGATGGCAGGAGCGCCCTGAACGCCCTGCGAGACGACATGCCCGACGTGGTCGTGATGGAACAGCGGTTACCGGACTTGGACGGCTGGGGATGGCTGCAGGCGCTGCGGCGTGACCATCCGGGCTTGCCGGTGCTGCTCTATTCGGCCTTGCCGCCGCGACGTCCCGCCGACGCGGCGGCCAGGGACGACTTCGACGACGTCCTGCTCAAACCCGCCACGGCAGCCGAGTTCATGGCGCGTGTCGTGCGTCTCCTCGAACCGACAACGGATGAAACGGCGGCCGTCACACGCGACGGCGTGCGCTGATCCCTCTTTCACAAAGAACACGCATCCCTTCGGGCAAAGGTCCGCCTTCGCGATCCTGACGCCACCATGGCGACGGATGGGGCCTGGCCGCCCCGTACCCGCGAAGCCGCACCCTCGCACCTTTGCCGGAGCGGACGATCGTCACGCCGGGCATGACGCAATTTCCCACGCCGCCGCCTTCTCAGCGCGAGCGTCCATGCATAGCATCGGCGCCGCCGCTGTGACGTAAATCACAGCTTCACGCCGATACCGATTTCCCGAAAGCCCCAGGGCATTCGGGATGGAGCCCGTCGGCCAACGTCATGCCCCGTTACCTTGAAGGCGATCCCATGCCAGGGACAAAGTCACCGAACCTCTTCCGTCCGCGTTCCCACCGCTATGCGTTGGAGCCGCGCCAGATGTACGACGGTGCCGCGCTCGTGGAAGCGGCCAGCCACCATGTCGATCCCGCGGAAGCGGCGCATGAGGCGGGCAAGTTCCACAGCGCCGCCGTGGAGCAGCCGGGCCATGCCGCGCCGCCGCCGGCACCCAGTGCGCCGGCACCGACCCAGGTCTACGTCATCGATCAGAGCGTGGCGAACTGGCAGTCGCTGGTTGCCCAGCTGCCGCCGGGCGGCCAGGTGGTGGTGCTGGACGACAAGTCCTCGGGCCTGGCGCAGATCGCCGACGCGCTGCGCGGCGAACACGACATCGCGGCGATCCACATCATCAGCCATGGCGCCAGCGATTCCATTTCGCTGGGCACCGACACCGTGACGGCGGGCAACATCGCCGCGTATGCAAGCCAGCTTGGCGACATCGGCGCAGCGCTTTCGACCAACGGTGACATCCTTCTCTACGGCTGCGACGTGTCGCACCAGGACAACGCGCTGGTCACCCAGCTGGGCCGCCTGACCCAAGCCGACGTGGCCTCGTCCACCGACGCCACCGGCGCCGCCGCGCTCGGCGGCGACTGGGTGCTGGAAAGCTCGGTGGGACACATCGAGACCCGCTCGCTCGCACTCGACTACGACGGCCTGCTGGTCGCGCCGAGCATCGGCACCACCAGCACCGGCCTCACCGTTTCCGAACCCAGCGCGCTCAACGCCGCGGGTGCGGACCGCGGCACGCTCAGTGGATGGTCGATCGTCGACGATGGCGTCGGTGGCGACCGGGTGACGGTCACCGCCGTCGTCGCGGACCCCGGCAAGGGCACCCTGGTCACGGGAACGGCCGCCACGGCGGTCGCGGGCGGCTACCGGTTCACCGGTACCGTCGCCGAGGCCAACGCGTGGCTCAACCAGCTCAGCTTCGTCGCGGCCGACGTCGAGTTGGGCAATACCGCCGCGCGCACGACCATCGATGTCACCGTCACCGATGCGCAGTCGCTCTCGGCGACGCGCTCGCTCGATGTCACCATCACGCCTTCGAACGATCCGGTGGCCGTACCCGACGCCACCAAGACGGTACTGGAAGTCGGTGCCGGCGACAGCCCGAGCGTCACCGTGATCGGTGCCGACACGCTGGCCGCCTCCGATGCGGAAGTGACCATCGGCACGCAGTCCGCCAGCCAGATCGTCTACAGCCTCACGGCGCTGCCTCAGTACGGTTACCTCACGCTCGACGGCAACCGCCTCGGCGCGGGTTCCGTGTTCACCCAGCAGGACGTGATCGACGGCCGCCTGAGCTACGTGCACACGGCCACCGGCGCTAACCAGGACACCGCGGACGGCTTCGACGCCCGGGTCAACGACGGTGCGACGCCGCTCGACCGTTCCGCCACCGTGCACGTCAGCCTGGCGGTTCAGCCGGTGAACCAGGCCCCGACCGTCGGTGGCACCGGCATGGTCTATGAAGGCCAGCCGGCCAACGCCGTGGACACGGGCAACGTGGGCCAGTACATCGTCGCCGGCAGCGGTGGCGATCCGCAGGACACGGCGCTGCAGGTCACCATCACGGCGCTGCCCACGCACGGCACGCTTTACTACAACGGCGTCGCGGTCACCGTTGGCCAAAGCTTCGACTACGCCAACCGGAACCTGCTCACCTATCGCAACGACGGTGTCGACGGCGTCACCCAGGACAGCTATGGCGTGCGCGTCACCGATCTCGGCGGTGGCACCGGCACGCCGGGCAGCGCCGATGGCACGATCATGCTCGACGTCCACGCCGTGGACGACGACCCCTCGCTGGACGTCGGCAGCACGCGTACGGCAACCGTGACCGCCGCGGGCAACGGTAGCGCGGGCGCGTATTCGGTCGTGCTCACGACGGCCATGCTCGGCGCGACGGATGTCGATTCGCCGGAGCAGAACATCAGCTTCGTCACCAGCCAGGCCGGGCTCACCCACGGCTACCTGCTGCTCAATGGCGAGGAACTGAAGGACGGCGCCACCTTCACCATGGCCGACGTGCGCGCCGGCCGCGTGCAGTACGTGCAGGTGACCGGCGCCACGGCGGGCCAACAGGACACCTTCCATTTCCAGGTGGTGGACAACACCACCGCGCTGCGCTGGAACGCCGACGGCACCACCTTCACGCGCATCGGTGGCGACTACACCGGTGGTGCCTCCACGGACACGTTGCGCGATTACACCTTCACCATCGCTCTTGCACCGACACCCGACGGCAACGGTGGCGGTTTCCCGGTCCACGATGTGACCACGGGGGAGCAGCAATCCACCTATGCGGGTGTCGATCCGTCCGGCAACGCCATCGGCAGCGTGTCCGAAGGTGGCACCATCGTGCTCCACGGCACGACGACGAACGGGCAGCCGACCGACTTCAGCACCATGCCGGGGCTCAGCTATACCGCCGAAGGCGTGGACCCGTCGCAGGTGGTCTACACCTTCCTCGGGTTCACCAGCGACGGCGCGGGCACCGGCACCGCCGGCACGCTGCAGAAGCAGGTGAACGGCACCTGGGTCGACGTCGCCACCTATGGCACGTTCACCCAGGCCGACCTCGATGCGGGGCGTGTCCGCTTCCAGCACGACGGTGCCAGCGAAGACTTCCACGCCACGGCCAATTTCTCCGTTTCCGCCGGTCTGGTCACCGTGCAGAACGGGCAGGCGGTCGTGGACAGCTGGGAACCCTCGTTCGATATCTACGTGACGCCGACCAACGACCTGCCGACGGTCGTCGGCTCGTCCACCACGGTGATCAACGAAGGCGAGATCGCCTATATCACCACGGGGCAGCTCGGCCTGGCCGATCCGGACGATGCGGCCAGCGCGAGTTATCTCGAGAACTCGCCGACACTTCCCGACGGCAGCCCCAACTACGCGTACAACAACGACGCCACGGGCGCGAACGCGCTGAAGTTCGTCATCACCAGCCTGCCCGCGGGTGGCAAGCTGCAATACTCGACCGACGGTGGCGCGAGCTGGCAGGACGTGACCGCGAACACCTTGCTCGACGCGTCCATCATCACCGGCAGCGCGGGCACCACGGGCCTGCGCTTCGTCAGCAACGGCTCGGAAGTGCGCAGCGCCAGCTTCACCGTCGAGGCGCAGGATCGCTGGGGCGCCCGCTCGGCCACGGACGCCACCGTCACGATCCAGATCACCAACGTCAACGACGCGCCGCAGATCGCGAAGGACCCGACGCTGGCCGATCCGACGGTGCCCGCCGATTCGCCCAACAACATCGGCGGTGCCCCGGTCAACAATCCGCTCACCGTCGTGGAAGGCGGCTATGGCCAGATCACCACGGCCATGCTCCAGGCCTACGATCCGGACAGTTCCGCCGAGCAGGTGCAATACACCATCACCGGCGGACCGGCGCACGGCAAGCTGGCGTACTCCACCGATGGCGGCGTGACCTTCCACATCCTCGGTGCCGGATCGTCCTTCACCCAGGCGGACGTCGCGGCCGGCCGCATCTACTACCTCAACGACGGTACCGAATCCACCGGCGCCAGCTATCCGTCGGCACCCGACGACCGCTTCTTCTTCACCGTCTCCGACGGTGACAAGGAGCAGGCGGGCAACGAGTTCTGGGTCTACACCGATCCCACCAACGATGCGCCGAAGGTCACCGCGCCGGCCGGACCGGTCGACCTCGACAGCGCGGACCCGCAGTTCAACCCGGTGCCGGGTTTCAGCGTGGCCGATCCCGATCTCACCACCGTCGGCGGCGGCGAGACCGACTACCTCCAGGTCACCGTACGCCTGTTGCATGCCGACGGCAGCGCGTTCTCGGCCGCCGAATACACCGCCGATGGCGTCACGATCGGCTATGCGGCCGGTGGCGGCGCGGTCGTGGATGGCGACAAGAACGGCGGTGGCGACTACCTCGTGCTGAGCGGCACGCGCGCGCAGGTCAACGCCGCGCTGGCCGGGCTCACCGTGAACTTCGCCGGCGACCGCGACGCGAAATACCAGGTACAGGTGATCGCGGACGATCGCCTGCGCGATGCCAGCGGCAACCTCGTCGGCGGCGCGAACGGCGGCGACGTGAACCAGCCGGCGACGCCGGGTACCGGCGGTGCGACCACGCCCATCGATGCCACGAACTACGACTGGTACAGCGACGCGGCGCCCACCAACAGCGGCGACATCGCCGCCGCCGCCGTGGTGGTCCGCGCGTCCAGCGTGAACGAGCCGGGCACCCTGACCGGTCCCACCAGCGGCACCGTGTACGAAGACCAGGCGACCCACATCGGTGGCGGCTTCGTCGTGGCCGATCCCGAGTCGGCCGCGTTCGATACGCCGGTGACGGTGCGCGTGACCGTGCCCAGCGGCACGCTCGGCATCGGTGGCGGCGGCAACCAGACCAGCTTCACGCCGAGCGCGCCGGGCAGCCTCGCCGTCACCATCAGTGGCGACAACACCGGTACGCTGGTCCTGACCGGCCGTGCCAGCGACATCCAGGCGTTGCTCAACGACGCGACCAACGGTCTCACCTATCGCAGCGCCGCCAACGTCAACCACGACACGAACGGTGCCGCCGCGGGCGATGTCACCGTCACGCTGCACTTCGACGACACGGGCTCGGCGATCGGTGGCGATACCGGCGAGGGAAGCGTCGCCAACAACCCGGCCGACATCCAGGTCGCGCTCGACATCGTCGCCGTGAACGACGCGCCGACCGTGACGGCGGGCGCGGGCACCGTCTATCTGAACGGCAGCACGGCGGTGGGTGGCTTCGTGGTGGGCGACGTCGACTACACCGATGGCGGCGGGATCACGCAGGGCGAACAGGATTTCATGCAGGTCACCGTGCGCGTCACCGATGCCGCCGGCAATCCGCTGGCGCAGTCGGCCTACGCGAACATCGTGCTGGGATCGAGCAGCGGCGGTACGTCCGGCGCGACGGTGGACGGCACCTACGACGGGACCGATGCCGCGCTGGTCATTCGCGGCACGCGGCAACAGGTGAACGATTATCTCGCCGGCTTGCAGGTGTCGATCGGCGGCGATCTCGCCAATGCCGACCAGTCGTATCGCGTGGAAGTGATCGCCGACGATCGCCTGCGCGACACGGCCAGCGGAAACCTTGACGGTTCCGGTGCCGCCAACGGTGGCGAGAACGCCGCCGCCAACGGTACCCAGGCCGTACCGACGGCAGGTGTCGACCCGTATGCGGCCGTGCCCGGCGGGCTCACCCAGAACGTCGCCTCGTCGTACCGGGTGGTGTTCCCGTCCTCGATCAACAACCCGACCGCGATCGGTATCACCGGGCCCAACGGAGCCGATGAAAGCGCCGCCGGCCTGTACACGCTCAGCCACATCACCCTGGCCGATCCCGATGCCGGCACCGACAGCATCACCGCCACGGTGACGCTGCAGAACGGCTTCACCATCCACGACGTCAACGGGTCCACGGCGACCTCCGGCACCTATGCCGGTGCCACCTACACCTTCGGCACCGATGGCCAGGGCCGCAGCACCATCACCATCACCGGTTCCATCGACCAGGTGCAGTCGGCGATCAACGCGGTGGGCGTGCAGTTGCCGTCGGCGGAAGCGGGGGACAACAACGCGTACTGGAACGGCACCTTCCAGGTGCAGGTGGCCGTGAACGACAACGGCAACCACGGCAGCCGCCCGGACCGGCCGACGCTCGACGGCGATGCCGCCTCGAACGCGGGTAGCGATCCCAGCACCGCCGGCGACCAGTACGGCTACGCCGACGGCGAAGCGGGTTCGTCGAACGCGCTCGTCACCACGCGCGTCTTCGATGTCACCGTCAGCAGCCGCACCCAGGTCGGCGAGGCCGGGTTGGCCGACAACAGCGGCAGCCAGGGCGTGGACGGAACCGAAAGCTTCGCCCTGTTCAACGGCCTGGACAGCGTGACGATCGGCGATCCGGCCGCGGGCGCGGGTCATTCCGTCACGCTCACGCTGGCGCAGCTGCAGGACATCGCCAACGTGCCGCTCGCCGAGCGCACGATCCAGACCGATCACGGCACGCTGGTCGTCACCGGCTACCTTCCCGGTGCGGATGCGGGCCACGGCACGCTCGTCTATCACTACAGCCTCAACGGTCCCGTGGACCAGCCGGGCGCCACCGGCAGCAGCGAGACGATCGCGATCGCCACGCGTGACAGCGCCGGTTTCACGGACAGCGGCAGCATCACGGTGGATATCGCCGACGACGTGCCCGTCGCGCACGCCGACACGAACACGGTGGATGAAGACGGTGCGCCCGCCACGGGCAATGTCGTGCTCACCGGCGGCGGTGCCGACCACGTGGGCGGCGATGCCACGCCGACGCCGGTGTCCGGCGTGGTGTTCGGCAACGCGGGTGGGCCGGTCAGCGGCAATGTCGGCGCGGCGATCGCGGGGCAATACGGCTCGCTCACGCTGAACGCGGACGGCAGCTACAGCTATACGCTGGACAACGCCAACCCCGTCGTCAACGCCTTGAAGGATGGCGAGACGCGCACCGAGGTCTATACCTACACGATCACCGACGCGGACGGCGATACAAGCACCACGACGTTGACCATCACCATCGTGGGTCATACCGACGGCGGTCCCGCCGTCGTGCCGCACGACGGCAATGGCGCCGGCAATGGCGTGAACACCACCGGCGAAACCACGGTGTGGGAGTCGGGCCTGACCCCGGACGGTCCGGCAGGGCAGGCGCGTGACGCGACGGATACCGTCGCCATCTCCGCGCCGGACGGCCTCGTCAGCATTACCGTGGGCGGCACGACGCTCACCGCCGCCCAACTCGCCGCGTTGAGCGCCGGCACCCCGGCGACCATCGCGACGGCACATGGCACGCTCGTGCTGACCGGCTTCACGGCGACCGCCGAGGTCGGAGGCGTGCCGACCGCGGGCACGCTCACCTATACCTACACCTTGGGCGGATCCATCGCCCAACCCGGCACGGACCACAGCACCGACGACATCGCCTTGTCCGTCACCGATGCCGGTGGCGGCAGTGCCGCGGGCACCCTCGTGGTCAACATCGTGGACGATGCCCCGACCGCCCGTCCCGATAGCGCCGACATCGGCGAGGACGGCACGGCGGTCGTCAATGGCAACGTCGTCTCCGCGACGGGTCCGGGCGATATCGCCGACCGCCTCGGCGCCGACGGAATCGCTTCGCCGGTGGCGGGCGTCGCCGCCGGCACGGCAGGCGGCCCCCTCGCCGGCAGCGTCGGCACGGGCGTGGCCGGCCAGTACGGTACGCTCACGCTCAACGCCGACGGCAGCTATGGTTACGCGCTGGACAACGGCAACGCCGCCGTGAACGCCTTGAAGGACGGGCAGACGCTTACCGACGTCTACAGCTACACCATCGTCGACGCGGACGGCGACACCAGCACCACGACGCTGACCATCACCATCCATGGCCATACCGACAGCGCGCCGTCGATCGTGCCCGTGGACGGCAATGGCGGGGCGGCCGGTCACGCCACGGTCATCGAGGCGGGCCTGGTCGATCACGATGGGTCGCAGGTCACCACCGGCAGCATCGAACTGACCGCCGACGATGGGCTGGCCAGCGTGACGGTGGGCGGCACCACGCTCACCACCGCGCAGCTCGCCGCGCTCGGCAGCGGTTCGCCGGTCAGCATCACGACGCCGGATGGCACGCTCGTGCTCACCGGCTTCAACCCGACCTCGATCGTCGGCGGCGTTCCGACAGCGGGCACGCTCAGCTATACCTACACGCTGGATCGCGCGGCCTCCCAGCCAGGTGCCACCGATAGCACCGAGAGCATCGCGCTGACCGTCACCGACGCCGGTGGCGACACGGCGGCGGGAACCCTCGTCGTGAACATCGTCGACGATGTGCCGACGGCCCGCGACGACACGGCGGCCGTCACCGAGAACACCGCCGGTGTCACCGGGTCGGTGCTCGTCAACGACCGCGTCGGTGCCGACGGCACTGCCACGCCGGTCAGCGCGGTCGGTTTCCACGGCACGGCGGGATCGGTCGGTTCGCCGCTCGGGGGCAGCTACGGCACGCTCACGCTCAACGCCGACGGCAGCTACAGCTACGCGCTCGACAACGACAACCCGGCGGTGAACGCACTGAAGGACGGGCAAACGCTCACCGAAACCTTCACCTACGTCATCACCGATGCCGACGGCGACAGCAGCACCGCGACGTTGACCATCACGATCGGCGGCGTGACCGACGGCAACCCGTCGATCGTCCCCGTGGACCGGGACGGCAACGTCGGCGGCCACGCGGCGGTCGGCGAGCCGGGCCTGGTCGATGGCGGCAGCAGCGACACTACCAGTGGCCATATCGACCTGAGTGCCCTGGACGGCCTCGCCAGCGTCACCGTGGGCGGCACCACGCTTACGCCGGAGCAGTTGTCCGCGCTGAGCCCGCAGCATCCGGTCACCATCGTCACGCCGGACGGCACACTCGTGCTCACCGGCTTCACCGCCACCTCGACGGTGAATGGCGTGGCGACGGCGGGTACGCTCGATTACACGTACACGCTCGACCATGCGTTGCAGCAGCCCGGTTCGACGGCCACCAGCGATGTCATCGCGCTGGGTGTCACCGACGTGACCGGTGGCGTGTCCACCGGCAGGCTGGTGGTCGACATCGCCGACGACGTGCCCGTCGCGCACGACGACAGCGCCACCATCGTCCAGGATGCCGGACAGACCGGCGCCAGTGGCAACGTGTTCACCGGCAAGGGCCCCTCGCACGACGGTTCCGACCGGATCGGTGCCGACGGTCCGGCGGCCGGTGGCCCGCTCACCGGCGTGGTATCGGCCAACCTCGGCACGTCCGGCACGATCGGTGGCGGCAGCCGTGGCGAGTTCGGCACGCTGATCCTCAACGCGGACGGCTCGTACACGTACCAGCTCGACGTCCACAACCCGAGGGTGAGCGCGCTCGACGCCAGCCGCACGCTGAGCGAGGTGTTCGTCTACACCATCACGGATGCCGACGGCGACGTGAGCGAAGCACGCCTCACCATCACGATCCAGGGCACGACGCCGCCGATGCAGGCACGCTGGGGCGACCAGATCTTCCCTGTCGCCTACGACCGGACCACGCGCGATATCCGCCAGGGTTACGAGCCAGGCCTGTTCGTCCTGCCGGCGGTGGACCAGTCGCAAGGCGACACGATGCGCTGGCACAACCAGTGGATCACCGGCCGCTACGACGCCACCTCGGACCTCGGCGACGCGCCGCTGGACCCGTCGAACACCCAGCACGTGCTGCGTGATGGCGTGGCCTTCTCGCGCCAGTTGCTCGCCGAGGCGCATAGCCGCGCGCGAGTCGCCCTCAACGATTTCGGACTGGGCTCGAGCGTGTTGTGGGACGACTTCTCGCCGTTCTCGCCGACGCGCATCCAGGATCTGGAGAAAACGAACGAGGCACACGCCGAGCGGACGCAGCCTGCGACCAGGCCTGCCCATGAGGTACCCACCACCATGCGTGTGCCACCACCGGCGTCCACGCCGGCCGGTGCGCCATCGCTGACGGCACAGATCGCGGCGATGGCCAAGGCCGCCGCCATGCCGTTGGCCTCCGCACCCGCACCCACGCAGCCACGCCACTAATCGCGAGCCCGGCGATCCACGCATCGCCGGCCCACGTTCACAAGGACCGAATCTCCATGCACCACATCCATGCCATGAAGACCACCACACCGACGACTTTCGCCATGCGCCGTGCGCCACTGGTCGCCTCGCTGGCCCTCGCCGTGTTCCTTACCGGTTGTGGCGCCGTCAAGCCCAAGCCGCTAACCCATGACGAGGTCGCCACGCGGGTCAAGAACGACCAGCAGGCGATGTACAAGGACCAGGAGCCGATCGGCGCTCCGCTGACCTTGTCCGACGTCATGGCGCGGTCGCTCAAGTACAACCTCGACTATCGGCTCAAGCTGATGGAGACCGCGCTGTCGCGCGGCCTGCTCGACGTCTCCCAGCTCGACATGCTGCCCAAGCTGACCGCCGACGCCGGCTACCGCTGGCGCAGCAACGACTCCGGTGGCACCAGCATCGGCATCGAGGACCGCATCGTCAGCCTGCGTCCCTCCACGTCCGAAGAGCGCGTGCATTACCTCGCCGACGCGACGCTGTCGTGGGACGTGCTCGACTTCGGCCTGAGCTACTACCGGGCGAAGCAGCAGGCCGACGACGTCAACGTCACCGACGAGCGCCGCCGCAAGGTCCTGCAGAACATCGTGCAGGACGTGCGCGACGCCTACTGGCGTGCGCTCGGTGCGCAGCGCCTGCTCGGCGAGACCCAGGTGCTGGCCGACAACATTCAGGCCGCGCTGGAGAAGACCCGCCAGGCCGAGCGTGCCGGCGTCCTGCCGCCGGTCGAAGGGCTGGAATACCAGCGCGCGTTGCTCGACGCCATGACCCTGGTGAACGAGAAGCGCCAGGAGATGGAGTTCGCACGGCGCGAACTGGCCGCCCTGATGAACCTGGCACCCGGCACGCAGTTCACGCTGGCCGACGCCACCGAGACGGGGCTCTCCCAGGTTCCGTCCAACCTCGACCAGCTGGAACAGATGGCACTGGAGCAGCGCCCGGAGCTGCGCGAGGAAGACTACAAGGCGCGCATCGACGCGATCGAGACCAAGAAGCAGATCGCCGCGCTGTTCCCGAACCTCAACCTGTTCGGCGGCATCGGCTATGACTCCAACAGCTACCTGTACAACGAGAACTGGACGCAGGGCGGCATCAGCATGTCGATGAACCTGATCCGCCTCGCCGGGCTGCCCGCGATCAAGCGCACCAACGAAGCGCGGATGAAGGTGGACGACGCCCGCCGCATGGCGCTCAGCATGGCCGTGCTGACCCAGGTGCGTGTCTCGGTGGAGCGCTACAAGCTGGCCGTCTACGATCACCAGCTCGCCCAGGAATCCGCGCAGGTGGACCAGCGTCTCGCGAGCGTGGCCCGCGCCGGCTCCAACAACCAGCTCACCAGCGAACTGGAAACGCTGCGCACGCAGGCGCGCTCGATGGTCTCGCGCTTCCAGGAGGCTTCGTCTTATGCGGCGGCACAGTCGGCATATGGCCGCGTGCTCAACTCCGTTGGCATCGACCTGATGCCGGAGCAGGTCGCGGGCAGCGACGTGCCGACCCTGTCCAAGGCGATTCAGGCCAGCCTGGTCGACGGTGAGAAGCACGTGTTCACGCAGTCCGCCGACGCCGTGGCGGTGGACCGGCCGATCCAGCTCAGCGTGACCGGCCTGCCGGCGCGCGTGGATGGCGTGGCGGTGCGCGACGCCGTGGGCAAGGTGATGACCGGCAACCGGCTGGCCCTTGGCAACGGTGCCGACAGCCTCGCCATGGAACTGCATTACAGCGCCACGCCCAGCAAGGCGGCGACGCGCGCGCAGTGGGACGTGACGGTGCAGGACACGGCCGGCAAGCGCCTGCTGACGCAGAGCTACCGCAGCTTCCTTCCCGATGACGCCAGCACACGTTCGGTGATCGCCCTGGCCGAAGCCGCCGCGCTCTCGGTGATGGCGGAAGTGCGTCGCCTGGCGGCCGCACCGGAAACGGCGGCCACGGCCCGGCCATGAAGGACGCAACGATGATTCCGAAGGCGATGACGTTCGCCGCCTTCAGCGCCGTACTCGCATTGGGGTTGCCTTGCGCTGTCTCCGCGCAGGCTCAATCCGCGCCGACGGCGGCGTCGACCCAGGCGCCCGTGCGCTTCCTCGTGGTGGCGGACCGGGAAAGCCCGTTGTCCGCCGTGGCCGGCGGACGCGTCGCGCGCGTCTACGTGCAGTTGGGCGATACCGTCGCGAAGGGCAAGGTGCTGGCTTCGCTCGATTGCAGCGACGTGGATGCCCGGCGTGCGGCCGCCGACGCCGAATACAAGGCGGCGCAGCTGCGCTACGAGGCGAAGGCGAAGTTGCAGGGCCTGCAGTCGGCCGCCGCGCTGGAAGTCGAACTCACCGCCGCCGACGTCAATCGCACGCGCAGCCAGATGCGCATCTTCGACGCGCAACTGGCGCAGTGCCGCTTCGTGGCGCCGTTCGACGGCCGCGTGGCGCGCATCCACGTGAAGGAAGGGCAGGGCGTGTCGCCGGGTGCCCCTGTGATCGAACTGGTCGGTACCGGCACGCCGAAGGCGCGGCTGAACGTGCCGTCCAGCTGGATCGGCTGGCTCAAGCCGGGCGCACATCTGGATGCCGCCGTCGACGAGACCGGCGAACACCATCCGCTCACCGTGACGCGCCTCAGCGGCCGGGTGGACGCGGTGAGCCAGACCATCGAGATCGAAGCCGATTTCGAAGGCGATACGAGCCGCGTCCTGCCGGGCATGAGCGGCCGGGCGACGCCGGCGAAGAGCGCCGGGCAGGGCTGAAACGATGAATCCCCAGGACAACCCCGGCGCCAGCGCGTCGTCGCGCTTCTATGCGCTCGCCGCACGCGCCGAGGGCGCCGCGACCGCGGCCGAGCTAGGCTTCGTCGCATGCAACGAGACGCGCAGCCTGGTCGACTACCGGCAGGCCGCCCTGCTGGCGATGCCGCCGGGACGGAGTCCGCGGCTTGCAGCCCATTCCGGGCTGGCCGAACCCGATTCCAATACGCCTTACGCGCTGTGGTTGTCCGCCGTTGCACGGCGGATCGCGCCACGTTGTGCCGAGCTGCCCGCGGGTGCCCGCGTCCTGCCGCTTTCGCCCGACATGCTCGGCGAGGAACTGGCCGCGGAGTGGGGCGAATGGTTGCCCGCCCATGTGTGGGTGCTGCCGTTGACGGGCCCGGACCGCAGCGTCGATGCGCTGCTCGTGCTCGCGCGGGACGTGCCTTGGCCCACGACGCTTACGCCGGACAGCGCTGAGTTCGCGCTGCTGCAACTGGTCAACCTCTATGGCTATGCCTGGTGGTCGCTGGTGGCGCGGCCGTCGCGTTGGCGGCGCTGGTGGGAAGCTGCCACCAGCGGACGACGCCTGCGCTATGCGCTGGCCGCGCTACTGGTGGTGCTGCTGATTCCCGTGCGCGAATACACGCTCGTTCCCGCCGAGGTGATTTCCACGCGAAGCCAGGTGATCGCTTCGCCGCGCGAGGGCGTGATCCATCGCATGGCGGTTCTGCCGAACGCGCCGGTGAAGGCGGGGCAGGTCCTCGCCGAACTCGACGATACGACCTTGCGCAACAAGCTCGCCGTCGCGCAGGCCGAACTGGCCACGGCAAGCGTGGAGATGCACCAGGCCGCGCAACAGGCCATCGAGAACCAGAACGCCAAGGCCGACCTGGGCATGGCCGAGGGCAAGTGGCGCGAACGCCAGGTCGACGTCGTCTCGTTGCAGCGGGAGGTGGACAAGCTGGCCATCCGCGCACCGGCCGACGGCGTGTTCGTCTATTCCGATCCGGACGACTGGTCCGGCCGCCCCGTGCAGACGGGTGAGCGCATCGGCCTGCTTGCCGACCCGCATGCGCTGGGCGTGCGCGCGTGGGCCCCGGTGGGCGAACCGACCAACCTGGCCGAGGGCGCTCCCATGACCGTCTTCCTCAAGGTGGCGCCGCTGGACCCTCTCGACGCGAAGCTCGACTATGCCGGTTATCAGCCGGTGGAGGCACCCAACGGGGTCGCCAGCTACGTGCTGCGCGGGACGATCGACGGCACGCCACCCGGCGCGCGTATCGGCTTGCAAGGCACGGCGCGCGTCTCGGGACGCTGGAGCGTGTTCGGCTACCTGATGCTGCGCCGTCCGCTGGCCGCCGTGCGCGCCTGGTGCGGGCTCTGACGATGTCCGCGGTGCCTGCGATGGGTGCAATGGGCGGGGCGCCACCGCCGTGGCCCGCCTTGCGCGACGAGTTGAACATCCATGCCGCCGGGCGCAATCGCGACGGTTCGCCCGCGTGGCACCTGTCCGACCCCGTGCGCAACCAATTCTTCCGCATCGGCTGGCTCGAGTTCGAGTTCCTCCAGCATTGGGCGCTGGGCGATCCGCAGCGAATCGCCGATGCCGTCGCGTCGAGCACCACGATGACGCCGGAAGCCGACGACGTGCTGGAGTTCGCGCGCTTCCTGCAACAGCAACAGCTCACGCGAGGCGCCATACCGAAGCGGGGAACGTCGGCGCTGCATTGGCTGTTGCAGAACTACCTGTTCATCCGCATTCCGCTGGTGCGCCCGGAACGCTTCCTGCGCCGCACGCTGCCCTTCGTCAGCTGGATGTTCGGCATGCGGTTCCTCGTCGCCACGCTGTTCGCGGCCGTGCTCGGCCTTCTGCTGGCGGCACGCCAATGGGATGTCGTGCAGGCCAACCTGCGTGGCGCGATGAGCTGGGACGGTGTCATTGCCTTCGCCGGCGCACTGGTCTTCTCCAAGTGCTGGCACGAGTTCGGCCACGCCTTCATGGCGACGCGGTTCGGCGTGCGCGTGGGACACATGGGCGTGGCATTGCTGGTCATGTGGCCGATGGCGTACACCGATACCGGCGAAAGCTGGAAGCTCGAAGGCTCGCGTCGACGCCTGGCCATCGCGTCGGCCGGCGTCATGGCCGAGCTGGTGCTCGCCGCGTGGTGCACGCTCTTGTGGTCGTTCGCTCCGGAAGGCAACTTCAAGAACGCGCTGTTCTTCCTGGGCACGACGGCCTGGGTGCTCACCCTTGCGGTCAACGCCAGTCCGTTCATGCGCTTCGACGGGTATTTCATCCTCGCCGACGCGCTGGATTATCCCGGCCTGCACGAGCGTGCGGGCCGCTGGGCGAAGCGGTGGGTGCGCCTGCGCCTGCTCGGCATCGAGGATCCGCGGCCGGACGCGGTCTCTCCGCGTTTCGCCGCCTTCCTCACCGTGTTCGCGTTCGCGACCTGGTTATATCGACTGACCCTGTTCGTGGGCATCGCCGTGGTCGTCTACCACGCCTTCTTCAAGGCCCTGGGCCTGATCCTATTCCTGGTGGAAATCGTGACGTTCGTGGTGAGGCCGATGCTCAACGAAGTAAGGATATGGTGGATGCGGCGCGCGGAAATCCGCTGGCCGCGCGTGCGCCGGCGCCTGATCGTCGTGGGCGTGGCCGCGCTGGTCGTGCTGGTGCCCTGGTCGGCAAGCATCACCGCCGAGGGCATCGTTGAGGCGGGGTTCGAACAACCGGTGTTCACCCCCTTCGCCGCGCGGATGGAACGCGTGAGCGTCGCGGACGGCACGCATGTCAAGGCTGGGCAGTTGCTGTTCGAACTCAGCGCACCGACACCGGAAGACGAGCGGGCGAAGGCCGATGCGCTGCGCGACGCTTACGAATCCACGGCGCGCGGTGCCATCGCCCTCGACCGCGATGGCGTGGCCAAGCAGGTCGTGGCAGAGCGCATGGCCGACCAGTACGACGTGCAGCGTCGCGCCAGCACGTCGGAATTGCATCGCCTTCGCCTCACGGCCAGCGAGGATGGCATCGTGCGCGACCTCGATCCGGCGTTGCAGGCGGGCAGCTGGGTATCGCCCGGCTCGCGCATCGCCACCGTCGTGGGCGGTACGCGCTGGAGGGCGGAGGTGCTCGTATCGGAGGCGGATCGGGCCCGGCTCGTTCCCGGTGCCTCCGCCACCGTCTATCCGCATGGACATTGGCAACCACTGCATGGCCGCGTGGTGGCCGTGGACGATGGTGCGCTCGAACACCTGCCCAGCCTGTTGCTGGCGAAGAACCACGGCGGGCCGATCCCGCTCAATCCGACGGCGCCGGCCAAGGAGCTGCGCCCGGCGACCGTCTGGTACCGGGTGCGCGTGGAAGGTGAGGGCTTGTCCGCTCCGCTGGCCGCCGAACAAGGTGTCAGCGTGCGCATGCAAGGACGCCGCGAAAGCCTGGCCCGGCGCTGGATCGACAGTGCGCTGCTGATCCTTCTGCAACAGACGGGACTGGGCAAGGAAGGCTGAGCCGGGTTGTCGCTCCCTGCCTCCGAACCGCTACTATCGGGCTCGGTCATCACGGGGGAACGGGATGCGCGCATGGATATGGGTGGCGGGCGTGGCGGCGACGATGGGTACCGGCCTCCATGCGCGGACGGTGCCCGATCCGGCTCCGGTCGAAGCGAGGGTGCCATGGGCGCCCACCGTATTCACGGGCAGTGACGGCGCGCGGCACGCCGCCTACGAGCTGCACCTGACCAATTTCTACGGTGACACCGGCCCGTTGACCCTCGACGACCTGGACGTCTTCGCCGACGATTCGCCCCGGCCCTTGCTACACCTGGACAGTGCTGGTCTGGCCGCCGTCGCCAAGCCCGTGCCGAAGGAAGGTGCCGCCGCCGTCGTCGATCCCGGCAAGCGCGGTATCGTCTATCTATGGCTCACGCTTCCCACGGGAACGCCGGTGCCGAAGCAACTGCGACATCACGTGGACATGACGGCGAACGGCCACGCCTACGCGGTGGACGGCGTCGAGGTGGCGGTGTCGCCGACGGCGGTGCCGGTGATCGGTGCGCCGCTTCGTGGCGGCCGTTGGCTGGCCCATGAAGGCCCGGGCGCATTCCGCTCGCATCACTGGGGCAGCATGGTCGCGATCAACGGCAGCCTGACCGTACCGCAGCGCTACGCGATCGACTTCGTCGGCGTGGACGCTTCGGGACGTGCGATCAAGGCCAGCGTGAAGGACCTGCAGGCGACACGCTATGCGGACTGGATCGGCTACGGCGCGGAGGTCATCGCCGTCGCGGATGGCGTCGTCGCGGGCGCGAGGGATGGCGAGGAAGAACATGCGCCGCTGAAGCCGCAACCCGAACCGGCCTCGCTCACCACCGACGGCCTGTTCGGTAACTACGTGGTGTTGTCGATCGGGCCCGGGCAGTACGCCGGTTACGCCCACCTTGCCAAGGGCAGCGTGCGGGTGAAGAAGGGCGACCGCGTGCGCCGTGGCCAGGTGATCGGGCGGTTGGGGCAGTCAGGCAATTCCGCCGCGCCGCACCTGCATTTCCAGCTCGCGAACGCACCGGAATTCCAGGGCTCCGAGGGCATTCCCTATGTCTTCGACCGGATCGATCTCTACGGTGAGGAGCGCGAGGCGCAGCTGTTCGGGCAGGGCGATCCGTGGAAGGCGGCGCCGCCGAGCCATCGCCAGGCGCAGTTGCCGCTCGACGGTATCGTGGTGGGCTTTCCGGACAAATAATTCAACGACGCGTCGCAAACACCCCATCCAAGGCCAGCTGCGCCTTGAACCCGGCGTGTTCGAGCCGTTTCGCGACTTCGCGTGGCACGTCGCGGCCACTGGTCAGCTTGTTGGGACTGCCCGTGTAATGGAACAGGCGGCCACCGCGGCGCAGGACGCGGGCGAGCTGGGTGTAGAACGCTTGCGAGTACAACTCGCCGGCGATGCCGAAGCGCGGTGGGTCGTGCAAGAGCGCGTCCACCGACGCGTCGGGCACCTGGAGGATCGCCTGGGTGACGTCGCCATGGCCGAGCTGCAGCCTGCCTCCGGCATCGGCGCTGTCCGGATCGGGAGACCACGGGTTGAGCGTGCGCAACCAGAGCACGTCCGGGTTCTTCTCGAAGGAAAGCACCCGTGCCGCGCTGGCTTCCAGGCAGCAGGCGGCGAAGTAGCCGAGGCCGCCGCAGGTGTCGAGCACCACCTTGCCACGCGGCTCCACCAGCGCCACCTTGCGTCGCGCATCGTCGATCGGCGATTCCTTCGAGGTGGGCAGCATCTTGATGCCATCGATCTCGAAGGTGGGCGCGCCCCATTCGGTGGGCACCAGCTTGATGAGCGACCCTGAAAAACGCGATACCGGCTCGAAACCCCGGCCATCCCAGTAGTAGATCGTGCGGTCCTTGAGGCGCGCGGGATACGGATAGCGCGCATCATGCCATTGCCAGGCGTCCGCGTGCAGGGACGCCTGGGTTTCCGAGCGGCCCAGGTCCAGCGACCCCGTCCATTCGTCCGCGCCAGCGTCACGCGAGACCGTCAGGGCCTCGGCGACAGGGCGGGTAAGCAGCGGACCGGCGTAATGCGACACGAAGGGAATCTCCTGGCTCCGCGGCGATACGGCGGGCTGGAACGATAGGCAATCGCCGTGGAAATGTCACTCGCTGGCTCACTGCGCGTAGTGGGTGAAGACGTAGTCGTGGTCGCGCACGAGCGCCTGATGGCAGGCGAAGCAGGTGCGGTGCTGGGCTTCGTCGACCGCCTTGCCATCGACGAAACGCCCGAATCCCCACCCGCCGGTGGACGCGTATTTTTTGCTGTCTTTCACCATGACCTGTACGGTCGTCGCCGCGCCGGGCACGGTTGCCGAGGCGAACTCCTTCGAGGGCGTTCGCTTCCAGGCCAGCTTCACCAGGATCGTTCCATCGGGGAAAGGCAGGTCCGCATGGCGATAGGCGTCCGCCGCCTTCGGGTTGCCGACGACGGCGCGCAACTCGTTGAGCGGCGCGTCCTCCAGGGCGGGGGCGATCAATTCCCATTGCCGGTATCCCGCCGGAATGGTGACCCCGTAGATGGGCGATGCCGAGAGCGGCTTCGCGTCCTCCTCCGCTCCCGATACTTCCACCAGGGCGAACAAGGCGATGAGCGCGAAGACACACGACAGGAGATAAACGGACTTCATGCGATAGCTCCGGGCATGCCTCAGGATCGGGCCACGTCGATCACCGCCTTGGCGAAGGCCTGCGGCGCTTCCTGCGGAAGATTGTGGCCGACGCCACCGTCGATCAGGCGATGCTCGTACTTGCCCGAGAAACGTTTCGCATACGCGGACGGGTCGGGATGCGGCGCGCCGTTGGCGTCGCCTTCCATGGTGATCGTCGGAACGCCGATGGACGGGAAGGTCGCCAGCTTCGCTTCGAGCGCGTCATAGCGTGCTTCGCCTTTCGCCGCGCCGAGACGCCAACGGTAGTTGTGGATCGAGATGGCGACATGGTCGGGGTTGTCGAACGCGCTGGCCGAGCGCTGGAATGTCGCGTCGTCGAAGTGCCACTTCGGTGAGGCCTGTTCCCAGATGAGGTGCGCGAAGTCGTGCGTGTACTTCGCGTAACCGGCCTCGCCGCGTTCGGTGGCGAAGTAGAACTGGTACCACCAGTTCAGCTCGGCCTTCGGCGGCAACGGTGCGCGGTTCTGTTCCTGGCTGCCGATCAGGTAGCCGCTCACGGACACGAGGGCCTTGCACCGTTCCGGCCAGAGCGCGGCGACGATGCACGCGGTGCGGGCACCCCAGTCGAAACCGGCCACCACGGCCTTGTCGATCTTCAGCGCGTCCATCAGGTCGATCACGTCCTGCGCGAGCGCGGCTTGCTGGCCGTTGCGCGGCGTGTCGGCCGAGAGGAAACGTGTCGTGCCATAGCCACGAAGGTAGGGAACGATGACGCGGTATCCGGCGGCCGCGAGGATCGGTGCCACCTCGACGAAACTGTGGATGTCGTAGGGCCAACCATGCAGGAGGATGACCGGCGTGCCGTTCGCCGGACCGTCCTCGGCATAACCGACGTCGAGGCTGCCGGCCTTGATCTGCTTCAGCGTCTTGAAGGAAGTCACGTTGCCTCCGGAGGTGGTTTTCTTCTCAGGCGCCACCGGCGCCGCATGGGCGGCCGACATCACCGTCGAGGTGTTCAGCACGAATGGCGCGGCGGCGATTCCCCACGCGGTGGCACCCAGCCACCTGCGCCTCTTATGGTCGACGGCTTCCGTCATGGCACTACTCCGGGCAGATTACGTGGCCACACCATTGCGGCCATGCGTCGCTTTAATGTAATCGGCCTCGGTGAGATTGATTGCAGCCACTTCCGGTGTATTTGAATCAGCGTGTAACGGCTTGGCCGACTGATACATTGCGTTACAAAAAACAGCGGCCGTGACGGAGGCCGACCGTATCCGCAACCTGGTGGGAGCCGACCTTGTCGGCGATCCCGCGGCAGCGGGCCGGGTCGAGGCAAGCACCCATCGCCGACAAGCCGGCTTCCACAAGAGCCGTTCCATTTCCACCATTGACGCGGTCGGCGTGGACGCCCAGCATGCGTATCAGGGGGCGGCGGCATCGGTGTGTACCCACCTACGGACAACCTGTTCCCGATCGGTGTCGCCATGAACAAGAACCTCACCATCCGCGACGTGCACAGGCCGAGGGCCGGAATGGCTGAACAGGAAACACACCGCACGCTAGGTGAAGCCGGCTTCCGGCGCGAAGCCGCGCACGCCTTGAGCACGCCACTGGGAAGCCTGCTGTTGCGGGCGGAACTGATCGACCACTACCTGCGCCAGGACAAGGTCCCGCAAGCGCGCGAGGCGGTGACAGCGTTGCTTCGCGACTTCGACGCCTTCGGCCGCCGCTTCCGTTCGGCCTTCGCCGCGATGGCGGACATCGCCGAGGAAGGTTCGGAACCTGGTAATCCGCGCGAGTGCCTTGCGGAGGCCCTGGTGGAAATGCGCGACGAAGCCGTCGCCGTCGGTTACCGCGGGCTCGCGCCATCCGTGGCGATGCCGGCGGCTGCCTTGACGGCGCTGATGCGGCGTCTCGTCTTGCTGGCCGCGGAGACGCACGCCAGCGATGTGACGCTTAGCGGTACGCGGTCCGGCGACCAGTGTCTGCTTTCGCTGACAGGCGTGGGCGGCGATTCGGTAGCGGAAGAAAGACAACCCTTCGAATCCGAGCGTAGCCTTCACCTGTGGACGGCCAGGGAAATCGTCGCCCGCCATGGCGGCCGCCTGGTGGCCGCGGAAACCAGCGATACCATCGTCCGGGTCATCCTGCCGATCGTCTAGGTTCCTGCGGATGAGGACCGTCTGGCGACATGGAGCGGGGCTGTGTGCGAGGCATTCACGCGACGCATCTGATCGCGTGACAAACCGGGCCCTAGCATGCGTGCTTTCCAACCAGCGCGGAGATCACCATGGCGGTAAAGACGATCGAAGACCTCTTCATTCATGAGCTCTCGGATATCTACAGCGCGGAGAAACAACTGACCAAGGCATTGCCGCGCCTTGCCCGCGCCGCTACGGCGCCCGAGCTGAAACAGGCATTCGAGACCCACCTGGAGGAAACCCAGGGACAGGTGGAACGCATCGACCAGATCGTCGAGGCGCTCGGCATCCGGCTCAAACGCATCAAGTGCGCGGCGATGGAAGGCCTCGTGGAGGAAGGCAAGGAAGTGATCGAGGAAGTCGACGCCGGCGCATTGCGCGACGCGGCCCTCATCGGCGGTGCGCAAAAGGTCGAGCATTACGAGATCGCCTCGTACGGCACGCTTTCGGCGATCGCGAAGCAACTCGGTTACAAGGACGCGTTGCCCTTGCTGCAGGCCACGCTCAAGGAAGAAAAGGCGACCGATGAGAAGCTGACGATATTGGCCGACCAAGTGGGAAACCAGCGCGCCGCCGAGAAATCGAAAGCGGCCTGAGCCATTGGAACGTCATGACGCCCCGCGGTGCTCCCAAGGGAGGCCGCGGAAGCGTCAGCGGCACCGATATGGGTGGCGGCGACCATTACCTCGTACTCAACGGCAGCGTGCGAATTGTCCTACTATTGCGCGATGAATACATCGCAGTCACAGCGTGGACGGCTCGCGTGCGTCGGCATGGGCATGACCCTTGGTTCCCATCTGACGCCGTTGGCCCGCAGCCATATCGAGCAGGCCGACGTGGTGTTCGCGGCGCTGTCCGACGGCATCGTGGAGGCGTGGCTGCAACGCATGCATGGCGATGTGCGCAGCCTGCAGCCGTACTACCGGGAAGGCAAGTCGCGCATGACGACCTACCGTCAATGGGTCGACCTGATGATGACCGAAGTGAGGGCCGGCAAGCGTGTCTGCGGCGTCTTCTATGGCCATCCGGGGATCTTCGCCTGGTCGCCGCACAAGGCGGTCGAGGTCGCCCGGGCGGAGGGCTTCGCGGCGCACATGGAGCCCGGCATCTCGGCCGAGGACTGCCTCTATGCGGATCTAGGCATCGACCCGGGTCGTTTCGGCTGCCAGCACTTCGAGGCCAGCCAGTTATTGTTCTATGAGCGCCGCATCGATCCCACGGGCTACCTGGTGCTATGGCAGGTAGGTGTCGTCGGCGACAGGTCGCTGGCACGGCTTCGCACGGACGGGGCGTACCGGCAAGTACTCGTGGATGTGCTGGGCCACGACTACCCGCTGGACCACGAAATCATCGTCTACCGCGCAGCGACACTGCCCATCCAGAAGCCGGGTATCCGCCGCATCCTCCTGCGCGACCTGCCGCACGTTCCCCTGGCTCCCGAGGAAACGGTGGTCCTTCCGCCGGCCGCCGCCTTGAAGGCGAACCTCGCCATCCGGGAGCGGCTGGCCGTCCTGGACGCATCGGCCGAGCGGTAAGGACACGATTATTCGCGAAAGCCTGGAAGATACGGGGAATGCGTAAAGAACCTAAAGAAATGCCGGGAGATGCCGTCAAGGTGTGAAAGTGCTCGCAGGGAGCAGGGGGTAATACCATGTCGGATACGATCGAATTGCTGGAGGCCATCGGCCGCGACGCATCGCTGCGCCACATATCGGCGGAGGAGCTGGCCGACCTCCTGCGGCGGGTCCAGGCGAGCGAGGCACTCACGAAGACCGTGGTTTCGGGCGATCGATCGTGGCTGTCCGAGGAGTTCGGAACCATCCTTATGCACACGACGCACATCTCCCAGATCCCCGCCCATGAGGACGACGAGGACGAGGACGACAAGCCGGACCACGACGAGGACGGCAAGGAGCACGAGAACGAGTCGCCGTGCCCTCCGGCGGAGCAGCCGTAGCGATGTGGGCATGCGCCGGGCGATAAGCCGCTCCCGGTCATGCGCGATCGGCGTCGCGCTGGTCTGGTGCGTGCTGGTGTCGCCAGGCCTGGCCACGGCATCCATAGCCGATCCGGCGGCGTTCCTCGAGCAGACGGAAGCCCTGCGCACGAAGGACCATTCACGATTCGTCGAGAGGCTGCGACAGGTACGTCGTGAAGGCCCTTCGCTGAGCACGCCGCAGCAATGGCATCTGCGCTATCTCGACGCATGGGAAACCATGTTCGAGGGTGACTACTCGCGGTCCGAGGCTCAACTGCGCGACATCATCGGCCATTCCGGCGATGTCACGCTCGCCGCCAAGGCATCGGCATTGCTCCTGAGCAACCTGGGCGCCAATCGACGGTACGACGAGGCCTTCGCGCTCGCCAATCACCTGGTGGACGACCTGCCGCGGATCGACGATCCGCTGGCCCGCTCGATGGTGTTGATGAACCTGTCGCAGATGTTCAACCTGGCCGGCCAGACCGACCTCGCCATCCAGTATGCCGGCATGATGGAAAGCGCCGTGCCCCCCGGCGAAACCCTGTGTTATCCCTTCTCCATGCGGGCCGCGGCGCTTAACAATACCGGACGCCTGACCTCGTCCAGTCCTGAACTGACGAAGGCCATCGATGCCTGCGTCACCGCCGGGCAGCCGATCCTGGCCAATACCATGTGGCTCGTCCTCGGCGACCGCTTCATCGACGAAGGGCAGCCGCGCAAGACCCTGGCCCTCCTCGAACGGATCGAACCGAGCATTCGCGCCAGCGATTACTACGCCCACTTGTTGTCCTCGCAGGTGCAACGGGCCAGGGCGAACGAGAAACTCGGCAACGTGGAGGGTGCCAGGAAGGCGGCGCTCGCCGCCCTGGCAATGGGTGACGACACCGAGATGAACGAGTGGATGAGGGACGCCTATGGGGTGCTTTACCGGATCGAGAAGGGACAAGGCCACGCGTCGGCCGCGCTTTCGTATTACGAACGCTATGTCGCCCAGGACAAGGGCTATCTGGACGACATCACGGCGAGGGACGTCGCGTTTGAACTGAGCAGACAACATCTGCTCGCGCAAAAGCTCGAGACGGAGCGGCTCGCCAGACAGAACAGTGTCCTCCGCCTGCAGAAGGCGCTGGAGACCAAGGCGGTCGAGACCAGCCGGTTATATATCGTCCTGCTACTGCTGTTCCTGGCGTCCGTGGTGTTCTGGCTGTTGCGGACCAAGCGCTCGCAACTCCGCTTCAAGAAGCTGTCCTGGCACGACGGCTTGACCGGTATCTTCAACCGCCAGCATTTCATGAACGAGGCCGAACGTATCCTGCGTTCGCTGGAGAAGCGCACGGGCGACGCCTGCCTGGTCTTCATCGACCTGGATCATTTCAAGCAGATCAACGATACGCATGGCCATGCCATGGGCGATCTCGTGCTCAAACATGCGGTGGCCATTTGCGGCCAACAATTGCGCCCCGGTGATGTGTTCGGCCGCCTGGGCGGTGAGGAATTCGGCATGTTGCTCGTCGGGTGTCCCGGGGAGCGGGGCATGCTCGTCGCCGACCACATCCGCATGGCGATCGAAGCGTCGCCGGTCATCGAGGAAGGCTGTGTCGTGTCGTTCTCCACGAGTGTCGGCCTTGCCGCCACCGGGACGTGCGGCTACGAACTGCAACGGCTGTGCCGGGAAGCGGACATGGCCCTTTACAAGGCAAAACGTGCCGGACGCAACCGGGTGATGGCGGATACGTCCGGCAGCCTCGCCGAATCCTAGGCGATCAGAGGTCGAACGAGGCCGAGACGTAGAACGTGCGCGGCGCGCCCTGGGTGAGGTAGCCGCCGTTGGCGGAGGCCCAGTAGCCCTTGTTGGTCACGTTCTGCACCGTGAGGCGGAAGGTCACCGGCACGCCCTCGAGGTGCGTGGTGGTGCGGGCGCCAAGGTCGTAGGTCGTCCACGCGGGTACGTCCATCGTGTTGGCGGTATCCAGGTACTGCTTGCCCGTGCGCACGGCGCGGGCGCTGACGGTGACATCCGGCGTGTTCGGTATATCCCACTCCACGCCCGCATTGGCCTGGAAGCGCGGTACGCCGATGCCATCGTTGCCATCGTTCAGGCCGTCCTGGGTCTTCACCAGTTCGGGCTTGATGTAGTTGGCGCCGCCCAGCACGCGCACGCCGTCGACCGGCTGGCCGAAGAAGCTCCACTCGATGCCACGGTTACGCTGCTCGCCATCCACCACGAAGGTGTTGGCACCGTTGACATAGGCGCTGGGCTGCTTGATCTGGAACAGGTCCAGGCTGCTGCCGATCGTGCCCGCGTCCCACTTCACGCCGATCTCGTTCTGCTTGGACTTGTAGGGGGCGAAGACCTGGCCGGCATTGGTGACCGGCCGGTTGTCGAAGGTCTCCGGAGCCTGGTCGCCCTGGGTCAGCGCCTCGATGTGGTTGGCGTAGATCGACCACTGGTCGGCAAGGCGGAAGTTCACGCCGGCGACGGGGCTGGTCGTGTATCGCTCGTATTCGGAGTTCTTCGCGCCATCGACACCGTCGACCGCATAGGCATAGCCGATGGTGTGCAGTTTCTGGCGGCGGGCGCCGAGCGTCACCTGCAGGCGGTCGTCCATGAAACCGAGCGTGTCGGACACGGCGATGCTGCGCAGCTGCGTGCGGCCGGTGATGCCGGGATCGCTGATCGGGCCGACGTTGTAGGCGAAGTCGGGTACCGGCGCATAGGTGGGCGAGTAGATGTTGGTATGGATCGGATCGAGTGAACCGGCATACGCGGCCTTCTTGCGGAAGCTCAACGCCGAGAAGCCGACGTTCACCCGGTGGGTGACCTCGCCGGTGTCGAAGTGCGCGTTGAAGCCGGCTTCGCCCGTGGCGGTGTCCGCGACGTACGGCACGGTGAAACGCGTTTCGGTCGCGTTGCCCGCGGTATCCACGAGCGTCGGGCTGACGTAGTCGCCGAACTCGTTGCCATGATGCGCGCCCGCCGCCACGTAACCCGTGAGCCACGGGGTGAAATCATATTCGGCGCGGACCACGCCGAAGGTATCCTCCAGCGAGGAGTTGGACCAGGGCTGGGCGTAGTTGGTCTTTGCGGACGGTGCGCGTGGCACGCGGTCGAGGCCGCTGGCATAGACCACGGCGCGACCACCGGTGATCACCTGTTTCTGGTAGCCGATGTCGGTGGTGATGCGCAGCTTCTCACCCTGGTAGTCGAAGGCGACCGAGGCCGCGGTAACGCGGCGCTGCTCACCGTCGATGGCGGTGTTGCCGTCACGGTGGACGGCATTCACACGCACGCCGAACGCGTCGCCGGCACCGAAGCGGCGGCCGATGTCCACGCTGCCGCCCACCTGGCTGTCGCTGCCCCAATCCAGGCCGACGCGGGTGATCGGCTGCGCTTCCGCGCGCTTGGGTGCGATGTTGATGTTGCCGCCGACGCCGGAGCCTCCGGGACTGATGCCGTTGAGGAACGCGCTGGCCCCCTTGAACACCTCCACGCGGCTGACCAGTTCCGGTGCCAGCAACTGGCGGGGCAGCAGACCGTAGAGTCCATCGAACGCGATGTCGTCGCTATAGACCTGGAAGCCTCGGATGGTGAAGGTCTGCGAGAAATTGCCGTAGCCGAAGCCGGTACGCACGGCGGGATCGTTGGAGACCACGTCGCCGAGGGTGCGCGCCTGCTGGTTGCGGATCAGCGTGTCGGTGTAGCTGGTGATCGCAAAGGGGACATTCATGGCGTCCTGGTTCCCCAGCACGCCGAAACGTCCACCGCGGGCGACCTGGCCACCGGCGTATGCCGCGGTGGGCGCGGCGACGTTGGCCTCCACCTGCACCCCGGACAAGGTGGTGCTGTTGTCACGCGCCTTCTGCTGCGCATCGGTGTCGTCGGCGGCATGGGCCGAGGGCATGAGCAGAAGGAGGCCGGCGAGGGCGGCCGAGACGGAGAGGGCGAGGACGTGACGGCGGAACGGGACGGTGGACATGGAACTCCCAGCGGACATCGAGTGCGTGAATGCGAATGGAAATGAGAACCGATCTCAAGTATGACGCATTCTTCACGTGCTGCAAAGCAGCGCGATGTCGCGGGAAGCTGCTCCTTAACCCATGGGGCGCAACGTCCCCGGGGTTTATCCAGTCCGGCGGTCGCTTCAGAAGAACTTGTAGTTGAAGCTCACCGTGAAACTGCTCGGCGGGGCGTAGTAGAGGTTGCTGAACTCGTCGAGCACGAAGTATTTCCGGTTCAGGAGGTTGTCCGCGTTCACCTGCACCGACGCCTGCTTGCCGATGGCGTAGCGGGCCATCGCGCCGAGCAGCATCACCGAGGACTGGTCGAGCCGTTGCGGACCGCTCGGACCATCGACCTGGGCATGGCTGGCCGATTGCCAGTTGGCGCCGCCGCCGATCGTCAGGCGGTTCCATGCGCCGGGCAGGCGATAAGTGGTGAACAGGCGGATCAGGGTGCGCGGCAGCGCCGTACGCAACGCACCGCCGTTCCGCGGTGCCTTCACGTTGAAATGCGACCAGCCGAAGGTGCCGTTCCAGGACTCGGACATGTCGCCCGAGACTTCGAGTTCATAGCCGCGCGACGTGGTGCCGTTCACCGCGTCGTATGCCTGCGTCCTGCCATCGGGCAGGTACTCGCCCACCGCCGCCTCGGCCACGTTGTCCTGGCGGGTTTCGAACAGGGTCAGGGAGGTGTTCAATGCGCCGTCGACATGACGGCCCTTGATACCGACCTCGCGGCTGCTGCCGAGCACGGGGTCGAGGAAGCTGCCGTCGGCGCGGCGGTTGCCTTGAGGATCGAAGATCTGCGTATAGCTCGCGAACGCCGAGTACGTGTCGTCGATGTCGTAGATCAGGCCGGCGTAAGGCACCGTCTTCGTATGCTCGTGGTGATACACGCCGCTGGTGCTGTCGTTGGTGTCGTTCTTCCAGCGGCTGTAGCGGGCGCCCAGGACCAGTTTCAGGGGATCGGCCAGCGACAGGCGCGTCGCGGCATAGATGCCACCCTGATCGGTATGCGTGGCGCTGTACGGTGTCTTGTCCACCGCGAAGTCGGGATAGGGATAGCGGCCGTTCCACTGCAGGAAGTCGCCGACGTCCGGGAGGTCGCCATGCTCGCGTTCCCACGAATCCTGGGTGTAGTGCGAACCGCTGACGCCGACCACGAGCTCGTGCTCCCGGCCCCAGGCCTGGAAAGGACCGGACGCGTACACGTCGAGCAGGTTCTGCCGGCCGGCGTCGGTGCCCCGGTAGGCATAAGGCGTGATGCCCTCGCCGGTTTCACGGTTCGGAAACCCATAGACGTAGAACAGCGCGTCGTCGCCATCGGTTTCACGGCGGCTGGCCATGACACGCAACTGCCACCCGTTGTCGAAGTTGTGCTTGAGATCGGCGAAGGCGGTCCGGGTCGTGTTGTCCCAGTAGGTCCAATCGGCCGCGCTGGTGAACCCGCGTGGCCATTCGATGAAACCGCCGGTGTCGTCGAAGACGGGGTAGGAGCCCCAGGTGACGCCCTTGGGGGTGGTGCGCTGGTAGTCGAAGCCGAGGCTGAGCACCGTATCGGTGCCCAGGTCGGCATCGACGACGCCGTAGAACACGCTCTTCTTGGTGCTGTAGCGGTCGAGGTACGAATCGCCGTCCTCGTAGGCGGCCACCACGCGGCCACGTACGCTGCCGGAGGCATTCAGGGGCGCGGAGATGTCGAACGTGCCTCGGCGCGTATCCCACGAGCCATAGCTGAGGTAGGCGTCCGCCTGGAGCGTACGGCTGTCGGCACGCTTGCGGACGAAGTTGATCATGGCCGACGGACTGCCCGCGCCGCTCATGAGGCCGGTGGCGCCGCGTACCACTTCGACGCGTTCGTAGATGGCGGTATCCAGGCTGCCGTCGGCGGAGCTGGAGTTGAGGCCGGCGGCGATGGGCACGCCGTCATAAGCCATGTTCTCGATCTGGAAACCACGCGCATAGAACACCACGCGCTCGGTGTCGTAGGCACTCGACGAAACGCCCGTGGTGTTGTCCAGCACCTCGCGCACATTGGTGAGGTTCTGGTCCTCGATGCGCTGTTCGGTGACGATGCTGATCGATTGCGGCGTGTCCTGCGGCGTCAACGACAGGCGCGTGGCGGCGGAGCTCTGTTCGGCGGCGTAGGTGGGCGCACGCTGGCCCTTGACGGCGACGGCATCGAGCGTGGTGGCGGCATCCGGGGTGGTCGCCGCCGATTGCGCGAAGGCGCCGAGAGGCAACGCAGCGGACAGGCAAACGGCGAGCAAGGCCGGCCGCGGCCGATGGGAGTGGGTCGGGAACATGATGGTAGCCCCTAGGCATTGGACGAAGGGCACCGATGGGGCCCGCGTGGTTCAGGCGACTGGCTCGCTAGGGGCTGGCTGGTCGTATCGCGGCGGTATTCTACATAATTCGTGTACGCTTCACCCCATGGCACTCAAATCGACGGTCTTCAAGGCCGACCTGCAGGTCAGCGACATGGACCGGCATTACTACCAGGCTCACGCGCTGACCATCGCCCAGCATCCCTCCGAAACCGACGAGCGGATGATGGTCCGGGTGCTCGCGTTCGCGCTGAATGCGGATGACGCATTGGTCTTCGGCAAGGGGCTCAGCTCCGACGATGAGCCGGACTTGTGGCGCAAGGAGCTGACCGGTGAAGTCGACGTTTGGATCGAGATCGGCCAACCGGACGAACAGCGCATCCGCCGCGCCGCGGGCCGCTCGAAGCGCGTGATCGTCTATACCTATAGCGGGCGCAGCGCCGAGGTGTGGTGGAAGAAGACATCCGCCGCCGTCGCGCGCACGAAGAACGTCTCGGTGATCGATGTCGCACCGTCCACCGTGGAAGCGCTTGCCGCGTTGACGCAGCGCTCGATGCAGATCCAGTTCATGGTGCAGGATGGCCAGGCCCAGGTCATCGGTGGTGACACCGTGGTTCCGGTCGAGCTGACCACACTGGCCTGACGCGGCACGCCGCGTGGATTCGCCCGCGGTCGGTATACCCTGCTAATACCTATGGCGTAATGCTTCGTCGAGAAGCCCTTGCTAAGCTCGCGAGCGCCGCCAGCCGCTCACGGACCAGCGGATTCACGAACCACGGAACCTGTCCATTCCCACTGCGTTCTCGCCTCGTCGCGCAGAACCATCGGAGGAGTGTCGTCATGTCTTCAGAGTTCGCTTCATTCGGTCGTTGGCATTTCCTCACCGCATCCGCCTTCGTCGGCGCGACAAGCATCTTCCTGCCGTCGACGGCACACGCAGCGACCGCGCCACCCGGACAAAGCACACCCGTTACTGTGACCGGCGGCGCCGCCAGCGCAGGCGTGGTTTCCAGTGCGATCGGAGCCGCCGTCGCGGCCGCGCAAACAGGCGACGACGCGTCGATCCGGCCCTTCCCTAAAGTGCACATCGCCGACGAAACCCTCGCGGACCTGCGCCGGCGGATCGCCGCGACCAAGTGGCCGAAGAAGGAGACGGTGACGGACGCGACACAAGGCGTGCAACTGGCCACCATGCAGAAGCTGGCCGCGTACTGGCAGTCCGATTACGACTGGCGCAAGGTGGAAGCGAGATTGAACGCCTTGCCGCAATTCGTGACCACCATCGATGGCGTGGACATCCATTTCATCCATGTCCGTTCGAAGAACAAGAACGCGTTGCCGATCATCATCACCCATGGGTGGCCGGGCTCGATCATCGAGCAGCTGAAGATCATCGACCCGCTGACCAACCCCACGGCGCATGGGGGGAGCGCGTCGGATGCGTTCGACGTGGTGATTCCCTCGCTGCCGGGTTACGGCTTCTCCGGACAGCCGGCGACCACCGGTTGGGACCCCCAGCACATCGCCCGGGCGTGGACCGTGCTGATGAAACGGCTTGGCTATAGACACTTCGTCGCCCAAGGCGGTGACTGGGGCGATGCCGTGTCGGAGCAGATGGCGGTGCAGGCGCCGCCGGAACTGTTGGCCATCCACACCAACATGCCGGCCACCGTGCCGGACGACATCGCCAAGGCGCTTTCAGCGGGAGGACCGCCGCCGGCAGGCCTGTCCGCCGAAGAAAAGAGCGCGTACGAGCAACTCGACTTCTTCTACAAGCATGGCCTCGGCTACGCCCAGGAGATGACGAATCGCCCGCAAACCCTGTATGCCATCGAGGATTCGCCGGTGGGTCTCGCCGCCTGGATGCTCGATCACGATGCGCGCAGCTACGAGTTGATCACCCGGGTATTCGATGGGCAGGCCGAAGGCATGACACGTGACGATATCCTCGACAACGTGACCCTTTACTGGCTCACGAACACGGCCGTGTCCTCGGCCCGCCTGTACTGGGAAAACAAGCTCGCCTTCTTCGAGCCGAAGCACCTCACGATCCCCGTGGCGGTAAGCGTCTTTCCCGATGAAATCTATGCGGCGCCGAAGAGCTGGGCGGAGAAGGCGTTTCCGAAGCTCATTCACTACAACCGGTTGAGCAAGGGTGGGCATTTCGCCGCCTGGGAGCAGCCCGCGATGTTCGTCCAGGAACTGAGGGCATCGTTCAAGTCCGTCCGCCAGGACGGCGCACGATAACGGCCAGCTGGCGGGACACCCAGGACAGCGCGACGCAGGTGAATCCCGCCAGCATCCAGCCCGACGCAGGCTCACCGGGCTGCTGGAATACCTGCCAGTAACGCGCCCCGTAAACCACGGCGGCGGCGACCAGCGCGACGGCGAACATGGCCAGGAGCACCCCGGAGAGCGGTCGCTCGATGCCGCCTTCGTGGCGGGCGACGTGAGCCGCGGCCCGGGCGACGAAGTCGCCTGGCGGGGCACCGACAGGATGGGATATCACGGCGTTGGCTACCTTGCGGTAGTCGAGGGCGAGCGGATCGAGGTCGGACGGGGCCTGTCCACGCGCCGCGCGCATGCCGCGTTCCTGTGCTTCCCACTCTCGTTCGTCATTCATGCTCGTACTCCCATGCGCGATTCCAGTATCTCCCGCAGCATCCGGCGGCTGCGGAAAAGATGGCTCTTGATGGTGCCCTCGGCCATGCCGGTCACCCGCGCGATCTCGCCGATCGGCATGTCTTCCAGATGGTAAAGCGTCAGCAGCGTCCGCTGCACCGGCGGCAGGGAGTCGATGGCCGCATGCAATCGCGCGCCCATCTCCTCGTCGGCCACGGAAGCCTCCAGGTCGAACCCGTCGCCGATCCGCTCCGCCAGGGAGTTTCCCTCCTCGTCGCCCGACGCCTCGACCAGCGGAATCCGCTTGCGCTCCAGGTGCCGCTTGGCCACCGAATACGCCACCTGCGCGATCCATGACTTCAAGGCGCTCTCGCCGCGGTATTGGTGCAGCGACTGGTGTATGCGAAGGAAGACGTCCTGGCAAAGCTCCCGGGTGTCGTCCGGGTGCCTGACCATGCGGTCCACCACGTGCCAGCACAGGTTCTGGTACTCGCGCACCAGCCGTTCGAACGCCCCGGGCTTGCCGGACAGGACGTCGCCGGCCAGCACAAGGTCGGTGGCGATCGCATCGGCGAGGGGAGGGGGCTGGATGGACATTCTCCTATAGGGATACGTCGGGCAGGCCATCGGTTGCAATCGATTTGCTGCAACCGGTGGCTTTCGCGCCGTATCTCCTTGGGTGTACCCATCCCACAGGACATCCGAACCATGGACTTCACGCTCCTTATCCCGATCACCCTGTTCGTCTGCATCGCCTATTCGGTGAAGGTCGTCGTCGACGCCTATACCCGTCGCCGGATCGTCGAGTCGCGAGGATCCGAAGACATGGTCCGTTCGCTGCTCGAAGGTGAGGCCGCACGGCGGCGCCATGCCTCGTTGCATTGGGGCTGCGTCCTCGTCGCCCTCGCGCTCGGCTTCGGCCTCGTCGAGGCGACTGGCGTGGACCATGCGACGCCCGGCGTCATCGGCTTGCTTCTCGGTGCCACGGGCCTGGGCAACGTCGCCTATTACGTTTTCGAGCGCCGCGGGTCCAAGGCCAACGCATGAACCGCTTCCTGGCGCTCGGTTCCCTGTTGCTGGCCGCCACGCCACTCGCGTCGCGGGCCGGTCCGCCGCCCGATTTCGCTCCGTTGGCGGCTTTCATCCAGCAGACGAAAGACGCGACCACGTTGCCCTCCGGAACGGCCATCGCCGTCATCAAGAACGGCAAGGTCGTCTACGAAGGCTATTTCGGATACTCGGACATCCAGGCGCGGACGCCGGTCACTCGTGACACGGTGTTCTATATCGCCTCGGCGACCAAGCCGTTCTTCGCCTTGAACGCACTGCTCCAGGAAGATGCCGGCCGGTTGGACATGCGCATGTCGCTACACGACATGTTTCCCGAAGGACGCTTCACGGGCATCGACGCCAACGCGGTGACCGTGAAGGATCTCCTGGTGCATACCTCGGGAGTGGACAACCAACCCCTGGTCTGGGCGACGGCATACAGCGGTATCCATGACGAGCATTCGCTTCTGGGGCTGGTGTCCGCGTCTTATCCCGATGAGAAGGCGGCACGCGGAACCTTCAAATACACCAACGTCGGATACAACATCCTGAGTGTCTGGCTCGACCGCCGTGGGCCGGTGCCGTGGCAGGAGCAGCTGGAACGGAGTGTCCTGCGTCCACTGGGCATGCGGCGGACCTCGGCCTCCATCGGCAAGGCCGAGGCCGCGGGCTGGGCGCTGGCCAAGCCCTATTCGTTCGCCAGTGCCCGGCCGCGCCAGCCGTTGCCTATCGCCAAGTCGGACGCGACCATGCACGCGGCGGGTGGCCTGGTGTCCACCGCGCCGGACCTCGCGAAGTTCCTGATCGCGGAACTCGCATCGGGCCAGCGGCAGGCGATACCACGGAAGGTGATCCGCCGGTCGCACGAACCACAGGTCGCTTTGACGGCGAAGTACATGGATTTCCAGCGTACGGGCTACGCCTGGGGCTGGTACACCGGCGAGTACAAGGGAAGGACGATGCTGCATCATTTCGGTGGATTCGCCGGGTTCCATGCGCATCTGTCTTTCATGCCGGACGAAGGCATCGCGCTGGTCGTGCTCAACAACGAGGATGTCCTTGGCGCGCAGATGACCAGCCTCATCGCCGACTACGTCTACGGCAGCCTGCTAGGCGAGCCGGATGTCGCATCGACGGTGTCGCGGCGGTTCGACGCATTGCGGACGAAAGCGGCGGAGGCATCCCCCATGGCGGCTCGCCAGAGGGAGGCGATCCAGGCGCGCGCCTGGGCGTTGTCCCGGCCGCGAACGGAGTATGCAGGCACCTATTCGAACGAGCTGTCGGGGGACATGACCGTCCACCTGGACGAAGACAGGGGCATGGTGATCCGCTGGGGCAACGTGCAGGCCGTCGCCACCGGTGGAGAAGCACCGGATCGGGTCCGCGTGGCGTTCGCGCCCAACTCAGGCGACTTCCTCGACTTCCGCACGGAGAACGGGGTGGTCACCGCCATCTCGTTCGAGCGGATGGTCTTCAGGAAGTCGCCCGGGGAAGGGTAGGCGCGCTACCCGGCGAATCCGCCACCGTCGAGGTAGGCCTGTTCCTCCGGCGTTGTCTCCCGTCCCAATTCACGATTGCGGTGAGGGAAACGGCCGAAGCGCTCGACGATGTCATGGTGGACCTTTGCATACGGTACGTACGTGCCTCCCAGCTTGCCGAACAGTTGCAGGGACAGCCGCTGATCGCCCGCGTCTTCGGAATGTTCGAACGGCAGGTAGCAGAAGGCCCGCAGGTCCGCGTCGACCGCGCCATCGAAGCCGCGCTGGAGCATGTGCCGCGCCACGAACCGGGCGAGCGGGTCGGTGGCATACATATGCGCGCAACCGCGAAAGGCATTGCGTGGAAACTGGTCGAGCAGGATCAGCAGGGCGAGGCAGCCATCGGCGCTGTCGAGCCACGCGTCCAGTTCACGCCGCGCCGCCGCCATGTGCGCCGCGAGGAAGTGATCGCGGAAGACCCGGTCGAAAACGGCATCGCTGGTGAACCAGCGGTCGTAGCCGGCGTCGCGCCAGAAACGCAGGACGCGTTCCGGTGTTTCCGGCGGAGCCAGGGCGGGAAGGGGGTCGGTCATGTCGGTCACCTGCTGTGGAGCATGGAAGCTTACCGATAAATTGGCGAAGTTGACTCGCGACTGTTGCGCCCCGGGCAACGCCATGTGTACGCTCGCGCATGTACCGTGTCTTCCGTTAACGACCTAGCATCCCGGAATCGTAAGCAAGCAGCCGGGAGAGATCGATGAACGAGTCGTTCGCCAAAGACATAGCACCACTTTTTACCGATGGCGATACCCGGTGCATGGGAGGCATGGGCGTCAGGCTGCGCGAATTCGATTATATGGCCGACCCGAGGGGCGACGCCGTGTATCCGGATCATGCGAATGCGCGCCATGTCCTTGCCCGTTTGAAGGGCACCGAGACGCCACGCATGCCGCCAGGAGGTGAACCGTGGGACGACGACAAGATCGGGCAGTTCGAGTCCTGGATGCGGGCATGGTTGCCGTGAGGAATACGGGTGACTGATACCGTCGTTTCCCAACCCGTTACCGCGAAGCTCACCCACGCCGCGATCTTCCTGGTCGTGACGCTAGGCCCCGACCCGGGAGGCGACGAGGCCGTGCGCGAACTCTGCGGCGACATGGCCTCCCTGCTGCGCGGGATCGGTTTTCGCCATCCCGACCGCCGTCTCTCCTGCGTCATGGGCTTCGGCTCCGCGGCATGGGATCGCCTGTTCGGCACGCCGCGCCCCGCGTCGTTGCACCCTTTCCGGGAGCTCCAGGGCGTACACCACGCACCGTCGACACCCGGCGACCTCCTGTTCCATATCCGGGCGACGCATATGGATCTTTGCTTCGAACTGGCCAGCGAGGTGATGTCGAGGATCGGCTCCCACGTGACCACGGTGGACGAGGTGCACGGCTTCAAGTACTTCGACGAGCGTGACCTGCTGGGCTTCGTCGATGGTACGGAAAACCCGGTGGGCCAGGATGCGGCCACCGCGACCATGATCGGCGAGGAAGATCCGGCGTTCACCGGCGGAAGCTATGTCATCGTGCAGAAATACCTGCACGACCTGAAGGCATGGAATGCGATTCCCGTGGAGCGACAGGAGAAGATCATCGGCCGCCGCAAGCTCTCCGATGTCGAGCTGAGGGAGGCCGACAAGCCTTCCTACGCACACAATGTGCTGACGAACATCGAGGAAAACGGTGAGCAGCTGCAGATCGTGCGCGACAACATGCCTTTCGGTGAAGTGGGAAAGGGCGAGTTCGGCACCTATTTCATCGGCTACGCGCGTTCGCCCGCCCGCATCGAGCGGATGCTGGTCAACATGTTCATCGGCAATCCGCCCGGCAACCACGATCGCATCCTGGATGTGAGCAAGGCGGTGACGGGCACGTTGTTCTTCGTGCCGTCGGCGACGTTCCTCGCAAGCGTAGTCCCGCCTCCCCCTACGGCAGGCCCTTGAGGTACGCGGCGAGCACCACGGCGTGGTTGATGGCGGGGTCGTGGGCACCGTAGAGCAGGGTGGCGTGACGGCCATGCAGTTCGGCAAGCAAGGCCATCGGCGCCGGGCTGGCCGCCAGTTCCTTCCGATAGGATTCGGCGAACGGTTCGAACCGCTCCGGTTTGTGGTCGAACCACTTCCTCAGGTCCGGGCTCGGGGCGATGTCCTTGGCCCAGATGTCGATCGCCGCGCGCTCCTTGGTCATCCCGCGTGGCCATAGCCGATCGACCAGCACGCGGATGCCGTCGGCCTCCGCGGGTGCTTCGTAGACTCGTTTTATGGTCAGGCCTGGCTTGCGCATCGACGTATCCTCTTCCTGGGCAGCCTCACCATATTCTGACCCGCTGCTCCGGCGGAAGATACAATGCCTGGCCCGGCTTTACATCGAACGCCTTGTACCAGGCGTCGATGTTGCGCGATGTCCACACGCGCTGCGCCGCAGGTGCGTGGGCGTTGGTCAATAGCCGTTTCCGCAAGTCGGCAGCGCGGTAGTTCAGACGCCATATCTGCGCCCAGCCGAGGAAGAAACGCTGGTCGCCGCTGAAGCCTTCGAGCGTGGGCGCAGGCCTTCCCTCCAGGGAGAGCCGCCAGGCGTCGTAAGCAATGACCAACCCGCAGAGATCGGCGATGTTTTCGCCCAAGGTCAGGGCGACTCAGGAGGCGATCGCGAAACGCGAAGCGCTCCTCTGCGAACGCGCGTGGCAATACATCGCCGTAGGCGTCCACCCGGTTCCAGCTCACCTTCGCGATATCGGTTTCCATGCGCAGCAGAGCATCGGCGCGGCGCGAGGCGTCTTGCGCCGCGATACCCGAAATGACCAGCAAGCGCGCCACGTGGTCGCGATAGGCGACGCGTGCCTGGGCCATCTGCGCGTCCCGCCGCAGGTAGTAGTCCCTGTCGGGCAAGCCCAATCCCGCCTGGCCGAGTTTCAGCACGTACGCATCGGGATCGCGATCATCCTGGGTGACGACGACCTCGAATGGTACGGCGACACCTTCGCGCGTGGCTTGCGCGGCGAGGCGCGTAGTCTTCACGTGTCGCGATGGCATCGATGCGATCCAGCCAGGGGCGGGCCGGCGTCAGACCCTTGGCGTCGAGGGCCGCCTCATCGAGGAAGGCGGCGTACGCGGCGCCGGCCTTGCTATGCGAGTCCTTCCGCGCCACGTCGAGGATGCCCTTGACGCGCTCGCGGTTGAGGTCGTCGAGGCGCGTGAACATTCCATGATTGGACTTGTCCGCGGGGATGGGCGTGGAGCGCGCCCATGCACCATTGGCATATCGGTAGAAGTCCGTTCCCGGCGCGACCGTGCGCTCCATCCCGGCGATGTCGAAGCCGAATGGCTTGATCTCCGGTTGCCCGCGCGTCTGTGCATGAACCGACGTTGCCGCGCAGCAGGTAAGCAACGTAGCGAAAGCAGCGGTGCGGATTTCCGTCATGCGGCCCTCCGGATTCAGCCTCTGGATGGTTATCGAGCGCCTGCGAAAGCGATAGGAAAGGCTGGTCCAGCGTAATCGGGCGCAACACAGGGTGCCAACCATGGAGCGATTTCCTTGAGCAAGCAACGCTTTTCCGCCATGACACTCAGCGCGACCCTCTGTATCGGCACGTTGGCTGCGTGCAGCCAGCAGCCAGATAGCGCGCCCGCGGCACCGTCGACCGCACCGGCCCCCGCGGCGACCATCGCACAGCAACCGCAGGCACCTGCCTATACGCCACCGACGGCCGACCAGCTCTACCAGCTGGTGGCACCTATCGCGTTGTTCCCGGACAAGCTGGTGGCGCAGGTCCTGGCCGGCTCCACGTATCCCGATCAGATCGCCGCGGCTGACAACCTCGTTGCACGAAATCCGAAGCTCAAGGGCGCGTTGCTACAGACGGCGGTGGAACCACAGCCATGGGATGCCAGCGTGAAAGGGCTCACGGCTTTTCCCTCGGTGTTGGACCAGATGGCCAGGAACGCGGACTGGACGACGGCGCTCGGCCAGGCCTATGTCAACGACCCCACGGACGTGCTCAACGCGATCCAGGTGATGCGCGAACGTGCCGCGCAACGCGGCAGCCTGCGTACATCGCCCCAGCAACGCGTGACCACCCAGCCCGTCACCACGACGGAGGTACAGCAGGAGGAGGACGAATCGAGCGCGGTCCCGCCGCCACGCCAGGTGATCGAGATCGAACCGGCGCAGGAAGACACGGTGTACGTGCCCAGCTATGACCCGGGCGTCGTGTACGGCGAAGAAGCCGTCTATCCCCGGTACACCTATGTCCGGTCGTCGTACAGCACCGGCAACATGGTCGCCGTGGGCGCGGTCAGCTTCGGCGTGGGCGTCCTGGTCGGTGCCTTGCTCGACCACCACGACGGTGGATGGCATTCATGGGGCATGAACTGGCACGGCGGGTACGAGGGTGGCGGTTACAACGGTGGCGGCTGGCATCGTCCCGCCGTGATCTACAACAACCAGACGTATGTCTCGCATTCCACGACGGTGGTGAACCGATATACGACGAACAACATCAACAACGGCACGATCGTCAACAATCGCGATTCGTTCAATCGTGCGACCGCGACGGTGAACAACATCCATGACGGCCGGAACGTCACGAACAACGTCGACAATCGACGTTTCGACAGCCACGACAATGTGCGTCCCGCGCAGATGAGCGTTCCGGACTTCGCTCACGCCGGCTACCGGAGCGCGGCGCCATCGCCGGTGCCGCACCCGGGGCGGCCGGAGGGGGCGCGGCCGGAAGGCGCAGGAATGGCCGCACGGCCAGATGCCGGCTCGCGCTTCGCCGATCATGCAGCCGCGGAGAGGAGACCCCAGCCTGAAGCGCCGTCCGTGCCACCCCACGCGTTCGAGCCTCGGCCGCAGGAGATGCCGCGGGCGCGGCCGGCAAACGAACCACCGCAACGCGCCGAGGAAATGCCACGTGCGGAGGAAATGCCACGTGCGGAGGAAATGCAGCACGCCGTAAGAGAGCAGGTGCCGCAAGCCCGACCGGAAATTCCGCGGCACCCGGTCGCTCAACCGCGCGAGGTCCAGTCGCGGCACGAAGCAGAATCGCGCCAGCCCCCATTCGAGGAACATCCGCCGCGCGAAGAGCGCCCGCGCCCCGAGGAACATGACATGCCGAGGGAAGCCCGACCGGCACCGCAGGCGCACCCTCAGGTACACCGCCCGGAAGCGCCACCCCCGCATCGCCCTGAGCCGAAGAAAGACAAGGAGAACGATCGGTGAAGCCCGATCTTAAGTCCTCGTCCGGCCTGCGCCTCCCCGCGGAATCGCTCTGAGAACTGTCGGTGATCGATGAGCCGAAGCGAAGCCAAACAGTAAACCGCCGCCTCAAGCGTCGATGTGATCCTGCATGCACTTCACCAAGGCGTCGAACACGGCCCTGCAGCGGCGACTGCCGCGCAGGTCGCCATGCATGGTGACCCATGTCTCGAGGAGGAAGGAGAACGCATCGGGCAGGACGCGCACCAGGCGCTCATCCCGCCTGGCCAGGGCCGACTGACAAATGCCGATTCCGCAGCCTGCCCGGATCATTGCTAGTTGTGCCACGTCGCTATCGCTTCGCAGCGTGAGCGCATCGCGGCTCCAAACAGGGAACTTCGCCCTGGCGGCCCTCAGGAAGGGGGTCTCTTCATCGAAGCCGATCAGCGCATGCGTCTCCAGTTCGGTGATCGCCGCCGGCATGCCGCGTTCGGCCAGATAGTCTGCGTGCGCGAACAACCCCAGCTCGACATGGCCGACCTTGCGCGCGACCAGTGCTTCCTGCCGCGGCGGTGACATGCGAATGGCGATGTCGGCCTCGCGCCGAAGCAGATCCTGGACGCGATTGGTCGCCATCAGCTCGACCTTCAGCGAAGGATGTTCGCGCCTGAGCCTGGCCAACGCCCGAGGCACGACCTCGACACCGATAACCTCGCTGGTCGACACGCGGACGGTGCCCTGGACGCCTTGTTCCTGGCTGAGCGCCTCACGCTCCAGTGCGGCCGCCGTGCTTTGCATGGATTCGACGTATCCCTTCAGCGCATTCGCGGCATCGGTCGGTACGAGGCCGGATGGGGTCCGGGTGAACAGGACCTGCTTGAATGCCGCCTCCAGCGCCGAGACATGTCGGCCGACGGTGGGTTGGGTGATCCCCATCTTGCGCGCGGCAGCGGACAGCGACCCCTCCGTGAGCACGGCGAGAAAACTGCGGTAATACTCCCAACCCATGGTCTTTTCCATACAAAAATGTATAGCAGATGGTTGGTGTTCGGCAATTCCGGCTTAGGTTGACTCGAACGACCATGTCTCCACCCTTTACGGAGACGCCCGCATGTCCAACACGAAGTTCCCTGATTCCCACGCTCTGGTACTGGGCGCCAGTGGCGGCATAGGTGGCGAAGTCGCGCGCCTGCTCCGGGATGCCGGTTGGCAAGTGAGGGCGTTGAAGCGCGATCTGGCCACCGACACCGAACACCGCGATGGCATCGCCTGGCGGCGCGGCGACGCGATGAACCGAAAGGACGTCGTGGATGCAGCGTGCGGATGCAAGGTCATCGTGCATGCCGTCAACCCGCCAGGCTATCGCCACTGGGCCGAACGGGTGCTGCCGATGGTGGACAACACGATCGCCGCGGCTATCGAGGAAGGGGCAACCATCGTGCTGCCTGGCACGGTCTACAACTACGGGCCCGACGCATTCGCACGTCTGGACGAGGATGCACCGCAACATCCATCAACCCGAAAAGGCCGGATCAGGGTGCTTCTCGAGCAACGCCTGCTCGACGCCACGTCACGCGGCGCCCAGGCCATCGTGGTGCGTGCGGGCGATTTCTTCGGCCCGCGGGCAGGCAACAGCTGGTTCTCGCAGGGCTTGGTCAAGCCGGGCCAACCGGTCCAGGCGATCCAGCGGCCGGGAAAGCCGGGTGTCGGTCATCAATGGGCTTACTTGCCCGACGTGGCGCGCACGATGGTGGCGCTGATTGGCAAACGAACCAGCCTCGAACCGTTCGCGCGATTCCATATGGCGGGACACTGGGACCCGGATGGTACCGAAATGACGGAGGCCATCCGCCGCGTCGCGCGGCGCCATGGCCTCGCCCCCAAGGTCTCCGCCTTCCCGTGGTGGCTGGTCGGGCTGGCTGCGCCCTTCGTGCCTACGCTGCGCGAACTGCGGGAGATGCGCTACTTGTGGGATGTACCGGTGCGCATGGAGGGTTCGCGCTTGAAAGACGTGCTCGGCGAAGAACCGCACACGCCGTTGGACGAAGCGGTGGAGGCGACACTGGTCGGGTTGGGTTGCCTTCCTCGCTGAGGGAGGCACCGCTGCATGCAGGCCGCGACGCGGCCGTCGGTGCCTGAGTGCCGATGGCAACCGCGAAGGTTGCTACCAGCCTGCTGGCCCTGCGGCTATGCTCCCGCCATGGCCGACCCATTTCATGACGACGATCTGGTCCACCTCGCGACGCATGGTGTTCCGCCCCTTTCGGCGGCCGCCGTCAGCGGATATATCGACAACGAGGGCGCTCGTATCTGGTACGCCGGCCTCGGCTCGGGACCGCCGGTGGTCCTGCTCCACGGCGGCCTTGGAAACTCAGGCAATTGGGGTTATCAGGTCCCCGCATTGGTGGGCGCGGGGTACACGGCCATCCTGATAGATAGCCGCGGGCAGGGCCGGTCGACCCGCGAGTCGCGGCCCTACAGCTATGGACTCATGGCGTCCGACACCCGCGCCGTCATGGATGTGCTTGGCGTTGCCAAGGCTGCCTTCATCGGTTGGAGCGATGGCGCCGATACCGCGCTCGTCCTGTCGCGGGAAACGCCGGGTCGCTCCATGGGGGTGTTCTTCTTCGCCTGCAACGTCGACCGCACCGGTACCAAGCCGTTCCGGTCCAGCCCGGTGATCGAGCGCATTTACAACCATCACGTCAGGGAGTACGCAGCGCTCTCACCGCTCGCCGGCGGCTTCGAGGCGATGCGCGACGACCTCGCCGTGATGCAGGCGAGCCAGCCGAACTACGGACCCGACGAGCTTCGGAACATCGTCGTACCGGTGTGGAGCGTCCTCGGCGAGCACGACGAATTCATCGAACGCGAGCATGCCGAGTACATCGCTCGCACCGTCCCGGGTGGGAAGTTTGTCCTGCTGCATTCCGTCAGCCACTTCGCGCCCCTGCAACGGCCGGATGTGTTCAATCGCGCGATGCTGGACTTCTTGCGCGAGGTTCAGAGCAAGTCCAGTGGCAGCTTGAGGTAACGCACCCCATTGGCGTCTGGCTCTGGCAGGTGCCCGGCGCGCATGTTCACCTGGATGGAAGGGAGCATGAGGCGTGGCATGGGTAGCGTCGCATCCCTGGCTTTCCTCGTTCGCACGAAGGTCTCTTCATCCACGCCGGCGTGGACATGGATGTTGCTGCTTCGCTGCTTGCCGACGGTACTTTCCCAGGCATAAGTGTCGCGGCCAGGCGCCTTGTAGTCATGGCACATGAACAGGCGGGTGTCCTCCGGTAGCGACATGAGCCGATGGATGGAACGATACAGCGTACGCGCATCGCCACCCGGGAAATCGCAACGTGCCGTCCCGTAGTCGGGCATGAACAACGTGTCGCCGACGAATACGGCGTCGCCAATGACGTAAGCCACGCAGGCGGGAGTGTGACCGGGAACGTGCAGGGCCACCGCGTCCAGGCCGCCGATGCGGAACGTGTCGCCATCGGCCCAGAGTCGATCGAATTGACGGCCATCGCGCGCGAATCGCTGGTCTTCGTTGAAGATGTCGCCGAAGACTCGCTGGACCGTGGTGACGTGGTCGCCGATGGCCACGAGGCCACCGGTACGCGCGTGCAGCCACGGGGCGGCCGTCAGGTGATCGGCGTGGGGATGGGTCTCCAGGATCCACTGCACTTGCAGGCCCTGTTCGTTCACGTGGTTCAACAATTGCTGGGCGCTGCGGGTGGCGGTCCGGCCACTGGGGGCATCGAAGTCGAGCACGCTGTCGATGATGGCGCATGCGGTACTCGCCGGGTCCGCGACGACATGGCTGACCGTGAAGGTCGCCTCGTCGAAGAACGAGGTGACCTTCGGACATCGCGTCGCATCACCATGGGCGGCCGTGGCGACGGATTGGGCCGCGCGAAGCGCGGTGTCATTGGTCGGTGACGGGGTCATGACGGCCGTTCTCGATGAACCGGGAATCCGAAACTACATGAATCCCTTTCCCTTCGGCCATCGCCCATGAGGGATAGGATAGTGTTCGGATGGGTTGGCCTTGGCGGTGTACGATGGTGGGTAGACCCTTTCAGGCGACTCCCCATGCCCCAGAAAATGAAGATCGACTTTGTCTCGGATATCGCGTGCCCGTGGTGCGCGATCGGACTTGGTGGACTCGAGCGCGCGTTGGAGCGTCTGCACGACGTGATCGAGCCGGAGATCGTTTTCCATCCGTTCGAGCTGAACCCCGGCATGCAACCCGGCGGCGAGAATACGGTGGAACACGTGGTCGCCAAATACCGCATTCCCGCCGACGAGGCTCGCCAGAATCGCGAGCGCATCAAGGCACGCGCGGCGGCGGTGGGCTTCACCATGAACACCTCGGACGCGAGCCGCATCTACAACACCTTCGATGCGCATCGCCTGATCGCCTGGGCGGCGAAGGACGGGAAACAACGCGAGCTGACCCGGCAGCTGTTCGGCGTTTACTTCACGGACCAGACCGACCCCGGCGACCATGATGCCCTCGTCATGGAGGCGGAGAGGGTGGGGCTTGATCCGGTGGAGGCGCGTGCGGTGCTCGAATCCGATCGCCATGCCGATGAGGTACGCCGGGACGAAGCCCTCTGGCAGAGTCGCGGTATCACGGGCGTACCTGCCGTTATCGTCAACGACCAGTACCTGATTTCCGGAGGCCAGCCACCCGAGGAGTTCGAACGGCAATTGCGCGGCATAGCCAACGCTACGGCTTGACCGCACATGATCGATACCTTCAGGTTGCGACTGGCGCGTGTCACCATGATTGCCGGCATCGTCGTGGCGGGGGGCTGTGGCACGCTCCCGCCTGCGTCGAAACACGACGATGCGACGCATCGCGAAGGCGCTGTCAGCTATTCACGGATCGAGGCGAGCGCGAGTGAACAGTACAAGCTCACGCAAAGCGAGCACGCGTTCGGCGCCCAGCTCATCACGAACGATCCTCCTGCCTATCCCGAGATCCTCGTCGGAAAGGCGTTGCCGCCGACGACGATCCGGGTCAAGGCCATTGTCGACGAGGCCGGGCATGTCAGTGACGTGAGGGATCTCGACAGCTCGCCGGACCCGGACCGCCAGGCATTATTCCAGGCGTGCAGAACCGCCGTGATGGGATGGACATTCTCTCCCATGACCATCGTGCAGGAATCGGACGACGGCCGGGGAAACATCAGGCAGGTAAAGAAGAATGCAGCTTTCAGTCTCGACTACGCCTTCCGATTCGAACTCGTCGGTGGCCGGCCACGCGTGACCGCCACGAACGCAGCGACAGGCACGTAGCCCGCGTCAATTCAGGTTCACTCCCCGGCTGCCCGGCTCCCCTGGAGCTGCTTCAGCGGCTCGTAGGTAGCCCTATAGCTACGAGGCGTAATGAACGGCATGAGCAGGGTACGAACGGCATGGGGTAACCGAGCCGCCTTCGATAGCCGGTCCGTCATCGCCTGTACATGGGCCACCCGGTCCCGCCGGGCCTGCTCGAAACGTGGACCGATCGTCGTCACGTCATCGCCATCGGCGACTATCGCGGCCAGAACGAGCGCGTCTTCCATCGCCAATGCCGCACCTTCCGCCCATACCGGTGCCGTGGCGTGAGCCGCGTCACCTACGAGGACGGCTCGATCCTTCGTCCAGCTCGCCAGCCTCACTTCCTCGATGGGCGAATGGTAGACATCCTCTGGATGCGCCAGGGCCCAGTCCAACGCCTTGCGTACGCGCTCGGGGAACGTTCGGAAGGCTTCGCCCAGGTGATGATGATCGTTGCCGGGAGTGCCCGTCGACCTGACGGAGACCCAACCGTAGACCGTGGCATCGTCGACGGGAAGCAACAGGATCATGCCGTGTTCGCCGGTCCATAGCGTCCACCCGTCGATGCCGCCGGGATTGGGCGCCATGAAGCGCCAACTTGCCGAAGCGAGCCGGGCCGTCATGACGCCCGGCGATCCCATCACCATCTCTCGTACGGTGGAACGGACGCCGTCGGCACCGACGAGCAGGCGACCGGAGACCGTATCGCCACCCGTCAGGCTCACCTGTACCGCGGCTGCGTCCTGCCGAATGGCTGTGATGGTGGTGCCGAAGCGGATGGCCGACGTGTCGAGACCGGTGCCGAGCATCGTCATGAGATCCGCGCGGCGCACGGCACGTGGGCGCATGGTTTCGCCCCAGAACGCATCTTCGTCGATGGCGGCCAGAAGACGGTCGCTACCCGTGCGATATTCGCGCTTGCGCACGGGATATCCCAGCCGTTCGATGTCATCCGTCAGGCCCAGCCGCCGGAGCGCGGCGATGGCGTTACCGGGAAGATTGACGGCGAGGCCACCGTCGGCCGCCTGCGCGCTTCGTTCGAGCACCAGGGAATCGACTCCTCGCTGCTTGAGGGCACGCGAGGTGGCCAGACCGGCGATGCCGCCACCTACGATGACGACGGGCTGTGAATCGGTGGGTGCCATGGGAGGCTGCTAGCTGGGGACGACTCGCGATTCTCTCCCATGGACGCACGATGGCACACACCCCTTTTGGGGCTGGACAAGCGGAAACATCAGTACTGGTACTGCAAGGTCACCCCGATCGTCCGTGGCTGATTGAGCGCCACGCGGCGCGTGGTCGGCAGGTCGGCCGAGATGGCGACCGGCAGGTCGGTTTCGCCGCGCTTGTCGAACAGGTTGGTGGCGTAGAACGAGATATCGAAGCCGTTACGGCCTTCCACGCCCACGCGGATGTTGGTGGTCGCAAAACCCTTGCGGCGATAGAACGGGCTCTCCCGGTCGTAAAGGAAGTTCGAATCCCCCACGTAGCTGACGTCGGCGCGCATGAAACCGTCGTATTGCGCGTTGACGCGATGGCGATACTCGGCCGCGAGCGAGCCGGTGAAGCGGGGCACGTTCACCAGGCGGTCGCCGTCCTTCGCCGAGGTGCCTGGCACATCGTTCTTCAGGTGCGCGTCGTTGTAGCTGAAGCCGGCGCTCAACGTCACCGCGTTGACGGGCAGGAACTTCATTTCCAGCTCCGCGCCCTGGCTGACGGCCTTGCCGAAGTTGGCGGTGATGTTGTAGCCGCAGCCAAGCACGATCTGCTGCTGAACATGGTCCCAGTCGATGTGGTAGACGGACGCGTCGATCAGCAAGCGGCGATCCAACCACGCGCTCTTGAACCCCAACTCGTAGTTCCACAGGGTGTCCGGGTTGTACTTGTTCAGCTGCGACTGGCTGAGACCCAGCCCGGCCACCTCCGAGCCGCACAATGCCGCCGGTGCGGGATTGTTCGGGCCACCCGGCCGATAGCCCTCGGATGCCGTCACATACACCATGTTCTCGGGACTGACCTGGTACTGCAGTGTGAATTTCGGCGTGCTGCCGTAATCCTTGGAACTGCTGCGCACGGTGCTCGGGCCGCCGTTGAGCAGGCCGTCACCGCTCTGCGAGAAGCCTTGCTTGACCTCGAAGGCACGGATGCCCGCGCTGGCCTTCAGCTTGTCGGTGATGTTCCAGGACAACTCGCCGAACACGGCGTATTCCTTGAGCGTGGCGTTGCGTGCGCCCTGATAGATCGTCGAGTACCCCGGGAAAGGCGTGTCGAAGGCCTGGTTGAACCCGCCGGGATAGGGAATGGACGAGGCCAGCGGCGCGCGGACGTCGTGATAGAACGCGCCGAGGATCGCCTGCACCGGACCGTCGAACTTGCTGGTCGCCCGCACTTCCTCGGTGAACTCCTTGTTCTTGTAGCTGCCGTACATCGTGGTCGGATAGACACTCGGCAGGCCGAAGAAGTAGTTGATGACCTTGGAGCTGTCGTCACGAATGTTGACGTTGCGGGTGAAGTACGAGCTCGACGACATCAGTTCGAACGCATCGAACTGCTTGTGGATCGCGATATTGGAAATCGTCGATTCCTGTACGTTGGCTTCGTTGACGTCGCGAACCTGGTACGGGTTGTCGAGCGTCGCGGGGATCTTGTCGTAGGTGAACGGCGATCCCAGCTTGGAATACTGGTAGATGACGCTGGGCGTGATCGTCAGCGTATCGTCCGGCTTGATCAGCATCGCCACGCGCGCGCCATACGTCTTGTACGTGTTGACGTTGTCCTTCTTCTTGCCGTCCGGGTCCGCCTCGAGATAGTTCGACGGCGAGATCGGATAGCGATCGATATAGCCGTCGTCGTGGCGGTAGTAAGCGGACACGCGCAGCGCCACCTTGTCCTTGAGCAGGGGGACGTTGAGCACGCCGTTGACGTTGGCGTTCGGACCGCCGTGGTACGTGCCCGAGACGTCCGTCTTGATGCGCGCCTCCACAAAATCCAGGTCCGGCTGATTGGTCACGTACTTGACCGTGCCGCCCATGGAACTGGAGCCGTAGATCGTGCCCTGCGGACCGCGCAGCACCTCGACACGCTCGATGTCGAACACCGAGGGGTCGATGACGCCTCGCGTCGACAGCAGCGCGGCGTTGCTGGATGCTGCGATGGGTACGTCGTCGAGGTAATAGCCTACCGTGGCGGCGGAGCCCGCGCTCGACGAGATGCCGCGAATGATCAGGTTGTTCGAGCCGGGACCCGAGGACGCGACAGTCAAGGACGGCGCGATGCGCGCCAGGTCGACGAGGCTGGTTACGCCCTGGCGTTCGAGTTGTTCTCCGGTCAGCGCCGTCATGCTGATCGGTACCTTCTGGATATCCTGCTCGCGCTTGGCGGCGGTGACCGTTATGCCTTCGAGGGTCTGCGGCGTGTCGGAGGCCTGTGCCTTCTTCTTTTCGCTGGCCGGCGCGGTTGCCTCCTGGGCGTTCGCAAGACCCGAGGCCAGGGCTACCGACAACAGGGCGGTGTAGAGGAGGGTGCGCTTGAGATCTTGGTTCATGGAACTCCCCGGCGAGTCGGCTGGATGGAAGATGGCCTGTGAAACGTGCAACCCTTCGCGCACGCTCTTCGACAGAGCATGTTCTATGGTTCGTATGTATTGCCCCCGGACATCGACCCACGGACGAAAATCCATGGATGATGGTCCTTGCTCGGTTGATGCCAGATGTCCCTGACCGGCTGCGCCTTCGATCCCCTGGCACCGGATGTATAGCCGTCTGAACCGCTTTTTGCTGCGGTGCACGCTTCCTGGTTTCGATCAGATCAAAAAGTTTTGATGGCGTCAAGCTTTTACGTTACGATCGGATGGCAGTGCAAGATGGCCGCCTAAACGAGTCCCACTCGATGCCGTCCAGTATGCTGGACGTCACTGGTGGAAGAGCGACTTCTCTCATGTTCCAGGGGTGTCATGAAAACCATGTCCGTGCTTTTCTGCGCATTGAGCGCCGTGTCGGCGACCACCGCCGTGTCGGCTGAAACACCGGCCGTGTCGACCGCCCAGGCCATCAAACAAACGCTCGATGCCAGCGCTGCGGCGTGGTCGTCCGGCGACCTGAAGACGTTCATGGAGTGCTACGAGCGTGCCCCAGGCACCCGTTATGTGAGCGCGGGCGGCGTCGTCGAGGGCTACGAGGCGATCGAAGCGATGTACGCCTCGCGCTTCCAGAAGCCGGGTGCCAGCCTGGGCAAGCTCACCCTGGAACTGATCGATGTCAAACCGCTGGGTACACAGTACGCCTTCGTCATCGGCCGCTACCACCTGAAGCCGGACACCGGCGCCGAGGTATCCGGGCTCACGACGCTGCTTTTCCACAAGGTTGGCTCGCGCTGGTTGATCAGTAGCGACCACAGCTCGTAACCATGGCGGGGGCACAAGCGACGCCGGACAAGGCCGCCGGGCTGAGCATCGGGTCCGCGATTCGCGACCGACGCCGCGGTTTGGGGCTCACCCTGCAATCCCTCGCCGACGGTTCAGGACTTTCCATACCGTTTCTCTCGCAGGTCGAGAGGAATCTCGCCTACCCATCGTTGCTGTCCCTCGAAGCCATCGCCAAGGCGCTGGATGTGGATGTCGACTACTTCGTCGGCGTCCCCACGCCGGGGCAGATCGTTTGCCGGGCGGGCGAGCACGACCGGATCGATCTGGAGTCGCCGGTGGTCTACGAGCGGTTGAGCGGCCGGCATGCCGAACGCAAGATGGAAGCGCTCCGGCTGATCGTTCCGCCCGGGCTCGCGGCGCCGACGATCCATCGGGAAGGCGAGGGGTTCTGGTACATCCTGAGCGGCACGCTCGAAATGACGGTCGGCAGGAAGAAGTTCGTGCTGAGCACCGGTGACAGCGCGCACTTCGACCAGAGACATCCCTATAGCATGCGTAACGTGGGCAAGTCCGAAGTGCGCATGATCTGGGTCGGAACACCAGCGATATTCAAGGACTGAGTCGCGCATCGCCAGCAAGGCGCCGCCGCACGAACGGCGGCGCCTTAAACGCATTACCTGTTCAGAAGATGCCCGGATCCTCCGTCCGTGACGTGTCGGGCGAGCCATCCGGATGGGTGAACCACAGCAGCCGGTTGCGGTTCCCCGGGCAGCCGCCTCCATCGGTCGCCGCGGTGAGCAAGCCGGCGCTGGTGCTGATGTCGCGACCGTAGCAGCTGCCCAGGTTGTCCTTGAACCGGAAGACCTGGCTGCTGCGCTGCCCGCTGTGTCCCGTGACCGCGCCACCGCTGAAGGCCAGCGTGTCGGCCGTATCGATGCTGTTGTCCACGTCGCTGCGGTAGAGGAGCAGGCTACCCACCTTCTTCGAGAACTGCCGCGAGAAGCCCTGGGTCACGGCGCTCGGGGCGGAAACGATGTTGCCTGCCTCGTCGAAGCTGTACTTGAAGCTGGCCAGCAACGGGAAGTCGTAGTGCGCTTCCGTCGTCACCGCGAGGCCCGACCGACCCTGCCGGGTCTTTGTCGTGCTGTCGACCGTCGACAGCTGGTCGATGGCTTGCTCGTAACGCGTGGCGTCGATGGCGAAGGTCTGCGTGTTGCGGAAGGCGACCGTCTGCGTGACGTCGGTGACGATGCGGCCGTGCGACGTGTCCACGTAACCACTGGTACGGAAGCTGCGCGATGCATGGGTGGCGACCGCTCCGCCGACCACGCCGGATACGTCGGTCAGCGTGTTGTCGACGGTGGCGATGGCAGGCTGGCCCTTCAGCGTATTGACGGTCACCGCACCGCTCAGCGCCGTGCGACCACGATCGAGATAGACGAAGAGGTTGCCGGTCGCGGAAAAGTAACCGTTCGCCCCGGTCACGCCGATGGATAGCGCATGCGGCTGGCCATCATTGAGCAATGCGGCGAATGGAGTGATGTCGACCCGGTAGGGCAGGAAGTTCAGCGTCTGCACGCCTGGCGTCGGTCGCCACATGTAGGGATCGATACCGCCGGTGAATATCCAGGGATACACCGGCGCGACGCCGGCCGGTTGTCCGTCGATCGCCACCTGCACCTCGCGGTACGAACCGCCGCCGCAACTCTGCGCCTCATCGGCGACTTCGTCCGGAACACACGAGTACCAGAACTCGTCGCCACCCTGGCCCTGGGCGAACACGTCCAGATAGGCTCGTTCGATGTTGGTGGGCAGCGTGAGTGTGCGGGTGAGCACGTCGGCTCCCGTGTTGAGCGTCACCGTGCCACCGTCGGTCCCGTCGGAAAGGGGATACACCGCGTCTGGCGCGTCGGCCTTCGGTGCCAGGATGTTGGCAGGATAAAACACCAGTCTGGCGGAGCCGCTGATCACGCCCGTATACGTGTCGTTGACGACGTTGCCCAGGATGGCTTGGCCGGTCTGCGGGTTGCCTAGCAGGCTGGCGAAGTCGCTGACGTCGCGTTCGACGTGCCAGCTCGGCGCGACGGTGGAGGAGGGCTCCTGGGTAGTGCCGAAATAGATATTGGCGCCGCCCAGCCAGAGTGACGCGGTACGGTCGAACTGACGCCCGGCCGTGACCGAGAAGTCCGCCTCGAGCACCACCTTCGACCACGTCTTGCCGCAGCCGGCCGGTGGCGCATAGGTATAGGGATGATTCGAGAAATCGGTGAAGGTGAAACCGTTGAACAACTCGACCACACAGGACTTGCCCGGCGGCCGCGGAACAACAGGATCCGCGACCGCGACATTCGCGGAACCTGGGTCGAAGCCGGGCGCCGTTGCCGCAAGAACCCCCTGCGCGGCACACGCCGCGACACACCCGAGCAGACCCATCCGCAACTTCTTGCGGCTCACCCCATCGATGAAAGCCATGCGCACGTTCTCCCACGACGTACTGCCCCCTGCGGGGTGGAACATAGCATGAGGGCCACTATCGGGAGCTTGCAGGATGTCGTTCCAAGGAAGGACTCATTCCGCGCGTCCATCGTCATTCGACGACGAACGTCACACGAAGACACGTCCGCCACTCGGTGATACGGCCATCGGGACTCGTGCGTACCTTGATGTCGCTGACCCAGGCGCCGCGAATGTTCTCGATGGTGCGGGACACCTTGGTCAGCCCGCCTTGGATGGCATCCTCGAGCCCGAGGGAGGATGAGGAGTTGATCTCGATGGTCTTCGCAATGGCGTTCATATGACCTCCTAAGGATCGAGTTGGCTGTTACCGACTGTCTTCGTACGTGATGGAGCAACCAGCGTACGACGCGCTCGGCTCGGGACATTGACCGGGATCAACCTAAGGGGCGACGCCGTGAAACGTATATGCCGCCGGTTCTCGACGGCGTACCGCTCAGGCGCCGGTACACCGGGCGTTTGATCACTTCCGCACATGCCACATACAGCAGGCTGATGAGCAGGATGGTGGCCAGCAATGGCAAGGAAAGAGGCACGAAGCCGAGCACCCTTACGCCAGGAAGGTAGGGAAGGGAAACCGCCACAACCGTCATGGTTGACACACCCCATGCGAGGAAGCGACCGGGGCGACTTCGGTAAAACGGTCTGGGGGTGCGAATCACCAGAAGCACCCACAACTCGGTGAGCAGGGACTCGACGAACCAGCCGGTGCGGAATATCTCGTGATTGCCTCCTGATACGGCGAGAAGTACCGCAAAAGTGAGTAAATCGAATGCGGTGCTGCTCAGTCCGAACGTGAACATCGAGCGACGGATCAGTCGGATGTCCCAGCGGTGCGGTGCGTGCGCCCATTCACGGTCGACATGGTCGCCGGCAATGCCCATGGAAGGAACATCTCCCAGGAAATTGTTCAGGAGGATCTGTTTTGCCAGCAGTGGGAGGAACGGCAGGTAGATCGACGCCAAGGCCATGCCGATCGTGTTGCCAAAGTTGCTGCTCGTCGCGATAAAGATGTACTTGATGGTGTTCGCGAACGCATGCCTGCCCTCGTTGATACCTCGGCAGATCACGTCGAGGTCGTGCTCGAGAAGGACGAAATCGGCGGCCTCCTTTGCCACGTCGACGGCTGTGTCCACCGATATGCCGACATCGGCGGCGTGCAGTGCCGGCGTGTCATTGATGCCGTCGCCAAGGTAACCGACGACGTGGCCGCTCTTGCGAAGGGCGGTGATGATGCGCTCTTTCTGGTTTGGCTCGATCCCCGAGAACACATTTGTGGCTGGCGCCCTTTGCCACAGGGCCTCGTCGGTGAGCTGTCGCAAGTCGGATCCGGTTAGCATCCCGTCCACTGGCATACCGATGGCCTCGGCGACATGGGTGGCGACGAAGCGGTTATCGCCGGTAATGACTTTTACCGATACACCCAGCGCACCCAGCGCTTTAAGTGCAGACGCTGCCTGAATTTCTGGTGGATCGAGAAAAAGGAGGAAGCCGACGAGCGTCATGGCGACTTCATCAGTTGCATCGTAACGGTCCTTCCGTTGAAGTCGCTTTGCGGCAATCGCCAGAACACGAAAGCCTTGCTTGCTCCAGTCAACGAATCGCTGTGTCAGTTCGGCCCCGATCGTTGCATCCAGCGCGACGTCTTGTTGATCGACGCGAAGAGAAGCACATGTTTCAAGGACGTTTGCCACTGCACCCTTCGTCACCATGCGGACTTCGGGTCCGGTAGGCTCGGTGATGACGATGCTTACCCGGCGTCGCTGGAAGTCGTAGGGAATTTCGTCGATCTTCGCTGGCACCTCGCCAGGTGTCTCGAGTTGCGTCCCCCGTGAAACGATAGCTTCATCGAGCGGATTGTGGATGCCCGACTGCAACTGTGCATTCAGTGTGGCGAGGCGGAGCACGTCATCCGACGGCTGGCCGCGCGGATCGACGGCTCCATCCAGGCCGATAACGCCACGTGTCAGTGTCCCGGTCTTATCCGTGCATAGCACGTCCATACAACCCAGGTTCTCTATCGCATCAAGCCGCTTTACGATAACGCCCTCCCTCGCCATGGCTCGCGCGCCGTGGGAAAGCGTGATAGCAAGTATGGCAGGCAGCAGTTCCGGGGATAGCCCGACCGCAATGGCGGCGGCAAACAGCAGCGTGTCGATCGTTGGTCGGTGCAGCAGGATATTTGCCCCGAGCACGATGATGACCACCGTGAACATCATGCGGATCAGGAATCCTCCGAATCGACGCAGGCCGCGCTCGAATTCGGTCTCTGGCGGTCTCGAGGCCAAGCTGCCGGCAATGCTGCCGAACACCGTCGACTTTCCTGTGTTGACGACCACGGCGCTTGCCCAACCGCTGCGCACCGACGTACCCATGAACACGCTATTCGTTCGCTCAGCAAGTCCGGAATCCGCCGCAACCAAGTCGGGAAGTTTTTCCACCGGCAGGCTTTCGCCGGTGAGCGCGGCCTGATCAACGAAGCAGTCACGCGACGTGAGTAACAGGCAGTCCGCTGGTACAAGGGCGCCAGCGGATAGCTCTACGATGTCGCCGGGTACGATGCTTTCGGCGGGTACCACCGTGCGCCTTCCGGAGCGAATCACGCATGCCGTGATGCTCACGCGGCGCCGCAACGCATCGATCGCGATGGATGCCCGGTATTCCTGGACGAAGCTCAGCACTGCAGTCAACAGGACGATGCCCATGATGATCAGCGCATCTGCCCATTCGCGTGCGAGCAGCGAGATGACGGCGGCGACGATCAGGATGACTACGAGTGGATTGGTGAAGCGACTTAGCAATAGTCGCAACATCGGATGTCCTGTACGCCCGGCCAGCGTGTTGCTTCCGCATTCCTCCAGCCGCGCCGCCGCAGCCGTGCTTGAGAGTCCATCTCCGCCGCTTTCCATGGTCGCTAGTACGTCGGCCGGATGTTCCGCCCAGTAGCGTTCGATGCGGCGCATCGCTCCGTCCTCTCATAGAGGAGTAAATGGTGGATTACCCCTTGCCACCCGCCTATCTGGTTGCGCCGCGACGCTTCAATACGATACATAACGGTACCTCCGAGGCCTTGATGTGGATCAATTCGTCGTCTCAGGGCGGGCAGGTGAGGCCACAATAGAACCGGGGGATACGGCAGGCGTGCAGTCGGCAATGAAAACAGTCTTCCTGCTTCTTCTACTGATGCCGCTTTCGGTGTTCGGCGGTGACACGTCACCCGTGGTGGCCAGCGAATTCGTCGCCGATCCCGCACCGACGCCACAGAGCCACGCGGGCACGATCGTAGAAACCGACCATGGGCTGGTCGCGGCCTGGTTCGGTGGAAAGGAGGAGCGTGACCCAAGTGTTGGCATCTGGGTGGCGCGATGCGTCGAAGGCCACTGGTCGTCGCCGAGGGAAGTCGCCACTGGCATGCAAGCGGACGGGACGCGCCTGCCGACATGGAACCCCGTGCTGTTCCGATCCGCGTCGGGCACGCTCATGCTTTTCTACAAGATCGGACCGGACCCTTCGCATTGGTGGGGCATGCTCATGACGTCCCGCGATGATGGCGGGCATTGGTCGACACCGCGCCGGTTACCGCCGGGCATCCTTGGCCCGATCAAGAACAAGCCGATCCAACTGGCCGATGGGACGATCGTCAGTCCATCGAGTACGGAGGAGGGTGGCTGGCATATTCATTTCGAGCGATCCAGCGACGACGGCAAGACATGGTCGACAAGCGGCGATGTGCCGGCGAACGGCATCGATGCCATTCAACCGAGCCTGCTGGTCGGGCCGCAAGACGAGTTGGTAGCGATCGGGCGCACCCGCCAAGGCAAGCTCTTCCAGACCCGCTCATCGGACGGCGGGCGCCATTGGTTACCGTTGCGCCTATTGGACGTCGACAATCCCAACGCCGGCGTCGATGCGGTATCGCTCGTGGACGGCCGCTACTTGCTGGTCTACAACCCAGGCCGGCCCGGCCCGAACTGGTGGGACGGCCGGGGCACCCTGGCCATCGCCCTCAGTAAGGGGGCCGTGCGATGGAAGAGGGTCCTCACGCTCGAAGACAAGCCGGGCAACGAGTATTCCTACCCTGCGGTCATTCAAACGAGGGATGGCCTCGTCCACATTTTCTATACCTGGGAGCGAAAACGCATGCGACATGTCGTTATCGACCCCACGAAAATCGACCCGTGAGGCCCGGCGCGAAGCCGCGAGCCATGGGCTGAAGCCCCCCGCTGGAAAGCCCGGCGAAAGCCTGAATTCGTATTGCTTCCGCGCGCGAACATGTGTTTCCCGTTCGTGTCCGGCGTTTGTTGCATCGCAACTTGCATCGATCTTAATTCGGTCTATAAGGCTCTTTGTGACATATATGAACATATAGTTCGTATATGCACTTTCTTGCGAATGGACGGAAAGCAAGGACGGGGGTGGCGAGGAGGGTCGCTGTCCCGCGCACCTTGTGGCTTGGCGCAGCACAAGAAAAACAACACTCACCAGATCAACGCTCCCGTGGGGGGAGGACCACTCATGAACAGAATTCGTTTGCGGCGCGGAATGATCGTCAGTTCCGTCGCGCTCGCGCTTATCGCGCCGCATGTTTACGCGCAGTCGACCGCGCCCGGCAGCGCCGACAAGGCCGTCGAGCTGAAGGAGGTCACGGTCACTGGTTCGATGATCCCGCGCGTGGAGGTCGAGGGGCCCGCTCCCGTGATCTCCATCACGGGCGAGCAAATCAAACAGCAGGGCTTCACCACGCTGTGGGAATTCCTCGATTCGCTGCCGCAGGTGGGCCAGCAGATATCGGATTCCGCGGCATGGGGTTCCAGTTCGGTCAATGCGCGCTCGGTCAACCTGCGCGGCCTGGGCCCGGGCTTCAGCCTGCTCATGATCGATGGACATCGTATCGTCGATTACCCGCAGCCGTTGAACAAGCAGAGCAACTTCCAGAACTACAACAACCTCCCCACCGGCATGATCGACCATGTCGAGATCCTCGCCTCCGGCGCCTCGTCGATCTACGGATCGGACGCGGTGGCTGGCGTGGTGAACGTGATCCTGAAAAAGAACTACCAGGGTGACGACCTGCAGGTGACCGGTGGCGGCGCCACGCGCGGTGGTCGCGCGTATGGGGACATCAACTTCTTCGGTGGAAAGTCCGGCAGCAACTGGCATGTCGTCTACAACCTGGAGAAGTCCAACCGCACGGCACTCTGGGGCATGGATCGTCCGTATCAGGACTCGGTGTCCGATGCTGGCTATGGTGCCTGGGGGCCGGCGGCACGCATGTTCGGCTACCAGTACGACGCGGCCGGCGCCGTGGCCCTTTCCGCCATGAACGGCAATGGCCAGTACATCACGCCACCGGCGGGAACCTGCGGGAAGTTCACCAATTCCCAGCTGAGCCAGTCGCATACGGTCACCACCAACGGCACCCAGATTGCCAGCGTGACGAACAATGGCTATTACTGCTCGCAGCCCGCGCTGTTCCAGAACTGGGTGCTGACGCCCGGCAGCCGCAGCAACAACGGTTACGTGTCCGGCGAGTATGACTTCAAGAATGGCCTGCAACTGTACGGGTCCGCGGCGCTATACCGGACGGTGGGTATTTCCAACACCCAGTTGAATGTCTTCGGTACCGGCCAGTTCTACGACCAGACCACCGGGCAGGTCATCAACCAGGCCATCCGCCAGTTGACCGCGCAGGAGATCGGCACGTCGGCCAATACCCATGATCGCGAACAGAACTGGAACTTGCAGACCGGCTTGCGTGGCACCGTGTTCGACGGCGCCTTCCATTGGGACCTGAACCTCAACAGCCAGAAGTACACCGTCCGCGAAGACTTCACGGGCTACAACGCCCAGGCGATGAACAACTTCTTCCTCGGCAAGCAGCAGGGCACCACGGCCGATGGCTTGCCCATCTACGCCATGAACTGGCAGCAATGGTGGAACCCCATCACACCGCAGCAATACAGCCAGTTCGCGGTGAACGGTGAGAACACCTCGTCTTCGTGGCTGGACCAGGCGCAGTTGCGCCTCAATGGCGACCTGTTCAAGTTCCCGTGGGTGGATGAGCCGATGGGATGGGCATCGGTGCTCGAAGCGGCACACAACGGCTTCAAGCTCTCGCCCGATCCGCGCGCCGCGGACCCGGCTACCTTCCAGAATCCCTTCGGCGCCTACCTCACCGGTGGCGGTACCCGCCAGCGGTATTCGCTCGGTACCGAGTTCCGCGTGCCCTTGCTCAATGCGGTGACCTGGACCATCTCCGGCCGCCTGGACAAGTACAACGACGCCAGCAGCGCCGACGTCGCCCGTACCTGGGGCTCGGGCATCGAGTGGCGCCCGTACGACGGTCTTCTGCTTCGTGGCAGCTACGGCACCAACTTCAAGGCGCCGGACATGCAGGCCATCTACCTGACCGGCTCCACCTCGCCCGTGGGTGATTACATCGATCCTTTGCAGTGCGTTAACGCCATCAAGGCCGGGCAGAACAACAATACGTGGTGCAACCAGGTCCAGCGGCCGACGTCGCAGTACTACACGTTGTATACGAATGGCAGCCGACTGCTGCTGCCGCAGACCGGCCATTCGTGGACCTATGGCTTCGTTTGGCAGGTTCCGGGCGTGCAAGGCTTGTCCGTGTCCGCCGACTACTGGCACATGGGCGTGGACAACGCCATCCAGTATCTGGACCAGAACACCGTGCTGAACGACGAGGCTGGCTGTCTTACCGGCGTCAAGCCGAACGGTACCTCCGGACTCTCACCCTATACGGCGCACGTACCGGATTCGGCGTATTGCCAGATGGTGACCCAGATGGTGAAGCGCAATGCCGCCGGCCAGATCGTCTCGGTGCAGTCCGGGCCGATCAACGAGGCCTCGCTCTACGTGGGCGGTATCGATGCGTCGCTGGACTACAAGTTTCATACCGACACGCACGGCGACTTCCGGGCCGGCATCAACTACACCGACAACCTGTCGTACAAGCAACGCGTGCTGGCATCCGATGAACTGCAGAACACGCGTTACCAGAACGTGGCGAGCAGGGTCACCTGGATCGGCGACTGGAGCAAGGGCCCGTGGAACGTATCGATCTCCGGCGTACGTGAAGGGAGCATGCGCGCCCCCAACTATGACGGCTGCAACGTACTGCCAAATGGCATCCAGCCCGGCATGGTCACCGTACCCAATGGCGGCGAGACCCTCGCCACGGGTATCTGCCAGGTGACGCTCGACGGCAATCAGGTCAACGTCGCCGACACGACGTACAAGGGCAGGACGCCGGTGTGGATCACCTGGAACGGCTCGGTCGGTTTGCAGATCAATCCGGAGACCCACCTGAAGTTCACGGTGTCGAACATCTTCAACAAGGTCGGGTCGATTCCTTATTACGCCGGCGGGTTCGAGTTCGTCACGACGGGGCAGACGGCGGATGAGTACAACGGGCGGGAGATGTTCATTACGTTCGACTACAAGCTGGATTGAGAGCCGGCTTGTCGGGAGACGTTCCGGACCTGAACCACGATCGGTTTAGAGATACTCGATATCTCGATCAGGTTCAGGTCCGGATCGCGGACATATACCGAGCGGATGGGTCTGCGCGTCGCCATAAGTCCACGCATGGTCTGTCTCTCCTTTTGGTCTTACGCATCGCAAGCGGAGAGAACTGTGGGTCGCGGTTGGGATATGTAGTAGCGGGCGAACATGCCATGTGCCCACTCATCGGCTTTCCCAATCTCTTCTGGCTGTAAACGGTCAGATAGAATGCTGATCGACCGGTCGAGATTCTTTGCGTCTTCGCTGTTGGGCTCGACTCCGAGACGCAGAAGCTTCGAGTAGCGCAACTGTGCTGCAGCGTCATCGCTTTGGATGTACGCAGCATATCCGGCGCGCAAACCGGGTGCCGACGCGATTATCATGGCTTGAACAAAGTTCCAGTCGCCTTTTTCGATCATGTGGGTTGCAAGATATTCGGCTGAACTCTTGTATTGCGCGGCCTTTGTCCTATCCACATCGGAATTTGAAACCGGCCATAACGACGCCATAAAGCAGGCGCTCGCCGAGACATCACCCAATCGCGCAGCGGTAAGCGCGATATCGTAAATGGTGCTCGTCGTGACTTTGCTTTCGGAACCCCGGCACATGGCCCTTGATGCTTCGGCGCGGCGCTTGGACGCCCTTGATTTATCGAGGCGCGTGCCCTCCAGGATGCTATCCCTCTGCGCCGTACTCAGACTTTGTAGCCATGTCGTTGTCGAGTCGATACGGTGAACAAGGAGGCAATCTCGCGACTTTTCGAAAAGCTCCGATGCGGCAGATAAGTTACCTTGACCCGCCGCGGCCGAGTATTCGTCGAATACAGATGCCAGCGGGGCTTTCGAGCTGATTGTCGACTGCGCGCTTGCGCAACCGATAGATGCAACAAGGCAAAGCGCCCGTATTCCGTGCTTCATGGGTGCCCCACCAAAGATCGTGAATCTCATGCTCATCCCTTCCTTGTTCGTTAAACATGGCTGTCGTCAAGGTTTCGAGGGCATCCTACTTCGGCAAAGCGGCCGTCTGCACCCGCATCACCTCGCGATAGCCTGGTGCCTTCACCGCCTGCTGTCCCAGCGACGTGCGGTAATTTGCCCTGCATCGTCGGCGAGACTTCGCCAGGGCCACCGACTTCACCGCTCCGATTTCGATTCGATTCCTGATGCCGGTTCCATGACGAGCCGGCACATCTTTTCACGGTTCTTACCGAATTTGCCCATGCACGCCTTCACGATTGCCTAATACTCGGAGAAGGGCAGGGGAACGGCCTTTCTGCAGTTCAGCGTCGGGTAGCGGGCAGTACCGTCACGTGAGCTATGTCTCGGCTTCACCAAGCCGGGCACGCGCGCCGTATTCCTTGTCAGACAAGCAACTACCGACGAAGGAAGGGCGGGGCGATGAAAGTGCGTGTGGTACTCGGAGACGACCATGCCATGTTGCGCGAGGGCTTGATCGCCCTTTTGCAGCAGGAAACTGACATCGAGGTCGTCGGGCAGGCAAGCCATGGACTGGAATTGTTGAGGATGACCCGCCAGCTCACACCCGACGTGGTGATCGCCGATGTCTCGATGTCCATGATGGGCGGTATCGAAGTGGCTCGGCGAGTGCGCGGCGAGCTGCTGTCGAGCCGTGTGCTGTGCCTGTCCGCCACGGCCTTGCATGGCCAGGTGCTGGAGGCTCTGGAAGCCGGCGCCCTTGGCTATGTGCTGAAGAACAATGGCTACGGCGAATTGGCCCGTGCCATCCGGCACGCCTATCGGCATCAGGTTTTCCTAAGCAGCGAACTGGTGGCTCCGGTCATGAACGCCTGCCGCGCGGGCCAGGCTTCCGCCAGCGATACGGCCGGCCAGCCCTTGACCTGGCGCGAACGGGAAGTCACGCGGTTGTTCGCCGAGGGCTGTTCGACCCGCGAAGTCGCGACCCGGTTGCATATCAGCGCCAAGACCGTCGCGACGCATCGCTCCCATGTGTTTCGCAAGCTCAATATCCACAGCGTGGCCGACCTGACCCGCTACGCGGTCAAGGAAGGCATGACGTCGCTTGGCTAGGAACGCGCCCTAAGAAAACGAAACCCCAATATCAGCATTCTGCTGATAGGGCGGCCGTCGCCGAGGGCGTAGCCTAGCGGTCGACGTTTCGTTGAGAGCGTTCAAAGGGGCTGGACGCGTGATCGACCAGGTAATGGATCTGTTGGCTAGGCATCTCAACGGCCACCTACGGCGCATGCTTCATGTGCCCGAAGATATGGTCGTCGTTTCCAACCTCCAGGAAATCGGTGGTACACCGGTCACCTCGTCGGCGAACAAGCTCGTCCTGTTTCTCAGTGGCATCGAGCGCGACACGCTGGCACACCGGCCGCGGGAGGCATCCTGGGGCGGAGTCGACGGCATCATGCAGCGCGCGGCGCCGGTTTACCTGAACCTCCTGGTGATGTGCGCCGCCAATTTCAGCGGCACCCACTATCCCGAGGCGTTGAAATTCCTTTCCGCCGCCATCGCTTACTTCCAGGGAAACCCTTCGTTCGATCATCAGAATACGCCGGATATGGATGCGCGGCTGGAGGGATTGGCCCTGAACATGGAAAACCTCAGCAGTCATGAAATGCACAGCCTTTGGAGCATCCACGGTGGACGCTACATGCCCTCCGTTCTCTTCCGGGTGCGCATGATCACGCTGCAGTCCGGCGCAGTGCGCGGTCGGGACGCCGCGATCTCCCAGGTCGACACCCAGGCGCGGCCATGAATACGGCATCGCGCTTTCGCATGCTCATGCGCGTGGAAGTGCGGCACGACTTCTTCGCCGATGGTTACGCACGCAACCTCGCCTTCAAGGCGCATGCCGGGACGGCGGCTTTCCTCAAACAGTTCGGCGCGATCATCCGTCACGACGATGCCGCCCTGGCCATTGGCGTCGACGATGGCCGGATGGAAGGGATGTGGAGCGAACGCTTGCAGGACAACGAGCCACGCCTGCTCCGCTTCGACCTGCGTTGCGGCGATCCGGTGCACGGTTACTACACCGCGCCGGTGACGGCATCCTCCCCGGAAAACGAAGACGACGGCGCCGTGGCGGCGGCCCTCGACCTTGCCGCCAACGAACCCGGACGCGTCAATCCACCGCTGACCACGCTCGCCTTGCCTCTCGTGCCGGACGGTGTCGACAGCCTCGACGCTTGGTCGTCCACGGCGGACACGCGCTACAGGCTGAGGTTGCGCAGCCCGCGCACCGTCTGGAAGTACGTGCTCACGGGCGACTGGCAGGATCGCGAGTTGTCGATCGTGGACGCGCGCGGGGACGTGGAGTTCACCGCGGTGAAGCGCGAACTCCTGCCGGACGGGCAGGCGGTCCTGGTGGCGCGTTCCACCTCGGCTATCGAGCTGCGGGAGCGCCCGCCACAGCGCTTCCAGCTGCATGACGTTTCCACGTCGCCCGAACGAACCCTGATTTCCCGTTTGCCAGGTGCCGCGCCACAGAGCCTGTGGCGCGAAACGGTGGAAGGCGAGCCGACCGTCGTGTCGGAAATCTTTGTCCATAGCTAGTTCACAGACAGGAGCCCGCGATGGGTGCAATGAAGACACCGGGTGTCTATATCGTCGAAAAGAATGCGTTTCCCAACTCGGTGGTGGAGGTCGCCACCGCCGTTCCCGCATTCATCGGCCATACCGAGATAGCCGATAACCGCAGCAAGCCGCTCGCGTTCAAGCCCTGGCGCATCAGCTCGATGGCGGAGTACCACCAGTACTTCGGCTTCGGCCCGAGCCCGCGGTTCAATATCGTCGAGAAGACCGATCCCTCGGTGCTCGCCGATTTCAAGGCGCTCGGCAAGGACAACAAGCCGACCGAGTACGTGCTCCAGCAGCCTGCCGGCAAGGACGGGGGAGCCTATACGCTGTACAACGCCATGCGCCACTTCTTCCAGAATGGCGGTGGCCCGTGCTACATCGTCTCGGTGGGCGATTACGCCTCGGACCTCGACCCGGACAAGTTCGCGCGAGGTATCGACGAGCTGTTGAAGGAGCAGGAGCCTACCATGCTCCTGATTCCCGAGGCCGTGCTGCTCAAGCAGCCGGAATGCATCGGCCTCCAGCAGGCCATGCTGCAGCACTGCGGCGAGAAGATGAAGAACCGCGTCGCCATCCTCGACGTGTGGGGCGGCGACAAGCCGCGCAACGATCCTGCCGGCGATCCGGTGGATCTTTTTCGCAACGGCCTCGGCATCAACTTCCTCGCCTATTCGTCGGCCTACTACCCGTGGCTCAACACGACGGTGGTCGGCGACAAGGAGCTGAGCTACGAGAACATCGCCAGCGCCGACGTGCTGCAGATGCTGCTGCGCGGCGAACTGGGCCTGCCCGAGGCCGTGCCCGACGGCGCCTCGATGAAGGAGAAGGAACAGATCCAGGCCATCGCGGACGTCACCAAGGACTGGAGCAAGGTCGATCCCGCCCCGAGCGCCGACGCCATCCTTGCCAACAAGGCCCTGCTCAACAAGACCCTGAGCACGATCAGCCCGCTGTTCGGCACGGTGATGGAACTGGTGAAGGGCAAGCTGAACCTGATGCCCCCGAGCCCGGCCATGGCTGGCATCTACACCATGGTCGACAACAGCCGCGGTGTGTGGAAAGCCCCGGCCAACGTCAGCCTCTCCGGCGTCGTGTCGCCGTCGGTCTCGATCTCGGCGGTCGACCAGGAGGACCTGAACGTCACCACCCAGGGCAAGTCGATCAACGCGATCCGTTCGTTCATCGGCGAAGGCGTGCTGGTCTGGGGCGCGCGCACGCTCGACGGCAACAGCCTCGACTGGCGCTACGTCAACGTGCGCCGGACCATGATCATGCTCGAGGAATCGTGCCGGTTGGCCGCCAAGGCCCTGGTGTTCGAGCCGAATGTTGCGAATACCTGGGTCACCATCAAGAGCATGATCCAGAACTTCCTCACCAGTATCTGGAAGCGCGGCGGACTCGCCGGCGCCGTACCGGACGACGCATTCGGCGTGTATTGCGGCCTCGGCGAGACGATGACGCCGGACGACATCCTCGAGGGCATCTTGCGTGTCACCGTCATGGTCGCCATGGTGCGTCCCGCGGAATTCATCGAGATCACCTTCCAGCAGCAGATGCAGAAATCTTAATGCATTGATGGAGTATTCCCATGGCAGATGATGGTTCGCAGCAGTCAACAAGCATTTGGCCCTTGCCCAAGTTCTCCTTCCAGGTGAAGTGGGATTCGGCCGTGATGTCCTTCGAAGAAATATCCGGCCTGGATGTCGAGGCCCAGCCCATCGAGTACCGCCACGGCGACAGCCCGGCCTACACGACGATCAAGATGCCCGGGCTGAAGAAGTACAGCAACGTCACCATGAAGAAGGGCGTGTTCAAGGGTGATAACAAGTTCTGGGACTGGTTCAACAAGATCAAGATGAACACGATCCAGCGTGTTCCGGTGACGATCAGCCTGCTCGACGAGGCCGGGAAGCCCACGATGGTATGGACCCTCGCGAACGCGTGGCCGTCCAAGATCACAGGCACCGACCTGAAGGCACAAGGCAACGAAGTGGCGATCGAGACCATCGAGATCGTGCACGAGGGCCTGACGATCGCCAATGGGTGATCCCGTTGCATGGCCGGCCGATGTCCTGCAGGAAGACAAACTGGGAGCGCTGCTGCCGGCAGCGTTCCAGTTCGCCGTCAGTATCGGCAGCGGTTCGGCCAGCGTCGACACGTCGTTCCAGGAGGTGTCCGGCCTGGAACTGGCCATGGAGGTGGACGAGCTGCGTGAGGGCGGCGAAAACCGCTTCATGCATCAGTTGCCCACCGGGGTGAAGCAGACGCGACTGACACTCAAGCGAGGCGTCGCGTCTACCGATTCGCCGCTGGTCGGCTGGTGCAAGAGCACCCTCGAAGGCGGCCTGTCGGTGGCGATCAAGCTGGCGCCCGTGACGGTGAAACTACTCGACGCGAAGGCCAATCCCCTGCGGACATGGTCGTTCGCGAATGCTTATCCGGTCCGCTGGGAGATCGACAGTTTCAACTCCACGAAGAACGAGGTGGCGCTGGAAACCATCGAACTGGCGTACCAGTACGTGCAACGAAGTGATTGAGGCCGGATCGTGACGATCGAAATTCGACAGATGGTAATCAAGTCCAACGTGGGTTCGGCGGCGGAGAAGTCGCTGGCGAAGAGCGCGGGAAAAGCCAGGCCGGCGGCGGAAGACGACTGCGACTGCGGCGACGACTGCGCGGGTGGCGGTGGCCAGCAGGAGCGTCAGAAGATGCGCTCGGCGTTCGCCATGGAGTGGGAACGGATGCGGGAGCGGTAAATGGCGGCGAACCTGTCCTCCGGAAAATCCCAGCTCAAGATCACCATCTGCGACATCAGCGGCGATTCGCCCAAGGCGACCGGCGCCTCGATCTCGTTGTTGATCAACCCATCGGAAATGACCTGGGTGCGCCAGACCGAGTTCGGCGGTTGCGTGCCCATGGGCGATACCGGCAGCGGGCGCAACTTCGCGAAGATGCAGCCCGATACGCTGGATTTCTCCACGGTGTTCGACGGCACCGGCGCCGTGCCGATTCCCTCGAACATCCAGCTGCCCGCCGAGGTCGAGGACCAGCTCGCCGCGCTGGACAAGATCATCCACAAGTACAACGGCCCGCAGCACGAACCCAACGTGGTGCAGATCCTCTGGGGAACGCTGGTCTTCTATGGCCGGGCGACCAGTATCTCCACCGATTTCACGTTGTTCCGTCCCAGCGGCGCTCCGTTGCGCGCCAAGGTGACGATGTCGTTCCAGGGCTTCAAGAAGCCGCTCGAAGCGGCGCTCGAGGCCGACATGCAATCGCCCGACCTCAGCCACGCGGTGACGGTGCGGGATGGCGATACGCTGCCGCTGCTGTGCCATCGCATCTATGGCGACAGCCGGTACTACGTGGACGTGGCCAGGTTCAACGGCTTGCAGGCGTTTCGTGCGCTCGCGCCGGGCCTGACCCTGCATTTCCCTCCGCTGGACTGATCCATGGCCGAGTCGCCCAACGCCCACGATCCCGGCCCGATCCGCCTGACAGTCGCGGCCGCCGGCAAGAAGCTGGCGAGCCTGCCCGTCGTCGGCGTGACGGTCCGCCGGGCGATCAACCGCATCCCGTGGGCGGAGATCGTGCTGAGCGACGGCGACATGCCCACGGGCAGCTTTGCGCTGAGCGATGCCGCCACCCTCGTTCCGGGCACGGCGCTGACGATCAGCGCGGGATACGGGAACGACGAAGCCATGATCTTCAGCGGCATCGTGGTGCGCCATGGCGTGAAGATCGACGGCAGGGCCAGTTCGCGCCTGGTGCTGGAGTGTCGCGACGAGGCGACCAAGATGACCATCGGGCGCAACAACGCGAACTACCTGAACCAGAAGGACAGCGACATCATCAGCGGCCTGATCGGTGTCCATGGCCTGACGGCATCGGTGACCGCGACCGATACGAGCTACGACGAGCTGGTGCAGTTCTACTGCAGCGACTGGGACTTCATGCTGGCACGTGCGGACGCCAACGGCCTGCTCGTGAATGTCGACGCCGGCACGGTGAACGTCAAGACCCCGACGACGTCGGGGGCGGCCGTGCTGACGGTAGGCTGGGGCACCGAACTCATCGCGTTCGAGGCGGACATGGATGCACGCAGCCAGTACACGGCGGTGCAAGCCGTGTCCTGGGATCCCAAGCAACAGGCTATCGTCGAGGGCAGTTCGGCGGCTCCGGCAAGCCTCAACCCGCAGGGCAACCTGACCGGATCCACCCTCGCGGAAGTCGCCAGTCCGGCGACATACATGCTGCAGACAAGCGCGGCGCAGCCCGTGGCCAGCCTCACCGGATGGGCCAAGGCCACGCAGCAGAAGGCAGCGTTGGCGCGCATCCGCGGGCGCATGAGCTTCGTGGGCAGCGCGCTGGCGGTCCCCGACAGCCTCATCGAGGTGAGCGGGGTAGGGGCACGGTTCAGCGGTTCGGTCTACGTCACCGCCGTCGAGCACACGATCGGCGGCGGACAGTGGACGACCCAGGTCGAATTCGGCATGCGGCCCGAGTGGCACGTGGAACGCGAGGATGTCGCGGCGCCGCTCAACGGCGGCCTGTTGCCTGGCGTGAGCGGGTTGCAGATCGGCGTCGTGATGAAGCTCGACGGCGATCCGATGGGCGAGCAACGGATACAGGTCAAGATTCCCGTGATGCAGGCGACGGCACCCGGCGTCTGGGCTCGACTGCTGCAATTCCACGCCTCGAGCGGGTTCGGCGCCTTCTTCCTGCCGGAAGTCAACGACGAAGTCCTGGTCGGCTATCTGAACGGCGATCCCAGCAGCCCGGTCGTATTGGGCTCGCTCTACAGCAGCTCGCACCAGCCGCCTTACGCCATCGCCGCGGAGAACGACACCAAGGCGATCGTGACCAGGTGCATGCACAAGATCGAGTTCAACGAGAAGGACAAGATCATCACGGTGATCACGCCCGGCAACAACCAGATCGTACTCGACGACAAGAACCAGGCCATTACCGTCCTCGACCAGCACAACAACAGCGCCAGGTTTTCCAGCGCGGGTATCGCGCTGGACAGCAAGTCGGATATCAAGCTCACGGCCACGGGCAACGTGACGATCACCGCGAACGGCGCCATCGACATCAACGCCACAGCCGACCTCAAGGCGACCGGCATGAACGTCACCTGCGAGGCGCAGGCGGCATTCACGGGCAAGGGCTCGGCTTCGGCCGAACTGTCCGCCGCCGCGACGACCACGGTCAAGGGCGCGATGGTCCTGATCAACTGAGGAAACCCGATGCCACCCGCCGCCCGCCTGACCGATATGCACACGTGCCCGATGGTGACGCCCGGCCTGCCGCCGATTCCCCATGTGGGTGGCCCGGTCGTCGGGCCCTGCGTGCCGACGGTGCTGATCGGCAAACTGCCCGCCGCGGTGCTCGGCGACATGGCCACGTGCGTCGGGCCACCCGACAGCATCGTCAAGGGATCGGCGACGGTGATGATCGGCGGCAAGCCGGCGGCGCGTATCGGCGATACCACCGCGCACGGCGGCAGCATCGTCCTGGGCTGCTTCACCGTGATCATCGGAGGGTGAGCATGGCGAGTTTCCTAGGCAGGGGCTGGAGCTTTCCGCCACGGTTCGATCCACGGACCAAGGAAGCCGTGATGGTGGCCGACGCGACCGACATCGCCGAGAGCCTGCACATCCTTTTCTCCACCCATCCCGGAGAGCGGGTCATGCTGCCGAACTACGGCTGCGACCTGCGCCGCATGGTGTTCGAGGAAGCGAACGAGCAGACGGTCACGGAAATCAAGGAACTGATGCGCAAGGCCATCCTGTTCTACGAGCCGCGCATCGTCCTCAACAGCATCGAAGCGCAACTCGTCGACCCGCTCAACGGCAAGCTGGAGATCAACCTCGACTACACGATTCGCGGCACCAACGCCCGGCACAACCTGGTGTATCCCTTCTACCTGCACCAGGCCACGCACCCGGTGAGGGCATGAACAAGGGAACGCAACAGGACGAACGCCTGGCCGACGCGCTCCGTCGCGGCTATGTCGTGCCCGACGAGTTCACGCTGGCCGAGCGCATCCACCTGATGCTCGGCTATGCCGCCCACGTGCGCTTCGCCACCGCCGACGGCAGCAACGCCGGGTGCTGGGACGATGCGCTGCTGCGCGACGAAAGCACCGTGCTCGCCGAGATGGCGTCGTTCCCTCTGGCCCAGGCGAAGCAGGCTTTCGCCGAAGTCTGGGCCTGGGCCGACGAACGGCACCTCTGGTGGCGCGTGCGCCAGGTGGTGTTGCGTGTGGACGGCTGGTGCCGCTGGCTGGCCCGGCATGACACACCGACCGCCGTGCACGTGTTGCAGGCGATCATGGCGGCGATCGGAGGCAACCTGCGCGATCTATTGCACGACGCCATCCGCGGTTTCGGCATCGACGAAGCCGCGGCGCGGGAGATGCATCCGGCCTGGCGGCTGGACACCGTGACCGCCCATGCGGGCGACGCGCCGCTGGACGCCGGCCGGCGCAGGTCGCTGCTTCGACGCCTGTGGGGTGCGCTGTGCGTGGCACTTGCACGCCTGCAGCCGATCGCGCTTTCACAGCTCCAGCTGAGCCTGGCCAACGCGAAGCACGAGCCGGCGATGGGCCTCCTCATGGCCGCCTTGCAGATATTCCAGGCCTCGCGGACCGAGGTGAACCGATTTCCGGAACGCCTCACCGACTTCTATTTCCTCGACCTCCTGCGCATGCGCCCGAGACGCCCCTCGCAGGAGCGGATCTATCTGCGCTTCACGCGGGACGCCACGTATGCCTCGCCGGTGCACCTGTCGCGAGGCACGCGTTTCGTGGGCGGGAAGGACAGACAGGGGCAGGGCGTCGAGTTCGCGGCGGAGCACGCACTCGAGGTGACCGACAACGAGGTCTCCGCGCTTTACAGCGTGAGGATGGAGCACGACGCGCTGATCTCGCCGGAGCGCGAGTTCGGCTATGCCACGCGCGTGCTCACGCAGGAGATTCCCCTGCGGTCTCCCGACGCGGCCTATGCCGGCGAGCCGTCGTGGTGGCCGCTCCTGGGGGGCGAGGCCAAGGGTTCCGCCGCCCAGGCGACACACGCCCGGATCGGCATGGCCCTGGTGTCGCCGATGCTCGCATTGAAGGAAGGCAATCGCCGCGTGCGCGTGCTGCTGCGCCTGTCGCATCCGGCGGCGGACGACGACCACCTCGCCGCGATGCTGCGTCGCGATGCCGGCGCGCGCGATGCGGCCTGGCTGGCGGATGTGTTTCTCCGGCTCGACGATGCCGAGAAGCGCCTGCACGCGAACGCCTTCGGACCGGCTTCCCGGTCCGTCGCCAGCCAACGCGCCAACGCGGCCTGGGCGCGCGCGCCACGTTCCGAGGGCGACGTGCACCTGTGCTACCTGGTGGCCTCCTGTCTCGGGCAGGACGACGCGGAGCGCTTCAAGGTCAGCCTTGGCCGCCTCTTCGCCGTCTGGCTGATCGCCGGCGACGAAGCCTTGCTGCCGCAGGACACGGCCGCCTTGCGTGCCCACGCCAGCCTGCTCGGCAACGGTGTGGCGAGGGTGGTCGAACTGGACGATCCCCTGATCCTGATCTATCCGCACGAGCACGACGACGGCCGTGGCGAGCCCGATCGCGAACTGATCTTCAACAGAGTGTTTCGCGGCATCTGGCAGGCCGAATTCAGCGTGGCCGACGGCTGGCTGGTGCCGGGCGACGTGCTGGTCGTTCGTCGGGCGAACGAGGGCTTCGGCTGGGGCGGATGCATCGAGCTGTCGATCCACCTGGGTCAGGAGCAGCCGCCGATCGTGCCGTGCAAGCCCGCCGTGCATGGGCCGGAATGTCCGGAGCAGCCGGCGTTGCGGCTCACCTTGCAGACGCGCACGCGCCTCTATGCCTATAGCGCCCTGGCGCAGGTCGTCCTGCACGACATCTCGCTGTCGACGCACGTCACCGGAGTGCGCGGCCTCGTGATCTACAACCAGTTGGGGCGGCTCGATGCCGGCAAACCCTTCCAGCCGTTCGGCCCACTGCCGGCGGTGGGCGCCTATTGCCTGTTCGGAAACGAAGAATTGGCCGGCAAACCGCTGCGCGAGCTTCGCCTCAATCTCCAATGGGGAGGGCTGCCCAGCGAGGAGGGTGGTTTCGCGGCCTGGTATCGCGGCTATCCGGGATCCTGGCCGGCCTCCGGCTTCCAGGTGAAACCGGCGATCCTGCGCGACGGGCAGTGGCGAAGCGGGGAAGGCCTGCAGAGCCTGTTCCACGGCGAACGTCATCTGCGCCGGGACACGACGCTCTCGCTGCCCGAAGCCGACCTTTCGCTTTACCATCGCGCGCAGTCGTCGGTGCAGGAGCCGTTCGTCTTCGGCACGGCCACGCGCAACGGGTTCTTCCGGCTCGAGCTCGCCGGCCCTCCGGCCGCCTTCGGGCATGCGCTGTATCCACGCCTGCTGTCGGAAACCCTCAGCACCAACGCCCGGTCGCGGCGGGTCGGCCTCATGCGCCCGCTGCCGAACGAACCGTATACGCCGACGGTCGACCAGGCGTCGCTGGATTACGTGGCCAGCGAACGAATCTCGCTGAAGCCGACGATGCCGTCGTCGCACGGCAAGCTGCTGCATCTGCATCCCTTCGGATACGACACGCCGCGTGCCCGGCCCGGCATGGACGGCGTGCCCTTGCTACCGCGCTATGTCCACCAGGGCAATCTCTATATCGGCCTGTCGGGCTCCGATCCATGCGGCGCGCTGAGTCTTTACTTCAGCCTGCGCGCGGAAAGCGCCGCCGAAAGCTGGCAGGCTCCGCTGCCACCGACGGGCTGGGCGGTCTGGAGCGACGGCGAATGGCGCATGCTCGCATCCGAGCGGGTGCTATCGGACGGCACCATGGGCTTCCTGCGCAGCGGTATCGTCGTCGTCGACCTGCCTGCCGGCATGACGTGCGATTGTCCGCAATGGCCGGGCCGACTGTACTGGCTGCGACTGAGCGCCGACGGCTGCCTGGAACGCCTGGCCGGCCTCTATGGCATCTACACCCAGGCCATGTCGGCCACGCGCGTACGCCCACGCAGCAACGGGGAATCGACCTTGCCTCTGCCGCCGGGAACCGTGCGCATGCCGCTGCATCCCATCGGCGGCCTCCTTTCCGTGCAGCAGATCGGACCGTCGTTCGGCATCGCCCAGCCGGAGACGCCGGGCATATTGCGCGTCCGCAGTGCCGAGCGGTTGCGGCATAAGGATCGCGCAAGCATGCCGTGGGATTACGAGCGGCTTCTGCTCGACGCGTTTCCCGACATCTTCAAGGCGAAGTGCTTCGTCAACGGCGAGGCCGGCCAGGCCGCGATCTCGGGCACGCCCGGCGGCGTCCTCGTGGTGGTGGTGCCGGAGCCACGGCAGGGCATGCTGTTTCACAGCACGGAAGCACCCCATTTCGATGCGGCGGTGCTGGAAGAGATGATGGCCTACCTGCGCGAGCGCAGCGCCCCCGGATTGCGCATCGTCGTGCGCAACGCCGTCTACGAATACATCCAGGTGCGCTGCGTGCTGCGCCTCGCGAACGGCGTGCACCCCGGCGCGGCGCTGTTCCGCGCGAACCGCGCGCTCGTGGAATACCTGTCGCCCTGGCACGAGGACGGATGCCGCGCCAGTTTCGATTGGGAGGTGCGCGCCGAAGCCGTCGAAGCCCACCTGCGCAACCTGGACGACATCGAGGCGATCGGTTCGATGTCGCTCCTGCATATCGTCCGGCGCGACGACAACACCTACCGGCTTTACGACACCGGCCGCGTACGCAGCGGCGCACCGGTGCGCCTGGTACGTCCCGCGCAGTCCTGGAGCCTCGCATTGCCCTGGCCGCGCCACCTGATCGAGCTGGTAGGCGCCGGCGCCTCGCACGACGAGCAACCCACCGGGGTAGGCAAGCTGGAGATCGGCGGCACGTTCATCATGGGCGGTGCCGCGCGATGACCATCCGCAATCGCGAGTCGCTGCGCAGTTACTTCACCGATGGGTCCTTGCCCACGCAGGCACACTTCGCCGACCTGATCGACTCGATGCTCAACATGAGCGACGAGGGCTTCACCAAGTCGGTCGAGCGTGGCTTCGAGATCTCCGCCGCGGCGGGCTACGAGGCCTTGCTGAGCTTTTTCCGCGACCAGGACCCGGACGCACCGCTATGGTCGGTCGGTTTCGGCGGCGCGCAAGGGCAGCTGCTCATCCGTTCCAACCAGCCTCCCGCCGGCGACGTCGCGCCCGACCCGGTGCCGCCCCTGTGGACCCTCGATCCGACCGGCCGCGTGGGCATTCGCAATGCCCAGCCGGAAGCGGCGCTCGATGTCGACGGCGTGGTGCGCAGCAAGGGCCGTCGCGGCAGCTATGCGCGATCGCCCGCCGTGCCGCTCCTCGCCAATGGCCAGTGGCAGGACCTCACCGACGACCTGGACGGCTGCCAGGCTTTCGAAGTGACCGCCGGTGCTGGTCGGCAAGGCGAGGGGCACTTCGCCCTGGTCCATGCGATCGCGCTCAATACCTACAACCCCACTCTCGGTATCTTCGACTTCTTCAATCGCAAGCGCGGCATCAACACGACCCATGCGTTCTATTCCCGTCGCTGCGACCGCCTGCAACTGCGTTGGCAGGGCACCCACGGACGGAACGCGGTGTACCGCCTGCAGGCCCGCACCGGTTGCGACTACGGGAAAGGCATCGCCATCGAAGCGCATGTCACCCAGCTCTGGTTCGATCCGCATATGGACGGGGAGCGGAAGTGAGCATCCCGGCCGGGGTTATCCCGCGACTTCGCGACGACGATCCGCTGGCGTACGACGCGCTGCGCGCACGCGCCCTCGATGCGTTGCAGGAGCTCAGCGGCGAACAGTGGACCGACTACAACCACCACGATCCAGGCATCACCTTGCTCGACGCGTTCTGCTTCGCACTGACCGAAGACATCTTCGGCGCGCGGCAGCCGCTTCTCGACCTGTTGACCGGTCCCGATGGTCGCATCCGCTACCGCGCCCTCGGGCTCCGCGGTGCCGAGGAGATCCTGCCGTGCCGTCCCTGCACCGACATGGATTACACGCGCTGGCTGCTCGATCGCGTGCCCGGCGCGCTGCAGGTCCATACGCAGTCGGCCGCCGGTGACGGTCTGTGGCGGATCCAGCTGGAAGTGTCCACGCCGGACGGTGCTGTCGCGACCGCGGCGCGGGCGTATTGGGCGCAGCGCAATCTGTGCGAAGACCTGGACGGCCTGCCCAGCGTGCTCGAACCGCGCTGGTGCACCCTGAGCGTCGACCTCGGCATTGAGGGAACGCGCGCGCCCGAAGACATTCTCGCCGAGCTGGTGGAGCGCAGCGCCAGGTATGTGGATGCGGCACCGGAGCGTCGTTCGCTGTCGGCGCGACTGGCCGGGGAAGGGGACGACGTATCCCTTGCCGACGTACTCGACGGGCCACGCCTGCGCCAGGGCTGGATCGAGACGGAGGACCTGGCGCTGGACCGCGACAACCGGATCTACTTCGGCGACCTCGCACGCATCGCGCTTTCGGTGGAGGGCGTTTTCGAAGTCGCCCGGATCGGCCTGGAAGCCGACGGCCTGGCGGGGTCCGGCGAAGCGCTGCCGCGCAGGGGCGATGGCTGGGTACTGCGCCTGCGCTGGCCCGATCATCGCGAAGCCATCATGGACTGGAAGATCAGCCGGCGCGGCAACCGTGTATCGGTCGCGGCCGATGCGTTGCTGCAGCGGCTGGACGATCTGCGCCGCAACAGTCAGGGCCGTGCCACGGTCGACAGCGCGCCCGAGATGGCGGGATCGCCCCTGAGCCGGCCGCGGGGGAGATACGTGCCGCCGCATACCTATGTGTCCCTGCACCGGCAGCTCCCGCATATCTACCGCGAGCGCTTCGATGCCGCGGCGACCGCGCAGTTCCATGCCTATGTCGCGTTGCTCGACCAATGGCTGGCCCATGGGAACGCACAGACGTGTTACCTGCGCGACCTTTACACGACCAAGCCCGGGCCCCGTGCCAGCTATGCCTGGAACGTGCTCGGCGATGCGAACATCCCCGGGTTGGAGGCCTTGTACACGACCCATCGCGAACGCCTGCGCGAGAACGTGTTCGCGGTGGCCGACGACCCGATCGAGCGGCGCGGCCGCGTTCTCGACCACCAGCTGGCGTTGTACGGCGAGGGTGTCTGGCAAGGCAGCATCCGTCCGTTCGGTTGGTACTTCAGCGCGGAAGCGTGGCACCTGCACCTGTTCGAACGGAAGCGCCTGTTCCTCGTGCGCATTACCACCCTGACGAGAGACCGCTATGGCGGCATCGACTACAGCCGGCGCTCGCTCGGCCGGCGCGGCAATACGCCGGCCTTGCAGCAACGGGCAAGCCTGCTGCTGGGCTTCAAGTATCACCACAGCCGCCTGCTGATGACGCCCCTGGCGACGGCGGGCATCGCATTGGCGACCAAAAACGCGCCGACGGCGTCCATGCAGGAGGTTCCGGCGGAGGCGCATCCGCCCGTCATCTGGGGACCGGCGCGCCGCCGCGTGGTGGAAGCGATGGGCACCGACCTCGCCAGCGCCGCGCGCTCGCTGGCCCAGCATTTCCAGGCGCTGGACCCGGCCGCGCTGTCCCCGGCGTTGCTGCGCAGCGCGGTCCACGCCGAACGCTATCGTCACGCCGATGCCACGGCCATCTGGCTGGGCAGCGAGGAGCAGGGGCCTAGCTGGGTTCTCCCGCTGCGGTCACCGCGCGTGTCGCCGGAAGCCGCGGCGATCTGCCTGCACGAATTCGCCTGCCGTCTGCAGCTGGAATGCGAAGGCATGCACCTTGTCGAGCACACGCTGCTGCGGCCGCCCGCCGGCGTGGAAGCCGATCTGCCAGAGGATTTCTACCGCTACCGCCTGACGGCGGTATTCCCCGCCTGGACGGCGCGAGGGAAGCATCCGTCCTTTCGGCGCGTCGCCCTGGAGACGCTGACGTTGAATACTCCAGCGCATATCCACATCGAGACGATCTGGCTCAACGCCCGATCGATGCAGCGCTTCGAGCGGCGCTACGCGGCCTGGCTGGAAGCCATGCAGACGTACTGCTCCCACAGGCTCGCCGGCTCGGAGCGTACCGATGCGAGCGCCCGTCGCGTGGAGCGCTGGGCGTGCAGGTTACGCAAACAGATCGCGAGGGAACGGCAGCGAGGCCTGGCGACATGAACGGGCATGTCATCGAGACCTTGCAGTGGTCCTGCCACAGCGACAGCCGGGAGGAGGCCGTCGTCGCGCAACAGCAGCTGCGGGACTTCATTCTTGGCGAGGGCTCGCGCTTGCTCGAGCGCGCGCTCGATCGCCTCTCGTCGCGCGAGCATGTGTGGCGCATCGACCAGCTGGAAATCGACCTGGGCGATCTGCCCGTCGACGCAGACCAGGCCGTGTGGGGGCGACACCTGGAACTGGCGCTCGATACGGCGCTACTGCGCATCCGGCAGGACGAAGACGAAGGCACACCGTCGGGCCGCCCGGCGGGGGACCGCGAGCTGGAAAACTTCCTGCACTACGTGCAGCACGGCCGGCTGCACTGGTCGATGCCGTCGCTCGCCCACGCCTCGCTGGCCGACTGGCTGAGTCACCTGACACGGCGATGCGGCCCGCGGCTGTGGCCGGCCTTGCTGCGGCTGCCGCACCCCGAGCGCGCGGTCCGTCGATTGAGCCAGATCACGCCGCACCATGGCCTGCATGCCTTGCTGTCCGTGCGTCACGGTGAACTGGCAGGCGGCCTTGACGACCTGGACGATACGTTGCTCGAGCCGCTGCGCGCGCAAGGTCGCCTGAGCGCCTACCAGTTGGCGCAGATACGGATGGCATGGCGCGTGGCCGGGTTGCACGCACTGTGGACCACCAGTGGCACCCATCCCGGCGCGGCGCGCTTGCAGCGCCTGATGGATGCGTTGCGCGACAGCCTACTTTCGGTCGTCGGGAAGGGCGACGCATCGGAATGGGCGCAACGGTTGCGCTCGATCTCGTCGGGCCGGGATGCCACAGGATTGCGCCGCAGCCTCTTCCTCGGCCTGCAGCTGCGCTTCCTGGACGTCCAGTCCTCGCGGATCGACAAGGATACCGAAGGCTCGATGTCGCCCACCGACAGTGCGGAAGCGCAGGATGGGAACCTCGCGGACACGCTGCCGGGCGCATGGCATGAATCCTTGCGCCAGTTCGCATTGCTCCATCAGTCGGACTCCGGCGTACGCGCTGCGGGACTCGGCTTGTCGGCCTTGCAGATCCATCTGTTCGACTACAGCCTGGCCTATCTGGGCGAAACGAATCGCTTCCCGCAGGATCACGTCGCCTGGCACGGCGTCTGGCAGGAGGCGCTGGACGGCCTTGGCATGGAGGAACAGGAGCAGCCGTTCGTGGCGGACGCGCCGGCGGCGACCGCGGAGCATGGCCGGCCCCGGATCAACCACGGCCGACGGGCCGACGGCACCGTGTCGCCCGCCGACGATCATCCCGGCAACGAAGCGATCTACATCGCCAACGCCGGCCTGGTACTGCTTGCCAACTATGCGCCACGGCTCTTCGCCATGCTCGGCCTGACAAAGGACGATGTCTTCGTCGACACGGCCGCGCAGCAGCGCGCGGTGCATTGCCTCGTCTACCTCAGCGATGGACACACCGACAGCGAAGAGCACGAATGGGTGCTCAACAAGCTGCTGTGCGGACTGCCGATCGACGAGCCGGTACCGCCGGCGCGGCCGCTCGATATCCTCGTACCGGTCCTCGACAGCCTCCTGCCTGCCGTCGTCGCGCATTGGCGGGCGGTGGGCCAGACCTCGTCGCATGGCCTGCGTCAGACCTTCCTCCGCCGTATCGGCCGCCTGGTCGAACACGAAACCTTCGAGGGCGGTCACTGGCGCCTGAAAGTGCAGCCGAATCCCTTCGACGTGCTGCTCGATCGACTGCCGTGGTCGTACGGAACGATCCGCCTGCCATGGATGAAGGAGGTGATCCATGTCGAATGGCGATGACGATCGTTACGTGGTTCACGCGGCGGCGCTGGAGCAGGAATTGGTGTGGCTGGAGAGCATCATCAATCTCCGCCTGGCGCAGCACTTCCAGCAACTGCCGGAAGGTTTCGAAGCGGCTGCCCCGCCGCCGGTCCTGCCGCCGGAAAGCGCATTGGCGGCCCTGATCGACGCCCTCGGCCTGGATGCGCGCGAACGCGCCGTGCTGGCCCTGGCGATCGCACCGCACGTGCGGCCGGGCGTGCTCGACCTGCTGTTCGTCCGCAACCAGAACCTCGACCGCGGCTTCACCGAATTCGGTGGCTGGAAGGCCCAGCGCCACGGCGGCTTCCTGCCGACCGGCGAGACGGCGGCATTCCTGGTCGCGGGGGATCGGCTGGTCGCGCGCATCGCGCTGCTCGGCATGTTCGACCCGCATCATCCGTTTGTCGCGCGCGACATCCTGCGGCTGGACGGGGAGGGTGCCGGCAACGAGCCGCAGTTGAGCGGAGCCCTCACGGCCAGTGCGGAATCGCTGCAACGGTTGCAGACCGGTGTCGCGGACAAACCGGACTACAACATCCAGTTCCCGGCAAAACGCATCACCACCGATCTGACCTGGTCGGACCTGGTGCTTTCGCCCGAGGTCATGGACGAGATAGACGCGATCCGCACGTGGCTGAACGAAGGGCCACAACTCATGCGCGACTGGGGCCTGGCCCGCGTGGTCAAGCCCGGCTACCGCAGCCTGTTCTACGGGCCGCCCGGGACGGGAAAGACGCTTTCCGCCACGCTGCTCGGCCAGAGTACCGGCGTAGACGTATACCGCATCGACCTGTCGATGGTGGTCTCGAAGTTCATCGGCGAAACCGAGAAGAACCTGGCCCGCGTCTTCGACCAGGCGCAGAGCAGGCGCTGGATCCTGTTCTTCGACGAAGCCGACGCGTTGTTCGGCAAGCGTGCGGCGGTTCAGAACAGCAACGATCGTCACGCCAACCAGGAAATCGCGTACCTGCTCCAGCGCGTCGAGGATTTCCCCGGCGTGGTGATCCTGGCCAGCAACCTGCGCGGCAACCTCGACGAGGCCTTTTCCCGCCGCTTCCAATCCATGGTGTATTTCCCCATGCCCGATGCCGGACAACGACTGCGGCTCTGGCAGAGCCTTCTTCCCCAGGTGGGCCGGGTGGCCCCGGATGTCGACATGGAGGCCCTGGCCGAGCGCTATGTGCTGTCGGGCGGCGCGATCGTCAACGCCTTGCGCTTCGCCGTGCTGCAGGCCGCACGCGCCGGCGCCGCGCAGATCGGCGCGACGCACCTTCGCGTGGCCTTGGCGAAGGAACTGGGGAAGGAAGGGAGGACGCTCGGATGAGGCCCTTCGTGATTCGTACTCTCGGCATGGCGCTCGCGCTGTTCGTCAGCGCGCCGGCGGCCGCGGCGGCGTTGTCGTGCGCCGAAGTGCAGCCGTTGCGCCTTGGCGACAGCGTGATGACCTTGCCGTCCGGCACCGTGGGACAGCCGTATCGCTATACGCTGCGCGCCAGCGGTGGCGTCCCGCCGTACGCCTATAGCTCGGACAGTCTCCCGCCGGGTATTGCCCTCGCCACCAATGGCGAACTCTCGGGCCAACCCAGCAGCCTGCCGTTCGTGGCGGTGTTCGTCGCCGGCGTGCGGGACCAACACGATTGCGTGGCGCAGCAGACTTACAAGCTGTCGATCCTCGGGCCGCGACCCGCGCCGCCTGTCAGGCCGGCACCGCGGCCCAAACCGCCCCAGCCAGCGGAACCTCCGGCGAAACCTGCGGAGAAACCCGTGCCGACCAAGCCGGCGTCTCCGCAACCGCTGACGACGGTGCCGTTGATCGACACCCTCTCCGCCCCGACATCGCCGCAGTCGCAGGTGGACGTGTACATGCTTACCGAGGAGATCTTCAAGGACAAGGATGTGCTTGCCGATCTCAAGCGGCGATCGGCCGATGTCACCGAGGCCGCCGGCCTCATACCGGCTTCCGAACCGGCTGCCGAACCGGCCCACGCCGGCACGGCCGCACCCGCTTCCTCCAGCACGGCCGCTCATGAGGAAGCGCCGCCCCCGAGGAACGAGTTCGTCGACTCCTCGGTCGACGTCGACGCGAAAGCGCAGTTCCAGCGCATGCTCGCACCGCTGATAGGCGTCGAGTTTCCCGGGCGCGATCTTTTCGTGGCGGCCCTGGACGAACGGCTCTGCACGTTCTCCAGGGAGATGATCACGGCGGCGGCGAGTCGACAGCACCAGCCCCCGCCGGACATGAAGGAGTTCGCCTGTCCGCCCGACTGGTCGACGCTGGCCGACAAGGACGACGCCGTGCCACCGAGCCAGCTGCCATGGCAACAGGTTCCCGCGTGGCTGATGAGCGCGTCCATGCATACGCTGCTGATCGAGAAGGCCAAGCAGTCCCATTCGCTGATCCATCCGCCCGCGCCGTCATGGTCCGGGGCGGGGTGCGGTTGCGTTCGTTCGCTGAGCGGCCAGGTCTACGGTTTCTATCCTTTCTGGGACAACACCGCCACGCCGCGCCGGCTCGACTTCAGCATGCTCTCGCGCGTCAGCGTGTTCGCGCTCTGGTTCGCCGACAACGGCGACCTGATGGAGCCCAAGTGGACGACGCCGGAGGACATCGCCTTCATCCGCGAGGCACAGCGGCAGAGAACGGGTCTGGATTACACCCTCTACCATAACGACTGGCGGTTCCTTAAGGACTTCACGGAGGACGATGTCAAGGACTCCGCCGAACGACTGGCGGTGCAGGCGGCGAACTTCATCGACACGCCGCTCTCCGACCTCGCGTCGCGAATCCACGCCTGGGTTCCCGGCTTCGCCAGGGAAGAACGTTACGGCAGCGGCCTGACGCTGTACCTGGACCGGATGCCGGCATCCGACGATCCGGTAAGGCCGGCCTTCGAGCGCTATCTGAACCAGCAGGTCCGCCAGCTGATCGTCGAGCTGCGCCGCCGTAAACATCCCTCCGTGCTCAATATCGTGTTCCGCGATACCGACCTGACCGGATCGCAGGCCATCTGGAATCCCACCCAGATGGCCGAATACCTGCGCCAGGCCGAGGCGGTATCCCCGGAAGGCGACAACATGCCGGGCGAGAACGCCCGCGAGCGCAGCAGCACGAATCTCACGTTGCGCTACATGGTGCTCCTCACCCAGCCAAGCGCGAAAAGCATGCGCGAGGTGCTTTCCATGATCGACCGCGACAAGGACCTCACCGAAGAAGCCTGTCGCATCCTGTTGCGCCGGGTGATTCCGATCGTATCCACGGGCGCCTCGGCGGACGAGGCGCTTACCGAGGACCTGTCGTACGCGTCGGACAACTTCGGCGGGGCGGGCTTCTGGGCGGCCCCTGCGCGGGACAATCCTGTCGGAAGAATGACCGCCTCGCGGATCCGCCGCAGTTTCCTGCCGCGGCCATCCGCCACCGAGGGCCTGAACGGATGGGTTTGCGAACATCGCTGGCCGCTGCGCATCCTCACCGAAGCGGTCCTGCTGGTGTGGCTGATCGCCTTCGTCGTCTACCAATCCAGTTGCCGGATGCGGCAGATCGGCCTGCCATTCCAGTTCGGCCTCCTGTTCGGCGCCATCGTGTTCCTGGCCCTCGGCGCACTCCTGCTCCTCGGGGATCCCGCGTTGACGCAGGTGCGCCAAGGAAACGCATTGCTTGCCCTGTTGTTGGTCGCGCTGGTCGCGACGATCGCTTATCACATGCTCAAACCAAGGGTGGAGAAGCCATGAAAACGGAACCTGTGAAGCAGGCAAAAGCCGCTGTCGAGCCGGCGGCCGCATCCGCCGATGCGAGAAGCCCCATGCAGCGGAAAGCGACGGACAGCCCGAGACAGGCTGGAGAGGCGGCGCACATCGCGCAGCTGAAGGGAGAGGACAAGATGAAAGGGAAAGCGACTGCAAAGAAGGGCAAGGGCGGTAAATAGCATCGAGGGCTTGCGATGAAAGACTTCCTGACCAAGCCGGCCGATAGCGAAACGGCTGCGAAAACCCCGGCCGCTGACGCGGCGTCGACGGGCGCCTCGGCACTGGCGGCACAGGTTCAGGCCAGCCCGAGGTTGGTGGAGCAGCGCAGGCGGCTTCAGGGCTTGCGGCCGCCTTCCGGCGGCGGCCTGCCAGCGCAACTGAAGTCCGGCATGGAAGCGCTGTCGGGCATGGATCTTTCCGATGTTCGCGTCCATACCAACTCCAGCAAGCCTGCACAGATCAATGCCCTGGCCCACGCCCAGGGCAACCATATCCACCTTGGGCCCGGCCAGGAGCGTCATCTGCCGCATGAAGCCTGGCACGTCGTGCAGCAACGGCAGGGAAGGGTGGCGCCAACGACCGCCATGGGTGGCACACAGGTCAACGATGATCCCCGGCTGGAAGCGGAAGCCGATAGGATGGGCGCGATCGCCCAGAGAATGCGAGCCGATGCCGCAACCACTCGCGGATATCGGGGCAGCGGCGCGATGGGTGACGTCGCCCAGCTGCGAACGCAGGTGAACTACGAATCGCAGGACTTCACTTATCCCGGAAACGGTGGGCCGATGACGGAAAAGATCGGCAAGACCATGGACGCCTATCTGGATCCGGAAGATCCGATTCGTGGCACGCCCACCGATGCCAAAGAGATCGACGGCCTGATGAAGTACCTGGCAGATGTTTATCCGGCTGGCTCGCGCGGCTGGCATCGTGGCCACTTGCTGAATGCCAAACTAGGTGGCCTGAATATACCCAGCAACCTCGCCCCGTTTACCAACGCCATGAACACCGGCGCTCATTCGGTGATCGAAGACTCGGTCAAGCGCCTCGTCGGCATCGGCATTCCGACACGCTACCTGGTGACCTATTCGCTGACCGGGAACGCGCAAGCCGTCACGCCGAAATTGACCATGAAGGTGGAACCGGATCCGGTCGACGACGATCAACAAGAGGACCTGGATATCCGCGAGATCCCTCCTGTCCAGGAGTACACGATTTCCGCCAGAACGCTGGCGTTCAACGTCAACCGTCGGCCGCGTTCGCCGCAGCCGGCCCAGCTGGGCCTCGGCGATGGCACGTCGGTGATCCCGGTTCAGGACGACTATTCGAAGTTCCAGGACCGGCGCATCCTCGAAAAAGGCTGGGGCACCCTCGAGCGGGAAACGCGTTCGGGCAAGAGAAAAGCCGCGGCGCTCAAGCCCGAAGACCGTCAGCGTGTGGAGCAGACACTCGAAGACAACGGTGGCAGGCTGTTCGCCGATACGGTGATCGGGACGGCGGCCTATACCACCGATTTCTGGCTGAGCTACACCCGCGGAAACCATGTCTATACGCGTAGCAACCGCGATACCGTCAATGAAGCAACCCACAAGGCCAGCCACGTTCGCGAATACGTCACCCTGGACGCCAACGGTTTGCTCACGCAGCGGCTCGGCCAGAATCCGCCGCCACGCATCGAATGGTTACAGCAGATCTACACCCGTGCCACCGGTAGCGAGGTCTGGTACATGCATGACGGCCAACTGAATACCTCCGCCTACGTGACGTTGAGTCCGGACGGCCAGACGATCCTGCAAGATCACGGGCAGGCGGATCCGGGCCGATACATCCTTGCCCGGCAAATCTACACGCGCCGCAACGGCGACCAGGTGTGGGAGAGCCACGACGGTGAGCTCGACGCGACCGCTTATGTGACCACCGATACCGGCCGAAGCACCGTGTTGCAGGATCACGGACCAGCCGTTCCCTGGCGGTACGACTTGATCCGGCGGCGCTATACGCGCAGTAACGGCGACGAGGTATGGGAGAGCCACGATGGCGAGCGCAACACATTGGCCTATCTGACCACCGATGCCGGCGGACACAGCGTGCTGCAAGACCACGGACCGCTTCTGCCCGACCGTCACCAGTCGCGCCTGGTCTATACCCGGCGCAACGGAAACCAGGTGCGTTTCAGCCACGACGGTCAGACCAACATCAGTGGGTACATCACGACCGATCCGAGCGGCTCCCATACCTTGCAGGCGCACGGGCAGATCAAGCCGTCGCGGTACGAGCCTGTCAGGAGGATCTATACCCGCCAGAACGGCAACCAGGTATGGGAAAGCCACGACGGCGAGCTCGACGCGACCGCTTACGTGACCACCGATGCCAGCAGAAGAATCGTGCAATATCACGGTGATGACCTGCCCGATCAATACGAACCGATCCAACAATTGCAGGATCTCGGTAACGGCGTGGAGCTGTGGACTGCGCATGACGGCGCCACCAACCAGATCGTGCGGCAACAGTTCATACGAAGCTAGACACAAGCCGGCAAGCGTTTCTTCGGTTCTACCTTGAAGGCGACGGGCTAGGGACCAGCGACGTACGGTAGTTACCCTGCATCACCAGCGATACTTCGCCAAGCCCCCCGTCGTGCGCGGTGCTCCAGGCGGCGATGGCGATGGTGTTGTCGCCGTGCAGGTTCAGCAGTCCGGACGGTAACTCGAAATCGGTCTGCGGCCCGACGTCGCTGATGTAACGACCGATCTGCCAGCCGTTGATGAAGACGATGGCGCGGTAGCGGTGTGGGGCGAGGTCATGGATGCGCAACGCGATCGGCACGTCCTGTCCGGCGGGCAGGTCGAGGCGGAAGGTCGTGCGGTACCAGTCGACCCCGGGCTTGTCGGTGCCGTGCGGCAGCGTGGTGGTCTTCCATCCCCCGTCGGCGAAGCCCGGCAGTTGCCAGCCCATGCGCTCGCCATACAAGCCGCCCGCATTGAACGGACCGCGCACGGGGTCGGGAAGATTCTCCCCGCCGACGTTGCCCTGGATCTTCCAGCGGATCTCGGTGGCGGCGCCGGCGAACGTGGCCGACAGGAGGCCGCGCGGCTCGCGGAAAGCGCCGTTGTGCTCCTCCTGCAGATGGCCGTGGTTGTCGACCAACACCGAGATGACGTTGTCGCCGTCTTTCTTCAGCCAGCTCGGGTCGATGGCGAACTGCTGTGCGCCGCCGGGGTTGTTGCCGAGGAAATGGCCGTTGAGCCAGGCGGTGAAGATGCCATGGTTGCCCAGGTGCACACCGGTGCTGGCGGACAGGCGGATGCCAATCTCCTTGCCGGTGGCACGGAAATGCCCGCGATACCACACGTTGCCGTGGTGGAAACCGTAGGCATCGCTGTCGAGGATCGGTAGCTGGTGGTTCCAGTAAGGGTTGGGCGAACTGGTGCGGGTCGTGGCGAGCCATCCGCTGTCGTTGAAGGATGGCGCGATCTCCGGCGCACCATCGTTGACACGCCACTTATCGAGCCCGGGAAGCGATACGGGTACGGGGCCCTCGACGTGGGCGAGCAGGCTGGCGGAAGGTGTCGCCACCACGTGGACCGGCGCGTTATTCCAGGAGAATCCGCGCGTGTCGGGAAAGCCGAACAGCTCCACTTCGCTCGCCTTGTCGGTATCGCCGGTCAGCGCGACCTTGTCCTCCGAGCGAACGGCGTTACGTACGAGGTAGGGACCGCGAACCAGCACCGGACCATCCGCCGTGTCCAGTTGCCAGAAACGGGTCGCGGCCGCGTTGTCGCCGATCAGCAGGAGCAGCGACGTATCGCCCTGGTCGATCGCCACCCGCGCCAGGCCATCGTGCCGGTAGTCGAGCCGCAGCGAATGCGTGGCAGCGTCCCAATGCGTGGCGACGTTGCCTTCGATGACCCGCGTCTTCGGTTTGGCTGGATAACGCAGCACGGTCTCGCCGTCTTCGCCGTGACGGCCATAGAACAGGGCGACGTCGCGCCCGCCCAGACGCAGCTGGGTCATCAACTCCGACGTGGAATAGGCAAGGCTCTGCTTTCCGAAGCGGTAGTTGGCGAGCAAGACCTTGGCATCGCGGCCGTCGACATGGATCGCCGTGCCGGGCTGTTGCGGAATCGTCGTTTCGCCTGCGTCGCCCAGCGCGATCTTCAGGTGCGTGGCATCGTCGGTCGTATCCTGGGCCTCGGCATGGCGGAGGAAGTAGAAGCGCGTGCCGTCGTCCGGATTGATGCGTCCGGTGACTTGCAAGCGCCGGTTGTCCGGCACCGACGTCCCGACCGCATCGGTCCGGGCCAGTGGCGCCACGGCGTGCGTCATGTAGCCGATGAGCTTCTGCTGGTCGTACTTGGGCGTGAGCTGACGGCTGGCGGTGATCGCGGCGCCATAGTCGTACGACGTATAGACGCCCGGTGACGACAACCAGCCCCAGTTGATGCCGCCGTAGGTCATGTAGAAGTTCTGCATGGTCGAGCCGGCCGCCATGATCGACTCGTAGAACACGCGCTCGAACGCCGGCCCGGTGAACGTGCGGCAAGCCTCGTAACCCGGGCCGCCCCATACGTCGAAGGCGCCGCCCTGGTATTCGGGGAAGAACAGGGGCGTGCGCGTCAGTTCCCGGCGTTCGGCGCTGAAGTCGTAGATGCCGTTCCAGCGTTCCGGACGTGTGCAGTCGAAATCCAGCGGATAGGAGTCCTGGCCGGGAATATCGGTGGCACCCAGTCCTTCCACGAAATTGCTGTTGTGATTGCCGGTGAGCGGCACGGTGATGCCGTCGGCACGCGCCTTGTCCTCGAGGTCCTGCATGTAGCGGCGGGTGTCGTCGGACTCGTCGTAGAGTTCGTTCTCGACCTGGTAGAGCAGCACGCTGCCACGGCCGTCGGTGACCTGATGCCGCGCGATGATCCGGTTGATCTGCGTCATCCATTCACGGTACGCCGCGGTGTATTCGGGCGAGTCGGAGCGGGGCTTGCCCGCTGTGGTCACCAGCCAGCCAGGAAAACCGCCCGCATCGGTTTCCGCATTGATGTACGGGCCGGGGCGCGCGATGACATAGATGCCTACATCACGCGCCATGTCGAGCAGTCGATCCACGTCGCGGATGCCGGAGAAGTCGTAGACGCCGCGTTTGGCCGAGTGGTATCCCCAGTCGAAGTAGATCTCGACGGCATTGAAGCCCGCCGCCTTCATCTTCTGCAGTACGTCGAGCCAGAGATCGGGGGAGGGCAGTCGCCAGTAGTGGAACGAGCCCGACCAGAGGTACGTGGGCTTCCCGTCGATAACGAGCGAGTAGCGGTCATATGTGACGGTATGTGCGGGCGCCGCCACGGCGCTCGATGCGCCCAGCACCGCCAGCACAAGGCCAGCCCAGCGAAACGAGATCATGCCTACCCCTCCGATCGACGACAGCGTGCCTTGCGGCGTCGCCGAAGGATGGGTGAGTTTGGGTAGTTATGCAACTTTGTGCAATTCGTGCCTAAGTCCGGCGTTCGGGCTCGGGGACGTACAGCGTGCACAAACCCGCGATGAGCAGGCCAGCCCCGCCCAGGCCGAGTGCCCAGATGGGCTGGTTGTGAAAGCACAGTCGTAGCAGAAGGCCGAGGATGCTGGCGGCGAGCACCTGCGGAATCACGATGAAGAAATTGAAGATGCCCATATAGACGCCCATCTTCGCTGTCGGCAGATGGTCCAAGAGCAGCGCATAAGGCAACGATAGAATCGAAGCCCAGGCAAAGCCGACGCCCATCATCGATACGAGTAGCCAGCGCGGATCGCGGATGTACAGGAACGACAGCAGCCCCAAGCCACCAAGGCACAGGTTCATCACGTGGCTGACGCGCAGGCCCCATCGGCGCACCATCCGCGGGATGACCACGGCGGCCAGCGCGCCAAATCCATTGTACGCGGCGAACAGCACGCCAACCCAGTTGGCTCCCTCGTTGTAGGCGGATGAGCTGGTATCCGTGGTGGCGTACATCGTCTGCGTCACGCCCGCGGTGGTGTAGATCCACATGGCGAACAGCGAAAACCAGGAGAACAACTGCACCCCGGCCAGTCGCCGCATCGACATGGGCATGCCATAGAGGTCGCCCATCACCTCGCGCAGCATGCCGTGGCTACGGGTACGGCTAAGCCAGGTGAGCAGGAGGCCGAACACGATCAGGCCCCCGGCCAGCAGGTAGACCTCCTTTTCCAGCGCGAAATGCCTGATCGCGAACAGTACGGCGGTACCGGCGAGCAGCAGTAGCAAACCCGGTCGCCCGGCGTGTGATACATCCGCCGACGGCCTTCCAGGCACGTTGTCGGTGAACGATCGCAGTTGCGCGGGCGGGTATTCGCGTGTGGTCAGCATGGTCCAGAGCACGGCACCCAGTAGTACCGCGCCACCGACATAGAATGCGTACTTCACCGTATCGGGGATGCCCCCGTCCGCCGCCACGTTGGCGACGCCGAACCGCGCGAGCACCCAGGGCAGGATGGAGGCGATCACGGCGCCCGCGCCGATAAAGAAGCTCTGCATCGCAAAACCCGTGGGACCTTGCCGCGTGGGCAGCTGGTCGCCGACCAGGGCGCGGAATGGCTCCATCGACACGTTGATCGACGCATCCAGAATCCACAGCAAACCGGCGGCCATCCACAACGCCGGCGCGTTCGGCATCCATAGAAGCGCCAGCGAGGCGAACACGGCTCCGGCCAGGAAGTACGGCCGGCGACGTCCCAGCCGATTCCAGGTGCGGTCGGAGTAGTGACCGATGATCGGTTGCACGATCAACCCCGTCAGCGGCGCGGCGATCCACAGGGCGGGAATGTCATTCACGTCCGCACCCAGTGTCTGGAATATCCGGCTGACATTCGCGTTCTGTAGCGCGAGGCCGAACTGGAGGCCGAGAAAGCCGAAGCACATGTTCCATATCTGCCAGAACGACAGTGCGGATCTCTCCGTCATCGGCGGTCTGCGTTGTGGTTGATCCAGGTCATGGGTATCTCCTCCAGCAACAGTTATGTCATGGGCTGGCCCATCCCGCATGCTGCGGTCGCAGCATCGGGGCCCTTTGTCACCCTTGTAAAGCAGAGGGGTCTGGCGGCATAGTCGATCGACAGTGTGATGACAGCGGAGAATCCATGCGGGTACGCCTCGAAGATGTGGCGCGCGCAGCGAACGTATCGCCCAAGACGGTGTCGCGCGTGCTTAATGACGAGGCCAACGTGACGGACGCCACGCGTCAACGCGTGCGCGCCGCCATGGAGGCGATGGACTATCGCCCGCATCCGTCGGCGCGAAGCCTGGCGGGAAATCGCTCGTTCCTGGTAGCGATGTTGTACGACAACAACGACAACCCGTCCTCGACCTATCTGGCCGAAATCCAGGACGGCGTGCTCGAGGCCTGTGACGCGCATCGCTATAGCATGATGGTGCGACCGCTGCGTATGCGCGATGGCGATTTCATCCGTCGCCTCGATGCGCTGATTTCCGACCATCACCCCGACGGCGTCGTGCTGACCCCGCCGATCACCGACTATGCGCCGCTGCTGAAACGCCTGCGTGAGCGTAACGTGCCCTATGCCAGCGTGTCGCCGCTGCGGCGCGGCAAAACCCTGGGCGTGACGATGGACGAGCAGCGCGCCGCGCGTGCGATCGTGGAGCATCTGCTCGGATTGGGCCACCGGCGGATCGCCCACGTGGTCGGCATCGCGGATCATGGCGCCAGCCGCTGGCGGCTTGCAGGCTATCGCGAGGCGATGGCCGCCGCGGGCTTATCCGAGGATCCGGCCCTGGTGGTGCAGGGCGCTTTCACGTTCGGCTCGGGTGTGGAGGCCGCTAGGCAGCTGTTTTCACTGGCCGAGCGACCGACGGCGGTGTTCGCCGCCAATGACGACATGGCCACCGGGGTGATGTGGGCGGCGGGCGAGTATGGCTTGAAAGTACCGCACGACCTGTCGGTCTGTGGCTTCGACGACACACCGCTGTCGCGCCAGCTGTGGCCGGCCCTCACCACCGTTCAGCAACCCAGTCGCGAGATGGGGAAGATCGCCGCCGAGCAGTTGCTGAGCGCGTTACGCGGTCACGGCACCGGCCGGCTGGTGCAGATACCTTTCTCCCTGCAGATCCGCGGCTCCACTGCCACCGTACCCTGAGAGGACGTCGCCAAACCGGGCGAGGTTCATGCTGCAACGCAAATTGACAGCGCTGTCATTCCTGCCAGGATGCGGCTCGGAAGCGTGCCGCCGGCGCGCCAGCAGGGAGCTTTGCCGTGCCATTGCTGCAGCGATCGAGCCTTTTTTTACGAAGCCTTTCCGTGGCGCTGCCCTTTTCCAGCGCGTTGCTCATGACCGTACCCGCCATGGCTGGCGATGGCACCGTCGTTCACCCGGAGCGGTGGCCAAAAGGCCAATCGCCGCTGCCGCCCGACCCCGCGATCGAATCCCGCATCCGGGCTCTACTGGCGAAGATGTCGGTGGAGGACAAGGTCGGCCAGATGATCCAGGCCGACATCAAGTACGTGACCCCGGACGATGTGCGCGAGTACCGCCTGGGCTCGGTGCTGGCCGGTGGCAACTCCAAACCTCCCGGCCAGCCGTTTCCTGTCGCCTCGCAGTGGCAGGCGCTGTCCGACGCGTTCTACCACGCATCCATGGATACATCGCGCGGTGGACTGGCGATCCCGGTGCTGTTCGGTATCGATGCCGTGCATGGCCACAACAACCTCGTCGGCAGCACGCTATTCCCGCAGAACTCCGCGCTGGGCGCCACGCGCGATCCGCAACTGATCCACGACATCGGAGAAGTCACCGCGCGGGAACTGCGCGCCAGCGGCATCAGCTGGACGTTCGCGCCCACGCTCACCGTGCCGCAGGATGTGCGCTGGGGCCGTTCCTACGAAGGCTATTCGCAAAACCCGGTGCTGGTGGCGGAATACGCCGCCGCCGTGGTCGGAGGACTGGAAGGCAAACCGGGTACTCCCGCCTTCCTCGATGCAGGGCATGTGATCGCTACCGCCAAGCATTTCGTCGGCGATGGTGGCACTCATAACGGCAAGGACCAGGGCGATGCCCAGGTCAGCGAGGAGACGCTGCGCGACGTGCACGCGGCCGGCTATGCGCCTGCGATCAAGGCCGGCGTGCAGGTGGTGATGGTCTCGTTCTCCAGCTGGAACGGGGTAAAGATGGCCGGCAACACCGCCCTGATCACCGGCGTGCTGAAGGAGCGCATGGGCTTCGATGGGATCGTCCTGGGCGACTGGAACGCGCACGGTCAAGTGCCCGGTTGCACCAATGAGGATTGCGCCGCGGCATACAACGCCGGGCTGGACATGCTGGAGGCGCCCGACTCCTGGAAAGGGCTGTACAAGAACACGCTGGCCGAGGTGAAGGCGGGGGTGATTCCGATGAGCCGCGTCGACGATGCGGTGACACGCATCCTGCGGGTGAAGATGCGCCTGGGCATGTTCGAGGCCGGGCTGCCATCGGCCAATGCGCTGGCGGTCAGGTCGGCGGAGGTGATCGGGAGTCCTCCGCACCGTGCGTTGGCGCGCCGTGCCGTACGCGAGTCGTTGGTGCTGTTGAAGAACAACCGGGAGGTGCTGCCGATCGATCCGCGCAAGCACATCCTCGTGGCCGGTGACGGCGCCGACAACATCTCGAAGCAGAACGGCGGCTGGACGCTGACCTGGCAGGGTACGGGCCTCACCAATGCGAATTTCCCGGGAGCCACTTCCGTTTGGGCGGGTCTCCAGGCACAGGTGAAGGCGGCTGGCGGCAGCGCCGAGTTGGCGGTGGATGGCGACTACAAGCAGAAGCCCGATGTCGCCATCGTGGTGTTCGGCGAGGACCCCTACGCCGAGTTCCAGGGAGACCTGCCGAACCTGGCATACCGTCCGGGCAACGATCGCGACCTCGATATGCTTCGCAAGCTGCGCGGGCAGGGCGTTCCCGTGGTGGCGGTGTTCCTGACCGGACGGCCACTTTGGGTGAATCGCGAGATCAACGCCGCCGATGCCTTCGTGGTGGCGTGGCTCCCGGGCAGCGAAGGCGAGGGCATCGCCGACGTGCTGCTGCGTGCCCCTGATGGTCGTGTAGCGCACGATTTCCACGGCAAGCTGGCCTATGCGTGGCCACGTAGCGCGGTACAGGTACCGGTCGGCGCCGCCGCAGGAGGCGGGCGTCCGCAGTTCCCCTACGGCTTCGGGCTGACCTATGCCGATCATGGGACTACCAGTACGTTGTCCGAGGATGCCGGAGTCGCACTGAGCTCCGGGCAGGCCGGCGTCTACTTCACCCGTGGCAAGCCGGCACGGGATTTCGTGGTTCGCCTGATCGGCGCGAACGGCAAGACCACGAATGTCGCCGCCGTGCCGGCCGCCACGCCGGACGGCAGCCTGCACATCGGCGCGCTCGACTACAAAGCGCAGGAAGACGCGCGCAGCCTGACCTGGTCCGGTACCAGTGCCGGTACCGCAACTGTCGAGCTGGTGGCGCCCGCGCCACTCGACGTGGACCGCGAAACCAACGGTGACGTTTTGCTGGTGACCACATTGAAAGTCGACGCAGTGTCACCGGGCGACACCTCGACCATCGGCGTCGGTTGCGGTGAAGGTTGCAGTGGCAGCGTTCCCGTGGGGCAGCAGCTTTCCGCCTTGCCGCAAGGGCAGTGGTTGCGCGTGGGCATTCCGTTGAAATGCTTCCGCGACGCCGGCGCGAACATGAGCAGGATAGACCGGCCGTTTGAATGGTCCAGCCATTCCGGCGGCCAGGTCGCTATCACTGACGTGTCTCTTGGTACGGTCGCCGACCGAACGTTGGCGTGCCCGAGTCACGGGGACAAACCATGAAGGTCGTCTTCGTGGTTCGGACGCCAGGATGTCTATTTGCTTTGCACCAATATCCGGTTGTTGAAAGACTCGGCAAGCAACGCGAAGGGCTGTGTAGCAAGAGTTTGTAATGCCTCGATGACGTGCTGCCGTGCGGCAAGCATTCATCGCCATGGCGCTCTATTATCCAGTGATGACAGCGCTGTCATCGGGGTGTGGGCGCCGCTGGGGGAGTAGGGGAAATCTTTGTCATGGCCGACGCGTGCGGCGGACAACACTTATCCGAACGATAGTTGGGGAGAGCCAGATGAATCTGCGTCACAAGCTGTTGTATGTCGCCATGTCACTCGCGTTCGCTCCGGGCACGCTGTTAGCGGCGGACCAGGACGCAGCCGTACAAAACCCGCCGTCCAAGAATCCAGCGGCCGCCGAAAGGAAAGTACAGAATCTCGATGCCGTCTCGGTCACCGCGACCAAGCGCGAGACGCCGCTTCAGAAGACGCCGGTGGCGGTCACGGCGATCACCGTCGACACGCTCGATAGGGAGCGCGTGATGACGGTGCAGGACCTGACCAAGCTGGTGCCAGGCCTGCAAGGCACGTCGCAGGGCGATCATGGCGTGGTCACGCTCACCATGCGCGGCATCGGCAACGACAGCGCCAAGACCGAGTACGCCGACCCGGAAGTGGCCACCTTCGTCGACGGCGTGTATGCACCGCGCGCCGAGGCCGCGTCGGGTCTGTTGCTGGATATGGATGGCGTCGAAACGCTGCGTGGTCCGCAGGGCACCCTTTGGGGGCGTAATTCCACCGCCGGCGCCATCAGTTTCCAGACGGCCAAACCGGATATCGGCGCGGGCTTCTACGGCAATGCGCAGGTCGAAGCGGGCAACTTCAACCAGAGCGGAGCGCGTGCCGCGTTCAACCTGCCCATCAGCGACACCTTCGCCATGCGTGTCGCCGTGGTGCACCAGCAACACGATGGCTACGTCGATTACCAGAAGCCGTCGGGCCAGTTGCCCACGGTGGCGCAGCAGCAGCAGGCGTATCTCGCTTCGCCCATCTCCGGGGGCTCGCTGGCCAACTTCAAACCGATCGACCCCGGCCAGTACGTGCAGGGCGGCGACAAGTACAACTCGCAGGATCAGTCCGCCGCGCGCGTCAGTGCGTTGTGGCAGCCCAGCGATGCGTTCAAGTGGAACCTGTCGTACGAGTACTTCCGCGATCGCGGCACGCCCAGCCTCAGCCTGATGCAGACGCCGCGCCAGGGACAGGATTTCTGGTCCGCGCTGATCGACACCGCGCCGTACCTGGACCGTACGTCCCATACGGTGCGCAGCCGCATGGACTGGAACATCAACGACGGCGTGCAGCTCAGCTACATCGCCGGCTACAACAAATACTCAGGCAAGAGTGACTTCGACCAGGACGTCGGTGTCAGCGTGCCGACCAGCTTCACCACCAATGGCGTCTACCAGGACGACCGCACCAACGATTCCAACTACAAGAGCTGGAGCCAGGAAATCAACCTGAAGTCCACCGGGCCGCAGACGGTGGATTGGATCCTCGGTGCGTACTACGGCTACGAAGACAACGACATCCGCTTCGACATCCCTATCATGAACGGCACGCGCTACGGCACCGTGAGCTGGCAGGGCTCCTTCATCCAGCCGAAGGAAACGGTGGAGTCGTACGCGTTGTTCGGCCAGGCCACCTGGCATCTCAACGACCATTGGCGCCTCACCGGCGGCGTGCGCTGGTCGCATGACGACAAGGAGAACAAGGGCGGCATCAATTGGGGTTGGAACTACGATCCGAACGTGCCGCAGGTGCCGATCTCTCCGGATGTGTATCCGGACCCGTCGAACGGCTTCGCCATCTCGCAGCGGAACACCGCCAAGTACAGCAAGAGCAAGCCGACCTGGCTGGTGCGCCTGGATACCGACGTCGGCGAGAACGGCTTGCTCTACGCCAGCGTGTCCACCGGCTACAAGTCGGGCGGCACCCAGGACGCGGGCACGCTGTACAAGCCCGAGACGCTGACCAACTATGAAATCGGCAGCAAGTTCACCTTCCTCGATGGCCACATGACGTGGAACTCGGCCATCTATTACGAAGACTTCAAGAACTTCCAGCTTTCCGCGCCCATCGTCTATCCGGACGGCAACCACGGCCTGGGCTTCTCCAACGTGGGCGGCAGCACCAAGGTGTTCGGCATCGAGTCGGAACTGGCTTATCAGCAGAAGGACGATCGCTTCAACCTGATCTTCTCGGCCATTCCGAAGAAGGAGCTGGGCAGGCTGGTCTACGCGGGGTCCAACGACTACCAGGGCCTGCCGGCATGTCCGCCGGAGTCCAATCTCGCCAACTGCATGAACGTCACCGGTAACGATCTGCCGCATGCGCCGAACGTGTCGCTCACCGGCATCTACGAGCACACGTTCCACCTTGCCAACGGCGGACGTCTCACGCCGCGCGTCAGCGCGCAGTACCAGAGCTCGCAGTGGTTGAGCTACTTCAACCTGGGGGCGGGCGACCGGCAGAAGGCGTACACGCGTGGCGACCTGTCGCTGCGTTACAGCGAGCCGGGCGACAAGTGGTGGGTCAACGCGTACGTGCAGAACGTGTCCGACGAGAAGACCCGCACCAGCGCTGGCCGTTTCCAGATGTCCGACGGCTCGCTGCAGTACGTGTCGCAGTACCTCGCGCCGCGTACCTATGGCGTCCAGGTCGGCGTCTGGTTCTGACGTGATGCACGGCGGCCCGTATGACGCAGGTGCCGCCTGAGGGTTGCCGTTCTGCCGGCGACGCTCGAAGGAGCGTCGCCTATCTTCCCCGTGAATGGCGTTTTTGCCGGGTCCGCGTGGGGCGGCCCGGCAATTCTTTTCTTCCATCGTGCGGCACCGGCGGGGATACACCATGGCGCGTCTGAAGAAAGTGTTGATCGTGGGTGGTGGCACCGCCGGTTGGCTGGCAGCGTGCTATCTGGCCAAGGCGGTCAACGCCGTCGATCCCCGGAGCGTGCAGGTGCATCTGGTGGAATCGGCGGACATCGGCCTGCTTGGCGTGGGCGAAGCCACGTTCCCCTCCATTCGCGGCACGCTGTCGGCCATCGGCCTCGACGAGCGCCGCTTCCTGGTCGGCGCCACCGCGACGTACAAGCAGGGCATCCACTATCGTCATTGGGTACGGCCGCCGGGAACCCCCGGCGCGGACCATTTCTTTCATCCTTTCAACGTACCCAGTCAGCGTCCGGGCGGCCCCGAGTTGCTGCCGTACTGGCTGCTGGGGGCCGCGCCCGAGGGCATGCCGTTCGCCGAAGCCGTGTCGATGCAGAGCACCCTGGTCGATCACGCGCGCGCGCCCCGGCGTGCAAGGGATGCGGATTATCAGGGGCCGATGAATCACGCCTTCCACTTCGATGCCGCCTGCTTCGCGCGCGTGCTCGCCGAGCACGGCCAGCAGGCGCTTGGCGTGGTGCGCCATGTGGCGACGGTGGAGCGCACGGAGTTGGACGAGCACGGCGCCATCGCGCGCCTGGTGACGAGGGAGGAGGGGGAGCTCACCGCCGATCTCTACGTGGACTGCACCGGACTGCGCGGCATGCTGATCGGCAACGTGATGCAGTCCCCCTTCCGCAGTCGTGCGGACGTGCTGTTCGCCGATCGCGCCGTGGCCATGCAGGTGCCGTACGAAACCCCCGACGCACCGATCCCCTCGTACACCATCTCCACCGCCCAGGAGGCAGGGTGGATCTGGGACATTGGTTTGCAGAAGCGGCGTGGCTCCGGCTATGTATATTCATCGCGGCACACGACCGACGATCGTGCCGAGGAAGTCTTCCGGCGCTACTTGGGCCGTGCCGGCGAAGGACTGAAGGCCATGCACATCAAGTTCGAGACGGGATACCGTCCCGAGCACTGGCGTAAGAACTGCGTGGCGGTGGGTCTGGCCGGTGGCTTCGTCGAGCCACTGGAATCCACCGGCATCGCGCTGATCGAACTGGCGACCTACCTGCTCACGCACCTGTTGCCCAGCGACACCGGCAACATGGAAAGTGCCGCGCGTCATTTCAATGAGATGATGGTCGCACGCTACGACCGCATCATCGATTTCATCAAGATGCACTATTGCCTGAGCCGGCGGCGTGACTCGCCGTTCTGGATCGACAACGCCGACTTTGCCAGTATCCCGCAAACCCTGCAGGAAAAGCTCGAGAAGTGGAAGCAGCGCCCACCGCATCGGTTGGATTTCGTCAGCGACCTGGAAATGTTCATGACTTCCAGCTGGCAGTACATTCTGTATGGGATGGAGTTCAAGACCGATCTCGAGCCCATGCGCAGCGCTTATCCGCAGATGGAAGCGGCGCGCCAGGAGTTCGCGATGATCCAGCAGGCCGCCATTCGTGCGCTCGATGACCTGCCGGACCATCGTGCGCTTGTCGAACAGCTGTGCCGTGAGCATGTGCAGCGCAAGCCGTCAGGTGCGAACATCACGGCATCCATCGCCGGTTGAACGGAACCGTTCCACATGCAACGGGAGCGTGGCGTGGGGTCTGGCGGGCGGGGCGTCACAGGATTACGCTCGGCCTTCCGCACATCGAAGGGCCAGGCGCCCAGAGGAAGTCGAGGCATGAAATCCACCCTCGTGACCGTGACCGTGGTCCTTGCCGCAGCCGTTCTTTCCGCCGCCGTGACGGCGGCAACGCCGCCTCCCGCCAACCGGGCCATCGCCGCCGCCGTCGCCGATGCGCACCGCCCGGCGAAAGACACCGAACAGGACGCCGTCCGCCGCCCCGCGGAGCTGGTGGCTTTCTCCAAGGTCAAGGCGGGCGACACCGTGATGGACGTATGGCCCGGCGGCGGCTATTGGACGCGGCTTTTCTCCCCGGTCGTCGGCCCCAAGGGCAAGGTTTACGCCTACGTTCCCGCGGAAATCGCCGGGTTCAAGAGCGACCCGGTCGCGGTCGCCAAAGCCGTTGCGGCCGAGCCGGGGCGCGGGAACGTCAAAGCCGTCTCGGATCCGCTGGCCCAGCAGCCCCCACCGCGCATGTTCAATACGTTCGATGTCGTCTGGACCTTCGAGAACTATCACGATTTCCACGACAGCTTCATGAAGGGAGCAAGCGTGGATGGCTTCAACCAGGCCATCTTCAAGCTGCTCAAGCCCGGCGGTTACTACGTGATCGTCGACCATGCCGCGGCAAAGGGGCAGGGTCTCCAGAACACCGAAGACCTGCACCGCATCGATCCGGCGACCGTCAAGGCCGAAGTCGAGAAGGCGGGCTTCGTCCTGGATCAGGAATCGTCGCTACTGGCCAGTCCGGCTGACGATCACACCCTCAAGGTGTTCGATCCCGCGGTCAAGGGCAAGACGGATCGTTTCATGCTTCGGTTCAAGAAGCCTGTGAATCCGTGAAATTGATCGGCTTGAATCACCTTACATTGGCGACGGCGAACCTTCCTCGCAGCGTCGAATTTTATGTGGGGTTACTCGGCTTCAAGCTGGCCGCCCGCTGGGAGGCGGGGGCCTACCTTACGCTTGGCGATCTCTGGCTTTGTTTGTCCCGCGATGAGGAGCGTGCTTCGCAAGAACACCCTGATTACACGCACTATGCGTTCTCGGTAGAGCAGGACGATTTTGAAGGATTGGCGACCTTTTTACGGTCGCGCAATGTCATCGAGTGGAAAATCAACGCTAGCGAAGGGGACTCGTTTTATTTCCTGGATCCAGACGGGCATCGCCTGGAGCTGCATGTCGGCAACCTGGCTTCGCGACTTGAACAATGTCGGCGTAAGCCATATGCAGGCATGGAGTTCTTTGACTGATCGGTTTTACAGCAGCACTTGCCGTGTCCGCGCAAGGAACTGGTGGATCTCGGCCTCGGTCCTCGTATCGATCATGTACACCGGCCGCTTTCCGTTCGGGCAGGGCAACCGTGGTGTCGTGCCGAACAGGCGGCAGATCAGCGGGCGTTCACCGTAAACCTCGCAACCATGCTTGCCCAGGTACGGACAGCTCAGATCGGACAGTGCCTTGGCATGTTCGGCTTCGGTCCGGGTGGGCAATCTCGCCACTTCTTCCGACGAAGCGGTCACCGGCCCGCAACAGTCATGGCAGCCCACGATGCAGGTGAACGAGGGGATGCGACGGCGCAGTGCCTCGATGGTCCGGTCATTTGGTGTCATTCGGTTCCGGTCCTTTTTTGTTCTCGGCATAGGAATGCCTGACGCTTAGCTCTTGCGAGAGTGCCAACGCGGCCTCGTAGTTGTCGACGAAATACAACTCGTTCTCGCGTGGGTGCAGTGCCATGGCCCGGATCACCCGTTGTGGCTGAGGTTGCAGGCCCGAGACGACGAGTACGGTGCCACGCCTGCGACAGCGCTCCAGCAAGGTCTTGAGGGCGTGGACACCGCTGGCATCGATGATGGGTACCAGTCGCATGCGAAGGATGAAGACGCCGGGTGGCTTCTGGAACTGATCGAGTAGATCGTCCAGCCGATTGGCCGCTCCGAAAAACAAGGGGCCGCTGATCTGGAAGACCTCCACACCGGGAGGTAGCCGGGTACGTTGTGAGGTGTCGTCGCCCATGGCGCGATCGTCGCCGTTTTCGTCGAGCAGCTTGATGCCCGCACTGACCTCGACCGCTTCCGCCATGCGAAATATGAAGACGAAGGCCGACACCACCAGGCCCACTTCGATCGCGATGGTGAGATCGAAGAATACGGTCAGCCCGAAGGTCAGCAGCAGCACCAATCCATCGCCTTTAGGCGCCGACAGGGTGTGGCGAAAATGTTCAATCTCGCTCATGTTCCAGGCCACTACCAGCAGTACGGCGGCCAGGGCGGCGAGGGGCACGAACTTCATCAGGGGCGCCAGGACCAGCATGAACACCAGCAGCAGGGCGGCGTGGATGATGCCGGCCATCGGTGTCTTGCCACCGGCCCGTATGTTGGTCGCGGTGCGCGCGATGGCCCCCGTCGCGGGAAGGCCGCCGAACAACGCGGAGCCGACATTGGCGATGCCCTGTGCCACCAGTTCGCCATTGGAACGGTGTCGGCCGCCGGTCATGCCGTCCGCCACCACGGCCGACAACAGCGACTCCACGCCCGCGAGAAAGGCGATGGTGAACGCACTCGGCAGCAGTTCGCGCGTGCGCTCGAAGGGAATATGCGGCACGTTGAAATCCGGCAGCGTCGAAGGTAACCCACCGAACCGGCTGCCGATCGTCTCGGCGGGCAAGGCGAAACCCATGCTCAGCGCCGTGCAGACAAGCAGGGCTATCAGAAAGCCAGGCCATCCCGGCCGCCAGCGTCGTATCACCGCGATCACGGCAAGGCCGACCAGTGTGAGCACCAGGGTCGCTGGCTGCGTGGTGGGAAGCTGGTGCATATACGCGATCCAGCGCTCGAGAAAATCGGCGGGCACGGTGGCCATGGTCAGCCCGAGCGCGTCCTTTATCTGGCTGGAAAAGATGCTGACCGCGATCCCCGCGGTGAACCCCGTGATGACCGGTTGTGGCATGTACTTCATCAGGGTGCCGAGCCGCAAGAGGCCGGCACCGATCAACATCAGGCCAGCGAGGAGCGTGCACAGGACCAGACCGCCGAACCCGAACTTCTGGATGACCACGAACACCACGGGGACGAACGCCGCGGTGGGCCCGCCAATCTGGACACGCGAGCCGCCCAGGGCCGATATCAGGAAACCCGCGACGATGGCGGTGTAAAGGCCTTTTTCCGGCGTGGTGCCACTGGCGATCGCCAGCGCCATGGCCAGTGGCAAGGCCACGATGGCGACGGTCAGGCCCGCTATCGCATCGCTGCGAAGATCGCGCCAGCGATAGCCTTCGGACAGCACCGTGTAGAGCTTCGGCAGATACAGGCGCAGGTACTTGCGAGCGGCCGCTGCGTCCATCGTTCCCCCCGGGCAAGCCAGATTGAATACGAATCGTATTATAATAGAATACACATGTAATGTGATTAGGCTGACCAGGCATGCCCACCGAAAACCGTACCGCTCGACTAACCATCCTGATCGACCCACGCAAGAAGGCTGTCTTCGAGCGCCTGTGCGCGGACGAGGACACGACACCGTCCCAGGTCGTACGCCGCCTCATCAGGGAGTACATAGAGCGCGCCTCGGGGCGCCCCTGGCACGCGGAAGAGGAGGCTTTGTCCGATGAGGCATCCGACAAGGAAGGGAAGCGCCGTGTCCGTGGCCGGTAAACCCGCCAGCACCGCGGCACGATCCGCCGCGGCTGCAGCCAGAAACGTTTCGCCGTCAAGGATCGGATTGCGCCCGGAGCAGGTGGCGTTCCTTGGCGAGTACGCGTCCATTGGCAAGGACAGGCACGTATTCGTACAGGTCATGTGCTGGCCTACGGTTCCCATGGCGTGGACCGCATTGACCCAAGCCGTGGCGAACCTGCGTGAAGTGCGCGGCGACATGATGGCGCTATGCATACCGGTCAAGGGCGGCACATCCTGGGTTCACGAGATAGCACCACAACTGGCGCTGCCGCTCGAGCGCGATCCTGGGGCGGCGGAAAGTACGCTGGCGGCCCTGATTCGCCGCCTTCCGGTTCGGTTTTCGGTCGCCGTGGTGGAGCATGAGGCCCGCGGGGCCAAGGGGGGCGACGCATCGCGTCACCGCTCGCTGTTCTCCGGATGCCTGGCCGCTTATAGCGCTTACCTCAAGAGCACGAAGCAAGCCTCATGCCGTCTCGTGATTGCCGCGGACAAGGGGCACCCGCAAAACGATTCGCAACAGCAGGCGTATCGCGATCTCTTGCCGTACCTGGATAGCGCATCCCAGTTCGGTGCACTCGACTTGACCCACTGGACGGAGACCACGGTGCCCCTCGCGCTCGAGATGAGCCAGTTGGCCGCCGCCGCCGTTGGCAGGCATGTCCAGCAGCCGAACGAGCCAAGTCCGCTGTTCGAGACGATTCTCGAACACCTGGTACCGCCTTCCCGTTTCGATGCGCTGGGCCGTCAAAAACGGCGCAAGTGAGTGTGGGTGATATTCGGCGGTATCCCAAAGAAATGATGTATTTGTCTTACCGATAAGAGAGCCTTTGCATGGAAACCTCAGATATCCCAGCTTGCCCGCTTTGCGCCATGGAAAACACGTATCCCGACGGCGACATGTACATTTGTCCAGATTGCGCGCACGAATGGTCCCCGCTGTCGACGAAAGCCGAGGCGGGGCTTGTATCGGTGCGAGACGTCCATGGCAACGTGCTCACCGACGGCGACTCCGTCGTGGTGATCAAGGACCTGAAGGTGAAAGGCTCGTCGCTCACACTTAAGCAAGGTTCGGTCATCCGTGGCATCCGCCTGGTGGATGGCGATGCCGAGCACATCGAAGGGAATTCGGAGAAGATCAAGGGCCTCGTACTCAAGGTGTGCTTCTTGAAAAAGGCCTGAGAGCCTCGCTGGTGCGGGCGTTCTTCTTCCGGGGACCTGGGGACAACAGCAAGTTATCGAGGGTGGGGCGGCGCAGATGTCCGCCTCGCCCCACGCATGTCCCGCTTGCCACATGAAGATCCATTGGCGCTGTGGGCGCGGCTACACTCGAGCCAATGAACATGCGACCTCGCCAACCATCGGCAGGCGTCCACGCTGCCGACGGTGTGACGCTGCCTCCCAAGACCTTGGTCGTGTTCTGGGTGCTGTGGGTGGTGTTCTGGCTGCTCATGGTCAGCGTCTCCATTGGAAACGAGCTCCATAACCCGCTCGTCCGGTGGTGGGAGCCTGTCCTGTGGGAGGGGAGTTCGGCGCTGGTTTCAACCGGATGGATGGTGCTGGGGGTAGAGGCTCGCAGGAGCTACGCGTTGTACCTGGACCGACCCTTGAGCTGGCTCGGTCGCTATCTGCGATGGTTGCCGCTGGTCGTCATTACCTGGATCACGGTGGTTTACGCTATACGGCATGGCGTCTACGCCGCTGTGGGTCGCACCTACGCGCATCCTGGCTGGGGCTTCGTCGTTGTCTATGAAAGCCTCAAGCTGACGTATTTCTCAGGGCTATGGATCGGGGTGCTGTTTGGTATCGAATCCTTCGGGCAGTGGCAACTCCAGTGGCGCCGTTTGTTGCAGATGCAAAGAGCGCTGGCAGAAGCCCAACTCGTCCAGTTGCAGGGGCAGTTGCGACCGCATTTCCTGTTCAACGCACTCAACACGATTTCCGCCCTGATGCATAAGGACGTGACACGTGCTGATCGCCTGGTGGCGGCGTTGGGAGATCTGCTGCGAATCAGTCTTCGCACCAACGAGCATGAGATGACCCCGCTTGCCGAAGATCTGCGCACGCTGGAGCTCTATGCGGACATCATGCTCGAGCGGTTCCGAAATCGCGTGACGCTGGATTGGCAGGTCGACCAGGCCCTGCTCGACACTCCCGTCCCGGCACTGTTGCTGCAACCCCTGCTGGAGAACGCGTTCAAGCACGGTGTGGAGCCCACGGTGGCACACGTGCGCATCATGGTCGATGTCCGGCGCGTGGCCCGGTCCCTGGAAATTGTTATTAGCAACTCGGGCTCCAGGTTGGTGCAGGAGCCACGTGATGGGATCGGCATACGCAACTGCCGAGAGCGACTGGGCATCATCTACGGAGACGAGGCGTGCCTGTTGGTCCATAACGATGGCGATGGGGTTGCCGCACGCGTCTCGATACCGATGGCGGATGCCACGCCATGATCCGGGTGGTGATTGCCGACGACGAAGCTCCGGCCCGCGAGAAACTCGCGCAGTGGTTGTCGGAGCAACCCGGCGTGACGGTGGTTGGCGCGGCGGAGGACGGACTGTCGGCGTCGCATTGCATCGAGCACTTTCACCCGGACGTGGCCTTTCTCGATGTCCAAATGCCGATGCTGTCGGGACTCCAGGTCGCCGCGCAGCTCGAGCCGTCGAACGCACCGCTTATGGTGTTCGTGACCGCATTTGACGAGCATGCGGTGAAGGCGTTCGACCTCAACGCGATCGACTACCTGCTGAAGCCCTACGACCGGGATCGTCTTACACGCACCGTGCAGCGGGTGAGGGAACGGCTTCAGGCCCATCAGTCCGGTGCCGCCGCCGTGGCGATCGGGCGCGAGCGCTCCCCGTCTTGCGAGCGTTTGCTGGTGCCGGATGGCGAACGGCTGAAGCTGATCGACACGGAATCCATTGAATGGCTGCAGGCCGACGACAACTACGTCCACGTGAACACGGCGGCGCGCACCTATGTGCTGCGCAGGACGCTGCAGGACCTGCTTGCCCAGATGGGTGAGAAGCACTTCGTACGTGTCCATAAATCGACCGCGGTGAACCTCAGGTCGATCGGATCGCTCACGCCGTTGTTCAAAGGCGACTACGAGATCCACCTGCACAACGGCAGGGTGCTTCGGCTCAGTCGCCGATATCGCGAGGCTCTCTTCGCCCGCTTGGGCCAGTAACGGCCACTTCGCCACGCCAGCGCCTCCTTTCACCCCGATTCCGCTGACGGAATGCCGGCAGTGGACCAATGTCTCTCTTGTGACGTGGAAAGTTCAGGGGAGGAAGGGCATGTTTGGTTACTACCTCGATATGGCATTGCGCAGTCTTAGGCGCAACCGGGCGCTTACCGCACTTATGGTGGTAGCGATCGCGATGGGCATCGGTGCCAGCATGACCACGTTGACGGTACTGCATGTGCTGTCGGGCGATCCGTTGCCCCGCATCAGCAGCACATTGTATGCAGCGCAGCTCGATCCGCGCGACATGGGGGGCTATCGACTCGAGGATGAACCACCCGATCAGGTCACCTGGATCGACGGCATGAACCTGCTGCGGGCGAAGCGGGCGGATCGCCAAGCGCTGATGACAGGCGGATCGGTGGCCATCCAGCCGGCGCAGTCCGCGCTCGATCCGTTCTATGAGCCCGCACGCTACACCACGGCCGATTTCTTCTCCATGTTCGACGTGCCGTTCAAGTATGGCCATGCCTGGGGCGCGTCCGAGGATGCGGCCAGGGCGGCCGTGGTCGTGATCAGCAACAAGCTCAACGACAAGCTGTTCGGTGGTGGCGACAGCCGCGGACGCATGCTGCGCGCGGACGGGCACGCGCTGCGCATCATCGGCGTGCTGGGGGACTGGCGTCCGAACCCGCATTTCTATGACCTCAACGTCAAGAACTATGGCAGCGATGAAGGCGTCTATCTGCCGTTGTCCACCTCGCAGGACCTGCACCTCGCGCATCTCGGCAGTGCCGGGTGCTGGGGCAATGGCGGTGCCGACGCCACTCCCGTGGCACCTTGCGTGTGGCTGCAGTTCTGGGTGCAGCTGTACACGCCGGCCAGGGCTAACGCATACCGGCAGTTCCTCATCCACTACTCACAGGAACAAAAAGCCTTGGGTCGCTTCCCGCGTCCACCCAACGTAAGGCTGCGCAACCTGATGCAGTGGCTGGACTACCAGCATGTCGTGCCGGGTGATATCCAGTTGCAAACCTGGCTGGCGCTGGGTTTCCTGCTCGTGTGCCTGGTCAACACGATGGGCCTGATGCTGGCCAAGTTCCTGCGTCGCGCGCCCGAACTGGGAGTGCGCCGAGCACTGGGCGCATCGCGGCAGGCATTGTTCGTCCAGTTGCTGGTGGAATCGGGTGTGGTTGGCCTGGCCGGTGGTCTGGGTGGCCTGCTGCTGGCTTGCCTGGGTCTGTGGATGGTGCGCCGACAGCCGACGGACTACGCACCGCTGGCACATCTGGATGGTGCGATGCTGCTGCTGACATTCGTGCTCGCACTCGGAGCCAGTCTCCTGGCCGGGGTGCTGCCTGCCTGGCGCGCCTGTCGTGTCAGCCCCGGCCTGCAACTGAAGGGGCACTGACATGGGTATCCGGCCGATCCTCTCCACGCTGCTCCGGCACAAGATCACGGCAGCCCTCTTGATCCTTCAGATCGCACTGACCTGCGCCATCGTGTGCAACGCGGTGTTTCTCATTCATCAACGCCTACAGCGCATGGACATTCCCAGCGGTATCGCCGAACACGACCTCCTGCAGATCCAGCTAGCGTACATCGGTGATCGACCGGATGCCTACGCGCAGGCGCAAACCGATCTGGCCACGCTGCGGCAGATTGCCGGAGTGCAGGCGGTGGCCCTGGCAAACCAGCTTCCGCTCAGCGGCTACGCTATGTCCAACAGTGGCATCAAGCTTCGCCCCCACCAACAGCACGAGTCGCTCCAGGTGGCGAGCTATTACGGACAGAACTTGCTATCCACGCTGGGCGTTCGGCTGGTTTCCGGGCGCGATTTCCAATCCGAAGAACTACTTGATCTGAAGGCCGTCATGCCTGCGTTGCACAGCAGTGACCTGAAACATCTGCCGCACAACGTGATCGTCTCCCAGGCAGTTGCCGCCCACCTATGGCCAGGCCAGGACGCGCTTGGTAAAACGATCTACGTCGGGAACGACATACCCTTGCAGGTGATAGGGGTGAGTGCCCCGCTGGCACGGCCCGACGCGCTACAGTTGGGGGCGCAGTACAGCATTGTCTACCCGATACGCCTGACTTCTACAGAAGGGGGAAGCTACGTGATCCGCACCGCTGCGGGGGATCGCGAGCGCGTGCTGGCATCTGCGCTGGCTGCGCTCAAGCAGCTCGATCCCGATCGTATCGTGCTCCAGCAACGCACCTACGACGAGTTGCGCCAACGGTTCTTTGAAAGCGATCGAGCCATGGCAGGCGTGCTTCTGGGCGTTATCCTGTCGATGCTCGTCATCACCGCATTGGGCATCGCCGGACTGGTCAGCTTCTGGGTCGCGCAGCGTCGTCACATCATCGGCGTACGACGCGCCCTGGGCGCCACCCGTAGAGATATCCTGCAGTATTTCCAGACCGAGAACTTTCTGCTGGCAACGATTGGCGTGGCACTTGGCATGGCGCTGGCCTACGGCATGAACCTGTTTCTGATGCAGCATTACGAATTGCCGCGGCTGCCTTCGATCTATCTCCCGGCGGGCGCGATCGCGCTTTGGTCGATCGGCCAGCTCGCTGTACTAGGACCGGCGCTTCGCGCCGCTGCGGTGCCACCGGTGGTGGCTACCCGAGGCAGCTGAGCGAAACCCACCCCGGTGGTACGCCTGCCATACCTTCCTACATGGCCACAATCTGGACGCGGCGCTTCCTGCCCTACGCCGAGTGGGTGCGGCCGACTCCGGGTATGCCGATCGAGCTAAGGGCAGGCATCGCAGGATAGGCCATGCGGTCGACTGCCGCCTCGCGCATCTTTGGAATGTAATGGAACCGTCACCAAGCAGGGCGGCGCGCGCGAGGGGGAAATCATGAACGTCGTCGACGCCGGCCGTGTGCCGGTCATCGTCATGGGTCAAGGGGCCACGGCACTCGGCATCCTGCGTGCCGTGGCGATGGCAGGAATTCCCGCCTATGTGGCATGCCCGTCCGGCGACCTTACCACGCGATCGCGCTGGTACCGGCCTGTCCCGGGAGCCTCGTGGGATGGTCGCCCGGGCCCCGCCGCGGAGGATGCGTTGCGCGCGGTGCCGCTGGAGCGTGCGGTCCTGATCGCCGGCGCGGACGACATCGCCCTGTGGCTGTCCGGTCTGCCGTCCGATCTCCAGGAACGATTCCCGGTATCCACCGCCACCCATGAAGTCCAGGCGCTCCTGCAGGACAAGGCCAGCTTTGCCCGCCACTTGGAGCGCTTGGGAATTCCACACCCTCGAACCTTCCACCTGGGTTCGCTCGCGGAGGTCGATGCGGTTCCCATGGAAACGCTCCAGCGCGTTTTCATCAAGCCTGTGAATTCGCAACGTTTCAGCGACGTCGTCGGTGTCAAGGGTGTATGGGTCCGCACACGGGACGAGCTGAGGGATACGTGGGCCCGTCTGCATGCCCAGGGCTTCTCGCTCATGGCCCAGGAATACATCCCCGGACCCGCGACCGAGCATTTCTTCGTGGATGGATTCCGCGACGCCAGCGGCGCCTATCCCGGGCTGTTCGTCCGTCAGCGAATGCGCATGTCTCCCCCCGATTTCGGAAACAGCTCCTGCTCGTGCTCGGTTCCGCTGGCTGGGATGGAGGAGCCTGTAGGGCAGGTGCGCCGCCTGCTCGACAGCGTGGGTTACCGAGGCATCTTCAGCGCCGAATTCAAGCGCGATCCACGGGACGGCCAGTTCAGGATCATCGAAGTCAACACGCGCGCATGGACGTATGTCGAATTCGCAGCCCGCCATGGGGTGAACGTGTGCGAGATGGCCTGGCGGGATGCGCTCGGCGAGCCGGTGCGGGTGGCCTCACGAAGTTATCCGACCGGCAAGTTGTGCGTCGATCTTCACCATGACCTGTCCAGCTTCGGGCGAACGCAGAAGCCCGGTATCGGCACGGCCTTGCGATTGGCGATGCAGTGGGCGAGGGCGGATCTGCACGTATTCCGGTGGAACGATCCGCGGCCGGCGTTGCATGTGCTCGGACCCTTGCTGCTCAAGCGTGTCGCGCGTGCGCGCGACACCGCCCCGGCTGCAGGACAAGGATCCTCGGCCTGAACTCTTATTTCGGCGTGAGGCGGAACAGGCCACCCGGTTCGGCGTCTTCAAGTAACCAGAGCGAGCCGTCCGGCGCCTCTTCGACATCGCGGACGCGTTTGCCGATGCTCCAGCGCTGTACGGCGGTGGCGCCGCCCTTGCCGTCGAAGGCGATGCGAATGATTCCCTCGCTGATAAGGCCGCTAGCCAAGGCACTGCCCTTCCAATGCGGGAACAGGCTGCCCTTGTAGAACATGAGGTTGCCTGGCGCGATCACCGGCACCCAATAGATCACCGGCTTGACGAGATCGGCCCGCGCATCGGCGTCGGGGATAGGCACGCCGTTATAGTTGATGCCATACGAAACCAGTGGCCAGCCGTAGTTCTTGCCGCGCTGGATCAGGTTCAACTCGTCGCCGCCGCGAGGGCCGTGCTCGAGTTCCCACAGTCGACCATCGGGACCGAAGGCGAGGCCATACGGCGTGCGATGGCCGGTGGACCACGTTTCGGCCGGCGTGAGGTTCGGACCGGGGAAGGTATATGTGCTGACGACGGGGGCCGTCTTGGCTGCCTCGGTATCGGTCGCCGGATCGATCAGCGGAATGGTGCGGGCACCGGCCTTTCCAGCCCACGGATTGCCCGGCGCGGGTTTGCCGTCGAGCGTCAACCGCAGGATCTTGCCTTCCGGTTGATCGGGATCCTGCGCAGGGGTGAAGCGCTGGCGGTCGCCCACGCTGAGGAAGAGGTATTTGCCGTCGGGCGAGAAGGCGATCTGGCCGCCGGCCTGACCACCCTTGCCCGTGGGCATCTGTCGCCAAAGCACCTGGAAGTCGTCCAGCCGGGGTTGATCGCCTTCCAGCACGAGTTTGCCTCGGCCCATCGCCAGGCCACCGCCATAGTCGCCGGGTGCGACGTACGTGAGGTAAACATAGTGGTCGCTGGCGTAGTGGGGCGAAAGGAAGACGCCCAGCATGCCGTTCTGACCTTCGACATAGCTGGCCGGCACGCCCTTGATGTCGGTCTTGGCGCCCTGTTGGGTCACCAAGGCTACCCGGCCGACTTTCTCCGTCACCAGCATGCGGCCATCGGGCAGGAACGCGATGCGCCAGGGAAGATCGAGGCTAGTCACCTTCGTGATGTTGAAGGGAAGATCGGGATCGGATTGCTGGTCGCCTGCATTGGTCTGTGCTTGAGCGGCGCTTGTCAGCATAGCTCCGAGAACGATCCCGGTTACCAGCTTCTTCATGTGGGTGTTTCCTCGCGTTGGAGTGACGCGGGAGATCTTAGTGCCCCGGTTGCAAATCTCCCATGCTCGTCTTACTGTGAACCACATGGTTCACTATCAAGCCCGCCTCGACGCAACGTTCGCCGCGCTCTCCGATGTCACCCGACGCGGCGTGTTGGAGCAGCTCGGGAGTTCAAACGCCTCGATCACCGACCTTGCCCAACGATTTCACATGACCCTCACGGGCATGAAGAAGCACGTCAGCATCCTGGAGCAGGCGGGGCTCGTGACCACCGAGAAGGTCGGGCGCGTAAGAACCTGCAAGCTCGGACAGCGCCGGCTGGAAGAAGAAGCCGCCTGGATCGAGCGGCACCGCCAACTCTGGAGCGCGCGTTTCGACGCGCTGGACGAGCTTGTCGAACACCTGAAACGCAAGGAGAAGGCAGATGACCAACGCAAGAGAAGGTAGTGCCGCCGTGAACCAGACCGCCGTGAACCGCAAGTCCGATCGCGAGCTCGTCGTGACGCGAACGTTCGATGCACCCGTGCACATCGTCTTCGAAGCATGGAGCAAGCCCGAGTTATTCAAACTTTGGTGGGTTCCGAAGTCGGCGGGCATGTCGCTGGTCTCGTGCGACATGGATATTCGCACCGGGGGCACGTACCGACTCGTGTTCCGCCATCCGGCCTTCGATCAACCGATGGCGTTCTTCGGCACGTACAAAGAGGTGACGCCGGACAAGCGCCTCGTATGGACGAACGAAGAGAGCGATCAGGGCGCCGTGACCACGGTCACCTTCGAAGAACATGCCGGTAAGACGCTGGTCACCCTGCACGAAATCTATCCCACGAGTGCGGCCCTCGACGAAGCCATCGCTGGTTCGGCGGAAGGCCTGCCCGAACAGTTCGCGCAGCTGGATGAGTTGCTCGCAGACAGAGCCGACAGGGTGGGTGGTGACGATCTGCTGGCAGGGTGAGCGGCCGGAGCTGCCGATTCCGAAGCAGTACGGCGGCTGATCGAACACGATTTTTCGTACCTCGGTGCGGGAGAGCCCAATGGCTACAAAGCTGTTTTCGAAAGCTGGATTTTTCGGGGTTGCCCTTGCGGTGACGGGCGCTCTCGGCGCAGTGGCCCAGGCATCGGCAGCACCTACGGAAACGCAGGTCTGGCGCGAGGCCTACCAATCCAGTCCTGCTCATTACGATCCGCTGGCACCCGAGTTCATAAAGATGCTGGTGGAGAAGTTCAAGATGCCACCGGAAGCGGTCGAGCAGATGCGGCCGCAAACCGCGAGCGGTACCCAGCGGGTCCGCCTCGCCGTGTCCGCACGAGGGCCGCAGATTCGCATCCGCATTTCGAACGAGGAAGGGACGGACCCCTTGGTCCTTGCCGCCGCGAGCGTCGGGCTCGCCGGAGAGGGATATGTGTCCAAATCGGGCACGCTCAAATCCATCACCTTTGGCGGCCGTCGTAGTGTCAGCGTCCCTGTGGGCGCTCCGGTTCTGAGCGATCCCATCACGCTCCCGGTGGCACCCGGCACCGAATTGATCGTCAGCACCTACGCCACAGGGTCATTCAAACTCGATCCTCTGGGAGGCGGTACGGTCGTGGTGGCGGCCGGCGACCAGACGATGAAGAACGAACTTGCCGGGGGAACGCCGATGGTGGGCAGACCTGCCGTCACGGGCGTCGCCGTTTTGTCGCCGCCCTCCCGACGAGTCATTGCAACACTGGGTGACTCCATTACCGATGGCAATCGTCCCGCGCTCACGGAGACCCGCAGTTGGCCGGAAGCGTTGGCAAGCAGGCTCGCGGCGCGCCGGAGTGGCGGCGATTATGCCGTCGTGAATGCCGGCATAGGCGGCAATCGCGTCCTGGGGTCCGGTTGGGGACCGTCCGCGCTTGCCCGCCTGGACCGCGACGTTCTGCGGATCGACGGACTATCGCACCTCATCGTCCTCGAAGGTTCGAACGATATCGGCATGTCGGGGCATGCGGTGTTCGGCAACCATCCCGTGGTGACACCCGAGGACCTGATCGCCGGTTATCGACAGATCATCGCCCGCGCTCACGCGCGTGGCGTCCAGGTCATCATCGGGACCATCATGCCGTTCGGTTCGTCCATGACCCACTATTCCCCCGGCAACGAGCGGACGCGGCAAGCGGTCAATCGTTGGATACGGACGTCGCGTGAGGCAGACGGCGTGATCGACTTCGATCAGGTCGCGAGGGATCCCGCCAATCCGGTGAACATGCGTGCGGAGTTTGGATCGGAGGATGGGTTGCATCCGGGTGCTGCGGGGTATGTGGCGATGGGGGAGGCGGTTGATCTTTCGGTATTCAAGTAGGCTGGATCTCGCGGCAGCGTTTCTGGCCGCCATGGCGCCCACATCCATGGAGCCGGCCGACGACGCATCGGCCGGCTCTCTTGCGCAATGAGTCCCGGCGTGGGGCCGGTTTGCGCAAACCCGCGGATACTCGCAACGTGACGGTCTCCGGTGTTCCTTCTCAGGGGTTCGACACCGGCCACATGCGGTTGACCCACCCCGACCATATGGCAAGGCGTTTGGGCTCGGCGCCCATGCGGGTGGCCTCCCACACGCCAAACTGGTCGGTCTGCTCCGTGCTTGAGCGGAAGTACGGGTCTTGGAACATGTACATGCGACCGTTGCTGTCGGTGCCCATCGGTGTGCGCCGGGCGTCAAGGCAATAGCGGAAGCCCGAATACGTCTCCGTGTCGCCGAGCATGGTGTTGGCCGGGTCGCACCGGCGCCAGGCGCCGGCGTCCGTGGCCGCATAAAGCGTGTTGAACTGGCTGATGGCGCCATTGACCACTTCGAGGAACAAGCCTGGCTGCACATCATCGAGGAAGCGGTATTTGGACGGCCAGATGCCGAGCGCGACGCCGTTGTCCATGAAATTCGTCGGCGTCAGGTGCTTTTCCGTCTGCGCGCGCCCGTAGCGCCCCGCGTTGGCGACAAGGTCAGGCTCGTTCGGGTCGTACAGCGTGATGCCGTTGTTGACGTATTGCGCGGACTTGATGCGTGCTTGCAGCAGCCGGACAAAATGCGTGCTTTGCTGCGCCTTCGTTACCGGGTCCGCGTCCCCGACAAAGTTGCCGAGGATCTCGTCGAAACCCGTGAGGTACGGCCAGTCCATGGGGTAGTTCACCCACCCACTCTGCCCGCCGGGGTTGAGTGTCATCTGCAGCTGATACCACTGGTTTGTCCGGTAGTACGAAGCGACGACATTTCCCGTCTCCCAGCCGAGAATCCACTCGCGGTGCGTCCCGTCGGCACCGTAGGCGTCCTGGTAGAGCATGTGGGGCGCGAGGTAAAACGCACTCGGGGTGTTGAAGACCCAGCCGTGCGCCTCGCCCCGGCCGCGCCAGGCGCCCGAGACCGGGTCCTTGTCGCCAATGAACCATTGCTGGTTGCCTTCGAGCGCGAAATCCTGGGTGACCTCCCACTGCTTGACGGCATTCCAGTGGAGCACGCTGCCCACGGCCCGTTCGATGAACGCTTCCCGGGTAAACGCTGCCGGGTCTCCCTGCGCGGTGGTTGCAGTCGACACCGCCGCCTGCAATGTGTCGGCACCGACCTGCGCGCCGTAGACCCCACTCGTCGCAATGTGGTTGCCGCGACCACCCCCGATGAAGTTGTACGCTTCCCAGCCGAACGCGGTGAACATGGCTTGGGCCTCGTTACGGTCGGCGGGGGACAGGTGGCTCCAGTCCCCCCGGATGCCGTTCGGATTGAGATGCGCCGTCAGCCACGACACCATCGCGTGGTACTGACCGTTGGGGTCGAGCACGCGGTCGCCCGACGCACTGAACCGGGCGCCCTGTTCGAACGACCCGGCGGCCCCCTCCGGCCAGACGTCGTCGGGATGGATGGTCGGGAGCCAGGCGTCCCAGTCGGGAAACTGCATGGCCACCGGAATGGCGCGCACGTTCATCGTCGCGTTCGGGTCCATCACCCGGTCGATGTCAGCCTGCGTGAGCACAAGCTGGCTCCCCACGGGCTTGTCAAACAAGGCCGCCATGGCGTCCGATGGATTGTCGAGCACCGCGTCGAGCCCGGCGCCGGCAGCCCAGTTGATTTCACACGCCGGGCCCGTGCATTCCATCCCCGGACCCGGTTGGTAGGGCGGATTCCACGGGCGGGCGAGGGCGGCAAAGGGCACGTCGCGAAGCGAATAGCGAAGATAGGCGACGAGTTGGGCGGCCTGCGCACCGCTCAGGCCATGGAACCGTGCCCGCGCCTCGATGGCCGCGTTGGAGTAGTTGAAGTACTCAAGATCCCGCCCGTTGTCGGCATGGCACTGCGCGCAGGCCGCGTGGATGGTGCGATTCACGATGGGCGACTTCCGGTTGTTGTCCCGGGCGTACCAGAGCGTGCGTCCCGCCTCGACATCCGCCGTATAGACCGAGCCTGCCGTGCGCTCGAGTTTCGGGTCGACCGACACCGTGCCCTGCTGGTCGCGCTGCCGGCCTTGCGCATCGCGAAACTGCACGTCGACCACGCGAAAGCCATTGGACTCCCCGTCGGTGCCGTTGAAGCGGAACTCGACGCGGTTGATTCCAGGTGCGGCGACCAGGCGCACACGTGTGGCGGCGTCGAGCGTGAGCGTCACGTGCGTGGTGTAGAACCCGCCGTTGATGCCGCCATGGATGCGTTCGGCATCCGGCAGCGACACCGTCGCATCCGTGATGTCGGTCCAGGGAATGGTGGTGTCCGACGGCGACGCGCCACCCAAGACCCGCACGCTTGCCTTGACCTTCACCGGTGCATGCGTGGTCACCTCATATTCCGGTGCGCCATAAAAGCCGCACCGGTGGCAGACAAACCAGAGCGTTGTCGTGGCGGCAGCATCCGCCGTGGCAAGTGAGAAGCCGGCTGTTGCCACCAGTGGCGCATCGGGATTGCCATCACCGAGGACCTCGATGGGCAGCGTCACGGGACCCGGCGTCGCCCGCGTCGCGGCGGGCGCACGAACGGTGCTGCCGACAACCCGTGAGAACGCAGCCGGCGGTGGGGTGGCCCGGGCCTCGGCAAACGGGAAGGCAAGGAGCAGGGCGGGGACGATGACGGCCCGTGGAAGGAGTGGCATGCGAGGGTCCATGGGGAGGGCCACGCGTGATGCGCGGGACAGGGCGTCAACCTAGAGAGGCGGCCACCGTACTGCTTGCACAATCGTCATCCGTGCCACCGTTTCGGGCACGCCGGGGAGTGCGGTGTCGCAAACTGAGACCTGCGACGCACTATGTCGCAGGCCGGTGAGATTGGGCATGGCGACTCGCCCGTCGTCGAATCGGTCGACAAACCTCAACCAATTGGTGAAGATCGTTCCTGCGTCCAGGCTACGTAAGGGATGCGAATCCTGAGGATGGGGGTGCATAGTGTCTAGTCATAAAGTGCGCGGCTTGCGCATGAGCCTGGGTACCCTCGTGCTGGTGACAGTGATCCCCATGCTTCTGATGGGTGTCATCGCGATCGCGCTCGCCGGACGGGAGTTTCGTGAGAGTTCGCGAGAGCGTTTACGCGAAACCGCCCAGGCGCTGAGCCACGCGGTCGACGATGGTATTCGTGACAACATCGCAAGCCTCCGGCTACTGGCCAACGTTGGTGGCAACGGTCTCACGAGCGAGCAGGCAACCGCCTTGTTACGATCCTCCAATGGAATCGGAGACGACACTCGCGTTCTCGTACTCAACTCTGAAAAAGAGGGGGCGGGAGTGCTTCCACCCGATTTGTACGCGCGCACGCTCGCCGAGTCGCAGGCTCGCATTTCCAACCTCATCCGCATCGAAGGCTCGACGCTACCACGGGTCGCGATCACGCTTCCCATGGCGACATCCGGATCCCCGTCACGAGTCATGGCCCTGCTGCAGCCATCCAATCAGCTGATCAACGTGATTCAAAGGAGCCATGCGACGGGCTCCGAGCTGCTTGTTGCGGTCGTCGATTCCACGGGGCATATCGCCGCACGCTCGCGTTCACCCGAGGCCTACCTGGGCAAGCCCGTACCGGACTGGAACAAGCTTCTGGCGCTGGGAACGAACGAAGGACTCTTCTCCGCACGCACCAAGGAAGGAGGAATGGTGATCTTCGCTTTCCGCAAGCTCGATAACGCACCGGGCTGGGCTTTGGTGGTCGGCCAGCCGATCGATTCGTTCGATGCCGGGTGGAAAGTGCCGCTTTGGTGGATGATCGGTGCATGGTTTGTCGCCACGCTGGCGGCGTTCGCTATCGCGCATCGCTTTGCCCAGCGCATCCTGGTTCCCATGCAATCCCTCGTTGCACGAAGCCGGCGCGTGGTCGACGACGTGGGTCATGTCGGGGAACTGCCCAGTTCGTCGATACGCGAGATCAGGGAGCTTCAGGAAAGCCTCCTGCTCGCGGAGCAGACCCTGGAACAGCGCGCCCAGGATGCACAACGACTGGCGGAGAAGTTGCGCAGCAGCGAGAAACGCTACCGGTCCATCGCAGAGGCGGGGGCGCTCGTGCTCTGGCGCTGCAACATCGAGCGTACATTGACGGCTATCAACGGTTGGCGGGAATTGACCGGGCAGAGCGATGACGCGGCCGTCGGCAAGGGTTGGATGCAACGAATACACCCCGCGGATCTTTCGGCGATGGAGGATGCGTGGGACCGGAGCGTGTCACTGGAGGTTAGTCTCGACATCGAGTTCCGCGTCATGGGTGCCGACGGCGGATGGCGTTGGGTGCGCTGTCGCGGGGCACGGGTCGAGGGTGAGGAACCTGTCGAATGGGTGGGTGTCCTGGAAGACGCCGATGCCCGGCGCAAAGCACAGGCGCGCATTGCCTACCTCGCCCATCACGATGCCCTGACCGGACTGGCCAATCGCAGCCTGTTCCACGATAGGCTGCAGATAGCGGTTACCGATGCTCATCGCGGGCGACGGAGTGCCTTGTTGTGCGTGGATCTCGATCGCTTCAAGGACGTCAACGATACGCTGGGTCACCCAACCGGCGATGCTCTCCTGATCGCGGTGACGGGTCGTTTGAAAGGGATTCTTCGCGAAACGGATCTTGTTGCACGACTGGGCGGCGATGAGTTCGCGATACTCCTTGGTTCGGAGCGTCAGCCCGACGATGCTTCGTTGATCGCCGGGCGCATCATCGATGCCATCAAGGAACCCTACGAGTTGGACGGCCACTCGATCGTCATCGGGGCAAGCATCGGCGTGGTCGTGATCGATGACCTTGCGCCAGGAACCGACCGCCTTCTGCAAAACGCGGATCTTGCGCTCTACCGTGCAAAGGGGGAGGGCAAGGGGCGTTATTGCTTCTTCGAGGCGGATATGGACGTCCGCATGCAGCTACGTCGTCAACTCGAGCTGGATCTTCGTGCGGCCCTCTCGCGCGGCGAGTTTGTCGTTCACTATCAACCCATGATCGAGGTGAAGAGCGGCAAGCTGTCGGGATTCGAAGCCCTCTTGCGTTGGGAACATCCCAGCCGTGGCCTGCTCATGCCGATGGATTTCTTCGATCTGGCGGAGGAGATTGGCCTCCTCATTCCATTAGGCCGCTGGATCCTCGAGCAGGCGTGCCGGGACGCCTGCAGCTGGCCCGAACGCCTCCGTGTGGCGGTAAATGTTTCGGCATCTCAACTTGCCCATCCGCGGCTGCATGAAATGGTGGAAAACGCGCTCGCCGCCTCTCAGCTTGCTCCGACCCGCCTGGAGCTGGAGATCACGGAGAATGCTCTGCTCGCCAACATCGAGGCCGCATCGGCCACCTTGCTGAAGCTGAAAGTAAGCGGCGTCGCCATTGTCATGGATGACTTCGGCACGGGTTATTCGTCATTGGGATACTTGCGCGCTTTTCCGTTCGACAAAGTGAAGATCGATAAATCGTTCGTCCGCGACCTCGGCCCCAACGCAGAAGGCAACGTTTTGATCAGCGCCATCTCCCAGCTTTGTGCAAGGCTGGGCATCGGCACCACTGTGGAAGGCATCGAAACCGCAGTGCAGCTCGCGCACATAAAGGAAGAGGCGTGCACTGAAGCACAGGGCTATCTGTTTGGCGAAGCATTGCCTGCCGATGGTCTCGCGGCGTTCATCCGCGCGCACGAGACAACATTGCCTCCGCGCGGGGACGCCCCCGAGGCTTGACGGGTGCCTATAGCCTGATTCAACCTCACCTCGAAGCGTTATGGCGGTCCTTTAACTTTCGCAGCGCCGAGAAGCCGCCCAAGCCGGCAGTCATGACCATCACGCAGGCCAGGGGCGGCCACCACCATCCCTCCATCCGCAAGAGTGCAATGCTCGTTCCGAAACATGCGAGCAGCGCGACCAGTGCGATCGTCCACATCTGGCGAAATCCGGGCAGACCGTAGAGCAGCAACGGCAACGTCAGCAACGTGGCGCCGATGACGAGCTGGTTCGTGAAGTTCAGTGGTGTCAGCGTGCTGGCGTTTTCGATGGACTCGAGCAGGTTGGCCTGATACTCCACGCCCGGCATGCGCTCTTCGCCACCCGAAGCCGAGGTGTCGAGCAGGTCGCCAAGTCCCGAGGCCGTCGCACCGACGAATACCCAGCGTCCGTTGAGTAGCGCGGGCGACACATGGCCTTCCAGCAGGTCGACGTAGGAGACCTGGTCGAAGCTACCGGCCGGTCCGGCGAAATGGAGCAGGACATAGTCGTCGCGCATCCATTGGTAAGGCGATTCCATGTCCGTATCCGGTCTGTGCAGGCTGGGCAGTACCGGCTTTTGCGTTTTCCGGTCCATACCATAGACGGCGAGGGCGAGGGCCGGCCAGTACGGGCGCCCCAGGCCAGCTTTCAGATAGGCGCCACGAATGACGCCGTCATCGTCCTTGGCGGCATCGACGTGACCGAAGGCAGACGCCTCACTGGCGATCTCCTGCGTGGGCAACATTTCTTCCAGTGTTCCGCCGAGTTCGGCGGCTTCGGCGAATACGGGCATGGCGACGTGCCCGTTTCGGCGAATGGCCTGCGCGAAAGCGCGATCGTTTTCTGGGTGATTGATGTCGGGCTCGGCCATGGTGATGTCGATACCGACACCGCGAACGCCCGCATCGGTGAGGCGATCGAGCAGTCGTGCATGCACCGCGCGCGGCCACGGCCAATTGCCGAGCCTGGACAGGCTCTTCGCGTCGACCGCCACGATAACCACGGCGTCGCTGGTCCGATACGACCAATGACGCATGTGCAGGTCGTAGAATGTGTTGTCGAGTCGGGTGGCCGCGCCGCTCGCCATGATCAGGGTGAGCGAGGCCACGCCGATCATCCAGGTCAGCACACGCCCGAGTACGACGAGCGGATCAGTACGCATCGTCGACCGCTGCGACATCGGCGAGGTTCCATGCGTCGGTTCGGCTGCAGCGGTTCATGGCATCAAAGTAGCAGCCACAGCAACGATGCACCGCCGCCTGCCGCTGCCCAGCGGCAGGCCACGCATGGCATGCGCGTTTTCTGCACCGAGCCCCATGGTCCGGCATAGCCGTCGGTGTCGATGGTTTGCACGCGTACATACCATTTGCCGGAAGACAGCTTCTTGAGGTCGATTTCCGGTCTGTCGAGCGTGGCATCCACTTCTGGCCGGGTGAAGTCTGGATGACGCGCCAGTTGTACGTGATAGCGCTGACCCGGTTGGCCCGCTGGCCAGCTCAGTGTCAGATCGCCATGCGAGCGCTTGGGTTCGCCAGGTACCGGAGCGGGTGGTTCGGATACCAGATCGAAGGGAAGTGCGTGGGTGTACGGACCCACCTTGCCGGTGTCGTCGCGGCTGGCGATGCGCCAGTAGTAGCGGCCAAGAGGTAGCGAATGGGCCGGGCGCACCTCGCTTCCCGTCACCTGCGGCTGATCGGCCAACAGGTGTTCGAATGCCGGGTCGCTAGCCAGCTGCCAGGCGTAGGACGTAGCCTGCTGGCTTTCCGTCCAACGGAATGCCGGTCGGGTATCGCGCACCCGGCTATCTGGCTGCGGCGACACGATCAGCGGCGGTCGCGGGTGGTTGTCGATGGATATGGCCGAACAGGTGGCGTCTAGGCCTTCGAGCGCGCTTGTGCCGACACCGCGCACGCGGATCGCATAGGTGCCATCGCTCAAATCGGGAATGACCGCACGGGTATCATCGACGACGCGGTCCAGCAGCAGGGCCTCGAATTTCGCACTGGACGCGACCTGCACGCGATAGTGCCGGGCGCCGTTCAAAGCCTGCCACTGAAACTCGTAAGGAAACTGATTGATCGGGACTACCGGGCATTGCAGTGCCGGTGCCGGAAGCAGCGATTGCGGTTGTCCCGGAGAAGCTTCCCCGGCGGTGGTCACGCCCAGTCCGGTCGTCGCCAGTACATGTCGCTTGTCGTTGCCGACATCGACCTTGCCGGAGATCACCTCGGTTCGCGCCTCATCGGTCGCCGAATCGGCGATCACGCGAAAGTGGGTGCCGCGCACGCTGGAAATCGTGCCTGGAGTCGACACATTGAATCGCGCGGCGTTCCCGCTCATGGGGGTAACGTCACTGTTGATGCGCCCTCGCTGCAGACGTACGCGGGTGTCGACCATGCCTGTGTTTTTGTAGGCGCTAAGCCGATCAAGAGCGAGCTCGCTGTTGCTCTGCACGAGAATGCGCGAACCGTCCGCGAACTCCAGGGTGAGGCTGGAATCACTCTGGGTCACCAGCGTAGCGCCGTAACCGAACGACATGCCTTGCGTCACGGGCATCGCCTGCGCGGTGCCGGGCAGGGTGGCTGTGGCATGGCCGATGACGGCAATCACCCTGGCCCTCGCGGGTTCCAGCCGCAGCCACGCCACCGGAATGTGCAGAGTCATGCCCGGCGGCAGATGAAGCGGATCGGCGACTTTGTTGTAGTCCTGGAGTTTCTGCCAGGGGATGCCCGGTTTCAGGTAACGCCCGGTCAGATCCCAGATTGTGTCGTTGGGACGTACCCGATAGTTCCAGTCGGCAGCCGGCGTGGCAAATGCCGGTGCAAAAAATATAGGACCGAAAGCGATAGCGAGCGACACAGCAAACAACCAGCGGCGAAGCCGGGACTGCCCCAAAACCTTGCGTGACATAACCTCACTCCTGTTGCGCCCCCAAGCGCTCCGCCGCGCGATCCTTCCAGGCACGCCGAACCGTCCGGATTCGACAGGCCTGATGCGGCACAAAGACGGTGTTATTATCGTGAAGTTTCGGAAAAATTGCTATTTGACCTGTCTATTCAGCTAGTTGGTTATTCAGGCCTGAGAGCAGGGTCTCGACTTCCAGGGCAAAACCGGGCAATTGGGAGAGGGCGTCGTTCGCCTGTTCCGTATGCAGGGACTCAAGCAATTGCTTGCCCTGGCTAAGTAATGCGCCATCGTTAAACAGTTGTAGGGCACCAAGCAGGCGATGCAGGCTCAAGGATGCCGCCGCCGCGTCGTCCATTTCGACGCAACGGTGTAGTTCAAGCAGGTCGTCGCGACTGGCGCTGGAAAAGGCCTGCAGCATTTCGGCGTACAGACCCGCCTCCTCGTTACCGCCGGTCAGTCTGGCCAGCTGTACGGCGTCGGAAGCATGGGGTATATGGGCACGCGCGGATGCCGGTTGTTCCGGCAACCACTGGCGGATTTTCTGGCTGAGCGGGAGTAGTTGCAGCGGTTTGCTCAGGGTGTCGTCCATGCCGGCGTTGCGGACGCGCACGGCCTCCCCGGCCAGGGCGTTGGCGGTCATGGCGAGGATGGGAAGCCGTCGTTGGCGACCGGTCTCCGCTTCGTACTGGCGCCATGCCATAGCGAGTTCGTATCCGCTCATCAAGGGCATGTTGCAGTCAGTGAGCAGCATCGCGTATTCGTTACCGATCAGGGCCTCCAAAGCGTCCCGCCCGTTGTCCACCACTTCGCAACTCAAGCCGAGGATCGCCAACTGCCGAAGGATCAGCTTTTGGCTCACCGGATGGTCTTCGGCGACCAGGATGTGCCCGCGATCGACCGGTACACCAGCCAAGAACAAAGGCAACGGATCGGAGTCCGCTATCGCGCCCGACGATAGCCCCTCACCGGTCTCTTGCAATGTTTCATCGCGCAGCTCGAGTGCGACAAGGCAGGCGCGCACCAGTGACTGCCACTTCAGCGGGTTCGCGCTCAGGGGCACCCGGTCATCCCCCACCGTCGAAGGACCTGCATCGCCGGTAATGGCAATGACATGAGCACTGATCAGGGACTCACTGTCTTTATCGGCGGGGTCGATAAACAGCAAGCTCGCCGCCATGCCTTCGCGTAACGCTTGCGATGGCATGGCTTGTTCCACCGTCATGCCCAAGGACTTCAGGTGCTCGCTCAATGACCTTGCCGTTTCAGCCGAGCCGATCCTCACGACCGCATGGCGCCCATGCAGTCCGGCGGGTGCGACGACTTCTCGCCGCACTACAGAGAGGCGGACTTCAACTCCCACCGTCGTTCCCACGCCGGGCTCGCTGCTCAACTCGACCGCGCCACCCATGAGTTCGACCAGATGGCGGCAGATGGCAAGGCCCAACCCGGTGCCTCCATAACGCCGGCTGGTCGAGGCCTCGGCCTGGGTGAACGGCTTGAACAGCGTGGCCTGCTTCTCTCCTGGAATACCGATGCCGGTATCCGTGACGCTGATGCGCAAGTGCTGGCGATCGCTCTCGTCGCCAAGCACGACCATGCGCACGGCTATGCTGCCCCGCTCCGTGAATTTGATGGCGTTGCTCAGCAGGTTCAATAGGATCTGGCGCAGGCGAACGCTGTCGCCGCGCAAGATGCCTGCGACGGTGGCATCGATAGCAATATGGATGCCAAGGCCTTTCGTCTGAGCACGTGCCGCCATTACGCTTATGACGTTGTCGACCAATACACGCGGATCGAATGGCGTTTCGTCCAGCCTGAGATCACCCGCTTCGAGTTTGGAAAAATCCAGGATGTCGTTCAGTACCTGGAGCAATACGTCCGCAGAATCCTCAACGGCACGTAGAAGCTCACGCTGCTCAGCGTCGATCGGCGTGCGTCCGAGCAATTCAAGCATGCCGATCACGCCATTCATTGGCGTACGGATTTCATGGCTCATCGTGGCCAGGAAATCCGCTTTTGCCTTCGATGCACGCTCGGCGACATCGCGCGCAATTCGCAGGGCTTCGTTGCGCGCGTTGAGTTCGGTCGTATCGATGAAGTAACCAATCAGCCGCACGCTTCCATCAGGCAACTGCTGCGTCGCAAGCGTCGCGCGAATCCAGCGCAGGCCGTCGCGGCCGAATGCGCGGAAATCGAGCGAGCGTTGCCCCGGGTCGGTGGTGGCGGGGAAGATCAGTCGACCGAAAGAGGCCATATCGTCGGGATGAATGCGGCCTTGCAACACATGCTCATGAAGCACGTCGCCCGTGCCGAGTAGGTCCACCAATTCCAGACCGAACAGGGCGCGCGCATCGCCGGCGGAAAACGTGAGATGGCGGACCCCCTGTGTGTCTCTGAGTATGGTGAAGACCACCACGGGGATTTGCTGAACGATGTCGCGTAAACCCAGGTCGGTGATCCGCGCGGCGCGTTCCGCGTCACGAAACGCCGTGACGTCGATGAGGATGCCGATAGACCCGACGAGTTGCCCGCTCTCCGTGAGGATCGGGCGATTCCATAACAGCGCCTGCCGCGGCATGCCGTCATCGAATGTGTAATCGATTTCACGAGGGTCGTGTCCATCCGCTGTTCCGCCGAAACCTTCACTCAAGATCGCCGCCGTCATCGCTTCCGCAGCGGCGGGGTGTTGTCGGTAATACGCATTCGTGCCGACGATGCGTCCATCAAGGTCATGGATGGCCACAGGCGCAAGCAATGCGTCCAGGGCGCCTTCGGAAAACGAACGCTGAGCGAGGAGTTCCTCATGCAGGCGCCTGGCCTTGCTCACATGGGCTTGCAGCAGCCAGGCAAGCCCCATCGCCACGACTGCCACCAGGATCAGCAGCACGGCGAGCACAAGCGTAGTGGCGGAAATAGGGGTCGCCTGATTGTTGATCCAGGTGACTCCATACGATGCGTCGAAGGTAGCGATCCCGGGCAACAGATGGGGCAGTGTGGTCGGCATATCGCTCCTCGACGCCGCAGTGCTGACTGAGTTCATGGCAGGCTTTGCTGCGCGTTCATGTTACAATTACCACCAATTCATGCACAAATCATGCCGCGTGCACAGATTTATACGCGGTGGTGATGGCTAAGTTATGGGCTAACCGTAAACCGTAGGGTGAGGTGCGCAGTGCGGGTCATTATTTCCGACGACCATCCTGTTGTACTGATGGGGTTGAAAGCAGCGCTGCAAAGTTACGGGGACAGGTTCAGCATCATTGGCGAGGCGAGCAATGGCAGGGAGCTGGCCAGCTTGCTGTCACGCGAACCTTGCGATCTGCTTATCACCGATTTCTCCATGCCGGGCGATCAGCCTTCCGAGGATGGCCTGTCCATGTTGGCCGGGATACGCGAAAATTATCCGAAGCTTTCCATCCTTGTACTCACGATGCTCCGCAATCCCGCTCTGGTGCAAGGCATGCTTGCGATCGGGGTGGGTGGCGTCGTCGACAAGATGGCGATGACCCGGGAGCTGATACTTGCGATCGATGTCATCTGCGCGGGACGCATCTATCTCAGCGAACGTACGCGTAAACAGATCGAAGAGACGGCGATAGCCAACAACGAGCCGGGGTCGATATCCCCGCGCGAGGCCGAAGTAGTGCGATTCCTGGCGCAGGGCCTTACTGTCTCCGAAATCGCCCGCCGCACAGGACGTAGCGTGAAAACCGTCAGCCAGCAGAAGCGCGATGCCATGCGCAAGCTCGGTCTGGACGGCGACAAACAGTTATACGACTACGCCCGCTCCAACGGCCTGTTCTAAGAAAGGATAGCCGCCACCGTACGGCTGGTGTCACCTACGCCTCGACCGCCTCGACCGCCTCACGCTCGTGCATCGCGGCGGCGTGGGCGGCACCTTTCAGCCCGTCTAGGACTTTTCTGATTCCAATCGCGAGGCCAGTCGCTCACATTACGAACCACGAGATGTGACGGCATCGTGCCCCAGGGCTGAACCAGGAATCCATGCACGTCACACAACGGTTTTCCGCATACCAGGGACGTGTATGTGTCGACGATTACGTCGACGGCAGTCGAGTCCGCATTTGCCCCCGATAGGGCTTGGCTGCCGGGATTTAGTTGTAACTAGAGAGGGGTAGAGCATACGAGATGCTGCAACACTTCTTGCGCACGGCTGACGCCATCGCAATACCCAGTCATCCTGGTCCAATCCAGTTGCCGATAAGGCCACTTATGCCTCCCCCTGTACATGAGGGATTGGCGCTTCAGCGCAGCTCATTGCTAGACGTGCTGTGTCGCATTGAAAGCCATCTCCATCTCAGTGCTTCATCCACGCTCGGCGCCAGGGAGGTTGCGATGAGACGTGACCTCCACGAACTGGTGAGCACGGTCGACCCCGAAGACGCTGTGTCGCTCGCCGAAGTTCGTCTACCCATGTTGCGCAGGATTCTATTGGCGGAGTGGGGCGACGCGGCCCTGGGAGATTATGCCTCGCTCGTCATGCTGCGTTCGGTGGACCGCCTGGTTGCGGTGGACCCGAAAATGCGCGATCTGTTCCGTCGGGCTGTGGTGGCGCTGAAGCATCCAACGTAAAGTTGCCTTCCAGGCCTAAACTGGCCCAGCGTTTTCAGCCGACGGTCGTTTCGTCCACAGGTATCTTCACGGAGTCTCCGACAATGGCATCACACGGTATTATCGTATGGCTGATCATCGGCGCAGTAGCCGGTTGGCTTGCCGGATTGTTGGTCAAAGGCGGCGGCTTCGGCGTGATTGTCGACATCATCGTCGGCATCGTCGGTGCGTTCATCGGCGGCTGGCTGGCCGGTGTTCTTGGCATCAACCTTGGCGGCGGCCTGCTCAGTTCTATCGCTACCGCGACGCTTGGTGCGGTGATACTGCTGTTTATCTTACGCCTGTTCAAACGGGCTTAAGTCGATAGCGGAGTTACAGAAGCGCCGGCAAAATGCCGGCGCTTCTGTATGCCGTCAATCGGATCACACAATGAGCATAACGTGGGTGTAGGTTGGCCTACAGTGCAAGCGGCTGATTCTTAAGGCGTCATATCGATGAGATGGTGTCAGGTATGGAGCAGTAAGTGATGCCAGGAATCTCATTGGCGACAAGGGTTTCGGTCGAGCCTGTATCGGGGTACCAAAGCCTACTGGGCCTAGCGCACGTTGGGCTACACGATCACGCCGGTTGTTGTACCACGGTACGCTCCGTCACCGGAGCATCCCGCTCACCTACCTCTGGATAATCCAGGTGGATCACACGCTCCGCGGACGCGATCGTTTCGGGACGATGCGCGACCATCATTCGCGTCATGTTCAAGGCCGCGACGTTACGGCTGATCAGGCGCTCGTTCACCACGTCAAGATGGCTGGTGGCCTCGTCGAGCAGGAGCAATTGTGGCCTTCGATAGATAGCCCTTGCCAGGAGGATCCTCTGTTCTTGTCCCGCCGAAAGTGCAGATCCCATATCTCCGACCAAGGTTTTGTAGCCCATCGGGAAAGCCTGGACCTCGTCGTCAATGGCTGCCAAGCGTGCGGCGTGAACCATTCTCTCTTGGTCGCGGTCCGTCTCGAAGAAGCAGATATTGTCTTCAACAGAGCCGGAAAAGAGTCTGTCGCTTTGGAGTACGGTGCCACAGATGGAACGGAATCCGCCGCGCCCAATGTCCGCGATATCAACGCCATCGTAAAGAATGCGTCCCTCGGTCGGTTCCAGAAACCCCAGGATGAGTTTCACGAGCGTCGTCTTTCCGACGCCTGACGGACCCGCCAAGGCCACGGACTCGCCCGGCTTGATGGTTTCGTTGAAATGGCGAAGGATCCACGGTTCGTCGTCCGCGTATCTAAATCCGACGTTCTCGAACCGAAGCGCACCAACACGTGTCGGAGAGAATCCCTTTCCAAGATCTTCCTTGGTCTGCTCGGTGATGTCCCGCAAGCGATCCACATGAAGGTCGAGCAGCCGGAGCTCGATCAAGTTATCGACGAGCGCCGCCGCTTTGAGCAAGAACATCTCGACGTAGGCCACGGCCGCCACGAATGCGCCAATGGTAAAACTGCCGCCAAGCACCCCGCGCGCGCCCAGGGCGATGATTCCGAGGCGACACAGCCCCATGATAGCTTCGTTTCCCGAACGTGCCATGGAACTGAGGAACTTAACGCGGATCATCTTGTTGAGCGTGAGCGTGAACAGGGACGTGAACCGGTCCGTTCGTCCGCCATGATCATTGAAGAGCTTGACAGTGGCGATGCCTCTGACCGATTCGATCATGAGACTTTCCTGCCGTGCGCTGGCATTGAGTTGCTCCTGATTCGCCAGCATCAGGGGGGTATAGATAAACAGGCGTATGGACCCGTATACCAAGAGGGTAGATGCGGCTAATAGCGTGAACCACCATGAATAAGCCGAGATGAGCGCCAGTGCGATCAAGGAGGTGCCGCCATCGATGATCGAAGATATGATGTTCGTGGACAGGATCGACTGGATTGACTGGATCGAAAGGTAACGAGACAAGACGTCGCCTATATTCCGCTTCTCGAAGTACGGAAGCGGTAACCTGAGCAGGTGATGGAAGACATCGCTACCCCAGCGCCTTACAAAAGACGCGCTGACCGAGGCGATAGACCAGTCACGGGCTACGCTCAAGGTGGCTTTGAGCAGGATCGCGAAAGCAAAAAGGCCGCTCAAAAGATAAAGCAGGTTCACATCGCGTGCACCGATTACCCGCTCAATCACCCATTGCAGCAGCAGTGGACCGACGAGACCGGTAAGCTCAAGGCATACCGCTACCAGCAGGAGTAGTGTGCCGGCACCGACCAGCGAACGCATGATATTCCGCACTTCATTGCCGAAACGCGGCGGTTTTCTGTACGCAATGACCTCGAAATTTTCGTCCGGTTCGGCATCAATGGCGTAACCGGAGAACTGACGAGAGAATTCCGCTGCGTCAATCTCGCATCGGCCTTTCGCTGGGTCATGCACGATGTAGCGGTCGCGCTTGACGCCGTCGAATACGACAAAGTGATTATTGCCCCAATAGAGTATCAACGGTCGGCCGAATCGCTGCAAGACATTCGGTGAGCAGCGTATGACCCGTGCTTTCAGGCCGAGATCGTCTACTACAGATGCCGTGCGACGCAGCGACATGCCCGATAATGAGGACGCGTAGCGCGTGCGCATCCAGCTGAGATCGATACGGTGTCCGTAGTACTGGCCAATCATCGTTGCGCACGCTAGGCCACATTCCGTGATCTCGGCCTGGAGGATAACCGGCAGTCGCTTCCTCATGCGTAAGCCACACCGTCGACAGAACATGAAGAGAGGTGGCGAAGCCCGTGAACGCGATCGCGCAGCTGCTCCAGGCGCCATGCGATTTCGCTGTCCCACCGACCATCGAAGAATGGCGGCACGTCACGGAATATCCGATAGCCACTGGTCGCGGCAGCCTCGCGCCATGTCGTCAGTCCGCCAAGTCGTTCGAGTTCCGCGCCCGCCCTGGCCGCATATTCCGCGTCCGCGAGGCACTCCGCATATTCTTCCGTGCGTTGAAACAGTTCCGTGGCGCATGCAGTGTCTCCGCAGGCGAGTCTCAGAAGGGCGGCACGGAACAGAATCCTCACCATGACGTGGTCAGGCACAGCGTTAGCGATGGGCACTGGCAGGCGCAGCAACTCGATGGCCAACTTTTCCGAAGGTTGGAAGGCGCCTTGTTGCGCCGCCCATACGGCCCTGTAATACATGCCGGCGAGACGGGTCCTGGCATCGGTAAACCAGGCACGATTCGACAATCCGGCGTTGACCATGCCCATATCCCTGTGATGGGTGCCAGCGATGATCTGCTGCTCGGCAAACAAAGGATGTTCCTTTCGGCCAAACAGGCGTTCAATCCGCCGGAAGTGGCGAGTCAGCTCGTCTGTGCTGGAGATGGACAAGTGAAAATACTCGCCGGCGAAGACGCTGGCGGCGAAATGCCGGTCACTTTCGCTACCTATGCTGACGCCATCGAGAGTCACGCGGCCGTGGATTGCCAGGCGCCGCAGGGCAGCGAGCTTTTTCGCTGAACCTTTCACATCGCCATCGATGCGATCAAGCCGGGCCAGGTTTACCCAGGGCTGCACGACCTCGTCCATGGCACGCTCCGCGATCGCGTGCCGGATCTGGTCGATGCACTCACGACGAGCTGCGGTGGTTCCGGACGTAAGTAACGTCAACAGCGAGAAGTTGTTCTGTACGGCTGAGAACTCGCTTGAGGCGATCTTTCCGCCCCTCTTGGCAATAGCGGCCGCCTTCTCGATCAGCCCATCCAGCCAAGGCAGTATGGGCTTGCGGGGTGTCCGTCCGGTGTCGACGAGCGAATCGGCGGTGATGAGCCTGCGAAGATCGATAGTCGCCATGGGCGTTATCTCAGCAGCAACGCCGGATCTCGGCGGACCGTTCGTCGTAGGGTGAGGGAAACCGCTGAAAAACTCACGAGTAACATCCCCGCCACTGTTGCGATTACAAGAGATGCCGGCAATCTGGCAAGGCCATATCGTTCCGCCAACTGTACGTTCACGCCGATGGCCATGATCGTACCAAGTACCACGCCGCTACCTGCCACGAAGAAGTTTTCGCAGGCAAAGAAAAAGACAATATCGCGCCGCATGGCACCAAGCGCTCGCATGATGCCGATCTGCCGGAGACGACGATGCACGAGGAAATGAGTGAGAGCAGCCAGTCCGCACGCCAGCATCGTAAGGAGGATAACGGTGATGACGAGAAGCAGCCGAGTTACTGCCATGTCGGAGGCGAAGTATTCCCGCCGCTTCTGCGGAAGAGTGAACACATCGGCCTGCACATGCCCCGGGTTGTGCAGTTCCATGGCCGAAGCCGCTTGGGAAAGAGCGTTATCCAGCCGTCCCTTGCGAGCGCGGATGGTAAACGCACCACCGACGTTTTCCTGCTCAATGCGTATCTCACTGACGATGCCTTCGTCGTCTGTCGGGGCACCCGTCAACTGTGAGCGGAGGTGGCGCACGACACCGATCACCCGCATCGGGTTGCCGTCCGAGTACAGAACCTTACCCAGAGCGCCGTCATCGGGGAACAGGTGCCGGGAGAGGCCCTCAGTTACGAGTACAGGAAGAACGCTGGAATCCGTCAGGGAATCCGCGGGAGGCGGGTCATTTTCACTGAAGGAACGCCCCTGCGTCACGTCGACGCCGAGGGTGTGCGCCAGCCCTTGGCTTCCCTGGAAGAGGTAGGCGGTGATCGAAGTGGAATGACCGTCGGCACTTCGGCGAACCTCAATCGTGGATGTATTCATCAGGGGAGGCGCACCATACGCGGCCGATTCCACGTCAGGAATTTCGCGCAGAAGCTCCAGGTTTTGTGAGGCGGTCGAGGGATTGGATGCACCGATCACCCCGATGCTCCGAATGACGCCGATGTTGGCTTCGTCTATGCCAGTCGGCGTTTGCCAGCGGTCTTGGGTGGCGGCGACGACGGCCATGGCGTTGATGATCACCGCAGTCAAGACAGCAACCTCTAACAGCAAGAGGACGTGGATGAACTTCTGCCGCCGAAGCATGGCAAGAATGGTGGGAATGATGTCCAGGAATCGGTTCATAGCGTCTTGATCAGTTGAGCCGGCGCTACCCGAGAGGATCGGAGGGCAGGGTAGAGGCCAACGGCGAACATAACGATGACCGCCACAGCGACGGATTGCGAAAGCGCGGCGGCGTCGACGTGTATCCCTTCCATCAGGGTGGGCGATTGCCGCTGGATCATCCTGAAGCCCAGCCAGGTCAAGGGCACGGAAAGAATCCCGCCGGCGAGACCGGCGATGCCGGCTTCGAACAGGCATTGCAGGAAGATGTCTTTACGGGTTGCGCCGAGCGCGCGACGGATGGCTAGCTCGGAACCGTAACGTGAGAACTTGGCCACGAGCAAACCGATTGCACTGATCATGCAGATAAGAAAGACCCCGGCGCCAATCACGGCTTGCATGCGAACAGTGGGTGGTACCACGTGATTGACTTCCACCCAACGCCGCACGTCACTAAGCATCGGCGTAGCGTTGACTTGGAAACGACCGGACGCTACTTGGCTGCTGACGTAGGCTTGCAGATTTTCCCGAAAGCGGGCGACGGCGTCAGGTTCCGTAAGGCTTACCCAGTATTGCACCCAGGTACAATTCGGGGACGTGGGGTGTTCACCGGACTGCCCGCTGGCCGGCCAGCAGTGAGTAGGACCAAAACCGTAATCCTGCGGAAGATCCATCCAGGTCCTGAACGGCATGTAGAGGTCTTCCGCATTCGCGAACGGCCCGCTGCCAAGGTCGTAAAAATGCGGTTTCGGATTGAAATCGTCGACGATGCCAATGACCCGGAAGGTACGCGTCGCGATCTGCATTTCCTTTCCGACACTGTTCTTTCCGCCGAAGATTCGTTCATTGGCCACCCGCGATAGAACCACCACCGGTGCGCGGTCGTTATCATCGGCGGAGGTCCAGCCTCGGCCCGCCAGGAAATGGAGGCCAAAGAGGCTGAAGAAGCGCCAAGTCGTCGCCCGCGTGTGGGTCATCCGCAGTGGGGAGTCGTCGCCGCCGCGCTTCGCCGGCAGACGATTGGCGCTCATCATGGCGGCGGCAGGAGAGGTCGGTAGCTGGTATAGCGCCTCTGCGTCCTGAAGGGTCAGGTCAGCGGGCATCGCGGGATCCCGCGCGATCACCTCTGCCGGGCGAGGTTCTATCTGAGGGTGGAAGATGGTGTAGCTGAGCCCGGGCAGTGGGTCTCCGCCAAGTCGCTCTACGAGGGCGATCGCTGAAAACGGCGCGCTGATACCCAGAGCGACGGCGAGCACCATGAACGCCGACATGAGCGGATGCCGGCGGGTGCCATGCCATGCGGACTCAAGGGAATAGCCAAGCATTCAAAAACTCTCCCACGGAACGTCGGAACGGTGCCGCCGAAGCGGCACCGGGACTTAAGGACCGGTGGCCCTCGTCCATGTCACTGACAGGAGTCCTTGTTGTGACAGAACACCCCCGACACGGCTTCGGCACTGGGGCCGCCGATCGACGACTGGATGCCGCCGCTCAGGCGGGAGACCTGCTCCGCGTCGACGATGTCGAACAAGCCATCTTCGTCATAAACAAAAAGCTTCGACTCGTTGCTCATGCTGGTTTTCCTTATTTGCAGTTCTTGTCATTGGAGCAGGCGAATCCTGAAACAACCAGTCCTTCCCGGGCACCCGCCATGGATGCCTGGATGCCGCCGCTCAGGTCGTACGGGGATGCATCGTCCTGGATGTCGAAGAGGCCATCTTCGTCATAAACGAACACGATGCCGTGTCCTGTCGATCCATTACTCATCTTCCATTCTCCGTGATTGCACAATGATTGACGCGCGTTTCCTCGCGCGAGACCGATCCTCCATGAAACCGTGGCGTCATCCGTACGAGTGAGCCGGGCAACCGAGCTCTTCAGGATTGCGGCTAAGGTGACCGCGAAGCCAAAAGTTCATGCGCTCATCGTCGATCTGCACGCGGCCGTCTTCGAGAAGGCGGCCAACGTCGTTACCTTTGCTATTGAGGGCGACGGTGCATTTGCCGAGCCTGCCGTCCGCCCTGATCATCAGGTGATTGGGCTTGGCCGCGTAGCAGATGTAACCAAATTGGTGATCGTCTTCGTTCGAAGACTTGGCCTCTGCCAAAGCGTCGGACTTGAGCTTGATATCCGTGACCTTAATCGCACTTTCGAAAATGTTGCCGACGCCATTGGAGACGGCAAAGCCAGCCTTCACGAGCCGCTCCTCGATACGCAGGGAGATGCGGTGAGCGTCCGCCATCGAGATGGTCTGCATTTCCTTTGCGTTAAGATTGGTCCCGCCGAGGTCGGATATATGGCGTACGTAGACGCTATACCTCGGGTCGCCGCCAAATTGGGCCACGATCTTCTCTGTCAGTTCGTACAACCCCTGCTCGTTGCCTGGCATGATGTGAAGCCGAAGGATGGTCTCAAATGCGAGGTCAGAGGAATGAGCGGAAACGAGGTTCGCCCAGATTTCCCTGAATGTCCCCGATCCATTCGCGTACCGACGCGAGCGGTTATGGGCTTCCTCGTCGCCATCCAGAGATATCTGGAAATTGCGTTGTCGGCGGGAAACCAAGGCTTCCAATGTGGAAGGGTCCAAAAGGAACGCGTTGGTAGTGAGGCCGCCCTCGAACTCCTCCAGATCCCCGCGTTCATAGAAGCCATAGGCGTAGTCAGCAAGCTCGTGGACGATGTCCTTGGCGACCAAGGGTTCGCCGCCAAACCATTCGAACTGCAATGACTTTAGTCCCGCGTTCTCAACGCGCCGTCTGATCAAGTTCTTGATGCCGTCGACGACCGGGCGCTTCATCTTGCCAATGGCGAAATCTTCATAACAGTAAGTACAGCGAAAATTACAACGCTCGGTTGGCAGGATCGTAAGGTGAAGGTGCCTGTTTCCATCATGCCGCATGACATCCCCTTGTCAGTTCAACCAATGAAGTACGCGTACGCCACGGCGACGCAGGTGGCGATAGAGACGGCACAAAGGATCGCTACCAGCACCGCCGAAGGCGGGGGTGTGACGTCATCTGCTTTGTTTACCGAACGGGCATCAGGCCATCGCATAGCGGAGCCCTGCCGAGTGTCTCGCTAGACGCTTCGCGGCCGGGTGGCCGCCGTGTGGCCGACGGAGTCGACTCTTCCCCATGACCTGCATCCTTGCCTCCTTCGACGGATTCACGAGGTCGTGGACTTATATATACCAGCCTAGTTTATAGAATCCATAGCAAGCTTTTGCGATCCGTCGGCCTCAGCGCGGGTCTGGAGCGCGCCCAAGGAGACCTTGTTTCGCTTCGAATGCGCGTCAGGCCGCATCTATCGCTGATTTCGCGCCGGATCGGTGGGGAGTTGTGTCGCAAGTTATTGCGACTTGTAGGGATTGCCCTACAGCAGGATGCGCTGTTAGCTGACATCACCACTTCACAATTATTCTGACGTCACGATGTTAGGGCCGACGTTTGATCAGCTAGATGGCACTTCGAACAGTGCCCATTACGTAGTTGCACATTCGGCAAATGGTCCAGGGTGGGTTGCTCGATATGCACCGTCTCGACTGAGGGCATGAGCCGGTAGGAAGTCGCTGTGTGCCGATCAAGTGCCTGACTGGAAGTCGACGCCAGAGCGATTAGGGATGGTTATCAAAGGTGGCGTCAGTATCACGATCCTTTAGTTGTCCACCTCTATGCGTAGGAAAGATAAGGACAATGGCCTTGATTTTGGACAATGGCAGTAGCGTTGCTTAGGCCAAATGGACAGGTAGACCGCTCAGGGAATCGGCGTAGAACGCAATGCAGTGGACGTGTTGGTTCGTCGGGGGCTATCGCAGCGTGAGGCCTGCCTCTATCTGGGTCTGAGTCGGTGATCATGACCGGGGCTCACTGTGAGCAGGACGGGGCCACGTCGAAATGCGATCGCTTTCTCGCCCGAAATGTCCTCGAGCGCAACAGCGATTCCTCGGCATCGCGCTTGAGTGAGCGCGCCAGAGGGAAATCTCCCAAGGTCACGTCGCGAAGGTGTCGGATGACGGGGCGGGAAAAACCGGGAAGACAGACCAGATCGGTCACCCAAAGGTTCAGCCCTTCGTTCCATTCGCTCAGATGAAGCAGGTTTATGACGTCCCTTTCCATAAGCGCCGAGACCTCATCGGCGAGGAACGCCCATGTTGCGTAGCCGACGGGATTGCCCTGTTCATCGAAGTAAAGAACGAACTGTCCCAACGCGACCGGGGGAGTGAGCCAGTTGGCGATCGCGGAGATCGGGAGCGCTTTGCGCGACCCCGTGCATAGCAGCTGGGTGATATAGCCAAGTGCCTTCGCGGTGTCAGTATGATGTCCGTCGGGTGATTCGGTCAGTATTTTCATGTCGCGATCGTCTCAATCGGGAGGCTGGTAGAACCGGTCCGCCGAGGGTATTTCGACGGTCTGGTTGGCGATCGCTATCGGTCCTCCGCACTTGGCATCGAGGCCGCAAGAAGGTAAGACAAGAGACACTTTGCCTCGACCCTGATCATGGGACGCAAGCGGAGGAAGCATGGCAAGGGCTATTGTCCGGCCGAAGATGGCCACCGTTTCAGCGCAACGCGTTCCCTCGACGATCAGCGTCCGATCGCCGGATACTGGATCGGCGCAGTACAGCGCCGCGCTGTGGCTGCCGCTACGCTGTGCGAGGAGCACCAGTCCCGGGGGCAGCGATGGCCAGTAGCGACGGGATTTAGACACGCACCCCTCGATAAAGTGCGTAAATGCATCCTCGGCGTTCGCTTCGCCAGACTTCAATAGGTAGTTCGTGAGGCGGACCAGGTTCTCCCTCACTATGAGCCGTCGCGGAGCGCGCCAGCGAGCCATGGCGGCCTTGCATGAATCCACGGCTCCAATGGCTCCCGTTTCCGTCCCGGCGTCGCGGAGCAATGAGGTCAGTCGATGGGCCAATGCGTCGGCGACGTCACGCCTCCCCGACTGGTGACCGAGTGGTCTGGCGGCAAGGTAATCGACGAGGGTCTGCTGCTCATGGATGAATGCTTCCCTGGCCTCGGCGAGGATCCTGACCCTTACCGCGGAACGTGCGGCGGGAATGCTTTCGAGCGCGAAAGCCTTCGTGCAGGCTTCGTCGAAGGCGGTCAGCGCGATTTCCGAAAGGCGGCGAATGACTACGTGGGTTGCGGGAAGCTGCTGCGTTGCCGGCGCGTACTTGCGAAAATAGAAGGCCAGCGAGTCAACCATCGGCTTCATATAGCTGAACTCATCGCCGAAAGGTGCCGCCGCACGGACCGTGCGCGCGCGCCGCCAGTCCGGAAGCGCCCGGAACGATCCGAAGTCGACCAGCTCGCCGTCGACCGTCACGTTCGAAGAAAAATACCCACCATGATGAAGCCGGTGAAACCAGCCGTGGCCTATCTGCCGACTGATCCGGTCTAGCGTGTCGACGATCCCGGTAGTGGTTACGCCAAGTGAGCCATCCGGGCCGGCTTTGTCGCAGAAGTTCCCGATCGCTTCCCGTGTCCGTTGTGCATCCTGGAACTGGGGTGATTCGATTGTTCCGCCTTTTCCGAAATAGATGCTGCGCTCGAAGTGGGCGGGGCGGATGAAGTTGGGCCGTACGGCGATGGCTCGATGCGGTTCGAAACTGCCGTCCGGTCTCTGCAGAACATCATTGATTCTCAGGATCGCCACCGTTGGAACCGCGCCATGGGGGAACTCCGCATCGGCAATTTCGCCGAGAATCGCTTCACGTATGGCTTCTTCTAGCCACATGCATCCATGTGAGTGATACCAGTCGGCTGTCTTCCCCACCAGCGACGTCGGACCGATGCCTTTAGCATTGAATGCCCCCACGTAGCCGCAGCGTCCACTTCCGCCATGGTTGGGGGTGCCGCCGGGTGCGCCGTAGCGATCGGCGTGCATCGTGCGGGTCGACGACGTATAGAACTCGTCGGGCTCGTGGTCGCGTGGCGGTCGGGGGGCCGCATACGCGAAATCGTTCTTCAGAGCTTGGACGATGCGCGCCCGGGTCGATGGCTCCAGGATGTCTACGCCTTGGCTCAGGAACCAGCGCTCGTTGATCCAGACGACGTCGGCGGATCGCAACTGCCTCGTCTCGAATGGCATGCCCATCGAAGGCGAGAGTGCTTCCATGCTTCTCACGCCGGCCCGTTGCGGTACCGCGTTCGTTAGGTCCATTCGGCCGCTCCGGCTGGCGGTTCGATCCGGCGGTCGAGCATCCACGCGATTAGAGGCGCCATCGCCCAAAGGAGGGCGAGCAGAGCGCCCTCGGCATGCGGGCGTGAGTGAAGGCCGTTTAGAAGCAGTACCAGCCCGACGATCGCGGTCGAGGGCAGGAAGACTTGGATATACCGTGCGAGGGCTTCGGGCCCTTTGTCGACCTGTGCGCTGGTTCGCCATTCGAGCAGGTCCTTACGGCTCCAGGTCATTCTGTACAAAGCGCGTCCGATGGCGTCGATTTGTAACGTCGCCGTGACCGGCAGGTAAGCCAGCCACAGTATCTTTTCGAGGATCGCGAGCGACAGGAATGAAAGGGCCGACCTTATCGTGCGGAAATCCCCACGAAAGGTCATCAGGAGGAACCTGAAAAACGTGGACGCGAACATGATGGCCAGCATAAACGTCGGCACAGGCCATCCCGATTCGCGGCCGACGGAGTCACCTACGAGAAGGACGCCCAGACAGGCCGCGGGGATGATAGATCGCCTTGCGTTGTCCACGATCTTCAGTCTGGACAGCACGGAAAGCGGGTTTTTTTCCGTCTTCCCATCTTGGTTAAGGACCCGCGGGAGCAGCCAGCGCAGGTTCTGCCAGTCGCCACGCGTCCACCGGTGCCTCCTGGCCAGATCGGAGAGAAGGGTGGACGGGGGGCGTTCCTGCAGCGCGGGGTCGTAGGCGATGCCCGAGCGGAGATAAGCCCCCTCAATGAGGTCGTGACTGAGCAGGCAATTGTCCTGAAACCGACGGTTCAACACCCGATGGGCGACCTTGACGTCATAGATTCCCTTGCCATAGAACGAGCCCTCGTCGAACAGGTCCTGGTAGAGGTCGCCGGCGGGCGCGACCGAGCTCGATGAGAGGGACTGGCTCCACGTGGACCGAGCCCTGTCGACCGTGACCCAAGGAATGGGCTGTATGACCCCATGGCCGCGGATCACCGTGTTGGAGCCGCTATCGACGACGGGCTGGTTCGCCGGGTGTGAGATCGTGCCGATCAACCTGAGTGCGCCCCCCGGTGGGAGGGGAGTGTCTTCGTCGAGGACGATGACATAGGCGATGCCGCCCAGATCCCACGGGGTCCCGACAGCGAGTCCGAATCCCTCGGTAGCCTCCCCCAACAGGTAGCTATTGAGATCCTCTATCTTGCCCCGCTTTCGCTCCCGGCCCATCCAGCGCGCATCCTGGGAATTCCATGCGCGCTTCCGGTGAAACAGAAAGAAGCCACCTCCACGCCGTGCGTTGGCGGCGGCTATCGCCTCGCGCAAGCGAGCAAGCAAGACCTCGTCCGAGGTAAGGTCAGGTGTGGTGGCGTCGGCAAAGTCGACCACCAAGCAAGCCAAGAGGTTGTGCTGGCGGTTGCCGATCATGCGCAGCTCGAGGTCGGCGACGAGTCGGTCCGCCTGCGCGAGGCTCACGACGAGCGACGGTACCGCTACCAGCGTCCGGCTTGCCTCGGGAATACCCGAGGCAAGCTCCAGCGACGGCAGGTGCGGTTGCACTGGGAGGCTTCGGCATAACTGAGCCGTGATGTCCCAGGCGGCATCGCCCACCGCGATGAGCGTGAGAATCACCAGTACGACGAGCAGCCAGGAAGTCCCGAACGTGGCCCACGCCGGACAGACCACCAGCAGAGTTAACACTGACGTCCATGCGAGAAACCACGCGGAAAACACCGCCAGATTATTCTTCCAGCCATCCTGGTCACCACTCGGCTCGTTCATCGCTCGACTTCCCTTTGCACCTCGGGCCACAACGGTTCGGTCGCTCCCACGGGCGAGAGCGAACGCACGATCTTTCCGTTCTCGAGAACCAGGACGCGATCGGCGCTGGCGATGGTTTCCGGCCGATGTGCGACGATGATCCGCGTGAGTTCGAGTCGGCGCACGGCGTCGTTCACCTCACGCTCCCGTTTCACATCCAGATGGCTCGTGGCCTCGTCGAGAAATAGGACCAGAGGCGCGGCGTAGAGCGCGCGGGCGAGAATCACCCGCTGCTTCTGTCCCCCCGACAGTGCGCTGCCCATGTCCCCGATTAGGCTCTCATACCCCATAGGCATGGCGCAGATATCGTCATGAATGGCAGCCGCGCGCGCGGCGTCCTGCACGCGATCGATATCGAAGTCCGGGTCGAAGAAGCCGATGTTCTGGGCGATGGTGCCGGCGAAGAGCTGGTCCTCTTGCATGACCGCGCCGATGGCATGGCGGATTGAGCCGCCGTCCGCGCCGGTGATATCCACGCCACCGATGCTGATCGATCCACGGGACGGCTTTAGCACGCCGAGCAGAACCTTCATCAACGTGGTTTTTCCACACCCCGACGGGCCGACGAAGGCGACAGATTCGCCAGCGACGATGGAGAACGAGCAATCCTCGAGAATCCACGGTTCGCTTTCGGAATACCGAAACGAAAGCCCGCGAGCCTCGATACCCAATGAAGTGCCCTTGAAGTTCGCTTCGCGGGCGGGTGGCATAGGTTCCGGCTCCGACAGGACGACATCTGCGAGCCGACTGCCGTGCAGACGCAGCATGCGAAAATCGAACGATTTGTCGATCAGGCTGCCCACTCGCTGAACGAATTGCTCCTTGTAGGCAAGGTAAGCGACGAGCATGCCGACCGAGAACGACGCGTGCATCGCCAGCGATGCGCCAAGCCATACGACGGCGACCCGTTCGAGGCCAAAGATCAATTGGTTCACTGTCAGGAAGGCGAGGCCGGCGCGCGCGATCGCGTTTTCGAGGTTCGTGGAGTTCACGACCAGATTATCGTGCGCCACGCGGCGAAAGGATTCCCTCCCGGCTACTTTGAGGCTCTGCATGCCCCGTACCGTTTCAAGCAGATGGGTCTGCTGCATGGCGGAGGCGAGAAGATGTTTTTCGTTAAGGGCTCGCACCTTCCGGAACGCCAGCGTGCGGACGGTCAAGTAAAGCGCGGTGGCCGCAACCGACAGGGACGCGAGGGCGGCGCTGTAGAAGCACATCAGCCCGAGAGTGATCGTGGCCATCACGCCGTCGATGATGGCTTCGACGAAGCCGGTCGTGAGCGTTCCCTGGATGGTCTGGACCGAGCCGATGCGGGATGTAATGTCGCCAAGATGTCGCCTCTCGAAGAACTCGAGCGGAAGGCGCAGCATATGTGCGAAGACATCGTTCAGCCACTGCATGCTCAGCGATGCGGACAGTTGCACGACGGCGAAGCCGCGCAACCAGGTGACCACGGCCTGGAAAACCGTCGCCAGGCCGAAGGCGAGCCCCAGCACGGTCAGCAGGCCGCTGTCCGCACTCACCAGCGCTTGGTCGACCACCCACTGAAGGTAGAAGGGCGCCAGGAGCACGCACGCCTGGAGCGTCAGCGACAAGCCGAGCATGGTTCCCAATGCGGACTTCAGACCCCTGATAGGGCCCATCAGGGATCGGATGGCCACTTCGGGCTCGGGTGCCTTCTGCGTGAAATCGGGGCCGGGCTCCATCTCCATGACGACGCCGGTGAAGTGCTCGGAAGCGTCTGTCCAGGAAAGTGTCCGTTTTCCGTGTGCCGGGTCGACGATTTCCAGCACCCCGCGCCCCGCGCGCGTGAGCACGACGAAGTGATTCATGTCCCAGTGCAGCACGCAGGGCGTCCTAACCTTGCGTAGCTCGTGCAATTCCACCCTCAGCGCGCGCGCCCGCATGCCGAGACGATGTGCCACGTCCATGAGCACACTGAGTTTCACGCCTTTCATGGACGTCGGGAAGCGCCGACGCATCTGTGCGAGGGTAAGGTCGTGGCCATGCCTGGACGAGACCATAGCCACGCAGGCGATGCCGCATTCTGCGGGCTCGGATTGCAGAATCACTTTCATTCAAACGCTTCCCTGTCCTCCAGACCGCACGGTCACGGCTTGGCAGCGGGCGTGATCACGCCGAGCTGTTGCCTGATATGTTCGTCGACGACCCGTTCGTTGAACGGTTTGGTGGACGGGTTGCCCTTTCCGTCGTCCTTGAACTGGGTACCATAGATCTGCGGGAGGTTCTTCGACCATAGGAATCGGTCGAGCGTGGCCGCGGCGATCCACGCCGCCGACGATTCACCTTTTGCCATGGCCGCCAGAGCGAGCGAGTGGGCGAGCAGATAGTCGTCGGGTGTGGTGCCGTGCTGCATGATGAACGCGGCTTCCTTGAAATCGTTGCCGGTGTGCAGCAAGCCATTGGCGACAAGTTCATGCGTGCGCGTGCGGCGCGCCGTGTCTCCGGCGGACACCGCGGCCCAGTCGATCGGGTTTTTCTGCCGGACGTCCTGGTCCTCCTTGAACATCCGGTCCATCTCTGCGTTCGGCTGATCAGTGTCACCGACGACATAGGCGCGACCGGGTTGCCAATCGCGGGCCACGGTCTCGCTCGTGTCCGCATGGTCGAACAGCCACGGCCCGAGGCCAACGCCCGGCGGGACGCCGGCGATACCCACTTCGACCTTGCCTGATCTGGGCCTGAGTTCGAAATCCTTGACCTTGCCGGAGGCGTCACGGAACGATACCAGCGCATAGGCGCCCTTATCCGAGAACGCGGAAAGCGGGTGACTGTCGGCTGTCGCGTCGGCGACGGAGAAAAGGTTGTTGGTGACGTTCATGCCCTTGGGTTGAATAAGCTCACCTGTCGGCGCCCCCGAGGCATCCCCGATGCGCATGACGATCATCGCTTTGCCGTCGATGTGTAGCGCCCAGTTTCCGCTAACCTCCTTCAGGGTGGTAGCGGCTGCGCCGGCAGAGAACGAAAGGAAAAAAATCAGAGTCCAGGCGGTTTTGTGTAACTCGCGTGCCATCTTTATGCTCTCCAAATGTTTTTCGTTATCGCGAGCACGCTTCAGGCGAGCTCGGTATAGAACGGATTTTGCGCGGAAAACGACGTAGGTCCGTTGCCGGAAGGCGCGGAGAGCGCATGGAAGTCGCCGGACGCTTCGAAGCCTCGCGTGGAGATGTGCGTGGGCAGGGCGGTCGTGCCGGCCCGTCCCTGGTTCGCCAGCATGCCCGCGAAGGATGCCAGCAGGGGCAGTTCCGGAACTAGCTGTTCAACGAAAAGAAATTGCCCCGACGGATTGACCTCTAGGAAGTGCGCGTCACCTTGCCTATCGACGACGATGTCGAGGCATCCATAAGACAGCCCCGCCTCGTCCATGAAGGCGAGAATAGTTTGCTCCAGGCCGTTATCCAGCTTGACGGCATCCACCGAGGTATCAGGCCCTTCGATGAACATACGTGCGTCGACGAAGTATCCTCCATCACGCTTGGTGATTTTTGCCGCATGGACGGTTCGCCCGATCACCGTGACGCGAAGCTCGAGAGCCTTCTCGATGAATTGTTGATATATCGAAGGCGATGCCTCGACGGTGTCCCGGTCGAGCTCGGAAGTGCTTTCTATCAGGCTTGTCGAGGCGAAGCGAAGCGTGTCGCTGGCGACATGGCGCCAGTAGTGGGGCGAAAAAGGCTTCACGGCAACCCGCCCCGTTCGCTCAACGAAGGCGCAAACCGCTTCGAAACTGTCGGTGATGATCGTGGCCGGAACGCGAAATCCCAACCGTCTGGCCAGGGCCAGCTGTCGCGCTTTGGTCAGGTGCCGTGTTCCGATGCCACCCACGACGAACGGCGACATGCTAGTGGCAAGGGTCGCCAAGCATTCGTAGGCCTCCGCGCACTCCCGGACGACAAAGGTCCTCGCATGATCCGCGATATGGTCGAGGTTGCCGTGCCGGATGGGCCGTCGGTGCCAGACCGAGTGAAAGCGTTCGTACTTCGCCCCGTGCATCCATATCTGGCCGTCTCCACTGGCCGGGTCGAGCATCAACCGCTGTTCGGCAGACACGCCCACGCCGTCCCAGATCAACGCTGTGTGGCCGATTTCCCGTAGGGCCCACGCTACAGCGACGGCGTGATAATCGGTGGAGTTTCCTAAAATCAGATGCGATGGCATGCCCAAAATCCCTGTTCTGGCCAACAAAAGCTCCCTAGTCACCATAGGGAGCCGACTTGCGCCTTCCGACGCCACCATTGGGCAGCCAGAGGGTCGTTGTGTCCCGAGGGCGATGCCCCGACATCATCCGCGGCGCAACATCAGTGGTGTTTTACCACTCGTAGTCGTAGTCGACGTCACCGGAGCCATGGATGGGGCCCGGGCTTCCGCCGCCGCTGCCCGTGACAGTGCCGGAGTTCGTGCCGGCACCGCTGATTTCTTCGACTTCGGCGCCCGTCAGGAGACGGCCATACGCGTAGCCCATCGGCTCAACCTTTCCTTTCATTTTTTCACACCTCGTTTTCCATGTGGCGCGATCCATCTATCCGTCGATGAATTACGTCATCGTGCGCGTTTGCGCGTAGTACCGGTTCGTCCTTACCGGAATTCTTCTAGCCCCCGGCCCCGTCATCGTCCGCCCTCGAATTTAGGAGGACGGGTCAGCGAGATAGCGAGTGCCCTCTGAGCGAGTAGATCGGTTCAAAGAGCCAGTCCAGCAGCGTGCGGCGCTCGCCGAGAACGTCTGCGTCCAGCGTCATTCCGGCGAGCAGGGGCTCCACCTTTCCGTATGCCCTTACCGCTTGTGCGTCGAGCGCTACGGAGATTCGATACTTCGGACTTGCGCGGGAGTCCGATGCGTCAGATGCGATCGGGCTGCGCGATATGCGTAGTACGTGACCGGCGAAATGTCCGAATTTCTGGTACGGGTACGCTCGGTACCGAAGAAGAACGGTGTCGGCCGGGCGAATGAATCCGATGGCTTCGCTTGGCACGAGCAATTCCGCCTCAAGCGCGCCGTCACCGGGCACGATGCTCATAATGGGCTGGTCGGCCTTGACCGCCTGTCCAGCCTTGGAAAACACCGCCGTGACTACGCCAGCCACCGGCGCGGTCACCGTGAGGGAGCCATCGGCCTGGATCTTCACCTGATCCTGCCGCAGTGAAGCGACATTGCGCTCGAACTCGGCATCGATTGTCTGACGTTGCGAGGGAAGTTCGGCTAGGGCTTGCTCGAGCTGCGCTTTTGTGCGGCGGGCGCTGATCAACTCCCGTTCGAGGCCTTCAACTTCGCTCTCGTATGAGATAACGGAAGACTCTTGCTGCTTGATCTGGAGAATGCTTACGTACTTGGCGTCTCGAAGCTGGTCGAAGCGTGCAAGGATCTCTCGCGAGATGGCGATCTGCTTCTTCCTTGTGGCTATCTCGGCATCGATCTTGGTGTCTTCGTCCTTTGCCGCCTTTAGCTGGTTTTGCAGCCCTGCGGCTTGGGCGTCGAGCTGGCGTAGCCGGGCGATGTGGCCCTCAGTTAGGGCGTGTTGGCTCCCGTCGATCGTCGCGAGAATTGCTGTCTGCGTATCGCCGCTTTGCTGGGTCGATCGAGGGACGGTTATTATGGCTAGTGGCTCATTGCGAACCACGCGTTCGCCTTCAGCGACAAGTACGCGTTCAATTACGCCCTGCTGCCTGGGGAATACCGTCGATAGCCCGCTTACCGGTACCAGTTCACCGCTAACGCGGGTCCTGCGTGCATAGCTGCCAAGTGCGAGAAACGACAGGGTCCCTATGGCAAACCCCACTACGACACATGCCGCTAGTCGAATCGAAAGCGGCTGCGATATCGATGCACCGCCTAACCACCGGTTGTGTCGAGCGCGAACTATTTCTTCGCGAAACAGTTTGTTCATCGTCCTTGAACCCTATGAGCAACATCGCATGTTGCCTACCAGATTTACGCTAGTACTTTATCGTGGATTCGTCAACGTAACAGCCGTGTCTTGGGGCCGGCGTCACGTTTCGTAAGTTTGTGCGGTTTAACGAGCCTCAAACGCGCATGTAAGAGGACGCGCCGAGCTAGATGATCGAACGCGGTTGCCTGACATCTTGGAACAGATCGAGGCGCGTCACGAATAGAAGTCCAATCAAGAACAACATCTACGGCGAGATCGCCTCTCTCGGGTTGTGGCAGGACGGCGCTCGCAGCCAGACCGAACACTAAGCGGACCAAGCCGGCCATCACCAATCCGCGGTGTTTCCGACTCCGATTCGCTGACGGCACCGCATGCGTGCGTCTACCACACGAGCTGAAGCAGCACTTCCGTGAGTGGTTAGAGAGTCGCTATCCCGACCGTGCTGCCCACATCATCAGCCTCATCCAGCAGATGAATGGCCGCAAGGATTACGACAACAATTTCTGCGACGCGCATGCGGGGGCAGAGCGTGTTTGCGGACATTACCCGCAAGAGGGTGCAGATAGCTTCGAGAAAGCGAAGTTGCACCGGGCGTGGAACACGGCGTTGGACACTTCTCGATTCGTGCCGCCACGGATTGCTTCGCCGCAGGGTAAGTTGTTTTAGATGCCCGTGGGTATCAAGCCCTGTATTAACCAGGGTTTTTCCAACTGTAAGTAACAGGATCTACCGGGTGGCCATTACAACTGGCGTTGCCTCAAAGCGAACGCCATAGTAGTGAGGTGATAAGGGATGGTTATCAGGGTTAGGATGGCGTTCGCGGTCAACCCGCCCCGCATCAACTTCATATGCGCTTCCTTTGTCTCGCTTATCACAAGGTGAAGTCGGAGCCATTCCGCCAAAGTCGCCGCCTCTTTCCTGTAAGCACAACGTTGCGCCTCGTTAACGTTAGGAAAGCACTGGACAATGCAACGAATGCTGTGAAGACGATTTGGAGGGACTACGTGCTTTTGCAGCAAGAAGGGGGATTGATTGCGGAGCTATCGGCGATAAGGCGATCGTTCGCCCACCTTCACGTGAATCGCAGCCTAGGTATCGGGAAAGAAACGGAAGATACCGTCATTTCGCTACTCAGGAAGGCTCGAAAATCACTGCTTATGCATCCGCAAGAATGATCGGCGTGAGAAGGAGCTATGAAGTAATGTATCCCGCACACGTAGCTGACTAGACCGTGTTATCGAGCACACGGAAGATTGAGGGGACGGGGCGCTGGCGCCTTCGGTCGTCTTTTAGAACCTTGATCGGTGCTGATACCCTTGCGGTACCGGTGCTCGCCCAGTGCGCCGGGGCCAATCAGGGAGGCCCATTGTGGCGCGGGATGACTTTTCAAAGCCGATAATCCGCGAGCTGCGCGAACGCGTGGCAAGCCATTGTTCGAACCCGGATTGCCGCCGGAAGACGGCCGGCCCGAAATCGGGAGGACGCGGGACGATTGTTTTGGGGGAGGCGGCCCACATCCACGCTGCAGCCCAAGGTGGACCCCGCTACGACGCTGAGATGTCACCGGCCGAACGCGCATCCATCGACAACGCCATCTGGCTGTGCCGTGGCTGTGCTCGACGCGTCGATCGCGACGAAGCGGCCTATCCGGCGACGCTGCTTCGCCAGTGGAAAACCCGCGCCGAAGATCTCGCAAGCGACGAGCTGGACACACGGCCCCCAGCCCATGGGGACGCCCAGGAACAGTTGGTCGGGGCGTTGACCGGGCACACCAAGCGTTTGCTACCGTCGTTGATAAAGAATGCCCACGCTGCGTCAGTGGAAACCTTGGAGCGGCTCGATCCTCGGTTCCATATCGAAAGCAGCCACCAAGGCGGCGTTACCCGGTTTCGCATCGAGGCCCTCGAGACCGTTCCGTTTCGCCTGTCCGTCCCCGAAGAACGCATGGCGGAGTGGAAGCGCGGTGTGGATGCAGCGCTGCAAGCGGGCACCCCCTTCGAGATCGACGCGGCCGGCTTCGCTGTACGGGGCTCGACATTGCTCACCCACGTCTTTGAAGGCGACGACGAGCTGGAAGAGCGAAAGCTCACCTTCACTCCACACGCCATGCCGGCGCGACTGAAATGGTCCGCGCTGACCGAGGCAACGGCCGTCCGTCGGGGCTTCGACGATGTGACGGGCTCGTTGGCCATGGGAGCATCGCAGTGGACCTTTCGCGGCGAAGTCTGGGATGGCTTGGCCGTGCTGACTATCCAAATGCGCCATGTGGCCCCGCCTTGGAACGGCAATTTTTCGCTTCGCTTCGATGTGGACCGCTGGGTGGGACGGGACATTCGCACGCTGCCCTACCTGGATGCTCTGATCGAATTCTGTTTGCGAACCACGCCCGAGGAAATCCTCGATGTCGAGCTGCACGTCGAAGGGCAGCGACGCGCGGCCATGAGCTCACCGTTCGGCACAGTGGCCCCGGCAAACCCCCAACAGAATGCGCTGCTGTCGTATTTGGGCCGGGCGGCCGAAATCACGCGCCGGTTGGGGGTGAATGTTGCGATGCCCAAGCATGCGAAGGTCAGTCAGGAAGACGCAGAAGCCCTAGGCCGTGTCTACGATGTCGCGGTGGCCCCCGACCGCATGACCGCGGCGCACCTCGCATGCAACCCAACCTGCACGCTCACCGCGACCGACCACGGCGCCAACATCCGCCAATTGGAAGGGGAGACCGAAGCCATAATTATCCAGGTGCCGACCGATCTCCCCTCGGAACTCCGCATCTTCGGGCAAACGGTGGCGGTGCCACCGGTTCGCACCACGCTGCACGGCCTACGTCCCCGCGTTATCGATGAACGGACGGTCTTTCAAACCGGCGATGCGGTCAAAGTCGAGCTGGAACCCACAAAAGACTTCTGGATGGCCTACGAATGGCCGTTGGGTGATACATCGCTGCACAAGTGAGACCGAGACGATGAATTCGAGCGGCGGGGGGTGGGATGGAAGAGAAAGCGCCTGGCAAACACCCAACGGTTCTGCTGCAAGATGCGGCGACGGGGCGTTATGAAAAGATTGTGGCTCGGTTGCCACCCGAGGAGGTCTTGCTCCGCTGTGGCGCCGCGCCCGCCCGACTCCCCATTAAGTCAGGCGTCCGCCAGATGCAGTGCTAAGGAGGCTGCGTATTGGACTATCGCTGGCCCCATTTTTATGTCTGTAGGATTCCCCCTACAACCGATGGCCAAGTTCCCTCGACACACCCCATGTTTAGAAGGGCAGCGGTACTGGGTGAGGACGATTACGCCTTGTTATCGCGGGTAGGCCAGTGCCTTCTTTTGGCCTGTCGCGGACATTTGTAGGTCCACGCCATTTCTGGAGTCGACGACGAAGGTACTCGATCTGTTCGAGCAGGCGATCAGGGCTGCTGATATCATGCCAGTGAGGAAGTGCTGGCCAGGGGGCGAGATGCACAAACATGATCCGATTCGACAGATTAGTTTCATTCAGCAGGCGCTGTCGCAGAACCGTAAGCCTATCGGCTTCTTCCTGGGCGCGGGGTGCCCCTTGTCGATCCGCGTCAACGAACGGGAGGAGGGCGGAAAGATCGTAACCGACCCTCTGATCTGGGACGTGGCGGGGTTGACGAAGGTGATCGCGGAGCAATTGTCCAGCAACGCCGTCGACAACCCATCGATCTGGGACAAGCTCGTCAAGATCGTGACCGATGACGGCGGCGATGGCGGTAATATTGAGCTCCTACTCAGCCGCATCCGAGTGTTTGCGAGCGTCGCCGGCGCCGGCGATGTGCGCGGGCTGACCGCCGCCGAGCTCATCGCACTCGACACGAATGTCTGCGACGTGATCTCCAAAGAGGTTCGGCGCGAGCTTCCGGCAAAGGATAGCCCCTATCATAACCTTGCGATCTGGAGTCGTTCGATCCGTCGCGAGCGGCCGGTCCATCTCTTCACGACCAACTACGACTTGTTGATGGAGCAGGCCCTCGAGGAAAGCTCGGCACCCTATTTCGACGGCTTCATCGGTGCCCGGAAAGCTTTCTTCGACCTCGGCGCTGTTGAGGATGAAGGCTTGCTACCGCCACGCTGGACCCGGCTCTGGAAGATCCACGGCTCGCTCAACTGGCGTCTTGAAGGCAAGACCGATGTCGTGCGCAGCGATGAGAAAACCGACAAGCAGAGCTATCTGATCTACCCGTCGCATCTCAAATATGATCAGAGCCGCAAGATGCCCTATCTCGCGATGCTTGATCGCTTGAAGGCATTCCTGCTCGCCCCGTCGTCGCTACTTTTCATCTGTGGCTATTCCTTCGCCGACGAGCATATCAACGACGTCATATGCCGCAGCCTTGAGGCGAATCCGACTGCGCATGTCTTTGCCTTTGTCCATGGCGAGCTAGAAACAGAGCGCTACAAGCTCGCGTGTCAGTGTGCGCTGGCGAGCCCGAATCTTAGCCTGCTGGGTTTCGACAAGGCGATCATCGGCCGCACGGCGGGTGACTGGTCCGGCGACGGCGCGGATGACCTTGTGTTGCCGCCCAGTATCCTAGTAAAGGACGGCGACAAGGTTACCGTGCGGCTCGGCGACTTTGCTGCACTCGGCGCGCTGCTGCGTGGTCTCTCCGGCAACGGGACGAGCGATGATCCGGCCTGACCTAGCCGACCGCGCAACCGTCATCGGCACGGTCCAGGACGTCAGCGGGACGTCGGTCAGCGTCACCTTGACTTCTGACCACTTCTCGGGCCTGAGCTTTGTCCACGGCCAGGGCCACAAGATCGGCCAGATCGGCAGCTTCGTTAAAATTCCCATCGGTTATGTCGACCTCTATGGAATCGTATCGCAAGTCGGGGCGAGCGCAGTTCCTGAGAAGGCGGCGCTCTCGATGCCCAATGGGCTTCGCTGGATGACGGTCCAGCTGATCGGCGAGGGCTACAGGACGGGACGGTTCCAGAGAGGCATCTCGCAATATCCGACCTTCGAGGATGAGGTCCATCTCGTCTCTGAGGCAGATCTCCAGGCGATTTATGGGCGGTCGGACCAGCAGAATCATTTGGTCCGGGTCGGTCATGTTGCAGGCAGTGAGTCGATAGACGCACTCGTCGACGTCAACAAACTCGTAACGCGGCACAGCGCGGTCGTCGGGACGACCGGCTCAGGCAAGTCGACGACGGTCGCGGGGCTGTTGAACGTCCTGTCCGATGAAAACCGCTTCCCGTCGGCGAGGATCGTCGTGCTCGATCTCCACGGCGAATATGGCAAGGCACTCGGCGACCGAGCGAATATCTTCAAGGTTAGCCCGGATGCTCGCAACACGAATGAGCATCGGTTGTGCGTCCCTTTTTGGGCGCTGAGCTTCGATGAGCTCATGCGTGTGACGTTCGGAAGCCTTCCGCAGGACGGCAAAGCACGCAACATCATCCTCGAGCAGATACTCGAGGCCAAGATCGCAAGCCTAACGGCGCAGCCGATCGCCGGTGTCGATCCCGCCAGCATCACCGCCGATAGCCCGGTGCCTTTCTCGCTCAACAAGCTCTGGCATGATCTCTATTGCCGCGAGTTCGGAACCTATCTTAGCGCCGGCGGAGCAAACCCGTCAGATCAGGCGACCTGGGCCTACGAATGCGATCTTTCGGGTGCGAAGATCGTAGGGGACGCGCAGGCCGCGGTCCCACCGCGCTTTCGCAAGGTCAAGAATGTCGCCTCTGATCAGGAGAAGATCAATTGGCTCCCGGACGTCCTCAACATCCGAGGGCCGCTTGAGGCGCTCGGAGCGCGGCTTCGCGTCGCGCGCTACGACTTCCTGCTGAAGGCCGGTGACTGGCATCCCGAGCTCGACGGCACGACGACGAAGACGCTCGCCGATCTCGTCGGTCAATGGCTCGGCAGTAATAAGCCGATCACGATCCTCGACCTGTCAGGCATTCCCTCAACGGTGACGAACGACATCATCGGCAACATCTTGCGCGTCCTTTACGATGGTCTCTTCTGGGCGCGTAACCTCTCGGAGGGCGGGCGCGAACGCCCGCTGCTCGTGGTGATGGAGGAAGCGCACAGCTATCTTGGCGACAATGGCGGCAGCGCCGCCTCGATCGCGACCCAGCGCATCGTCAAGGAAGGGCGCAAATATGGGATCGGCGCGATGATCGTCAGCCAGCGCCCAGCAGAGATCAACCCGACGATCCTGTCGCAATGCGGGACTTTTTTCGCGATGCGGTTGAGCAATGCTACGGATCGCTCGCATGTGACGAGCGCGCTCTCGGACAATCTCGAGGGCCTGACGAGCATGCTGCCGGTGCTGCGCACCGGCGAAGCGATCATCCTTGGCGAAGCGGTCCGGTTGCCAATGCGCACGATGATACAGGCGCCGCCTCGGGACCGTCGTCCCGACAGCCAGGATCCGCTCATTTGCGACGAAGCCGCGCCCGATGATTCGATGACGCCTGGCGGCTGGAATCTTCGGACCCATATTGCCGCAGACTATCGTTACTTCGTCGAGAACTGGCTACAGCAGAACCCCATATCTTCCCCTCCAAAGAAGGAATGACCGTCATGGCATGGCAAAATTTCGCGCCCTTCACCTCTTCGAATATTGCAGCGATCCGCTATGATGAGGATCAGCTGCTGCTCGAGATCGAGTTTCTAAATAGCACCCGCTATCACTACTATGAGGTGCCGGCGCATATTGCGCAGACCTTCGATCAGGCCGCGTCAAAGGGGAGTTTCCTCGCCTCAACGATCAAAGGCCATTACCGCTACAGCCGAGCGTAATATGCCACTTGTTAGTCTCGATCAGAAAAATAGTCGCGTTCAGTTCGGCGCCTTCGAGGTCGACAACAAGATCTTGTTTGAGTTCTTTAACAAGGTCGCTGCCGCCGATCGCGAAGAGCAGCTCCACAAGGCACTCTATATCGGTGTTCTGGCGCTCATGGAGGACCGCCTCTCGAGCTTTCTCTCCCGGACAGCGAATGAACTCGGGACCGAGCTCGAAAGCTTGAAGCTCATCTTCGACATGAAGAAGGAGCTTTTCTACCGGTCGGCAGTGAAGGGTGTGCTCGCTGAGGCCGATATCGCCGACTTCCTGGCGGAGTTTTTTGATCGCCAGAAGCTCGGCGACCGTATCGAGCTGACCGGCGAACGCGCCGGTGCAATCCGTCGAAACAAGACCGGAGACATCGTTTGCCATCTTGCCGGCGACAGCGGGAAACGGATCGCGATCGAATGCAAGTTCGACAAGAGCATCCGCCTTGGTGACATACAGAGCAAGGATGTCTTTACCAAAAAGGCGGATACTGCTTGGAGCCAACTACTCGAAGCGCAGGCCAATCGAGACGGGCAGGCCGGAATCATCGTGTTCGACGCCTCGCTCGTCGACAACAGCATTCTCGCCGTCGTCCAGGACCTGAAGTTCCTGCCCGGTATCGGGCTGATCGCGATTATCGATTCCCAGAAAGGCGATTATCGCAACCTCGCCATTGCTTACATGCTGGCGCGCGACATCGCGCTCAACGCAAAGACGCTCGAGCTTGACACCGAAGTCCTCAAGATCATCGTGAACCGACTGATCAAGGATGCGCGTGACATGGCGCTGGTGAAGCATCTCGTCACTGCCAACATCGACAACATGAAGCAGATCCTCGCGCAGATCGAGAAGGGCATCCTTCTTGCCGAATTCAATCAGCGCTATCTCATCAAGTTCCTTGCCGAAGGGACTCTCACGAAGGAAGACATGCTCGCCTTTTATGCCGGTGAAGAGGTCAAGGAGCGTTTTCGGCTCGTCGAACGCGAGATCGGCGACCTCTGCGCATGAGATTTCGAAATGCCGTCCTGCAGGCTGTCTGGCCCCGGGTTAGCGATTTCAACTTGCCAGTAGTTTTCGGCCGCTTTATGTCATCCGATGATCACGGCCACGGAAATGCTGATCTCCGCCTCCGGCGTTTGCAGACAAACTCGGATCACTTCAGCAAGCGGGCGGCAGGGTTATCTTCCGCGGCTCCGGCCTGGAAGTAGCCAATCACGCTCGCCACCGAACGATGCTCGGTCATTGCCATCACCGCAGGTAACGATACCCCTTGCTTGCCCGCCTCGGTGACAAACCCCGACCGCAGGCTGTGCGCCCCAAAGTCCCCGTCCAGCCCCGCCAGGGCGGCACGCCGCTTGACGATCGTCGCCACTGAGCCCGAAAGCAGGGCAGGGCCGACCCGATCCTTCCAGATACGCCGAAAGATCGCCCCTTCCCGAATTCCGGACGCCTCGATCCAGGCAGACAGCGCCTGCGCGCTGCGCCCTAAGATCGGTTTGTCTGGTGTCGAATCCACTGTGACCCCCGCCTGCTGCGTCTTCGAATACTCCAACCGGTAGATGTAGCCCTCCTCGCCGACCTTGCGCAGGTCGCGCAGATCGGCCGCGGCGATCTCACTGCGCCGGCGTCCGCCGCTGGCGAAGCCAAAGCAGAGCAGGGCGCGATCGCGCAGGCCTTCCAGGGAGCGGTCGCAGGTGGCGAGCATCGCCTCGAGCTCCGAGCGCGTGATCGCCGTCTTCTTGGTCGGCCGCTCGCCGCGTTTGATCGCGGCGCGCCGGGCGCGGCTCAGCAACGTGCGAACGCTGGCCAGTTCGCAGGGATTGGTGAGGCGTTTGAGCTTGTGGGCCGTCGACATCACGGCGACGCGTTGGACCACGGTCGAGAGCTTGAGCGGCCCCAGTTTGGCCTTGAGCCCTGCGGCGACCAGAGCCTGGTCAATCGGTGGCGGTAGCTCGTTGACTAGGCCGGTCTTGTTCTTGCGCTGAATATGGTCGACCAGAAACTGGATCGCCGCAGCCTCGTTCACCGGCAACGTGAGCTCGACGCCGAAACGCGCTAGATGCCAGCCGGCCCAGTAGCGCAGGGCGGCGGCGTAGCTGCGGGTGGTGTTGGCGGCGGCCGCTTCGGCCAGCAGTTCGCGCACCGCGTCGGCGGCCTGTTGGGCCAGCTGTTCCGGCAGTACCAGGTTGGCGGCAGATGCTGCGAGGGCGGAGAGGTCGCGTTTTTGCTTCATAATATGTAATGTTAACTACGATAACGGGCATGTACTAGCGATAATCATCACTTATCGTGACTATGAATCCAAGCGGGCAGGACGCCGATTGAGGAGGCGGTTTCGTGCGTAAAGGCATAACCCAAGAGCAGGTTGACGCTGCGGCTGATGCTCTGGTTGCTGCCGGCGAACGGCCCACGGTCGACCGTATCCGCACTGTTTTAGGCACGGGCTCGCCGAATACGGTGATTCGGATGCTGGACCACTGGCGCGAGTCGTTGGCAAAGCGGATGCAGGAACTCATTAGCCTCCCTGACGTTCCAGACGAAGCAGGGCGGGCCTTCGTCGCGCTGTGGCGCCTGGCCGTTGCCCATGCGAGCTCGCTAGCCGAGGCCTCCCTGGAACAGCAGAGGCAGGAGTTGCGTGCGGCAAGCAACTCCCTGGCTGAGGAGCGAGAGAACCTGGCTATCGAGTTGCGCGATGCTAGAGCGAGGGCTCAAGATGCAGAGCAAGCCAGAGAGGTTGCCGAACTACGGTTGATCGACCTGCAGCGCCTCGCGGACCAGCAAACAAGCCAGCTTGAGGAACTTACTCGGGACCGCAACGGATGGCAGCTGCGGTGCGAGCAATCAGACCAGAACCTACTCGCCCTGCAAAATCGGTTGGCGAGCGAACAACAAGCTCAAACGCTCCACGTCCGCGCCGTTGAGGATCGTGCTCATGCCGAGGTCGACCGTGCCCGGGCCGAGGTAAAGTCGCTGGAGGCGGTCCTCCGTCGGCGGGAACGAGAACTTGCCGACGGCGCCACCCGTCTTGAAGCCGCCCTCGCTTCCGCGCGTTCTGCGGAGCAGATCGCCGCAGAACGGGGGGCTCGCGGTAAGACGCTCGAGGAGCAGTTGGCCAGGATGGACGGACTCCCCGCGGCACTACTGGCAGCGCAGAAAGCTTTGGTAACCGCGACGAAGCGCGAGGTTGCATTGCAGGCTAGGTTGAACGCTCATTCTGCAAAGGCTAAGGAGAAGCCCGCGGGAAAGAAGGCATGACGACCATATGGCCAGCGCCATCCGATAAGGGTCAAGCAACGACACATGCGGCCGATGAAGGAACGGATGCGCTGGATAACAGGGTGGGCGACGACGGCAGCGTCTTTAAGGGATGCCGCACGTTTAAAGGCAACTGCCGCATGTTTAAGGGTAGAACGACAAATCCGAGAAGTATGCGCTCCGAAGGCGTCTTATCAAAGTAGACATAATATACATTATGCGAAGCAAAGGATGATCCGACCCGGGGCCGTCCTCGCCGTGTTTCTAGGCGTCGGCAATGGCTGGTGAGTCCTGAAGACTTCCGTGAGCTTCGTCTCTCCTGCCTGCGACCGCCGCCGAGTACCTGGGTGTCTGCCTCCGAACCATCCGTCATTGGGATGCGGGCCGAAACCGTGTGCCGTGGTCGGTCGTTCGGCTGCTGCGGGTCCTGAGGTGCGGCGACCTGGGCGCCCTCGTGCCGGAATGGTCTGGCTGGATCATCAAACGCGGGAAGATCTTCAGCCCGGATGGTCGTGGTTGGTCCCAAGCCGATCTCGGGCGCTGGTGGCTAATCCTCGACCAGGCTCGACTGTTCCGCGATCGCTACGACGCCGAAACCTGGGGTGTGGGGCGTAGCCCCGCGAAGACGCTCCAACCCGAAGCTGAGGGACGCGAAAGGCGCGTAGACGCCGCATGCCGGGATCGCCTCGACGTCCGTTGGCGGCGCGGAGCGCCGCGGGGCTTGTCATCCTTTCAACAAGTGGAACGCGCTTTGCGAGAAGCTGCGTTGCACGTGGCATTTCGAGGGTCGCATGAACGCTCAGCCGATCTATCTGAACCCTCGCAAGATGCGGTGTCGTCGGCTTCGCCGGACGATCACCGAGGCCGCAAAGCTCCACGAGATGGTTACAGACCATGACTCTGAGAGGTTGGGCCGGTCGGCGTATCGCAAGACCTTCATTATCCTCACCTATCGTCGGAACGGCGATTGGGAGCGTTGCCATATCTCGCGGATGGCCTGCCCCGCCCCGACGTTTGTGGCTGGTGGCCGTATGGCAGCACGAAGATCGAGACAGCACGCAACCCGATTGGCTACATGGTCAAGTATGCGACGAAGATGTCGCCAGATGATTTGAAGCGTCTTCCAAAGCATGTTCGCCTTCACGGCAACGGCGGGCATACCGATGGTGCGCGCATGGCGCCGCGTGAATCGTTACTCCCGACCTGGGCGCGTGAACATGCCTTTGCATCGCGCTTCCTCGCTGCGAGTGCGCTGCGTAATGCGCTGATCGAAGCTGGCGAGCTCGATCCATCGGAGAGCCTTCCTAGTGGCTCCGGCTTCTACATGCGCCCGCAGTTGCGCAGTGTTGCGACTGGCGAAATCTTCTCGATGGATTTTGCCATCCCTGTTGATGCCCCTGCCCTCGCTCGATGTCCCGGCGGTGGCATGGTTGACCTGGCAACAGGCGAAGTGATCCCTTCTCGCTGGCTCGTCGCGTATGAACGCGGCGCGTTGATCCTTACTGAAAAAACGGAACTGGAGACGACTTATGAATGCGCCGCTTGAACCTGGCGAGTGGATGATGGGCGGGACGCATGATGGCGTTGCCAACGAAGTGATCGGTATGAGTGAGGCTGAGGTCGCTCAGATGGCCGTTGAGGCGTACGAGTATGCGTGGACGAAATGGCAAAGCGGTGCACCTGGCCGTGTGAAGCAAGAGCGCATCGTCGTGGAGCTTGTACGAGAGTTGGAGCACCTCATCCGTGATCGTCTGGAGCTCTTCGACGAAGAGTGACGGATAAAGCGAGGCCCCCTTCCGCCGGCAAGCAAGAGAGGGGGCCTCAACCACAACAGGGGCTCTCGCCCCAAAGGAATGTTCGCATGAAAATCGATCACGCTGCAGAGTGCCGCTTCTTCTCGGCTGAGGACGCGATCCGCTTCGCCCTCTCCGCTTACTACGCTGCAACGAAGCACATCGAGCCACCAGCTGGTGAGCCATGGGTTATCGATGGGGCTCCGTGGGCTAGCGGTGCAGACTTCGCTGATGCCTTCATGCAGGAGGTGGCGGACCGTATCTCGGCCAAAGCATGTGAGCTTCAACTGCGTCGCAGTGGCTCGCAGATAATGGGCTTGTGGTGGCCGCTCGACGGTGACGAAATTACAGATACAGGGAAGGTTTTTTACGTCGTCTAATGAATCATTTGCCATCGGCGAATGACGCGGATATTAATGTCGAAACAGGGGCTGAAGGCCAGCTTGTTTATCGCCATCATTTAGCGTGACGGAAACCGAAATGGATAATCGTAGCGTTACGCAAATCGGCCCATATACGTTATGCGAATCGTTGGTAATTACCACGGTTTGCGCAGTCAGTCCCGAGTCCTCGCAATTGACCAAATCGTACGTTAGCGTTTGGTCATTATCGCTGTTGCACATAGGGGTTGCCTGTGTTCCCCCGGCTATCAAACTCCGCGCTCCCAGCTTCGACGAGGCCAGATCCACGCGTGAGAAGAAACTCCGATATGTCGACAGCCTGTACGCTCCCATGCCGACCTGAACTTCGGTGCGAATGCCCTCGACACCGCCATAGCTCGCTTTGACGAGGCGCACCTCGAAGAGATTCTGGAATCGTGGCTGGTCTACATAGTTAGCCGTCCGAAGCAGACGATGCGCGACGAGCCAACATGGCGTACCGGACTCGATTTTGTCTCTACAGTTCTTCTCTGGCTGACGAAGACGACGTCGAGAGAGATGAAGATCTACTCCCTCCAGGGAGTAATTCATCGACTGTCGAATCTTTACGGTCAACTGCATGTGGCTTGGCCGGCGTAGATGGTTAATCGCCCCGCGCGCCTGGCCCAGTCATAGCGTATGGACAGAGACCGTCACCTCAGGCGATCTGAACATGTGATCAGCTTCTCCAAGGCCATTCTCCGCGACTAAGCAACGCCATAGGACGCCTGCAACCGACGGGTTCAACGCCAGTTCGCATTGCTACTGCATGCGAGTCTCATCGCCCGGCTCAAGCTCGGTTCGCCGCGTGGCATGCGCGATGCGTTCCGAGCTTTGGCCGCCAGACTTTTTTTGACGGCGCGCAATAACGTCCTGCGCCGTCGACCCGAGCACGGCATCCAACTGTAAGCGACCCGCCGCAGTCAGAACGATCGCCGCACCCTCGCCCTCTAGATTTTGACCGTGCAGGTCACCATCTGACCCACCGTCGCGCCAGCAGTATGCGGTCGCCATCACCCCGCCGCTGCTATCAAGCCAGGTCCGTTCATCGTCGGTGTACCATTGCATCTCGGCAGCGAACGCCGGATTTAGGGTGAGCTCCCAGCGTGGGAGCGCGCCCAGCCCCACGCGCGTCACGCGCTGCATTGGCGTGCCCTCGTCGGATAGTCCCTCGGCCAAGTCTAACGGATCCCCCGTGTCCGGTATCCGCACCCCGAATAGGCGCAGGCGAGTCCACTCGTAGTGCATCGAGCTGTAATGCCCCTTGAACTGGGTGATTTCAGCAAACACGGTATCCTTACCAACCTGCTCCTCGAGGTCGTGCTCAACCTGGTCCAGCCAGTCGTCCTCGTTGCCGTAACCACGCGGCAATGTCGGTCGCGCAACGAAGTCCGGACGAGCATCGACTGAAGTTCGCGTCCACTGCACCGCCTGGTGGAACTCGCGTAGCAATTCATCGTCGCGGATAGCGGGAAGACGGCCGGCGGCGGCAAGTTCTCCGGCGATATGCCTTAACGCACGCAAGCCGGCGAGAACATGCGGAAAGAAGTAGGTCATCTGTAAGCCAAGCATCGACAAGGTTTGCTCGAGACGACGGATGCCCGGCTGCCCAAAAGCTTCCACGCCGCCCCACCCGTCGATCAATTGCTGCACTCGGCGACGCACATGATCCTCGTTCAACCCAGCGATCCCGGCCAAAGAAGCAATCAACGCCGAAAACGGCGCGCTCCAAGCCGCCGGGTCCGACGCCAGCGGCGGACCGAAAGGGTGGCGGCGTAGCACCTCGATGCGCGATGGTGAACCGACCGGCGGCAGCGCTAGATTGTAGAAAGCGGGCATCGGCGCAGTGACTGGCGGAACGACCTCGCCCCACTGTTCGGCGAGGCGTCGCGCCAGAATGCGAACCGCGAAGTCGGCGTGCTTGGCGAGCGCTAGCACCCTCGCCGTCAAGGCGTCGTTGGGCTCCAACCCTGGTACGCTGCGTGCCAGTTGCAGGCCGCTAAGAATCGCATCCTCATCGTCGTGCCCGAGCAGGACCATGAGCAAAGTCTCAAACGCCGAGGGGTCAGAGACTGCCAAGGCAAGGGCAGCCCGGCCGGCATGCCATCTCAGCTCGGCCACGGGCATGGTGACGAGGCGCTCGACCAGTAGGGCCGCAACCTGAGCATCCGAGCAAATGCTGCCATCAAGCACGTCCTGACCCAACCGGTAATCGCGAGTATGCGGCAGCTGCTCCTCGACGGCGGCCCAGAGGGCAACCCAGTCGGGCGAAGCTGTGAGCACCGGTAAGATCGTTTCGACATCCCACAGCAGCGAGTTGACCTGCTCCTCGCCGGACACCAAGGCCGCGGCGAAGTTGGCGTAGGCAATGTCGTGCACTCCTTCGCCCTCTAGCTGGAGGCGAACCGAGAAGTAGTGGCGTAGATTACCGCCCCACACCCAGGACCAACGCGCACCGCGATCGTCACGGCTGGGATAGTCGGCCACCAGGCGCCTAGCAATGTCGATTTGCGCTTCCGCCAACGCGCGCTTGGCTAGGTCGAAGCGGGCCCGATCGTACTCTTGCAGTTTGGAGTGACGATCGAATAGCGCCAGGGCCGAAGAAAAATCTGTGGTCGGCAACAGACGATGGAAGGCGCGCGAAGCGTCGTGGCCAATTTCGCCCGCCTGCGCTTCCGCATCCAAGCGTACCGCAAGAGAGAACATATCCGCCTCCCTGTCGTAAGGCGACGGCGTGCTTCCGCCCGTGCGCGCGATCGGCGGAGCACTGCAGAGGCGCTGCAAGGCGGCATCCACACGCGCGAGGTCTTCACTACGGGCAACCAGCGCCGTGCGCAACGCCCGGAGTGCATCAGGCCGCACGTCGATTAACGCGTGGATTTCGATGTTCTCAATCATCCGATCTCGCACAGTCGCGACTTGCTCGGTTGCTGCCGTGCGGATCACCTGCTGAAGGAAGTCGAATTCTTTGTTTTCGCGATAGTAAGGAGCACGGTGGAACGGCAGGCACAGCGCCACCCACACATCGATGCACGGCGATAGGCGGTCCGGATCGCGTGAAATCGTGCCTTTCATTAGCGCATCTATCATGGCCGGAAACTCAATCAACCCGTTATCGAGCAAGGCTTGGCCAATGCTCCAGCCCAGTGCCGCGCTCTCGGCCGCCGCTTCTATCACCAACACGTGCGCCAGCCGGTGCGCAGCGTCGCGTCCCTCGGTGGACCCCATGCCGATCGCTTGCCGCGTCAGCACCCGAACACGTTGGGCGCGCCCCGCTGGGTCGGCGCCATTTGCTGCCTGCAGCAACTCGGACCAGAACGCGTATTGGGGATCCTTTTTGGCGCGCAGCGCGTAGCCCAAGGTCTGACCGCGCTGTTGAGCCAGCAACTCCCTAGCCCGCGCTGTTCGCCCGATGCGCGTGTAGGTGTTCGCCAGGCGCGCCGTGCTCGCCAGGAACTGACTAGGGGTGTCCTCCTCGCGCAGGATCATCAACGCGTCGAGTCGCCGTTCGGCCTCTTTCGGATCCTGCCCTAGCCTTGCGAGCGCCTCGGCCATTAAGAACTGCAGAGGCACATGGCGACCGCCTTGTGGAGGCGCTTGTTCGAGAGCGTGATCGAATGCGAGAATAGTCGCGGTGAGCTCAGTGATGCCCATCCGTGCGGCAGAGCCGAGTATCGAGCGCAACAAGGCGTGTGCGGCGCGGTCGAGCAATTGCGCCCCGATGTGCTCGTCAATCCCGCCCGTCCCAGCGCGGCCGACGTAGCGCATCAAGTCTGCACACAGATTGGCGGCCGACCCGGCCGGCGTTCCCATCGGATCACGTCGCGTCCATGCAGCTAGTGCGCCGACATCCGTGGCGAATTGTTGCAGTGGACGCAGGACCGCTCGGCCGGGCGGCGTCGATGCGGGCACGGACTCATCCAGCCACGTGGCGAGCTCAGCGTGATCCATAACGGCACGCGCCACGTACGTACCGGCCTCGTAATCGGTTACGTCATTGAGTTCGGCGATCGCCGGAGCGGTCAAGGACTTGTACAACTGCTTGGCCGCAGCAAGCTGACCTCGACGGGCGGCCTGTAAGGCCGCGCCGCGTCGATACCCCCTCGGCACCTTCGAGAGCGCGACGGTATCGGACACAGCTTCGCCGATCGCGAAGACCGCCTCCTCTGTATGATCGGTCGAAGGGTCGAGCAGTAGATAGTGGGCGGCTTGCACCGCAAAGTAGGTGCGATCGTTCGGCTCAAGTCGATAGTCCGTGATTAGCGCATCGCGGTCGGCAAGCGGCTCGCGGCGGAGGGCTGCAAGCGCCGCACGGCGACGTAAGTCCAGCCCCACCTCGTCCGGATCATCAATAGGTCGATCCTCGCAACGCAGAGCGACCACGAAGCGTTCGACGCCCGCGACTATTTCGCTGGGAGAGCGGAAATCGACTGCTCGGCTTACCCAGTCTGCGAACTCATCCCGGCGATATATCGGGTCGCTGCCGTGCTTTTGGCTGCCAAAGTCATGCAGTGGCTCGATCCGCTCGAACAGGTGGCGCGCCCGATCAAGGTTGCCTTGGGCCAACCACGCGTCCACGACCAAATAGCCATCGCCACCGACCTCATCCAGGAAGTCTTCCGCAGCCTCGAGCTCTCCCAATGCTATCAGCGCGACTAGCGAATCGTCCGGTTCGTCGAACGCATCCGAACGTCGAGCCATCTCATCGGAAGCAAGGATGAGCTTGAAGGCGGCTGTCGGATCGACGATGGCCATCAGGGATCGGAAAGCAAGGCGAATGTCGTCTCGGATGGCCGACGGCGCCCGCCCCTCAAGATATTGCGCGCGCAGCATCGCAGGCGTCGCCAACGCCAACGCTTCTTGGTGCGCTCCCGCGCGCATCAGATAGCGCGCAACTAGGAATCGCTGCGGCGAGGTCGGACCGGACTGCTCGGCAACGCTTACCAGCTGGCGATACAGGCGCGTCGAGTATTCTGCGTCTGGTACCCCATACCGGATCCGCTCCAACCGCGTCACGAACATACGAAAGCTGTTATGGAAGACCGACCAGCCCTCGCCCGACCGTCTAAGCAAGTGACGCACACGGCCGAACGCGCGCTCGATGGCGGCGGCCGAGTACGCCCCCTCCAGCTGGCGCAAGTCAAGTGGTGCTTCTGCACGGGCGATCAAGCCCAGGATGTCCAGCACCTCGGCTTCCTGATCCAGACCCCGAAGGGCGGCGCGATACAGCGCGTCGATGTCGCCGACGTATTCGAACCCGTCGCACAAGATGCGCTCCCGCGTGTCCTCGTCGTCCGCTGCCAGCAGGGCCTGTAGCAAGTAGTGCGTGGCCAGCGGGTGGCCTTGCGACAGCTCGCGCAGGCGCGTGCGCGAGATCGAGGGCAGCAGGCCGGTGGCATCAGCCAGGGCGGCAATTGCGGCCGGGGACAGCGACGCCATCTCGACTAGACGATCGGGCGATCGCGCCTGCTCCTGCACCGCTGGGGGAATGTCCGACAGTTCGACGCGTTGCGTCCCCAACACAAACAGTACGCCACTGGGTACCGACGTTGGCAGCGGCAGGTCCGCGAGGAATGAACGCTCAGGTCGCTCCTCACGCGGGACGTGGTCCAGACCGTCCACGATGATCAGGGTTCGCAAGCCATCGGCCTGATAGCGCTCCCCGGCTTGCCACAGCAAGGTCTCTAGTTCCTCGCGGCGATCATGGGCGGACTCGCGCCGGAAGCGTAACCCCTGCAAGCCGGTATTGCGCAAGGCTGCGATCAGGTCTTCGTGAAAGTCAGCGGACTCGCCGCGGCCGATACCCTGTGCATCACCAGGAACAAATGCCAAGTAGCGTACGACCACCAGCTGCGGCTCGGCTTCTAAGGCTATCTGTAGCAGCGTGGACTTGCCCGAGCCAGGTGGGCCCACCAGCGACGCGTAGCCCGACACATTGGCACGTATCACGCTCTGAAGCTGAGCTTCAGTTTCTGGGTTACGTTGCACGGTCGCACCGACGGGGAACTGGTGGCGATGACGCGGCTCGGTATCCCGCCAGCCCATCTCCTGCAAAAACTCCGCTCGGCTCCAGCGGTCGCGCTCCGGCACTAAAGCGACCAGATTGGGAAGCCGCTCGGCGATGCGATCGACCTGTGCTTGCGTGCGATCGGTGATTCCATAGCGCGTGGCGAAGTCCGGCTCGTCGCCATGCACAAGCTCCAGGTGCTGGAAGAAGCCTTCGAATTCGCCATCAGGCAAACCTGACGCGATTCGCAAATCGTCGATGAATGCGCTCCAAGGCGTGGTCCGCCACTGTGCCAGCGTGCGCTCGGGGTGCTCCTGCCAGTCGGCAACGAATTGCCGAGTAGTGCCACACGCTTCCCCGAATCGATCGGTATCCGACGGCGTATCCGAGACCACCAACCGTAAACGAATGCGAAGCCCGGGGCAGCTGGCTCTCAACTCCTGCCAGGCGAGCACCAGCCCAGGCAGCAATCCGTTGGCACCCGTGAGCAGCGTGCCGATGCGAAATGCAACGGGATCGCGACTGGACTTGAACTGGTGACCGATGGCCTCGGTGTCGTAACCGAGCACGACGTCGTCGGCGATCCCTGCACAGCGATCGGCCAGGCCTACCCAGCGAAGGTCACCGCGCTGCAGGCCGTGGTAGATGGCGGCGGCGGCGCTGCCGTATTGACGGGTGTACCCGCGGATAGCGCGGCGTTCCCCTTCCGCCGGCGCGGTGGTGGGCGGTAGCGTCGGTTCAACGGTCTTAGAGGTACTCGAATCTGGGCTGTTCATGTTCACATTCTTTAGGCAGAAGATCTCGATCAACTCGAGCTGCCGGCCGAAGTAGAGATGGCGCTCGGCGAAAAGGGGATTTGTCGCTGGCTTCGGATCGTTGCCGGAAGGATATAGCTCGGCGGAAGCTTCAGTATCACGCCGTAGCTGCCCTCACCCGAGACGCGGACGGCATGGATGCCGCCGGGAAAGCGGAGCATCTCCTGGCAAAGCGCGGGGTGGCTGTCGCTGAGCTTGGTCACGCGACGTTCCGCCGCATCCGCCCTTTGACCTCGTCGTCCCCTTCTTCAAACCGAGTAAATAGCTGACGCGCCGCGAGCGCCGCAAGGATAGCGTCCGCTGTGGTAGTGCGCTTAATGCTGAAGTTCTTGCCCGGACGCAAACTGAGCCAGTTGCCGTCCCACGAACGAAGAATGGCCGAGATCGTGGACCATTTCATGAGGGGAATGGCGTGGACCATCACCTCCATGAGGTGCACCTTGTCCGTGCTGAGCTCCTGTACCGCGCGTACCGCGGCCTGGCTCAGCGTCCCGGGAAAAACGAGGTTCGCGACGACGGCGTCCGCCGCTAGCTTCGTCAGCGTGGCCATCGCCTCCGGCGACTCCTCAAAGGGCAAGGCGTCCTGCGCCTGCAGCAGGCGCAGGGCATCGTCCACCGACATGACAGCGTCCAGATAGAGCCGACAGATGAGAGCGAAGCTGAGCTGGTCCTCGAGGGTGGTGCCGCTGATCAGGGCCCATCTCGTTGCTGCGTAGGTCGCCTGAATCGGCAGCGGCCGCGAGATAATAACTTGCCAGATCGCCTCGGAGATCGCCAGTCTTCCGTGCCCAGCCATCTGCTCCAAGCGTGAATCCGTCACTTCGGCGGTCAGCAGTATGGGGTCGGCAATCGTCGTCGCCGACAACAGGGACACCGCCATGTCGTCGCTCAGCTGATCCTCGGCAAGGATCCACGCGGTAACTGCCGTGTCCGCCGGGTTATCTCGGCCAAGGGCCAGAGCGATCTCCGCGGCGTGGTCCACAGCGTAGTGCACGAGCACGCGCCGTAGTTCCTCGGCATCCCGTCCATCTGCGTCGCCCTCAATCCCCTCGCGCCGCCACGCTTCGAACGCGCGCAGCGCGCCGGCGCGATCGGTAATGCGATCCGCCTCCAGGGCGCTCGCCCAGAAACGTTGATCAATCACGTCGAGGGTGGCGAAGGCGCACTCGCTACGCTCAAAGTATCGCCGCGCCAGGCTCTCGTCGCTCGAAATGGCCGTGAGGGTGTGCATCGCCACGTCGGGACGCTCAGGCATCCTTCCGGGCTGGCTTAGCAGTTCGCGGACGATCGGTACTGGATAGCGCGCAACGAAATCCTGCATGCCCGAAACAGTGCTGGTCTCCACAAGGCGCGTCACCGTAATGGCCGCATCCGCGGCGGTGCTGTGCTGGTCCTCCAAACAGATGAGCTGCAGCATCGGCAACGACGGGGCCAGGGCATCGGCCGCGATTAGCGCCTCCAGCACCTCGCGTGGCGTGCCGGCGGCGAGGTTCCCGAAACGCATCCCAGCCTTCTGAAGATAAGGCCAACCACGATCGAGGCGCGCAAGATGGGGGACAAGCAGCGAGACGTCGGACAAAGCCGCGATGCACTCACTCAACAGGCTATCGTCGGTATCGAGGCGCTGGATCTCGTTTGCATCGAGCTCATCGAGCACGGCCACGATGAGCGCCTGGCTAGTAAGGCTCTCGGACGGCCCACGCGCGCCGAGCACGGCAACTAACAACGTGGACTTCAGCGCGTACAACGATCGTACGAGGTGAGCGGCCTCCCGCCGAGCGACCAACAGATCGACGGCGCTGCTGAAGCGGGCAATGTCCGCTGGAGTATCGTCAAGCACCTTGCGCAGGAAGCCCGTGGTCACATCGCTCGGGGCGTCGACGTAGGTGCGGCAGAGGTACGAAAGCAGGTCGGCAATGATGCCGCGCCCCTTGTCGATGTTCTCCAGCCGCAGCTTCTTTAGGAACTTTTCTGCGTCCGCGATAGGTGCCGCCACATCGCAAGCCTCGCCTTGCCGAAGCACGAGGACGAGCGCCATGTCCTCGCTGCTGATGGAGTGCCCGTAGAAATGCCCCAAGTAATCAGGGTAATCCTGGTCAAGGTGACCGGCATCCAGTAAATACTTAATCGTGTCATACCCCTTTAGCTCATCGCTAAATTCGTCACGGTAGCCTTCGCGCAAGCCACGTGCGAGGGTGAGACTCTGCAGGTCGGCCAGCTGAGCATGCTTGGCTCTTAACTCAGCGTGGATATCCTCATCGTCGGCGACGATTGTGGAATAGCGCCTCAGATAGTCCATTTCCTCGAGTATCTCCGGCACGCGCACAGACTGTCCGGCGCGCGCGCCGTTCGTAGCCACAATATAGTGTGCGGATTTCGATGTGGCGAAGCCATCGAACACGTCGTCCTCAATGAACTCGCTCAGACTGAAGCTCGCTCCATCGCGTTGTATCTGGGCCGGCACGAAGGAAGGATCAGCGCGTAGGACAGCGTGGTACCAGGCGAGCATTCGGAGCTCAAGCCGACTCCGCGCCACGTCAGCCTGCTTCTCGAGTAGCGTCGTTTCGAGGCCACTGATCGCCTCTTTGAGCGCGCTGGTCTGGCGACCTCGCCAGTCGGCATACCCGGTGATGAGGCGGAAGAGAAATCCGCTCCGCTTGGTAAGCTGCCAATACAGGTTCGAGTGAAGGTTCTTCACCACGATCATCGCAAAGAGCTTATTCCAGTTGAGCCGCAGATCGGTCATCAGGATCTGCGCGAAGACGTCAAGCTCATTGACGATATTCTTCACAAGCCGCATGTCATCGATTCGAAAACAGACGGATTCGATCAGCTGGTCGTCGATTTGACTGGCAAAATCTTGCCCATTCAGTTGACGCCTCTTGAGCAGCTCGACCATCTTGGCGTGTGAATTCTCCTTGTTGATCACCGGAACGACGGGGAGAATCACATCGAAGAATTTCGTTTTCTCCCCGCCGGCGAACAGCTCATCGTTCAAGGCGTAGATGAAGCGGACCGTCCGCTTAATTTGGGGAGATTCGTTGATGATTGCATTGATCTCGCGCAGTCGAAAGAAAACGTCCTGCACGCCAAAGCGGTCCAGATCCTCGACAACCACGACGTCAATGCGGCTATTCTGGAAACAGTAAACGATCTCGTCGACATTTTTGTGCAACACCGAACTGTGCTGCATGCTCTCGATGGTGCCGCCCTTGATTGACCAGCCGTCGATGTTGAGCAGCGACAACGAGCGAGCAACTTGGTAAATAGCGCATGCGCCAATGCCGACAACGGTGACCAGGGCCAGCCAGGACGGGATCCACAGCAAAACGCCGGTCAACCACTCGACCTCCGAGGTCCGCGGCGGAAATGCGCCGATCAGGTAGAGGCGGGTCAATGCAAATGCCCCCGCCACGAGAAGGACAGTAGCGATCAAGGCGCGGAAGCGCGACGGCTGCATGATGCGTTTCAGGCGCGTGCGGGGAAGCTTTGTGGCAGGAACCGCATACAGCAGTTGCTGAACGATCGTTTCCTCGATCCGCTCGACCAGTTCCTTCACCGTGAGGTCGGTGTCTGCCGATGGCGCTTCCTTGTCGTCCGCGCTGGAGACCATTTTCCCTTCCTTTCGGAAGGTGGCCAGCGACACGTAAGCATAGTCGAAGCCGCGATGGCGCTCATTGAAGGTACGAATCAGGCTGCTCTTACCCGCGCCGTAGCCGCCCGTAATGGCGATGTTCCTCACCATGGGATCCGTCAGTGCGCGCTCGAGTTCATCCTCATACCGTTTGGAATCCCGGCGATCCAATAGGATTGGCGTAAGGGTCTCCAGCGCGCCATCGGTCACTACGATACGACGGAACGCGACGGCAGCATCGCATAGATGCCTCCACGCTTCTTTAAATCGGTTTCTCACAGAGAAGCGAATGTCAGTCATGAGACGCGGCTAGATGGCCGCTCCATGGCACGTACAATTCCCATCGACCCCACCTGTCATCCGCCGTGCGCTACGCCCGGCCGGTAGTCTAGCCTGTCTCCATGTTCCTGAGCGGCAACCACATGCGACGCGCCGGGCCTCATCGAGAGACGCGCCTAAGCGGCTCTCGCACCTTTTCCTTAACGAGTGGAGGCCCTAGCGATGGCGTGCATCGCACAGACCCGTGGCCTCCACGTTGGCCCCCGCCATGAACCATGGCAGCTGTGGCGCGGGCACGTGCCGTGATTTCCCGATCGCCCCGCAATAGCCACGCTGTGCCGGTCATCGAGCGCGACGCCAGCCCCTCTCCTATTCGTGCGCAACGCATGCCCTTCAAAGCGAACTCGAGAACTCGCCTTGTCGAGGAAATTGCGCGTGGTTATCCAAGACTCCGCTTTATCAGCTCAGCTTGCCGATGAAACCCACGCTGCTCGAGGGCCTCTACGAACACATCCCAAGGAGGTATGTTGCTCATGTAAGGTCGATCAGTAGGCCCTCGATACATGCCGCCTCCTGGACCCGTGTACAACCCGCCTCCTGGGCCGGTGTAAAGACCACCGCCGGGGCCCGTGTAGAGCCCGCCACCCGGACCGGCGTAGAGGCCTCCCCCAGGGCCGGCGTACATCCCTCCGCCCGGCCCGATATACATCCCTCCACCTGGCCCGATATACATGCCTCCACCTGGCCCGATGTATGCGCCGCCGCCAGGGCCAATGTAAAGACCACCGCCCGGACCTATGTAGCGGCCGCCGCCCGGTCCGATATATTGATCTCTGGGCCACATGCTTAGCTCACACGTCGACGGTAAGACCTACAAGTAATGAGTCAGCCTTATCATTTCCTTGCTTGCCTAGCTATATTGAGCAATGCACAAATTCTGCAATTTTGGTCCAGAAGCGTCGTTACTAGTGTCCAAATAAATAGATAACCTACGCAACACTGCGAAGATTCAGCTCCAATCGTCGTATCCGGCCGTTGCGCGCTCTAACGACCTGTCAGCAACAGGCGGGGCAATCATGCAGTTGCAACGGCCTTAAGCTGTCTCACAGTCAAGGGTATTGTTAGCAAAGGATTTTCAAGGGCAACACCCTTCCTTAAGTACCAAGAATGCGAAATAAAGGATGATCCGCTCCAGGGCCGTCCTCGTCGTGTTTCTAGTTGCCGCCAGTGGTTAGTGAGCCCTGGAGACTTCCGGGAGCCTCATCTCTCCTGCCTGCTCAACCGCAAGGCCGCCGCCGGGTACCTGGGAGTCTGCCTCCGAACGATCCGGCATTGGGATGCGGGTCGAAACCGCGAGCCGTGGACTGAACGTCCATGATGAACGACGCGCGGTCTCGACCCGGTTCGGGCTTTTCGAAACTGGGACCCCAGGGGATTCGCTCGCGCTCCTGCACTGTGTACCCGCCACCGCACGCTTGCCACGCAATGCTCTCGCATATACCCGCCAACAAGACCTGATAATTTCAATCTTGCCCTCAATCGGCTCGTTTTCCAGACAAGAGCCGCTCCGCTACACATTCCAAGTCGAACCTCACCGTCCTCATCAGCGGCTACCCTCGATGCTGGTCGAGGATCACGATGTTTTTCCCAGGATCGCTTCCGATATCGATCGCACTGTCTCCGCACGCCGACAAGGTGATGATCCCCTTGAGGCTCTTCCGAAACACCCCCATCACCTCAACCAGCTTGCCGTTGAATCGCTTCTCGTCCTCGATAGCGATGTCCGCATTCAAGAGGCTCAGGCAATTCGACTCGCGCGACCACAACGTGTAGGACTTTGGATCGGACACGATGTACTGCTGCTCCTCTCCCAACACGAGGTATCCGCGTAACGTCATGCGTTCGCCATCGTGATCCTCGCGATGGGCATTGAGGTCCGAAATCGACGGGAACTTCTCCGCCGCCGGAGCGCATCCGGCGTCTAGCAGAAGTGAGGTGGCGATAGAGGCAAGGAATCTATTCACGGGTGTTGTGCATCCAAGGCAGCTTGTTGTGCATTGATGGACTTCTCGAGTCCCCTGTACTCATCCAAGCTCATTGTTCCCTCGAGCAAGCACACCTGGATCCTTCCATCGACGATTTCATACTTTCCTACACGATCGCCGTTCACCACGTTATTTATGAAGCCCTGCCCCAGCGGTTGGGCATCGCCTGGACTGATGATGCCTTTCGAAGACAAGCCAGGTGTATTTCCTTCGACTTCCGGCCGCGCGGTGGTCCTTACCATTTCCTTGCCGGCCAGTCGGTACTGAGGAATCGTCCGGTATAAGCATCGCAGTCTGGTCTGTAGGCGATGCTTGGCACGCCTTCGAATCCGCAATCGCTTTGCTGAGCGCGGTATCAAAGGTCGTCGAATCATAGGGGGCGACCCTTGAACGCTATAATATAACATTCCCTGCACGGCATGCATCCCCTTTCGCGAACCATCCATGCGCCCGAGAGCGCTAGTCAAAATCAGCATTTTGCCGATAGCGAGCGCCCGCTAGAGCCCTTATCGTGATACGCAGCAAAGGTGAGTGGTCGAAGGCCATCTATGGAGCAACGAGTCTCCCTCGCGCCAACCGAGCAGGGCCTCTCCCCATCGGAGCCGGCCGCAGAGCGGCGCGATGGCGTTGCTACAGCGTCGGGCGTCAACTTCGAATCCAGTACGCGACAAATTGCGCAGCGGCAGGTTCTAGCCAAGCTGCAAGGCAGCCCTCGTCAGCCCTTGCAGCGACAGGCGCCGGGTGGCTCTACATCCAACCTGACTGGACTGCCCGACAAACTCAAGGCCGGGGTAGAAGCCCTTTCTGGCATGGACATCTCCGCAGTGCGCGTCCATACCAACTCCGACAAGCCTGCGCAAATGCATGCAGAGGCTTATGCGCAAGGAAATGACATTTACCTCGGACGCGGTCAGGAGCGGCATCTACCGCATGAAGCCTGGCATGTGGTGCAGCAGCGACAGGGCCGCGTGAAAGCGACCATGCAGTTTGCAGGCATCGGGGTGAATGACGATCCACGGTTGGAGCACGAAGCCGACACGATGGGAACTATCGCTTCGCGTGGAGGGGTATCTCAACTCGCGACAACAAGCCCGGTCTCCAATGACTCGGTTACCGGTGCGGGAGTTGTGCAGCGCGCGGTGGGATTTGAATTGGAGGTCAACATCCCGGTGAGTCAACAAACAGCCCCCGCGGACGCCATGCCAGCGGGCCTCAGGCCCGCTGGCCAAGATTGGGCCAATGCGCGCATTCCGTTCCCGGAAGCCGATCCGCACGGAATTCCTCCAGTCCCTCAAGCGGTGATCTATACGGCGACGAACGGTGGCGTAACAGTCGATGCCGTGCCGGACAAGAGGCTATTAGCCGCCGGCATGCCCCGGCAGATCCTCGAAATACGCGTGAGTCCAATTGATACTGCAAATATCGCAGGACTAGGCGCGACAATGGGGCACGTGCGGACGGGAATTGATGGCTTATACAACCCCATCAACGGCGGCGCGCCGCAAAATCATCGCTTTCCAATTCCAGGAGGCATACCTGCAATGGTCGGTTTGCCGTTTGGAAATGACCCCACCGGTACGTTCAACGACGCGGACCGGGCAGAAGTCACCTGGAGGACCTACATGCAGGCCACGGCTGGCATTCGAACCGATCGTGTTCGGAAGCTGCATAAAAAGATCAGCGAAGGCGCAACGGGCGCCGATGATGCATCGCTGGATAGTCTGGAGTCCTCGACGGCAAGGCATCAAGACATCGCCGACGACGCGCGCACAGCCGCACAGAACGTTTACAACACCGTTCATGGTGTCGCCAACAATCCTGACGACGGTATCGCCATAGAAAGAAAGTCCGTGCTGGGATTCCTTACACTAGTTTGCTCCTACTTGCTTGGCGGCAAAAAGGCGTACAGAGGGCGAGGAAACTTGAACCCTAAGAATATGACTGCATTGTTTTCGCGCACGGGCTTCAATCAACTACGCACTCAGACCTTATCGGCAAACAGCGAAGCCTGGATAAGAACCAACGCCGTCAGCTTTCGTAGTGCCCTGGTTAACGCGACCCGCAGTGCGGACGCCGATGATCGAATGTATTCCCCACTGTTTAACCGCCTCGGGATGGCTCACCCCACCCAGAACGTTGTGATTTTTCTGAATGACGCGCTAGGTGGAGCACAAGATCGCTATACCGACGCGGAATCGAAGTCGATTATCGCGCCGGAAAACGTAGGGGCTGCCAGGCCCGGCGGTGTGTTTGAATTTCGCAGGATAAGTAATCCGGGAGCGAACCCTGGAGCCTGGGTGGCAAAGATCCAGGAGGTCGTCACGGCCATTCATCATCTAAACAACTGATGTCACACCCCGACGCGTTTATTGTGAACGAGAGCTCTCTCTGAATGAGCAGATGCTCCAACGCGAAGCGGTCGAAGAACTCCGAGCCATCGAGCGTACCATTCGCCACGATGAGATCCCTCGTGCTAGGTGAGGCCGTATCTACGTTCGCATCACACACGGGCCGATGGGGGCCTGTACCACTCGACATTCCCGTTAACATTATCGAGAGCTTGGCATGATCTCGTTTCGATTGGTGCGCCTACTGGCAAGCCTCGTAGCCATCTCACTTGGCGGAGCCGCCTCGGCCACGGCGGGACGGGACCATGTTCCAGCTGTCGAAGCCGTGCCCAAGAACGGATTAGCGCGGACACCTCCCATGGGCTGGAACAGTTGGAATCATTTCGCTGGCCGAATCACCGCAGCCGATGTACGCGCCATGGCCGATGCGATGGTGTCCACGGGCATGCGCGATGCCGGCTATGTTTACGTCAACGTCGACGACACGTGGGAAGGTTCACGCGCCCCATCCGGTGAGATCCAGTCAAACGCGAAGTTCGGGGACATGAAGGCGCTGGCCGACTACGTTCACGCGCGGGGTCTCAAGCTGGGCATCTATTCCTCGCCCGGCGACACGACCTGTGCTGGCTTCGCCGGCAGCCATGGGCACGAGGTGCAGGACGCCCGGACATTCGCTGCATGGGGCGTGGACTATCTCAAGTACGACTACTGCGGCGCCCGCGATATCTATCCGGTGACGCGGGAGAACCAGGAAGCCCTGTTCCGGCGAATGGGCGCAGCCCTGCACGAGACGGGTCGGCCGATCGTCTACAGCCTCTCGCAATCGGGCGATTTCGACATCTGGCGGTGGGGATCCACGACGGGCGCCAACGTGTGGCGCACGACGCCAGACATCAGCGACAACTGGGACTCCATGTCGCAACGCGGCTTTCGTCAACTGGATCTCGGCCCGTGGTCAGGCCCGGGGCGTTGGAACGACCCCGATATGCTCGAGATAGGCAACGGCGGCATTACTTCGGATGAATACCGGACACAGATGAGTCTCTGGTCGATCCTGCCGGCTCCGCTTCTGGCAGGTAACGATCTTCGAACCATGGACCCCGCGACCAAGGAAATCCTTCTCAATCGAGAAGTGATCGCGGTCGACCAAGACCCCCTCGGCAACCCGGCCCGGCGTCTGGAAAAACAAGGCGAGGTGGATGTCCTGGTGCGCGACATGGCCGATGGTTCGGTCGTCGTCGGTTTCTTCAACAGAGGGAATGCCGAAGCGAAAGCTGCACTGAGCTGGGACCGTCTTGGCGGCCGCTTCAGGCAAGGCGCCGTAGTCCATGACCTCTGGAAACACGTGACCTTGCCTTCCTCCAATTCCTTTGTGGGACATATCTCCCGGCATGGAGTGACTCTGCTGCGTATCAATCCAGCAGGGGCGACGGCAAATAGCGTCGCTCGTGACAGAGATATCACGGAGGTGGAGTGACGGCGCCGCCGATGCGTGCATGTAGCTATACGGTTCGCGTCGCCGCCACCGGCGGGACATTGGAGGCTCTCCTTGCCGGAACGAACACAGCGAACTGCCCCAGCAAGCTGTGGGTCCCGGGCGCGGGACACGCCTCCGGTGGACCCTTGGGCATCGACCATCGCGTGGCCTACGACAACAGCGGGATATGGAAGCGCAGCAACCAGAAGGCCCTACTCTACGGCAGCATCCTTACCGTGGGCGTGGGCGCGCTTGCGTTCGGTGACAACGACAAGCTGGGCGACACGTTCTGGCGTTCGATCGATTCCATGGTGGTGACAGGCGTCACCTCGACCGCGATGAAGTACACGTTCCGCCGCGAGCGCCCGTCGCAGACCCGCGACCCCAACCGCGCGCTGGCGCTGCTGCCGATCTACGACGCGGTGGCCCGGGTGAAGGTCCATGGGCACTGGCAGAGCGACGTGCTGGTGGGCGCAGCGCTGGGCACGGGCATCGGCCTGTGGAGTGCCCATCGCAGCGACTCACCGATCATCCTGGGCTGGCTGCCAGGCGGTTTCCAAATAGGCTTCGTCCACCACTTCCGCTAGACGGCAGCCCATGCCCGAGGTGTGGTGCCGCCGCGCTGAAGCGGTCGTGGCGGCGTCAACGCCTCGATGCTCATCCGCCAGCCGCACTGGCCATCGAGCCGGCGTAATCGATCACGAGCGTCACACGGCGATTCGGTTCGGCGCCGTCACCCCACTTGCCCGGGAGCACCTGACGGTTCCGCGCTTCTCCATAGCTCACGGCGCGTACCTTGTCCGCTGTCAGACCGCCGGTGGACACGAGGTAATCGCGCACCGCTTCCGCTCGGGCATGGCCCAGGCGAAGGTTGAACCCATTGGTTCCCGCCGCGTCGGCAAAGCCTTCAACGGTGATGACAGCCTCTGGGAAATTGCCTGACACCACTTTCGCGAAATCATCCAGCAGGGGCTTGTCTTCCTCGCGGAGAGTGGAATCGTTGAATGCGAAGTGAGCCGCGACATCCACGCGGATGCGGCCCTTCATTGCGGCAATCTTTGCATCGTAATCCGCAAAGCGCTGACGCATCTGCTCGGCAAGGCTATCGATCTCCTGCTGCTGCTTCTGATCGTTGGCGCGCAGCTCGACGACGGTCGAGTCGAAATCGGCCTTCTTGACGTATCCGCTGCAACCGGCGAGGGCCGCTATCGATAGGCACGACGAAATGACGAGAGTACGGCGATGACAACGCATGGCTAGTTCTCCTCTGCATGTTGGAGATGCGTGAAACACGGCGCATCGAGCCACGTCGCCGGAGGAGTTTCCAACCTGCCAAATGGATGCAACCCGTTGATCGGAAGCCGGCCGCGTACGTCCGCCACGATCACGTCGATCGGACTTGGACGGTGCAAGCATGCGCCTGGCTCCGGCCTATCCTCTTGATCTGAATCAACCCTGCCCTTCACGTGTCACGGAGTCGCCTGGAGACGCAGGTCAAATCGCCGCATGGGCCGCCTCCCTGCCCCAGCCGTTCTGGCAGGTCAGCAACGGTACCGTCGCCCGTGCGCTGACACGTCGCGACAGGTGGCCGCTGCGGGAGCCCATCACGATCAGATCGCAGCCGGTATCCGCCACGCATTGCAGGATGGCGCGATCCGGATGCGGGTCGTAAGCCAGCCGTGTCTCGAAACGGACGCCGGCGTTCATGGCGAGCACGCGGGCGCGGTCGAGGTTGCATTCGGCAAGCGCCGCGCACCCGGGGTCGACGGACACTTCGGCGTTCGCGAAAAGGCGGGCCAGCCAACGGCCACCCCGCCATGGCATCGCCGCATGCAGGAACACCACGGGGACGGCCGCGAGCCGCGCCAGAGAGACGCCGAGCGCGGTCGCGTCGTTCCCGAGGGCCGACCCGTCGGTCGCTATGAGTATCCTCGTGAACGGTGTCGCGCATCGGCTTGACATGCCACTTCGCGGCAACGTCTTCGCGCATGTCGGGCAGAGCAGTTGCGCGGCCTGATTCGATGGAACAAGTTCGACGGGCACCTCGCCATCGATCAGACCCGGGCGCAATAGCAATCTATACGGAAGCGACGGCTTGGTGTCCATGGAGTCTCCCGGTTCACGGATGGACGAGCTGTCCGTACCATCGCGCGGATGCGGGTTTGCCGTCTTGATCGCCATCAAGTTCGGGGGGCCCGCCGGACACCTCACTACCGAGCAGTTCGTAAGGACTGCCAGCCGCGGCATCACCTATCTGGGCAAGACGCTTCCCTGGTAATCCGTCACGGGCCACTGACGGAGGCACGCCGGGCGCCTAACCGGGGGCGACGAACGACCAGAGCGCCCATCGGCGCCCGCGGAGGCGTGCCACGGTACCTGGTGGAAGCCAATAGGCAATGGGACCGGGGACGGACAGCGTAACGGTCGTGCCTCCACCGGGAGTGGAGCGGATGGTGAACTTGCTGGCGAGACGTTGTGCTCGCTCCTGCATGCCGATGAGTCCCCAGCCCGGGCGCTGTGCCCTGCGACTCACCTGCTTGACGTCCATGCCGACGCCGTCGTCACGCACGCTGACGCTCAACGAGCGTTTCTTGAATACGACGGTGACACTCACGGACGTGGCTTCGGCGTGCTGGAACGCATTGCTCAGCATCTCGGAAACCACGGCATGGATATCGTCCTCGGCGGCCGGGTTCACCGAGCGGGCCTCCCCGACGATGTCGAGCGAGAACCGTGCCGAGCTGCCGCTGCCGAGGAGGCCTGCCAGCTTCTCTATGCGCTCAGGCAGCAGCGATGGGGATTGCCGGTCACCGCGCAATGCGGTGATCTTTTCGCGACCTTCAACGAGCGCATCGCGCGTCGCTTCCATGGCTTTTTCAAGCTTGTCGCGCGCGTCTTCGTCGGTTATCGCATCCGTCGCCATCTTCGTTCGAAGGAGTGCCGCGTGAAGGCTCTGCAGTATCGTGTCGTGAAAGTCACGCGCGATGCGCTCGCGCTCGAGCAGTCGCGCGCAGATCAGGATGCCGAGATGCCTGATTCTCATCAAGTAGCCCGCGTAGACGAGCGCAAGTGCCGCGAGGATACACAGGCCGCGGAACCACCAGGTCTGGTAGAACTCGGGGGCGATGGAGAAGCGAACCTGCGCGATGGACGTCGACCAGACGCCATCTTCGTTGGCCGCCTGGACCTCGAAGCGATAGTCGCCGGGAGCAAGGTTGGTGAAAGTCGCCCGACGCTCGGTCGTGGTGGTCCACGTAGCCGTTTCAGTCCCGGCCAGACGGTACCGGAACCGGGCGCGTTCCGGGACGCCGAGGACGGGTGCCGTGAAAGCGATATCCGCGCGGTGCATTCCTTGGCCAAGGGCCAACGATCCTGCCGTGGGGGACTGTCCGTTTATCGCGTCGATCGTGATAACCGGAGCGAGGCGGTTACGAACGACCCGGTCTGCGTCGATGAATGCGATCCCACGGTCGGAGCCAATCCATAGCCGGCCGTCCTTTCCGGCAACGAGGCTGTTGACATGATAGGTCGAAGGCGCGCCGGGCCTTCCGTCACGCTCGTTCATGAGTTCAAAGGGAACCGGACGACCGGGATTGCGACGCCACGCCGCCATGTCCGCTGCGTCGATACGGAACAGACCGTGCACGCCGTTGAGCCAAACCTCTCCGTTTTCGCGTTCCACGATGCCGGTGATGTTCGCAAAATGCTCGCCACCCACACCGGACAACTGGGAGAACCGGCCGCTGTGCAAGTGTTGGAGCGCGGCATCGCCAGCGACCCAGAGGCCGTCCGCGCTATTGGCCAGCGCAAGTACATCCCCCACGGCCAGCCCATCCGCCGTGGCATACGTTCGTACCGCCAAGCCAGGCTCTTCCACGCTGGCGATTCGATTGCCGGTATACCCCACCCATACCGTGTTGCCCTGCGCATACAGGCTTGTAGGAAACGCGGCGACCGTGGGCAATCCACGCAAGTCGTCGGGGCCCATCCAGATGCCGTCCTTCAGCCGCCAGACCCCCTTGCTGCTCATCCATAGGGCTCCGTCCGACGTCACGGCAAGCCCGTTGAACGGGGTGGTTACCGCCGAAGGGTCCTCCAGCTTCGGGGAAAATGGCACGCGCGACCAAGTCCCCGACATATGGCGATAAAGGCCACCGTACCCGACCATCCAGACCGTTCCATCAGGGCCCGTTGCCACCGCGGTGACGCTTCCGCCCATCGTCGGCAACGGTGTCAGACGACCATCGTAGGTCGAGGGAGCATCGGACTGTCGCGCGCCTATCCAAAGGCGCCCGGAAGAATCAGCGGCAAACGCGGCATCGCGCGTGCCGACGGAGCGCGGGATGGGGGTGATCTTGCCGGGGCGGAACTGTTCGAGGGTGCCGCCGGTGGCCACCCAGATGGTGCCCGCGCGGTCGCGGTATGCCGCGCGCGACTCATCATCCGCCTCGCCGCCGCCTGGGGCCGGCCGCTCCTGGACAGGAGGGGCTCCCGATGTCGCACCGGTCTCCCAATGAGCCCTCACGATGCCCCGTGCTGTCGGAATCCAGAGGGCGCCATAGGCATCGCGTGCTTCGTCATTGACGATATCCGCGGGCCGCCACGAGGCGCCAGGTCGGTCCACCATGGCGCTCGCGGCGGCTTCCGGCGTGTCCTGCACGAAGTGTGCGGACCCGGGATCAAGGCGGTATGCCCGCAACGCTGTCACGACCCAAAGGCGGTCATGGGGATCGCGAAACGCCTGATAGATAAGTTCGCGTGGGGCACCGTCAGAATCGGGCCCATGACGCCGCCAGTGTCCCCGGGACAAGCTTTGCACGCCGGAATTGCTGACCACCCACAGTACCCCGTCGGGCATCTGCGTCATGAACATCACGGTCGATGGAAGCAATGGCGGTGAGCCCCAGGTCGTCAGGGCGCCATCGGCAGCGATGCGGCTGACCGCTCCATAGTGCCCGCCAACCCAGAGTGAGCCGTCGTCTGCGCCATACAGCGCGTTGATCGTCCCCACAGGCAATCGGTCTGCGAATTTGCGTTCAAAGAGCGTGCCGTCGAAGCGAAACAACCCTTCGCTGGTGCCCAGCCACAGGAATCCCCGCGCGTCCTGCGCCATGGCTTCGACCCCGCGTGGCGCTCCATCCTTGGCTGTATAAACGGTGCGCACCCACTGATCGATGCCCCGGAACGCCGGGGATTCCACGCTTCCCTCAACGGCCATGCACGGCGACGAAATGCCAAGCGCCGTGCTCAAGGCGAGGCCGAGGACTAGCCCGCGGCGGAGGGCTGATTTCTTGAAAACGGTGACCACGGATTACCCCATCGCATGCGTCGGAACCGCATGAGCCGATATTGACAGGGTTAAATCGGCACCACTACTGCGCCAGTGGAATCTACAGGCTGATCAGGTTTCTATCCCAAGCCCCTCATCAGCGGGAGCCGCAGCGAACGCTTGCCGGTCGCCATGGCGAGCGCACTGACGATGGCGGCGGCCGTCGGCCCCTGTGCGATCTCGGCGGCACCGAGGAAGGACTCGCCCGGGCGATCAATCAGTTCCACCTTGACCGATAGCGGCACCTGCGTGAAGCGCGCGATGGGGTACGTCGCCCAATCGACGCTGCGCACACCCCCTGCATCGAACAGCACCTGCTCATAGAGCGTCCAGCTCGCTGATTGAACGATGCCGCCCTCGATCTGGTTCACCAGCCCGTCTGGATTCACCACCTGGCCGCAGTCCGCCGAAGCGACCGCACGAACGATGGTCACGCGGCCGTCGTCTGGATCCACTTCCAGTTCGACCGCCACCGCACAGTAGCCCATGAGATTCTTGTAGCGCGAAAAGGCGAAGCCTACGCCGCGGCCGGCAGGTAGCTTCGGCATAGGCGACCACCCGAACGCGCGGGCTGCCACCTCGACCACCTGCCTTGCCCGCGGGTCGTCGAGATGGGCCAGCCGGTACGCCACGGCGTCCCTACCCGCGCGATGGGCGAAGTCGTCCATGGCGCTCTCGATAGCGACAACGTTGAGGTGAGCCCCGAGGGAGCGCATCGCCGATGTGCGAAACGGCATGGTGGTCACGAAATGCATCGTCACGTCCAGCGATGGAATGCGATAGCTCGGGATGGCGTTGCGATCGGCATCGCCCTCCGGCTCCGCGATGGGCACCGACGGCGCGGGTTCGATCTTGTTCGCCATCAGCCACGCCGGCAGCAGCCGCCCCGCATTGACGATTCGTTCGTTGTGCGCGGTGCTCCACAACTCGTATCGCCACCAGGAAAGATTGCCCTCCCCGTCCGCCGAAGCATCCAACGACGTCACCATCGCCGGGCCGAAGGGTTCCCACCCTGCTTCCTGGTCGCGCATCCACTGCACGCGCACGGGGTGCCCCGGGACCTTCATGGCAATCAAAGCCGCGTCGGCCGCGACGTCGTCCGCACCGTTGTGTCCGTAACAGCCAGAGCCTTCGACGTGGATGCACCGCACCGCATCGGCTGGCAAGGCAAGCATTTGCGCGATGCCCGCGCGCAAAGGAAACACACCTTGGGTGTGGGTCCACACCGTGAGCAGGCCATCTTTCCATTGCGCCACGGCACACGAAGGTCCGATGGAACCGTGCTGCACGTACTGTTTTGTCGCCTTGAGCGACACGTCCGGCGTCGGTGGCGCTGCCGGCACATTCTTCCGCGCAGTAGCATAGTCGCGGTGGGGCAAGGCTTTCAGCACGTCGTGGATGGTTGCATCGGTGGGAAGCGGTGGGCCGCCGGTCCACCGCGCGCTCGCCGTCAACAAGCGCATGGCCTGGATGGCTTGCCACTCGCCAGCCGCCACCACGGCGAGGTAATCACCATCGCGCACCACGGCTATCACGCCCCCGGCAGCGCGCACGCCTTCGATATCCGCGGACACCAGCGTCGCGCCACGCCTTGGTGGACGAACCACGCGAGCATGCACCATCCCGGGAAGGCGCATGTCCTGCACGTAGCTCGCTCCGCCCGTCACCTTGGCGGGGATATCGACACGTGGCTGGGCCTTGCCGATATATCGGTAATGAAGGGGATCGGACGCGGGAGATACGGGACTGGCCTGAAGGTGCAGGTCGACTTTGGATGCAATGTCTTCGTAGCGCTTGCGACGACCGTCCGCCGTGACGACGTCACCGTTCTCCACGTGCAAGTCCCGCACTTGAACGCCAAAATCCGCCGCCGCCGCTTTCAGCAACAGTCCCCGCACCTGGGCGGCGGCGTTGAAGATGGCCGTGCCGCCATCGGCCATCGTATGGCTGCCTGCGGTGTATCCCTCATTGGGCGTCATCGCGGTGTCGGCCGTGATGAAGTGCAGCCGGTCGAAGTCTACGCCGAGCTGGTCGGCGGCGATCTGCCAGAGCGCCGTGCGTACCCCCGTGCCGAGTTCGACCTTGCCGCTGTAAACCGTGATGCCCTCCCCGTCGATACGAATCCATGCATCGAGCATGGGATTGGTCTTCAGGCTTCCGGGAAGGTTCGGTGCCAGCACGGTGGTACCCAGTGTGTCGACCTCTCCGGCTCGTACCAACGTCGGCGCGAAAAGCGCAAAGCTGACGACGATCCCGGTCGAACGCAGAAAGGCCCGGCGGCTCCCGTCAAACGAGGAGTCATTCATGGCCATCCCCGACTTCAGCACGATAAAGAGAACCCGAGGCTGCGACGTCGCGTATGGCCTGCAGAATGCGCATATGCGTGCCGCACCGGCACAGATTCGGTTTCATGTGTTCGCGTATCGTCGCTTCGTCGGGGTTTTTTACCTGCTCCAGCAGCGCTTGCGCGCGCACGATCATGCCTGCGATGCAGTAACCGCACTGCACGGCCTGGCGATCGATGAATGCCTTCTGCAACGGGCCTGGCAATGCCAGCGTGCCCAGACCTTCCACCGTGCGTACGGTGCGATTACCCACCGAGGCAAGCGGCAGCACGCACGAGAAGACGGGACGCCCGTCAAGCAAGACCGTGCATGCCCCACATTGACCCATACCGCAACCGAACTTTGCTCCGTTCATGGCCAGGTCGTTCCTGAGCACATAGAGCAAGGGGGTATCCGGCGTGGCAGCGACCTCATGGTCGACGCCGTTGACGTTGATTTTCGTCATGGCTTGAGCTCTTTGCGAAGGCTGGTGACGGTGGCGGGTGTGTCGGCCCAGGCAGGTCGCCCCGTCGTTGAGCGCACGTAGTCCACGACGTCAGCCATATCCTTGTCAGTAAGAACCTCGCCGAACGGAGGCATATAGGTCGTCACACCTGGCTTCTCCGGCCACGACAGCCCCTCGATGACGGTTGCGATGGCGTTGCGAGGCGTGTCGCCGTGGAACGCCGACGATAGCGCCAGGGATGGCCGATGTAGCGCCGTGGTCATGGAGGCGGAGGCGCCGTGGCATGTCTCGCACGAGGCTTGGAAAATGGCTTGTCCGTGGCGTATGCGAGCCGGGTCGATCGTCGCGGTGGTCACACGTTCAGTCGCCTTCGACTGCGGTAGCGACATCACGTACGTTGCGATGGCCCGCACGTCGGAAGGTGGTACCGTCCCCAGGTTCTCCACGACGGGACGCATGGGGCCGCCCGCCGCCCCGTGCTCGATGGCCACCCCGTTGCCGAGGTAGGCCACGATCTGATCGTGCGTCCAGGGAATGCTCGCATTCCCCAGTTCCGTGAGAGCGGGGGCATCCCAGCCGTCGATACGACCGCCCCCGAAATAGTGGCCGCTCTTCTCTCCCCCAATGATGCCTAGCGGGGTGTGGCAGGAGGAACAATGCCCAAGGCTGTCGACGAGATAGCGGCCGCGCTCGACCTCGCTATCGTCCTTCGGAGGACGCGCGCCGGAACGCAGGTACAGCAGGTTCCAGAAGGCCAGCGACGGGCGGAATCGCAGCGGCAGCGGCAGTTCGTTTTCCGGTGCGCGTTCATGTACCGGCGTACGCGTCATCAGGAACGCATACGCCGCCTCGATGTCCGCGTCGGTCACCTGGGTGTAGTGGATATAGGGAAACGCCGGGTACAGGAGGTGACCATCGCGCGATACGCCTTCTCGCATGGCACGACGAAAGGCCGCGAGCGACCATCCCCCGATACCTGTCTCCCTATCGGGCGTGATGTTGGTGGTGAAGATGGTTCCGAACGGTGTTTTCAACGGCAGACCGCCCGCGAAATCCTTTCCACCAGGCCGGGTGTGGCACACGGCGCAGTCACCCAGCGCCACCACGATGCGTCCTTTTTCGACACGTGACGCATCGATGGCGACGTCCGGCGATGCGACGGGGGCCATCGAGGGTCGCCAGGCGAAGATGACGAAGGCCAGCAACCCGAACAGACAGACTGCTGGAACCGCAATCAGGAGAGAGCGACGCATGTGTAATCCGTCTCGCAGAAGGTAAATCGCCAGGACTCTACAAACACGTGTCAAGCCCCGACCGGCGGAGGGTGCATCCGGCCGGGCAACGCACTCTTTGAGCCGAGCGTAGCGACTATCGACGCTCGCTCGATTGAAAGATCCGTGCGTAAACGAAGAGGCGACTGGTACCTATCGTGCAATGCTCGCGATTACGACTTGCGTATGGTCGATCGAATCCACGGTCTCATGGGCTACGAGGTGCCAAGGCCTGGGATGATCCACGGTGGATCACGTCGCAGGATCCAAGGCCATTTTCCCGGGTGCCGCCACCGACGGGGTACCCAAGGCGCCCAAGGCCGGATCTGTCCGCGACGCCCGCCCCGTCTCCCTATGACCAGCCAGCCGCCGCAGGAACCGCGGGTCGTGATCGCTGGTCACGCTGAAGTCGAACCAATGATCGCTGGAGACGATCTCCCACAGGCTCTCGGCGCGACCGCCGGGCAGCAGGAGATGGCGGCGTGGCGGCTGGTGGGTGTATTCGTCGCTTGGCGTGACCGTCACGATGCACGCCCCGTTACCCTCGTTGGTGATGACCAGGCGTAGCAAGCCATCGAGACCGCCTGTCGCCAGGCGTACCTCGGGCTGGGGGTGACGTCCGCGATCACCAGCCGCCGGCTGGCTGCCAGCGAACTGGCGAAGGAACCCGTTCGGTCCCGTTACCGAGAGGTCATAGGCATTGCCGCTGTAGATGCTGGTCCAGCTGTCGGCGAGCGACTTGCCGGCTTCCACCGTGTAGGCCCACGGACCATCGGTCCTCGCGGAGGAGAACACGTGGAAGAAGGCACCGCTCCCACCCTGGTTGATGAAATCCAGACGGTAGCGCCCCGCGGCGACATCGACCCTGCCCTGTACATCCAGTGCATAGGGCAAGGCACGGGCGGGTCGCTGTCCCGGTTCCTGACGCGGCATGCGCTGGTCGGACGGTGGCGTCGGACGCAGATCCTGATGAGCCTTCTGGTCCGGCTCATAACCGCTCGTGCCAGGCAGGCGCGGCGCATCGGCATCATGCCGCGAGAAGTCGAAAGCACGAGTGAGGTCACCACATACCGCGCGACGCCAGGCAGAGATGTTCGGCTCGCGCACGCCGAAACGCTGCTCCAGGAAGCGGATGATCGAGGTGTGGTCGTAGGTTTCCGAGCAGACCCACCCGCCCTTGCTCCACGGTGACACGACCAGCATCGGCACGCGAACACCCAGGCCGTACACGCCGGCGACGAACCCATTGCCGCCAGGATATAGCTCGCCCTCCTTGGTCACCGTCGACAACCCCTGCTCGCGCGACGATGGCACGTACGGCGGCACGATATGATCGAAGAAGCCATCGTTTTCGTCGTAGGTGATGAATAGCGCCGTCTTGCTCCACACCTCCGGATTCGCGGTCAAGGCGTCGAGGACGCCGTCGAGGTACCAGGCGCCGTAGTTGGCGGGCCAGCTGGGATGTTCGGTATACGCCTCCGGCGCAGCGATCCACGATACGTGTGGCAGGCGGTCCGCGAGTACGTCCTCGCGCAGCATGGCGAATGGAGATTGCCCCTTGGCGATCTCGGTGCCTGTGCGGGCCTTGTCGTACAGCGGGTTACCCGGCTGGGCATCGCGGTACTTGTCGAAGTACAGCAGCGAGTTGTCGCCGTAGTTGCCGATGTACGGATTCGACGTCCATCCCCAGCTGCCGGCCGCGTCCAGGCCCGTACCGATGTCCTGGTAGATCTTCCAGGACACACCGGCCTGCTCCAGGCGCTCGGGGTACGTCGTCCAGTCGTAGCCCTTCTCCGCGTTGTCGAGCACGGGGCCGGCGCCCTTCCCGTCGTTACCCACGTAGCCGCTCCACATGTAGTAGCGGTTGGGATCGGTGGAAGACAGCATGCTGCAGTGATACGCGTCGCAGATGGTGAACGCATCGGCCAGCGCGTAATGGAACGGGATGTCCTCCCGGGTCAGGTACGCCATCGTGGTCGTACCCTTGGCCTGCACCCAGCCGTCGTATCGCCCGCCATTGGCAGCGGCGTGCGTGTCGTTCCACCCATGCGGCAGGTCTTCGAGGAATTGCAGGCCGAGGTCGTCGGCCGCGGGACGGAACGGCAGCAGATAATCGTCGGTCGACGCTGCATAAGGCTGATGCCAGACCGACCTTCCGCTCGCCAGGGTGAAGGGACGTGGGTCGCCGAAACCGCGCACACCGCGAAGCGAACCGAAATAATGATCGAACGAGCGGTTTTCCTGCATGAGGATCACCACGTGCTCGACATCGGCCAGCGTGCCGGTGCGCCGCGCTGCCGGGATCGAAAGCGCTTTCGCGATCGACGGCGGTACGATACCAGCGGTAAAGGCGGCGCCGGCTGCGCCCAGCGAAAGCTTGAGGAAGTGCCGCCGATCCTGAGACGTCATGTTTGCCCTTTTCGCGGATTGGGGGCATGCCTGGCATGCTCGGCCTTCCACGGCTTGCGTTACCCCTGAGCGCATGAGTGTCGCGGCGAAATATGACAGGATCGTGCCAGCAAGATTCCGCGGAAGCGGATCTCAATGATGCTCACCATGCGCAAGAAGCATCATGAACACCAGGCCGGCCAGAACACCGCAGACCGGTGCCAGTCGTGCTTTCCCACTGGCCTTTGACCATATGCCGGGAAGGATGTCTGCAAGGGCGACGTAGACAATGGTGCCGGCGGCGAACGCCGAGACCATGGACGTGGTGCGCGTGTCGAGCGCCAGGAACTGGACCGCCACCGCGGCCAGCGGGACCGCCGATGCCATGGCGACAGACAACGCAAATGCACGCGCGGGCGTATAGCCCATCGCCACCAGCACCCCGGCACTGCCGATCTCACGGGGAACCTCGTGCAAGGCGATAGCGATGAGCGCCGCATAGCCTGGGGCCGGGCCCGCCGCGAAGGCACCCGCCAGAATCATGCCATCGACAGCGTGATGGATGAGGTCGCCCAGCAGCGTCATCCTCGCGGTGGGCATGCCGCGCGGCCATTCCCTGGTCGACATCCGCATGGCGGACTCTGCGCAGAGCAGGATAACCACCCCCATGGCGGACACTGCCAATATGCTTTCCGCCTCCCCTCCTCCTTCGAGGGCGTGTGGAAGTACATGGAGGAATGCGTCCCCGAGCAACAGGCCGACAGCGAGCGCCTGAAGCCACGGCAGCCACCCCTGCCGGCTCGCCGAGGGAAGCCACGCCACAGCGCGCGACGACAGCGATGTCGCTGCAAGGAAAAGCGAAGACAAAAGCAGGTCCAGCGTGAGAGGTGGCACGGGCATCAAGCGCCATCGAATGGAAAACGGGATACGGCTGTCACGAGGTTTTTTTCCTACTGGCACGTGGCAGGCAGGCCACTGATCAGGTGCTGGATATGGCCGGCTGCCTGCTCAGGAGAGGCCCCCTCGGTGTGGCAGAGCCGGAGAATGTTGGAGCGGGCGTTCGCGCGAAGGCCGGCGCATTGCCAGGCACGAGGCGAGTCGAGGGGCAACATGGCATAGGCGACGGAAGTGCAGCTGTCCCTCACCCGTTGATCGAGGGGGACATGCTTGAATTCCGCCGGGACGATCGATAGCCCGGGGTCGAAGTAGCTGTCGGGAAAGGCCGCGGCATACGCTTCAGGGTCGAGGCTGCGCGTGTAGTCGCCTATATGCAGGGTCACCGGACTGACGCAGCTTGCTTGCCGAACCCTGTCGTCGACCACGACGGTGACATCGTGCCGGAAGTTTTCCGACGTCCCACCGTCTCCTCCTCCGGCAACGAGCGCCGGCACGTGCGCCAACACGGCCATCCTGGGAAGGTCATGGGCGCGCGAAGGCATGCAACGTCCCCGAAGCGCGGCAGCGACGAGAAAGACCACGTCGTCGGCGACAGCGTCGTCCGCGATCATTCGCTTCCCTACTCGTTCCGCCGCATCCCGATCCGCGCCATCCTTCCTGGCCGGCGGGCGCGCATCGCCCGGCAAGGTTTGCTGGGGTGTCCATATCAGTGCGACGGCGGCCAGCACACCCACCAGGGCGGAGACGGTAACCCACCTTTTCATCGTGTGGCGAGGCTCATTCGAATGCCTGGCGTAACCGCTCGGCGTCGGAGTCGTGGTACGGCTCGAGAACCGCGTCACCCATGCCATAGGCGGACGCGGCCATGGCGTTCTGCGTAACCTCGGTGTGCAGCACCCCCTTGAGGGTCAAGGGGTCATACAGGCTCGGGGTATCGATGCCATGGGCAAGCTTCACGTGGATGAGCATGTTCGGCGGTGGCGGCGGCACATGGATGCACGCGCCATAAAAAGGCACGAAGAAGAACTCCAGCATCTTCCCGTCGTCATCGGATTCCAGGGGCACGACGTAACCCGAGAGCTTCACTTTCTGGTTGTCGAGCGCCTCGACCGTATGCAACGTACCGACCTGTTTCATGCGCTGGTTGCCGACGTGCAGCACGGGGGGCGCGTTCTCGAGCGTCTTGATGTCCTCGGGCGGGACCATGTGGCTCCAGTCGAGATCGGCATAGCCGTTTTCGTCGGGCTGGCCGAGCAACGCCGCACCTGCGGGAGTCACCGCCTTCGGCGCCCCATGGGCGGCGGCAAACGCGCGTGCCGCCACGATGCCGGCGACCTGGGCCTTGGCCCTCGCCGTACGCATGGCGTCGGCTTCGGCCTGTGCCGATGCCAGCGCCGATGTGGCCGAGCCTGCCGGCTCGCCTCGCGGGGCGTCCGCGGGGTCGCTGCACGCGGTGAGGAACGCGCTGGAAACGACGAACAGGATCGCATTGCGTTTCATCACAGGCGCACCTGCAGGCCGTCGGCCAGCGAGCGACGATACGCCACCCAGCCAGGGATGCATCCCGCCAGCGAGCCCAGGGCGAGTACGAGCAGCAATAACGGCCATTCGCCAGGCGCGGGGGTTCCGTCGATCACCAGCCCCGCCGTACTGATCAGGTAATCGTGTGCAAGTGCCGTCGCCGCATCGAGCAGGGCGACACCGGCAAGCATGCCGCCTATCGTCAAGAGCGTGCTTTCCATCACCAGCAGCGCGAAGACCGTGCGCGTCGACGCTCCCACCGCCCGTAGTACGGCCATCTCGCGCCGACGCTCACCAAGCATCCCCAGGAGCGCGGTCAACATGCCGGACATGCCGACCAGCAAGACCATCCCACTGACGACACGCAAGGCATTTTCAGCCGTGCCGACCAGGTGCCAGAGTTCACCCAGTGCAACCCCGGGCAGGACGGCCAGCAGGGGCTCTTCGGGATATTCGTTGATGGCGCGTTGTACGGCGAACGCGGACAGACGGGAGCGCAGGCCGACGAGCGTGGCCGTGATGGCCTTCGGGGTCAGGTCCATGTGCCGCGCCTGTTCGGCGGACGCTTCCATGCCCGGCAACCGGATGCCGGAATGCCAGTCGACATGGATGGCTTCGATGGCTTCCAGGCTGACGGCGATCGTGGCATCGACAGGCGTGCCGGTGGGTGACATGACTCCGCTCACGCGGAACGGCTTGTCCGCATGGGAGGCGAGATGGGGGCCGCCAAGGCCGTGCGACAGAACCAGGCTGTCGCCGACCTTGTAGTGAAGCTGGCGGGCGACTTCCGAGCCAATGACCGCGTCATAGAGATCGGAAAACGGCTTGCCGCTGGCAAAGGCAAGCGCGTTGCCTCGTCCGTAGTGGTAGTGGTCGAAGAAGGCGGTCGAGGTCCCGGTCACCCGGAAGCCGCGGTGCGAATCACCGAGCGAGAGCGGAACGGTCCACGCCACCTCGGGCATCGCCCGTATATCCTGGTAGCTCTTCCAGGTGATGTTGTTCGTGGCTTCGCCGATGTGGAAGATGGAATAAAGCAGCAATGTCACCGGCCCGCTCCGGGCCCCGACCAGGAGGTCGGTGCCCGAAACGGTACTTGCAAAACCCTGCCTCGCTTCGATGCGGACGCGTTCAACACCCAGCAGCAGGAAGACACTCAATGCGATGGTGAATACGGTCAGGGCGACCCCCGCCTTTCGCTGGCGGAGGCTCTTGAGCGTCAGGGAAAACAGCCTCATCGAAATCAGGACTCCCGGCTGTCGCGCGGATCGCCATCGAGCGTCACGCCGCGGTCGAAGTGGCGCGCAAGGGCAAGGTCATGGCTGACGAAGACGACACCGGTTCCATGGCGGGCGCATTCATCGAGCAGCAGCGTCAGGAACGCATCGCGGCTCGCCGCATCCAGAGCGGAAGTCGGCTCGTCAGCCAGCAGGAGTTCGGGGCCTCCGATGAGCGCACGCGCGGCGGCGACGCGTTGCTGTTGCCCCACGCTGAGTTCCCCTGTCCGTGCATGTGACCACGTCCGTTGGCCAAGGCCGAGCGCGCCGAGAAGTCGTGTCGCCTCGCTTGTCATCAGGGAACGGGTCGCGCCGGCCCGCCGGCTGCGCTCCGCGGACCATGCGCAGCCCAGCAGCACATTTTCCACGGGCGTAAGGAACGGAAGCAGGTTGAACTGCTGGAAGATGTAGCCCAGGTGATTGGCGCGAAAGCGATCCCTCGCACGGGCAGCCATCGAGGCAAAGGACATGCCGAGAATCCTTACATCGCCGTCGGTCGGCGCAAGCACGCCGGACAGCAAACCGAGCACCGTGCTTTTCCCGCTGCCGCTTGGCCCGCCAAGGAACAAGCGCTCGCCAGGTGCCAGTTCGAGGTCCCCCAGGACGAGAGCCGCACTCGACCCCGGCCACGTGTGGCGAAGCGACCGTGTGCTCACGAGAGGAGAGGACGCCGGCCCGATCATTGCCGCACGTCGACCCGGGTAGCGCTGCCCTCGAGATCCTGCTGGTTGCTGCCAGACGCGGTGATGATGTCGACGACCACCTTCCGGACCGCCGGGAAGGCGGACGCAAGGCGGACATCCACATGGTCGAGCTCGGCCACCTTTCGGCAGGCATAGTGGTATTCCGCATCGAAGTCGGCGTGTCCACCAGGCTCCGCTGCGTCGCCGAACCCGTGAGGTGACACCTTCGCTGAAGCGAGGGTGCAGCCGGCGGCGGAAGCCGGCACGAGCCAACCGGCGCCGGTGAGCGTAGCCGTCGCCCTGTCGACCGCCGAACGCTCCCGCGGCGAAGCCGGCGGATGCTCGAAGCCCACGGCGTCGTGCCCCGGTACGCTGACCTGCACGTCCATCAGGCCACCGTCGACCGACATGTTCACGCTCGCCTGTCCATGAATGTGTGGCCCGAGCTGTCTCTCTGCAGCATTCGCCATCATCGGCAAGGCCGCCAGCAGAAACGGGAATACCATCATGTGCATCTTCATGGCCAAGGGGAGGCAAACGCCGAGGTGCGGCAACCCATGAACGTTATGTTATAACATCATCATCAAGCAAGCCCCATTGGATGTGCGGAGCAGCCCTATGCATACGATCCCGAACCGCCTGAGCACGCGGGCGTTTGTCCACGCCATGCTTTGCGCAGCCCTGTCCATGATTCCCCTCGTCGCCGTCGCCTCGAAAGAATCGCCTTCGCCGAATGCGTTCGAATGGGTCGAAAGCGTGCCGGAGGGCACCTCTTACGGACTTCCCGACACGGCGAGGACAGCGCCGACCTGGCTGTCGATGGTGCGCGGAGCGAAAGATCACATCGATATCGCGGCGTTTTACCTGAGCAACCCGCCCGGCGCTGGGCTCGCTCCCGTCATCGACGCGCTTGTGGCGCAGGGAAAAAAGGGTGTCCGGATCAATATCCTCGTCGACAGCAGCTTCATGCATGAGAGCCAACCGGCGGTCGATACGCTGAAAGACGCCCCGGGCATTACCGTCCGCCAGATGCCGGTCAAGGACATGACGGGTGGCGTGTTGCACGTGAAGTTCATGGAAGTGGACGGCCGCGATGTTTTCGTGGGCAGCCAGAACTGGGACTGGCGAGCCATCCAGCACATCCATGAGGTCGGTGCGCGCATATCCGACCCACGCATCGGGGCGACCTTCCAGGCGGAGTTCGACCATCTCTGGCATCTGGCCGGAAATCCGGCCGACGCGCGCCTTGCCTCGCCTCTGGTACCTCCACCATCGTTCGAGCCCGTGACCGAACTCGCTCCCGTGGTCATCGATGGTGCCGGCCAGCCCAGCACCGTCTTCCCCGCCTTCAGCCCGGATGCCCTGCAGCCTGCCTGGCTAACGAGCGAGGCGCCCACCCTCGCCCTGCTTCTCGGTCAGGCCCGGAAGAGCATTCGTCTGCAGGTCATGACGCTGTCGGCGTTCAAGGATTTCGGGCCCAAGGGCTACTGGGGATTGCTCGATGCCGCGCTTCGCGACGCGGCGGCTCGCGGCGTGAAGGTGCAAGTGATCGTGGCCGACTGGGCGCTCCGTGGGCAGGACCTGGCTTACCTGCAAAGCCTTGCCGTCTTGCCAGGCATCGAAATCCGCTATTCGACGGTACCGCAGGCAACATCCGGCCCGATTCCCTATGCGCGTGTGGAGCATGCGAAGTACGTGATGGTCGACGACGAGCTCGCCTTTGTCGGTACGGGGAATTGGAGCTGGAGCTATTTCGAGAGCACGGTAGACGCTTCGCTCTTTATCCACGGTCCACTGGCCCGTCCACTCGGAAGAATTTTCGACGCGGACTGGAACGGGCCTTATGTGAAACCACTCAAAAGTCATAACTGACCGACAACCGCGCGTAGCGCGGCTGCTGGCGGATCGTCACCGTGCGGTACAGCGGATTCGTCAGCTGCGGACTGAGTTCGCTGTACGGCGACAGCTGCAACGGGCGCTGCTCGTTCGTGAGGTTGAAGATGTTCGCGCTGAAGCTGAGCTTGTGGTCGGCGAAGGCCGGGCTATACGTCGCGCCGATGTCCAACTGGCGGGTCCACGGTAGCCTGCCCTGCTTGCCCGGAGCCGACGGCTCGCCGTTGCAGAAGTGGTAGAGGCTGCCGTACGAGAGCGGATCGGTACCCTTGGCGCCATAGAAGCCCAGGCAATGCTTCGGACTGCCAGAAATGATCGCCAGGTTCGCCGACACCAGCCACTCCGGATCGATCTGGTAATAACCATAGAGCTTGATCTGATGCGTGTGATCGTTGTTCTGCGGGCCATTGGCGAACTGCATGATCGAGGCGCCGTCCCAATCGTAACTGGTGGAGGCGTTGGCCTGGCTGACGTCCGAACGCAGCTGGCCCTCGGTGTTGCCGTAGCTTCGCGAAAACACGTAGTCGAACTTGGCGTACCAGCGACCGTCGAACGGATGCTCGAGCAGCGTTTCCAGGCTGTAGTACTGTCGCTTGAGCTTCGGGAAACCGAGATCCGCGTTGCTCATCGGTACTTCCACGTAGTTCCCGCTCGCGTCCACCAGCGTGAAGGTGTTGGCGCGGCCGGGATTGATCAGGAAGCAGCTGTTGCTGGTGGAGGCGTCGTAGCCGAGCGAAGCGGCCTTGGCCAGCACCGCGTCGCGGTCGCAGTAATCGTCGATGGCGTTACGCAGGCTGCGGTACATCAGCTTCGCACCGTAGACCCACGACGGACCCGCCGTCTTCGTGAAGCCGAGGATGTACTCGTCCTGCTTCTCGGCCGTGAGACCCTTGGCCGTGGTCATCTTCGGATCGGGTTGCTGGCCGTAAAGATTCAAGCCCGAGACGGGGCCGGACATCGGCGTCAGGCCGGTGGGCGTGCCATCGCTCGCGATGCCGCTGTAAGTGTAGTACTGGACGGTGTTGGTCGTCGCCGCCGCCGAGTTGAGTGCCGGATTCAGAGGCAGGCCAAGGTAATAGCGGCCGGCGTTGCCATAGACCTTGAAGCTGGCGTCACCGAGCACATCCCAGCTGAAGCCCAGGCGAGGCGCCCACTGAGGCTTGGTCTGCGTGATATAGGCCTGGCTGGCCGAATCGTAGTTGGTGAACTGGTCGTTGCGCAGGCCCAGCTGCAACAGCAAGCGGTCGTTCACTTGCCACTTGTCTTCGATGTACTGCGCACGCTGCGTCGAGCGGACGGTGGCGATCTGGCTATAGGTATTCTTCTGCACGAAATAGCCCTCCGCGCCATTCGGGAAATCACCCGTGGCGCCCACACCGAGATCGGAGTTGATGGGCACGTCCGGCAACGACTGGCTGTACGACCAGGTGTAGCCCGGCCCCGAGGACTCGCTGCCCTGGTCGGAGGCCTTGGCCGTCAGGTTGTCGATACCCACGCTGATCGTGTGCGAACCGATGGCGTAAGCGAGATCCAGCCGGGTATTGGTGGTGAAGTTGCCCCGGTTCGGGTCGCTCAGGCCGTCCGTGGTCTGCGCGTTGCCGATGGGCACGCCGCCGTTCAGCGCGGGATTCTGGTTCACGTCGCCGTCGATGTACGTGAGGCTGCCATCGTAGTTGGCCGGTGCCTGGTACGACCGCGTATGCATCTTGCCGTACTCGGCGGTGAGCGTCAGCGCGTCGGTGATATAGCTGGTGAACTTGCCGCTCCACAGGTCGCCACCGTTCTTCTGCCGGTCGGCATCGTTGACGAAGGCGCCCCGCCGCTTCGCGACATAGTCGTAGTCGTAGTACGTGCCGTTGGTCTCGGTCTTGTCGGATGCACCGGTGAGCTCGAGGATATTGCTGTCGGTGATGTTCCAGTCGAGCTTGGTATACCAGCGCGGCATGGTGCTCCGTGATTTCTCGAACGAGTTGCTGGCCTCTTCGTTGGCGATCGTCTGCGTGTCGTGACGCTCCACTTCCGCCGCCGCGAAGATGTACAACTTGTCCTTGATCAGCGGACCGCCGGCATAGACCGATGCCGTGCTTCCCGTGTCGCGATTGTCGCGGTTGTACGCATACAGGTTGCCGGCCTTGGCGGACTGCGGCACGCCGCTGGCGTAATAATCGTTGGCGCCCTTGGCACGGGCGAACTGCGGCTCCCACAGGAACTGGACGCCGTAGTGCCAGGTATTGGTACCGCGCTTGCCCACCGCGTTGATCACGCCACCGTCGGAGCGGCCGTACTGCGCGCTGTAGCCACCTGTATAGACCTCTTCCTGGTCGATCGCGCCATACGGCAACGTGATGCCGCCCAATGCCTGCAATGGATCGGTCGTATTGAAGCCATTGATGTAATAGGCGTTGGCGTTCGCGGACGAGCCACCGAAGCTCACCAGCGACTTACCGGTGTCGCTGGTGAAACCGCCGTTGTTCGGCACCACGCCGGGAGCGAGTTGGGCGATCTGCTCGGCGGTGCGGCCAAGCGGCAACTTGGCCAATTGCTGCGCGTCGATCACGGTGCGTGAATCCACACTGGCCACGTCGATCGGTGGCGTCGTATTGGCCGACACCTGCACGCCATCCAGCTTCGTCGCCTGCGGCGCGGCGGTCGAGAACGAGACCTCGCTCGCGTTGCCGACGCGGACCGCCACGTTCTGACGCGTCTCGACCACCGAACCGTTCTGCAACAACGTCACCGTGTAATCGCCGATGGGCAGCGCGGGCGAACGATAGTGACCGCTGGCGTCCACCGGAAGGTCGCGGCTGACGCCGCTCTGGTTCTCCACCCGGACCGTCGTCCCGGCCGCCACCGGCACCTCGCCGAAAAGGCTGCCGGTGGTCGACTGCGCGAAAGCCGCGGGCGCGCAGGCTACCGCCAGGGCCACGCACAGTGCGCGGAGGGGGAGACGCCGGGAAGAATGCAGTGTCGACATGGCAAGGACTCGAGATACGGCACGGCCAGGCACACGGGAACCTCCCATGGACCGGGAATGCGAGTGGATGGGAACGCCCGGCCCGAGAGGGCCGACGCCCCAACTTCTAGCATCGAGTAAACGTTTACACAACGGTTACATGCGCGTTACGTAAATCTCGCAAGTTCTTGCGCGAAAACCGGATTTTCGAACGCGAGGTCAGCCATCCGTCGACCGCGTCAGGCCCTCCCAACGGTCGATGTCCGCTGTCATGGCGGCCAGTTTTTCGCGTACGAGGGATAGCGCGTCGCTGCCGAGCAGGAGGTGCGCGGGCGGCTCGGGCAGGCTGGTCAGATCCAGGATGGCTTTCGCCGCCTTGGCGGGATCGCCGAGTTGCTTGCCACTCTTTTCCTGGCGGGCCCGGCGGATGGGATCGAACAATGCGTCGTAATCCGGAATGCTGCGCGGGGAACGCTGCATCGAGCGTCCCGCCCAATCCGTCCTGAAGCTGCCCGGCGCCACGGCGGTCACATGCACGCCGAAGGGACGCAGTTCCTTGCCCACTACCTCGCTTATCCCTTCGAGGGCGAACTTGCTTCCACAGTAGTACGCGATGCCGGGCATCGTGATGAAACCACCCATCGACGTGATGTTGACGATGTGTCCCCTGCGGCGCTCGCGGAAACGCGGCACGAACGCGTGGGTGACCGCGACGGCACCGAACACGTTGACCTCGAACTGCCGGCGCATCTCATGGAGCGGCGATTCCTCGAAGACACCCTCATGGCCGTAGCCCGCGTTGTTCACGAGGACATCGACCGGGCCGAAGTGGGCTTCCGCGTCGGCCACCACGCCGGGTATCGCGTCCATATCGGTCACGTCCAGGACGACGGCATGGGCACGGCCATTGTCCAGGGCCTCGAAAGCGAGGCGCGCCTCCTCGTTGCGCACCGTGCCTATCACCGTATGACCGGCCGCCAGGGCTTCGCGGGAGAGGGCCAGCCCGAAGCCGCTGCTGACGCCGGTGATGAAGAAGGTCTTGCTTGTCATGATGATCTCCTGGTCAGGAACTGGGCTCATGGTAGGGATCCCGTGCCTTGTCTCCCATGACCTGGCATGTGGCGTCATTGCCTGATCCTATGAGAGAGTGGAACCATGGACCCGCTTCTGCGCCATCGCATGATCGCCCTCCTCCGTGACCTTGCTCCGGACGAAGGCTACACGCTGACCACGCTGCCGGACGTGCGCCTCCTGCGTTCCGACCGGCCGTTGAGCCAGACCCCCGTGCTCTACGAGCCCGGCATCGTCATCGTCGTGCAGGGACGCAAGCGCGGTTTCCTGGGAGACGAGGTTTTCGTCTACGACGACCAGCACTACCTCGTCGTCTCGGTGCCCGTGCCGTTCACGATGGAGACGGATGCCTCGGCCGATGAACCGCTGCTCGCCATCTACTTCCGTCTTGACCATGCCATGGCCGCCGGGGTCTGCATGCAGCTGGACGAACGGCGAGGCGCATCGTCGGCAACACCCAAGGGCCTTTATTCCTCGCCGATGGAAGCGTCGCTCGCGATCTCCGTCCTGCGCCTTCTGGAAGCGTTGGCGAACCCGCCGGATGACGACATGCTCGGACCCGCGCTCCTGCGCGAAATCTACTATCGCGTGCTTTCCGGTGCACAAGGCGGATCGCTACGTGCCGCGCTGACCCAGCAGGGCAAGTTCGGCATGGTGGCCCGTGCGATCCGCACCATTCACAGCCGCTATGCCGAGGCACTCGGCGTCGACGAACTCGCGGGCGAAGCGGCGATGAGCGCCCCCACCTTCCATGCGCACTTCCGCGCCATGACAGGCACCTCGCCGATGCGCTACGTGCAGTCCACGCGCCTGCACCGGGCGCGCCTGCTGATGCTTCGCGAGCACGCCACGGCGGCGGCGGCCGCCGCCGCCGTCGGCTACGAAAGCGCGTCGCAGTTCAGCCGTGAGTTCAAGCGGCTGTTCGGAAGGCCGCCGGTCGAGGAAGTGGAGCGGATGAAGCGAAGCTTTGCGATGCCGGCGGCGCGGGTGCCATCGACGTACGTGTCGTCGCATTGAAGCGTGCTCGACGATCGATCGTGGGGATCAGCGCTGCCACGCGATGAAGGGAAGTTCGGCGGGCAGGAAGGCATCGTCGTTCCAGGGGCGCACGCGCGCCGTATATCGTCCCGGCGCGTGCGCCGCCGGGACACCGGCCGAGAACTCGTAACCACCGATCACACCGCTGACCGACGCGCCCTCCCGCATCGGGATGCATTGCATCGGAAACCCCTCGCCCTCTTCCGCATACAACTCCACGCGCACCCATGCCAGGGGAAGGTCGCCGAGATAGACGTGGGCGCGGAATCGCCATTGCTCACCATCCAGCGTGATGTCGACATCGCCGAAGCGCACTTCGTGCCAGTGCGATGCGACGGTGTCGCTCCATTCGGCGAGGCCTGGCGCGGAGTCCTTTTTCTTGCGTTTCCTGAGCGCGCGGGTCGCCGGTCGATAGAAGTCGTCCAGGTACGCGAGCAGCATGCGGTTGCTGCTGAAGCTGGGCGCGAGCCGCGTCATGCTCGCCCGCATGCGAGCGACCCATCGTCGAGGTATGTCATGCGCATCTCGTTCGTAGAAGCTGGGCACGATCTCGTCTTCGAGCAGCCGGTACAGTTCATGGGCATCTTCCGCATCCCCACCGCCGCCATCGATGGCCCATCCGGAAGTGGCGTCGTACGCCTCCGCCCACCATCCATCCAGCGTCGAGACGTTGAGTCCGCCGTTGACCAGTGCCTTCATGCCGCTGGTGCCACAGGCTTCCCACGGGCGCCATGGGGTGTTGATCCAGGCATCGACGCCCTGCACCAGACGTTGCGCGATCGCCAGATCGTAGTCCTCCAGGAATACCACCCTGCCCGCCAGACAGGGGCGCCGCGCGAACTCCAGCCATGCCCGCACCTGTCGCTTGCCTGCTTCGTCGTCCGGGTGGGCTTTTCCCGCGACGATCAGTTGCACGGGCCGGGTCGTGTTCGTCAACAACGCCACGAGACGCTCCTCGTCGTGCAAGAGCAGCGTCATCCGCTTGTATTCAGCGAACCGCCGGGCCATCCCCAGTGTCAGGATGTTCGGATCGAGCACCTGCCCGGCCAGCGACACCCGCTCGGGGTCCTCGCCTCGTTGCCCGAGCTGCAAAGCGAGGCGATCGCGCGCGTAGTGCACCAGGTCGGCGCGTTGGTCGGCCGCGAGCTCCCATAAATCGGCGTCCTCGCACGTCGCCACGGACGCAAGGCACGTCGACTCGCGAAGCCACCGATCCTGGCCACAAGCGCTCGTCCATAGCGCATCGGCCCATGACGAATCCCATGATGGCATGTGTACGCCATTCGTGACGTGGCGCACCGGTACCTCATGGACCGGCCAGCGCGGATAGAGCCGCTCGAACAACCGGCGGCTGACCTCGCCGTGCAGCCGGCTGACCGCGCTCGATTGTGCACACCCGCGCAAGGCAAGGTAGGTCATGTTGAAGGGCTCGGCATCGTCGTTGGGGTCCACCCGCCCCAGCGCCATCAGTTCCTGCAGCGAGATACCGCAATCGGCCAGGAGGCCTTTCGCATATTTATGGATGAGTGCCGGAGCGAACGCGTCGAAGCCGGCCGCGACAGGCGTGTGGGTGGTGAAGACATTGCCCGCCCGGGTGGTCCACCATGCCTCGCGGAACGACAACCGGCGCTCGTGCATGCAGCGCCTGGCGCGTTCGAGCACGAGTAGCGCCGCATGGCCCTCGTTGAGGTGGCATACGTCCACGTCCACCCCGAGCGCCTCCAGCAGCCTCCATCCACCGATACCGAGCACGACTTCCTGGAGCAGGCGCATCTCCGGACCGCCGCCGTAGAGTCGCGACGTGATGCCCCGGTCGACGGGGGCGTTGCTCACGTGATTGCTGTCGAGCAGGTATAGGTCGACGCGACCGACCTGGGCGCGCCACACACGCAGGCGCAGCGTGCGCCCCGGCAGGGGAAGGTCCAGTTCCAGCGCGGAGCCATCCGGATCGAACGCGGGCTGGATCGGCAGGCTCGTCGGATCGTTGTAGGGGTACACGGCATCCTGGTTGCCCGCGTTGTCGATCGTCTGGCGAAAATATCCCTGCTGGTACAACAGGCCGATCCCCAGCATGGGTACGCCGAGGTCGCTTGCCGTCTTCAGGTAATCGCCCGCGAGCACGCCCAGGCCGCCCGCATAAAGCGGCAGCGCCTCGCTCAGGCCGAACTCCATGCTGAAGTAGGCGATCGTGCGCGGCATGGCTTCGGACGGCGTCGCGGCGCAAAGCCCCGGCGTGGCGAAGTAACGGCGACGCCCATCCATCGCCCTGTCCAGTCGCGAGGTGAACCCCTCGTCCGCGTCCAACTCGTCGAGGCGGTGCCTCGAGACATTCTGTAATACCACCCAGGGATTGTGTGTCTGGTGCCACAGATCCGGATCCACCTCTTGCCACAGTGCGTCCACGGCGTGGTTCCACGTCCAGCGCAGGTCGAGGGCCAGTTCGGTCAAGCCTTCCAGACCGCCAGGCAAGGCACGTGGCAAGACAGGATGCATACGCGTTCGACTTTCGCGCTTGTTCGCCTCATGGGTATTGACGAGGATCAAGCTGGTCGATGAGTCCGGAGGCATAGTCGCTGCGACCCCTCTGCAACGAGAAACTGGCGAGTGAGCATCCCGTTCGTGCTAGCCGACGGTTCCGCGCATGCCCTTGGCGCGCACTGGGATGGGTACGGAGTCAACATCGCTGTCCGCTCGCGCCATGCCGTGCGCGTGGACTGGTGCCTGTTCGACGAGCAAGGCGAGCGGGAAATCGCGCGGCTACCCCTGCCCGCGCGGGATGGGGACGTCTGGCACGGCTATCTGAAGGGAGCGGGCCCGGGGCTTGTCTATGGGCTTCGCGTGCACGGTCCCTATGCCCCGCGGGAGGGGCATCGATTCAATCCTGACAAATTGCTCATCGATCCGTACACGAGGGCACTCAGGGGGCGACTCCAGTGGTGCGCCGCGGTGTTCGGTTACGCGGACGGATCGCCGGACGACCCGGCGGCGGCCGACCGGGTGGACAGCGCGCCGTTCGTCCCCAAGTGCGTGGTCACGCCGGCCTTGCCTTCGCTGTCGCTCCGGCCGGCACGGCCGCGCATCCCGTGGACCGATACGGTGATCTACGAGGTACACGTGAAAGGTTGCAGCATGCGGCACCCGGGGGTCCCCGCGCCGATCCGCGGCACCGTGGCCGCGCTGGCGGAACCCGCGCTGGTCAGGTACTGGCGCGACCTGGGCATCACCACCCTGGAGTTGATGCCGATGGCGGCATTCCTCGACGAAGCCCACCTCGTCCGCCACGGACTGACGGACTATTGGGGCTACAACCCGATCGCGCCGCTCGCCGTGCACGCGCCCTACCTCGCGAGCGGAAGCCCGATGGAGCTGGCCGCGACGGTGGATCGCCTGCACGAGGCGGGGCTCGAGGTCATCGTGGACATCGTCCTCAACCATACGGCCGAGACCGGCGCGTACGGTCCGACGCTCTGCCTGCGCGGCCTGGACAACGCGACGTATTACCGGCTCGAACCCGGTCATCCCGAACGCTACGTTGACGATGCCGGTTGTGGCAACACGCTCGATCCGGCACAGCCGGCCGTCATCGCCTGGTTCCACGCGACGCTCCGTTACTGGGCATGCGAGATCGGTGTCGACGGATTTCGCTTCGACCTGGCGACCTTGCTGGGGCGAAGCCCGGCAGGAGCGTTCGACCGCAATGCGCCCCTTTGGCGGACCATCGCCGCCGATCCGGACCTGCGTGACCTCAAGCTGATCGCCGAACCCTGGGATCCCGGGTCGGGAGATGGGGCGTTGGGCGCGTTTCCGGAGCCGATCCGCGAATGGAACGACAGGTATCGCGATGACGTCCGTCGATTCTGGCGTGGCGATCGTGGCGCGCGTGGCTCGCTGGCGACTCGCTTCGCCGGTTCCAGCGATATCTTCGGGCGCGCCGTCCGCGGGCCGTCGCTGGGGATCGGATTCATCACATGTCACGATGGCTTCACGCTCGCCGACCTGACGGCGTATGCGCGGAAACACAACGAAGGCAATGCGCAGGACAACCGCGACGGCTCCGATACGAACTGGAGCGCCAACGGCGGCGTGGAAGGCGATACGGACGATACCGCCCTGCTCCTCCGCCGACGCCGGCGACGCTGCGCCATGCTCGGCACGCTGCTGTTGTCCCGGGGTGTCCCGATGCTGCTAGGGGGCGATGAGCTATCGCGCACGCAACGTGGCAACAACAACGCGTTCTGCCATGACAACGAACTCAGTTGGCTGGACTGGACGGCGCAGGGGGACCCGCTGCGCGACCTCCGCTCTTTCGTCACGCAGGCGCTTCGCTTGCGCCGTGAGCTACGTTTCCCTTGCGAGGATGCCTTCTATTCCGGCGCGCCGATTTCCACGAGCCACGACGACAAGGACATCCGCTGGCTGGAACCGGACGGAACCGAGGTCAACGTGCACGGATGGGACGACCCCACACGGCAAGCGCTTGGCGTGCTCGTCGCGTGGGTCGGGGCTGCCCGCGATGACCCCCAGCGCATGTTCCTCGCGTTCAATCCGTGCGATATGGCGTTGTCCTTTCGTCTTCCCGCACCGCACGGCGTCCAGCACTGGACGGTCGTGCTCGACGCCGACGCTGTCGCCGTCCGTGGCGATGCGCACGACATGCCCTGTGGCACCGTCCTCGTGCCGGCGGGTGGCCTGATGGCCTGGGTGTCCACCATGACTCCGCTTGATCCCGGTCAAGACGCCCCCCCGGCCACGGCCTAGGCTTGGTCTGCGGCTCATGCCGGGAGGTTTCATCATGACCAACACCTGGATACTGGTTTGCGATGCGGCAAGGGCTCGTCTGTTCGAGACGTCGAGCCGCCGTGGCGATTGGACCGAGGTCGCGTGCTACGCCAATCCGGAGTTGCGCGGACCTCCGGCGGACCGGACGACCGGCCGCACCATCCCACGCGCGCAGGAAAGCGTGGGAGCGGCCAGGCATATCATCGAGCCCCGCATGACCCGAAAGGACCGAAGCGCCCAGATGTTCGCGCGCCACATTGCCGAGCCGCTTCACGAGGCGAAGGTCCACCGGCGTTACGACCGGCTCTTTCTCGTGGCACCGCCAAGGTTCCTGGGCGTCTTGCGCGAGCAGATCGGCGATCCGGAGGTGGCCTGCGTGGCGGGCACTCTCGACGACGACATCGTCGGGCTGTCCAAGGGCGACCTCATCCAGCACATGTGTCGTGCCTTCCCCCACGATTTCGCCACCGAAAAGACCAGCGGCGCGACGATCTGAGCCGCCGATCAGTCCAGCGGCGAAACGGCGTGGCTTTCGTCCAGGTGGAAGACGGCATCGAACTGCCTGGTCATGCGCACGCGAAGATAATGGCTCTCGCGCTCCGTCTCGGGAAGGTAGAGCACGCCGATCGCTCGTTCCAGCATCGGCGTATCGAGTTGCATGGCCGTCTCGCCCTGGATCGGCAGATAGAAGGCCTCGAGCCCCGTACGGTAGAACAGGTGCTCGAAGCTCTCCTCGAGAGCCGGACGGATGGGCATGGATTCAGGCTCGCCGCCCCACTCGTGGGCTGCCATGACGGTGCCTGTGTATGTGGTGAACCCGATCAGGAAGGTCGAACCGAAGGCCGCTGTCTGCCGCGCGAGCTGCCCGACGTTGTACTCGCCGGCCAGCGCCATCTCCGTGGCACTCGCATCGCCGACGTGGGAGTTGTGCGCCCAGACCACGATGCGACCTTCGCGCCCCTGCGACCGAAGGTAACCTTGCAACGCCAAGAGGGTCTGCGCCATGTGCGCGTCGCGCACATTCCAGCTCAGGGCTCGCGGACCGAACATGGCGCGGTAGTAGGACTCGGCGTTCGCCACCACGTGGGCATTTCGTTCGGCAAAGAAATAGGCGTCCTGGGACCGCCTGTCTCCATCCCCCTTGTACTCGGCGGCGCGCCTGACCAGTTCGGCCAGCCGCTGTCGCACCGCCACGCTGCAGTCCGGCCGTAGACCGCGCACGGCTTCATAGCCATAGCGTTGCGGGTCCCGCACATGGTCGAGGGCTTCGTACTGGTGCCTGGCGATGGCGGCCTGCTCGTAGTCGACGGCGTCGAGATAACCGATCACTTCGTCGGCCGATCGATAGAGGCTGTACATATCGAGGCCGTAGAAGCCGGCGCGCGCCTCGTCCGGCTGCGTCGCATTCCGTGAGGCAAGCCAGTCGATGAAGCCGACCACGGTCTCGTTGCGCCACATCCAGCGTGGAAAACGCGAGAAGTCACCAAGGCTCTCCTCGGCCGTCCGGTCGTCGCCTTCACCACGGACATAACGATCCACGCGCCAGCAATCGGGCCAGTCCCCTTCGACCGCCACGGCGTCGAAGTGCCGCTCGGCGATGAGCCGCTGGCTGATCTCGGCGCGGATACGGTAGAACTCCGCCGTGCCGTGCGTGGCTTCGCCAATCAGGACGATGGAGCATCGTCCCGCCCGCTCGACCACATCGTCATAATCGGCGGACTCGCCGCTCAGGCGGACCGCGCAGGCCCGCAGAGTCTCCCGTTGGGTGTGCTCGCTGAAAGGCATCGCGGCGGCCTCCGGCCATGAGAAGAACACCTCCCCGATACCCTGGAGAGGCGTGTCGTTGCTTCAGCTCACCTTGAGCTTGCGCGAGCTTCCATTGTCCTTCTTGGGTAGCGTAAGGGTCAGCACGCCATTCTCGTAATGCGCGTTGGCCTTGTCCGACGACACCGCACTGGGCAACGTGAAGGAACGGTATGCCTGCCCGTAAGACCGTTCGGTAACGATCTGACGCTCCCCTTCCTTCTTCGTGCTCTCACGACGGATCTCAGCGCTGATGGACACCTGGTTGTCGTTGATCGACACGTCGATATCTTCCTTGCTGACGCCCGGGATGTCGGCCTTGACCTGATACGTGCCGCCGTCTTCGGTGACGTCGATGCGCATATCGGGCGCGAGGTCCGCGCCACCCATGGCGGGCCTCAGGAAGGAACCGCGGAACAACTCGTCCAGATCGGCAAACGGATCGATGCGCGACAATGACTTGATGGGATTCCAACGTATCATGCTTGTCATGATGAAGTTCCTCGCGTAAAGGTTGATGGATGACGGGCGCGCCGCCAGGAGCGCCTTTCACAAACGTAGACCAACGCCAGAACCGCGTATTGATTATGGTCAAGGAACCTACTCGGGGCTCTCGTCACCACCAGCGTGCGAACCAATCGCCCGCGAGCGAAGCCACCTGTTCGAGCGCGCCCACTTCCTCGAAAAGATGCGTCGCACCCGGCACGAGAACGAGCTCGGCCGTGGTCGACATCTCTCCGAGCGCGGCACGGTTCAACGCGATCACTTCCCGGTCCGCGCTTCCCACGATAAGCAGCGTGGGTGCCGTCACTTTCGCCAGCGCGTCGCGCCCGGCGAGATCGGGGCGGCCGCCCCGGGAAACCACGGCACGGATGTCATGCCGCCGCGCTGCGACCACGAGCGCCGCGGCCGCGCCCGTGCTGGCTCCGAACAAGGCGAGTGGCAGGCTGGCAAGTTCCGGTTCCTCGGAAACCCGGCTCAGCACCGCATCCAACCGCCGCGCGAGCTTGTCGATGTCGAACCGCTCGCTCGTCGCTCTCTCCTCATCCGCACTGAGCAGATCGAACAACAGCGTGGCGAAGCCGCGAGCTTGCAGGGCACTCGCCACATACCGGTTCCGGCTGCTTCGCCGGCTGCTTCCGCTGCCATGTACGAACACCACGATACCCGACGCTCGCGGCGGCACATGGAGGTCTCCCTCCAGCATCGTGTCATCCACGTCGAAGACCATGGGAACCGCATGACGATCGGAAGCCTCCGCGACCTCGTCTCGTGCCAGGAGCCGAATGACCTCGTCGTCCTCCACCGGATTGAACGAAAGGTAGTATTCGCCTACCGAGTGGAAAGCGGCGGGTACCGACAGGCAGACGATATCGTCCGCGAGTGCACGGATCGATGCCAGGCTATCCGGTGCCGCCACCGGCACGGCCGCGACCAGCCGTGCTGGATTCTGTCGTCGTACGGCCCGGAGGGCGGATCGCATGGTGGCGCCCGTTGCCAATCCATCGTCCACGACCACGACCACGCGTCCCGCTGGATCGTGCGGGTTGCGATGCGGACTGTATAACCGCCGGCGCTGCACGAGCCGTTCGAGCTGTCTCGCCGCCTCCTGTCGTACATACGCCTCGTTTGCCCCCGATGCCGCCGCATGCGGGCTCACTTCATAGCGGCCGCTTTCGTCGATGGCGCCGATGGCATATTCCTCGTGCCCTGGCGCACCCAGCTTGCGGACGAGAACGGCATCCAGCTCTCCGTCGATCTGATCGGCGACGACCCGTGCCACGGCCAAGCCACCGCGTGGTATGCCGAGCACGAGCGGCCGTGTGCCGCGGAGCGGGGCCAGCGCACTCGCCAATCGTTCACCCGCGTCTCGCCGGTCACGAAAGACAGTGTCTGTTGCGGGAGCCATGGTTCACACCATCCTTCGCAACGTATTGTCATGACGAATGAAGTGGTGCCACAACGATGCGATCAGGTGGGCGCCGATCACCCAGTAGAAGATCTCCCCGAGTGCCTCGTGGAGTTCACCGATCGATTCATGGGCGGCATGGTCAGGCGCGACCAGCGCGGGAAGCGACCAGCCACCCCATGGCAGGCTGACAAGCTCGCCCGCATAGTTGACCTGGAGGATGCCGAGCACCGGCTGCACCAACAGGAACGCATACAAGGCGACATGTGACACGCGGGCGGCCACCGCCACCATCTTTCCGGGCGCGGGGACAATGGACGGTGGCCTGGTGGTGAGTCGGGAAAGAATGCGGGGTATCAGCAAGACCAGCACGGCAAGCCCTGCCAGATAATGCCATCGCATCATCGCCGGGACCTCTTCGTCGCCGAGGTTGACGAAGACATACGCCGCCACCACCGCCAGGACCGTGAGCCAGTGTGTCCAGCGGACAAGGAAGGTGTAGCGGATCGAAGGTTGATGCATCGGTGTCATCCTCATCGGTAAGTGTTCTTGGTTAACGTGCCGTATAGCCACCATCGACCACGATCTCGGCGCCTGTCACGAACGAGGCCTCGTCCGAGGCCAGGAACACCGCGCACCAGGCGACCTCGTCGACATGGCCCATCCGGCCCAACGGATGAAGCCCGGCGATCTCACGCATGCGGTCGGACCGGTCACCGCCGAGGCTGGCCATGTGCCCCTCGACCATCGGTGTCAGGATGAAGCCCGGATGGATGGAGTTGACCCGGATCTTGTCCGGTGCATACAGCAAGGCGTCGGTCTTGGTCATCATGCGCACGGCGCCCTTCGAGGCATGGTAAGGCGGTACGTCCGGGGCACCGACGATGCCGTAGATCGAAGAGAGATTGATAATGCTTCCTCCTCCTGCCGCACGCATCGGTGCGATGGCGTGCTTCACCCCGAAGAACACGCCTTTCACGTTCACGCGCTGGACGCTATCCCACTCCGCCTCCGTCAGGAGATGCGTTGGCTTGTTCGGACCCACGATGCCGGCGTTGTTGACCAGGATATCCAGGCGCCCATAGGTGGAATGAGCATGCGCGATCGCGCCGGCGACTTCGTCTTCCCGGCTCACGTCCGTACGGATGAAGCTGGTCATCGGAAGCGGGCCGCCACCGGTCGTATGTTCCCCTGCATCGTGCAGGTCCGCGATGACGACGGATGCCCCCTCGCCTGCCATCAGGCGCACGCATGCAGCCCCGATGCCCGCGGCGCCGCCGGTCACCACGGCGACCTTGCCCTTGAGTCGGTTCATCGTCGACGCCCCACGATCGAGTTTGGGTAACGACAGGATCGTCCGGCGAGCAAGCCCTCTCCTTGACCAGGATCAAGCAGGCTCTTGATTCAGGTCAACGACCGGTGCCGTGGCAAGCGCTAGGGTTCTCTGGCTGCCTCGCGCTCCCAGGCGGCATCATCAACGGGAGGCCATCCATGAACAACCCGCAATTGCGTCAGAACATCATCGAGGAACTCGACTTCGAGCCGAGCATCGATACATCCGGTATCGCCGTCGCCGTCGACGACGGCATCGTCACCCTGAGCGGACACGTCGGCACCTACGCGGAGAAGGTCAACGCGGAACGCGCCACCTGGCGCGTGAAAGGGGTGAAGGCCATCGCCCAGGAGATCAAGGTCCGGCTGCCCTTTGAAAAGAAGGTCAACGATGACGAGGTGGCGCGCCGCGCGGTCGACATCCTCGCCTGGAATACCTGGGTGCCGCGCGATGCCGTCAAGGTTCGGGTATCCAACGGCTGGCTGACCCTGACGGGTTCGGTCAAATGGGATTACCAGCGCCGCGAAGCGGAGAAAGCCGTTCGCAAGCTCTCAGGCGTCCTTGGAGTGACGAACGAGATCGCCCTCGCCCCTGCCATCCAGGCAACCGATATCCGGCAGAGGATCAACGATGCGCTCAAACGTCATGCCGAAGTCGAGGCGGGCCGGATCCGCGTGGACGTGAGTGACGGCGGTCACGTGCATATCGAAGGCGACGTGGACAACTGGGACGAACGCCAGGCCGTGGAGCGAGCCGTATGGTCCGCGCCGGGCGTCCAGTTCGTGGAGGACCGCGTCCGGATATTGTGAGGGACGCGTCCGCGCCCCGACGGCCGGTCAGGTAAGCCCATATCGCTTGATCTTGTACCAGAGCGCGCGCTCGCTGATCTTGAGCAGGCGCGCGGCGGCGGCCTTGTTTCCGCCGGCCCGTTTCAACGCCTCGTCGATCAGGCGCCGCTCCAACTCGTCCACGTGCCGGCGCAGGGACAGCGAGTCCGGATCGTGCGGCATGGCCTTCGCGTCGACATCGGCGGTGCCGCCCGTCGTGGGCACGACCGGCGCCTTGCCCAGACCGGCGGGCAGGTGTGCCACGGTGATCAGGTCGCCACGGCACAGGACCATGGCACGTTCGATGAGATTTTCGAGTTCACGCACGTTTCCCGGCCAACCGTAGCCTTCCAGGATCGCCAGCGCGTCGGCCGACATATGCGGTGGCGTCCGGCTGAGCTCGATCGAGTACTTGTGTACGAAGTAGTCGACGAGCAACGGGATATCGCCATGCCGGTCACGCAGCAGCGGCACGTCCACCCGGACCACGTTGAGCCTGAAATACAGGTCGCGCCGGAGCAGGCCCGCATCCACGGACTGTTGCGGATCCCGGTTGGTGGCCGCGACGACACGCAGATCGACCGGCGTGGCCGTGTTGCCACCCACTTTCTCGATCACGCCTTCCTGCAGGACGCGAAGCAGCTTCGCCTGGAGACCGACGGGCATCTCCGTGATCTCGTCCAGGAAGAGCGTTCCGCCACTGGCCAGCTCGCACTTCCCGATGCGATCGCGCAAAGCGCCGGTGAACGCGCCCTTGACGTGTCCGAACAACTCGCTCTCCAGCAACTCGGCGGGAATCGCGGCGCAGTTGATCGGTACGAAAAGTCCGCTGCGCCCCGACGCCACGTGGATCGCGCGCGCCACCAGCTCCTTGCCTGTTCCTGTTTCGCCGACGATGAAGATGCTGCTGCGTGTCGGGGCTACCTGTTTCAGAAGATCGTAGAGTTCCTGCATGGGCTTGCTCGTGCCCACGAAGTCGCCCCAGCCACGGGACACCTCCTCCTTCAGGAAGCGGTTCTCACGCTGCACCACCTGCATCGTCAGCGCGCGCGTGACCGCCATCTCGATGGTTTCCATCTCGAACGGGCGGATGACATAGTCGGCCGCACCGACCTTCATCGCCGCGACGGCGGTTTCGATGGTCCCGTAGGCGGTCATCACGATGACCGGAATATCGTTGTCGGCCTCACGCAACGCGCGCAGCAGTCCGATGCCATCGAGCCGGGGCATGCGAAGGTCGGTCAGCACGAGGTCGAACGACCCCGACTCGAGGATCGCCAGCGCTTCCTGTCCATCGCCCGCCTGTTCCACCTCGTGCCCCATGGACTTCAGGGAAAGCTCCAGGATGCGACGCATCTTCGCTTCGTTGTCCACCACCAGAATGCGTTTCGCTGTCATGTCCCAGGTTCTTGATGATTGAAGCGCAGGTTGAAGGAGGCGCCACCCCAGGCACTTTCGCCGACGGACAGTGTGCCGCCGTGCGCCTGGACGATCTGTTGCACGATGGTGAGGCCGAGCCCGATGCCCCCTTCCCTGCGGCTGAAAAAGGGATCGAAGATGCGCTGCCGCAATTCGACGGGCACGCCCGGGCCATCGTCGGCGACGCTGACCCACAGCGCGTCCTCGTCACGGTGGGTGCTGACCCGGATTCGTCCGCCCTCGCCCACGAACGACAACGCGTTGAGGATGAGGTTCAGGAACACCTGCATCATCTGCTCCCTGTCACAGCGGAGTACCACGTCGCCACCGTCGGATTGCCGCGACAGGGAGACGCCGGCACGCTCCGCACGCGACTCGAGCAGGGCGATGACACTGTCGACGATCTCCAGCAGATCGTGCGACATGAAGTCGGGTGGATTTGGCCGGGCGCATTCGAGCAAGAGGGTTACCAGGCGGTTCAGTCGCTCGGTTTCACTGAAGATGAAGCCGATCAACTCGCGCTGCCGCTCATCGAGGTCGGCCTGCCTTTGCAGAAGCTGGGCGGAACTTCGCAGGATGCCCATGGGGGTCCGCACTTCGTGCGCCATGATCGCGGCCATTTCGCCGACGACGGCCAACTTGCCCGCACGAACGATCTGCTCGCGTGATTGCTCCAGGGCCTGGATCATCTCGGTATAGGCTCGATGCAGCTCATCCACTTCCGAGGTGGCGCCGGACGGCATGGTGGGGAGCAGCGCCTGCCCCTGGCGAAAGCTCCGCGTGAAGGCCGTCAAGGCCACGATGGGCGATGCGATGCGGTCGGCCAGGCGCGAGGAGATCCACAGCCCGGTGAGCAAAGTGACAAGCAAGACGCCGACCATGGCCCACAGCAACGCCCAGATGGGCCCGAACGATACCGACGTCGGCTCGATCATCAGGGTGTGCCAACCCATGCCCTCGAACGGTGGGTATCCTCCGGACGTGGCCGCACCCACGAGCAGGTCGCCGTATCCCAATCCCGCCCCGTCATGGACATAGGAAGCCGCACCGGTTCCCGGAAGCAGCCAGCCGTCCAGGCGGAGACGGGACAGGCCCGGCAGGTTGCGCAGGCTGGCCGACGCACCGAGCACGTGGCCATCGCGATCGATCAGGAGCAGATTGCGCGCACCCCGGTTCACGGCGCCATCGAGCAACCGCTGCACGGCCCTCCAGTCCAGGAACACATAGAGGTAACCGATCGTGCCCTCGCCGAAGGCATTGACTATGGGGCTGCGCAAGACGATGGCGCGAGTACCGGCGCCCGGTGACACCAGTGCCATCGACACGGCATCGAGGCCCTGCCCCGGAACGTTGCGCCATCCCGACAACCGCGGCGTATCGCCGCCGATGTAGGACGGATCGCTCGCGGCGACGACGCGCCCCTGGGCATCGGTACACAGCAGTACGTCGTAGACGGTGTCCTGCCCGGCGCGCAGGTTCGAAAGAAAGTTCGACAGACGCTTGTCGACATCCTTCACCCGGATGTCCTGCATGACCTCCAGGCCTCGCCAGACACGCATGTTCTCGACATGGGCGAACAGGAAGGTGTCGATGCGCTGCATCATGGCCGTCGCGCCAAAGCGGAGGTTCCCCGCGATTTCAGACCGCAGGGCGCTGCGGAACTGGAAGAACGACAGCGCGCCGACCACGGTCATCGTGCCGAGCATGGTCCAGAACAGGAGCCGAAAGAGTACCGATCGTGTCGTCAAGGCAGGTCAGCTTTGCGAATGCCGGCATCAGTGTCGCAGAATCGGGCATGGCTTATGCCATCCTTCGTCCGTCCATGTTTCATCCCCCTGAAGGTATCTCCATGAGCCGGTACCCGCGTCGTCCCCCGAGCCTGGGCGTGATCGCTCTCGTGGCGGCCCTTTGCACCGCGTCTCCGGCCCACGCCGCCGACACCACGGAGGGAAACACCTGGCAGCCGGCGCCCTACACCCTGGGCCAGGGACTCTACTTTCCCGCCCTGGGCCTGCGTATCGGCGGATACGCCGACGTTCACTTCTTCGACCTGGACGGTTCGCGCAGCACGTCGAGCCTTCGTGACGTCAGCCTGTTCGTCACCAAGGACCTGGGCAGCCGCTGGCAGCTCTTCACCGAACTGGCAACCTCCCGCACCGTCAACGTCACCGGCGCCCGGAATGAAGGGGGCGATGCCGAAGTGGACGTGGAGCGTCTCTACGCCGATTTCCATGCCACCCCCTCGGTCACGTTCCGGTTCGGCAAGTTCCTCACGCCGGTGGGAGAGTGGAACCTCGTCCACGCCGACCCTCTGACCTGGACGGTCTCGCGCCCGCTATCCACGTCGGCGGCGTTCGCACGCCATGCCTCGGGTGCCATGGCGTTCGGTACGGTCGGCATCAAGGGCCAGGATCTCGATTACTGGGTGTTCGCCGACAACAGCCAGACGCTGGGCGTGGGTCAGGACGCGGACGACGCATTCACGGATTACACCGGCGACCGCAGTCCGCGGAACAACTTTCGCCATGCGGTGGGCGGTCGTGTCCTGTACCACCTCGCCGGCGACAGCCTCACTGTCGGCGCTTCGTACGTGAGCTATCAACTGGAGACGCCGCGGCACGATTACCAGCTCGCCGGGGTCGACTTCACATGGACCCTGCGGTACCTGGAACTGACGGGCGAGGCGATCTACCGGTCCGGGCCGTCGCAGCTCTCCGACGAACGCGGTGGCTTCATCGAAGCGGGCATCCCCATCGCCGCCCGGCTTTACCTCATCGGCCGCCTGGAGCGGTATCACACGTCGATGCCGGAAACCACGACGACGGTACGCACCGAAGCGATCAATTACCGGCCCGTGCCGGGTCTGGTCCTCAAGCTGGAACACCGGAACGGGCGCGGCGGAGACATCGTCCCGGCCGGGTGGCTGGCATCCGTCTCAGTGTTGTTCTGACGCATGCGAACCGGCAGACGCGTCGCGCGTTACCTTTTTGGCGCGCTGGTCGCCGCCGGCCAGCCGGCGTGGGCGGCGCAGGTGCAGATCGCCGTGATCACGGCGCCTGCCGAACCACGTCTGTCGTTCGATCGGGACACGCTGCGCAATGTCTACCTCAAGCGCATCTTCGTCGACGATGATGGCGTAAAGCTCACGCCGGTGAACCTTCCCACGGATGCGCCGCTGCGCGACGCCTTCTCCCGCACGATCGTGCGCATGCCCGCCGCTCGCTTGCAGGATTACTGGGACAAGCAGTACTTCCAGGGTGTCAGTCCCCCCTACGTGCTCGGTTCGGACGAGGCCGTCGTCAGGTTCGTCGCGGCCACCCCCGGCGCGATCGGCTACGTCGCGTCGTGTCATGTCGATGCGAGCGTCCATGTCGTCATCCTGCTGCCGTGGCCGGCGACGATGACGAACGTGCCTGCACTTTGTCCGGACCGCGCCGGGCCCTGATTCACCCTACATTTCTTGCAGACAATTCGTGCGCACTGCAATGGATGCAGGCCGGATTTCTGCGTAAATTCTGCGTTATTTTCTTTTCTATCAATGCGATAGAAGGCTGGCACGAATCTCGCTACTAGAGGGTACCTCACCTCTTCGCGAGCGATGTCCATGTCCCTTCCCCCGTCGCCCTCTCCGTTCGATCCTTGCGTGCTCGACACGGTGGAGCCCCTGCTCGCCGAACTGCGCAACCCGGTAAGGGTGAATGTCATCCATTCGCAGCACCCCGAGCGCACCGACGCCGAGGCGTTCGTGCGCCGGGTGTTCGAGCGGCGTTACGGCGCCGATGTCCGGACCTTTCATCCGACCCTGCTGAGCTTTCGCGACCACGCCCGGCACAGGGCGGTCGTCGGCTTTCGTGGCGGTCACGATGGCGCGCTGTTTTCGGAGCAGTACCTGTCCGCTCCGGCGCCGAGCATGATCGCCGACCGGCTGGGCGTCCGGATCGATCGCGACGAACTCGTCGAGGTCGGCCACCTCGCACTCGATAAACCCGGCGATACCCGTTGGGTGATCGCCGCCGCCACGCAACACCTGCACGCAAGGGGTTACCGTTGGGTGCTGTTCACGGCGACACGGGCGCTGGTGAATGCCTTCCAGCGCCTGGGCCTCCATCCGATCGAACTGGCCACGGCACAGGCGTCCCGCCTTGCGGACGGTGGCTTGCACTGGGGCGACTATTACCGCACCAAGCCGGTCGTATGCGTGGGCAACATCGATTCGGGCCACAAGAAACTGCATCGGCACATCGGCCCATCGCAGCCATGGCTGCGCGCGCTGCTGCGCGAAAGCCGCGAGAGCGCCGATCCGGAGGCATCCCCGTGCGCCTCGACGTGCGGAGGCGCGTGATGCGAAACATCCTGAAGCAGATGGCACGGCATGCGCTCACGCAACCGGACAAGATCGCACTGAGCGATGGCGTTTCGACGTTGACGTACCGCGACCTCAACCGGGCGATCGCGGAACTCGGCGTCCGCATCGCCGCCGAGCGCGTCGCGGTGATGATGGACAATGGCGTCGCGTGGCCCGTCGTCGACCTTGCCATCGTCGCCTGCGGTGCCGTGTCGATACCCGTGCCCGCTTTTTTCAGCGACGGGCAGATCGAGCACCTCCTGGCCGACGCGGCTCCCGATCTCCTGATCACCGATCGCCCCGAGCGTGGCGTGGCCCTGTCGCGCATGCTCTACCACGAGACGATCGTGGTCGCCGGCACCGAGCTGCATCTTTTCAGCCTCGAGGTCAAGAATCGTCGGACCCTGCCATCCGACACGAGCAAGATCACGTATACATCGGGAACCACCGGACACCCGAAAGGCGTGTGCGTGACCTGCGCCGCCATCGGCCAGGTCACGGAGTCCCTCGCGAGCGCGGTGTCCGCCGAACCAGGCGATCGAAGCCTCACGGTGCTGCCGCTGTCCACCCTGCTTGCGAACATAGGCGGCATCTACGTGCCGCTGAGCCGTGGCGCGACCGCCATGCTGCCTTCACTGACGCAGTGTGGCTTCACTGGTTCCAGCAGCGTGGAGCCACAGGCCTTTCTTGCTGCGTTCCATCGTTTCGCGCCCAGCGCGACGATCCTCGTTCCGCAATTGCTCAAGCTTCTCGTCGAATGCGTGCAAGGTGGCGCGCCCCTGCCTTCCACGTTGCGGTTCGTGGCCGTCGGCGGCGCGCCGTGTTCCGAGCCCCTGATCGGTCGCGCCAAGGCCTTGGGCATTCCCGTGTACGAAGGATATGGCTTGTCGGAAGCCACGTCGGTCGTCTGCATGAACCGGCCTGGCAGTGAACGCCCGGGAAGCGTGGGCATGCCCCTGCCGCATGCGCGCGTGCGCATCGCCGACGACGGCGAGATCATCGTCGCCGGCGCGCTTTTCGGCGGCTATCTCGGACTGTACGGAGCGCCGCCGGGGACATGGCACACCGGCGACACCGGCTGGCTCGACTCCGATGGATTCCTGTACGTCAACGGCAGGAAGAAAACCGCCTTCGCCACCGCGTATGGACGCAACGTATCCCCGGAATGGGTCGAGAGCGAACTCGTCGCCACGCGGGCCATCTTGCAAGCCGCCGTATTTGGCGAAGGACGCGACTTCAACGTCGCGGTGATCGTGCCGGCGCCCGGTGCATCGCCCGGGCAGGTCGACAGCGCCATCGACGCAGCCAACGCGCGGCTTCCCGATTACGCACGCATTCACGCCTGGTGTCCCGCCGAATGCCCCTTCAGTGCCCGTGACGGACTCGCCCGTCCGAACGGAGGGCTGGACCGGCAGGCCATCGCGGCCCGCTACGCCACCCACCTCGACGCCCTTTATGAGAGAGAAGCTCCGCATGTCCACCCATGATCGCCTCGTGCGCGATACCGAAGTGAACCGGCAGGCATTCCTGTCCATCCCCATCATCCAGCGGGCCCTTCGCGGCCAGGTGACGCCACGCGAATACATCGCGTTCCTCGGCCAGGCCTACCAGCACGTGCGGCAGACCGTCCCGCTCATGATGGGCATGGGCTACCACCTTCCCGAACGGCTCCGCTGGATGCTGCCGGCGATCGCCGAATACATCGAGGAAGAGATCGGCCACGACCAGTGGATCCTCGACGATTTGCTCGCCTGTGGCGCGGACCCCGAGGCGTTCCGCCACGCACTGCCCATGCGCTCCACGGAAATGATGATCGCCTACGCCCACGACGGTATCGCGCGCGGCAATCCCGTGTCCTTTCTAGGGATGGTGTTCGTGCTGGAAGGCATCAGCGTGGCGCTTGCCACCCGTGCGGCGGGAGCGCTTCAGACGGCCCTTGGCTTGCCGAAATCCGCGTTCCGCTACCTGGCTTCGCACGGCGCGCTCGACGTGGACCACGTGGGCTTCTACGAGCGCCTGGTCGATCGCCTGGATACGGAGAGCGACCGTGAGGTCCTGATCCACGCGGCCAACCGGTTCTACGTGCTCTACGGCGACATCTTCCGCGAAATCGATGCCACCACTTCCGAAGGAGACACCCCATGATCGCTTCCCGTTCGCCGATCGCCATGCTCGTCTGCGCATGCCTCGCGATCGCTCCCGCACTGTCACGCGCCGATGACCTGGACGCGGCCATCAAGGGCCTGAGCCAGGATTGGTCGCACGTCACCTATGAGTTGCCCAAGGCGCAACAGGACGATGCCTATACCGCGCTCGAAAGCCGGGGTTCGGCTCTGATGACCCAGTACCCACAACGGGCCGAACCCCGTGTATGGCAAGCCATCATCCTGTCCACGCATGCGGGCGAGCATGGCGGACTGGCCGCGCTCGGCATGGCGAAACACGCCCGTGACCTGCTTCAGGAAGCGCAAAAGATCCAGCCCGATGTCCTGCATGGGTCCATCTATACGACGCTTGGCAGCCTCTACTACCAGGTACCCGGCTGGCCGGTGGGTTTCGGAGACAAGGACAAGGCGCGAACACTCCTGCAAAAGGCGTTGCAAATCGATCCGGATGGCATCGACCCCAACTATTTCTACGCCGACTTCCTCTACAAGACAGGCGACAAGACCGGCGCCATGGAACACCTCAAGAAGGCGCTCATGGCAACGCCCCGGCCGGGCCGGGAGTTGGCGGACAAGGGCCGTCGGGCGCAGGTGCAGAAGCTCATCGATACCATCGCCGCGGACCAGTGACCATGAGCCTCGACCTTCGCTCGCAACGTATCCTCCTTACCGGCGCCGCCGGCGGCATCGGCCGCGAATTGGCCGAGGCGCTCGCCGCAAGAGGCGCACGGCTGGGCCTGCTCGGGCGCACCGACGCGTCTGTCGCCAGCCTCGATCATCTCGTCGCCACGCAGCGGATGGACGCCATCGTCATCCAGGCCGACCTGACCGACGCATCGGCGCGTCGCGCCGCGGTGTGGCGCATGGTCCAGGCCTACGGTGGCCTGGACGTACTCATCAACCTGGCCGGCGTCCTGGACTTCCGCTTCTTCGACGAGGCAGATGCCAGCGCGATCACCCGTGCGCTGCAAGTCAACATCGAAGCGCCCATGCAAATGGCGCGCGAGGTGTTGCCTGCCATGCTGGGCCGGGGCTCGGGGCGGATCGTCAACGTGGGTTCCACCTTCGGAAGCATCGGCTATCCCGGCTTCGCCGCCTATTCAGCCAGCAAGTTCGCCCTGCGCGGCTTCTCGCAGGCGTTGCGCCGCGAATTGCACGGTACGGGCGTAGGGGTCACCTATGTGGCTCCCCGGGCCGTCCGCACGGCCTTCAATCCTCCCGCCGTGCACCTCATGGCCGAACGCAAACTCATGCACATGGACGAGCCTTCGTGGGTGGCGACACGCATCGTGCATGCCATCGAACACGAGCGGAACGAAGCCTATCTTGGCTTTCCCGAAAGCCTGTTCGCACGCCTCAACGGTGTGTTCCCCTCACTGGTCGACGGTGCGCTGAAGAAGGTCTTGCCGGATCTGTCCCACCACGCGCGGAGCACCCCGTGACCGCGCCGGATCCCACCATTGGCCACGGGATCTACCGGATCCTCGTCTGCCGCCCCAACCATCGGCTGGGCAATACGCTGCTCCTGACACCGCTCATCACCGAACTCCAGGCGCTGTACAGGGGAGCGGAGATCGACATCGTCAGCGAGGGGGATATCGCGCACGATGTGTTCAAGGGCTGCTTCAACGTGAGGCAGGTGTTTTGCCTGCCGCGCCGCGGCTTCAAACACCCGATCGCGTTCCTCCGGATGATCCTTCGCATCAGGCGCACGCGTTACGACCTGGTGGTGGACCCGAGCGTGCACTCGGGCTTCGCCCGGGCGCTGACACGGATCTTTCGGGGGCGGTACAAACTGGGCTTCAGCGATACGCCGACGAAAGCGCTCACGCATGCCGCGCCCAAGGCGGTGGCGGGACGGCACATGGCGAAGCGACCGGTGAACCTGGTCCGCTGGGCCTCGGGGATCGACTCCACCGCGCCCAACCGCTATCCGCCCCTGGCGATACACCTCAACGACGACGAGCACGCGGAGGGCTGGAGCGCCCTCACGGCGCTGACCGCCCACCCCCACGGTATCCAGGGGAGTCTCCGCATCGGCATTTTCGGCAACGCGACCGGTGCCAAGCGTTACACCACGGAATGGTGGGCCGACTTCATGGCGACCCTGTGTGCAGCCCACCCCACCGCGTCGATCCTGGAGATCATTCCCGCGCATGGACATTCCATGCTGCGTGAAACGTGGCCGGGCTATTACTCGTCGGACATCCGTCGGATGGCGGCGGTGCTGGCCGGGCTGGACCTGTTCATCACCGCCGACTGCGGCGTCATGCACCTGGGCGTCGCCGCGGGCGTTCCTACCATCGGCTTGTTCCAGGTCACCGCCCTGGACGTCTACACCCCTTATGGGGGGCACAACACCGGCATGTATACCGGCGAATACCCGGGAAGCGATGTGGCGCGACGCGTCCTGGCCATGATGGAGACGACGCGTGCCCATCGTCACGCCGCGATGGCATGACCTCAACCGACGACACGCATCCAGGTTCCAGTGATCTTTTCCTGGAGAACTTCGACGGCGCGGCCGGATCCGCGAAGATCCCGCGCGCGTTCGAGCGCGAATTGCACCGCCGCTCCCTCCGACGCAAAGGTCTGCTGGCCTGCTCCAGGCAACAGGACCCACCAGTCACGATGATTGATCGATGGGTAGAAGACGAATACCCGCAGGGTCTTCAGCGTCTCGTTGACCAGGCGTTTTCGCCGGAGTTCGGCACGGACCTCGCTCGACTGGGTTCCGACCTGCATGACCGCCGCGCGCAAACGATCTTCGGAAACCCCCAGGTTTCGAGTCCAGAAACGGATGTCCCCGGGAAAGGACACATCCACCTGCGTGGCATCCTGGGGTGCGTACGGCAATTTCGATGCGTGCATGGCGGGCATTTCTCCAAACATCGATGTTTGGCACATCGGAGGTTACGGGCACGTGACCTGAACCATGTTCCGGACGCATCCACCAGCCACGGTCAAGGCGCCGGTTGGGCGGGTACGCGAAGTGCGCGACTCGATAACCAGGCGTAGTACAGGATCGGAATGACCAGCAGGGTCAATACCGTGGAAACCAGGATGCCGAAAATCAGGGAAACGGCCAGCCCCTGGAATATGGGGTCGTCGATGATGAAGAACCCACCGACCATCGCCGCCAGCCCGGTCAGCACGATGGGTTTGGCGCGCACCGAAGCCGCCTCGACCACGGCCTCCGCCAGCGGCTTGCCGCCTGCGATGGCGTGATTGATGAAGTCGATGAGCAGAATCGAGTTTCGTACGATGATGCCGGCAAGGGCGATCATGCCGATCATCGACGTGGCCGTGTACTGCGCACCCACCAGTGCATGGCCTGGCATCACCCCGATGACCGTCAAGGGGATCGGGGCCATGATGATCAGGGGCACGACATAGCTCTTGAACTGGCCGACGACCAGGAGATAGATAAGCGTGAGGCCAACGGAATAGGCCAGGCCCATGTCACGGAACGTTTCGTACGTGATCTGCCATTCGCCGTCCCATTTCACGGTTATTCCCGATGTATCTTTCGGCTGCGAGATGAATTGCTGGCCGACGGCCTCCCCTGCCACTCGATGCTGCTTGAGGGTGTTCACCAGGGAGAACATGCCGTACAACGGACTGTCCATCGCGCCCGCGTCGTCGCCCACCACGTAAGCGTAAGGTAGTAAATCCTTGTGGTAGCGCGCGTTTTCCCAAGGCGCCTCGATAACGTCGACCACTTCGGAAAGCGGTATCAGCGCACCGCCCTGGGCACGCACGCGCAGCGCGAGCAACTGCTCCATGGAGGCCTGGTCGCCTGGTGGCAAACGCAAGCGTACGGGGACGGCATACTTGGCGTGACCGTCCATGACGAACGTGGCGTCGTCTCCGGATAGTGCGGTTCGAACGGCCTGTGCGACGACAGCCTGCGTCACCCCCAGTTTGGCGGCACGGTCGCGATCGACCACGACGACCTCCCGCGGCGCATCGGCCTCCACGCTGGAATCGATATCCACGATGTCGCTATTGGCATGAAACAGCCCTTCCAGGCCCTTGGCTACCCGGCTCACGACCTCTTCATCGGGGCCATATACCTCGGCGACGATGGGGGCCAACACCGGAGGACCGGGCGGTACCTCCACGACCTTCACCGATGCCCCGTAGCGCGCGCCGATCTTCGCCAGTTCCGGCCGGATGGCCAGGACGATGGCGTGGCTCTGGCGATGGCGGTCCGCCTTGTCCACCAGGTTCACCTGCAAGTCGCCCACGACCGCACCATGGCGCAAGTAGTACTGGCGGACGAGGCCGTTGAACGTGATGGGGGCCGAAATCCCCGCGTATCCTTGCCAGTTCTTCACCTCGGGAACCTTCGCTATCGCCCGCGCCAATTCGCCCAGCAGGCGGTTGGTCCGTTCGACGGTGCTGCCCTCGGGCATGTCGAGCACGACCTGGAATTCCGACTTGTTGTCGAAAGGCAACATCTTCAGGACCACGGCGTTCACGGCGACGAATCCCACGGCCACCAACACGAGCAGCGCCATGGAGCCAAACAGCCATGTCCGGTGGCGACGCGAAGCGTGGCCCTGGATGAAAGGAGACATCAGCCAGCTGAAGATGCGGTGCAGCCGCCCCGACGCCGGCATCGTATGGCCCGGCCGCCCGGGGTCTTCGGCGCCATGGCGAAGCAAGCGCAGTGACAACCATGGCGTGAGGACGAGCGCCACCACCAGCGACAGGAGCATGCCGGCCGAGGCGTTGATCGGGATCGGACGCATGTATGGCCCCATGAGTCCCGATACGAAAGCCATGGGCAGGAGCGCGGCGATCACGGTGAACGTGGCGAGAATGGTCGGTCCACCCACTTCGCTGACCGCTGCCGGGATCGCCTCTCGCAAGGTCTGTCCACCCAGGGTCATGTGGCGATGGATGTTCTCCACGACCACGATGGCATCGTCCACCAGGATGCCGATGCAGAAGATCAATGCAAACAGCGAGACGCGATTGATGGTGAAACCCATCGCCCATGACGCGAACAGGGTGAGCATCAAGGTGATGATGACCGCCGTACCCACCACGAGGGCCTCGCGCCAGCCGAGCGCCAGCCATACCAGCACCACCACCGAAAACGTGGCGAAGATCAATTTGTGGATCAGCTTGTCGGCCTTGTCGGTGGCGGTCTGCCCGTAGTCGCGGGTAACGGTCACGTGGACATCGCCAGGAATCAGTACGTTTCGCAAGCGCTCGAGACGCGTCGCTACCTCCGAGGTGATGTCGGCGGCGTTGGCGCCGGGCTTCTTGGCGATGGCGAGCGTTACGGCCGGTGCCGAGCCGGTCGCTGGCCCGGGCTTGCCTGCGGGCGCACCGAACCAGGCATAAGTAGCCGGCACATCGCTGCCTTGGTGGATACGCGCCACATCGGACAGAAATACGGGTTGGCCGTCCTTCAAGCCGATGACCAGCCGTGAAACCTCCCCCGAATCGACCAGGAAGGTTCCGGCGGTGACGGGGGTATCCCGATCGTGCGCGATCCGTTCGCCGGCCTGCATGACGACGTTGGACATCTTCAACGCACCCGACAAGTCACCCAGCGCCATGCCGTAGGAGGCAAGCTTTGCCGCGTCCAGTTCCACCACGACGGCCCTGTCCGGCGCACCGATGGTGTAGACATCGCGAGTTCCCGGCACACGCTTCAGCTCGGTTTCCAGGGCATGCGCCACCTCCGCGAGGCGGGTGGGATCCTCGCCTGCCCGATCGCTCCATAGCGTGAGCGCCATCACCGGAACGTCGTCGATTCCCATCGGCCGGATCAGTGGCGGACCCACGCCCAGGTTGGCCGGCACGAAATCCTGATTCTGGAAGACCTGGTTGTACAGTCGAACAATGGCTGTCTGGCGCGGCACACCCACCTGGAATTCCACGGTGATGATGGCCATGCCTGGCCGGCTCACCGAATACACGTGCTTGATGCCCTCGATCTCCGAGAGCTTCTGTTCCAGCGGAAACGCGACCAGGTTCTCGACGTCGCGAACGTCCGCGCCGGGAAAAGGCACCATGACGTTGGCCATGGTCACGTCGATCTGGGGCTCCTCCTCCCTGGGTGTGATGAGCATCGCCGCCAGGCCGAGCAGAAACGCCGCCAGCGCCAGGACGGGTGTCAACGGCGACATCTGGAAGGCCCGGGCGATACGGCCGGAGAGACCCAACTTCGGATCGTTCATTTGCCGCTGCCCTGGCGACGATCGATCAACCAGCGCGCCGCCGCCGATGGGTCCAGGACAATCCGTTCGCCGCCATCCACCCCGGAAAGCAGTTCGACCCGATCGCCATACCGCTCGCCCACCCTCACCTGGCGCAAGGACACGCTGGCGCCACTGATCACATACACCCCCTGGAGCTCGCCGTGGCGAACGAGCGCGCCGGCCGGGACCATCAGGCGACGGGTCTGGCCGGTGGCAAAAGCCACCTTCACCGTCATGCCCGGATACAGCCCCGTGTTTTCGCCAGGCAGTTCGGCACGAACCGTGAATGAATGCGTACCTGGGTCCGCATAGGGAAGAACGACGACCCTGCTCGCCGCCACGCGGCGCGGCGGTTCGCCGTCCAGGAGGATATCCGCGGCGTGGTAAGTGCGGATCGCGCCGACTGAACTCTGCGGCACCTGCACGGTGACGCGCAGGTCCTTGAGCGATGCGAGTGCGATGAGTTGTTGTGGCGCGGGCGGACCTGCCTGCACCGATTCACCCACCTGCACGAAGCGACGCGTGATAACGCCCGCATAGGGTGCCCGCACCACGGTGTAGTCCTCTTGCATGCCGACCTGGCGGGACGTCGCCTCGGCCGCCGCCAGGGCCGCTTGCGCACTGTCGCGCTGGGCGAGCGCCTGGTCCCGTTCCGCCCTGGCGACAACGCCCTTCGCCGCGAGAGCGGCGATGCGGTCGTAATTGACCTTCGCGTTCACATAGGCCGCGCGGGTCGATGCGATCTGGGCCTTCGCGGCTCGCGACGCGGACGTCTGCTCGACACGGCTGAAACGCACGAGCACATCCCCCTCGGAAACGACGTCGTTGACGTCATAGGGAAGCTCGACGACACGGGCGGTGGTCTGGGCGGAGAGGATCGCCGAGTTCACGGCTTCGACCGTTCCATCCCAGACTTGCTGCCGCGCCCCTGTCTCCGCACTCACCACCATGGATGCCAATCGCGGTGGCTCCGGTTCACGCGGTGGCACCGCGGGCTGCCCACACGCCGTGACGACCATGGCCAGCAACAGCGGCAACGTCGACCTGCTCTTGAAACGATCCATCGTCAATACCCGGGGCAATCGATCATGCGGCTCGACCGGGGAAAGCGCTGCCGGGGCGCACGCCCAGTCGCGCCAAGATCCTGGCCAGCGGGCAAAAGCCGGAGAACGACGCCTGCAGCAGATTCGCCCCGACGAACAAGGCAAGCAGCAGCCACCACGGCGACACCAGGTACGTCAGGGCGACGGAAAGCAACACCATCGCGCCGGCGAAAGCCAGGACGATGCGATCGATGTTCATGGCAAGCACCTCTTATCGATGAAAGAATCACTTTGCCGACCGCTCGCCCTTGAGCGGTCGGATACCCAGCAGCTTCAGGACGTAGGTCTCGATGACGGGATGGGTGTTTCCCGTCCGGACCTTGCTGAGGAAATACTTTTCGAAGGCGGCCTTGGCGAGGCGAACCCATTTGCCTTCCTTGATCCACACGACGTTTCTCGGAGGCATCTGAGGCAGGGCCACGAATGCCACGCCCGTATCTCCCATGTCGGCCAGGCAGACGGCATTCCATGTCGCCTCCGCTTCCGCGGGCCGGCCATCGATGGCCGACTTGATGTTCTCGACGATGGCGCCGACCATCGACTCGATCATGAATCCTGTTTTTGGAGCGCCCGTGGGCACCGGCGTAACCTCCACGGGCGGAATCGCGACGCAAACGCCCGCGGCGAATATCTGCGGGAACGTGGGGTTGCGCTGATGCTTGTCGATGACGACGAAGCCTCGCGGATTGGTCAAGCCTTCCACTCCGCGCAACGCAGGCACGCCCGTGAAGGCGGGAATGAACATGGCGTAGGAGTGCGGCAATTCGTGGCTTCGGTGAACATGACCCGCGTCGTCCAGCTGATCGACCCTGATCATGCCGGCGTCGATGGAAGTGACTTTCGCATTGGTTATCCAGCGGATGTCCCGCTTACGTAGCGCCGCCTCCAGCATGCCCTTGGAATCGCCTACCCCGCCCAGTCCCATGTGGCCAATGTAGGGTTCGGCGGTTACGAAGGTCAGGGGAACGAGGTGCCGCAGCTTGCGCCGGCGCAGGTCGGCGTCGACGATCATGGCGAACTCATAGGCCGGGCCATAGCAACTGGCTCCCTGCACGGCGCCGACGACCATGGGGCCGGGATGGCTCAGGAACGCCTCATAGGCCTCCCAGGCATGCTCCGCATGCGGCCCGGTACAGATGGATTGGGTGAACCCGCCATCGGGCCCGAGACCCGTCACTTCATCGAATGCAAGGCGTGGTCCCGAGGTGATGACCAGATAGTCGTAATCGATGACTCCGCCGTCGACCAGGACCAGCCGCTTGTCGCTCGCCTGTATGGATTGCGCCGGGACCGGCGTGAACGCGATGCCGTGCTTCCCGAGCGGATCATCCAGGGCGACCCGTATCTGCTCCGGCTTTCGCCACCCCACCGCGATCCACGGATTGGAAGGTGTGAAATTGAAGTAAGGCCCATCACCGACCACGGTAACCCGATGATCCTTGCCCAAGGCTGCCCGGAGATCGTAAGCCGCCGCGACACCGCCCAGACCCGCACCAAGAACGACGACGTGTGCCATGAGTTCATGCCTCCTACGGCCATGGTTGAAGCGTGGAATCCCCGGGCAGGCCACCTGGTGACGGCGATCAAGCAATAAGTACATTAGTAATATCTAATGTAGATCTACCTTAATTAGATATTTGTGCTAATGTCAAGCGTACCGATGACGCAGATGGAGCCGTCATGACGCCGGCCAACAATCTGGTGGACATGCGAGAACGCGCCGAGGACGCTTCTCAATTGCTCAAGGCCCTGGGTAACGCCCAGCGCCTGCGCATGCTTTGCCTGCTGGTGGAGGGCGAGATGTCGGTAGGCGAGATCAATGAACAGTTGAGCGACCTGAGCCAGTCGGCGCTTTCGCAGCATCTGGCCAGGTTGCGCAAAGAGGGCCTGGTCACCACCCGCCGGGAGTCGCAGACCGTCAAGTACCAGTTGGCTCCCGGCCCGGCGGAACGCCTCATTGAAACGCTCCACGGCATCTACTGCGCGAAACCGGGCAAATCCCGCTAGCGTCGTCACAGCCAAGAGGTTCTTGCCACCCACCCGGAGACGACCATGAGCTACTACTTTGCGAAGAAGCTCGATCTTGATTTCGAGCAAGCCATCCAGCGTGTCACCGAGGCGCTCAAGGCGGAGGGTTTCGGCATCATCTCGACCATCGATGTCCAGGACACGCTGAAGAAAAAGATCGATGTCGATTTTCGTCCGTACCGCATCCTTGGCGCGTGCAACCCCCGGCTTGCGTACGAAGCGCTTTCCATCGAGGACAAGGTGGGCACCATGCTCCCCTGCAATGTCGTGGTGCAGGCGATGGACGATGGAACCACCGAAGTAGCCGCCATCGATCCGGTGGCATCGATGCAAGCCATCGCCAATCCCCGGCTCGAGGCCACGGCGGGCGGCGTTCGCGACAAGCTCAAGAAGGTCGTCGATTCGCTTTGAGCACAGGAACGCCATGCTGCCGCTGACGCCCCTCGATCCTGCGCTTTCCGCCTCCATGGCCCAGGCCACCGCCTGCGCCGGCGAGCACTTCACCCTGCCCCTGCCCTCGGGCGGCTTGGGGCACGGCGTCTTGCTGCGCTTCGATGCGGCCCTCTTCCACGCCGGTCTTTTCGCGGCGAACGGCATCGCCATGCCCGACTCGGTCGCGCGTAGCGTCGTCAAACGGCAAGCGGATTTTTTCCACGGCCGGCTGGCGGCCAAGCTCGCCTTGCGAACCATGGGTATCGAAGACGACGCCTCCATCGGGATCGGTGACCAGCGTGAACCGCTGTGGCCGTCCGCCATCGCCGGCAGCATCTCGCATACGCACGGCATGGCGGGTGCCGTGGTCGCGCCTTCGGGTGCGATACGAGGCATCGGCCTGGACATCGAACACGTCGTCACCACCGACGCCGAGGCCGCGTTGCGAGGCCCGGTCGTCGACGCGGGCGAACAGGCCGTGCTCGACACGTTGTTCGCAGACGACCCCTTGCTTGGCCTGACGATCGCTTTCTCGGCCAAGGAATCCTTGTACAAGGCGCTATTCCCGCAGGTGGGCCGCTTCTTCGACTTCGATGCCGCCGTCGTCCAATACGTGGACACCGCCGCGCGTACCGTCCGGCTCGTGCTGAAGTCCACGCTCGCCCCGGGACTGCGGGGCGGCACCTGCCTCCAGGTTCGCTACGACGTCATCTTCCCGCGCCTTGTCATGACGCATTTCGCTTGACCTGGTTATCAATTTCGAAGGGATGGCTCTGCGACACTTCGGTCAGGGGGTAACCATGAGGAGCGCTTCTGACCATGAAACCCGTGATCGACGCCGTACGCGTGCACGTTCGGACATTGCTGGCCGTAGCCGCGTTGACGGTGATGGCCGCATCTTCTCCCACGGCGGTGACAGCGGCACCCGCCCAGCCAACAAGCAAGCGAGCCGACGGTTCCACGGCCGTAGCCCGTGCCCGGGTGGCGGCGGACGTACTCATGGGTTCCTACGACCCCGGAAAAGCGTGGTTTCCCTCGAGCTGGTGGAACTCCGCGGTCGCCCTGCAGACCATCGGCGACTACATGCAACGCACGGGCGACCGCCGCTATATCGGCCCGTTGGACAACACCTTCGAGAAAGACAAGGGCGTGTTCCCCGCAGGCGTCTTGTCGGGGGATCCGTTGCTGGGGAATTTCACCAGCCGGGCCATCGACGACTCCGAATGGTGGGGCCTTACCTGGCTGCAGGCCTATGACCTGACGGGCGACCCGAAGTACCTGGACATGGCGGTCACCATCGCGAACTACGTCGATGGCTACTGGGACACGAGCACATGTGGGGGCGGCGTCTGGTGGGATGGCGAGCGCACCTATAAGAACGCCGTCACCAATGGCTTGTGGATCCGTCTGACCGCCGAACTGCACAACCGCATCCCCGGCGACACGGTGTGGCTGGCACGGTCGCGTACCGCCTGGACGTGGTTCCAGGGCAGCGGCATGGTCAACGCCGACGGCCTGGTCAACGACGGCCTCACCAACGCCTGCACCAACAACGGCCAGACCGTGTGGAGCTACAACCAGGGCCTGGCGATCGGTGCGGGGCTGGAACTGTGGCGCGCCACCAGGGACCCGCAGATCCTGACGACGGTTCGTCGTCTGGCGGACGCCGCCATCGGTCCGAATGCACTGGTTACCGAGGGCATCCTGACGGAACGCTGCGACGCCACCGACCAGACCTGCGACGACAACGGCAAGCAGTTCAAGGGCATCTTCATGCGTTACTGGACCGACCTCGCCGACACCACCCACGATGCCCGCTATGCGGCGTTCGCCAGCCAGCAAGCCGAGAGCATCTGGAGCAACGACCGCGATGCCGCCGGCCGCCTGGGCACCCGCTGGTCCGGCGCCACCAGCGACGACCACCCCAACGTGTTCGACTGGCGTACCCAGGCCAGCGCGCTAAGCGCCTTGACCGGGGTCATACCGATTCCGACGCCCTCGGCATCGCTGGCGGCGACCCTTTCACCAGCGCAACCGGTCGTCATGCCGGCCGCCTCGGGTACCACCACGTTGCCCATCGATCTCGGCGTGTCGGCCACCGGCTTCTTCCCGCTCACGACCCTTGTCTCCGTGGATACGCCGGCCGGATGGAGCGCATCACCATCGGGCACCCTCATGCGACTGCAGCCGCACGGCAACGCGACCCCGGTCGAAGCCAGCCGCGCGCTGCGAATCACGGTACCGGGCTCGACACCCGACGGTCACCACAGGATGACGGCCAACGTCATGGCGGCCGGCCTGCATTTCACTACACAGGCTGACGTACTGATCGCTCACGCCATCGACTTCGACACGGGCACCGTCGATGAAAATCCGTGGCTGTTCGACGCCGGTGGCTCCCAAAGCAACGGCGTGCAGAACCGCTTCGCCGACGGTGGTGCACACTTCACCTATCGTTTCCCGCTCCCTGCCGACACCACCTCGGCTCAGGTGATCCTCACCATCGACGCGGAGTTCCTGGTGCAGGTCAGCGTCGACAACGAACACTGGACGACGGTGCTGCGAGAGGACCGGCCCATCACCGATGGATCGAACAAGGCCGACCGCATCATCGACCTGACACCGTACCTCACCACGTCGGCCGATGGATCCAAACCCGTGTATCTACGGGTCTCGGATTCGTTTCCCGATGACGGATGGGGCGGCCGCGTCTACCACGTCAAGGCGAACATCACCGAATAACCGGGCGATCCCTCCGCCCCCGGTCACGCGGGGACGGAGGGGTCTGCCGGTCATAGTGTCTTGGCCGCTTCATCGAACGGTAAGACTACACCGATAACGTGCAATCCATGGTTTAGATCGATTGAATCGATGGGGAGCACCGTCTTGAAAATGGCATGCCTTGCCGCCGCACTCCTGCCCTGCATGTCCTTCGCGGCGCCGGTGACACGCATCAACGACGTGCAGTACATCGGCAGCCATAACAGCTACCACGCCGGCCTGGCCACGGGCGAGGCGGAGGTCTGGCGTCGGGTCGATCCGGCGACCTACGCCATCCTCGCCTACTCCCATCCGACGTTGACCCGCCAACTCGACGACGGCGTACGGCAGTTCGAACTGGATATATACGGAGATGCGCACGGCGGCCGCTATGCGAAGCCAGCGGTGGTGGCACAGGTCGCCGCGGCTGGCCTCGTGGCGGATGCGCCTTTCGCCGATCCCACCGTGATGGCCGCGCCGGGGTTCAAGGTCATGCACATCCAGGACCTGGACCAGCGCAGTACATGCCAGCCACTGCAAGCCTGCCTTCGGGAATTGCTTGCGTGGTCCAGCGCGCATCCGCGGCACCTTCCGATTTTCGTCCTGCTCGAAACGGAGGAGACGCCGCTTCACCTGTCCTTCCCCACCGTGGTGCCGGAGCCGTTCGATATCGACGCCATGGACCGGTTGGATGCGGAGATCCGGAACGTCTTTCCCCGTTCGGCGTACATCGCGCCAGACGATGTTCGTGGCAATCACGCGTCCCTCAATGACGCCGTGCGCCACGGCGGGTGGCCTTCGCTGGACTCGGCACGGGGTAAATTCGTTTTCCTGCTCGACCAGCATTCGGTCAGCAAGGCCTACCTGACGGGCCATCCCTCCTTGCGCGGCCGCGTGATGTTCACCCATGCCACGCCTGGCGAAGACGACGCCGCGTTCCTCGAATTCAACGACGGGCCGCCCGACGAAATCGCGCGGCGTGTGCGCGAAGGCTACCTGGTACGCACGCGTACCGACGCCAACCTGAAGGAGGCGCTGCGCAACGACGTGCAACGCAGGGACGCGATGTTCGCCAGCGGGGCCCAGTTGCTCAGCACCGACTTCCCCGCGCACGAACCGGCATCCAACGGTTACGTCGTCGCCTTCCCTGGCGGCGTGACCGCCCGCTGCAATCCCCTGAGACCCCGCGACACCTGCACCCCCGCAGAGCTGACACCCTGACCCGTGAACGGGCCACCGCTGTGGCCCGCCCCTCCTTCGCACTCCCCTCCTTCGCACTCCCCAAGGCCCCCATGCGCTCGACGCTTCCGCACGCCCTGCTCTCGCTCTCCATCACCCTGGCGCTCTGCCACGTAACAACGGCCCACGCGGACGACATCGACGCGAAGGTCGAAAAGAAAGTCACGGCGTTGAGTGGCATGAACGTGGATGCCCAGGTTCCCGCGGCCGGTACCGTGGACGAACAACGGTTGTCCGCCGGGGTGACCACGGTCATGAGCAAGCAGGAGATCGATGCCGTGCCCACGGCGAATATCGCCGACGTGCTGTCGCATTTGCCCGGCCTGTCGTCCTATAGCGATATGCACCTGGGACAGGCCGCGACGGGCGAAAGCGAGTACGTCACCATTCGCGGTCTGGATTCGAGTTACAACGCGTACACCCTCAATGGCTTCGCCCTGCCTGAAACGGATTCGTCGACGCGCGCCATCTCACTGAACATGCTCGCACCGTTCGGCATCCAGTCGGTCAAGGTATCGAAAACGCCCACGCCGGACATGCCCGGTGACTCGATCGGTGGGACCATCGACATGCGTACGCCCACGGCCTTCGACTTCGCCGGCGATACTTACGCGAAGTCGACCGCGCAAGGGCGGATGAACGATCTCGCCGGGCATCGCGGCCTTCCCGACAAGGGCGGCATGTTCCAGCAGGAAGTCGCGCACCGGTTCGGAGCGTCGAAGCAATTCGGCATCTATGCCGCCGGCTACTATGGCAAGTACGACAACGCGGCCGAAGCCGTCGCGCCCAATTCCCAGTACACGCCGATCGATCCGCGGCAGGCCAAGGCGACCGACCTGTCGCAGGCCGGCCCGTTGCAGAGTTCGCAGTACAAGTACAGCGTGTATACCAACAGGATCAAGCGATACGGTGGCAACGTCTCGCTCGATTGGAACGGTGAAACGACCTCGCTCTTCGCGCGTGCGCTCTATGGCGCCTACGACGTGCAAGGTGAGCAGAACCAGATGTCCGCACGTAACCAGGGAACCACCCAGGTACTGCGCGGCGGATACTTCAACACGCGCGACATCAAGGAAAAAACGGCGACCCTTCAGTTGGGAGGTAGCAGCGCTGCCGATGCGCTCACGCTGGACTATGGCACGTCGTATGGTGTCGGTTACCGCAACGTCCCGGACCACGTGGAGGCGAGTCTCTACGGCGCGCAAACCCCCGGACAGTTCCAGTTCGACCTGGGCAATCCCACGTTTCCCAGCCTGGCTGGAACGCCTGCCGCGCTGCGCAACTACGTTTACAACCTGTCCACGGACAGCTTCTGGAAAACCCAGGGCGGCGATGCCGGCAGCAAGGACACGCGGATCAACGCCCATGTCGACGGCACCTATGCGTTCAACGACGCGGCCATCGAGAGCCTGAAGTTCGGTGTTGCCGCGGATACCTCGAAGCGAAACGCCTATGACCATCCGTTCACCCATGACGACAACAACTTCGTTTATGGGGGTCCGTTCTTCGGCGGACCGAACTATCCGTCGTCCGCGCCGGGCGGACCCTCACTCGCCGACTTGCCCGGACGTCTCGTCACCCGTCCTTTCGGTGGGCGTTATGCAGGCCCCTTCAAGCTGATCGACCGGCAATGGGTGCTCGATCAGGCCGTGCCGTACAAGTACCTCGACGACCCGAACGGCGCTGGCAATTACACCGCGAACGACTACAACGCCAACACCACGTCGAGCCGTGAAAACATCTTCGCCGGCTACCTGATGGCGACGTTCCGCGTACAAGACCTCACCGTGACACCGGGTGTCCGTTACGAACTGACCGATTACTCGTCGACGGCGTGGCGCTCCAACGGCGATGACGCGACGGGAGCGTTCGTCGGCCAGGGGAGGCGCTATGGGGAACTCCTGCCCGGCATCAATCTCAACTATCGGCCCGACGAGCTGACGGTCTATCGTGCCTCGCTACGGCGGAGTTTCAGCCGTCCGGCGTTCGGGCTCATTTCGGGCCAGACGACCTATTCCATCGACGATATCAGCGGGCAGGTGGTTGGCATTTCCGAGCCCAATCCGGACCTGCGCCCCACCACGGCCGACAACCTGGACCTGTCCGCGGAGTTCTATGACAGGACCGGTGGATTGCTCACCGCCTCGGCGTACTACAAGCGACTGAGCGATTTCATCTATACCTCGCAGTCGTCCACCGGCAACGACAGCACCCTGGGAGGCAATGTCCCTACCGGCACGGTGCTGACGGGCGGCGTACCCGTGAGCATGCCGGAGAACGGTGGCGATGCGAAAATCTACGGTGTGGAAGTGGCTCTGCGTAAGCAATTCGTCACCCTGCCCGGCATCTGGAGCCATCTCGGTGTCGCGGGCAATCTGACCGTCCAGCACAGTTCCGCGCATAGCGGACGCGAGGATCATCCGGGTAGCACCTGGCTACCCCGCGCGCCGGAACGCATGTATAACGCCGACCTGTTCTACCACGACGACCGGTTGCATGCCGACCTGATCTACAACTACACGGGCCTGCAGCTAATCGGCTTGAACGGCAACGGCCTGGACTATTACCTGCAGCCGATGAAGACGCTCGACTTCTCGGCCACCTACGACCTGCCCTACGGCATCGGCGTCGGCATCTCGGTGAAGAACCTGCTCGACCACGCCACGTTCCACGAGACCTCCGGCAAATCCAGGCGCTATCTGGCGTACGATCCCGGTGCCGATGGGGCGTATGTCGAAACGGGCCGCGTGTACATGGTCAATCTGAGCTACACGTTCTGACCGATGGGAATCCTGTCTAAACGCGAGGTTCTCCGTTGGATGCGCCATCTCATGGCGGTGCTGGCATTCGTCGCCGTGTCGCCGCCGGCTTTCGCCGCCGATGACCTGGAGTTGGAGCAGGTCATCCTGGTCTACCGGCATGGCGTCCGCTCGCCACTCCCCGGCGAGATCCAGGTCGACGAAATACATGGACGGGCATGGCCGGCGTGGCCCGTACCGCCTTCGGTACTTACGCCACATGGGCGGGACGGCGTCATGGCGATGGGACGCTTCGACCGCCAATGGTTGTCCGGCGCCGGCCTGTTTCCGCCGCAGGGTTGTCCCGTGGCCGGTAGCGTCGGCATCTGGGCAAATACCGACCAGCGGACCATCGCCAGCGCACAGGCACTCGCGGACGCGTTCGCGCCGGGTTGCGGCGTGCCGGTCGGGCATCTGCCCGAAGGCGCCAATGATCCGGTGTTCAATCCCGTGGCTTCGAACGCGGTTGATTGGGACGGTCATGCGGCCCTTGCCGCGATACAGCACGAGACGAAAGGGCCCGATGCCCTCACCGCCCGGCATCGCGATGCGATGTCCGCCTTCGGCCGCGTCATGGGTTGCGTCGCGGGCGACGGGCAACCTGCCTGCGCTCCGGCGAGATGGCACGGAACGCTCGCACTTGGCACCGATGGCAAAGGCATCGCGCTGGGCGGCCCCATCGCCGACACCTCCGGTACGTCGGAAGTCATCATCATGGCTTACCTCGAAGGGAAATCGATGGCCGAGGTCGGCTGGGGGCGCGTCGACGCGGCGACCTTTCGCTTCCTGTCGCAGCTGCACTCGCTGCTGTTCGACGTGCATGCCCGGCCCTCGTACGTGGCCGACCGTGTCGCGGCCGTCCTGGCTGGCCGCATCGTCGCCATTCTCGATGACCCGCACGCGCCGCGGCTGAACGTGTTCGTAGGTAGTGACAACAACATCGTCGCACTGGCAAGCGTGCTAGGCATGCACTTCGAGATGCCGGGCTATGGAAAGGACGATCCGCCGGTGGGCGGCGCGCTAGGCATCACCGTGTGGCGTTCGCGCGGCGACGGGCATCGCACCGTCCGTGTGGTGTACCAGGCACAGACACCGGACCAGTTGCGCTACCTGATGCCACTGACGAAGGACAAGCCGCCAGCGCAGCGGTCCCTCGTTCCGTTCGCGTGTCGCGTTTCTCCCTCGCGCTGCGACCTCGACAAAGTGCTGGACGAGCTCCGCCGGTCCGCTTCACATGTAACTGGTGCAGCTACACGCCGATGATCTCGCCATCCTCCTTCGTGAACGGCGTCGCCAGCGGCGGAATGATCTCCAGCACCACTTCCGACGGACGGCACAAGCGCGTGCCACGCTCCGTCACCACGAAGGGCCGGTTGATCAGGATCGGGTGGACGAGCATGGCGTCGACGATGGCTTCGTCGCTCACGGCGGGATCGCCCAGGCCGAGTTCCTCGAACGGGGTGCCCTTCTGCCTTGCCGCCTGTCGCGCCGTAAGCCCGGCATCGGCGAACAGGCGCAACAGCGTGTCCCTGTCCGGCGGATTCTTCAGGTACTCGATGACGGTGGGTTCAAAACCCGCGTGGCGCAAGATGGCCAACGTGTTACGCGACGTGCCACAGGCGGGATTGTGATAGATGGTGGCGTGCATGATCAGATCCTCGAGACGATGGCTTGCGCCGCGGCGGCGGCGCCCTTGCGTTCGCTGTAGCGGTCGACAAGATACTCGCTGCGGCCACGGACCAGGAGCGTGAATTTCATCAGCTCCTCCATCACGTCGACCACGCGGTCGTAGAACGGCGACGGTTTCATCCTTCCCGCATCGTCGAATTCCGTCCAGGCCTTGGCGACCGAGGACTGGTTCGGGATGGTGACCATCCGCATCCAGCGGCCGAGCACGCGCAGCGCGTTGACGACGTTGAACGACTGCGATCCTCCGCAGACCTGCATGACCGCCAGGGTACGGCCCTGCGTAGGACGCACGCTGCCGTCTTCCAGCGGCAGCCAGTCGATCTGGTTCTTGAATACGCCGGTCATCGTGCCGTGCCGTTCGGGACTGACCCATACCTGCCCTTCCGACCACAGCGACAAGGTGCGCAATTCCTGCACTTTCGGATGCGTGGCCGGCACGCTGTCGAGGATGGGAAGTTCCGCCGGATCGAAGACGCGGGTCTCGGCGCCAAGGTGGCGAAGGATGCGCTCCGCTTCGAGGGCGAGCTTCCGGCTGAAGGACTGCGGCCGCAACGATCCGTAGAGAAGCAGTATCCGCGGCGGATGACCGCCATCGCCTTCGACGGTCAGTCGCTCCCACTCGGGGTGCGGCAGGTCGCCGGTCAGGTGGGGAAGATCGACAGGGGACACGATAGCTCCGTAGGGTTGCGTAACCATAACAATTCTATCATTCTAGAAACGTAGAAACAAAGTAAAGACCCGCATGACCCTCGCGCTCATCCTTTTCGCCACCACCCTCGTCTTCGTCATATGGCAGCCCCGTGGCCTCGGCATCGGCTGGAGCGCGCTCGCCGGGGCGACCGTCGCGCTGTGCCTGGGCGTGGTGCACCTCGCTGACATCCCGGTGGTCTGGCATATCGTCTGGAACGCCACCGCGACGTTCATCGCCGTCATCATCATCAGCCTGCTGCTGGACGAAGCCGGCTTCTTCGAATGGGCGGCCCTGCATGTCGCCCGATGGGGAGGCGGCCGAGGCCGTTACCTCTTCGCGCTCATCGTCCTTCTCGGTGCGGCCGTGTCGGCGCTGTTCGCCAATGACGGCGCCGCCCTCATCCTCACGCCTATCGTGATGGCGATGCTCGTGGCGCTGGGCTTCGGTCCGGCAGCGACGCTCGCCTTCGTCATGGCGGCCGGTTTCATCGCGGACATGGCGAGCCTTCCGCTGGTGGTCTCGAACCTGGTCAACATCGTCTCGGCCGACTTCTTCAGGATCGGCTTCAACACCTATGCCGCGATCATGGTCCCCGTGACCGTGGTCGCCGTGGCGGCCACGCTGGGAGCGCTGCTTCTGTATTTCGGCCGCGACATACCGCGCACCTACGACATCGCCTTGCTCAAGGCGCCACAGGAAGCGATCCGCGACCGTGCGACCTTCAAGGTCGGCTGGGGCGTGCTGGCCTTGCTGTTGGTCGGGTTCTTCGGCCTGGAGCCGCTTGGCGTTCCGGTGAGTGCGGTGGCCGCAGCCGGCGCATTCGTCCTGTTCGTCGTGGCCGCCCGCGGTCATCACATCGATACGCGGAAGGTGCTGCATGGGGCGCCCTGGCAGATCGTCCTGTTCTCGCTGGGGATGTACCTGGTCGTATACGGATTGCGCAACGCCGGCCTCACCCAGTACCTCTCTGCCCTGCTCGACCGATTCGCCGAACACGGCGTCTGGGGTGCGGCGCTCGGTACCGGCTTCCTGAGCGCGATCCTGTCCTCGATCATGAACAACATGCCCACGGTGCTCGTGGGTGCCTTGTCCATCGACGGCACCACGGCGACCGGAGCGGTCAAGGAGGCCATGATCTATGCGAACGTCATCGGCAGCGACCTCGGACCCAAGATCACGCCGATCGGCTCGCTGGCCACCCTGCTCTGGCTGCACGTGCTGGCCCGCAAGGGGATGACGATCACCTGGGGTTATTACTGCAAGGTAGGCCTCGTGCTGACGCTGCCGATCCTGCTGGTCACGCTGGCCGCGCTCGCGCTACGGCTGTCCTTGCCGTGACGGACGGCACCGCTTTGTTACACTCGCCTTCCATGAAAACCGCCGACACCATCAAGGTCCTTTCCGCACTTGCCCAGGAATCGCGATTGGCGATTTTCCGCTTGCTCGTGGAACAGGGTCCGGAAGGCCTGCCGGTGGGCATGATCGGCGAACGGCTGGGCCTGCCCAATGCCACGCTGTCGTTTCACCTGAAGGAACTGCTGCACGCCGGGCTCGTCACCAGCCGCCAAAGCGGCCGTTTCATCTATTACGCGCCGGTGATATCCGCGATCGACGAACTGGTCGATTACCTGACCGAGAATTGCTGCGTGGGCAGTGGCGGCACGTGTGCCCCCGCGCCGGCCGCCAAGCGACCAGCCGCCGTCAAACGAGGCACGAAAGCCTAGCCCTCGGCTGTCGCCGCCGCGACCGGCCTATGACGCAAGGTCACTCGCGCGAACGTGAACGAGATCACGGCGCAGGCGGCGATGCCGGCGACCATGGGCAGCGACGTACCGTCGATGAAGCGTCCCAGCAGGGCGATCACCAACGCACCGGTGCCGAACTGCAGGGTTCCCATCAGTGCCGAGGCCGTGCCTGCGATGGCGCCATGTTCTTCCAGCGCGATGACCGCCGAGCTGGGAATGACCAGGCCGAGGAAGCCGTAGCCGACCACCAGCATCGCCATCAGCACGGCAAGGTCGTCCACCCCCACCGCGGTGATGGCGGCCAGCAGGACCATCGTCGCGGCGTAACCGACCACGGCGGTCTTCACCACCCGCTTCAGCCCGTAGCGACTGCCCAGGCGGCCGGTGAACTGCGAGGCACCGATGAACGACACGGCGTTCACCGAGAACGCCAGGCTGTACTGGGTCGGTGTCAGGCCATAGTGGTTGATCAACACGAAGGACGAGTTGGCGAGATACGCGAAGAAACTCGACACGCCGAACGAGCCGATGAAGACGACGCCGAGGAAATGGCGGTCACGCAGGAGCGTGGCATATCCCGCGAGCGCGGATCCGACCGTGCTGTTCAGGCGCAAGTGGGCCGGCCGCGTCTCCTTGAGCACCGTGGCGACCATGACCAGGCCGAGGACGGCCGCGCCGGTGACGACCCAGAACACGCCACGCCAGCTGGCCAACTCGATCACCAGGCTGCCGGTCAGAGGCGCCAGGATCGGCGAGACGCTGAAGATGAGCATCAGCAACGACATCAACCGCGCGGCGTCGTTGCCGGTATGCATGTCGCGCACGATCGCCCGGGGAATGACCATGCCGGCACAGGCGCCCAGGCCCTGGATGAAGCGGCACACGATCAGCGTGTGGATGTCCGGAGCCAGCGCGCAACCGATGCTGCCGAGCGCGAAGATGCACAAGCCCACATAGATCGGCCGCTTGCGGCCGAACATGTCCGACAACGGTCCGTAGACGAGCTGGCCCACGCCCATGGACATGAAGAAGACCATCAGGCTGAGCTGCACGGTGCCGATGTCGGCATGCAGGCTCTTGCCGATCGACGGCAGCGCCGGAAGGTACATGTCGATCGCGAACGGCCCGATGGCCGACAAGAGGCCAAGGACGAGCGCCGCCTTGAAGAAACGGGAAGCCATGGCGAGGGCGAATTCCGGGGATGAATCCAGGAAGTGTACGCGGGAGCTAAACCGGACGCGAACTCAGTTCCAACCTGACTTGTTCCTATTCGACCGAACAGGACTATGCTTCGGCGACCGGTGCATCCAGGAGACAGCCCATGCCCGTGGTGGTTTCCGTCAACGTGGGATTGCCACAGGACATCGAGTGGCAAGGACGGACCGTGCGAACGGCCGTCTTCAAACAGCCGGTCAAGGGGCCGGTGATGGCGAGACGCCTGAACCTGGATGGCGATGGCCAGGGAGATCTCGCGGGCCACGGCGGCGAACACCGCGCGGTCATGGTCTACCAGATTCAGTCGTACCGATACTGGGAGACGTTTCTCGGGCGCAAGCTGAGTGACCACGGTCAGTTCGGCGAGAACCTCACCGTCGACGGACTCGCCGACGACGAGGTCTGGATCGGTGACAGGTACCGCATCGGCGGCGCGTTGCTCGAGGTGACCCAGCCAAGGGTCACTTGCTACCGCGTGGGAATCCGCCTCTCCGAACCACGAATGCCTTCGCTGCTCGTGGCGCATCGGCGTCCCGGGTTCTATTGCAGGGTGATCGAGGAAGGCCTGATAAACGAAGGCGATGCCATCATCCTGGAGACGCGTGGCGATGGCATGAGCGTGGCCGAGGTGGATGCCCTGCTCTACCTGCCGGAACGCTCCGAGGAAAAACTTCGCCATGCCGTGGGCATGCGTGGCCTGAGCGAAGGTTGGCGCGGGTCGTTCGAGGCCTTGTTGAAGGCCGGACCCGAGCGCAACGGAAATGCCGGGCTTGCCGGCGCGCCCGAGGCGCCACCGGCCTGGGAAGGATTCCGCGACATGCGCGTCATTTCCGTGCACGAGGAAAGCCCTCACGTACGATCTTTCGTATTCGGTCCGATGGACGGCGCTCCCCTGCCCGTCCCGCGTGCCGGGCAGTTCCTGGTGCTGAAGATCGATCGTCACGACGATGGCATGACCTTGCTCCGCAGCTACTCCATCTCCGATGCCTCGCATCCGGGCAGCTACCGCATCAGCGTGAAGCGTGCCGAGGGCATGGGGAGCGCTTACCTGCATGATCACGTCGGCGCGGGCTCCATCGTGTCGATCAGCGCGCCGCGCGGTACGTTCGTCCTGCCCGACGACGAACGCCCGCTGGTCCTGTGGGGTGTCGGCATCGGCGTGACGCCGCTGCTCGCGATGCTCCACGACATCGTCAGCCAGCGCAGCCGCTGCCCGCGAAAAATCTACTGGGTATATGGAACACGCGATGGCGGCGAACATCTGTTCGCGCAGGAAACACGCGAACTGCTCGGGCAACTCGATGACGTGACATCGCTGGTGGCCTTCAGCCATCCGCGTCCGGGGGATCGCCTTGGCATGGACTTCGACGTGACCGGCCGCCTGCGTGTCGCGGACCTCGCATCGCTCGGTATCCCAGACGATGCCCGCTTCCTGCTTTGCGGCCCGCCATCCTTCATGCAGGAGGCACGCGATGGCCTGCATGCGCTGGGATACCCAGCCGGCTCGATACGCTCCGAACTCTTCGGGTCGAACGAATCGATGACTCCCGGCGTGGTGAGCACGACCGTCGTTCCGCCACACCCACCGGCCGGCCACGCCGGCACCGGCCCATCGGTATCGTTCGTACGCAGTGGCCTGTCGGTGCGCTGGGACGACCGCTTCCAGAGCTTGCTGGAACTCGCCGAGGCAAGCGACGTGCCCGTGCGCTGGTCGTGCCGTTCCGGTGTTTGCCACAGCTGCGAAAGCGGCCTGATCGGCGGGCGGACCCGCTACTCCCCGGATCCCCTCCAGCCCCCCGCCGACGGCGCGGTACTGATCTGTTGCGCCACGCCGTTGACGGACCTCGAATTGGATCTGTGACGGATCAGCGCATCCCGTCGTAGGCGATGCGGGTGAAAAAATCGGGGTCGATGACGAAGTGTCCGTACTTCGCATCCCAGGCCGCCGTCGGCTTGGCCGCGACGACTTCGTCACGTGACTTCCCGTCCTTCTTCAATGCCGCCACCTTGTCGCGGATACCGGCAAGCATGTCGCGAAAATCCTTTACGTCGGCCTTGTTGCCGACCGGGCCGTGGCCGGGTACGACGACGGTCTTGTCGCCGATCGTCGGAAGGATGCGGTCGAGGACGCGCACCATCCCGTCGATGCCTCCGCCGTTCTCGTTATCGATGAAGGGATAGACACCGTTCCAGAACAAGTCGCCCAGGAAGACGACGTCGGCCGGCTGGATCGTCACGTAGAGGTCGGTGTCGGTATGCGACGGAACGACCTTGATCGCGGTGATGGTCTGGCCATCGACGGTCCAGTGCTTGCTCGACGCCACCACCGTACCCGGCACGGCGGCTTTCGGCAGCGGCTTGAAAGTGAAATCCCAGTCGTCCACGCGCGTGGTCTGCGATACCCGCTTGATCGTTCCCGACGTGGCGGCCACTTGCACGCCCTTGCCCGCGAGCCAGGTATTCCCATCCGTGTGATCCCAGTGGTAGTGCGTGTTCACCAGGTAGCGGACCGGCTGCGACCCCAGGGCATTCAGTGCCGCCTCCACCCGCGGACGCGACACGGCGATACCGGCGTCGATCATGAACTTGCCGTCGCGCCCCGTCACGACACCGATGTTCCCCCCCGATCCCATAAGCACGCTGATGCCATCACGCACGGAAACCGTTTCGATCGGAGCCTTCGCGGCCTCTTCATTGATCTTGATGACCGGACTGACCCGGTCCTCTCCCCAGGCGGATACCGAAAGCACGGCTAACGACGTTCCAAACATGGCACAGCGCGCGAGGCGCACACGGTTGCGATGACCCATGTCCATTCTCCCGTCAGGGCGCCCCGGATGGGCGCTCCCCATCCAACCGCTTTTCGGGCGCCGTTGCTTGTGGGAATGCGCTATTTGGCGTGATCCATGTCCATATCGTCATCGGGCGGCGCCGCGGCCACCATGGCCTTGTACGCCTCCGGCGACAGGCCGGGCAGCTTCTGCAGGAAGGCGACCATGCTCCAGATCGTCATGTCGTCGTGGCTGCCACCCCATGCCGGCATGGCGCTCATCTTGATGCCGTGCTTGATCGTCCAGAACGCCTGCGCCGGATCGATCCTGGCCTGCGTCAGGTTCGGTGGTTGCGGGTAGAGACCCGGGCGGATTTCCGAATCCTTCTGGCCTGGTGTCAGGTGGCATGCGGTGCACATGGCCGCGTACTGGCCGGCACCCTTGAGGACCAACTGCGGATCGGACAAGTCGGGCACCGTGATATCCGAGGCCCGCGCCCGGATCGAACGCTGTCGCAAGGTCTCCAGTGCGGCGTAGACCGGCCGGGAATGCGGTGCGTCGGCACCTATGTCGTAGGCCCCCGAATAGATGAAGGCTACGGTGCCGCAAGCCGCCACGACCGCCACGCCCAGCACGGTGGAAAGAACGAGAGTGATTGGCTTCACGAGGATGTCCTAGAACCATAGCCGGAGGCCGGCGACGACCTGGCGGTCGAAGACGGGTTGACGATCCGCGCGAACATAGTCGGCGGTACGACCGAAGCGATCGACGAAACGGATGCCGATATAGGGCGCGAATTCACGACGGAACTCGTAACGCAGGCGCAGGCTGAACGAGGCATCCGAGACGCCCCTGCCGACGCGGGCCAGCGGGTCGTTCTTGCCATAGGCATTGAGTTCCAGTTCCGGCTGCAGGATGAGCCGCTGGGTCAGGAAGAGATCGTATTCCGTTCGTACACGCGCCGCGGTGCGTCCGTGGGCGCTCGCATACGCGGTCGCTTCCACCTCGAACCAGTACGGCGCCAGACCCTGCACGCCGAACGCCGCCCAGGTGCGGTTCGGTCCCGGGCCGAAATCCTGGCGGCCGCCGAGCTGGGTGCTCCAGTACGGCGCTATCGCATGGTTCCAGAGCGCCTCGACGTCCGCTTCTTCCAGTTTGCCGCCACCGCGGTCGCCTTCCGTGCGGAACCACAGCTTGTCGTCGTCATTGCCGTACCAGCCTTCCGCCTCCCACGCCTGCCCATTGGCATCCCTGCCATGAAACGCCTCGAGCTGGTCGATCAGGATCATGCGGTACGGACCGTTGTCGTTCATGTCCATGCCCTTCATCGCACCATGGCCGACGCCATCGGAATAGTCGGGGCTGCGCGCATCGGCGGGCGCATCGCCACCTTGCATCGGCCCCATCTTCATCTCCTGCGCCCCCGCGGCCGTGGCCATGCCCAGACCGAGGGCCGCGAAGAAAATCGTACGGGGCCTCATGACACCACCACCTCGCGGAACATGCCCGCCTCCATGTGATAGAGCAGATGGCAGTGGTACGCCCAGCGTCCGGGGTTGTCCGCCGTCACGGCATAGGTGATCCGTTGCGCGGGCTGCACATTGATCGTGTGCTTGCGCACCTGGAATTCGCCTTCGGGGGTTTCCAGGTCGCTGAACATGCCATGCAGGTGTATCGGGTGGTTCATCATGGTGTCGTTGACAAGCACGATCCGCACGCGCTCGCCCTTGTTGAAGTGCACCGGCGCGGCATCCGAGAACTTCACGCCATCGAACGACCACATGAAGCGTTCCATGTTGCCGGTGAGGTGCAGTTCGATCTCCCGGCCAGGCTCGCGCGGGTCGGGATTGCCGCCGACCGTGTGCAGGTCAGCGTAGGTGAGCACGCGGCGGCCGTTGTCGCGCAAGCCGATGCCCGGATCGTCGAGGTTGGTGCGTGGCATGTCCACGTGCATGTCCACGCCCGGGCCGTACTCCGTGCGCGCGTGGCGTACTTTCGGCGCGTTCTCCTTCATGTGATCCATGCCTTCCATGGAGGCGTGGTCCATGCCGGCCATCGCGCCGTGATCCATGCCAGCCATGGAGCCATGGTTCATGCCCGACATGCCGTCGTGATCCATGTCCTTCATCGGCTTCGCGGAACCACCCATCGCACCCATCATGTCACCCATACCCAGCCACTGGCGCGGGTCGAGCGGTGGTACCGCCGCCTCCAGCCCCGGCCGCGGCGACAGCGTGCCCCGCGTGTAACCGCTGCGGTCGATCGACTGGGCGAAGATCGTGTACGCGATGTCTTCCCCGGGTTCCACCAACACGTCGTACGTCTCCGCGGTGGAAATGCGGAACTCGTCGATCGGCACCGGCAACACGTCCTGCCCGTCGGCGGAGATCACGGTCATCTTCAAGCCCGGAATGCGAACATCGAAGATCGTCGACGACGAGCCGTTGATGAAGCGCAGGCGGATCTTTTCGCCCGGCTTGAACTGGCCGGTCCAGTTGCCCGATGCCGGTACACCGTTCATGAGATAGGTATACGCCGCACCGGACACGTCGCTCAGGTCGGTCGGATTCATGCGCATGGTGTTCCACATCTTGCGCATCTCCAGCGCCTGACCCCAACCCTTTTCACGCACGTCGCGGAAGAACCGTGAGGCGGTGGGCCGCGCATAGTTGAAGTAGTCACTCTGTTGTTTCAGGCGCAGGAAGATGCGCTCCGGATCCATGTCGGTCCAGTCGCTGAGCATGACCACGTAGTCCCGGTCACTTCGGTAACGGTCCGGTCCGGCCGGCTCGATCACCAGCGGACCGTACAAGCCCGTCTGCTCCTGGAAGCGGCTGTGCGAGTGATACCAGTAGGTACCGGCCTGGCGCACGTCGAACCGGTAGACGAAGGTTTCGCCCGGGCCGATGCCATCGAAGCTGATGCCCGGCACGCCGTCCTGGTCGAACGGCAGCACGATGCCGTGCCAGTGGATCGATGTCGGCGTGCGTAGCCGGTTGGCCACGCGCAACGTCACCGTGGTTCCCTCCTTCCAGCGAAGGATCGGACCCGGAATGCCGCCGTTGACGGTGACGGCGGTGCGCGGCGTGCCGGTGAAGTTCACCGGCGTCTCGGCGATGTCGAGGGAAAAATCGGTGCCGCCAAGCACGGTCGGATGACCGGGGTTGGTCAAGGCCCAGACGGGCGATGGACGCAACAAACCCATGCCGGCGGCGACGCCGCCAACGGCAAGGCCCGCCACGAAACGCCGTCGCGAGGCGTGCACGGGCTCGGAAGAACCGGGGAATGTCATACAGATGCTCCACGAATACGATGCGCGGCCGTCGGCCACGTGGCGCGATCGGCGCATTCGTCATCGCAAGGAACGATGGAATGCCCGGCGCGGGTGAAAGCGTCGGCGGAGGATCAGGCGGCGGGTGGACGCAGCGGTGGCCCGTACCCGGCCTGGGGCGCGGCGCGAACACCGGCAGCGAAGATCGTGACGGTTGTGGCCGGTGTATCGCCGAGCGCGAGCGCGCTGGCAGGAAGCACGCTGGTGCAGGCAGGCGTGCAATGACACGCCTGCCCGGGGCCATGACAGCAGTTGCCATCGTGGTCGTTGCAACCGCCCGCGGCCGACGACGCCGTGTGCGTCGACGCATGCTGCACGTGCATGCGATGCACGCCCGGTCCCGGCGCGGCGTGCACGTCGGCCGACCATGCCGGCGCGACGCTCACCATCGCCCACGCCAGCCAGGTGAACACCCAGAAGGCGCGCCGGCGGCGATAACGATGGAAGAAGGCATGCATACCGACAGCTTATGCCCCTGAAGCGATACCCTCAACTCTGGAGCCGGGTCCAACGCGGTGCACTTCGACGGTCACGTGGACCAGTTCATCATGGATGGCCAGCGCGTGCCGGTAATAGTCGCCGTCGACATCGGCGGTCGTGGTGATTTCGAGAACCACGGCGAACTTGCCCTTGCCGACACGCCATACATGGATGTCGTCGATGACGGCCTCATGGCGATCCTCCGCGATCACCTGGCGGATTTCATCGACGACCGGCGTGTCCATCTCGGCGTCGAGCAAGACCCGGCCGCTATCGCGCAGGAGACTCCACGCCCACACGGTGACCAGGACCGCGCCCAGCAGGCCCATCACCGGGTCCATCCAGCGCGCGCCCCAGATCATGCCGGCGATCAGGGCGACGATGGCGAGGACGGACGTGGCCGCATCCGCCAGCACGTGCAAGTACGCCGAACGCAGGTTCAGGTCGTGGTGGGCATGCCCGTCATGCGCATGCCCGTGATGATGATCGTGGTCATGGTGGTGGTGATGGTGATCGTCGCGCAGCAACCAGGCGCAGACGAGGGGCCACCACGCCACCGGGTGTTGCGGCGCACGATGGGCACGACCCACGACCACGGCCGCTGGCCGGTTCCCACCATGTGTCGCCAGGCAGCTATCGCCGGGAATCCGCTGATTCATGGCTATTTTGTGACACGGCCCGGGGACGTCGCCTGATTCGCCCTTGGGGCGCGGGCATCACGACCCCGGTCTCGGCTCGATCGTGCGACGCAGCAAAACATAACTGAAAGATGAACCAGTCATTAGGTATTTGTGCACGAATCGCCCGACCAATCTAACGATTAACTTACCTTTCCGCCCCTTTAGTGCCATACACGCGTTGGTTACTTGACGCGTGTCGCAAAACTGGCGCCTTTCACTTTGAGGCATCGGCCACCGCGTCTATGCTCGAACCTTCCATCGATCTCCGTCCCCGAGTGGGCGCGGGCGGAATCGGTGCCGGCGAAGGACATCGTGCAAAGGCACGAGTGGCGTCGGCGCGGCATCGTCATCGCCCGCCATCGAATAGACGCTCGCCTCATGACCCGAGTGGCGCATCCACATGATGCGCGATGCGCTTGCGTGCTCGAAAGACGCACGGTTTCGGCTGCGCGAAACACCGGAAAACAAGGCAAAAGTGGCTTCGGCACGCGTTTCGGCCCATTCATACTAGGTGCGCTATAAACGTTTAGCCGTCCATTCATTTTCAGGAAAAACGCTGCCGCATGACGACGAAGATTGATCAGGCCCACGACGACGACACCATCGATCTCAATGCGTTGCTCGGCACGTTGCTTGATCACAAATGGTTGATCGTCGCCATCACCGGGACGTTTTTCGTGGCGGGAGTCCTCTACTCACTGCTCGCCACGCCTATCTACCAGGCGACCGCGATCGTCCAGGTCGAGCAGAAGACGCCCAGCCTTCCCGGCCTCAGCGATCTCACCCAATCACTGGGCACCACCGCGTCGCAAGCCACCACCGAAATCGCCTTGATCACCTCGCGACTGGTCATCGGGCAGGCGGTGAACGACCTGCGCCTGGATATCCAGACGCAACCCCAGCGCATGCCCGTGCTGGGCGATTACCTGTCGCGGGGCTACAAACCCGGCCAACTCGGCCCAGTGCGTTTCGGCCTGAGCCGCTATGGCTGGGGCGGCGAAGTGGTGGACATCTTCAAGCTCGACCTGCCTGACGCCATGGTCGGCAAAAAGTTGGAACTGCGTGCTGGCGACAACCACCGCTTCAGCCTCCTCGACGACGACGGCAAGCGCCTCATCGAGGGCGTCGTCGGACAACTGGTCCGCGCCAACGGCATCACGATGCAGATCAGGCAGCTCACGGCCAACCCGGGAACGCGCTTCGACGTTGTCACGCAGCCGACCCTCACCACCATCAGCCGCTTGCAGACGGACATCGTGGCCCTGGAGCAAGGCACCGACTCGGGCATCATCGGCCTTACCTACAACAACGCCGATCCCGATCTCGCGCAGAAGGTGCTCGACCGCATCACCACCGCCTACGTCCGCCAGAACGTGGAGCGCAATTCCGCCGAGGCCGCGAGCCAGTTGCAGTTCGTCAAGGACCAGCTGCCCAAGGTGCGTCAGGAGCTCGACCGGGCACAGGCGGCGATGAACGCCTTCCAGACCCAGTCGCACTCCGTCGACCTCAGCATGCAGACCAAGGGCCTGCTCGACCAGATCGTCGCGGTGGAAAACAACATTCAGCAGTTGCACCTGCAAGAAGCCGACATCGACCGCCGCTTCACCCATGACCATCCGGCTTACAAGGCCTTGCAGCAACAGATGGGCCAGCTCCAGGCGCAGAAGGAACAGATGCAGAAGCAGGTCGGCGGCCTGCCGGACACGCAGCAACAGTTGCTCAAGCTCAACCGCGACGTGCAGGTGAGCAGCAACACCTACACCAGCCTGCTCAACCAGGCGCAGCAACTCGACATCGCGCGTGCCGGTACCGTGGGCAACGTGCGCATCGTGGATACCTCGGCGGTGGACAAGACCCTACCGGTGCAGCCGCGCAAGGCCCTGGTCGTCATCATCGCCACGTTCCTGGGCGGATTCCTCGCACTCGCCTTCGTCTTCCTCCGGCAGATCCTCAACCGCGGCATCGAAGATCCAGCGGTCATCGAAGACCTCGGCCTTCCGGTGTACGCCTCGGTTCCGCTCAGTTCCGGCCAGACCGCTCGTTCGACGCGTACACGCCACGGTCATGGCCATGGCGGGCGCGGTCCCTTGCTGGCCATCAGCGACCCCGCCGATCTCGCCGTCGAGGCGATCCGCAGCCTGCGCACCAGCCTGCATTTCGCGCGGCTGGAGGCAAAGAACAACATCCTGATGATCACCGGCTCCAGCCCCTTCGCCGGCAAGACCTTCGTCTCGGCGAACCTGGGCGCGGTCATCGCGCAAGCGGGGCAGCGCGTCCTGCTGGTCGACGGCGACATGCGCCGCGGCACCCTGCATCACCTCCTGGGCGTGGAAACCGGGCAAGGCCTGTCGGACATCCTCGTCGGCGGCGCGGAAATCGCCGCGGTGAAGAAGAAGGGGCCGCTGGCCAACATCGATTTCATCAGCCGCGGGCGCGTGCCGCCCAACCCATCCGAACTGCTGATGCACGAGAACTTCACCCAGTTCATCGCCGAGGTCGTACCCGCCTATGACCTGATCATCATCGATACGCCGCCGATCCTGGCGGTCACCGATGCGGCGGTGATCGGCCACCACGCCGGTACCAGCCTGATGGTCGCCCGCTTCGGGCTCAACAAGGCGCGTGAGCTGGCCCTGGCGAAGCAACGCTTCGAACAGAACGGTGTCGCCCTGAGGGGCGCGATCTTCAATGCCGTGGAACACCGGGCCGCCGGTTACTCCACCTACGCCTATTACAAGTACAAGGCCGACCCGGCCTGAACCGTCCCATGAACAAGGGGCACTGCATGAAGCAAGGACTATGGCGCGCATCCTGATCGTCGGAAACCACACCTGCGGCAATCGTGGCGATTGCGCGATCCTGCGCGGCCTGCTGGAGTGCCTGGAAGACGTGTTGCCGGAAAGCCGGATCGACGTCACCAGCCGCTTCCCGGTCAGTTCCGCGTACCTGCTCGGCCGGCCGTTGCTGACCGACACGTTGAACAGCTACTACCAGGAGGCGGGCAAGCGGCGCTTCGGCGCCGTCCGCCCGCTGCTGCTGCGAAGGCTGGTGCCACGCCTGTTGCACGCGCACCTCAACCGCCGCTGGTGGGCGCGCTGGCTTCCGCTTCCCCGGCGTCATCGCGAGTACATCGAATCGCTGAAAGCGTACGACCTGGTGATCCAGGTGGGCGGCTCGTTCTTCGTCGATCTCTATGGCGCCACCCAGTACGATCAGATCAGCTGCGCCCTGCTCGCAGGGCGGCCCACCTACCTGATCGGGCACAGCGTCGGCCCCTTCCAGCACGCGTTCTTCCGCAAGGTCTCGCAAGACGTGATGACACGGGTGGATGCGCTGGCCTTGCGCGAGGAAGTCAGCGCGCGGCACATGCAGGACAGCGACATCCCACAGGACAAGGTGCGCTGGGCCTCGGATACCGCTTGGCTGGTGCATCCGGGCGAACCGGTGGCGGTCGACGCCGCACGCCCGACGGTCGCGGTCACCTTCCGCGAACTGGCGCCGTTCGACAAGCGGCTGGGCGTAACCCAGGCCCAGTACGAGACCGCCTTCGCCGAACTGCTCGACGCGGTGATCGAAGCGGGTTACCGGATCGCGGCGTTCTCCACCTGCACGGCGATCGACGGCTATCCCAAGGACGACCGCATGATCGCACTCAAGGTACGTGCGCGTCTGCGCCATCCCGAGGCCTGCCACGTCGAGATGGACGAACTCAACGACGTGGAACTCGGCCAGAGGCTGGGGGCCTGCGTCCTGACGATCGGCACGCGCCTGCACAGCGCGATCATCTCGATGAACTTCGGCACGCCTTCCATGGCGCTCAACTACGAGCACAAGTCCGAAGGCATCATGAAACGCCTCGGCGTGGACGACCTGGCGATGCCCGTGCCGTCCCTGCTCGACGGCAGCCTGCGCGCCAAGGTGCTGGAACTGCTCGACGATGAAACCCTGCGTCCGAGGGTGGCGGCCGCGGTGGCCCGCGAGAAGGCGTTCGCCCGGGAGTCCCTGCTCTCCACGCTCGCGATAGGGCCGTGATCATGACGATCCTGTTCGTCCTTCCCGAGTTTCCCAAGTATTCGGAAACCTTCGTGATCGACCAGATCGTGGGTCTGCTCGACCGCGGCTTCGATGTGCGCATCCTCGCCATCAGCCGCGGCCCCGTGCCCGCACCCGGCGATATCGTGGCGACCCGCGGATTGATGGAGCGCGCCACCTTCATCTTCGACCATTCCGCCAGCGCGTCACGCGGCTGGCAGATCCTGCTGCAACGCCTTCGCCAGGTGGTTCCGGGTTTGCCGAGCCCCCGGGTGCGCCGGGCCTTGTCGGTTCGCCTGTACGGCCATGCGGCGAAGTCGCTGGTTCTGGCGGGCGCGGTGCGACGGCTGCGCGAACCGCTGAAGGCGGACGCGATCATCGCGCACTTCGGTCCCACCGGCGTGCTCGCGGCGAACCTGCGCGCGCTGGGCCTGATCGAGGGGCCGATCTATACGGTGTTCCACGGCTACGACCTGTCGCGGCACAGCGTGCTCGCGCGCCACGCCGACGATTACCGGCGCCTGTTCGCCAGCGGCGAGCGGATGCTGCCGATCAGCACGCGCTGGCAACGCAAACTCGAGGCGCTGGGCTGCGCGCCGGAGAAGATCCAGGTACATCGGATGGGCGTCGACCTCGACAGCTTCCGTTTCCAGCCACGCGCGAACGACGCGCCATCGCCGTCACGGCCCTTGCGCGTGTTGAGCGTCGCGCGGCTGGTCGAAAAGAAAGGCGTGACCTATCTCTGCGAGGCCGTGGCACGGCTCGCGAAGCGCGATGTCCCGGTCGAACTGGAAATCGTCGGCGACGGTCCGCTGCAACAGGAACTGGAACGCTTCGTGGCGCGGCACGGCCTGGAGCAGCATGTCTTCATTCGCGGCCGCCGCGACAAGGCATACGTGCAGGCCGCACTGCGCCGGGCGGACGTGTTCGCCCTGCCAAGCGTCACCGCCGCGGACGGCGACCAGGAAGGCATTCCGGTGTCGCTGATGGAGGCCATGGCCAGCGGCGTGCCCTGCCTGTCCACGGTGCACAGCGGTATCCCCGAGTTGATCGAGGACGGCCAGTCGGGCTGGCTGGTACCCGAGCGCGACGTGGATGCCCTGGCCGACAAGCTCGCCCGTATCCAGCGGGGCGAATACGACTTGCCGGCGATCGCCGGAAGCGCGCGCGCCACCGTCGAAAGCCGCTTCAACCAGAGCCGGTTGCACGACCAGCTCGCCGCGCAATTGGCCTAGGAGCACGTACCGATGCCCTCCGCCAGACGCGATGCCCTATGGACCGTCGGTTCGACCGTCGTCAGCGCGGCGAGCCAGCTGCTGCAGATCGCGGTGCTGGCCCATCACGTCGATGCGCATCTGCTGGGCGCGCTGGCGATCGTCAACGTCGTCAACGCGATCGCCACCTTGCTGCAGGACATGGGCCTCAGCAGCTACCTCATCCATAGGCAAAGCATCACCCGCCACGAGCGCACCTCGCTGTACATGATCAGCGCGGGGCTCGGCCTCATGTCCGCGCTGGTGCTGTTCGGCATCTCCTATGCCGTGGCCTATTTCTATGGCTCGGACGTGCTGGGCCACCTGTTGCGGCTGTCCACGGTCAATTTCGTGCTGCTCGGGTTGGCCGCGCAATACCAGGCAAGCCTCATCAAGACCTTCCAGTTGCCCCGGCTCGCGCGGATCGAGGTGATCGGGCGCCTGTCCGGCCTGGCCACCTTGTTGCTGCTGGTGCTCCAGTTCGGCGCGTCGATCGAGGCGGCCGTGTACGCGATGATCGTGAACAGCCTGGTACGCCTGGTGTGTTTCGTGGCCGTGGCCGATCGCGACTGGCATCCCGGCCGGGGCTACGACCGTGGGATCATCCGCCAGGCCCTGCGCTATGGCGCGTTCCAGCTCGGCTCCCAGGTCATCAACCAGCTGCGCAGCCAGGCCGACCAGATCATCCTCGGCAAATTCCTCGGCCTCGCCTCGCTCGGCGTGTATTCGCTCGCCAAGGAACTGGTGCTGCAGCCGACCAAGCTGATCATGCCCGTGGTCCAACGGCTCGCCCTGCCCCGGCTGGCGACGCGCCAGGACGATCCGCTGGCACTGCGGCACGCCTATCTGGTGGGACTGCGCGGGGTATCCGTATTCAGCAGCGGCGTGTTCATCATGCTGGCCGTGTTCGCACCGCCCGCGGTGACGATCCTCTACGGGCATCGCTACGCCGGCGTGGCCGAACTCATCCCGCTGATGCTGCTGTTCGGCATGCTGCGTCCGCTCGGCTCGCTCATCGGAGCCCTCAGTCAGAGCCTGGGCCGTTCGGATATCGAGTTCGCCTGGAACCTGAAGATCGGTGGCGTCACCTTGCTGGTGAGCGTGCTCGGCGCGCTGTCACGCTCACTCGAGGTCATGGCGGTGGCGCTGGCGATCAGCCAGCTGCTGGCCACGGTGCTGTCGTACTACTTCTTCTCCTCGAAGATCATCAGCCTCACCGCGCGTGAATTCTTTCATTCCTGGACGGTGGAGACTTTCGTGCCCTACGCCTTCCTGATGCTGGCCGTCTTCATCTACCAGGGTGACGACTGGAAGGCCAGCGCGGTACGCCTGGCGCTGGTGACGCCGCCACTGCTCTGGGTGGTTTGGCGAGCCCGGCATACGCTCCTGAACCGGCATCCACAGACCCATCGCATCCAAGGAACGAGGCCGACATGACACCCCTGGTGAGCGTATACATCCCTACCCGCAATCGCTCGGCGCTGCTTCGCCGGGCGATCGACTCCGTGCTGGCCCAGACCTATCCGGAGATCGAGGTCCTCATCTGCGACGAAGCCTCCACCGACGACACCGCCGAGGTGGTGGCCGACTATGCGCGCCGCCACCCCGGCAAGTTCACCTACCTGCGTAATGAAACGCCGCAAGGCGCATGCCGCGCGCGCAACCGCTGCATCGAACAAGCCATCGGCACCTATGTCACCGGCCTGGACGACGACGACCTGTTCCATCCGCAGCGCATCGAATGCCTGGTGGATATTTATCGCCGCCACTCCCCGTCGTTCGCGTGCAGCCGCTTCAAGTATTTCCAGGACCCGGCGCAGATCGAGCGCTTGCGCGAGCACCGTTACAGCGAGACGGAACTGGCCAGGGCGGACAAGCTCACGCTGCCCGCGCTTCTGTACGCGAACCTCGCCGGCAACCAGGTGCTCACGGAACTGTCGCGCATGCGCGAGCTGGGTGGTTTCGACGAGTCGATGCCTTCGTGGCAGGACTACGACATGTGGATACGCCTCGCCGACCGCTACGGCACGGCCGTGTGCACGCGGCAGCTGCTTTCCTTCGTCGACGACGACCGCTCACGTGCGCGCATCCGTAATTCCAGCCGGCGCGCCGAGGGCAGCGAACGCTTCATCGCCAAGCACGCGCGGCTGATGAACGCGGACCAGAAGCGCAACCACCGCAACATCCAGTACGTGATGAACCGGCAGCGGCCGTCGTTGGGCGAAATCGCCCGCAACATTTCCCTGGGAGGATACAAGTCGACCCTGAAGGTGCTTCTGCACAAGTTCTTCGGCGTGGCTATCGGATGACTCGCATGACGATGCGGATCAACCGGACACGCGCCGCCGCGGTCACGTTGATGGCCATGCTCTTCGTGCAGGTGCCGCTGACGCACAGCACGAGCAGCAAGTCGCATGTCAACGTCTATCACCTCCTTCTGCTATTGATGCCGCTGCTTTACCTGCCCGCCGTTCGCTACCTGAAGCTGAACCCGGCGACGGCGTTCATCGCGACGATGATGGGTACCTCGCTGGCGGCGGCGGCCACGTATGGCGGCGGCATGCGCTCCACGCTGATCGTGTTCGTGGCCATGGCGTATTTCCTGGGCGTGGTGTTCGGCCGCAAGTTGCACGATGTGGAGCTGCGCAAGATCTTCGTCTGGATACTCGGCTGCTGCATCGTCTTCATCATCCTGCGCGACGCCATCTACGCGGGACAGCTCGGCGCGGTGTACGCCCGTAGCGAAGGGGCCTCCGGCATCCTCTACATGTCCACGGGCGGACGCAACATCGAGGCCAGCCTGCTGGCCCTGCTCTCGATCCTCCTGCTGGGCACCCGCGTATACCCCATCGCCGCCGGCATCGCGTTGCTGACCAGCGGGATGATGCTGTCGCGCGCAGGCCTGCTCGGCGCCGCGGTCTCCATCGGCATCGCCGCCTACCGCACGCGCAAGACCCGCCACTACTACCTGTATACCTTCCTCGGCGTCGCCATGATGGTGCTGATAGGCGGGCTGGTGCTGTCGTCGGTCATCGACATCCCCGTGCTCGATCGCTTCAACCTCCAGGCCGAGACGCAGCTGGAGCACAAGAACGTGGGCCGCCTGGCGCTGTGGAACAGTGCCGCCGCCGCGCTGGAGCAGAACCTGCTGGGCTATGGCGTGGGTAACGGCGTGCCGCTGATGGAGCAGATATCCGGCCTCACCTTCGTCGAGAACAATGTCCACAACATCTACCTGCAATTCCTGCTCGAAGGTGGCGTGCAGTCACTGTTGCTGTTCCTTGCGCTGGTGGCGCACATCCTGCTCCGGCCGGCCGAAGGGCAGCAACGCAACATCAAGGCCTTCCTGCTGTGTTACCTGATGCTGGCCTTCATCGAGTTCAGCGGGTACGAGGCCTATTTCTGGTTCTTCGTGGGCATGTTCTATGCGCGCACCGACGCGCGGCGCGCCCAGGCGCGGATCGATGCCACCGCCCGGAAGGCATCCCCGCTGTCGCCACCCCACCCGGACCCGACCCATGCTTGACGATTTTCGTGCCGACGTCCGCCGTCTCCGATCCCTGCCCGGCTACCGGGGCATGGTGTGGTGGATGCTCGACCAGTCCTTCTGGGTGATCCTCTGCTATCGGCTGATCGCCACGGCCCGGGGCACGCCCTTGCACACGCCGTTGCGCGTGCTGGAGAAGGTCGCCGAGTTCATCTTCAAGTGCTACCTGCCGACCACCGCCACGATCGGCCCGGGCCTGGTGATCTATCACGCCTTCGGCATCATCGTGAATGGCAAGACCTCGATAGGCGCCAACTGCACGATGTATGCCCGTGTGTGCATCGGCAACCGCTGGCCGGGCGACGGCACCCCGGTCATCGGCGACAACGTCATCATCGGGACGGGCGCATGCATCTTCGGGCCCGTGGTCATTCCGGACAACTTCGTGGTGAAGGCCAACGAGGTCATCACCCCTTCCTCGCTGCGCGGCAGCACCGACCGTTCTTCCCCTACCACGCCCCCCGCAGGAGCATCGTCATGAACGCCGCCGACGTGAGATTGTCGATCATCATCATCACCTGGAACGAACGGGAGAACCTCGAGCGCTGCCTGCTCTCGCTGATGGACAAGGTGGACTTCGAGCGCGACGAGGTGATCGTCGTCGACAACGGCTCGCGCGACGGCAGCGCGGAGTTTGTCGCCACCTTGCCGCAAATCCGCTACTTCCCTCTGGAGCGCAACTTCGGCGTGGGCCCGGCGCGCAATCGAGGGCTGTTCCTGGCACGCGGCAAGTACTGCATGACCCTGGACAACGACACCATCTTCCTGACGGAAGACCCGGGCGCCATCGTCGATACGTTCTTCCAGGCGCATCCCGACGCCGGCGTGGTCGGCTTCCAGCTGCTCAACGTCGACCGCACCCGTCAGGATTCGACCCGGCGTTTCCCGCGTTTCTACCAGCCGATCGCCGCTCGCGTTCCCATCAGCCGCCAGCTCGGTTTCGTCAAGCGTGAACTCGAGCGGCACCTGATGCTCGACACGTGCTTCGACGATAGCAACGACCCTCTCGAGGTCGACTACGTGCTGGGCGCCAACCAGACCTTCACCAAGGACGTCGCGGCCCTCCTGATGGGCTACGACGACCGGATCTTCTTCGGCCCGGAAGACGCGGAGTTCTGCGTGCGCACGCGCAAGATGGGCCTGCGCAACTACTACAGCCGGAAGATCTCCATCGTGCACGACTACAAGCGGCGCACGCGCAAGTTCTCGAAGCTGACCATCAAGCACCTCGCCGGTTTCGCCTACATGCTCAAGAAGCATGGCGGCGTCTACCGCTATTCATTGAGCGAGCGTCGCTGACGCCGGGAGGTACCGCATGCATCGTCGAACCTTTCTTTGCCGGTCGCTGTGGGCGGGTGCCGCCCTCGCCTCGCTGCCGCTGGGCGAGGCCTTTGCCGCCACCGCGGGCAAGCGCTATTACGTGGATGGCACGGCGGGAAACGATCGGCATGACGGCGCCAGTCCCGGCCAGGCCTGGCGGAGCCTGGACAGGCTCAACCAGGCGAGCTTCGGCCCCGGCGACACGATCCTCTTCAAGCGCGGTGGGGACTATCCCGGTGTCTTCCAGCCGAAGGGTTCGGGCCGCGACGGGGCGCCCATCGTCGTCGATGCCTACGGGGAAGGCGCCCCGCCCCACCTGCACGCGGACGGCCGCGCCCCTTCCACCGTACGCCTGCAGAACGTCGAGTACTGGACCTTGCGCAACCTGGGCATCTCCAACCAGGGTCCACAACCAGGGGCCCGCCGGACCGGCGTGCACCTGTTCCACCAGGATTTCGGCATCGCCCATGGCATCGTGCTGCAAGGCCTGCACATCCACGACATCAATGGGTCGTCCCTCAAGCAGCAAGGGGGCGGCAGCGCCATCCTCATCGAAGCGAAGGGAAAGGGCCGCCCCACGCGCTACCAGGATCTGAAGATCGTCGACAACACGATCGAGCGCAGCGAGCGCGACGGCATCCTCTTCCTCGCCGCCGGCAACCGCACCGGCGGCCTGGCCACGGGGGTGATCGTGCGCGGGAATCGCATCAGCGAAGTGCCCGGCGACTGCATCCTGGTCAAGGGCTGCGACGGCGCCCTGGTCGAGCGCAACACCGTCAGCCGCTGCGGCGAACTGCCTCGCGGCGAGGCGGCCGCCGGCATCTGGCCGTTCGACTGCGACAACACCCTGATCCAGTACAACGAGGTCAGCGACCACAAGGCCTACGCCGACGGCCAGGGTTACGACGCCGATTTCCGTTGCCGCAATACGGTGATCCAGTACAACTACAGCCACGACAATGCCGGCGGCATGGCCCTGGTCTGCAACGACGGCCGTGGCGGCGACAAGATAGGCAATACCGGAACGATCGTGCGCTTCAACGTGAGCATCAACGACGCCCTGCGCAAGACCGGCAGCGCTTCGCTGCGCATCTCGGGCCCGGTGGACGGCAGCCAGATCTACAACAACATCATCATCATTCCGCAGAAGCCCATCGCCGACGCCGAGGTCACCGTGTTCAAGGCGACCAGCTGGAAAGGTGTACCGAACAGCACGGCCATCCACGACAATATCGTCGTGGCACCGCGTACCCCCGGCGTGGAGATGCAACTGGCGACACAGACGAAACTCGGCGAGAACCACTTCTACGCCGGCAAAGGCGGCGGAACGTCCTTCACCAAAGCCGACGACGCCATGCTGGACCGCTTCAGGACGCACCGCCCGTCGCTCGCCCAAGTCAACGCGCTGGTCAAGGCATGCTTCGCCAACGGCAAGCCCGTGCCCAACGCGCTGGATCTCATCGCGCGACTCACCTGACCCGGGTTCGGGTCAGCCCGTCGCGCCTTCCGCCGGGCGGGCGTCGCGCGCTCGGCGTGCCGCCAGCATTTCGATGACACGCTTGCCCAACGCCTGGCCCGGCACCTCGACGAAGCGATAAGTCACGCTCGACACCAGCACCGTACCCGCCAGTGCGAGCACCGCCGTGGCCACGAAGTAAAGATCCGGGCTCAGACGGTCACCGGCGTGCACCGCCGCGAGCGCCTTGCGCGCCACCTGCAGCATGAAGAAATGGGTCAGGTAGCCGCTGAAGCTGATCTTGCCGATGTGCTGCAGCGGACGATTCACCAGCCAACGGTAGGGCTGTCGAAAGAGGCACAGGGCCAGCAGCGCGAAGGCCGCCGCGTACACGAATACCACCCGCGGATCGTCCAGCCACTGTGGCGCGAGTGCCAGGACGGCCACCGAAAGAACGAACCAGCACGCATTGCGCCAACGGTCGCCCTCGCGGAAGAAAACCGACAGCTTTCCGGCGTGGCCGAACATCACGAAATAGGCGCAGATGCCGAACAGGAAGACGGGCAACTGGTTGGGCAGCCATACGAACACGTAGCGCTGCCACAGCTCCGCGTCGTCGATCGGCGGGTGGCGAATCAGCCATGGCCACGTAAGCACCGCGAGCAGGAGGAACACCGCCAACGCGGCCAGCGCGCGCGGGAAGCTGCGCAGCGCCAGGAACACCAGCGGAAAGACGATGTAGAACGACATCTCGACGCCGATCGACCAGCCCCCGGGGACCACGTCGTTGGCGCCCAGCAACCAGGCCGGGCTCCATCCGTTGGTGAAGCTCAGCGTGCCGAGCACCGTGCCCAGGGGTGGCAGCGCCTGCCCTTTCATCAACACCGGGGCCAGGCAATACACACCGAACGCGAGGTAGAACATCGGCGCGATGCGGAACACCCTTCGCACGTAGAAGTTCAGCCACGGCGTGTCTTCCCGGGTGCGCTTGCCTGCCGAGAGGAATAATGTCAGTGCGCTGACCACGAAGAACAGCTGCACGCCGCGTGCGCCCTGTGCCGCGTAGCGGCTGAGCCACGGCGACATCAGCGCCTGGTGGCCCATCGCCTGGTAGATTTCCACGTTGCGCTGCGCGTGGCTGACCAGCACGCCGACGATCGCCAGCCCGCGCAGCGCATCGATGAAGTCGAGCTGAACTTTCGGTTGGGCCTGCACGGTCAGAAACGCGGCTGCAGGTGCCACTGCCACGCACTGGCAAGGATATCGTCCAGCACCGTGATCCGTGGCTGCCAGCCAAGACGCTTGCGGGCTTGCAGGCTCGACGCCACCAGCGTCGCGGGGTCGCCAGGACGGCGGGGAGCGAATGCATGTGGCACCAGCCGTCCCGTGACGCGTTCGGCGGCGGCGATCACCTCGCGTACGCTGAAACCCTCGCCGTTGCCGAGGTTGAACGTGAACGCGCCTTCGTTCTCTTCCAGGAACTGAACGGCCAACAGATGGGCCGAGGCAAGATCGTTCACGTGCACGTAGTCGCGTACGCAGGTGCCGTCACGCGTGTCGTAGTCATCGCCGAACACCTTCAGGGCGGCGCTCTGGCCAAGCACGGCCTTCAACACGTTGGGAATCAGGTGGGTTTCCGGGTTGTGCGCTTCTCCGATCGATGCCGAAGGATCGGCGCCGGCCGCGTTGAAGTAACGCAATGCCACCGAGCGCAGGCCATACGCGCGGGCCGCATCGGCGAGCACGCGTTCGATCATCAGCTTGCTCTGGCCGTACGGATTGATCGGGTCGGTCGGGTGCGACTCGTCGATGGTGTCGCTCCTGGGATGTCCGAACACGGCCGCTGTCGATGAAAAGACAAGGCGATGGATGCCTGCCTCGCGCATGGCGGCCAGCAGGACCAGGGTGTTTCCCACATTGTTTCGGTAGTACTGGTAGGGGTCGATGACCGACTCGCCGACCAGGGACCGCGCGCAGAAGTGGATCACCGCGTCGAACTTGTGCGTGGCGAACAAACGCCACAAGGTCACCGCGTCGCCGATATCGCCATGGACGAACGGCACGTCGACATCCACCGCTTCACGGTGGCCTGTCGAAAGGTCGTCGTAGACGACCACCTCGTGCCCGTTCGCGACCAGGTATCGCACCATGTGCGAACCCACGTATCCCGCGCCGCCACAGATCAGAAACTTCAAAGATTGCCTCAGTTCGCGATTGGAATGATGGGGGAACGCGGCCGGGCCGCGTCCCTAGCCGGTCTCTTCACTGGCCGCGCTGGCCGTAGCCGCAGGCATCGAGGGGCCGGCCGGAAGCGGCGCCGATGCGTTGGCCTCGCTGTGGATGAAGCCCTTGAAGATGGTCAGGAAGATGATGCGGAGATCGAACGCCAGCGACCAGTGGTTGATGTAGTAGAGGTCGTACTCGATGCGCTTCACCAGGTCCGTATCGCCGCGCCACCCGTTGATCTGGGCCCAGCCTGTGATGCCGGCCTTGACCAGGTGCTTGTGCATGTAACCGGCGATCTCGCCCTTGAACTTCTCGACGAACATGGGCCGCTCGGGGCGTGGGCCCACGATGGACATGTCGCCACGAAGCACGTTGATGAACTGGGGCAGTTCGTCGAGGCTGGTTTGCCGGATGAATCGCCCGAAGCGCGTGGTCGTCTTGCTCTGCGCGCCACCCCACTGGACGCTCTTGTTCTTCTCCATGTCCACAGGCATGGAACGGAACTTCAACATCTCGAATTCCTTGCCGTCCAGACCGACGCGGACCTGCCGATAGAGCACCGGGCCGGGGCTGGAAAGCTTTACGCCGATCGCAAGGAACAGCATCAGCGGGCTGATCATCAGCAGGATGGCGCCGGCGATGATGCGATCCTCGATGGCCTTCAGGATCCACGCATGCCCATGCAGCGGGCTCTCGCGAAGGGTGACCAGGGGCACGCCCGCGCAGTCTTCCATGCGGTGGTTGATCAACTGCCTGCCCAGCAAGTCCGGCACGAACTTCACCGTCAACACGCGCTCGTCCATGCGATCGAGCACGTAGCTGATCGCGCGGTTCGCGCTCACGGGCAAGGCGACCAATACCTGATCCCACTCGCCACGGTCGAGGATTTCATCAAGATGCAGGAGCGAACCGGCCAGCGGCACACCCGGTGGAACGCCGTGGTCGTGGCTCGTCTTGACGTATGCGGTGATCTTCATGCCGAGACCGTGGTTGTCCTCGACCTGACGAACCATGTGGATGCCCGCCTCGGTGGCACCGATGAGCAGGCAGCGTTTCATGCCGATGCCACGACGGTGCAGATAACGCAACGAAAGCACGGCTACGAGTCGCACCGACGCCATCAACACGAGACCAAGCATGAAAGTAAGCGATACCCATCCGCGCGAGTAAAGCTCACCGACCTTGAGCAGGTAACCGAGCGCGATCATGCCCGCGAACGCGCTGGTCCACGATGCTGCTATGCACAAGAATTGGCTTACGGGACGCTCGCCAAGGGGCTGTTCATAGACCTTGAAGACGATCGAGGCCGCCAGCGTCATGAGCAAGAGAATAATCAGCGCGACAGCGTATACGCTGCTCATGCTGAACGTATCGAAACGGACGAAACAGGCCAGGTAGGCCGCGGCGATCACGCAAAGGGGATCGGCGGCACGCAGCTCGAGATCCAGTAACGCGTTGAATTTTGTCAGTTGCATGACATGTACCCTCTGCCGACGCGACAACGTCCGGCCATGCCGGCGTGCCCAGGTACGTGCCCCCTGTAGGGCCGCCATGTCCTGTTCCTAGGAATCCGGATGGCCCAACACGTTTTCGACCGAACCCCGTTGAACGCCGGGTCCGGCCTGAAAGTGTTCGAACTTGCTTGTTGCGATGATGCATGCTGCATCGCGACGAAAATGCGGGCAATCCGGCAGCGCCGATTCTGCGGGGCGTGTCACAAAAACAGTTGCCGGGAACACCTGTTCAGCTGATTGCCTTGACCATCGACGATGGATGGCAGTGAATGCAATGCGTACTGCGCGCACTCGCGTGCATTCATGAATGCGTTCATGAACGCATATCCGCATGCGGTACATACCCTTCCCCATCGCACGGAGAAAACGCCAGTGAGACGTCTACTTTTTGCATGCACCATCCTTGCCATCGCGGCACCGTTATGGGCGCAGAGCCAGCGGCAGCCAAATGAAGCCAATCCATCGAACAACCCGCAAAACAGCCCGCAAAACCCACGTGTAGCAACGCCGAACCAGGCACGCCAGGCCTCGAAGGGCACCCTCACGCCCGCACGCGTCGGTCCTGGTGCCGCCGCCGTGGCAGCCGCTGCCGGTGCCACCGCGAACGACACCAACGGCACCGGCAACGATGGCACGGGAGGTACGGGAGGCACCGGCGGCACGGGCGGAACCGGTGGCACAGGCGGAGCGGGAGGAACGCATTGATCTCCATGAACAGCTGTCTGGACGTCTAAATGTCCAATAACGTTCCAGTACCGTTAATAATGGATCGGTTTAAGTACGTCGACGGCGTCCCGCCATGCGGCGCCTCGATTGAAGGACCCCGTAAACGATGAAGTTCCTGCCGACTCTCGGTCTGGCCGGGTGCTGTCTGTTATTACATGCATGCATCCTGGCGCCCGGCCAGCACATGAAAACCGGCGAATTGAACGACAAGGAAAGCGCAACGGGCAGCCGCTACCAGCTGGTCCCCATCACGCCGAAGCTGATCGCGATGGACCGTGCCAGCACGGTCGCCCCCGGTATCGACCCCGCCCTGACCGCCTACCGGCCAGACTCCTATCGCATCGGCCCCGGAGATTCGCTCTACATCACCGTGTGGGAGCATCCGGAGCTGACCTCGCCCGCCGGCTCGCAGCAGCAGACTGCCGCGAATGGACGCCTGGTGCGCCCCGACGGCACATTGTTCTACCCCTATGTCGGCCTGCTCCATGCCTCTGGCCTTACGGTGGAAGAACTGCGCGTGGCGATCACCGATCGCCTGACCAAGTACGTCGAGAAGCCACAGGTCGACATCAGTATCGTCAGCTACGCCAGCCAGAAGGTCACCCTCGGCGGTGCCTTCGTGAAAACCGATCCGCAAGACATCACGGTGACACCGCTGACGCTCGCACAAGCGGTGGGCGCCGCCGGCGTCAACGCGCAGCTGGCCGATCTCTCCGACGTGGTGCTGCGCCGTGACAACCACGAATACCACCTCGACCTCGACGCGTTGTCGCACGCGCAACAGGGTCCGCAGGACATCTATCTGAAGGGTGGCGACAGCATCTACCTGCCGTACAACGATCGCCACGAGGCGTACGTGATCGGTGAAGTGCTGCGTCCACAGGCCATCTCGTTCAAGACCAGCGACCTCAGCCTCACACAGGCCCTGGGCCGTGCGGGGGGCCTCAACCAGACGAGCGCCAAGGGCAAGGCCGTCTATGTGATTCGCGGTGTCGAGGACATGGAAAAGGCGCCTGCGACGATCTACCAGCTCGATAACACTTCGCCCTCCGCCTTCGCGGTGGCATCGAAGTTCTCGGTCAAGCCAGGCGACGTCGTTTTCGTCGGCCCCGCCGGGATCACCCGCTGGAACCGTTTCATCAGTCAGCTGCTTCCACTGTCCGGCCTGATCAGCAACGCGGCCAACGCCCAGTACAACCTGGATCGCGATAGCCAGCTTTGACAGAGGCGGCTGGCTCCACATTTTCTTGCTAAACAGGCGATACAGATGAAGGTCACTATTTTCGGCACCGGTTATGTTGGGCTGGTCACGGGTGCCTGCCTCGCGGAAATGGGCAACCATGTGGTTTGCGTGGATGTCGACCAGGCCAAGGTCGATGGGCTTCGCAACGGCGTGATTCCCATCTTCGAGCCCGGTCTGGAGCCGATCGTCAGGCGCAACTACGCTTCGGGCCAGCTGGACTTCACGACCGATCCCGCACCGGCGATCGCACACGGCGAGCTCATCTTCATCGCGGTGGGCACGCCGCCGGACGAGGACGGCAGCGCCGACATGAAATACGTGCTGAGCGTGGCGCGGACCATCGGCGAGCACCTCGACCGCTATGCGGTGGTCGTCAACAAGTCCACGGTGCCGGTCGGCACGGCCGACCGTGTGCGCAAGGCAATCGACGATGTGCTGGGTGAACGCGGCGCGGCGGTCGACTTCGACGTGGTCTCCAACCCCGAGTTCCTGAAGGAAGGCGACGCGGTGGAGGATTGCCTGCGTCCCGACCGCATCGTCGTCGGCTCGTCCAGCGAGCGCGCCGTGGCCCGCCTGCGCAAGCTGTATGCGCCATTCAACCGCAATCACGACCGCATGGTGGTGATGGATGAACGGTCGGCCGAACTGACCAAGTACGCCGCGAACGCGATGCTGGCGACCAAGATCAGCTTCATGAACGAGATCGCCAACATCGCCGAGCGCGTCGGCGCCGATGTCGAACTGGTGCGCCAGGGCATCGGTGCCGACCCGCGCATCGGCTATCACTTCATCTACCCGGGCGCCGGCTACGGTGGCTCGTGCTTTCCGAAAGACGTGCAAGCGCTGGAACGGATCGCACGTGGCCACGGCTACGATGCGCGCCTGCTCGGAATGGTCGAGGCGGTCAACGCCCAACAGAAGACCCGCCTGTTTGCGCAGATCCAGAAGCATTTCGATGGCGACGTGGCGGGCAAGACAGTCGCGCTGTGGGGCCTGGCCTTCAAACCCAACACCGATGACATGCGCGAGGCGCCGAGCCGCCGCCTGATGGAAGCATTGTGGGAAGCCGGCGCCAAGGTACGCGCCTACGATCCGGAGGCGCGTGCGGAAACGACGCGCATCTACGGCGAACGTGACGACCTCGTCCTTTGCGACAACGCGTACGACACCCTGCAAGGCGCCGATGTGCTCGCCCTTGTCACGGAATGGAAAGCCTTCCGCAGCCCCGATTTCGCGCGCATCGAGGCCGTGCTGAAGAACCCGGCGATCTTCGACGGCCGCAACCTCTACGATCCGCGCGTGGTCGAGGACGCCGGCATCGCCTATTACGGCATCGGCCGCGGCCGTTCGCTGCAGCGCTGAAGGGCACGGTGTTCGCGCTGCGATACCTTTCCTTCGGCGGACTGGCTCTGGTGCTGGCGGTTGCGGGTGGCTGTTCGTCCGTATCGCGGGGCAGCCTCGAAGCGATTCGCCTCGCGATGCATGGCGAAAAGGTGGAGCCGACGGCCGCATCGGTCGCCGCCACGCCGTACTTCCAGCTCCAGGTGAATGGACCGGAGGGCGAGGCCATCCTCGTCCTCGCCAAGGCCGAGCACGGACAGCTCGGTTGGTACGGCACTGGCAACGATATCGTGTTCACTCGCGACGGCGTGGTGGTGAAGACCGTCGGTCTGCCGCGGAACCTCGACGATTCGGCCTTCCCGGCCGGCAATCCATTCAAGTCAGGGCTGCAACGGTTGAACGGGCCGCTCGACTACACGCGACGGATGGACTGGTCGCCAGGCTACCGTTACGGCGTGGTCGTGCAGGCCCATCTCGAACCGAAGGCGCTGGAGGACGTGGAGATCCTCGGCACCGTCCGTCATTTGCGACGCATCGACGAGCAACTCAGCGTGCCCGGCCTCGGCGCGCACATGACCAACCGGTACTGGGTGGACCCCACCGACGGCTTCATCTGGAAAAGCAGGCAGTACATCGCTCCCGGCGTCCCGCTCGAACTGATCCAGTTGCGGCCCTACCGGGAGGACGCGTCATGAATCGCACCTCCCGTCTTTTCGGCCTGCTGCTGTGCGCGCATGCGCTGCCGCTGATGGCGCAGACAGCGACGATCCAGGTCACCGCCGAAGGCGCGGTAGGCCAGGCCGGTTCTGCCACCTATCCCTCCGATGCGCGGCTTTCCGCCGTGGCCGAAGCCGCACGGGTCGATCCCGAGGCTTATATCCTTGGCGCGGCGTGGCTACAGCCCGCATTGCAGCGCGACCAGTTGCGCCTTCGCGCCGGCATCGATTACGAACTCGGCGCCATCCGCCGGCAGGCGCTTGGCGGCGGGAACATGCCCCTGGCCGAAACGGCAGCGACGTTCCAGGCCTGGGTCTCGGCGCGGCCGATCACCGGCCGCCGCATCGGCGTGGCGCTGGACCCCGCACGGCTCGCGGTGACGCCCACCGAGGACTGGCCGGTGCATGCCGGCGATACCCTGTTCTATCCACGGCGACCCGTGGACATCCGCGTTGTCGGCGCAGTGGACAAACCATGCCGACTGCCACACGTCCCGTTGCAGGACGCACGGCGCTACCTGGACAGCTGCCACGCGTCCGCTGCCGCGGACCCCGACCTGATCTACGTCGTGCAACCCGATGGCGCGGTCTTCGCCCAGAACATCGCCTTGTGGAATCGCGACACACCGCGACCGCTCGCGCCGGGCGCATGGATCTACGTGCCGTTCGACCGGCATGCGATCGCCGGCGCGGCCGATGAGACCTTCAACCGCGATGTCGCCGACTTCATCGCGACCCAGCTCCTGAGCGACGAGGGCTGGCGGTAATGCGCACGCCACGCATGCCACGGCTCGCCATGCGGCGAACCGCGTTGCAGGGTTGCTGCCGCGCGGGCTTCGTCCTGTGGGCTGGCGGAGCCACCGCCCTCCACGCGCAGGAAGCCTATACGCAGAGCGATTTCGGTGGCGTCGGCCTGCTGCAGACGCCGACCGCGCGGATGGCACGCGAAGGCGAGTTCAGCTTCGTCCTCAGCCGGACGACGCCGTACACCAACTACAACGTGTCGATGCAACCGCTGCCGTGGCTGGAGGCTTCCTTCCGTTACACCAATGTCAGCAACCGGCTGTACGGACCGCGTTCGCTCAGCGGAAGCCAGACCTACAAGGACAAGTCGATCGACGCGAAGGTAAGGATCTGGGAGGAAAGCCGTTGGTTGCCCGCCGTGGCGGTGGGCGCCCGCGACATCGGTGGCACGGGCTTGTTCTCCAGCGAATACGTGGTGACCAGCAAGCGCGCCGGGCCGTTCGACTTCAGCCTGGGCCTGGCCTGGGGCTACATGGGCGCGCGCGGCGACATCGCCAATCCCCTGAATTTCATCAGCAGCCGGTTCGAGACGCGGCCCACCAGCAGCACCGGCACCGGTAACTTCAGCACCAACAAGTTCTTCCGTGGACGTCCCGGCTTCTTCGGCGGCATCGAGTACCGCTCGCCCTGGCAATGGCTGCTTTTGAAGGCGGAACTCGACGGCAATGACTACAAGCACCAGCCGCAGAACAACAACCAGCCGCAACGCTGGCCGGTCAACCTGGGCGCCGTGTTCCGCCTGAATCGCAATGTCGACCTGACGCTGGGATACGAGCGCGGCGAGGTGGCGACCGCGGCGATCAACCTGCATACCAACCTCGCCACCCACGTCGACCCACCAAAGACGTACGATCCCAAGCCCGAGCCGGTGGCCTTCGAGTCCACGCCGGCCGAAGCGCCCCCGGCCAGCCCGGCCTCGGCCAACCCGCCCCCCGCCAACGCTGTCACCGCCAACCCGGCGACGCGTACGGCGCCGGAACAGGTGGACTGGCCGGAGGTGGCCACCGCCTTGCGTGACAACGCCGGCATCAACGTCAGCAGCATCGGCCGCCGCGGTTCGGAACTGGTGATCCACGGCCAGCAGGACCGGTTCTTCTACAGTGCCGAGGGCGTCGGCCGCGCCACGCGTATCATCGACAACCGTGTGGATCGCAGCATCGACTGGCTCACCGTTGCCAGCGAACGCAACGGACTGAAGACCGTGGAAACCAGCGTGCACCGGCCGCGTTTCCTCGAGTTGCTCGACCACCGCATCGACCTTCCCACGTTCCGCCGCAGCGTGGAACAAGACCCGGTGACGGTGCGTGAGGAAGAAGTACTTTACCGCGCGCCACTGAAACGCTTCAACGGCGGCTTCTCGCTCGGCTACCAACAGAACCTGGGCGGCCCCGACGCGTTCGTCCTGTACCAGGTGTACGGCGCGGCCTCGGGCACGTTCAACTTCACCCGCAACCTGTGGCTGGACGGCGTCGTTTCGCTCAACCTCTTCAACAACTACGACAAGTTCAAGTACGACGCGCCCAGCAACCTGCCGCGCGTGCGCACCAACCTTCGCCAGTACCTCACCAGTTCCGACCTCACCCTGCCGAACTTCCAGCTCACCGGCACGCACCGCCTGGGCCAGGATCTCTACGGCATGGCGTACGCCGGCATGCTGGAAAGCATGTATGGCGGCGCCGGCGGCGAAGTGCTGTACCGTCCCTTCGGCGAGCGCTGGGCGGTGGGTGCGGACGTGAACTGGGTGAAGCAGCGTGGTTTCGACCAGGATTTCTCGTTCAGGCGTTACCACGTCATCACCGGGCAGGCGACCGGCTACCTGGATACCGGCTTCCATAACGTGACCCTGGCGGTGAGCGTGGGCCGCTATCTCGCCGGCGATTGGGGCACCACCATCGACGTGTCGCGCGAATTCGCCAATGGCGCGCGGATGGGTGCCTATGCGACGGTCACCAACAAGTCGGGCAGTTCCGGTTACGGCGAGGGCAGCTTCGACAAGGGCATCTACGTGTCGATCCCGTTCGACATGCTTCTTCCACACTCGTCACGCAGCCGCGCCACCCTGCTCTGGCAACCGCTGATCCGCGACGGCGGCGCGCGCCTGAACAAGCGTTACACGCTGTACACGCTGACCAGCGACCTGGACAGCGACCTGTTCGACAAGAACCTCGGAAAGATCAGCGAATAGCTAGAGGTAACGCAGCCAGCTGTCCACGCCACGATCGATCAGGCCGTACACGTGTTCATAGGCGGGACGCTGCTGGCGGTACGGGTCGGGAATGTCCTTGCCCTCCACCCAGCGATCCAGCAGGAACACCTTGCCGCTGACCTCCGGCGCCATCCGGCCGATGGCGGCGACATGGCTTTTTTCCATCGCGAGGATCAGGTCGGACTGGCGCAGGAGCGCGGTATCCAGCTGGCGGGCCCGGTGCGGCTCTCCATCGATGCCCTGCTCCCGCAATAATTGAAGCGCGGTCTCGTCCATGGGATAGCCCGTCATGGCGCTGAGGCCGGCGCTTCCGATCCGCACGTCGCGGCCTTCGCCCAGCCGATGACGCAAGAGGTATTCCGCCGTGGGGCTGCGGCAGATGTTGCCTACGCAGGCGATAAGTATCCGTTGGAACATAGGTACTGCAATACTCCTGGCTCGAGGCAATCATAGACGATGACTACGCCGCACATGATAAGGATCGAAAGCGACGCATGACGATATGGACCGCCATCACCAGCTTCGGCGACAGCGCGTTGCTGCTGCCGTTGATCGCATGGATCGCGATCTGCCTGCTGCTGCCCACGCCAGGGTGGCGCGACGCGCGACGCTGGGCGATCGCGGCGGCGGTATGCGGCGGCGGCGTGATGCTTTCCAAGCTGCTGTTCATGGCCTGGGGTATCGGGCCACCCGGCCTGAACTACACCGGCTTCAGCGGACACACCGCACTGGCCATCCTGGTATGGCCCACCCTCGCGGGCGTCCTTTCCCTGGGCGGCACACGGCGCCAGCGCCTGTCCATGATCGGGATGGGCGCGTGCATCGGCGCGGCTGTCGCGGTCTCGCGCCTGGTGTTGAAAGTACACAGCCCATCGGAGGTCTGGCTGGGCGCGATCCTGGGCGCCGCCGTGGTCACCTGGTTCCTGCGCGGTCTGACGCCGCACGAGGTCACCGCCAGGTCCGCCGACCCGTGGCGCCTCGCCCTGCTCGGCGGCGGCGCCCTGGCGATCGGGCTGGTTTGCTATGGCCGGGTGTTTCCCTCGCAGCACGTGTTGCAGGACATCGCCTTGTGGCTAAGCGGCCATTCCGGCGTGTTCACACGGCGCGTGGAGCTGGGTTGATCGAGCGCATGGTTCAGGTGGATGGTGGAAGCGGGATATCCCCCCGCGCCGACACCAGCCGCAGGAAGGCCTCGCGCTGGTACCGGCTCATGCGGAGCTTCTGGCCCGTATCCATCGTCACCACGTGGTGCCCGTTGAACCACGGGTGGATGGCCTGCACCCGGCGCACGTTGATGATGGCGGACCGATGGACCCGGGCGAAGTGCTTCGGGTCCAGCCGCTCGGCCAGGCTAGCCATCGTTTCGCGCATCTCGTGCACCCCGTTCATCAGGTGGATCTCGACCGCGTTGCCGTTGGCCTTGATCCAGACGATGTCGTCGACATCGATGAAGGTGACCTGGTCGCGGGTGCGGATGGGAATGCGGTCGAGGTAACCCTCGCGCCGACGCAATGCTTCCAGCACCTGCTGGATGGCTTCGCTGCCCGCGGCGCCCGTGCTCGACGCACTAGGCGCCGCCAGCCTCGTTTTCACCCGCTGCAGCGTCTGCACGAAGCGGTCGCGGCTGAAGGGCTTGACCAGGTAGTCCACGGCGTTGGCTTCGAAGGCGCGCACGGCGTAGTTCTCGAAGGCGGTGACGAACACGGTCGCCGGCATCCTCGCCGGACCGATCGCGGCCACCACGTCCATGCCATCCATACCAGGCATCTGGATGTCGAGGAAGACCACGTCGGGCGAATGTTCGCGGATCGCCCGCACCGCGGACAGCCCATCACCATATTCGCCCGCCACGTGGACCTGTGGATCGTCGGCCAGCAGGCGAACGATGGCGCGCCGTGCGATCGGCTCGTCATCCACGACGAGGGCGGCGATGGTCATACCGTGTCGATCTCCGGCGATTCGTCCATGTCTTCGATGCGCCGGAACGGCACATGGATGCGGCAAGCGACGCCTTCGGGCCAGAGCATGTCCAGACGCACGTGCCCCGCATCGCCGTACAACTCGTGCAGGCGCAGCTGCGTGTTCGAAAGGCCCACCCCATGGCCCTTGCGCGCACGGCTTCCTTCGCCGTTCTCCAGGGTACTGTTGCGGTTGCGCACCTCGATGCAGAGGCGATCGCCTTCCCGGCGGCTCTCGATCTCGATCACGTCGGTGCCTATCCGCTCACTGATGCCGTGGTGGATGGCATTCTCCACGATGGGTTGCAGGATCAGGCTCGGCACCGCGCAATCCAGGGTGTCCGGCGCGACGTAGATCCGTACCGTCAGGCGGTCCTTGAAGCGCATGCCCTGGATGCCGAGGTAGAGATCCAGCAGCACGAGCTCGCGCCGAAGGCTCACCTCCTGGCCATCGTAATCCTCAAGGAACGCACGCAGGAGATCGCTCAGACGCAACAGCATGTCCTCGGCGGATAGCGTGTCTTCCTTGAGCAGGGTGGCGATCGCGTGCAAGGTGTTGAACAGGAAATGCGGCTGCAATTGCGACTTCAGTGACTGCAAGCGCGACTGGGCCAGTTCGGCGGCCATGCGGCTCGCCTCCATCTCGCGACGGTTCTTTTCCTCACGAAACTGCAGCGCTTGCTGGATCGCGAACAACGACCAGTACGTGAGCAGGCCGGTGGCGAAATGCTGGCCTAGGAACTGTCGAAATTGCTCGGCGAAGGAGCTGGGTTCGAACGGGGAGGAAATCAGGGCGCCGATGAAGAGCGACAGCATCGTGACACCAATGCTTGCCGCGATGGGAACGTACAGGTCACGCCACCGGGCCACGCCGATGACTGGATATCTCGCCGCCAACTCGAACACGGCGGGCGCCAGGGCAGCCCAGGTGTACCACTGGATCATCGACCAACGCAGGTAATCCGTGGCGTCCCACGTGTGCCCGGACAGCTCGTCACGCATGTAGTGCTGCACGGCGAAGACGACGACCACGATCGTCCACAAGGCGATATAGCGGCCCCATCCGATGTCGGTCGTACCGAGGCGAAGCTTCATCACAGCGTATCCGAGGGAAGAGCGAGGCCATCTTAGACGCAGTTTCCAGCGGGGGAGAAGCATTCCTTTCGCCATCTACGATTCGCCCCGGCCCTCCTACGATTCGTCCCGGATGCGTTGTCCTGGCGACTCGCGCGAGGGCCAGATAGGGGCGTCATCGACCGGCTCAGGAGAGTCCCATGTCATCGATCCGCGCCACTCTTGCTGTCTTCGCCCTCGCCACTGTCGCGTCCACCGCGAGCCTAGCCGGAGACCTCACGAGACTGCCGGTGGAAAAACGCGAGGTGAGCCTGTTCACCGTGGTCAATGCCACCTTCGACAGCGTGACCGGGCTGGCCACGGCGCCAGCGAACTCTCAGGCCTTCGAGGATGTCAGGCTAGGCACCGCCCTGCCCGGCGGCCTCACCTCCGCCACCGTGCGCCTGCCGCCGGGGGACTGCCTGCGCGATGTGCGCGTCACCTTCCAGGGTGGACGTAGCCAGGTCTTCCCCGGCGTGGATGTCTGCCGGTCGCACGGCCTGCGCCTGGGTACGCAACCGACCTAGGTGCGTCGCCGGCGTGCGGCGGCTACGCTAGCCGATCTTCATGGAACCGCCGGCGCCCGATGACACGACCCGACCCCCAGAGCGACGCCGGCCAATGGCTCGACCGCTTGCTCGAAGCGCGTGCCGCCGAGGCGCAGGCGGCCCACAACACGGCGTTGGCCGCCGACGAGTTGCGCCGATACCAGAAGTTCGCCCGGCCGGGACAGCCTTCGGCGCACATCGTGCAACTTCGGCAGAAACAGGCGGCGGCGCGTCAGGCCAGCGCGCGTTCCCGGCAGGCCTTCCTCAAGGCGGCCATGGAATTCGTGCGCACCGCCGGCCTCACGCCGCCGCCCAGGACATCGCTCGATGCCTTCGTTACAGCGTGGATCGACACGCACGTGGCGAAGCACGGCGACTGAAGCAAGGCATCCTGCCCGCGCCTCAACGCGCGGGACAATCGTCCCGGCTATTGTCCGCGATGCCGGAGATCAGCCAGCGGCCGTCCATGCGCACCAGGTTCACCGCATCCGTGCCGCAATGCTTGACCGCGCCGTTCACCAGGAACTCGTAAGGCGCCCAGACGATGGCGATGTCACCGTCGATGCGCACCAGCGGATCGTAGATACGCTCCTCGATGCGGTCCTTGCCCGGTTTGATGTGATTGGCGAAATCGGCAAGGGTCATACGGACGACCTTGCCCTTGCGCAACAAGGCCACGCTTCCCTCGGGCTGCACCGCGGCCAGCATGGCCGCGCTATCGTACTTCGCCATCCCGTCGAACAAGGCCTGTATGGGCGCCAATACGGCGGCCTCCTCCTTCGTGGCGGCATGCGCCGGCAGCACAGCGAAACCCACGAACGCCGTCATGGCGGCGACCAGCGACCCAACCTTCATGCGATGCCCCTGTCTTCAGGATATGCGCCATCCTAAGCCGATTCGCGGGCCGGAGCGTATGTGTCGGTGGTCACGCTTTCATCGGCTTGACGGCAATGCGCGTACAGTCGAGGCCATACCCCTCCTGGCAGCCATGCATGACTCTAGACGACTCCGCCCGCCGGACGATCCTCCTGGCTTCGTGCCTCGTGCTGGCACCGCCGGCCTCCGCCGTGGAGCGTTACGTCGGCACGGCCTACCGGACCGGGGCCCGGACGCCCCTCTACCGCGAGGTGCACTTCGTGGACAGCGCGCGCCATGCGGTCCTGTTCGAATGCCTCGATGGCAAGGCCTTCGCCAGGAAGGAGCTCGACATGCGGGGTGGTTCGCCGCAGCCGGACTATTCCTTCGTGGATGCCCGCACGGGCTACGAGGAAGGGGTAGCGCGTGAAGGCGCCACCCGCGTGGCCTATGTACGCCGGCCCGGCAGTCAGCGGGTGGAACGGCCGTTGCCGGATAAGGGCGACGCCGTGATCGATGCCGGCTTCGACACCTACCTGCGCACCCATTGGGACACGGTCGTGCGGCGAGGCGCGACGGTGGCTTTCCTGCTTACCTCGCGCGGTCGATTCATGCCGGTCCATATTTCCGCCGATAAGCCACGCGACGGCGACCGCCAGCTCACCCTGAAGCTGGATGCCTGGTATGCCTTCGTGGCGCCGTCAATCATGGTGACCTACGGCGAAACCGACCGGCGGCTGCGCCGTTACGAAGGACCGGGCAACATCCGCGACGCGCGCGGCAAGCCGATCGCCGTGCGGATCGAGTTTCCACCGTCGGAACGACGGAGCGGGGTCACGGGAGATCCCATCGACGAGGCCTTGAATACACCGCTGGACGGTCACTGCGCGAGTTGAGCGGCAGACAGGATACAAATTCACAAGCCGTGTGCAGGGCGGGATGCTAAATCACCGTATTGGCCTCGCCACTTACCCTCACTCCGGAGTACCACCCATGTCCCACCCCACGCTGGACGCCACCTTCATCGCAAGCCAGAAGCAGCGCTTGCTCGACCTTCGCCAACAGCTGATCGAGGTGGGCGATGCCGCCGGTGACGACGAGCAACGGTGGCAGGCGGCGGCAGGCGGCGAGCCGCAGGACGAAGGGGACGACGGCGACCGTTTCGCGCAGCAAGCCAACGATGAAGCCGTTCTGTCGCACAACGAATCCCGCCTGGTGGCGATCGACCGCGCTCTGGAGAAGATCGACGAAGGCACCTATGGCCTGTCCGACAGCAGCGGCGACCCGATCCCCCGCGAGCGCCTGGAGGCGGTCCCGGAGAGCTGCTACACCGTCGAGGAATCGAGCGACCGCGAACGCGCCGCACGACGCGGCTAAAAAAAGCACGACCGTCCTATCGTGCCCCTCCGGGCCCCCTGAGAATGGCCGAGGACCCCTCAGGAGACAGACCCGTGACCGAATCGAATGAATCAGCGCTCGATCCCAAGCGCCGCAACTTTGTCGTCAATGCGGGCACGCTCGCCGCTGGCACGCTCGTCGGAGCCGGCGCGATGACCGCCTCGGCCCCCGCGACCGCCGCGAACACGTCATCATCCACTGGCAAGAAGGAAAGCTCGATGTCTTTCATCACCACCAAAGACGGCACCCAGATCTATTACAAGGACTGGGGCAAGGGTCAGCCCATCGTCTTCCATCACGGCTGGCCGCTGAGCGCGGACGACTGGGATGCCCAGATGCTGTTCTTCCTCAATGAGGGATTCCGCGTCATCGCGCACGACCGCCGTGGCCATGGCCGCTCCACGCAGACGGCCACCGGCAACGAGATGGACACGTACGCCGCCGACGTCGCCGCCCTCACCGAGCACCTCGACCTCAAGAATGCCGTCCACATCGGCCATTCCACCGGCGGCGGCGAAGTGGCGCGCTATGTCGCCCGTCATGGCAAGGGCCGCGTGGCCAAGGCCGTGCTGGTGAGCGCCGTGCCGCCGATCATGGTCAAGACCCCGTCCAACCCGGGCGGCCTGGACATCTCGGTGTTCGACGGCCTGCGCCAGCAGCTGGCCGCCAACCGTGCGCAGTTCTACCGTGAAGTGCCGATCCCCTTCTACGGCTTCAACCGCCCCGGCGTGAAGACGATCGAAGGCGTGGTCGACAACTGGTGGCGCCAGGGCATGATCGGCGGTGCCAAGGCCCACTACGATTGCATCAAGGCCTTCTCGGAAACCGACTTCACCGAAGACCTCAAGGCGATCGACGTGCCAACCCTCGTCCTGCACGGCGACGACGACCAGATCGTCCCTTACGCCGATGCCGGCGTGCTGTCCGCCAAGCTGCTCAAGCACAGCGAATTGAAGATCTACAAGGGCTACCCGCACGGCATGCTGACCGTGCATGCGGAAGAGCTGAACAAGGACATCCTCGCCTTTATCAAGAAGGCCTGATGTGTGGTTGCCGCAACGGGTTTGGCCGTTGCGGCAATTTCCGCTTCGCTTAGCGCGACATCCCCTGGCCGAGCTGCATGTTCTGCTCCTGGAACGCCTGGAGCATCTGTGATTGCTGCCGATCGAACTGCTGGATCTTCTCGATCGCCTGTTCCGGTTGCGGCGGCGGAGCACTGAGGTCCACCTGGGCCGGGCTCGTCAACGGTCCTGTACCAAGCATGGTCAACGTCAAGGTTTCCTCGTTCAGATGAACGGAGGAAAGATTACCGGCGGTGATCTGGTTCTCGTGGCAAGCGGCTGTGAACTGCAGCAAGCGATCTTCGGACGCCTCGGGGATGCTCCTTTGCAGTTCGTTGTAGAGCTCGTGATGCGGGCTGTCGGGATGCCGTGGGTCGGCGCGGTCGTGGCCTTGGCTGCGGGATGTGGTTTCAAGCTCCCTATCAGGCTCTTCGTGCTCAGCTTCCCGTGTTGCACCGAATGCCGGGACGCCGCGCGACACCGACGGCGTCACGACCTGTTGAAGGTCTGCGACGAACGCCTGCGCCTGCACGTTTCTCAGTGTGGCCTCGTCCGGTAGGCCTGTGACCGGCATGTCATGCATTGACTGGAAACGCGCTACCGCGGTCTGCGTGGGTGCATCGTATGTCCCATGCACCACGAGCGGATCGCCCTTCATATCCGCCACGCCCAGCGTGTTCAGGTTCTCTTGGAGGGCGCGGATGCGCTCGGCATTCGGGTGCGCGACGGTCGCTGCCTGCAAGGCGTCCGTAGACCACTCTGGCGGGGCTTGATCGATGGTGGGCATAAGTGGCGTCGCTGACTTGGCCTCGGGCGCCAAGGATTGATAGACCGCCATCGCATCGTCGGGCTGTTCGTTCTGCAAGTAGGGCGCGTCCGGTTGCCCGATCGAACGTAATTCGGTCTCCACCGCGTGACGCACGGCGGCAAGTGTGGCGGGGCCTGCTATGCCGTCCGCGCTCAACTCATGATCGCGCTGGAATGCTTGAATCGCCGTTTGAGTCGTCGGGCCGAAGTCTCCATCGGGGTGCACGGCACGCCCGCGCGCGTCCGTGAATCCCAACCGGGCAAGGTCTGTTTGCAAAGCGCGTACATCGTCGCCATGCATGCCTTGACGAAGCGTTCTGTCCTCACTTCCATGGATCCGGCCGACGGTAGTCGGCCCCACGTGCAACAGCGGCTCCAGATTGCCGTTGCGCTGCACGGCAAGGTCCACGGACCTGTCATCGTGCACGGTCCGGCTGATGTCGTCGCGGGAAAGCTGCGACCATTGCCCGCCAATGTAAGCGATAGCCCGACCATCGGCGTTCCACTGCACGAAGTCGGAGCCCGAGGCGAAGAACCCGGAGGTCGCTCGGTGATCACCTATGGCGGTAGGTGAACCTTTGCTGTGTTCGCCACCCCGCTCCAACGCATCGATGAAATCGATGGCGTTGCGCGGCTCCAGGAACAGGTTCTTGATGGTCGTGTAATGAGCCGCGAGGTCGGGGCGTGTCGGGTCGTCGCCCGTGGCCGTCGGTTTGATCAGGGGGTCTTTCAGGACTTCCTGCCATGCGGCGTGCAGAGGATTGTCTGGGCTGATCTGCTGCAGCCGTGTGTAGACAGCAGCAGCGCCGAGAGCGATGTCGCGTCCATGTCGCATGGACGCCGAGAATGCCTTATCCGACCTGGACATAAGGTCATCAAGGGACTGGATCGTCGCCACCGAATGGCCGCCATCCTCCATGGCAAGGAGCACTTTGCCAGCAATGCGTTCGTTCTGATTGAACCCCTTGGCTACGATCGCCGCCATTTCAATCCGCTCGGTACTCGACGCCTGCTGATAAGCCTGCGTCAAGGCAAGATCAGACAGAGCCTCATTGTAAATTCGATCAACCTGAGCCATGTCTCTCTGGTGGACGAAATCCTTTCCGCCGTCCGACATCAGGAACGTGTCGAGACCGTTCTTTACGTGTGGATCGAGAGGACGATTTCCCTGCTTATTGATCGTCCTTCCATTACGCGATAAATCGTCGACAATCTTCCTTCGCTGAACATCAGTAAGTGATGCTCCGGAATGCTCCGCTGCCCAACGTTGGTATGCAATGACCATGGCGTTAGCCGTCTCACGATTATCCTGGCCGAGATCCTTCTGAAGCGTGCCGATGGTTAACCCGCTATTTTCCACAGGATATATTTTTCCGTCCCGGTATTTTCCAGCAAATGACAATCGGTTAGAAACGTCCCTGCCTACGAAATTTCCCTCCGACCCGACACCCACCACGAAATATGTAAGGGCCTTCAACTGACCCACATCAAGGTCTCTCCGTTCCCTCATAGCAAGTTCTCCTAAATGTGTATTGAACGTCCTTCATCACAGAAGACGAAGTTGTTCGGCTAAAAACGTGTTCGCATCCTTGATGCCACTTCCCTCAGCCTTGTCGATGACTCCTTTGACATCTGCCTCGTCGACGACATGCAAGTGGGGCGCGCGACCCACCGGCGCCAGATCATCTTCACGGAGGCGGAAGACATACTTACCTCCAGTGATTAACATCGTGCCGTCGCGCAGTTCCAACCCTGTTCCGATGAGTGATGACCATGTCCTACCCGAGCAAGTTGAAGAGGCCGGATCTCCGAACAGAAGGACCTTACGCCAGATAACCGTTCTCCCGTCGTCCGCTATCCTTTGGCTGACGTGCAAACGAGGACGACACGGTATTGCCCTGTCGAATCTCAGTGAGCTCACGTTGAGTTGCACAGTGTTACCGATGGCGCCCCCTGGACGCGGATCTTTAAAGTAGAACGCGATTTCGTCACTGCTTGCATGAGCGACCCCATTTGAATCCACAAATGAATCGTTATATTCCCCAGGCTTCTGGACTGTGATGTCCTGGACCTCGCCAGAAAAAAAGTCCATGGCTCTCGCCTGACCCCGCACGGGAGACAGAAGCACCCAAACGGTCCACCGTCCCTTCGAATGCTCAACGAACATGTTCTCGGGCCAGGTCTCCTCGCCGTCACCAAGTTCGCGCTCGGCGATTCCGTTGTTCGGCCAGATAGGTCGCTCCATGTGCACCTTGGCCTTACGGGTCGACAGCCGATCCTGTATCGATACGGAAAAAGGAATATCCTCATCTGCACCGAGATGCCGATATTTCCCGAGTACCACGATTCCTTCCTTTTGCTTTCTTAGGTTCGATGCATCTTTATCCACCCATGCAGAGTACGCACCCAAAGCCCCCGGGACCAAAATTTCAACATCGGATTCGATGAAGCCATCGATCACCCGCAACTTCACTAAATGAAGTACACCTTGGGACATCGATCGTTGGGAATGCGTGTCCAATTGAAGCAAGACAAACAGCGAGTCGCGCTCACGTAAGCAATGCGTTGCACGTCCTTCGTAGAATAGTTCGGGAATACTCGGTTTCTTTAACCAATTCAAACCGCCCTTATGCGCGGGAGTCCATTCTACGTATGGACGTCTATTTAATCCGTCCTCATCTCCCACGGAACCCACCGAGCAGACACCACCCTGGACGTGGATCGTGAGATAACGTGGAGAGATTGGCGTTGCCAACGTGTTTATTGCTGGTGCCACCGCGAAAATTGCGGCTATGACCAGATACCGAGCTTTCATGGCTTCGTGTCCTTGAAATTGATCACTCACTTGCCCCCGGAGATTCCCGTCAGATTTTTCACGCCGCTTCCGCCATTTGGCCGAGTGCAGCGCGTGCCCTACGACTGGTTGTCGCCACAACTTTTGTTCGCTTTTCCATCGGAGCGACTCTCTTTAGGTTGAGTTCGCGCATTTCGATCCGTGGCAGCAACCGCGCCGTAAATCGCTTGTCCTCGTAGTACTTGATCTTTTCGCACTTGACCGGATGCGCGATGCCTTCGTAGAGGATCACCTCCTTGTCCGGCCCCATCGCCTTTAGCTCCTGCGGAAGCATTAATGCCCGGCGTTCGTCGGATCGGCTGCGTGATACGTCCCTGCCCTTCGACACGCTCTCCTTGGACACCGTCGTATAGCCGAGCATGTCCGAATAGTCGTTCGCGTCTTGCTGCTCGCGCGGCGCGAAGATGATCTGCAAGGCATGGTTGGTGATGATCGTCCGCGAGATGTCCTTGCCGTAGGTCGCATCCAGCTGCGCCATGCTCTGGATGATGGGCAATAGGCGAAGGTTGTACCCCGCCATGTACGACACGGAATGGGCCAGGATGTCGACCTTGCCAATGGCGGTGAACTCGTCCATCAACAGCAGGCATTGGTACTTGAGTTCGGGATTGGTCTGCGGCAGTTCCCTCGTGTTGACGTTGATCAGCTGGCTGAAGAACAGGTTGACGATCAGGCGGCTCTCGGCCAGCTTGTTCGGCTGAATGCCGATGTAGATGGTCATCTTCTTCTTGCGCACGTCCGTGAGCAGGAAGTCGTTGCAACTCGTGGCCGCGTCCAGCACCGGATTGATCCATGCATTCAGCGGTTCCTTGAAACTGCCCATGATCGAGGCGAAGGTCTCATCGGCCTGCGACAGCAGGTTGGCGAAGGCGGTCTTCGCGTCCTTGCTGAGGTGTGGCCACGCCGTCAGGCGTTGCAGATATTCACGCAAGTTGCCGCCGTCACCGGTCGATAACCGGTAGACCTCGCCCAACGTCGGGAAGGGTTTGACGCCCGACGGGACATCGAGGGTCATTTCCTGATCGAAGTTCTCGAAGAGGTAAAGCGTGAAGGCGATGAAGGCGTTGCGCGCCTGGCTGCTCCAGAACCGCTGATCGCCGCTCCCGTCGGGATATAGCATGGCCGCGATCGATTGGATGTCCGAGATGCGAAACGCCGGGTCGGGCGACACGTAGCTCAACGGGTTCCAGCGGTGCGTCCGCCGGTCTTCGGCGAACGGATTGAACAGGAAGATTTGCTGGTCCTGCGATTTCCGCCAGCCGCTGGTCAGGTCGAAGTTCTCCTGCTTGATGTCGAGAACGACGATGGAGCCCTGGTACTCGAGGAGGTTGGGGATGACCACACCCACGCCTTTCCCCGATCGGGTCGGTGCCGCGAGGATCACGAACTGCTGGCCGCTGAGCCGGATCAGCTTCTTGCCGAACTTCCCGACCACGATGCCATCGGGCGATTCCTTGAGCAGGCCCTGCTTCTCCAGGTCGCGTCGCGTGGCGAAGCGGGCGTCGCCGTGCAGCGTCGGAGCACGTGAAGAACGCAGCAGCGGCACGAGACATCCGACCCACGCCAATGCTGGCAACCCAAAACCCGCCATTCCTGCCGCCTTGATCTTCCACGCATACGGTGCGTACTGCGGATAGACCAAGGCGCTGTGGTAATCCCACCACGTTCGCCACGTCAGCGGCATGTCGACGCCGAGCAGCATGAGGATCAATTGACCCGAGAGGTACAGGCCGCCACCGAAGGCCGCCAGGAACATCGCCGCCGCAAAGACGGTCTTCGTCGATCCATTCACGCCAGGCTCTCCGTGCCCATTTTGAGGTGCGCAGTCTAGCCACTTTTCGGTGGCGCAACACAAGGGTGAGGAAAGTTCTCACTCGATCGTTTCAATCGCGATGCCAACCCATCCCCAGCGCGGCTTTACTCACTCACAGCACGCGTCTGCTCCCAACAGATCCGCGCATGCGCCTGTGCCGTGCACTGCACACCCATGTGCGTCAACGCACCAATCGCTTCGAGCGAGAGCGCCAGTTGCGCGCAATGTTGTCTGTAGGCGCCATCGGAGAATGGTCGCCATTTTTACTTGAGCAACGCCCACCACTGCGACAGGCTGACCACGGCCGTCGCCACCATCACCAGTCCGAGGATGGTCCACGCGTCACTCAGTTGATTCCCGGGTGAGCAGTACGATCCCGGCGCGAACATGGCCGCCGCCATGCCCGTGTAATGCATGCCGGTCACCGCCACCGCCATGACCAGCGCGGCACCCAGACGCAATGCCACGTGGGTCCAGTGTCGGCTGGTGCGCAACCAGGTCATGATCAACAAGGCCGCACCGCTGGCACCCAGCGCGATCGCCGCGGAAGCCCAGAACAGGAGTGGCCGGTATTCGATGCCGGGCAACATGCGCATGGCGTACATGCCACCGTAGTGCATCAGGCAGACGCCGGTGGCCATCAGCACCGACGCGATCAGCCAGGTCAGCAGGCGCACGCCATCGCGGATCACATAGAAGCCGATCGCGCTCACCACCACCGCGACCAACCAGGAGGCCACGGTGATCGGCAGGTCGAAGGTCACCGGCACCCCGAGTGTCAGCGCCGCCATACCCATGAAATGCATGGCCCATACGCCGGTACCGAAGGCGAAGGCACCGGCGACGATCCAGCGCGTCTTCTCCTCCGGTACGGCGGCGCGCACGCGGGCCGTCATTTCGATGCCACAGTAACCGGTGAGGGTGGCGATCACGAACGAGTACGCCACCATGACCATGTCGTAGTGCTGTTCCATGGGAGTTCCTATGTGACGGTCAGGTGCGTGCGAAGGTGAAGAAGGCGACGTTGTCGGCAAGGCCATCGGCTTGTTCGAGCATATGGCGGCTGGCGGAGCTGGCCTGCCGCAGCAGCGACTCATGGGCCTGCATGGCCTGGTCGATCTGGTTGAGCGACACACTGGCCTTGCCTACGCCATCGGACTGCAGAGCGCTGGCGCGGGCGATGTGACCGACCACATCGGTGAGTTCGCGCACGCTATGCACGATCCTCGCCAGCGTGTCGCCGGAACTGTTCGCCAGTTGGGCACCGTCGCTCACCTTGTCGCGGCTGTCGGCGATCAGCTGCTTGATCTCACCCGCCGCCGCGGTACAACGCTGGGCAAGGTTGCGCACCTCGCCAGCGACGACCGCGAAACCGCGCCCATGCTCGCCGGCACGCGCGGCTTCCACGGCAGCGTTCAGGGCAAGCAGGCGGGTCTGGAAGGCGATCGCGTCGATGAGGCCGACGATGTCGGCGATGCGGTCACTCGAATCGCCGATCGCGCTCATCGCCTGTTGCATCTGCGCGACGACGTCGCCGCCGTCCTCCGCGCATTTTCGAGCCTCGGCGGCCAGCCGGTCGGCATGACGGGCATGCTCCGCGGTCTGCACCACCAGGGTGGACATCGTCTCCATGCCCGTGGCCGTGTCGCGCAAGCCGGCCGCATCCTCTATCAGCTGGCGAGCCAGGACCTCGTTATCCGACACCATCTGCACCGCGGCGACGTTCACCGCACCCGCACCATCGCGAACCTTGCGGATCACGCCAGCGAGACGCTCGTCCATGTCGCGGAAGGCGGCACGGAGTTCACCGATTTCATCGGAATAGAGCGCGGGGATGCGGTTGTCCAGGCATCCGTCGGCGACCGTGCGGGCCAGGGCCAGGGCGTCCCGGATGCGCACGGTGACCGAGCGGACGAAGATGCCGTCGAAGATCACGGAAAGCAGGAGACCCGCCAATACCGTGCCGAGTTCGGCATTGCGGATGTCGCGTCCTTCGGCGGCTTGCTCCTGGGCCAGTGCGTCGAGCGAATGCCTCGCCGTTACGAATGACGCACCGCCGTGCTCCGCTTCCAGCCGGGCCAGCAGTTCGCTGGCGTGCCGATAGACCTCGCCGGTATTGGCGTTGGCCCGGTCGATGCCGTAGAGGCCGACCAGGCCGGTCACCACCAGGAATGTCAGTACCAGCCCAAGCCGCAACCCCATGCGGACCTTGATCGTATAGCGAGCCATCGGAGCTTCCCCGCTCGTTGAGACTTCGGTCGTTATCGGCCGTGGGGAGACGGACTTTAGGACCTGTTTCGCATTTCTCGACGCAGCTGCTTATACCTGCCGAATTCACACACGGATTCTCATGGGCGCGCTTCCAGCACGATGTTGAACGGCATCCCGGCGTCGGTGTGTACCGCCTTGCATTGACATGGATCAATCACCTCCCGATCCACGCGTCTACGCTCTTCGAAGGAATCTTCCTCGACGGCAAACGGTGCGGGAGTCGACATGCCAGTCCAATCGGGCGCTTCCATCGGCGGTGACGACGGCCGCCATGTCCGTTTTCGATACCTGTTGTCGCGTTGTCGCGGCCGGCCACGCCTGCCGATGGCGATCGTCCACCCGTGCGACGCCCTCTCCCTGGAGGGCGCACTCGATGCCGCATCGTGCGGCCTGATCGAACCATGGCTGTTCGGTCCCGAGGAGCGCATCCGGCGCCTCGCGGAAACCATCGGCAAGGGACTCGAAGGTGTCATCCTCCACGATGCACCCGACAGGATGGAAGCCGCACGAGCGGCCGTGAGGGCGTGCAGGCGCGGAGATGTCCATGGATTGATGAAGGGCGATATCCATACCGCCGAGCTGCTGCGGGTGCTGCTGGACCGGGAGCATGGACTTCGCATCGGCGGACGCTTGTCGCATGCCTTCGCCATCGACACACCGGCATATTCGCATCCGCTGATCGTGAGCGATGGCGTCATCCACCTGCGGCCCGGCCTGGAGGAAAAACGCCAGATCTGCCAGAACGCCATCACGCTGGCGAAGGCCATCGGCATCGAGCATCGGCGCGTGGCGATACTCGCCGCCGTGGAGACGGTCCACGAGACAATGACGGCAACGATGCATGCCGCCGCCTTGTCCAAGATGGCCGAGCGTGGGCAGATCCTGGACGCCGATGTCGAGGGTCCGCTTGCCCTGGATAACGCCATCAGCCATGCCGCGGCGTCGGTGAAGCACCTGGACCCGCACGTAAGCGGCCGGGCGAACATCCTCATCGCACCCGACCTGGAATCGGGAAACATCCTCACCAAGGCCCTCGTGCTCCTCGCGGATGGCATCGCCGCGGGCGTGGTCCTCGGTGCGTCGGTTCCGATCGCCCTCACGAGCCGCGCGGATACTTCCACGGCGCGCGTGGCGTCCGCGGCGCTGGCCGTTCTCCTGTCCGGCTGAATCCCACCCTTCGAGCCTATGGCCGCGCCTCCAGCACGATGTTGAACGGCGTCTCGGCAGCGCGACGGAAACGACGAAAGCCACCTGCATCGACGATCACCTTTCGCAAGCGCGCCTCGCCCGCCTGGGCCCCCAGAGCCGGTCCATGCCTGGCGAGCGACACCGGCACGCAGATCATCGATGACGCCGCGTAATACACACGACCGACAGGGTTGAGGTTATCCGTCGTGCTGTCGCCAGCGAAAGGCTCCACGACCATGCACGTGCCATCGTCTTTCAATGCGCCTTTCGCGTGCCGGGCCGCACCATCGGGGTCGGCCATGTCGTGCAGGCAATCGAAGAAGGTGATGAGGTCGAAGTCGCGTCCCTGGTAGCCCGAGGCATCGGCTTGCTCGAACGACGCATTGACGATACCGGCCTCCTTCGCGCGCTCGCGGGCGACATCGATCGACGGTGCGTGATAGTCGTAGCCCACGAAGTGCGATGCGGGGAAGGCTTTCGCCATCAACACCGTGCTTGCGCCGTGTCCGCAACCGATGTCGGCCACCTTGCCACCGCGCCCGAGCTTGTCGACGACACCCTCCAATGCCGGTAGCCAGGTGCCCAGCAAGTGGGAGTGGTATCCGGCACGGAAGAACCGTTCGGTGCCATGGAAGAGGCAAGGGTGATGTTCGCCCCACTCCATGCCGGCGCCACTACGGAAGTTGTCACGCACGCGCGGGTAGGTGTGGAACAGTGCGAGGGCGATTTCATAGGCACCGGAAAGATCGACCGGGCCGGCCGGGTCGGCCAGGCACGCGGCCTGTTCTTCGTTGAGCTGGTATTTGCCTGACGCGGCGTCGTAGTCGACATAGCCGCCGGCCGCCTGATTGCCCAACCATTCGCGCACATAGCGTTCATGGGTGCCTGTACGTGCGGCCAGTTCGGCGGGGGTCAGGGCGTCGCTGGCAAGTGCCTTGTACAAGCCCAGTTCGTCGCCGAGCAGGACGAGCACCGCGCTGAATGCGGCACCAAGGTCGCCGACCGCCTTGCCAAGAAAGGCATTGAGTTTTTCTTCGTTGATGGACATGGGTACGCGCTCCGAAGCCAGGGAGAATCGGTGCGGCGAAGGGTCGACGGTCCCGGCCAGCCGCTAGCGCCGGAACCGGCGACGTCGTCCTGCCGGCGGCATGCCTCCGCAAGGACCAGGGCATGGCGGGCTTGGAGGGGTCACGTTCTGCCCACCGCCGGTGAATGCGTCATCGGCGCATCGTTCGGAACGATGGCGGGCACGGGCCATGATGGGTGAAGTATAACGCCGGCTGTCGCTCCACCGCGCGGCGCCCACACCGTCCAAAAGGACTATAGGGCGATCGCTCCCAGGGCCTGGACCGGCGAATCGTGCCGGAAAGCGGCCCGCATCTGCCTGGCATCACGTTTCGGCGGGATCCCGAACATCCGCGCGTATTCACGGCTGAATTGCGATGGGCTTTCATAGCCCACCTGGAAGCATGCCGTCTCGACGTTGAATGCGGTCGAGATCATCAACCTGCGCGCCTCCAGTAAACGGAGCTGCTTCTGATACTGGAGCGGCGTCATCGATGTCAGCGCCTTGAACTGGCGATGGAACGCCGAGGGGCTCATCTGCGCGATCGCGGCCAGTTCCTCGATCCGGATCGCCTCGGTAAAGCGCGTCCGCAAAGTGTGCATGGCGTTTATCACCCGCTGCGACGGGCCGTTCGCGAGCGTCATCCGGGCAACGTCTCCGCCGTGAGGTCCGGTCAGGAGCCAATAACAAGTCTCGCGCATGACGACGGGGTAAAGCGTTGGGATCGCCTGGGGCGTATCGAGCAGACGGACGAGGCGCAACGCGCAATCGGCTAGCGGACCCTGGAAATCCGTGACGAAGACGCCGCGCCCGGGCTCTCCGCTTGCCCGTGGTGGTGCATCGAGCCCCTCCGCGACGCTTCGCACGATCGCGAGATCGAGTTCGAACGCCAGAACAAGGCAGGGTTCACCCGGACTGGCTTCGACGACGCGGCCGATCGATGGCGTCTCCACACCGATGACCAGCGCCTGCCCTGCCCGGTACTCGAGCCGGTTGCCGCCGAACATTCCCCACTTGGCACCTTGGGCCACGATGCACATGGCCGGCCGGGAAAGCATGTGGGACGGCGGCTTCGGATGATCCGACCGCATGATCGCCATGCCCTCGACCGCCGTCATGAACGGGCTCTCCCCGGGACGGCTTTCCGTGTAACGCAGGAGCGCTTCCACCAACGGGTCGGACATGTGCGGCTACTCTCATGCTGCATGCCATGGAGAGGCTAATCCTCCAAGCAGGAATAGGCAAGAAAAAGGAGGGTTTCGGCATTCAGTGCAGCGGCCCACCGCGCCAGAATGACGCAAATTCCCCCGTGCCGGCGCGCACGCCCCTCCAAGAGAAATCAAGCCATGTCAAACAGTAAGATCGCCATCGTGACCGGCGGCAGCCGTGGCATCGGTCGCCAAACCGTCCTCTCCCTCGCCAAGCGCGGGGTCCGTTCGATATTCACCTACAACGCCAATCGTGCAGAAGCCGAAAGCGTGGTCGCGCTTGCCGCGGACGCGGGAGTGCGGGCTATCGCCCTGCAGCTGGACGTGGGCAGGGTCGATGCGTTCGATCGCTTCGCGACGCACGTTCGTGACGCATTGGCAAGCCTCGACGCCGAGCGTTTCGATTACCTCGTCAACAACGCCGGCACGTCGTCAGGCGCCGGCCTGGAAACGATTACCGAGGCGGAAATGGATGCGCTGTACAACGTCCACTTCAAGGGAGTCCTGTTCCTGGTACAGAAGCTGCTGCCACTCATGAACGACGGCGGCCGTATCGTGAACATTTCTTCGGGACTGGCCCGCTTCGCCATGCCCAACCGTATCGGATACGGTTCCATCAAGGCCGCCGTCGAAACGCTGAGCCGTTACATGGCGCTGGAACTGGGGCCGCGCCGCATCGCCGTCAATGTCGTGGCACCGGGCGCGATCGCCACCGACTTCAGCGGAGGCATCGTCCGCGACAATCCCCAGGTCAACAAGGCCGTCGCCGAGCACACGGCGCTTGGGCGGGTGGGCGTCCCCGAAGATGTCGGCCCGGTGATCGCGTCGCTTCTTTCCGATGAATTCGGATGGGTCAACGCGCAGCGGATCGAGGTGGCGGGGGGTATGCATATATAGGCCTACTTGAAGCTTTGGATATACTCCGCCACGAGGCATGGGGACCTCGAACATCGTGGTGGGGGAAATCGTGGAAACGCTTGCGAGACTGACGCACGCTGGCACCTTGCTGATCGTCAATGCGTTACTCGCGGCACTTTCCTCTGCGATCTTCACCACCCTCCACCTGAGCCTTCGCAAGACGCGCCACATTCGCGGACTCGCGCTTTGGGCAGCCAGCCATGCGCTGATCGCAGTCGGGTTCTCAGCCCTCGTACTTCCGGCGTTCGGGATCACGTTCTTCGGCCTGGCCTTGCTCGGCAACTTGCTCATCGACCTGGGCACGGCCTTCGGCCTGGTGGCGGTCCTGGTCTACTTCGAGCACCCGCTTCGCTTCGGACGCGTTCTGTTCGTCGCAGCGATCATCGGGGCGGTGGAGGTGCTGTATGTCCTCGATCGTGGGGAAGACCTGGGCATCATGGTGGTCGCCGGCGGCAGCCTCAAGGGCTTGTTGACCGTCGCAACGGGCATCGCTTTCTGGCGCTGTCGCGACGATGCGCAGAGGCTGGCCGCGCGGGTCGCCGCGGCCTTTCATTTCTTGTGGGCGGCTGCGCTCTTCCTACGGGTGTCGTGGTGGGAGATCCACCCCCTCGCGAGCGGGTCGCACGATCCGACATCCGCCTTCGGCCTGTTATCCCGCTTGTTGCTGACATGGGTGATCACGCCATGCATCCTGTGGATGCTCAGCCGGCAGTTCGACGCCGAGTTGATCCAATTGGCCAAGGAAGACCCGTTGACGGGCATAGCCAACCGGCGCGTGATGTGGGAACTCGGCGAGCGGGTCGCCGCCGATACATCGCAGCCGGCGCGACGGTTCGCGGTGTTGATCGTCGATGTCGATCATTTCAAGCGAATCAACGACCGCTGGGGCCATCCCGGTGGCGATGAGGCGCTCAAGACGATCGCCACCCTCCTTCATCGTCTTACCCGAGCCCCCAACCTCCTGGCACGGGTTGGGGGCGAGGAGTTCATGGTGTTGATGGTCGACACGAACGAACAGGCCGTGCAGGACTTTGCCGAGGAACTGCGCGGCGCGGTGCAGGCTTTCTCCATCGCGATGGGGTCGGAGCACCTGCTGAGGTGCACCGTCAGCATCGGCCATCATCTCTTCCACGGTGGGGACAGCTGGAATAACGCCGTCACCCTGGCCGACCAGGCCTTGTACGAGGCGAAACGGCGCGGACGAAATCAAGCGGTCGCGTCCGCCGTCCTCCACGATGGGCCGGAGGCCGCGCGTTAGCGGGTCTTACGAAATGGCCTTCTGCAGGCATGGGAACGTTGTATCGTCTCGGACGCGCATCCGGCGCCATTTCGATACGGTTGATTGAGGGATGGAACATGAGAAGATCATTGGCGGCAATCGCATCGCTGATTTGGGCGACCACGTCGTATGCGTCCGATGCGTCTGCATGGAAAGAGAAAGCGGATGCTATCCTCCGCGAGGTATCCGCTGATGCCCCGGGCGCGTCGGTCGCCGTGGTCGAAAAGGGGCAACTGATCTACTCGACGTCTCGCGGACTCGCAAGCGTTGAACTGAACGTGCCCCTGACTGCAGCAAGCCGATACAGGGTCGGTTCGTTGACCAAAACGGTTACCGCCGCGGCCATCCTGAAACTACAGGCCGACGGCCGGCTGAACGTTGACGACCCTCTTGCAAAGTGGCTTCCTAATTTCCCGGGAAGCTCCGAAATCACGATAAGAGAACTTCTCAACCATACGTCGGGAGTCAGCGATGCATGGGACGCTCCGCTCGCTGACGTGTTGAGCACGGAACAGAGGCTCGCATTGATCGGCAAGACACATGCCGATTTCCTGCCCGGTACGGATTGGCGATACAGCAACTCCGGCTATATGTTGTTGGGCGCGGTTCTCGAGAAGGTCACGGGGCTCAGTTGGTCGGATGCGGAGCGAAAGCTGGTCCTCGACCCTCTGGGCATTGACGGCCTTGGCTACCACGATGATTCGGCTGTGGTGCGGGGCCTGGTGCCCGGCTACACAAGCGGACAGGACGGAAGGCCAGCGAAGCCAGCGCTGTATAGCATCTCCGGACCAGGGGCGGCGGGCGCACTCGACGGAGATGCCGCTAGCGTTGCAACCCTGCTTCATCGTCTTGGCACCAGCCAGGGACCCTGGCCGGCCATCTTCAAGTCCATGACGACCCGTACGCGAGTGGAGAAGCAGGAGGTTCCCTATGGGATGGGGACCATGCCTGGAAAACTGCACGGCATCTCCATCGTGGAGCATGCGGGCGGCATCGAAGGGTATTCGGCGTATTACGTCTATGCGAAGGGCCAAGACCTGGCGGTCGTCGTCCTAGAGAATTCGGATTCACCAAAGGTCACTTCCCGCTCCCTTGCCCGCCGGATCGCCGGAGTAGCCTTGGGTGTTCCCTACAGAACCTTCGAGCCTGCGGCGTGGCCGGTGCAGAAGATCAATGCCCTTGCAGGAAGCTACGTCATCGAGGGTGACAGCCGGCATATCATCGCAATCCACGATGGCGCCCCATGGATACGACGGGACGGTGGTCCGGAAAAACGCCTTGTTCCCGCAACTGGGAATGTTCTTTTCTACGCTGGTGATGGTACAGACTTCATCGAGCCCGTGCAGGATGGAGATGGCGTAATGCGCTCGCTGAAGTTCCATTCGGACGGCGAGGCATCATTTCGGGTCGAGGCCAGGGAGAAGAGCGACTAAGATGATGCGCGCCGCCGTTGCAGCGGATGACCTCACTCTCGCTCGCGCATATATATGCAAGTAGAACATGCCCCATGACCAACATCTCCGAAGCACCCGTCATCCTCATCACCGGCGGAAGTCGCGGCGTCGGCGCCGCAACCGCGCGGCTAGCGGCCACGCAAGGCTACGACGTAGCGATCAGCTATGTTTCCAACGCATCGGCCGCACAGGCCGTCGTAGCGGACATCGAAGGCTTGGGGCGTCGAGCCCTGGCCGTGCGCGCAGACAGCGCTGACCCGGGACAGGTGGAACAACTGTTCGCCGCGATCGACCAGGTCTTCGGCCGGATCGACGTGCTGGTGAACAATGCGGCCGTCCTGGAACTGCAGTCGCGCCTCGAAGACCTCAGCTTCGAACGGATGCAGCGCGTGTTCGCCGTCAACGCCATCGGCCCGATCCTCTGCGCCCAGCAAGTATCCAAACGCATGTCGCACCGTCATGGTGGACGCGGCGGCTCCATCGTCAACGTCTCGTCGGCGGCGGCACGCCTCGGCAGTCCGAACGAATACGTCGACTATGCCGCTTCCAAGGGCGCCCTGGAGACCTTCACCACAGGCTTCGCCAAGGAAGTCGCGCGGGAAGGCATCCGCGTCAACTGTGTCCGCCCGGGGCACATCTACACCGAGATGCATGCCAGCGGCGGCGAGCCGGGACGGGTCGACCGGGTGAAGGGCTCGATACCGATGGGGCGTGGCGGTCAGCCCGAGGAAGTCGCCAGGGCGATCCTGTGGCTGGCTAGCGACGAGGCGTCGTTCGTCACCGGGACATTCCTCGATGTGACCGGGGGAAAGTAAGCTCCGATGCCCGCCACACCACACTCTGCCGGCTACGAGTCAATGACCGCACACTTGCGCATCGGAGCAACAGCATTGAAAAACCGGCGGGCGCAAGAGTTATCGGGTCACTCCTTGTCAGATCCCAGCCGGCCGAATTCCACTTCGTTGCGGCAGTAGAAGACATCTATCCCCTCTTCCTCGATCGCTGCCATCAGCGCTTCGCACGTGGGTTCGTCCGTGACGACGGAGACGGTCATCGGCCGGTCCGCCATTTCGAAGAAACCCGCCGAGTGCATGGTTCCCGAATGCCCGAAGCCCTCTCCGCCCGCGGTCATGGTCCCGCCGGCCGCTCCAAGTTTACGAGCCCGCTCCAAGATCCATTGGCCCACGGTATCGCCGTGGACCTTGCGATTTTCCTGAGTGAAAAACAGGATCCGATAACCTTTCATCGTGCTCTCCTCCGGAAGTCAGGCTGGGGCAAGTGAGGGTGTGTCGCAGGCCAACATGAGCACGCGCACTTTCCGAAGTTCGGTGGCGTGCTCCGTCAGGAATGCCTCCAGCGTGCTTCGCTGATCCACCAGTTCCAAACATTGCGGATGTTCCATCGCCGAGGCTTCGGGATGATGGTGCGATAACCGTTGGCCCTTGAGATAGCCAGCGTCCACATGGTGGAGGATAGCCTGTTCGATACCCGCTTGCCGGGCCACCTTGAGCAGGTGATGTGCCAACGCAGGCGCGCTCAGGTGGTGCCAGAACCGAGACCGGTTGGCGCGGGCCGAGGCGGGGAAGTACAGACGAACGGCGACGAGATCGGTCATGGACACGTTGCTCATGATTTGGGCGCTTCGGTGGAAGGGACGTCACGCTGCCGCCGCCGATAGGCCGGCAATTCGCCCAGGCGGAGATCTTCCGGAAGGTGACGCAAGTGCTTGGCGCGGCCCAGTCGTTGCGCGTGGTAGATACCACTATGTCCCGAGAAGAGGTAACTGGCGACGCACGCGATCGCCGCGAACGGCGCAATCTGAGGACCGAACAGTTCGATCGCCATGACCGTGGTCGCGAGTGGGGTGTTGGCTGCCCCCGCGAAGACGGCGACGAAGCCCAGACCCGCCAACATGGCAAACGGCAGATGGAGCAACGGTGCCAGGCTGTTGCCCAGTGTGGCGCCAATGAAGAACAGCGGTGTCACCTCCCCGCCTTTGAACCCCGATCCCAGCGAAGCAACGGTGTAACCGAACTTGCCCACGCTGTCCCACCACGGCAATGGATGATCGAACGCCGCGACGATGATGGGGATGCCCAGGCCAACGTATGCCTCGGTATGAAGCAGGTAAACGGAGCCTGCGATGACGGCACCGCCGGCAAAGGGCCGCAGGGGCGGATATCCGATCAGCCGTTTCATCAGGGCCCCAACCCGGTGAGTCGCCGTGGCAAACAACAGGCCCACCAGTCCGAAGATGATCCCCGCCACGATGACGGACAGGACCGTCCAACCGGTCAGCGGGGCGACGGTGCCCACGACATACACCGTGTGATGGACGCCCCAGGTCAGACAGACCTGGTCGGCCACGATCGCGGCTATGACACAGGGAAACAGGGCGTCATAGCGAAGGCGGCCAATGGCCAGGACCTCCAGCCCAAACAGGGCACCGGCCAGCGGCGTGCCAAAAACAGCGGCGAACCCGGCGCTCATGCCCGCCATCAGGAGCACCCGGCGGTCTTCCGGGCGCAGCCGGAACACCGCCGTCAGCTGGTCCGCCAGGGCGCCGCCCATCTGAACCGCGGTTCCCTCGCGTCCCACCGACGCGCCGAACAGGTGCGAGACGACCGTGCCGATGAAGACCAGCGGCACCATGCGGCGCGGTATGACTTTCCTGGGGTCGTGGATCTCGTCGATGATCAGGTTGTTGCCCGCTTCCACCGGCTTCCCCAATCGGTGGTACGCCCAGCCCACGACGAAGCCGGCGACCGGCAGCAGTGCCATCAGCCAGGGCGTGGCCCGGCGGGTCTGCGTCGCCCAGTCGAGGCTCAGCAGGAACCAGGCGGAAGCGGTGCCAGCCAGCACGGCAGCGGCGGCGGCGATAAGCAGCCACTTGCCGATGTAAGGGAGGAGTTCCCATTGTTCGAGGGATCGAAGGGCGCGCATGCATCATCCAGGTCGAGGAAGTCACCTGGGCACGGGAAGTGCGGCACGCATGCCTACACCCCCGGTAAACCCAGGACATGTAGGCATCATCAGCCCCCATCGGGGCGGTTCGCGGAGGAATGCCATCTCCGTGGCACGCAGCCTACGGGGAGTCAGCGGGAGCGTCAACGGGCGGCCGCCTGGCAGGTGGCGCGCAGTAAAAAGGCCGCCTGCAAATGCAGGCGGCACTGGGGAAATGCGCGATGGCCCTCACGGGACATTTCTAGTTATAGGCGAAGCCGTTGCTTAGAAGTCGTACGTAGCCGTCAGGCGGGCATAACGCGGGTTCTGGAAGTACTGACCGAGACCGTAGTTGTTGAGCACGGTCTGCGGCGACGCTTCATACGTCGCGTAGCTGATGAGCGGCTTGCGCTCGTTGGTGACGTTGAAGACCGACAGGCCGAAGGCGAGCTTGCCTTCGAAGTACGACGGACGGTAGGTCACCGCGAGGTCGAGCTGGCGGTACCACGGATTGCGCTTGTCACCCGGATGCGACGGCTGACCATTGCAGTTGTGGTACGACGAGCCGTAACCGATCGGATCAGGATCCGCCGCTCCGTCCAAGAAGCCCAGGCACGATTTCGGTGCACCGGAGGCGAGCCGCAGGTTACCCGAGACCAGCCATTCGTCCGTGAGCTGATAGGCGCCGTACGCCTTGATCTGGTGGGTACGATCGTTGGCCAGAAGGCCGTTGGCGTACTGCATCAGCTCGGCGGAATCCCAGTCCTGCGTCTTCGAGATGTCCGTCTGGCCGATGTCCGACTTGGTCTGGCCTTCCGTGTTGCCGTAGGAACGCGAGAACGTGTAGTCGAGGCGACCCTGCCACTTGCCGTCGAACGGATGCTCCAGGTAGAGGTCCAGCGCGTAATAAGAACGCTTGGCCTTCTGCGAGAACCCCCAGTCTTCCTGGTTCATCTTCACTTCGGTGCGGCCGGAACCGTCGACATTGGCCAGGCTGAACGTGTTGGTGTCGCCTGGGTTGAAGATGACGCAGCCCGGAATGGTTACCGAATCCGGGTCCAGCCCTTCGCGCGTCATCTTGTCGGCGATCTTGCCCGTATCGCAGACGTCATCGATGGCCGTACGCAGCTTGCGCACCGTGACCTTGGCACCGGTTACCCAATCGGAACCGAGCGTCTTGTCGAAGCCCAGGATGGCTTCATCCTGGTACTGCGACTTCAGGTCGCGCGCCGCGACCGACTGCGCGTCGATCGGCTGGCCGAACTCTCCGTCGGGAGACACGATACCGTTGCCCAGCGGAGTAAGACCGGTCGGACGGCCATTCTGGTCGATACCGGTGTAGTTGAAGTACTCGTACGTATAGGTCGACGACGAAGCACCACGCACCGCGACGTTGTTCGGCAGCGCGAGGTAGTAGCGGCCGAGGTTGCCGTAGATCTTCAGCGACGAGTCGCCGAACACGTCCCACGACGCGCCGAGGCGCGGGGCCCACTGCGCCTGGTTGTTGACGTAGGGCTTGTTGTTGTCGTTGAAGTTCTTGAAGCCATCGTTGCGCAGACCGATGCTCAACAGCAGCTTGTCGTTGACCTGCCAGCGATCTTCCAGGTACTGCGCGCGCTGGTCGAGCGACATGTTCGTCACGCTCGAGAAGATGACGCGACGCACGTAGTAGCCTGCGCCACCCGGCGCGCCGATACCCTGCCCAGGGCTGATGGGAACGCCCGGATTCGCGGTGTGGAAGTAACGCCAGTAATAGCCCGGGCCGCTCGTCGAGGTGCCCTCGTCGATGCCCTTGTAATGCATGTTGTCGATACCACCGGCAAGGTGGTGATCGCCCAGCTGCCATTCGAGGTCGAGGCGGAGGCCGTGGGTGCGGCTGCCAGCGCTCGGGTCCTGGCTGGTCTGCGAGGAATTGAGGTTCGTGATGGGGTTGCCACCATTGAGCGCCGGATCCTGCAGCGCCGGATTGAAGATGTAAGGCTGCTGGTCGATGTTCGGCGTCGGGTTGTGCAGGTAATCGTCCGTCCAACCCTTGGCATAGGTCGCCGACAGCGTGATGTCGTCGGTGATGTAGGACGTGTACTTGGCGATCGCGTACTTCGACGTGATCTTGGACGTATCCGCGTCCGCGCCGGTACGGCCCGACTTTGTGCGCGTGTCGTAATCGTAGCCGGTGTAATAGCCGCGCTGCTCGTCGGTCGAGTGGATGCCCGTCAACTCCAGGATGTTGCTGTCGTTGATGTTCCAGTCGATCTTCGCGTAGATCTTCGGCAAGTTGTACGTGTAGTGGTTGTTGGCGACCGGGTTGGCCTCGGCATTCGAGGTACTGGTACCTTCCGACTTCTCGGCCTCGGCGGCGACGAAGAAGAACAGCTTGTCCTTGATGAGCGGACCGCCGACGTAGGCGCTATAGATCTGCGTCCACTTGGTGTTGTCTTCACCGTTGCGGTAGAGGGCGCCTACCTTGCTGGTGTCCTGGTAACCGTAGCCAGCGGGCAACTGGCGGTTTCCGTAGTACACGTTACCCGGATTCGAGGCGGCGAACTTGGGCTCCCAAAGGATCTGCGCACCAAAATGCCACTCGTTCGTACCGCGCTTGCCGACCTGGGAAATCACGCCGCCATCGGAACGGCCGTACTTGGCGGAATAGCCGCCCGTATAGACTTCCTGCTGGTCGATCGCGCCATACGGCAGGCCCACGCCGCCGAGCGCCTTGTAGGGATCGGTCGTGTTGTAACCGTTGACGTAGTACGCGTTCTCCGAAGCACCGGAGCCGCCGAACGACACCGTGCGGAAACGGCCGTTGCCGAGCGTGCTCTGGCCGGCGACGGCGCCAGGGGCGAGCAACGCGATGGCCTCGGCATTGCGGCCCAACGGCAGGCGGGCCAGGGTCTGGGCGTTCACGACCGTGCGCGAATCGACCGTCGAGGTGTCGATGGGAGGCAAGGAATTGGCGGAAACGGTGACGGACTCCAGCGACTGCGCATTCGCCGCGGTCGCGGCGCTCGCGAACGAGACGTCCGTGCTGCCGCCCACCTTGATCTGGATGTTCTTGCGCGAATCGACGACCGCACCATCGCGCTTCAGGCTGACGGTGTAATTACCCAACGGGAGGTTGCCGACGCGGTAGCGGCCATCGGCTTCGACTGGAACATCGCGCGTGAACCCGCTATCGCTTGTGACGGTGACGGATTCGCCAGCCGCGACAGGCACCTGGCCGAAGATGGAACCACTGGTCGCCTGCGCGAAGACGGTGCAGGTAGCACCCATGCCGAGTGCCAGCGCGACAGCCAGCACCGACGGCCGCACAAACGTGCGCCGCTCGCTTCTCAAGAATTCCATGGTCTCCCCCAAAGGAAAAATGATTCGAAGTGAAAAAAGTTGGTCTTACACCTGCACATCCATCCCAGGCGATACCGGCGATGTAACGCTGCTGCTCTCCCCGAGCAGGGGCGTCTCGTATCGCGTCGGACGGAGGTATCGCGCAACCGCGCAAACGATTTGGATGTCCAAATCTTTCACAGGTCGAGCGCAAAACTATGCGTCGGCGTGATGACAAGTCAACAGATGTCGATGATAATTTTGAACATTCGCAATAACTTGCGCACCACCTGAGGCGGGGATTCATCCGACAGGCACACTCCCCGTAAGTAGCTTCGCGCACGGCGGCAGACGCACAGGCGACCTTGGCGGATGTACGGGGGTGAATACGAGGAGGGGTGCTCGCGCCCCCCGTGCATCCAATTGCCACCAGGCTGCGTATAGCCCCTGGTACCCCTCGGATCGATAGCCATGACCCAGCCGCCTTCGCCTCCTGTTGTGGAACCACGGCCCAATGGCCTTGGTCAGCGGCTGCGCCTTTGGTTCGATACGACCGCAGCCGCAGGCCGCCCCGTCGAGGCCGGCCGCCGCATCGACTGGCTTCGCACACTGCCCTTCGTGGGCCTTCACCTGGCTTGCCTGGCGGCGTTCTGGGTGGGCGTGTCTCCCGCGGCCATTATCGTGGCGACTACCCTCTATGCGGTACGCATGTTCGCCCTCACCGGGTTCTACCACCGTTATTTTTCCCACCGGGCATTCCGCACCTCACGGGCCGTGCAGCTGGTCTTTGCAGTCATTGGGGCGTCTTGCGTGCAACGGGGTCCCTTGTGGTGGGCCTCACATCACCGTAATCACCATCGACACGCGGACACCGCGCTCGATCCCCACTCGCCCACGGTATGGGGTTTCCTGTGGAGTCATACCGGGTGGTTCCTCACCCACGATGCCTTTCGCACCGATCTGGACCGGGTGCGCGATCTGAGCAAGTACCCGGAACTACGCTGGCTGGACCGCTACGACACCGCCGTGCCCGTGGTGCTGGCCATGGCGCTTTATGGCCTGGGCATGCTGTTGCAAACGTTCCGTCCTTCCTGGAACACCAACGGCCCTCAAATGCTGGTCTGGGGCTTCTTCATTTCCACAGTCGTCTTGTTCCACGCCACCGTGACCATCAACTCATTGGCGCATCGGTTCGGACGCCGCCGCTTCGCTACCCGCGACGACAGCCGCAACAACCTCTTGCTTGCCCTGCTCACCTTCGGTGAGGGTTGGCACAACAATCATCATTTCTATCCCGGCTCGGCCCGACAGGGGTTTCGTTGGTGGGAAGTGGATCTCACCTGGTATGGGCTGCGCCTGATGGGGGCCCTTGGCTTGGTGTGGGATCTCAAACCGGTGCCCGCCTGGGTGCATCGCAAGGCGGGAAGCTGATCATGCGCATCGCCGTCATTGGTTCGGGCATCGCCGGACTGGCGTCTGCATGGATGCTATCGCGCCATCATGCAGTGACCTTGTTCGAAGCCAACGACTATTTCGGCGGCCATACCCATACGCATCGCGTGAAGGTCCATGGCGAGCATCACGTCGTCGACACGGGGTTCATCGTGCATAACCGGGCCCACTACCCATTGCTTCACGCGTTGTTCGACGAGTTGGGTGTCGCTTCACGGCCGACAACCATGAGCTTTTCCGTTACCCACGAACACGCAGGTCTGGAATACAACGCCAGCACGCTGGACACCTTGTTTTGTCAGCGCCGCAATCTGTGGTCACCGCGTTTTTGGGGCATGGTGAATGACTTGTTCCGATTCTATCGCGAAGCTCCAAGCCTTCTGAGACAAGCAGGTGTCGGACCGACGTTGGTGGACTACCTGGACGAGCATGGATACGGTCGCACATTCCGCGACGAACATCTGATCCCGATGGCCTCCGCCCTGTGGTCGTCTCCATCGCGGCAAATCCTGCGGTTCCCCGCGCGCTACCTCGTGCACTTCATGGCCAATCATCAGATGTTGCAGATCAGGGGCCGGCCGCAGTGGGAAGTCGTCGCCGGCGGCTCGTCCACATACGTGCAGGCCATGCGCCAACGCTGGAGTGTCGATGAGCGACTGGGCTGCCTTGTGCGCTCTGTGGAACGCAGGGATGGCACCGTCATGGTTACCTCTTTTGAAGGCGTCGAAACCTTCGACCACGTCGTGATGGCTTGCCATAGCGATCAAGCGCTCGCGCTGTTGGCGGATGCCACCGATCGCGAACACGCCATCCTCGGTGCCTTGACTTATCAAGCCAATGAGACGGTGTTGCATACCGACGCTCGCGTGCTTCCCCGGCAGCGCAAGGCCTGGGCGGCATGGAACGCATTCATTCCCGCCGAACCGGAAGCGGCATGCACGGTGAGCTACTGCATGAACCTCTTGCAGGGCTTCCGTTCATCGGAGCCCTTGGTCGTCAGCCTCAACCAAAGCCGTTGGATCGACCCGGTCAAGGTGCTGCGGCGCATGACCTACCACCATCCTGTCTACACCACCGCGTCGGTGACAGCTCAAGCACGCAAGCAGGAGATCCAGGGACAGCGTGGCACATGGTATGCCGGAGCCTATTGGGGCTGGGGCTTTCATGAAGATGGCATGCGCAGTGCTGTCGAAGTGGCTCAGGCGCTGGGTGCAAACGCATTGGAGAAGCGTCAGGAACAGGTGGAGGCGGACGTATGACGACACTGGCCAGCGCGATCTACGAGGGACGGGTGACGCATCGGCGCCATACGCCACGGCACCATGCGTTTGCCTACCGCATGGCGCAGTTGTATCTCGACCTCGATGAAATCGAAGCCGTGTTCCGCCAGCACGGCCTATGGTCGGCGGATGGCCGAAACCTCGCGGAATGGCGGCGCAGCGACTACCTGGCGCCGGCCGATATGCCGCTACGCGAGGCGGTGCAGCAACGGGTAAGCCGAGAGGCCGGCATGGTGCTCGACGGTCCCATCCGCATGCTGGCCCACCCCCGCTATGCGGGCTACGTGTTCAACCCGGTCACCTTCTACTACTGCTATGAGATCGATGGAACCACACTCGCCTGCATCATGGCCGAGATCACCAACACGCCATGGGGGGAGCGCCACGCGTACGTGTTGCCGGTGGAGCACGCGCAGCGCCGCGGTCGCGCCCTCGCCTGGTGCTTCGATAAGCAATTCCACGTGTCGCCCTTCATGGCCATGGAACGCAGCTACGACTGGCGCTTCACCGCCCCTGCGGACGACCTCAGGGTGCACATGAAAGTCTGTCAAGGCGACGCTTGCGAGTTCGACGCCTCTCTGGCGCTGCAACGCCAGCCGCTGGACCGAAGCGCACTCAGTCGGGTGCTGTGGCGTTATCCCCTGATGACCGCCCAGGTCATCGGCGCCATTCATTGGCAGGCGCTTCGGTTATGGCTCAAGCGCAACCCCATCCACGACCACCCTACTGAAGCGCCCGTCTCATCGCGGAGGAAATCCCCATGACTGAAGCGGCCGAAACTCACCGGTCGAACGCAACCTCGGCCCAGTCCAGTGGGCTGGACCGGTTCATGCGCAAGCGTTTGTTGAACGCCTTGAAAGGGCTTCGCCATGGCCAGCTCTCGGTACACGACGCATGGGGTCGGGTTGTGTTGGGAGAAGAGGAGTCTCATGCACCGCTGCATGTGCACGTCCATGTCGATGACCCGCGCTTTTATCGCACGCTGGCATTTCAGGGCAGCGTAGGAGCTGGCGAAGCGTATGCCGACGGTCTGTGGCGTTGTGATGATCCGGTCGACCTGGTGCGCCTGCTGGTGCGCAACCGGAATCTCCTGGACGGCATGGAGAGTGGGCTTGCTCGACTCGCCAACTGGTCCATGCGTGCATGGCACGCCTTGCGCGAGAATACCCGTGCAGGCGCCCGGCGCAACATCGCAGCCCATTACGATCTGGGCAATGCGTTCTTCGAACTGTTCTTGTCGCCTGATCTGATGTATTCGTCCGCGCTGTGGGCCGGTGACGAGGACACTCTGGAGACCGCATCCACGCGGAAGTTGGACGTCATCTGCCGCAAGTTGAATCTCAACCGTGGCGACCGACTGGTCGAGATTGGCACCGGATGGGGCGGGTTTGCGCTCCATGCCGCCAAGTACTACGGCTGTCATGTCACGACAACCACCATTTCGCGCGAACAGCATACCTTGGCGAAGCGGCGTGTCGCCGATGCGGGACTCAGCGACCAGGTGACGTTGCTGCTGGAGGATTACCGCGACCTCGATGGCACGTATGACAAGCTGGTATCGATCGAAATGATCGAGGCTATAGGTGCCCGCTACTTGCCGGCGTATTTCGCCAAGCTTGGCGCGCTGCTCAAACCCGATGGCCTGGGCCTGGTGCAAGCCATCACCATCGAAGACCACCGCTACGCACAAGCGCTGGCTTCCGTCGACTTCATCAAGCGACACGTCTTTCCAGGCAGTTTCATACCCTCGTTGAACGCCATGCTCGAGGCGAAGACACACGCCAGCGACCTGGCCCTGGTGCATCAGGAAGACTTCGGTCCGTCTTATGCACGCACTTTGCGTGCTTGGCGCGAGCGCTTCATGGCGCGGCTGCCTGAGGCCCGCGCGCTGGGATACGACGATCGCTTCTTGCGCTTGTGGGAGTTCTACCTCGCCTACTGCGAAGGTGGCTTCATGGAACGCTCCATCGGCGTGTCGCATCTACTGCTCGCCAAGCCTGGCGCGCAACCAGCCAATGCCCGGTGGACAGTCCGCGCCGGAGACCACCTGGCATGAAGGCTATGGCGAATTTTGTCGGGTATCGGATCGAAGGACTCCTCATGGTGAGGGGCTCCTCGCTCGGCAGCCTGGAACCGTCGTGGTGCAAGGTATGATGAGCTACACGATGCAACTCGCGCTGCTCGCCTGCATGATGCTCATCGTGATGAGCTTGGGCTGGGAATGGCAGCGCCGCCACCAGAATGCCGGCATCGTCGACGTGCTATGGGCCATTGGCCTTGGGCTGGGCGCGCTTCTCATGGCCTTTACGGGTCGAGGCGCCACGTTGCCGCGCACACTACTCGCCCTATCGGGTTCGGCATGGTCGCTACGCCTGGCTCTCCACTTGTGGCGTCGCGTGCAAGGCGAACCCGAAGACGGCCGCTATCGCCACCTGCGCACACATTGGCGAGGCAACCAGGTTAACTTCTTCCTGTTTTTCCAGGCGCAAGCTGCGCTCGTCGTGTTGTTCGCCCTGCCCTTCATGGCGGTGGCGGCGAATCCCCAGTCCACCTTCACCATCTGGAGCAGCGTGGCGGTGGGCGTGTGGGGATCGAGCGTAGCCTTGGAATCCGTCGCCGACCGCCAACTCGCCCATTTTCGTGCGGACCCAGCAAACGAGGGTAAGGTCTGCCGCGCCGGGCTGTGGCGATATTCGCGACACCCGAACTATTTCTTCGAGTGGCTGCACTGGTTCAGCTATGTCGCATTGGCCGTGGGCTCTCCTCTTGGATGGCTTTCATGGAGCGGACCTGTGCTCATGTACGTTTTCCTTCGCTGGATCAGTGGTGTGCCTTACACCGAAGACCAGGCTCTGCGATCGCGTGGCGATGACTATCGCGCCTATCAGCAGAGCACTCCGATGCTGTTCCCCTGGTTTCCCCGCTCCAACGTATCGAGGAGTTCTTCATGAGCACACCGCTTACTCCCCCGGTGGAGCTGACCGCCGACCTTCCTGCCGCAGGGGTGATGGGTTGGGCCGAACGCGGATGGGTGCCGGACGTCCTGATACGTGCCGGCATCCGACGACTGTGCGCGGAACGCCTTGCGACATGCAATGAAGGCGGCGTCAGCGGCTGCCAAGAGCGCAACCAACACCTGATCCAGGTTCTGCGGCGTGGCCCCATGGCTGTCCATACCGACGCGGCCAACGCGCAACATTATGAGGTGCCAACAGCCTTCTTCGAGCAATGCCTCGGGCCGCGCCTGAAGTATTCATCGTGCTATTTCCCCGCGCCGGACACCTCACTGGAACAGGCGGAAGTAGCCATGCTGGAGCTCTACGGTCAACGAGCGCGACTCATCGATGGCCAGGAGGTGCTGGAACTGGGTTGCGGCTGGGGCTCGTTCACGCTCTGGATGGCCGAACGCTTTCCGCATTCCCGAATCACGGCGGTATCCAATTCGAGTTCACAGCGCATCCACATTCTCGCGCAGTGCCGGAAGCGAGGCCTTTGCAACGTCGAGGTCATAACCTGCGACATCAATACCCTCGAGCTGGCCCGTGACCGCTTCGACCGCTGCGTGTCCGTCGAGATGTTCGAACATGTGCGCAACCACGAGGTGCTGATGGCGCGCATCGCCAGCTGGCTTCGTCCATCGGGGCAGCTGTTCGTGCACATCTTTGCGCACCGACATGCGGCTTATCTTTTCGAAACGGAGGGAGACTACAACTGGATGGGCCGCCATTTCTTTACCGGCGGAATGATGCCATCAGCCGATACATTGCACTGGTTCCAGAACGATCTGCGACTGGAAGAGCAGTGGCTGGTGAATGGCACGCACTACGAGCGCACCGCCAATGCCTGGCTTGCACGCCAGGATGCACATCGCACGTCGGCCCTTGCTGTCTTGCGTGAGGCCTACGGCACCGACACCCTGGCCGAACTCTGGTTCCAACGCTGGCGCATTTTCTGGATGTCGTGTGCCGAGTTGTTTGGTTATGCCGATGGCCAGGAATGGCTGGTGGCTCATTACCGCTTTATCCGACAGGCTTGATGGAGGAGTGCGATGCGCAAGGTCATGAGAAATCTGCTTGTCAGCCTGCTCGTTGGCCTACCGCTCATGGGATGCGCCAACCAGATGCCCATTCCTTCCGTTGCCCAGGTAGACGTGCCCCGTTACATGGGTGACTGGTATGTCATCGCCTCGATTCCCTCCTATTTCGAGCGCGATGCCTACCGTGCCGTGGAACGTTACACCCTGCAGGCCGATGGACGCGTACAAACCAGGTTCACTTATCGGGTTGGCGGCCTGGACGGCAAGCCAAAGGTCATGCACGCGACAGGCTTCATTGAACCGAACACGGGCAACGCGGTGTGGGGTATGCAATTTGTCTGGCCGATTCGGGCCGAATACATCATCGCCTGGCTGGACCCGGGTTATCGAACCGTCATTGTGGCGCGAAGCAAGCGCGATTACGTATGGATCATGGCGCGCACCCCGACCATACCCGACGCGCAATACGAACAGTTGTTAGCGCGGGTTAAAGCCATGGGCTACGACGTGAGCAAGATGCGCAAGGTACCTCAGTAGGCCATGGGCGCCCCCCCTTGCATCCAGATCGTCGAAATCGACGTATAGAGCGTCATAACCCGTCGGCCCTTTCATATGTTCGAGGTCTCGCGGCCCACCCCTGCCACGTATCATCCGCCACGGTTTCGCTGGGCAAGACGGGCAAACGTGCCTATTCGCGGCGTGACGAGTGGCGGGACAAGGGTATGATGACCCCCGATCCGGCATCCAAGAAGGTGACGCCCCTCGGGGCCACACGACGCGTGTCCCATTCAGCGAACCAAGCCGCCACCGACGCACGCTACTGGGCCGAACAGATGGCAGGTGTGGCCGCGCGCCAAGACACGGACTGCTTCATGCGTATCTATGACTACTACGCGCCTCGCCTGCTGCGCTACCTGTTGGGTTTGAAGGTAGCGGCACCGCAAGCGGAGGAGCTGGTGCAAGAGGTCATGCTTCGGTTGTGGCGACGCGCCGGCTTGTTCGACCCCGCGAGAGCAAGCCTGTCCACGTGGCTGTTCCGTGTCGCACGCAATCTTTCCATCGATAGCCGCCGTGGCGAACCGTCCTGGCTGGAATCCAAACGCGACCTGGATTGGCTGGATCAACTAGGCTGCGACGACCCCGCCAGCAGCGCAGAGTCCTTCACCGACCACGCGGTTATCGCGCGAGCCATTGATGCCCTACCTGCCGTACAGGCACGACTTATCCGTATGTCTTACTTTGAAGCCAAGAGTCACAGCGAAATCGCCAACGAACTGGGCATGCCCCTAGGTTCGGTCAAGTCCCACTTGCGCCGCGCATTCGCCAGGCTGCAGGCGGGACTGAAGGGAGTGCAGTGATGACGCAGCATCACCTCGACAGCAGCACCCTGATCGGCTATTCGGCCGGCGCCTTGCCTCGCGCGTTCGACGTGGTAGTGGAAGCGCACCTGAGCATCTGTCCTGCCTGCTGCGAACAGCTTCGGGTCGCCCAACACATTGGCGGTCATTTGATGAGTCAGCAGCAAGGCGCCGCGCTCCCCGCGGGGGCTCGCGAGGCCATGTTGGCACGCCTGTCCGAGAAGGAACCCGTCGTCCCGGTCCCGCGACCGCCCGAGCTACGCAGGCCGTCAGCGAACACGTTACCCGAGCCACTGTGGCCGTACTTCGGGGAAACGTATGGTGACCTTCGTTGGCGCACGATCGGTCCGGGCGTGCATCATATCCGCGCACGCGACGTTCAGGATGGCCACCTGATGCTGTTGCGCCTTGCCCCAGGTCGCAGCGTGCCGATGCACAGCCATGGCGGCAACGAGTTGACCATGATTTTGCAGGGCGCCTATGACGATTCGTTGGGTCACTTCGCACCTGGCGATGTCGCCGACCTCGATGGCGACGTGGAGCACCAGCCAGTGACGTCACCAGGCGTTCCCTGTGTCTGTGTGGCAGCCACCGATTTACCCCTGCGCTTTTCCGGGCGGCTCGCGCGCATGCTCCAGCCGCTGTTCAAGTTGTAGGACCTGACGGTACCTTTGGGAAGGTCGATACGCCGTTCCTGCTTCGATCCGACGACGGCCGCGGTGGAACCGATTGACGAATCCATGCGGAGACGAAGGCGCGATGGGTACTTATCGTGCAATGCCCGCGATGACGACTCTCGTATGGTTCTAGTCATCCGGGCTTGTTGGCAGTCGGGAACCTAACCGCATCAAGCAAGCGGGTGCCACGCAACGAGCCATTGCGACTCCGTTCCTAAACCCTTCCCCATGCGCAGGTCTTCCAATGGCTGTTCCCACGGCACCCCCACGTGATCCAATCGTTCTCCTACTGATGTTGCTGTCTGCGGCAACCGGACTGGTCGACGCCACAAGCGTGCTTGGCCTCGACAAGGTCTTCACCGCCAACATGACGGGAAACGTGGTTTTTCTCGGCTTTGCCGCCGTCGGCACTGCGGGTTTTCACTGGCCTTATTACGTACTGGCGCTCCTGGCATTCGGCCTCGGCGCAGCGCTTTCCGGACGTCTCGGCAAACGGTGTGCACCCCGTGGTCGACGGCAATGGCTAATCATGGCCGCCAGCGGCGAAGCGGGTCTGCTCTGGGTGGCGGCCGGTTTTGCAGCCCTGCGGCCTCCCACCGAGCATGGAGAGTGGTCCATCTGCGTCCTTATCGCGCTCACCGCCGCCGCCATGGGCTCCCGCAATGCAACCGCACGGCAGCTCAAGGTCGCCGATCTCACCACCACAGTCCTGACCCTCACCATCACCGGCATCGCCGCCGATTCACACCTGGCTGGCGGCGACGGTCCCAATTTCTGGCGACGTATGCGCGCCGTCCTTGCCATGCTTGCAGGCGCAGCTGTCGGCGCCTGCCTGGTTCGCCTATGGGGCCTTGCGCCACCGCTTGCGCTGGCCGGCGTCTGCGTCCTCGCAGCGACGCTTGTCCTTGCCACCGACGAGGTTCCGACGGACAGCGGCCTGGCCCACCCGTGATGAGGCAGCGTTCAATCGACCGTCAGCGTTGGTGCCGTGGTTGCCTCGCCCTGGAAATGTGACCCCGTGAACCTATCCGTTGCGCCGCCCTGACCCGAGGATATTCCCACGCATCCGTTACGCCACCTGGCTTGCGAGGGCCGGATAGTCGGTGTAGCCGCGAGCATCGCCACCGAAGAAGCTGCCGCGGTCGGCTTCGTTGAGGTGGGCGCCGCGCGCAAATCGTTCGGGCAGGTCGGGGTTGGCGAGAAAGTGCTTGCCGAACGCCACGATATCGCCACGCCCCTCTGCCAGCGCGCGTTCAGCGCTTGCCCGGTCGTAGCCGCCGGCAATCATCAGCACACCGGAATAGCGCTGGCGCATCACCCGCATCATCGCGTCGAAACGCGGATTGTCTTCGCCGGTCTCCGTTCCGAGCGTCGCGGGCTCGACGACGTGAAGGTAGGCAAGGTTCCGCCGGTCCATCTCCGCCGCGATGTGGCCGAACGTCTGTTCCGGCGTCTCGTCGCCCATCCCCATGAAGCGTCCCATGGGGGTCAGCCGGACACCCACTCGAGTGCTTCCAATCGCTTGCGTCACTGCGTCGACCACCTCCGTCAGAAGCCGTGCCCGGTTCTCGATGCTGCTTCCATAACGATCGGTGCGGTGGTTGCTCTCACTGTTGATGAACTGGTCAATCAGATAGCCGTTGGCGGCATGAATCTCGACGCCGTCCATGCCCGCTTCGATGGCGTTTCGCGCAGCCTGAGCATAATCGCCGATGATTGCCTCGATGCCCGCGACCGTCAGTTCCTGCGGGACGAGCACGTCTGCCCACACGCCGTTGCCGCTTTCGTCAACGATGAAGGTCTTGCCCGGCACCGGCATCGCCGTAGGCGCGACCGGCAGAGCGCCATCGGGCTGGAACGATGGATGCGAAACGCGACCGACATGCCAGAGCTGCATGAAGATGCGCCCACCTTCTTCGTGCACGGCGTCCGCCACCTTTGACCAACCCGCAATCTGCGCCGAATCGTGGATCCCCGGCGTCCAGGCATAACCCTGACCTTGCTGGGAGATTTGCGTCGCCTCGGTGATGACGAGAGCAGCCCCTGCACGCTGACGGTAGTATTCAACGTTGAGCGCGGTCGGGACATTGCCAGCGCCAGCCCGCGAGCGGGTAAGCGGAGCCATCGCAACACGATGCGGCAATGAGAGACCAGCGATCGTGATCGGTGAAAAGAGAGAGGGGGACATGGTCGTTGTTCCTGTTCGATGCCGAGTGCGACATCCTGCCGCCAATATTCGGCCTCCTGACTCGAATCGATAATCCCCCGGTTCTTGTGACGTACTTTGCGCGCAGCGCAATGATGATCAGTGTGGCTACAGCCTGTCCCAATAGGGCGGAGATCCGAACCTCTCCATGAGAAATTCGGTGAAGGCCAGAACCTTGGTCGAGCCCCGTCGTTCCGCGAGATAGATGGCATGGATTCCGGCGTCGGACTGCGGCGCCGCGGTGGCCCGCCCGACATTCGCGTCCCAGTCTGCAAGGAGCCTGCGAAGCCGCCCATCCGCGAGTTCCTGACCTATCAGCCATGTAGGCATGATGAGCACGCCCAGACCCGCCAGAGCAGCCTCCTTGAGCGTCTCCGAATGGTTGGCGCGAAGAGCACCGCGCACCTGTAACTGCTCGATCCGGCCGGCCTTGGCAAAGCGCCAGGTGCGATCGCCTGTCGCATAGGAGAAGGTCAGGCAGCTATGGTGCACGAGGTCTACTGGATCCACAGGCTCGCCTCGCGCACGCAGGTACTCAGGGCTCGCACACACCACGCGACGATGCGGGGCAAGCCGGCGTGCAACCATGTTCGACGATTCCAGATTGCCGATGCGGATCGCGACATCGATTCTGCTCTCGACCAGATTGACGACCGTATCGGTCATCAGGAGGTCGAGGTCGACATCCGGGCATGCCTTCAGGAACTCGGGCAGGATGGGCGTCACGTGCAGGCCGCCGAACGCGACCGGGAGGCTCACCCGGAGCAAACCACGCGGGGGTCCTTCCCGCTCGCTGACGCTGCGGTTGGCCTCGTCGAGGTCGGCGAGGATGCGGGTGGCCTGGACGTAATAATCCTCACCAGCCGGCGTCAGGGTGACGCTGCGGGTTGAACGGTTAAGCAGAATCGTGTGCAGATGGGCTTCGAGCGTATCGACCTGGCGCGCCAGCGAGGAGGTCGCCATGCCGGCCTTGCGTGCGGCCGGCGCGAATCCGCCCGCGTCGGCAACGGCAACGAATGCGCTGAGCGCACCGAACAGGTCCATTTTTCACCTTTGCGCAATACGCAATGAAGTTAGCAGAAATTGGCTTATTGTCAGCGCCGGACTCCGGTAGCACCTTCGAGATATAAGGAGACCAACCATGCGCATCCCCATTCACGTCACGTCCGACTTCATCTGTCCCTGGTGCTATATCGGGGAAAAGCGGCTCCAGAAAGCCATTCAGGGTCTTCCCGCCGATATCGAGGTCGACATCCGGTGGCTCCCGTTCGAACTCAATCCCGATATGCCGGTGGATGGTCTCGACCGGAAAGCCTATCGCTCGCGCAAGTTCGGGAGCTTGGAGATTTCGCGCAGGAAAGATGCCCAGACCGTCGAAGCGGGCCGGCCCGACGGGGCCGTTTTCGACTATGACGCTATCGAACGGACGCCGAACACCTTGCTCGCACACCGCGCAGCCGCCTTTGCGAAACGCTCCGGCAAGCAGCACTCGTTCGTCGAGGCAGCCTTCCATGGCTATTTCGCCGAAGGGCGCGACATCGGTACGACGTCCGCTCTCCTCGACATCGCCAGTGAGGTGGGATTGGACAGGGAGGCACTCCTCGCCTTCCTGGACACGGACGAAGGCATCGACGAAATCAGGGCGCTGGAGAACGCCGCCATGGAACGCGGTATCAGCGCCGTTCCCCTTATCGAAATCGATGGTATCGCCATCACGGGCGCCCAGTCCCCTGAAATTATCCGAAAGGCAATCCTCGATGCAGGAAAAGCGACATGACCACAGCAGCAGGCAAGCGCCACGCCCTGATCATCGGTGGATCGCTGGGGGGACTGTTCACCGGCGTCCTGCTGAGGCAGATCGGCTGGGACGTCGACATATTCGAGCGCTCTCCCCGTGATCTCGACAGCCGGGGTGGCGGGATCGTCCTCCAGCCCGATGTGGTCGAGGTGTTCCGCCAGAGCGGCATCGACCTCGACAGCGGGGATCTCGGCGTGCGTTCTCGCTTTCGGACGGTGTTCAGGCCGGACGGTTCAATCCAGTCCAAGCACTTTGCGCCACAGACACAGACGTCGTGGTCGTTTATCTATACGACCCTGCGGGCTGCGTTTGGCGACGCCCACTACCACCAAGCCATGACGCTGACACATGTTGACCAGGATCTCGCAGCTGGAACTGTCACCGCCCATTTCGAGGACGGCAGCAGCGAAACCGGCGATTTGCTGGTTGGCGCCGATGGAGGCAATTCGGCAGTGCGCGCGCAATACTGGCCAGAGGCTCGACCCAGCTATGCCGGCTACCTTGCATGGCGTGGCCTCATTCCGGAGGACGCGATGTCGCCCGCGACACGCGGGATGCTGCACGGCGACTTCAGTTTTTCGACCAACACCGGCTCGCACATCCTCGGCTATCTCGTGCCCGGCGCGGACAACGACATGCGCCCCGGGCACCGCTTCTACAACTGGGTCTGGTACCGCCTGGCGGATGACGAGATGCTCGCGCGGATCATGACCGATCGGGATGGCCGCGCCCGTGGCCACGCCGTTCCTGAGGGCATGCTCGCCGAACGGTGGGTCTCGCATATAAGACACGATGCCCAGATGCTCTTGCCGCCACCGTTTCGCGAGGTCGTGCAGGCGACGCCGCAGCCCTTTGCCCAGGCAATTCGTGACCTGGCGTCCGACCACATGGTCGCAGGTCGGGTCGTGATCCTCGGAGACGCCGCGGCTATCCCGCGCCCGCATACGGCGGCCAGCACGTCGAAGGCTGCCGCAAGCGCCCTCGGTCTGGCCTTCGCCTTGAAGTCCTCCCCCGATGACATCGCACTGGCACTTGAGCGCTGGGAGCCATTGCAGGTAACGCAGGGCAAGATGCTGCTTCGGCGAGGTTCGCAGACCGGCGATGCCCTGTTGTTTCAAAAGTACCCGACCGTGGTCCGCAGCTGAGGTCCGCCCGGTGTGGCCCCCTCGAGCACGGGGTGGTCTGTTGCAGCAGTCACTTCCATCCGTACCAAATTCGCAAGCCGGGGCCAGCGACACGGACCATCATGACACCCCCTTCGCAACGAGACATCGCCATGACATCGGTACCCCTGCTCACCCCGGACGACTGCGCGCTCGTCCTTGTCGACGAACAGGCGGGGCTCGCCTTCGCCACCGGATCGGCCGACCGCCAGACGCTACGCAGCAATGCCGTGGCGCTTGCCCGCACCGCCGTTGCCTTCGACATCCCGGTCGTCGTCAGCACGTCCGCATCGAAGGTCTACAGCGGCCCCCTCATGCCGCCATTGCGCGCGGTGCTTCCCGACGTCGTCCCCATTGAGCGGCGCAACATGAATCTTTGGGAAGATGAGGCCGCGCGTGCCGCGATCGACGCCACCGGACGCAAGACGCTGATCGTCGCCGGCTTGCTGACCGAGGCCTGTGTCAGCTTCCCTGTCCTGTCCGCGCTTGCCGACGGTTACCGCGTCCACGTCGTCGCGGACGCCTGCGGTGGTCTTACCGCTGCGAGCCACGACGCTGCCCTGCACCGCATGAAACAAGCCGGTGCCGTAATGACGTCCTGGCTGCAGTTCCTGCTCGAGATGCAGCGCGACTGGACACGCCACGATACCTATGAGGCGGCGCGGGGGATCGTCGCGGATCACGGTGGTGGCTACGGCATCGGTCTCGACTACGCCCGCGACATGATTAAGCCTGCCTGACAATGCAGCGTGCGAAGGACGCTACGCGCCCCTCGCACGCAAGCATCAACGACCGGCAGCCACCGACTCGGCGGCTTCCTCGATCACCTTTGCGACTTCACGCGGGTGCGACAGCAGCGACACATGGCTGGATGCGAGGACCGTGGTCTTCGCCTTCATCTGCTTTGCCGCGTCGCGCTCGAGCTGTGGATTGATGACCCGGTCGTTCGCCGAGACGATGTACCAGGTCGGGTGCGTCTTCCACGCTGCCGTGGTGACTTTGTCGCCAAACGTGCTTGCCGCCAGGGCGCCCTGGGTCACGGCCATCGTCTTTGCTTCGGCGCGCGGCAGGTCCGCCGCGAAATTCTCGATGACGCCCTGTTCGGTCTGATACAGGAAACCGTGGCCGTCGTCGCGAATGGTTCCAAGCGCGGGGGTCTTCGGATACGCGTTCACCAGCTCACCGGCCGACTGCCCATCGTTGTTGGCAAAGGCGGCGACGTAAACGAGCGCCGCGACTTTCGGGTCGTTGCCTGCCTCGGTGATCACGGTGCCGGCCCAACTGTGACCGACAAGGACGACGGGTGCCTTGGCCGACTCAAGGGTCTGCTTTGTTGCCGCCACGTCAGCCGCCAGCGAGGTCAACGGGTTCTGCACCGCAAGCACGGTATAGCCCTTTGCCTGCAGGAGCGGTATGACCTTGTTCCAGCTCGAGCCGTCCGCCCACGCGCCATGAACAAGTACGATTGTCGGCTTGGTCGCTTCAGCGGCCTGTACGGTAGTGAACGATGCGCTGGCGATGGCGATGGCAACAGACAGGCTGAACAATGCTTTCTTTTTCACGCGGCACTCCTGGTCATGGGTGGTCGGTACGGACGCCGACCTTGCGCGAAGGATAAAAAAGAGATCTGCTGCGGGATTGCAGTATTGGCAGGCTGATGCAGCACGCCCATGGAGCAGGAACTACCAAGCGAGAAGCACCTGCACGCTACCGTAGTTGCCGTCACTGCCACCCGCATCCCGAATGGTCCGGCCCGCCCGGAAATGATCGCCTTCAAGGGAGAACGTCACGCCAGGGCGCCACTTCCAGTCGACGCGAAACTGCCCGTACATGCCCGTCCACTTCGAGCCCGTCCCCGCGGTACCTGGCAGCGCGTTGATCGGCTGTACGTAAATGGCATCCGATGTCGTTCGCCGCCATTGCAGGCCAACGGCGCCAAGCAAGGTCACGGTCGGCGAAGGCTTGAGGGTGATACTGGGCTTGACGTGCACGAGGTTGCTGTAGCCCGTGTACCCGGCCAGCGAGAAGTAGTAGCCATTGGGAAACAAAGGATTGAACGTGCCCAGCCTGCCGTCACCAGCACGGTGGTCACCGGACGCGGTATCGACCTGCAGGCCGAGCCGTGGCGTCCATGCGGTGTCCGTCCATGTCCATCCGGCACGTGTGCCGACGGCCCAGGCGTGTATCCGCGAGTCCCCCACCCTGCCGCCCTGGACCATCGCTTCGAGATCCCAATCGACTGGCCCGCGCGCACCGGCGAAACGCACGTCGTCGACACGGCGGCGCTCATTGCCGTGTGCGTCGAGGAAGCTGGCATCATCATTGTCGAACCACGCGTGGTAATACGACAGCTCGTTCGTGCCGAGCACATGGCGTTCGACACGAACCATGTCAAAGCGTTGGTTCGATCCGGAGGTGTCATCGAAGGCCCGGTCGTCACGGTACTGCACCGGATGACTCACGAAGCCGATGAATCGCCATGGTCCGCGTTCGAAGTTGGCCCAGAGCGCGTCGAACGATTGCCGAACATTCGGCCCATCGCGCAAGGAGACAAAGCGCTGGAGGTCGAGCGCGAAGTCCTGCCGTCCGGCCCGCACCCTCACCGTGCCATCCAGCACCTCGCCCTGCCAGGCGAGGAAGGCCAGGCGAACGTCCGCTTTGTCCCGGTCCGTCGGGCCCCACGTCTTCTTGGCAAACGCACGGTCGTCTTCCAGCTGCACGAACGCCAGCCAGGGTGCGCCAAGGCGGAGTCCCGCATGCACCTGCAGGCGTTGCAACAGGTAGGTGTCTTGCGGGCGCCCGATGCCGAAGGCTGGCGCGTCGTTCGATTCCAGTCGTTCGCGCAGCGTCGCCCCAACCGTCAGGTACTCCCGGCCGCCGTCACCGAGCGGCATGTATTTCAAGCCGTCGAAACGCTTGCGTGGCACGGCCGGATTGGCGAGGACGCCCCAATCCTCTTGCCAGCGATTGGGCAGGACGACAGGCCTGGCCGGCGTGTGAACGACGCCTTCGTTGGTGGTCGCCTTCTCGTCCGGGACGTCCTGTGCGAACGCCGGGCTCGCACAAGCGCTAGCCAGGCCGAGCCATGCCGCACGCGCGGCTCGACGCATCGTCATCGGGGAACGCTGTGGACTTCTGCCACGTACCCACCCGGAAACTGCAGCATCGCCGCGCGACGGCCACGCTCATCATGCGCCGGTACGACCACTTTGGCGCCCGAAGCGATGGCCTTCTGCAACGTCGCGTCGAGGTCGGTCACCTCATAGCCGGTGAGCTCCGTGCCATACGGCCAGTCGAGCTTTCCGTCGGTGACGAGTACCGTGGCCTTGCCGTAGCCGGATTCGATGCGAATGCGCCGATACGTTCCCGCCTGTCGTCCGATTTCGATGGCCGGGGCCTTTGCGTCGTCCGAAACCACCTTGCCGTGGGAAAAGCGCACGAAGGCACGGACGAAGGCATCCGCGCTGGCAGCGGGCAGGTAGATGCGATTCTCCGGTATGTGTTCGAACGCGGCGTAGTCCGGTTTTGCAGTGTGCCAGTACAGCTGCATGTTGACGCCACCGGGCCAGGTCACCACGGCGTCGCGGCCAATCGGATCGTCAAACGGCGTCACCAGCGTAACCGCGCCAGACGCTTCCGCCGCCTTGACCGCGGCGTTGAGGTCAGTCACCAGGTACCCCGTCCGTTCGAGACCGAACGGATACGGTACCGGCGTGCGGAAGCCAAAGACCGACACGGTGCCCACTGGGGTTTGCACGAGCTGCGACGACGTGCTCGAGGGCGTCGGGGTGACGGTTACGACCACCTGCTTCGTCGACTTGCCGCCAAAGGTCGCAACAAAGCTGTTGACGAAGGCGTCGACGTCGGCCGCCGGCACGTAAACGTGCGTCGTGTCGTACTGGGCAGCCACGCAATAGTCCGTGGCTGCGGCGGCGCCAAAGGAAGCCAGCATGAACGCCGTGGCAAGGAAGAAAGAGCGGATACGCATGGGGGGCCTTCCGGTTCAGAGAATGGGGGATGAGCCGATCTGGGACAGCGAGCGTGCGTCGATGCCAATCAGGTGCGTCACGAGTGGGGGTGCGGCACCGCTGTGGAAGGCAACCGCTTCGTTCTGGAGATCCGCACCAGCATGCGAGAAGCGCTGGTGTTGTCGCAGGTGTTCGGCCCACGACTCGACCATGAACCATTCGACGAGCCGCTCGGGGTCGGTGGAATCCTGGCTGAGGCCCCACGCATACGCGCCGTCTCGACGCCGCTCGGTCGACAACCGGTCCATGGCGGACACGAAGGCCGCTTGCCGGTCGCGCGCGACACGGTAGTCGACCAAGATCAGCACCGGGCCACGGTCGTTTGCCACAGGGTCGGCCGTGAGGGGTTCGGCCCACTGGTGCGACGAGGTCAGATCGGCTTCCACGGTGGGCAGCTTCACCCGATTCATGACGAAGGCTGCCACCACGAGGCCAGCCGCGCTGACCAGCAAGGCGCTCGGTACGCCGATGCCCTCAGCAACCGCGCCCCAGCCCATGCTGCCAGCAGCCATCGCGCCGTTGAACACCGTGAGGTACACCGCCAGCGCACGGCCACGCACCCAGTTCGGCAAGATGCCCTGGGCCACGCCATTGAACGTGGTCAGCGACATGATCCATGCCCCGCCGAGCACCAGCAGCGCGACGAAGGCCACGGCCTTTACGGGCACGAGGGCCAGGGTCACCATCACGGCCGCCGAAAGCAGCGACGCCCCGAGCAAGAGCGCATTGGCGCTGCAACGTGCACGCAACCTTGGCAGAAGCATGGCGCCGGCAATGGCGCCCGCACCGACGGCCCCCATCAAAATGCCATAAAACCCCGCCCCTCCCTTCAGTTCGCCGCGCGCGACCAGTGGCAGCAAGGCCCAGACCGAACTCGCGAAAACAAAGAAGACAGCAGCACGAAGCAACACCACGTGCAGCTCCTTGCTTGCCCTCGTGTAACGAAGGCCGGCACGGAACGCGCCAAGGAAGTTCTCCGGCAACGCTTTGTCTGCCGTGGACGCCCGACGCCACCACAACAACGCGCCGATGACCAGCACGTCGCTGAGGATGTCTCCACCATAGGTCGCGGCGGCGCCCAGACCAGCAAGGATGGCACCGCCAGCGGCGGGTCCGATGGCGCGCGCGATGTTGATGCCAAGGGAGTTGAGTGCAACGGCATCCTTGAGTTCTTCGCGAGGCACAAGCTCCGGCACAATCGATTGCCAGGTCGGCCCGACCAGCGCGGCACCCACACCACCGGCAAACGTCAACGCGATCATCGCCGCCACACTCAGCGATCCGGTCACCGCAAGGAACGCCAGAATGGTGCTTACCAGCGCCATGAAGAACTGGACGGCAACGAGGAAGCGGCGGCGATCGAGGATGTCGGACAAGACGCCAGCCGGAATGGCGAGGAGGAACACCGGCAGCGTCCCGGCCGCCTGGATGGCCGATACAGCGGCAGCGCCCCCTCCGAGTTCGGTCACCATCCACGAGCTGGCGATATCACGCATGAAGGAACCCGTGTTTCCCAACACGGTCGCACCCCACAGCACGGCGAAGGTCGCATGCTTGAGGGGCCCAAGGCTCTGGCCGAGGCTTCCTTTTTGTTTATCCGTCACGGGTTTTCCTCCCGAGATCCATCCAGGCCACGAGAACAAAGGCACCCGCCAGGCCGATGTGCTCGAAGAATCCGTTCATCGACATGCTCTGTTCCGGACCGGGTGGCAGGCTCCACCACGCGTTGGCGACAAAGGTCGCCGCGATGGTGAAGACGGCCAGCGCCAGCGCGCCCAGCCAGCGCAGCCGACCGCTCAGGATCGCCGCTGAACAGACAAGCTCGAACACGATCACCCCGACGGCGAACAGCGTCGGCGGCGCCATGCCGAAATGCCGCATCTCCCCGATTGCCGACGGGAAGTCGACGATTTTGCAAACAGAGCCCTGGATGTACGCCGAGCACAGCGCAAGCAACGCCAGCCAGCGCACGACCGGCCGATGGACCATCCTCTCAAGGGTGCTCATATAGCCCAGCAAGCGCAGCCAAGCGCGCCCCAGAAGCTCTTGAAATCATCGACCGGCAACGCCGCACCATGCGACTTGGCGTGGTCATGGCCGTGCACCGAACAGCTGTTCGCGCAGCCACACGCGGGCATTGCCTGGCGAACCGAGGCATTCTCGCGCGTCTTCGCCGCCGCCCATGCCGCGTAACCGCCATAATCGCGTACTGGCGACCAATCCGGCATCGCGGGAGGAACAGGATTGTCGTCGAGCGACGCGAAGGGGCCCGCGCCGTAAACCACCCGTCCACCCACCATGGTCAGCAGTGCGGTGGTGCCGGCGATTTCGTCTTCGGCGCAGGCGAAATAATCCCGATCCGGAATCACGAGATCAGCCAGTTGACCTTCGGCGATGCGGCCTTTCTTGCCCTCCTCGTTGGAAAACCAGGTGACGTTCTCCGTCCACATGCGCAGCGCCGTTTCCCTGTCCACGCAATTGCGCTCGGGGTACAGCCGCATGCCACCGACGGTTCGTCCCGTGCTCAGCCACGCCAGCGACACCCAGGGGTTGTACGAGGCGACCCGCGTCGCGTCGGTCCCAGCGGAAATGTTGACACCCGACTCCAGAATCTTCTTCACGGGCGGCGTGGCCTGGGCAGCACCCATGCCATACCGTTCGACGAAATACTCACCCTGGTAGGCCATCCGGTGCTGCACCGCAATGCCGCCACCGAGCGCGGCGATACGTTCGATGGACTGGTCCGACACGGTTTCCGCGTGATCGAAGAACCAGTGGATCCCTTCCAGCGGAATGTCCTGGTTGACCCGTTCGAACACGTCGAGCGCGCGGCTGATCGTTTCATCGTAGGTTGCATGCAGGCGCCACGGCCAGCGGTTCTGCGCCAGGATGCGCACCACCTCTTCCAGTTCCCCCTCCATCTCCGGTGCCACGTCGGGGCGCGGCTCGCGAAAATCCTCGAAGTCGGCAGCCGAGAAGACGAGCATCTCGCCCGCGCCGTTGTGGCGGAAATAGTCGTCGCCCTGCGCGTAGGTCACCGAGCGCGTCCAGTTGAGGAAGTCTTCCTTTTCCTTCTTTGGCTTTTGCGTAAAGAGGTTGTACGCGATGCGAATGGTCAGATTGTCCTCGGCAGCAAGCTGTCGTACGACCTCGTAGTCGTCGGGCCAGTTCTGTGAGCCGCCACCGGCGTCGATGGCGCCGGTGATGCCGAGCCGGTTGAGCTCGCGCATGAAGTGACGGGTCGAATTCACCTGATACTCGAACGGCAGTTTCGGTCCCTTTGCCAGCGTCGCGTAGAGAATCGACGCATTGGGCTTGGCCAGGAGCAACCCCGTCGGATTGCCCTCGCTGTCCCTGACGATCTGCCCACCTGGGGGCGCCGCGGTGTCCTTGGTAAAACCACACACACGAAGCGCCGCGGCGTTGAGCAGCGCCCGGTCGTACAGATGCAGGATGAACACCGGCGTATCCGGTGCCACGGCATTGAGTTCGTCGATGGTCGGCAGGCGCTTTTCGGAGAACTGGTGCTCGGTAAAGCCACCCACCACACGCACCCACTGCGGCGCAGGCGTGATCTCGACCTGCTGGCGCAGCATGCGCATGGCGTCTGCCAGGCTCGGAACGCCATCCCAGCGCAGTTCGAGGTTGTAGTTCAATCCGCCCCGGATGAGGTGGAGATGGTTGTCAACCAACCCCGGCAGCACACGCCGGCCACCTACGTCGACGACGCGCGTGTTCGGTCCTGCCAGCGCCATCACTTCATGGTCGTCGCCGAGCTTGATGAAGCGACCGTTGGCGATGGCCACCGCACTGACTGTCGGGCGCCGACGATCGAGCGTGGTAAAGAGTCCGCGATGCAGGATAAGGTCCGCTACCGGGGTATCTGACATGGTGCTTTCCTCCCGCCTCAGGTGGCGGTGTCGTTGTTCGATTGGGGCTTCTCGCGCGATTCGATCGCGAAGCTCTTGCTGTGCCAGAGGTTGGCCCAGACGTCCGGATGGCCTCGCAGGTACGACACGGCGGCCTCACCAGCGAGCATGCCGAGCAGGCCGAGCAGCGCAATCATGGGCGGGGCCGGGGAACGCACACCGAACAGACCGTACGCAACGCCAACGGCAATACCGAAAACGACCGAGATGACATAGGGAAGCATGGCCTTAGCCCGCTTCGGAAGCATGTTCGCCCAGTGCCCACTTCGAGAAGCGCACCTGGGTACCGTACGGTGAAAGCGCGCGAAGAATATCCATCACCGGCTCGTAGGTGGACGTGCGCGCCCAGTCCTGCTGCAACTCGAACATGAACTGCAACGCGGTGATGGGAATGACGCCGGCCTGGACCATGCGCTGAATGGCGCGCTCGTGTGCTTCGTGACTGGTGTCGCCGCACGCATCGGCAACGACGATAACTTCGTAGCCTTCACGAATCAGGTCGAGCGCCGGGAAGTTCACGCAAGCACCGGTCCACAGACCCGCCAGGACGATGCGCTTGCGACCCGTTGCGGCCACCGCCTTGCGGAAATCCTCGTTGAGCCACGAGTTGATGGAGGTACGATCGATAACCACCTTGTCGGGATAGACCCCTTCGGTGATTTCCGGCATGAACGGCCCGGAGAAGCTGTCCTTGGCCACCGTGGTCAGGATGGTCGGCACCTTGAATGCCTTGGACGCGCGGGCAAGAACCTGCACGTTGTCGATGATCACTTTGCGGTCATGGCTCTGCACGCCTTGGAACATGGCGGGCTGGAAATCGATAAGCGCTAGCGCGCAATTGTCCGGGGTGAGAAGCTCGGCGAAAGACATCGGATGTGGCCTCATGGTGAATCGCAGGAAGGTCCTGCGAGGGAACCACCATATCTTTCTGCTCACGCTCTGAATTGAATCTTTGGTTCGCTTTTTTTGTCAAAGTCGATGAACTGATGACTGCACTTGCCGGCAAAGAAGACCACGCTTTTTAGCGATGGCAATGGCATGCGCACGGTTGCTCGCATGCAGCGTGGCCACGACGTTTGACAGGTATTCCTTGATGGTTTCGGGTGAGAGACCGAGACGCTGCGCAATCTGTTTGTTTTCAAGCCCGGCCGCGACACCGCGCAACACGTCGAGCTCTCGTTCCGATAGGCACTTGCCACGACGCGGCGCCGAAAGCTGTCGAGCAACGTCAGCATCAATCCGGTGATGGCCGGCATGAACGGCATGGATCGAGTCGACGAGTTCGTCGATGGGTGATGTCTTCAAAAGATACGCTTGTGCTCCGGCCGCAAGCGCACGACCTGCCGATCCATCACTCCCAGCAGGGGCAAGGACAACGATCCGGGCCTGCGTGGTGAGGCAGCGGATTGCAGACATCAGACGCTCCCCTGTCATGTCGCGAAGCACAAGGTCGACAAGCGTCACATCCGGTTGGCACAGGCGGAACCGGTCGATGGCCTCCTGACCGGTCGAAGCCTCCCCGACCACGTCCATGCCGCTCGTGCTACCGATAAGCGCCGCGAGGCCTTTGCGAAACACCCCGTCGGCATCGACGAGCATTACGCGAACAGGGGGCCTGTCCCTTTCCGCGGCCGCACCCGGCGGTAACGCTCGGCTCACGGGCTCAAGAGCCGCAAGCCGCCGAGCGAAAGCAAGTCATGCGTTTCAGGATTGTCACGCATGTAATCCAGGACCTCTGGGCAAAGAGGCTCGACAAGCAGACCTTTTGTACGGGCTTCGACCAGGGCCACGCGAATCAACTGGCTCAGCACGCCCCGGCAGACCAGCTCGGCGGGGAGGTCGATTCGAACGAAGCGAAGCGTGTCGCCGTTTCGCTCATACCAGGCACTGGCGAGGCATCCCTCCAGTTCCGCAACGATGCGGCACTCGGCCGGCTCTTCCCTGATGGTAATCTCGGCAGCCATGGTGCCCCCCCACCCGCAGGCATGCCGGTCATCCGGCGAGGCGTCCAACGTAGTCCGGCGCGGAAGCATTGGATTGAACTATTGTCGCGTAGCGGAGCCTTCGGTAAACATTCGGCGTCATCCCCACGGTGCTTTTGAAAGAACGCGTGAAATGCGCCTGGTCGCTGAAACCGCAGGCCACGGCGATGTCGGCAATTGCTTCATATGAGTTCGCCAGCTTGTGGCAAGCCTGTTCGATGCGCTTTCCGATGCGCCATCGATGCGGACTCACACCGAAGGTCGCCTTGAACGCGCGCGTGAAATAGCCGCGCGAGAGGTTGCAGGCCGCAGCCAGGTCGTGGATGGCCAGTGGCGCATCCAGCTGGGCAAGCGCCCTCTCGTTGACAATGCATACCTGCCAATCTGCCAGACCACTCGGGGGTCGAGGGGGTTCGCCTGGCCCCACGGACGTCTGGTGGATGCGCAAAGCCAGCGTGATGAAGTCCACGCAAGCCGCCTTGTCCGCACGGGCCAAGTCGTCGAGTTCACGAAGCGCCTTGTTCAGGAGCTGCCTTACCGTACATGCAACTGTGCGGTCCGCGCCGGCGCGCAGCAATGGTCCGGATGGTTCGAGTTGCATGGTGCCCTGCCATCTTCGCGTTGAAGATGAGTCGATGCTATCGGCACAGGCGGCCACTGTGACCCCCGGTTTGGGGGGTAACCCCCCCGAGCAGCCCCTGACTGCCCTCGGGCACGGGCTGGCAGCGCTCAAGGAGAATCATGCCAGCCGGAGACATGACCACCGATGCTGTTTCGCACTCGCGCTGGAGTATTCTCACCCTCCGACGTCCACTGAGATCCTCATGACCGCGTCATCGCTCCGCATCCTCGTGGCCGACGACGATCCGCTCTTCCGTGCTGGCGTCGTCGCCATGCTCGCCGCCAATCCGGCCGTGACCGTCGTCGGTGAGGCAGGGTCGGGGACGGAAGCCATCGAGGTTTTCCGAGCGCTACGTCCGGACATCGTGCTCGTCGACCCGATGCGACCGGACATGGACGGCGACCGTGTCATTGCAGCCCTTCGCACCATTGACCCTGCAGCCCGCATCATCGTCCTGACGACCCACCCGGGAGACGGAACCGCCCGCCGTGCGCTCGCAGCCGGTGCGCAGGGATACCTCCTCAAGGCCTCGCTGACCGGCGACCTCGCGTCGACCGTGCTGGGTGTCCACGCGGGGGAGTACCGGATTTCCGCCGAGGTGGCGCAGCGGTTGTCCGAACACCGCGACGACGAGGCGCTCACCGAACGCGAGCTCGAGGTGCTTCGTGGCGTAGCCGCCGGCCTGGAGAACAAGCAAATTGCCAAGCGTCTCGGCCTGTCCGCCGATACGGTGAAGGAATACGTGTCCAACGCGATGGCCAAGCTGCATGCCAGCAACCGGGCGCACGCGCTTTCCATCGCCCTCGCCCGCGGATTCCTGCGCTAGATCAGGGTGTCGATGCCCAGGTGATCGAGCAGCGCGAGCAATCGCGGGCCATGTTGCGCTTGTCGATTTACGGGCCAACCGGCGTCCAGGTGAAACCGGCTCCAGACTTGCTCACCTTGCCGATGCCGGGGAAATCGATGTGCGCGCCGGCAACGTAGTAGCCGCCCTTGCTGGCGGCGGAAAATGCTTTCTCCCGGGAGACCACGGCGGCCGCCGGCGTGCTGTCGAACTTGATGGTCACCTTCGGGTCGGGAAACTGGACGAGCGCCAAGTGGACCAGATCACCCCACACGAGCAGGACCTTGCCGTCGCTCTCGACGCGGAAACCCGTGTGACCGGCCGTGTGACCAGGCTCAGCCACTGCAGTGATGTCCGGCTCAACCAGATCGCCGGCCTGAAATGTCTCGATATGGCCTGCCTCGCCATAGGGCTTCAGCGCGGTAGCCACAGCGTCAAAGGTCGCCTGCACGGAAGGGTCCACTTTCGTGATGTTGGAAGGGTCTTTCCAGAAGCTCAGCTCTTTCTCGTCCACGCGGACCGTCGCATTGGGGTAGGCCAAGGTCCCGTGGTCGATCAGGCCACCCACATGGTCCGCATGCAAATGGGTGATCAATACTTCGTCGATCTGATCGGGTTCATAGCCAGCGGCCTGGAGATTGTGTGTGACCTGGCCCAACGTAGGGCCCAGCAGCGCGCCTGAACCCGCATCGATCAGGATGCGTTTCCGGCCTGTATCGATCAGGAACGCATTCACCGAAGTGGGCACTTTGTCACCGACATGAGCCTTGGCGAGGGCGGCTTTGACCTCCCCTTTGCGCGCTTCCACCATCAAACCCGACGCGGGGAGCTGGAAGCTGCCGTCTGACAGCGCGACGACCGTCACCGCGCCAAGCTTGAACTTGTAGAAGCCGGGTGCGACCGGTGCATCGGCACCCACGGCGGTACCGAAGGCGGTCACGGCCAATGCCATCGCGCTGGCACGAAACATTGCGGCGGGAAAGACTTTCATTGTGAAATCTACCGAAGAAAGAATGATGATCAAAGCTAATGAACGCCGGACCCGCGAGATAGCAAAGTTGTAACGTGCGTTGTTGGACGATATGGGCCGCCTCGCCGTACTACGGATATTCGCCACGGTGATGGAAGCCGGCTCGTTTTCGTCGGCCGCGCGCCAACTCGATATGGGTTGCAAGCGGGGGGACGTCGGAGATGATGGAGACCCCGACACTGACGACCCGTCCAACTATCCCTCAATTCGCCCTTCGAACTGCCGTGCGCTTTCGATCATCACGTCCAGCAAAGCGCTACCTCTGACGCCTATGCGTTCAAATGCACCATGCTCACCCAAAATGTAAACAGAATAGAATACCGAGTCGCCCGTCCAGAAAATCTGCAACCCCAGTACATATCCGTCCCTCGCCCATCTATCCCATTTCCGCAGTACTTCGCCTAACGCCTTAGCCTCTCCTTCGTTCGTTGCCGCAACGAAAGGGAACGCATTTGAGACGGCGCCGTACAAGTCGCTCGTCTCCTGGCGATAATCCAACAGGTCGTTTCCGTTGCCGTCAATATCTACCGTGTAGATGTTGCCATTCTCACGCTCACCATCGAACTTGATAAGCACGAGCACTTTTTCCCGCCTTACGATTGCACTGGCAGCGAGGATATGCTTGGCCGCTTCTAACCAATCGATCGACTGTGTTTTTGAATCAGCATGCGAATCCAAGTTACTTGTCTCCCTTTTCGAGTGCTTTTTGAATAGCTTCTGTTGTAGGAAGCCGGCCATCCGCAGCTGCGCCTATGACGGCCCGAAGGTTTGCCGGCCTCGGATTGTCGCCAAGCATTCTCTTCACTAGCTCGTACGCAGTCCGCTTATTGCCATTTTCAAACATGTGCCCACCCTTGCCCGCGATATCTCGAATCACAGTTGCCAGCTTCGCATTCGCACCTTCGCGATACGACATATTAAACAGCATTGTGGACAAATTCTTCCCCTCCCGGAGGATGCCATTTGAGAACATTTTGTTGATGGCGACGATTTCTGGAAGGTCAACTTCAGCAAGAACAATATCTGCAGCCGCGAACGTCAATTCACCTGCAGAGCAGGCCGCACCAGTCGCGCAAGCCGTTGCGGCCACACCCGGAACAGAATCGACGAAGTTGGAGGCACTTCTAACCTCGGATGCCCCTGCATTCTCGAGATCACTGTTTAGCGCATTAAGACCCGCAGTGGCCTGACCCAGAGGCCCCGCCCCACCACCAACTGGTGCACTAATGGCACTGAAGCCCATCGCATCAGACAATTTTCGGAGCTGCCTGCAACCCGGGCCACAATCGTCTGCCATCCCCGTTGGGTCCAGCCGTGATATGGGATTTCCAGAGGCATACCCATATCTTGAGAAACCGAAGAGGCTCCCGCCCGATGATCCTAGAGGGTCAGCACTTATGAACTGGCCCGCAACGGGGTCGTAGTATCTGGCCTGCATGTAAACCAACCCCGAACCCGGGTCATTCACGTGGCCCGTGTACCCCGGCCCCGCCTCCGGCGTCCCTAGCACCTGCACGCCATACGGCCTGTAATCGGTCGTTGACAGGATGTTTCCCGCCGCATCGGCTGTCGCCAAGGGCGTGCCTTGGGGGTTGGTGTAGTAATACGTGATCGTCTCGGCGTGGCATACACGCTGCCCTAAAATGACAAGCGCCAGCAGTGCCAACCACCAAAATCCAATACGGCTCTGTCTCGAAGCTCCGTCGCCTATCACCTTCATCCGTAGTGCACCATCGAAGCGTGAATGGCCGTTCGTGTATGACTTCACCATGATCCCCCTGTCAGCCTTCAATGCCAGACCATGCCGAACAACCCAAGTCGTTGCACGCGCGTACGCGATAGCTGTACTTGAGCTCGTATGGAGAGATGCCAGCCTCTACGCGATACGAGAGTCCTGTTCCGCTGTAGACGGTCTTGTTGAGCTGAACATTGAGAATCTCGTACCGCGTGGCATTGGTCGTCGCATACCAAGACAGCGTGTATTGCTGAGAACGCCCGACAATAGTTTCGTCCATGTGAATGCCATCCGGAATCGCAGGGATCAAAGAGACCGTCACCGTGGCCGTCCCGCTGAACGGGCCGCAGCCGCCAGCGTTACAGCCCTGCACACGGTAACCGTACGTTCCCGTGCCTTTGCCGCAGATGCTCAGGGCCCCGGAGTCATTGTTGCCGATGGTTGTGAACCCGCCACCGTTGACCTGTTCCTGCATGACATAGGACGTCGCCCCCGCCACGCCACTCCAGTTGACGGTGTAGCAGCCGTCGTTGCTCGATGCCGGCACGGAGATACCCGGAGGCTGGGACGGCGGGACAGTCACAGCTGACGCCGCCGATGGGCTGTTGGCGCCGCAGAATGTGCCATTGGTGCTGTTGCAGGCACGAACGCGAAACCAGTACATGCCTGTCGCACCCTCCGTCAGCGTGGTCGACGTTGCAGCCCCGTAATAGATGTCCGTGAAATTGGTTCCATCGGTGCTTCGCCCCAACGCATAGGTCTGCGCGTAGGTGACGGTAGGCCAGCTGACGGCTATCGAGCCGCTGCTCGGGCTCTGTACGCTGATGGAACCGGGTGCGCCCGGCGTATGCTGGAGGCTCACCGCGCTGCTGGTAGTCCACGCGCTGCATCCGTACTGGTTGCAGGCGTCGACCTGGAAGGCATAAGCGCCATCCGCGCTGGACGACACGGCAAACGTCGTGGCAGCTCCCATGTATACGGTCGTCCAGGCGCCGGTGCCGACCTTCTCCTGCAGATTGTAGGACGTCGCCGTGGCCGAGGCTGACCAGGTGACCGTGATGGACTGCTGGTTGCCTGCCAGGACTGCCGTGGCCGTCGCAGGCGCAGCAGGTGCGGAGGGTGGTGGCGCAACCGTGGTGGTGGCAATCGCACTCCACGGCCCACACCCGGTCGCATTGCAGCCACGTGCCTGATAATGGAAAGTCCCGGCGGCGGCGTGGGTCACCGACTGGGTCCTGGGCGAACCAGTGGCAATCGTCGACCAGACGCTTCCGTCTGGCTGCTCCTGGAGGTCATAGCTCGTCGCGGTGTTCACGACCGTCCATGAAACCGTGTACGCCACATTGGCCTGGGCGGACGCCGGCGCAGTGACGGTCGGCGTGTCGTTTGGTGCCAGCACGTTTTTCCTACTGGCGACGAGGGTCTCGCCCAGGTGGACGTAATCCGTGCCCTCCCCACTTGCCGGGTCATACTCCCACATCAGCGTGCCATCGCTGCTGTAGGCGTAATAGGTGGCGCCTGCGGACGTAAGATTCTTCACCCGCCTTCCGGCGGCGTCGTACATGTAATCCGCCTTGCCAGTCAGCGACAGCAGGCGGTTTGCGAGATCAAACACCATGGCCTGGCCGTCCCGCTTCGTCACATTGCCCTGCGCGTCGTATTCAAACGTGTGACCGGCCGAACCCGTGATGGAAGCCAGCCGGTTGTGTGTGTCGTACACATACGTTGCGGTCGCGCCTGCACCATCTCCCAAGCTCTGGATGTTGTTCAGGGCGTCGTACGAGTAGGTCTCGGTGCCCCACAGATTGGCATCGGAACGGACCAGACGATTCATGCCGTCATACTGGAAGGACCGTGTCCGCTGGCCACCGGCGCCATCGGTCTGATCGGCAATCTGGACGATATTGCCGGCCGCGTCATAGTCGAGATGCTCACCGAGGACAGACGACGTGGCGCCGTACTTGAAATTCATCAGCAACTGGCGGGTGTTGGGTTCGGCCGTGTAGACGGCGCCATTGCCCAGGGTGTAGCCCTTGACCTGCCCGTCGGGCCAGTACGTCGCGCCGCTCAGGAAACGGCCGGCCGATGTCGGCTGGCCGAGGGCGTTTGGCGCCAGTCCCACCAATTCTCCGTCCGGATACTGCACGGAGCTCTGGATGCCATTGGCGTCATAGCCGTAACCAAGCGACCAGCTCAGGTGGTCCACCTGGAGCATTTCGGTGGTCAACAGTCCGAGCTTGTTGCGGCCGAATGTCCAGACGACTTCGCCCTGGTTGTTGGTGTTGCCTGCGCCCGTATTGGAGACCGCCTGCGCCGGCTTGCCCAGCAGGTCATAACCAAATGTCAGCGAAAGACGACCAGTGGGGTAGGTCTCGGCCACCAGGCGATTCATGGTGTCGTACGTGCGATTGACCTTGGATGCATCCGCGACCAAGTCGAGGTCACAGCGATCGACTGCATCGGACGCCTGGCCTGACGCCGTCCAGATGACGTTGCCCACCGCGTCGTAGGCCGTCATCTCGCTGCCGGTCTCCGGCTCGTCGGTACGGCAGACGCGGTGTTGGGCGTCGTACATGGTCAGGCGTGTTTTCCCGCCCTGGGTTATCGCATGCACATCGCCATACGTGTCGCGCGTGATGGTCTGGGTCGACAGGAGAACGCCCTGAGCGTCGATCGCGTCCACTCGGACCGGGTGATCCGAATCGGGCTCGTCGAATCCCTGGAACGCCGTCGCAACTTTGTTGCCATTGGGGTCCGTCACCAGACGCGTGCCGCCCGTCAGGTAGTCCGTAAAGGTCTGCAGGCCGCCCGGGTATGCGCTGGTCAGCTCCGACGCCTGAGTGGTCTTAACGACACGCCCAATGGGGTCGTAGTCGGTGGTCACACCGGTGGTCAGGCTCCCTAGGGAAACCTGGCCGTCGACCGGGTACGAAACAAACGTCTTCTGCCCTTTCCAGTCGTACCCTGCGCCAGTCGAAACGTACAGCGCCCCGGTCCCGGTCTCCGACTTGCCTTCAAGAACCGGACGGAGCATGGCGTCGAAGTCCGTGCGATCCGTGCGGGTGCCCTGCGTGATGGTGCGCACCCAGTGGTTGCCGCCAACGCCAAGAGCATCCTGGCTGTAGACATAGCTGTAAATCTTTGGCGCCCACGCAACAGAATCGCCGGCAGGGTAGTCAATCCGGGCAATCCGACCAATGGCGTCATAGCCGTAGGACGTCGTCGCCCCCGCCTGGTCGGTAACCGATGAGACCTCACCGAACCCGTTGACGTTGATGGTCTCCTGCGTGCCATTGGGAAACTGGGCAGGGTAATCAGGAAAGATGATGAGATGCGGAATGCCCAGCCTATAGCCCGTGAGCGTTGTCACGTTGCCGCGCGGATCCTTGAAGGTCTCCAACTGGCCCTGCGCGTTGAACGTGTAGTCCATCGCGCGCTGGCCGAAGTGATCACGAGACGACAGGATCAGGTTGTCGTTGTAGTTGTTCTGGCTAACGACCTCGTAGACCCCATTCACCAGATGGGTCTGCTGGAGCGGGAGCCCGATGATGCTCCGGTCCGTATTGTCGAGGAAGGTGTGGCCTTCGTCGGTACTGAACGACGGATCGATGCTGCTGAAACGTCGTGTGAGCGACGGGCGGGCAAAGGCATCAAACTGGAGCGCTTGCCAGGTATAGGTGTCGCCATCCTGGAGAACGGCTTTTTGCGACTCCGGCGCTTCCTGCTCCTGGCGTTCCGTGTTTGCAAAGTAATTGAAGCCACCGCCGTACCGCGCAGGCCATGGACCGGACGTGGACGGCGCGTACTGATAGCTCTCCGTCCGTACGGGCGTGCCGGTGGCAGCACCCTTGAAATACTCGGTGCGAATCGGCTTGCCCTCGGTGGCATCGGCACTGTTGGAGAATGTGTAGCGCGTTGTGTTACCGGAGGGGTCGACCACAAGCGACTGGCTCGTCGTGTCGCAACCAAAAGCCTGGCAGGCCGCGCGCCAGCTCGCCGTGGCGAGGGGATACTGGTACGACCACGCCTGCGTACCGAGGCCAGTGCCGGTAATGGTCTTCGACGTCAGGGCCAGGTTGTTGGTGTATCTCGGCCTGGCCTCCGCTGCCTGGAGACCGGCGGTGCTGTGTGCGCAAACCTCAACGACGTTCGACCGCGCGTGCAAGACAGGGTGCGCCTCGAACCTTCCCTGGATACCGCTCGGGCCTGTAATGATGCCCACCTGGGTCGAATCCGGTTGGGCGACAACATCCTCGCAATTGCCCGACGGCGCGGGTGACTTCACGTCAAAGGTCAGTCCAGAGAGGTCGTAGGTCCAGGCGCTTCCGTCGGGCAGCGTGACGCTGGAAAGAAGCGAGCCGCCGGAAACGGCCGTGTACACGTACGTCCAGCTCCGCGTGCCATCGCTTTGGGTCACCACGTTGATTTTCGAGATGTGCTTGCCGTCGCCGGCGTACTCGAACGTCACCGTACGCCCATCGCTGGCCACGATGCTCGTCAGCTGGCGATTGGTCCAGTTGTAGGTCAACGAGTTGCCGAACCGGTCTTCCACCCGCGTCGCGGCCATGACGCCGAGGTTCCGAATGATGCCAAACGAGCGCGCCGGCCGGTAGAACAGCTCGTTGAGGATGTACTTCTGACCACCAGGGCCAACCGCCTCGAAGGCTTCACCCGAGTACACATCGCCATCCGATGCGTTTGCGGTCGTTGCCAGGCAGCCGAGGTGCCAGCGGTCCTTGGAGACCGCTTTGTAGGTAAGCCCATCAACCGTGGGTGCGGCCGGCGACGTGGCAACACGAAGCAGCATGTTCTGGTCTGCGCTACCCGGAATCTGCAGTGAATAGCCCTGGTTCCACCAGACATCCGGCGTCAACGGGTCGGAACCGGCGCGACCAACGCGCTGGTCGGGCGGATCACCGAAGTTCGTGCATCGATCCGTACGTGCTACCGAATTGACCTGCCAGCCAATCTGGCTCGGCCCCTGGATGATCGTCCCCTGGTTCGACGTCAGCGTCGTCAGGCGCGGGTAATCCATATCCCAGTCGCCGAACTCGGAATCCGACCAGCGCACCGCGTTGTCGCCATCAGCATGGAATGTCCGGCCAATCTCGATGGTCGGCCCGGTACCCGGAATGGAAATGTCGACGACATGGAACGACAGGCTGCCATCGAACACATTGACTGACTCGCCGAAGGGGTTCTCGCCGAGTGGTTTTATTTCCGTATCGACCTTCACGAGCTTTTTGTACTCGTCCTCCGGATTGGTCGTTGCGGTCTGGGCTAAGATGCCCGGTGCAACGACGAGACACACGACGGCCAGACACCACCACCATCCAGAGCGGGAAGTCATCAGCGAAAACCTTGTTGTGAGCGGTCCAAACAGCATTTGCGGCCTGCTGGCCGCGTACCCTGGCGCCAGAGGGCGTCCTGCCCTTTCGTTGCGCGCGATGCGCACGAACGCACCCTGCCCCTGACTTGCGACAGCAAGCTAAGCGACAAAAACTAGGGACGCAATATCCTCATGTATCGTAGCTTCTTGCGATTTATGTATACCGCGATCACAATCGCCTGACGCTCATAAGAATCTTGAACCCCATGGGCCACCCTTGTAGGCATTCCCCTACACTTCGATGCGTGGAAGGCCTACACAGCCAACGGAGCGCGAGTTCGCCCGGACCGGTGCAGGGTCGTCACACATTGCACCGACCGCTGTTGTCCGTCGGTTTCTTCGAATCGATATGCCAGCCGTACCCGCGCGGCATTTTGACGCCGCGGTAGCTGTGCAACCATGCGCTTGTCGGAAAATTCGGCAGATTATATTTTGGTACCTACTTGTCACGCGCTTGCGCACGCTAGTGCTGTACTGCCGGTACGATAGGCGAATCAAAGAAAGGGACTCCATGTTCAAGTCGCGAACTGTGTTTGTCGTAGGTGCCGGGGCCAGCTACGAGCTGGGATTTCCGCTGGGGTCAGGTCTGAAAGACCGCATCGGCGACCTCAGCGATTTCTACTTCGAGTTCAACTCTGGACTGACCCGGGGTGACCACCTCATCCAGGAGGCGCTCCACGTCAGCTACAAAGCCGCTGGGCGCGACGGCAACCTCGCCTATAGTGCTGGTCGCGCGATGAAGAGTGCCCTGCCCGTGGCGATTTCCATCGACAACTACCTCGAGGCGCACTCGACCGACGAGCATGCGCAGGCCGTCGGCAAGCTTGCCATCGTCCGCGCCATCCTTGAGGCAGAGGGCAACACCAGACTCACCACGGACCGGGGTCGCTCGTCCATCGATTTCTCGGACACCACCCTTCAAGGCTCGTGGCTGACCCGACTTATTCGATACCTTGCTGAGGGCGTGAAACGCGAGGACACGGACGATCTCTTTCAAAATGTCAGCTTTATCACCTTCAACTATGACCGTAGCCTCGAGGAATTTCTCTGGCGGGCACTCCAAACTTATTACGGCATGACCGAGGAGCGTGCAGCAGAGCTTGTTGGTACCCACGTAGTCCACCATGCCTACGGCTCCGTTGGTCGACTGCCGTGGCAATCCGGCGACGGACCTGAAGCGCCTTACGGCGAGAAGGTTGACGTAAGAACCCTCCTTGAACTATCGAAGCGCATCCAGACGTTTTCCGAGCAAATCGACAACGCCCACCATTCGGCGATGATCGAACGTCTCGGCGAGGCACGCACCGTGGTCTTCTTGGGATTTGGGTTTCTCGAGCAAAACATGCAGCTCCTCGAGTTGCAGGGTCTGCACGCCGCCGAGCGCGTCTATGCCACGGCGCTTGGATTCTCACGTAGCGACTGCGACGTCATCACCGACCGCATCCGCGAGATCCTCATGGATGACTTAGTGCCGGTCGAACTCCGTAACGACCTGACAGCGGCCCGACTCTTTGACGAGTATTCCCGCAGCATCACCCAGTAGGGAATCTGTGCGCCGTCTGCTTTTGACCGGCGTGTAAATTGATGGCCAGGCTCGAGCACGACGGCATGAACTCGATGTCGGGCGGCGACCTGACTGCGGCGCAAGCCCATGCGGTGGCCGCAGAAATCACCAAGAGACTTCCCAGCTTCAACCCTGATCGTGGCGCGCATTTGCCCGCGCGAGGGCATCAGCAGCCCATGAGCGCACGACGGCTGACATGCAGCTTCGCCGCGATGTCAGTTTGCCGCCCGAAAAAACGCCACCAACAACCGATAGGTTGTAGGTCTGCCGCCGACAACTGCCTGTTCAACCGGGCTCACTGGTCGGAAGACATCGTCACGCCAAAGCGTGGCGCCACATAGGGAGATGACCGATAGGCAAGCACCACCGCACATGCCGCCACTTAACGCACTCATGGAGGCAACCGGCCTTCCTGTTCTTGGGCGTGGCGCTTGCCGCGTCGGCACAGGCGGCGCCGCACTTTGTCACTTTCATCAACGACTCGGATCGGACGGTTACCTCCATCGAGACCGCTCCGGCGAGCACACGCCATTGGCATGCTCTCGACCTTGGTGGGCCTTTGATCGGCGGCAAAGGCGGCGAGAGCGCAGTTCGGTTCGACAGCGCGGATGCGTGCAAGCAGGACCTATCGGTGACTTACCGCGGGATTGCACCATTGACGATCACCGGGTTCGACGTTTGCCGCACCGACCGCCTTTACTTGGGAAAAGCTCTGGCAAGGGCGCTGCGCTCCGTCCCGAGCGAAAGGCGCTGACCTACCCTTTAGTTTCTTCGTCAAGCGATGGCTGGATGAAGCGGCGGGCTTTCGGTCGCTGCTCCACCGAAGTCGTGTATCGGTCCTCATGCAACGACGTCTCGCCCCGTTATCGTGCCCAACACCGCCGCCAACTCGCGGTTATCCCAAGGAGCCATGGATGCAGGCCCTATGATGCGCGCCTGACGCCTCGTAAAGGGTTCGCTGTACTATCTGGCTTACTACGCATAGCCAAGAGCGCAAGTTCATTTCACGCGACCACTTCGCTAAGATGAGCCTCGGCCGTGACCGTGCGGCTTGCCTCAAGGAGCCACGGATGACTACCCGATGATGCGCCCCCCTGCTGTGCTAGCCAGTTTTTGCGCCGCTTTCCTAGTGGCTTGCGCCACGCCGGCGCAGCCGGCAATGCGACCCTATGCCGCGACCACGTCAGCGCCGCCTTCCCCCGTCAAGGACCGCCCCATGGTTTCATCCCTCGAAGCCCACGTGCTGCCCGGTGCGCGTGCAGCCGTGGACCACCTGCTTGTCTTCCTATCGACCCTGAGCAGCACCGACATGCTCGTGCCAGCGCAGTTAGGGAAGGCGTTCGGCGTGACCCTCGGACCAGACGCCGCTAATGGTGCGGGCTGGACGGTCTATCAAAGCCCGGACCTGGGCCATGGCTGGACCTATTGGGTGCAGCAATCCGACGCGAAGCCGTCGATGAAGAATGGATTTAGCTTCTGGTTTGATCATCCGGACCGGACGGCCGATGCCGCACCGGTGTGCGCATTGTCTCTGGACCGGCTGCGTGCCACGCTGACCGCACACGGCTGGACTGAGCGGCCGGTGCCCTCTGAAATCGGCAGCATTCTGGCGATTGAGTTTGCCAAGAACGACATCGTTCTGACCTTGACCCCGCGCGATGGCACGGACATCGACGGCACCGCCTGCGTGCTCTCCCTGCAAACCGCGGACGGTCACTGACCGCGAAGGATTCGCCATGGCCACGGCCCACCCCACCCTCGACGCGGCGGTCAATCAATTTGCCCAGCAGCCGGGAGTTACTTCGGCGCAGGTGGCGGCGCTGCGTGCGGCGCTGTCGTCAGACCCCAACTTGACCCAGCGTCTGGAGGGGCAAGCCACAAGCGGCGCGCTTCGCGGCTTTGTGCAGGCGCCTGATGGCACTCCCGACCACCCTGTAGGCGACTACGATCGCACTACCGGGACGATAACGCTGCCGGCCTCGGCCTTCCCAGCTTCGGGCGCGAGCAAGGAAGTGCATTCGATGTTGCGCGTGCAAGCCATGGTCGTGGATTTTGCCGGCAAATCTTATCCGGACGCCGTCGGTGCCATGCACCCGGTGACCCCGGACATGCTCAATAACTTGCAGGGCACGCTCAACGGCTCGCCAGCCTTGGCCGAAGAAATCAAGCGGGCGGCCGCGACTGCCGACCCATTGCAACCGTCGCACCGCATCCTTGAGTCGTTCGCCTTCACCGCCCCGGGTGCCGGCGTCGGCGGCAGTTTCAATGCACCCGGCCACGCGATGAATCTGGTCAGCGAGTCGCTGATGACCGCCGGACCCAACAATGTTGGTCGGTATAACCCGCACGATTTGACCTTCGTCATCGGGCACGAAGTCCAGCATGGGTTCAATGCTCAAACAGCCGCCCAAGGGCGCGCCGCATTCGTCAACGATGTCCGAGCCCTCGCGGCCACGCCGACGCCGGTGCATGACTACACGGGCTTGGTTGGACGGTACATCCAGGGCGGCCGTGAAGATGAGGCCAGCGCCCAGATTGCCGGGTGGAACGCGCTGCGCAGCCGGGTCGAGCATGACCAGGGCACAGTAACGCTGGCGGACATCCATAAGGTGGCGCCTTCACGCGCGGACGACTTCATCGAGCGGCGACAAGGCGGCTATGTGCCGCACGCCAATGTACAGCTCAACGCCGACCTCTCCATGCCCAGGACACCAGCGAATGTAGCCGCGATGGGACATAACTATTTCGACCGACCGGTCCATCCGGCGCCTGGCGACACCCGTCAGGCCATGCATCTGGGCCACAGCGGCGTCGAGGATTATCCCAACTACTACGCGGGGTGGGCCGTGGCAGTCATCGGGTCGGAAGAGCACGCCGTGCCGCACCGCGGACCACTACCGCACATCCAGCTCAACATGGCGCACGCCGGACTCAATGAGGCCATGATGGAACAGGCTGGGCTCAACCTCGCGCCATCCAAGCAAGCGGTCCCGTATATGGACAGCAGCACGCAGCCGGCCACGCCACATCGGTTTGACCACACGGCGGACGGTCCGAACCAATACCAGTCGGTTCCGGTGGGGCTCACCCGCTTGGACGACCCCGCCCATCCCGACCATGTGTTCTTCAGCCAGGTACGCTCGCAAGTCGCGGACCTCGACCGAAGCCTCGGCCGCGAGCCGGACCAGCACACCGACCAAATATCCTCCGCGTTGACCGTGCAGGCGCGCGCCGATGGAATGCATTACGTCACCCTGATGGCCTTGTCGACAGATGGGGAGCGCCTATGGGCGGTGCAAACGCCACCCGGCCGGAACGACCGCTTGTTCGACCTACGCACCAGCGTGCCGACAGCCGAAGCGATGACGCCGATGGACCAGAGCGCATCGAAGTGGCCGGAAGCCATGCAGCAGTTCCAGCAAACACAACAGCAGCAACAGGCGCAGAGCCAGCAGGCCACGCAGGAGCAGGTGCAAACGCGAGGTCCTGTGATGACCCACGTTGGACACGGGCCCTAGAAAAGGCGTTCAAAGCGCAGACCGCGCTCCAGGGGTGCGGTTGGGCTTGGCGGAGAGAGTGGGAGACCGTACGTTTCTCTCCGTCACCCCGCGAATCAAGGCCCTTTCGGTGGCGACCGCCCGCGGTTGAGTGCCCAGGGGAAGTGTCCAAGGCAAAACGTATCAGGTGTCAGCCACGCAAGCTACGTTCGCCCAGGCAGCCGACGGATGCGCTAACGGCGAAGCTTCTCCGCCATGGCCATACCTACACGAAAATGCCCGCCCGCCATGGCGTCGTCTGTCCCCTCTCGCTCATACGCCGCCTCGATGAATCGTTCGAAAGCCTCTTTCGAATTGACCGTCGCGAACCTGCCTAGGCGGATTGCAGTTAGCTCTGCGGTGAACCCAGTCTCGTCCGGCACGAACACCGACTGCGCGGTGGCGTAATACGCCACCACATACTTCCCTACGAGAACCGAATTGGCGAACAACATCGTTCGAGGCTCGGTGCGAGGGGGCTCCGGTTTCCCGTCAATGCGGCTACGCATGCCCTCCAGTGTGCCGGCAAGCAGAGCCTGCATCAGACTCAGTTCCCCTTCTGCAACGGCAACATCCGAAAACTTGACTCGGGCACCTGGCGGTAGACCTCCACGCCTCGATACCTGTTTGAGGGTCTCAAAGATGTCCAGAAGGTCAGCCGCGTCTGGCAACACCGTCTTGTCATCTCGCGGCACCATTGGCAATTCAGGCGTCGTAGCACCATCTTCAACGATGAACTGCACGGTCCCCCGTTGCTCGTTTATCATTCGGATTGCGCGCCAATAATCGCACCATTCGTCTGGCGTACCCGGCGTGTCTCCAATATCAAACGTAAATTGCAATGTCCGGCTACCCTCCCAGTTTCCGATGACAGAAAACCACTGGAACTGGATGCGGGAGCGCATTGGCAGCCCAGGGGGTGTCGTGAACGCGGTGCCGCTGAACACGATGCGTTCCTGAGCGCTGTGGTCGGCGAAGGCGATTGAGCAGGGACGGCCCGGGCGCGGGTCGAAGGATAGTGTCGCAACATCCATCACTACAGTTGTCAGCGGAATGCCAAACCTGCGCTCGATGATGTTGATGTTGCGGACTTCTACCTCACGATGGAGCCCTAGATACATATCCGAGAGGTCATGCCAGTGTTCGCCACTCACGTGAAAAGTGCCGGTGAGTGCATCGCTCTCGTAGCCCATGGTCTTGAGCTGGCGCTGCTTTTCGCGAGTGTAGCGATGAATGTCCGGCCCAATATGCAAGCGCAGGCGCTCGATGAGTGCAGCTCCCGTGAGGCTCAGCCGTTCCTCCTGCTTGGGGACAAAAGAAATGGTCTTGTCCCTGAGGTCGGCATCAGTCGCGCCTTTGCCTAGTTCTCGCAGTCGCTTCAGTATCGACGCCAAACGCCCGCCAGCGATGTGTATCAGATAAGCCTCGGCGAATTGCAGGTCGTCCGAAACCTTGAACACGGAAATGAACGAGGGCGTCAGATCCTTGGCAAGCCGCTCGGCCATTTTCAGCGAAAGCGTCACCGACGGCGTGGATTCAAGAACCGTCTTTTGTTGCACCCGGCAGGTGATTGGGCTGCCACGATGGTCGAGCGATATCCCCTTAGCGTCTGGCATGCCGAAGTCGAGAGTGAAATCCCAGCCGGCTTTATCCCAATCTAGAGACGCGTTGAATGTGAGCCCGACATCTGCGCACAACTCCCGAAAACGACTCTCGCCCTTCTTTCCCAACGCGTCAACGTCAACCATTTCCAATCTCTCAGCCAATGCCTGTTGCCGTCCCGAGGCGGCACCGGCCTTTGTCATCCTACTCGCGGGTCGCTCGAATGCACGCCTCAGTCAGTCTTCCCCAAGCCTCGAGGTCGCTGCCGCACGCATGGCACCAGTCCCAGACCTGAAGCGGATCGACTCGTTTGATGCCCCGCTCCACCTCTGACACATGCCCTTGGGACCGCTTTAGCCGCTCGGCTAGCTCGACCTGCGTTAAGCCGGCCTCGACGCGAAGGGCCACAAGCGCCGCGCGGACCCCCTCGTATTCAGGGCGGGTGGGCGATTTCGGCACGCGACGGCGGGCAGGTTTTGGTGGAAGGCGTGGCATAGCGGACCCGCGAGCTGGATGCGGTCCGAACGCTAGCTACCGTTCAGGAATATCCCTAGATTCGTTAACTCTCCTTTCGTTATGCTGACGTGACGTCGGCCGAAGCGAGCCGTCACGACCGGCGTCCCACCAACGACAGGGAACCACCATGGACTCTGCTATTTCGCCTTGGCTGCTAAAGGAAAAAAACCGAAGCAGAAAAATCGAGGCGTGGCGGGCACATGGCGTGACTCGCGTAAGAGATAAGCCTCAACCTACCGCTTAAGCAAGGCATGTCAACGGCTTGGGCGAGCAATCGCAGCAACGCACGTCACAGTTTCTCGGTTGCTCATCGAATGCAGGTGGTCGCGACGGTGATTACGCAAATTCGGATGCCAAACGCATCATTCTTTCCGCTTTTGCGCCATTGACAGCCGGGCGGTCTGCCCTAGAAGGACACTCCCTGAATTGCCACGGAGTTTCCATGTTTAGCGAGTATGGCGGCACATCGCCGGTGCAGGAGCACCTCTACGATGTCGTAGCCACCCCTTCGGGCGTCCGCCTGTCTCCGAACTGCGAGCGCGGCCATGAACTAGTCGTCGACCTGATGGCGCGGCTGGGACTCTTCGCAGAGTCCCGCGCACCGATGACTGTAGTGCCTCCCCAGCCCACAGTTGGCGCTGCGTCAGCAACTGCTGCTCCCTCCCCCGCTCCTGTTGTGAACTCGGTACCGCCGCGGGCCGCCTTGGTGGAACCAGCGGCTCCACCGGTCGCTGCGGCAGCCGTGCCCGAAGTCGCCATCGATGACGATGCATCTCTTTCGCGCCTCACCGCCCTGCATTTGAGCAACATGGACCGCGGCGGATTGAAGAACCGCTCCTCGGTGCGTGAGCGTCGGTACATTCTTGGACTGCTCGAACAAATCATCGGCGACAAGCCGGCAACGGCCGTTACCGCCGCCGACGCTGAGATGTTCGCCGACACCCTAGCCCAGTGGCCCGCCTATCGGCACAACCATGCAGACTTCGCGCACATGTCGCCTGCGGCTATCGTGAAGCGCACCGAGGAGTTGGAGTTGCCCACGATTCAGCGCAGCACGCAGGCCAAACACATCAAAGCCATCAATGCCTTTTTTGCGTGGTGCATCGAGGCCGGGCTGCTCGACCAAAACCCGTTCCGGTTCATCCAACTGTCTCGGTATCGCGAGCTGATGCCGCGAAAAAAAGAGCCGTTCACGGAGGAGGACCTGAAGGCCTTATTCTCGGCCAAGCGCATTGCCGCGTGCGACCAGCCGCATAAGTTCTGGGTGCCGCTCATAGCGATGCTGACGGGCATGCGGGTCAATGAGATTTCGCAGCTGTTCCGGAAGGATGTCCGTGTCGAGCGGGTGCGCGACACGAAAGGGGTTGAGCACACCATTCTGTGCTTCGAAGTGACCCCGCATCGGAAGAATCAGCGCCTCAAAACACCTTACGCGCAACGGCTCATCCCCGTCCATTCGATGCTGCTGAACCTGGGTTTCCAAGAATACCTGGAGGACTTGGACCGGCTCGGGGCCCAGCACTTGTTCCCTGGGCTCAACTGGTCCGGCGATGGCCCAGGCCGCGCCATGACGCAGTGGTTCAACGCCAAACATCGGCGGCAGGAAGCCGGTATCGATGTGCCGACGAAAACCCTGCATTGCTTTCGCCACACCATCAACACGCTGGCCGACCGCTGCTCCATCCCGGACAGCATCATGACGAGCTTGAACGGGCACGCAGACGGGGAAGGCGTGCGAGCCCGTACGTATGTGGCAAGAGCGACGCTGGTGGAGTGCCAGCAGGCCATCGAGAGCTTACCGTTCCCCGCTCTTGGGGTGCCCAGATACCAGACAGGCCAATACGATGCCTATCTAAGGCATGCCTTAAGCGCCGTTGAGCACGAGACCAATCAACGCAAGGCGGGCAAGCCAGTGGCACGAAAGCGCGGGCGGCCTGCCAAGTGCCAGCACTCCCCATCTCCCCCGAGGCCCCTGGCGCCGCCCTGAAACGGCCGAGATTTATCCTCTCAACACGCCACCCCGACGGTGGTAAGTTCTACCCACCGCCCTCATGAGCCGTGCCCGTGACCTTTGACGCCAAAAAGCACTCCCGCTCCGTTCCGCTCATGTGCCCCACGTGCGGGGGCACCGAATTCGAACACGCCGAAGATGTGACAGCCTCCGATGCATCGGTGCGTTGTGCCCGGTGTGGGCTTGAGCTGACCAAGGACGAACTCATCCGTGCCAATCAGGAAAATCTGTCGATGCATGCCAAGGAAGTGGCCGAAGGCGCAGCGAAGGATTTGACCCAAGAACTACGCGACACGCTCCGCAGGGCGTTCAGCGGCAGCAAGAACATCCGTATCAAATGAAGATCGCACCTGTGACTGTCGGAGATTGCATCGCTGCACTAGCGTTTCTGCTGTCGTTGTATGCCGTGATTTCTACATCCCGGTTCAACAATCGGCAGCGAAAGCTTATCGAAGGCCAGGAGCGGCTCAACGAAGTCGTGTTCGCGCGGGAGTCCGTAGAGGCGACCAAGGCCAAGGAAGCCGACCTGGGCGCCAGCTTCGTCAAGCTAGGCAGCAACAGCTATCGGCTGAAGGTCTGGAACAGGGGCAAGGCAACTGCTCGTCGTGTCCGCCTTGAATTTCCCGAGGGCAACGAGTGTGTCATGGAGTCGGACGTTGAAGCGAAGTTTCCCATGGAGCTGTTGGAGCCGCAACATTCGGTCGAGTTAATTGCAGTCGTTGGTTTGAACACCAAGCGCAAACACCCGATGCGCTTGTGCTGGGACGACGACTCCGGCGATGACCATCAGAAAAGGGTGTACCCCACGCTGTGATGAGCAACGCCGTGCAAGGGAAGACTCAATCACGTTTACGCAGCTAGCTAATGCGCCACCGATAGCTAGAACGGTAGATGGTTTGGTTGTCGAAGGTATTCCACGTCACCGCTTCCCACATCGACTTTCCGTTTGAGAGTTTCGCCTCATCGGCGAGCCTGTCGTAAACGCTCTTGGTGACGTACGTATAGCTCGCGGGCAATGAAGTCAGTTTGGCCGCGTAGTTTGCTGCTCGACCGACCCACACCAAGTCATTCGTGCCACGCGCGCCCGTTTTGGCGACGAAGAGTTTGCATGTATCAATTCCAGTCACGTGTCTCAGCTGGAACTTAGTATCTGGTCGGACCTGCCTCAACTTCGGCATGATAATCTCGTCGACCGCCCACTTTATCTGTAAAGCCACCTTCGCAGCATTCGTATTTTTCAATTTTCCAACGAAGACAGCCATCACGCGATCGCCATCGTAGGCCGTGACTACACCACCGTGTGCAGCAATGATTCTGGCACAGCAATAGAGGTACGTTTTATAGATCTCCGCGGCGAACCAGTTCTTATACTCGTCCACCATCGCCGTAGAGCCATCGAGGTCTGCATAGAGGACAGTGCCCTCTATCGTGATGGCGGTATTCTTCAGTGTAAGTCGGCTATCCCCATGAGGAACCGCCGTGCCTTCCGATATCTCCCATTTACCGCAGAACACATCGTGACAAAAGTTGGTCAGCTCGTCTTTCAGTCCCACGCCACTCTCCTACCCTTTGGGTCCCGCCGCCAATATCAAGTCGCGAAGTCTTGCGCACGCAGGCGCAATCAAATGCTCCGCATCCCTCCCCTTTTCGTAACGATAGGGTATGGTGGTCAAACCGGCGAGGTCACTTGGCAACTTCAGGTCAACGTCGCGTGGCTCCATCAGGAACGCCCTCCGACGTCCCAATCTGCCCATGAACATCCCTAACTCGAAAATCACGTTATCGCGCACAGTAGGCCATTCGTCATTTCGTGTGATAACAACATCGTCTGAATGAGCAACAGCTATCGCAAAATCGGAGCGCTCCAGCTCGTCATCCATCTCGTCTAACGTGTAATTTGAGGCTCGGAATACGCCATTTTTCCAAGCCACCGCAAGGAACGGGTCGTGCTCAAACTGCCTGATGAGCAAGTCAACCACTGGAATAGCTTCAGCCGAAGAAATAATGAAGACGCGAACACGCTCTCTTTGAGCGGTAACCAAGTGATTTCGCTCCGCCAGTCTCCGAGCCAGAGTTGCCGCAAGCCTGCGCCAAACGTCCGAAAACCTGTCAGCAATAGCCGAAAATGATTCTTCTGAGATCTTTAACATCACGGACGTGTCTGAGGCCCTCACTGATGCAGCCCTGGGCTGAGAAGGCTCGAGCGCTGCCATCTCACCTACGATGTCGCCCGAGGCTCGCATCGCCACGCTTTTATTGTTGACGGTGACTTCGACCTTTCCTGAGACGATAAAGAAGACCTCGGTAGTTTGGTCGCCTTGCTCAATGAAAAGTTCTCCTGCCGGAACTTCTACAAGCGTTCCGGCTGCTACAAGCTCTTTCGCGAGTTCGAGATTGTTGCCAACAAGCCGGTGCTCCACTAGAGAAGCAATCAGTCGCCGCTCACCTTCGCTACCTTGAAATCGTTGAATCATTGGCTTCTCACGGTTGTCGTATTGCAGTGCCGTTGTCCGATGTCCGTACGCCACTAGCTCGCTTGCCACATTGGAAGGGAGCACTTAAAGACGCTAAGGATTTCCTCCGTCCGTCGCCGGCGGAAGCACAGACAAGCCCTCTTTTATGAACTTTTCCCTCAGCTCGGGTATGACGCAATCTTCGCTGCGCGATGTCTTGAAAATGGTGCGCCGTGAGTCGATATGCCGCTCGAAGACCTTTGTCAGTTCTGCCACTTGCGGGTCATCGGCCACGCCGATTTTCCTGCGAATCTCTGCGGCAAAGCTTATCGCCCCTAGACCGTAGAACGCGACACGCTCCGCATCGTATTCCCAAGCATCGTCCAAGTCCGCCCAATATCTCCAAGCGGCAATGATGAAGCCTTGGGAACGCTGAAACGTGCGCGGAAAGGTTTTGGCGCGCACCGCAATCTCCGCTGGCACCCTGTCCCATTCGATGCTCTCATCGAATTTGAAGTGAATATCTTCCAGAGCTTCCAGCGACCGCGCATCGTGCTCGGTCCGATATTTCGCAATTCCCTCGCTGATGCTCTCTAGGATTTTTTCTGCTCGAAATGAGAATTCTTCGAGCTGAAGTGCGATGTCCAGATAGACCACATGTCTTTTCTCGCCTTCTCGACTGTCTTCTCGCCAGTGGTCCCATTGCTTAAGCGCCACATTCGCGATGATGTTCACGACAGCGCTTGCAACTGCGCTGGTCGCAATGACCTGCCACCAAGTGATGTCAGGGCTCATAGCCGCTCCCCAGGAATGGCGTGACTGGCGCTGACATCATGAAACTGCCCCGTGCTCAAGTTGGCAATCCAATGTGCGAGAGCACCGTTGTATCCACAACTAGGCTCACCGAACTCCATAGGACCTTGAATGCAGATGGCGTGCAGCTGGTCGAACCCTTCATCGTCCATCGGGAAGAACGCTTCCCCTGGGCGCTCAAGATAGTAGTCGCCCAACTTGGCATCGCATGCCTCGCAGTGATTCATCCAATAGGAAGAGCCCGCGGTGTGGCTGTGATCGAGCCTATAACGCCCCCGCGAAGATTCATCAATGACCGCTAGAGCCTCATTGGGCAGTGGGGCCGCCGTCGTTAGCGTAAGGATAGCGTCATCGTCTGGCGAAACGACAAGGTCTGGTTCGCCGCGCAGCGTAAAGGGCCCTGCCAGAAGGATGGCAAAGACTCTCGTATTTGCGTGGCATTGATAGCAGGCTGTTTTGGCAGACAGCACCCAAGCCTTGGCCGCCACAATGGCATTGTCCGCAATAGCGTTCATGAAACCTCTATCTTGGTATTGGGTCGCTGATTTTGAGCCGGCCACATGATTACCCTACCAACAAAACCGTGTTCGTCTACTTACTAAATTACGCGACGCCGGCAAGAAAAGGTGCAGCGAGGCTCGTCAAAGGTTCGGCCTCCCGCCTGGGGTGAGCCGTGGCGCTGGACGCAGCACGACCTCTACGGCGTCCGATGCGGGCTCTGTAGGCGCGGAGACCTCCGGCATCGCGGTAACGAGGGCCGGCGTGTGCTCGCCGTCGGCAACGCTCAGCAAGACCATCCGATACAGCGGGGCGAGGCCCACCACGGATGCCGTGGCGGCCTGGACTTGCCTGTGCATCAACTGCATCTCGGCTTCCGCCAGCTTAATGCGCGAGTCCATCTCCGCCACGCGCTGTTCGGCATCAGCCACCCCACGCTTGAGTTGCTGGACATACGTGTTCACTGCCGCCGCCGAGCCCTCCAACGCCATGAGTTCTGGAGGCCTGCGCTCGGCGCCGCCCATGATCTTTGCCAGGCGCACCTGCCACGGGTGCGCATCAAGCCAGTCGGCAATGGCTTTGCGCGCCTCAGCCCGGCGCTTCCGCCGGTCGTCCAGCTCAACCAAAAAGGTCGCTCGGGCGCCGTCGTCCCTTCGCCGACGGTCTCGCAGGTCCGCCACGCGCAAGGCGATGGCAGCCAAGCGGCGTAGCGCGTGCTCAATGCATTGAAGCCATGCGATGAGCCGGCTGCGTTGCTCTGGCGTGGGTTGGGGCAATTCCGGTTTCTTGGCCAGCTCGGCCAAGAAGCGGCCCGCCAGACCCGACGGGCTGCCCTCTGACAAGGAAGGTAACGGAGGCGCACGGCGGACCGTGATGGGGACCAACGGGTCGAGCCATGCGCGGCTAATGCCCTGCTCACCATCGGCACGCCTGGCCGCCAGGCGTTCGGCGGCCCCTGCGATTGGAGACGAGACGACAATATCTGTTGGTGGGGTAGCGCTCGCGCGTGCGCGGTCACCCTTCCAGCTGCGTTCGCCCCGGCGCTCCATCGCTGTGGCGGCTGCCCCCAGAGTCAGTTGGGGAATCTTTGCGAGCCCGAGCCGGGCGTAGCTCAAATGTGAAAAGTCCGGCACCTGCCCGGCTGCCGCCGCATACGCGTTTGCCGCAGCCGCCCACTCCGCATTGAAGCGTTCGATGCACGCCGCCGCTGTCGCTTTGGTAGACAGCACCCGGAGCTTGTCCCCGAGCACCCATGTGCCCTCGCCGGTCTCGCCTTCGCTGTTGCCATCGCCGCTGGAAGCATCCGCCTGGAACACCAAACGACGCGTGGGAAAGTACAGATGCGCGTGAACACCCACGCGGTCATGTGGCTTCGCGATACCCATCGCGTCCACGGTCGAATCTCGATGCAATCCGATGGATACGAATGTGTGAAGGTCATCACAGATGCGCTGCGCCACCCGCCGCGCCATCGCGAGCGCATCAGCATCGGACACGCCAAACGGAATGGGAAGCCTGAAATCGTGGGCCAGCTGGCTATCCTTGCGCCGTTCGGCGGCCTCGACGGCGGTCCATGCAGCCTGCGGGTCCATGACCCAGTCGGGCGCACCGACGGGCGCAACGGTCAGCGTCCCTACGATTTCATCGCCGGCCTCTCGCCGTCGGTAATCGTGCCACTCCCCCGTCCGTCGGTCTTGCAAGCGAAGTCCAAGGCGATAAGCGACCCCGGCCACGGCACTGTGCCCCTTGCTGCGGGTGTGGGTCGTGAGATGAGGGCGAGCATGGTGCGTCATAGGTCCTCCGTGGAATGGCCCGGGCCACTTGGCACGGGGTGGGCGTCGTGCCCTGAGCAAAGCTGCGGGCGGCAGTGCTCGCCCTCCCCGCCAGTTAACCACCGGCGGCAAACATGTCAAGCAAACTTGACATGTCGCACTTCACACTTCAGAGGAAGCCTTTGCCACGACGCATCAGCGTTGGGGGCTTTGGCTCAGCTATTCGCGACGCATTGGGAACCAATGATGAGACGCGCCCTTGCCTCGCTTTGAAGCCGGCCATTGGGGCGAGTCGGTTAAACTTCCGGCACAGTCCGCCTTCCCTTGTCACCTCTCATCGGCACCGCCATGGATTTCAAGCGACGCACTATTTCCGAGCTGGCCAGGATGATTTGCGGCGACTTCTCCGACGAGCCGAAACTTTTTCGGTATCGCAGTAGCCACTACCTCACGGAATTCTTCCAGGACTGCGACACGGATTACGCCCACGACGGGTCGACACGCGCTCATTGGGTGGCCGGCGTTCTAACCGAAATCCTGAGCGGCCCTCAACCGAGCCCACAAACCCCGCCGCAAGTATTCAGCCGCGTCATCCGCACGCTGATGGACCCCGGCGACGCGATGGACGGAGACCCGGGCCGGACTGGTGCCCTGACGCACCTCAACCAATCGTTGAGCCGGGAGGGGTTCGAAGCCTTTTATGCCGAGGACCAGCAGTGCTACCTGCGCCACATCGCCTCCGGCAGCGTGGCCGCTGATGTTGCCAATCCCCATCGTCCCCTGTCCGCGGCGGAAGTGGAGAAGCGCAAGGACCTGACGGCATTTCTGGATGCCGCCTCCGAAGATGCGTTGATTGAGGAGGTACTGCTGCCCCTTTTTCGTCAGCTCGGCTTCCAGCGCATCACCGCAGCCGGCCATAAGGACAAGGCCCTGGAATACGGCAAGGACCTCTGGATGCGCTATGTCCTACCCACGCAACATGTCATCTACTTTGGCATCCAGGCCAAGCGCGACAAGCTCGACGCATCCGGCATGAGCGGTGCCAAGAACGCCAACGTGGCAGAAATCCACAACCAGGCGACCATGATGCTAGGCCATGAAATCTTCGACCCCGAGATTGGCAAGCGCGTGCTCGTCGACCATGCCCTTATCGTGGCCGGCGGCGAAATCACGAAGGCAGCCCGAAACTGGCTCGGGAACAAACTGGATGCATCGCGGCGAAGCCAAATCATGTTCATGGACCGAGAGGACATCCTGAACCTGTTCGTGGTAACTCCGCTGAAGGTGCCAGGCGGCGCAACATCCAAGTGGGACGACGATGACATTCCGTTCTAACCTAAGCAAAGTTTTTAAAGAATGGTCCGGCGATGTAGGGCTTCTCAGTCGAACAACGCACCAAGAGACAATGCGGGAGCCTGGCCGTGTCACCATCCTGCTGCGGATGGCGCCGTCATCGGCGAACGTTCGATTACATGTAATCAATTGTCTCAGTTCCACATCTTGCCAGGTCACTACTTTCTGATAGATCTGTTAGCCCACGTGGCCATCGTCGGAGAAACCTATGATCAAGGGCAACTACAATCAACAAAAGCAGGACCGTGATTTGAAACGTTTCCTGGTTATGGGGGTTCTTCTCGCAGTTCTTGGCATTTGGTCCATTGTTCACACCAACGGCTAGTGTTCAAAGCCCCAGATAACCCACGTTCTTTGGCATTTGGCAGCTGACTCCGCGGCCGGGGCTGTGATGCACGCTTCGTTATTCGAAAAAAAAGCGTAGCCATAACTACAGGCAGCAAAGAGCAGACCCACGAGAATCAACTGAATAATCAACTCATGCCGAAGTCCTCGGGCGCCGCGAACCTTGAAAGACGACCTCAGCGAACGCACTGCTAAAATCAGAACATGGGCGGCAGTAATCAGGACAAGCAGAGCTGAGGACGCGGAGATGATTTTTCCATGCTCATCCTTCAACGCGATGAATGCCGCGATACCAAGATATAAGAAGAACAGTGTGGCGATGAATAGCAGACCCTTTCGCCGCTCGATGAACGCCGTGGCGCCCGCGAAAATAGCAGCGCATATCGGAAAGATGTAAGACCAATATTCGGTCGTTTCTTTAGACGTTGTTTCCACCGAAAAAAGTATGCCTACAAAAACGGCGTATCCAAGCGTTACCCAAAATGTAGTCATTACGCCCGAAAACGTGATTTCCGCCTCGAGCTTATCCAGCGCGTGAGGCGACACCGGTAAATTGAGTTTCGGCGCCACCGTGGTCTTTGGGCGATTTGTTCTCGCGCCCCCTTCCCTAGCGAGGGAAGCGACCGCCAGCACGGAAATGCCCACAACCAACCAAGTCGCTTTTCGCATAGCCTCAGCTCCGTTTGTCGGCCAGTGAGTAGCTCAAGGCTGGCCCAATGGCATCAAGCAATTCTCTGGGGGTGAAGCGTCGCGAATACGTCGCATGGTGCTCGTCGTCGAGCAAGTGTCCTACCAGTTGAGCGCGCACCTCGGATGCCACCCCGGCCGTTTGAAGCGTTTGGACGACGGTTTTCCGCAAACTGTGAAATCCCAATTTGCCGACCTTCGGTTTGACGCCGAGCGCCGTGAGGTGCCGGCCAAAAGCAGCGCTTAAAAAATTGCCGCTACCGTTCACGCTACCAACCTTCGCTCGCGGGAAAAGTCGGTCCTTGCCGGCCCGTCGCAGCGCTTCGACATAGGTAAGCAGCCCCAGCCGCACCAGCTCGGGATGGATGGGCACGACACGCTCGCTCGCGTCCGTCTTCAACGACTGCCCCACACCTCTCGCGGTGATGCGAAAGCACGGGACGTCGTCCTCTTCGCAGAAATCTTCCAGTCTTAGCTGACCGATTTCCGATACCCTGGCGCCACTGTATAACCCGAGCCATGCGCCCCAGCGCACGGGTTCTTTAAGCTTCGCGAGGCTCTCCGACGAAAAAATGACGCGCAAGTGCTCATCGGAAAAAGCTTCAAATCCCAGCTTTCGGCGCAGGCGTTTTTCTCTCACACCAAACTTCACCTGGCCGGCGGCAGGGTTGTCGCCCATGGGGTAGTGCCCCGCACCCTGCAACCACGCAAAACACGCTTTCAGATAAGAGGCTTTGTTCGCAATCGTAGGCGTAGCAAGCTCGGATGCACGAAGGCTTTGCACCCACTCGGCAACGTCAGTGCGCGAGCACTGCGCTAGAGGGTGGTTCAATCCCCTCCACTGCGCAAAGCCGTTCACTGCTGCTTTCTTCTGACTGCGGGTCTTGTCCGGCAACAGGGCCGAATCGAGCGTTAGGAGGTATTTGCGGGCGGCCTCTCCAACCGAGATGCCCGGCTTGCTCGGCGAACCCGTGACATCCACGCCCGCACTTGCGTCACCTGACGACACCACCGGTGCCGTGCCAGCGGCAAGCAGCGTCTTCAGCACCTCGATGGCCTGAGCATGCTCCTTAGCCGAGTCACCGTCGGTCGCTAGCTTGAACCCCTCCCGCGTTTTTTCTACACGCCAATTGGGGCTGTGAAGCGGGTTGCGTGGGTCATCCAGCGGGAAGCCGAACGGGTTATCTGGAACGGGCTCGTTCATCCCTATCAGCCTCCGTGCTTCATCGAATGTCGCAGCCACGCGCGCCGACATGACGTAGGCCTGTGCCTGGGCCAGTCGCGCGCTCCGAGTGCCCAGACTACGCTTCACTACGCGTAATCCGAAAGCCCTCTGGAGGGGTATCGGCACCTTTTGCCGGAAATGAAACACGCCTGTGGCGGAACGTACGAGGTGATGCGGAAGACGCATGGAGGTGTCCAAGCGAGTGTCCACGCACCGAATCTGACTGACGCGAAGAAAATCCTTATGCGTCCATCATTTAGCTTGGTCTGGCGGAGAGAGTGGGATTCGAACCCACGGTAGGCTTACACCTACGGCAGTTTTCAAGACTGCTGCCTTAAACCACTCGGCCATCTCTCCATAAACTTTTATCAGGCGATCGCTTCCAACCCCGCCATATACGGCCGCAGCACCTCGGGCACCTCGATCGACCCGTCCGGCTGCTGGAAATTCTCCATCACCGCGACAAGTGTACGACCAACGGCCAGGCCAGAGCCATTGAGCGTGTGCACCAGCTCCGGCTTGCCCGTGGCCGGGTTGCGCCAGCGGGCCTGCATGCGGCGGGCCTGGAAGTCGGTGCAGTTGGAGCAGCTGCTGATTTCGCGGTAGGTGTTCTGGCTGGGCAGCCACACTTCCAGATCGTAGGTCTTGGCGGCGGCGAAGCCCATGTCGCCCGTGCACAACTGCACCTTGCGGTACGGCAGCTTCAGCGCCTGGAGCACGGCTTCGGCATGGCCGACCATCTCTTCCAACTGCTGGAAGCTGGTCTCGGCCGTGGCGATCTGCACCATTTCCACCTTCTCGAACTGGTGCTGGCGGATCATGCCGCGCGTGTCGCGGCCGTAGCTGCCGGCTTCGGCGCGGAAGCACATCGAATGGGCCGTCATGCGCAGGGGCAGTTCGTCGGCTTCGACGATGCTCTCGCGCACGAGGTTGGTCAGGGCCACTTCGGCGGTGGGGATCAGGTAGCGCTTGGTGTCGCCCACCTGGGTGCCGAACAGGTCTTCCTCGAACTTGGGCAACTGGCTGGTGCCCTCCATCGCGTCCGCGTTCACGATCAGCGGCACGTTGTGTTCGAGGTAGCCGTGTTTCGTCGTGTGCAAGTCGAGCATGAACTGCGCGAGCGCACGATGCAGGTGTGCGAGCTGCCCGCGCAGCACGGTGAAGCGCGCGCCGGAGAGCTTCGAGCCGGCTTCGGCATCGAGCCAGCCGTGACGGGCGCCGAGGTCGACGTGGTCCTTCACCGGGAAGTCGAACGGACGCGGGTGGCCCCAGCGGAGCAGTTCCCGATTGTCGTTCTCGTCCTTGCCGAGCGGCACGGATTCGTCGGGCAGGTTCGGGATGCCGAGGGCGATGTCGGCGAGCTTCGCCTGCACCTCGGCCAGGGCATGCTCGTTGGCCTTGAGCTTGTCGCCGATGCCGGCGACCTCGGCCATCAGCGGGGCCACGTCCTCGCCCTTGGCCTTGGCCTGGCCGATGGCCTTGGAACGGGTGTTACGCAGGTTCTGCAGCTCCTGGGTCTCCGTGGAGAGCGCCTTGCGCTCGGACTCCAGGCGCTCGATCGTGCTCACGTCGAGGTCGAAGTTCCGGGCGGCACGGAGGCGCTCCGCCGTCTCGGCGAGGCGGCCGCGCAGGAGTGCGGGATCCAGCATGGTTCGTGTTCCGTGGGGTGTCGAATGCCGGATTATCGCAAATTCGGGAGGCGCGTGAGCGCCACCCGGCTCTCAAGCCATCGGCTTGATCGTCGCGCTGCCGTTGCTCTTGCGACCCAACCACCAGCCGGCAGCCGCACCGGCGATCAACCAGCCGAAGGCCTGCTCGACCAGTGTCCCGGCGGTGAAGGCTCCCGGGAAGCGGTACCAGTTCCAGTACGGCACGCTCAGCGACAGCCAGCTGAAGATGCCGAAGGCCAGGCCCACGTACAGGCCGCGGACCACGCCGGTGCCGGCACGGAGCATCACCAGCACCACGAGCAGCGCGGCCAGGGTGTCGGAGAGCCACTGGTGGAACAGGTTGCCGCCCATCGCCATGGGGTCCTTGCCAAAGGGCGAGTAGACGATGAAGGCGTACGGCGAGGCCTTGGCCTTTGCCGAGAAGGCGGCGACGGCCTTGTCGTCGCCATGCTTGGCCATGTCGTAGTGCGGAAGGACGTAGATGCCGTGTTCGGCGGGCAGGCCGTCATGCAGGGCGGAGAGCACCTTGTCCTCGTCCAGCGGCGCGCGCATGGACATCTCGCCCAGTGGCAGCACCATATGCGCGAAGGCACCCCAGAGGAACATCACGAGGCCGCCGATCAGGGTTGCGATGGCGATGCGCATGGCCGTTCTCCGCGGTGGGTGTGGGCCGAGGGTACGTCGGCACAGCCACCGGGAGTATCGGCCTTTTGGCAGGGGGTACGGTCGCTTTGCTCAGCGATAGTCGGGATCGCGCTCGAGTTGCCCTTTCCACCGGCCTTCCCAGGCCCTGGCGGGAACGACGAAGTCGAGCGTCAGGGCGTCGTCGCCGGCGGCATGGGTCAGTTCCAGGATGTTTCCCACGAGGTCGTAGCAGACCTTTCCCTTGCTCTTGGCGTCGACCTCGGCCTCGGAGAACTTGTAGACCAGCGCGTCGCCATCGGCCTTGTCGTAGCGCGCCTTCACCCTGCACGTGAAGGCGCCGTCGAAAATGAGCTCCGCGCCATTCGGCGTGAACTGCGCATGCACACCGACGTCGTGCCCGCCCTTGTGGATGGATCCCTTCCAGACACCCTCCTCCCAGCCGTGTGCGAAGGCCAGGGTGGGCAGAAGGCAGAGCAGCGCGCCGATGCCGAGGTTCTTCTTGAAGCGCATGACCATGGTGTTCTCCTTGCGTAGTGGATGGTGGTTTCACGGGTCGAGCGTGGTGAGGCCTTCGCGCAGGGCGTAGCGCGTCAGCTGGGCGATGCCGTTGATGCCCAGCTTGGCCATGATGTGTTCGCGATGCGTGCCGACCGTTTTCACGCTGACATGCAGGCGTTCCGCGATGGCCCGCGCACTGAAGCCCTCGGCGTACAACTGGGTGATCTCGCGCTCTCGTGTGCTGAGCAGCCCGCACTGTGCGAAGGCCGGACCGTCGTGTCGACGCGCTCCGCCAACCAGCAAATGGGCGATGTCCGCGCTGACGAAGTACCGCGAGCGCATCACGCGGTCGATCGCTTCGAGCAGCACGCCGAAGCCATCGCGTTTCAGCACGTAGCCGTGTGCACCCGCGTCGAAGGCGGCGCGAACCCATCGCGTGTCTTCGTAGGTGGAAAGGCAAAGCAGCCGCGTTCGTGGGCAGCGCGGAACGATTCGACGTATCGCTTCGAGTCCACTCAATCCACGCATGGCGCAGTCGAATACGATGAGGCCGGGTTGACAGCGCAACGCGGTGCGCATGCATTCGCGCCCGTCGGCGGTGCTTCCAATCACTTCGTAGCAGGACGAACCAGCCAGCAGCGAAGCCACACCCTCGCGCAGTAGCGCCTGCTCGTCGGCCAGCAAAACGGTCACCGGAGTCACGTGGCATGCTCCTGTCAGCTCCCCTACCCGCCCCTTGTCGGGGATGGAGGTGCCACGGTAGTCGCGACACGTCACCGGCCCTATCGGCCAAAACCTGATTTTTCGGAGCGTGTTTGCGAACTAGCGACGGAGTCTCGCTTAGTCCTTCTGGTCCCGTGCCGCGGCACGGGCGGCACGCAGCGCGGTGAGCTTCTCGCGCAGTTTCACTTCCAGTCCACGGTCGACCGGGTCGTAGAAGGTCATGCCGACCAGTTCGTCGGGGAGGCATTGCTGATCGAGGGCCACGCCGCCTTCCACGTCGTGGTCGTACTGGTAGCCGGTGCCATAGCCCAGGCCTTTCATGAGCTTGGTCGGCGCGTTGCGCAGGTGCATGGGCACGTCGAGGCTACCCATCTGCTTCACCGTGGCGCGGGCCTTGTTATAGGCCATGTAGGCGGCGTTGCTCTTGGGCGCGATCGCCAGCCAGATCGCGAGTTGGGCGAGTCCGAGTTCGCCTTCCGGGCTGCCCAGGCGCTCGAAGGTATCCCAGGCATCGAGGGCCATGCGCCAGGCGCGCGGTTCGGCCAGACCCACGTCTTCCACCGCCATGCGCGTCATGCGCCGGGCGAGGTAGAGCGGATCGCAGCCGCCGTCGAGCATGCGGGTGAGCCAGTACACGGCGGCGTCCGGATCGGACGAGCGCACGGATTTGTGCAGCGCCGAGATCTGGTCGTAGAACTGCTCGCCGCTCTTATCGAAGCGGCGCGTGCGGTCGGCCAGCACCTGTTCCAGCGTGATGTCGTCGATGCGGCCGTCCTCGGCCAGTTCGGCGGCGATTTCCAGCAGCGTGAGCGCGCGGCGCACGTCGCCATCGGCGGCGCTGGCGATGAGCTTCAACGAGGCTTCGTCCACGCTCAGGCCCAGGTCGCCCAGGCCGCGTTCCTTGTCGGCGAGCGCGCGATGCAAGGCGGCCACGATGTCGTCGGCGCTCACCGCGTCCAGTACGTGCACGCGGCAGCGCGAGAGCAATGCGGAGTTGAGCTCGAACGAGGGGTTTTCCGTGGTGGCGCCGACGAAGATGATCACGCCGCGTTCGATATGCGGCAGGAAGGCGTCCTGTTGCGCCTTGTTGAAGCGGTGCACCTCGTCCACGAACAGCACGGTGCGACGGCCTTGCGCGAAGTTGCCCTCGGCTTCGGCCAGCGCCTTGCGGACATCCGGAAGCCCGCTCATCACCGCGGAAATCGCGCGGAAATCGGCGTCGGCGTAGCGCGCCACCAGCAGGGCCAGCGTGGTCTTGCCGCAACCCGGTGGCCCCCACAGGATCATCGAATGCACCCTGCCCGCTTCCAGCGCGCGGCGCAGCGGCTTGCCCTCGCCCACCACGCGCTGCTGGCCGACGATCTCGTCGAGCGCGCGCGGGCGCATGCGCTCGGCCAGTGGTTTCAACGCTTCGGGTTCGGCGAACAGGCCGGGAGACTGGAAGGACATGGGGATCGATGCGGTCGGTGAACGGGCATTATCGCGCGTTCACCGTGCACGGCGCCTCAATGGCTCATTCGTCGCCGGGCCGGGGCTTGCGCAGCAGGCTCGCGGCCATGCCCGCCACCAGCGCGGCGCCGAGCAGGAGCACCACCCAGAGCAAGGGGCGCGTCCAGTCGAACGGTGCCCCGCTGTCGTCCAGCGCCTTGCGGCCCGCCAGTTCCTGGCCGGGGCCCGTCGTGGCGGTGGCAGGCCGCCAGCTGGCGCCGCCGTCCTTGCGCAGGGCCGCGATGGCATCGTCGATCGGCCAGGCGGGACGGCGCGCGGCACGGCTGCCGACCAACAGGCGGTATGGCGCGTCGCCTTCCGGCAGGAAGACAAAACGGTCCGGACGCCAGCCCACCGAGAGGCGCGGCGATTCGCGCAGCGGCGTCGCCGAATGCAGGCGCAAGAGTTCACGGCGGCCCCGCGATACCTCCAGCGGATGACGGCCACCGCCATCCTGGCCGGGTGTGACGACGAGGGTGCCGAGTTGCTCGGCGCTCATCGTGCCTTCCACGGCGATGGCGTCGAAACGGGCCACGTTGTCGCTCTTGCCGAGCGTCACGCGCAGCGCGCCCACGGGGAGTGCCGCGGGCAGGCGGTAATCGTAATCGACGCCCTGCCCGCTCGTGCTCGTGTCGGTGGCGGCGAGATCCAGCCAGCGGCGTGGTGCTTCATCCTTTGCCGATGCATCTTCCACCATGCCGGACAGCGTCACCGTGGCCGCGGCACCGTTGGTCCACGGCGCCTCGCCTTCGGTCACGCGCACGCGGTAGTAGCGCGCGGGCGCGCCGGCCAGCTTGACGACACGCGCATCCACCGAGCCGTCGCCCTTGCCCAGCGTGACCACGGAGGCGCCACGCACCAGTGGCGTCCAGTCCTGCAGGTTGCCGCTGGCATCGATGTCCAGCGTGAGGCTGGCGTCACGGTCGAAGGGCGCTAATTCCAGGCGTTCGGGTGCGACGGGCTGGCGTGCGTCGAACAGCCATTCGCGGGGTGCGCCGCTGGCGGGAGCGGCGCCGGGTTCGATGACGATATCGCCATTGGTGTTTCGCTGGATGCGTGGCCCGGCGATGCCGCCCGCGCTTTGCGGCACGGCAAGCAAGGGCGCATCGAGCGTGATGGGATGTGAGGTGGGCGCGGCGGGCGCGTAGGGCCCCGCGGCCACCTGGCGCCCGTGCGCGTCGACGATCACGACATCGGCCAGTCCGGCATCGCGGCTGGCCCAGGCATAGGCGTCCTGCGGCAACGCCACGACGTACGCCTTCGCGCCGGATTCGTGATGGATCGGATAAGCCATCGCGAACGGCGGCGGCGCATCGGCGTGCGTCGCGGTCGCGACGAAAGACAACACGAAGAAACAGCGACGCCAGTCACGACGCATGCGAAGACTCCGCCGAAGAGGCCGCACCCTGCCGTGGCGGCGCGGGCGCGAGATAACCGATGACCGTGCACAACAGGCCATAGGCGATGAACGAGGCGATGCCGAACAGGTTGCCGAGATGGCCCCGGTCGACCAGCAGCAACTTCAACAGCACCAGCGCCATGGTCGCGGCACCGGCCATCCAGAGCAGGCGTTGCCCGCGCTTCGAACCGAGCACCCAGGCCACCACGCCGATCACGCTCCAGACCACGGTGAGCGACAGCTCCGCAAGACTGGAGCCTGGCATGTCGCCGTTCCACGGCACGCCACCCAGGTGGTGCACGGCGCGCAGCGTCATGCTGGTGGCCATGATGAAGAACACCACGGCGAGCAGCGCCGGACGCGTCGCGCGTACCTCGCGCGGGATCGCCTCGTCGGAAATCGCTCTCGCCACGAAGAGCAGCACGGCCACCAGCAACAGGTCCACGGGGTTGAGCACGGGCACGAAGGGCAAGGGTTTCGGATTGCCGGCCGTGCCGAGTGCCGCGATACCTACCGCGATCATCGCCAGCGCCGCGCAGGCGCCGACCGCATAGCGGATGTCACGTGCATGTCCGGACAAGGGCGAGGCCAACCAGCGCACGGCCCACAACACCAGCGCCGCGAGCGACAAGGTCGGCAGCGCGGCGGCGAGCAGGTGCCAACCGTCGCCAAGTGCCGGCGCCGCGTCGAGCGCGAGCACGATCGCCACGGTGAAGATCGCCGCCCAGCGCACCCACCACACGGTGGCCGAGGCCACGGCGGCGACGCGATGCGAGGCGACGCCGCGCAAGGCGAACCAACCCGTGATGGCCATGACGACCACGGCGCCCAGCGGCCAACGAGCCAGCGGCTGGATGTTCGCGTTGGCCGCCGATAGCACCACCACCATGCCGCCCAGCAGGAACAAGGGCACGCCGAAGGCCAGCACCACGCCGAGGTCGAGCTTGCGCGCGCTCGGGCATGCCAGCCCCAGCATGCATGCGGTCACCGACGCCAAGACCAGCCAGCAGGCGGATTCGATCCCGCGATCGACCACGAAGGTATCGATCTCGTTGGCGAAGGCCACCATCCACCAGAGCACCGCCCACACGAGCAGGCCGATGCGTGCGAGCCCCGACACGCCACGCGACATGCCATGCCGGTCGAACTGCCAGACGCCCACGCTCGCGCCGGTCACCAGCAGCAGGCTGCCGATGAAGGTCGCATTGAGCAGCGGCGTATCGTTGTAGTGGTGATGGAAGAGCGAAGCCAGCACCCACGCCACGCCCGCGGCCACTTGCAGGAACACACCCGCCCAGCGCGGCAGGCGTCGTGCCTGGCGGAAGCCCAGCCAGATCAGGCCCGCGCCTTCCAGGGCGAACACGCTTGCCGTCACGCTCGCGCTCAAGGCAAGCGGTACGGCGATGGTGGCGAAGGCCACCGCGAGCACGGCCCATGTCTCGCGCAGCAGCGTCATGTCATCGCGCTTGCGAAGGGCGAAGGCGATGGCCACGTAGATCGCCGCCGCGACCAGCGCCGAGAGCGCCAGCGGCATCGGCTTCCAGTCGAGCAGCGCGCCTTGCAGCAGCAGGCTGACGATCGGGTTGCCGAACATCAGGCAGCCGTCGAGGATGGCCCGCCCGCGCTTCGGAGAACGCAGCACGTGCAACCACGGCACGGCGAGGTAGAGCAGGAAATGCAGGATGAGGAACGGTTCGGTGCTGGCGAACAGTGCCGGCTGGTAGCTCAGGACGCCCCACGTGGTCGCCACGCCGAAAGTAGCGACGAAGCCCAGCACGTTGAGTACCCGCCACGCGCGCTTCCACGCGATGCCGAGGATGCCGAGGTTGAGCACCGCGTAGTACGAGAACAGGGCGACGTGGTTGCCTTCGCCGGTCGACGCGATGATCGGTGCGGCGAAGCCGGCCACGAGGCCGAGCACGGCGAGCGCGAGGGCGTCTTGCAGCACCGCCAGCACGCCGAGGGCACCGACGAACACGATCAGCAACGCGAAGGTCCAGCCGGCGGGGAGCAAGCCATAGAGGCGGTACGCGGCGAAGACGGTCATCACCAGCACGCCGATGGCACCGCCCTGTAGCGAGAGCGCGAAGGCTCGGCGCTTGTCGCGCTGCCACCAGCCGAAGGCCGCACCGGCGATGGCCGCGAGCGCGACGACGACCAGGCGCACCGACACCGGGATGCGCAGCAGGCCGTTGTCGGAGGCGTACTTGAGGAAGGCGGCGATACCGGCGAAGAGCACCAGCATGCCGACCTTCACCGGCACGTTGCCTTCGGTGAACCAGCCTTTGATGGCGCCGGTGAGTCGATCGGTGACGGTGGGGCCGGTGGGGGCTGGCGGTTGGGGGCGCGGCGGTGGGCGGGTATCGCCGACAGAGTCGGCTCCCACCGGGGATGCTGCGGATGCTGCGGATGCCGAGGTTGGTGGGATTGCGGGGGGCCAGGCGGTGGGCGACCAGGAAGATGAGGATGCGCCTTCGCGCGCGGGGCGTTGCTCTGCCGTTCCCTGCGGGATGGGCGGGGGCGTGGCGCGGGTGTTGGCCGCGTTGGTCGCGGTCGCGTCTGGCGTATCCACTACCCGTGCCGGGTCGATGCCGGGGGCAAGCCGGTCGAGTTGCGCGCGGGCATGGTCGAGGTCGCGGCGCAGTTGCGAGGTGCGGCCCCAGAGGAAACCGATGGCGAAGCCGGCCACGGCACCGGCGACACCTTCCCCGACGAAGGCACCGATAACCGCCCCGACGATAGCCCAGACCAGATACATGCCCTTGCTCCCCTGACCACGTCCGATGTTCCGGGGTGAGTCTGGCATGAAACCGCAAGAATGTAGGAGGCGGCTTCGCTGCATCTCCTGTCGGCGATACCGGTTACCCTGACCCCAGCCGATCACCCGCCAAGCCATCCCACCCTCGCCCTGCATGATCCTCCGCCCCCTCAACGCCCGCCACCTCATGCTCTTGCTGGCGTCGTTGCTCGCATGGCTTCCAGCGGCGCATGCCACCGACCCGGCACGCACGCTGGGCCAGCTCCACCACATCGCACTGCGTGCCGAAGAAGGCGCGCCGGCCAGCATCGTGTCGATGGCGCAGACCGAGGACGGCTGGCTCTGGCTGAGCACGCGCATGGGCCTGTTCCGCTACGACGGCTTCGTCTTCGAAAAGATTCCCCTCCAGCCACCGTCGAGCAACGAGAGCGAGGCCACCTGGACGATCTACGCCGCGCCCGGCGGCGATCTCTGGGTCGCCGGCGCGAACGGTGGCGTGGCGCGCGTGCGCGATGGCAAGGCCACGCTTTACGGCGCCGCGGACGGTCTGCCCGACCACGTCGCCATCAACGATTTCGCGACCGATGGCGACGGTGGCCTGTGGGCCACCACCGAGGTCGGCATCTACCGCCTCGACGGTTCCCGCTGGAAGGAAGTGTCATCCGAGTGGGGCATCCCCCGCGAAGTCGACATGTTCCTCGAGGACGCGCGCGGCAACCTCTGGGCCGGAACGGACCGGAACCTCTACGTGCTGCGCAAGGGAACGCACCGCTTCGAGGACACCGGGATACGCAGCGGTTCGGCCAGTCACCTGATGGTGCATCCCGATGGCAGCCTCTGGCAGCGGACCGGCGCCGGTTTCCATCCCCTGCCCGGCGAATGGGGCAAGCCCTTTCCCCATCCGCATCCGCGCCGGGCGAACAGCACCACCACGGCCTTCGACCGCGACGGCAACCTCTGGACGGTGGCCTGCGCGGTGAACCTCTGCCGCATGGCCGCGAAGGACGTCGGCAACACCACCACCGGCGACGTCGGCGAACCGGCGATGCAAACCTTCAGCGAAGACCTCGGCATGACCTCGCAGGCCACCATGACGTTGATGGAGGACCGCGACGGGCACGTATGGGTCAGCACGAAGATGGGGCTGGATACCTTCCGCGACACGTGGCTCTCACGCATTCGTTTTCCCAAACCCGAGGTGTATTTCTCCGTGGTCGAGGATGGCCACGGACAGGTCTGGACGGGCACCGCTGCACGCACCGTCTATCCCGACACACTCTGGAAGCTCACGCCCGACCCGGTCGCGCTGCCGGGCTTCGAGGGCACCATCAATAGCGCTTACCGCGATACCGACGGTTCGCTCTGGCTCGGTGGCAGCGGCAAGCTGTGGCACATGCGCGATGGCAAACCGGCCGAGGTGGACCTGCCGGACGACGCCGCCACGCGCGGAATCACCGTGCAGGCGATCGCACGCGACGGCGATGGCCGTCTGTGGGTGTCCTTGCGGCTTCGCGGGGTGTACCTGCGACACGCCGACGGCTGGTTGCCCGCGTCCTCCATCGCACCCTTCCCCACCCTCGCGCCCGCTGTCATCCACGTCGATCCCGCGGGGAAAGCCTGGTTCGGCTACCTCGACGGCACGGTGGCCATGCTCGACGGGAATACGCTACGGCGTTTCGATGCCGGTTCGGGGCTTGAGCAAGGTCCCGTGACCGCCATCGCCACCATCGGCGACCGCCTCGTCGTCGGTTCGGAACATGGCTTGTCGTTCTTCGACGGCGACCGCTTCCAGCGCCTGGCCGCGCAACCGGCGGACCGCTTCAATTCGATCACCGGCATCGTCCAGAGCAAGGAGGGCTGCGTCTGGGCGTACGGCATCGCCGGCGTGATCCGCTTCACTCCACAGGCATGGAAGGCGGCGCTGGGACAACCAAAGGTGCCCACCGACGTCCAGGTGCTGACCATGGAAGACGGTGCCCCCGGGCCGGCCCAACTGGTGCGGCCCCTGCCGACGGTGGTCGCGACCGGCGGCGGCCGGCTGTGGTTCGCCGGCTCGCAGGGCCTCGCATGGCTCGATTCTTCGGTGCCACCTTCCTTACCGCTCCCGCCGCCGGTCGTCATCAAGTCCATCGTCTCGGGCGCCAGCACGTTCCATCCTGGCGACACCGTGCGGCTGCACGATACCCGCGACCTCGGCGTGACCTATACGGCGCTGGCACCGGGGCGTCCACGGGGCCTCACGTTCCGCTACAAGCTGGAAGGCGTCGATGGCTTCGTCCAGGACGCGGGTAACCGGCACGAAGCGCTGTACACCGATCTTCCACCCGGCCAGTACAGCTTCTGGGCCGAAGCCTCCTACGATGGCTCGCGCTGGAGCCGGTCGACACCGGTCACGGTGACGGTGACGCCGCGCCTGGTCGAGCGCACGCCATTCAAGGTGTTCTGCCTGATGGTCGCGGCGGGACTCGTGTGGCTCGCGCACCGCTGGCGCGTGCGCCTGCTGACGCAACGCCTGCGCCTGCGTCTCGATGAGCGCCACGGCGAGCGCGAGCGCATCGCCCGCGAACTGCACGACACGCTCTTGCAAGGCGTGCAGGGACTCATCCTCAAGTTCCAGGCCTTCGTCGACGGCCTGGCGAAGGAAGACGCGGCGCGTGCCACACTGGAGCGCACCATCGATCGCGCCGAGGCGCTGCTGGTCGAAGGACGCGACCGGGTAAAGGGGCTACGCAGCCATGCGTCCGAGGAAGGCTCGCTCGAAGACCGCATCGCCAGTCTCGTCGATGATGTCGGCATACCCGTGTACTTCGCCGTGCAGTACGGAAACCGGCGGCGCCCGGTCAATCCCGTGGTGATCGACGAACTCCACAGCATCGTGCGCGAAGCGGTGATCAACGCCATGCAACACAGCCACGCGCATTCCATCCGCATCACGGTGGAGCACGCGCGGCGGTCGTTGAAGGTGTGGGTGAGCGACGATGGCGACGGCTTCACGACGGTGCCGGACGCACGCGAGGGCAACGGCCACTTCGGCCTGGTCGGCATGCGCGAACGTGCGCAGCGCATGGGCGGGAAGCTGAAGGTGCAATCGGCGCCACAGCGCGGGACGCTCGTGACGGTGCGTATCCCGGCGCGGGTGGCCTACGCCGGTAACGGGCGCAAGGCGCTTACTTGACCGGCTGGGTCTGCAATACCGGTGCGTCGCCGATCACGTCCGTGCCCGGCGGCGGCACGAAGTTGAATGTATCGGCCGGCAAGGCCGCGTTGCGCTGCCAGCCGGCGAACTGGATCGTCGTGGTATTGCCCAATTGATCCTTGAACACCATGCGGGCCAGGCCGCTGGCATCGAAACCCAGGTCCGCGTAGTCGAACTGCGGGTCTTTCCCCGTGGACTGCAAGCGTAGCCACTGCAGGTCATCCTGCTCGCCCTTCTCCGTGACCTTGAAGTCCTTGTCCATCTGCGACAGATCGGTCAGCACGGTGAGCGGGCTCTGCGCTTCCTCGCTGCTCTGCTTGCGCACCGTGACCTGCTCGAGGTCGGGGTCGTACAACCATACGCGGCTGCCGTCGGCGACGATCGTCTGCTTGTACGGCGCGGTGGTTTCCCAGCGGAACTGGCGCGGTGCCTGCAAGGCCATGGTGCCCGTGCTGGTCTTGCCCGGGTCGCCGTTGGCGTTGGCCATGGTCTGGCTGAAACGCCCGGTCAGCGAGTGCATGCCCTTGGCGAAGGCATCCAGGCGATCGCGCGCCGGGCCGGCGGCGAAGGCCGGCAGGCTGAGGAGGAACAGCGTCGCGGCGAGTAGCAGGCGTTTCATGGCGTGGTTTCCGTGGGTGGCGGCGCGATTGTCAGCGATCGGTTTCGAACAGCGACTTAAGCATGTCGATGGCCTCGCCCGGGGTGATCTCCCCGGCTTCCATCTTCTCGCTGATATCGGCGATGGCCTTGCCGTCACGATGCCAGAACGGCGCATCGCGGGTGGCCGTGTGCACCGGACGGGCCTCCTGGCCCAGCACGGCGATCTCGGCGATCTCCGGTTGCTCGGCGAAGATGACTTCCAGGGCGTCGTCCACCCCGGCGGTATGGCCCTGGGGGTAGTCGCGGGTGACGAAACAGGCGCGGCCGTCGTCGCCGCGCAACTCCAGCCCGGGAATGGACGGGTTGAGTTCGAAGATGCCCACGACCTCGTCGAGCACCTCGGCCGTGGGCACGAGGTCGCCGGTGACGAGCAGGCCCCAGGGGCGCTGGCGTAACGCGCCCGGCTTGATGGCGTTCATGCGGGATCAGTCCTTCGGAGGCGGCGGGGCGAGCACTTCACGGTTGCCGTTGTGCTGCGGCGCGCTGACGATGCCGTCCTGCTCCATCTGTTCGACGAGGCGGGCGGCGCGGTTGTAGCCGATGCGCAGGTGGCGCTGCACGCCGGAGATCGAGGCGCGGCGCGTCTCGGTCACCACGCGCACCGCGCGGTCGTAGAGGGCGTTGTCGCTGTCGCTGTCGCCCTCCGCGTCCTGCGGCAGGCCGGAGTCGTTGATGATCTTGCCGTCGGACGTCGACTGCACTTCCTCGAGCACGCCGTCGATGTAGTTCGGCGTGCCCTGCGCGCGCAGCCATTCCACCACGTTGTGCACCTCGTGGTCGTCCACGAAGGCGCCGTGCACGCGTTCCGGCGTGGCCGTGCCCGGCGGCAGGTAGAGCATGTCGCCGTGGCCCAGCAGGGCTTCCGCGCCGGACTGGTCGAGGATGGTGCGCGAATCAATCTTCGAGGACACCTGGAAGGCGATGCGCGTGGGAATGTTCGCCTTGATCAGGCCGGTGATGACGTCGACCGAGGGACGCTGCGTGGCGAGGATCAGGTGCACGCCCGCGGCGCGCGCCTTCTGCGCCAGGCGTGCGATCAGCTCCTCGACCTTCTTGCCGACGATCATCATCATGTCGGCGAATTCGTCGATGATGATGACGATGTGCGGCAGCGGCTCCAGCGGCTCGGCCACCATGCCCGGCATGTCCGGGTTGGCGCGGAACAGCGGATCGAGCAGCGGCTGGCCGTTGTTCTCGGCGTCCTTCACCTTCTTGTTGAACCCGCCGAGGTTGCGCACGCCCACGGCCGCCATGAGCTTGTAGCGGCGCTCCATCTCCGCCACGCACCAGCGCAGCGCGTTGGCGGCTTCCTTCATGTCGGTGACGACCGGCGCCAGCAGGTGCGGAATGCCCTCGTAGACCGAGAGCTCCAGCATCTTCGGATCGATCATGATCATCCGGACGTCCTTGGGGCTGGACTTGTACAGCAAGCTCAGCACCATGGCGTTCACCGCCACCGATTTACCCGAACCGGTGGTACCGGCCACGAGCAGGTGGGGCATCTTGGCGAGGTCGGTGACCACGGCCTTGCCGCCGATGTCCTTGCCCAGGGCCAGCGCCAGTGGCGACTTCACCTGGTCGTAGCGCTCCGAACGCAGGATCTCGGACAGGTAGACGATCTGTTTCTTGGTGTTCGGGATTTCCAGGCCGATGACGTTCTTGCCCGGGATGACGTCGACCACGCGCACGCTGACCACGGAAAGGCCGCGCGCGATGTCCTTGTCGAGGCTGGAGACCTGGCTGCCGCGCACGCCGGCGGCGGGCTCCAGCTCGAAGCGGGTGATGACCGGACCGGGATACACCCCGACCACGCGGGCGTCGACGCGGAAATCCTTGAGTTTCAGTTCCACCTGGCGCGAGAGCACCTCGAGGGTTTCCTCGGAGTAACCGGGGCCCTGCGGCGGCGCTTCGTCCAGCAACGACAGCGGCGGGATCTCGCCGTCCATCGATGCGCCGGTGAACAGCGGAATCTGGTTCTCGCGGGTGGCGCGTTCGCTCTTGACCACCATCGGCGTCGGCGTCTCGATGCGCACGGGCTCGCGCCTGGCCTGCTTCACCGCGTCGGCCTTCTTGACCACCTCGCGCTCGGCACGGGCCGAACGCGCGGCCATCACGTCGGGCGCGCGGCGCAGCTTGCCGCCGAACCAGCCGGCGACACGCATGACGATCTCGCCGGTGCTGTCCATCACCCGGAACCACGACAAGCCGGTGGCCAGGGTCACGGCGATGAGGCACACCGCCAGCAGCAACAAGGGCGCGCCCTTGTCGCCGAAGGCGTTGTGCAGGCCATGTCCCACCCACTTGCCGACGATGCCGCCCGGACCTTCCGGCAGCACGGTGGCGTCCACGTTGAGGTAGACCAGCGCCGGTGCGGTGATGAAGAAGAAGACGAAGCCGATGAGCCGTAGCGACGGCTCCCAGGGCTGCACGTTGCGCTCGCCGCGATGGCGGATCACCTGGATGCCCAGCGCGAGGAGCAACAACGGAAAACCGTACGACACCAGGCCGAAGATGTACCGGAGCAGGTTGGCGATGTTCGCTCCGACCGCGCCACCGAAATTGGTGGCGCGCTCGGCGACGCCCATGTGGCCCCAGCTCGGGTCCTGGTCGTTATAGCTGAGCAGACAGACGAGGAGGTAAAGGGCGAGCGGGACCAGGAGCAGTGCCCCGGCCTCGCGCAGGCGGCGCTTGAGCTCGTCGCTCAAGCCCTCCCGCTGGGCCTTGACCTGCGCCTTGGCCTGCTTCTTTACGACTTTCGCGCTACGCGCCACTAACGAACGACCTCGGTCCCGGTGTCCGGCATCATGCCATGCCCTGGAGGGCCGGGTGCACGATCTTGCCGTTCTCGATGTTGATGCCGGCGGCCAGCGGGGCGTAATCGCGCCACTCGTTGCCGGCGGCCAGGCGCTGCACATACGGCAGGATGGCGGCCGAGATGGCGGTGGACGAGGTCTGCGGCACGGCGCCCGGCATGTTGGTCACGCAGAAGTGCGTCACGCCGTGGACGTCGTAGGTGGGCTCCTTCCAGGTGGTCGGACGCGAGGTCTCGAAGCAGCCGCCCTGGTCGATCGAGATGTCGACGAGCACCGAGCCCTTCTCCATCGTCTTGACCATGTCCTCGGTGACCACGCGCGGCGCCTTGGCGCTGGGGATCAGCACGGCGCCGACGACGATGTCGGCATTGCGCACTTCCTCGGCCACCGACGACTCGTAGGCGTACAGGGCGGTGACGTTCGGGCCCAGGGCCATCATCTCGGCCATGCGGTCCGGACGCTTGTCGAACACGACCACGTTGGCGCCCGCCGAGGCGGCCAGCGCCGCGGCGTTGCCGCCGGCCGCGCCCGCGCCCAGCACCACGACCTTGCCGCGCGGCGTGGAAGCCATGCCGCCCAGCAGCTTGCCCTTGCCACCATTGGGCTGGTGCAGGAGGGTGGTGCCGATCTGGGTGGCGATGCGGCCGGCGATGACCGACATCGGCAACAGCAGCGGCAGCGCGCCGTTCTCGTCCACGGACTCGAAGGCGACGCCGGTCAGGCCGATGTCCAGCAGGCTGCGGGTGAGCGCCGGCTCGGCGGCCAGGTGCAGGTAGCAGAACAGCAGGTGGTGCTTCTTCAGCAGCTTGAGGTCGCCCTCGATCGGCTCCTTGACCTTGACGATCAACTCGCCCTTTTCATAGACGGCGGCGGCGTCGGGCAGCACGGTGACGCCCAGCGCGGCGTAGTCGGCATCGGCGTAGCCGCTCTTGCTGCCGGCGCCGGCCTGGATGAATACCTCGTGGCCGCGACGGACGAGGTCGGCGGCGGCGGCGGGAATGAGGGCCACGCGGCCTTCGAGGGTCTTGGTTTCGGAGGGGATACCGATGCGCATCGTATGGAGGATCCTGAATGAGCTGACTAAAGTCGGACAGAATAAGCAAATGTCTTGAATCGCACCCCCGTGTTCCCCATTCTTCCGGGTCGACAACGTGACTCGCGGACCTCGATACGGCCTTAGCATCCTGCCGCAAGAGGCGAGCGGTACGACTGAAACACGCTGCAGTTAAACCTCAAGGATTATACATGAGCACCCCCAAGCACAGCCGTCTGCTGATCCTCGGCTCCGGCCCCGCCGGCTACACGGCCGCGGTTTACGCCGCCCGAGCCAATCTGAAGCCGACGATGATCACCGGCCTGCAGCAAGGCGGCCAGCTGATGACCACCACCGAGGTGGACAATTGGCCGGGTGACGAAAAGGGTGTCCAGGGTCCGGAACTGATGCGCCGCATGGCCGAGCACGCCGAGAAATTCGAGACGGAGATGGTTTTCGACCACATCCACAGCGTCGACCTGGGCAACCGCCCCTTCCGCCTCAAGGGCGACAGCGGCGAGTACACCGCCGATGCGTTGATCATCACCACCGGCGCCACCGCCAAGTACCTGGGCATCGCCTCGGAGGAGAAGTTCAAGGGCCGCGGCGTCTCCGCCTGCGCCACCTGCGACGGCTTCTTCTTCCGCGACCAGGACGTGGTCGTGGTCGGTGGCGGCAACACGGCCGTGGAAGAGGCGCTGTACCTCGCGAACATCGCCCGCAAGGTCTACCTGGTCCACCGCCGCGACAAACTGCGTGCCGAAAAGATCATGCAGGACAAGGTGTTCGAGAAAGCCGCCGCCGGCAAGATCGAGCTGCTCTGGAACCACCAGATCGACGAGATCCTGGGCGACGACTCCGGCGTGAATGGCGTCCGCGTGAAGGACGTGAACACCGGCGTCAAGCGCGACCTCGATGTCCAGGGCTTCTTCGTGGCCATCGGCCATACCCCGGCCACCGGCATCTTCGAAGGCCAGCTAGAGATGAAGGACGGCTACATCCAGATCCAGTCGGGCCTGAACGGCATGGCCACGGCCACCTCGGTGCCGGGTGTGTTCGCCGCCGGCGACGTGGCCGATCACGTCTACCGCCAGGCCATCACCTCGGCCGGCTTCGGCTGCATGGCCGCGCTGGACGCGGAACGCTGGCTCGACCAGCAGCACCTGCTGGCCTGACCGGCATCGTCCCGCGCCAATCGGCGCTGGGCCTCCCGCCGCATGTACGAGATCCGCTTCCTCGACGGCATCGGCGGCATCGCAGCCGCCGACTGGGACGCGCTCGTGCCCGACGGCAACCCCTTCGTCTCGCACGCTTTCCTGAGCGGCATGGAGGCCAAGGGCTGCCTGCGTGAGGACTACGGCTGGCGTCCGTACCATCTGGGCATCTTCGAACACGACCGGCTCATGGCCGCCGCGCCCACCTACCTCAAGGGCAACTCGCATGGCGAGTTCGTCTTCGACTGGAGCTGGGCCTCGGCGTGGGAGCGCGCCGGCGGAAACTACTACCCGAAGCTGCTCGTCGCCTCGCCCTACTCGCCTGTACCCGGGCCGCGCCTGCTCGTGCGCGATGGCCTGGACGCCGAGGTGTTGCGCAACCAGCTCACCGCCGCGCTGGTGGACGAGGCCGATCGTCTCGGACTCTCGTCGATCCATGCCAACTTCCTCGCCGATGCCGACCTCGACGCGTTCGACGACCGCTGGCTCGCGCGCGCCGATTACCAGTTTCACTGGCACAACCGTGGCTACGCCGGTTTCGACGATTTCCTCGGCGCGCTGACCTCCAAGAAACGCAAGAACATACGCCAGGAACGCGCGCACGCGCGCGCGGCGGGGCTCACCCTGGAAATGCGTGGCGGCGACGAGCTCAGCGATGCGGAGTGGCGGCAGATCCACGCGCTCTACGAACTCACCTTCGACATGAAGGGCAACCATGCCGCACTCACCGCGCGGTTCTTCCAATACCTGGGCCGCACCCTCGGTTCCAATGTGCAGGTGGCGCTCGCGCGCGACACGCACGACATCGTCGCCATGGCGCTGTTCCTGCGTGGCGGCGATGCGCTTTACGGGCGCTATTGGGGCGCCAGCGTCGAGGTATCCGGCCTGCATTTCGAACTCTGTTACTACCGCGGCATCGACTACGCCATCCGCCACGGCATCGAACGTTTCGAGCCCGGTGCACAGGGCGAGCACAAGCTCGCGCGCGGATTCCTGCCCACGCTCACGCACTCGCGCCACTACATCGCCCATGAAGGCTTCCGCCGCGCGGTCGCCGACGCGCTGGCACACGAAGCCAGCCATCGTGAAGCGTATCGCGAGGAACTGATGGCGCATTCGCCCTACGCCGCCCGATGATCCAGCTGCCGCAACTGCACCGCACGCGCCTGGGGCTGTTTCCGGATCCGGAAAGCGCGCTGACCGATCCGAACGGCCTGCTGGCCTGGGGCGGCGACCTATCGCCCGATCGGCTTCTCGCGGCATACAGCCAGGGCATCTTCCCCTGGTTCAACGCCGATGAGCCGATCCTGTGGTGGTCACCCGATCCGCGCTGCGTGTTCCGCACCGATGCCGTGCATGTCAGCCGCAGCCTGCGCAAGCAGCTGCGCCGATCCAACTGGCGCGTCACCGCCGATACCTCGTTCAGCCGGGTGATGCACGCCTGCGCGGCACCGCGCGATGGCCAGCCCGGTACCTGGATCGGCGACGACATGATCGCCGCCTACGAGGAACTGCACCGGCGCGGGCATGCCCACAGCGTGGAGGTGTGGGATCGCGGCTCGCTGGTCGGCGGCATTTACGGGGTGGCGGTGGGCCGGCTGTTCTGCGGCGAGTCGATGTTCAGCGCACGTACCGGCGGGTCGAAGGTGGCCCTGGCCGCGCTATGCAAGCTGCTGCATGGCTGGGGCTTTCCGCTGCTGGACGCGCAGGTCACCAACGACCACCTGCTGAGCATGGGCGCGATCGAGATCCCCCGGCGCGAGTTCGTGGTGCAGGCGCGGATGCTGTCGGCGTTGCCGGGCGTTCCCGGACCGTGGATAAAGCAGCCCGTCGCCCTGCCCTGAAGAGCATCGCCGACAAGGTCGGCTCCCACCAGAGCGGGATAGCGGCTGACTGGCAATGGCTGTGAAGCTTGGTGGGAGCCGACCCTGTGGCGATGGGTGCTTGCCCCAACAAGCCACAGCGGGAGCCGCTTCACCGTGAGAGCCGCTTCACTGTGGGAGCCCCTTTCACTGTGGGAGCCCCTTTACTGTGGGAGCTCCTTTACTGTGGGAGCTCCTTTACTGTGGGAGCCGCTTCAGCGGCGATGGGTGCTTGCCTTAACCTGGCCCGCTGCCGCGGTATCGCCGCTGAAGCGGCTCCCACAGACTGGCTGACTGGCTGACTGGCTGACTGGTAAGCAGGTAGTCAGGTAGCCAGCAGGCGAGAAGCGCGAAATCACCTCGCGCGGTGCCCACTCATCTCCGCCCCGGCATTCTTCGGCAGCAACGCACACACCGGCGCGGCCACCAGCGACACGAAGGTCACCACCAGGAAGGCCACGCTGAAGTCCGGCAGTTGCGCGTCCTCCCGCCCATGCCACGCCACCGAGGCATGCAGCGCCGCCGATGCCACGCAGATGCCCAGCGACAGCATCAATTGCTGGAACGTCGTATAGAAACTCGTGGCGCTGGAGAAGCGCTCGCTCGGCACGTCCGCATAGGCCACGGTGTTGTACGCGCTGAACTGCAACGACTGGAAAAAGCCGCTCAACAGCAGCACCGTGTAGATCGTCCATAGCGGCCAATCCGGCCGGAAGGCCGCGCACAACGCGACACACAGCATCGACAGCACGCCGTTCCACACCAGCGTGCTGCGGAAGCCCCACATGCGCAGCACGGGTGCCGCCGTCGCCTTCATCAACATCGCGCCCAGCGCCGATACGAAGGTGACCACGCCGCTATGCGCCGCCGAAAGACCGAAGCCCAGCTGCATCATCAAGGGCAACAGGAATGGCACCGAACCGGCGGTGATACGCGTGAGCGACCCCGCCACCACGGATAACCGGAACGTGGTGAAGCGCATCAGCGAGAGGTCGAGGATCGGATGCTCCACGCGACGCGAATGCCACACGTAGAGCGTCCCGACCAGCAGGCCACCGGCGATCAGGCCGGTCGACCCGTAGAACGAGGTCGCGCCATGGCTGACCATTTCAAGCCCGAACACCAGGCACGACAGCGACACACCCGACAGCACGAAGCCGAGCCGGTCGAAGCGGACCTTGTCAGGCAGGCGCACGTCGGGAATGTATTTCGTGGCCAGCCACATGCCGGCGATGCCGATGGGCACGTTGATGTAGAAGATCCAGCGCCACGACGCCCAGGTGACGATGAAGCCACCCAACGGCGGCCCCACCACCGGTCCGATCAGCGCGGGCACCAGCAGCCATGACATCGCGGAGACCAGTTCGGACTTCGGCACGGAACGAAGCAGCACCAGGCGACCCACGGGCACCATCATGGCGCCGCCGATGCCTTGCAGCAGGCGCGAGAGCACCAGCAGTGTCAGGTTGCCCGATACCCCGCAGAGGATGGAGCCGAGGGTGAACAAGGCGATGGCCGTGCGGAAGACGTTGCGCGAACCGTAGCGGTCGGCGATCGCGCCGCTGGCCGGGATGAACACCGCGAGGCTGAGCATGTACGAGGTGAGCGCCACGCTCATGTGCAGCGGCGAGACCTCGAACGATTCCGCCATCGCCGGCAAGGCCGTGGCGAGGATCGTGCCGTCCAGTTGCTCCATGAACATCGCGCTGGCGATGATCAGGGCCACGGTGCGGAAGCCTGGGGCGGAAGTCATCCGGGGAACGGCGGCGAGGGAGCGCATAGTTTGCGCCCGCAACCTTCAAAGGTCGAGATGCCGCTCGCTGCGGAAGACACGCTCCGTGCCGGTCAGAGGGTCGACGAAGCGGAGTTCGCGGGCCAGCAGGCGCAACGGGTCCGTGAAACCGGCGGCCTCCTCGCGCAACACCGGATAAAGCGGATCGCCCGCGATGGGCGCGCCCAGTGCGGCCATGTGCACGCGCAACTGGTGCTTGCGCCCAGTCACCGGTTGCAAGCGATACAACCAGTGCTGCGCACCGCGTTCGATCACGTCGATGCGGGTGCGCGCGTTCGCCGCGCCCTCCACTTCCCGCATGCGGAAGAACGGCTCGCCCGGTTCGAGGCGGCTTTCGTGGACGAAGGGAAAGTCGTCTTCCGTGCGGCCAGGCATCGGCGCGGCGACGGCTTCATAGGTTTTCTCGATGGCGCGGTCGCGGAACAGGCGCGTATAGCCATCCCGGCTGGACGGCCGGGCCGAGAACACCACCAGGCCCGCCGTGGCCCGGTCGAGGCGGTGCAAGGCGACAAGGTCGGGGTTGTCGAGGCGGCGCACCAGGCGGACAGACAAGGTTTCCTCCACGTAGCGTCCCGCCGGCATCACCGGCAGGAAATGCGGTTTGTCCACGACCACGAGGTCGTCATCGATGTGGAGAATGGTCTCCTCGAAGGGAATGCGGGGTTCGTCAGGCACTTCCCGGCGATAGGTGACGACAGCGCCGGGACGGTACGGCGCCAGTCGATGCACCTCGACGCCATCCGCCGTGACGGCACCGCGCTCCATGCGCTCGATCCAGGCCTCGCGGTCGACGGCGGGGAACCGCTCGCAGAGGAAGTCCACGATCGAAGCCCAGCCCCCGGGAGGGAGGACGATGCGGCTGGTCGGCTGGTGCGGGTCCATGGGGGGATTGTAGAAGCATATACTCCGGCCATCGTCCCACCCCCAGCATCGGAGCTCCCCGTGATCGGCCGGTTCTTCAGGAAGTGGTTCGGCGGCGCCAGAGGGCGTGCCGCCATCGCGCAGGATCGCCCCCCTCCGTTGCAGTCCCTGCCGTCGACCACGATCGATGGCGCGGCGCCGCCCGGCGCACTCGCCGCGGACGACGTCGAAGACCGCTTCTACCGCCTCGTCTTCGCCATCGGCCCATCGCGCGATCCCGGCTTGTCGCCGGCCGAGCAGACCGTGCTGCGGCGCGTTCGCGAGACTTTCGGCGGCGAACGCTTCGACGTCGGAACCCTGCCCCGCCTGCCGGCGGTCGTGCCGCAATTGATGCGCTCGCTGCGCAACGACGATGCGGACAGCCGCACCCTGGCCGAACAGATCGCCCGGGACACGGTGCTGGTGGGCGAGATCATCCGCGTGGCCAACAGCGCGTACTTCCGCACGGCACGGCCAGTCACAAGCCTGCCCCAGGCCATCACCCTGCTCGGCCAGGATGGCTTGCGCCGCGTGGTGATGCAGATGGTGATGCGGCCCATCCTGCGCAGCGATGACAGCGTGGCCAGCCAGCAAGCCGGCGAGAGGCTGTGGGAGCACGCCGAGCGCTGCGCCCGCGCGTGCATCTTCCTCGGCCGCGGTGCATGCGATCCGTTCGAGGCCTTCCTCGCCGGGCTGGTGAGCCAGACCGGTGCGCAGGCGATCCTGCGCGAAATCGAACGCCTGCCGGACGCGGCGTCGATCGCCTTCAGCCGCCCCTTCGTGGCGGCACTCGCGCAGCAGGTCGAGCGCCTTTCACTGCACGCCGCACGGCACTGGAACTTCCCGTTGCGCGTGGTGCAGGCCCTGGCCGAGCGGGCCGATCCCGCCGATGCGGGCGCGCGCACGCCGCTGGGTCGGGCATTGCTCGCCGCGAGCCGCGTCGCGATGCTGGACGTGCTGACCGAACATGGTGTCGCCGAGGCGGATGCCGTGCTGCTGGCGACACCGGCCCAGGGCTTCAGTCAGGATTTGCTGCTGGCGTGCCGCGACGAACTTCGCAGCGCGACGACGCCCGCGGAGGCCTGACCGCCCGGTCAATCCTAGCGCCGGACCCCGGTGGCCAGGACATCCGCCCAGAGCTGATCGGCAAGCTGGGTCGAGGCCCCATCGATCAGCTTCGGCACCAGTACGTCCAGACGCGGTGCGGCCGGATCGACCGGCAGCGACTGGTGGATGCGGTAACCCTTCGCTGACACGAGTCCGCGCGCCACGATGCGGCAGCTCGCCGACATCTCGAGGTTCGCCACCGGCGGCTCGGCGTCCTTCGCCACCGAAACGGCAAGCTCCAGCCCGCGGCAATGGATGATCAGGTCGGTGATGTAGTTCGGCTGCAACGCCGTGCGCAGACGCGCCTGCACGGCGGAGGCGATATCGGGCGTCACTTGCACCTTCGCCGCCGAATCCAGGCCGGTCACCGTCACCACGGTCTCGCCACGGTTATCCACCGTCAACCAGGGCGAGGCCGGGCTGGCGGAAACCAGCCGGCTCATGTCGCTCTGGATCATCGTCTTGCCGCCACAACCGGACAGCACCAGGACCGCGGCCACGGCCAGTACGTACTTGATCACCTTCATTCCCCAGAATCCCCCATCGGACAACCTCCCAATGTACCGGCAGCGCCGGGGGGCGGCAACATCGTCACGAATGTGAAGGCGTGTGAAACGCCGTCACGATCGGCGCGCGCAGCGGTTATCATGCGATTTCACCCTTGGCAGGGACATGATGATCGATGTTTTCGGCGCGACAGACTCCGGCCACGGGCACGGATGCCCTCGCTCGCTTGGGCTGGCATGATTTCGAGCATCTGCTCGCCGAGCACTACCGTGACCAGGGTTGGCGGGTGGAATACCACGCGCCGCCGGCGTCGCTGAAGCACCTGGGCAGCAGCCTCGACCTGCGCCTTCATCGCGGCAACGAGACGGTGATCGTCCAGTGCAAACACTGGGACACCGTGGAAGTGCAGCTGGCGGAAGTGAACGAACTGCTCAGCACGATGCTCAACGAGGCGGCCACGCGCTGCGTGTTGGTGACCCGTGGACGCTTCAGTGCCGAGGCGCGCGCCGTGCCTCGGCGCCAGCCGCGCCTGCAACTCGTCGATGGCGATGTATTGCGGGTGATGTTGAAACTGCCTGGTCACCTCGATACCTCGGCCCCAAGCATGGCGTTGCCCAGCGTGGCCGCGCGCAAGGGGGCGTCCGCGGGTCGCGCATCCGGCGAGCCCAACGCCAGGTTGCTTCCCATACTTCTTTTCGTGGTGATCGCCGCGCTGCTCGCGATCTTCGTGTGGCGGATGATGACACCTCGCCATGACGCCGCCATGTCTTCGGCGCCGACGGATGAAGCGGCCGCGGCGACACCTCCGCCGCCCGTGCAAGCGATATCTCCCCCGGTACAGCCGGCTCCCCCGGTCGCACCCGCCGAAGCACCGTTGTCGCGCGAGCTGGCCGAACGTGAGCGCCTGCGCGAAGCGGCATCGTCGGGCTCGACGCGCGATGCGCACCGCCAGGCCGACGACGCCATCAAGGTCATGGAACGCAACACGCGCGAGGTCGGTAACGCGGATTGAGCGCACAAACGGCGCTGCGTTCTTTCACGCTGACGAAATCCCGTCCAGTCTAAGCTGAAGCGAGACCCCGTCGCCTGGAAGCACCCATGACCGAGACGCTCTCGCCCGACCTCCTGCGCCGCATGCATGCCTACTGGCGTGCCGCCAACTACCTGTCCGTCGGCCAGATCTACCTCCGCGACAATCCCCTGCTCGAGAAGCCGCTGGGCAAGGAGCACATCAAGCATCGCCTGCTCGGCCACTGGGGCACGACCACCGGCCTCAACTTCATCTATACCCACCTGAATCGCGCGATCGTCGAGCGCGACCTCGACATGATCTACGTGATCGGGCCAGGCCACGGCGGACCCGGTCTCGTCGCCCATACCTACCTGGAAGGCTCCTACACCGAGGTGTATCCGCATATCGAGCGCAGCGCGGCGGGCATGCGCGAACTGTTCCGGCAGTTCTCCTGGCCTTACGGCATACCCAGCCATGTCGCCCCGGAAACGCCGGGCTCGATCCACGAAGGCGGTGAATTGGGTTATTCGCTCTCGCACGCGTTCGGCGCGGCCTTCGATAATCCCGACCTCGTCGTGACCTGCATCGTCGGCGACGGCGAAGCAGAAACCGGCGCGCTGGCCACGAGCTGGCATTCCAACAAGTTCCTCAACCCGGCGCGCGACGGCGCCGTGCTGCCCATCCTCCACCTCAACGGCTTCAAGATCGCCAATCCGACGGTGCTGGCGCGCATCGAGCCGGAGGAGTTGCGTGACCTCATGCGCGGCTACGGCTATGAACCGCACTTCGTCGAAGGGCACGAGTTCGAGCCCATGCACCAGGCCTTCGCCACGGCGCTGGATCATTGCCTCGACGAGATCCGTCGCATCCAGGACGAAGCGCGCGCGGGCGGTGCGGAAACCGCGAAGCGGCCGCGCTGGCCGATGATCGTCCTGCGCAGCCCGAAGGGCTGGACGGGCCCCAAGGAAGTGGATGGCAAGCCGGTGGAAGGCACCTGGCGCGCGCACCAGGTGCCGATCGCCAAGTTCGACACCGAGGACCACGTCCGCCTCCTCGAGGACTGGATGAAGAGCTACCGGCCCGAGGAACTGTTCGACGAGCGCGGGCGCTTCCGCGAAGAGTTCGCTTCGCTGGCGCCGACCGGCCGGCGCCGCATGGGCATGAACCCGCATGCCAACGGAGGCTTGTTGCTGAAACCCCTGCACATGCCGCACTTCCGCGATTTCGCCGAGCAGGTGAAGACCCCCGGCGACCACAAGGCCGAAGCCACGCGCGTGCTCGGCAGGTTCCTGCGCGAGGTGATGCGTCAGAACATGCAGACCTTCCGTCTGTTCGGCCCGGACGAATCCGCATCGAACCGGCTGGAGGCCGTCTACGAGGCCAGCGGCAAGACGTGGATGGCCGACATCGAGGCGGTGGACGAGAACCTCTCGCCGGCCGGACGTGTCATGGAGGTATTGAGCGAACACCAGTGCCAGGGCTGGCTGGAGGGCTACCTGCTGACGGGACGGCACGGCTTCTTCTCGTGCTACGAGGCCTTCATCCACATCATCGATTCGATGTTCAACCAGCATGCGAAGTGGCTGAAGGTCACCCGCACGATGGCGTGGCGGCCACCGATCGCCTCGCTCAACTACCTGCTGAGTTCGCACGTGTGGCACCAGGACCACAACGGTTTCTCGCACCAGGACCCGGGTTTCATCGACCATGTCGCCAACAAGAAGTCCGAGATCGTGCGGATCTACCTGCCGCCGGACGCCAACTGCCTGCTCTCGGTCACCGACCATTGCCTGCGCAGCCGTCATTACGTCAACGTGATCATCGCCGGCAAGCAGCCCGACTGGCAGTGGCTGGACATGGAAAGCGCGGTGCGCCATTGCACGGCGGGCGCCGGCATATGGGAGTGGGCCGGCCGCGGTGGCGACGATCCCGACGTGGTGATGGCCTGCGCGGGCGACGCGCCGACGGTGGAGGTGCTGGCGGCGGTCATGCTGCTTCGTGAATATGTGCCTGACATTCGCATCCGCGTGGTCAACGTCGTCGACCTGATGTCGCTGGAGACGCCCGACGAGCATCCGCACGGCATGGACGACGACCAGTTCGACGACTTGTTCACCCGCGACAAGCCGGTGATTTTCGCCTTCCATGGCTACCCCGGCATCGTGCACCGCCTGACCTATCGCCGGCACAACCACGACAACATCCACGTGCGTGGCTACAAGGAAGAAGGCACGACCACCACGGCACTGGACATGATGGTGCTGAACAACATGGACCGTTTCCAGCTCGCGCTGGACGCGATCAACCGCATTCCGCGCCTGGAAAGCCAGCGCGAGAAGGCGGCGCAGCGTTACTGGGCGGACATCGAACGGCACAAGCTCTATGTCAGCGAACACGGCCAGGACCTGCCCGACGTGCGCGGCTGGCAGTGGAAGGCCGAGGAAACCGCATGACCGACGGCACCGGCCACGTATTGGCCCTCAACACGGGCTCGTCGTCACTGAAGTATGGCTTGTACCGCGTGTCCGGCGAGACCTGCGAGGGCCTGCTGGCCGAACAGACGGAAATCCCGGACGGCGATGCCGATCCCGTGGCGGCGATCGTCGGCACCTTGACGCAACGCGGCCTTCCCAGGCCCGATGCCATTGGCCATCGCATCGTCCACGGCGGTCCGAACATTCGCGATCACGCGCGGATCGACGACGCGTTGATGGTGCATCTGGAAGAAGCGAAGGCGTTCGCGCCGCTGCACGTACCGGCTGCCGTGGAGATGGTGAAGCTCGCTTCCCGCGCGTTTCCGGATGCACCGCAAGTGGCTTGTTTCGACACGGCGTTCCACGCTTCCATGCCGGCGGTGGCGAAGGCCCTGCCCTTGCCCGCCGACCTGCGTGAAGGCGGCATCGAGCGCTACGGTTTCCACGGCTTGTCGTACGAGTCGATCGTGCGCCAGCTGGGCGGGTCGATTCCGTCGCGTGTCGTCATCGCGCACCTGGGCAACGGCGCGAGCCTGTGTGCCGTGCGCGAAGGCAGGTCGGTCGATACGACGATGGGACTGACGCCGACGGGAGGCATCGTGATGGGGACGCGCCCGGGCGACCTGGACCCTGGCGTACTGCTCTATCTCATGCGCGAGCGTGGTTACGACGCGAAGCGGCTGGAGTTGCTCGTCGACCGGGAATCCGGATTGAAGGGGTTGTCCGGTGGCACGAGCGACATGCGCAAGCTGCATGCGATGGGCAACGCGGCGTCGAAACTGGCGCAGGACGTGTTCGTGCACGTGGCGCGCAAGCATGTCGCGGCGATGGCGGCTTCGCTTGGCGGCATCGACCTACTGGTGTTCACCGGGGGGATCGGCGAGAACGATGGCGTGACGCGCGAGGCGATCGTGGCGGGGGTGCGCTGGATGGGTGGGTTCGAGGTGCGCGTCATGGCGACCGAGGAAGACGAGCAGATCGCGAGGCATACCTGGCGCCTCGCTTCGTAGCCATCGCCGACAAGGTCGGCTCCCACCAGGCAAGGCACACCCTGTCTGCGGAGCATGGTTCCCATCGAGCAAGGCACACCCTGTCCAGCGGAGCGTGGCTTGGTGGGAGCCGACCCTGTCGGCGATGGCGGGAACCACCTAAGCAGCGACGTGTAGAAGCCGCTTGTGTGGGAGCCGCTTAAGCGGCGATCCGCGCAAAGCGCGGCCCGCCGCCCCAGCCCCCCAACACCGTCAAACAACCACCACCGGAATCTTCCCGATCTTCGACCGCCACTCCTTCGGCCCCGTCTCATGCACCGACGTACCGGCGCTGTCGACCGCGACCGTCACCGGCATGTCCTTCACCTCGAATTCGTAGATCGCTTCCATGCCCAGGTCCTCGAAGGCCAGCACGCGCGAGGCCTTGATCGCCTTCGACACGAGATAGGCGGAGCCGCCCACGGCCATCAGGTACACCGCCTTGTTGTCGCGGATCGCCTCGATCGCCGCCGGGCCGCGCTCGGACTTGCCGACCATCCCCAGCAACCCCGTGGACTCCAGCATCTGCCGGGTGAACTTGTCCATGCGCGTGGCCGTGGTCGGGCCGGCGGGACCGACCACTTCATCGCGTACCGGATCGACCGGGCCGACGTAGTAGATGAAGCGGTTGGTGAAGTCCACCGGCAACGTCTCGCCGCGGTTCAGCATGTCGATCATGCGCTTGTGCGCGGCATCGCGGCCGGTGAGCAGCTTGCCGTTGAGCAGGATGGTCTCGCCCGGCTTCCAGCCCTGCACTTCCTCGCGGGTGATCGTGTCGAGGTTCACCCGGCGCCCCTTGGAGGCGTCGTAGGTAAGCTTCGGCCAATCTTCCAGCGACGGCGGATCGAGCGCGACCGGGCCGGTGCCGTCGAGCACGAAGTGCGCATGGCGGGTGGCGGCGCAGTTGGGAATCATCGCCACCGGCAGGTTCGCCGCGTGGGTCGGGTAATCCTTCACCTTGATGTCGAGCACGGTGGTGAGGCCGCCCAGGCCCTGCGCACCGATGCCCAGCGCATTGACCTTCTCGTACAATTCCAGGCGCAGTTCCTCGGCGCGATTGGACGGACCGCGAGCGATCAGGTCGACGATGTCGATCGGCTCCATCAGCGCCTCCTTCGCCAGCAGCATCGCCTTCTCTGCGGTGCCGCCGATACCGATGCCGAGCATGCCCGGCGGGCACCAGCCGGCACCCATCGTCGGCACGGTCTTGAGCACCCAGTCGACGATCGAGTCGGAAGGGTTGAGCATGGCGAACTTGGATTTCGCTTCCGAGCCGCCACCCTTCGCGGCGACGATCACGTCCACCTTGTCACCGGGGACGATGGAGACGTTGACGACGGCCGGCGTGTTGTCGCGCGTGTTCATCCGCTTGCCCGCCGGATCGGCCAGCACCGAAGCGCGCAGCTTGTTGTCCGGATGGTTATAGGCGCGGCGCACGCCCTCGTTGACCATGTCCTCGACGCCCATGGTGGCGTCGTCCCAGCGCACGTTCATGCCCACCTTGAGGAAGACGGTGACGATGCCGGTGTCCTGGCAGATCGGCCGGTGCCCTTCGGCGCACATGCGCGAGTTGATAAGGATCTGCGCGATGGCGTCCTTCGCCGCCGGGGATTCTTCTCGCTCATAGGCGGCCGAGAGGTTCCGGATGTAGTCCACCGGGTGGTAGTACGAAATGTACTGGAGGGCGTCGGCGACGCTGGTGATGAGGTCGTCCTGCTTGATCGAGGTCATGGCGCTACGGCTGGCTCGCGAGGCTGGCAAAACAGCGATTTTAGCGCACCGGGCCGGTGTAAGGTGCCGGGGCACCGGCCGGTCTGTTCCAGGCACCCCCGAGAACCACGGAGTTCCCATGCGCCACCCGTTCCGCATCGCCCTCTTCGCCTGCGCCCTCGCCGCCACCGCCCTGGGCGTCGCGCGGCCGGCCGTCGCCGCCCGGACCGCTCCCGAATTCGCCGGCATCGCCACCTGGCAGAACTCCAAGCCGCTCACCATGCGCCAGCTTCGCGGCAAGGTGGTGTTGATCGATTTCTGGGCCTATTCCTGCATCAACTGCCTGCGCACCCTGCCCCACGTCACGCGCTGGTACGACCAGTACAAGGACAAGGGCCTGGTGATCGTCGGCGTGCACTCGCCGGAGTTCCCGTTCGAGAAGCAGGAAGGCAACGTGCGCGATGCGATCAAGCGCTATGGCATCCGGTATCCGGTGGCCCAGGACAACGACCTGGAAACCTGGGATGCCTGGGACAACCAGTACTGGCCGGCGGAATACCTGGTGGACCAGCGCGGCAATGTCGTCGCCCACCACTTCGGCGAGGGCAACTACATGGAGATGGAGAACGCCACCCGCACCTTGCTCGGCCTGCCACGCCTGACGGACGAAAAGGCTGCCGGAAGTGACAAGGACGCCCCGGATTTCAACCAGTTGGGTTCGCCGGAGATGTACTTCGGCAGCGACCGCAGCAAGAACAGCGCGAGCCCGGAAGGCTCGGACAAGGGCACGCGCGACTTCACGGCGCCGTCGAGGCTGGAACTCAACCAGTTCGCCCTGGTGGGTCGCTGGGAGATCGGCCGCGACAACGCCAGCCTGGTCGGCGCCCGTGGCGAGATCCGCCTGCACTTCAAGGCGAAGAAGGTGCACATGGTGGCCAGCGCGAACGACCCGGTGACCGTGGAGGTGCTGGTCGACGGCAAGCCACAGGCGCCGGTGACGATCCAGGCGTCACAGTTGTACACGTTGTACAGCGCGGCGGACTACAAGGATCACGTGCTGACGATTCGCATCCCCAAGGCCAATTTCCACGCGTTTACCTTCACCTTCGGGTAGGGCATCGCCGACAGGGTCGGCGAAACACTCTTGCAAGAGTGTTTCTTAAGATATATCGTACGACCACTACGTACGATATATCGGAGTACACCCATGCACCTTTTCCACCATGCCCGGCATCGTTTCCACGAGCACATGGCTGCCATCGGACGCGGCGGCGCTGGCCGTTTTGGCGGCGGCCCCTTCGGTTTCGACGACCGTGACGGCATGCGCGGCGGTCGCGGCGGCGGGCGCTTCGGCGGTCGGATGTTCGGCACCGGCGACCTGCGCCTGCTCCTGCTCGCCCTGATCGAGGAACAGCCCCGCCACGGCTACGAACTGATCCGCACCATCGAGGAAATGTTCGACGGCCAGTACAGCCCGAGCCCGGGTGCGATCTACCCGACTCTCACCATGCTCGAAGAATTGGGCTACGCCCGCGTCGAAGCCGAGACCGGCGGCAAGAAGCTCTACGCCATCACCGACGTCGGCCGCGCCTTCCTCGCCGAGAACCGCGACAGCCTGGACGCCCTCACCGAACGTCTGCAGGTGATGTCCCGGCACATGCGCCGGATGACCGTGCCCAATCCCGTGCGCGAAGCCATGCATGTGCTCAAGCACCAGCTGATGAACCATCACAAGGCCTGGGACGACGCCGAGATGAAACGTGTCGCCAAGCTGATCGAAGCCGCCGCGAAGGCGGTCGCGGAGCGCCAGGGATGAGCGAACGCCATGCGATCACGCGCGTGCGCCACGCGCTGACGATGCGTCGGCTCGACGTGGTCCATGTGCGGCGCCTCACGCCGCACATGGTTCGCGTGACGCTTGCCGGCAAGGACCTGGAAGGCTTCGTGTCCGCGTCGCCGGACGACCACGTGAAACTGTTCTTCCCGGTCGCCGACGGGTCGATCAATCCGCCGGCGTTCGGCCCCGACGGCCCGGTCTACCCTGAAGGCGTCGAGCCTTCGCCCGCTCGCGACTACACGCCACGCCGCTACGACGCCACGCGCAACGAACTCGACATCGATTTCGTCCTGCATGGCGAAGGCCCGGCATCCACCTGGGCGGAAAACGTCAAGCTGGGCGATACCCTCGGCGTCGGCGGCCCGCGCGGCTCGATGATCGTACCGGATGACTTCGACCACTACGTGCTCGTCGGCGATGCGACCGCCCTGCCCGCGATCGGCCGGTGGCTGGAAGAAATGCCCGCGGCCACCCCGGTGACGGTGCTGGCCGAGATCGCCTCGAACGAAGAACGCCAGGCACTGAGGCGCGACGTCCGATGGTTCGTCGCGGGCGAATCACCCAGCCTCGACGACGCGCTGGCCGCGTTGCCGATTCCCGCGGGCGATACCTTCTGGTGGGTCGCGACGGAGTCGAAGCGCGCCCGCGCGCTGCGTGCCTTGCTGGTCGAGGAGCGGCGCATCGACAAGGAATGGGTCAAGGCCACTGGCTACTGGCAGGCCGATTGATCCCGCGGATGTACTCACGCCAGCTCCACCTCGCTTAACCTTCACCTCCCAAGAACACATAACCTTGGCGGGCTTCAGGTTAACTCTGGGCCCGTTGCAGGAGCGGAGGCGGCACGATGCGGCGAGGCAGGAAAATACTGGCGTGGGTACTCGGGATACTGATCCTGCTCATCGTGGCGATCGTGTTGTTCGTCGCGTTCTTCGACTGGAACCGGTTGAAGCCCCCCATCAACGAGAAGGTCTCCGAGGCGATCGGCCGCCCTTTCGCGATCAACGGCGACCTGTCCGCCCACTGGTCGCGCGAGCCGGGTGAAGACGGGCTCGTGGGGCTCGTCCCCTGGCCGCATTTCACGGCGCGCGACATCACCGTGGCCAATCCGGACTGGGCGAAGTCGAAGCAGTTCGCCACGCTGGCCACGCTGGATTTCCGCCTTTCACCCTTCCCGCTCATCGCCCACCGCATCGTCGTGCCGGAGATACGCCTCGGCCAGCCGCAGATCGCCCTGGAGCGCGTGAAGAACGGCAACAACACGTGGACCTTCAAGCTCCCCGAAAGCAGCGGTCCCTCGGAATGGCAGCTCGAACTCAATGCCATCGCCTTCGACAAGGGCCACATCGACTTCTCCGACGCGACGAACCAGATCGTCATGGGCATCGACGTGACGCCGCTCGGCAAGGGCATCCCGTTCGACGAGATCATGGCGCAACAGGAAAAGGATTCGCGCGCGCAGGCCAACAAGATCACCGGGGCCAGCGCCCGGACGATGGCGAAGAGCGATGCCGACGAAAAGGACCGGCAGGACGAGACGAAGAAGAAGCAGGTCTACTACTTCGCCTGGGACGCCAAGGGCACGTACAAGAAGTCGACCGTGGCGGCCAAGGCACGCACCGGTGGGGTGCTGGCGCTGCGGGATGCCAACCGGCCCTTCCCCGTGCAGGCCGATGCACGCTTCGGCGACACGCGCATCGCCTTCGTGGGCACGCTCACCGATCCGCTGAACATGGGCGCGCTCGACGTGCGCCTGTGGTTCTCCGGCACAAGCATGTCACACCTCTACGATCTCACCGGCGTGGCCCTGCCGGATACCCCGCCGTTCGCCACCGAAGGCCACCTCAAGGCCAACCTGAAGAAGGGCGCGAGCGTCTACACCTACGAGAACTTCACCGGCCGCGTGGGCGGCAGCGATCTCGGCGGTAGCCTCGTCTTCGATACCGGCGGCCAGCGCCCGAGCCTCACCGGCAAGCTGAAGTCCAACCAGTTGCTCTTCAGCGACCTGGCACCGCTGATCGGTGGCGGCTCCAACGAGGAAAAGGCGCAACGCGGCGATTCGATGAAGCAACCGGCGGACAAGGTGTTGCCCGTGGAGCCGTTCAAGACGGACCGCTGGAACGCGATGGACGCCGATGTGCAGTTCACCGGCGTGAAGATCGTCCATGGCGAACGCCTGCCGATCGACAACCTCTCGACCCACCTGGTGCTGAAGGACTCCGTGCTGGTCCTCGACCCGCTGAAGTTCGGCGTCGCCGGTGGCACCGTGGGCAGCAACATCCGCCTGGACGGCACGAAGACACCCATGAGGGGCGGCTTCAACCTCGGCGCGCGCCACCTCAAGCTGAAGGAACTCTTCCCCACCTTCGCGCCGATGCAGACGAGCTTCGGCGAAATGAACGGCGACGCCTCCCTCACCGCCACCGGCAACTCGCCGGCCGCCTTGCTGGGCAGTTCGAACGGCGAGGTGAAGCTGCTTATCAACGACGGCGCCATCAGCAGTTCGCTGCTGGAACTGGCGGGGTTGAATGTCGGCAGCTACGCGGTCAACAGGTTGTTCGGCGACGAGGTGGTGAAGATCAACTGCATGGCCGCCGACCTGGTCTCGACCAACGGCGTGATGGAGTCGCGGTTGTTCGCCTTCGACACCGAGAAGGCGCTGATCAACGTCACCGGCGACATCGATTTCCGCGAAGAGAAGCTCAACCTCGATATCGTGCCGCATACGAAGGGCTTCCGGCTGTTCTCGCTGCGCTCGCCCTTGTACGTGCACGGCACGTTCAAGGATCCCGCGCCGGGCGTGCATGCCGGTCCGTTGATCCTGCGCGGCGGTGGCGCGGTGGCGCTGGCGGTGTTCGCCGCACCGGTCGCGGCGCTCGCCGCCCTGGTGGTTCCGGAAAGCGGCAAGGCGGATGCGACGCAATGCAAGCCGCTGCTGGACGACCTGCGCAAGAATCCACCGAAGGCTCCGCCGGCAGGGAAGGCGCCGCCAGCGGGGAAGGCGCGCGGCTGATCTGGCGCCGCCGCCGCGAGCACCCATCGCCGACAAGGTCGGCTCCCACCAAAGAGCGGCCAGCTCGGTGGGAGTGGCAAGCTCCGGTGGGAGCCGACCCTGTCGGCGATGCTCTTGCCGGGTGCCAGCTCCTACAAAACATCCCCGCCTTCGGGCAAGCTGTGCCGATGTCTCCCTCACGCAAAGCCCACCTGCAGATCCACTTCTGCGTCCTGCTCTGGGGCTTTACCGCCATCCTCGGTAAGTTGATCACGCTGCCAGCGCTGCCACTGGTGTGGTGGCGCATGCTGCTGGTGTCGGGCACCCTGCTCTGCGTGCCCAGGGTCTGGCGCGAATTGCGCGCGATGCCACCACGCCTGCTGTTGTCCTATGCGGGTGTCGGCGTGATCGTGGCGCTGCACTGGCTCACCTTCTACGGGGCCATCAAGCTCGCCAACGCATCGGTCGCCGCCACTTGCATCGCCCTGTGCCCGATATTCCTCGCGATCGTCGAACCCTGGGTGGCGGGGCGCCGTTTCGATCCACGCGAATTGCTGATCGGCGCGGCGGTGGTGCCAGGCGTGGCGCTCGTGGCCGGCGGATTGCCTGGCGACATGCGCCTGGGCCTCGCCGTCGGCGTACTCTCCGCACTGTTCGTGGCCTTCTTCAGCGCGCTGAACAAGCGCCTGGTCGAGCGGGCTGACGCGTTGACGGTGACCTGTGTGGAACTCGGCACCGGCACGCTCTTCCTCACCGCGCTCGCCCCCTTCCTCGCCTCGCCCGCGTTCGTCCTGCCCGATGCGCACGACGGCGCACTGATGCTCGTGCTCGCCTATGGTTGCACGCTGTTGCCCTTCGCACTGGCGCTCGCCGCGCTACGGCATCTCTCCGCGTTCGCGACGCAAATGGTGACGAACCTGGAGCCGGTGTACGCCATCGTCCTGGCGATTCCGCTCCTGGGCGAGCAGCGCGAACTGGGCTGGACGTTCTACGCCGGCGTGGCGGTCATCCTGGCCGCCGTGTTCGCGCATCCCTGGCTGCATCGTGGGGAAAAGGCGGAAGCGGCGGACCTCGTGACACCGTGACGCGCCCGCATAAACCCCGGGCCCGCTGCCGCGGAATCGCCGACAAAGTCGGCTCCCACGGCGACTAGCTCACCATGCTTTCAGGCGCGGCCGCGGGCGCGCACGGTGCGCTGGCGGCGGGTGCGTTGGGCCACCGAGCGCACGGCGGATTTTTTACGGGGCGACGAGCGCTTGGCTCGCGAAGGCGGGCGTGAGGGTGTCACTGGTAACTCCGGAAACGGAACCGGGAGGGTGGATGCTCTCCCCCTCCCGGTGAAAAACCCGCTAAGACGCGATCAGATCAGCTTGATCTCGCGCAGACGTTCCTGAAGGTACTCGTGCGCCGTGATCGGCTCCGGGTAACGCTTCGGGTTGTCGGGCGTGACGCAGGACGGCAGCACGTCGAGCACCACGTCGGGGTTGGGGTGCAGGAAGAACGGCACGGAATAGCGCGGCTTGCGCGCGTTCTCGTTCGGCGGGTTGGTCACGCGGTGGGTGGTGGACGGATACACGTGGTTGGTCAGGCGCTGGAGCATGTCGCCGATGTTGACCACGATGGCGTCGCCCTCGGTGGTGATCGGCAGCCATTCGCCTTCGCGCGTGAGCACTTCCAGGCCTTCGGCGCTCGCGCCGACCAGCAGCGTGATGAAGTTGATGTCCTCGTGCGCACCGGCGCGCACGTTCGGCACGTCGGCCTGCTCGATCGGCGGGTAGTGGATCGGGCGCAGGATCGAGTTGCCCGAGTCGATCTTGTCGTCGAAGAAACGCTCCGGCAGCTCGATGTGCAGGGCCAGGGCGCGCAGCACACGGGCGCCGAGCTGGTCCAGCGCCTCGTACAGCCCGTAGCCGTGTTCCTTGAAGTCCGGCACTTCGGCCGGCCACACGTTGGGCGGCATCACGTCGGCGAACTTCGAATCGCGCGGGATCTCGCGGCCGATATGCCAGAACTCCTTGAGATCCGCGAACTTGCTGTCCTTGGCGGTCTCCACCTTGAACGGCGTGTAGCCGCGCGCGCCGCCACCACCGGGGATGTGGTACTTGCGCTTGGTCTCGTCCGGCAGCGCGAAGAAGCGCTTGAAGGCGTCGTAGGCGCCGTCGATGGCCTCTTTCGCGATGCCGTGTCCGCTGATGCAGCAGAAACCGAATTCGCGGTATGCCGCGCCCAGCTCGGCCACGAAGGCCTCGCGGTCGGTGTCGTAGCGACGGATATCGAGGGTGGGAACCTTCTTCATGCTGTTTCCGCTGGTCGGAGGATCAGGCCGTGGCCTGGGCCGCCGATTTTACGGCGTCGGCCAGCTGCGCCGCCAGCCGTTCCACCTCGGCCGCGTCGGCCGCCTCGATGGTCACGCGCACGAGGGGTTCCGTGCCGGAAGCGCGCAGCACCACCCGGCCGCGGCCTTCCAACGCCGCTTCCACTTCGGCCAGCGCCTGCTTCACCGTCTGCGTGCCGAGCGCCGCCTTGGCGCCCTCGACCCTCACGTTGAGCATCGTCTGCGGCAACTTGACCAGCCCTGCGCGAGCCTCGGCGAAGGTCTCGCCCGCGTCGGCCAGTGCTTCGAGCAAGGCCAGCGCCGCGACGATGCCATCGCCCGTGGTGAAGCGGTCCAGGCACAGCACATGGCCGGAGGTCTCGCCACCGAGGACGCCACCATGTTCCTTCAGCTGCTGCAGGACGTAGCGATCGCCCACGTTGGCGCGGACGAAGGGAATGTCCATGGCCTTGAGCGCGCGCTGCAGGCCGTAGTTGCTCATCAGGGTGCCGACCACCGGGCCGGGCAACGCGGCGCGCCGCTTCCAGTGCCGGGCGATGACGTAGAGCATGTCGTCGCCATCGGTGACGGTACCGTCGGCGTCGACCACGCGCACGCGGTCGCCGTCGCCATCGAAGGCGATGCCGAGATCGGCACCGCGCGCGACCACGGCCGCGGCGAGCGCGGCGGGATCGGTGGAGCCCACCCCGCGGTTGATGTTCAGGCCATCCGGTTCGGTGCCGATGGTCGAGACCTCGGCGCCCAGTTCGCGGAACACTTTCGGCGCCACCTGGTACGTGGCGCCGTGCGCGCAGTCGAGCACCACGCTCAGGCCGCGGAGCGAGAACTCGTCGGCCACGGTGGACTTGCAGAATTCGGCGTAGCGGGTCACGGCATCGTCGATGCGGCTTGCCTTGCCCAGGGCGTCCGAGGCCACCGTGACGAAATCGGCCTCGATCTCGGCCTCGATCTCGGCTTCCAGCTCGTCGTCGAGCTTTTCGCCCTGGCCGGAGAAGAACTTGATGCCGTTGTCCTGGTGCGGGTTGTGCGATGCGCTGATGACGATGCCCGCGTCCGCCCGCAGCGAGCGGGTGAGGAAGGCGACGGCGGGCGTGGGCATCGGGCCGAGCAGACGCACGTCGGCACCGGAGGCGACCAGGCCGGCTTCCAGGGCGGATTCGAACATGTAGCCGGACACGCGGGTGTCCTTGCCGATCACCACGGTGACCTTGCGGCTATGGTCGCGGCGATCCGGCCCGGCGGCGGCACCGCGACGGTCGGCGGCGCGGCGGCGCGCCAGCACGGCACCGGCGGCGCGGCCCAGGCGGAGGATGAAATCCGCACTGATCGGATAGGTACCGACGTGGCCGCGGATGCCATCGGTGCCGAAATACTTGCGTTCACTCATGGTCTTATCGTCCTTGCAGGATCGGCAAAGGATACTCCGGCGGGGTGAAAGTGCCGGATATCCCGGAAGGGCTAGCCGCCTGGTGGGGCTATCGCCGACGGGGTCGGCTCCCACCAGGACGCGGTGCCATCGGGAATGCGGTGCCCACCCGGAGGGTCAGTCGTCGTCGGGCCAGCGGGGCATCGAGGGCTTGTCGTGGCGGGGCGCGGTGTCGCCGGCCTTGACGGCGGCCCATACGGCCAGGGCGTCGACCGTGGGCGCCACGTCATGGACGCGGACCATCACCGCGCCGCGCTGCACGGCGATCAGCGCCGCGGCGACCGAGCCGTGCACCCGCGCGGCCGGGTCCTGCCGGCCGGTCATGGCGCCGATCATGCCCTTGCGGGAGACGCCGACGTACGCGCCCGCGCCGAGCTCGGCGAAGCGTGCCATCGCCCGCAACAGGGCCAGGTTGTGCTCGAGGTTCTTGCCGAATCCGAAGCCGGGATCGACCAGTACCCTGCGCCGCTCGATGCCCGCCAGTTCGCAGGAGAACAGCCGGTCGGTGAGGAATCGGTGGACGTCGCCCACCACGTCGTCGTAGTCCGGCGCGTCCTGCATCGTCCGCGGCTCGCCCTGCATGTGCATGAGGCAGACCGGCACCCGCAGTTCGGCGGCGGCATCCAGCGCGCCTTCGCGGCGAAGCGCGTACACGTCGTTGATCATGCCCGCGCCCGCGCCGATGGCGGCACGCATCACCTCGGGCTTCGAGGTATCGACGGACAACGGCAGCGTCGTGCCCGCCGCAAGGCGTTCGATCAATGGCACCACGCGGCGGATCTCTTCCTCCACGGATACCTCGCCGGCACCCGGGCGAGTGGACTCGCCACCGATGTCGAGCATGTCCGCGCCCTCTTCCGCCAGCTTCATCGCATGCGCGTAAGCGGCTTCGAGGGTGTCGTGGCGGCCACCGTCCGAGAACGAATCCGGAGTGGCGTTGACGATGCCGACGACGCGCGGCCGATCGAGCACCAGTGCGCGGCCGTTGCAGTCGAGTACCGTGGCGAAGGGATCGGTATTCATGGGGTCAGCCCGGCTGTTGGCCGCCGAGCGCGCCCATGAAGTGGCGGTAGTAGCGCAGCTCGTCGATGGAATCGCGGATATCGGAAAGCGCGGTGTGCGCCGAGTCCTTGGCGAAACCACGGAGGATTTCCGGCGACCAGCGCCGCGACAGCTCCTTGAGGGTGGAGACGTCGAGGTTGCGGTAGTGGAAGTAGCGCTCCAGCTTCGGCATCTCGCGATGCAGGAAGCGGCGATCCTGGCAGATGGAATTGCCGCACATCGGCGACTTGCCGGCGGGAACCCACTGGCGCAGGAAAGCGATGGTGGCTTCCTCGGCCTGCTCCGGCGAGGTATCCGATTCCACCGAGCGCCCCCACAGGCCCGAGCGCATGTGCTGGTTGCGATTCCATGCGTCCATCTGCTGCAGACGGGCGTCCGCATGCGAGATGGCGAAGACCGGTCCCTCGGCGAGCACGTTCAGATCCTTGTCCGTCACGATGGTGGCGATTTCCAGGATGGAATCGTTATCCGTATCCAGGCCGGTCATTTCCAGATCGATCCAGATAAGGTTGTCTTCGTTCGCTGGCGTCATGGGCGCTCCTTGAGTACCGCGCAGTCTAACCCGCGAGGCCACCGCCCTGCAGGAACACCGGAACGTGAGATCATCGCCGGATGGCCGAACCGACCTTCTTCTGGCACGACTACGAAACCTTTGGCGCCGACCCTCGGCGGGACCGTCCCAGCCAGTTCGCCGGCATCCGCACCGACGCCCACCTCGAGGTGGTCGGCGAGCCGCTGATGATCTACTGCAAGCCGCCGCGCGACATGCCCCCGCAACCGGCCGCCTGCCTCATCACCGGCATCGCTCCCCAGCTGGCCGAGCGCGAGGGCCTGAAGGAAGCCACGTTCGCCGCGGCGATCCACGAGCAGCTCGCCCTGCCGGGCACCTGCACCGTCGGCTATAACTCACTGCGGTTCGACGACGAATTCACCCGACACCTGCTGTACCGGAACTTCTACGATCCCTATGGCCGTGAGTGGGAAAACGGCAACTCGCGCTGGGACCTGATCGACCTGGTGCGCATGTGCCAGGCACTGCGGCCGGAAGGCATCGTCTGGCCCACCCGCGACGACGGCACGCCGAGCTTCAAGCTGGAGCACCTCGCCACGGCGAACGGCCTGAAGCAAGCGCGCGCGCACGACGCGCTCTCGGACGTCGAAGCGCTGATCGCCCTGGCCCGGCTTATCCGGCGGAAACAGCCGAAATTGTGGGATTGGTACTTCGCCCTGCGGCGCAAGCAGCGTGTCTTCGAACTACTGGACGTGGCGGCGATGACGCCCGTGGTCCACGTGTCGTCGCGCTACCCCGCGAGCCGGCAGTGCCTGACCGTGGTCGTGCCGCTGGCGGCGCATCCCTCGCGAGCCGGCGAGATCATCGTCTACGACCTCACCGCCGATCCCTCCGACCTGCTCGCGTTGGACGACGGGGACATCGCCGACCGCGTATTCACCACGCGCGCCGACCTGCCGGAAGGCGTGGAACGGATCGCGCTGCGCACCATCCGGGCAAACCATGCGCCGGCGCTTGCACCGATGTCGGTGCTCAAGGGCGTCGACCACGCGCGCCTGGGGCTCGACATGGATGCCGTGGAACGCCATCTCGGCGCCCTGCGCCATGCCAGCGGACTGGCCGAGAAGCTGCGCCGCGTCTATGGACACGCCGCCGCCATGCCGCCGGCCGAAGACCCCGAACTGGCGCTGTACGGTGGCTTTCTGCCGGATGCCGACCGCCGCCTGCTGGCCGAGGTACGCGCCACGCCGCCGGAGCAGCTGGGCACCCACCGTTTCAACTTTCGCGACCCCCGCTATCCGGAACTGCTGTTCCGTTATCGTGCGCGGAACTGGCCGGACACGCTCACCCTGGAGGAACACGAGCGCTGGGAAGCGTTCCGCGCCGACCGCCTCACCCGCCACGGCCCGCTCACGACGCTCACCCTCGACGATTACAACGCCGAACTCGCCACCCTGCGCGCCCTGCCCGGCGCCCCCCTCGCCCTGCTCGACGAGCTGGAGGCCTGGGGCCAGGAACTTCGCTGAAGACCCATGCCAAAGACCTATTTCACGCCTGCCACCTTCCGCTTCTTCAAGTCGCTGGTCCGCAACAACAACCGCGAGTGGTTCCAGGACCACAAGGACGACTACGAGCGCCACGTGCGCGAGCCGTTCCTTGAACTGATCGGCGACCTCGCCGCGCCGCTCGGCAAGATCAGCCCGCACTTCCGGGCCGATCCGCGCAAGGTGGGTGGTTCGTTGTACCGCCTGCATCGCGATACGCGCTTCGCCAACGACAAGCAGCCATACAAGGGCTGGCAAGGCGCCCGGTTCTTCCACGAGCGCCGGCACGAGATCCAGGCGCCGGGGTTCTACCTGCACATCCAGCCCGGCGAGTGTTTCGTCGGTGGCGGCATGTGGCATCCGGAGCCGCCGGTGCTGAAGAAGCTGCGCGAGTTCCTGGCCGACAATCCGGGAGCCTGGAAGCGTGCCACGCATGGGAAGGCGTTTCAGGAGCGCTTCGCGTTCTGGGGCGAGAGCCTGTCGCGGCCGCCGCGCGGATTCGATGCGAACCACGAGTTGATCGAGGACCTGAAGCGGAAGAACTTCGCCGCGGGGCGGGATTTCGACGAGGCCATGGCGTGCTCGCCGGCGTTGCTGCCGTTCGTGGTGGACCACTTCAAGCGGCTGGCGCCGATGGTGGATTATTTGTGCGCGGCGCAGGAACTGGAGTTCTGACCGAGGCGGGCCGGGGCCCTCAGCGTTCGTAGAGTTCGATCGGCAGTTCATCCGGGTCGGCAAAGAACGTGAACCGCCGCCCCGTATATTCATCCACACGAATCGGCTCGCACACCACGCCTCGCTCACCCAGCGTCGCCACGACCGCATCGATGTCGCTCACCGAAAACGCCAGATGGCGCAGCCCTTGCGCCTCCGGCCGCGAGGGCCGTTTCGGTGGCGACGGGAACGAAAACAACTCCAGTTGCACGCCGGGGCTCACCTCCAGGTCCAGTTTCCACGAGTCGCGCGCTTCGCGATACGCCTCGTGGATCACCTTCAGCCCCAACACCTCGGTATAGAACGCCTTCGAACGCGCGTAATCGGAGCAGATCAGCGCTACGTGGTGAATCGCTTCAAGCATGACCGGTCACGCCTCGGAAAAAGGAAATGCGAGCACATCGGCGATCGCGTCGGTGCGGGCCAGAACCATCAGCAGGCGTTCGACGCCGAGCGCCACACCGGCGCAATCGGGCATGCACCCCAGCACCGCGAGCAGGTTCTCATCGATCGGCATGTCGTCCTGCCCGCGTGCGCGCCGCTTCACGTTGTCACGTTCGAACCGCGCGCGTTGCTCCACCGGATCGTTGAGTTCGTGGTAGCCGTTGGCCACCTCATACGGACCCACATACGCCTCGAAACGCTTCGCCACGGGCGGATCGCCCTCGCGGACGCGCGCCAACGCGCACTGGCTGGCGGGATAGTCGGAAACGATGGTGATCCGGTCGCGCGGAAAGGCCGGCTGGATCTTGTGCGTCATCAGCAGGTCGAGCCAGTCATCGCGTTCCAGCCCCTCCGGATCGATGCCGCTACTGGCCAGGGGTGCCTGCAGGCGCTCCAGCGGGTCCGTAAGGGGATCGATATCGAGCGCTTCGCGGAAGAGGCCCCGGTAGGTGGTTTCCACGACGTCGAAGATATGCCCCGCCTGCACCAGCAAGCGCTGGAGCAGGTCGATCACCTCGCGTGCGAGCTTCGCTTCATCCCACCCCACGCGGTACCACTCCAGCATGGTGAATTCGGGATTGTGCCGGCCACCAGCCTCGCCGTCGCGGAATACCCGGCCCAGTTCGTAGCAATCGCCCAGGCCCGCGGCGAGCAGGCGCTTCAACGGAAATTCCGGCGACGTGCGCAGCCAGCGTTCGCGCGCGCCGGCATCGACATGGCCACTGAACCGCGTGCGAAAGCTCTGGATGTTCGGGTCGGTGTTGCCGGCGGCCGAGAGGATCGGCGTCTCCACCTCCAGTACGTCGCGCGCCGCGAAGAAAGCGCGTATATGGGCATACGTCTCCGCACGCAGGCGCAGGTTTTTCAGGTCGTTCACGGGGCCGCTCCGTGCTCCTGCAACAAGGCGACGAGATCGGCCTCGGTGTAAACGGGTATGCCGAGTTCGTTCGCCTTGTCGAGCTTGGAGCCCGCCGCCTCGCCGGCGAATACGCCGGTGGTCTTCTTCGATACCGAACCGGCGACCTTGGCACCCAGCGATTCCAGGCGTTCCGTGGCATCGTCGCGCCTGAGTGTTTCCATCGTTCCGGTAATCACGTAAGTCATGCCTTCCAGCGGAAGTGCGGATGCCAGCTTCGCCGGCAGCGCCTCGGCAAGCCTGCGCATGGCATGGTCCGCGCGGCGTAACCCGGCCAGCCGTTCACTGTCGGCAAGACACACGGCGAGGTTGGCGGCGGCGGCCTGCGGCACGCCCGCGACGATCCACTGGTGCTCGCCGGCCTTCACCAGTGCGTCGAGGGTCGCGTAGTTCTTCGCGAGGATGGCCGTACTCTTTGGACCGAGCTTCGGCACCTTGGCGGCATCCAGGAGCACATCCAGGCCCAGTCGATCACGCAGCTTCGGCGAAGGCGCGCCTTCGTCGGCGAACGTGATGCCCGCCGCCAGCAGCGCATCCACCACCTGCTGGTTGCCGTCCTGCTCGAAGAAGGCCGCGATGGAGGTCGCGACCTCGTCGCCGATATCGGGCAGCACGCGCAACACCGGCGCCGGTGTGTGGCGGACGTGTTCCAGCGAACCCAGCCAGTTGGCCAGCGTCTTGGCCGTGCTTTCGCCGATGTGCATGATGCCCAGGGCGAACAGGAAACGCGGCAGGGTGGACCGCTTGCTGGCCTCGATGGCCTGGACCAGGTTCTCGGCCCACTTCGTGGCGACCTTGCCCTGCTTGACGGTTTCCGGTGTCGACCCGTCGCGCTCGTCGGCGAGTGTCTTCATCCGCACGAAGCTCTCGACGGTGAGCCCGTAGAGATCGGCCGGGGTATGCACCATGTCGAACTCGACCAGGGCGTCGACGAAGCGGTCGCCGAGTCCGTCGATGTCCATGGCACGGCGCGAGGCGAAATGGATCAACGCCTCTTTCCGCTGCGCCGCACAGATGAGCCCACCCGAACAGCGGAAGGCGGCGGCGCCTTCCTCGCGCAGCAACGCCGAACCGCAGACCGGGCAGGTCTCCGGCATCTTCCACGGCACGGTCTTCGGCGGACGGCGTTCCTCGACCACGCGCGCCACTTCGGGAATGACATCGCCCGCGCGGCGCACGATGACGGTGTCACCGACACGCACGTCGAGCCGCGCCACCTGGTCGGCGTTGTGCAACGTGGCGTTGGTCACCGTGACGCCGCCGACCTGCACCGGCGTGAGCCTGGCCACCGGCGTCGCCGCACCGGTACGGCCGATCTGGATCTCGATCGCCTCGACCGTGGTCATCTGCTCCTGCGCGGGATACTTGTGCGCGATGGCCCAGCGCGGTGCACGCGAGACGAAACCCATCTCTCGCTGGCCTTCGTAGTCGTCCAGCTTGTAGACCACGCCATCGATGTCGTACGGCAAGCTGTCGCGCTTCGCGCCGATCTTGTGGAAGTACGCGATGAGGCCGTCGAATCCCTTCGCCGTGGAGACCTCCGGTGACACGGGGAAACCCCACTCGCGAAGCTTCTTCAGCGTGGCCGAATGCGTATCCGGCAAGTCGCCGCCTTCGACCCGGCCCACCGCGTAGGCGAAGAAGGCCAGCGGCCGTTTCGCGGTGATGGCGGGATCGAGCTGGCGCAGCGAGCCCGCCGCGCCATTGCGTGGATTCGCCAGCGGCCGCTCTCCCGCGGCGCGGGCCCGTTCGTTGAACGCTTCGAAGGCCGCACGCGGCATGATGACCTCGCCGCGCACCTCCAGCACGCGCGGCCATCCTTCGCCGCGCAGGCGCAGGGGAATGGCCTTCACCGTGCGCAGGTTGGCCGTGACGTCCTCACCGACCGCGCCGTCGCCTCGCGTGGCGCCCTGCACGAAGACGCCGTTCTCGTAGCGCAGGCTGATCGCGAGGCCATCGAGCTTGGGTTCCACGGAGAACACGGGGTTCCTGCGACCGAGGGTCTGCTCGATGCGCCGCTCGAAATCCGCGACCTCGCGGTACTTCTCGCGATCGGTATCGCCTTCCTGCTCGAACGCGTTGCCCAGCGAAAGCATCGGCACCGCATGGGTGACTTCGGCGAAACCGCCCTTCGCGCGGGCACCGACCCGGCGCGTGGGCGAATCGTCGCTGGCGAGGTCGGCATACTCCGCCTCCAGCGCTTCCAATTCCCGCATGAGCCGGTCGTACTCGGGATCGGCGATATCGGGATCGTCGAGCACGTGGTAGCGGTAGTTCGCGTCCTCGATGAGGCGACGCAGGGTCTGTGCGCGCTCGACGGCTTCGGCGGGTGCAGTGGCGGTGGCTTGTGGCATGTGCAGGGTCCGTGATGGCGCGCGCGTCACCGACGCGACCCTGAACTGTCGGCCGAAGAGGCGGCAAAAGCAAGATTCCCATCGGCTATAATCGATCGGCCATGCCCCCCCACGACGTCATCGCCACCCCAGATCCCACCGACGTCCACGCCCTACCCACCGACCGGCCGGCGCTTGCCCCGGCGGAACCGTCCAGCAAGGCACGTTATCGCGGCCTGATCTGGCTCGTTTCGGCCGCGTTCTTCATGCAGGCGCTGGATTCGACGATCATCAACACCGCCGTCCCCGCCATCGCGGGCGCGCTCGACGTGACGCCGCTGAGCATGCGTACGGCCCTGACCAGCTACGTGCTGACCCTGGCCATCTTCATCCCGATGAGCCCCTGGTTGTGCGACCGCTTCGGCACGCGCCGCGTGTTCGGCGGCGCGATCCTCGTTTTCGCCCTCGGCTCGCTGCTCTGTGGCGTGGCGCAGAGCCTGCCGCAACTGGTGGCATCTCGGATCGTCCAGGGCCTCGGCGGTGCCGCGCTGATGCCGGTCGGCCGCTACGTGCTGGTGCGCAGCATCGATCGCCGCGAGTTCGTCAGTTCGATGACCACCGTGGCCACCTTCGGCCTGCTCGGTTCGGTGTTCGGTCCATTGCTGGGCGGTGCGCTGGTGGAGTTCACCAACTGGCGCCTGATCTTCCTCATCAACGTGCCCGTGGGCATCGTCGGCCTGCTGCTCAACCGCCGCGAAATGCCGGATTACCGCCTCGATCGCGCGCACCGCTTCGATACCCTGGGCTTCCTGCTCTTCGCCGGAGCCTCGGCCCTCTGCCTGATGGCGGCTGAAACGTTGGGTGGTGATGGCGCGGGTGCCGGGCACGGCCTGGCCGTCGCGGGCTACGCCCTGGGCGGGGTCGCGTTGGCCTCGCTTTACGTACGCCACAGCCGGCGTACCGAGTTCCCCGTGAGCGACCTCTCGCTGCTGAAGGTGCGCAGTGTCTGGGTGTCGCTGGCAGGCAACCTGTTCACGCGCCTGGGCGTGTCGGGCATGTACCTGCTGCTGGTGCTGTTCCTGCAGATCGGCTGTGGCTGGTCGCCGCTTGCCGCCGGCCTGATGATGGTGCCGCAGGCGATCGGCTCGATCAGCGTCAAGCCCTTCATCGACCGCCTGCTCACCTATTTCGGCTACCGCCGGTTGTTGCTGGGCAACACCATCGCCGTCTCGGTGGTGCTGTGCTCCTTCGCCCTGCTCACGCCGGACTCGCCACCGTGGGTGATCGTGGCCTTCGTCTACGTGTATGGCGCGGTGATGTCGCTGCAGTACACTTCGATGAACACGCTGGCCTACGTGGATCTCGACGTCAAATACGCCTCCATGGCCTCGTCCATGGCCTCGACCGCGCAGTATCTCTCGATGAGCTTCGGCATCGCCCTGGCGTCGCTGCTCATGGGCGGATTCCTCGGCACGCACAACGCCCAGGGATACGTGTGGGCGTTCCGCTGGTCGGTGATCGTCCTGGGCATGATCACCCTCGCCGCGAGCTGGATCTTCGGGCAGCTGCGCGAGACGCGGGCGCCGAAAACTACGGAGACGGCCCCGTAGAGGTTACCCTCAAGGACACCGCGCCTTCCTTCGCGGCTTCGATCTGGACCGATCCCATGCATGACTCCGCCGGCATCCTGCTGACCCTGTTCATCATCTTCGTCGCCGCGCAGATTGGCGGCGAGATCGCGCAACGCCTGCGCCTGCCCTCCGTGGTGGGCGAAATCGCCGCCGGCTGCGCCGTGGGGCCCTCGGCGCTGGGCTGGGTGACCCTTCCCGATATCGCCACCGGCACGCCGCTGGATGTGCTCGCCGAGATCGGCGTCATCCTGCTGCTGTTCTCGGTGGGCCTGGAAACCCGGCTCGACGACCTGAAGAAGGTCGGCGCCAGCGCCTTCCTCGTCGGCGTACTGGGCGTGGTCATTCCGTTCGCCCTCGGTTCGCTATGGGCGCATGGCTCCGGTTTCGACTGGATTCGTTCGATGTTCGTCGCCGCCGCCTTCGTCGCCACTTCGGCCGGCATCACCGCGCGGGTGTTGCAGGAGCTGGGCGTGCTGCAACGGCGGGAGGCACGCATCATCCTCGGTGCGGCGGTGATCGACGACATCCTCGCCATGCTCCTGCTCGGCGTGGTGTCGTCCCTGCAAGGCGGCGGTGCGGTCGACGTCGGCAGCCTGGTCGGCACCTTGCTCGGCGCGATCGGTTTCGTCGCGGTCATCGGCTGGGGCGGTGCGCGTGTGATGCGTCGTGGCTCGGGCTGGCTCGACAAGCCCAGCAACCCGATGTCGCCGCTGGCGATCGTGCTCTCGCTGTGCCTGGGCCTGGCCTTCCTCTCGATGAAGTTCCACCTCGCGGCCATCATCGGCGCCTTCCTGGCGGGCATGATCGCCTCGGAAACCAGCCAGCGCCACCAGTTGGAGGAACAGACCGCGCCCCTGCTCGCCTTTCTCACGCCATTCTTCTTCGTCGTCACCGGTGCCAAGGTGAACCTCGCCGAGCTGGGCAGCGCCAGCGCGTTGTGGATGCTCGCCGTGGTCACCGTCATCGCCATCGTCTCGAAACTGGCCGGCGGATTCCTCGGCGCGATCACGCTCGGGCGGCGCGGTGCCACCATCGTCGGCTTCGGCATGGTCCCGCGCGGCGAAGTCGGCGTGGTGATCGCCAGTCTCGGTCTCGCCGCGGGGGTATTCGACGAGCGAATCTACGCGGTGATCGTTGCGATGTCGCTGTTGACCGCCATGATCACTCCGCCCGTGCTGGCCCTGCTTCTGCGCGACCGCCACGCATCGACTGGTACGCCATGAGCGCGCTGTCCCGCGACGCCTTGAGGTCGACGATCGGCGGCGGATAGCCGGAGCTTTCCAGGAAGGTTTCGTCCTCCCACGGCGCGTGGACGAGTCGCCCGGGTGCCTTTGCCAACTCGGGCACCCAGCGGCGGATATAGGCACCTTCCGGATCGAATTTCTCCGATTGGGCCACCGGATTGAATATCCGGAAGTACGGCGCGGCATCCGCGCCGCTGCCGGCCACCCATTGCCAGCCCATGGCGTTATTGGCGAGGTCGGCGTCGACCAGCGTGTCCCAGAACCACTTCTCGCCGAGCACCCAGTGCTGGCGCAGATTCTTCGTCAACAGGCTCGCCACGAGCATGCGCACGCGGTTGTGCATCCAGCCCGTTGCCCAGAGTTCGCGCATGCCGGCGTCGACGATGGGAATGCCGGTGTGCCCCTTTTTCCAGCGGCGAAGCGCGTGCGCATCGGGCTTCGCCCAATGGAAGGCGTCGAATTTCGGATTGAAGTTTTCCTTCGGCGTCCTCGGAAAGTGGTAGAGCAGGTGGTGGGCGAACTCGCGCCACCCCAGTTGGCGCAGGTAGGGCTCGATGTCGGCGGCCTTCGGTCGTCTGGCCGCATGCGAACGCAGCCCCGCGGCCACCTGCGCCGGCGAGATTTCGCCCCAGTGCAGGTGCGGCGACAGACGCGAGGTGCCATGGCGGGCCGGAAGGTCGCGGCCTTCGACGTAGTGGCCGACCGCGTCGTCGGCGAAAAGCGCGAGCAACTCGTGCGCCCCCTTTTCACCCGGCGTCCACCCGGCAAACCCCCGCGCCCAGTCGCGCTTCGGCAACAAGCCCAGGTCCGCCACTTCCAGCGGCCCGTCCCGCAGGTACCGCTCTTGTGGGAGCCGCAAGGGCGGCTCCGGCAGGACCTCGATCTCGTCGATCCGCGTGCGCGCGTTCCGCCAGAACGGCGTGAACACCCGGTAGGGTTCATCCTGCTTCGTCGCCACATCCCACGGCTCGACCCAAAGCGCCGCGTTGAACGACTTCACCTCGATGCCATCGCCCTCCAGGGCCCGCCTGACCGACTTGTCGCGCTCGATAGCCTTTGGCTCGTACAGCCGGTTGAAGTACACGGCAGCGGCGCCGGTGGCCTCGATGGCGGCACGGAGCCCGTCGATGCTGCGCCCCCTGAGGATCTCGAGCCGGCCACCCTGCCTCGCCAGCGACGCGTCCAGCGCCTCCAGGGAATGATGCAGCCACCAGCGGCTGGCCGCGCCTGGCGCCCATTCCCCCTCTTCCCCCGGGGCATGCACGTATAGGGCAACGACACGTTCGTGCCGCCTGGCGGCCTCGGTGAGCGCGGGATTGTCGGCGAGGCGTAGGTCGCGGCGAAACCAGACGATGACGGTACTCATCGGCGTAGTATCCATGCAACGCGTGAAATGAGAATTGCGCTCGATCTCCGTTCAGTCGACATGCTTAGACTGGTGTCGCTGACGGCCACCTCCCATCCGGTCGTCCCTAAGGAGCTTCCATGAACATCAAGACCGTCCTCGGCCTCCCGCTGGCCGCCCTGCTCGCCAGCGCTGTCGTCGCCCCCGTGTCGGCCGCCACGCTGACGCGCAGCGACGGCATCTATGTGCGCTGCGACCAGTGCGGCGTGGTCCAGAGCATCGAACACAACGTCACCGCCGGCCGCGACCACGGCACCGCGGGCGCGGTGATCGGCGCCATCGCCGGCGGCGTGCTCGGCAACCAGGTCGGCAAGGGCAAGGGCAAGACCCTCGCCACCGTCGGCGGCGCGGTGGGTGGCGGCTTCGCCGGCAACGCGATCGGCAAGGGCGGCGGCAGCGACAGCTATACCCTGCGCCTGAAGATGGGCACCGGCGGCTACACCAACGTGCAGGTCAAGGACGCTTCGGCGATCCGCGAAGGCGACATCGTGGTCGTCGACGAACAGGGCAACGTCTCGCGCGTGCAGTAAGCGCCGCCAGTCACCTGGTGTAGTGAGAAGGCCGGCCCGCAAGGGCCGGCTTTTTTTGGTGGGAGCCCCTGGACTTGGAAAAGCCCCCATCGCCGCTGAAGCGGCTCCCACAACGGCTTTCACTCCTGGCCAGGAAACGGAAGAGGTGGACGCCTACTACGTGCGGGTTTGGACCCGTTCCGCCACCGCGTCGTAGAACGACTCCGGCAGCACCGCGTGCACCGGCACGCGCCACCAGTTGTCGCGCGCGAAGCCACGGCACTTCACGGCATCCTTGTCGGTCATCAGCACAGGACAACCGTCGGCGAAGGTGAAATCGTCGCGGGTGAAGGCGTGATGGTCAGCGAAGGGGTGACCATGCACCGCGATGCCTTGCGCGGTGAGGCTGGCGAAGAAGCGCGCGGGATTGCCGATGCCGGCGACGGCGTGTGCCGGCCGGCCCGCGAAATCCGAGAGCGGCGCGATCAGCGACGATTCGCGCATGTTCACGGCGACGCCACCCTCCAATCGCATCGCGATTTCACCGGCCGTGGGCACGCCGCCGTTGACGACGACGAAGTCCACCTCGGCAAGCCGGCGGGACGGTTCGCGCAACGGCCCCGCCGGGAGCAGGTGCCCGTTACCGAGGCGGCGTTCGCCATCGATGACGCATATCTCGACGTCGCGGCCCAGGCGGTAGTGCTGCAAGCCATCGTCGGCGAGGACCAGGTCGCAGCCCGCATCGACGAGCAGGCGCGCCGCCTCCGGCCGCTCGCGCCCGATCGCCACCGGCACGCCACTCTGGCGGATGAGGCTGGGCTCATCGCCGACCCGTGCCGGGTCGTCGTCTCCGGACAATAGATAAGGCCCGCGCTCGCTTCCGCCATACCCGCGACTGACGATTCCCGGCATGAAACCGCGCCGTTCCATCGCCTTGGCCAGCGCGACGATCAAAGGTGTCTTGCCTGTCCCGCCTACGGTGATGTTACCGACGACGATCACCGGTACCGGCAGGCGGACGATCGCCGAGGGATCGTTGCGAAAGCGCTCCGCGCGACGGCGCGTCACGTTGCGATAAAGCGCCTCGAAGGGAAGCGTCCACCATGGCGGCGACCCTCCGCCATACCAACGTCGCTGCAACGACGTACCGAGGCCCACCCGGTCAGCCCGCCGTGACCTGCTCGTGGAACTGCATGCGATGCAGCGCCGCGTACTGGCCGCCCTTGTCGATGAGTTCGCGATGCGTACCCAGTTCGACGATCCGCCCCTGGTCCATCACGGCGATCTGGTCGGCGTGCTCGATGGTGGACAGGCGGTGGGCGATCACCAGCGTGGTGCGATCGCGCATCAGCCGGGTCAAGGCGTCCTGGATCAGGCGTTCCGATTCGGTATCGAGGGCGCTCGTGGCTTCGTCGAGCACGAGGATCGGCGCGTTCTTCAGGATGGCCCGCGCGATGGCGATGCGCTGGCGTTGGCCTCCGGAGAGCGAATTGCCGCCCTGCCCGATCCGGGTGTTCAACCCTTCCGGCAGACGCTCGATGAACTCCATCGCGTTGGCGGCCTGTGCCGCGGCGGCGATTTCCGCTTCGGACGCGCCGGCCATCTCGCCGTAGGCGATGTTCGCGGCGACGGTATCGTCGAACAGCACCACGTGCTGCCCCACCCACGCGATCTGCTTGCGCAGCGACGGGAGCTTGTACTGACGGTAGTCACGGCCGTCGATCAGGATGCGACCATCGGACGGTTCGTAGAAGCGCGGCAACAGGCTGACGAGGCTCGACTTGCCACTGCCCGAGCGCCCCACCAGCGCCGTGACCGTGCCCGGTGCGCAGGCGAGGTCGACGCCGCGCAAGGCCACGTGGTTGTTGCGCTCGTAAACGAGCTTGACGTCCTCGAAGCGAATATCGCCCTTCGTACGGACGAGTTCTTCCGTACCGGTGTCCACCTCGGCGGGCTCGTCGATGATCTCGAAAAGATCCTCCGCGGCGGTGACACCCTTCTGCAGGCTGGCCTGGATGCCCGCAAGACGCTTGAGCGACGGCAACATGGCGCCCATGGCCGTGAGCACGGCCGTGAACACGCCGGGCGTGATGCTGTTGAGGACGTGCGGACGCGTACCAAGGAAGACCAGCGTCGCGAGGGCCACGGCGCCGGTGGTCTGGATCGTCGCGCTCGACATCGCGCTGGTGGACGACACCTTGAGGTTCAATCGGCGCTGCCGCTCGGCGACGTCACCGAAACGCGCCGTCTCGCGGACTTGGCCGCCATAGATGCGCACTTCGCGATTGGCGGCGACGGCTTCCTCCACCGCGCTGGTCACGGTGCCCATGTTGCCCTGGATGCGCTTGCTGATCTTTCGATAGCGCCGGCTGATCACGGTGACGATCACGACCACGCAGGGCACCAGCACCAACAAGGCCATGGCCAGATAAGGGCTGTGGTAGAGCATCACGCAGAGCATGCCGACGACGGTCAGGCCTTCGGTCACGGCGACCTTGAGCGAATCCGCCGACGCCGAGGCAACCTGCTCGCTGGTATACGTGATGCGCGAGATCTGCTGACCAGAGGGCTCGCGCGCGAAGAAGGCGGCCGGCAGGCGCAGGTAGGCGGCGAACACGTCGATGCGGATCGCCTGCACCACGTTGCGGCCGACATAAGCGATGCCGTAGTCGGTGGCGTATGAAGCCACGCCGCGAACCAGGAAAATGCCCACGATCCAGATCGGCATCCAGAAGATCGTGTAGGGGTCCTTCTCGACGAACAGATTGTCGATCAACGGCTTGAGCATGCCGGTGAACACCGACAGGCAGACCGGGTCGATGATCATGCCGACGATCGCGATGTATCCCGCCGTACGGAACCGCCGGGTATAGCCGAGCAGGCGCTTGTACGTGCGCCAGGTGCGGACGTCCCAGACAGAAACCTTCTGTGTGCTCACTTGCTCGCCGCCGCCTCGGCCGGCGTGGTGGCGATCGAGAGCCGGGTGAAGCCGAGCTGGCCCAGCGCGTCCATCGCGCGCACCACGTTCTGGTGCGCCGTCATCGCGTCGGCGCGGATCACCACCAGCCGGCCGCGATCGGGGCCGGCCACGCGCTCGATGGTGGACTTCAGCGGGTCGATGCCCTCGCCCATCACCTCGTCGCTACCGACCGAGTAGTGGCCGTCGCGGTCGACCACGAGGGTGAGCGCGTTGTCGGCGGTGTCGCGCGCCTCGCTATCCGCCTTGGGCAGGTCGACCTTGAGGCGCGAGTGCTCGATGAAGGTCGTGCTGAGCACGAAGAACATCAGCAGGGTGAGCAGGACATCGATCAGCGAGATCACGTTGATCTCGAAGTCGTCCTCGCGACGGGAACCGATGCGCATGGATCAGCCGGCCTGCGTGGCGGCGGCTTCCGGCGCGGCGGCACGGCGGCGCGGCGGCGCCGGACGCGGGGCCGAGAGATCGTCCAGCAGTGCCGTGGCTTCCTTTTCCATCTGCACGACATAGCCGCTCACCTTCGAGCGGAAATAACGGTGCAGCACGTACGCGGGAATGGACACCACCAGGCCGAAGGCCGTGCAGATCAGGGCCTCGCCGATGCCGCCGGCCATCTTGGTCGGATCGCCGATCCCGCCCGCCATCACATTGAGGAACATGCGGATCAGGCCGATCACGGTACCCAGCAAGCCCAGCAGCGGGCCGATCAGGGCGATGGTGCCGAGGGTGTTCAGGTAGCGCTCCATGCGGTGGACCACATGGCGGCCGGTATCCTCGATGCGTTCCTTGATCAGCTCACGCGGACGGTCGCGCACGGCCAGGGCGCCGGCGAACAACTCGCCCAGCGGCGAACCCTTCTCCAGAGCGGCGAGGTGTGCGGCGTCGAGCCTGGACGAACGGGCCCATTCGCGAACCTCGGCGCCCAGCCCCGGTGGCAGCACGGCCGCGCGGCGGAGAGCCCAGAAGCGTTCCAGTACGATCGCCAGCGCCGCCAGCGAGCAGATGAGGATCGGCAGCAATGCCCAGCCGCCAGCCAGAAGGATCTCGAGCACGTGAACCCCGGGAGTACCAAAAAGTCAGGCGGGCATCATAGCAGGGCCCGCGATCCGGACTGAGGCGGCCTTGGCAGTCCGGATCGCGGGCCCCTTCGCTATCGCATCCTCACGGCGCCAACAGCTCCAGCTCGGCCACGCTACTCGGACCCGCCCCGTCGAAGGTCAGCCGGTACCGGCTGTACGCCGCCGGCTGGGCCACCACGAAGGCGCGGGTCTGGCGATGCCACGGGAAGCGCTCGTCGTGGCGTTCGTCCAGGGTCGTCCAGTGCTTGCCGTCGGCCGAGCCCTGCAAGGTCCATCGTGACGGCGCCTCGGCGGACGCGGGCGAGGTCACCGTGTAGACGGTGACGCCCGCCGGCTTGTCCAGGCGGTAGGCGACGACCGCCTTGCCAGCCGGCAACGCGAATTCCGTGGACGAGTCGTTGTCCGCCAACGCGGCCAGCTTCGCCTCCCGCTTGCCGCCGAGGGTGACGGCATCGGCGCGCGTCAGATCGCGCAAGGGCGCCGGCTTCGAGCCTTCCGCTGTGAGCGAAGCGGGCAAGGCGTCGGCACCGGTGCCCCATGTCGAGGGCTTGGGACCCATCTCGAACTCGAGCGTCGCGCCCTTCGCGAGCAACGCGTGTGGCAAGCTGAGCTTGTTCCACGGCTGGCCGTCGACCTTGAGCGACTGCACGTAACGGTTGGTGTCGCTCACGCCCGGTGCACGGATATCGATCTTCGCCCCGCCTTCCAGGGTGATGACCATGTGCGGGAAGTGAGGCGCGCCGATCACGTACTCGGGCGTGCCCATGCGCAGGGGGTAGAAGCCCGCGGCACCGAACAACCACCACGCCGACATCTCGCCGTTGTCCTCGTCACCCGGATAGCCCTGGCCGATCTCGCTGCCCACGTAGAGGCGGGACACCGCGTCGCGCAACTTGTCCTGTGTCTTCCACGGCTGGCCCGCCTCGTCGTACATCCAGATGATGTGATGCGACGGCTGGTTGGAGTGGCCGTACTGGCCCATGCGCACGTCGCGCGCCTCGAGCATCTCGTGGATCACATCGCCGTAATCGCCGACGTCGAATTTGCCAGGCGTGGAGAAGAACTCGTCAAGCTTCGCACCGAGCGCCTCGCGCCCGCCATGGAGCGCGGCGAGACCGGCACCGTCCTGCGGCGCATGGAAGGCCATGTTCCAGGCATCGGTCTCGGTGTAGTCGCCGCCCCAACGGATCGGGCTGAAATCCTTCGCATCCCATCGCCACTTGCCGGCGGGATCGCGGGCGACGAAGAAGCCGACGGCGGGATCGAACAGGTTCGCGTAGCCAAGGGCGCGCGAACGGTACCACACCGCGTCGTCCGCATAGGAGCGGTAGCCGTCGCCGGATGGCGGCGCCTTCGCCAACGCCGCGGCCAGGTTGCCGATGGCGAAATCGTTGATGTATCCGTCCATCGACCAGGACAGGCCTTCGGCGACCTTATCGTCGGTATAACCGTTGAACAGGGAGCGCTCGATGCCTTTGCGGCCGGCACCCTTCACATCGCTGACACTGGAGGCGTTGCGGATCGCCGACTGGTAGAACGAGACCACGTCGAAGTTGCGCACGCCCTTCAGCCATGCGTCCGCGAAGGCGACATCGGAACTGGTGCCGACCATCAGGTCCGCGTAACCCGGCGACGACCAGCGCGCGATCCACCCGCCGTCGCGGTACTGCTGCACGAAGCCATCGATCATCCGGCCCGCTTCCGTCGGCGTGAACAGTACGTACGCGGGCCAGGCCGTGCGGTAGGTATCCCAGAAACCGTTGTTCACGTACGGCTGGCCATCGACGATACGCGCGCCGGTATGCGTCGGCGTGTTTTCGCCGGCGGGCGCGGAAAACGGGCTCGCGTAGCGCCACACGGGCTTTTCCTTGCTGCCGGTGTTCTCGTACGCCTGGTTGGGGTAGAGGAACAGGCGGTACAGGTTGGAATAGAGGATGGTGCGCTCGTCGCGTGTCGCACCTTCCACGGCGATCATGCCGAGGCGTTCGTCCCAGGCTTTGCGGGCGCGTTCGCGGACACTGTCGAAGTCGTCGCCGGCGGCGATTTCCTGGGCGAGATTGGCCTTGGCCTGGTCGATTCCGATGAGCGAGGTGGCGATGCGCATCGTCACCGTCCTGCCACCCTTCCTGGCCGTGTCGAAGCCGAACCAGGCCGAGGCGGCGTCGCGCTTCTCGCCGGTCAGGCGACCGCTCTCCGTCACCGGCTTGTCGAACTCGGCGTAGAAGAACAGGCGGGTGGCCCCCGTGGAAAGGCGGCTCTTCACGTCGGACCAACCCTGGATCGCCCGGTGTTCCGGATCGAGCGTCACCGCCGCTTGTTCGTTGAGATTGTCGAACACCAGTTGCGAACGTTTCTCCGTGAAGGTGAAACGGAACATGGCGGCATGATCGGTCGGTGTGATCTCCGTGACCACGCCGTTGTCGAAGCGCACGCGGTAGTAATCCGGATGCGCCACCTCCGCATCGTGGCCGAAGGAAAGCGCACGCGTCTCGCGCTTCAATGGGGGCGCGCCGGAAGCCACCTGGGCGGGCATCACCTGGAAGGTCTGCCGTTCGCCCATCCACGGGCTGGGCTCGTGCGACAAGCCGAACGCCTCGATACGCGGGCGATTGTCGTCGCCGTTGCGCTCCTGGTACTGGTAGATCCAGTTCGAGCCGGCGTTCGTGGTCGGCGTCCAGAAATTGAAACCGTGTGGCATCGCCACGGCGGGGAAGTTGTTGCCGCGAGAGAAATTGGCGTTGGCGTTGGAGCCACGTCGGGTGTCGACATAATCGGTGGGATGGGAGCTGGCGACATCCTTGACCACGCCGATACGGACATCGTCCACATAACCCTCGAAGGCCTTGCCTGCCGGCGCATCGGCGGTCAAGGCGATCGAACGCACGCGGCGCCCCTTGGCCACCGCGCCGAGATCGACGCTCACGTAGTTCCACTGGTCCGGATAGAGCACGCGCCCTTCGCCCTGCCCCTTCGCGGTGGCAGGCACGCGATGCTGGTCGCGCGCGCCGGTCGCCGATAGCCGCGAACCGTCGTCGAAGACGAGATCCACGCTCACGTAGTTGGCCGGGTTCGCCAGGTCGTCCTTGTTGGAACGAGGGAACACCAGCCAGGAGAGCGTCGTGCCGTCGGCCACGCGAAGATCGGTGTCGAACAGCTTCGCGGTGACTGGCGATCCGGTCGAGGTGCCGGCGTACCGCAGTGAATGGGTGCCGGTGAAGCCGACATTCGCCTTGGCGGTGAGCACCGCCTCGGCGGGCGGCCCTCCCACGATCCGGATATCGAGGCTGCCCTGGGGGCTAGCGGCGAGCGTGGGATTTCCTTTCTCGAACGAACTGTCGAAGCCCTGGCTAGCCGCAAGGGCTCCCACCGGTACCACCACAGACGCCGCCGCCAGGGCGAGCACCGCCCTCCCCCAACCGTGCTTCGATACCGTCACGCGTCGATCCCCTCGTTTGCGGAAGCGGCATTTAAATCGTTCTAAATTCAAAATGTCAAACGGCGGTGCAACACGGAGTGGCGAATCAGCCCACCAAGTCCAACCAGCCGGTACTCTTTATAAAGCCGGGACCCGGCATGCCGCGCCGACATTTCGATGCATGGTCATTCTGCATTGTCATGCAACCCTCTGGTCAGCCAGGTCCGATTCCCGCCCCTGACCGCGTCTACGAGTCCCATGACGCCGGGCCACCACAACCAGAGACGGAACGACAGGCCAATGGTGGACGACACTATCGCGTCCCTCCAGTCCTGCGCACACGGATTCGCCGATCGGGCGACATGCAGCGTCGTCACGAGCAGGTAAAGAGCCGCCTGTATCGCGAGCAGAACGATCGTTTCAAGAGGTATCCAACAGAGCGCAAGAAGATTGAACGGTGCGAATCCGAGCGTCGCATGCTTGATCACATGCCACCCGAGGAAGGGAAACATAAGGACAGCTGCCCCGGGTGACGCCCGCCAAAGCTCCCCGTATGCTTCGATGTGCCCACGCGACCAACGTCGCCTTTGGCGGTTCAACCCTTCCACCGACTCGGGACAACGGGTGAGGGCTACGGCCTCCACCACATACCTGGATCCGTAACCGAACGCCAATGCTTTCCATGTCCACGCCATGTCCTCCACGGACCATCGCCCCCATCCGCCGATGTGTTCGATGACCGTCCGTCTATGCGCAGAGAAAGCGCCAGCCATCGTAGGCACGCGGCGGACGTGATTCTGCACCAGCTTCGTCGCACTGAGCGCCCCCGTATATTCCCGATACTGCATCCTCGTTATGGCGGAGGCGTGTGGATTGCAGGGGACGAGGTAGCCACATGCGACAGCGCACTCGGGATCGGACCACAAACGCTCCACGAGTCTTTGCATTGCTCCGTCGGATGGAATCGTGTCGCTATCGACGATCACCACCACATCCGTATCGTCGGGAAGACATACGAGTGCCTCGTCCAGCGCCCTGCCTTTGCGCCCCGTATTTCGATCGAGAACGACGGATTTCACCGCGTGTTCTCGCGCGCCACCTACCCACGAGACAAGGCACGATTGAATCTGGTTGGTCGAGCCGTCGTCGACAAGGAGGATGTCCATCCTCCCCGTGTAACGTTGTGTGTCGATGGCCTCCAACGTCCCGAGGAGCCGGCCTATGTCCTCGTTGTAATGGGGAACCATCACGGTAACGTTAGGCATGCGGTCGGGCGCGGCGATGCCACGCGGCTTGGCTGGCCTGATCAACAGGCCCACCACGAGGACGACCAGCCAGGCAATGCTCATGAGCATCGGCAACAAGAGAGCCATCACGGCACTCATTGCCGGCCCGGTCCCGTTCCTGCTTGGGAACCGGATGTACCTTCCGTGGTAAACATGGCCTTCTCCTTTGTACTGGCCCGTCTCCGCAGGCTAGCACCCGAACCAGGCATCGTTGGATAGGTGCCCCTGAATTCCACACGCCTTCGCGGCTCCGTTTCGGCAGCCATGCCAGAAGTCATTGGTTTTGGAGTACATGCACGACCTGAATGGATCAGCCAACCAGGTCCAACCAGCCAAACATCGAGGCTCCTTCGATGGAGCGAACGACCTCCAGGCCTCCCGACGAAGTCGACCGGTACTGGATGATGTCCTTCTCGATGTACTTTTCCATGTAGATGCCCGTGCGGTCGAAGCGGTTGAGCTCCCCGAGTTCCGGACGAAGACGATGTGAATCGATGTCTCGCTGCAACGATATGAAGCGGGTAGTTCTTCCCACTGAACCGGCTAGGCCGGAATAGTCGCGATTCCAACCATTGTCGCCGTACCCATCGTCGATACGGCGAAACACGCCCTGCTCGTCCCAGTTGCCACGCTCCGTATCGAATGTCCTGACCACCTGCTCGTTGAAGCCCGCAGCCATACGCACAAGTTCACGATCGCCGTTCAACGACTCTTCCAACCAAACGATGGATCGTTCGTCGAGCGTGCTGTCGACCACTTTCAGACGGCCTTCGTCATGGATGACATCGTAGTTGCCGTCGACGATATCCGAGCGGATCGTTCGCATCGTGTCGAGCAGACCATTCAACCGGTTCGCGAAGCATTCGAAATCGACACCTAGCTGTTGGTAATTTCGCATGACGGGGTCCCGGCACGGTGCCGGGCCAGTACGTATGGCTGACGGGCCTTCAGCCTTGCCGGCCGCCAAGGATCGTGATGAGTCGCCTCCAACGATTCGTTGTAACCCGGCTTGCTGCAAGCTTGCGGGGGACACGATCATGGCCGCGTCCCCCGATAAACTTCCCTACACACATGGACGAAAGACGCTGTTTCGAATCTCCCCTCGGCAGTGACACGAATTTGTGCCGAAGGAACATAAGTGATATCCCAGTACTCGGGGCGATTGGATGTGCGATGTACTCGGACGGGCCCTGCGATTCCAGCTCCCCTACAGGCGCCCATGGGCAGACGTACACGTCCTTGCCCAAGCCCGTTGGATACGGTGGTGGCTCGCCCAACCATGGGCGCACCGTTCAGGCTGTTGCCGTCATATGCCTCGACGGTGAATGAGACGCCTGGTAAAGCAACCGGTCGGCCCACCCCATCGAATAGGGCGACCGACACTTCGACCTCCCGCGCCGCGTTCGCACCGCCCGGGGCTAGATGAGTAATACGTTCATTGCTATCGAACCCGGTAATTTGCGGCTTCAGTTGATCCTCGGTTGCAGAGGCGTCGCCGAGTGCACAGATCGCGCCTAGAGCAATGACGATAATTCGGTGGGCATGATTCATTCGAGGACTCGCTCATGAGTGGATCCTTGAACCTAAGTGTTGCTGGGGCGACGATCTGCCAGTGGCGGCCATCGCTTCGCGTAAGTCGACATGGGCGACGTGTCGGATCGCTCCCTCACTCATGCCAGTACCGACGCCTCGGCCGTCGCCACTCCCTTTCCACATAGGGACGTGCATTCGCGGGAAAATCGATACGGATCGCACCGCTGCGGTTCGTCACATAGACCTCGATGCCCATGCCGGCATGCCGGTCGACGATCGATGGATGGGGATGCCCGAAACGGTTGCGCCAGCCCGCCGAGGCGATGGCGAGCGTGGGTCGCACCGCGCGCAACCAGGCGGTGTCGGATGAATGACGGCTTCCGTGATGAGCGATGGTGGTCACCGTCGGTAAGGGCGATGCCAGCGATGCCGCCGCCATGAGCCGTTCGGCCTTGTTACCCAGGTCGCCGGTGAGAAGCAGACGGCCACCCTCGCCTTCCACGGCGAGCACGCACGAGCGGTCGTTACCGCTCGTCTTCCCGATCTTCTGCGCCGGCACCTCGATGAAGCGAAACGTCACACCGTCCCACGACCATGCCGTACCGGGCAGGCATCGCATCGCTTCGAAGCGGAGCCGCCCAGGCTCCCCGGACAGGCGCGCCGCCTGCGGGTAACGTCCCACGACGGATGCGGCACCGCCCGCATGGTCGCTATCGCCATGGCTTATCACGAGGGAGTCCACGGGCCCGATGCCGAGCGCCGTGACGGACGGCAGGACGATGCCCGCGCCGGCGTCCTGGCCGCTGGCATACGCCGGCCCCGCGTCGTAGACCAGCGTATGCGACCGCGTTCTTACCAACACCGAGAGCCCCTGCCCCACGTCCAGCACCCAAGCGCGGAACGCGCCATGTGCCGGCAGGTCACGTGGCGGCAGGGCCAGGGGCAAGAACAGCAAGGCGCCATAACTTCGCAATGGCACGCCACGCGGAGCGAACAGCCATGCCGCGCCACAGGTCGCCAGGATCATCGGCAGCGCTCCGCTTTCGGCGACGCTTACGCGTGCACCCGGCCAATCGGCCATCGTGGCGAGCAGACGCCATAGCCACGAAAGCAGCGACGAGGCTGGCACAAGGAGCACCCCGGAAAGCGCAGGCCATGCGAGCACGACGCAGCCGCAGAGAACCAGCGGCACGACGAGGAAACTGACCAGGGGCGCGGCGATGAGATTCGCCGCGAAGCCCACCAACGAGGCGCTTCCGAACCACCATAGCGACATCGGTAGCAAGGCGATGCTCATGGCCGCCTGCGCCTGCAACAAGGCGCCGAGCCAACCACGCCATCCCGTCGCACGAGGCGTCACGCACAGCATGAGAAAACCCACCCCGCCGAAAGACAGCCAGAACCCCGGGGCGAGCACAGCGAGGGGGTCGACGACCAGGACGGCGAGCAACGCGAGGGCGAGGAGCGAGGCTCCGCCCGCGCGCCGTCGCCCGAGTCCAGCCAGTACGACGACGGCGATCATCAGCAGGGTCCGGACTGTCGGCAGGCCAAGTCCGGCAAGGACGCCATACGCCCCCGCGACGAAGAGGCCTGCGAACGCTTGCGCCAACTGTCGCGGCAGGGTCAGGGCAAGCCAAGGCAAACAGGCATACAGCAGGCGCGCCGACAACACGCCGCCACCCGCCGCGACACCGACATGGAATCCGGAAATCGCGATGAGGTGCGATACGCCCGTCGCCCGCGCGATATCCCAATCCGCGGCGTCGAGACCACGGGTATCGCCGATCGCCAACGCTTTGAGGATGCGGGCGTCGTGGACACCGACCCGTGCATCGAGCGCCTCGCCGATGCGGTCTCGCCAGGCGTCGATACAGATCGGGGAGGAAAGCCGCGTGTTCCCTGGCCCTGCGCGGACATAGCCGGTGGCGACGAGGCGCCGCTGCAATGCGCCGCGCTCCGTGTCGCCGCCACCCGGGTTGAGCGAGCCCCGCGGCCGGCGCAGGCGCACCGTAAGGCGCCAACGCTCGCAAGGCTTCGGTGGCGCCACCGCGCGGTACCAGGTGAGGCGCACGCGTCCTCGCGGTGCGTCGGCGCCGCCGCCTTTATCCGGCGCGAAGACGAACGATGTGTCGGCACCGATACGGCGCGGCAAGTCCACGACATGGCCGGTGACGGTGACATCCTCGCCATCGCGCGAGGCCGCCCAGCGCGCATCCATGGCGAGGGCGCCATGAATGGCGGACCAGGCGGCGAACATCAGCAGGACGGCGGGGAGCCGAATCCATGCGTTGCCCGCACGCAGGAAGACGCCAAGCGCGAGCACGCCCATGAGGGCCGACAGTTTCCATGGTGGAAGCCATGCCAGTCCTTGCACGGCCGTACAGCCGATGGCGGCGGCCACGGCTAGCGTGACGATGGAAATAGGAGAGCGGAGCACGGCCGGTCGCCTGCACGGAATCGGCCTTCAGGCTAGGGGGTTACGGGGTTCGTGCGGGCCGGCCCGGCATGTGGGGATGGGATGTGGCGTGGGGCGAGGTTTTATCGCCGACAGGGTCGGCTCCCACCGAGCCGCGAACGCGGCTTTGCGTTAGTCGGTGTCGCTGCGGAAGCGGCTGCGGTCGCGGCCGGTGCCTGCCTGCCGGACCGGGGGTGCGCTACGCGGTGCCGATGACGGAGGTGCGCGGTGAATGCCATCGACGCGATTTCCACCGCCTTGCCAGCCGCCGGGGCGGTTACCCATCTGACCGTCTCCCCGTGGCGGACGGTTCCCCGTTTGGCTATCGCCTCTCGGGGGGCGGTTGCCACCCTGCCAGCCGCCACCACGCGGTCCGCGATCGCCGTCGTTGTCACGGGGGCGATCGTTTCCACGCCAGCCACCCGGTGGGCGGTTGTTGCCCTGCCAACCACCCGGCGGACGATGGTCGCCGTCGGGGCGCCCGTTCCAGTCGCCGCGCGGTGGGGGACGTCCGTGCCAGTCGCGGTCGCGCCGGTAGTACCGGCGATCGTAGTCGCGGTCGTACCAGACCGTGCCGACGGTGACGCCGGAGTAGCAGCAACCGGGGCCATAGCCGCCGCCGTAATAACCGTAGCCAGGGTCATAGACACCCGGAGAAACCACCGTCGTCGTCTCTTCGCCGTAGTACGCGTCGGCGCCCGAGCCGTTACGGACATAGCCGTAGTCCGGATCGTAGTAACAACCCGCGAGTGGCAGGCAGGCCGCTAGTGCGAGGATCAGCGAATGCGCACGACGCATGGAGGTTCTCCGAGGGACGGCTCGACACTGCGCTCGCGCGATTGAACGGTCGCTAAAAAGAAAAGGCCGCGCGAGGCGGCCCTTTCCTTTCATTCAGCTTTCACGCTCAGCCTTTGTTCTTCTGCTGATCGCCGCGTTCGTGGGAAGCGTTAGCGTGGCTCGCTTCGGGCGACGGAGCCTTCGGCGCCGGATTGGGTTCGTCGCCCGGCTGGATGTTCGGCGCGCCCGCCGCGTGCTGATCGCCCGTCGGCCAGTTCGGCGGCTGGCGGTCACGTTCACGCTTCGCGTCGAGCAAGGCCTGGATGTGCGCCACCGCCTCTTCCTGGCTGATGTGCTGGACCGGCGCGTCGGTTGCTTCGGGTGCCTGTGCCGCGGGGGCCGGTTTCGGACGCGGCTTGGCTGCCGGCTTCGGTTTCGCCTTCACCGGCGCGGCCGCGTGTGTGGGTGCCTGAGCGGTGGTGGCCCTGCCGCGCGGCGTCTTGCTCGCCGTGGTGCGCGATGGCGAGGCCTGCCCTGTCGAGCGGGCGGGTGCCTTGCGCGCCGACGTCTTTCGACTGACCGTCTTGGGTGCGGCGGACTTGCTGGCGGCAGTCTTCCGGGTCGCCGCCTTCACCGCGCCGCTGCGTGCCGGCGACTTCCGGGCCGTCGTCTTCGTGCCGGTTTTCTTCGCCGCCTTACGGGTCGCGGACTTGCGCGCCGGCGACTTCGCGGCGGCCTTCTTCACGGCGGTCTTGCGCGCGGGCGACTTCCGGGTGGCGACCTTCCGCGCGGAGGTTTTCTTCGCGGCTTTCTTGGCCGCGACCTTGCGCGCTGGCGCCTTCTTCGCCGCCGACTTGCGTGCCGATGTCTTCTTCGCCGGTGCCTTCTTCGCGGAAGCCTTCTTTACGGAAGCCTTTTTCGCTGCCGGACGTGCGGCCTTGCGGGCGGTCTTCTTCACGGCGGCGCGGACGCCTGCCTTCTTCGCGACGGTCTTACGGGTAGCCGTCTTCTTCGTAGCCGTCTTCTTGGCCGCGGATTTCTTCGCGGCGGACTTTCGGGTCGTAGCCATGCGTTCATTCCTCCTGCGGTAGTAGCCGACGCGAACCACCCCACCGGGGAAACCCGCGTGCATGCCGGACGACGTCGTTGCGATCAGGTTTTCGTTCCGGTCGGTCGCATGATGTAACAGCCGTCGTCCGAAGTCACATGAATCTATCGGAAGAGTTCAGGTTCGCGCATCACAACCTCGGTTGCGTCAGCGATGCGATGAAGCTGAGCAACGCCGCCGGCTTCAACGCCACGGTGAAGATCACGCCATACAGCGCACCCCACAGGTGCGCGCTGTGGTTCACGTTGTCCCCGCCGCGCTTGTCCATGTAGATCGAATAGGCGACGAACAACACACCGTAGAGGATCGCCGGCATCGGTACGACGATGAGGTAGATCCGCGACCAGGGCGCCAGCAGGATGAAGGCGAAGAGGATGGCCGAGACGGCACCCGAGGCGCCCAGGCTGCGATACGCCGCGTTCTGCCGGTTCGCCATGTACGAAGGCAGGATCGAGAAGACCAGGGCGCCGATATAGAAGGTGAGGAACCCCAGCGGCCCCATGGCGGCGGCGAAGAACTGTTCCATGATGCGTCCCGCGAAATACAGCGAGATCATGTTGAAGAACAGGTGGCCGCCATCCGCGTGCACCAGGCCATAGGTGACGAGCCGGTAGTACTCGCGGCTGCGGCTGAGGGCCGGTGGCCAGAGGATCAGGTCGTCCAGCAGGCGCTGGTTGCGGAAAGCGACGATCGAGACCACACAGGTCGCGAGGATGATGAGCAGCGTGATCATGCCTTGAAACAGCGTCCTTACGCGTCGAGCCAGCGCGCATCTTGGCGGTATCCCGCGCGGATGTCGAATGCCGCCGCACCTCCCGTTCGGGCTTTGGACGGCTATCATGACGGTTCCCCTCCGTTTCCACGGCCCCACCGCATGCCTTCCATCCGTTACAAGCAGCTCGACGTCTTCGCCGCCCGTCATGGCGGTGGCAACCCGCTCGGCGTCGTGATCGACGCGGAAGACTGGTCGGACCGCCGCATGCAACGCTTCGCCCACTGGACGAACCTGGTCGAAACCACGTTCCTGATGCCGGCGCGTGCCGAAGGTGCCGGCTACCGCGCCCGGATCTTCACCCCGACCAAGGAAATCCCCTTCGCCGGCCACCCCACCATCGGCAGCGCGCACGCCGCGCTCGATGCGGGATTGGTCATGCCGGATGCCGCCGGCATCATCTGGCAGGAATGCGGTGCCGGCGTCCTGCCCATCCGCGTGGAAGGCCACGGCCAGCAACGCGAATTGTTCGTGCAATCGCCAAAGGCACGCATCGTCGGCGACGCCTCGTGCGGTGGCGAGACCTTGTCGGCCGTGCTCTACGGCGTGAAGCCAGGCGCCCTGCCCCCGGCCTGCGTCGAAGGCGGCCGCCGCTGGTGGGTGGCCGAGTTCGCCGACGAGGCCGAACTGCGTGGCTGGCGCCCCGACCACGCCGCCATCCGCGCGCTGGCCCTGGCCACCGACACGCTCGGGCTTTGCGTTTTCGCGCGCTCGGTCGAAGGGCTGGCCGTGCGCGCCTTTCCCGCAGGCGTGGGTATCGTCGAGGATCCGGCCTCCGGCGCGGCGAATGGCCTGATCGCCGCCTACGTGGCCGCGCGCGACACGACCGGCTCGCTCGCCAAGGGTTATGTCGTGAGCCAGGGCCGCGAGGTGGGGCATGACGCGCGCATCATCATCCGCATCGACGGCGACGCGGTGTGGGTCGGCGGGCGCACCAACACCATCATCGATGGCCACGTGGACTGGCAGGACCTCTGACCATGCGGATCTGGGTCGACGCGGACGCTTGCCCGAACGTCATCAAGGACATCCTGTTCCGTGCCGCCGAGCGCGAGCAGGTCGAGGTGACACTGGTGGCGAACCAATGGATCCGGACACCGGCCTCGCGTTTCGTCCGTTCGATCCAGGTACCGGGCGGGTTCGATGTCGCCGACGACGAGATCGTGCGCCGCGTCGAGCCAGGGGATCTCGTGGTCACGCAGGATATTCCGCTCGCCTCCTTCGCCATCGAGAAAGGCGCGCTGGCATTGCACCCGCGCGGCGAGATGTTCACTCGGGACACCATCGCTGCTCGGCTGTCGATGCGCAATTTCATGGAGGAACTGCGTGGCGCCGGCGTGGACACCGGCGGCCCCGCCGTGATGCATCAGCGCGATCGCCAGGCCTTCGCCAACGAGCTGGACAAATGGCTTGCGCGGCGCCGCTCAGCGCTTCGCTAGAACCTTACCGCGTGGGGTGGGAGCCCCTACCCTGTCGGCGATGGATGCTTGCCGTGACCCGGCCCGCTGCCGCGGGATCGCCGACTGGGTCGGCTCCCACCAAGCTCCACTCCCACCAAGCCCCACCGCCAGGCGAAACATCACGCCCCCGTCGCCTCATCCAGCTTCAAGGTCAGGCACTTCGCCGCCCCGCCGGACTTCATGAACTCGTCCAGGGCCACCTCGATCACCATGAAACCCGCGCCCTCCAACCGGGAGCGCAAATCGGCGCTGGCGCGGTTGAGGATCACCACGCGGCCTAGGTTCACCGCGTTGCAGGCGAAATCGAGGGCGTCGTGCTCATGCACCGCGATGCGCTGGCCGGGCGGCACGTGTTGCTCGATCAGCGCCAAGGCCGCCGCATCGAATGCCGCGGGGAAGTACAGCGTGTAGCCATCGGCCAGGGGACAAAAGCAGGTATCGAGGTGATAGAAGCGCGGGTCGGCGAGCTTCAGCGACAACACTTCGACGTCGAGCAAGCGTGCCAGCGCGGGTGCGGCCGCGACATCCGAGCGATGGCCGTGGCCCATCCAGAGGCGACGGGCGACGCCGCGGTCGAACAAGGCGTCACCGGCACCTTCGAAGAACACGCCCCCCGGCAATTCCACGATGTCGAAGCCGTGGCGTTCGAACCAGGCCCGATCGTACGGCTCCTCACCCTGGCGCTCCGCATAACGGAAGTGGCTGGGCACGAAGGTGTTGCCGAAGACCAGGCCCGCGTTGGCGGTGAACGTCATGTCCGGCCACCCCTCGGCCGGCGGTTGCTGGACCACGTCGGCATGGCGGGAAATCGTGTCGCGGAGGGCGTCCCACTGGCGCTGGGAGCGCTCCAGGGTGGTGTCGTGGACGTGGCCGGTCATCCACGGATTGATGACGTAGCTGACCTCGAAGAACGTAGGTGCGCACATCAATATCCGGGGGACGGTGCGCTCGATCATCGGGGACATCGTTTCTGCCATGGACGGTGCACGCCTGTATGGGGGAACGAGGCCCCATCATGGCAGAAACGCGCGCCGGCTCGTCAGTGCAGCCTGGCGCAGATGCGGGTGACCGTGTCGGCGGAAAAATGCAGTTCCTTCAAGGCCTCCTGGAGCGATTCGAGCGAATTCGCCTCGCTTTCCACCTGCTCGCCCACGCTGCTCGGGGAGACGTGGACGAAGGTCTTGCCGTCCTGGTAGGCGATGCCCTCGTCATGGACGTTCTGCTTGGTAAGGACCTTGTAGGTTCCGTCGCCGGATTCTCTCACCGTGATCGAGCGGCCTTCGTGCTGGCCCTCGTACACCGTCTTCCAGGTTGCCGACATGACATCCATCCGTAAGCCGCACAACAGCGTGCGGGACCGATTGTCGCGGACCCGCCGGGCTAGCGATTGTGAAGACGTGCGTAAAAGCGGTCTAACGCTTCAATCCTTCAGGTGCGCCCGGGCCGCGGCGATACGCGCCATGCCCGCCCAGTCGAGATCGCCGTCGCCCGCGCCCAGGGCTTCCAGCATCGCGTCGTGCATGACGCTTGCGAACGGCATGGGCACGCGCTCCGCCTCCGCCGCCGCGCGGGCCAGGCCGATATCCTTGAAGCCCAGGCTCATCTTGAAGCCGGCGGGCGTGTATTTCTGTTCCGCGATCATCCCGCCGTAGATCTTGTAGATCGGCGCGGCGAACAAGGTGCTGGACATCACCTCGAGGAAGTCCTTCGCCGTCACGCCGTGGGCGCGGGTGAGCGTGGTGGCCTCGGCCATGCTCTCGATCGCCGCGCCGATCAGGAAGTTGCCACCGATCTTGACGATGGTGGCGCGCACCGGATCGTCCCCCATCGGCCAGACCTTCTGGCCCAGCAGGTCGAGCAGGGCCGAAACCTTCGCGATCGCCTCGGGCTTGCCGGCGGCCACGATATTCAGCCCGCCCGCCGCGGCGACCGCGGGCCGGCCAAAGACCGGGGCGGCCACGTAGCCGAGGCCACGTGACTCGTGCACCTCGGCGAGCTCGCGCGCCAGTGCGACGGAGATGGTGGCGTGGTTCACGTGCACGGCGCCCTGGGTCAACGCGTCGAGCACCCCACCGTGCAGGATCACCTCGCGCACGGCGGCGTCGTTCGCCAACATGCTGTGCAGCACCTCGACGCCCGCGGCGGCCCCGGCCGGCGTGGCGGCCACCTTCGCGCCCTGCTCCGCCAGCGGCGCGGCCGCTTCCGGGGAGCGGTTCCACACCGTCACCTCGTGCCCCGCCTTGATCAGGTTGCCGGCCATGCCGGCGCCCATGCTGCCCAGACCGATGAAACCGATACGCATGTTCTTGCTCCGTGTCAGACGGCCAGGCCGGCGGCATGGCCGGAGGCCCAGGCCCATTGGAAGTTGTAGCCACCGAGGTGGCCGGTGACGTCGAGTACCTCGCCCACGAAGTAGAGCCCGGCGTGGCGGCGGGACATCATCGTGCTCGACGAGACCTCGTCGGTGTCCACACCGCCGAGGGTCACTTCGGCGGTGCGATAGCCTTCGGTGCCGCTCGCCACGAGCGGCCAGTCGGCCAACTGTGCGCCCATCTCGTTCAATTCGGCGTCACGAAACTGGCGCATCGGCCGGTTGGGCAGCCATACCTCGCAAAGGCGTTCGGCGAGGCGCCGCGGCAGCAGGCTCGAAAGCACCGTCTTCAGTTCCGCCGCGGGACGTTCGGCACGGCCTTCCCGCAGGGCCTGCGCCGCGTCGAGGCCTGGCATGAGGTCGATGCGCAAGTCCGTGCCGGGCTCCCAGTACGACGATATCTGCAGAATGGCCGGACCACTGATGCCCCTGTGCGTGAAGAGCATGGCATCGCGGAAGGCGGTGCCATTGGCGCGGGCCTCCACGGGCAAGGCCACGCCCGCCAATCCCTCGAAGCGCTCCTGGTGCTTGCCGCTCAGCGTGAGCGGCACCAGGCCGGCGCGCAGTGGCAGCACCGCATGGCCGAACTGTTTCGCCACCTCGTAGCCGAAGCCGGTGGCACCGAGGCTGGGAATCGACAGGCCACCGGTGGCGACCACCAGCGATTCGGCGCGCACGTGCCCCAACGGCGTTTCGCAGGCGAAACCGCCGGCGGTGGCGGCGCGCAGCCGCGAAACGGCACAGCTGGTCTCCACGCGGACACCCACCGCTGCGCATTCATCGAGCAGCATGCGCACGATCTGCTTGGACGATTCGTCGCAGAACAGCTGGCCCGGCGATTTCTCGTGCCACGCGATACGGTGCCGGTCCACCATGGCGATGAAATCCCACGGGGTGTAGCGCGCCAGCGCCGACTTGCAGAAATGGGGGTTGGCCGAGAGAAAATTGGCCGGCGTGGTGGCCGTATGGGTGAAATTGCAGCGGCCGCCGCCGGACATCAGGATCTTCTTGCCGGCACGGTTGGCATGGTCGAGCACGAGTACGCGCCGCCCACGGGCACCCGCGACGATGGCCGTCATCAGGCCCGCCGCGCCCGCCCCGACGACGAGAACGTCGTATTCCATGCTTCGCATCCGCCGCGCAAACGCACATGGTAACGCCCTCGCGTAAACTTGGTCATCGCTCCCCTCGACAAGGACCCACCCATGCCCTCCTTCGACATCGTCTCGGAAGTCGACACCCACGAGCTCACCAATGCCGTGGACCAGGCCAATCGCGAGGTCTCCACGCGCTTCGACCTGCGCGGCACGTCTGCCAAGTTCGAGCTCGACGAGAACGTCATCACGCAGAAGGCCGACAACGAGTTCCAACTGGGCCAGCTCACGGACATCCTTCGCGCCCGCCTCTCGGCCCGTGGCATCGACGTGCGCGCGATGGACGCGGGCAAGGTCGAGACGAACCTGGCCGAGGCGCGGCAGAAGGTCACGATCAAGCAGGGCATCGAACAACCGGTGGCGAAGAAGATCGTCGCGAAGATCAAGGAGGCCAAGCTGAAGGTGGAAGCCCAGATCAACGGGGAGAAGATCCGCGTCACCGGGAAGAAGCGTGACGACCTGCAGAACGCCATCGCGATGCTGCGCAAAGCGGATGTCGAGGTGCCGTTGCAGTTCGAGAATTTCAGGGACTGAGGGGCCGGGCCGCGCTGCCGCGCGGATCGCCGGCAGGGTCGGCTCCCACATCAAGGCTGCGGTACCCCGGTGGGAGCCGACCCTGTCGGCGATGCTCTGGTGGGAGCCGCTTCAGCGGCGATCACAACCCCGCGATGCGGCTACGGTTGCGCCCTTCGTTCTTCGCCTCGTACAGGGCCTCGTCCGCCCGCCCCAGCAACGAATTCAGTGATTCCGGCGCGCGCCACATCGCCACGCCCGCGCTCACGGTGATCCGGATACGGTAGTCGCCGTGCGCGATCACCATCGCACCGAGCGCGTGGCGCACGCGCTCGGTGATATCCAGCGCATGCTCCGCCAGCGCGCCGGGCAGGCAGAGGATGAACTCCTCGCCCCCGAAGCGCCCGGCGAGATCGTCCGCGCGGCACATCGACGAGATCACCCGCATGGTTTCGCGGATGACCGTATCGCCCGCCAGGTGCCCATAGGTATCGTTCACCGCCTTGAACTCATCGATATCGATGAGCACGAGGCTGAAGGGAATGCCGTCGTTGGCCGCCCCCTGGCGCACTCGCTCGGCTTGCTCGAGGAAGCGGCGGCGGTTGAGCGAGCCGGTGAGTTCGTCGGTACCGGCGAGATGATCGAGCCGCTCGTTGGCCGCCTTCAGGTCGCGCGTACGTGCGTCGACCTGCGCCTGCAACAGCTGCGCGCGCCTGCGCAGATACAACGTGCGCAGGTACACCAGTCCGAAGAACGCCAGCACGCCCAGCGCGATGCCGGCCAACAAGGTCCATGGGCTCTCGTACCAGCGCGGCGTCACCGTCACGCGGACCGAGGTCTCGACCGTCCGCGCATCGAGGCCTCGCATCGTGGCGCGCAGGCGCAAGGTGTACGTGCCGCTGGCGAGGTTGGTGTAGATCGCACTGGGCGGAATGCCACGCGGCACTTCGTTCCAGGCCTGGTCCGCCTCGTCCATGCGATACGCGTAGTGGGTCTCCAGCGGCGCCCTGAAATCGAGCAGGGCGAAGTCCACGCGCATGTTGCGTCCGTCACCGTCCAGGACAACGCGGCCGCCCTCGCCAGGCACCTTGTCCAGCGGTAACGGCTTCTCGTTGACCGAGACCTGGGTGATGGCGAGGCGCGGCGGCGCCACCGAGGGCGCCACCCAATACGGCCGCACCACGGTCAGGCCGCCCAGGCCACCGAACATCAGTTCGCCACCGGGCGCTTCCGCGGCCGCGCGATGGATGTAGCTGGGAATGCGCAGGCCATCACGGATACCGAGGTCGGCGACGCGATGGCTCGCGGAATCGATCATCGCCACGCCATTGGCCATCGAGGCCCAGACGCGGTCGTCGTGGTCGACCAGCAAGGCGTTGATCTTGGTGTTGGACAAGCCCTCGCGCGCGGCGATCACGCCGAAGCGGAAGGGTCCGCGCGGCTTGAACGCATCGAGGTAGGCGATACCGCCGAACGTGCCCAGCCAGAGCCGGCCGTGCGAATCGAAGGCCATCGAACCGGTGTAGTCCTGCGGCAGGCTGGCCGGATCGGCCGGATCGTGGCGCAGGTTCACGAAGCCCTTCTCACCGTCGTAGGCGATGCTGATGCCGCTGATCGTGGCGAACCACCATGCATCCGGCATGCGCACGATGAAGCGCACCTGGTCGCCCACGAGGCTTTTCGGGTCGGCGTCGTCGTGACGCATCTGCTCGAGCGTGCCGTGCACCGTGTCGTAGCGGAACAGGCCGTCGTAGCCGCCGATCAGGATGTCGTCGCCATCGCGCTGCATCGACAGGATCAGGCGCCCGTCGAGGTTCGGAATCATCGAACTCTTCAGCTCGAACGTGTCGGGATCGATCCGCGAGATGCCTTGCGCACCCGCCCAGATCGAGCCGTCGGGCGCCACCACGAAGGCCTGCACGTCGCGTTCGGCCTGTTCGCCACCCAGTTGCAGGTGGTGCATGCTGCCCTTGCCGAGGTCGAGCACGTCGATGCGGCCCATGCCGAGCCCGAGCCATACACGTCCACGAGGGTCCACGAACACCGAATGCACGTTGGCATTGGACAGCGTGTGCGTCTCCAGCGGCGAAGGCAGCACCGAGAACACCTTGCGCCCGTTCGGATCGTAGTGCGCCGCGCCGAGTTCCGTCGCCACCCAGATGTTGCCCGAGGTGTCCTGGAAGATGTCGCGCGTGATGTCGCCGGGCAGCGACGACGGCATCGCGGCGTCGTGGCTGAGCGTGCGCAGGCGCCCGGTGTTGAAGTCGTAGGTGACCACGCCCGCACCGTCGGTGGCGGCCCAGAGCACGCCTTGCGGTGTCTCGTGCAAGGCGCGCACGGTGCGGCGGTGGGCCAGCCCGCCCTTGCCGGAGAAGCCCGGCACGAGGTGCCCCTGCCCCTTTGCGTCGATGTAGATCGCGCCGGACTGTCCGGTGCCGATCCACAAACGGCCACGGCTGTCCTGCATCAGCGCCCAGACCTGGTCGTGGAGGATCTCGTCGACCGCGGGATCGTTGGAGCGCACGCGTGCGAAGTGTCCCCCGGGGCGGCGCATGAACAGGCCGTTGTCCGCACCTGCCCAGATATTTCCGGCCTTGTCCTCGGCGACCACGAAGGTGCGCGGCAGCATGTCCTTCGCATCACCCGGGGTCACCGACTCGTGGGTGATCCGGCCACTGGCGAGATCGAGCCGGTCCACACCGCCTTCCGTGGCGACCAGGAACTCGCCGCGCTCGCGTGCACGCGCGATGGCGAACACCTTGCCGCTGGACGTGCCGCCCGGCCCGACCGGGTACACGTGGAAACGCATCGTGGAGGGATCGAAGCGGACGAGGCCGCCGGCATTCGTACCGATAAGCAAGCCGCCGTCGTCGAGGGGCATGAGCGCGCGCACGTACGAATCGGGCAGCACGGCGCCGGCGTACGAATCGGGCTCCTGGCCGAACACCTGCATGCGATAGCCGTCGTACCGCACCAGGCCGCCAAAGGTACCTATCCAGATGAGCCCGCGGGTGTCCTGCACGATCGCCGTGGTGGTGGAATGCGGCAGGCCATCGGTGACGCCCACCGTATCGAACCAGACCGATTCGTAGACCGCCCATGGATCCACGCCCACGCTGGGCGCGACCTGGGCCGGCGCCGCCGTGGCCAAGCAGCACAGCGCCGCCGCGAGGACGATCAGACAGGCTCGAAGGCGCGGGAAACGAGCAGGCCGCATCGGGCGGTCAGCCAGCATAGGCCACGGTCGGATCGAGGTAACGGCTGAAGGCGGCGCCGGTCATCGGCCGGGCGAAGAAGTAGCCCTGCCCGATGTCGCAGCCGAGGTCGCGCAGCCAGTGCGCCTGCGCCTCGGTTTCCACGCCCTCGGCGATCGTACGCATGTTCAGTTTCTTGGCGAGGCCGACGATGGCCTCGGTGATTTCACGGTCGGCCAGGTTCAGCGTGCTGCCACGCACGAACGACTGGTCGATCTTGATCGTGCCCACCGGCAGTTCGCGAAGATGGCTCAGGTTCCAGTAGCCGGCGCCGAAGTCGTCGATCAACAGGTCGAAGCCGTGCGAGCGAAGCTTCACCAACTGGCGCATGGTTTCTTCGGGCTGGCGCATCGCGGTGGATTCGGTGAGCTCGAAGCGTATCCGCATCGGGTCGACCCCGTACGAGCGCACCGCGCGATGCAAGGTGTCGACGAACGCGGGCCGGGTGAGTTCCTGCATCGACAGGTTGATCGCCACGTAGTCGACCTGGATACCGGCGGCGTCCCAGGTCTTCAACTGGCCGAGCACCTCGCGCAACACGTATTCACCCAGGGCATGGATGAGGCCGGAGCGCTCGGCGATCGCCACGAAGACGGTCGGCGGCACGTCGCCGCGCGACGGATGGCGCCAGCGGGCCAGTGCTTCCACACCGGCCAGGGTGCCGTCGCGCAGGTTGCGCTTGGGCTGGTATTCGACGGCGAGTTCGCCCCCCTGCAAGGCTTCGCGCAACTCCACCGTGAGGGCCAGGCGTTCACGCGCCTGCTCGAGCATGCCCTCCTCGTAGAAACGGAAATCGGCCTTGCCGGTTTCCTTCACCGCGTACATCGCGGCATCGGCGTTACGGATCAGCGCGGATGCCACGTCGCCGTCCTGCGGAGCCACGGCCACGCCGATGCTCGGGCTCACCGCCACGAGCTGGCCGGCCACGTTCACCGGCTTGGACACCAGATCGAGCACCTTGCGACAGACCCGGATCAGGTTTTCCATGCCGCCATACGCCTGTACCACCACCACGAACTCGTCGCCGCCGAAACGGGATACCGTATCGCGTTCGCGTACGCTGCTGCGCAGGGAGGTGGCAACGGCGCGCAGGAAGGTATCGCCCGCCTCGTGCCCCAGGGTGTCGTTGATGGCCTTGAAGCCGTCGAGGTCGATGAACATCACCGCCAGGGAACCCGACCGCGGGGCGGCCAGCGCCTGTTCGAGTTCGCGCATGAGGTAGGCGCGGTTGGGCAGGCCGGTCAGGGTGTCGTGATAGGCATGGAAGGCCAGCGCCCGGCTCGCCTGCTCCCGGGGGTCCTCGAGCTTCGCGTGGAGGTGCCGCCGCTGGCGGACCAGCCAGGCGATGGCCAACGCGGCCAGGGCGCACACGACGATGAGCGCCACCATCCAGCCGAGCCCGGCGCCGACCGTGCCGAACGTGTCGCAGCGGGAGACCTCGCCGGTCCCGGTTACGGACCAGCGGGCGCACTTCGATGCGGCAAGATGGATGCCGTCCTCGACGCTACGATGTGTCAGCACACCACGCTCCGGTCCTGCTTCCGGGACATGTCGCCGGCCAGCGTGCCTGGCTGCCAGCCTGCGGGTTCGACCCAATTCACGAATGCGGCGCGGTGGGGCCCGGGGAAAGGCCACGCACGAAGCCACTTGTCCCCTGAATTAACGGCCACCACCGCCCCCGACTTTAGCGTTACATGCATCGCATGATGCTGGGTCGGCGGAAAAACGCAAATCCGCCGATCGGCACTCACGGGCCCGGCCGGGCCCCGGCGTCCTACTTGTCTCCCACCGACAGGTGGCGGTCGAACCAGGCCAGGGCACGGGCGAGCACGTCGCGACGGCTGGCGTCGCGGGCAAAGCCGTGGCCTTCGCCCGGATAGACCACCAGGGACGTCGGCACGCCCTGGGCACGCAACGCGTGCCAGAACTCGAACGACTGGGGCGCCGGCGTTTCCGCGTCACGCTCACCCACGACCACGAGGGTCGGGGTCTTCACCTGCTTGATGAAGTTGATCGCGGAACTCTTCGCGTACACACCCGGATCGTCATAGACAGAGGCACCGAAGAAAGGCTTCATCCACTGGTCGATCAGGTTCTGGCCGTAATAGCTCTGCCAGTTGGAGATGCCGGCGCCGGCGACCGCGGCGCGGAAGCGCTGCGTCTGGGTCACGCCGAACATCGTCATGAAGCCGCCGTAGCTCCAGCCGGTGAGGCCCAGCCGCCGGTCGTCCACCGGGTGGCTCTTCTCGATCGCATCGACGCCGGCCAGCGCGTCGCGCAGGTCGCCATAGCCGAAATCCTTGCGGTTGGCCTGCACGAACGCCTCGCCCTGCCCATAGCTGCCGCGGGGATTGGGCATGAACACGAAGTAGCCCAGCGCCGAGAGCGGTGCCCCGCCGTAACCCACGCCCGGCCAGCGCGGCGTCACCGCGGCCGCTGGGCCACCGTGGATCGAGACGATCATGCCGTAGCGCTTCTTCGGGTCGTAGTTGGCCGGATACAGCAACCAGCCCTGTACGTCATGACCTTCGTTCTTCCAGGCGATCGATTCAGCCTTTCCCCAGGAAGGTTTCAGCGCGGCGTTGAACGTGGTGACCGCCTTGGGCGCCGACTGCCCGTCGAGGCTGGCGACCTGCACTTCGAAGGCCTTCTCGAACGAGCTGGCGACGAAGGCGGCCTTGCTCGCGTCGGCGCTCAGCGAGAGCGACATCGACAGGCGCCCGTCGCCGATCGTCATCGGCAGTTCGAACACGGTGGTGGACGTGGCGGGGCCGCTGACGGGCACCGCGTAGCTCGACACCCGGCTCGCGCCAGCGGCATGTTCGCCGACCAGCAGGCGATCGGGCGCGGTCCATGCCAGCCACGCCGGAGTGGTCGCCACCCCGGGCGTCACGTCGACCGGTTCGGCGCCGCCCGCGGCCGGCACCATCCAGATGTCACCGCCGGTCGATCCCTGGTCGCTCATCAGGCCGCCGATGAAGGCGACCCGCGACCCGTCCGGAGAGAAACGCGGCACGGCCACCTGCAAATCCTTGAGCGGACCGGAAAGCGCCACCGTATCCACGAGGGTGACCGCCCGCGCGCCGGGGGTGACCGGTTGCGCATAGAGCTTCGCCACCCACCAGTTGTTGTCGCCGGGCGGTGGCGCCGCCACGTAGGCGATCCGGCTGCTGTCTGCCGAAAACGCGAATTCGTAGACGTGGAGGCCTGCCGGTGTCAGCGTGTGGATGGCACCCCCGCTGGCGTCGACGCTCGCTACCTGCTGTACCTCGATGCCTTCCACGCCCACCTCGCCCAACTGCGGCTTGGCGGCAGCGGTGGCGCTGGCGCGGCGGGTGGCGTTCGGGACGTAGAGGAACGCCAGGGCCTTGCCGTCGGGACGCCATTCCAGGCCATCGATGTAGCCGGTGAGATGGGTGATCCGCCGCGGTGGCGCCTTCCTGGCGATGTCCACCACGTAGATATCCTTCTGCTTGCCCTCCTCCACGCCCGGCGCCTTGCCGGCGCAGTCGGAAAGGAAAGCAAGATGTTGCGAATCCGCTGCCCACGCGGCGGAGATTTCGCTGCAGCCTTTGCTCGCCGTGACGCGGTGGGCGTTGCGCCCATCGGCATCGGCCACCTCGAGCACCGGCTTGCCGTCGGTCTTCACCGTCCAGGCGAGATGCTTCGCATCCGGCGACAAGGCCACGGATTCAATGGTGCGCACCTTGCCCAAGGCATCGAGGATCGCGGCGATGCGCGGGTCGTCCGCGGTTTTCGCGGGTGTGTCGGCAAAGGCGTGGCCCGCGCAGGCGAGCGCGACGGCGGCGGCGATCCACTTCGTACGCATGGGTGACCCTGGATGTGTGGGAACGCAAAAGCTAACACGTCGCTGAACGAACCCGCGAGGCTTCTTGTCGTCAGGCCAACAGGTGCCCGTACTCCGGGTTTCGTTCGAACCACGTCGCCGCGTAGCCGCACGCGGGAACGATCTTCCAACCGTTCGCCTCCGCGACCTGCACGGCGAAGCGGGTGAGCAGCGCGGCGATGCCTCGGCCGCCCACGGGGGACGGTACGCCGGTATGGGTGATGGTCATCGTCTTGCCGCTGAGCCGGTACTCGAGTTCGCAGGTGTGGCCATCGACCACGACGAGAAACACCTGGTTGGCGCTGTCGTGGACGATCTCCAGCGGTTTGGCGGTATCGCTCATCGGTATCTCTCCTGGTCCGGCGGTCAGCATCGCTACCGCCAAGCATGCGCGCGTTCGGCCATGCATGTCATCACCGGCGTAGACTCCTCCCAGCCCAATCCAAGGACACCCGCGCACGTGCTGATCATCCACGAACATGGGAAGTACACCGATCCCGTCCGCTGGACAGCGGGCATGACCAAACCCGGCGCCCCCATCTGGGTGGATCTGCTCGACCCAAACGACGACGAACGACGTTGCGCCAGCGAGATCACCGGCCTGCGCATCCCCCAACGAAACGACGTGGTGAACCTGGCGCTGTCCAGCCGCATCCGCACCGACGACGGGGCGATGTATCTGTCCATCCCCTATTTCGCCGATTCGCCCGACAACCATCATCCCGCGCCCGTGGGCATCGTGGTCACCGGCCATGTACTGATGACCTTGCGTTTCGAGGACTCGCCCGCGTTCAAGCTGGCCAGCGACAGCTGCCAGGAACACCGCTGGGAATCCAGCGCCGATGTCCTGGCGACCTTGATCGAGGCGATCGTCAACCTGGCGGCCAAACGCATGGAAGACGTGTCCGCCGACCTGAAGAAACTCTCCGACCGGATATTCACGGCGCAGCGTATCGGCACGCCCGCATTGCGTAACTGCATGCTGGAGGTCGGCCGCCTCGAAGGCGAGCAGGCGCGCAATCGTTCCTCGATGCTGGGCGTGCAGCGGATCGTATCGTTCGTGCGCGCGAAGAAGCCGGAGTGGATGTCCGACGACGTCGAGGTTCGCCTGCGCGTCGTGGAGCACGACCTGCGCACGCTCGACGAGTTCGACGACCAACTCACCAACAAGCTGCAGTTCCTGCTCGACGCCAGCCTCGGCTTCATCAGCACCGACCAGAACCACGTGATGAAGGTGTTGACCGTCACCTCGGTGGCCACCATCCCGCCGGTGATCCTCGCCGGCGTATGGGGCATGAACTTCAAGAAGATGCCCGAACTGGACTGGACCTTCGGCTACCCCATGGCCCTGGGCGCGATCGCGGTCAGCATCCTCTTGCCAGTCCTGTTCTTCAAATGGCGCGGCTGGCTGGAAGGCGACTGACTAGCGCAACGATTCACGTTTGTGAAGACCTGAAATCGATGACTGCGTCACGATTTTCGACATCCACCCTCGTTTTGCCCTAAAGTCGGCGGCTTTCCAGCCGCTAACTCCTTTAGGAAGTCGCCGGCTGGGATTCCGGTTCGACGCACACATGGGGCCGCCTGGCGTGCCCCACTCGGGGGAGGGAGTGTCGGTGCAAGTCTGTCATCCATGTCGCGACGATTCGGTCGCGCGGAAACCACGCGCATGAAGGCGCCGTGGCACAGCCCTGCTGGCGCCCCGCCCGAGTCGCGCCTGCTCGCTTCGGTGGCGGAATTCACCCACCACCGCGATATCGACGCGCTGGACCACAGCGTGGTGCTGTCGCTGGCCGAACTCATCGCCGTCAACAGCGTCACCCTGTGCAAGCGGGGTGAAAGCCCGCAGCATCCCGTGGATTCGATCGTCGTATGTTCGCGCAAGCCAGGCGGCGGCTTCGTGATCGAGGCGCTCGATCCGACGCGGGAGGGCGACCCCCTCGACACCCTCGTCTGCGCCATGGAGACACTCGAGGCGATCAGCGACATCACCGACGACGGCAACAGCCGGCTGGTCGTCCCCATCCATCGCGAACACGCCGCCATCGGCGCACTGATGCTCGAGGCCCCGGATTCCCTCGACAACGTTCGCTCGATGGTCGAAGGCTTCGCGCGCATCTATTGCAATTACATCGCCCTGCTCAACGAGAGCGAGCGCGACAAGCTCACCGGGCTGTACAACCGGCGCAGCTTCGAGCAACGCCTGCAGCGCCTGCTCACCCTTCAACGCCAGAAAGCGCGTGGCGCGGCGCAGGACGGGGAAGATAAACGCCGGCCGGTCGAGGAGCCCTCCCAGCTCTACCTGGCGATCCTCGATATCGACCATTTCAAGCGGATCAACGACACCTACGGCCATGTCTATGGCGACGAGGTGATCCTCCTGCTGGCCCAGCACATGCGCGCGAGCTTTCGCCAGAGCGACGTGCTGTTCCGCTTCGGCGGCGAGGAATTCGTGATCCTGCTCGCGGCGCAGGACGAAACCGCCGTCCACCTCGTCCTCGACCGGTTCCGCCAGTTCGTCGCCGACCACGCGTTCCCGCAGGTGGGCCACGTCACCGTCAGCATCGGCTATGCGCGCATCACCGAGAACGATTACCCGGAAATCGTGCTCGACCGCGCGGACAAGGCGCTGTACTTCGCCAAGCAGAACGGCCGCGACAGCGTGCACGGCTACGAGTCGCTCACCCGCCGGGGCGAACTGGCAACGCCGGTGTCATTGGGCAGCATCGACCTCTTTTGAGCCTTCTGTGGGCGGGCTCGGCTTCGCCCTCGCGTTGGGTTTGTGCGTCGCGGGGGAGCTGCCGGGCGCCACCCTCGGCGCGACGGTAGTCGCCGTCCCTTGGGAAGGGATGCCGCTGCGCGGCCATGTTCGATGGCTGCGCCCCGGCGGGCTCGCACGGTCGGGCGGGGGTTTCCGATTCGCCCTCCGTGGCTCAGCGGAAACGATCGGCCGTCCTGGCCGATCCCCTACGGGCCTTGTCCGCCCGTCCGTCCTCGGTTCCTAATGTCGCGCCGAGGGTGGCGCCCGGCAGCTCTCTGGACACTGGGGTGGGTTGGAGGAAAGAGCAAAGAGCACCGCTCGCCGTGCCGTTCGCCGTTTGCCGGAATCCGGGTGGGGGCTCACACGGAACGACATCCAGCAAGTGAGCGGCGTTGCTTTTGTCGCACGCCCCCCTCACGGCTCTGCCCCACCCCAACCGCGAGGGCGAAGCCGAGCCGGGCGAACACCTAAGAAATGTTCTTCCGCACCCCATATCGCCTACTAGCCGCCTTACCCTCAGGCCGGACGCGAAAAGCCAGGCTGATCCGTGGCCCTACCTTGCCGCGCATCTTCGGGATGCCGTGGTCGTAATGGAATTGCGTGGCGTAGCTCATCGTGAGCACGCTGCCCGGTTCCATGTCGATGTCGAAGCCGCGCCGGGGTGCGTCGCGTTCGCGCAGGGTCATGCGCCGCGTGGCGCCCAGGGAAAGCAAGGCGATGGGCTGCCCCTCCGCCAGTTCCTCGATGTGATCGTTATGCGGCGCCACGCTGTCGCGGCCGTCGCGGTAGAGGTTCAGGCCCACCGAGGTGAAGCGAACGCCCGTGAGCGCGATCACCTCGAGCGCCGCCTCGCCGACGATGGCCGGCAAGGCGGGGTCGTCCAGTGCGTAATGCTGAAGCAGCCGCGGCACGTCCACGTCGCGGCCGTACATCGCACGCCGCTGTGCTTCCCAGGGGATGTCCGCCAGGAGGCTGGCGAACCAGCCGGCGGCACGCCCGGGGGAAATCACGCCGGGCTCATACACGAACCGCCCGTGCTCGTCATCGACGATCACGAGCGGTTCGGGGGCGAAGAGACCGCCTTGGGACATGGTTTCCTTACTTGACGACACCGCAGGCGATGCGCGCGCCACCGCCACCCAGCGGGGCGGGCTGGTCGGAATAGTTGTCGCCACCGGCATGGATCATCAGGGCATGGCCCTTCAGCGTCGCGAGCTTGGTCAGGCGCGGCGCGGTCACGGCCGTGGTGTCGGTGCCATCGGCACCCACGGTGATCTTGGGCAGGTCGCCCTCGTGGCCCATGGACGACTCCGGCCCCTCGTGCTTGCCGGTGTGTTGCGGGTCGTAATGGCCGCCGGCCGCCAGTGCCGCGCCCTTCTTCCCGTCCTTCTCGCCGGGATCGCAGCTGGGCTTCTCGTGCAGGTGGAAGCCGTGCTCGCCCGGCGGCAAGCCTTTGAGATCGGGAGTGAAGACCAGGCCACCGGCACCTTCGGTGATCGTGACCTTGCCGACCGAGGCACCCGTGCCGTCGGCGGTGACGAGGGTCATGGGCACCACGACGCTCTTGTCGGCGGCCTGGGCGGCCACGCACACGCACAACCCAGCCACGGCGATGGCGATTCGTTTCATCTCTGTATTCCTATGAGGGCGAGGTAACCCGGGGATACTGCACCCGATGTGGAGGGAGCGTCCATAACGAAACCGCCGAGGGTCGGGGGCGGTTCAGCCGAAGATTCTTGCCGTGTCTTCCACCGTCAGCAGGCGCCATTCGCCGGAAGACAGGCCATCCAGCGACAGGCTACCGAGTGCGATACGTTCCAGTGTCACCACGTGGTTGCCCACGGCGGCGAACATGCGGCGCGCCTGGTGATAACGCCCTTCGGTCAGCGTGAGGCGCGCATGGCGCGGGCCGAGCACCTCCAGCGCCGCGGGCTCCAGCGGTTCGGTCTCGCCCTCCAGCATCAGGGTGCCGGCGGCGAAGATCGCGGCCTCGTCGCCGCGCAGGTCCTCGGCCAGGGTCGCCTCGTACACCTTCGCCACCGCGGCCTTCGGCGAGATGATCCGGTGCAGGAGCTGCCCGTCGTCGGTGAACAGGAGCAGCCCCGACGTATCGCGATCCAGCCGGCCCACGGTCGACAGCACCGGATTGCGCAAGGCGAAACGCGGCGGCAGGAGGTCGTAGACCAGCCTGCCCACATCCTTGCGCGAGCAGGTGTAGCCGGTTGGCTTGTTGAGCATCAGCAACATGCCCTGCGGCGGATCCAGCGGCTCTCCCTCGAAGCGCACCTCGGCGTGCTCGACCTTGTCGTCCGCATACAGCACCTCGCCCGCCGCATCCGTGACCAGCCCCTCGCGGAACATGGCCGCGACCTGCTTCCGGCTGCCATAGCCGAGATTCGCCAGGAGGCGTACGAGTTTCATCGGCGGGGGTCCTTTGCTTCGATGACCTTGAAGCCGTCGCGTTCGACGACGGTGCGCACACTGGCGAAGCTGGCGTCGAGCGCCGCCTCGTAGGCCAGGTGCCGATTGGCGACCATCCAGAAGCGGCCGTGCGCCACGAGGCCCTTCGCGGCGGCGGCGATGAAGGCACGGCCCAGTTGCGGATCGTCGGCGCGCCCCTGGTGGAATGGAGGGTTGGACACGATGGCGTCGTATCCGGCGTCGATACCGTGGGTGACATCGTGCCAGCGCACGTTGCCGGCGATGACGCGGCCGGAGCGGGCGATGGTATCCGCGAGATTGCGCCGGGCGGGCTCCAGCGCACGTGCCTCGGCCTCGTAGAGATCCACGGCCGAGACCGCCGCGCAGCGCTCGACGACCTCGCAAGCGAGATAACCGAAGCCGGCACCGAGGTCGGCCACGCGGCCGGAAAGGTCGGACGGAAGGACGCTCGCCAGCAAGGCCGACGCGGTGTCGATGCGATCCCATGCGAACAGGCCGCGACGGCTCACGAAGCGCCCGCTTTCTATCGGCTGCGGCGCGTCGAGTGCGAGCCAGTCGGCGTGCAGCGCCGGATCGGCCACGGCACCGGGACGTGTCCAGAACACACGGCATTTGTGCTTGGACAACTCGCCCACGCCGCCGGCCAACAGGGCGAGATCCGCCTGGGCGGTCCTGGCGCCTTCCGCGTTCGGCACGCTGGCGACGACGATGCCGCCGGAGCCAGCCAGCGACAAGGCCCGTGCGAACAAGGCACGCGATTCCTCGCGCTGGCGGGTCGGCAGCACCATCACCACGCCGAAATTTCCCTCGGGAACCTCAGGCGACACCTCGAAGCCCGACCGCGCCAGGGCATCGGCGGCCGGCTTGAACGATTGCTGCAAGATCCAGCCCGGTCGCCGGCGTTCGCGCAGGGCGAAGCCGTCGCGCGCACGCAGCATCAGCAGCCTGCCATCGGCCGGAAAGGCCAACACGCCCGTCGCGAAGGGCACGAACAAGGCGTCGAGGGCGGCGTCGGAAGCGGAACCGGCGGACAACGCGATGGACCTCGACGGCGTGAAGGAACCGGCGATTCTAGCCCAGCGGCTGCTCAGCTGCTGCAGGAGAGCATCGAACAGCCCACGCGTTCACGCGCCCAATCCGGCCGGCGCCCGGCAAGGTGCTCCCTGCCCGGCTGCTCGTCATAGGGCCGGCGCAGCGCGTCGAGCAACTCGTGGATGCCGCCATCGTCGCCCTGCTCCGCGCGGTCGATCGCCTGTTGGGCGAGGTAATTGCGCAGCACGTAGCGCGGATTGCTCGCATGCATCAGGGCCAGCCGCTCCGTGTCGGGCGACTCGCCCTCGCGCACACGGGTGGCATAGCGCCGCAGCCACGCCTGCAAGGCGTCGTCGATCGCGGCACGCTTCGCCTCGTCGTAGAACGCCGCCCCCAAGCTGCCCACCCGGGGGGTGGCGAGATCCAGCGCCGCGAGGTCGCGGTAGAAGATCGTCATGTCCATCTCCCCGGCCAGCAACAAGCCGCGCAGGTCGGCCACCAATGCCTCGTCGCCTTCGCGCGCGTTGACGAGGCCCAGCTTCGCGGCCGAGAAGGCGGCGTCGGTGGCTTCGAAGGTTTCCACATAACGGTCCAGCCCCGCCTGCAACGCTTCCACGCCCGCGAACAGCGGCGACAAGGCCTGGGCGAGCCGTTGCAGGTTCCAGTAGGCCACCTGGGGTTGCTGGCCGAAGCGATAGCGACGATGCGCGCGATCGGTGGTGTTCGGTGTCCAGTCCGGATCGAAATTGTCGACCCAGCCATACGGGCCATAATCGATGGTGAGGCCGAGAATCGACATGTTGTCGGTGTTCATCACGCCGTGTACGAAACCCACGCGCATCCAGTGCGCCATGAGCCGCGCGGTACGCTCGCATACCTCCACGAAAAAGGCGGCGTGACCCTGCTCGCCGGGAAGGCCGGCGAACGCCGGGTAATGCGTGGCGAGGGTGAAGTCGGTCAACCGGCGCAGCAGGGCGATATCGCCGCGCGAGGACGGCAGCTCATACGATCCGAAGCGCAAGAACGAAGGGGCCACGCGGCAGACGATCGCGCCCGGCTCCGGTGCCGGGTGGCCGTCGTACATCACATCGCGCACCACGGCCTCGCCCGTGGCCACGAGCGACAGCGCCCGCGTGGTCGGCACGCCCAGGTGGTGCATCGCCTCGCTGCAGAGGAATTCGCGGATGGAGGATCGCAGCACCGCGCGTCCATCGGCACCGCGCGAGTACGGTGTCCGGCCGGCACCCTTCAGTTGCAGCTCCTGGCGTCCGTGCCGCTCCGTCAGCACTTCGCCGAGGCCGATCGCCCGGCCATCGCCGAGTTGCCCGGCCCAATGGCCGAACTGGTGGCCACCGTAGGCCATCGCATAGCCGGTCATTCCGGGCCAACGGGCATTCCCCGCGAAGACCTCGGCAAAACCGGGGGCCTCGGCCGGGATGCCCAGCATGCCGGCGACGTCGTGCGCTACCGCGACCGTCCGCGGCGCCGGCACGGGCGTCGGATCGACCCAGGAGAACGCGGCGCCGGCCACCTGCCGGGGCAGGTTCGACGTGTCGGAATCGGCCGGCAACTCATGGACGAAGGCGTTGTCGAAGCGGAGGTCTGTCATCGGGGGAACCGGCTGGCGCGTTGTGACCGATATTCGGGCGATCGTGACGCATGCAAGCCTGCCGCCACGTCTACGGAGTAGGAAACCGCCAACTCGTGCACACTAGCGCCCCCGATCACCCTGCTCCGGACCCCATGCGCCCCTTCCGCTCCCTGGCCACCCTGCTCGCCGTGACGCTGGTCTATCCCGCCAGCGGCGAGCCGGTGAGCGTGCCGCGCAGCGACAAGACGCTGGTGGAGATCATCAACGCGACGATGGGCACCCTGCCCAACGCGATGGACTCGTTATCGAGCAAGGTGCCGGGCGGCCTGCACCCGACGGCCGACGCCCCGCCGCAGATCGTCCGCAGCATGCCCTTCGTCACCCGCGACGGGTATCGCGTCAGCGCGTTCGAAGCCCGTGGCTTCGACGAGGGCGGCGACGTCCCCATGGTGCGCTTCACCTCGATCCAGCTGGAACAGCGGCCCTGCTTCCAGCGCGGCGACGTGGACGACAGGTTCCACGCACCGGCTTCCGACACCCACCTGCCCAACGCGCCTTCCATGTTGCCCAACCGGTATCTGGTGATGCAGATGCCATGGGGCCGCTTGTCGTTCGGAACCTCGCAGGAAAGCGGTGGCTGCGTGATCGCCATCGTCGGCGATGCCACCGGCGGCGGCGTCGGAACGCGCATGCCCCTGCCCTTGCCGCAACCCACGACGATGCCGGGCATGCCCGACCTGCGCCGGACCTGGCCCATGCCGGCCGGCGCCTATCCGGCGGAGTAATCCGGCAGGGGCGCCGGGTAACCACCGATGACCCCCGCGATGCCCTCCTCGGGCACGCCAGCGGAAAACAGGTAGCCTTGAAGTTCGTCACAGCCCGCTTCGCGCAGGAAGGCCCGCTGCTGTTCCGTTTCCACGCCTTCGGCCACAACGGACAGGCCGAGCGCCGCGGCGAGGTTGGACACGGCGCGGACGATGGCCGCGGAATCGTCGGCCATCGGCGCCATCTGTACGAAGGAGCGGTCGATCTTCACCTTGTCGACGTCGAGGTCCTTCAACAAGGTAAGGCTGGAATACCCGGTGCCGAAATCGTCGAGCGATATCCGTACGCCCTCGCTCCGCAACCGTTTCAGCTGGCATACCGTGACATCGTCGGCGTTGACGATGGCCGTCTCCGTGATCTCCAGCTCCAACCGGCGCGGCGCCAGTCTCGTTTCCTCGAGGACGCGCAAGACGGTATCGGCGAAGCGGCCGTCGCGCAGTTGCACGGCACTCACGTTCACCGCCACGAAGATGTCGGCTATCGGGGCCACGCGGGCGCAGGCGGTGCGCAGCACCCACTCGCCGAGGAAGCCGATCAGGCCGGTTTCCTCGGCCACGGCGATGAACTGCACCGGCGGCACGTCGCCGAGGCGGGGATGCCGCCAGCGAGCCAGGGCCTCCAGTCCGATCACCTCACCGTCGCGTGCCCGGACCAGTGGCTGGTAGTGGCAGTCCAGCCCCGCTGCGTTGCGCAGGGTCTCTCGAAGCGCCATCTCGATCTCGCGGCGATGCGCGAGCGCCACGTCCAGTTCGTCGGTATAGATCACGTAACGGTTGCGGCCCTTCTTGGCTTCGTAAAGGGCACTGTCGGCCTTGCGCGCCATCTCTCCCGCGGCCACCGCTTCCGCCCCGATCGGGGCGATGCCGATGGAGGTGCCGATCAGGGAGGCATTCGCGGGCACGTCGAAGGGAAGGCTCGCAAGCATGAGGATGTTGGACGCCAGGGCTTCGACATCGAGGTCGCCGTCGTCCTCGACCAGCACCGCGAACTCGTCGCCGCCGATACGCGCCACGGTGTCGTTCGGACCGAGCAGGCCACGCAGGCGGGAAGCGAACTGCACAAGCAGTTCGTCGCCAGCGAGATGGCCGTAGGTATCGTTGACCTTCTTGAACCCGTCCAGGTCGAGGTACAAGAGCGTCGCCTTGCCGGCGCCGCTCGCCGCCCGCGCGATGGCGGCATCCAGCTTGGTGAACAGTGCGGTGCGATTGGCCAGGCCGGTCAGCGCGTCGTGGCAGGCCAGCCAACGTATCTGCGCCTCGGACTCGCGCAGCTCGGTGATGTCGGTCACCGAGGCGAGCACGTGGGGCGCGCCTTCCAGCTCGATGCAGGTCTTTCGCGTGAGCAGGGTGCGGACACGGCCTTGCGGATCAGTCACCGTTTCCTCGGTTTCCACGACTTCATGGGTGCGCAAAACGGCATCGTCGCCCGCCGCGAAGCGCGCCGCCTGCTCGGGCGGGAACAACTCCTCGTCGCTTTTGCCCACGATATCGTCGGCACGTACCCCCATGTATTCGCAGCCCATCCGGTTCACGAATACCCAGCGGTGCATGGCATCGCGCACGAACATGGCCGTGGGCATCATTTCCAGCACTTTGGACCACCCGGCCAACCCTCCGATCACCGGACTCTCCCCTCTCGCTTCCACCCGGGCAATCTGCGACCGCCTGTGTGAGCGCCGCGTGTGCGGGACGCCTTGCCACCGCCCCTAGGGCGCCCCGTTCAGTGGCCGCAGCGACTCGAACTTCCGCTGGTACTCGTCCGTCACCTGCTTGGCTTCCTCCCCGTTGCTGATCACCCTGGGCGTGATCAGCACGATCAGCTCCGTACGGTTGCGCCCGCGGTTGGTGGAACCGAACAAGCGACCGAAAACGGGGATACGGTTCAGCCCGGGGATGCCCGTGTCCGTGGTGCTGTCGTCTTCCTTGATCAGGCCGCCGAGCAACACCGTCTGGCCGCTCTGCACGGCCACCTGGGTGGCGACCTCGCGTTGCTGGATCGGGAAGTTGCCCGTGGTCGTATCTTTCGCGCCCGCCGCGCTGACCACCTGGCTCACGTTGAGGTACACCAGCCCGCCGGGATTCACACGCGGGCGCACGTTGAGGATCACGCCGGTGTCCTTGTATTCCACCTGGCCGATCGTGTTGTCCGTATTGGCGTTGGTGTTGACGAAGGTCTGCGTGATCGGGATCTGGTCGCCGACCTGGATGTGCGCCTTCTGGTTGTTCAGCACCACCAATGACGGCGCGGAGAGGATCTTGGTGTTGCCGCTGGTCTCCATCGCGCGCAGCGCGACGGAGAGGTTGTTGTTGACGAAGGAGTAGAAGAAGCTGTCGGTGCTGGGGTTGTAGACGTTGCCGCCGTTGCCCAGCGCCCACTGCTGTTTGTTGCCGGGCTGTCCCACCGAACCGTTGGTGCCGCCGACCAGGCCTTCCAGGTACCACTGCACGCCGAACTGGAAGTTGCCCGTCAGCGTTACCTCGAGGATGCGCGTCTCGATCTGCACCTGCAAAGGGACGCTGTCCAGCCGCTTGATCGCCTGCTCGATCTCCGTCCACTGCGACGGCCGGCAGCGCACCATCACCTGGTTGTTCGCATCCACCGAGGTGATGCGCACGCCTTCGTCCGTGGTCGTCGACGCATGGCGGCCGCCGCCATTGTCGCCGGCATCGGTGGAGTCTCCACCACCGAGACCGCCAAGGCCACCGCCGGTTGCCGTGCCGGTGGTTCCGCCGGTGGAAGCGTTGAAACCGGTCGACGTCGACAAGCCCGACGACGTGCCCGATGACGACGAAGTGCCCGCGTTGCCGAACGCGCCCGTGGTGCTGCCGAGGCCCGAGCCGCCACGATTGCCGAGGTCGCTGTCGCCGCCGAGGGTGCCGGAACTGAGCCCCGGCCCGACCTTGCCGCCGCGATCGCTCGATTTTCCTCCGCCCGAGCCGCCGCCATAGATGTCGGACAGGTAGTCGGCCATGTCCGCCGCCTGCACGTTACGCACGTCATAGACATACAGCTGCGGCTCGTTGCCGCCGCCGCGATCGATGCGCTCGATCCACGTTTTCACTTCGTCGAGGTAACGCGGTTGCGGGCTGATCACCACGAGGGAATTCGTCCGCTCGATGGGAATGAAGCGCAGCAGGCCCGCCATGGGCGTGTTGCCCTTCTCACCGAAAAGGCTGTCGAGCTGCGGCGTCAGTTCCTTCACCTGGGCACGCTGCAAGGCGAACACGCCCACCGACATGCCGCGCAGCCAATCCACGTCGAAGGTCTGCACCGTGCGCTGGTAGTTCTCCAGTTCGGTCGGCGTGCCGGCCATCACCAGCACGTTGCGCGTGGGGTCGGCCAGCAAGGTGGCATCGGGTCGCGCGAAGGGCTTGATCAGTTTCTGCATCTCGGTGGCCGAGATGAAACGCAGCGGAAACAGGCGCGCCTGCAGGCCGCCCGGCGGTGCCTTCGCGCCCATGCTCGGCACGAGGTTGCCCGCCACGGCGTCCTTCGACGGCATGACCACGTAGCGGTCGCCGTTCCGCACCAGTGCGTTCCCGGTCCACGACAGCAAGGTCTCGAGGATGGGAAGCGCCTGGTCGGTGGTGACCGGCTGCGAGGTCGAAAAAGAAATGTTGCCTTGCACACCCGGCACGATCGAATAGTTCTCGTGCAGGAGGTCGCCCACGATGGCCTTCACCACCGACTCGACCGGCTGGTTCTCGAAATTGAAGGTCACCGTGCCCGCACCCGCCGTCACCGGCTTCGGCTTGGGCAGGCCCACCGCTTTCACGAATTCACCCGTGCCCGTGGTGATGTCGGGCTGCGTGACCACGGGGATTTGCGGATTGGACGTGCCCACCGTCAACGGCTTGGGCACCGGCTTCTCCGTGCCGGCCAGCGCTTCCCGCTGGAGCGATCCATCGTCGCGTGGCTGCGGCAGCGTCGAGCATCCGGCAAGCGCTACCGCCAGCGCCGTGGCGCCGATCGTAAGAAAGCGTGTCATGCAAGAACCATCATGGTTATCGAGGCCTGCGAGAGTGGCGGGTGCGTGTTGCCGTGCCGTGACGTGGCAGGAGTATGCCGCAGGAATCCCCTACAGGTTCTTTTCGGACGAACGCTCCGCCCAACGCACGATGCGATATGGCCGCGGGTTCCCGGGTTCGCTATGCATGATGAGGGTGACATCGAGTGTCAGAGTCGGCCCTTCGGCCAATCGCGCCCGCGATGTGATACTGACGATCCCGCTGAAACCCTTCGCCGCGTTGCCCGAACCCGTCCCGGGAAGCATCGGCAACGCGGAAGCACCCGGCGGTAACGCTCTCACCTGATCGACGTAAGATCTTGCGGCCTCCGGCCCCGCGCCCGTCACCGCGGCGACGACCACCGGGGCGGCGTGGGCGAGATTCGGTGGGTCGGCGGTCCACAACGTCAGGAACGGAACGATCCTCTCGACGGCATCGACGCTGATCCCAGGCACCCGGTAGAGTTCGTCGATGCTGCTGAACCCGCCTTTCGCAAGCAACAACGACGCTTGCATATGTCCTCGCGTTCCCCAACGGGCGATGGCCGCTTGAAACCTCGGTACCAGCGACGCATCCACGCCCGAAGCCGCCAGTAGCCGTCCGATGAGTTCAGGCGAAGCCGTGTTGAGGTTGACCTTGCCGTCCTCGTCGCCGATATCCAGTTGCACGTCGGCACGACCCAACCGAAAGCCATAAGCACGACCGTCCGCGATCCAGCGCTGCGTGTCTTCCCGCGCGTTCAACATGAACACGGCGTGTTCGATGCCCGCCTCCGCCGCATAGAACGCTTCCAGCCGCAGGGACTGTCCACGCGCCTGGGTGCTCTCCACCCGGGCACTCGTCGCCAGTGCCCCGAGGGTGATCGCCGCCAACGTGCAACCCCAAAGGACCACCAGCAAGGCAACACCGCGTTGCTTCATGGTCCAGGGAAAGGTTTTCATCGCGTCCCATCCATCGACGTCAATCGCGCCATGGCTTCGCGTGCATCGACCGCGGCGGGGTCCATCCGCAAGGGGACGGCGATCGTCGGCCACTTCACGCCGCCGGCCAGGGTCAGTTCGAGGCCGATCATGGAAGGCAGGCGGTCGCCATACGGCCATGTGTCCCGCCATGGCACCGGATTGCCCTCGTCATCGACGCCGCTATAGACGAAGCGCCCGGACGACACATGATCGACCAGGACTTCCGGCTGCGAAGGGACGACCTGTGCGGCATCACGCGATGCCAACGGTGCGAACTCGGCCTGTAACTTCAAGTCGCGATCGCGTCCGACCAATGCCAGGCGCTGGAGCTGAAGACCGCTCTTCGCCAGATAGCCCGGCCCCGGAGCAACGAAGGTGACCTCACCGGCCGTCCCACGGACCACGATGGGGTGCTTGTCGGCACGCAACGCCCAAGGGTACGCCAAGGCGGTGGACAACGCCCGTCGCACATACATCTGCGCGGCCCTGACCTGGTCGAGCCGTTCGGTCACCGCCATGCCGGCACGCGTGGATTGCGTCATCGTCTGCAGCGCCGCCGTCACGCCCAGCAGCAGCAACGCCAAGAGGGCGAGCGCCGCGAGTGTTTCCATGAGACTGAAACCCACCTGACGCTTCACGAGTCCCCCGAGGCATACACGGAAACCTTGGGCACGCGCGGCTTCTCGGACACGGTGCGCAGGGTCTCGAAACGGGAGGACAGGGTTCTCCCGCCCACATCCCACTCGACCGTCAATTCGATCCTGTACAGATGCATCGGAGCCAGGGTGGCGACGGTTGCCGTATCCGCCGGCGTGCTCACTTTCATCGTCCAGCGATAGGTATCGTCGAACCGCCCCGTATGCACGCCCTCCGACGGAAAGTCGGCGACGAAGGTGCGATCGAGCAGGCCATTGGCCCAGAGCGATGCCTGAGTGTAATCCGCCGCGCGTGCGTTCAGGGCGACGGACGAGCCAGTGGCGCGCATGAGCGCACCGAAACACAAGGCCAGCAGGACCAAAGCCGCCAGCGTCTCGAGCAGGCTGAAACCTTCGCTTCGCGCACCGCGCATGCGTCCCCTCCTTAGTGCCACCGAGCATGCGATCGGAAGGTTTCGGACCGATGACGGCCATCCCTTCCGGGATGGCCGTCTATCGCCTTGCTACATCACCACTGCGGCTGGGTAGCCACCGCGGCGGGAACGCTACCGACGTTCACCGTGGCGATCACCTTGTTGGTGAACGGGTTGATGACGGAAACCGTATTGGATCCGGCGTTGGCCACGTACACGCGACCGGTACTGTCGCTCGCCGCCACCGACTGCGGCGTATTGCCCACCGGCACCGTCGCTATCACGCTCTTGTTGAGCGGGTTGATCACGGAAACGGTATTGTCGACCGAATTGGATACGTACACCGGGATACCGATGGGGCTCGTGGCAACGCCCTCGGCGCCATTGCCAGCCGTCAGCGTGGCGGTCACCTTGTTGGTGAACGCATCGATCACGGACACGTTGTTCGAACCCGCGTTGGTCACATACACGCGGGCACCCAAGGGGCCGACTCCCAAGCCGGACGGCGTGTTTCCCACCGGCACCGTCGCGATCACCTCGTTCGTACGCGAGTTGATCACCGACACGGTGTTGTCACCGGTATTTCCCGTGTACACGCGGGCACCATTGGGGCTGACCGCGATGCTGAACGGTGCATTCCCGACCGGAACCGTGGCGACGACGGTGTTGGTCGCCGTATCGATCACGGAAACGGTGTTCTCGTTCGCATTGGCCACGTACACGTCGGACCCATCCGGGCTGACCGCCACGGCCACGGGCGTGTTCTGCACCGCCACCATGGCGGTCACGGCGTTCGTGGCCGCGTCGATCACCGATACGGTGTTGTCGAGGGCATTGGCTACATACACGCCGGAACCATTGGGGCTGACGGCGATGCCGAGCGGATTGGCGCCCACCGGCACCGTCGCGGTCACGGTATTGGTCACCGTATCGATCACGGAAACGGTGTTGTCGATTTCGTTCGCCACGTAGGCGTTCTTGTTATGGGCCGACGCAGGCAATGCCATTCCCGCCATCAGCAAGGGAATGGCGCAGCGGGCCGCGGGGGCGAGCCAGCGCTTCGTGGCCTGGCGGTTCTTGATCGTCGATCGTCCGGTCGTCATGGGATACCTCGATAATGGATTTATGGGCGCCATAAGGAAGGGGTCCTAAGACCCCTTCCCCGTTTCATCCTTGAAAAACCGCCAGTGACTGATCAGATGTTGACGCAGGAATCGACCTTGGCCTGGGTCAACGTAGCCGACGACAGGAACGCATAGCCCGTGTTCGCACCGATGGTGGTCACGCCGTCCGTGGTGTGATCGGCGTACGCCGAACCGACGAGGCCGCGCACGGCGCCGACGTCGGTCGAGGTGTTGCCCTTGTTGTTGGCGATCAGGTACGACACGGCCATGATCGGATAACGCGAGGTGATGTTGGCGTAGCCGGCCGGGTCGACCAGGAGCATGCAACCGGTCTGGCCGAACGGGGTAAGCGCCGCCGTCACCGGACGACCGGTGGTGGCGTTCACGCCGTTGAGGACGCGGTCCGAACTGACCAGGACGGCCAGCGAAGCCGGGAAGTCGGCATACGGGTCCTTGCCACCGACCGTGGCGTACTTGACGTGCGGCGCGGTGGAAGCGGCGGCCTTCAGGTTGGCCGATTCGGCGTAGCCGATCGTACCGTCGGAGCTCTCCACGGCGCTGACGACGGCCGGATTGCCGCTGCCGCCCACCCATCCCGCCGGAATGGTCGGCTGGTACTGGCTGATCGCCGTGGTGAACGACTGGTCGGCAATGAAGTGCTGCGAGGCCGTGCCCGCGCAGGCGGCGGCCATGTGGTTGGCCAGCGAGAAGCTGGTACCGCTACCGTCGGAGCGGAACGCGACCTTGATCGTCGACGTGTCGCTCGCGTTGCCCGTCAGCGCCGACCACTGCGTGATCGAACCGTTGAACACGCCGCAGACCTGCGCGGAGGTGAGGTTCAGCGGGGTCGACAGGCTGTCCTTGCGATAGATCACCGCGATCGAACCCGCCACCGCCGGGAACTGCACCGGCTCGCCGTACTGCGTCTTCTTGCCACCCGTGACGTCGAACCAGTTGTACTCGGTGGCGGACATCGGAGCATCGCTACCCGCGAAGTGCGGATTCACCAGGATGCTGGAAGGCGCACCGAAACCAATGGTCGTGCCATCGCAAGCACCGATGGCCGTGAGGTGGTTCGTACCGTCGGAGTTGTCGAAGACCTTCTTGCCGTTACCGCTGCCGGTCTGGCAGTAGGACACTTTGTTGCCGGTACGTGCGGCCCAGGCGCCAAACAGCGAGGTGCTGCTGACAGCGGCGACGCCCGAGGTCGGGAACGCGGTGTTGGCCGACTGCTTAAGAGCGGGATTGAGGAAATTGAAGCCGACGTAACCACCGGCCGGCAGTGTCGCACCGCCGCCGAAGGTGTCCGTGCTCATCGCCGTGCCGGCGGCCGAAAGGCCGAGGACCAGCATGACGGCGCCCGTAACAAGCTTGGTGCGGGTGTTCCCCTTAGCATTACGCTTGAACATGGTATTACCCCTAGTCGATGAACCTCCATGTGGAGGCATATCGATTATTGGGTGGAGAGTTGTCCCTGTAATGACGTGGCGATGTCGCGATACATGCCAACACGATGACAACGTTAACGCCAGCTTCAACGTATGGATAATGACAAGCGAGATGACAGTGACAGCGATGAAGGCGCGTGGGTGACGAATGTCTACCCACGCGCAAGTTCGTTATCGCAAGCGGCTGCGTTCGCTATCGGTGAGACCATCTCCAGCACCTTTACGCACGACCTGCACGGGACTGTCGGGATCGTATCCGTTACCGCCGACAGGCGACACACTGGCACCGCTGTTTGCACCGATCACCTGCACGGAAATGATCGAAGGTAAGCGGTCGCGCGAGTCGGCCTGTTGCTGTCGCGCCACGTCCTCGGCCGCCTTCGTCGCTGCACTGGCTGCGGAACTGGCCGCGTTCAACGCACCGACATTGACACTCTGAACGACCGGCAAGCCGACTGAATCGCCCTTCACCTGCACGTTATCGGCATTGGCCACGTGTGCCGCGGCGATCACGAGATTGCCCGATACACGGATACCCGCATCGCCGGCATCCACCGTGCCGCGTGGGGCCATCAGGTAAACCGAACCCTCGGGCGCATCCGGAACGGTTTGCAGTGTCGCGATGCCAGCACCGGCCACCTGCCCGGACGGGTCCTGCAGGCACCACGCGTCCACCGTGCAGAGGTAGCGAACCGGAGGAATTTCACTGTTGGTCTTGGCACCCTTACCCGCGTTGATATCGCCGTTCGAACTCCACATCACCACGTCGCCGCCCTGCTCGGTGAAGATGCGGCTCTGCGCAAGGAGCGTGCTGCGATCGGTGAAGATCGAGATGTCGCCTTGCTGCAGGGTCAGGATGCCTTGGGTATTCGGACCGGCCAGTACCTTGCCGTTCGGGCCCACCACGACCGGTGGCGCCGAAGCGCTTCCGAGCAGCGCCTGGCCACCGGGAGCCACGATCGATATATCGCCACCACGTTGTGTCTGGATCGTGCTTCCGCGGATATCGAGGTCACCGGTGGATATCGTGTTCGCCGCACCGTTCGTTCCACCTTCCATGCCATTGGCCGTATATCCCAACGAGGCCGGGAACAAGGTGTTGAGCGCGTCGTAACCACGTGAGTACATGCCGGCGAACGTGCTGCCCTCGTCGCCGTAGTCCTTGCCGACTTGCTTAAGGATACGGAAGAGTGTCTGCTGGACGAAGATGGCTTTCGCCTCGTCAGGCAACTGCTGGAATCGCTGCCACGCCTGTTCGACGGTGTAGCCACCGGAGGTCGGAAGCCCCGCGTCGTAGCCTTCCACGAAGGAAACCAAGGACCTCGATTCGTCATCCAAACCGCCGGGTTTCTTCGCGGACGGGTCGACATAGCGTGCAATGAACGCGGCTTGATCCGTGCCATTCGCTACGCCATACGAGACCACGATCGAGGCACCATCCCGCGTGAGGTTAGGATTGTAGATATTCCCCACGGCGTCAATGCCGGTGACGTTGCTAGATGATCCCGGCAGCTGCAATCGATTGATGTAGCGGTCTTGCACAAAGCTCGGCAGACCGAAAAATTCGGTCTGCGACGCGAGTCGACCGATATCGCGGCCAGCTTTCACGTAGAGGTAGCCGGGCCCGGCTTGAACCAGAACGGGAAATACCCTCGCCGGAGAAAGGCTGACATCGACATCCGCCGTCGTCAGCGGTGTGTCGTAGATATCTCGTCCTGCTGCGATGGTGGAAATGTCGGAAGCTTGCAACTGCTGACCCATGTATGCGAGATCGACGATATCGCGTCCGGCCTGAACTCGGGTTTCCTTTGACGTCGTAAGAAGCATGCCGGCAAAACCACCTCCCGATCCGTTGACGATGTCGCCCTCCAATGCATACATCCGAACCGGTTGCGTGTCGTCGGCGTGCCAGGGCTGCGCGGCGTGGATGTAGCTCTGGGTTTCCGGTGAACTCAGCAATTGGACGCCAAGATACCCGTTCGTCCGAACCTGCGCTGCCGCCGACGTGCTTGAATCTACGAGCGACGCCAGGTTCAGAGGCGATGCCATGGACGACAGGGGAGCGTCGATGAGGCCCCAGGAGTAACGCCATCCAAGCCCCGTAACGGGAAGGTCCACACGTATCGAATCTTTTGCGAGGAGACCGAGATTGCCATCCGTGGAAGGGAAAAGCTCACCGGATGCCTTGAGGTCAAGGCTGCCGTTCGCTGCGATCAGATTTACCGTCGCGGGCAGGATGTCACCTGCCGTATCAGCGGTCGAGCTGTTGAGGCTACTGATGCCGGCAACCATCAACTGCAAAGGTGCAGTGAGATCGCCATAGGTGAGGTCGCCGCCATAGGCACTGACGTCGATCCTGGACGAACCCGAATACGACTGGCCGTCAGCATGGTGCGCCGGTGCCAGTTCGTTCACGGCCGCCGAGTCGAGCCAGGAGGGATTGAATATCCCACCCAGGCTGACGGACCCACCTGCCTGCACGTCCAGTTGGCTGTCCTGCAACGCGATGAGCGTCGACACGGGCATGGTGCTTCGGCTGCCATCCGGCGCCGTGTAGTTCACTGAAAAATCGGCACCGATGCGGCCGTCGGCCTGGATACTGCCCTGCCCCTTCGCAACGAAATAGCTACCGCTGAGGATGTCGCCACCCGCATGCACGGCAAGGTCGCCGCCGCCATGGGTTTGCAGCGAGCGGCTGCCGTCACCGGCTGTCGCTATCGTCCAGGTCGTCGGCAAGGACACCGAGAGCTGGCGGATGTCACCACCAGCCGACACGTCGACATCTCCGCCCGCGCTCATGACACCTTGGCTAAACGCACCGAAGTTGATCGACGATCGCGTCTCGGAGTTCGTCGTCTGCATCCACGGCCACCAGTACTGCGCGGTGGATGCACCCGCGGTCCCGGTCAGCGACCCGTCGGTGTCGACGGTGTCCTGTAAACCGACGATGTCACCACCTGCATGCAGCCCGATACGACCCGCGTTGACCGGGTTGACCGCGCCGGACAGCACGAGTTCGGGTGTCGCCGAGTCGGTGAGGTTGCCATTGGTGGAGGGCCTGAGGATGGATGCGCCCGTGTCGGTCTGGGTGCCGTCGGCCGCCTCGCCCGCGGTGTACACCGCGGCCGGCGCCTTCGCATCGTCCCATCGCACATCGCTCGCCGCGACGATATCGATATCGCCCGTTCCGGTACGGACCAGCGTGGGTGCGGCGAGAACCTTGCCGGTGATGGGGTCGTGATACTCCGTGTGGCCGCCGAGGTGAAGGCTCGCGACAGCACCCGCCATCGTCGCCAGCGGATCCGACGACCCGAGGTCCGCACCCGCGACGAAACGATACGAACTGCTCGATCCACCAGTGAGGCTGGCACTGAGCAACGGCAACGGGTTGGTGCCTACGGCATGTGGCGAGGGGCTGTTGTCTACCGGTGCGCTTGTATTGATCGGATCCAGCGTCGTCGGTGGCGCAACCAGTCCCTGGAAATTGTCGGGCACGCCCAGCGAACCGAGATAGTCCGAGGCGGTGATCGCTTGGGGAAGGTACGCCTTGTACGCAGCCAGGTAACCCACGTAACTGTTCATGTTGGTGGGCGGTGCCGGTGGCGCGGGCGGATTCGTCACCGGCACGAGGATGCCGTAGCCAAGACCGAGACCGGTAAGGATGACGTCCGCCGGATGATACGGATCGAAGCCAGGAATCGCGGAGGACAGGTAGGTCGCGTATGCCACGTACTGCCCGTAGTACTCGGCGATCGCCACGGGATCGCCCGAGGTGAGTTCCACGGGCGGCGTGGCCAGAGGGCTTCCATCGAAGGCGTTGGGCGTTCCGTCGATGCCATTGCCGAGGTCGAGCACCGTGGTCCACGCCGCGCTTGCCGCCGCCCAGTCCGCCATGTCAGGCGTGGCGCCGGCACCACCGCCGGCATTGCCGTCCTGGAAGAACCCATCGGTGACGCTGGCGTAAACATTCACATCGCCCGCCGCACGCAGGCTCAGGACCGGCGCCTGTCCTTGGTAACGATAGACGAGGTCGAGGTCGCCGTTGGCGTCGCGCTTGCCCGCACCCAGGTTCCATGGCGTGAGCACGTCGATGGTTCCCGCGTTCCCGTTGTCGTCGCCGGCACGCAACTCGATGCCTGGCCTGACATGCAACCCGGGGGCGGCGGAAAGACGCGATTCGAAGGTAAAGCCAGGGGATTGCACGAAACCCATGAGCGTGCCCGCACCCTGCGCCTCGTCCCCGCCGGCATAGCCATAGAACGTGGCGTGATCCGTATTGATGGCGGCGGGCGTGAAGGTATAGCGCGAGAGGAAATCCATGACCTGGGCGAAATCGGACGGATCGGGACCCGTCACCGTGCCGCCGTTGCTGTCCGTGAAAACACCGTCCACGAGTACCGCCTTCCCCGTGGCCGGATCGACGCGGAACCAGCCCGAGGGATCGACCAGGCCATCGAAGTGCTTAGTGGGATCGACCGCCGCATCGCGCGTATCCCAGATGGCGTAGGCCTCCAGCGTCGTATCGCGCGTATGGGCGAAGCTCGCACTTCCGGCGATATCGACCGGCGTATCGCCGTCGGAGAGGAGCGGTGCCCGCAGATAGAGACGGCCATTCGCCGTGTCGCCACCTTGCTCGATGCGCGCGCCGGCGCCGATCCGGATATGTCCGGCATCGGCGGCATCGACGTTCTGGTAGCCATATTGACCATTCAGCGATCCATTCCCCGTGCCGGAGGTTCCTATCTGGATATCGCCGCCGTGCCGTCCTTGCGCCGAGGCATGGGTGTCGAGGACACCGTCGATATCCACGCCTCGTGCACCGAAGAGGTCGATGGACCCGCCAAACGTACCCGATGCATCGATGGTTCCACCGATACCGATGCTGCCGCCATCGGCCGTAAGGTCGACGAGATGGGCACGAAGTGTCTGTCCCGCGGCGAGCGCGAGATCGCCCTCGCGTGTGTGCACCGATACGCCACCATCCACGCCACCCGCGGCCATCGCCCCGGCCAGCGAGCCCAGGTCGAACGCACCGGCGGAATCGATGGACATCGTGGCGCCCAGGTAACCGGCAGCCGCGGCCCCTCTCAGGCTACCCGAGAGAGCGACCACCCCGGATTCCGCGCGAAGGTCGAGCCTGCCTCCGTTGCCGCCCTTGATACCGCCACGCAGGTCGATGTCCGCACCCGTGTCCACCCGGATATCGCCCTGGTCCGCACGCATCGCGAGTGAGCCTCCCGGCACGTTCACCGTCGTGTCGTTGAATGGCAACGACAGGCCGGAGAGGTCGATGACCGCTCCGTCATTCACGTGGATATCGCCCGTGGTGGCGTGGAGGCTGAGCTTTCCGCCGCGTGCCGCCACACGCGTTCCCACGTCGATCGCCGCCGCTTCGATCTCCAGCGTGCCCGCCGCCGCCTCGGCGTCGCCAACGTCACCCTGCGCGGGCCCCGTCAGCTGGAAGGTTCCCTGACCCATCCAATGCGCGGCGGCGCCGTTGTCCACCGACACCAACGGGGTGATGGCGGCAAAGTCAGCCGTGCCTGTGTTCAGGGTGCCGGTGCCCGAGGCGAACATGCCGCTGCTGGCATGAACGTCGATGTCGGCCAATCCCCCCAGGGAGAGGTCGCCATGACCCGTATGAAGATCGCCTGTGTCGATGCGGAGGTGGCCACCGCCCGCTCCCACGGTTCCCGGTAACGTGCCCGTATCGTTTTCCAGCACGATGCTCTCGGCACCGAGGACGGCCTGTCCACCGTCACTGACGATTTCCGGCGTGCTGAGGGTCAACGCATGCGAAACGCCGAGGGCGACATCGCCAACGAGGTCGATGCCCGACCGGCCGCGCAACACCGTCATATCGGTACCAGCGAGCTGGGCGAGGATATGCGGGCCGATGAGAAGACGGCCTGCCTGGTCCTGCGTGGACGGGTCACGACCCGAAAGCGCGATACGCCCGGCCGTGACGTCGATGGATGGCGCACCCAGGGTCGCCTTGTCCGCGATCGATGTGAGGCCGGTCGCGTCCATGCTGATCGACTGTCCCGATACCAGCGACGCACCGTCGCCTATCGTCAGGTTGCCACCCGGCGCACCCGCCGCGCCGTCGAGCCCGGTGACGTTGCGCCGGATGATCGGTGCGGCATCCGTTCCCGACACGCGCACCAGGGCGCCATCGCCGCTCGTCGCCGCGGAACCGTCCGCCGCCAGGTTACCCATCAACAGCGCGGGAGACGGCGCGTCCGTCGATGCGTTGGCCCGAAGCGAGCTTCCCGCATCGAGCGTCACGTTGTCCGTCGCGGCGAGAATGACCTCGGAACCCTGCAACGCGTGCGCCGCGTCGTTGGAAAGAAGCACGTCGCTCGCGATGACGGCCACCCGGTCGCCATCGGACTCGCGGCTGCGCTTGCCACCGATCAGCAGGCTACCCGCTCCCAACTGGGACAAGTCGTCGGCATCGACGTGCAGATAACCATCGCGGGCCACGCCTGCGCCACCCACAACCTGGATGGCATCCCCTGCGATGTCCACCTGGGAACCGCGTCCGCCCGTCGCGGGAGCCGCGTCCAGCGTGGCACCCAGGGTCAGTGACGATGTCGCCGCCAATGTCAGGCGACCGGCATCCGCGCCGAGCTGCGGTGCGACATCGCCCGCACGGGCCGCGGCATCGGCGAAGAACGTGTCCGCCGAAGTCAGCGAGTATTCCGAGTACTGGCCCCAGACCTTCGCGGACTGCACGAGGAAACTGCTCGAACGCGCGTCGCGTGCGCCGGTGAGCGTATCGGTGAAATAGCCCGACGCGACCACGGTGCCATCGGGCGCCGTCGCCGCGCGTCCGATGACGGGATCGGACACGCTCGTGTTCTGCACGACGCGGAACGCGCCGGGCAAGGTCGCATAACGGGCCGGAAGCAAGGTGTAGACGCCGTCCGGCAGGCCGGGCATGCCGGAAAGGTAGACGCCCTGCCCCACGGCCGGACCCGCGCCCGTGCCATTCTCGAGCGCGAGGTCACGCGCTGACAACGGTGCGTGATAGCCGGGAACGATGGCGTAGACGGCACGGCCGTCGCCGTACAGCGGAACCTGGGTGCCCTGCGTGGACTGGCTGAAATCCGTCTGGTACTGAGAAAGCACGTCGCGCGAGCCACCGGTACCCGGCACCCACTCGCTGGCCTGCACATGGCCGCCACCGGACAGGTCCACGCGCGCTCCGCCGTCCACCGCCACGTTGTCGCCGGCGATGGAGATGGACTTCTCCGGCGGCGCGGTGAGCAGCCGGTCCGCGAGCGCGTTGGGCACGTCGTAATGCCAGTCCTTGCCATCGACCGTGCTGCCATACGGCACGACGGCGCCATCGAGCGACACCGACGTCACGCTGCCCGGGGCGAGGTGAACCTGCCCGGTCACGCCGAGCGGGACCGAGGCGTCGAGTCCGAGCGCGGCGAGCGTCGCGGCGGGATCGTCCGTGCCCAACGCCAGCGATCCGGAGGGGACCCACAGCGTTCCCTGCTGTTCGATGGTGTCGGCCCCCACTGCCAGCACGCCGCCGGCGGAAAGCGGCGTCGTGCCATCGGTCGAGGATGCCTGATGGAACGTGATGGTCGTCTTCGCGGACGGGTTGGTCGCGTCGACGAGGAAATGGTAATCGGTGGCGGGATAGACACGCGTGCCGGTGAAGTCGAGGTCACCCGTGCTGTAGAGCCAGCCTGCTTCGGTACCCGAGAGCGGATTGATGAAACGAACGTCACCGCTGGAGTTGAACGACGCGTTTCCGATGCCGGAAAGCGAGACGCGCCCGCCGATATCGATGAAATCCGCGTTGACCGTGAGGCTTCCATCGCCGGCGGCCGCGCTCGGTCGGGAGAGCGTTTCCATCCCGAGAAGCGACACATACGGCGCCGAAAAGGTCACGTTGCCGCCATCAGTGACGACTGTGGCAGCGGAAGGTACGGCCCGCGCGTCCGCCCCGGCGGTCGTCAACGTGCTCGCCTGCACCTGGATGCTACGGGACGCCTGAAGGGCGACGTCGCCCGCGAAAACCACACTGGCAGGCTTGACCGTCGTGTCATGGTCGACGAACGAACGGCCGATCAGCACGTCGTCGAGACCGGCGCCTTCCAGCCTGTCGATGGCGAACCGCAGGTTGCCGTCGTCTGGCGAACCCGGATCTTTCAGGGCCAGTGGATCGACGTCGACAGGAGCGAACCAGCCGCTTTGCTGGATGAACAGAGGCACGTTCTGCCCCGGCGCGAACTCCGCCGGATAGCGTGCGGCGAGGCTGAACCGTCCGCCTCGTGCCGCGCCCGCGCCGCCGTGTCCGTCGATCGACGCGTCGAAGAAAAGGCCCTTCGCCGCTTCGAGATTGAACGATCCGCCATCGCTCCATACCGGCGTGGCCTGATATACCGTCGATGCCACGCCATTACGCCGTCCATCGGCGGGCAGGTCGAAGGTATCGTTGGCGCCCGAAAAATCGACGGCCGCGCCGCGCGCCGCGACGACATAGGCGTCGGACTGCATTTCGATGTCGCCACCGCCAAGCACGACGCCGGTTCGCTGCGCCGCCGGCGTGGCTCCCTGCCCGGGAAGAGCTGGCGCGGTCGGGTCCAGCAACGACACGCCACTCGCATCGATGACGCTATCGGCACCGAGCCATACACCGCGTCCCTCCGACACCACGTGCGCTCCGTCACCCAGATTGTGCAGCCGGATGTCGCCACCCCTGGCAGCCAGCGTGCCGTCGACGACCACCTTGCCGACGCCGTCCAGTGCGATGGTATCGCCAGCACCGACGTCGACCCGCGCGCCATCTCCGATGACGACGGAGCCGGTGTAGTCCGCGTACTTCCTGATGGCGCCGGGATTCGGGGCCTGCCACTTCAGGTAGAGGCCGGCCTGAAGCGAAATGCCATCACCGTCCCGCCGATGCAGATAATTGTCGTAAGCACCGACCTCGCCGATGCCGACGGCCCCGTCGCCGCCCGACTGCAGCAGCGATGTCCGGCTGCCGAGAGTGAGAAGCGCGGAACGGTCCGCCACCATGTAGGCGGGCCGCACGTCCAGGGAAGTGCCCGGCGCGACGACGACATCCGTGTCGGCAACGAGGTTGTAGCCCGAGAAACCCAGTCCACGGAAGAATGCCGGGTCGAGATAGAGCGTCCACGCACCATCGTCATCCTGCGGGGCCCCACCCACTTGGATTCGAGGCGCGTGCAAGGTGAGCGTCCCGCCGCCGGAGAATCCGCCGCCAACGAGGGTTCCGTCCAGCGAGATGGTGCCGCCCAGGAGATCGGCGGGGGCCGCCGTGATGCCGTACGTATTCAAGCCGTCATCGGTATGCGTCGCCACCGTGACGTCGCCGCCCCGTCCGGCCGGCAGGTCCCCGTCCATGGCCAGGCGCCCGTCGACACCGACATACCCGCCGCCGGAGACGTCGATGACGCTGCCGCGTTCCACCGTGATGTCCGGCGTGATATCCGTGGAGAGCTCTCCACCCTTCCATGCCGACAACGTCACCGACCCACCGTCGATGAACGCCCGGCCCTCGATTTCGTCCGCGGGGCGGCCCGTGTCGTTCACCCAGAGCCCGCTCGTGTCCAGGCGCCCGCCACTGCCCACGGTGATGAAGGTGGGAAGATTGTCCGCCTTTATCCCTGCCTGCCCGCGCGATCCGAGGGTGATGCTGCCGCCGTGGGTGACGATCGTTCCCTGGATATCGACGCTCGTACCGGCGATGTCGACCTCGCCACCATCGGCGAGATGCAGGGTGGAGCCTTCCTTCAACAGCACCGTACCCGGGGTGCTCAGCTTGAGCCGGCGGAAGCCCGCATTGTCGATCATCGCGGTTGAAAGCCGGAGCCAGTAGGACGGGTTGTCCGGATCGTTGGGGTCGCCGTCCCGTGCAGGAAGCTTGCTGTCCTCGTCGAAGTCGGGAACGAAGGCCTGGATCGGTTGCCGCCGGTCTTCGATCAGGTAATTTATCGATACCGACTGGCCGATGTTGGCGTTCTCACTCATCGATGCAAGATCGCGAGAACGGATGTCTAGGGTACCCGCCAGTGGTTCGGAGCCATTGGCGACCTGCTCACGGCCTGCATAGACGTGCGCACTGACATCGCCGTCGATGATGAACTGGTAAGCCTGCCCGTTATCCGCACTCAGCCCAAAGGAAAGCGTACCCGCGTCGCCTCCCTTGATGAAGCCGGGGTCCCAGCGCTTCATGTTCGCCAGCAAAGGGCTGGACACGAAGGTTTCAGTCACGCCCCAGCGGGCGTGTACGCTGTCGTAGACACCGGCGAACCCCGCGTACTGCACATCGGGATCGGCGGCGGCGATGTCGTAGATGAGCCCGTTGGCCCCCTGCAGCCGTGGCGTCTGCACGTAGCCCGGCAGGTAGTTGATGAAACCGCCTTCCAGCCGAAGCTGCGCGCCGGTGCGAATGACGGCATTGTTCTGGAAGGCTATCGTGCCCGCATTGATCATCAGCTGCTGGATGTCGCGTGGCACGTTGCTGACGTAACCCGCCACGTTCAGCACCGGGCTTCCTACCCAATCCAGACCATCCGCTCGCGTACCGCTGCGCGACGTATCGACCGTCACGTCCTTCGCCGTATAGAGGAAGCTGTTCCGAAGCAGAGGTGAATTGGCCAGTTCGTTCAGGCCGATACGCGGAATGGTCACCAGCAACGCCGACATCGGCAAGGTGACGTTGGCAAGCCCCGATACGTCGATGATTGCGCCATCGTCGATATAGGCGTCGCGTGAGAACGTCACGTGGCCGGCAGGCACTTCCATCAACGCGCCGCTGCGCATGACGGCCTTGAGGCCCACGTCCACACGGCTGGTTACGAAGGCATCGTCGGCCGATGACGAAGAAGTCGTCGTTTCGCCGTCCTTCTCTGGCAAGACCGTCGTGACCGAGCGGCTACCGAACACGAGAGGCCCGGAGGCGCCATTTAAGCCAACGAAGGAAACGCTACCGGGATGGCTCAGGCTGGTGGAAGTCACCAGCACGCCGTCCTGTTCCATCGTGTTGCCGAACCATTGGATGCTGCCCCGCCGCGCCTGCACGAGCCCCGTGTTGGTCACGCCCTGAAGCGGTTCCGACAAGAGGCCGATCACCGGAGCAACCGCCAAGGCACCCGTGGCCGAACTCGCCTGGGCGGCAAGACCCGGGACGGCGGCGAATATCGCTTGGCCGTCGTCGGCCGTCACCCGGCCCCCTTGCTGGATCGCGGGTGCGGCGACGATAACGAAGCCATCCTTCGTCGCATTCAAGGACGCGCCGTTCTCGATCGCGATCACACCCCGCGGATCTTCTGTGCGACCGTAAACAGCCGCGCTTACCAGGAACCCGGTAACCGAACCCTGATCGCCGAGGATGTTCTCGTTATCCTGCGTAGCGCCAATGCCGCTCTTCAAAAAGAACGCATTGCTCTTACTGACATCGGTACTGAACAGATCCAGCGAACTGGCGATCAGCGAATGCGTATCCACCTGCGCACCGCCGCCAAAGATCATGCCGTTACGGTTGAGCAAGTAAACCGTACCCTCCGCCTTTATCTGCCCGAGGATCTCGCTCGGCTTCCCCGACGGATCGTTGACACGGTTCAGCGCGATCCACTGGTTGCTGCCGTCCGTCCGCGTACCGCCCGTCTGGTCGAAATGCACGGTCGTGTGGCGGCCTACGTTGAACGTCTCCCAGGTCATGATGGCCTTGGGCGCGTTCTGCTTGATCTGCACCGTGGTCTGCCCGCTCGCGACGGACTGCGTCGGCGCGTTGGCGTTCTGCCACAGCGAGGGGTCCGTGCCGGCGTGGCTATCGACCTGCAGGCCACCCTTGCCCAGACCGTCGGGCACGTTGGAGGCCAGCGCCTGGGCGGCGGCCTGGGCGCTCTTCTGCGCACTCATCTGCGCGGCCACGGCCTGCGCGGCGGCATCGAGGTTGGCGATCGACTGCTGCACGCGTTGCTGCAGCATCACGTTGCCGGGCGTGAAGACGTTGCCTCCGTTACCCGCCGCGCCACCGCCCTGCGAAGGCGTGGCCGGCTGCGTGGCACCCGGCTGCTTGGTGGCGAACCATCCGGGGCTGAACGCAGGCGGCGTCGCCGCATGCGCGGCGCCACCGAACAACGCCAGCGCGATGAACTGGCACATCGCTCGCCGGCGCAAGGCCGGGCGTGGCTTGACCGAGCTCGGGTGACGGGTGTCGCTGGGGGTCTTCGTACGAACGATCATGAGAAATCACCGGTCATCGTCGCCACTTCATCATTGAGTTCAGGCAGCGCGGCGAGCTCTTTCAGCTCTTCGTCGCTGAGTTCGCGCAGCACCGACCGGATCGCCAGGCGGCGTCCGTCGTGCAGCCACGCGTTGAGCACGCTGGCGATCGCACGGATCGTCGGCAGCGCGGTGTCGTCCAGTTGCGGCTTGCGGTGGCGCAATCGATCCTCCACCGCGTAACGCACGCGCGATCCGAGGAACGCCGAGGATTCGCGCAACAGCTTTTCAAGCGCTTCGCGAGAGCAGCGGTCCATCAACACGTCCGCCGCCCTGCCCTGCCGGGCCGCATAGAGCTGCCGCAGCATTTCTGCGAGCGCGTGCATGCAGTTCATGCCACATGCCCGCGCATCCACCTCGGCGCGGGCACGAGACAGACGCGGCCGCGGCGCGCGATATTCAGGAAGCGACGAAAGCTCATGATCGGGATACATGGACTGCCTCGCGATGCGGTGTCATTGCGTCGCCGACACCTGGCCGGCACGGGGATCGAAACGCTGCTCGTAGAGCCTGTCGCCGAACGACTGTGCCGCCGTCTCGAGCTTCACCCGTGACTTCGCCGCGAACGGCTGCCGGGAACCGACGATGTCGCCCATGCCGATGTTCTCGTAGGCCGCGATCACTTCCTGGCCCACACGGTACATCTGCACGTTACGGGCGGTGCAGGCATCCACCTGACCCTTTGCCGTATCGAGTTCCCTGGCGAGCCGCGCGCGCTCGGCTTCCGCCGTGCGCAGCGCGACCGCGGACGCGTCCATGTCTGCCTTGCCTCGTTGCAGGCTGGCCTCCGCCGCCTCGCGACGCTGCCGCTCCGCGGCCAATGCGCGGCTCGCTTCCGGCGACACGGCCGACGAAGACTTCGCCCCCGCGCGCGCCGTCTCGGCTTCCTTCTTCGCGTCGTCGCGCTCCTTCTCCAGTGCGGCCTTCTCGGCGGCCCACTGCGATTGCTGCGCCTGGAGCTCCTGCAATTGCGTGCGCGTCTCGCGCAGCTGGTCGCGCATCCGGCTTTCCAGGCTGGCGGTCTGTGCGAATGCCTGTGGCAGCACGGCGAACAGCGCGATGGCGATGAGGGTGCGTTTCATGTCGCCTCCTTAGAACCGTGCGTTCATATCGAGCTGGAAGACGTCGATCGACAGTGGCGGACCGAAGACTTCCTTCGCGTTGAAGTAACGCAAGCTCAGCCAGGAATACTTCGACATGCCGTAGCTTCCGGTAAGCACGAAGCCTTTCGCGTTCGTGCCACCCAAATGGAAATCGGCATCGGCCAGGCCATCGAGCGTCGCGTCCGGTTGCAGGTACTTGTAAGCGAGGCTGACGTTCCAGTCCCTGGCGGCCGCTGGGATCACATCGCCCAGGGTGGCGCGGACCATCCAGCCCACCGGCCCGCTCTTGTAGGAACTCTCGCTGAAATCGCCTGCACCGAAATTGTTGACCAGGCGGTTCAGTCCCACGCTGGGGCGGAATGCATCGGCTCGGTGATAAGCCATGTTGCGGATGTAGTCCGCCTCCAGGCGCAGCGGCGTAGCGGCGACCTTCATATCCAGCTGCGTGTTCACGTCGGCCACGTGGTAGTCGTGCACCAGGCCGACGAACTGGGGCTGCGCATAGTTGCTGGGCGAGTTCGGATCCGGCACGATGTCGCGGATAAGGAACAGCGAATTGCCCTTCTGCATGAAGGCCGACCGGGTGGCATCGGTATCGCAGAAGTTCACGCCGAGATAGATCGAGCACGGCGACGACAGTTCACCGCGCATGTGGTCGAAGCGGTAATAGGCGAGCGCCAGCTTCCACTGCGTATCCTCGCTGAACCGCCACGTGCCACCCAGCTGCGCGCCCGTCATCCATTTGTCGCGGCTCGGGCTCTTGATGCCCTGCTGCGAGGGAAAGTCGTCCGCCTGATACTCGATCGGGAACATGCCCACATTGGCGAACGCACCTATTTCCTCGGTCACCGGTACGTTGAACTTACCGACGATGCCGTCGAAATTCAGGTCGTTGGAGTAAACCAGGTCCGTGCTCATGAAGGGGTTCGGCATACGTCCGCCGATGACCTTCGCCCAATCGGTTGGATTCCAGGCCAGCCAGGCCTGGTCGAGCCAGATATCCTTCTTGGACAGGCCGCCCCCGAGGGTTCCGGTGGTGGAAACCGGGTTGTTGTCGTCACCCGTGGCGATGCGGATGCCAGCGGTCACGTTCTCGCCCAGGTCCACATTGACGCCGAGGCGTGCGCGGATGCGCAACGAGTTGGTTCGGTTCTCGCGTGTGTTGAGCAGCGGCGGCGGATTGGTGCCGTTGAGGTCGTAGGGACCGGTACGGTTCAACCTCGCGAAGTCCACGACCGGATAGGCATTGCCCTTGTCGTAGTAGTGAAACTCGTCGCGCACGCGCATGTCGCCGGACCAGCCAATCCGGTCGAGCCATTCCGGGAGCTTGCCGGGCTCGGCCCAATGCTCCGTCCTGGCCTGCGCGACCACCTCCTGGCGCAGTTCGTCCTTGATCTGGTTACGCACCACTTCCGGCACGTAGGTGACACGCACCTGCCCTGGCGTGGCCGGCGCGGCATTGGCCGTACCCGCCAGCTTCTGCGCCTGGGCGGCTTCGGCGTTCGCCTGCGCGATGAGACCGTCCGCATCCGACTGCGTCAGCACACCGCGCTTCACCAGCAGGCGGACGAGGTTGATCGTGGCGTTGTCCGAGGGCGCGCTTTGCGCATGCGCCGAGCCTGCGAAGATCGCCAGGCCGATGGCGGCGGCCAAGATGGCGCGCGCGGGGCGATGGCGGGCCTTTCCGATGATCATGCGAACTCTCCGGGTGGTATTGACGGTGCTCATGCGGGACGCTTCCCGCGGATGGCCACGCGCAAGGGGAAATGCAGGGACGAGGGTGGCGCCACGTCGATACGCGGCATCGCGCGCAAGGCGTCGAGCAAGGCCTCGTCCGTTTTCGTGTTGCCGCTGGAACCGACCAGTTCGGCGCGGGTGAGGCGTCCACCGGCATCGAGCCAGATGTCGGCGCGCACGTCGAACACGAGGCGGTTGACCCGTTCGTCGCGCTGCACCGCCTGCTGGATCGCATAACCCAGGTATTGGTCGTAGCTGCCGGTGCCCGTGCCGGTGCCGCCACCGGACCCGACCATACCGCCGCCGTCGCCCGCACCGATGTTGAAGGCGTCGGTGCCGGCCTGGGCATCGCCATTGATCGTCACGTTCTTGGCGACGTCATCGCTCGGCTTGGGTGCGTCCACCGGCTTCTCCGGCTGATCCTGCGGCTTGTCGTCGACGGGCTTCATCTCGTCTTCGAGCTTCTTCGGTTCCGGCGGTTTTTCCTTCGGCGGCGGAGGCGGCGGGGGCAAGGGCGTGATCGTGGCGATGCGCGGCGCCTCGCGCCGCACGCCGACGCTGCTGGACGCGAAATGCCAGACCAGCGCGCCGAGCAGAAGGACGGCCACCACGCCCACCGCGGGTCCGATCCAGCGGCGGCGTTGGCGACGATGTGACGGGTACGGGGTCACGCGCTCATCCCCTCGGCGACTTGCCGGTGACCAAGCCGACCTGCGGCAGGTCCACGCGACGCAGCAGATCGAGGATGTCCATCACCTTCTGGTACTGGACCGTGGCATCGCCCTTCACCACCACCGGGAAATCCGGCGTGATCGCCTTCAGCGAACGCAGGCGCTGCTCCAGTTCGGCGAGCGTCACCGGATAGGCATCGAGGAAGATCTGGCCCGTGTCGGAAATGGTGATGGCCTTGGTCTGCGGCTTGGCCATGCTCACCGCCGCGCTGGCCTTGGGCAGGTTCACCTTGATGCCCTGCACCGACGCGGTGGTCATGATGATGAAGATGACGAGCAACACGTACGCCAGGTCGAGCATCGGCGTGATGTTGATGTCGTCGTACGGCTTATCGTCGTCTTGCGCGCGCATGATCCGATCCTCAGGCCGCGACGGCCGACGGTTGGTTGACGCGCTGCTGTTCGGCGAGGCGCGTCACGAACTCGTCCACGAACACCTGCATGTTCGCGGTGACGTTCTTGTTGCGGATCAGCAGATAGTTGTAGCCGAACAGTGCCGGGATCGCGACGAACAGACCGGCCACCGTGGCGAGCAGCGCCGCGGCGATACCCGGGGCGATGGCGTTGACGTTGACGTCGCCCGCCGCGGCGATCGCCGCGAAGGTGATCATCACGCCGACCACGGTGCCGAGCAGGCCAAGGAAGGGGCCGCCGGAGATCGCGATGGTAAGCAACACCATCGACCGGGACAGGGCCTGGTTCTCGCGCACCAGGACCGAATCCATGGTGGCGCGGATCGCCTCGATGGACTCCGAAGCGATGTGGTCCTGGCCGTCTTCATCGCGGCGGTTCCACACTTCGGCGGCGCCGACCTTGTAGAGACGATAGAGCGAGGCGTCCTGCAACCTCGACGCGGTGGCATCGCGCGACAGCGCGAGGATGTTACGGCCTTGCTGGCGGAAGGCGTCGAGGAAATCCTCGTTGGCGCGGGTCACCTTGTTGACGTACGCCGCACGCTGCCACATGACCACCCAGGAGATCGCTGCCATGACGAGCAGGATGCCGATCACCACCCAGGCATCGGCAGTCACGGACTTGACGATGATGCCGAAGTAGCCGAAGCCCACGCCGGACTGTTTCTCGTCGGCGCCGTAAGCGAGCAACTTGGATTCCGCGCCCTGGGTCTGCGCATCGACCGCGATGACCACCGCCGGGCGGGCGATACGCGACAGGCGCACTTCGTCCATCAGGCCCGTGAATGGCAGGAAGGATTCGGCCTGGCCCGCGATGTCGCCACCGAGGGTGGCCTGGCTGGTCATCGCGGGGAGCTTCGTCTCCAGCTTCGCGTAAGGCTTGCCGTCGACGTACAGTTCGATATCGCCGCCCGTGGCGGTGACGGCGACATGCGCCCATGTGGCGGCCTTGAGCGGTTCGCCGGCGGCGCTGGTGGTGTCGTTCACCTGGACGAAGGGCACACCGTTGTCGAGCCCGACCAGCAGCTTCTGCTCGCCCTGGCGGCGCGCGTAGACCAACGTACGCCCCGCAGGCAACGCGTCGGGCTTGATCCATGCGCTGAACGTGAAGCTGCCGCCCTCGGCGACATTCATCGAGACACTGCCCGGCAGGGTGACGATCTTCGAGCCGTCGAAACGCGCGGCCTTGCCGATGATGCCGTCGGCGGCGAGGATGTCGTTGCCCACGGCGTTGTTGGCGTAAGCGGTGGCGTCCTGTGGCGGTGTACCCGAGGCTTCCTCGAAGTGATAGACGGCGGCGTAGTCGGCGTCGAACACCGCGCCGGCCTTCTCGGCGCCCTGCGCCTTGGGATTGCCGTAGTACATCCACACCTGCTGCTGGCTGTCCGCGCCGAGCTGCGGCACGTCCACCCAGACCAGGGCCACGCCCAGCACCGGGTCGAAGCTCTCGATCTGGTAGTTCAGCGGGGTCTTGTCGTCGGCTGCGACGAAGCGGACGTCGGCACCCGTCTCGGACACGCCGTCGAAAGTGAAGTTGCCCGAGTGCAGGCGCACCAGCAACGGCGTGCGGCCCGCGGCGATCGTCACGTTGCCGCCCTTGGCCGTCGTATCGATGGTGATGGCCTTGCGGAAGGCGAAGTCCTGGTTCCACCACGAGGCGTCGGCATAAGCAGCCGGCACCCAGCCGAGGAGAAGCAAGCAGGTCAGGAACAAGAGTCGAGTCACGGTGATACCCCTGGATGTCTGTGGTCCGACCTGCCGGTCAGAGATCCGCTTTGAGTGAGAAATGAATGCGAGTGTCGTGCGCACGCGTCGCCTGCCCGTCCTTGAACGGATAGGCCACCTCGAAGGCGCCGGTGGCGATGTTGAAAATCTGGAAGCGCGTGCCCAGGCCGGCGCTGGACAGGTCGTAGCTGTTCACGCGTGTGCTGCCGGCCGCCGGGTTGGCCGGGTCGACGAGGCTGGGCAGCGCGTTCATCAGCACGAGGTGCGCCGCGTCGACGAAGGCATGGAAGCGCCAGTCGTTGACCCATGCGCCGAGGTGCGCGGCGATCGATGGTGTACGCAGCTCGATGGAGCCGGTGACGCCGTGGTCGGCGGTCTGCTCCGCCTCGAGGTAACCGCGCACGCTGCTCTGTCCGCCTGCCGCGTACTGTTCGCTGGAGATCAACGACGAATTCGACAACTGCAGGCCCAGGCGCCCGGCGAGGCTGAAACCGTTGACGAAATTCCGCGTGTGGCCACCATCGAACTTCAAGTAGAAGAAATTGGTTCGTGCCTTGTAGCGCTGGTTGTCGAACTCCGCCGCGTTGCTGCCGCCGGCACGGAAACCCAGGGTGCCGCCGATCGCGACCGTGCTGATCGAGGTTTCGCCGATCGACTGGCCCTGATACGTGACGTTGAGCGGTATGTAAGTGATCGGCGCCTTGGATGTCTGGCCCGAGAGACTGATGTTCTGGTCGAAATGCTTGCGGGTGAGGCCGATCGACAGCGATTGCGAATACTCACCGTGCGTCGGCAGCGTGCGGATGAAACTGAAGCCCACGGCATTGCCCTTGCCCAGCACGGTCGTGCCACCGACGGCATTGGCATTGCTGTTGGACTTGTAGCCCGACGCCAACACGCTCCAGTCGCCGCCCAGCGGCACGAGATAGGAACCGGCCCAAACCTCGGCCGCGTTGCGATCCTGCGGCGCGACGATATAGGTGAGCGAGGCGGCGTGCCCTTCCTGGAACAGGTTGTCATCGCGCACGCTGGCCACGGTACGCAACTCCGGCGTATTGACACTGTGGTCGTTGTTCACTTCCAGGCTCGCGTGCCACGGCGAACCGTCCGTCACCTTCAGCGTCACATCCATCGTCTGCGGGAGCTTCCCCGGCGTGAGCACGGGAACCACCTGGCTGCCCCCCCGGCGATTGACGTCGGTGAGCTGCTGCTGGGCCTGGGTGAAGTTCGGCACCTCGCCCTCGCGCAACGCGGGAACCGCGTCGCGGATGTCCTTGGGCGAACGGTAGGTCGCGCCTTCGACGCGCACGCGGCCGATCGCATTCTCGGTCACCTGGAAACGGATCACCCCACCCTTCACCTGCTGCGGCGGAAGGTCGACCACCACCGACTGGTAACCATGCGCCTGGTACGCCTTCTGCAAGGCTTCGCGTGCCGCGCCGACGTCATTCATCGACTTGCCGGGGCCCAGGAACGGATAGACCGCCGTCTCGATCTCCAGCGCCTGCAGCGTGGTGTTGCCGTCCACGACGTATTCGTTGACGTCGAACGACGTCGGCGCGTCCTGGGCACCCGCGTCCATCGCCAGTCCCAGCGAGATGGCCAGCGCGAACGCATTGGCGCGCCAAGGGCTCGCGATACGCATCATGCGTTCACCCATACTGCTCGTGTAGCCACGCGGACTTTCCCCTGATGTTCCCGTTTGCCCACAAGACGCGTGGGCTGTCGTGGCACTGAACCGCTGTCACGAAAAATTCATGAGCCGACCGTGCCGGCTCATGAACGTGCTCAGCTCAGCAACACCCAACCGCCGGGAAGATGCGTCGCATGCGCGCCGTAGGCGTCCTGGATGAGGGTGGCGACGTCAGCCATCTGGTCGAGCGTGAAGCGCGCGTGCACGCGGCGCTCGCCGAGTGCGCGATCGGTGATGACGATGCGGCCCGGACGATAGCGGTTGATGTCCGCGACGACGTCGGCCAGTGGCTGGTTGTCGTAGATCAACACGCGTTGGCGCCAGGCCAGCGCGGTATCCGGATTCACGGCGACGGCGGGAGCCATGCCGCGGTCGTCGAACGCCACTTGCTGCGCCGGCTTCACCTCGGTCCTGGCCGCGCCCAGCGCGAGCACCGCGTGCCCATCGAGGCACGTCACCGCGGCGTCGCGGTCGATGCAACGCACGGCGAACGACGTACCCGGCGTGGAGGTCAGGGTCGCATCCGCCAGTTCCACCACGAAGGGTATCGTGCGCGAGGCGTCGATACGGACCACGGCCTCGCCACTGCGCAGGCGCATACCCGTGATGTCCTTGCCGCTGCCACGAAGCCCGATGTCGGTCGCCGTGTTCATTTCCACGGTGACACCCCGCACCACTTCGACACGGCGCTGCTCACCGACCGCCGTGCGGAGCCGCGAGCCATCCGCCGCGCCGGGCACGAGGTCCGCGCCGTAGCGCCCGATCAGCACGGCGGCGACCGATGCGCTGACCGCCGTGGCGAGGAACATCCGGCGGTTCATGCGTACGCCATGGCGAGGCGCGGATGGCTGGTCCCGATCCATGCGCTCGGCCCGTTGGGCGATGGCGGGGCCAAGGTCTTCCCACATGCGCCGCGTGCGGGCAAAGGCGGCCGCATGTTGCTCGCTCGCCAGGCACCATCGGCGGAACGCCTCGCCGTCTTCACGCGTGGCCGTTCCCGAGGTCAGGTGGACGAGCCAGGCCCGCGCCTGGCGCTCGCTTTCATGGATGCTGGTCGTTCCCATATCGCTCAAGACGGATCTCCGGCACCCGGACCGAACCGCTGAACGGATTTGCGTCCCACTTTTGTGGCACAGGTCTCAAGTGCCTTCTTCAATTCCTTGCCCACCATGCGCACCGAGATGCCGTGGCGGGCCGCAATGGCCGCTTGCGGCTGTTCGTCGACCCGCGCCGCGATGAGGATCTCGCGCTGGCGGCGGGTGAGCATCTCCAGGGCCTCGCAGAGGGCGGCGAGATCCTGCCGCGAGGCGAGTACGGCAGGTGGGTCGAGTTGATCGTCCGCGCCGTGCACCAGCTCGTCGATCTCCTCGCCTGTCAGCAGGCGGCTGGAGGAACGATGGTGATCGGCAGCCATGTTCAGCGCCATGCGGAACAGGTAACCCGTGGGATGCGTCGCGCGCTCGACGTTGGGATCGAGCCGCTCCACGCGCAGGTAGGTTTCCTGGAGCACATCGTCGACCAGGTCGTCCGACCGCAAGCGACGCCGCAGTCGACGGCGGAAGTCCTCGTAGTTGTCGAGGAACAACCCGAGCAGTGAGGTCTCCATCCTCAGCCCTCCCCTGCGCGGTGGGCCCGGCACGCCTCGTCGGCGTTGGCCGAGGGTGTCAGCAAGACCGTCACGGGACTGGAACGATGGACGTCCGCCGGCAAGCGCAACGAGCGAAGGGTGGCGAGCACCCGGTCGTCGCGTTCCTGATCGCCGGAGGTGGCCAGGGCCGCCACGTCGGTCACGCCGCCGTCGTTCCCGATCCACAACTGCATGGCCAGCCGGAACCCGCCTGGCCGCGTGTCCTCGTGCGCGCACAAGGCCCGCTCCACCGCCGCCTGCACGACACGTGCGGAGCGCTCGTCGAGCCTGTCGCCCGTAGGAACGGCCTCGTGACGCGGCGCGACGCCGTCGTCCGCCGGGTCCTGGCTGGATGCGGTGACCGTGAAGGCGTTCATCGAGGAAAAGTGCGCCACGAGCCCCGTGCCCACGAGCAGGGTGCGCAACGCGTCGCGCGGCGCGGCCACCCCGTGGAGCCCCTGCGACCGCTCGCCCGCGACAAGGCCGTCGTCGAACAGCACGGCGATACCCGTGGTTTCGCTGAAAGCGCGCAACGCGGTGGCGAGCGCCTGAGCGTCGATGTCGAAGCGCGTGGGTACATGCGTTCCTTCCGACCCCTGTGGCTGTCCCGTGGATGTGCGCACCTGCGCCGCCAACCATGGCGACGCGAGCAGGGCCATGCACGCGACAAGCGCGAGGACGCTGCGTGTCACGGTCATTCCTCACGCATGAGCGGACGGGACGGAAACTCGTCTCGGGGTGAAGGCTAGGCGCGCCAAATGACACAACGACGCTATTTCAGTGACAGGATTAATGACCGTCGCGTGACACCGTCCGATTCGCTTACCGGTGCAACCGGTTACGTGCTATCTGGTGCGGACGGCCAGACGAAGGAAATCATCATGCGTATTCGGCAAGTCCTTGCCATGGCCCTGGCCGTCGCGACGCCCTGCGCGATGGCGCAATCGGTCGTGGACTTGCCAGGCGTGCACGCCGCGGCGAACGCGGGCTGCGTCGAAGCCGCCGATACGGCGTCGACGGGACTTTCCTATGCCTGCCTGAGCCGCCTGATGGCGGCGGACACCGTGCCGGCAAGCACGCCCGCCATCGATGCCGGGGTTAGCCGACGACCCACCAACACGCTGGGCCTCTACAACGCCGCCGGCCTGCAACATCGCATGGGGCCGAACCTGGGGGTGTCGGTGCAGCCGTATCGGCCGAAGCCCACCTACCCCAAGCTGCTGGTCGGCCCGGCACGCTAGCCGGGACGGACACGTCTCAGGGCTTGCCCAGCGGCAGAACCGTGGCGGGTTCGCCACTGCCCAACTTCGCATCGGCGCGAACCGGACGCAGCGATTCGAACTTCCGCTGGTACTCATCCGTCACCTGCTTGGCTTCCTCGCCGTTGCTGATGACGCGCGGCGTGATCAGCACGATCAGTTCGGTGCGATCGCGGCCGCGGGTCGTGGAACCGAACAAGCGGCCGAAAATGGGGATGCGATTCAGGCCCGGAATGCCGGTGTCGGTGACACCTTCCTGCTGCTTGATGAGTCCGCCGAGCAAGACCGTCTGTCCGCTCTGTACCGCCACCTGGGTGGCGACCTCGCGTTGCTGGATCGGGAAGTTGCCCGTGGTCGTGTCCTTCTGGCCCGGCGCGCTCACCACCTGGTTGATGTTCATGTACACCAGGCCGCCCGGATTCACACGCGGACGCACGTTGAGGATCACGCCGGTGTCCTTGTATTCCACCTGGCCGATCGTGTTGTCCGTGTTGGCGCTGGTATTGACGAAGGTCTGCGTGATCGGGATCTGGTCGCCGACCTGGATGTGCGCCTTCTGGTTGTTCAGCACCACCAGCGAGGGAGCCGACAATGTCTTCGTGTTGCCGCTGGTTTCCATCGCGCGCAGCGCGACGGCGAGGTTGTTGTTGACGAAGGAGTAGAAGAAGCTGTCGGTGTTTGGATTGTAGACGTTGCCGCCGTTACCCAGCGCCCACTGCTGTTTGTTGCCGGGCTGTCCCACGGAACCGTTGGTGCCGCCGACCAGGCCTTCCAGGTACCACTGCACGCCGAACTGGAAATCGCCGGTCAAGGCCACCTCGAGGATGCGCGTCTCGATCTGCACCTGCAGCGGCACGGCATCCAGGCGCTTGATCGCCTGCTCGATCTCCGTCCACTGCGAGGGGCGGCAGCGCACCATCAGCTGGTTGTTCGCATCCACCGAAGTGATGCGCACGCCTTCGTCCGTCGTGACCGGCCCATTGCGCTGGCGGCGCGACGAGGTGTCGTCGTCGCCGAACCCGCTGCCGGCAAAGCCGCTGCCCGAGCCGAACGAGGAACCGCCACTCATGCCGGAAGACGAGCCGTTGAGGCCGCTGTTGTTCGTCGTGTTGAGCAGACCTGAATTCGACGACGAGCTGTTGCCGAAACCGCCCGTGGTGCTGCCGAGGCCCGAGCCGCCACGATTGCCGAGGTCGCTGTCGCCGCCGAGGGTGCCGGAACTGAGCCCCGGCCCGACCTTGCCGCCGCGATCGCTGGAACCGCCACCGCCTGAGCCGCCACCATAGATGTCCGACAGGTAATCGGCGAGATCGGCGGCTTGCACATTGCGCACGTCATAGACATACAGCTGTGGCTCGTTGCCGCCGCCCCGGTCGATGCGGTCGATCCAGCTCCTCACCTCGTCGAGGTACACGGGCTGCGGGCTGATCACCACGAGGGAATTGGTACGTTCGATGGGGATGAAGCGAAGCATACCCGCCATGGGCGTGTTGCCCTTCTCGCCGAACAACTTGTCGAGTGTTGGCGTGAGGTCCTTCACTTCCGCGCGTTGCAGGCTGAACACACCCACCGACATGCCACGCAACCAGTCGACGTCGAAGGTCTGCACCGTGCGCTGGTAGTTCTCCAGTTCGGTCGGCGTGCCGGCCATCACCAGCACGTTGCGCGTGGGGTCGGCCAGCAAGGTGGCATCGGGTCGCGCGAAGGGCTTGATCAGTTTCTGCATCTCGGTGGCCGAGATGAAACGCAGGGGAAACAAGCGCGCCTGCAAGCCGCCCGGCGGTGCCGTCGCGCCCATGCTCGGCACGAGGTTGCCCGCCACCGCGTCCTTCGCGGGCATGACCACGTAGCGGTCGCCGCTACGGACCAGGGCATTGCCCGTCCAGGACAACAGGGTCTCCAGGATCGGCAAGGCCTGCTCGCTCGACACCGGCTGCGAGGTGGAGAAGGAGACGTTCCCCTGCACGCCCGGCACGATCGAATAGTTCTCATGCAGCAGGTCTCCGAGGATGGCTTTCACCACCGACTCGACCGGCTGGTTCTCGAAATTGAAGGTCACCGTGCCCGCGCCCGCCGCCACCGGCTTCGGCTTGGGCAGGCCCACCGCTTTCACGAATTCACCCGTGCCCGTGGTGATGTCGGGCTGCGCGGCCGCCGGAACGGGAGGATTGGTGGTGCCCACCGTCAACGGCTTGGGCACCGGCTTCTCCGTGCCGGCCAGCGCTTCCCGCTGGAGCGATCCATCGTCGCGCGGCTGCGGCAGCGTCGAGCATCCGGCAAGCGCTACCGCCAGCGCCGTGGCGCCGATCAGGGAACTTCTCAACATGAAACAACGTACTCCCTCGTTGGACACGGCACGATACACCGACGCCTGGTGCGCTGCCGATCCGGCAACTCTAAAGGGAGGGTTCCTACAGCGCCAGCACCCGGCGGCGGGCCTGCGTCACAGGTCCGCGCCGCCGACGTCTGCCGAAGGCCGCGCCGGCCCAGCGAGTGCCGGGCGGAAAGCCGTTCAGTTCGTCATTCCACCCATTCGGCGTGGAAGCTGCCCTTCTCGTCCAGGCGTTCGAAGGTGTGCGCCCCGAAATAGTCGCGCTGTGCCTGGATCAGGTTGGCTGGCAATGTCTCCGCCCGATAGCTGTCGTAGTAGGCGATGGCCGCCGAGAAGCCGGGCACCGGCACGCCCAGGCGCACCGCCTCGCCCACCACCTCGCGCAAGGCCGCCTGGTATTGCTGGGCGATGTCGCGGAAGTACGGATCGAGCAGGAGATTCTTCAACGCCCCATCGGTCCGGTAGGCGTCGGTGATCTTCTGCAGGAAACGAGCGCGGATGATGCAGCCGGCACGGAAGATCTTCGCGATCGCGCCGTAGTCGAGGTTCCACTGGTTCTCGTCCGAGGCCGCACGCAGCTGGGCGAAACCCTGGGCGTAAGAGATGATCTTGCTCATGTAGAGCGCGCGCCGTACCGACTCGACAAAGGCCTTGCGATCTCCACTGAAGGCCGCCGCCTTCGGTCCGGCCAGGTGTTTGCTGGCCTCGACGCGCTCCTCCTTCATGGATGACAACACCCTGGCGAACACCGACTCGGTGATCAGGGTGAGCGGGACGCCGAGGTCGAGCGCGCTCTGGCTGGTCCACTTGCCGGTTCCCTTCTGCGCGGCGCGGTCGAGGATCACGTCCACCAGCATCTTTCCGCTCTTGTCGTCCTTCTTGCGGAAGATCTTCGAAGTGATCTCGATGAGGAAGCTGTCCAGTTCGCCCTCGTTCCATTCGCGGTAGACGTCGGCCAGTTCCTCGTTCGAGAGGCCCACGACATGCTTCAGCACCGCGTAGCTTTCCGCGATGAGCTGCATGTCGCCGTACTCGATGCCGTTGTGCACCATTTTCACGTAGTGACCCGCGCCACCCGGACCGATGTAGACCACGCAAGGCTCGCCGTCGGGCGCCTTGGCGGCGATCTCGATCAGGATCGGAGCGACCAGGTCGTAGGCATCGCGTGGACCGCCGGGCATGATCGACGGGCCCTTCAACGCACCCTCTTCGCCGCCCGAGACACCGGTGCCGATGAAATGCAATCCATCCCTGGCCAGTTCCTCGCCCCGGCGCACGGTGTCCTTGTAGTACGTGTTGCCGCCGTCGATCAGGATGTCGCCCTTGTCCAGCAGGGGACGCAATTGCTCGATCACGGCGTCGGTGCCCCTGCCCGCCTGTACCATGAGCAGGATGCGGCGCGGTTTTTCAAGTGAGTCGACGAAATCCTCCAGGGTGTAGCTGGGCACCAGCTTCTTTCCCTGGCTCTGGGCCATGACCTCGTCGGTCCTTTCCCTGCTCCGGTTGAAGATGGATACCGCGTGACCGCGACTCTCGATGTTCCAGGCGAGGTTGCGACCCATCACGGCCATGCCGATGACGCCGATCTTCTGCTTGCTCACGTTGAATTCTCCGGGCGTGGGGGCTTTGAGGGACATAAGGATGAAGGACCTTCGATCAAAGCCCCGTTCATGGTGCCAATGCTTGCAGGAATCTGGTGTGGGGTACAAAGGCCGGCCCGGCGGCAAGGGGATTGGACCAAAGGGCAACCACGGGCCGGTGCGGTGCTCGGCTATCATGGGCGGCGAACCGGCGGCGGGACCGTCCGGATGGATCGATGACGCATGAACCAGGTGAAGTCGCACTCACGCGACAAACGTGTCGCCTCCGCCCGTGAGGCACTGGCCGGTCTGGTCGCCGACGGACAGACCGTCGCCGTGGGCGGTTTCGGCCTCTGCGGTATTCCCGAACTCCTGATCGAGGCACTGCGCGACTCCGGTGTCACCGGCCTCACCGCGGTCTCCAACAACGCCGGCATCGACGGCGTGGGCCTGGGCCTGCTGCTGCAGACCCGCCAGATCCGAAAGATGGTTTCGTCCTATGTCGGCGAGAACAAGGAATTCGAGCGGCAGTTCCTGGCCGGCGAACTCGAGGTGGAGTTCACCCCCCAGGGCACGTTGGCAGAGAAGCTGCGCGCCGGCGGCGCGGGCATTCCCGCCTTCTTCACCCGCACCGGCTACGGCACCCAGGTGGCCGAAGGTAAGGAAGTGCGCGAGTTCGACGGCAACATGTACGTGATGGAACGCTCGATCGTCGCCGATGTCGCCCTCGTCAAGGCCTGGAAGGCGGATCCTTCGGGCAACCTGGTCTATCGCAAGACCGCGCGCAACTTCAATCCCATGGTCGCCACGGCGGGCAAGGTCTGCGTCGCCGAAGTGGAGATCATGGTGGAGGTGGGTAAGCTCGACCCGGACCAGATCCACACGCCGGGCATCTACGTCGACCGTATCGTGCACAATCCCGCGCCGTCCAAGCGCATCGAACAGCGCACCGTGCGCGCCTGAAGGAGAAGACCATGGCCTGGACCCGTGAACAGATGGCGCAGCGCGCCGCCCTGGAACTCTCCGACGGTGATTACGTGAACCTCGGTATCGGCCTGCCCACGTTGGTGGCCAACCATCTGCCGGACGGCGTCGACGTCTGGCTGCAATCCGAAAACGGCCTGCTCGGCATCGGCCCCTTCCCCACCGAGGACGAAGTGGACGCCGACCTGATCAACGCCGGCAAGCAGACGGTGACCGCCCGCGCCGGCGCGTCGTTCTTCTCCAGCGCGGATTCGTTCGCGATGATTCGCGGTGGCCACGTGGATATCTCCATCCTGGGCGCGATGCAGGTGACCTGCGAGGGCGACATCGCCAACTGGATGGTGCCCGGCAAGATGGTCAAGGGCATGGGTGGCGCGATGGATCTCGTGGCCGGGGTGAAGCGTGTCGTGGTGGTGATGGAACACACGGCGAAAGACGGTTCCCCGAAGATCCTCACCGAATGCACCTTGCCGCTGACCGGCAAGGGCGTGGTCGACCGCATCATCACCGACCTGGCGGTGTTCGACGTGACGCCCGACGGACTCGAACTGATCGAGATGGCGCCCGGCGTGGACGAGGCGACGGTCAAGGCCGGCACGGGGTGTGGGTTTACCTCGAAACTCTGAGGGCATCGCCGACAAGTCGGCTCCCACAGGAAGCAAGAGCATCGCCGACAGGGTCGGCGATGCGCGCCCACGATTTCCGCCGCCACAAAGAAAGTCGCCCCGCAGGAGACGCCTCAGCATGGGCCTCGGGGGGGGAGGTAGGCCAGATGCCGGTAGTTAGCGTCGCTGCGAGGCGAGGGACCTACCGACCCAGGGGGAGGGGTTGGTGGTAGGCCGAGACGAATCATAGATTTCCTAGGAAATTCCGGCCAATATATCTTTCAGCTTCCACTTATTCGAAAAACGACTATGTTCGACCTGCGCCAACTGCGCTACTTCGTCGAGGTGGCCGAGACCCTCAGCTTCACCCAGGCCGCCCAGCGCCTGCATATTTCCCAGCCACCGCTATCCCAGCAGATCCAGTCACTTGAAGCCGACCTGGGCGTGCGCCTGCTCGACCGCAACCGGCGCCGCGTCGCTCTTACGGAGCCCGGCCGGATCTTCCTGGTCGAAGCCAAGGCGATCCTCGCACGCGCGGAAAGCGCCCGGACGGTCGTGGCGGAGGCCGCGGCCGGCTTCACCGGCCAACTCCGGCTGGCTTATGCGGTCTCCGTGTCCTTCCATCCCGCCCTGCCGGAGACCTTGCTGCGTTTTTCGCACGCGGCGGCCGGAGTGAGCCTGCACCTCGGCGAGATGCTCACCGGCGCTCAATACGACGCCCTCCTTTCCGGCCAGATCGACGTGGGCCTGCTTCGGGCGCACCCCGAGGGCGTCGCGAACGCCCGCCAGCTGAACGTGGAAGTGATCGACCACGAACCGCTGGTGATCGCCCTTCCCGCTCGTCACCGCCTGTCGAAGGAGGCCAGCTTGCGCATGGAGGCCCTGGCGGGAGAGCGATTCGTCGCCCCACCGCGTGGCCAGGCCACGACCCTGACCGACCGGCTGACCCTGCTCGCCAACAAGGCCGGCTTCCGCCCTAACGTCCGCCAGGAAGCGCAACAGATTCCTTCGTTGCTGCCGCTCGTCGCCGCGGGACTGGGCGTGGCCCTGGTTCCGGCCTCGCTCCGGGCGGTCCACCTGGATGGCGTCAGTTTCGTTCCCGTGGACGATCCGGAGGCCTATCTGTTGCTCGCGGTGGCCTCGCGCGTGGACAATACGTCCCCGGTGCTCGAGAGTTTCCTGCGCACCGTCCGCGAGGCCCGGGCGAAGCTGGGGCTCGGCTGAAAGACGAATGCTTCCCGGCGCTTGCGTAACGTCAGCCGGATCGTTACAATCCCGTTTTTCCTTGTCCGTAAAGTTTCAGGAGCTGGCCGTGAAGGTGCTTTCCTCTTTGAAGTCCGCGAAGTCGCGTCACCGTGACTGCAAAGTCGTTCGCCGTCGCGGCAAAGTGTTCGTGATCTGCAAGAGCAACCCCCGTTTCAAGGCTCGTCAGCGCTGATCCAGCTGCGACGGGTTTAGAAAGAAAGGCCGCGAAAGCGGCCTTTTTTTTGGCTCTGGAAGCCGACGCTGACTGTGGGAGCCGACCTTGTCGGCGATGGGTACTTGCCGCGACCTGGCCCGCTGCCGCGGGATCGCCGACAAGGTCGGCTCCCACCAGGTTTCTTCCACCGGGCAGGTTTCTTCCACCGGGCAGGTTTCTTCCACCGGGCAGGTTTCTTCCACCAGGCAGGTTTCTTCCAGCAGGCAGGGTTTCTTCCACCGGGTGGGTTGTCTGGCCGGGTGGGCTGCCTAGCCGCGTGCCTCGCTCAGGTATGGCGAATCGGGAATGTCACCGGTGTCTCCCATGAAGACGCAGTTCCGGCCTGCCCGCTTGGCGCGGTAAAGCGCCGCGTCGGCCACCACCAGCAGACGATGCAACTCGAAGCCGCACTGCATGGTGCCGGCGATACCGAAGCTCGCCGTCACCACCATGTTCGGACGGATCTGGGTGGCCGACGTCGCCGCGATCGACAGCCGCAGTTGCTCCGCGCGTGCACGCGCCTGCGCGGGGCTGCAATCGGGCAGCAGCACCGCGAATTCCTCGCCGCCCAGGCGGCCGAATACATCGCAGGCGTGCAAGGCGCGCCGGCAGACATCCACCGCGCGCTTCAGCACCTCGTCGCCGACGGCATGCCCGTAGGTGTCGTTGACGTTCTTGAAGTGGTCGAGATCGAAAAGGATGAGGCACGCGCCGCGATCCGAACGCGCACCATAAGCCAATACGCGCTCGGCCTGCTCGACGAAATGCTCGCGATTGCAGATACCGGTGAGGCCGTCGCGACGTGCCAGTTTCATGAAACGCAACTGCGATCGGCGCAACCAGAGCACCAGCCAGGCGATGGCGGCCAGCCCGGCAAGCAGGACGAAAATATACAGGCGGCCCGTCTCGACTTCCTTGCGGTCGAGCGCCCCCGTCAAACGGAGGATCTCGTTCTGCTTGTTCAGCGCATCGACCTCGGCTTTGCGCGCGAGCAACTGCTGGTCGACGATCTGGAAGGCCAGGCTGCGCGCGCCCACGTCGTCCAGATATGCCTTGTCGGCGGCCATGAATTTCTCGTGGTACGCCAGGGCCGCCGCCGCGTTGCCCAGTTGCTGCTCCACCTGGTAAAGCACGCCGTAACCCACCCGGCGCGGGTCGGTGAATTCGTCGCGGATCGAACCGGCAACGGCGGACAGGCCGAAGCGGCGCGCATTGGCCAGATCGCCCAGCTTGAGGTACGCCTGCGCGAGGGTCGCATCGTATTCCGCCAGCAACGCCGGATAATTCAGCGCGCGCGCGCCGTCGCGCGTGTCTATGAGTATCTTCACCGCCTCGGCGGGACGCTCGTGGGCGAGATGGAACGCCGCGATGTCCGAGCGCATGCTGTCGGCGAAAACGTCGTCGCCCGCCGCGTCGCAGGTTTCGATCGCGCGCAGGTACATCGGGTCCAGCGTCTCCAGCCGGTTGGCCTCGCGACGCGCGCGCAGCAGGTGCTGCGCTCCCTTGCAGATAGTCTCGCCCGGCGGCGGATTTTCCATCATTTCCCGGGCGTATGCCTCGGCCTGCTCGAACTGGCCGGCGGAACTGAGCAACTGCGACGCCTCGCCCAGCCCCTGGAAACGTGCCTTCCGGTCGCGGATCGACGGCATCAGCTCCTGCAACTGGTTCAGGCGCATGAAAGCGTCCTGATAACGGTGGCCGATGCCGAGCAGGTTGATCAGTGTCGCGGTCGCGCGCAACCGCAAGACGTTGTCGTTGGCGTTGTCCGCCACGTCCTCCAGCGCCTTCCTGCCGGCGTCGTAATCGCCTACCCAGGTGGCGCGCCAGCCTTGAAGGAAACGCAGCTTCCACCGCTCGGCAGGCGCGAGTTTCGCTTCGAACCGCGCGAGATCGTCGATCAGGTGGCCGAACGTGGCGAAATCGGTGGCCTTGATCGTGTCCGCGCGCGCGAGGATCGCTTCGGGAGACGAGGGATTTCCAGCATTCTCCGGTGCCGCATGCACCACCGCAACGAACACCAGCAGGCAAGCCGCCAGTGTCGCGAGCGCATGCCGCAGGCTCCGCCTCACAGCCTCAGCGGTGCGTGCCCGTGGGTGGCATGTAAGCGACCGTGTCGTCCGGTTCGCCGTCTCCATCCTCATCCTCGCCATCGAGCGGATCCTCCTGTTCCTCGTGCTCGGGGGCTATCGGCATCTGCGTGGAAAAATACGCGCGCTGGCCGAGCAGCAACCGAACGGCATCGCCATCCTTCGCACTGAATGCTTCACGAAGATCACCGTCGTCGACACCGGCATCCCGCAGGGCGGCATCGACGGCGTCCGTCGAAGCATGCCGCAACGACGCGTCACTCCCGACGCGCGCGAGAAACTCGATGACCTTCCCCATGCTTCCCGTTCCCCGGCCCAGGGAAGTCACCCCCGACCCTCGCGGCGATCCTCCCCTCGAGGTCACTCGCAGGTCGGATCATAGCTCCATGCGCCACGGCGGAGTAGTAGGCCACCTGGCTGGGCCAAAGGAAATGTGACGCAGGATCAGATACCTGGCGTGACAGGCAATGTTTCTACGCCATCAATCCGCCAGTTGCACGACGCACTCGATGCCCTGCCGCGCCATCTTCGCGTAAGGACACAAGCGCTCGGTGTTGCGGACCAGGGCCTCGGCGATGTGACGGGCCACGCCAGGCAATGCGATGCGTACGTGGGCGGCGAGCGTGAACAAGCCGTCGGCCGGGTCGCGGCCGAAGGTCACGGCGGCGGTCACCGCCGCGTCGGCGGGAACGGCGATGCGTTCGCGCTTCGCCAGCAGGCAGAGCGCTCCATGGAAACAGGCGGCGAAACCTGCCGCGAACAGCTGTTCCGGATTGCTTCCTCCCCCGGGACCGCCCATCTCCAGGGGCAGGCGCAGGGCCACGTCGAGATTGCCGTCGCTGGAGCGGACGGCACCCGAAGCGCGGCCATGCACCGCTTCGCCGCCGGTCACCGTGACGGTACCCGTGTACAACGGATCGAAATCGTCTCCGTCGTACCGGTCGAGGAACGAGACCGGCGGTGGCGTCGGTTTCACGATGGATTCGTCGATTCAGGCCGCGGAAGCGAAACTGGCGTACTGGGACGACTTCAGCCAGGCATGGAAATCGATCTCGCCCAACGTCGCGTCCGGCCCCGGCAACAAGCTGTCATCGGCCAGCACGGCGCCGAAATACGGTGCCTTGGCGTCGCCGACGACATGGTGCGGATCGTTGATGATCGTCAGGAACCGGCCGACCAGTTCGGACATGCGCAGCTTGTCGGGCCCCGCGATCTCGACCACGCCGTTGGCCGGCTGGCCCAGCGAGGTCCTCACCACGGCATCGGCCACGTCGTCCGAGGCGATGGGCTGGATGTAGCCCGTCGACAAGGTGATGGTGTCGCCACCGGCGGCCGACTTCGCGATTCCGGCCAGGAACTCGAAGAACTGCGTGGAATGGATGATGGTGTATGGCACGCCCGATTCGCGGATGATCGTCTCCTGCGCGACCTTCGCGCGCATATAGCCACTGCCGGCGGCCGCGACGCGGTCGGTGCCGACGATCGACAAGGCCACGTGATGGGCGATGCCCGCGCGCCGCTCCGCCGCGACGAGGTTGCGCCCCGAGGTCTGGAAGAAGTCGAGTACCGCCTTGTCTTCGAACGAAGGTGAATTGGCCAGGTCGATGACCGTGTCGACGCCGGCCATGGCCTCGTCCAGTCCTGCGCCGGTGAGCGTGTTCACGCCTGACGAGGACGATGCCGCGATCGCCTCGTGGCCCTTTGCGCGCAGGCGCTGCACGACCTTGCTGCCGATGAGGCCGGAGCCGCCGATGACCAGGAATTTCATGATGGGATACCTATCTTGCTTTGGACGTGACTGGATCGTAGGAGCCGGGCGTGAACGCCGGTAGGACCGCGCACGGGATCACGATGTTGCCGTCGATGCACCAATGGGCAGGGTGCTGCCGCACTCCAGGTCCAGCGCGCGAATGGCGGGAACCATGAAGTCGATGAACACGCGGATGCGCGAAGGCAACTGCTGCCGGCTCTGGTAACAGATGTAGTGGCCGCGGTCGTCGGGCGCGTACTGCGGCAGGCAGGCGACGAGACGCCCGGCCCTGAGGTGGGCGCATACCTGGTACCCCGCGAGCTGGGCGATCCCCCTGCCGTCCAGCACCGCCTGCAACACCAGGTCGGGATCGTTGAAGGCGTCCATGGCGGGCGGCAGGGTCTTGTGCGGCCGGCCGTCGATCTTGAATTCCCATTCATCGATGCGGCCCGAGGCCAACCGTAAATGGATGGCCCGATGCGAGGCCATATCCTCGATCCGTTCGATGGCGCCATGGGCACGCAGGTAGTCCGGCGTGGCGCAGATGAACAACTGCATGGGGACGACCTGCCGGGCGATGACCTGGCTATCCTCCAGCCGCCCGTGGCGGAACGACACGTCCACGCGGTCGGCGGTGAAGTCGACGGGATGGTCGTCCAGGACCAGGTCGACCGCGATCTCCGGGAACGTGTCCCGGAAGCGCTTCAACAGCGGAGCCACCACGTTGCGGCCAAAACCGACGGGCGCACCGATACGCAGGCGTCCGCGCGGCGGCCCGTCGCGAAGTTCGCGCATGTCGTCCAGCGCCTGGGCGATGCGTTCCACGCCGGGGTGACAGTTCTCGAAGAAGATCTCGCCCTCCCGCGTGAGCGCGGTGCTGCGCGTGGTCCGCGAGAACAACCGCGCGCCCACTTGCTGTTCGAGCTTCTGTACGCTGCGGCTCACGGCCGAGCGGCCGATGCCGAGGCGATCGGCGGCCCTGGCGAAGCTGCCCTCGGACACCACGGCGATAAAGGCGATCACGCCGGCATAGCTGGCGGAGAACGAGGTGGCGAGGGTATCGACGGTCTCCACCGGCGACGATAGATAGTGGCTCATGGGCAGGTCCTCATTCCACGGCACGGCGCGGGCCGGCCGCTTGTATATGTGCGCGAGCCAGCTCGACCAGGGCATGGCATGCCGCCGCATCCTTGCGCAGCAGCAAGGCCACCTCGTCGATGCTCGCATCGAAGATGTCACTCATCAGGAAGGCGACCCGGGCCTCTGCCGGCAGCTCGTCGAGTACATCCAGGAATCCCGCCCACACGGCATCGACTGTATGTCGTGTCGACAGCTGCCTGCGCAGCCATTCGTAGGTTCGGGTGATCGGGTCCATGCCTCATAGACGTGGGCATCCGGCGTTTTGTGACTCGCCGATTGGTGCACGCCGCGCAACACGGTGATCCCGCCCACGGACCTACCGACCCCCCATTGCGCGAACCTAGGCTACGGCTGGCAATCACTCCCGAATGAGGAAGCACCATGACCCAGCGTCTCGATTACCAGCAGCAGTCGCCCGAACTGACCAAAAAGCTCATGGAACTCAGCATGGCGGAGGCCAAGTGCGCGATCGAGGAGTCGATCCGACACCTGGTCCACATTCGCGCTTCGCAGCTCAACGGGTGCGCGTTCTGCGTCGACATGCACGTGAAGCAGGCGGTCATCCATGGCGAGCGTCCGCTGCGCCTGCACCACATCGCCATCTGGCGCGAATCGAACCTGTTCTCGCCACGCGAACGCGCCAGCCTGGCATGGACGGAAGCACTCACGCAGATTCCGGCGCAAGGCGTGCCGGACGACGTCTACGAGCGCGTCCGCGGCCAGCTCTCCGAGAAAGAGATCTCCGACCTGACCTTCGTCGTCGCGGCCATCAATGCGTGGAATCGCATCAACGTGGCCTTCCGCAGCGTTCCCGGCACGATGGACAAAGCCTGGGGCCTCGACAAGGCCGGTCTTTCCGAGCCCGTCGCCACCGCCGCCTGAGGAACCTCCCATGCGCATTTTCAAGACCTTCGCCTTCCTGCTGGCCCTTTCGCCCGGCCTTGTGGTCGCGCAGGATGCCGGGGCACCCCAGGCAACCGTCACCGATCTCATGAGCAAGGCGCTGAAGGACTACCCTGGCAAGGAAATCACCCTGATCAACGTCGATTACCCACCCGGCGCCGTCGACCCGGTACATCGCCACGATGCGCACGCGATCGTCTATGTTCTGGAGGGAAGCATCGTGATGGGTGTGCGCGGACAGCCCGAGAAGACGCTCAAGGCCGGCGAGACGTTCTATGAGGGCCCGGACGATGTGCACACGATCGGCCGCAATGCGAGCAAAACCGCACCGGCCAGGTTCGTCGTGTTCCTGCTGAAGGACAAGAAGAACCCGGTGCTGACACTCGTGCACTGAAACGAAACGCTCCGCCATGTGAGACGATTTTGCAAGGACCTGTCACAGGGGAACTGGCAAGATCGTCTCCATGGGTATGAACGACGCCACGGCCACCTTCTCCGCCTTGCGGCCCCGCCTGCACGGGATAGCCTACCGCATGCTCGGCTCGGTGGCCGAGTCCGAGGACGTGGTGCAGGACATCTGGCTCAGCTGGAACGCCGCCGAACACAGCGCTATCGAGAATGCCGAAGCGTGGCTGGTGGCCGCCACGACGCGCCGTGCGATCGACCGGCTCAGGGCGGCGAAGGTCCGGCGCGAGGAATACGTCGGCATCTGGCTGCCCGAGCCCATCCTCACCGACCATGGCGCGTCCCCGGAGGACGTGCAGGAGCTGGCGGGCGATGTCTCCGTGGCGTTCCTCCTGCTGCTCGAACGGCTGTCGCCGGAGGCACGCGCGGCCTTCCTGCTTCGCGAGGTCTTCGATGTCGACTACGCCGAGATCGCCGGCACCATCGGCAAGAGCGAAGCCGCGTGCCGCCAGCTCGTACATCGGGCAAAGGACCAGTTGCGTGACGAGCGTCCGCGTCACGCGGTTCCGCGCGAGGCCCACCTTGCCCTCATGCGCCGCTTCGCGGAGGCCCTGGCGAACGGCGATTTCCCCGCCATCCGTTCCATGCTCGCGGTGGACGCGGACTTCAGCGGCGACGGCGGCGGCAAGGTCACCAGCTTCCCCAAGCCCATGCTCGGCGGGCAGCGTATCGCGCAACTCTTCTACGCCGCGCACCTGCGTTACGGCACCGCCGTGGAAGTACGGCTGACGCGCATCAATGGCGAATGGGCTTTCCTGCGCTATATCGAAGGCCAGCTGGAATCCGCGCAGACCTATGTGACGGACGGCGAGAAGATCCTGAGCATCCATGTGCAGCGGAACCCCGACAAACTGCGGCGAATCGAGCAAGGCCTGCAAGGATTCGCCGCCTAGGCGACCCGAGCTCAGCCACCGCCACCGCCACCGCCGTGGATACCGCCCTTGGTCAACGCGGCGGGGTCGAGCAGTTTCGCCAGTTCGGCCTTCGACAAGCCCGTGGTTTCCAGCGCCACCTCCATGATCGGGCGCTTCTCCTTGTATGCCTGCTTCGCGGTGGCCGCCCCCTTCTCGTAACCGATCACCGGATTGAGCGCGGTGACGAGGATCGGGTTCTTGTCCAGTGCCTCGCGGATATGGTCCTCGTTGACCTTGAATCCGGCGATCGCCTTGTCCGCAAGCAGCGTGACGGCGTTTGCCAGGATTTCGATCGACTGCAACAGGTTGTACGCGATCACGGGCAGCATCACGTTGAGCTGGAAATTGCCCGACTGCCCCGCCACCGCGATCGTCGCGTCGTTGCCGATCACCTGCGCGGCGACCATGGCGGCCGCCTCGGGAATCACCGGGTTGACCTTGCCCGGCATGATCGACGATCCCGGTTGCAACGCAGGCAGCTCGATCTCGCCCAGGCCCGCCAGTGGACCGGAATTCATCCAACGCAGGTCGTTGGCGATCTTCATCACGCCGACCGCCAGCGCTCGCAACTGCCCGGAGAGCTCCACCGGCGCGTCCTGCGCGGCCATCCCCGCGAAATAGTTCGCCGCCGATTCGAACTTCACTCCCGTCAGCTTCGACAGTTCGGCCGCCACCGTGGGGCCGAATTTCGGATCGGCATTGATACCGGTACCCACGGCGCTGCCGCCTTGCGGCAACCGCCGGGTGCGCCTGAGCGTATCCGTGATCCGTTCCGCCGCGTCGCCGATCTGGGCCGACCAACCGGACAGCTCCTGGCCGAAGGTGATCGGCATGGCGTCCATCAAGTGGGTGCGGCCGGTCTTGACGACCTTCTTCAACTCCTTCGCACGCGTATCGATCGTCTTGCGCAGGTGCTTCAGGGCCGGCAGCAATTTCTCGCTCGTGGCCAGGGTGGCACTGACCAGGATCGCCGTCGGGATCACGTCGTTGGAGCTCTGTCCGGCGTTCACATGGTCGTTCGGATGGACCTTGCTGCCAGCAGCCCCAGCGAGGTGGGCGATCACCTCGTTGGCGTTCATGTTCGAACTGGTGCCCGAGCCGGTCTGGAAGACGTCGATGGGGAATTGATCGTCGACTTCGCCGGCGGCGACCTTTTCGGCCGCCGCGCGGATGGCCTTGGCCGATGCCTTGTCGAGGTGGCCGAGCTTGACGTTGGCTTCGGCCGCGGCCGACTTGATGAGGCCGAGCGCCCGGACGAACTCGCGCGGCATGGCCAGCCCCGACACCGGGAAGTTATCCACCGCCCGTTGGGTCTGTGCGCCGTAAAGCGCCCTGGCGGGGACCTTCAACTCGCCCATGCTGTCGCGTTCTGTGCGGAACTTGCTCATGCGGGAACTCCGGTGGGGGACTTGCATACAGTAAGGCCGCATCGGGTCGTTTTGTAGGACAGGGGCGGACCCCATCGCCGACAGGGTCGGCTCCCACCGGGCAGCGCCCGGTCCAGCCCGCCAACTTGCCCTCCCGCTGCCTTGCCCTCCCGCCGGCTTGGTGGGAGCCGACCCTGTCGGCGATGGGGCGCTATAATCGCCGGCTGCACCCGCCACGCCTCCAGGAACGACCATGTCCCACGCCACGCTGACCGCCCTCTCGCCCCTGGACGGCCGCTATGCCGCGAAAGTGGGTTCGCTGCGCCCGATCTTCAGCGAGTTCGGCCTGATGCATCGCCGGGTGCACGTGGAAATCCACTGGCTGCTGGCCCTCGCCGCGCATCCCGGCATCGTCGAACTGCCGGCCTTTCCCGCTGAAGCGGTCACGCGCCTGCTGGCCATCGCCGACGACTTCTCGGCGGAAGACGGCGAACGGATCAAGACCATCGAGGCCACCACGAACCACGACGTCAAGGCGGTCGAATACTTCATCAAGGAAAAGATCGGCAACGATCCCGCCCTTGCCCAGGCCAAGGAGTTCGTCCACTTCGCCTGCACCAGCGAGGACATCAACAACCTCGCCTACTCGTTGATGTTGCGCGACGCGCGCGAATCGGTGCTGCTCCCCGCGCTGGACCAGGTCATCGCGACGCTGCGCGCCCTCGCCCACGAGCACGCGGGCCTGTCGCTGCTCTCGCGCACGCACGGCCAGACCGCCTCGCCCAGCACCATGGGCAAGGAGATCGCCAACGTGGTCGCCCGCCTGGAGCGCCAGCGCCGCCAGCTCGTCGCCATCGAGATCCCGGGCAAGATCAACGGTGCGGTCGGCAACTACAACGCGCACGTCATCTCCTATCCCGGCGTGGACTGGCCCGCGCTCGCGGCCGGTTTCGTCGACGGCCTGGGCCTGGTCTTCAATCCGTACACCACGCAGATCGAACCGCACGACGGCATCGCCGAGTTCGCCGACGTGCTGCGCCGGATCAACATCATCCTCATCGACCTCGCCCGCGACGTCTGGGGCTATATTTCGCTCGGCTATTTCCGCCAGGCGCTGAAGGCCGGCGAAGTCGGTTCCTCGACCATGCCGCACAAGGTCAACCCGATCGATTTCGAGAACGCCGAAGGCAACTTCGGCCTTGCCAACGCCCTGCTCGGCCACTTCGCGGAAAAGCTGCCGATCAGCCGCTGGCAGCGCGACCTCACCGACTCCACCGTGCTGCGCGCCCTGGGCACCGCCTTCGGTCATTCGCTGGTCGCGCTGGAATCGCTGATGAAAGGCCTGGGCAAGCTCAACGTCAACGCCGAACGCATCGCCGCCGACCTGGACGCCAGCTGGGAAGTGCTCGCCGAAGCCGTGCAGACGGTGATGCGCCGCTTCGGGTTGCCGGAACCCTACGAGCAACTCAAGGCGCTGACGCGTGGCCAGGGCATCACGAAGGATTCGATGCGCGCCTTCATCGATGGCCTGGATCTGCCTGTCGACGCTAAAAAAGCACTCGCCGAATTGACGCCCGCGTCGTACATCGGCCTGGCCGACAAGCTTGCTCGCGCAATTTGATCCGCCAGGGGTTCCGACGGTTTGATCCGCCAGGGGTCTTCGGCAGGGACCGACTCTTGTGTGGGAGCCGACTTTGTCGGCGATGGGTGCTTGTAGCAACCCGGCCCGCTGCCGCGGGATCGCCGACAAGGTCGGCTCCCACCAAAGCAATTATCGGCTCCCACGAGGGCATGCCACCGGGGTCGGCTCCCACCCACTACAATGCCGCGCATGGCCATCCAGACCCCCACCCGCAAGCCCCTCCCGATCGAAGTGCGCGGCAGCGCCAGCCAGCCGCTCGGCATGAGCGCCGCGCAGTTCCTGCGCGATTACTGGCAGAAGCGCCCGCTGCTCATCCGCAACGCCTTCCCTGATTTCCAGGCGCCGATCGAGCCCGACGACCTCGCCGGCCTCGCCTGCGAGGAAGGCGTGCTCGCCCGCCTCATCGTCCACGACGAGAAACGCGATCGCTGGACAGTGAAGAATGGCCCGTTCGAGGAAGCCGAATTCGGCAAGACGCCCAAGCGCGACTGGACCCTGCTGGTCCAGGACGTCGACAAGTGGGATGCCGATGTGGCCGCCCTGCTCGACCATTTCACCTTCCTGCCGAGCTGGCGGCTCGACGACATCATGATTTCCTACGCGGAAGATGGCGGCGGCGTGGGCGCCCACGTCGACCAGTACGATGTCTTCCTGCTGCAGGGCATCGGCGAACGCCATTGGGCGATCAGCGACGATCCGGATGCACCGCTGGACTTCCGCAACGACGTGGAACTCAAGCAGTTGCAGGTCTTCGAGCCGACCCACGAATGGCTGCTCGGCCCGGGCGACATGCTTTACCTGCCGCCCGGCGTACCCCACGACGGCGTAGCCATCGGCAACTGCATGACGATCTCGATCGGCATGCGCGCGCCCTCGCAGGCCGAGCTGACCGGCGACCTCGCCGACTTCCTCGCCGAACGGATGCCCGAGGAATTGCGCTATACCGACCCCGACCTCGTCCCGGCGAAGCGCGCTGGCGAGATCGACACCGCTGCATTGAACCGCCTGCGCCAGGCCCTACCCTTCGCCGCGGCGCTCGATCGCGACCTGCTGGCGGATTGGTTCGGCCGCTTCATCACCCGCTACCGCAACGCGCAGGTCGCCGCCGCGCCGCCGAAGGCCACCACCGACGCCGCCTTCGACAAGGCCATCGAGGGGGGTGCGACCCTGGTCCGCCATCCCTACGCCCGGATCGCCTGGGTCAAGGGGAAGAAGGACGCCACCCTCTTCGTCAGCGGTAACGCCTATGAATGCCCGGCGGCGCTGGCCGAACGCCTGGCGGCCGAACGTGAACTCGTCTTCGAACGCCTTCCCACCGGGGCGGAAAAGCGCGTGCTGCTCACCCTGGTCAACGACGGCCAACTTGGCGTGCGCAAGGGCCGGCGCCGGTGAACGGCGGGGCGGACACGATCCTGGCGGCGGAAGACCGTGCCGGTCTCGAAGCCGCCCATCTGCGCCTGCTTGCGGGCGCACGCCACCGGGTCTCGATCTACCTGCCCCTGCTGGAACCCGGGGTGCTCGACAGCGACCCCGTGCACGCCGAACTGCGCCGGATAGCCACCAGCGGCCGGCAGGCGCAGATCCGTATCGTCACCCACGACGCCGAGCGTGGGCATCGCGAAGGCCACCGCCTGCTCGCCCTCGCCCAGCGTCTTCCCACGGCTATCGGTGTCCGCGTCCCCACCGAGGAGGCCCATCTGCGCTACGGATCGGCCTTCACCACCGATCACGCCGGTGGCTTTCTGTTCAGGCCCGTGGCCGGGCGCTTCGAGGCGAGGGGCGCCCTCGACGAACCAGGTGAGACCTCTCGCCTGACGGCTTATTTCGACGAAGTCTGGGAGCGGGCCGAGCCTGCCTGGCAGATAAGACCACTCGGGATCTGACCTTCGCCGCAAGCGCATGAATGGGTTGGCGCAGCGCAGCAGCACGGGGCTATAATTAACGGATTCTTATGCCGCAGGCGCTCCCCACATGCCGCGCGGCAGCCCGTCCTTTTCGTGTGTGCCGGTGGTGACGTGAGCGCAAACCTGATCCGCGAGTTTTCCGAATCCTCCCAACTCGCCGGCGGCAACGCCGATTACGTAGAGCAAGTCTACGAAGCCTGGCTAGCCGATCCCGGCTCCGTCCCGGCCGAATGGGACGGGTATTTCAAATCCTTCAGGGGCCGCGAGGCCGGCGACGTCGCCCATTCCGGCGCCATCGCCCGCATCGAGGCGGCACAGAAGCAGCGCCGCACCGCGGCCGCCGCGCCCGCTGCCGGCTCCGCCGACAACGCCTACGCCCAGAAACAGGCCGGAGTACTCCGCCTGCTCACGGCCTACCGCTCGCGCGGTCACATCGCCGCCCAGCTCGATCCGCTCGGCCTGACCGTCCCGGATATCGACACGCCCGACCTCGGCCTCGCCTTCCACGGCCTCTCCGACGCCGACCTCGACACCGAATTCGACGCGGGCACCTTCGCCGGCGGCGGCCAGCGCATGAAGCTGCGCGACCTCCTCGCGAAGCTGAAGCACATCTACACCGGCACCATCGGTGCCGAGTTCATGTACATCTCCGACTACGACCAGCGCGCCTGGATCTATTCGCGACTGGAAAAGGCCGCCGGGTCCGCCGGACTGCAGAAGACCGAGAAGGTCCGCGTCCTCGAGGCGCTCACCGCCGCCGAAGGCCTGGAACGTTACCTGCACACCAAGTACGTCGGCCAGAAGCGCTTCTCGCTCGAGGGCGGCGACAGCCTCATCCCGATGGTCGACGACGTCGTCCGCGCGGCCGGCGACAACGGCGTGAAGGAACTCGTCATCGGCATGGCCCACCGCGGCCGCCTCAACGTGCTGGTGAACATCCTCGGCAAGGCTCCCTCGCAGCTCTTCAACGAGTTCGAAGGCAAGTTCGAGCACGACGACAGCCCGATCCATTCCGGCGACGTGAAGTACCACATGGGCTTCTCCGCCGACGTCAAGACGCCGAACGGTGGCGTGCACGTCGCGCTCGCCTTCAACCCGTCGCACCTGGAAATCGTCAATCCGGTGGTCGCGGGCTCCGTGCACGCGCGCCAGTCGCGACGCCGCGACACCGCCCGCGACAAGTCGATCGCCGTGCTGATCCATGGCGACGCCGCCTTCGCGGGCCAGGGCGTCAACATGGAACTCATGCAGATGTCGCAGGCCCGTGGCTTCGCCATCGGCGGCACGCTGCACATGGTGGTCAACAACCAGGTCGGCTTCACCACGTCCAAGCGTGAGGACGCCCGTTCCACGCTGTACTGCACCGACCTGGCCAAAATGGTCAACGCGCCGGTGTTCCACGTGAACGGCGACGACCCGGAAGCCGTGATCCAGGTCACCCGCCTGGCCTACGAGTTCCGCCGGCAGTTCAAGAAGGACGTCGTCATCGACCTCGTCTGCTACCGCCGCCACGGCCATAACGAGGCCGACGAGCCGGCCGCGACACAGCCGCTCATGTACCAGATCATCCGCAAGCGTCCCACCACGCGCGATCTGTACGCGCAGCAGTTGGTGAAGGAATCGGCCATCGGCGCCGACGACGGCCAGAAGATGCTCGACGATTACCGCGCGCGCCTCGAGAAGGGCGAGCCGCTGATCGCGATCGAGCCCAACCCCACCCGCGACATCCCGGTCGACTGGACCCGCTTCCAGAAGAACAAGCTGTCGATGGAAGTGGACACGGGCGTGTCGCGCGACCAGTTGGGCAAGGTGCTCGACGTCATCCTCGACATCCCGTCCGATGTCACGCTGCACCCGCGCGTCGCCAAGATCTACGAAGACCGCCGCAAGATGGCCGCCGGCGAGCTCCCGGGCGACTGGGGTTTCGCGGAAAACCTCGCCTACGGCACGCTGATCGCCGAGGGCAACGACCTTCGCGTGGTCGGCCAGGACGCCGGCCGCGGCACGTTCTTCCATCGCCATGCGGTGCTGCACGACCAGAAGAGCGACGACACCTACATGCCGCTGTCCCGGCTTCGCGCGGACGCCCGTGTCGAGGTCATCGACTCGCTGCTTTCCGAAGAAGCCGTGATGGCCTTCGAGTACGGCGAAGCCACCACCTCGCCGGACCAGCTCACCATCTGGGAAGGCCAGTTCGGCGATTTCGCCAATGGCGCCCAGGTCGTGATCGACCAGTTCATCAGCTCGGGCGAAGCCAAGTGGGATCGCCTCTGCGGCCTTGCGCTGTTCCTCCCGCACGGCTACGAGGGCCAGGGTCCGGAGCATTCCTCCGCCCGCCTGGAGCGCTTCCTCCAGCTGTGCGCTCTGGACAACATGCAGGTCTGCGTGCCCACCACGCCAGCCCAGGCCTTCCACATGATCCGCCGCCAGCAGGTGCGCCCGGTACGCAAGCCGCTGATCGTGATGACGCCGAAATCGCTGTTGCGCCACAAGCTGGCGGTGTCCTCGCTCGACGAACTGGCCAACGGCAAGTTCCAGCTGGTGATCGGCGAGCACCGCGACCTGCAGCCGAAGAAGGTCAAGCGCGTGGTGCTCTGCTCGGGCAAGGTCTACTACGACCTGCTCGAGGACGCCGAGAAGCGCCAGCTCACCGACGTCGCCATCGTCCGCGTCGAACAGCTCTATCCGTTCCCGCGCCCGGAAGTGTCGGCCGAACTGGAAAAGTACCCTTCCGTCAAGGAAGTGGTGTGGTGCCAGGAAGAACCGATGAACCAGGGCGCCTGGTTCCAGATCCGTCACCACCTGCAGGCCAGCGTGGGGCCGAAGCACAGCCTGTCCTATGCGGGACGCGCTCGTTCGCCGGCACCGGCCGCGGGTCACCTCAACACCCATGTCGCCGAACAGACGGCGCTCGTCGAACAGGCGCTGGTCGCGCCGGTCGGCACCGATCACGCAGCGGAGTAAGACAAGCATGTCCATCGAAGTCAAAGTCCCGGTCCTGCCCGAGTCGGTCTCCGACGCGCTCATCGCCACCTGGCACAAGAAAGCCGGTGATGCGGTCAAGCGCGACGAGAACCTGCTCGACCTCGAGACCGACAAGGTCGTCCTCGAAGTCCCGGCGCCGGTCGACGGCGTGTTGAAGGAAATCAAGTTCGAGGAAGGTTCCACGGTCACCAGCAGCCAGGTGATCGCCGTGATCGAGGAAGGCGCCGCCGCTGCCGCGCCTGCCCCGGCCGCCGCGCCCGCCGCCGCCGAAGCGCCGAAGGCCACCAAGGCCGACGCACCGGCCGCGCCCAAGGGCGTCGACGAACTCTCCCCGGCCGGCCGCCGCGTCGCCGTCGAGGAAAACATCGACCCGTCCAAGGTCGCCGGCACCGGCCGCGATGGCCGTGTGACGAAGGAAGACCTGGTCAATGCCGGCAAGGGCGGTGCCGCCGCGGCGGCACCTGCCGCTCCGGCCGCCAAGCCGACCCCCGGCAGCCGTCCGGAAGAACGCGTGCCGATGACCCGCATCCGCGCCCGCATCGCCGAGCGCCTGATGCAGTCGAAGAACTCGATCGCGATGCTCACCTCGTTCAACGAAGTGAACCTCGCCGAGGTGGTGAAGCTGCGCAAGTCCCTGGGCGAGCAGTTCGAGAAGGCCAACGGCGTCAAGCTCGGCTTCATGAGCTTCTTCGTCAAGGCGGCCACCGAAGCGCTCAAGCGTTACCCGGTGGTCAACGCCTCGGTCGACGGCAACGACATCATCTATCACGGCTACCAGGACATCTCGATCGCCGTGTCGACCGACAAGGGTCTGGTCACGCCGGTGCTGCGCGACGTCCAGGACATGTCCTTCGCCGACGTCGAGAAGGGCATCATCGGTTACGCCAAGAAGGCGCGTGACGGCAAGCTCGGCCTGGACGACCTGCAGGGCGGCACCTTCACCATCACCAACGGTGGCACCTTCGGTTCGTTGCTCTCCACCCCGATCGTGAACCCGCCGCAGAGCGCCATCCTCGGCATGCACACGATCAAGGAGCGTCCGGTCGTCGAGAACGGCCAGGTCATCGCCGCGCCGATGATGTACATCGCCCTCTCGTACGACCACCGGATCATCGACGGCCGCGACGCCGTGCTGTTCCTGGTCGACATCAAGAACCAGCTTGAAAACCCGCAGCGCATGCTGCTCGGCCTGTAATGGTCGGTTGATTCACACATGTGAAAACGGGAGTCGAGAGACTCCCGTTTTCACGTTTCGACCCCATATTGGGCGGTAGCCAATACCGCAGTGACATCCGGAGCTAAGCAATGAGCGACAAGTTCGACGTCATCGTCATCGGTGCGGGTCCCGCGGGCTATGTGGCCGCGATCCGCGCCGCGCAGCTGGGCCTGAAGGCCGCCGTGGTCGACGCCTTCGTCGGCAAGGACGGCAAGGCCGCCCTCGGCGGTACCTGCCTCAACGTGGGCTGCATCCCGTCGAAGGCGCTGCTGGATTCCTCCAAGCAGTTCCACAACCTGACGCACAACTTCAAGGATCACGGCATCACCGCCGAGAATCCGAAGATCGACATCGGCACGTTCATCGGCCGCAAGGACAAGATCGTCAAGCAGTTCACCGGCGGCGTGGCCATGCTGTTCAAGGCGAACAAGATCACCTCGTTCTTCGGCAAGGGCAAGCTGCTCAAGGGCAACCAGGTCGAAGTCACGGGCAACGACGGCAGCGTCCAGACGATCTCGGCGACCAACGTCATCCTCGCCTCGGGCTCGGTGCCCATCGAACTGCCCTTCGCGAAGTTCGACGGCAAACACATCATCGACAACACCGGCGCGCTCGACCTCACCGAAGTGCCCAAGCGCATGGGCGTGATCGGTGCCGGCGTCATCGGCCTCGAACTCGGCAGCGTGTGGAAGCGCCTCGGCGCCGAAGTCACGGTGCTGGAGGCACTGCCGAAGTTCCTCGCCGTGGCCGACCAGGACATCGCCAAGCTGGCCGCCCGCGAGTTCGCCAAGCAGGGCCTCGACATCAAGGTCAACGCCAAGGTCACCTCCGCCGAGGTCAAGGGCGACGAAGTCCATGTCGGCTACACCGACAAGGACGGCAATGCGCAGTCGCTGGTCGTCGACAAGCTGCTGGTGGCCGTGGGCCGCCGCGCCTACACCACGGGCCTGCTGGCCGACGACACGGGCGTGAAGCTCGACGAACGTGGCCGCATCGTCGTCGACGAACACAACCACACGGGCGTCGATGGCGTCTGGGCGATCGGCGACGCAGTGCGCGGCCCGATGCTCGCGCACAAGGGCTCCGAAGAGGGCGTCATGGTCGCCGAGTTGATCGCCGGCAAGCCGGGTCACGTCAACCTCGATACCGTGCCCTGGGTCATCTACACCGAGCCGGAAATCGCCTGGGTCGGCAAGACCGAAGAGCAGCTGAAGGAAGAAGGCATCCCGTACCGCACGGGCTCCTTCCCGTTCGCCGCCAACGGCCGTGCCGTGGCGATGAACGAAGGCATCGGCCAGGTGAAGATGATCGCCCACGCCGAGACCGATCGCATCCTCGGCGTGCACATGGTCGGCCCGGTCGTTTCCGAGCTGATCCACGAGTGCGTCGTGGCGATGGAGTTCAAGGGCTCGTCGGAAGACCTCGCCCGCATCGTCCACGCCCATCCGGCGCTGTCGGAAGTGGTGCACGAGGCGGCCCTGGCCGTCGACAAGCGCGCTATCCACAAGGGCAACTGATCGTCCCTGTGTCACCGGAGCCCGCCCCTGCCGCAACGCATGGGCGGGCTTCGTCGTTTCAGGGGTCGTGGAGATTTGAACATGCGTGAGATCACATCCCTTTGCGTCTACTGCGGTTCCAGTAGTGGTTCGCATCCGGAATACACCGAAGCGGCCAGGGCCTTTGGCGCGCGGCTGGCGAAAGAAGGCATTGCGCTCGTCTACGGCGGCGGCAAGGTCGGGCTGATGGGCACCGTCGCCGATGCCACGCTCGCCGCCGGGGGCCGCGTCATCGGCGTCATTCCACGCCAACTGGTCGAGAAGGAAGTCGCCCATACCGGGTTGTCGGAATTGCAGGTCGTCGAGACCATGCACCAACGCAAGACGCGCATGTACGAGATCGCCGACGCCTTCGTGGCCCTGCCCGGCGGCTTCGGCACGATGGACGAGATGTTCGAGATGCTCACCTGGGCGCAACTCGGCCTGCATAGCTATCCCTGCGCCTTCCTCGACGTGCGTGGCTTCTACCGTGGCCTGTCCGCGAGCATGGACCACATGGTCGCCGAAGGCTTCGTCAAGCAGAACCAGCGCGAGCAGGTGTGGTTCGGGGACGACATCGACCAGTTGTTCGACTGGATGAAGCACTACGAATCCACCTACACACCGAAGTGGATCACGGGTACGTCTGTCGATAGCATCGACTGATCGCTCACGCCCAGGGACACACGCATGACGAATTTCCGCGCGTTCCGTATCCACCAGGACGACACCGGCTATCGTGCCGGCATCGAAACCATGGACACCGACGCCCTCTCTCCGGGCGAGGTCCTGGTCAAGGTCGAATGGTCGTCCGTGAATTACAAGGATGCATTGGCCGGTACCGGCAAGGGCAAGATCTTGCGAAAGTTCCCCTTGAACGGCGGTATCGATGTGGCAGGCACCGTGGTCGCGTCGACCAGTCCGGCGTTCAAGGAAGGCGACAAGGTGCTAGCCACCGGCAGCGGCCTGTCCGAGACGCGCGACGGCGGCTATGCCGAATACGTGCGCCTGCCCGCCGAATGGACGGTCGCCCTGCCCGCCTCGCTCACCACGCGCGAGGCGATGATCATCGGCACGGCCGGCTTCACCGCCGCGTTGGCCCTCTTGCGCATGACCGACAACCGCCAGACACCCGCGCTCGGCCCGATCGCCATCACAGGTGCCACGGGCGGCGTGGGCATGCTCGGCATCGACATCTTCAGCCGCGCCGGCTACGAGGTGCATGCCATCAGCGGCAAGGCCGACCGCTTCGACGTCCTGCGCATGCTCGGTGCCAGCGAATGCGTCGACCGCCATGGGCTCGCTTTCAGCGGCAAACCGATGGATTCCGCGAAATACGGCGGCCTGCTCGACAACGTCGGCGGCACGACACTCGCCGGTTTCCTGCCGCTGATCTCGCCCTATGGCAACGCCGCCATCTGCGGCCTGGCGGGAAGCCCCGAACTGTCGACCACGGTGATGCCCTTCATCATCCGTGGCGTGAGCGTGCTGGGCGTGGCCTCGGCTGGCACCGCGCGCGACGTTCGCGACGAGGTGTGGAGCCGTCTCTCCGGCGAGTGGAAGCCACGCCACCTCGACGCCATCTGCACCAAGGAAGTGGCGCTGGAGGATGTGGCCGGCGTCTTCGGCACGATGCTCGAAGGCGGCTCGTTCGGCCGTACCGTCGTCCGTATCGGGCCGTAATCGCCTGCCGGGACAGCTATCTGTGCTTCGCACCATTGATACCCGCGCGGCGGCCGGTAGAATGGCCCCTCGCCAGAGGCGCCACGCGTGACGTTTTCTCGTCACCGCGGGTCCGAGACGCCAGCCGGGACGGCCGGCGTCACCAAAGAGAACACATCGGGCATCGACCCGGGGGAAAGTGAATGGCTCGTATCCTGATCGTCGACGATTCGCCGTCTCAGTTGCTTGGCATCAAGCGCATCGTCGAGAAGCTGGGCCATGAGGCCATCACCGCCGAAGATGGCGCCCAGGGCGTCGAGGTGGCCAAGCGCGAGATCCCCGACCTTATCCTGATGGATGTGGTGATGCCGAACCTCAACGGGTTCCAGGCCACGCGCACGATCAGCAAGGAAGAAACCACCAAGCACATCCCGATCATCCTGGTGACCACGAAGGACCAGGATACGGACAAGGTGTGGGGCCTGCGCCAGGGTGCGAAGGCCTATGTGGTGAAGCCGATCAAGGAAGAGGAACTGGTCGCGGCCCTTAAGGAACATTTGCCGGGCTGAGGAAACCCGCCAGGCTGTGGATGCCTGCCGGGCTTATGGTCTTCAGGCAGAGTCCCACTGGGGCGGGCCATCATCGCCAACAGGGTCGGCGATGGGGAAAGCCCTCACCCCCGCCGCGGATCGAACCCCGCGAACGCATCCTTGAACTCCGCGTACGCCGCCTGTTCCTCATGGGTCTCGGGCACCGGCACGCGGATCTCCAGCACCACGATCTGGTCGCCCGGTTCCGAACCCGGCAAGCCACGCCCCTTCAGTCGCAGCTTCCGCCCCGATTGTGAGCCCGCCGGAATACGCAGGTCCACATGCCCACCGAGCGTCGGCACGGGGACCGTTGCCCCGAGCGCGGCCTCCCAGGGCGTGATCGGCAGCACGTGGGTCACCGTGCGTCCGTCCAGCCGGAAGCGTGCGTCATCACGGATGGCGATCTCGAGCAAGAGGTCGCCCGAGGGGCCACCGGCCGAGCCGGGATGTCCCTGCCCGGCAAGCCGGATTGTCTGCCCGGACGTGATGCCGGCGGGAATCTTCACCTCGAGCACGCGTTCGCCGCCCGAGGAATCGTTCAGCACCACGCGCGTCTTGCCGCCGTTGTAGGCCGTCTGCAGGTCGGTCTCGATCCTGGCCTGGATATCGCGTCCGCGGCGTGCCTGTGGCTGGTGGCCACGGGCACGGCCGCCGCCACCGAACAGGCTCTCGAAGAAGTCGCTGAAGTCGCCGCCACCGCGGCCACCCATGTCGCCGAAGTCGAAGCCGTTGCCCTGCTGGCCCCAGCCCGGCGGCGGACGGAACTGCTCGCCCTGGCGGTATCCGCCAGCGCGGAACTGGTCGTAGGCGCGGCGTTTCTCGGGGTCTTTCAGGGCCTCGTTGGCCTCGTTGACCGCCTTGAACTTCTCTTCGGCACCGGCTTCCTTGTTCTTGTCGGGATGGTACTTGCGGGCAAGCTTGCGGTACGCGGCCTTGATCTCCGCCTCGGTCGCGTCGGGCTTGACCCCCAATGTCTCGTAATAATCCTTGAACTCCACAGGCTCTCCCGGGCTTGTGTCGAAAACCAAAAAAAGCGAAACGCCCGCGGCGGACAGGGTCCGCCACGGGCCAGACAGCTAAGCTTAGGCCGTTTTAGCCCGCAGCGTTAATCGCGATGCGGCGCGGCGCGCTCTGCGCCTTCTTCGGAATCGCGATCTCGAGCACGCCATGGGCACCCGACGCGGTGATCCCGTCGGCATCGGCGCTCTCGGGCAGCGTGAAGCTGCGCTTGAACGCACCGGCCGCACGTTCCACGCGGCTGAACTTGCCCTCGGTCTCGCTGGCGAAAGCCTTCCGTTCACCCTTGATGCTGAGCACGTTCTTGTCCATCTGGATCTCGATATCGGCAGGATCCACGCCCGGCACATCGGCCAGGATCAGGAAACGGCCGTCCTCTTCGCGGATGTCGACACGCGGCGCCCAGGCGCTGGAAGCGGTGCTGGCCGGCACGGCGATGTCACCGCCGAAGAAATGCTCGAAGACGTTGCGGACATCGCTGCCGAACACCGGCGCACGGCGAAACGATACCTGACGAAGCTGGTTCATCTGTTTGACTCCAAAGAAGTTTCGGCCCCGTGGCCGCCTGATCGGAAAGATGATGACCGGTCCCGGGCAATTCAAGAGCACCCGGCCTCCGGTTGCCGTTTCTTCAGGTCTCCCGCCTTGACGTACACTCGGCGCATTCCCACCGAAGAGGCATTCCTCCCATGACCATCGCAGTCGGCGAACGACTTCCGGAAGCGACCCTCGCCATCTTCGAAGATGGCATCAAGACCGTGACGAGCACCGAGGTTCTCGGCGTTGGCAAGGTCGTGCTTTTCGCCGTGCCGGGTGCGTTCACGCCCACCTGTTCGAACAAGCACCTGCCGGGCTTCGTGCAGCACATGGAGGACTTCCGCGAGCGTGGGGTCAAGGTCGCCTGCATGTCGGTGAACGACGCCTTCGTGATGCACGCCTGGGGCGAGTCGCAGGGTGTGCCCAACGATCTCCTGATGCTGGCCGATGGGAACGCCACCTTCGCCAAGGCATTGGGACTGGAGCTCGACGGGACGAAGAATGGCATGGGCATCCGTGCCAAGCGCTTCGCGCTGTATGCCGAGGACGGCGTGGTGAAGGCGATCCAGGTCGAAGCCCCGGGCGAGTTCCGCGTGTCGACGGCCGAGGCGATGCTGGAAGCCATCGACGCCTGATATCGCCGACCACCCGGCAAAGAAAAACCCGCGTCGCCGCGGGTTTTCTTTTTTACGCTTCGCCAGGTTCGGCCGGATCGCCGTCACCCGTGGGACCGCTTTCGATCGGTGGCATGTCGGCGGCGGCTTCGCCGTCGGGCGTTTCGCCTTCGCCTTCGATCTCTTCCTCGGCCTCAAGACGGACGACGCCTATCAAGGTCTCGTCCTTCGGCAGCTTGATCAAGGTGACGCCCTGCGTGTTACGGCTGAGCTGGGACACCTCGGAGACACGCGTGCGTACCAGGGTACCCTGGTCGGAGATCAGCATCAGCTGCTGCGTTTCCGTGACCTGCTCGGCGGCGACGAGGTTGCCGTTGCGCTCGGAGCACTGGATGGCGATGACACCCTGCGTGCCACGGCCCTTCTTCGGGAATTCCCCGAGTGCGGTGCGCTTGCCGTAACCACGTGCGGTGGCGGTGAGGATGTCGCCCTCGCCCGCCGCCACGATCAGCGACACCACCTCGGCATCCTCGGCCAGGCGCATGCCGCGCACGCCGGTGGCGGTACGGCCCATGGAACGCACGCTGCCTTCGTCGAAGCGCACCGATTTGCCGTTCGAGGCGAACAACAGCACGTCGCTCTCGCCATCGGTCATCGCCACGTCGACCAGCGCATCACCCTCTTCGAGGTTGATCGCCGCCTTGCCCTTCTGCAGCTGGAAGGCGAACTCGGTCAGCGGCGTCTTCTTCACCGTGCCCTTGCGGGTGGCGAAGAACACGAAGCAGTTCGGATCGTAATCGCGCACCGGCAGCAACGCCTGCACCTTCTCACCCTCGCCAAGCGGCAACAGGTTCACGATCGGCTTGCCACGTGCGCCCGGACCCGCCTCCGGCATCTGGTAGACCTTGAGCCAATAGACGCGGCCGGTGCTGGTGAAGGTGAGCAGCGTATCGTGCGTGTTCACCACCCACAGCTGCTGCACGACATCCTCGTCCTTCAACGCCGAGGCCGAACGGCCCTTGCCACCGCGCTTCTGCGCACGATAGAGGCTGGCCGGCTGGCGCTTGATGTAGCCGGTGTGCGAGAGCGTGACCACCACGTCTTCCGGCGCGATGAGGTCGAGGACGTTGAGGTCTTCCTGCGAATGCTGGATCTCGGTGCGGCGCGCATCGCCGTAGTCGGTGCGGATCTGCTCGAGTTCCTCGCGAATGACCTCGAGCAGGCGGTTCGGGTTCTCGAGGATCTCGATGAGGCCACGGATCGTATCGAGGATCTCGCGGTATTCATCGGAGAGCTTCTCCTGCTCCAGCCCCGTGAGGCGGTGCAGGCGCATCTGCAGGATCTCGGTCGCCTGCGATTCGGACAGCTGGTAACCGTCCTCGCGCAGGCCATCGCGCGGGTCCATGTCTTCCGGACGCGACGCGGCGGCACCGGTGGCGGCGAGCAATGCCTTCACCAGGCCTGGTTCCCAACGGCGGGCGACCATGCGCTCGCGCGCCTCGGCCGACGACGCGGACGTGCGGATCAACTCGATCATCTCGTCGATGTTGGCGAGCGCGACCGTGAGGCCTTCGAGGATATGCGCACGTTGGCGCGCCTTGCGCAGTTCGAAGATGGTACGGCGGGTGACCACCTCGCGGCGGTGACGGATGAACGCTTCGAGGATGTCCTTGAGGTTCAGCAGCTTCGGCTGGCCGTCGAGCAAGGCCACCATGTTGATGCCGAAGGTGACCTGCAACTGGGTCTGCTGGAACAGGTTGTTGAGCACCACGTCGGCCATCGCGTCGCGGCGGATCTCGATCACGACGCGCATGCCATCCTTGTCGGATTCGTCGCGCAGTTCGCTGATGCCCTCGAGCTTCTTCTCCTTGACCAGCTCCGCGATCTTCTCGATCAGGCGGGCCTTGTTCACCTGGTACGGCAGCTCGTGGACCAGGATCGTCTCGCGGCCATTGGCCTCGGTCTCGATCTCGGTCCGTGCGCGGACGAGGATGCGGCCACGGCCGGTGCGATAGGCCTCGACGATGCCCGACGAACCGTTGATGATGCCCGCGGTCGGGAAATCCGGACCCGGGATGTACGTCATCAGGTCGTCGACACCGAGCGAGGAATCCTCGATCAGCGCCAACGTGGCATTGATGACCTCGGTCATGTTGTGCGGCGGGATGTTGGTCGCCATGCCCACGGCGATGCCGGCGGAGCCGTTGACGAGCAGGTTCGGCACACGGGTCGGCAGGACCAGCGGTTCGTGCTCGCTTTCGTCGTAGTTCGGGCCGAAGTCGACGGTTTCCTTGTCGATGTCCGCCATCAGCTCGTGCGTGAGGCGCGCCATGCGCACCTCGGTGTATCGCATGGCTGCCGCGTTGTCGCCGTCGACCGAACCGAAGTTACCCTGGCCGTCGACCAGCATGTAGCGCAACGAGAACGGCTGCGCCATGCGGACGATGGTGTCGTAGACCGACGCATCGCCATGCGGATGGTACTTACCGATCACGTCACCGACCACGCGGGCCGACTTCTTGTACGGTTTGTTCCAGGCATTGCCCAGTTCGTTCATCGCGAACAGCACGCGGCGATGCACCGGCTTCAGGCCGTCGCGAACATCGGGTAGCGCACGCCCCACGATGACGCTCATCGCGTAGTCGAGATAGCTCTGGCGCATCTCGTCTTCAATGTTGACGCGGATGACTTCTTTGGCGAGTTCTGCCATCAATCGGCTTCCTGGATGTCCGTGAAAATACCCCCGCCGGCCCTATGTATCGCGCTTGCGCGATGCCGTCGGCTCAACCCAAGGATCATATCACATCGGGCGTGGAAATGACAGCAAAAAACCACGCAAATTCAACGACTTATATCGATGTCCTGGCGGTGCGGAAAAGCACCGCGCGAGCCAGCAGGAAATTGGCGACGGCACCCGCCGCCGAGCCCACCGCCACGGCCACCGCGGGCCAGGCGTGCAAGGCGGGAAACACCTTGAAGGCAAGCACGTACAGACCGTTGTTGATCACCGCGCCGAGCGCCATCAGGCCCATCCAGTGCAGCCATTCGGCACGATGGCCACGGCCGGAATCGCGGTGGGCGAAGGTGTGCGTGCGATTCCACCACCATGTCACGGTGGCGGCACTGAGGAAGGAAACGACGCGCGCGGTGTAGACGTTCCAACCCGCCAGGCCGACAAGCGATTGCGCGATGCCGGCGTCGACGGCCAGCCCGAGGATGCCGCCGACCGCGAACAGCGCGACCTCGCGGCGCAGCCGTGTCACGGGAACAGGATCCGCATCTGCTCTTCGTCGGGACGGAGGATCACGCCGCGCTCGGTCACGATCGCGTCGATCAGTTCAGCCGGTGTCACGTCGAAGACGGGATTCCAGGCGTCCGCACCGTCGATCACCGTACGCGTGCCGCCGACCGACAACAGTTCCGTGGCATCGCGCAATTCGATCTCGATATCGGCACCCGTCGCGGTCGCCATGTCCACCGTGGTGGATGGCGCGACGACCATGAACTTCACGCCATGATGGCGCGCGGCGATGGCGAGCTGGTAGGTACCGATCTTGTTCGCGGTGTCGCCATTGGCGGCGATGCGGTCGGCACCGACGATCACCCACTTCACCTTGCCGTCCTTCATGAGGTGCGAGGCCGCCGAATCGGCGATGAGTTTCGCCGGAATGCCGTCGCGCACCAGTTCCCACATCGTGAGGCGCGCACCCTGCTGCCAGGGGCGTGTTTCCCCGGCGTACACCTGCTCGATGTGGCCCGACGCCACGCCGGCACGGATCACGCCCAGCGCGGTGCCATAGCCGGCCGTGGCGAGCGAGCCGGTATTGCAATGCGTGAGCACGTGCGAGCCCGGCTCGATGAGGGCGGCGCCCAACTGCCCCATGTGCCGATTGGCGGCGAGGTCTTCATCCTGGATCGCCTGTGCCTCGCGCTCCAGCGCGGCGGCGTCCGCTCCTTCGAGGACACGCAGGTTCATGCGATCCAGCGCCCACATCAGGTTCACCGCGGTGGGACGCGCGGCACGCAGCGTGGACATGGCCAGGGGAAGGTTCGCGCCGGCCTTCGCCGCGAGCACCACGCCCCAGGCCGCCGCGATACCGATGGCTGGCGCACCGCGCACGGCGAGATCGCGAATGGCCTGGGTGACGTCGTCGGAGGAGGTGCAATCGAACCAGGTCTCCTCGGCGGGGAGGCGGCGCTGGTCGAGCAGGCGCAGGCGGTCGCCGTGCCACTGCACGGCACGGATGGAATCGTGGGAGGCGTGGGAGTTCATGCGGCGATTATCGCATGGGGTGTGAGTGGCGATGCTCTTCCAGGTCGCCGTCGCGCTGGTTCACGAAGATCAACACGCCCAGCAAGGCCATGTAGAACCGGAACGCCCCCTCCTGCCCGTTCCAGACCTTCGACTGCCACATGGCGAACCACTCACCACCGACCACCATGAAGCCGAAGAACCAGACAAGGAAACCGAGCGTGCAGCCGGCGACGACCCAGCGTTTGGCCGCGTCGAAGCGGGCGCCACTCGCGCGCCGGGCACGCCAGAGCGCAACCGCACCCAGCGACAACAGCACGCACGTCGCGCCCTCGGCCGCGATGATGAGCCCGTAACCGACATGCCACAGGGCCGGGCTGGTGATGGCGCGGCCCATCAGCGCGTTTCCGGGGAACGTGGTGTCCATCGACAGCACGTGCCGCACGAAGGCGAAGTTCGAACCGTAATCGACCAGGTTGTCGTAGGTCACCACGAAGGCGAAGGCGGCGAGCGCCAGGGTGAGCAGGATCTTCGCCAGCCGAACCATCATCGATCCGCGAGCCACGCATGGATCGCCGGGGGCACCTGCTTCTGCGCGCGCCCGGAGACATAGATGCCGATATGACCACCCTGGAAAGCCAGCGCGGTGTAGTCCTCGCTGCCGACGGCCTTGCCCAGCGGCGCCGACGCCGCCGGCGGAACGAGGTGATCCTGCTCCGCGTAGACGTTCAGCACCGGCTGGGTGATGGTCTTGAGGTCGACCCGGCGTCCACCGATGCGCACCTCACCCTTGATCAGCAGGTTCTTCTGGAAGAAATCGCGGGCGAACTCCCGGAACGCCTCCCCTGCCTGGTCCGGCGAATCGAAGATCCACTTCTCCATGCGAAGGAAGTTTTCCACTTCCTTCGGGTTGTCGAGGATGTCTACGAGGCCGATGTACTTCTGTTGGTTCAGGCGCAGCGGCTTCAACGTGAGGTACGCGAAGTTCATCACGTCGGCAGGCACGTTGCCGGTCGCGTCGACGAACAAGTCGATGTCGACGTTGCGCGCCCAGTGCGAAAGCATGTTGTCGGGAGTGTGGAAATCCACCGGCGTCACCATCGTGACGAGGTTGCGCACCTTCTCCGGATGCAGCGCCGCATAGCAGAGCGAGAACACGCCGCCCTGGCAGATGCCGAGCAGGTTCACCGCCTCGATGCCATGGCGTTCACGCACCACGCCCACGCAACGGTCGAGGTAACCGTCGATGTAATCCTCCAGCGTGAGCCAGCGATCCGCACCGTCCGGATAACCCCAGTCGACCAGGTATACGTCCTCGCCCTGTTCGAGCAGGTTGCGCACCATCGACCGGTCTTCCTGCAGGTCGATCATCCACGGCGTGTTGACCAGCGCGTAGCAGATCAACAAGGGGACCTTCGCCGTGGGCGCTTTCTCACCCTTGAAATGCCAGAGCGTCAGCTTGTCTTCGGTGTAGACCGCCTCGCGCGGCGTGATACCGAGCTCGATCGGCCCCACCCGCTTCAGTGTCTCCAGCCCGGCCTCGAGCTTGCGCCGGAACGCCTCGACCTCGGCACGCGCCCGTTCCGGGTCGAACGGGAACGGAGGCATGCTCATCGTGCCTTGCCCTTGGTCGTCGCGGCGCGCTTGCTGGCCGTCGATGCGGCCTTCGTCTTCGCCACGGCCTTCATGCCACCGGCGCGATTCGCGGCCGCGGCCACCTTCTTCGCCGTCGCCGCGGGTTTCCTTTTCGAGCGGTTCGGCTCGGCCATCTTTACGTCCACCCTGGCGCCGCGAAGCCTGGCCACCTCGGCCTTCAGGGCGGCGACCTCGGCAGCCAGCCCCTGCATATGGCGCAGGTCGCGGCGAGCGGCCTGCAGGCGCTCGCCCAGGCTATCCACTTCCTTGCGCGTGGGCATGCCCGCCTGCACGGCCATCCGTTCGACCTGCCGCTGCTGGAGCACCCGCAGGCGCATTTGCGCATTCACCAGCGCGGCATAGACCTCGCGAAACTCTTCCGACAGCGCCGCCTCGGCATAGCTTTCCTCGGCGAGGTTCACCCAGCGATCGTAGACCGAGCGCATGGAGTCGGCGTCGGTGGGCGGCGCCTGTTCACGCAACGCCGCGTTCGCCCGCTCATGGACGCCTTGCAGCAGCGCCTGGTAACGCTGGTAGTGACCGGCGTAGTCGATCCAGGCGCGCAGCAGCGCCTGCTGTTCTTCCTGCTGCTCACGAGTGAGGCCGAAGGCCGGCATCGACAGCGTGTCGTTGGCGGCACGCGCCCAATCGTCGAATTCGGGCGGCACGCCGGGCCCATGGCCGAATGGCGGCATGCCGCCGGTGAAGGCCGCGGTGGGCGGCTCGCCACCGGCGATGGATCGCATCCAGTCGCCGAATCCACCAAGGCCGGCGAACAGCCGCCCCATGACATCGGTCACCGGCGAACTCTCCGCGGGAGCGGTCTTCGGATCGAGCTGTTTCGCCCAGGCCTCGACGCCCTGGCGGACAAAGGCCTGGTACTGTTCGATGAAATCGGTCGGTTTGTCTGCCATGCGCGTATGGTACGCCGTCAGGGCGCGATCTCGAACGTCGCCTGCTGATCGGCCCGTGAACTGCCGCCCACCCAGACGGTGTATCGCGTCGGTTCGACCACCTCCTCGCTTTTCGCGTTCCAGAACGACAGTTCGGGAAAGCCGAGCTGGAAGGTTACCCGCCTCGATTCACCGGGCTGCAACGCCACGCGCTGGAACCCCTGCAGGCTGCGAACCGGCTGTTCGACGCTGGCACCCAGGTTGCGTACGTAGAGTTGGACCACTTCCGTGCCGGCGCGTTGCCCGGTGTTCTTCACCATGGCGGTCACGGTAATCAGGTTCTTCGCGCTCTTGTTGTTCGCTTCCACCAACGGCACGCGGGCGCGCGACACCTGCACGTCCGAATAGCCGAACGTGGTGTAGGACAAGCCATGGCCGAAGGCGTACAGCGCATCGTTCGGCACGTCGATGTAGCGCGAGATGAAGGCCGTGCCGCGCGACGGCGGCTTCGACAGATCCGCATCGCCCGGCGGACGGCCGGTCGGGAACTGGTTGTAATAGAGCGGCTCCTGGCCGACAGCGCGGGGGAAGCTCATCGTCAGCTTGCCGCTGGGGGCGACGTCGCCGAACAGCACGTCCGCCACCGCGTTGCCAGCCTCCGTGCCGGGGAACCACATGGCCATGATCGCGGGGACGTTCCGGTCGGCCCAGTCGAGCACGAGGGGACGGCCCGAGAACACCAGCAGCACCACGGGCTTACCCGTCGCGACGATCCGCTGGAGCAAGGCCTGCTGGTTGCCCGGGAGATCCAGGTGCGCGCGCGAACCGGCTTCGCCGCTCATGCGCGACGATTCGCCCAACGCCATCACCACCACATCGGCCTTGGCGGCGGCGTTCATCGCCTCGGCGAACCCCGCTTCGGAATCCGTCTCGATATCGGTGCCCTTTACATACAGCAATTCCCCGCCTTGTTTCTTCATGCGCGCCGCCAGCCCGCCGCGCAGCGTGACCACATCGGGGAAGTGCTGGGCGCCGCCCCATGCGCCCTGCATCTCGCTGGCCGCATCGGCGAGCGGGCCGATCAGCGCCAGTGTCTTCACGCGACGGTCGAGTGGGAGCACCGGCGCCGAGCCTTGTCCTCCATTCTTGAGCAGCACGAAGGATTCCTCGGCGGCACGCCGCACGAGAGGACGATGCGCATCGACGGTCTGCACCACCTCGGTGCCGCGAGCATAGGGGTGCTCGAACAAGCCCAGCGCGAACTTCACCCGCAGCACCCGCCGTACCGCTTCGTCCACGGTCGCCATCGACAGCTTGCCTTCCTCCAGCAGCTTCGGAATCTGCGTGTCGTAGAAGTGGCTCATCATGTCCACCTCCACGCCGGCTTGCAGCGCTTTTCGGGTCGCCGTGGCGGCGTCCAACGCGATGCCATGATGGGTCAATTCCATCACGGCGGTGAAGTCGCTCACCACGAAGCCGTCGAAGCCCCATTCCTTGCGCAGGATGTCTGTCATGAGATACGAACTGGCGGTGGCGGGCACGCCGTTGAGCGCGTTGAAGGCGCTCATCATCGTCGCCGCGCCGGCTTCGACTGCCGCGCGGTAAGGCGGCAGATAGACCTGGCGCAAACGGATGTCCGACATGTCCGTGGTGTTGTACTCGCGCCCGGCCTCGGCTGCGCCATACGCCGCGAAATGCTTGACCGACGCCGCCACGCTTTCCGGGTCCGTGAGGTTCGTACCCTGGTAACCGCGAATGTAGGCGCGCGCCATGGCCGCACCCAGGTAGGCATCTTCGCCCGCGCCTTCGGTCGAACGCCCCCATCGCGCATCACGCGAGATGTCGACCATCGGCGAATAGAACCATTTCACGCCGCCGGTCGTCGCCTCCACGGCGGCCATGTGCGAAACCTCCTGCACCAGGGCCGGATCCCATGTCGCGGACAGGCCCAGGGGAACCGGATAGATGGTGCGGTAGCCATGGATGATGTCGGCACCGAACAGCAGGGGAATACCCAGCCGGCTGCCCAGGGCGGCTTCCTGGAACGGCCGGGTCTTCGCGACGCCGACGACATTGAGCATCGAACCCAACTCGCCCTTCCGCGCCAACGCCATCGCGTCGACTTGCGTGAGCGTCTCCGGATTGACGGCAACCGCATTGCCGTCGGCAGGCGTGGCCGCACCGCCCGCACCGTATTGCACGAGCTGGCCGATCTTCTCGGCCAGGGTCATCCGCGCCAGCAGCGCGTCCACCTTCCGCTCGATCTCCGGCGAAACCAGCTGCGCGTTCGACGCGGGAACGACAGCGGCATCACCTGCCGATGTAGCGCACGCGGCACCGGCCAGGGCTAGCGATGCGCCGAGCGAGAGCATGCGCGTGGACAGGCGGGGACGGAATCGGAAGCTCATGCATTCTCCGGGGAAGCGTCGCCAGCTTTCAGCGACGGGGATGACCCCCGGAATGTAAACGTTTGCGGCTGTTCCGGTAAACCTTGCTGGCTCGGCTTCGCCGAGCCGCCCCACAACCAACACAAAAAAACCCGGCATCTCGCGATGCCGGGTCTTTATTCAACGCTGAAAGCCAGGGATCAGCCGGTGACGTTTTCGTCTTCGGTGACGGCCTTCATCGACAGGCGGATGCGGCCCTGCTTGTCGACTTCCAGGACCTTGACCTTGACCAGGTCGCCTTCCTTGAGCTTGTCGGAAACCTTCTCGACGCGCTCGCTGGAAATCTGCGACACGTGAACCAGACCATCCTTGCCCGGCATGATCGTGACGAACGCACCGAAGTCCATCAGCTTGGCGACCTTGCCTTCGTAGATGCGGCCCGGCTCGACGTCGGAGACGATCTGCTCGATGCGCTTGCGCGCGGCTTCGGCGGCTTCGCGGTTGACCGACGCGATCACGACATTGCCATCGTCGGTGATGTCGATGGTGGTGCCGGTCTCTTCCGTGATCGAACGGATGGTGGCGCCACCCTTGCCGATCACTTCGCGGATCTTGTCCGGGTGGATCTTGATCGTCAGCAGGCGCGGCGCGAACTCGCTCATTTCCGAACGGGCCGTGCTCATCACCTTGGCCATCTCGCCGAGGATGTGCACGCGGCCGCGCTTGGCCTGGGCCAGCGCCGTGCGCATGATCTCTTCGGTGATGCCTTCGATCTTGATGTCCATCTGCAGCGCGGACACGCCATCGGCGGTACCGGCCACCTTGAAGTCCATGTCGCCGAGGTGGTCTTCGTCACCCAGGATGTCGGAGAGCACGACGAAGTCGTCGCCTTCCTTCACCAGGCCCATCGCGATACCGGCGACCGGCGACTTCAGCGGAACGCCCGCGTCCATCATGGCCAGCGAGGAACCGCAGACCGAGGCCATCGACGAGGAACCGTTCGACTCGGTGATTTCCGAGACGACGCGAACGACGTACGGGAACTCTTCGATCGTCGGCTTGACGGCCTGCACGCCGCGCTTGGCGAGGCGGCCGTGGCCGATCTCGCGACGCTTCGGGCTGCCGACGCGGCCGGTTTCGCCCACCGAGAACGGAGGGAAGTTGTAGTGGAAGAGGAACGTGTCCTTCCACTCGCCTTCCGGCGCGTCGATGATCTGCGAGTCGCGGGTGGTGCCGAGCGTGGCGACGACCAGGGCCTGCGTCTCGCCGCGGGTGAACAGCGCCGAGCCGTGCGTACGCGGCAGGACGCCGACGCGCACCGAGATCGGGCGGATGTCGTCGAGCTGGCGGCCGTCGATGCGGACCTTGGTCGACAGCACGCCGTCGCGCAGGGTGCGGTACTCGACTTCACCGAAGGCGGCGCCGATGTCGCCATCGGTCCAGCCGTTGGTTTCGGACTGGGCGGCGAGCGCGGTCTTCACCTCGGTCTTCAACGCGCCGATGACATCGCGGCGGGCCAGCTTGTCACGGATCTGGAAGGCCTCGGCGAAACGGTTGCCGACAACGGCCTTGACCGCGTCGTACAGCGCCGTCTTCGCGGCCGGGGTTTCCCACTTGAACGACTTGGCGCCGGCTTCGGCGACGAAGGCGTTGATCGTGTCGATGGCGGCCTGCATCTGCTGGTGGCCGAAGACCACCGCGCCGAGCATGACGTCTTCGCTGAGCAGCTTGGCTTCCGATTCCACCATCAGCACGGCCTTGGCCGTGCCGGCGACCACGAGGTCGAGGTCGGAGGTCTTCAGCTGGGTAGCCGTCGGGTTCAGGATGTACTGGCCGTTGGCGTAACCGACACGCGCCGCGCCGATGGGGCCCTTGAAGGGCACGCCGGCGAGCGTCATGGCGGCCGAGGCACCGATCAGCGCCGGGATGTCACCGTCGACTTCCGGGTTCAACGACACGACCTGTGCGATGACCTGGATCTCGTTGCGGAACTCTTCCGGGAACAGCGGACGAAGCGGACGATCGATGAGGCGCGAGGTCAGCGTCTCCTTCTCGGTCGGACGGCCTTCACGCTTGAAGAAGCCACCCGGGATGCGACCGGCGGAGTAGAACTTCTCCATGTAGTCGACCGTGAGGGGGAAGAAGTCCTGGCCCTCGCGTGCCTTGGGGGCCGCGACGACCGTCACCAGGACGACCGTGCCGCCCATGCTGACCATGACCGCACCGGAGGCCTGCCGGGCGATTTCGCCCGTCTCCAGTGTGACTTCGTGACTACCGTACTGGAATGACTTGGTTACTTTCGCCACTTCGATCTCTCCTCGTCCTGTTCCGGTGGTTTAGCGGCGCAGGCCGAGGCGTTCGATCAGGGTCTGGTAGCGAGCGAGGTCGCTCTTCTTGAGGTAGGCCAGCAGCGTCTTGCGCTTGTTGACCATCTTCAGCAGGCCGCGACGCGAGTGGTGGTCCTGCTTGTGCGCCTGGAAGTGATCCTGCAGCGCGGTGATGTTCGCGGACAGCAGCGCGACCTGGACTTCGGTCGAGCCGGTGTCGTTTTCCTTGCGACCGTAGTCCTTGATGATCTGGCTGGTCTGTTCGACGGTGAGCGACATGTGTATCGATTCCTTAAAAGCGGGTGCGAGACTTGCGCAACCTCAACGGGTACCGGTGAAGTTGCGCAAGCCTCGCTTTTGATGAAAGCCGTTAAACGAGCACGTAATTGTAACGTCCTGCGCGTAGTGGCAACAAGCCCGGTCAGACGGGCGGCAGGTTGAATCCCCTGAGGACGCGAAGGATACCGTCTTCGCCGACCTCTCCCAAGGCCATCAGGCGCCCGTCGGCGCCCCAGACCCCGCGGCGGCCCGGGTCCGCGCCCTGCCCCAGCGGCACGGGCTGGCCGAAGCCCAGCACCCGGGTCTGGTCCGGGTCGAGATCCACCCGGGGGATATGGGCCAGGCCCGCGTCCACGGGCAAGAGACAGGCCTCGAGTTGATCCGGACCCGTCTCTGCAGCCTCGCGCAATTGGTCGAGCGTGACCATGGCGGGCGCCATGAAAGGTTCGACCCAGAGCCGGCGCAGCCCGGTCAGGTGCGCGCCACAACCCAGGTTCGCGCCGAAGTCGACCGCCAGGCTGCGCACATAGGTGCCCGAGCCACACTCGACGAGCAGGCGCACGGTGTCGCCCTCGCGATCGAGCACGTCCAGGCGGTAGACGTCGACTTCGCGGGCCGGGACATCCACGGCTTCGCCGCGGCGGGCGCGGACATACAGCGGCACGCCATCCTGCTTGATCGCCGAATAGGCCGGCGGGACCTGGACGATGTGACCGCGCAGGGGCGCCAGGGCGGCCTCGATGATCGCGTCGTCCAGTGGCGGTACCGGACGTGTCTCGACCACCTCGCCTTCCAGGTCGGCCGTGGTGGTGCTGACGCCCAGGCGCACCTCCGCTTCATAGGCCTTGCGCGACCCCAGCAGCCAGCCGGCGATCTTGGTGGCCTCGCCGAAGCAGAGCGGCAGCAATCCCGTCGCCAGTGGATCGAGGCTGCCCGTATGCCCGCCCTTGGCCGCGCCCACGAGCCGGCGAGCCGTCTGCAAGGCCTGGTTGGAACTCAGGCCCAGCGGTTTGTCGAGCAGGAGGATGCCGTGGATGTCTCGAAAGGTTCGGCGGTTCATGAGGGTCGGAAAAGGAGGCGGTACGTCATGGTTACGGCGGTTCGGCGACAGGCGGGCCATCGCCGACAGGGTCGGCTCCCACCGAAAATGGTCTGCCGCCCGTGGCTATATGTGGGAGCCGTGGCTCTGGTGGGAGCCGGCTATGCCGGCGATCCCGCGGCAGCGGGCAACCTTGTCGCGAGCATCCTGTCGCCGCTGAAGCGGCTCCCACATGTCAAGCGGCTCCCACATGAGCCCATGGACTCAGGTCTTGTATTGTCCGACGACTCAGGTCTCGTCCGACGACTCGGGTTCGGCCGGGGGGACCGGGTTCTCGCGCAACAGGCGTTCGATCCGCTCGCCGGTGTCGACGGACTCGTCGTACTTGAACTTCAACTCGGGCACCCGGCGGAGACGCATGGAGCGCGACAGGGATCGACGGAATTCCGGGGCCAGTTCCTTCAATGCCTTGACCGCGACGACCGACTGCTCGGGCATCAGCGCGGTGACCCACACCGTGGCCCAGTCCAGGTCCCTGGTCACTTCCACGTCGGACACGCTGACCGACGGCAACGCGTGGTCGCGTACCGCGGCATGCACCAGGAGGCCGATCTCGCGCCGGAGTTCGGCGGAGACGCGGTCGGTGCGCTTGAAATCACGGGACGGCATATCCGCCTCCAGTTTTTATGGGGTGCATTAACGAATAAAGCCTCCCCGGCGCATGCCGGGGAGGCGCATTGCCCGCTGTTACAGCGTGCGTGCGACTTCGATGCGCTCGAAGCACTCGATCTGGTCGCCGACCTTCACGTCGTTGTACTGCTTCACGGCGATACCGCATTCCATGCCGTTGCGGACCTCGTCCACCAGCTCCTTGAAGCGGCGGAGCGATTCCAGCTCGCCCTGGAACACGACGACGTTGTCGCGCAGCACGCGGATCGGCTTGGACCGCTTGACGAAGCCCTCGGTGACCATGCAACCCGCCACCGCGCCGAACTTCGACGAACGGAACACGTCGCGGACCTGCGCGATGCCGATGATCTCCTCGCGGATTTCCATGCCGAGAAGACCGGAGGCCGCCTGCTTCACCTGGTCGATGACGTCGTAGATGATCGAGAAGTAACGGACATCGAGGCCGTTGGTGTCGATCACCTTGCGTGCCGACGCGTCGGCACGGACGTTGAAGCCGATGATCAGCGCCTTGGAGGCCGCCGCCAGCGTGGCTTCCGACTCGGTGATGCCGCCCACGCCGGACGAGATCACGTTCACCTTCACCAGGTCGTTGCCGATCTGGGTGAGCGAATCGCGCAGCGCTTCCACCGAACCCTGCACATCGGCCTTGACCAGGATGTTGAGGGTCTGCTGGCCTTCGCCCTGGCCCATCTGGGCCATGATGTCTTCCAGGCGGTTCGACTTCGAGACGAGGCGGTTCTCGCGACGCTTCTGCTGACGCTCGGCGGCCACCTGGCGGGCGAGGCGCTCGTCCTCGACCGCGACGAAGTCGTCACCCGATTCAGGCACGCCGGAAAGGCCCAGCACCTGCACGGGAATCGACGGGCCGGCTTCGTTCACCTGCTTGCCGGTCTCGTCCACGAGCGCACGCATGCGGCCGTATTCGATACCGCAGACGACGAAATCGCCCTTCTTCAGCGTGCCCTGCTGCACCAGCACCGTCGCCACCGGACCACGGCCGCGGTCGAGGCTGGATTCGATCACGACACCCGAGGCGCGGCCGTCGGCCACGGCCTTGAGTTCCATGATCTCGGCCTGGATCGAGATCGCATCGAGCAGCGCATCGACACCGTCGCCGGTCTTCGCCGAAAGCGGCACGAACGGCGTGTCGCCGCCCCACTCTTCCGGGATGACTTCGAGGTTCGCGAGGCCTTGCTTCACGTTGTCCGGGTTGGCGTCGGACTTGTCCATCTTGTTGACCGCGACGATCAGCGGCACCTTGGCGGCGCGCGCGTGACGCACGGCTTCCTGCGTCTGCGGCATGACACCGTCGTCCGCGGCGACCACGAGCACCACGATATCCGTGGACTGCGCACCACGTGCGCGCATCGAGGTGAACGCGGCATGGCCCGGGGTGTCGAGGAAGGTGATCACGCCGCGGCTGGTTTCGACGTGGTACGCGCCGATGTGCTGCGTGATGCCGCCGGCTTCGCCCGAGGCGACCTTGGTCCGGCGGATGTAATCCAGCAACGAGGTCTTGCCATGGTCGACGTGACCCATGATCGTGACCACCGGGGGACGCGTGACCTTCTCGCCCTCGAGCTCGACGCTCTGGGTGTGCGAGGCCAGCGCGGCTTCCGCGTCGTTATCGGTCGCGCGGACCGGGTTGTGGCCCAGTTCCTCGACGACGAGCGCCGCGGTGTCGTGATCGATCGTCTGGTTGATGGTCGCCATGACGCCCATCTTGAACAGCGCCTTGACTACCTCGGCGCCCTTCACGGCCATCTTCTGCGCCAGCTCGGCGACGAGGTTGTTATCGCCGATCACCACGTCGCGAACCACGGCGACGGTCGGCCGCGTGAAGCCGTGCGGACCGCCCGACGAAGCGCCGCCACGAGGTGCCTCGGCACGACCCTTGGCCTTGCCGCCACGGCGATTGCCGCTGGAACGGCGCGCGCGGTCGGCGTCGGACAGGTGCAGTTCGCCAGCGGCGAAACGCTTGCCACCCGCCTCGCGATCGCGGCCACCGCCGCCACCGCCGCCGCCACCCTGTTTCGGACGCGCGTTGCCGCGCGAATCGTTGGCAGCCGCCACCGCGCCCGGTGCCGGGCGTGCGGCGGGCGCGGGCGTCGCGGGACGCGCGGCGGCCGGAGCCGGTGCGGGCGCCGGCGCGGGTGCCGGCGGGGGAACCGGAGCGGGCGCCGGCTTGGCGATCACGCGCTCGCGTTTACGCGGTTCGTGGATGCGCGGCAGGATCATGCCGAGCGAGCGCGTATCGAGCTTGCCCGTCTGATGGGTCACGCCATCGTCGTTGCCGGACGCGGCGGCGGCCGGTGCCGGCGCGGATGCCTCGACCGTCGCGGGAGCGTCTGCCGGGGCCTGTGCTTGCTCGGCGCGTGCGCGTTCCGCCGCGGCCTGTTCAGCCTCGGCCTGGCGACGCGCTTCCGCGGCGGCCTCTTCCTGGCGGCGCGCTTCAGCCTCGGCTTCGCGACGTGCCGCTTCGGCCTGTTCACGGCGCTCGGCTTCCTCGCGGCGCGCCGATTCCTCGTGCTCGCGCTGGGCGTGCGACTCGGCCAGCTTGCGCGCGGCTTCCTCGCGCTCCGGCTCGTGTGCGGCATCTTCCGCGATCGCGCTGCGCTTGACGTACGTGCGCTTGGTGCGGACCTCGACGTTGACCGTCTTGGCCGCGCCAGCGCCCCGGCCCGTGCCGGAGTTCACTTTCAGCTCGCCAACGGTGCGGCGCTTGAGCGTGATCTGGCGCGGCGCCGACTCGTCCGCTTCCGGAGCGGCGTCGTTCTTGCCATGCGTGCGACGCAGGAAGCCAAGCAGCTTGAACTTTTCAGTGCTGCTGATGACTTGCTCCGCATCGGAGAATTTCATTCCGGCTTCGCCAAGCTGCCCAAGCAGCTTGTCGACCGGCAAACCCAGTTGCTGGGCGAGTTGTTTGATAGTGACGTCCGACATCGTTATTTATTCTCCGCCGTTCCCGCGCGTAACCCTACGTGCCGACGATGACCCGTACGGCTGCCTCCATCCATGGCGGGAGACCTCATGGCCTCCCTCGAGGCGCCCGTCCAGGACGCTTCCGGTCTCGCGCTCAGCCACCTTTCTCCAGGCGGGCGATCATCGGGGCGCGCGCAGCCATGATCAGCTGCGATGCGCGCTCCTCGGTCATGCCTTCGATATCGATGAGCTCGTCGACGGCGAGGTCGCCCAGGTCGTCGAGCGTCTTCACACCACGATCCGCCAGCGCGAAGGCGGTCGCTTCATCCATGCCATCCATCCCGAGCAGTTCCTCGGACGGAGCGTTTTCCTCCACGCCTTCCTCGGCGGCGAGCGCCTCGGTCAGCAAGGCGTCGCGGGCACGGGCGCGGAGTTCCTCGACGATGTCCTCGTCGAAGCCTTCCACCGCCAGCAGCTCGGCGCTCGGCACGTATGCGATTTCTTCCACGGACGAGAAACCTTCCTGCACCAGGATGCTGGCGATTTCTTCGTCCACTTCCAGCTTGTCCTGGAACAGCGCCAGCGCGGCGGCCTGCTCGGCCTCGCTCTTGGCGGTGACCTGGTCCTGCGTCATCACGTTGAGTTGCCAGCCGGTGAGCTTGCTGGCGAGGCGCACGTTCTGGCCACCGCGGCCGATCGCCTGGGACAGCTTGTCCTCGGCCACCGCGATGTCCATCGAGTGCTTCTCTTCATCCATGATGATCGACTGCACTTCGGCCGGCGCCATCGCATTGATGACGTACTGGGCCTGGTTTTCGTGCCACAGGATGATGTCGACGCGCTCGCCATTGAGCTCGTTCGACACGGCCTGTACGCGTGAACCACGCATGCCGATGCACGCGCCGATGGGATCGGTGCGGCTGTCGTGCGCCACGACGGCGATCTTGGCGCGATCGCCCGGATCGCGGGCGCAACCCTTGATTTCCACCAGGCCCTGGCCAACTTCGGGCACTTCGAGCTTGAACAGTTCGATCATGAATTCCGGTGCGCTGCGCGAAACGAACAGCTGCGGGCCGCGGATTTCAGACTTCACTTCATAGAGGTAACCGCGCACGCGGTCGCCCACGCGGGCCGACTCGCGGGGGATGGTCTTGTCGCGCGGGATGAACGCCTCGGCGTTGCTGCCCAGGTCGAGGTAAACGTTGCCGCGCTCGACGCGCTTGACGATACCCGTGACCAGCTCGCCCACGCGATCGGCGAAGGCGTCGACCACCTGCTGGCGCTCGGCCTCGCGGACGCGCTGCACGATCACCTGCTTGGCCGCCTGGGCCGCGATGCGACCGAACTCGGCGTTCTCGATCTGGTGCTCGATCCAGCCACCGACCTCGGCCACTTCGTCCTCGCCCGCCTCGTCCTGCGCGTCCATCAGACGGATCTGGAAGGACGGATCCTCCATCTCGCCGTCGTCCGCGATGATCTCCCAGCGACGGAAGGTCTCGTAGTCGCCCGTGTTGCGATCGATCTCGACGCGGATGTCCGGATCCTCATCGGGGTAGCGCTTCTTGGCAGCCGAGGCCAGCGCCGCTTCCATGGCTTCGAAAATGACTTCGCGCGGTACGCCCTTTTCGTTGGCGACCGCGTCAACTACCAGCAAAAGTTCTTTGCTCATTGCCGCTACTCCCGTAAGGATGCCCCGCGGCACCCCGTCGTTTCGTTATTTGGGTTTCTTTCCGCCCGGCGTGGGCTTCGGCTGCGGCGCATAGCCGAGGGCCACCCAGTCGGGAACCACGCGGGCGCTTTCGACGTCCGCATGCTCGAATTCGAATCTGCCGGCCTCGCCCTCGACCACAATGTGCTCGCCGTTTACTTCAACGACGTTGCCCTTGAGTCGCCGCCGCCCCTCGATCGGGGCCTTCAGCAGCACCTTGACCTCCTGGCCGGCCACGCGGGCGAACTGCCCGGCCGTGAACAGGGGGCGGTCGATGCCAGGGGAGGAGACCTCCAGTACATAGTTGCCGGGAATCGGATCTTCAACGTCCAGGAAGGCCGAGAACTCGCGGCTCGCGGCCTCGCAGTCCTCCACCGTGACCTCGCGCTCGCCACCGGGCACGTCGAGATAGACGCGCAGGGTGCTCTGCCCGCCGGACGGGATGAATTCGATGCCGAGGACCTCGAGACCGAGATCGGCCACGATGTCCGAGAATCGCTGTGAAAGTGCGTTGGTATCCACGTTACCTGCGGTTTTTGCGGTTTTCCGGTCGCCAGAAACAAAAAAAGGGCGCGAACGGCCCATTCCTTTCGTCGCCGATGTATCCCGACACTTTCCTCCAGCGCCCTCCGCGATGCCCTGACGGCGCTCACAGTGTGTCGCAGGGAGCCTCCTTGCGCCCAACAAAAAAGCCTCACGAGGAGGCTTTCTTGTAAAAAGAAAGTTCCTTGAAGCGTCGCTTGACGAAAGGCCGAAACCGCTGTCAACGCCACTTAAGATTCACGAATTCTATCGCATTTTTGTCGGTTCATGCAAGTTGGCCAACCCCTCTCCCGGGGGATACTTTCACAATGACGGACGACGCGCCCTACCCCCGATTCGCCTCCCGAGGCCGAGCCTACGTCTACGTGGTGCCGTGCCGGGACGAGGACCTGCTCAAGCTGGGCTTCTCGCGCGACCCGTTCACCCGGTTCAGCACCCTGCACCGGCGCTTCTTCGAGTTCTTCGACCTCGACCGGGGACTGCTGGTGGACGCCGAGCGTGTCGCCGCGGCCCGGCGGATCGAGCGCCGCCTGATCGGCGCCTTCACGGAATATCACGCCATGGCCCCGCTGGTGGTGCCGGCCACGGCGGGCGGGCATACCGAGTGGTACCGGGGCGCCCACCCCGAGGTGGCCGGCCTGCTACGGAGCATCGCGGCGGCCGAAGGACTGGCACTGCAGGATGGCCTGCGGCCCTGGCTCCGGGCCCATCTCATGACCCGCGCGGACCTGCTCCACGATTGGTCGCTGCGTATCGTCGACACGCTCGACTGGGCCCGTCACAACGCCCCGGACGACACGGATGCCGCACGCCTCCGCCAAGGCTTGCTGGACACTTGGGCCATGTTCGAGGCGGCCAGCATCGATGTCCGCCCGCTGGTCCCCGCCGTCGTCACCCATTGGTACGACCATGGCGATCATCGCCGCCTCTTCGGCAAGGACCTCGGCTAGCGCTTTCTGGGCCTAGAATGGCCCCGAGGGTGAATGGGGGGATCGGGGAATGGACGGCGTATCGGGGCTGGACGTCCACACACTAGGCGTCATCGGTCTGGCGGTGGGCGTGACCATCGCGTTGAGTTTCACCCTGCTCAGCCTGGTGCTGCGCGGGATGCTCGCGCTGCACATCTGGGCGGCGGCGTTCTGGATGCTCACCGCGGCGGGGCTTGCCGAGGGCTACGACGAGAAGTCGACCTTCCTGTCCGCCATCGTCGGCAGCGCCCTGATCGCCCTGGCCAATGGCGCGATGGTGCTTGGCATAGCCATCCATATCGGGCAGCCGCTGCGCTGGCGCTGGCCGGCACTCGTCATCACGCTCTTCCTGGCCATCCAGGTCAGCTTCCTCCTCGCGCCCCCGCCGCAGGCGGTGGAAGCGGCGGTATTCGGGGGCAAGAGCATTGTCTGGGATGCGTGGATGGTCTGGCTGCTGCTCTTCCGCGCGCCGCGGGAATTGCGCACCAGCGCCGCCTTCACCGCGATGATCTTCATCATCGATGCCCTCTTCTATCTCGCGCGGGGTGCGGTTTCGCTGCATCCGGAGATGGATTCACACGCCCTGCTGGCGACGGTGCTGACTGCCTCGAACTACCTGTTCGGCATCCTCTGCACGTTCCTGCTCAGCACCGGGTTCACCTTGATGCTGGCCCAGCGGCTGGTCCACGACCTCCGGCGCGCGGCGGAGGTCGATGGACTGACCGGGCTGTTGAACCGCTCGGCCTTGCTCAGGGAATCCAACCGCCAACTGGCATCGGGCCGCGGCTATCCGAACGCCGCGCTGCTTTTCGACCTGGACAACTTCAAGGCCATCAACGATCGCTGGGGCCACGCCGGCGGCGATGCGGTGCTGAAGCATTTCGCCGAGGTGATCCGGTCGGTCGGCCTGCCCGCGCACTCGCTTTTCTCGCGCTATGGTGGCGAGGAATTTCTGCTACTGGTTCCCGGCATGGACCCGCGCGACGCCGCCGGCCTCGCCGAGGCGTTGCGGCTGCGGGTGGCCGAGGCTCCCGCCTCATATTCCGATGCCAGCATCGCCTTCACCACCAGCGTGGGCGTGTGTGCCTCCAGCGACACACGGGTGCACCAGTTGATCCAGGCGGCGGACGAAGCGCTTTATCGCGCCAAGAACGCCGGACGAAACCGCGTCGAGACGGCCTGACCGGAGCGGCGGTCAGGGCTGCCCCAAAGGAATCGACAGCAAGCTGCGCCACGCGCGCGCGGCACGCTCCATGACGTGGACATCGCGGCACGTGCAGTGGATCGGTCCACTGGCATGTAAACGATCCTCCAGCGTCGTCACGATGACGGGACGGTCACCACGGACATTCCTGGCCACGGACAGGTGCGGCACGTAATCGGGAAACGCTCGGTCATCGCGGGGCCGCTCCGGAAACGCGGCCTCCAAGGAGGCGGCAAGCGCCACGATCGCCCCGCCGGGCGCCGGCCTCAACCAGACGGTGGAAGGAAACGTCCGCACCGAGTCCAGGCGGAACGAAGGCGGGTCGCAGGCCCGGGCGACCGCACGCAAGCGTTCGACCGTGCCCGCATCGATGGCATCGCTGTCGACGAAGGGATAGACCAGCGTGATGTGTGCCCCCAGCCCACGCTGCGCGGCGGGATCGAGCCGCGCGCGCAGGTCGCCGACGAGGGGTTCGGCTTCCGGAACCATCAGTGCGAGCAGGGTGCGGCTCATGGTGCAGTCTATACCTCGACCTCGCGCATCCGGCTTGGAGGCAGGTCGTTCACGCGTGCCCATGCGCGACGCAGCTGGCGTGACGAGCCAAAACCGGACCGCTCCGCCACGGTCTCGACATCCAGGCGTGAACCGGTGAGCAACTCACGAGCCAGGGCGACCCGCATGCGGTTCACGAAATCGGTGACGCTCATGCCCGTGTGTTCATTGAAGAGACGAGAGAGATTTCGCGGACTCGATGCCGCCACGCGGGCCAGCGACGCGACCGACCAGTCACGCGCCGGATCGGCCGCCACCGCGTCCTGTGCACGATGGACCGCGGCATGCATATGGTTGCGTCCTTCCAGCCATGGCGAGAGCTGCGGATCGCCGCCCGCCCTGCGCAGATAAACCACCAGGAAGCGGGCAACGGCGAGCGCCACGGAGGGCCCCACGAGGCTGGCCACCAGATGCAGCATCAGGTCGACCCCCGCGGTGATCCCCGCGCTGGTGAGGCGTTCGCCATCCTCGACATACAGGCGGTTCTCCCGCACCCGTGCGGCCGGCGCCGCACGGGTGAGCTGCGCGGTGCAACCGTGGTGCGTCGTGCACTCGTAGCCGTCGAGCAGGCCCGCGCGGGCCACGAGCAAGGCGCCTGAGCAAATCGAAACCACGCGCATGCCCGGCCTCACCACCTTGCGCAGCCAGGCGACAATCGAAGCTTCGCTCGCGTCGTCCTGCGCGGCCGTCGTCCGGCCAACGCCAAGCGGAACATCCGCCGCGCCGGGAACCACGACGATGGCTCCTTCCGTGATACGGGCAGGCAAGGCCCCGATGCCTGTGACGTCCAGGCCGACCGAACTGCCGACCGTGCGCATGGTTCCGACATAGGTGACATCGAAGCGAACGGTTTCCTGTTCCAGGTTCGCCCTGCGCAATACCTCGATCGGTCCCGCGACATCCAGCAGCAGAACACGCGGCGGGACCACCACGTAGACCGGTATCTGGCGCGGCGAGGGTCTTGGCATCAGGTGACCGCGTGCGGCATCCCCGCCAGCGCCTCCTCGACCGTGGCGATCCGCGCGAAACGGCCGGCAAGCACCAATTCCGTACGAGCCCGGATTTCCGCCGCGCTCCACTCGCGCCCCTCCACGTCGACCATCGGAAACGTGAGCGTCGCTTCACCCACGTAGTCGACGTCATAACCGAGGTCGGAGGCGTGGCGCGTGGTGGTCTCGCAACACTGTTCGGTGCGCACGCCGGAAACGATCAGGCGCCGGATACCGTGCGTCGTCAACCAGACATCGAGACCCGAACCCACCAGCGCGCTATGGCGGCGCTTGCGGAACGTGGCGTCGGCGTCGATGCGAAGCGGCGCCAGGGTGGTCACGAAACCCGACGCTTCGGAAAACACCCCGCTTTCTTCCACATGGAAAATCTGCACGACAGGAATCCCGCTCCGCTTCGCCCCATCGACCAGGGCCTGCTGCCTGCCAATATAAGCAGCCACGTCGTCATCGCGCCAGTAGGGACGATGGCGAAAGGACTCCTGCGCGTCGATGACGATCAAGGCGGTATCGGCAAGGGACATGGCGGTTTTCCTCCGGGAAGAGACGCCAGTTTCCGCTTCGCCGAACCAGCCCGACAGGCCACGCACGGACGCAGACCGGACATTTCACGCCATGCTGGCAAAAAAACGCCCGCTCTTTCAAGCGGGCGCCCTTCTTGCGGTGTTGCCTACACGCCGATCAGTTCGTCCACGTCGCCTTCAACGTCACGCCCGAGAACGCGGTATAGCCGTTGAGCATCACGTAGTAGGTGCCGGTTTGCGGCGAGGAGAACGAGCAGCTTTCCGTGTTGCCCGTGATGTACGGACGGCAGTCGTAGCTCGACGTGGTAGGTGCCGCGCCGAACTTCACGTACAGATCGGCATCGCCCGTGCCGCCCGAGATGGCGATCTTCAGATTGGTCGCGCCTGAGGGAATGGCCACCGTGTAGTTGACCTTGCCGTTCTGTGCCGCCGCCAGCCCCGTCACCGCCACGCCGTTCTGCAACACATTGCTGGGCGGCGGCGTCGTGCCGCCACCGCTTACCCAGTTCGCCTGGGCATAGGTGTTGAGCTTGCCGATGTCGAAGCTGCCGAAGCCGGTCGCCTCGTCGAAGCCGGTGGCCGCGGTATAGCCATGGCTCTGGTACCCGTTATTGCCCGAGGTCACATCGTGCAACAACGAGGTCTGCGTCGGGAAGGCCTGGTAGAACTTCGAGGCCGGGAAGCCGATGGCGTTGTTCGCCACCGATTCGATGCGCGCGAACGCACCCACGAACAGGGGCGAGGCGAGGCTCGTGCCACCCACCTGCTCCGTCGTGCCGTTCACGACGATCAACGCACCGGAGGACGAGGCGGCGTCGAACGACACGTCGGGGCCGACACGCTTGGTCGAACTGGTGACCGAGGACTGCCACGACGGCGCCGTCTCGAACAGGCTGGTGCCGCCGCCGGTGGCCCACAGGCGCTCGTTGTTGTCGCCCTGGCTCGGTGCGATGGCCGACAGTCCTTCGTTCCACACCGTTTCGCCACTCCATGTGGTGCCGCTGGTCGACAGCTGCGTGCCGCCCACCTGGATCACATAGGGCGAACTGGCCGGCTCGCTCACCGAGTAATGGGTGAGGTCGATCTTCACCGTGCCCGCGGAATTGGCCACGTAGCCGGGGGAACCGGACAAGGGATCGGACGACCATTGGTACACACCGGCATCGCCGGCCGCGACGGAGAATGTCTGCCCCTGGGCCACGGCCTGCTGGAAGATGGCGTCGTCGGCGGCCTGCGTGCCCGATTGCTCCGCCGCCGTTTCGTCTTCCCCGAGCGAGACGTTGATCAGCTTCGCGATATTGTCGGTCACGGCACGATTGAACGTCGCGGTGATACCCGCATTCGTGATGCCACTGGAACTCGAGTCGCCGTTCGCCGAGGTGTAGAAGATCAGCTGCTTGACGCCGCCGGCGATGCCGACGATGTCCTGGCTGTCGAGCGACCATTCGCCATTGGAGTCGGGATCGTTGGCGAACGTGCCACTGCCGACCTTCGTGATGGTCGAGTTCACCGTGGCGAGACCGGCGCTGGACGTGAAGCTGTTGAGATCGGCCACAGTCTGCGTGATCGAACCCCAGGTAATGATGCCCACGGCCGTGTTGGTCGCCGCCGGCACGCTGGAACCACCGTAGATGGCGGCGAAGTCCTGCGGCTGGTGCGAAGTGACGGCCGCGGTGGCCAGCGTGCTCGACGCCGGCCCGGGCACGGTCACGTTCTCGGGCTTGTACACGTGGTGCAGCGTGTGTTTCACCGACACGTTCTGCAGGCCCAGCACGGCATCGACGGAATCGCCGAGCGCCGCGGGAACCAGTGCGGGGGTGTCGTTGGCGAAGAATTCGCGACCATTCGCGTTGAAGCGCTTGATCGACGTGTGGAAACCATTGGTCGCCGTACCCGCGGTGCCATCGGCGGACACCAGCAGGTTGTTGGGCGCCACGTCGATATTCGTGAAGCCGGCCTGTTGCAGGTGCGCGACGACCGCGTCGACCTGTGCCTGGGTCGGCGCGAAACGCGCCTTGAACTGTTCCGGCGTGAGGAACTTGCCATACAGCGGATTGCCCGGCGTGGTGACGCCGGCCAGGAAAGCCTGCAACTGGTCGGGATTGCGCAGCTTGAGGCTGACGGTAACGTGCAGCGGCTGGTCCGCCGCCATCGCCGTCACCGTCGTGCCGTCGATATGTGGGGAGCCGGTCATGTTGAGTGCGTAACCGGTGGCGGCCGCCTGCGTCGCCGCCACGGGCAGCATCGCCGCCCTCGTATGCGTGGATACCCACGCGTCCTCCGCATGCGCGGAAAGGGACGGCATCGCCAGCGCGATCGCCATCGTCAGTACCGTCTTACGCATGATCCCTGAAGCAAATGCATCGATCTTCATGATTGATCCTTCCATTAGCCCGTAGATTGCTTCCGCCAAGGCGGAAGCCCTGACACTGCTGGCGTTATGGCTAAGCGGCACCTTCCCCGCCGGTCCGACGGACTCCTGCTGCGTTCATCGCAGGAAATCACGAATTCCCCCACCGTCCCGCCTCTTGCTCCCCCTGCGCGGACGAGCAATGAGCAGAGGAGCTTTCGCCAGGCTTTCCCCACGACCCGGCGGACACGTCCGAAAGGACCCTCCGTGACGTGACCCACAAAAATCGGCTGCGGAATGACCCGACGGCACATCGGTGCCGGCACCCGCGCACGGCGCATCGGGCCGGGTGGGGTCGCAAGTTATTGCGTGAAGATCGTCAGGCAGCCTGTCCGGCCAACCTGCGGACATCGGCGGAGGTGTAGCGGTCGATCCACATGCGCGCGACCAGTTCACGCCCCTCCGTCACGTCGAGGTACTGGATGGGTGCACGGTGGTCGAGATCCGGCGTGGGCGTGCGCAACCACATGCCCAGCTGCCTGGCTATGTGGACTTCCTGCACGACCTGTCCACCCGCGGCCAGCGCCAGGAAGGTATCGCCAAGAAGTTTCGCCGTCGCGACGATCGCTTCGGAGTCGTGCGGGGCAAGGCGCTCGCCCCCGGCCAACCGCCTTGCCATCGCCCGGCGGTCGAGACCGAGATAGAGCACGAGATGTTCGTCAGCGATACGCATGGCCCTGGCCAGGCGGCTCACCCATACCGGTGCGATACCTCGACGTACCCGGTCTATCCGCTCCATGGGTGCCGCACGTGCCACATCGAGGCAAAACGCCTTCACCCGTTCCTCGCCGTCCCTGGTACCCATCATCATTTTCTCCGTTGAACCCATGGGTTCACACGGTCGCACATCGTCCGAAGAGAATCATGAGAATTCCGGACGGTGGGCGGACATCACGCCCGCGCGGTGAGCGGAAGGAAGATGTCCGTGACCGCTTCATGCTCCGGTACGTCGGGAAAGAAGGCCACACGGCGCAGGAACAACGGTGCGTCGCGCGGCTCCTCGCCGCTTCCCGACAACCACTCGCCATAGAGGAAACGGATCGCATCGCCAAGCAGCGCGTCGGAACCTTCATGACGCAGGACGGCGCAACGGCCACCCTCGATGCGCGCCGCGACCACGCCGGCATCGTTCGGGACGACGGTGTCGCAGGAGGTACAGATGTCGAGGCGGAAGATATCCGGCGGCGTCGTTTCCGGATCGTCGTGGAGGATGTTCCACGTCGCGCTCTTCGCTGGCGTCAAGCCGTGGGCGCGCCGCCAATCGATGAACCGCCGGATGGATCCGCCGATGCGTTCCGGCGGCCCCCTGTGCGACAGGCAGGCCACGTGTGTGTTGGGGAAATCGATGATGCGCACGTCGTCCACGGTGTACTCCGCCGGCATGTGAAACCTCCTTACCTCGTCGAGTTCGCGCCAGGCTTTCGCCCAGACGCTCCAATCAGGCACTTCGCGGAATGCCGAAGGCGATTGCCCCAGCCTTTGCCGGAACGCGCGCGAAAAGGCTTCGGGGCTTTCGTAGCCGGCATCGAGGGCCACTCGTGTCAGCGACACCCCCGGCCGGAAGGCGGCCTGCCACGCCGCACGCTTGAACCGCGAGAGCTGCACGTAACGGTGTACGGTCATGCCGGCCAGCGCGGTGAAGCGGCGGTGGAAATGGAAGCGCGAATACGCCGCCAGTTCCGCCAGCGTCTCCAGCGCGAGGTCGCTGTCGAGATGGTTGTCGATATGGTCGAGGACCCGGCGGAAGCGCTGTTGCGATGCATCGTTCATGGGTAGAGGCTAACGTCCCGCGAGACCGCGCGCATGACGGATCTTGCGCAATGCTCCGCCGGGAATGTGATCCGGTCCCTTGCGGCAGGAACGACGTGCTGTGTAACGTCGGGCGATTCCCACGATGGAACCCATCCGTGAAGCGTCTGAGCCTGTTCCTCTCGACCTGCCTCGTCGCTTCGGCGGCCCTGTCCTCCTCCGCCCTGGCCGCCACGCCTCCGCATTTCGCCATCGAGGGCGACCACTTCCTGCTCGACGGCAAGCCCTACGTCATCCGCTCGGGCGAGATGCACTATCCACGCATTCCCCGCGCCGACTGGCGCGACCGTCTGCGCAAGGCGCGGGCGATGGGCCTCAACACCATCACCACCTATGCGTTCTGGAATGCGAGCGAACCGGAGCCGGGCAAGTTCGATTTCAGCGGCGACCACGACATCGCCGCCTTCGTGCGTACCGCGCAGGAAGAAGGGCTCAACGTGATCGTGCGCCCCGGGCCCTTCGTATGCGCGGAGTGGGAATTCGGCGGATTCCCCGCCTGGCTGCTACGCACGCCGGGGCTTCGTGTCCGCTCCCTGGACCCGCGCTTCCTGCAGGCGAGCGCGGCATGGTTCAAGCGCCTCGGGCAGGAACTCGCGCCACTGATGAGCACCCGCGGCGGACCGATCCTGATGATGCAGGTGGAGAACGAATACGGTTACGTCGGTAACGATCGCGACTACATGGAAGCGATCCGCCGGCAGATGGTCGAAGCCGGTTTCGACCTGCCGTTGTTCATGTCGAATGGCCCGGGCCCCACCTGGATGGCGCGGGGCACGTTGCCCGGAATGCTGTCGGTGATCAATTTCACCGGCGACGCGGCGAAAACGGAACGTGCGTTCCATCGTTCGGAGCCCCTCATGCACGGCATGCCCAGGATGGCCGGCGAGTACTGGAGCGGCTGGTACGACCGCTGGAGCGAGCCGCACAACACGCGCACGGCCGACGAAGTGGCCGGTGCCGTCGGCTGGATGCTCGATCATGGCATCTCGTTCAACCTCTACATGGTCGACGGCGGCACGAACTTCGGCTGGATGAACGGCGCGAACAACGAGGACGGCAAGTACCTGCCCGTCACCACCAGCTACGACTACGATTCGCCCATCGACGAAGCCGGCCGGATCACGCCGAAATACCAGGCGCTGCGCAAGGTCATCGCCGCCCACCTGCCCAAGGGCGAGTCATTGCCGAAGGTGCCTGCGTCGTCGCCGACCATCGCCATCCCCCGCTTCGAGTTGCGCGAATCGGTCGCCCTGCTCGACGCCCTGCCCATGCTGTCGAAGGCGCAAACGAGCCTGACCCCGCATGGCATGGAAACCTATGGCCAGGATTATGGCCTGATCGTCTATCGCAAGAAGCTCGACGCCGACGCCAAGGGCAAGCTCGACGTCAACGACGTGCACGACTACGCCACGGTCCTCATCGATGGCCGCCCCGCCGGCACGCTCGACCGGCGCAAGCTCGAGCACGAGTTGCCCGTGGACCTGAAGACAGGCGATACCCTCGACCTCGTCGTGGAGAACATGGGCCGGATCAACATCGGCAACGGGATGGAAGAGGACAACAAGGGCATCACCTTGTCGGTGCAGGTGGCCGGGAACGACCTCACGAACTGGACCGTCTATCCCCTGCCCCTCGACGATCTCTCGGGCCTGACGTTCAAGGCGGGCGCGCCGTCGCAGGGCCCCGCGTTCTGGCATGGCAGCTTCAACGTAAGCAAGGTCGCGGGCACCTTCCTCGACATGCGCGGCTGGAACAAGGGCAATGCCTGGGTGAACGGACATCACCTCGGGCGCTTCTGGGATATCGGGCCGCAAGAAACGCTGTACGTGCCCGCTGCCTGGTTGCATGAAGGAAGCAACGACATCGTCGTGCTCGAGATGCAGGATGGCGGTACTCATGCCGTCGGCGGGCTGAAGGATCCCGTGTTCGGCGGCACCGTAAAATGACCGGAATGACATAGCGACCGCACTTCAAGCATGGCAGGATGATCACGGCACGCATGGCTTTCGGGGGAGGGAGCGCGGCATGGGGACGACGAGGCGTTACCTTGGTTATGCGGTGGCCTGCCTGGCCCTGCCTGTCGCGCAGGTCGTCGCCCCGCCACTCGCCGGACGCGAACTGCCGGAGCTGGCCTACTACCTCATGCTGTTCGCATCGGGCGCGGCATGCCTGGCGGCACTCGCCTGCCTGCGTGTTCCCACCTATGAGCGTCGAACCATGGTTTGCCTGGCCCTGGGCCTGGCCTGCTGGTTCGCGGGCATGGCCTACGCCATCGCCCGCTCGGGAGCCGAGGAAAACCTGATATCCACGTACGTACTGTTCGTCAGTTACGGCGTGCCCTTACTCTATGCCGCCGTCTCGACCCGCGACGAACCTTCGATGCTCTCACGGCGGATCGTCGACGGCTCGTTGCTCATCCTGCTGGTCATCCTCTGCTATCTGGGTGTGCGTGACCTGCGCGACGCGAACGGCTTCCTCAAGAACGAGGACATGGTCTGGGTCGTCGTCGCCTTCGACGTGGAGAACGTCTTCCTGTTTCTTACCTTCGTCATTCGCAGCCTGACCGCCACGGAGGAACGGGAGCACCGGTTCTTCAGGCTGACCGCGACCTTTCTGGGTCTCTATGCGATCGCCGCCGGCATCCACAACCACGACGAACTCCATCCCAACCTTCCCATCTTCCAGCAACTGGCGGACGTGTTGCCCACCGTACCTTTCGTGGCACTCATCTGCCTGTTGCATGCTCAGCGCCACCGCCGCCCCTTCGAACCGACACGACACCGCTGGGCGCGCCAGTTGTCGGTCAGTCTCGCTCCGGGCCTGCTGCTCGCGGCGATCTTCGCGCTGAGCCTCGGCATCAGCGAGACCCAGCGGACATTCGGCCGCGTCGTGCTTGCGTTGGCGATGCTTGCCTACGTCGTTCGCGTGACGCAGACACAGTTCTGGTTCGCGCGCACGCGCGACATGTTGTCCGAAGCCCTGGCAGCGGTGGAACGCGTATCGCTGCTGGACGAACTGACCGGTATTCCCAACCGTCGCGCCTTCGACCAGGCCTTGGCCGAGCGCACGAAGGAAGCCGCACGGGAAGGCAAGCCACTCAGCGCGTTGATGATCGACGTGGATCTATTCAAGACCTTCAACGACACGCGTGGTCATCCGGCGGGGGATGTGGCGCTGAGCGCCGTGGCGCGCCTGCTCGCCGGAACGCTACGGCGTCCAACGGATTTCATCGCCCGTTACGGCGGCGAGGAATTCGTCGCCCTGCTGCCAGGTGCCGACCGGCTCGGAGCGCAGGTCGTCGCACGCCGAATGAATCGCGCCATCTACGATGCCCAACTCGAACACACGCATGGCATCGACGGCCGGGTGACGGTCAGCATCGGGGTGGCGACAGGGCTGCCGCCGGATGTGCAGAGCCTGGTACGCGAAGCGGACCAGGCTCTGTATGTCGCGAAGAGCTCCGGGCGTAACCGCCACGTATCGGCTAACGAAGCCCTCGAACCCGGCTGACTCAGATCGCTCCGCGGGCCTTGAGTACCACCGCTTCGGCACCCATCCGGCGCGAGGCTTCCGCCACTTCCTTGCTGACGATGGTCTTGCCGATCGGCGCGAGCGCGATGCCCGCCAGCTTGAGGTGCTGGATACCGAAGGGAATGCCGATGATCGTCACGAAGCAGGCGATCGCCGAGCACACATGGCCGATGGCGAGCCAGATGCCCGCGAAGACGAACCAGACGATATTGCCGATCGTCCCGAGGCCACTCGTACCGATGTCGTCACGGCCCGAGAGCTCACGGCGACTGATCGCTTCACGGCCGAAGGGAAGGAAGGCGAACTGGCCGATCACGAAGCAAGCGCGACCCCACGGAATACCGACGATCGTCAGGAAACAGAGAAGGCCCGCCAACCACCACCCCAGGCCCATGACGAACCCGCCCATCACGAACCACAACACATTTCCTATCGCTCTCATGCCTTTCTCCTTTTGGTGACGTGCTGTGAAACGTAATCGCGAAAAGTCAGGGGGATAAGTGTCGGAATACCTAGACGAACCGCACAAAAGAAAAAGGCGCGAACCGGAGTTCGCGCCTTTAGAAAACTGGTAGCGGGGGTAGGATTCGAACCTACGACCTTCGGGTTATGAGCCCGACGAGCTGCCAGACTGCTCCACCCCGCATCAGAGTCAGCAAGTATATGGATGTGGCCGGATTCTTGCAAGCCCTTTTCTTACGTTCGTGTGAAAAAGGTCTTCGCCGCGCCAAGACCGGCACCTGCGAAGCCCCGACGGAAAGCTCTGGTGGGAGCCGACCTTGTCGGCGATCCCGCGGCAGCGGGCCAGCTTGGGGCAAGCACCCATCGCCGACAAGGTCGGCTCCCACGACAGCCTGCAAGGCAGGCCCCATAATCCGGCTCTCACAAACAGAAAGGGCGCCGGATCACCGGCGCCCTTCGATCGTTCCCTGCCCCGCGGCTTAGCTCGCGAAGGCCCGCTGGCACCACGCCAGCAGCGGTGCCCACGTGAAGCCGAGGACCAGCAGCGCAAGCGCGTTGATCGACAGGACCCAGCGTGCGGGTGCATCGGCCGTTGCGCGGACATCGGTGCCTTCGGCCGGCTGGTCGAAGTACATGACCTTCACCACGCGCAGGTAGTAGTACAGGCCGATGATCGCGAAGACCGCGCCAACCAGGGCGAGCCAGAGCATGCCCGCGTCGACGGCCGCCTTCAGCACCAGCAGCTTGCCGAAGAAGCCGAACAAGGGCGGCACGCCCGCCAGCGAGAACATCACCAGCAGCATGAGGAAGGCGAACCACGGCGAGCGCTGGTTGAGGCCGCGCAGATCGTCGATCTCCTCGCACTCGAAACCCGAGCGCGACAGCACGAGGATCATGCCGAAGGCCGCGGCGCTGGTCAGCGCGTAGCTCACCGCATAGAACATCGAGGCGGAATAGCCTTCCGGACCCGCGTTCACCAAGCCGAGCAGCAGGTAGCCCATGTGCGAGATGGTCGAATAGGCCAGCAGGCGCTTGAGGTTGGTCTGCACGATGGCGACGAGGTTACCGATCGCCAGCGAAAGCACCGCGAGCACGGCGAGCATCAGCTGCCACTGCGGGGCGAGACCGGTCGCCCCACCGGCGGCGTCGCCCATGCCGGTGGACAGCAGGCGGTAGGCCATGCCGAACGCGGCCAGCTTCTGCGCCGAACCGATGAAGACGGTCACGGCCGTCGGCGAGCCCTGGTAGACGTCCGGGATCCACATGTGGAACGGAGCGGCGCCCAGCTTGAAACCGATGCCGACAATCATGAAGACCAGGCCGAACAGCAGCAGGGTCTTCCATTCGGTGCCGACGATGGCCGCGTGGATCGTATGCAGGTCGAGGCTGTGCGTGGCGCCATAGACCATCGACATGCCGTACAGCAGCATGCCCGAGGCCAGTGCGCCCAGGACGAAGTACTTGATCGCCGCTTCCGAGGAAAGCGGCGAATCGCGGTTCAACGCCACCAGCGCGTACGACGACAGCGTCAGCAGCTCGAGGCCGAGGTAGACGGTGACCAGGCTACCGGCGGACACCAGGAACATGATGCCGACCGTGGCGAAGATCGTCAGCGTATAGAACTCGCCGAACGGAATCGCCCTTTCCTTCAGGTAAGGACGCGCATAGACGAAGATCACCGCGGTGATCAGCAGCGAGAACAGCTTGAGGACCTCGGCCACGCCGTCGCGGACGAACATGCCGCTGAAGGCGGTGACGGGCGTCGCGGGCTGGCCGCTGACGACGAGATAGGCACCGATCAGCATGACCAGGATGGAAAGCCAATGGACCGCGCCCTTCTGGCCCGGCTTGAGGTACGCGTCCAGAAGGAGCAGCACGCAAGCCGCGACCACGAGGTAGACCTCGGGAAGCAGGATCAGGATGTCGTTGATACTCGGCATGGATAGTTCCCGCTCAGACTTTGGTGATGGCCAGTTGCTCGACGATACGAGCGACCGAGGCATCCATCAGGTGGACCAGCGGCTCCGGCCAGATGCCGAGGATCAGCACACCGGCGGCGAACGCGCTCAGCATGAAGATCTCGCGACCGTTGACGTCCGTCAGTTCCGCGACGTGCTTGTTCGTGACATCGCCCCAGAGCACGCGCTTGACCATCCACAGCGTGTACGCGGCGCCGATGATCAGGGTGAATGCGGCGAACAATGCGATCCAGGGATTGGCGCTGAACGAAGCCAGGATGACCATGAACTCGCCGACGAAACCGCTGGTGCCCGGCAGGCCGCTGTTGGCCATGGCGAACAGGACGTAGAACGGGGCGAAGATCGGCATCACGTTGATGACACCGCCGTAATCCTTGATCTGGCGCGTGTGCATGCGGTCGTAGAGCACGCCGATGCAGCTGAACATCGCACCGGAGATGAAGCCGTGCGAGATCATCTGCACCATCGCGCCCTGCATGCCCAGGCGCGCGGCCTCGGGGTTGTTCGTCTCGCGAACCAGCAGGAAGGCGATGAAGATACCCAGGGTGACGAAGCCCATGTGCGCGATGGACGAGTACGCCACCAGCTTCTTCATGTCCTGCTGGACCAACGCCACGTAGCCGATATAGCAGACCGCGATGAGGCTGAGCACGATGACCAGCCAGGCGAAATGATGCGAGGCGTCCGGCGTGATCGGCAGGCTGAAACGGAGGAAGCCGTAGCCGCCGATCTTCAGCATCACCGCCGCCAGCACCACCGAACCGCCGGTGGGCGCTTCCACGTGGGCATCCGGCAACCAGGTGTGCACCGGCACCATCGGCACCTTGATCGCGAAGCCCAGCAGGAAGGCGAAGAACAGCCAACTCTGCTCGGTCATCGTCAGGTGGACGTTGGCCATGTCGGCGATGGCGAAGCTGCCGCCGGTCTTGTGATACAGGTAGATCAGGCCGATCAACATGAAGATCGAGCCGAAGAACGTGTAGATGAAGAACTTCAGCGTGGCATAGACGCGACGCGGACCGCCCCAGATACCGATGAGAACGAACATCGGGATCAGCATCGCCTCGAAGAACACGTAGAACAGCAACGCGTCCGTGGCGCAGAACACGCCGATCATCATGCCTTCGAGGATCAGCATCGCCGCCATGTACTGGTGCGGCTTGTTCTGGATGACCTCCCATGCGCCCACGATCACGAGGATCTGCACGAACGTGGTAAGGATGATCAGGGCGACGGAGATACCGTCGACCGCCAGCGAATAGTTGATGCCCAGCGACGGGATCCAGCTCATCGATTCGCCGAGCTGGAGGGTACCCGTGGAGGCGTCGTAGGCAGGCAGGAGTGCCAGGCTGGCGGCGAAGGTGGCAACCGCGACCAGCAGCGAGATCCAGCGGGCGAGGCCTGGGCGACCGGAGCCGGCCAACAGCACCGGGATGGCGCCGACGACCGGGAGCCAGATCAGCAGGCTGAGCAAGTGATTCGACATAGAGCTCGTTTCCCTTATTGCCCGATCAGCCAGTACCCGCCGAGGAGCAGGATAAGACCGAGGATCATGGCGAACGCGTAGTGGAAGAGGAATCCGGATTGCAGGCGGCGGGTGCCGCTGGCGATGCGCTGCACGAGGCTGGCCGAGCCGTTCACGATGGCGCCGTCGATGATGGCGGCGTCGCCCACCTTCGACAGGCCTTCACCCAGCTTCACGCCACCCTTCGCGAACACCGCGAAGTAGAGTTCATCGATCCAGTACTTGTGGTTGAGCAGCTCGTACACCGGCTTCAGCGCGCTCTTCGCCTTGTCGGCGACGGACGGGTTGAACAGGTAGACGTACGTGGCGACGGCGAAGCCCGCGAAAGCCAGCCAGAACGGCGCGGCCGTGAACCCGTGGAACGCCATGTTCAGCGCACCATGGAATTCATGCGCGAGTTCGCCGAGGACGTTGTTCGCCTCGTTCACGTGGATCGCCTTGCCGAACCAGTCGCCGAACAGCATCGGGCCGACGGTGAAGAAGCCGATGAGGATCGAGGGGATGGCCAGCAGCACGAGCGGCACGGTGACGACCCACGGCGACTCGTGCGGCGCATGTTCCAGGATGCCCGGCTCGTGGTGGACGTCTTCCTTGTGCGTATCGCCATGCGCATCGTCATGCGACGCATGCGCACCGTGATGGGCGTGACCATGCGCGACCGTGAAGCGCTCCTTGCCGTGGAAGGTCATGTAGAGCAGGCGGAAGCTGTACAGCGAGGTGACGAACACGCCGGCCAGCACGCAGAAGTACGCGTAGCCGGCACCCCAGCGATGCGACTCGCCCACGGCTTCGATGATCGCGTCCTTCGAGTAGAAGCCCGAGAAGAACGGCGTGCCGGCAAGGGCCAGCGAGCCGATCCACATCGTGATCCAGGTCACCGGCATGTATTTGCGCAGGCCACCCATGTAGCGCATGTCCTGCTCATGGTGCATGCCGATGATGACCGAGCCGGCACCGAGGAAGAGCAGCGCCTTGAAGAAGGCGTGCGTCATCAGGTGGAACACGGCGCCGCTATACGCGGACACACCCAGCGCCACGGTCATGTAACCCAGCTGCGAGAGCGTCGAGTACGCGATCACGCGCTTGATGTCGTTCTGCACGATGCCGATCAGGCCGGTGAACAACGCGGTGGTCGAACCGATCACCAGGATGAACGACAACGCGGCATCGGTCAGTTCGAACAGCGGCGACATGCGGGCGACCATGAAGATGCCCGCGGTCACCATGGTGGCCGCGTGGATCAGCGCCGAGATCGGCGTGGGGCCTTCCATCGAATCCGGCAGCCACACGTGCAGCGGCACCTGGGCGGACTTGCCCATCGCACCGATGAACAGGAGGATGCCGATCACCGTGGCGGCATCCCACGCGTGGTTCTGCGTGATCTGCAAGGTCTTCCCGACCAGCTCGGGAGCGTGGTCGAAGGCCGTCTGGTAATCCAGCGTACCCATGAAGTACAGGATCGCCGAGATGCCGAGCAGGAAACCGAAGTCGCCCACGCGGTTGACCAGGAAGGCCTTGAGATTGGCGAAGATCGCCGTCGGGCGCTTGTACCAGAAGCCGATCAGCAGGTACGAGACCAGGCCCACCGCTTCCCAGCCGAAGAACAGCTGCATGAAGTTGTTGCTCATGACGAGCATCAACATCGAGAAGGTGAACAGGGAGATGTAGCTGAAGAAGCGCTGGTAGCCCGGATCGTCCGCCATGTAGCCGATGGTGTAGAGGTGCACCAGCAGCGAGACGAAGGTCACCACCACCATCATCATGGCGGTGAGGCGGTCGACCATGAAGCCTACGGAAGCATGGTACTGGCCGACCTGGAACCAGGTGTAGATGTCCTGGTTGAAGTTCTGCGCGCCGCCCCAGACCAGCTGGTACAGCACGTAGAACGACAGGCCGCAGGCGATCGCCACGCCGAGCAGCGTGGCGGTATGCGCCCCTGCCCGGCCGATCACCTTGCCGAACAGGCCGGCCAGGATCGAACCCACCAGCGGCGCGAGGGCGATCGTCAGCAGGATTGAAAGCGAGAGACTCATCGGATCAACCCTTCATGCTGTCGATTTCGGCGACATTGATCGTGCTGCGGTTACGGAACAGCAGGACCAGGATCGCCAGGCCGATGGCGGATTCCGCCGCGGCCACGGTGAGGATGAAGAACACGAAGACCTGGCCACCCACATCGCCGAAGAAACGCGAGAAGGCCACGAAGTTGGTGTTCACCGCAAGGAGCATCAGCTCGATCGCCATGAGCAGCACGATCACGTTCTTGCGGTTGATGAAGAGTCCGGCGACGGCGATGCAGAACAGGATCGCGCCGAGGACGATGTAATGGGAAAGCGTGATCACGGAGCGTTCTCCTGCGGCGGCGCGACAACCGGGGCCGGGCTGACGGAAGCCATCTGTTCGCTGGCCACCTTGACCACGCGGACGCGATCGACGGCGTTGACGGCAACCTGCTGCGAGGCGGTCTGATGGCGCACACCGGCGCGCTGACGCAGGGTCAGGGCCACGGCGGCGACGATACCCACGGTGAGGATCAGCGCGGCGATCTCGAACGGCAGCAGGAACTCCGTATAGAGCGCCTGGCCCAGCCACGCCACGTTGGAGTCACCAGCCGGGTTCGGGCCGAGGGTGTGTGCGTGCATGGCGCGCACGCCGATCATCGCCAGCATCTCCACCAGCATGACCAGGGCCACGATGATGCCCACCGGCAGGTAGCGGATGAAGCCCTCACGGACCGCCTCCTGCTTGATGTCGAGCATCATGACGACGAAGAGGAACAGCACCATCACCGCGCCGACGTAGACCACGACAAGGGCGATGGCGAGGAACTCCGCTTCGGCCAGCAGCCAGACGCAGGCCATGCTGAAAAAGGTCAGCACCAGCGAGAGCACGGCGTGAACCGAGTTCTTCACCGAGATGACCATCAACGCGCCGATGACGGACACGGCACCGAAGAAGTAGAAACAGATGAGTTGGAGCAGATCGTTATTCATCGCATAGGTCTCTTCGGCGCTCAGCGGTAAGCCGCGTCCTGAGCGCGGGCGGCAGCGATGTCCTGCTCGAAACGGTCACCGATGGCCAGCAGCTGGCCCTTGGTCACCACGTTCTCGCCACGATGCTCGAAGTGGTACTCGTGCACGTGCGTCTCGACGATCGAATCCACCGGGCAGCTCTCTTCGCAGAAACCGCAGAAGATGCACTTGAACAGGTCGATGTCGTAGCGCGTGGTGCGGCGCTGGCCGTCTTCCGCGCGCGGGGCAGAATCGATCGTGATCGCCAGCGCCGGGCACACCGCCTCGCACAGCTTGCACGCGATGCAGCGCTCTTCACCGTTGGCGTAACGGCGCAAGGCGTGCAGGCCGCGGAAACGGTTCGACTTGGGGATGTGCTCCATCGGGTAGCGCATCGTGTACTTCGGCTTGAACATGTAGCGCATGGTCAGCGCCATGCCCTGGAACAGCTCGATGAGCAGGAGGCTCTTGAAATAGTGGGTAACGCGGGTCATGGCTTTCAGGCTCCCGTGCCGATGTGGACCCAGCCGAAATACTTCATGCAGCCGGCGACGAGGACCCAGACGATGGTGATGGGGATGAAGACCTTCCAGCCGAGCCGCATGATCTGGTCGTAGCGGTAGCGCGGGAAGCTGGCGCGGAACCACAGGAACAGGAAGGCGAAGATGAAGGCCTTGATGAACAGCCAGTGGAAGCCACCGTGGCCGATCACGCCCCACGACTCGGGGAACGGTGACAGCCAGCCGCCCATGAACAGGATCGAGGTGAGGAAGCTCACCAGGATCATGTTGGCGTACTCGGCCAGGAAGAAGATGGCGAACGCGGAGCCGGAGTACTCGACGTGGAAGCCCGCGACGATTTCCGATTCGCCTTCCGCGACGTCGAACGGCGCGCGGTTGGTTTCAGCCACGCCCGAGACGAAGTAGATGACGAACACCGGAAGCAGCGGCAGCCAGTACCAGTCGAAGAAGTTACCCGACTGCCCGTTGACGATCGCCGTGAGGTTGAGGCTGCCGGTCAGCACCAGTACGCAGACGATGGACATGCCCATCGACAGTTCGTACGAGATGACCTGCGCCGCCGCGCGCATGGCGCCGAGCATCGCGTAGCGCGAGTTCGACGACCAGCCGGCCAGGATGATGCCGTACACGCCCATCGAAGTCATCGCGAGCAAGTACAGCACGCCGGCGTTGACGTTGGCGAGCACGGTCTCCGGACCGAACGGCACTACCGCCCAGGCGGCCAGCGCGGGCACGAGAGCCAGCATGGGTGCCAGGTAGTAGAGGAACTTGTTCGCGTTGGTCGGAAGAATCACTTCCTTGATCAGGAGCTTGACGACGTCCGCGAAGGCCTGCAGCAGGCCGAGGGGACCGACCTTGTTCGGCCCCATGCGCACGTGCATCCAACCGATGACCTTGCGTTCCCAGTAGACGAACATCGCCACCGCGATAATCAGCGGCAGGACGATCGCCACGATGAACAGCACGGGCATCAACAGGTGGTCCCAGAGTTGCTGACCCATGGTTTATGCCTTGCTCAAAGTGATGGCCGCGCCGTACGGAGGCAGCATGGCGGTTTCGGAATGCGCAGCTTCGATCCACGCGGCGCCGGCGGGCACCGCGGCATCGATCGCCACCGGCAGCACGGCATCGCCGATGCGGGCGTTTCCGCCATCGACGAGACCCAGCTTGCCGGCCTCGTCCGCATTGATGCGGATGGCGGCCGGGCGGTTCAGCGGATGCGCGTTCAGCGCGCCCGCACGGCGCAACACGGCGTCCACGCGGTAGATCGGCGTCGTGGCCAGGCGCGAGAAGGTCACGCCCGAGGCGCGCGGCGCGAGCTGGTGACGGACTTCCGAAGCGCGCTCCGTGAGACCGTCGCGAAGGCCGGCCAGGTCGTCGAACTCGAAGCCCGGCAGGCCGAGCAGGCCGCCGAGGGCGCGCAGGACCTTCCAGCCCGGACGGGTGTCACCCGGCGCCTTGGCACCGGCGGGCATCGTCTGGGTGTTGCCTTCCACGTTGACCAGGCTCGCATCGATTTCAGGCGTGAGGCCGATCGGCAGGATCACGTCCGCCGAATCCTTGAGCGCATCGCTGGCGTAGGCGGCGAAGGCCACCACGGTCTGCGCCGAATGCATCGCCTGCAAGGCAAGCGCGCCATCGGCGAAATCGTGCGGCGGCTCGACGTTGTACAGCACGTAGCCCTTGCGCGGCTGGACGAGCATGGCGCGCGCGTCGAGTCCACCGGCGGTCGGCAGCACGCCCACCGTGGAAAGACCGATCGCGTTGGCGGCGAGCGGGATCTCGTTGAACGCGGCACCCGCGGCCTGCGCGATGAAACGGGCGATCGCACGCAGCCAGGATGCCTCCGGATGGGTCGCGGCGGCATGGCCGAGGATCACCACGGCCTCGTCGGACAGCGCCTTGAAGGCGTCGCGGTGCGCGTCGGTGGTCTCCACGCCGTTCAGTGCCGTGGCGAGCGCTTCCGGCACATGGGCGCCACCTTCGCTGGCCGCCTTGGCCAGCAGCAGCAGCTCGTTCACCAGGACGTGCGGCGCGGCGACCGATTCGCCGGCGAGCGGATAGTTGAAGTTGAAGTGGGCCGGATTGACGGCGTACACCTTCGCGCCCTTCTTCACCGCCTGGCGGATGCGGTGATTGAGCAGCGGCACTTCCTGGCGCAGGTCCGAACCGACCAGCAGCGCGGCCTTCACCTTCTCGAACGAGGCGATGGACGAGGCGAACGGCTTGGCGAACGCGTTGTCGGCGAAGTCGAGCTGGCGCAGGCGGTGGTCGACATGGGCACTGCCCAGTCCGCGGGCGAGGCGGACGAGCAGCTCGCCTTCCTCGTTCGAGGTGGCACCGTGCACCAGCACACCGAGGTCGGAACCGGGGACGCTCTTCAGCGACTCGCGTGCGACGGAAAGCGCATCGTCCCACGTGGTGGCGGACCACTGGCCATTGCGCTTGACCATCGGCGACTTCACGCGATCCGCGGCGTACAGGCCCTGGTGGCTGTAACGGTCACGGTCGGAGAGCCAGCACTCGTTGATCGTCTCGTTGTCGCGCGGCACGTTGCGCAGCACTTCGCCACGGCGGGTGTGCATCCACAGGTTCGAGCCCAGGGCGTCGTGGTAGCCGATGGACGGGCGCGCGATCAGTTCCCAGGCACGCGCCTGGAACTGGAACGGCTTGTTGGTCAGTGCGCCGACCGGGCAGACGTCGATGATGTTGCCCGAGAGCTCGCTCTCGATCGTCTTGCCGATATAGGTGCCGATCTCGAGGTTCTCGCCACGGCTCATGCCGCCGAGTTCATACGTGCCGGCGATCTCGCTGGTGAAGCGGACGCAGCGCGTGCACTGGATGCAGCGGGTCATCTCGGTAGCGATCAGCGGGCCGAGGTTCTCGTCGGCCACGGTACGCTTGCGCTCGTTGAAGCGAGACACCGAACGGCCGTAACCGAGCGAGACATCCTGCAGTTCGCACTCGCCGCCCTGGTCGCAGATCGGGCAGTCGAGCGGATGGTTGATGAGCAGGAACTCCATCACGTTGCGCTGCGACTTGAGCGCCTTGTCCGAACGCGTGAAGACCTTCATGCCCTCGCCCACCGGCGTGGCGCAGGCCGGTGCCGGCTTCGGCATCTTCTCGATTTCCACCAGGCACATGCGGCAGTTGGCGGCGATCGCGAGCTTGCGGTGATAGCAGAAGCGCGGGATGGGGATACCGACGGCGTCGGCCGCCTGGATGATCATCGACCCCTTGGCTACCTGCACCGGAACGCCGTCGATCTCGATGTTGACGAGATCCGGCGCGGCATTGGCTACGGGCTGCGCGCTCATGCAGCGACTCCAGTGGTGACCGTGTCAGCCGGACCGTCGACGATCGAACGGCCATGCTCCACGTAGTATTCGAATTCGTGCCAGAAGTGGTACAGGAAACCCTGCACCGGCCACGCGGCGGCTTCGCCGAAGGCGCAGATGGTGTGCCCTTCGATCTGGCCAGCGACCGCCTTCAGGCGATGCAGGTCGTCCTGCGTGCCCTTGCCTTCGACGATGCGCGTCAGCACGCGGTACATCCAGCCGGTGCCTTCGCGGCACGGCGTGCACTGGCCGCACGATTCGGCCTTGTAGAAGCGCGAGATGCGATGGCAGGCGCGGACCATGCAGGTCGTCTCGTCCATCACGATCACGGCACCCGAACCCAGGCCCGATCCCGCCTTCTGCAGCGAGTCGTAGTCCATGGTGCATTCCATGATCTTCTCGGCCGGCAGCACCTTCATCGACGAGCCACCAGGAATACAGGCCTTCAGCTTCTTGCCGCCGCGGATGCCACCGGCCATCTGCAAAAGGTCGGCGAACGGCGTGCCGAGCTTGATCTCGAAATTGCCCGGGTTGGCCACGTGGCCGGAAACCGAGAAGATCTTCGGACCGCCGTTGTTCGGCTTGCCTATGTTGAGGAACCACTCCGCGCCATTGCGCAGGATCGCCGGCACCGAAGCGTAGGTCTCGGTGTTGTTGATCGTGGTCGGACGGCCATACAGGCCGAAACCTGCCGGGAACGGCGGCTTGAAACGCGGCTGGCCCTTCTTGCCTTCCAGCGACTCCATCAGCGCGGTTTCTTCGCCGCAGATGTAGGCGCCGGCGCCGAGGGCGTTGTAGATGTCGACGTCGATGCCCGAGCCGGCGATGTCCTTGCCGAGCAGGCCCGCCGCGTACGCTTCCTTCAGTGCCTCTTCGATGTGCTCGAACGGCTCGTGATGGAATTCGCCACGCAGGTAGTTGTAGGCGACGGTGGAACCGGTGCAGTAGCAGGCGATCGCCAGGCCTTCGATGACGGCGTGCGGGTTGAAGCGCAGGATGTCACGGTCCTTGCAGGTGCCCGGCTCGGATTCGTCCGAGTTGCACAGGATGTACTTCTGGCCGGGAGCCGTGCGCGGCATGAACGACCATTTCAGGCCCGTGGGGAAGCCGGCGCCACCGCGACCGCGCAGTGCGCTCTTCTTGATCTCTTCGATCAGCGCGGCCGGATCGGGCTTCTCGGCCAGGATCTTGCGCCATGCCTTGTAGCCGTCGACCTTCTCGTAGCTCTCGAGGGCCCAGGGCTTTTCGAAATGCAGGGTCGTGTAGACGACCTGATGTTCCTGCGGTGCGGGTCCGACCGGACCAGTGCTGCTAGCCATTGCCCTTACCTCACTTCAGACCGTCGAGAATGGCGTCGACCGATTCGGTCGTCAGCTTCTCGTGGTAGTGACCGTTGACGACCATCATCGGGGCGCCGGCGCATGCGGCCAGGCATTCCTCTTCCTGCTTGAGATAGATACGGCCGTCGGCCGTGCTCTCGCCGGTCTTGATGCCGAGCTTCTTCTCGCAATGGCGAACGAGGCCTTCGGCGCCGTTCAACCAGCAGGAGATGTTGGTGCAGATGGCGACGTTGTTGCGGCCGACGGGCGAGGTCTCGAACATCGAGTAGAAGCTCGCCACTTCGTAGGCCCAGATCGCCGGCAGGTCGAGGTACTTCGCGACCGCGGTGATCAGTTCGTCCGTGAGGTAACCCTGATTCTGCTCCTGCGCGCCCATCAGCGACTGGATCAGCGCCGAACGCTTGCGGTCCGGCGGGAACTTCGACACCCAATGATCGATATGGGCGCGGGTGTGATCGTTGAGCACGACGAGAGGATCGACGTCCTTCACCTGCTCGAAATGACCGGTGGCTTTCATGATTCAGTTCACTCCGTCGACTTAGCGGTCGACTTCGCCGAAGACGAGATCGTAGGTGCCGATCATCGCGACGACGTCGGCGAGCATGTGGCCCCTCACGATCGCGTCCATGGAAGACAGGTGCGCGAAACCCGGCGCGCGCAAGTGCACGCGGAAAGGCTTGTTCGCACCGTCGGACACGAGGTAGCAGCCGAATTCACCCTTGGGTGCCTCGACCGCGGCATAGGTCTCACCCGCCGGCACGCCATAGCCCTCGGTGAAGAGCTTGAAGTGGTGGATGAGCGCTTCCATGTCGCTTTTCATTTCTTCGCGACTGGGCGGCGAGACCTTGTAGTTCTGCGTCATCACCGGGCCCGGGTTGGCCTTCAGCCATGCCACGCACTGCTTGATGATGCGGTTGGACTGGCGCATTTCCTCGACGCGGACCAGGTAACGGTCGTAGCAGTCGCCATTGACGCCCACGGGGATGTCGAAATCCATCTCCGCGTAGGAGGCGTACGGCTGCTTCTTGCGCAGGTCCCACGCGATGCCGGAACCACGCAGCATCGCGCCGGTCATGCCCCAGGCCTGGGCCTTCTCGGGCGGGATGACGCCGATGCCCACCGTGCGCTGCTTCCAGATGCGGTTGTTGGTCAGCAGCGACTCGTATTCGTCGACGCGGGCCGGGAAGTCGTTGGTGAACTCGGTGAGGTAGTCGAGCATCGAGCCTTCGCGCCAGGCGTTCAGGCGTTTGAGGTCGCTGCCCTTGTGCCACGGCGACTCGCGGTACTTCGACATCTGCTCGGGCAGGTCGCGGTAGACGCCACCGGGACGATAGTACGTGGCGTGCATGCGCGCGCCCGACACCGCCTCGTAGACGTCCATCAGCTCCTCGCGCTCGCGGAACGCGTAGAGGAACACGGCCATGGCGCCGAGATCGAGCGCGTTGGAGCCGACCCACATCAGGTGGTTCAGGATGCGGGTGATCTCGTCGAACATCGTGCGGATGTACTGCGCGCGGACCGGCGCCTCGATGCCCAGCAGGCCCTCGATGGCGCGCACGTAGGCGTGCTCGTTGCACATCATCGACACGTAGTCGAGGCGGTCCATGTAGCCGATCGACTGGTTGAACGGCTTGGATTCGGCCAGTTTCTCGGTGCCACGGTGCAGCAGGCCGATGTGCGGATCGGCACGGACGATCGTCTCGCCGTCCATCTCCAGCACCAGGCGCAGCACACCGTGCGCGGCCGGATGCTGCGGACCGAAGTTCATCGTGTAGTTGCGGATTTCTTCCACGGCTTAGTTCTCCCGCCAGTGATCGGCGGATTCCGCCCTGGCCTGATCGAGGTCGGCGTCGTTGCGGATCGTGCGCGGCACCAGCACGCGCGGCTCGATCGAGACCGGTTCGTAGACGACACGCTTCTGCTCGGGGTCGTAGCGGACCTCGACATTGCCGATCAGCGGGAAGTCCTTGCGGAACGGATGGCCCACGAAGCCGTAGTCGGTGAGGATGCGGCGGAGATCGGGATGGCCATCGAAGATGATGCCGAACAGGTCGAACGCCTCGCGTTCGAACCAGTCCGCACCCGGCCACACCGGCGTGATCGACGGCACGACCGGAAAGGCGTCGTCCTCGCAGAACGCGCGCAGGCGGATGCGCTGGTTGAGTTCGATCGACAACAGGTGGATCACGGCGGCGTAGCGGCGCGGCAGCTCGACGGCACGCGGGCGCTCGTCCCACGTGAAACGGCCGACCGCCTGCCCTTCCACGCCACGCGAGAAACTCTCGCCCTGTGCGGTGTCGGTATCCCACTCGGTCTGGCCGTAGCCGAGATAGTCGATGCCGCAGACGTCGATGACGGTGGTGAAACGGAATCCGGCCTCGTCGCGCAGCGCCGTGGCGACGGAGATGAGGTCGCGCGGGGCCACCTCGGCGGTGACCTCGTTGCGCTCGACGTTCACCACCAGCATGTCGCCGAAGCGCGCGGCTAGCCGTTCGACCAGCGAGGTCTCGTTAGTAACGCTCATGTGCGATGCCCTGTTAACGCGCGATCGTGTGGGTGCGGCGGATCTTCTTCTGCAACTGCAGGATGCCGTGGATCAGCGCTTCGGCCGTCGGCGGGCAACCCGGCACGTAGATGTCGACCGGAACGATGCGATCGCAGCCACGCACGACCGAATAGGAATAGTGGTAATAGCCACCGCCGTTGGCGCAGGAGCCCATCGAGATGACCCACTTCGGGTCGGGCATCTGGTCGTAGACCTTGCGCAGCGCCGGGGCCATCTTGTTGACCAGCGTGCCGGCGACGATCATCACGTCGGACTGGCGCGGGCTGGGACGGAAGATGACACCGTAGCGATCGAGGTCGAGACGCGCGGCACCGGCGTGCATCATCTCGACGGCGCAGCAGGCCAGGCCGAAGGTCATCGGCCACATCGAGCCGGTGCGTGCCCAGTTCATCAACGCGTCGATGCTGGTGACGCCGAAACCACGGTTCACGACCGGCGCGTCACCGTTCGGACGGAGGATGTCGTCGACGAGGTTCAGCGGTTCCGGGTTGTGCATCACCCGGTCGATGCTGGTCATCACTCCCATTCGAGCGCTCCCTTCTTCCAGACGTAAGCGAAACCGACCACGAGCAGCGCGAGGAACAGCGCCATCTCGATCAGCGCGATGGCGCCGATCTTGTCGAACACCACCGCCCACGGAAACAGGAAGGCGATTTCGAGGTCGAAAATGATGAAGAGGATGGCGATGAGGTAATAGCGCACGTCGAACTTCATGCGCGCATCTTCGAAGGCCTCGAAGCCGCACTCGTACGGCGACAGCTTCTCCGATTCCGGACGGCGCGGCCCGGCGAGCATGCCGACCACCAGAAGAACGCTGCCAAGGCCGATGGCGACGGCGATGAACAACAGAACGGGCCAATATTGGGCAAGCACGATGCTGCGTACCTCCGCGCCTCGCTGGGCGCATCAGTGACCGTCGACGGGGACGAGCGGTCCGGCTAGTGTCGCCGAAGCTTTTTTCGAATCGATCCAAACGGACCGACCCGTGCCGGCGCGGCGGGCGCGCCAACGACTCCGGATATCCACAATCTCACGTTGGGGAACCGATCTATTGTACCAGTGCGTGCAGGTATTCCGACAAGCCTTACTGAGGGAAAAACTGCATCGCGATGGTGCAATCGCAGGGTTACATCGTCTGGGTAGGACGCTCGGAGGCGAGAGTGCCGGCCAGCAGTCCCTCGATGCGCTGCCGCGCGGCCTCGCTCTCGGGCGACTCGTTGAACTGGATGCCCACGCCGGCCGTGCGATTGCCCTGCGCGCCCACCGGCGTGATCCACACGACCCGGCCGGCGACCGACAGCCGCTCGTTCTCGTCGATGAGGGTGACCAGCAGGGCCACTTCGTCGCCCAGGCTATAGCGCTGGGCGGTGGGCGCGAACAGGCCGCCCGTCTTCAGATAGGGCATGTACGAGATGTACAGGGAATTCACGTCCTTGATCTTCAGGGAAAGAATGCCCTGGCGCGGCGAGGAACTGGTGGCGGTCATGGCGTGGAATCCCCTTGGCTGAGCGGCATCCTAGCTAGGCGGCGGGCCGGGCCACAAGCCCGAACGGCTCGGGGTCCTGCCCCGTCCAGCCGTAGCGATCGTAGATCCAGGGCGTGGAAAGGTCGGCGGTCAGCTTGACGAAGGCGGGGCCGGGAGCGTCGCGCAGGGGCAACACCCAGCCATCGCCCACCCGCTCCAGGGGCGCCTTGCGCCAGGGCCATGTCACCACGCCCTCCCCGTCGGCCAGCACCAGGCGCAGGCGGGTACGGGCCAGAGGCCCCGGCCGCCAGGGCAACCGCAGCGACCCACTGACAGGCGCGGGCGGCGGGCGGTCGAAACGCTCCGGGCGCGAAGCCACGGCAAGCATCCGCTTGCGACTCAGGGCCATCTGGGTGGCATGCTCGAGCACGGCATCGATCTTCGTGGCCTGCCGCGCGGGGTCCGCATCAGGCACCAGTAGATCCTCCGGGGCGGACCGTTCCGTGCCATGCACCATGTAGGTGAGTATGTCGGCCCGCGACCCGGTGGCGGCCAGGGCAAGCCTTGTGAGCACATGCGCCGAGCCATGGTCTGGATGGGTATCGCCCAGGTCGGGAATGACGACGAGATTGGGCCGCGTCCGCTCCATCACCCGGCGGATGGCGCCCACCGCCGTGGCGTGGCGCGATCGCAGTTCCTCGGTCACCCGCATGTCGTGCCAGCCCAGCGCGTGCAGGTGATCGGGACCGACGCCGAGGCGACCCAGCGCCGATGCCACCTCGTCGCGGCGCCGGGCGCCCCACCGGGCACGGCCGGCCTCGTCGATGACGAGGCGCCGTTCCATCCAGCGCTGGGGCCAGGGATTGTCGTCACCGTCGGTCAGCAGCAACACGTCGGCGCGGCCGCCCGCGGCCAGCGTCCGCTGGATCAGCATGCCAGCCGCCAGGGATTCGTCGTCGGGGTGCGGCGCGACCACCAGGAGGCGGGTGCTGCCGTCGATGACCGGATGGCGTGACACGTGGCTCTCCTTACGGCTGGGAAACGTCGGACCGATTAAGACCGAACGCGCGATAAAAGCGCGTCAACGCCACGCCGCGAGCAATTCGATGAGGATGAGGTCGGCGCGCAAAGGCCCACGCAAGGCGTCCCGCGCGCGGTTGGCCTTGCCATACCACCCGTCGAGCGCCTCGTCGTCGAGCTGGCTGTCCAGCGGCGCCGCCTTCCCGGACGCACGCGCGCGCAGTTCATCGGTAGCCGCCTGGGCGGCGAACCAGAGATAGCGCGAGGGATCGGCCGCTTGCCAGCGCTTGACGACCTCCATGGCATCGCCCCGCCCCGCGGCGAGCGCCTTGAGGTCGTGACGGACCTCGCCGCGCTGCTTCAAGGCGCCACCGGCGGCCCAGGCGCGGGCCATGCCCGGATTGCCGCCGGCCGCCTCGAGCGCGGCGGGGGCATCCTGTACGCCTTCGGCACGCAGCCAGTCGAGGGCGGCCTCACGCGAAGGAACCAGGAAGTCGATCCTCTGGCAGCGGCTGCGGATCGTCGCCGGCAGGCGCGCCGGCTCGTCGGCCACGAGGGCGAGCAGGGTCGAGGGCGTGGGCTCTTCCAGTGTCTTCAGCAGCGCATTGGCCGCGGCCGCGTTCATCGCATCGGCGGGATCGATCGTGACGACCTGCCAGCCACCGAACTGGCTCGCCATGGACAGGCGCTGGGACAGGTCGCGGATCTGGTCGACCACGATCTCGCTGCGGGTGACGCCATCCTTGCGCAGGCCGAACGACAGGGTGATCAGATCGGGATGGGTGCCGGCCGCGAGCAGCTGGCAGCCGCGGCAGGTGCCGCAAGCCACGCCGGCGGCAGGATGCTGGCAGAGCAGCCCGTTGACGAAGGCGGCGAGGAAATCGCGCTTGCCGAGGCCGGCCGGACCGGCAAGCAACAGCGCGTGCGGCAGGGCGTCACGCTCGCGCCGCGCCTGCAAGCGCGTCCATGCGTCGGCGTGCCAGGGACGGGCCGTCACGACGAGGCCTCCGCGAAGAGGCCGGCGACGCCGGCGATGGCCTGGTCGAGCACGTCGGCGGGCGCCGCGCTGGCGTCCAGTACGCGGAAGCGTGCCGGATCGGCAGACGCCCGCTCGCGATACGCCTCGCGCACGCGTTCGAAGAAGGCGTCGCCTTCCACCTCGATCCGGTCCGCCTCGCCACGCCCCGCGGCGCGCGCGCGGCCCGTGCTCACCGGCAGGTCGAGCAGCAGGGTCACGTCGGGCTTGAGGCCATGGGCGGCCCAGCGTTCCAGTTCGGCGATGCGCTCGACCGGCTGGCCACGGCCACCGCCCTGGTACGCGTAGCTCGCATCCGTGAAGCGATCGCACAGGACCCAACGGCCCGCGGCCAGCGCCGGATCGATCACCTGGCGCACCAGCTGGGCGCGCGACGCGAACATGAGCAGCAGCTCGGATTCGGCACAGAGTTCGTTGTTGGCGGCGTCCAGCACCACACCGCGCACCGCCTCGCCGACGACCGTGCCGCCGGGCTCACGGGTGACCACGAGGTCGACACCGCGCTCGCGAAGGTGCGCCTCGAGGCCGCGCAGCAAGGTGCTCTTGCCGGCGCCTTCGCCGCCTTCAAGGGTAATCAGCCGGCCGCGCATGGGAGGGGTCACTGGCATCGCTTCAGTTGGTAACAGGCCACGGCCCGGTTGTGTTCTTCGAGGGTGGACGAGAAGACGTGGCTGCCGTCGCCGCGGGCGACGAAGTACAGCTCCTTGCCCTCGGCGGGATGCAGCGCCGCCTGGATCGCCGCACGCCCCGGCAGGGCGATCGGCGTGGGCGGCAGGCCCACCCGCGTATACGTATTGTAGGGGGTGTCGGTCGTGAGGTCGCTCTTGTGGATGTTTCCCGCATACGCGGCACCCATCCCGTAGATCACCGTCGGGTCGGTCTGCAGCAGGATGCGCTGTTGCAGGCGGCGGACGAACACGCCGGCGATGCGCGGGCGCTCGTCCGCCCTGCCCGTCTCCTTCTCGACGATCGAGGCGAGGATGAGGGCCTCGTAGGGCGAGGCCAGGGGCAGGCCCTGCGCCCGGCCCGGCCACGCCACGTCCAGTGTCTTCGTCATCGCCACGTACGCGCGCTTGAGGATGCTCGAATCGGTATCACCCTTGACGTAGGCGTAGGTCTCCGGGAGGAAACGGCCTTCCGGGTTGTCACCCTCGGCACCCAGCTGCTTCATGATGCCGGCGTCGTCCGTGCTCGCGGTATCGTGGGTGAGCGTGTCCACCGAGGCGAGCGCGCGGCGCAGGTCGGCGAAAGTCCAGCCGTCGACGATGGTGAAGTTGCGTTGCATCACCTTGCCGCTGGCCATGTCGCCGATGAGGTCGCGCGGCGTCATGCCCTGTCGCAATGCGTATTCACCCGCATGCAGGCGGCCGGACGCATGCATCTGCATCGCAAGCAATCGCCAGTACAGCGGCGACGCCCGGCTGGCCTTGCGATTGCGCAGGTCGCGCACGATGTCCTTGAACGAAGCCCCACGCGCCACGTCGATGCTCTGCCCTGCCACCGGAACCGCCAGCGGGGTACGGGCGAAACGAGCCCAGTCGAACCACAGCCAGGAACCCGTGGCGATGATGGCTATCAGCACCGCCAGCAGGATGACTCGCCAGAGGGCGATGCCGCGCACTTTCATCGATCGGATTCCTTCGAACCTGTAGGCAACGGCAGGCCGATGTCCCGCCAATGCGCCTGCAAGGCGCGGGTGACGGGACCGGGCTGCCACGAACGGGTCGCGAAAACCCGAACCGGGAGAATGCCGCGAACGGCGGAGGTGAGGAAGACCTCGTCGGCTTCGAGGAGTCGAGCGGGGTTCATCCGCGCCTGCGCCACGTCGCGCACGGCCAGGATTTCCGCGCGTGCCACGCCCGCCACGCCACAGGAATCGACCGGCGGCGTGACCATCTGGCCGGCGAAGACGGCGAACAGGTTGGCGGCCGTCGCGCAAACGACGTTGCCTTCCATGTCGAGCATCAATCCCTCGCCCACCGCCGGATCGTTCCACTCCGCGCGCGCCAGGACCTGCTCGAGCCGGTTGAGGTGCTTCATCCCGGCGAGCAAGGGCTGGCTGGCCAGCCGCGTATCGCACAAGCGAATGGCCATGCCGTCGTCATAGGGCGGCGCCTGCAGCGCCAGCGGCGCAACCGTCACCACCAGCGTCGGACGAGGCGAAGCGGGTGGCGCGTAGCCACGCATGCCTTCACCGCGCGAGAGGGTTACCCGGGCGGCACCATCGGCAAGGTCGCGGGAAAGCCGCCCCACCTCGGCAAGGATCGCATCCATGTCCGGCAAGGGTATGCGCAACCGGGCGCAGCCCTCGCGAAGGCGCGCCTCGTGACGCGGCCACAAGGGAACCCGCCCGCCCGCGACACGCAGCGTTTCGAACAGTCCATCGCCATAGGTGAAGCCACGATCGGTGACGGAAACACGATCGGCGTCGATGAAATCGACGGAGGTGCGCGTGCTCATGCCACGCCGAACACGCGCAGCAAGCCGCGTGCCTTGGCCCGGGTCTCGTCGAGTTCCTTCTCGGGCACCGAATCGACGACGATGCCCGCACCGGCGCGCAGTGACACCTGCGTGCCCTCGACGGCCAGCGTGCGGATGAGGATGTTCAGGTCCATGTCACCGTTGTCATCGACATAGCCGAGCGCACCGGTGTAGGCACCGCGCGGCTCCCGCTCGATCGCGCCGATGATCTCCATGCACCGCACCTTGGGGCATCCGGTGATGGTGCCGCCCGGAAAGGTCGCGGCGATCACCTGCCCCGGCGTCACGCCCGTGCGTGCACGGCCACGGACGTTCGACACGATGTGGTGCACGTGCGCGTAACTCTCCACCACCATGAGTTCATCGACCCTCACGCTGCCCGGCACGCAGACGCGCCCGAGATCGTTGCGCTCGAGATCGATCAGCATCACATGCTCGGCGCGCTCCTTCGGATGGGTGGTGAGTTCGCGGATGCGCTCCGCGTCGTCGTCACCTGCCAACCGGGGACGTGTACCGGCGATGGGGCGCGTCTGCAGGATGCCGTCACGCGATTCCACCAGCCGCTCCGGCGATGAACTGACGATGGCCCAGCCCGGCCGCTGCAAGAGACCGGCGAACGGTGCGGGATTGGCGCGCCGCAGTGCCTGCATCAAGTGGGCCGGAGCCGGCGGTTCGGCGAACTTGGCCGTCCAGCGGCGCGAAAGGTTCACCTGGAAGACGTCGCCTGCCCGCAGGTGTTCGTGCACACGATGCACGCCGTCGAGGAACCGCGACGGTTCGTCCTCCTCCACGCTCCGTGGCACCGGCAGCGGCATGTCGGAAAGCACGCCATCCACGTCGGCGGCGAGCACATCCAGCCAGTCTTCGGCGCCTTCTTCGGCAAGCAGGATCGTGCGCTGCTCCACATGGTCGACGATGACGGCGGCCGGCACACGTAGCGCGAACGCGACGGGAGCGGCCCCGCGTGCCGGTGGAAGGCGCAGGCTCGGCTCGATCTGGCCGGCCAGTTCGTAGGCGAGATAGACCACCCATCCGCCATGGAACGGAAGCCCATCGTCGACGCGCGGCTTGCGATCCGCCTTCCAGGCGCTGTCGAATGCATCGAGGAAATCGCCGGGCACGATGGCACCCCGCGCATCGCGGGTGAGCCCATCGGCGGACAACGTCAGTGAAGCACCGCCTGCGGCGAAGAGGATGTCGAAACGCGACTGCGGTGTACCGGTAACCGCGCTGGCCAGCAACGCGACGTAGCGCTCCGGATGTGACGCGGCCGGCGCGAGCAGATCGCGCCGGCCGGCCAGGGTTCGCGTGACGAAAGCCAACGCGTCAGACGCGGCGGAAAACGAGCGTACCGTTGGTGCCGCCAAAGCCGAACGAGTTCGACATGGCCACCTCGATGTCCGCCTTCTCCGCCTTGTTCGGCACGAGGTCCATGCCCAGCGCCGCGACTTCCGGGTCCATGTCCACGAGGTTCATCGTGGGCGGCATGATGCCCTCGCGCAGGGCCTGGATGCAGAAGATCGCTTCCACGCCGCCGGCCGCACCGAGCAGATGACCGGTGACCGACTTGGTGGAGCTGACCGCGAACTGGCCCTTCTTCGTGGCGTGTTCACCGAACACGTTGCGGATGGCCTTGGCTTCGCCCAGGTCGCCCACGGGCGTGGACGTGCCATGCGCGTTGACGTACCGCACGTCGGAAGGCTGGATGCCCGCATCGTGCAATGCGTTGCGCATCGCCAGCTCGGCACCGTCGCCGCTTGGCGCGGTGATGTGGTAAGCATCGCCGCTCATGCCGAAACCGATGAGTTCGGCGAGGATGTTCGCGCCGCGCGCCTTGGCGAACTCGTATTCCTCGAGCATCAACATGCCCGCGCCATTGGACAGCAGGAAGCCGTCACGGCCGACGTCCCACGGACGGCTGGCGTGCGTCGGGTCGTCGTTGCGCGTGGACATCGCCTTGGCCGAACAGAAACCGGCCATGGCCGTCGGCGTGGTCGCGAATTCCGCACCACCCGCGAGCATCGCATCGGCATCGCCGTACTGGATCAGGCGCATCGCCATGCCGATGTTGTGCGCGGCCGTGGTGCATGCCGATACCAGCGCGATGTTCGGACCCTTCAGGCCGTGGTAGATCGACAGGTTGCCGGCCACCATGTTGATGATCGAACTCGGCACATAGAACGGCGAGACCTTGCGCGGGCCCTTCTCCGCCAGCTCCAGGGTCGTGCCCTCGATGGTATGCAGGCCACCGATGCCGGCACCCGCGGCGACGCCGATGCGGCCGGCGTTCTCGTCGGTCACGACGAGGCCCGACTGACGGAACGCATGCGTGCCGGCGACGATGCCGTAGTGGATGAACGGGTCCATCCGCTTGAAGTCCTTCGCGATGGCGCGCCGTTCGTCGTCCGGCGTATCGGTGCCGGCGAAGTACGCGTCGACGGCTTCGAAACCTTCGACCTCACCCGCGATGCGGGTGGTGTAGGCACTGGCGTCGAACGCGGTCACAGGGCCGATGCCGCTGTTGCCTTCGACGACATTTTTCCAGGCGGTGGCGACATCGTTGCCGACCGGCGAGACGATGCCCATACCGGTCACTACCACACGTCGTTTACTCATGCGTTCTCATCCTTCACTGTGTTCCGCGCAAACCATACGCGGGCGCAGGTTGCGTTAGACGCAAACGAAAACTGCGCCATGAGGCGCAGCTTCCGTGTCGCTCGGAGATCGACGGGAGGCGACGCCTCCGATCGACAGCCAGTCGTTCGATCAGGCCTTGACGTGGGCCTTGACGTAATCGACCGCCTGCTGGACCGTCGTGATCTTTTCGGCTTCTTCGTCCGGGATCTCGCATTCGAACTCTTCTTCGAGAGCCATCACGAGCTCAACGGTATCGAGCGAATCGGCGCCCAGATCGTCCACGAACGAAGCGTTCGGGCTGACTTCTTCTTCCTTAACGCCCAGCTGTTCAACGACGATCTTCTTGACGCGCTCTTCGATGGTGCTCATGTTGCCTTTACCTCCCGAGGGAAAAATCCGGCGGCATTGTAGTGGCTAAGGACAGAACCCGCCAACACACCGCCGTCACGTGGGTGACGCCCGGTTTTTCTTAGCCGGGCGCGAAATAACGATTGTCTCTCAAAAACGGGCCGGTGGCGACTGCCGCCGGCCCTGGCCCATCAGGGCATGTACATGCCGCCGTTGACGTGCAACGTCTCGCCGGTGATGTATTTGGCCGCCGGAGAGGCCAGGAAGGCCACCGCCTCGGCGATATCGCTGGCTTCGCCCAGATGGCCCAGGGCGATGCCCGAAAGCAGCGCGGTACGCTGCTCTTCCGGCAGGGCGCGGGTCATGTCGGTGTCGATGAAGCCCGGCGCCACCACGTTCACGGTGATTCCGCGGGAACCGATCTCACGGGCCAGCGATTTCGAGAACGCGATGATGCCGGCCTTGGCGGCCGCGTAGTTCGCCTGCCCCGGGTTGCCGGTGACGCCGACCACCGAGGCGATGCTGATGATCCTGCCCTTGCGCGCCTTCATCATCCCGCGCATCACCGCTTTCGACGTGCGGAAGACCGAAGTGAGGTTGGTTTCGATGATGGCGCTCCAGTCCTCCTCCTTCATGCGCATGAGGAGCTGGTCGCGCGTTATCCCGGCATTGTTCACCAGGATCGAGATGGCGCCGGTTTCCTTGCCGATGCCGTCGATGAGCGATTCGATCGCCCCGGCGTCGGTCACGTCGAGCACGCGGCCATGGCCGCCGTGCGCGGCGAGGCGCTCGTCGATGGCCTTGGCACCGGCTTCACTGGTGGCGGTACCGAACACGGTGGCGCCGAGCGAGGCGAGGCGATCGGCGATCGCCGCGCCGATACCGCGGCTGGCGCCGGTGACGAGGGCGATTTCACCCTGCAGGGATGAGCTCATGGGAATGTCCTGTGGTACTTGAATGGGATCAGGCGGACGCGGGGGACAGCGCCGCCTCGAGGTCGGCCGGGGTGCCGATGGCCTTGCCATCGATCGACTTGTCGATGCGCTTGATGAGGCCGGAAAGGACCTTACCCGGGCCGCATTCCATCGTCTGGACGATTCCCGCGGCGGCCAGCGCCTGCACGCACTCGGTCCAGCGCACCGGCAGGTAGAGCTGACGCATCAGTGCGCCACGGATGTCTTCGAGGGAGGCATGCACCCGGGCATCGGCGTTCTGGACCACCGGGATCGAAGGCAGGCGCCACTCCAGCGCGTCCATCGCTTCCCCGAGCTTGTCGGCCGCATCGCGCATGAGCATGCAATGCGAGGGCACGGACACGGCCAGCTTCACCGTCTTCTTCACCCCGAGCTCGGCCAGGCGGGCGAGCGCGCGATCCACCGCCTCGGCATGGCCGGCGATCACCAGCTGTCCGGGCGAGTTGTAGTTCGCCGGGGCGACGACCTGGCCCTGGGCGACTTCCTCGCAAACCTGCGCGATCTGCGCGTCGTCGCCGCCGAGGATGGCTGCCATGGCACCCACGCCGGCCGGCACCGCGGCCTGCATCAGGCGGCCGCGCTGGGCGACCAGGCCGGCCGCATCCCCCAGTGAAAGCGCGCCGGCGGCCACCAGGGCGCTGTACTCGCCCAGGCTATGGCCGGAAAGGTAGGCCGGCACCGTCCCACCCAGCTTCCGCCATACGCGCCAGACGGCGACGCTGGCGGCCAACAGGGCCGGCTGCGTGTTTTCCGTGCTGTTGAGGATGTCCTCGGGACCGTTCTGGCTGATATCCCAAAGATCGATGCCGGCGCCAGCCGAGGCTTCCTCGAAGGTGGCGCGGACTTCCCCGTGCGCCGCGGCCAGGTCGGCGAGCATGCCGACGGACTGCGAACCCTGACCGGGGAAAACGAAGGCGAGCGATGCGCTGGATGAGGTCATGCGAAGCGATTCCGGTACTTCAAACCGCGCATGGTGCCAGCAACCCATGGGCCAATGCACCATTCGCGGGCGTGTGGAGCATGTCCGCCCCTGGGCACGAGGGCCGGTTTGGCGAGGGCCGCTTGGGGGCGCAGGGGCGGCAGGGCGAGGGTGGGAGCCGCTTCAGCGGCGATCCCGCGGCAGCGGGCAAGGTCGAGGCAAGCACCCATCGCCGACAAGGTCGGCTCCCACAAGAGCCTCCACCCCGGCAGATGCAAGCCCTGGTGGGAGCCGACCCGGTCGGCGATTCCGGCGGCCTAGTAGCGCAGCAGCGCCGAGGCCCAGGTGAAGCCGCCACCGAAGGCTTCCAGCAGCAGGTTCTGGCCACGCTGGACCTTGCCCGAGCGCACCGCGTAGTCGAGCGCGAGCGGCACGGAGCCCGACGACGTGTTGGCGTGCTTGTCCACCGTGACGATGACCCGGTCCATCGACATGTTCAGGCGCTTGGCCGTCGCTTCGATGATGCGCAGGTTCGCCTGGTGAGGGATCAGCCAGTCGATCTCGTCTTCCTTCATGCCGGCGTCCTCGAGGGTCTCGCCCACCAGGGAATCCAGCGTCTTCACCGCGACCTTGAAGACCTCGCGCCCGAGCATGTTGATGCGCACGCCGTGGTTGGGCTCGTCGGTGAACCCGGCGGACACGCCCACCGGATTGAACAGCAGGTGCTTGAATCCACCGTCGGCGCGCATGCGGGTGGTGAAGATGCCCGGCTCGTCCGAGGCCTCCAGCACCACGGCACCGGCACCGTCGCCGAACAGGACGCAGGTCTCGCGCTCGGTCCAGTCGACCATGCGGGTGAGCGTTTCGGCACCGATCACCAGGGCCTTCTTCGACTGGCCACTGCGCATGAAGGCATTGGCCACGCCCAGGGCGTACACGAAGCCCGAGCACGCCGCGTTGACGTCGAACGCCGCGCAACCGTTGGCGCCCAACCGGTGCTGCACGAGGCAGGCGGTGGACGGGAAGATGATGTCGGGCGTGGTGGTGCCGAGCACGATGAGGTCGATCTCGGACGCCTTGACCCCGGCCGCCTCGAGCGCGCGCTGCGCGGCGAGGAAGGCGAGATCGCCGGTGGTTTCACCATCCGCCGCGATGTGGCGCTCGGTGATGCCGGTGCGCGTGCGGATCCACTCGTCGCTCGTATCGACGATCTTTTCGAGGTCGGCATTGGTCAGCACTTTCTCGGGAAGCGCACTGCCGGTACCGATGATGCGGGCGTATTTCAGAACCGTATCCCCATGTGAGGGAGGATTCGCCCGGAGCGGTGTCCGCCCCGGGGCCGGAAAGCTGGATGCCACAAATGCAAAACGGCGCGTTACCGCGCCGCCTGCGTTGTGATCTTCCCCAAGGTAGGGAGATCAGTCCTCGACTTCAACCGCGCCGCGGGTGTCGATGACCTTCTTGCCACGGTAGAAGCCATCCTTGGTCACGTGGTGACGCAGGTGGACTTCGCCGCTCGTCGGATCGGTCGACAGTTGCACGGTCTTCAGCGCATCGTGCGAACGACGCATGCCGCGGGTGGACGGGGTCTTGCGGCTTTTGGCAACGGCCATGACAAATCTCCAGCGAAATTACTTTATGAGTCCGCGGAGTGCCGCGAACGGGTTTTCAGATGTTTCCTGCGAGGGTGTTTCGTCCTCGCCGGGTCCGGTTACGTCGTCGGGCAACTCGTGATCCGGGTTCACCGGGACCAGGGGCAGCGCCAACAGCAGTTCATCTTCGATCGTCGCGACCAGGTCGAGCTTGCCGTCCTGTTCGACCAGCAGCGCCTCGTAGCCCGGGGGCAGCGAAGCCTCTTCACTTTCCTCGACGATCAGTCCGAGACGGGCATCGACCTCCACCGGCAACTGGAAGGGCTCCAGTGAACGCTGGCAGATCAGCGTCAGCTGGGCTTTCGCAAGCACGGCCACGTAGGCGATACCGAATTCGTCGCGACCGAAATCCAGCGTGTAGGTTACGACTCCCTCGGGAGACGCGACCACCTCTCCGAGACGCTTGAATGCGGACACGGGGAGCTGACCCTGGAACGAACGCCGCGCACGAACCTCGCGCCAAGCGTCCACGGACGATGGCAAAGTCACGGACATAATCGTGAAATGGTAGGCATCAACACCCTTGAAGTCAACCGGTTAGGTCGTCGGCATCCAGGAACGGCGCGCTTTTGCGCAGTGTCGGGACTTTCGGGCAGACTCGCTTCCTTCCGGCCAGTTTGCCGCAGCACGCCCACCAGGGGGAAGAGGTCGCGTGTTTTCCTTTGCCTATTATGCACTTGCCGGGTTGATCGTCGTCGCCTTGGGTTTGTGCGCGTGGACGGTACGGCACCAGCGTTCGCGGCGCCGGCATGGCGCCCTGCAAGATCTCATGGACAATGCCGACCGCCTGGAGTCCGATCTCAAGGACTGCCGCGACCGCTTGCAGCGAGCCCATGCCGTCATGTCGGTCAGCCCCGACCTGCCCGCCACCGGCGAGGTCGAAGCCCAGCAAGCGGTCGACTCGGGGCTGCGCGCCCTGCTCCAGCAGCGCCTGTGGATCCGCGACCGGGCACCGGATGCCAGCCAGCGTGAACTGGACGAGGCGGTGGACGCCCTGGTCCGGGCCCGGCATCAACTGGAACCGCGGTTGCGTGCTCTCGACGATGCGCAGACGGCGCTCGATACCGCCGTGCGCGAACATATCCACAAGGAGTTCTGACCGTGTCGCCGCAAGCCACCATCGTCCTCGCCTCCACCTCGCCCTACCGCGCCAGCCTGTTGCGGCGACTGCTCGAACACTTCGAGCAAGCCTCGCCGGGCACCGATGAAGCCGCCTTCCCGGGCGAGCGTCCCGGCGCCCGGGCGGCCCGCCTGGCAGAGGCCAAGGCACGCGCGGTGGCGGAGATACGTCCGGGCGCGGTCGTGATCGGCTCGGACCAGGTCGCCGACCTCGATGGCACCGTGCTGGACAAACCGGTCACGGTGCACGCGGCACACAAGCAACTGGCGGCCAGTTCGGGCCGCGAAGTGATCTTCCATACGGCGGTCTGCGTGATCGACCTGCGGGGGGACGCGACAACGCATGTCGACGAGACCCGGGTGCGTTTCCGCGAACTGAGCGCGGAAGACATCGCCCGTTATGTCGAACGCGAACGGCCCCTCGATTGCGCGGGAAGCTTCAAGTGCGAGGGTCTGGGCATCGCCTTGTTCGAACGTATCGACAATGAAGACCCGACGGCGCTGGTCGGCTTGCCGTTGATCGCCACCTCACGATTGCTGCGCGCCGCCGGGGTCGTTCTTCCGTAGGTTTTCGCGAACGCTACGGCGCCAACGACGCCCGATAGGCGGAGGTCCACACCACGCAAGCGTCGGGATCGCTCGACGAACCGCGCATCGCACGCGCGGTGGCCGCGTACAACGCGAAACGCCGCCGTCCATCGAAGCGATCCACCCGTTCCAGTGGTGCCGTGACCTCCACCCGCGAACAGACCGAGCCCAGCCAGTCCCTCTTCTCGCGCTCCCGTAGCGCCGTTTCGTCGACCACGAGCAGGAGAGGCTGTCCGGCATGCGTCGCGAGCGCCGACTCGTCGAGCCGCCAGGCCGCGAGTTGTGGCGCGCGCCCATGCTTGACGTTCAAGGGGCTGTCCAGCGAATACACCTCGCGCGCACCACCCAACGCGAAGCGCAGCTCCGCCGCGAGCATGAAGTTATCGGCCACGACGATCGCCCCTGGCCGAAGGGCGATCTGCTTGCGGACTGCCTGCGCGCTTTCGCTCCAGCCGGTGAAGTTCGAGGGGAATGCCTTGACGCCGGCGAGACGTGCCGCGCCATCCTTCGAAGCCGCCAGCCCGAGATAGCCCAGGCCAGCCGCGAGCCCGAAGCCGGCGAGCACGAATCCCGCGAGCGCCGTCCGCCGCCAGGCCGGGGAGGCATCGCGAAGCAGGCCCGGCAGAATGGCGCAGATCAACACATATCCCGGCAGCGGCCAGTGCACGCGGAAGCGTATGTCGTCCGCGAAGAGGCCGAGCACGAAGTACGCCACGACGAAGGTGCCGGCGATGGTCGCCACCGCGTCGAAAGGCGCCTCATCGCGTCGCCGCCACGATCGCCACAGTGCCCACAGCATCACCACCCATGCCACGGGAGTGCAGGTGATCGCCTGCTCGAGCGGCTGCACCAGGGCATCGGCGTGGAAGCGCCATGGGTTCCTTTCGACGACCTGGAACGCGATCCCCGCCCCTTGCGACCCCAGGTTGTAGAAGATGAGCGGCAGCAGGCCGATGGAGGCGATCGCCGATGCCAGCCACAGGCCGGGCCTCGACCATTGCGCGCGGCCACGCGGCATGGCGAGCAGGAAGATCGCCCCGGCAAGCATCGCCATCGCGGCCCGGTAATGCGTGGCCCATGCGATGGCGAGCCCCAGGCCAAGCCATGCCCAGTCGCGGAGCCGGTCGGTTTCCAGCGCCGCGAGCAGACCCCGTGTCGCCAGCACGATGGCGAAGGTGAGGGGCACGTCCGGCAGCGCCAGCACGCCTAGGCTTCCCACCAATGGCAACACGAGCGCGAAGGTGGCCGCCTGCCAGCGCTCCACTTCCCCACCGTAGCGTCTTGCGATGGCGGCCACTTGCCACGGCACGCAGGCGCCGATAAGCAGGAACGGCAGACGCATGGCGAGAAGGCCATGGCCCAGCACACCCTCGGAAAGGGCGATCAACCATGCGGTAAGTGGCGGAAGGTCGCTATAGCCCCACGCTGGCGCGAGGCTCTCCTGCCAATAGAACGCTTCGTCACCGAAGGGCGACAACGTGCACGCTATGACCAGCTTGGCGATGAGGGACACGGTTAGCAGGACGAAGAACATGCCTCGCCAGGATCGCGCCGGCACCGCTACACTCGGACGCTCACTCATCGACATGGCCAGGACGGGGGGCAGACGCATCGATCATGTCCGCGACGAATCCACTCCACGATGAAATGCTCCGGCATCGCCTGGATGCCGCCCTGGCCCAGGTCAACGGGGTGCTGCTGGGCAAGCCTCGCCAGGTAAAGCTGGCCTTCACCTGCCTCATCGCGGGCGGGCACCTGCTGCTGGAGGACGTACCCGGGGTAGGCAAGACCACGCTCGCGCATGCGCTGGCCGCTACGTTCGATCTCGACTTCCAGCGCATCCAGTTCACCAGTGACCTCCTGCCATCGGACATTATCGGGGTCAGCGTGTACGAGCGCGAGACCGGCGAATTCCGTTTCCATCCCGGTTCCATCTTCACCAGCCTGCTGCTCGCCGACGAGATCAACCGGGCGACACCGAAATCGCAGAGCGCCCTGCTCGAAGCGATGGCCGAAGGCCAGGTCACCGTCGACGGTGTCACCCGCGAACTGCCGCGTCCCTTCTTCGTCGTGGCCACGCAGAACCCGCTCGACCTGGCCGGTACCTTCCCCTTGCCCGATTCGCAGCTGGATCGCTTCATGCTGCGGCTCAGCCTCGATTACCCCGACCCCGCCGCGGAACGCGCCCTGCTCACCGGCGAGGACCGCCGCGACATGATGGCTTCGCTCACGCCGCGCCTCGACATCGCGGCGATCAGACAGCTGCACGCGGCGGCACAGTCGGTGAAGGTGAGCCCCACTTTGCTCGATTACCTGCAAGCATTGCTTGCCGCCAGCCGGAAACACAACGAGGTGCGCGTCGGCCTTTCGCCCCGCGCCGGCCTGGCCCTGCTCGCCGCGTCGCGTTCGTGGGCCTTGTTGAGCGGTCGCGACTACGTGATTCCGGAAGACCTGCAGACCGTCTTCGTGCCGGCCGCCGCGCACCGCCTCGTCCCCGGCCGTGGCAGCCACCGCGAAGCCATCGCGCGATCCATCCTGGCCGAAACCGCGGTGCCCTGATGCCGCCACGGGTCCAGCGGCTGTTCGCCTGGGCGGAACGCCGCCTGCCTTCGCTGACCCGGTTGCGCCAACGCGAACCCCTGCCCATCCAGTTGCACCGCCGGCGCATCTACATCGTGCCGACCGGTTTCGGCGTGGGCTTCTCCGTGCTGCTCGGCGTGATGCTGGTGGGTTCGCTCAACTACGCCAACAACGCGGCGCTGATGCTCACGTGCCTGCTTGGCGCCGCCACCGCCGGCAGCATGCTCGTGGCCTTTCGCGTGCTCAACGGCCTGACCATCGGCGGCCTCCGCGCCGGAACCGCACGTGCCGGAGAGCCCATCCGGGTGTCGCTCGACATCGGCGCCAGCCAGCGCGAACGCATGGCGGTGCGCCTCGATATCCAGGGTCGGGAGCACGTTTTCGTCGTACCTGCCGGTGCCGCCACGACCGTGGAATTCGACCTGCCCACGGAGTTCCGCGGATGGCTGGCACTGCCACGCATGCGCGTGCACAGCCGCTGGCCGCTGGGCATGTTCCGCGTATGGAGCTGGCTCCATCCCGATCGCACCGTGCTCGTCTATCCGCGCCCCGAAGCGCTCGGTCCCAAGCCCTTCGAACCGCGCGGCGATGCCGACCGCGGACGACCGCGCGCCGGCGACGAGCTGGCCGCCCTGCGCGACTACCGGCCGGGCGATCCCCGCCGGCAGATCGCCTGGAAGTTGAGCGCGCGCCACCATGGCCTGCTGGTGAAGGATCTCGAGCAACCCGCCCCCCAGGAAGACTGGCGGCTGGATTGGGATGGCATGCATGGCCTCGACGACGAATCGCGCATCGCGCGCCTCGCCCGGTGGATCGACGAGGCGAGGGAAACCGGCAGGCGCTGGAGCCTGAAACTGCCGGACGGGTATTTCGATGTCGCCCAGGGTGACGAGCACTACCACCGTTGCATGACCGCCCTGGCGCTGCGGCCATGACCGGCGTCCGTCCCTCGCTGCGCCGCCGCCCAACCGGCGAGCCCGTGCTCCACGCGCGATCGTTCGACCTGCTCTGCCTCACCATGGGCTTCGTGCTGCTGGTCCACGCCGCGCATCTGCCGTGGTGGCTGACCACCGCCCTGGGTGTCGTGCTTGTCGCCCGTTGGCAGCAACGCCGCCGCGGTGGCCGGAACGCGCCCTTCTGGATCAAGCTGCCACTCATCGGCCTGCTCCTGGCCGCGGTGATCCTGCAGAACGGCACCTTGTTCGGGCGCGAACCGGGCAGTGCGTTCGCCGTCGGCCTGCTGGTGCTCAAGCTGCTGGAGAGCGAGCACCGGCGCGATGCACGTGTCGGCATCGCGTTCGCATGCTTCGCCTTGATGAGCGCCCTGCTCTTCGACCAGGGCCTGATCGCCAGCCTCTTCGTGAGCCTCGGCCTGGTACCGGCGCTGGCCACGTTGCGCTCGCTGGAGGAAGTGGAGCCGCAAGCGACACCGTGGTCGCGTGAGTTCACGCCTGTTCTGCTCGTGTTGCTTGCCGCCATACCGCTGTCGTTGTTCGCCTTCCTTTTCGTGCCGCGCCTCAGCACGCCGCTCTGGGGCACGCCACAGAACAGCCAGGCGATCACCGGCTTGTCGAACCGGCTGGCGCCCGGCGACATGCTCGACCTGATGACCGACGACACGCCGGCGCTGCGCGTCAGCTTCGACGGTCCGCCGCCACCGAACACCGCCCGCTATTTCCGCGCATACACGATGCAACTGTTCGACGGCGAGGGATGGAGCCCGGGCTCGCGCAGTGCGCGGCGCCCGCCGTCGGACGCGGAATACGGCACGCGCATCGCGTACCAGGCGTCGCTCGAACCGACCCATGACCGCGTCGTGCCGATGCTCGACCTGGCGACGATGGCGCCGCCCGACACCGTCCTGCGGCCGGACCATACGGTATTGGCCAACCGGCGCATCGACGAGGTGCTGACGTTCTCCGCGCTGGCCGCCACCAGCTACCGGTTCGAACCGGTCCTGGACGAGGGTGTCCGCCGCGACAACCTGCAACTGCCGATGGGTGCCGGGCCTAAGGCACGCGAGTTGGCCGCTTCCTGGGCGCAACGTCATGGCGCCGATCATGCGGCCATCGCGCGAGCCGCCCTGGCGATGTTCCATGACGGTTTTTCGTACACGCTGGCGCCTGCCCCGCTGGGCAGGGACCGGATCGACGACTTCCTGTTCCAGACGCGCGAAGGCTACTGCGAACACTTCGCCTCGGCCTTCACTTTCCTCATGCGCGCGGCAGGTATTCCCGCCCGCGTGGTCACGGGTTACCAGGGTGGCTACTGGAACACCACGGGCAGTTACCTGCTGGTACGCCGGTCGGATGCGCATGCCTGGTCGGAGGTCTGGCTGGAAGGCCGTGGCTGGGTGCGTTTCGATCCCACCGCCTCGGTCAGGCCCGAGCGCGTGCAACTGGGTGCGGCCGCGGCGGCGGCGGGGCATGGCGGCGAGGAGGGACTGTTCGACGTGCCCTGGTTGCGCAACCTGCGCGACCGCTGGGATGTCGTCAACCAATGGTGGAACCGCGGCGTTATCGGTTTCGACGCGTTACGCCAGCAGGGACTGCTGCAGCCGTTCGGTATCGCCCATGCCGAGGTCACCGATCTCGCACTGGTCTTTGCGATCGGCTGCGCCCTGCTGGTCGCCGCCGCGCTGGGCTGGGCGTTGTTCCAGCGTCGTGAAGGCGATGCACTGGATGCGTGGATGCGACGGCTACAGCGAAAGCTTGCGAAGGCCGGCGTGTCGCGACGGGCAGGTGAAGGACCCAAGCATTTCTTCGCGCGGGCCGCACGCGCGTTGCCCGCGCAAAGAAATGCATTGGAAAGGTTGAGCGAGCTTTACTTGCGGTTGCGCTACGGGTATGACGAACCGCCGCCTGAATCGGTGAGTGAATTCGGTCGAGCGGTGAAGGAATTAAAGGCGCGCCGCGTGGTCAAATAACAGGCATGGTATCGGCCGTGCCCGGTGCCTCCAGGAGATGTGACATGTCCATGTACAAACCGCTGGTCATCGCCGCCGCGACGCTGGCCCTTGGCGCATGCGCCACGGTGCCACAGCCGTTGCAGGGCCAGTTCAACGACGTATCCACGGCCGGCGCCCAGCAAGGCGGCGCGCCGGGCGCCAAGGTGCGCTGGGGCGGCGAGATCATCAAGACCGAGCCGGGCCCGCAGCAGACCTGCTTCTTCGTCCTGTCCGAACCACTGGACAGCGAAGCCCGCCCGACCGCCAGCAAGACCGACAGCCAGGGCCGCTTCGTGGCCTGCCGCGATGGCTTCTACGATCCGGAGGTCTTCACCCGCGGGCGCGAGATCACCGTCACCGGCACCCTGCACGGCGCCGTCACGCAAAAGGTCGGCGACTTCGACTACGCCTACCCGCGCGTCGAGGCCGATGTCGTCTACCTGTGGCCCAAGCGCGTCCCGGTAACGCGTTACCCGCCAGGCTTCTACGACCCGTTCTGGGGTCCGGGCTGGGGTCCGGGCTGGGGCCCCTACGGCTATGGTCCGTGGGGCGACCCGTACTGGTACAGGCCGCGCACGATCATCGTGCCGCGCCCGGTCCCGCACCCGCCGCCGCCCCGCGCGCGTTGACGGTCGAAACGAAGAAGCCGGCGAAAGCCGGCTTCTTCGTCTCTGGTGGGAGCCGACCCTGTCGGCGATGGGTACTTGCCTCACCCTGGCCCGCTGCCGCGGGATCGCCGACAAGGTCGGCTCCCACACAAAGGTTGGCTCCCACACAAAGGCCGGCTCACAGGCCTCCCTTCGCTCAGCCCGGTGGCCAGGTCATCTGCCGGCCCGCGAGCAGGTGCACGTGGATGTGGAACACCGTTTGCCCACCGTGCGTGTTGGTATTGATCACGGTGCGATAACCGTTTTCCGCCAGACCCTGCGCACGCGCATACGCAGCAGCCGCCAGCAGCAGCTTGCCGAGCAGTTCGGCATCGGCTGGCGTGGCATCGTCGAGCGTGGCGATCGCGCGCTTGGGGATGAACAGCACGTGCACGGGCGCCTGCGGATTGAGGTCGCGGAACCCGAGCACGTCGTCGTCCTCGTAGACGATATCGGCGGGAATTTCGCGGCGGACGATCTTGGCGAAGATGGTGTCGGACATGCGTCGTTTTTCCTTGGGAGTCAGCCGAGCGATTGACGGCTGCCGAATGCGTGGGCCAGCGTGCCACGGTCGACGAACTCCAGTTCGCCGCCCAGGGGCACCCCATGGGCCAGCCGCGTGGCGCGGATACCCGCGGCCTTCGCCAACTGGCCGATGTAGTGCGCGGTGGCCTCGCCTTCGACGGTGGGATTCGTGGCGATGATCATCTCGTCGACCTCGCCCTCGCCAAGGCGCTCGGCCAGCAGGGGCAAGCCCAGTTCGTCCGGGCCGAGGCCGTCCAGCGGCGACAGCCTTCCGAGCAGCACGAAGTAATGGCCGCGATAGCCCGTGGCCTGTTCGATCGCGGCGAGATCGGAAGGCGATTCCACCACGCAGAGCACCTGCTTGTCGCGGCTGGCACTCGCGCATAGCGAACACACCGGGGTTTCGCTGAAATTGCGGCAACGCGTGCAGTTGCCCACGTCGCGCATCGCCGATTCCAGTGCCGAGGCCAGGCGCAGTCCGCCCTGCCGCTCGCGTTCGAGCAGGTGGAAAGCCATGCGCTGTGCGCTTTTCGCGCCGACGCCCGGCAGGCAACGCAGGGCGTCGATCAACTCGCCAAGCAGGCGGGAACCGTTACTCATGGTCTCGGCGGCGATCCGTCAGAACGGCATCTTGAAGCCGGGCGGCAGGTTGAGCCCGGCGGTGACGCCGCCGAGGCGGTTGCGGCTGAGTTCGGCGATCTTGTTCACCGCGTCGTTGACCGCCGCGGCGACCAGGTCCTCGGCCATTTCCGGATCGTCGGCGAAGGCCTGGCGATCGATGTGCACGGAACGTACCTCGTGGCCGCCGGTCATCGTCACGGTGACCAGGCCGCCACCGGCGCTGCCGGTGATTTCCGTCTTGGCGAGTTCGTCCTGCGCGCGCTTCATTTCGTCCTGCATGCGCTGGGCTTGCTGCATCAGTTGACCGATTTGACCTTTCACGTTCCTGGCTCCACGGGTTTGATCGATTGCGGGATGACGCGCGCGTCGAATTCGCGCTTGAGTGTCTGTACGAGCGGGTCGGCCTCCATCGAGGCTTCCGCGTTGGCCTGTGCCTCGCTGAGCGCCTGCGCCCGGCGCTCGGCCGGCGTGCCGAGGTTGCCGTGGTCGGCCACGAAGCGGAAGCGAACGCGGCGGCCGAGTGCCTGCGAGACCTTTTCTTCCATCTGGCTGGTGAGCGGTTCCACCGCCAGGTGCATGTGCGGGGGCATCAAGGCCAGCACCATGCTTTCGCCGTCCACGGCGCGCAACGAGCAGTTCTGAGCCAGCTGGCCGATCGGTCCACGCAGGTTGGCGCGTTCGACGACCTCGTGCCAGTCCGGGAGACCGTTGGCGTCGACGGTGACCGGGCGCTGCGGCGCGGGCGGCGCGGCAGCGGGAACCGGGGCGGGTGCCGCAGCCGCGGCGGGCGGACGAGATGCCGGAGCGGACGCCGCCGGACGCGGCGGTGCCGCCGGCGGTTGAGCGGCGGGCGACGGCGCGGCGGGCGCACGCATCGGCGCGGCACCCTGCCCAGGTTCGGCCGGACGGAACGCGTACATGCGCAGCAACACCATCTCGAAGCCGATACGGGCATCCGGAGCCATCGGCAGTTCGCGACGGCCGTTGGTGGCGATCTGGTAGTAGAGCTGGACGTCTTCCGGCGCCATGCGTTCGGCGAGCGAGGCCAGCCCGGTATCGCTTTCCTCGCCACGGTAGCCCGGCACCAGCTGGAGCAGCTGCACCCGGTGCAGCACGGTCGCGAGGTCGTCGAGCACGCCGGCGAAATCGGGCGAGAACGAGGCGATGCGATCCGATTCGGCCATCAGCGCCGCGCCGTCGCCGGCGGCGAGCGCCTCGAGCACGCCCAGCACCTGGCCACGCTCGACACTGCCGAGCATGGCGCGAACGTCGGCCGCGCGCAGCGCGCCGCCACCGTAGGCGATCGCCTGGTCGAGCAGCGAAAGGCCGTCACGAAGCGAACCGTCCGCGCCGTGCGCGAGTTCGCCGATGGCTTCGTCTTCGTATTCGATGCCTTCCGCGCCCAGGATGTGCCGCATCTGTCCGGAGATCTGCTCCGGCAGCAGGCGCTTGAGGTTGAACTTGAGGCAGCGCGACAACACCGTCACCGGCAGCTTCTGCGGATCGGTGGTGGCGAGCAGGAACTTCACGTGCGGCGGGGGCTCTTCCAGCGTCTTCAGCAGGGCGTTGAAGGCCGGCTTGGAAAGCATGTGCACCTCGTCGACCAGGTACACCTTGAAGCGTCCACGCGACGGCGCGTACTGCGCGTTCTCGATCACCTCGCGCACGTCGTCCACGCCGGTGTTGCTGGCCGCGTCGATCTCGAGCAGGTCGACGAAGCGGCCGGCGTCCACCGCCGTGCAGACGGCGCATTCGCCACAGGGATCGGCCGATTCACCGCGCTCGCAGTTGAGCGACTTGGCGAAGATGCGCGCGATCGTGGTCTTGCCCACGCCGCGGGTGCCGGTGAAGAGGTAGGCATGGTGCATGCGCCCGGAGTCGAGCGCGTTGGTCAGCGCGCGGACCACGTGCTCCTGCCCCACGAGTTCGGCGAACTTGCGCGGGCGCCACTTGCGTGCGAGGACCTGATAGGACATGCGTAGTACCTTGGGACGACAATGGATTGTGCCAAGGACCGGAGGGTCGCGAAAGCTTGCCCCCGAAAAGGCGATGACCCTGCCAGCCACACCCCGGCACCCGAATCGTCCGCTACCGTTGCTTCCTTCCGGACCTGGCGGAGTTTACGGACTATCGTCGCGGGGGGACCGACAGGGCCACCATAAAGATAGTGCTTTTTCTAAAACCATTTCTCGCGATCCTTCGCGCAAGGGCGGGATTGTTCGGCCCATCCTGGGCCTCACCCCTTCGCTTCACTACGGGGCCGGCGCTACGCGCCGTCCGAATTTGTTCCAGACAAATTCGTCGAACCCGCGCGGGTTCAAATCCCGCCCCCACGCTGCGGCTTCGCTTACCGGAGCTACAACGTGTGGGATAACTCGATCTTGAAACTGGCGGAGAGGGCGGGATTCGAACCCGCGATACGCTATTAACGTATACACACTTTCCAGGCGTGCTCCTTAAACCACTCGGACACCTCTCCGCACTGGTACAACCTCTTTCCCGGCTTCCTGTCCGGCAAAGAAGCGGAAGGATAACGTCAGCGCCCCGGCGGGGCAAGCGGCGAAGGGGGTGGGAAGCGCGCTGGCGCGCGATCCGGTCGGAGCGAGACCCGACTAACCTGCCGTAGGACGGGGTGGATGCGGCTCGGGCAAGGCAAGCGGCTCACCAGGTCGGGCGATCCGGTATCCGCGTGAGACGAGCGTTTCGCCGTCCGCGAAGCTGCCGTAGTGATACAACGCCATGCGTTCGCGGACCTCGGCCGGATATTCCCGTTCCAGGTCGTCCACGCCGGTGTGCGAGGGATTGCCGATCACGCCGCAATCGTGGGCGACCAGCTCACCGTTGGCCGCGTGGGTAACCAGCGCCTCGGGCACCGGGCGTGTATCGCCGGTGAAGACAAAGCTGCCACGCAACGCCAGGCCATATGAGGTGCCTTGCACGTGGTGGCGCGTGGGAAACACATCGAACCACAGGCCTTCATGCCAGAACCCGCGCGTGCACGGTACGAGATGGAAGGCCTCCCAGTAGTTCACGCCGCCCTCGGCCAGCGCGCCGGGATAATCGGCCACCCTGCCCTGCAACCAGGGCAACAGGGTGGCATGCAGGAAGACCTTGGTGCGCCCACGCAACGCCTCGTCGAACCATAGCCGGAAGAACAGCCGCTCCATGCCCGCCACGTGGTCCATGTGCACGTGGGTGACATAGAGGGCCGGTGGTGGCGCTCCGTAGGCGTCCACGTAGCGGTCGAGTGTGTCGGGGCCGCAATCCACCAGGAGCAACGGCTGGCGGTCGCGTTCGAGCACCACCGCCGACGATCCCAGCTCGACGGCATGCGCCGCGCCCGTGCCGAGGAAACGCAGATCCCAGGTCATGCGCGCAGGCTCCGCTCGTACTGTTCGATCAAGGCCGGCCACCATTCGGCGTCGAAGGTATCGCCGGCGGCGTCGCGCGCACCCAGCTTCACCAGCGAACGTTTCAGCCGGGCGAGGTTCGCCCTCTGCCATCCGGTGGAGGGCACGCGCAGGCGGCCGCGGTCGAAGTCGATCAGGAAGAGCCCGTCGCCATTGACGAGGATGTTGTGCGCGTTGAGGTCCGCATGCCAGGCGCCTTCGCGATGGAACCGGGCGATCAAGTCGCCCACCCGGCCCGCCAGCCCGGCATTGAAGGCGCCATCGGCGAGACGTTCCGCCAGCGTGGCGGCATCGGGAATGCGCAGGGTGATGAGGTCGGCCGAATAACGCAGGCCGTGGCGGACGTAGCGCGAGGCCAGGGGCGGCGGCACGGGAAGGCCGCGCCGTGCGAGTTCGGCCAGGAGACGGAATTCTCGTGCGCTGCGTGTACGCTGGGCGCCGGTGAAAAGGTAACGGTCGCCCAGGAGACGCGCCACCATGCCACCCCGGCGATAATGCCGGAGCACGGCCTCGCCGGCGGGCGTATCGATGATCGCCACGCCGCCCCGGCCACCGGCTTGCGCGCGCAACGCACCGCGTTCTCGCCAGCGGTGGGGCAAGAACCAGTCGTCGTCGACTTGAGGTACACGGGCTGCGTCGAACAGAATCGTGCCGCCCGCCCCCTCCTCCACTCGTTGCTCTGTCATTTGCCCGGCCGCCTTCCGCGGCCACTCATCCGGTAACCCGATCCGTGTCCAGTCTACCAAGCCGTCCACTCCCGCCGGGAGATTCCAGCCTCTGCATCCTGCGCACCTCGGCCATCGGCGACGTGACCCACGTCGTCCCGCTGGTGCGCACGCTGCAGGCCCAGGCGCCGGCCACCCGCCTCACCTGGATCGTCGGCAAGCTCGAACGGCGCCTGGTCGGCGACCTGCCCGGCGTGGAGTTCGTCACCTTCGACAAGGGCAAGGGGCGTGAAGGCGTGCGCGAAGTGCGGCAGGCACTGGCGGGCCGCCGGTTCGACGCCCTGCTTCACATGCAGGTGGCCCTGCGCTCCAACCTGCTCAGCCTGGCGGTGAAGGCCGACCGGCGGATCGGCTATGACCGGGCCCGTTCCAAGGACCTGCACGGGCTGTTCGTGAACGAACGGATCGAGGCGCGCACCGGTGAACACGTGCTGGATGCGATGGCGAGCTTCATCGAGCCGCTGGGCCTGAAACAGACCGAGGTGCGCTGGGACATCCCGGTGCCGGACGATGCCCATGCGTGGGCCGCGGAACAGCTGCCGGGCGAGGCGCCGACCCTGCTGGTGAGCCCGATGTCGAGCCATACGGTGCGCAACTGGCGCGTGGAGCGCTACGCGGCGCTTATCGACCACGCCATGGCGCGCGGCATGCGCGTGGCCCTGGTGGGCGGCCCCTCCGATGCCGAACGCGGGCTGGCGGACGCGATCCTGGGCGCGGTCCGGCAGGCGCCGCTGGACCTGACCGGCAAGGACACGCTCAAGCGGTTCATGGCCCTGCTCGCCCGCAGCGCGATGATCCTCACGCCCGATTCCGGGCCGATGCACATGGCCAACGCGGCCGGCGTGAAAGTGCTGGGGCTGCATGCCGCCAGCAACCCCCATCGCTCAGGACCGTACTCGGACCGCCGCTGGTGCGTGGACAAATACGACGCCGCCTCGCGGAAATTCCTCGGCAAGCCGGCGTCGGAAATCCCCTGGGGTACGAAGATCGAGAAAGCCGGCGTCATGGACCTTGTCCAAGTCGACGAGATGGTGGACCGCTTCGAAGCTTGCGCCGCGCACCTCCACCTGCCGCTTGTCGGCTAGTCAGGCCTTGGGCGCGCGGTAATCCTGATAGGACTTCTCTTCGACCAGGGTGGAGCCGAGCTTCAGGTTGATCTCGCGCTTGATCGCCGCGCGCTCGTCGTTCTCGATGTACACGGAACGGGCGAGCTGGATGAACTCGTCGTCGAAGGCCTGGGCGCGCTCTTTCATGCGGATATCGTCCTCGATCTTCCACAGCCGCTGGTTGACCGCCAGCAGGCGCGCCGTCTCTTCGGCGATATCCGTTTCGGAGGCCTTGTCGTTCTTCCACGTGGCGTCGAGCAGTTCGAGCTCGTTGCGCACGTTGGCCAGCTTCGCCTCGTCCTTGATCTCCTGCAGCTTGATCTGGAGGATCGTCATCTTGTCGAGCAGTTCGCCGTAGGAAACGGGGGTCTGGATGAGGCTCATGGGATTCTCCGGTCGGTCAGGCGCGGGAGGTTACCAGCTTTGCGGTCAAAGGGAGACGAGACCGAACGTGTCGAGCAGCAGCACGATATTGAGGCTGAGCACGATGAGCGAGGCCACGATCGCGGCGAGGGTGACGGCCGGGCGGTTCGTGAACACGCCCATGACGTGCCGGCGGCTGGTGAACCAGACCAGGGCGATCATCGGGAACGGCAAGGCGATGCTCAGGGCCACCTGGCTCAATACCAGCGCGCGCGTGGCGTCCACGCCGGCGATGACCACGGCGAAGCTGGGCAGCATCGTGACCGCCCTGCGCAACCAGAGCGGAATGCGGAAGTTGACGAAGCCCTGCATGATCATCTGCCCCGCCATCGTGCCGACCACCGAGCTGGAGAAGCCGGAGGCGATCAGCGAGATGAGAAAGATCGTCGCCGCCGCGCCGCCGAGCAGCGGTACCAGGGTCTGGTACGCCGTCTCGATCTTCGCGACGTCCGGATGGCTTCCGTGGAAGGCGCCGGCCGCCATCACCACCATCGCCAGGTTGATCAGGCCGGCCACCGACAAGGCCAGGATCACCTCCAGGTTCGACAGGCCGATGATGCGCCGCCGCTCGTCCGTGGTCTTCGGGCGCGCACGCCGCTCGGTCAGGCCGGAGTGCAGGAACAGCGCATGCGGCATCACCGTCGCGCCGATGATGCCCACGGCGATCGCCACCGCCGCGCCATCGGGAAGGCTGGGCACGAAGATCTGCTGGCCGAGGGAGCGCCATCCGATCGGCGCGATGAACAACTCGGCGAGGTACGCCAGGCCGACCACGCCCACGAGTGCGCCGATGGTCAATTCCAGACGGCGGTAGCCCTTACCCTCCAGGAGCAACAGGGCATACGTGACGATCGCGGTGATGCCCATGCCCACCAGCAGCGGCAAGTCGAACAGCAGCGCGAGGCCGATCGCGCCACCGAGGAATTCCGCGAGGTCGGTCGCCATGGCGGCCAGCTCGCTGACCACCCACATGACGTAGACCAGGGGCTTCGGCAGGTGCTCGCGGCAAAGCTCCGCCAGGCTGTGTCCGGTGACGATGCCCAGCCGCGCCGAAAGGCTCTGGAACAGCATGGCCACGAGGTTCGCCATCAGCACCACCCAAAGCAGCGCATAGCCATAGCGGGCGCCGGCCTGGATGTTCGTGGCGAAGTTGCCGGGGTCGATATAGGCGACCGACACCACGACGGCGGGACCGGCGAAAGGCAACAGGGCGGAGAGGCCGCGCCGGTGCCCGTCGAGCACCTCGCGCATGGCCGGTTCTTCAGGCCGCTCGGGCGTGGCCTTCTGAAGCATGCTCAGGGCTCCGCGGTGGCGGCGTTTTCGCCGCTTGCAGTCACCATACTACAGCCGCGCCGCCGGCTTGTTCGCCGGCGACCATGGCGCGCGGGAGATGTGAGCGCGGAGGCGAGGAAGCGCGCGGCGGCCTCGGGCTAGAATGCGTCGATGGCCCTGACCTTGCTGATCGCCGACGACCATCCGATGTTCCGCGGTGCCCTGTTGCATGCCCTCGCCGAGCCGCTGCGTGGTGGGCGGGCATTGGAAGCCGCCAGCCACAGCGCGATGGAAGCCGTGCTCGCCGGCGGCGAAACGGTGGACCTGGTGCTGCTCGACCTGACCATGCCCGGCGCGATGGGGTTCTCGTCGCTGCTCTGGCTGCGCGGCGAGCATCCGGACATCCCCGTGCTGGTGGTTTCGTCGAACGACCATCCACGCAACGTGCGTCGCGCGCAGCAATTCGGTGCCGCCGGCTTCGTCTCGAAATCGGCGCCGGCCGAGGTGCTGCGCGACGCGGTGAACGCGGTGATGAACGGTGGCACCGCCTTCGCCGCCGCGCGTGCCGAACGCAGCGACGACGACGCACGCCTCGCCGCGCGGCTCGCACGGCTCACTCCCGCGCAGTTCCGCGTGCTGATGCTGATGGCGGAAGGCCTGCTCAACAAACAGATCGCCGCTGAACTGGGCCTCGCGGAGAACACGGTGAAGATCCACGTGACGGCGGTGCTCTCCAAGCTGGAGTGCCGTTCGCGCACGCAGGCCGCCGTGCTGGTGAAATCCCTCGACCTCGACGAAGGCGTCGACGGGTCACATCCCGGTTAGCCAGAGACCATCAACAGCCGGCTCATGACCGCGCGCAAGCGCGCCGGAGCCAACGGTTTCACGAGGTAGCGAAGGCCGGCCGCGTTGGCCCGCTCGATATCCGACGCGCTGGGCGCATCGCCGATCAGGACCGTTGGCGGTGCATGCTCCCAACGCGCCATCAGCGCCACGCGCAACTCGTCGCCAGCGACGCCGTCCAGAGGGTCTTCCTGCAACAAGATGTCGGGTGCCTCGTCCGTCTCGGCGAAACGCAGCGCGGCACTCGCACTGCCAGCCGACACCACGTCGCAACCCCACGAAGCCAGCAGCGCGGTCGTGGCCTGGCGCGTGCCTATGTCGGCGTCGATAAGAAAAATCCGCTTGCCCGCGAACGGCGATTCGTCTTCACCACGGACGGCATCCGCCGCCACGGGCGCGCCCTCGCCCGCCAAGGGCACCGTGATGGAAAAGACGCTGCCGTGCCCGGGCCATGAACGTACACCTATGGCGGCGCCAAGCAGGCGGCCGATCCGCTCGACGATGGACAGGCCCAGGCCCGCGCTGCGGCGATCGCGGTCCACGCCGTTGTCCAGTCGCAGGAATTCGTCGAAGATCGCCCGCGTCTTCGACTCGGGAATGCCGATGCCGGTGTCCCATACCTCGATGCGTACCTGACCATCCCGCCGCCGCACGCCGAGCAGGACGCGCCCACGTGGCGTGTAGTGGATGGCATTGGACAGGAAGTTCTGCAATACCCTGCGCAATAGCAGCGGATCGCTGCGAACGACGGCCCGCGTTTCCACCATGCGCAGGTCCAGGCCACGCGCACCCGCCAGCACCCCGAACTGCCGGGCAAGCTCGGCGAGCATCGGCCCCAACGGAAGCGTCACGAAACGGGCCTCCACCGCACCGCCCTCCAGGCGCGAAACGTCGAGCAGGCTCGCCAGCATCTCGTCCTGCGTGTCGAGCGCGCTGCGCACGCGCTCGAGCAACTGCCGTTCCTCCGCGGCCAACGATCCGTCAGCCAGGGCGCCAACGAACATCCGCGCGGCGTTCAAGGGTTGCAACAGGTCGTGCACGGCGGCGGCGACGAAACGGGTCTTCGAGCGATTGACGCGCTCGGCGTCGGCCTTGGCGTCGTTGAGGGCCCGGGTGCGCTCGTCCACGCGCCGCTCGAGTGTGCTGGCGAGGGTGCGCAGTTCGCGCGCCGCCGCCTTGTACGCGGTGATATCCGCATAGCTGGTGACGAAGCCGCCGTCCGGCAGCGGATTGCCGCGTATCTCGATCGTGGTGCCGTCCGGCCGCTCGCGCTCGTACATGTGCGGACTACCGGCACGCAGGTAGTCGAGACGGCGCTGGATCGCTTCTTCCACGTCGCCGGGCCCCAACAGGCCGCGGCGTGCGTTGAAGCGGAACACATCCTCGATCGGCCGGCCGACCTGCAGGAGCTCACCGGGAAAGCCGAAGATCTGTTGGTATCGCGAGTTCCAGGCGACCAGGCGCAGGTTGGCGTCCACGACGCTGACGCCTTGCGGCAGGTGTTCGAGATTGCCATGGCCACCCTGGGTCGCTTCATGGGCGGCGGCCACCACGCTGTCCTGCGCGGAACGCAAGGCGGCCGCATGGTGCGCGACCATCCGTTCGAGTTCCTCGCGGCTGCGCTGGCGCAGGCGTGCCAGACGGATGCGTTGTTGCAGGAACAGGCCGAACAGGATCAGTGGAAGCCACCCGGCCAGCACGATGAGCGCCGTGTTCCGGCCGGCGACGGCGGCCGGCCTCGCATCGGCCAGCAGATGCAACGTCCAGTCCTGCCGTGGCAGCGGCAGGCTGCGCCAGATCACCTCGTGGCGCAACGTGGGCGAGTCGACGCGAACGCGCTCCGCCCCCTCGCCCGCGTCGCCGAGTGTTAGCCTCACGATGGGAGGCAGCGGGCGCCCGCCGTACTGGCGCGTCTCCTCGATCGAGGCGGCATCCCTGGGTGCGAGCGGAAGCAACGTGCGGTACATCCAGTCGTCCGGCCGGTTGGCGAGGAAGACGACACCATGCCGGTCGGCGAGAAGCACGATGTCGTCGCCACGCGACCAGTCGTCTCGCACGTCGTCGAGGGTGATCTTCACCACCACGACACCGACGTGCCTGCCACTCTCGTCGTCCACGGCGCGGGCGATGAAATAGCCGGCCACGTTCGTGGAAACACCCACGGCGTAGAACGTGGCCCGGCCATCGCGCATCGCGTCCTGGAAATACGGGCGGAAGCGGTAGTCGAGGCCGACATTGCTTTCCGGGGTGTTCCAGTTGTTCGCCGCCAGCGCGCGGCCCTGGCGGTCGAGCAAGGTCAGCGTCGAGGCATGCACGGCGCCATTGGCCTTGACGAGCTTGCTATTCAGCGCCGCCGTGTCGATCGCCGACGAAGGTCCCGAAAGCGCCGCGCGGAGCTCGGGGTCGAGCGCGAGCACGTCCGGCAGCACGGTGAAGCGATCGATCAGGCGCCGTACCGCCAGCGCATGCAGGTTGAGCCGATCGGCCGATTGCCTGGCGATGCCGTCCACCGCGCGGCGCCACGCCCACCACCCGCCCGACGCCGCGGTGGCCGCCATGGCGGTCACGAGGGCAAGCAGCCAGAGGATGCGGGTGGCGCGCGGTCGGGGCATGGGTTCCATCCTCGCATGACGGCAGGTCCCCTAGCCGGAATGTGCTATGGGCTGGACGGCACGCAGGGGCTACAAATCGGCACCGCCCTTTCCGGGCGAAACCGTCGTACCGCCATGTCCGTTCGCTCCGTCGCCGCTCCCGTCCCGCTGCCCTTCTACCGCCAGACCTACGCACAGGTGCTGCTGGCGATCGCGCTGGGCGCGGTGCTGGGCCACTACTGGCCCGCCTTCGCCGAATCGCTGAAACCCCTTGGCGATGCCTTCATCAAGCTGGTGAAGATGATCATCGCGCCGGTGATCTTCCTCACGGTGGTCACCGGCATCGCCGGCATGCCCCATCTGAACGCCGTCGGCCGGGTGGTGTTGAAGGCGATGATCTACTTCCTCGTCTTCTCCACGCTCGCGCTGGTCGTCGGGCTCGTCGTGGCCAACGTGGTGCAGCCGGGCGCGGGCCTCGATATCGACCCCGCCACGCTGTCGACGAAGGAAATCGCGACCTACGCGTCAAAGGCGCACGACATCTCGCTCACCGGCTTCCTGCTCGACATCATCCCCGACACCGTCGTCGGCGCCTTCACCTCGGGAAATATCCTGCAGGTGCTGCTTTTCGCCGTGCTATTCGGCATCTCGCTGACCCTGGCCAGCGAGCGCGCACGGCCGGTGGTGGCCTTTTTCGAGGCGCTGACCGAACCGGTGTTCAAGCTCGTCCACCTGTTGATGAAGGCGGCACCCATCGGCGCCTTCGGTGCGATCGCCTTCACCATCGGCCGCTACGGCATCGGCTCCCTGTCGAACCTGTTGTTCCTCGTCGCGACCTTCTACCTCACCTCGCTGCTGTTCGTGCTGGTGGTGCTCGGCGCCGTGGGCCGCCTCGCCGGGTTCTCGATCTTCCGGCTGCTGCGCTACCTCAAGGCCGAGCTGCTGCTCGTGCTCGGCACCTCGTCGTCCGAAGCGGCCCTGCCCTCGCTGATGGAGAAGATGGAACGCGCCGGTTGCGACAAATCCGTCGTCGGCCTCGTCGTCCCCACCGGTTACTCGTTCAACCTCGACGGCACGAACATCTACATGACCCTGGCCGCGCTGTTCATCGCCCAGGCCACCAACACACCGCTCACCCTGGGTGAGCAAGTGGCCTTGCTGCTGGTGGCGATGGTCAGTTCCAAGGGCGCGGCCGGCGTCACCGGGGCCGGTTTCGTGACTCTCGCCGCCACGCTCTCCGTCGTGCCGTCGCTACCCGTGGCAGGCATGGCGTTGATCCTCGGCGTCGACCGCTTCATGAGCGAATGCCGTTCGCTGACCAACTTCGTCGGCAATGCCGTGGCGACGATCGTCGTCGCCCGTTGGGAGGGTGCGCTCGACCGCGAGGCCCTCGACGACGCCCTTCTCAATCGCGCCGGCGGCGACGCCGCGCTCATCGCCACACAGGGGGAACAACCATGAAACTACTTCGCGCCGCGTTCATCGCGGCCGTCGTCCTCGCCGGTTGCGGCCAGGCCATCGCGCAAGCCGCGCCGGAAGCCGGCAAGCCGGTCGTCATCGACCTGTGGCCGGGCACGCCGCCCGGTGGCGGTGGCCCCCGTGGCCCCGAACGTATCGGTCAATCGGGCACCGGCGTAGGCGCCGTATCCAACATCAGCCGTCCGCGCATCGAGGTGTACAAGCCCGCGCGACCGAACGGTGCCGCCGTGATCCTGATCGGTGGCGGCGGCTATTTCCGCATCGGCATCGGTCATGAGGTCATGCCGACGGCGAAGTGGCTCGCCGCGCTCGGGGTGACGCCGGTGGTGCTCTACTACCGCCTTCCCGCCGATCACTGGCCCGCCGTCGCACCCTTCCAGGACGCGCAGCGGGCGTTGCGCGTGCTTCGCGCCCACGCGGCGGAATTGGGGATCGACGCGAAGCGCGTCGGCGTGCTCGGCTTCTCCGCGGGAGGCAATCTCGCCGGCATCGCGGAGACCCGTTTCGCCGACCGTTTCTATCCGGCCGTGGATGCCGCCGATGGGCAGTCGGCACGTCCCGATTTCGCGGGGCTCATCTACCCCGTGGTGTCGTTGCAGAAGCCTTTCGACACCACGCGTTCCAGGCGCGAGCTGTCCACGCAGGCCGATGCCGTGCAGGCGTATTCGGTGGAGTTGCATGTGTCCCACGACACGCCGCCCACCTTCCTCGCCCAGGCCGCCGACGATCCCATAGCGAACATCGGCAACAGCCTGGTGATGTTCGATGCATTGAGGAAAAACGGCGTCGACGCCGAACTGCATGTGTTCGACAAAGGCGGTCACGGCTGGGGCCTGGGCGATCCGGGTTCGGCGGTGGCGGCATGGCCGCGCCTGTTCGCGGCCTGGGCACGCCGTGCCGGCTTCTTCTCGTCGGTGGACACCGGACCCTTCGCGATGCCGGCGGCGGCGCCACGCGCGCCCGCGGCCGACGATGCCGGCCCGGACGACAACTGATCGCCATTGACGAGGCCCATGCCATGAAGACACGCAAGTCCCGCCTCTATCCGGCGATCGCCGCCGTGCTGTTCGCCGGCACTTCCTCGCCGCTGCTGGCCGCCGAGCATGTCACCAACGCCGAACTGCTGAAACTCATCAAGCAGCAGGCCGCGCAGATCGACGACCTGAAGAAGCGGCTGGCCGCCGTCGAAAGCGAACGCCAGCCCGGCACAACGCAGCCCACGGCCGCCAACGCGGCGGTGAACTCACCCGACGACCGTCGCCAGGCACAAGTCGATGCCGCCATCGCCGACACCCGCGAAAGCGAATTGGCCGTGGCGATGGCGCGCGGCGGCTCGACGCAGTCCTCCGGTGGCGGAGCACGCTGGGGACGCGGCGGCGAAGCCGGCCCCACCTTCCGTAGTGACGACGGTTTCTTCACCTTCAAGCCCGATGGCCGCCTGTTGCTCGACTTCACCCGCACCAAGGGTTCCGACTACGACACCCGCAACATCAGCGGTGCACAGATCACCAGCGCCCGGCTGGGCGGTGAAGGCACGATCGGCAACATCGGCTATCACATCGAAGCGGACTTCGCCGACAACGAGGTGGCATTACGCCAGACCTACCTCACGTACACCACGAAGGTGTTCGGCAACACGACGAAGTTCTACCTCGGCAATTTCCTGAAGGACCTCGGCACGGAAGGCTCATCCGAATCCGCCCGCGTCCCCTTCATGCTGCGCAACGCGGCCACGGCGGTAGGCCAACCGGTCATCAGCTACTTCGGCATGGGCGGCCAGATGCGCATGTACGGCAGCAACTGGCACTACAGCCTGTCCGTGAGCGGCAATGCGCCGAACAGTTCCACCTCCGGCTCGTACACCGACACCACCACCTACCTCACCCGCGCGCATTGGAACCCCTGGAAGAGCCAGGATGGTTTCCTGCACGTCGGTGCCTGGTACTACTACGAGAAGATCAGCGACGGCGTGACCAGCATCAACAACACGCCGGCCATCGCACTCGACTACAACGACAACCTCGCCGTCTCCGCCAGCTCGATCGCGAATCCGACACAAGACCACGGCAAGGGCTTCGAACTCGGCGGAGTGATGCGCAACGTCTGGATGATGACCGAGTACGGCAAGCGCACGATCGACTCCAGCACCGCCGATTCGGTCAGCCGCCACGGATCGAGCTTCGCCGCCGGCTGGATGATCACGGGCGAGGCACCGGGGTTCTCCAGCCGCTCGGGCAGCTGGAAAGCGGTGAAGGTAAACGACCCGGTCACCTCCGGCGGCTGGGGCGCGTTCGAACTCGCCGGTCGCGTCGATCACTACGACTACACGGGTGCGCCGAGGGGCGGCACCGGGAAGAGCTACACGCTGGGCCTCAACTGGTACCTCAACGACTGGTCGCGGCTGATGCTGAACTACATCCACTGGAATACCGACAACAAGGTCGGCAGCTTCCAGGGCCCGGATTCAGGCAACTCGCTGGGGGTTCGCGCACAAGTGGTGTTCTGATCCGGGGGCGGGAGGGAGTCTGGTGAAGCGCGGTCTTCACGTCATGGCCGCGCTCACATTCGAGGGGCTATGGCTTCGATGAACCCGCATCCGAAGCACCGCGACGCGACGCCGCGATAGCCCGCTCCACGTCGATGGCATCGCCTTCGGAAGGTGCCGGCCAGACTCCCTCGTTTTCCTGAGGAACGTCGTCGCTGCCGCTCACCACGTCTTCCGCACCCGCGGTTTCCATCAACCCTCTCAACACCGTCTCGCTCCATTCGCCGCCGGTCGTGACCGTCACCATGGATTTGCCGAGTGTTTCGGGAGCATCCGGTGTGACCGAACGGTCGGAGGCCAGCCCCCGCCCGCCTGAATCCCGCTGCCTGTTGCGTCCGAGGTGGCTGACATCGGAGAGGACATTGGACGGCGCGTTCGAACTGGCCGGTGAATCGCCGATGCTTTCATCGGTGGCGACGACGATGCGATCGCGGGGCATGCCGCGGCCGAGCATCTTGTCGACGATGGCCGCGGCGGAGAACTGGTTGGGGAAGTAGCCGGTGACGTGATGCATGGCGATGCCTGTTCGGGGAGAGCACACCGATACACCCTGGCCGGTAAACGCGATGTCACCGCGCTGTTTACAGTGCTGCCATGACGCAAGCTCTACGCGGCGGCGCGTCGACGTTTCGCGGGAATGGGATAGGGATCCCGCTGCCGCCCCTGACGACACCCCTTTCCTGCCAGAATGGCCCGTGAGTTCTTAGTGACGACGGAGGGTGCACCATGCTTGACGTACTCGTAGTCGGCGCAGGTCCTACCGGCCTCGTCCACGCCCTCTGGCTGCACTCCCAAGGCGTCAAGGTCCGCATCATCGATCGCACCGGGGCCCCGGGCACGACGTCCCGCGCGATGGCCGTGCAGGCGAGGACACTGGAGCTCTATCGCCAACTGGGACTCACCGACGAGGTGGTGTCGGCAGGCTTCCGCACGCCGGCCATGAATATCTGGGCACGGGGCAAACACCGGGCCAGGATCGCCGTGCAAGACATCGGCCGCGGTATCTCGCCCTACCCCTTCATTCTCGTGTATCCCCAGGACTTCCACGAAAAGACCCTCGTGGCGAAGCTTCGGTCGCTCGGCATCGAAGTGGAACGCAACACGGAACTGCTATCCCTTGAAGACAAGGGTGAGCATGTCGCATCCCGCGTCCGCCGCGCCGACGGCACGGAAGAGACCATCCACGCCCGGTATCTGGCCGCCTGTGACGGTGCAAGCTCGACCGTTCGCAAGCAACTCGGCATCGGCTTCGAAGGTGGCACCTACCGGCATGTGTTTTATGTGGCCGATGTGGAACTCTCCGGACTCGACAACGCGGGGGAAGCGCACATCGCCCTGAACGGCGAGGATTTCGTTGTCGTATTACCCTATAGCAGCGACGGCAAGGCCCGGTTCATCGGCACGGTCCGCGACGAGCGGGCGGAGCACGCGGAGAACCTGACCTTCGACGATGTCGGCCACGAGGCCATGGCGAGCGTTGGCATCCACGTGGACAAGGTCAACTGGTTTTCCCACTACCGGGTGCATCACCGTGTCGCCGACCGATTCCGCCAGGGCCGGGTGTTCTTGATGGGAGACGCGGGACATGTCCACAGCCCGGCGGGCGGGCAAGGCATGAACACCGGCATCCTCGATGCGATCAACCTCGCCTGGAAGCTGGCGGCTGTCATTCACGGCCAAGCGCCGGATGCCCTGCTCGATACCTATGCCACCGAGCGCCAGGCATTCGCCCGCGAACTGGTGAAGACCACCGACCGGATCTTCAGCCTGGTCACCGCCGACGGCGGGTTCGCCAACCTGATGCGGAGCTACGGCGTGCCGCTCATCGCCGGCGTCATCTACACGATCGGCAGCGCACGAGAGACGCTCTTCAAGATGGTGTCGCAGACAGGCCTGGCGTACAAAGACAGCCCCCTGAGCGAGGGCCGCGCCGGTGACGTCGAAGGGGGCGATCGGCTGCCCTGGGTGAACGTCGACGGGCAAGACAACTTCGAACCCCTGCCCGTCATAGGCTGGCAGGTGCACGTCTACGGCACGGCAACCCCTGGCGTAAGAGCCTGGTGCCTCCGGAACGGCGTGACGCTGCGGCAGTTTTCATGGGCCGACGAGCACGGCAAAGCAGGCCTGAAGGAAAACGCCGTCTATCTGCTTCGCCCCGACACATGGGTAGCGTTGGCCGACCCGGAAGGTTCAGCCGATACGTTGGACGCATACTTCACATCGCGCTCTTAGTCCGTGGTACAACCCGGCGCAGAGTCCCGACTGGCGAGGCACGATATGGCGTACGAAGGAAGTTGCCATTGTGGCGCTGTGGTTTTTGAAGTGAGCACCGAAATTCCGATCACGGCCATAAGCTGCAACTGCTCTCATTGCCGCCGCAAGGGCTTTCTGTTTTCCTTCGTGCCATATGATGATTTCTCCATCATAAGGGGAGAGGATCTGCTCACGGATTATTATTTCAACAAGCACGCCATCTGCCATCGATTTTGCGCGATATGTGGGTGCCAGCCATTCGGGCGGGGGAAAGCGCCGGACGGTCGGCAAATGGCTGCGATTAACTTGCGATGTGTTCCTTCGGTAGATCTCGACGCCCTGGCCATACAAAAGGTGGACGGGGCAAGCTTTTGATGCCGTGTCAAAAGTGATTGAGTTCGACCCCGATCCTGCGATCAGGGGCGACGACCACGCCAGGCCGCGGATGCTTGCAGTCGCCCGGATACGGAAATCACTCTTGACGATAGAGCGATAAGACGTCGAGCCAGCTCTGTAATAACCCAGCACCTCCTGCACAGGTCAGGGCAAAGCAGGGCTGAAGGCTCGCCGAGGCTACCGCCTGGCCGAGCAGCCCGGATGATTCGCGCCGGGCGGGCGTCCGGTATGGCAACCTTTTCCCTCCCCCACGCATCCGACCCGGCAATGACCTCCGCCTGCGCTGTCGTGGTGGCGAGGTTCCTGCACTGTCGCCGCCCCACCGGAGGAACCACCATGCCATTCCGACTGCCCGCGCTCGCCCTGCTGCTCTGGACCATTGCAACACCCGCTGCGGCGGAAGGAGTCACCCCGGACACGACCCAGGCTCGCATGGACAGGGTGTTCCAGCGGCTGGGTACCGAGTTCGTTGCCACGGGTCATACCGACGGCATGTCCATTGCCGTGGTCAAGGACGGCAAGGCGCACTTTTACAACTTCGGCACAACGAGCCGTGGCGAGGAACGTCCGCCGACCGAAGCTTCGGTCTATGAGATAGGTTCGGTCAGCAAGCTCTTCAACTCGCTGCTCCTCGCCCACGCGGTCCTCGAACGTCGGATCGACCCGCAAGCCGATATCCGCCGCTACCTGCCGGGGGATTATCCGGGGCTCGAATGGGACGGGACCCCGGTGCGCGTCATCGACCTTGCCACGACGACATCGGCCCTTCCCGACAATCTCCCCAATCCCTTCCCGGTCGGGGCCGACCCGGACAAGGCGCCTTTCATTGCGACACAGGCCATGGAGCGGATCGGGCCGGACCAGGTGTTTGATGAACTGAGGACAGTCAAACTCAGCCGAAAGCCAGGCACGGTGCCTCAGCACTCGAATCTCGCCCCCGACCTGCTCGGGCGGATTCTGGAGAAAGTCTACGGCGAGCCATACGAAGCCCTCATGGCGCGCTACATCGAACAGCCGCTCGGCATGCAGCCAGGGATCGGCAAGGCCCGCGCATCCGCCGAGGTCGACGGCTACAACAAGCGGCACGTCGCCATGCCGCGCATGTATGAGCGCGCGTTTCTCATGGCGGGTGGCCTGCGTTACAGCCCGACGGACATGGCGAAGTTCCTGACCGCAGAACTCGCTGCCACCGACCCCGCCATCCGCCTGACCCAGGTGCCGGCGTGGGGCAATTCGGACACGTCCGCGGTCGGCTACAACTGGACGCTGAGCCGGACCATCGACGGCAAACCGCGGCTGCGCACCTCGGGCAGCACGTTTGGTTGCTCAAGCTACATCGAACTGTATCCGGCACTCGGCTACGGCATCATCCTGCTGGCCAACCGGCCCGGGGAAACCCAGAACGAGATGCAGGCGTTGGCAAACCAGGCGCTTCTGGAAATCTGGGGCAAGCCCCCTGCCCAGGTTGCGCTCGAGCAGGCGCTCGATGCCGATGGTTATCGAAATACCTCCCGCGTCGTCACCGCGGTCAAGCGCAAACATCCAGAACTGCACCTGACCGAGGATTACGTCAACACCTGGGCGTACCGCCTGCTTGGCGAAGGCAAGGCACAACAGGCCATCGGCCTCTTCCGTTACAACACGGGGCAGTGGCCGGCCAGCTGGAACGCGTTCGACAGCCTGGCGGAGGGTTATGAAAAGCTCGGCGACAAGCAAAACGCGATTGCCAACTACCGCAAGTCGCTGGCGCTCAATCCGGACAACCGGCATGGCGCGGAGCATCTGCAGGCGCTGCAAGCGAAGTGAGATTTAGCGGGCCTGTGACACCGCGCATAAAACGCCCGCTATCGTTTTTAACCCTTCGCTGGCCGAAGCTGAGTGCCGTCGCTCACGGTCGCAGATGTCACGCTTTCTATCCATTGGATGTAGCTTGAGATGCGAACGCCATACACGATTACTCCGTAAAGGCCTTCCACGAATGGACGACTTGGCGCCCAACTCTTCCAAAATGGATGGTCCGGAGGATACCTGCTCCAAGAGGCGAGGCCGATGAGTTGCTTTGAGCTCCCATCCCCGATGAGCAAGGGACCACCACTGTCGCCGCTCCCTGTGATGCCTTCCAGCGGCAGGGCGGACGGTGGAGGGTCAAATCGATACCAAACATAGCGCGTATCAGCACCCACAATCACGTTGAAGGCTCGGCGCAAGACAGTGCGATGTGCGCTAAGAGAATCCTGACCTTTGTCGCCATCTCCCGTGGCTCCCTTGCCCAAAAGTTCCGCGGTCATCCCGACTTCTTGACTCCCGCGATAGAGAGGCACAGGAGTTACATCTGTTACTGGCGCCGCGAGTTCGATTAGTGCGATATCGTTAGAAGACGCGAGAAATGCAGACAACTTGGATAGGTCTCCCGATGCCAAGGCCTCCGTGATCAGCTGATCGGGAAGTTTCTTGTAACCGGGATACGTGATGACGCGTTTGACCCTGCGCGCCACCCCACCAATGGATACGTCGTTCTCCATGCCTTGCATTTGCATTGGTGCTGCGTGAGCAGCGGTGACGACCCACCGCGGAGCGATTAGGACGCCATGTCCCTCACCAGGCAGGTCTACAAGCGCGGGAAATGCCGAAGTCGGGATTCGATATTTGGCATCATCCACGTCTGCCCTGGTGATAACGGCTCCGGCAGCAGTCGACATCATCAATAGGCAAAAAGCGAGACTCCATTTCATTGATTCATCCTCTTCGCGCTCAACGATCCCAGGTTAGGACCCCGGCTGACCGAGCAAACACCATGCCATCTCTAGATCGAGGCGATTACCCGCCGGAATCAGAGGGCTACGGAAATGCTTCCACATGATGCAACGTCCGCGGACACTTCTGCGGACACCCAGTCGGACACCACTCCCGCGAGCTGGCCCATTGCCGAACGGACCACGGCGAGAGCGATCCGGTCCAGACCGAACGGTCCTGCGCGCGCGATCGGACGCTGGTTCAATAAGTCGGTTCTCCGCGCCGCGCGCAATTCGTACATAAACCGTACGCAGTGCAAACGGCGCCCGCCGCGAGTGAGCATGACAAGGCGGGCCTGAAGCATCACGCCGTCTATCTGCTTCGACCCGACATATGGGTCGCGCTGGCCGACCCCGAAGGTTCGGCCGATACGTTGGACGCGTATTTCACCTCGCGCTCTTACCTGGTGGGAAAGGAACAAGGCAGCATCCGTGACTGAAAAAGAACCGAAGTGGACCCGGCGGAAGGACGCCCTTCCCCAGGAAATCATCGAGGCCGCCATTGATGAATTTGTCGCCAAGGGCTATGCCCAGACCAAGCTGACCGACGTGGCGAAGCGGGCCGGCGTGGTCAGAAAGCGGGAAGCATTCGTGCGAGTGACCCGGCCTTGATATTGTTTTCGGTGATGGGGCCGATGTTGATGGGGGTTCTTTTTCGGGAGACGTTTCCGGGGAGTCCGTTTGCGCCGGATCTGCATGCGCTTGGTGTGCAGCATGCGGGGGAGCTTATGACTGGTCTGCGTGTGTGATTGCTGAGTAGTCCGGGTTGTGCGCTTTGATATCGGGGACACTCGGGCCGGCCGGGGTCAAACCTGTTCGCACGGCAATACGGGCGCCGAGTTGAATCCCATCCGATGAGGAGTCAGTCGACGGGGATGTAGCGGAGATGGCCGACGGGGGTACCGGCGCTTCGGCCGCTGTCGGCGGGATGGTTCACACCATCGAGAACAGGGATGTCGTCGAAGTCGAACGGACTGATGCCTTCGAGGCAGGCCACATTGACACCGTACTGGGCGTTGTTGGAACGGCGCCGGTGGAAGGTATAAATGCCGCACTTCGAACAAAAGTAGTGTTTCGCGGTGCCGGAGTTGAACTGGTAGACGCTGAGTGCATCTTCGCCTTGCTCAATGGTGATGCCATCGAGCTCGGCTGACACCGCTATCGCGCCACGCATGCGGCAGTACGAACAGTTGCAGCGTCGTGCGGTTCGGAGCCCGTCGGTGAGTTTGACCGAGAAGCGAACGGTACCGCAGTGACAAGCGGCTTTGGATTCGGTGATATCAGCGAGCATGGCAAGACCTTCGCGCCGGATGATTGCCGGGAGGATAGTTCTCTTCATGGCGCCAGAGGTAGTGCGGAAGTCTCATGAGGCCTCGTGTATCCCGACTTGCGTGCCGAAGCTTTATCTCGGCCAACAAAAAAGCCCGCTTTAGGCGGGCTTTTCTGCGAACTGGCGGAGAGGGAGGGATTCGAACCCTCGGTACGCTTACACGTACGCCTGATTTCGAGTCAGGTACATTCGACCACTCTGCCACCTCTCCGTGAACGGTCGACGGCAGGGGTTGAGCCCTGCCGGGCCCGCAATGATAGTGGGTCTGTTCTGCCGTGACAACAGGCTTTTGATGGGGCATCCTGCCCGGGCAACGGGCGCATTGGCACCCTTCCCTTCGCTTTTCCAAGGCCTCCATGATCGAGTTCGGACACGGCACGCATACGGGGCTCCGCCGTACGCGCAACGAGGACACCTATTACGCCGACGCGGGCCTGGGCTTGTTCCTGGTCGTGGACGGCATGGGCGGCCACCAGCACGGCGAGGTGGCTTCGGCGACCGCCCGTGATGGCGTCGTGGCCCAGGTCGCGGCCGGGCAATCGCTGGTCGACGCGATCCAGCGGGTGAACGAGGCGCTGATCGCCCGTTCGAGCGGCCTGGCCGATTCGCGCCCCATGGGGACGACCATCGCCGCCGTGCGTATCGTCGGCCGGTCCTACGAGGCCGCCTGGGTCGGCGACAGCCGAATCTACCGCTGGGACGGGACGTTAGCCCGCCTTTCTCACGACCATTCGATCGTGGAAGCGCTGGTCGAAGCAGGCGAACTGACCGAGGCTCAGGCGCGGACGCATCCCCAGCGCAGCGTGCTGACCCAGGCGCTCGGCATCACTTCGCCCGAGCAACTGCACATCGGCCTTGCGCGTGGAGAGCTTGCAGCGGGAGCGCGGCTCTTGCTGTGCACCGACGGCCTGACCGACGAAGTCGAGGACAAACGTATCGGCGAGATCGTTTCGCGGACCGACATCGCCGCGCAGGAATGCGTGGATCACCTGCTCCTGGAAGCGCTGGGTGGCAGTGCGCGCGACAACATCACGGCGATCTTGTTGCGAGCCACGGGTTAACCTCAACGCGCAACCTCACCTGCAGTTCTTGCAGATCCCATGCACTTCCAGCGTCTGCGCCTGCGCACGGAAACCGAAGGCCTTCGCCTGAGCTTCGATCAGCTCGGCGACGCGCTCGTCGCACACTTCCTGCGCGCACTGGCACTTGTCGCAGATCAGGAACGGTACCTGGTGCGCTTCGGCCGGGTGGTGGCAGGAGACGTAGGCGTTGATCGATTCCAGCTTGTGGATGAAGCCGTTCTCGAGCAGGAAGTCGAGGGCGCGGTACACCGTGGGCGGTGCCGCGTTGCCGTGTTTCTCGCGTAGGCGATCGAGCAGGTCGTAGGCCTTCACGGGCTTGCCCGCGCCGGCGACCAGTTCGAGTACCTCGCGACGCAGCGGCGTCAGCCGCAGGCCACGTTCCGTGGAGGCGTGCTCCACGGCCGCGACGAAGCCACGAGCGTCGTCGTGGTGGTCGTGCGCGTGTCGGTGGGCGGCGTGGTCTGTCACAGGCATATCCTCATGGCCGTCATCGTAACATGAGGGCAGGTCAGCGTTTTTTCGACCCTGGCAGCGGGGGCGGCGTACGCCGCGGCAGGAACGGCACCACCCAGCCGAACGGCCCCAGGATCAGCGCGGCGACCACGCCCGCCATGGTCCGGCCCCGCCACCAGCCCAGCAGGCCGCCGACCACCACGAAAACGATCTGCCAGAGGATCAGCTGGCCCCAGGGAACCAGGGCCATGAGGTTCATGAATATCTGCAGGAAGGCGCCCGGATCGTCCGGGTCGACCCCTTGCATGGCGCGGGCGAGCAGCTCATTCACCGCTCACCCCCGCTCGCGTGCCGGGGTTCAGGCCGCGGCACGCGCCAGCGCATCGTCGATGCGCGAGAGCGCACCCTCGCGGCCGGCGAGATAGATGGTGTGCTCGATCGACGGCGATACCTGGGTGCCCGTCATCGCCACGCGCAGTGGCGCGGCGACCTTGCCCATGCCCAATTCCAGCGAGGCGGCGACGCGTTCGACCGCGCCGTGCACCGCTTCCGGCGTCCACTCGGGGAGTGCGGCCAGTTCCTTCTTCGCGGCGTCGAGCGCGGCCGGCGCGGTGTCGGTGCGCAGGTGCTTCTCCACGGCCTTGTCATCCCATTCGACGATCGGGCCGTACCAGATCTTCGCGCGCTCGGCCATTTCCTTGAACGTCTGCACGCGGTCGCGCAGCGCGACGACCACGTCGGCGGGATTCGGGCCCTGCGTGGCGTCGATGCCGATCTTCGCCAGATGCCATGCGAGCTCGGGACCGAGCGATGCCGGATCGTCGGTCTTCAGGTAATGCTGGTTGAGCCAGGACAGCTTGGTCACGTCGAAACGCGACGCCGCCTTGTTGACGTCGGCGATGTCGAACAGCGCCGTCATCTCCTCCACCGAGAAGATCTCCTGGTCGCCGTGCGACCAGCCCAGCCGCACGAGGTAGTTGAGCAACGCGTGCGGCAGGAAGCCGTCGTCGCGGTATTGCATCACGCTGACCGCGCCATGGCGCTTGGACAGCTTCTGGCCGTCCGGTCCGAGGATCATCGGCAGGTGCGCGAACTCCGGCACGGGGGCGCCCAGCGCCTTGTAGATGTTGATCTGCCGCGGCGTGTTGTTGACATGGTCGTCGCCACGGATCACCTCGGTGATGCCCATGTCGATGTCGTCGACGACCACCGCGAAGTTGTAGGTGGGAAAGCCGTCCGAACGGAAGATCACCAGATCGTCCAGTTCCTCGTTCGACCACTCGATGCGGCCCTTCACCTTGTCATCGAACACGACGCTGCCCGAGGTCGGGTTCTTGAAACGGATGACGCGGTTGGGATCGTCGCGCAACGGCTCGTTGCGGTCGCGGTAATAGCCGTTGTAACGCGGCTTCACGCCGGCGGCCATGGCCGCGTTGCGCATCGCCTCGATCTCTTCCTTCGACTCGTAGGCGTAGTAGGCCTTGCCCTCGCGCAGCAGCTGATCGGCCACTTCGCGGTAACGGTCCATGCGCAGGGTCTGGTAGTACGGACCCTCGTCGTGCGTGAGTCCGAGCCAGGACATGCCGTCGAGGATCGCCTGCACGGCCTCCTGCGTGGAGCGCTCGCGGTCGGTGTCCTCGATGCGCAGCACGAATTCGCCGCCGCGACGACGGGCTTCCAGCCAGCAGTACAACGCGGTGCGCGCGCCGCCGATATGGAGGTAGCCGGTGGGACTGGGGGCGAAACGGGTACGGACGGTCATCGTGGGGGTCATCGGGCGGACAAGCGGGCGATTTTAACCGATACGGCCCGTTTCCACGCCGGTTGCTGTCATCTGCCGGTCATGCCGCCATAACCCGCGCGACACGGCGGAAGGCCAGCATGAGCCAACCAGGCCAGTAGGGGCACCGCCATGCGCGTCGGCATCGTCACCGAGACCTATGCACCGGACGTCAACGGTGTCGCCCTGACCGTCCAGTCGCTCGCACGCGGTCTCGTCCGCCGCGGCCATTCCGTCGACCTCGTCCGCCCGATCCACCCGGCGACCCCGCCGTTGGCCGATGCCGGGATGGATGTACTGGCCGTGGAAGGCGCCGCGGTACCCCGTTACGCCGGCCTGCGGTTTGGCCTGCCCTCCCGCTTTCGCATCGAGCGCCGTTGGCGCTCCGACAGGCCGGATGCCATCTATGTGGCCACGGAAGGCCCCCTGGGCTGGAGCGCCGTCAGCGCCGCTCGTCGCCTCGGCATCCCGGTGGCGACCGGCTTCCATACCCGATTCGACTTCTACGTCGGCCACTACGGCTTCGGCGCGTTGACGCCACTCGTGCGCCACTACCTCGCCCGCTTCCACCGCCGTGCGCAGACCACCCTGGTGCCGACCGGCCAGCTCGCGGGTGAACTGAACGACCTCGGCGTGCACGATGTCCGCGTGCTGCGACGCGCCGTCGATACCCAGCGATTCCATCCCGAGCGCCGCGACGAAAGCCTGCGCGCCTCCTGGGGTGCCTCGGCCGATGCCCCGGTACTGCTCAGCGTCGGCCGCATCGCGCCGGAGAAGAACCTGCACGTGGTGATCGATGCCTTCCGCGCCCTCGCCCGCCGCGCGCCCGAGGCTCGCTGCGTGATCGTCGGCGACGGCCCCGGTCGCGCGGCGCTCGAAGCCGCCAATCCCGACATCGTCTTCGCCGGTACCCGCCGTGGCGACGAGCTGGCCGCCTACTACGCCAGCGCCGACCTCTTCGTCTTCCCGAGCCTGACCGAGACCTTCGGCAACGTGGTACTCGAAGCGATGGCCTCGGGCGTTCCGGTGGTCGCCTATGCGGAAGCCGCCGCGCGCGAGTTCATCCGCAACGGCCAGAACGGCATTCGTGTCGCGCCGGGCAACGAAGGCGGCCTGGTCGAGCGCGCCGCCGCGCTCGGTGCCGACGCCACGGTGCGCGCTGCCATGGGTGCCGCCGCGCGCAGCTCGGTGGCCGGCCTTTCGCCGGAATCGGTCGTGGCCGAGTTCGAATCGATCATGCAATCCCTCGCCGAGGAGCACGTCCATGAACGCAGCACCGCCGTCGCCGCGTAGGGCGAACCTGGACCGCCGCATGTGCGTCGCCGCCAACCGTTGGGGCGCGCGCCGGGCGATCGGCATCTTCTTCGGCGCCATCAGCCGCCTGGGCGATGGCGTGTTCTGGTATGCGCTGATGAGCGTCATCGCCCTCGTGGGCGGCTGGCACGGCGTGGCCGTGGCGGTGCAGATGGCGATCACCGGCCTCACGGCGCTGATGCTCTACCGTGTGCTGAAGCGCTGGACACGCCGCCCGCGTCCCTTCCGCACCTGCCCCGGCGTGATCGCTCACGTGCCGCCGCTGGACGAGTTCAGCTTTCCTTCGGGGCACACGCTGCAAGCGGTGTCGTTCACCGTCGTGGCGGTGGCGCATTACCCGGTGCTGGCACCCTTCCTGATCGGTTTCGCCGCCCTGGTCGGCGCATCGCGCGTCGTGCTCGGCCTGCACTATCCCAGCGACGTGCTCGCAGCCACCGCCATCGGCGGTGGACTGGGCACGTTGTCGCTGTGGGCGGAACGCGTGCTGGTCTGACCCTGGGGATCACGCCGCGGCGCGCGGCGCCTTCTGCAGGATGCCGAGGATCGAGCCGAGCTTGTCGCGCATCTCGCGACGGTCGACGATCACGTCCACCGCGCCATGGTCGACGAGGAATTCCGAGCGCTGGAAACCTTCCGGCAAGGTCTCACGCACGGTCTGCTCGATGACGCGCGGGCCGGCGAAGCCGATCAGCGCCTTCGGCTCGGCCACGTTGAGGTCGCCCAGCATGCCCAGGCTCGCCGACACGCCACCGGTGGTGGGATGGGTGAGCACCGAGATGTAGGGAACGCCCGCGTCGCGCATGCGGGCGAGGGCCGCCGAGGTCTTCGCCATCTGCATCAGCGAGAACAGGCCTTCCTGCATGCGTGCCCCGCCCGTGGCGGAGAAGCACACGAGACCGCTCTTTTCGGCGAGCGCCTTCTCGGCGGCACGCGCGAACTTCTCGCCCACCACCGAACCCATCGAGCCCCCCATGAAGGAGAACTCGAAAGCCACCGCGACGAGCGGACGCTCCAGCAGGCGGCCGGACATCGCGATCAGCGCGTCCTTCTCGCCGGTGTTCTTCTGCGCGGCGGCGACGCGGTCCTTGTACTTCTTCTGGTCCTTGAACTTCAGTGCGTCGACCGCTTCCATCTTCGGCCACAACTCGGTGGTGCTGCCTTCGTCGAAGAAGGCGGCCAGGCGCGCGCGCGCGGAGATCGCGTGGTGGTGGCCGCACTTCGGACAGACCATCAACGACTTCTCGAGCTCCGGCTTGTAGAGCACGGTGCCGCAACCGGCGCACTTCTCCCACACGCCCTCGGGCACCTTGCCCTTGCCGCCGGCCGCGCTGGGTGCGCGGGTCTTCGGCGTCATGATTTTCTGCAGCCAGTTCATCGTGTCTCTCCGAGTATCTGTACTACCGCACCGACCGTCAGCGCGCGTCGAGCGCGGCGCGGATCGGCGCGAGGAAGTCCCGTGCCCTGCCGGCGGCATCGTCGGCCGAGGTCGCACCGGCGAGGCGGTCGACCAGGGCGCTGCCGATGACCACGGCGTCGGCGAACTCGCCGATCGCCTTCGCGCTCGCGGCGTCACGAACGCCGAAGCCCACGGCCACCGGAGCCTTCGCCCGTGCGCGGATACCGGCGACGCGCTCGGCGATCTCGCCGGTGCTCAGCTGGGCCGCACCGGTGATGCCGGCGAACGACACATAGTACAGGAAGCCGGATGCGGCCTCGCAAAGCCGGGCCAGCCGGCCCTCGGCGGTGGTCGGCGAGGCGAGCAGGATCTGGTCGAGGCCGGCGTTGCGCAAGGGCTCGAGGACATGCGATTCCTCCAGCGGACAATCGACCATCAGCACGCCATCCACGCCCGCTTCGACGGCATCTTCGGCGAACGCCGCGTATCCGTACATTTCCACGGGATTGAGGTAACCCATCAGGACGATCGGGGTCTCGTTGTCGGTCTCGCGGAAGGCGGCGACCCAGGCCAGCACGTTGCCCAGGCCGACGCCCTTGGCCAGGGCGCGCTCGCTGGCGTGCTGGATCACCGGGCCATCGGCCATGGGATCGGAGAACGGCACGCCCAGCTCGATCACGTCGGCACCGGCGGCGACCAGGCCATGCATCAACGGCACCACGGCGTCGGGCGACGGGTCACCGGCGGTGATGAACGGAACGAGGCCGGTGCGGCCCGCGGACTTCAGCGCCGCGAAACGGCGTTCGATGCGGCTCATCAGAGTTCGATTCCTTCGCGCGCGGCAATGGTGTGCACGTCCTTGTCGCCGCGACCGGAGAGGTTGGCGAGGACCAGGCCGTCCTTCGGAAGCTCGCGAGCCAGCTTGATCGCCTGGGCGATCGCATGGCTCGATTCCAGCGCGGCGAGGATGCCCTCGGTGCGCGCCAACAGGTGGAAGGCCTCCAATGCTTCGTCGTCGGTCACGCCGACGTATTCCGCACGGCCGGCGTCCTTGAGGAAGGCATGCTCCGGACCCACGCCCGGGTAATCCAGGCCGGCGGAGACCGAATGCGTCTCGATGATCTGGCCGTTCGCGTCGGACAACACATACGTGCGATTGCCGTGCAGCACGCCCGGCTTACCCGCGGCGAGCGAAGCGGCATGGCGGCCCGTCTCGATGCCCTCGCCCGCCGCCTCGGCGCCGACGATGCGGACCTGGCGATCGTTGAGGAAGGCGTGGAACAGGCCGATGGCGTTCGAACCGCCACCCACGCAGGCGGTGATCACGTCCGGCAGGCGGCCGAACTGTTCGAGCGTCTGCTCGCGCGCTTCGCGGCCGACGATGGCGTTGAAATCGCGCACCATCTGCGGATACGGATGCGGGCCGGCGACGGTGCCGATGATGTAGAAGGTGTCGGCGACGTTGGTGACCCAGTCGCGCATCGCTTCATTCAGGGCGTCTTTCAGGGTCTTCGAGCCGGAGGTGACCGGCACCACTTCCGCGCCGAGCAGGCGCATGCGGTAGACGTTGATCTTCTGCCGCTCGATGTCGACGGCGCCCATGTACACCACGCACTTCAGGCCCATGCGCGCGGCGACCGTGGCGCTGGCCACGCCGTGCTGGCCGGCGCCGGTCTCGGCGATGATGCGCGTCTTGCCCATGTGCCGGGCGACCAGCGCCTGGCCCACGGTGTTGTTGATCTTGTGCGCGCCGGTGTGGTTCAGGTCCTCGCGCTTGAGCACGATGCGCGCGCCACCGACATGCTTCGACAGGCGCTCGGCGTGGTACACCGGGCTGGGGCGGCCCACGTAGTACTTGAGGTCGCGGTCGAGCTCGGCGATGAAGGCCGGATCCTTGCGCAGTTTCTCGTACGCCGCGGTGAGTTCCGCGAGCGGCTCCATGAGGGTCTCGGCCACGTAGATGCCGCCGAACTCGCCGAAGCGACCATGCGCGTCGGGATAGGCGTGGAAATCCGCGATGTCGGTCATTGCCTTCTCGTTACCTGCTGGAGGCCGTATCACGCGGTGGGGACGGCGCGCACGGCGGAAATGAAGCGTTCCATCTTAGCCCGATCCTTGATCCCGGGCGACGATTCGATGCCGCTGGACACGTCCACCGCCCAGGGCCGGGCGATGCGGATCGCCTCGCCGACATTCCCGGCGGTGAGTCCGCCGGCGAGCAGCAGCGGTTGCGCAAGATCCTTCGGCATCAGCGACCAGTCGAACCGCTGGCCGCTGCCACCCTGCTCACCCAGGCCGTGGCCATCCAGGAGCAGGCCGGCGGCCCCCGGATAGTCGCGCAGACGGGCCAGCGCCGGAGCACCCTCGCCCATCGCGATGGCCTTCAGGTAGCGCACACCGTAGGTGGCGCACTCCGCGTCCGTCTCCGCACCGTGGAACTGCAGCATGTCCGGACGCAGCACCCGGACCACTTCCTCCACGTAGGCCGGATCGTCGTCCATCACCAGCGCCACCGTCGTCACGAAGGGCGGCACGGCATCGCGCAGGCGCGCGGCGGATGCCGGATCGACGAAACGCTTGCTCTTGCGTGTCATGACGAAACCGACGGCATCGGCACCCAGCCACGCGGCCAGTTGCACGTCCTCGATGCGGGTGAGGCCGCAGCATTTGATCCGGGTCATAGCGTCACTTCCTGTGGCAAACCCCAATGGGCTTCGTAGAGGGGACCGATGAAGGTCAGGCCTTCCGCGGGTGCCGTGGCGCCGGCGACTTCGCGGTCGCGGCCGGCGAGCAGTTCGGCCATCCAGCCCACGGGCTGCTCGCCGCGGCCGATGGGCAGCAGCGAGCCCACGATGTTGCGCACCATGTGATGCAGGAAGGCGTTGGCCTCGATCTCCACCACCACGTGGATGTCTTCGCGGAACACGCGGATCGAGCGCACGTTGCGCCGCGCATGCGCGGCCTGGCATGAGATCGCACGGAACGCGGAGAAATCGTGTTCGCCCACGATCGCCTGCGCCGCCTCGTGCATCGCCTCGGCATCGAGTGGCCGGCGCTCCCATGCCACGAAACGGGCGTCCAGCGCGGGACGGACGAAGCGCGGCAGGATGCGGTACCGGTAGCGGCGGCCCCGTGCGGAAAAACGCGCATGGAAATCGTCGGCCACCGGCAGCGCCCAGGTCACCGCCACGCTATGTGGCAGGTTCGAGCAGGCACCCAGGACCCAGCCCCGCATGTCACGCACCACGTCGGTGTCGAAGTGGACCACCTGGCAGCGGCCATGCACGCCGGCGTCCGTGCGCCCGGCGGCGGTGACTTCGATGGGCGCGTGGGCGACCCGGCTCAGCGCTTCCTCCAGCGACCCCTGCACGGTCTTCGCATGGCTGAGCCGCTGCCAGCCGCGGAAGTCGGTGCCGTCGTATTCGACGCCTAGGGCGATGCGCATGGAGTTGTTCGGAAGACGGTGGAAACCGGAAAGGTTACCACCGCGGGGGCGGCAGGAGCCTGGTGGGAGCCGACCTCGTCGGCGAACCCGCGGCAGCGGGCCAGCTCAAGGCAAGCACCCATCGCCGACAAGTCGGCTCCCACCCGGGGGTTGAGGCAAGCACCCATCGCCGACAGGGTCGGCTCCCACCGGGGCCGCCAAAGAAAAACCCCGGCCGAAGCCGGGGTTCGATGAGGCGTAAACCAGCCGCCCTTCTGGCTCAACGATCGATCGAGCCGTCGTTCTCAAGCAGCGCCCGATGGATCCAGCCGCCGACGGCACCACCGAGCAATGGCACGACCCAGAACACCCAGAGCTGGGAGATCGCCCATCCGCCCTGGTACAAGGCCACGCCCGTGCTGCGCGCGGGATTCACCGAGGTATTGGTGACCGGGATGCTGATCAGGTGGATGAGCGTGAGGGCCAGGCCGATCGCCAGCGGGGCGAAACCCACCGGGGCACGCTTGTGCGTCACGCCGAGGATGACCAGCAGGAAGAAAGCGGTCAGCACGAACTCCGCGATCACAGCGGCAAGGAACGAATACCCGCCGGGGGAATGCTCGCCGTATCCGTTGGTGGCGAAACCGGCCGTCACGTCGAAGCCCGGCTTGCCACTGGCGATGAGGTAAAGCACGCCGCCCGCCGCCACCGCGCCGATCACCTGGCTGACGATATAGGGCAATACGTCGCTGGCGGGAATGCGCCCGCCCGTGAAACAACCCAGCGTCACCGCCGGATTGAAATGGGCGCCGGAAATGTGCCCGACGGCGTACGCCATCGTCAGCACGGTGAGGCCGAAGGCCAGGGCGACACCGGCGAAGCCGATGCCTAGTTCGGGAAAGGCCGCGGCGAGCACCGCGCTTCCACAACCACCGAAAACCAACCAGAAGGTACCGAAGAACTCCGCGAGCAAACGCTTGGACATATTCGCACTCCTTCGAATGAAGTCACTGAAGCAGGTACATGCCAGGGTGTAGCGGACCCCGCCGCGGTGGGAGCCGCTGCCACACACATGGTTCTTAGACGATGTCGTTGAGGATCCGGCGGGCCGTGTCCTTCTGCATCTGCGAGCCTTCGGCGAGCACTTCGTCGAGCATCAGGCGGGCGCCTTCGGCGTCGCCCATGTCGAGGTAGGCGCGGGCCAGATCGAGCTTGGTGTCCACCGGGTCATCGCTGAAGCTCTCCGGACCGTGGTCCTCGAGCGGCTCTTCGTCCGGGAAGGTGGGTTCGTCGAAACGGGGCACGTGACTGGTCGTCGTGGCCGGCTCGGCATGGCCACGGGAGGCGAGGTCATGCTCGTCCTCGAACGACCAGGTCGAGCGTTCCTCGTCCTTGGCGACCGTTTCATTACCGGCGACACTGCCGTTCGTCTCGTGCGGCTCGGCATAGGGCGATTCCGGCGCGTCGACATCGAACACGTCCGGGGCGCTCGGGCGGCGATCCGCCTCGGCGCGCTGCACCGGCGTCAGGTCGAAGTTGAAATGGTATTCGCTGTGCTTCTGCGGCGCCGGCTTCTGCGTGGGTTCTTCCTCATCCGGACCGGTGACGTAGTTGCCGAGGTCGAATTCCTCGAGCGCCGCGACTTCGTCCTCGTTGCGCGGACGCGAGGCGGTATAGGTGTCCTCGTACGGCTCGTCGACCTCGTCCACGGGGACGCCACCGAACAGCGGATGGCTGGGCGCGAGGTCCTCGCCCATCATCATCACTTCGCGCCATTCCGGCTGGTCCGGGTCGGCGACGTGGGCGAACATGGCTTCGGCCGCGGCTTCGAAATGCTCGACGTCGCGGCGGCCGTAGTAGAGGCTCACCAGTTCGAGGTGCAGGCCGATGTCGTCCGGATGCTCGGCCAGCGCATCGAGTATTTCGCGCTGGTCCTGGTCCATGATCTCGCTGGGTTCACCGAAACCGCCGAACGTGTGTTCCTGGCCGAAGCGGTCGGCCAGCGACGTGGCGCCGGCGGTGGCGGCGGCCTTCGGCTTCTTGCGGCCAAAGACGGCCGCGACCAACAGCAGCAGGATGACGATGGCGCCGCCACCCCAGGCCCAGGGCTGCATGTACCACGGGTCCTCTTCGACCGGAACGGGAGCGACCGGCGCCCGCTTCGTCACGGGCTTGGCGGCCGGAGGCGTCGCCGCCGAAGGTTCCTTGAGCGGCGAAATCGCCACGGTGGAGGCAGGCGCCGGAGCCGAAGCCGCCGGCGTGGCCGAGGCGACCACCGGTGAGGGCGCGCTGGCGGCGGCTGGAGCCGTGGGTGCCGGTGCCGGCGAGGTCGCGGCGGCGGCCGGCGTCGGCGCGCTCGCCACGGCGGGCTGGCCGGGAGCCTTCTGTGCCTCGGCCAGCTTGCGCTGGAGTTCGGCGATTTCGGAATCCTTGAGGCTCAGCAGGCGCTGGTTCTTGGAGTTGATTTCCTCGAGGTCGCCGATGCGCGATTTCAGTTCCTCGCCCTGCTGCTTGAGCGAAGCGACGCTTTCCTGCGAGGTGGCCAGTTGCTGCTTGAGGCCCACGACCTGCGCATCGCCCGTGCCGCCCTTGCTGCCCGCACGCGTGGAAGCGGCATCGCCACCGTCCTTGGAGGGAACGATGGCGAGGCGGTCGGTCGCCGGAGCGGCCGGCTTTCCTTCACCTTGGCCCGCGGGGGACGAGGCGGCATCGGCCACCACCGACGGCGCCCGCGTGGTGCCCGCGCGCCAGCTTTCGTTCTGGCGGCGCACTTCGGCCAGCGCCGACGCGGCGGACAATGCCTGCACGTCGTCGGTGGACGGAATGCGCAGAACGGCGCCTGTCTTCAGCGCGTTCATGTTGTCGCGGTAGAAGGCCTCCGGGTTGGCCTTCTGCAGTGCCACCAGCATCTGGTTCATGTCGGCGCCGCCCGCGTGCTGGCGGGCGATGGTCGACAGGGTCTGGCCGCGTTGCACCGGACCATAGGTGTCGCCAGGCGCCGCGGCAGCAGGGGCGGCCTTCGCGGGAGCCGCCTTGGTCGGTGCCTCCGCACGCGAAGGCCGGGCTTCGCTATGCGACGGTACGCGCGAGGGAACCTCGGAGGTACGCGACGGCTGTGCCGCCGACGCGGCCACCGCGGAATTCACCGGCGTACCCGGTGGATCGAGCAGCATGGTCACTTCGCGCACGACCTTGTTGCCGCCCGTGGACACCTCGACCAGGAAGTCGAGATACGTGTCGCGCACCGGCTCGGCGCTGCTGACCCGCACCACCGGCTGTCCGGACGCGTTCTTGCCCACGGCGAAGTTCAGGGCCACCGGCAAGCCGCCGCGATTCAGGCCGGCACGCGTGAAGGCTTCTTCCGAGGCCAGGGCGACATGGACATTATCGAGGTTGCCCGACACGCCGGTCAGAGGGATTTCCGCGGCCAGCGGCTGGTCCATCGTGGAACGGACCTGGACCGGGCCCAGGTTCTGCGCCAGGGCCTGACTGCCCCATGTGGCGAGCGCCAGCATGATCGAAAGCTTCAACGTACGGTTCATCACTCGCTTCCCCCGAACTAAACCCATGCCGGCGGCGCGCCTCTATGGGGCGATCGGCCGCGAAGGCGCCACTGTAGTGCACCCCAGCAACAACTAACAATAGCGGGTACGGATAGTTACGCGACAACGTTAAGTCGTTCGCGAGGCCCGTACACGCCCCCCTTACATGTCCCGGCCCCGGTCAGTGGCCCTGTTTCGCCTCCAGCTGGCGCTGGAGTTCGGCGATCTTGCGATCGCGTTCCTCCAGTGCGCGGCGGGCGGCCTGCGTGTCCGATTCCAGCGTGTCGACCTTCGCCTTGAGTTGTTGGACCTGGGCGTCCTCGCTCTTCACCTGGCCCTGCAAGGCTTCGAGCTTGGCGCGGGCCACGGCCGCCCCGGCAGGCGCCGGAGCCGACGACGACCGCTGCTCCGCCAGCGCCAGGGGCGAAAGCAGGACGAGCAGGCAGGCGGTGGCGCACGCTCTCATTACAGATAGTCCTCGATCAGGATCTCCGCGATCTGCACGGCATTGAGGGCCGCGCCCTTGCGGATGTTATCGGCCACCACCCAGAGATCGAGGCCGCGTTCGTGCGAGATGTCCTCCCGGATACGTCCGACGAACACCGGGTCCTTGCCCGCCGCGTCACCCACCGGCGTCGGATAGCCGCCGGCCTTGCGCTCGTCCTGCACGACCACGCCCGGGGCCTGCTCGAGCAGCTCGCGCGCACGCTCGGCGGTGATCTTGTCGCGGGTCTCGATATGCACGGCCTCGGCGTGGCCGTAGAACACGGGCACGCGCACCGCGGTCGGGTTCACCTGGATGGATGGGTCCTCGAGGATCTTCCGGGTCTCCCAGACCATCTTCATTTCTTCCTTGGTGTAGCCATTGGCCTGGAAGTCGTCGATGTGCGGGATCACGTTGAACGCGATCTGTTTCGGGAACTTGGCCGTCTCCACTTCCTGGAAGTTGAGCATCTGCGCGGTCTGCTTGCCCAGTTCGTCCATGCCGCTGCGCCCCGCGCCCGACACCGACTGGTAGGTGGCGACGTTGATGCGCTCGATGCCCACCTCGCGGTGGATGGGCGCCAGCGCCACCAGCATCTGCATCGTGGAGCAGTTCGGGTTGGCGATGATGCCGCGCACCGTGTAGTCGGCGATGGCGTGCGGATTCACCTCGGACACCACCAGGGGAATGTCGTCCTGGTAACGGAACTCCGAGGTGTTATCGATCACCACGGCCCCGGCCGCCGCCGCGCGAGGCGCGTGTTCGCGGCTCACGGAACCACCGGCCGAGAAGAAGGCGATGTCCACGCCGGCGAAGTCGTACTTGGCCAGGTCCTGGACGACGTAAGGTTTTCCATTGAAGTCGACCGTACCGCCCGCCGAGCGCTCGCTCGCCAGGGGCACCAGTTCGCTCACGGGGAAGTCCCGCTCGGCGAGGATCGACAGGAGGGTTTCGCCGACCGCGCCGGTCGCACCCACCATGGCCACCTTGTAACTCGTCTTCTTGCTCATGCTTCGCTTTCGTCAGGCGTGGGAAAACAGGTTCAGCTGGCGTCGGCCAGCACACCCGGATTGAGGATCGTGGGTGGCCGGCCGGCGTCAGGACCATGCCCGAACGCCGCCAGCACATTGTCCACAGCCAGCGCCGCCATATCGCGACGTGTGTCGCGACTTGCGCTGGCGATGTGCGGACTGAGCACGATATTTTGCAATTTCATGAGGTCGGGATGGACCTTCGGCTCGCCTTCGAATACATCGAGGGCCGCCGCGGCGATCGTGCCATCGGCCAGTGCGCGGGCCAGGGCCGCGTCGTCGACGATGCCACCACGGGCGACATTGACCAGGGTGGCCGTCGGCTTCATCGCCTTGAGTTCCGGCTCACCGATGGCGTGGTGGTTTTGCGGCGTGTATGGCAGCACCAGGATCAGGTGGTCCGACGCCGCCAGCAAGCTCGCCTTGTCCACATAGGTCGCCGCGTACTCGCGCTCGATCTCCGGCGCCAGCCGGGAGCGGTTGTGATAGATCACCTTCGCCCGGAACCCGGAGGCACGCCGTGCGATGGCCTGGCCGATCCGGCCCATGCCGAGGATACCGATGGTCGTGCCATGCACGTCGGCGCCCAGCCAGCCCTCGAAGCGCGAACCATGCCATTGGCCATCGCGCAACCAGCGCTCGGCTTCGCCGATCCGGCGCGCCGCCGCGAGCATCAGCGCCCAGGCGTAGTCGGCCACGGTCTCGTTGAGCACGTCCGGGGTATTCGATGCGCCGATGCCGGCCTCGGTCAGCGCACCGATATCGAGGTTGTTGTAGCCCACGCCGAGATTGGCCACGAAGCGCAGGCGCGGGGCGGACGCGATCGTCGTCGCGTCGATGCGCTCGGCCAGGCCCACGATGGCGGCGTCGGCACCGGCCAACCGCCCGGCCAGGTCGGCCGGCGAGAAGGAGCGTTCCTCCGTCTCCGCGCGCACCTCGAACCAGGGACGCAGGCGGTCGACGATGTCCGGGAAGAACGGACGGGAAATCCAGACGATCGGCTTGCTCATCATCTATGCCTGCAACGTGCCCGGAATGCGCGGCGGCACCTCGCCCACGTCGCCGCATTGGGCGCGATGGCGCAGGGCCTGGTCCATCAGCACGAGGGCGAGCATCGCCTCGGCGATGGGCACGGCGCGGATGCCGACGCAGGGATCGTGGCGGCCCTTGGTCACGACCTCGGCCGGCTGCCCGGCCCGGTCGACGCTGCGGCCGGGCACGAGGATGCTCGAGGTGGGCTTGAACGCCATCGAGACGACCACCGGCTGTCCGGAAGCGATACCGCCGAGGATGCCGCCCGCATGGTTGGAAAGGAAGCCGTCGGCACTGAGTTCATCGCGGTGTTGCGTGCCGCGCTGGACCACGGCGGCGAAGCCATCACCGATCTCCACGCCCTTCACCGCGTTGATGGACATCATGGCGGCGGCGAGTTCACCGTCGAGCTTGCCGTAGATCGGCTCGCCCCACCCGGCCGGCACGCCATCGGCCACCACGGTGACCTTGGCGCCGACCGAATCGCCCGACTTGCGCAAGGCATCCATGTACGACTCCAGCTCCGCCACCTGCGTGGCATCGGGCCAGAAGAACGGGTTGCCCTCGATCGCGTCGGCATCGAAGCCGCGCGGGACGAGTTCACCGATCTGGGCCACGTGGCCGCGCACGGTCACGCCATGGCGCTGTGCCAGCCACTTCTTGGCGATGACGCCGGCAGCCACGCGCATCGTGGTTTCCCGTGCCGACGAACGGCCGCCGCCGCGAGGATCGCGGATGCCGTACTTCTGCCAGTACGTGTAATCCGCATGGCCCGGGCGGAAGGTATCGAGGATGTTGCCGTAATCCTTCGAACGGGCGTCCGTGTTGCGGATCAGCAGGGCGATGGGCGTACCGGTGGTCACGCCGTCGTACACACCCGAGAGGATCTCGATATCGTCCGCTTCGCGACGCTGCGAGGTATGCCGCGAGCGCCCGGTGGCGCGGCGTTCGAGGTCGGCGCGGAACTCCGCCGCATCGAGCGGAAGCCCCGGTGGGCAACCGTCCACCACGCACCCGATCGCCGGGCCGTGGCTTTCGCCGAAGGTGGTGACGGAGAGGAGCTTGCCGAACGTATTGGAGGACACGGTACTTCCGGTGAGGGTTTAGTTTCTTGCGGCACGCACCGCGGAGATCTCCGCGGCGTGCTCGATGAGGTCACGCCGCTCCAGCGCGAAGATGCCCATCTGCCCGACCTTGAACTCCAGCCAGACGAACGGCACGCGCGGCAGCAGGTTGACCAGCGCGTGCTCGCTGTCGCCCACTTCGACGATCAGCAGGCCATCCTCACTGAGGTGGTCGGCCGCCTCGTCGAGGATGCGCAAGGTGATGTCCAGTCCATCATCGCCCGATGTCAGGCCGAGGACCGGTTCATGGCTGTATTCGGCCGGCATCGCGGCGTATTCGTCGTTGGTCACGTACGGCGGGTTGGACACGATCAGGTCGTAGACCTCGCCCTTCACCCCGTCGAACAGGTCCGACTTGATCGCCCGCACGCGGTCGTCCACGTGCTGGTACTCGATATTTTCGTTGGCCAGCGAGAGGGCGTCGTCACTGACATCGACGAGGTCCACCCGCCAATCCGGGTTGTACTCGGCCATGGCGATGCCGATGCAGCCGGAGCCCGTGCAGAGATCCAGCGCACGTTCCACATGGCGGTCGTCCAGCCACGGAGTGAACCGACTCTCGATCAGCTCGGCGATCGGCGAACGCGGCACCAGGGCGCGACGGTCGCTCTTGAACTTCATCCCGGCGAACCAGGTCTCGCCCACCAGGTAGGCCACCGGTACGCGCTCGGTCACGCGGCGCTCGATCAGCGCCAGCACCTTCGCTTTTTCCTCGGCGACCAGGTTGCCCGCGCCGTAGGCCGGCGGGATGTCCGGCGGCAGGTGCAGCGCGGCCAGGACCAGGTGGGTCGCCTCGTCGATCGGATTGTCGTGGCTATGCCCGAAGGTCAGGCCGGCGGCCGAGAAACGGCTGGCGCCGTAGCGGATGAAATCGATGATCGAAGAGAGTTCGCTGGTCACGGGAGGCGGCGTTCGATGGGGCTGACGGGGGAGTATAGCCGTCCGGGTCCGGGCCCACACGATCGCTATCGGCCATCCTGCCGATGGGCACGCGAGCCGGGCAGGCGTACATTCCGACCTTCCCACGGGCACGCGACGCCCGGCAAACGGAGTCTGGCATGACCGGTTTCCTGCGCGTCCTCGCCGTATCGCTGCTCGTGGTGTCCGCCGCCCGGGCCCAGGAGATGCACGACCACGGTATCCCCGAGAAACTCGGCAAGGTGTCGTTCCCGATCTCGTGCGATCCCTCGGTACAGAAGCCGTTCGATCGTGGCGTCGCCCTCCTCCACTCGTTCGCCTATGCCGCCGCCGGCCAGGCCTTCGAGGGTGTCGTGGCGAAGGACCCGGCCTGCGCCATGGGCCACTGGGGCATCGCGATGGTTTTCTTCCACCCGGTCTGGACGCCCGCCCTGCCGGCGGACACCTTCGCCCGCGGCCAGGCGGAGGCCCGGGCGGCGGCACGCCTGGCGGCGACCTCGTCACCGCGCGAGCGGACGTACATCCAGGCGCTCGGACGGCTCTATCAAGGCGGCGACGTCAAGCCCGCGCAGCGCACCCTCGCCTACGAACAGGCGATGGCCGGCGTCGCCCGCGACAACCCGAAGGACGTCGAGGCGCAGGTGTTCTACGCCGTGGCCCTGCTGTCGAATGCCTCGATGACCGACAAGACACACGCGAAACAGAAACAGGCCATCGCGATCCTGGACCCGCTGTTCCGCGCGCATCCGGATCACCCTGGCATCGCGCACTATCTGATCCACGCCTGCGACAGCGCCGAGCTGGCGCAACGCGGCCTGCCGGCGGCGAGAAAGTATGCGGACATCGCGCCTTCGGCACCGCATGCCCTGCACATGCCCTCGCACATCTTTACCCGGCTCGGGCTATGGGACGATTCGATCCACTCCAACCTTGCTTCGGAAAAGGCGGCGCGCGAGCACGGCGACACCATGGGCCAGTTGCACGCCATGGACTATCTCGTCTACGCGTACATGCAGTCCGGCCGCGACAAGGAGGCCCGGGCGGTCATCGGCGACCTGAAGACCATGCGCGGCCTGGACATGAGCGACTTCGGAATCGCTTATGCCGCGACCGCCATGCCGATCCGCGAAATCGTGGAACAAGGTAGATGGAACGAGGCCGCTACCATCGCCCCACCCGACGGCGCACCGGCCTCGGTGGTGGCCATCGCGGTGTGGGCGAAGGGCCTGGGCCTCGCACGCAGCGGCCACCCCGACGAAGCTCGTGCCGAGGCGGCCCGTCTCGACCAGATCGAGGCCCAGCTCAAGACCTCCGGCGACGACTACTGGTCCACGCAGACCGGCGTCCTCGCTTCCGAAGTAAAGGCATGGGCCGCCCAGGCCAGCGGCGACGCCGCAGCCGCCGTCGCCCTGATGACCGATGCCGCCGAGCGAGAGGACAGGGTCGAGAAGCGGCCGGTGACACCGGGACCGATCGTCCCCGCGCGCGAACAACTCGGCGAACTGCTGCTGGCACAGAAGCAACCCGGACCGGCGCTGGCCGCGTTCAAGACCGCGCTCACCCAGGCTCCCGGCCGCGCCGGCGCGCTTCGCGGCGAGAAGGCGGCGGAAGCGATGCGGTAGCTTGGGGAAATCCTGGACGCGAGACGATTCAGGACTTACGTGGACCAGGATCGCTTGTCGCAGGTTTACCGTCTTCGTGATGTCCGGCGAAACGCCGGAGGTAGCGTGGTGCGCTGGGCGTGGTAACGGCGATGTCGAACCAGCCTGCGCTGCCCGTCAGATCGAGCGGCAAGGTCTGCGACTGCCCAGCGGCGAGTTCGAGATCGCGGGGTACCGTGTTGCCATAAGCATCCGCGATGCGGGCGGTCACGCTCGCCGTCCCCCGGTTGCTCAGGCGCACGTCAACGCCGCGAGTGCCTGACGTGCCGGCAACGACCACTTCCAACCCATCACCGGCGAACCCACGCAGGTGTGCGAAGTAGCCATTCGGCCCGTGGATGCGACGGTCGTAGCCATCGCCGGCTTTCGCCAGCGCCCAGCGATCCTCGATGCGTTTGCCCGCGCTGACCGCATAGCGGCGCGGCGGGGCGTCGCGCTGGAGTCCGTCGTAGACGAGGAATGCGGCGCCGAGGCGGCCGCTGTTGGTGAAGACGATGCGACTGCTGTCCGCGTCCAGGCGATGCCCGATCGTCCAGGCGTAGCCGAGGGCGCGCGATGGACGCGTGCCCGGCTCCTGCACGGGCATGGCTTGCTCGCGCGGCACCGTGATGACTGCCTTGCCATCCGAGCCGGCCGGCACACCCAGCGTCGGCACGTGCTGGTCGGCGCTGCCGGCGAAATCGAAGGCGCTGGTCAGGTCGCCGCACACCGAGCGGCGCCATGTGCCGATGTTCGGCTCCTCGACGCCGAAGCGCTTTTCGAGGAACCGCAGCACCGAGGTGTGATCGAAGGTTTCCGAGCAGACCCAGCCACCACGGGTCCACGGCGAGACGACGATCATCGGCACGCGATTGCCCAGGCCGACCGGCTGTTCGCCGCGTGGATCGCTGTCCGGTACGAGCGGCGACGAGATCCTCGGATGGGCATCGAGGTCCATGATCTCGTCGCCCAGGCCGACGAGCAGGTCGTCGGAAACCATGCCCTGCCCGTCCTCGCCGCTTTCCAGCGGCGGCGCCGGCGGTACCACGTGATCGAAGAAGCCGTCGTTCTCGTCGTAGTTGAGGAACAGGACCGTGCGGCTCCACACCTTCGGATTGGCGGTCAGCGCCTCGATGACGCGGCGGATGTAAAAGGCGCCGTCGGCGGGTGACGAGGTGGGATGTTCGCTGTACGTGTACGGCGCGACGATCCACGTCACCTGCGGCAGGCGGTCGTGCAACACGTCGTCGCGCAGTTCGCGCAGGCTGTGGTTCGACACCCCGTTGCGCACGAGCGACCCCTTCGGATCGGCGCCTTCCTTCACCTGGTACTTCGCGAAGAACTCCAGCGAGTTATCCGTGTAGTTGTCGGTCGGCGAACCCGGATCGCCGGTGCCGCCCTGGTACACGCGCCAGCTGACACCCGCTCTCTCCAGCCGCTCCGGATACGTGGTCCACGTATAGCCATTTGCATCGGGGCGTTCCTCGGTACCCGGACCGTTGTCCTTCGTACCCAACCGGCCGGAAGGATCGGACGTGCCGCTCCAGAGGTAGATCCGGTTGATGGCGGTGTCGGCGAGTGCCGAGGCGTGGTATGCGTCGCACACGGTGAAGGCGTCGGCGAGCGCGTAGTGGAATGCCGCGTCCTCGCGGCGCAGGTACGCCATCGTCAGCACGTCCTGCTTTTGCTCGATCCAGCGGTCGTTGCGGCCGAGGTTCCAGGCGCCGTGGCCGCTGCTCCAGCCGTGGTCGGTGCCCTCGTGATGATCGCCGCAGGCGCGCGTGTCCAGGTGGAAGGGATAGACCCAGCCCACGTCGTCGCCGATGCCGCGTGCCTTCCAGTATTTCGTGCGCGCCACCGTCACCGGCTGGCGCCACACCGGGTCGCCATTGCCGAGTTCCAGCACGCGTGGATCGGCGAAGCCGCGCACGCCGCGCAGGCTGCCGAAGTAGTGGTCGAACGAGCGGTTCTCCTGCATGAGGATCACCACATGGCCGACATCCGCGATCGTGCCTGTGCGCCGGTCGGGACCCGTCGCCAGCGCCTTGGCGATCGCCGCCGGGAAACCCTGCGCGACCAGCGAGGCGGCGGCGGTGGCGCCCGCGGCATGGAGGAAACGGCGGCGATCGCGGGAAAACATCCGGCATCAGTCCTTGGCGAGCGATTCGATGAGTGCCGCATGCAAGGCGGGCGTGGCCGCGGCGACGACGCGACCGCCGCTGTCGAGGCCGAGCGCGCGGCCTTCCCAGTCGGTCATGACGCCACCGGCGGCTTCGACCACCGGCGCGATGGCGAGGTAGTCGTAGGGCATGAGGTTGGCCTCGACCACGGCATCGATATGACCGGCCGCCAACATGCCATAACCGTAGCAGTCGCCACCGAAACGGCGCGCATACGCGGCACGGCTCGTGCGGTCGAAACGGGACCATTCGTCAGGGCTGAACATGTCCGGCGTGGTCGTGTAGAGCGTGGCGGCCGCGAGGGTCTCGCACGCGCGGGTACGGCATGGCAGCCCGTTCATCGTCGTTCCCACGCCCGTGTGCCCGATCCAGCGTTCGTCGAGCACGGGCATGTCCAGCACGCCGAGAACCGGCTTGCCGTGACGGAGCAAGGCCAGCAAGGTGCCCCATAGCGGCCAGCCTGAAATGAAGCTGCGCGTGCCGTCGATGGGATCGATCGACCAGACGTATTCCGCATCCACGCGCGTCGCCCCGTACTCCTCGCCGAGCAGGCCGTGCGAGGGCCACGCCAGTTCGATACGTTCGCGCAACATCGATTCCACACCCCGGTCCACGGCTGTCACGGGGCTCATATCACCCTTGAGCGTCACATCCACCGGGCGGCGGAATCGCGGCACGGACAACGCACGCGCGTTATCGGCGATACCCGCGGCGAATGCCTCGAACTCCTTCCGCTCAACGGCGGACAACGCTTCCATCAATGACACTCCTGGCTGGAAAGAACATGCGCGGCCTAGCGTTCGCACATTTCGGGATGATGACAAAAACGAAAATTCTTTGGTGGACTCGGAAGCCACAGGTTTGCAAATATACCCAAAATGCCACACGGTTGGTGCATCATGAACCTTCCGCGGGGCACCTTCGACGAACCGCGTCACAGGGTGAAAAAACCGGCCATGCGTCCATACCGCCAAATCGGAAGCGTCATCGCGCTGCTCATGGCCGCCTGTGGCGTGGCCCGTGCCGGTACGGTCACCGTGTACTCCGCCCTGGAAAGCGACGAGATCGCCACCTACCTGGACGCGGCGAAGAAGGCCCTGCCCGGCCTCGACATCCGGGTCCTGCGCCTGTCCAGCGGCGACCTCGCCGCGCGCCTGCTCGCCGAATCGGCCGAACCGCGAAACGACGCGATCTGGGGCATGGCGGTCACCGACATGCTCGAACCGCGCATCGCCATGCTGCTCACGCCGGTGCACGGGCCGAACATCGACCGCATCCCGGCGGCGTTCCGCGCCACCGATGGGCTCTGGTTCGCACCCACGGGGTACCTCGCCGCCCTGTGCGTCAATCGCGAGGCCCTGGCCGAGCGCAACCTGCCGATGCCACGCAGTTGGCGCGATCTCGCCTCGCCGAAGTACCGGGGCCAGGTGGCCATGCCCGATCCCTCGTCGTCCGGCACGGGTTACATGCTGGTGTCTTCGCTGTCCGACGCCGGGCGCGACGCCGAAGGCATGGACCTGCTGCGCGGCATCGCGCGCAACGTCGGCCAGGTCACCCTGTCCGGCTCGGCACCGTGCAAGCTCGCGCGTATCGGCGAATTCCCCATCGGCATCTCGTTCGCCTTCTCAGCCATGCAATCCATCCGCCAGGGCTATCCGGTGACGATGGTGATCCCGGAAGGACGCAAGGGTTACGAACTGGAGGCATCCGCGCTGATGAAGGGTTCTCCGCACGCGGATGACACGAAGCGTTTTCTCGACTGGACTGCGTCGCCCGAAGCGGCCGCGCTCTATCGTGGTTACAAGGAGATCGTCGCCGCTCCCGGCAGCGTGCCGAGCGCGGAACAACAACGGCAGGGCTTGCCCGCCGACCTGGTCGCGACGCTGTCCGCGCGCGACTTCGCCACCGCGGCGCGCGAACGCGCGGCGCTCATCGCCAGATACAAGCGGCTGACGCGCTAGCGCGACGGCCTGGGGGAGTTGGGAAATGCACCTGCGGATCGACGACATCGCAAAGGCATGGAGCGGGCATACCGTGCTCGATGGCGTCTCGTTCGACGCCGGGGAGAACGAGTTCGTCTGCCTGCTCGGGCCCAGCGGCTGTGGCAAGACCACCCTGCTGCGCATCGTCGCGGGATTGACCGCGGCGGACGCGGGGCGCGTGATCCTCGGCGGCCGCGACATCAGCGCCTTGCCCGCGCGCGAGCGGCGCATGGGCCTGGTCTTCCAGGCCTATTCCCTGTTCCCCGACATGACCGCGGCGGCCAATGTCGGCTACCCCATGCGCTTGCGCCGCGACGCCCCGGCGAAGATCGCCGCACGCTGCAGCGAACTGCTGGAACGGGTCGGGTTGGGTGGCCTCGGCGCGCGCTTCCCCGACGAACTTTCCGGCGGCCAGCAGCAGCGCGTGGCGCTGGCCCGCGCCCTCGCCACCGAACCGGCCATGCTGCTGCTCGACGAACCGCTCTCCGCGCTCGATCCCGCCATACGCGGGCAGTTGCGCAGCGAGATCCGCCTGCTCCAGCGTGCGCTCGGCATCCCGACGATCATGGTGACGCACGACCAGGAAGAAGCGCTGGCGATGGCGGACACGATCGTCTGCATGAATCGCGGCAGGATCGAACAGACCGGCAGCCCCCGCGACCTCTACGAGCGCCCGCGTTCACGTTTCGTGGCCGAGTTCATCGGACGCGCCAACCTGCTGCCGACGGCGTTCGTGCGCGATGCGATACCCGGCTTCCTCGAACGGCGCCCGCCCGGCGACGAGGCCACGTACGAGCTGTGCCTGCGCCCCGAGGACGTGGTGATCGAAAACGATCCGCGCGGCGAGGCCGTGATCGAGGACACCGTCTTCCTCGGCAACCTCGCGCGCATCACGCTCGCCTGGCGGGGACGGAAGCTGCTGGTGGAGCAGCCCGGACGCAGTGCGTTGAACCGCGGCGAGCTGGTCTCCGTGGATGCATTGCGCGGCGCATGGGTGTGCGCGTGAAGAGGATGCGCACGACAGGCATGCTCTTGCTGGCGGTTCCGCTGCTGTTCCTGCTCGTGTTCTTCCTGCATCCGTTGGCGACGGTGCTCGTGCGCAGCGTCACCGATGCACAGGGAATGCCGACATTCGCGAACTACGTACGCCTGTTCGACGATCCCGGGCTTCCGCGAGCGGCAATGCGCAGCCTGGTCATCGGCGTCGCCACCACGCTATGCACCGTTTCACTCGGGCTGTGCCTGGCGATGGCGCTGCATCGCTCCCGCCTGCCCGGCAAGGCCCTGATCCGTACCGCCCTGCTCCTGCCGATGCTCGCGCCGTCGCTCGTCCTCGCGCTCGGCCTCGTTTGCCTGCTCGGACGTAATGGGCTGGTGCACCGGCTTACCGGCCTGCCCACCGACATCTATGGCTTCTGGGGCCTGCTCATCGCGAACACGCTCTACGGGCTGCCGCAGGTGGTGATCATCGTTTCCGCCGCGTTGGCCCGAACGCCTGCACGCCATTACGACGCCGCCGAATCCATGGGTGCGACGCCCTGGCGGCAGTTCCTCGACGTGACCATCCCCCGGCTGCGCTTCGCCCTGCTTGCGGCGGCCTTCCTGGTCTTCACCGAAACGCTGACCGACTTCGGCAGCGCCGTGGTCGTCGGCGGCAGCTACCGCGTGCTGGCGGTGGAGATCTACGGCGAAGTGGTCGGACAGCTGGATTTCGCCATGGGCGCGACGCTGGGCGTGGTGCTGCTGGCGCCCGCCCTGCTCTCGGTCTGGCTGGCGCGGATGGCCAGGCGCCGCCAGGACACGGGCGATGCGAGCCCGGGGCGGACACTGGTTCCCGCGCGACACCCATGGCGCGACGTCGCGCTGGGTGGCATCTCGCTGCTGGCCCTGCTGCCCCTTGTCGGCGTCGTCGCCACCGTCGCTTATGTCAGCGTGGTGAAGCTGTGGCCGTACGACCGGACGCTCACGCTGGCCAATTACATGGGCGGCATGCCCGACGGATACGGCCCCGTGGCGACATCGATCACCATGTCCTTGCTTGCCGCGGGCGCCGGTGTGCTGCTGGTGTTCGCATTGTCCGCGGGCCTGCGCCGCGCACCGCCGTTCATAGCCAAACCCGTGCAGTTCATCGCCTCACTGCCTGCCGCGGTGCCTGGCCTCGTGTTGGGCCTGGGCTACGTGCTGGCCTTCAACCACGGACCACTTTCCGGCTGGCTTTATGGAAGCGTGGCGATCGTCGCCGCGTGCAGCCTCTTCCATTACCACGCGCAGGCCTTCCTCACGATGCAGACCGGCATGCGCCAGGTGCCGGAAGCGCTGGACGATGCCGTGGCGGTATCCGGCGGCTCGACCTTCCACGTACTGCGCGACGCGGTATGGCCGTTCGCCGCACCGGCGGCGATATCCACCTTCTTCTACCTGTTCATGCGCTCCATGGTGACGCTGTCGGGCGTGATCTTCCTGGTCACCCCCGAACTCGGGCTCGCCTCGGTCACGGTGATGCGCCTGGACGAAAACGGTTTCCTCGCGCAAGCCGCCGCGTATGCGATGTGCGTCGTGCTTGCCAGCGCACTCGCACTCGGCGCGATGCGCCTCCTCCTCCACGTACTCAAGGACCGACGCCATGTGGCATGAAGAACGGCATTCCCGCATTCGCGACCTGCTGCGCACCAGCGGCCAGGTGTCCGTCGAACGGATCGTCACCGAGCTGGGCGTGTCGCGCGAGACGATCCGCCGCGACCTCGTCGAATTGGCCGAGCGCGGCGAGATCCGCCGCGTGCACGGCGGTGCGGTGCTCACTGGCGACGAACCGCCGATCGACGTGCGCCATGCCACGCGGGTGCGCGAGAAACGCGCCATCGCCAAGAAAGTGGCCAGTCTCGTCGAAAGTGGCCAGACCATCTTCATGGATGCGGGCAGCACGATGAACCTCGTGGCCGAGGCACTCGCCACGCGTAGCGGGCTCACCATCGTCACCAACGCGGTGGACGTGGCCTCGCGCTTCGCCGCGCGGGCCGGCAACGACGTGCACCTGCTAGGCGGCCGCTTCAATGCGCAGACCGGCTGCACCCAAGGCGCCGCCACCGTCGCCGAGATCGCCCGTTATCAACCGCACCTCACCATCCTTTCGCCGGTCGGTATCGATGCCAAGGCAGGCGCGAGCAGTTTCGAGATGGAAGAAGCCGAGATCGCACGGGCGATGTGTGCCAATGCGCGCCGCATCGTCATCGCGGCCGACCATTCCAAGATGGGCGTACGCAGCCGCGTCGCCTGGTGTCCCGCGGACCGCATCGACGTGCTCGTTACCGACCGTCGCTCGGAGAAGTCCCGCGCGATCGCCGCCATTCGTAAGGCCGTAGGCGACATCGCATACGCCTGAAACAACACCGCGCCATGAAGGCCGTCATCCGTCATCCGTTTAGATCGATTGAAACCACCCCGTCACATATACCGCCTTTCCGGAGCATCCCATGAGTCCCCGCCCCACCCTCCGACGTACCCTCTTATGCGCCGCGGTCGCGGCATCCTTGTCCGGCGTCGCCTTCGGCCAGGCCACCACCGGCCGCATCGCCGGCCAGGCGCCGATCGCCGCCGGTGAAACCGTCCTCATCGAGGGAAGCAACGGCATCACCCGCGAGGTGCCCGTCGACGCCCGCGGCCGTTATGTCGCCGAGTCGCTGCCCCTGGCCACCTACAAGGTCTCGCTGAAGGCCAACGGCAACGTCGTCGACACGCGCGACAACATCACGTTGCGCGTGGGTGCCGCCACCGACGTCTCGTTCGAAGCGGCTTCGGGCGGCAACGCCCAGCAGCTCGAAGGCGTGACCGTTTCGGCAACCAACATGCCGAAGATCGACGTCGCCACCGTCGCTTCCAGCACGGTGATCACCGCGGCCGACATGGCCCGCCTGCCGCTGCAGCGCTCGGCCGAGGCCGTGGCCCTGCTCGCACCGGGCGCTTCGCCGGGCTATACCGGATTCAAGAACGCCTTCGGCGGCAGCCTGGTCAGCTTCGCCGGTTCGGCCGTCTCGGAGAACGCGTATTACATCAACGGCATGAACACGACCGATCCGCTCAGCGGCTTCGGCGGCGTCACCCTGCCCTACGGTGCCGTGGACCAGCAGGAGGTGCTCAGCGGCGGTTACTCCGCGATGTACGGCCGTTCGGACGGTGGCGTCATCAGCCAGGTCGGCAAGCGCGGCACCAACGAATGGCACTTCGGCGCCCAGGTGCTCTGGGAGCCGGACTTCGCCCGCGCCAGCGCCCGCAACATCACCTATGGCCACGACAATCCGGCACCTCCGGGCACGATCAACCAGCGCAACGACGACAACCACGAGTGGAGCACGACGGTCAGCGCTTATGCGGGTGGTCCGTTGATCAAGGACAAGCTGTACGCCTTCGCCGCGGTGGAGATGGAGCGCAGCAAGGGCAACAGCATCGGCGACGTGAACCACGCGTACGACACGAAGTACACGTACAAGGACCCGAAGTGGTACGGCAAGCTCGACTGGAACATCAATGACAGCAACATCCTCGAGCTGACCGGCGTCAACCAGACCCACCGCTCCAACGGCAACAAGTACACCTACGACTACGACACCAACACCGTGGGCGACTTCGCCAGCACGGATTCGACGTACAAGACCAAGGCCATGGTCTATGTCGCCAAGTTCACCAGCTACATCACCGACGACCTGACGCTCACCGCGCTGTACGGCAAGTCCAAGCTCACGTATTACAACGAGCCGCCGAACACGGGCGTGACGGGCCCGTTCCTGGGAAGCATTAGCTTGCAGAATCCGGCCTTAAACGGCGGCACACCGATAAGCAACGGTCAGACGCTGGATACAATCGACAACCCCGACCACGAATCGACCAATCGCAATCTGCGCGTCGACCTGAACTATAAGGCGGGTAACCACTCGATCACTGCAGGTGTCGATAATCAGGACTCGCGTGACATCCAGGACGGAACGACGATTGGGGGTGACGGTTACGAATTGTGGTATGGCAAGACGGACCCCAACCTTAACATCAGCGACAGTCCCTTCGTGGACAAGCCGGGCAACTACCCCGGTGGACAGACCGGTTACTACGGCTACTACCGCCACTACAACACGCTGGCGTCGGTACGCGTGAAGCAGCGCGCGCAATACATCATGGACGACTGGCAGGTCTCCGATCGCCTGCTGCTCTCGCTGGGCCTGCGCAACGATCAGTTCACCAACTACAACCCCGCCGGCCAGCCGTATCTGAAGCTGACCAAGCCACAGTGGGCTCCGCGCCTGGGCTTCAGCTGGGACGTGAACGGCGACTCCACCATGAAGATCTACGGCAACGCGGGCCGCTACTTCCTGGCAATGCCGGCGTCCGTCGCACTGCGCACCTCGGCCGGTTCGCTGGCCACCAACCAGTACTTCACCTATACGGGCATCGACGCGAGCGGCATGCCGACCGGCGTGACCTTCATCCAGTCGGCCACCGGTGGCGCCGTGTCTCCCAACGGCGAATACGGCCAGCCGCCCGATCCCAAGACCGTCAGCGCCAAGAACATCAAGTCGGAGTACCAGGACGAGTTCATCCTCGGCATGGACAAGCAGCTGAACGCCGATTGGGTGGCGGGCGCGAAGGCCACGGTGCGCAAGCTGCGCAACGCGCTGGACGACGTCTGCGACAACGGTGCGATCACTCGCGCGGCCATCGCCCAGGGCGCGGACATCGATGCGGTGACGGTCGGCAGCTGCTACCTGTCCAACCCGGGTCGCGCCAACGTGTATCAGCTGGCCAATGCGAATGGCGGCTACACGAACGTCACCGTGACCAATGCCGACTTTGGTTTCCCGCACCTCAAGCGCAACTACTACGGGCTGGACCTGTACCTGTCGCATCCGTTCGACGGCACGTGGTCGGGCAAGATCGACTATCTGTATTCGCGCAGCTACGGCAATACGGAAGGCCAGGTACGCTCGGACGTCGGCCAGGGTTCGGTCGCGGCATCTCGTGACTGGGATTACGCCACGCTGATGAACTATGCCAATGGCGACCTCGGTAACGACCGCAAGCACCAGCTGAAGCTCTACGGTTCCTATCAGATCGCGCCGGAATGGCTGCTCTCGGCGAATATCCTGATCCAGTCCGGTCTGCCGAAGTCGTGCCTCGGCCGCTATGGCGCGGATGAGAGCGACCCGTCGGGTTACGGCAGCTACTACCACTTCTGCTTCGGTGTGCCTTCGGCCTATGGTGCGAAGGGTCGCGAGCCGTGGGAAGAGCTGGTCGACGTGAATGCGGAATACCGTCCGCTCTGGGCCGACAAGAAGCTGGCCTTCACCGTATCGGTGTTCAACATCCTCAACCAGCAGCGCTCGCAGCGGACCAATCCCGTCTCGGGAAGCAAGAACTCGGTGAACGACGGCTACCAGCAGGTCATCAGCTACACGCAGCCGCGTTACGCCCGCTTCGGTGTCACTTACGACTTCTAACGGGAAGCCCATGCATCCACTACTGCGACTCGGTATCGTCGCGCTTGCCGCCGGGGTCTTCGCGACCCCGGCGGTCGGCGGCGAAAAGACCTATAAAGACCTGCCGACGGAGACGCCGGCCAAATTCACGCCGACGAACCCCGGCTTCGATTACGTGCGCCGCACGGTCGAGATCCCGATGCGCGACGGCGTCAAGCTGCATACCGTGATCCTCATGCCCAAGGGCACGACGCACGCGGGCATCCTGCTGACGCGCACGCCTTATGGTGCCGACGGCATGGGGCATCGCAGCGACAGCCCGCACCTGGGCCCCGCCCTGCGCGGCTACGACAATCCGGCCGACATCATCGTCCAGGACGGCTATATCCGCGTGATACAGGATATCCGCGGCAAGAACGGGTCCGAAGGCGACTTCGTCATGAACCGGCCGCCGATCGGACACGGCAACCCTACCCCGGTCGACGAGTCCTCCGACATCTACGACACGGTCGACTGGCTGGTGAAGCACGTGCCGGAGTCGAACGGCAAGGTCGGCATCATCGGGATCTCCTACGACGGCTTCGAGGCGATGGTCGCCACGATCCGTCCGCATCCCGCGCTCAAGGTGGCCGTGCCGATCAACCCAATGATCGACGGCTGGATGGGCGACGACTGGTTCCATCGTGGCGCGTTCCGCCAACAGATGATTCCCTACATCTACGGCATGGTGAACTCGCGCGGCAGCGACATCGGCTGGACCACGGGCTACCGTGACGACTACGACCTGTACCTGCGTGGCGGTTCCGCCGGCGACATCGGCCGGGCCTACGGCATGGAGGCACTCGGCTTCTGGCAGAAACTGCTCGCCCACCCCGCGTACGACAGCTTCTGGTCCGACCAGGCCATCGACAAGGTCGCGGCGAAGGAGCCGATGACCGTGCCGACCATGCTCGTGCACAGCCTGTGGGACCAGGAAGACAACTACGGCGACATGGCGGTGTATCGCGCGCTCGCACCGCGCGACCCCGGGCACACGAAACTGTGGCTCGTGCTGGGTCCGTGGCGTCACGCCAAGACCTGGGAAAAGGGCGACACCATCGGCGCGATCGATCTGGGCAGCGATACGGGCACGACGTTCCGCCAGAAGATCCTCCGCCCCTTCCTCGCCCAATACCTGAAGGACGCTGCGCCGAAGGCGGACATCGCGCCGGTCAACGCCTTCGTCACCGGCGAGAACACCTGGCGCCAGCTCGACACCTGGCCTTCGGCCTGCCGCACCGGGTGCGCCCCGACCATGCAGCGCTGGTTCGTCGAAGCCGACGGTGGCCTTGCCACGACGGCGCCCGCGAAGGGTGAAGACGAATACGTTTCCGATCCGGCGAAGCCGGTGCCCTACCGTGTACGACCGATCCAGTCGTGGTCGCACGGCGTGGCGGATCGCCAGGATTCCTGGCCGGAATGGCTCGTGGACGACCAGCGCCAGTTCGCCACCCGTACCGACGTGCTCACCTACGTATCGCCCGTGCTCGACAAGGCCATGGGCGTATCCGGCGAGCCGCTGGTGCATTTGCTCGCATCCACCAGCGGCACGGACAGCGATTGGGTGGTGAAACTGATCGACGTCTATCCCGACGAGGTGGAGGAGAAGCCGTCGATGGGCGGTTACCAACTGCCGGTCGCCATGGAGATCTTCCGTGGCCGCTATCGCGAGGGCTATGACAAGCCCATGGCGCTGGTACCGGACAAGCCGCTCGAATACCGCTTCCCGCTGCCGACGGTGAACCACGTGTTCCAGCCCGGGCACCGGGTGATGGTGCAGGTCCAGTCGAGCTGGTTCCCGCTGTACGACCGCAACCCGCAGACCTTCGTGCCGAACATCTTCAATGCGAAGCCCGGCGATTACCGCAAGGCGACGCAGAAGATCGTTCGCGACGGGGAGAACGGCACCTACCTGGAGTTGCCGGTCGTCCCCGCGAACCCGTAGCGGCCGTCGCGGCGCCGGTCAACCCAGCGCCGCGATCGCCTCCGCCACGCCCTTGCCATACTCGGGATGGCAGGCGGTGCAATTGGCGATATGACGCTGCACGACCGGTGCCGAGGCGCCCTTGATCGCACGGGCGGTGTTATCGAAAAGGACTTGCCGCTGCGCCGCGCTCATCCGCTCGAAGAGCGTCCTCGGCTGCGAGAAATAATCGGTGTCCTCGCGATGGTTCCAGCGCGCGGCGGCGGTCTCGGCGATATGCAGCGGCGGCTCCGAGAAATCGGGCTGCGCCTGCAAGGCGCCATGGCTGTTCGGCTCGTAATGGGTCGATCCGCCACCGTTGCCGTCCACGCGCATCGCACCGTCGCGGTGGTAGGCATGCACAGGACAGCGCGCGGCGTTGACCGGGATCTGCGCGTAGTTCACCCCGAGGCGGTAGCGCTGCGTGTCACCGTAGGAGAAAAGGCGGCCCTGGAGCATCTTGTCCGGCGAGAAGCCGATGCCCGGCACGATCACCGCGGGGGCGAAGGCGGCCTGCTCGATGTCCTGGAAGAAGTTCTCCGGGTTGCGGTTGAGTTCCATCACGCCGACCTCGATCAGCGGATAGTCGCCATGCGGCCAGACCTTGGTGAGGTCGAACGGGTTGTACGGCGTCGTCGCGGCCTCGGCTTCCGGCATGATCTGCACGTACATCGTCCACCGAGGGAACTCGCCGCGCTCGATCGCCTCGTACAGGTCGCGCTGGTTGCTTTCGCGGTCGTTGCCGACGACCTCTTTCGCCTCGGCATCCGTGAGGTTCTGGATGCCCTGCTGGGTCTTGAAGGTGAACTTCACCCAGAAACGCTCGTTGTTCGCGTTGATGAAACTATAGGTGTGGCTGCCGAAGCCATGCATGTGGCGGAACGACTTCGGGATGCCGCGCTCGCTCATCACGATGGTGACCTGGTGCAGCGCCTCGGGCAGCAGGGTCCAGTAATCCCAGTTGTTATCGGCGCTGCGCAGGCCCGTACGCGGGTCGCGCTTGATCGCATGGTTGAGGTCGGGGAATTTCAGCGGGTCGCGGATGAAGAACACCGGCGTGTTGTTGCCGACGAGGTCCCAGTTGCCTTCCTCGGTGTAGAACTTCAACGCGAAGCCGCGGATGTCGCGCTCGGCGTCCGCGGCGCCACGCTCACCGGCCACCGTGGAGAATCGCGCCACCATCCCGGTCGTCTTGCCCACCTCCGAGAAGATCTTCGCCCGCGTGTACTTCGTGATGTCTCCGGTGACGGTGAAGGTCCCGAAGGCACCCGCGCCCTTGGCATGCATCCGCCGCTCGGGAATCACTTCACGGTCGAAATGAGCCAGTTTCTCCAGGAACCAGACGTCCTGCAACAGGGCCGGCCCGCGTGGGCCGGCGGTCATGGTGTTGTTGTCGTCGACGACGGGGGCGCCGAACTCGGTGGTGAGCTTGCTCATGGATTCGGTCCTTGCCAAAACCCGAAGGATCACCGGCAAGGCGCCGGCTGGCTTGGACGGAATCTCCCCGTCGCGAAGGACCGGCGGCCCGGACGTCACCGCCCGGGCCGCCGCATCCGCTACGTGCCGGGGTTCGGTCCCCGCAATTGCGATGTCGGCACGCCACGATATCCCCAGTCCTCCATCGCGACCTCATCGATCACGACGTGGGTCAGTTCCGGCGACTTGCCCAGGACGCGCTCGAGTGTTTCGGTGATCTCCGCGATCACCTGGGCCTTCTGCGCGGGTGTGTTGCCTTCACGAGTGATACGAACGTTGACATAGGGCATGACGGCGTCACCAGCGGCCGGCGCTCGAACCGCCATCGACCGGCAGCACGACGCCATTGGTGAAGTTGCTGGTCACGAGGTAGACGACCGCTTCGGCGATGTCCTCGGGGCGGCCCAGCCGGCCCATCGGGTTCAAGCCACTCAGGAAACCATGGGTCTCCGGCGCGTGCATCGGCGTCTCGATGATCCCGGGGGCGACCGCGCTCACCTTGACGTTGTAGGGCGACAGTTCGATCGCCAAGCCGCGCGTGACGTCGTTGAGGCCACCCTTGATCAGCACGGGCAATGCGGACGGCACGTTCCGGTCCGGCTGCAAGCCGAGGCTTGCCGTGATGTTGACGATGTGGCCGCTCTTGCGTGCGGACATGTGGCGCGCCGCGACCTGGGACGGATAGATGAAGCCGCGCAGGTTGGTGTCGATCAGCGTGTCGATCTCGTCGGTGGTGTACTCGGCGAAGGGCTTGGCGATGAAGATACCGGCGTTGTTGACCAGCACGTCCACCTGTCCGAACGCTTCGATGGCGTGGTCGAACAGGCGCTCGGCGGTGTCGCGCAGGGCGATGTCGCCGGCGACCGCGAGGAAGCGGTCCGGGTTACCGAGCGCGATGGCGGCTTCGTCGAGACGAGCCTGGCTGCGGCCGTTGCCGACCACGTTGTAGCCCAGGCCGAGGAAAGCCTTGGCGATGGCGAAACCGAGGCCGCTGGAAGCGCCGGTGACGATGACGGTTTGACGGGTGCTCATGGTGCTTGCTCCGAAAGATGGTGAGGGTTCCGGAGCGGTGGCCCCGGGCTGGTTGACAATCTATTGCCACGCCCGGCGCACATAAATAAGATCAGAAGCAATTGAATCATTACATGGTGTAATCCATGCACAGGCAATTCGACGACTTGATGCTCGGCAGCATCGAACTCTTTTGCCTTGCCGGTGAATTGGGTGGCTTCACCGCCGCGGCCACCGCTGCGGGCGTGACGCCCGCGGCGGTCAGCCGTTCGGTCGCCCGGCTGGAGGCGCGCCTCGGCGTGCGCCTGTTCGTCCGCAGCACGCGGCAGATCCGCCTCACCGATGCGGGCCGCGTCTACATGGAGCAATGCCGGCAGGCGCTGGCCCAGTTCGCCGACGCGGAGCGACTCGCCAGCGGCCAGCAGGCCCAGGTATCGGGACGGTTGCGCATCAGCGTGCCGACCACGTATGCGCACTATCGTTTGCTTCCGATGCTGCCCGACTTCCATCGCGAGCATCCGGACGTACGCCTCGACATGCACATCAGCAACCGCAACATCGGCTTTTCCGACGAAGCGTTCGACCTCGCGATCCGTGTGCGTCCACAGGCGGATTCCACGCTGATCCTGCGCCACCTGGAAGATGCGCCGCTGGTGCTGGTCGCCACTCCCGCCTATCTGGAAACGCGTCGCGTGCCGCGATCGCTCGACGACCTGTCGTCGCACGAGTGCATCCAGTTCGACCTGCCGAGCAGCGGCCGGCGCATCCCCTGGCTGTTTCGCGACGGCGGCGAGGATGTCGAATTCGAGGCCGAAAGCGCGTTCACCGTGTCGGAAGACGTGCTCGGCGGCGTGACGCTGGCCCGTGCGGGCGCGGGCATCTTCCAGACCTACCGTTTCATCGTGGAAAAGGATCTCGCCGAAGGTTCATTGGTGGAGGTGTTGCCGCAACTGGCAGGACGCACCCGCCCGTACAACCTGCTCTATCCGCACAGCCGGTTCGTGCCGCCCCGCGTGCGCGCGTTCATCGATTTCCTGACCGCCCGGGTGGGGATGGAGCGGTAACGGGCATCGCGGACAGGGTCCGCTCCCACCTATACTCCTGCGCATGAAGCCCAATGTCCTGCTGCAGTACATCCTCCCGCACCGCTTCCTCTCGCGCATCGTCTACCAGGCGACCCGGTGGGAGTGGGCTCCATGGAAGAATTTTCTCATTCGGGAGATCGTGCAGCGCTATGCCGTCGACATGAGCCAGGCCGCCCAGCCGGACCCGTTCGCGTACCAGCACTTCAATGCGTTCTTCACCCGCAAGCTGAAGGCCGGCGCGCGCGCGGCCGATCCGGACCCGCAGGCGATCCTCTCGCCGGCTGACGGACGGATCAGCCAGTCCGGACGTATCCGTGACGGCCGTATCTTCCAGGCGAAGGGCCAGGAATACAGCGCGGCGGAACTGCTGGGCGACGAGGCCGCGGCCGCACCGTTCCGCAACGGCAGCTTCGTCACCATCTACCTGTCGCCGCGCGACTACCACCGCGTGCATATGCCGCTCGAGGGCAAGCTCACCGGTACCACGCATGTCCCGGGCCGCATCTTCAGCGTGGCCCCGTTCGCGGTCGAAGCCATTCCGCGGCTGTTCGCGCGCAACGAGCGCCTCGTCTGCCATTTCCAGGGCGAACACGGCCCTTTCGTGTCGGTCATGGTCGGCGCGATCCTGGTCTCCAGCGTGGCCACCGTGTGGGACGGCATGGCGATCCCGCCGTATGCCTCGGACATCATCCGCAACGACTGCCGTGGCCGCGACGTGACGCTGGAACGCTTCGCCGAGATGGCCCGCTTCAACATGGGATCGACCGTCATCCTCCTGTTGCCTGAGGGTTACACCCTGGACGAACTCGTGCCACAACAACAGGTTATGGTCGGACAACGGATCGGAACCTGGACGGGTACCAGCGCGGAGCAATGACGGAACGCGTCACAATGTGACGAAAACGTCTTACATTTGACGCATCGGCAGCGTATTCTCGACGTTCCGCCGCCCTTCGGGAGAGGGCACGGGACCGCAAGAAGCATCCGTACTAGGGGAAGTAGTCCATGCGTCTGGTCACCCATCTCATCGCCGTCAATCGCGAAATCCGCCTTCGCCGGCAACTCGCCGATATCGAACGTGTCGTCCTGGCCTTGCCGGTGCGAGCCCACGCGGACCTGCAGCAACTGGTCCGGCGCGAGATGGAACAGGCCGCGGCCTGCGACTTTCCCCATCTCTACGGCACCCCGCCCGAAGAGCGTTACAGCACCTACGGTCATGGGCCGGATATCGGCCTCGGCAAGGCACGCTCGGAGAACCCGTTGATCGCCACGCGCGGTGTCGCGCTGTGGATCGCCTCGGTCTATCACGAGACCCTGGATTCGCGGCGCCCCAACATGGAAGACCTGCACCGGCAGATCCTGCGCCTGATGCGCCAGATCAAGGAATTGTCGGCGCTGGAGCGTCGCGGCACGGCCACGGCGTGGGCAAACGAGCCGCACGCTGTCGCGTAAACGCCCGTCTCAGCGGCAGACCGGCACGCGAATCGCCTGCCCCACCCTCAACTGGTGTCCCTTCAGACGATTCATCCGCGCGATGTCTTCGACATCGGCGCAACTGCTCTTGCGCGCGATGCTGACCAAGGTGTCGCCCCGGCGCACGGTGTAGTTCCTCGACGCGGTGGACGACGGTTTCGACGACGGAGCGGACGGCCCATTGGCCAGCGCAGCCGAAGTGGCGGCCGGCGGCGGTGGCGCGACGATCTTCACGGCGTTGTGCAGATCGCTGGCGAGGATCGGCCACGGACCGTCGGTGCAGGTAGCGGCATAGGCCTTCTCCAACTGCTTGGGAACCTCCAGGCGCGCGCCTACCGGCTGGCTGATCTGCGGATCGAGTCGCGGGTTGAGGTTGCGCAAGGTGCGGAACCAGCCTTCCGGCATGCCCTGGGCGGAACCGAGGCATACGGTGAGTTCGCTGATCGACGCGGGGCGCTTCAGCACGATCTGGCCCGGCTCGCCATCGATCTTGGGCCAGGTGAGGTGATAGCTGTCCGGATGCAGGAACAGCCATGCCGCCGCGAGCACCATCGGCACGTAGTCGCGCGTCTCCGCCGACATCTGGCCGTAGATCTGCGGGTCGTAGAAACTGGCCCCGGGGCTTGTCGCCGCGATCCGGCGCATGCGGCCCTCGCCACCGTTGTACGCGGCGAGGGTGAGTTCGAGGTTGTTGTTGAAGGCGCGGAGTTGTTCGTCGATGTACTCCGCATTGGCTTGCGCCGCCATCGTCGGATCGAAACGCTGGTCGAAGCCATCGGTGTTGGACAGACCGAAGCGCAGCCCGGTGGCGTACATGAACTGCAACGGGCCCGAAGCGCCCGAGCGCGACACGGCGTGTACCTTGCCGCCGGATTCCTTCGCCATGATGCCGAAGAGCAGCGCTTCCGGCAGGTCGGCCTTCTTGTAGGCCGGCCACATCTTGTAGCGCATCATCTGGTAGTTGACGTAGGCATCCATCAGATTCGGACGCAGCTGCGTAAGCCACATTTCCAGCGCGGCTTTCACGGGGCCGTTCATCACCATCAGATCCGAGAACTGCTGGCCCTTGAGCATGGTGACAGCGCGTTGCGCCTGCGGCAGCGTGCCGACCGCGACCGAACCGGCGACATCGCCTGCCTGCTCCCCGGCTTCCGAACCCTGCTCGGCCTCGTCCGCGTCCTCCCCTTCGATGAAGCTGCCGTCCTTCAGGCGCAGCAGGCGGTCGAACACCGCCGCGAAACGCTGCTGGTCGCATCCCGGTGTGAGGGCGCAGCGGGCCGATGCATCCTTCAATTGGTCGAGCGCCTGCTTGCGCGTCTGTGCCGCTGCCGGCGTGTCACCGCGGCGTGCCTGGTCGATCGAGGCCTCGTACCCCTTGCTCGCCTGGTTCATCCGGTCGTACAACGCGTTGACCTCAGGCGTGGCCTTGCCGGAACGGGGGGCGCCGCTCGAGGCGCAGCCGGCGAGGATCGCCAGGGGCAGGATCAGGAGGGGGCGCGGGACGCGGACAGACATGCACTTACTCAGGGTCGGACAATGCCGGCCACGTTACTGCCGGCGCCTCCGGGACTCAAGCGGCAGGCGGGACTTTTCTCCGTAACGGCGCATCGTTGCGTACACTTGTTCAGGACATTCTTAAGGACGAAGCCATGCCCACGATCCTGATCGGCCGGAACGACGAAACGGCCGTCGAACTCGACTCCCGCTACGGCAACCGCCACGGCATGATCGCCGGAGCCACCGGCACCGGAAAGTCGGTGAGCCTCATGCTGCTGGCCGAGGGCTTCTCGAAGCTGGGTGTGCCCTGTTTCCTCGCCGATGCCAAGGGCGACCTGGCCGGACTGTCCCAGGCGGCCGGTGCGCCCTCTGAAAAGCTGGCTGTCCGCCTGGCCAAACTCGGCCTCACCGACTGGAAGCCGCAGGCCAACCCGGTGGTGTTCTGGGACATCTACGGCAAGTCGGGCCACCCCGTGCGCGCCACGGTGTCGGAGATGGGCCCCACCCTGCTCTCGCGCATCCTGGAGCTCAACGACACCCAGGAAGGGGTGATGGAAGTGGTCTTCCGCGTGGCCGACGACGAAGGCCTGTTGTTGCTCGACCTCGCCGACCTGCGCGCGATGCTCGGCTTCGCGTCCGACCATGCCAAGGACATTTCCGCACGCTACGGCCTGATCAGCGCGCAGAGCGTCGCCGCGATCCAGCGGGCGCTGTTGAAGCTGGAACAGGACGGCGCGGATTCCTTCTTCGGCGAACCGGCGCTGGAGCTGGCCGACCTGATGCGCCAGGACATGAGTGGCCGCGGCGTCATCAGCGTGCTCGCCGCCGACACGCTGATCCTGAAACCCCGCCTGTATTCCACCTTCCTGCTCTGGCTGCTCTCGGAATTGTTCGAGCAACTGCCCGAGGTCGGCGACCTCGACGTGCCCAAGATGGTTTTCTTCTTCGACGAGGCCCACCTGCTGTTCGACGACGCGCCGCCCGCCCTGCGTCAACGCGTGGAACAGGTCGTCCGCCTGATCCGCTCCAAGGGCGTGGGCGTGTACTTCTGCTCGCAGAACCCGGACGACGTGCCGGGCGAGATCCTCGGCCAGTTGGGCAACCGCGTGCAGCACGCGCTGCGTGCGTTCACGCCGCGTGACCAGAAAGCGGTGAAGGCCGCCGCCGAGACCTTCGCCCGCAATCCCAAGCTCGATGTGGTGGAGACGATAGGCACGCTGGGCACCGGCGAGGCCCTGGCCTCCACGCTCGGCGACGGTGGCGTTCCCTCGCCGGTGCAGAAAGTGCTGGTGGCGACGCCCGTGTGCCGGATCGGGGCGATCACGCCGGAAGAGCGTGCCGCCGTGCGTTCGCGCTCCCCCGTGGGCGGCAAGTACGACACCCTGGTGAACCGCGAATCCGCGCAGGAACGCCTCGCCGTCCGCGCCAGCGAAAAGAGCGCGGACGACGCGCCGCCGGTGAAGCCGGCCGGCAAGGACGAGGCTGGCGACAGCGGCTGGGGCGGCGCCGTGCGCGACGCCGTCTTCGGCACCAAGCGCCGCCAGGGCATGATCGAGACCATGGCCAAGTCGATGGTGCGCACGGCGGGCTCGCGCGCGGGCCAGCAGATCGTGCGCGGCATCCTGGGCAGCATCTTCGGCGGGAAGCGCTGAGCGTGCCACGCCACGAACTGGCGGATGCCGGCACGCCGTTCGCCGAGCGCATCCGCATCGGATGGCGCTATCCGATGCGTGGCGCGGCGCCGCTCACGATCGGTGCCATCACGCTATTCGAGGCGATCGCCTTCCTGCCGGTGACGGGGTTGAAGCTGCTGGTGATCGGCATCGGCTGGATGGCGCTCTACACGTATGCCTTCGAATGCCTGCGGCACACCGCCGACGGCTACGCCGACCCGCCGGAGATGGCGATCCATACGACGGACGGGACCAGCATCGCGCTGATCCTGATCCAGCTGACAGGCAATGCCATCGCGGTGCTCGCGCCGATCTTCTTCGGTGTACCGGGGCTGCTTGTCTCGCTGGTGTTCGCCTTCGTGCTGCCCGTGATCACGATGTCGCTGACTTTCGACGGGGTCGGCGCCGCCTTGAATCCCGCCATCTGGGTCCAGGCGGTCGGACGCCTCGGCGGCAGCTACCTCCTGCTGTTCGCGATCATGCTGGCCAGCAGCCTGCTCCAGGCCGCCGCCCAATACGCGATGAAAGATCATGGTCCCACCTTCTTCGGCACGCTGGGTTACTACCTCGTCGCCAACTACCTCACCGTCTACAACTTCCACCTGATGGGTGCGCTGATCCACCATAAGCACGAAGTGCTCGGCTACCAGCCGGAGTCGATGGCGATCGCCGCCGTGACGGAACCCGACGACGACGGCGCGCTGCTCTCGCATGTGAACCTGATCGCCCGGGACGACGTTCCCGGTGCCACGGACATCCTCACCGAACGCCTGCGCGAGGGCGTGGCCCCGCCCGGCTTGCACCTGCGTTATCGCGAACTGCTGCGCATGCAAGGGCGGTTGCCGGAACTGCTCGTGCACGGCCAGATATGGATCGCGGCGCTGGTCGCCGGTGGCGAGTCGCGACGGGCGCTCGGCGTGGTGCAGGATTGCTTCGACGTCGATCCGTCCTTTCTTCCCGACGACACCGTCACCTGCGGGCCGCTTGCCGACACCGCGGCACACGGCGGCATGTCACGGCTCGCCCTGCACCTGGCCGAGGGTTACGTGCGCCGCTGGCCGCGCGACATGGGCGCGCCGCACTACGGGTTGCTGGCCGTGCGCATGCACGATCGTCTTGGCCAGCCCGCGGAGGCCGCTGCCCTGGCGCGCCAGCTCCTTGCCGATTATCCGGACCATCCGCTCGCGCGCGACATCGAGGCCTTGCTGGCCACACCCGCACCCACCCGGAAGGTCTCGCCATGAGCCGCTGGCGTCCGCCCTCGCCGTCTTCGACGGCGATCATCACGCGCGACGGCTTCGAACGCCTGAAGGCCGAACTCGACCACCTGTGGCACACGGTCCGGCCCGAGGTGGTCAAGGCGCTCGCCGCCGCGGCAGCCGAAGGCGATCGTTCGGAGAACGCCGAATACACCTACCGGAAGAAACAGCTCGGCGAGATCGACCGCCGTGCGCGTTACCTCAGCAAGCGCATTCCCGTGCTCAAGGTGGTGGAGGCCGCACCTTCGCAGCGCGATGCCGTTTTCTTCGGTGCGACCATCGAACTGGAAAACGTCGACACCGGCGACACCGTGCGTTACCGCATCGTGGGCCCCGACGAAACCGACGCGCGACGCGGCTGGATCAGCATCGATTCGCCCCTCGCCCGCGCTGTCCTGAAGAAGCGCGTGGACGACGAATTCGACGCCGAACTACCGGGCGGTCGCACCCGCTTCGCCGTGATCGCCGTCGGCTACGACTGAGCGTGCGAGTTGTTCGAGGCCGTCGGCGAATCGCGTCACGCGGAACGCGAAGGCGTCGATGGCGATGATGTCGACCTCGGCGCCTTCGCGGAGCGCCAGTTCGAGGCGCTCGCCTTCCTCACCGACGGGCGAGTAACCGAAGACATTCACGCCACCGAGCACATGGTGTATCCATCCCGCGACTTCCTCACGTCCCGCCCTGTCGAGCACCTCGGGCAACCGCGACAGCGCCTCGCGCGTGGTGTCCACGCCGGCCCGGATCACCCGGGCGACGTTCTCGTCCGAGCCGAACGCCCGGCGCATCCGGTCCATGTCGATCGCAGGCAAGGTCTGTCCGGCCCTGGCGAGCCAGTGCGCGACCGTCGCGTGGAAGGCTTCCAGGCGGATGGGCTTGCGCAGCAGGTCGTCCATGCCGGCCGCAAGACAGATATCGCGCTGGTCGGCACGCGCGTCGGCGGTCATCGCCACGATGGGCAGGCGTCGCCCGGTTCCCGCTTCACGTCGGCGCACTTCACGCGCCACCGCGTAGCCGTCCATGTGCGGCATGTGGCAATCGACCAGGAGCAGGTCGTAGTCGGCGAGTTCGAGGGCGGCGAGCGCGGCCACGCCATCGTCGACGATGTCGCAGCGATAGCCACGCAAGGCCAGCTGCACGCGCACCAGTTCCTGGTTCACCGGATGATCCTCGGCCAACAGGATGCGCGCCTTGTCCGGCTCGCCTTGTGGTAGGAGTGACGCCGGTGAAGCGGCTTCATCCGGCACGCGGGGCGCATCGGCCACCGCGACTTCCAGCGTCACGCTCACGATCGTGCCGCGGCCCGGCTCACTGTCCAGGGCGATATGCCCGCCCATGCGCTCGATCAACCGCCGGGAAATGCTCAGGCCCAGGCCTGTTCCGCCGAAACGCCGCGTCGTCGACGATTCGGCCTGACTGAACGGTGCGAAGACATGACGCAGTTTCGCGGCATGGATACCGATACCGGTATCCGCGACGACGATGCGCAGACGCTGGCGTGAACCGTGCCGCTCGTCGACGTGCACCTCCACGGCCACGTCACCGCTGGCGGTGAACTTGATCGCGTTGCCGATCAGGTTCAGCAGGACCTGGCGCAGGCGACCGTCGTCGACGACGACCGCCGGCGCCAGGTCGGGATCGACATGCATGCGCAGCGACAGGCCCTTCGCTTCTGCCTGGGCCGCCAGGATGGCGACGGCGCCCTCGACGATCGCACGCAGGTCCGACGGTTGCGGGTCGAGGGTGAGATGACCGGCCTCGATCTTGGAGAAGTCGAGGACGTCGTCGAGGATATGCAGCAACGCTTCGGCCGAGTGCTCGATCGTGGAAACCATCTTGCGTTGCCCGTCGTCGAGGCGCGTGCGCTCGAGGACGTCGAGCAAGCCGATCACGCCGTTCATCGGCGTGCGTATCTCGTGGCTGATCGTGGCGAGGAAGTCGCTCTTGGCTTGCGTGGCGGCCTCGGCCTCGTCGCGTGCATGGGCCAGCCCGCGCGCCGCCAGTTCCTGCGCGGTGACGTCCACCCAGTAACCGTTCCAGCGCACGCTGCCATCCGCCGCCGCGAGCGGCACGGCATCCGAACTGAGGTAACGGATGCGTCCGCCGACCTGCGCACGCACCGTCACGTGCAAGGGCGTGAGTTCGCGCGCGGACCGTTCGAAGGCCTCGCGCAGTTTCTCGCGATCCTCGTCCGCCACGGGCGTGAGCATCGTCGCGTCGCCAGCGAGCAGGTCGCCATGCTCCATGCCGAGGATGCGCTGCGGGTCGCCGCCGACATAGCTCATCGCATAGGCGGCATCGGTGCCGCGCACGGCCTCGTACACCACCGCCGGAACGTGGGCGGTGACTTCGGCGAGCCGCCGCTCGGTGCGCTCGCGCCGGCGGGTTTCCCGGCGCAGGTTGAGATAGGCGTAGCTGATGGCGACGAGCGAGATCAGCAGCACCGCGACGAATGGCAGCACGCGGCCGGCGACCTCGCGCCAGGTCGGGCCGACGACGTAGTGGGATGCGAACCAGGTGTTGCGGATTTCCTGCTGGCGGTGCGTGGGCAGATTGACGAGAACGCGGTTGACGAGGGGCAACAAGGGAGCCAGGTCGTGACGCACGCCCACCGCGATGGCTTCGGTGTCTCCGGTGGGTGCCGCGACCTTCAACTGGCCGAGGAAGGTCTCACGGATGTGGTAATCGACCGACGCGAGGTTGCCGACGAAAGCGTCGCCCTCGCCTGCCGCCAGCCGGCGCATGCCTTCGGCCTCGGTATCGACGGGAATGGTCTGCACGTTGGGAATGCGTGCCAGCAGGCGCCGGATCGGCTCTCGGGTGACGTTGCCGAACACGCGCTTTCCGGCTAGATCGTCGCGGCCGGCCATCGTTGGCGCGCCTTCGCGCGTCACGATCATGATCGGGAAGTCGAGGTAGGGAACGCTGGGCTCCAGGTACGGTGACGTGGCGCTCTGCGGATTGATCGCGGCGACCAGGTCCACCTCGCCCCGCTCCACCCTCTCCACGGTGCCCATCCAGTTTTCGCTGGGCACCTGGGTCAGGCGGATGCCCAGTTCGGCGGCGATTTCGCGCACGTAGTCGAGCGCCAGGCCTTCCGCCTCGCCCTGCCCCGATAGCAGGCTGAAAGGCGCGTAGCTGGGGTCCACGCCCAGGCGCAAAGGCGGCAAGGCGTTCAGCCAGGCCTTTTCCTTCTCGCTGAGCGGGATGTCGGTCTGCCGGGGTCGCGGTGCGATATCGCGGCCGACCCAGCGGGCGCGGAGCCGGCCATGGTCGGCGGCGGTCAGCTCGCCTACCGCGTGGTCGATGGCACGGCCGAGCGGCGCGCGGTCGGCCGGGACGGCGAATGCCAGCGCACTGATCGGCAACGCCAGCGGAGCGCCCACGCGAAGCTCGCGCTCGTACCCCAGGCGGGCCACGAATTCACGGGCGGAATAAGGATTGTCGAGATACGCCGTGACGTCGCCCGAACGTACCCGGGCCAACGCATCGGCCGTCGACTTCGTCTCGACGAGGGTGGTTTCCGGCAGTTCCCGGCGCAGCGCCGCCATGTCGAAGTAGCCCGCGTGCACGGCCAGGCGTTTGCCGCGCAGGTCGCCCGGCCGGTGGACGATGGGAGCGTCCGCGCGTTCCACCAACGAAGGCAGGGACTCGAAGTAGGTGGCACCGACGCGGATGCCCGGCATGCCCAGTTCCAGTGGGGTGACCGAGGTGGCGACGTCGATCTCGCCACGGGCCAGGCCCGCGAGCAGGTCGGGCCACGTGGCGTAGACCCGGGTCTGCAAGGTCACGCCGAGGTCGCGGGCGATCTCGCGCAGGTAATCCGGGCCCAGGCCCTCCAGCTCGCCGTCGCGCAGCTCGTCGAAAGGCGGATAGCCCTCGCGATAGGCGCCGACGGTGAGTACCGGGTGGTGGCGTAGCCAATCCGCGTCTTCACGCGAAAGCGCGCCATCCGGCATGGCCCGGATGGGGCCGGCCAGGCAGACCAGGAAAAGCAGGATCAGGCGTCGGATCACATCGCAGGCTTCGTCAGGGGAACCATCATGGGCATAATCGGTTCGAAGTTCGCTGTGTGTAATGAAACAAGGAGAACACAAGGCATGCCACTGAAGGTCATTCTGGCAGACGATCACCCCCTGGTTCTCGTCGGCGGCGCCCTTGCGCTGCGAAACGCGCACATCGACGTCGTGGGCGAGGCCAAGGCCGCGGACGAGTTGCTGGCCATGTTGGGCGAGCGTCCTTGCGACGTCGTTATTACGGATTTTCTCATGCCGAGCGATCGGCAAGACGACGGTTTCGCCCTGATCGAGACGATCGTGAAGGAACATCCGCAGCTTGCATTGGTGGTGTTGACGATGATCAACCGCCCCGCCGCGCTGCAGTCCATGCTCAACCGCGGCGTGCGCGGCATCGTGGACAAACGCGCCCCCATGGACGAACTGGCGACCGCCGCCCGTGCCGTGGCGGACGGCGAAACCTACCTGAGCGAAACGCTGCTCGACATCCTCAACGAGGCGGACGACGCCTCCGAAGCGATGCCCGGTGCGCCGCTGTCACCGCGCGAGACGGAAGTGATCCGTATGTTCGTCAACGGCATGTCGCTCCAGCAGATCGCCGACCGCGAAGGGAAATCCGTGAAGACGATCAGCCGGCAGAAGCGCGACGCGATGCGCAAGCTGGGTGTGGATCACGACAGCCTGCTAGGCGAATACGCGCGAGACCACGGCCTGGTGTAAGGGCCTCTGCAACGGACTGCTGGAAGACTGGTGGGAGCCGACCACTGAAGTCGGCTAACCACGCGGGTTTGGCTATCGCGAACTGAGCGGTGGCGGGTAGACGCGGCCGGGCCGCAGCGGCTGGAAGCACGGCGCGCTCATGTAGAAGGCCTCGTTCCCGGCCTCCGGATGCCATCCCGGAACACCCGACACCGGAAGCGGACGGAGTTCCTGTGGATCGCGGAGAGCGACACCGGCGGCGATCGCTTCCGCGCAACACGCAATGGCATCCGCCTCGCCCATCACCACCAGCGCCTTGCCCACCAGCAGCTTTCCCGGCGTGAGCGCATGCTCGAGCAAGGCGTGGCCGAAGACGTCGACACGCGCTTCACCGCTCGACCATGCCTCGCGATGCGTCCAGAACAGACGATGCCAGTCGTGCGCATCCCATGCGACCAGCATGGCCGGATCGCGCAGCGTCACGATCAATCCGGCTTCGTCGAAGTGCGTGAGCGCACACTGCGGACGCGAACGTTCGCGTGGCCCCATCACTCCGATTTCCGCCATCTGCCGCGCATTCAACGCGCGCTTCAACGCGGTGTGGCGCAGCCAGACGAAAGCGTTGAAGAGGTCGTGCCAGTTGTCCGGCCGCGTGGCGATGGCGCCGAGGCGCGCGATGCGTTCCTCATAGTGCAATCCGTCGGCGAGCAACGCGGCGTCTTGCCTCGCGAAGCGAAAGCCCGACGGGCCGGGCCACAGGCTGTTCAGGGACTCGACGTCCGGCCATGCCTCGCCTTCGACGAAGCCGGCGAAACGTGACCAGTGCGACAGCGGCGGTGACGCCAGCACGCGCCGGTCCAGCGCATCCCGCGTCGGCGCCACGTGCCGCATGGTGGCTCAGGCCAGGCGGCCGTAGAGGTCGTGCGCGTCGGCCTCTTCCACGACCACGTCGATGAACTGGCCCGGCTTGAGCAACTGGCCGTCGTCGATGCGCACGGCACCGTCGATCTCCGGCGCGTCGGCGCTGGAGCGGCCCCAAGCACCTTCCGCGTCGATCTCGTCGACCAGCACCTTGATCGTCCTGCCGACCTTGCGTTGCAGCTTCGCGGCGGAAATCTCCGCCTGCACGGCCATGAACTGCTCCAGACGGTCTTCCTTCAGTTCCTCGTCGATCTGCCCGGGCAGTTCGTTGGCGTTCGCGCCGTCCACCGGCGAGTAGGCGAACGCACCCACGCGATCGAGTTCCGCCTCGCGCAGGAAGTCGAGCAGCTCCTGGAACTCCTCGTTCGTCTCGCCGGGGAAGCCGACGATGAAGGTGCTGCGGATCGTGAGGTCCGGCACCTGGCGACGCCAGTTCTGGATGCGCTCCAGCGTCTTGTCGACGTTGCCCGGGCGCTTCATGAGCTTGAGGATGCGCGGGCTGGCGTGCTGGAACGGAATGTCGAGATACGGAAGGATCTTGCCCTCCGCCATCAACGGCATGACCTCGTCGACGTGCGGATACGGATAGACGTAATGCAGGCGTGTCCATGCGCCCAGTTCCGACAGGCCCTGGCAGAGTTCGGTCATGCGCGTGCGATAGGCCTTGCCCCGCCACTCGCGCTCGGCATAGCGGACATCCACGCCATAGGCGCTGGTGTCCTGCGAGATCACCAGCAGCTCCTTCACGCCCCCCTTCACCAGCTTCTCGGCCTCGAGCAACACCTGGTCGACCGGACGGCTGACGAGGTCGCCGCGCATCGAAGGGATGATGCAGAAGCTGCAACGATGATTGCAGCCCTCGGAGATCTTCAGATACGCGTAGTGCTTGGGCGTGAGCTTCACCCCCGTGTCGGGCACGAGGTCGATGAACTTGTTTCGCGTGGGCGGCAGGGCCGTGTGCACGGCGCTCATCACGCTGGCGTAGTCCTGCGGGCCGGTAATCGCGAGCACGTCCGGATAGCTTTCGCGGATCAGCGATTCGCGCTTGCCCAGGCAACCGGTGACGATCACCTTGCCGTTCTCGTGCAGCGCCTCGCCGATGGCGTCGAGCGATTCCTGCACGGCGGAATCGATGAATCCGCAGGTATTGACCACCACGGCATCCGCTTCGCCATAGCTGGGGACGATCTCGTAGCCTTCGACCTTGAGCTGGGTGAGGATGCGTTCGGAATCGACGAGCGCCTTCGGACAGCCCAAGGATACTATGCCAATACGGTTTCCGACTCGGGCTGAAGCGTTCATGGCAGGTGTATTCAAGGCTAAAAACGGCATAGTATACAGCTATTTGCGATTCAGCGATGCTCGACAGTGCACTGGTCACGGCGCAGACCGCCAGGCACAGTGCGTCGAACGGTGAGCGCGATCGAGACCTGGTGCTCGACAGGCCCTGCCCCTCCCGGACGAGGGCCTGAGCGCCTTCCGCCAGCGGCATGTCACCTAGGGCGCCGCAAAGGAAAGGAGATATCCCCTGACATCATCACCGGCTTGCGCCTGAACTACTTTCTATTGCGTCAAGTTCAGGTAAATACCAGCCACGAACAGCACGAGCGCCGCGACGGTCACGAGTTTTGCCGTCATGGGTGTGCGATATGTCCCCGCCCGAGCCTGCGTGTAGACCCCTCGAATCGAGTTGCCCAAAGGCGGCCCCGGCGTAAACGCCATGTTCCATGCGAGCAGTAGCATCGATGCCATGATTAGGAAATTGGCTGGCGTCGGTCGCCACAAGGCGTAGGCGACACCGCCCACGGCGAAAACGACGGCCAGAGCAGTGGCGCTTCTTGTTGATCCAGCCGTATTCATCGCATCTCTCCCGTTACCAACCGCAGCCGCCACCGGCGTCATAGTACTCCTGCATCGGCTCCGCGACGTTCCAGTCCGCATCGAACTGCACCGTCGCACCTCCTGTATTGGTGACGGGATACCCGAACAAGGCGTCGTAGGCCGATTGGTAATGGCCACGCTCTACTTCCGTGATAGCCGCCTGGGCGGCCTCGATGCTACCCGCGATCGTGCCGCCGATCGCGTCACTCAGGCTCGGGTCGTAGTTTTCGATCAGGTAGTTGATTCCCGTCCCGATCGCGGTGCCTGCCGCCGCGGCGGGCAACACGCGTTGAGAGGCAAAAAGCGTTGTCTCGGACAGTGCACTTGCGGGGCTCAGGCTGCCGACAGGAGCGGTGCGGAAATCAAGGTAGATCTCCTCCAGCGTCATGTCCGTGGTCGGGGCGGCCGCCGCGCTGCCTCCGCCCGTGCTCCCACCACCTGCCGAGCCACCGCCACCACCCTCCTCGCCGCCACCTGGGAGCAAGTCAGGCTGCACCGTGGACACCTGCGCGGCAAAGGATGCGCGCACCGCGTTACCCGAATATTTTGTGACAGCCGCACGCACTGCGGCGCTATCGAACGCTCGGGCGACGCGCAATAGGGCCTTGTCGCTCAATCGCTTCGCGAAGGTGGAAAGCAGCGGCGTGTCGTGTGTGCCGCGCGTGCGCTGGTAGTGCTTCGCGATCGCTGCAAGTTCTTTGTCAGATAATCGGCCGATCAATTGCTCGGTCGAAGCGGCGGCGAAGTTGGCTTCGATCACGTCACCGAAGTTGTTATCCACGCTCTTCTCGTCCGCACCAATGACCCTCACCGATGCACCGGTCGGCGCGTGTGTGGTTAGGCCACTCCGAATGCTCGCAGTGAGATTCAATGATTTAGGTGTCCCTGCGGTACGCAGGTCCGCCCACGGGTCACCACCGCCATCGCCACCATCGCAGACCGGCATGAGGTCGGATCTAACGGTGACTGGCGCGGTAGAGCCGGCAAATGCCATCGCGCTGACGGCGGACGTCGCCAGCGCGATGGCGGCTGCGAGTGCAATACGATTCTTCATGAATTCACTTCCTTGAAAATCCCCCTGCAAGGAAGACCGTATTTGCAGGCGATGACTGCGCCAACCCGGCAGGAAAACGCGAGTTCGCGAAAACGTGCGGCGGTCCGTTCAGAGTTTCCATTCAACGGGCTGACGTGCATGGGCGCCTAACGCGTCGAGTAGGCATTCGCCTACAAGAAACCTTGCGAAAAGCCCTTTTTCGGCAGTCGCGTTCTGTGACGTGATTGGCATTCCAATGCGCTATGCCACCGCCCGCGACCGAGGCCCTATCCCAACGGAGCCTAGGCGACCAAAGTCCCTACAGCCCCCGGCACTGAAAAAGACAATCTTGCTAACGCTAGCTTGTCAGGCGATACCCGATCCAAACTCGCCGTAAATGGGTGACAAGGACGAGCAATGCGATCAGAAACAGCGATAGGGCGGCGAAGGGAATATCCATGGCGGCAAACGTCTCTTGCTTTAGCACCGGCGGAAACACGAAGATCACTGCGCCGACGACGGCAACAGCCACACGACTCGGAAAAAGCGCCCATAGACTCACTATCACACCGGCGCCCGTGAGGAAGCCGATGTCAAGGAAATGGGCGTCCTCATTCACCTGGTACCAGCCGTAGCGCATTTTGAACGTCGCGTAGCTCGCGGCTAGGCCAAAGCATGCAAGAACCAAGAACAGAGCGATCTTCACGGGCCTACTCCGCAAACTGTTGGCTGTCGATGATGTCATGCTGGTTCTTTTGCCACGTCTGTTCGACCTGGGGTGCCCAAATACTTTGCAGCAGTGGATTCTGGTGCCAGTCATTGCCTTCACCATAACTGCGAAGGGTGGTTGTGCCATCGCTGTTTTTTTCGCCGAAGCGCATGACGTAGCCTTCGGCCAGCTTATGCTCCCCTGCGATGGTGTAATTCACGACGATGTCGGAATACTTCGCTGGATTTTCTTCGGGCAGCCGAGCGAAACGAATCCGACTTTGGGAGCGGCCTGGGACGTTGCCGTGAGTGCCGGAGAGAGGAAACCGCGCACTATAAACTCGTCCCGCATTTCCTGGCTCCGCCTGGTGCGGGGCTCGGCTTCGCCCTCGCGTTGGTCGTGTGCGTCGCAGGGCGCTGCCGGGGGTTGGTGGAAGAGCAAAGCCCGCCACGTGCGGCATACGACTGGCCGTATCAGCCTCACCCGCGTGGGGCTGACACGGAACGGCTTGCCCCACGTCGCGGGCATTGCTTGTGCCCCACGACACCTCAGTGCCCGGAAGAGCCGTCGGCCGCCGCCCTCGGCGCGACGGGGCGCCAGCCATAGAACATGGCCGCGCAGCGGCCTCCCTTCCCGAGCGACGGTGCAACCGGAGCGACGAGGGTGGCGGCCGACGGCTCTGCCCCGCGCATCCCAATGCAAGGGCAAAGCCGAGCCGGCGCAAGAAACTGGCCCGCTGCCGCGGGATCGCCGACAGGGTCGGCTCCCACAGACACGGCCTCCCGGTTAACCTTCGTGCTCCCTACCCCACCCCGACGGAGATCCGCCCCATGGGCCGCACCCTGATCCTCGACACCTCCCGCCCCCACGAAAGCATGGACGCCTACCTGGCCGAACCTTCGGGCGCGCCCAAGGGCGGCATCGTGGTGATCCAGGAGATCTTCGGTGTGAACGCGCACATCCGCAGCGTGGCCGACCGCTTCGCTGCGGAGGGCTATGTCGCCATCGCGCCCGCCCTGTTCGACCCCGTGCAAAAAGGCGTGGAACTGGGCTACGACCATGAAGGCGTGCAGAAAGGCAGCAAGCTGATCGCCGAACTCGGCCTGCTCCGGCCCATGCAGGACAGCGCCATCGCCGCCAGTCTCATCGCCGACCAATACAAGGTGAAGGTGGGTACGGTCGGCTATTGCTGGGGCGGCACGGTGGCCGTGTTGGCCGCCTTGCGCCTCGGCCTGCCCTCGTCGAGCTACTACGGTTCGAGGAACGTCCCCTTCCTGCCTGAACCGGCCAAGGCCAACGTGATCTTCCACTTCGGCGAGCGCGACCATTCGATCCCGCCGGAGATGGTGGAAAAGCACCGCGAACTGAAACCGGAAATGGATACCTGGGTCTATCCGGCCGACCACGGTTTCAATTGCGACGCCCGCGCCAGCTATGACGAACCGAGTTCGAAGCTCGCCTGGGAGCGGACCCTGGCCTTCTTCGCCCGCGAACTCAAGTGAGTCCCCCGTTCGGGCTGGACCCTCGCCTCGCCGGCGATACGCTCCACGTGGGCGACTTGCCCCTGTGCAGGCTGCTGCTGATGCGCGACCGTCGCTACGCCTGGCTGGTACTGGTGCCGCGCCGGGACGGCATGGTGGAGGTGGCCGACCTTCCGCCGGACGAACGCGCGGCGTTGTGGCGCGAAGTGGACACCGCCGGCGAGGCCCTGCGCGCGGTGGCGCCCTGCGACAAGCTCAACATCGGCGCGCTGGGTAACATCGTCCGCCAGCTTCACGTACACGTGGTGGCCCGGGTCGCTGGCGATGCGGCATGGCCGGGGCCCGTCTGGGGGCATGGCGCGGCCGAGGCCTATGCCGATGGCGAAGCCGAGCGGCGGGTGGACGCACTCAGGGCCCGGCTGGGCCTTTCGTAGCCAACCGGGAGACGGCGACCTGCCACGCAGGCAGCGGAAAGGCCCCGTCACTGCCGCCTCGGCCGTAGTGACGGGGCCTTTCCAAGGCCACGCGGGGGCGGCTTACTGCTGCGTCTGCGGGTCGTAGGCGCCGCTGGAGGCTTCCTTACCCTGCATGCGATCCGGCAAGGCGGCCTTGTGTGGGGTGTCTTCCAACTGGCGGGCCTTTTCCTCGACGGCGTTCAGGCGAACCAGCTCGCCCTTCTTGTCGTAGTACACCGCGAAGCCGTAATCCAGCTGCATGCGGGCCAGGAACCCGAGGTGGTTGTCACGGATCTTGGAGTCGTCGCTGGGCAGCACGAGTACCGTCTTCGGAAGCTTGCCCTGGTCCTTCAGGTAGGCGAAGTGGCTACCGGTGTCGGCGGCGGAAAGTACCGCGCCGTCGACGATGAACTGGCCGCTCTTGTACGCCTTGATGGTGTAGTCGAACTGGCCCTGCTCGGTCGCGACGTGGTCGGACTTCGAGGCGCCACGATGGCAGCCGGCCAGCACCAGCATGCTGGCGAGGAAGAGCGCCGCGGTGGCGCGGGCCATCAGGGTGGGAACTCGGATCATGCGGTGTCTCCGTGGATCGGTATGGCGTGGAATGGGCGAGTCTACCGCGCGCCGATGTCGCGCGCGGATGCGACGTGAAGGCCGCGTTCAGGTGCTCGGCAGAGTGACGCCGCGCTGGCCCTGGTACTTGCCACCGCGGTCGGCATAGGACACCTCGCACTCCTCGTCGGACTCGAGGAAGAGCATCTGCGCCACGCCCTCGTTGGCGTAGATTTTTGCGGGCAGCGGCGTGGTGTTCGAGAACTCCAGGGTCACATGCCCCTCCCACTCGGGCTCGAGCGGGGTCACGTTCACGATGATGCCGCAGCGCGCGTAGGTGCTTTTTCCGAGGCAGATCGTGAGTACCTGGCGCGGGATGCGGAAATACTCAACCGTGCGCGCCAGCGCGAAGGAATTGGGCGGAATGATGCAGACGTCGGACTTGACGTCGACGAAGCTGCGCTCGTCGAAGGCCTTGGGGTCGACGATCGTGGAATTGATGTTGGTGAACACCTTGAACTCGTCGGCGCAACGTACGTCATAGCCGTAGCTGGACGTACCGTAGGACACCAGCCGGTGGCCGTCGCGCTCCTTGACCTGGCCAGGGGCGAACGGCTCGATCATGCCGTGCTGCTCGGCCATGCGGCGGATCCACTTGTCGGACTTGATGCTCACTTACTGTCTCCCTCGCTGGAGCCGGAAAGGTATAGGAACGTTGCCGTGCACGCCACTTGGGCGTCGCCGGTCAGGTGTTCTGGATGACGATCTTCGGGAATGAAATGGCCTTGTTGCGCGCCTGCAGCGACAGCCTGGCGGCGGTGGTGCGGGCGATGGCGCGGTAGCGCGCGGCAAGGTCGGAGTCGGGGATGGCCACCACGGTGGGCTTGCCGTCGTCCGCTTGCTGGCGGATGCGGATGTCCAGCGGCAGGTCGCCGAGGTAGGCGATGCCGGCTTCCTGCGCCATGCGCGCGCCACCGCCGTGGCCGAAGATATGTTCCTCGTGCCCGCAGTTCGAGCAGATATGGGTGGCCATGTTTTCCACCACGCCGAGGACGGGCACCTCCACCTTGCGGAACATGCCTAGCGCCTTGCGTGCATCGAGCAGGGCGATGTCCTGCGGCGTGGTGACGATCACCGCGCCGGACACCGGCACTTTCTGCGAAAGCGTGAGCTGGATGTCGCCGGTACCCGGCGGCAGGTCGATGATGAGGTAATCGAGTTCTTCCCAGCGGGTGTCCGTCAGGAGCTGCATGAGCGCCTGGGTGACCATCGGGCCACGCCAGATCATCGGTGTGTCCTCTTCGATCAGCACGCCGATCGACATCGCCTGGAGGCCGTGGGCACGCATCGGCACGATGCTCTTGCCGTCGGGCGAGGACGGCTTGCCGCTGAGGCCGAGCATGCGCGGCTGGCTCGGCCCGTAGATATCGGCGTCGAGGATGCCCACCGTGGCCCCTTCGGCAGCCAGGGCCAGGGCCAGGTTCACCGACACCGTGGACTTGCCCACGCCGCCCTTGCCGGAGGCGACGGCGATGATGTTCTTCACCCCCGGCAACGGCGCCAGCTGGCCCTGTACCTTGTGCGGGTGCACGCGCCAGCCGACCGACACGGCTGCCGAGGCGATGGCCGGGTCCGCCTGCAGGGCGTCCCTGGCGTCATGCGCCGCCTGCTCCAGGTACCCGGTGGCGGGATAACCCAACTGGATATCCACCGACACGCGGTCACCGTCCACGCCGACGGCGCGCAGGGATGCGCCCAGGGGTTGCCCGGAATGGGGATCGATAACGCGGTCGAGAATGCCGCGGACGAGGGTTTCGCTGGGCTGGGTCATGGGGACACTGAGGAAAATCGAAGATCAGCCATTATGCCAGCGTGAGCCCCGGCCCGGTCTGGCGCGATGCAGCTTGACGGGCGTCGCGGCGGTCGTCAGGCTCCGGCCGTACCTGACCGTATGGGGAGCCCCCGAGCCTATGAAGCCTCTGATCCGCACCGCCTTCGCCCTCGCCTTTGCCGCGAGCGCCCTTCCCGCCCTGGCCGCCAACGACTCGCCCGTGGGCAAGTGGAAGACGATCGACGACAAGACCAAGGAAGTGAAATCCATCGTCGAGATCACCGAGAACGGCGGCTTGCTCGAGGGCAAGGTGCTCCAGGTGCTCAAGTCCGAGCATGGCCCGCATCCGCTCTGCACCGAGTGCGATGGCGAACGCAAGAACAAGCCCATCGAAGGCATGACCATCATGTGGGGCCTGAAGAAGGACGGCGACGAGTGGTCCGGCGGCCAGATCCTCGACCCCGCCAAGGGCAAGATCTACAAGGTCACGCTCAAGCTGGAGGACGGTGGAAAGACCCTCGACGTCCACGGATACGTGGGGTTCTCGCTGATCGGGCGCAGCCAGGAGTGGGTGCGGGCCGAGTAAGCCCCAGCGTCACGAGCGGCAGGAGCGCGCCATGCGCTCCTGCCCTGGCCTCGGTTCACGAGGTGACGCGTGACCAGAAGTCCTTGACGCCGTCGATGAAGGTGTTCGAGCGCGGCGTATGTTTTGCCGCTTCCTCCCCCACGAACGTGGCTTCCAGCTGGGTGAGCAGGTCGCGTTGCTCCTTCGTGAGACGAACCGGCGTCTCCACCACCACGGTGCAGATGAGATCGCCTGTACGGCCACCGCGAACCGACTTCACACCGCGTCCGCGCAGGCGGAATTGGTGGCCCGTCTGTGTTTCAGGCGGCACGTTCACCGGGACTTCGCCCTCGAGCGTCGGCACGGCCAGTTCGGTGCCGAGCGCGGCCTGCGCGAAACGGATGGGCACTTCGCAGTAGAGATCGGAACCGTCGCGCTGGAAGATCTTGTGCTCGCGCACGCGCACTTCCACGTAGAGGTCGCCGGCAGGCGAGCCCGCGGGACCGGCTTCACCCTGCCCCGTCAGACGGATGCGGTCGCCATTGTCCACGCCCGCGGGGATGCGCACCGACAGCGTGCGTTCTTCCTCGAGACGGCCTTCGCCGTGGCACTTCTTGCAGGGCTTGTCGATCTTCTGGCCGGAGCCATGACAGGTCGGGCAGGCTTGCTGGATGGAGAAGATGCCGTTCTGCATGCGCACGCGGCCATGGCCGGCGCAGGTGGAACAGGTGGAAACCTTGCCATCTTCCGACCCGGTGCCGTTGCAATGGTGGCAATTGACCTGGGTGGGCACCTCGATCTTCTTCTCGACGCCGAACACGGCTTCCTCGAGATCGAGATCCATCATGTAGCGCAGGTCGGCACCGCGGCGCGTGCGCTGGCGTCCACCACCACCGCCGAAGATGTCACCGAAGATGTCACCGAAGATGTCGCCCACGTCGCCGAAGCCAGCGCCGTTGCCGCGACCGAAGCCACCGCTCTCGAAGGCGGCATGGCCGTACTGGTCGTATGCCGCGCGCTTCTGCGCGTCGGACAGCACGTCGTAGGCTTCCTTGGCTTCCTTGAATTTATCGACCGCTTCCGGTTCCGGGTTGCGGTCGGGGTGATACTTCATCGCGACGCGACGAAAGGTCTTCTTGAGGTCGCCCTCGCTCACGGTGCGTTCCACACCGAGGATTTCGTAGTAGTCGCGCTTGCTGCTCATTGCACGCTTGCTTTCCCTGGACGAACGAACGCGCCGGCGGGAAACCCTTCGGCGCGATCGATCCGGTTGAACCTTGCCATGCCGCGGACGCTCTGGCCGCGGCATGGCATCGCTTTAGCAGGACGACTTACTTCTTGTCGTCCTTGACCTCGGTGAACTCGGCGTCGACCACGTCGTCCGGCTGGGCCGAACCGCCGCCCGGCGCGGACTGCTGCGCGGTGTCCTGCGCGCCGCCCGACTGGGCCGCCGCCGCGAGCGCCTGGGCCACCTGTTCGAGGTTGGCGATCTTCGCCTCGATCGCGGCCTTGTCGTCGCTGTCCTTGAGCTTCTCCAGCTCGGACACCGCACTGTCGATACCGGCGAGCTGCTCGGCCGGGATCTTGCCACCGTGTTCCTTCAGCTGGCTGCGCGTGGCGTGCACGAGCTGGTCAGCCTTGTTGCGCACCTGCACGAGCTCGTGGAACTTCTTGTCTTCCTCGCGGTTGGCTTCCGCGTCCGCGACCATGCGCTGGATCTCTTCGTCCGAGAGGCCCGAACCGGCCTTGATCTCGATCTTCTGTTCCTTGCCGGTGTCCTTGTCCTTCGCCGACACGTGAAGGATGCCGTTGGCGTCGATGTCGAAGGTGACCTCGATCTGCGGCGTGCCGCGCGGTCCCGGACGAATGCCCTGCAGGTCGAACTTGCCCAGCGACTTGTTCGCGCCGGCGCGCTCGCGCTCGCCCTGTAGGACGTGCACGGTGACGGCCGTCTGGTTGTCGTCGGCGGTGGAGAAGACCTGCGAGGCCTTGGTCGGCACCGTGGTGTTCTTCTCGATGAGCTTGGTCATCACGCCGCCCATCGTCTCGATGCCGAGCGACAACGGGGTGACGTCGAGCAGGAGCACGTCCTTCACCGAACCGCCCAGCACGCCGCCCTGGATCGCGGCACCGACGGCCACGGCTTCATCCGGGTTGACGTCCTTGCGCGGCTCCTTGCCGAAGAAATCCTTCACCGCTTCCTGCACCTTGGGCATGCGGGTCTGGCCACCGACGAGGATCACCTCGTGGATGTCCGAGATCTTCAGGCCGGCGTCGTTGAGCGCCGTGCGGCACGGATCGATCGTTCCCTTGACGAGGTCTTCCACCAGCGTCTCGAGCTTGGCGCGGGTCAGCTTGATGGTCAGATGCTTCGGACCCGAGGCATCGGCGGTGACGTACGGCAGGTTCACTTCGGTCTGGTGGGCCGAGGAGAGCTCGATCTTCGCGCGCTCGGCGGCGTCCTTCAAGCGCTGCAGGGCGAGCTGATCCTGGCGCAGGTCGATGCCCTGCTCCTTCTTGAACTCTTCCACGAGGTAGTCGATGACGCGGTTGTCGAAGTCCTCGCCACCGAGGAAGGTGTTGCCGTTGGTCGACAACACTTCGAACTGTTTCTCGCCGTCGACGTTCGCGATCTCGATGATCGACACGTCGAACGTGCCGCCGCCGAGATCGTACACGGCGATCTTGCGATCGCGTGCGTCGGTCTTGTCGAGGCCATAGGCCAGGGCGGCCGCGGTCGGCTCGTTGATGATGCGCTTGACGTCGAGACCGGCGATGCGGCCGGCGTCCTTGGTGGCCTGGCGCTGGCTGTCGTTGAAGTACGCCGGCACGGTGATGACCGCTTCGGTGACCGACTCGCCCAGGAAGTCCTCGGCGGTCTTCTTCATCTTCATCAGCACCTTCGAGGATATCTCCTGAGGGGCCATCTTCTTGCCGTCGGCGGTCTGCACCCAGGCGTCGCCGTTTTCATGGGCGACAATGCCGTAGGGGACCAGCTTGATGTCCTTCTGCACCTCGGCGTCGGTGAACTTGCGGCCGATGAGGCGCTTCACCGCGTAGAAGGTGTTCTTGGGATTGGTGACACTCTGGCGCTTGGCCGGCGCACCGACCAGGACCTCGTTGTCCTTGGTGAAAGCCACGATGGACGGCGTGGTGCGATCGCCCTCCGAGTTTTCGATGACACGCGCGGTCGAACCTTCCATCACTGCGACGCAGGAGTTGGTCGTACCGAGGTCGATGCCGATGATCTTGGCCATTGAAGTTGCTCCGAATTGCTAAGCGGCCCCCGCGGCCGCGACTGTGTTTGAAAATGGGGCTCGGCCCCATCGATTCAATGCCTGGTGAGACTCCCCGCCTGCGCGAAAACCGCGCCACGCGGGGTTTTCATTCAGTGATCGCCGACGACGGCGACGAGCGCCGGGCGCAACAGACGATCGTTGAGCACGAAACCCTTCTGCACGACGGCGACTACCGTGCCCGGTACGTGCTCGTTCGAGGTGACCGAGCTGATCGCCTGGTGGTGCTCCGGGTTGAACGGCTGGTGCAGCGGATCGATCACGCTGAGCCCGTTGCCCTGGATCACCTTCTCCAACTGCTTCAGCGTCAGGTCGAGTCCTTCGCGAAGGGTCTTCGCGTCGGCCGATTCGTTGGCCAGGCCAAGCACGATGCCGTCGTACACCGGTAGCAACTCGCCCAGCAGTTTCTCGTTGGCGAAGCGACGGGCGTTGTCCAGGTCGCGCTGGAGACGACGGCGCTGGTTCTCGATCTCCGCCCGTTCGCGCAGGACCGTTTCACGCGCGCCGGCCAGTTCGGATTCGAGGGCCGTCAGCTTGGCGGTCAGTGCGTCGAGATCGGCGTTCACGCCGTTGTCCGCCACACCGCCGTCCTGCGCCGGATCCGGCACGTGGGGATCGTTGTTATGCATGCTTGCTCCAAATGTCAGCTTACCGACCCACTCCTATGAGGGGCCGAACATTCGCGGGAAATAGTAAACCCGCCTCCCGTGGCGGTTTATGAGGTCGCCGCGGCGCGATTCAAGGCGTCGCTGAGCAGTCCGGCGGTGGCCTGGACCACCGGGATGACCCGCTCATATGCCATACGCGTCGGTCCAATAACTCCGATCGCGCCGAGCATGCGGCCACTCGTGCCATAGGTGGCGGTGACGATGCTGCACCCGTCGAGGGCCGAAAACCCGGATTCCTCGCCGATGAACAAGCGTACGCCAGGGGCCTTGACGCACATTTCCATGAGCTGGAGCAGGTCCCGCTTCTGCTGGAAGGCGTCGAAGAGGTCGCGAAGCCGGTCGATGTCGGCCAGCTCCGAATAACCCATCAGGTTGGTCTGGCCGCTGACGAGCACATCGTCGGCGTCCTCGTCGCTGGCGAACGAGGCGGTGGCCAGTTCCACCACGCTGGACAACAGGCGGTTGATCTCGCCGCCCGCCTCGCGCAGTTCCGCGGCCAGGTGCGCACGGATATCGGCCAGGCGGAACCCGGCGAACTGGGCATTCAGGTAGTTCGCCGCTTGTTCCAGATCGGAGGCTTCCAGCGGGCGGGCCAGCTGGACGACACGGTTCTGCACCTGGTTGTCCGAGAACACCAGGATCACCAGCACACGGGCGTCCGGCAGGTTGACGAAATCGATATGGCGCAGGGGGAAATCGCCCTGGCGCGGCACGGTGACCACCCCGGCGAAATGGGTCATCGCCGAGAGCAGGTTCGATACGTTGCCGAGCAGGTCGCGGGTGGTCGTCTGGTGTGGCGGCAGGCCGCCTTGCAGGCGGGCCATCTCGTCGCGCGGCAGCGGCTTGAGTTCGAGCAGGCTGTCGACGAACAGGCGCAACCCGCGCGGCGTCGGAATACGCCCGGCCGAGGTGTGCGGCGAGGCCACCAGGCCGGCATCCTCGAGGTCGGCCATGATGTTGCGGATCGTCGCCGGACTGACTTCCAGGCCGGAGGACCGCGCCAGCGTGCGTGAGCCGACCGGCTCGCCATCGGACAGGTATTGGGAAATCAGGGTCCGCAGCAGCCGGCGCGCGCGAGCATCGATGTCGTGACCGGAAAACGGATTCATGCGCCTGACTGGATGGGAAGGGGGTCGGATCGTCGGGCTATCAATAAGGTCTAGCCGCTCCGCTTGCAAGTCTCGGCTTCTGCGACGCCGCTGCCGCTACAATCGGCGCGATTCCATTCGCCACTCCCGTGCCCATGCTCACCTCGCTCTACGTCCGCCAGTTCGCCGTCGTCGAAGAAGCCGAGGTCGCCTTCGGGCCGGGCCTTACCGTGGTCAGCGGCGAGACCGGCGCCGGCAAGTCCCTGCTGGTGGATGCGCTGATGCTCCTGGCGGGTGCCCGCGCCGACAGCGGCATGGTCCGCGCCGGCAGCGACCGCGCCGAACTGGCCGCGGAGTTCGATCTGGCCGGCCTGCCCGAGGCCCTGGACTGGTTGCGCCAGGAAGAACTGGACGATGGGCAGACCTGCCAGCTCCGCCGGGTGATCCGCACCGAAGGCAGCTCGCGTGGCTGGATCAACGGCCGTCCGGCCAGCCTCGCCCAGATGTCGGCCCTGGCCGCGCTGATCGTGGAGATCCATGGCCAGCACGAGCACCAGGCCCTGCTCTCGCGCCAGCACCAGATGGCCCTGCTCGACGCGTATGCCGGCAACGAGGCGCTGCTGGCCCAGGTACGCGAGACGGCCAAGGCGTGGCGCGACGCCGTGGCGCGTATCCGTACGCTCTCCGGTGGCGACGACCGCGAACACCAGATCGAACTGCTGAGCCACGAACTGGAGGAACTCGACCGCTGGGCGCTGGTCCCGGCCGCCCTGGAAGACCTCGAAGCCCAGCACCGCCGTCTCGCCAACGCCGGCCGCCTCGCCGAGGGCGCCAACGGCGTCGTCGAAATGCTGGATGGGGAAAGCGAATTCGCGATCGGCCGCGCCCTGCTCCGTGCGCACGCGGAGCTGTCGCGACTGGCCGAACTCGACGCCACGCTCGCCCCTACGCTGGAACTGCTGGATAGCGCGCAGATCCAGGTGGGCGAAGCCGTGGACGGCCTCAGCCGCTACGCACAGGATGTCGAACTCGATCCCGAGCGGCTGGCCGAGGTGGATACCCACCTCACCCATCTGCACGATCTCTCACGCCGCTACCGCCTGCCCATTGGCGAACTCACGGCCAAGGCCGACGAGGTCCGCGAGCGCCTGGCCGAACTCGAAGGCGCCGGCGACGCGCTCGACCGCCTCGGCCGCGAGCGAGACCGCCTGCGCCAGGCCTACGACGCTGCCGCCGCCACCCTGTCGAAGGCACGCGTCGAGGCCGCGTCACGCCTCGGCGCCACGGTCGCCGGCTTGATGGGCGAACTGGGCATGGCCGGTGGAAGGCTGGAAGTCTCGCTGGAGCGTGCCGAGGGCGACGAGCCCGACCCACAGGGACGGGAGCGCTGCGAACTGCTGGTCAGCGCCAACCCGGGGCAGCCGCCGCGTCCGCTGCGCAAGGTCGCCTCCGGTGGCGAACTCGCCCGCATCAGCCTCGCCATCGAGGTCGCCACGCTGGGCAACGACAACATCGGCTGCATGATCTTCGACGAAGTGGACACCGGCATCGGCGGCGCGGTCGCCGAAGTGGTCGGCCAGAAGCTGCGCGCCCTCGGCGAGCGCGTGCAGGTGCTCTGCGTGACGCACCTGCCGCAGGTGGCGGCCCAGGGCCACTCGCATTTGCAGGTGGCGAAAGAGAGCGATGGCGAGGCCACGCGTACCCGCATCCATGCGCTCGATGCCGCCGGTCGCCGCGACGAACTCAGCCGCATGCTTGGGGGGGTGGAGATCACCAAGGAAACCCGCGCGCATGCGAAGAAGATGCTGGATCGCGCGCAGGGGTGATCAGGTTCGGATCAGGCCGCGCTCCTGCGCCATCCGATAGAGATCCAGTTCCGAGCCCGCGTTGAGCTTGTTCATCACCGCCGCGCGGTGGATGTAGATCGTCTTCTGCCCGATCCCGAGTTCCGCGGCCACCTGCTTCGGTGCGCGTCCAGCGGCCAGCAACAGGAAGACCTCCCGTTCGCGGGCCGTCAGGCGATTGAACGGGTCCAGGTCGGTCGTGGGCCGGCCCGAACGGCGTTCGCGCAGGTCGGAACTCAGGTACTGGTCGCCGCCGAGCACCGAACGCACCGCGGCCACCAGTTCCTCGGGCGCCACGCCCTTGGTCACGTAGCCACGCGCACCGCGGCGCAGTGCTTCGGATACGTAGGGTTCGCCATCGTGCATGCTCAGAACGATAATCTTCATGCCCGGCGCGATGCTGCCCAGGTGCTCGATCAGCGGCAGTCCGCTGCCGTCAGGCAGGGACAGGTCCACCGCCACCAGGTCTGGCCGATGCTGGGTGACGGCGTCCACCGCTTCGTCGGCGTTGCGGGCTTCGGCGACGACGTCGAGGTCGGGTTCCAGCTCGATGAGGCGCTTGAAACCCTCACGAACGATGGCGTGGTCATCTACAAGGACGATTCTGGGCATGGGCAGAATGTAGCAGGCTCTCCCGACGCGTGCGTATGGCCCGATCGCCGCCGTCGGCTCCGCGCATCCGCCGTGTAACATTGCCGCCAATGCGACTACACGGTCTTTCACGCTTCGCCGGCCCCTTGTTCGCGCTCGCGTACGCCGCGGCGTGGGTGATGCTGTGGCCGACCGAGCAGCCTTATTGGGTGCTGCCCTTCGGCCTGCGCTTCGGCGCACTGCTGTTGATGCGCACGCGCCACTGGTTCTGGATCCTCGGCGCCGAGATCGCCGCCAGCGCCTTTTGCGAATGGCGCAGTGGCCTGCCGATCGGGGGCGCGGGCTTCGTCCTTGGCGACGCTCCCGAGCCGCTGATGGTGGCCGCCTGCCTGTGGCTGCTGCGTCGCGCGCACCTGCACGCCAGCCTCAATACGCCCGAGGACGTCGCCCGCCTGCTGCTCTCGGCCATGGTCACCGCCACGGTAGCCACCGCCGGCAACGCCGCGATGATGGCCTCCATGCATCCCGCCGCCCCGGTGGAGATGCTGGGTACCACCTTCGGCAGCGACCTGCTCGGCAACTACCTGGGCGTGCTGCTGGTGGTGCCGGTCATGATCCTCGCGTTCCGCGAGCGGCCCACGCAAGCGGCGATGGGCGAACTGTTGCTCGATGGCCTGCTGGTGATGCTGCCCTCGCTCGCCATCCTGATCACGCTCGCCGAATACTCGCCGCAACCGCAGTTCGCCCGGGTCCTCTCCCTGGCGCCGGTGTTGTTCTTCGCGTTCCGCCACGGCTGGCGCGGCGCCGGCCTGGCCATGCTGATCACCAGCGTGGGGCTGAACGTCACCGAGGACATGATCGGCCGCGGGGCACCCACGGCGGCCGCCCATCTGTTCCTGGCCGTGGCGGGCACGGGCACGTTGATGCTCGGTGCGGCGACCGATGCGCTGCGCCGCAGCAGCGAGCGCGTGGCCCAGCAGAACACCCACCTGGCCGCCGCCAACCAGCGCCTGGACCAGCTTGCGCGGCAGCTGCGGGATGCCGCGCGCGGCAACCTTCAGGCGGAGGAAAACCTGCGCCGTCACATGGCCGCGGAACTGCACGACGAACTCGGCCAGAACCTCACCGCGATCCAGACCCACCTGAAACTGGCCCAGTCGCGCCTGGGCAGCGCGGGACTGGAAGACATCGGCATGTCGATCAACGGCATCCTCGGCCATATGCGCCGGGCCCTGCACAAGATGCTCGACAGCCTGCGTCCTTCCGTCCTGGATGAGTTCGGTCTGCTGCGCGCCCTGGACGAAGGCCCCGTGCGCGACATGCTCACCGCCGCGGGCATCCACTACGTAACCGACCTGCGCGGCGACCCCCGCCTGCTCGACGACGACACCCTGACGGCCATCTACCGTGTCGTCCAGGAGAGCGCGACCAACGTGGTGCGGCACTCCGGCGCCCGTCAGATGAAGCTGCGCCTGCGTATCGGCCTGCGCGACAGCGGGCCGGTGGCGATCCTCGATATCCGTGACGACGGGGCCGGCCTGCCCTCCACCCCACGCCCCGTCCGCACCGATGGCGGTGGCCGTGGATTGCAGGGAATGAGCGACCGGATCACGGCCCTCGGTGGCCTCTTTCGCATCCGTCCCGAGCCTGTAGGGCTTCACCTCCGCGTGCTGCTTCGCAGCACAAGTATCGGAAGCAACATAGGAAATTTTCCGATACCGGGTGGATGAACGCTTCGTTACGATCCCATTATCGATGTGGGGGAGCCGCCGTCGAGAGACGGTGAGCCCAGGTCGGTCGTGGGGACGATCGACCTGATGAGGCGACAGGATGTCAGCCTCGCCGGTGCGACATGGAGATCGGGATCCAGCGAGCAACTCGCGATCCACGAACCTTGAAGACGCCGGATCAAGCCGTCGGTGGACAGGAGTCCGCCGGCGGCGTTTTTTTTGGCCCTTCGAAATCCGGATGCTACCCAATAAAAAAGGCCCCGCAGGGCCTTTTCTCGTTGCGGCAAGCGGGATCAGCGCTTCTTCTTGGGCCGGACGTACAGCACCAGGCTGTGGTCCTCGATGACGTAGCCGTGGCGCTCGGCGATCTCGTGCTGGAGGCGTTCGATCTCCTCGCTAATGAACTCGATCACTTTTCCGCTGTCCACGTCGATCATGTGGTCGTGATGCTTGCCGCGGTCCAGCTCGTACACCGCCTGCCCGCCCTCGAAGTTGTGCTTCATGACGATGCCGGCAGCTTCGAACTGGGTCAGGACGCGGTACACCGTGGCAAGCCCGATGTCCTCCTGGTGCGCAAGCAGGCGCTTGTAGATGTCTTCGGCCGTGAGGTGGCGTTCCTCTGCCTCTTCGAAGATCTGCAGGATCCGCATGCGCGGATGCGTGACTTTCAGGCCCGCCTTGCGGAGCTCTTTGGTTTCCTGGTCCATGTCAGACCCCTCGCGGTGCCGTAAGGCGCTTAGTGTATCATCACAGGCTTCACGATCCGGACGTTACTACGCATGCATAAGCTCATCCGCACGCTGGGTTTGGCCATGATGGCGACCGCCATCGCGGGCTGTGGCCTGCTCTATACCCCCGACGTGCAGCAGGGCAACCTGCTCGACAAGAAGAACGTCGACCAGCTGCAGCCCGGCATGACCAAGCGCCAGGTCCTCGTCCTCCTGGGCACCCCCTCGGTCATCTCGCCGTTCGACCAGGACCGCTGGGACTACGTCTCGACCTTCTCGCACCGTGGCCGTCCGATGACGACCCGCACGCTGACCCTGTCCTTCAACAACGACACGCTCGTGCGTACCGAGGGTGACTTCTTCTCCCAGGATGCCCAGCAGTTGCTGAAGGACTCGGAGAAGTACAAGGCGAACCCGACCGGCGGCGCCGACGGCGACAAGAACACGGATGGCAAGAAGGAATCCAGCGACGGCGGCTTCGGTGTCGGCGTCAACGGCTCGTCCGACGACAGCCCGGCCAGCAAGCGCCAGTAATTCCGGGTCAGGTGCCGCGCATCGCGCGGCGCCTCCTGGCTTCCATGGGGTCGAGGGTCAGCGGCCGGTAGAGTTCCACGCGGTCGCCGTCCTCCAGCACCTGCCCGGCGGGCACCTTCTTCGCGTAGATGCCTAGCCGGGACGGGTCTGGCGTCACTCCCTCGGGCAGCTCCACCCTGGCCCGTTCCACGGCCTCCCAGGCGGTCGTCCCCGACGGCATCCGCAGGGCGATCACCACCTGCCCTTCGGGCCCGGCGTAGGCGACCTCGATGGCGATCTCAGCCATACTGCCGGCGCGCCTCGTCGCAGAAGTCGTCGACCATCCGGTTGGCCAGTTGCTGGAAGCCCATCTTCAGTACCCCACCGCCCAGGCCGGCGTAGTCGAAATCCAGGGCGAGCGCGATCTTGCAGCCGGCGTCGCCCAGGGCCTGGAAGGTAAAGACACCATCGAGCGAGCGGAAGGGCCCCTCCACGAATTTCATGGACAGGCGTTCCGGCCGTTCCATGGTGTTTCGGGTGGTGAAATGCTGCTTCATGCCGGCGAACTTGAGATCCAGCCGGGCCACCAGCACATCGTCGTCCCGCTCCACCACCGTGGCGGCGTCACACCAGCCGAAGCGCTTTGGGTATGCTTCCACATCGTTGACCAGGTCGAACATCTGCGCGGGCGTGAACGGCACGATCGCACTGCGGCGGATTTCAATCACGTGAAGACCTCGTCTTATTCACCGGCTCATGGACCCGCCGGACTTGTATCAGGGATCCGATAGACCGATTTTAGCGGACATGGCAAAAGCGAAACCGAAGGACACGGAAAAGGAAGGCCGCGGCACGATCGCGCTGAACAAGCGCGCGCGTCACGAATATCACATCGACCAGCGCTTCGAAGCCGGGATGGAGCTGCAGGGCTGGGAACTGAAGTCCCTGCGTGCCGGCCGGATCAACTTCGGCGAAGGCTGCTACGCGATCATCCAGCACGGCGAGGTCTTCCTCGTCGGCGCCCAGATCCCGCCGCTGATCAGCGCCTCCACCCACGTGGTGGCGAACGACCGGCGCACGCGCAAGCTGCTGCTCCACCGCGAGGAGATCGACCGCCTGATCGGCGCCGTCGAGCGCAAGGGCTACACCCTGGTCCCCACCGCGATGTACTGGAAGAACAACAAGGTGAAGTGCGAGATCGGCCTGGCCAAGGGCAAGCAGGAGCACGACAAGCGCAACACCGACAAGGAACGCGAATGGGCGATCGACAAGCAGCGCGTGATGCGCTCGCACAACAAGATGGGCTGACCTGAACAGCCGGGCGGCGCCCATTGTGGGTGCCCCTCCCCGCCCATATACTGCTGGGTGTAGTCACATTACGTTTTCCCCGGGGGTGTACTGGTTTCGACGGGGGTAGTGCGATCTACTGGTGCATGCCGAGGGGGCAGCTTTCCTCGTTAAACCAGCCGCAAAACATATAGTTGCCAATGACAACTACTACGGTGACAACTCGGTGGCTCTCGCCGCCTAAGCTGTCCGGCCCCTAAAAAAGGCCAAACCCCCGAACCGATCTTGTGCTCATGCTCGTCGGTGTAGGGTCACTATCATGAGACCGCCGAAAGACCCTCCGTCTGTGGGTCTGACGCTAGATCAATCAGATATGTCCGCCGGTGCGCTTAGCACGCCGTGCTGTCGGCGGACGAGACTTAACGGTGAGCTAAGCATGTAGATCTGGAGATTAAACGCCTTCGGACGCGGGTTCGACTCCCGCCACCTCCACCACTTCGGCAGCGGATCAGCAGTAACTTGCTGATCCGTTTTGCTTTGCGGGTGACGGAGACCTCTGATCAGTCCTTTCAAAGGTACTGCCGGAGGTACTGGTATGCCCAAAGCGTTCCTGCAAACCCGATAAGCCGCTGACCGAGGTTGACGCGCAGGACATGGATCTGTTTTTTGGACGCCATCGCGACACTGCCGCCTAACGCCACGAAGAGGTGGCCTACCTTGGCGTCCTCGAAAGAAGGGCTGTCGCCATATCGCCTGAATCAAGCCGCGTTGCGAAGCTACGTCGGCTTGAACGAATTGTCAGGCAGCACTCCGACGGGCTTCGCTCAAATGCAGCAGCGGAAATGGCAACCCTTGGGAATCCGTCGATGAGCGACCAGTGACGACGAAGCCATTGGATAGATAAAAAGCTACTGCGCGCGGATTTTGCTCATTTACATCCACTTGCAGTTCACCTTTCAATACCCTCGCATGCTCAAGCATGGCCTTTCCTCCGCCTCGCCGAAAGCTGGTTGGAGAAATAAACAATGCCTCAAGCTTGTTGTTGTCCAGCCCCATAAAACCCATAGGTGCCGATGCCTCATCACACAACACCCACACTTCAAGGCCCGGCAAGGCTTGATCGCGAACCATGGGTAGAAGCGTCTGGATATCTTGCTCCGATAGGAAGTCATGTGACGCGCGAACGGATTGCTCCCAGATGCCAAGGAGAGCTTGATGATCTTCTGGCTGTGCTTTTCGAATCTTCATGTGTGCTGCCTGATGCGCATTAGGAAGTAGCAGTCTTCCTTTGATTCTGCGAACGGTACTTCCCATGCGGGTCACGATCCGCCGGGGTGATCTTGCACAGGAAACCGGGGCCCACAGTATCCCGAAGTTCGATAGCCCTGTCTTGAGGCTGTGCCGCATCGACTGCGGACTTGGTGAGCCTGATTTAAACCTGCTGTAGCTATCCGGAAACGTCTTTTGGCGAGTTGCGCGAATCCGCCGGTGGATTTAAGCCACCGCCGTGGGTGGACCGCATGCGGCGACCGCCGCCATATGCTGATCGTCGACCCGATCCGAGATATCAATGGGTCACCCTCAGCGACATTTAATCAGGAAAACTTGCAAGTTTTCCTGATTGATCGTACCGTTGTATCCATGACTCCTCCCGTCGGCCCTTCCGCTTCCCTAGAAACCGCCGTTGCAGAGCTTTCTCTAGCAGTCGGCCAACTCCTGCGACGTCTGCGCGCCGAAACCAACCCGGAAGGACTGACCTGGTCGCAGACCATGGCGCTGGCCAGGCTTGAAAAAGCCGGGCCAGCGACGACCGCCGACCTCGCACGGGCGGAGGCGGTAAAGCCGCAGTCCATGGGCGCCACACTCACCGAACTGGAGCGCGAGGGCCTGGTCGAGCGTCGCCCGCATCCGACCGATGGTCGGCAGGTCCTGTTCGTCCTGACGCGGGAAGGTGTTCAGGCGCGGCGCAAACGCAGCGCCGCCAAGCAGAAATGGCTGTTGGACGCGATATCCAGGCTCGATGCCGACGAACGGAAAACGCTTATGTCCGCGGTCGAGCTAATCAAGCGTCTTGGCGAATCCGAATAGACCACCGCCTTATCGAAGACTGCTCCCGAAATAACATCGGCGCGCGGTCGGCTGCGCCGGCTCTATGAAAGGAAACCACCGTGGCAGTGACTACCCTCGATCCGAACGTTGCGCTCATCGTCATCGACCTTCAGAAAGGCATCGTCGCACTCCCAACCGCCCATCCGGTGAACGGCGTTGTGGAGCGCGCCGCTGCGCTGGCTGACACCTTTCGCGCACGAGACTTGCCGGTCGTGCTGGTCAATGTTGCCGGTGCCGCGCCAGGTCGTACCGAGCAACCTCGCCGTCTGCGCGACCTCCCCGCCGATTGGACCGAAATCGTTCCTGAATTGAAGCGACAGCCGCAGGACCATGTGGTGACGAAGCATACGCCAGGCGCCTTCACCGACACCGGACTTCAAGCCCATTTGAAATCGTCGGGGGTGACGCAGGTGGTGATCGTTGGCGTGGCCACGAGCAACGGCGTGGAAGTCACGGCGCGCCAGGCCTATGAACTCGGCTTCAACGTCACCCTCGCGACGGACGCCATGACCGACATGCAGGAAGACGCCCATGCCTGGAGCACGACGCGCGTTTTCCCTCGGATCGGCGAGACAGGTACGACGCAGGAAATCATCGATCTGCTGGAACGGGGCGTATAACCGTGAGCTGGGCTCATGACATCTCTTATTTTTTTGGTGGCATGTTTCTCGCCAATGCCTTCCCGCACTTCGTCAGCGGCATGATGGGACGCGCTTTTCAGACTCCTTTCGCCAAACCACCAGGTCAAGGACTTTCCTCTTCGACCGTCAATGTTCTTTGGGGGTTCGCGAACTTCGTCTTCGCATACATGCTGATCGCTCGCGTGGGAACTGTCGATCTTCACGCTATGGACCAGGCCATCTCGGCCGGTATGGGAGTCCTGTTGATGGCCTTATTTTCCGCGCGTAGTTTCGGGCGTTTCCATGGCGGAAATTCACCAACGAATCGCTGACATGTCTTCTTCTAAGACCACGCTGCCGGGCACAAGGCCCACTCACGCATGGGGGACAGTTGGTCCCGGAACACCGCCAGTGGCAGACGGCCAATAACATGCAGCTTCTCGACTGACCTTCATCTGCCCGTCAGAGCACCCCCTCCTCGACAGCCTGATAGATCGTTCTGACGGAAGGCTGGAACCCCAGGCTACGGGCGAAACTCCCGTCCACATGAAGATGCCAGGGATTCACGAGCGGCTCGGGAGATGGTGCCATGGATGCGCCGGCAAGCGTGACCAATTCATAGACCGACGTCGGGGCTTCGTCTGTGATGTTCACGATATGGCCGTCCATCACACCGGCCAAAGCCATCTTCACCGCCGTTGCAACGTCACGATGATGGACGGTGCTCATCCTCTGGGCGGGATGCCACTTGCCTACGACGTGCTTGGGAAAGTCTTCCAGGTGCCCGTCGCGATCGCCGTAGACGAATGGGAGCCGCAGAATCGACCAGTTGATCCCGCTGTTGCGCAGTTCGTTCTCTGCCGCCACTTTACTGGCCGGATACGCATGCTTTGGCTCGACGTCATCGTCTTCGCGGCCGGGACGAGGACTGTTCGTATCGTACACGTGGGCGGTACTCGCCATGATGAAGCGCGCACCCATTGCATGTGCCATTGTTGCCGCGATCAGGTTACGCGTGCCTTCCAGGTTGACCTTCCAGATCAGGTCTTCGTCGGGCGTTCGGAACACCGCCGCCAGGTGCACGACGGCCGATATACCTTCCAGCGCAGCCGCAAGGGACGCCGGGTCCAGGATATCGCCCTCGATGGCAGTTACGCCGGCTGGGAGCGTCCTGCCGGAGCGCACCAGCGCCCGGCATCGCACACCCGAATCCACCAGACGCCCTAGCAGACGTGAGCCGACGAGCCCGGTTCCCCCCGTCACAAGAACCGTCATGGATTCACTCCCTTCCCGGCCGCTTCTGGAAACTTCCGCCCTTCGCCGGCGGGATAGACCGTGCCGGTCAGCCGCTCCGATTCATCCCAGAGCCTGGCAGCGCTAGCCGTATCGAGGGCCTGCGGAGGGATCAGGGCCGGGACCGGATAGCCACGCGTCTCGCTCAGCTTGTCCGGACCGTAGTACGCACCCGCTCGCGCTTGCGGCGAAGTCGCGGCGAAGAGCGTCGGCAATGCTCCCTGATCTGCGGGTTGGAACAAAAACCACAAGTAACGGCGGACGATACCCGGCGCACTCCAGGTTCCGGCGCCATTGGGCAAGAGATCGGTGCGCGAAATACCGGGATGCGCGGCGATGCTCTGGATACCCCAGCCTGCGGTATCACTGCGGCGTTGTAGTTCAAGGGCGAACATCAGACAGGCGAGCTTCGATTGACCATAAGCTGGCATCGGTTTGTAGCTGCGCCGAGCTTGCAGATCATCGAAGTTGATCGCGGCGCTTCGAGCTGCAACGCTCGAAAGAGTGACCACGCGCGGCTTGTCGCCCTTTCGCAGCAGCGGCAGAAGCTGGCCGGTCAAGGCGAAGTGGCCCAGGTAGTTGGTGCCGAACTGCAACTCGAACCCGTCGGTAGTGGCCAGGCGCTTCGGTGGCGTCATCACCGCCGCGTTGTTGATGAGCAGATCCAGGCTGTCGCGCGATCGCCGCAGGTTCCCCGCGAACGACTTGATGGAGTCGAGGCTGGCGAGATCCAGCAACTCGAAAGCCACATTCGCGCCAGGCACGCTTTGGCGAATCCGATCGACTGCCGCGGTGCCCTTCAACGGATTTCGACCTGCAATGATGACGTCGGCCCCTGCCCGGGCCAATGCCAATGCGTCCTGGAACCCAAGACCGCCAGTACCGGTGACTACCGCCGCACGGCCGCGTTGGGAAGGGATGTCGGAAACGGTCCAAGCGGCCATTGACCTTGCCTTGGTTGGGGATGAGAACGTAAGATGAGTGCAACTAATTTAGCACTGAGTGCAATTTTTACTGCACTTGATGCAGCTTTGCAATAGGCCATCCGGATGTCAGGAAATTCGTCTCCCGTGGGCGCAGCGGCCACAGAAGGTTTGCGGGAGCGCAAGCGCCGCGAAACGCGTCAGCGTATCGCCGAGGTCGGACAGCGCTTGTTCCTTGCCAATGGCTACGAAAATACGACGCTGGACGCCATCGCCACGGAAGCGGGCATCTCGCGCCGCACTTTTTTCTCGTATTTCAAATCCAAGGACGACGTCATCCTGTTCTGGCAACAGGCCGGAGCTTCGAGTCTGTATGCCGAGTTACTCAAGACATCACCCGACGTATCGCCGCTCGATGCGGTTCGCGATGTGATGGTGAAGCATATCGAGCGCTATACCACCGAACAGATGATCGCCGTCGACAACCTCATGCGGTCAAGCGAAGCGCTGCGTGCCCGCAAGCAGACGCATTATGCGGAACAGGAGCAAGCGCTCTTCGAGACGTTGTGCGAGGTGTGGCGGCAACCCGAGCGCCGCACGTCGCTTCGAATGGTCGCCATGGTCTCCGTCGGGGCGATGAGATTGGCGCTTCAAGCATGGAGAGACCAGACTGGCCAACGAAAGCCGGTGGCCAAGTTCTTAAGGGATGCCTTCGACGGTTTACGTATGGAACTCTGATTGCATCGAGGGCCACTCGTCCCTGACAGTAGCCCCGCCCCATGTGCCCCACCGGGCTCGGCTATGAACTCATCTGTCCCAATAAAACGCCTCGGTGGTCTCACGACGGCCGAGCAAGAACGCATCGGCCACCAGCCGCAGCGGCGCCGTATCCACATCGGAACGGCGCGAACGGATCAGCGAGGCGAAACGCGAATACATCCCCGCATATTCCCGGTCTTCCCCGCCCACGTCCTGTCCAGGCAGGCTGAGCACGGCGCCACCTTTAGCTAGCATCAACCGACCTTGATCGGTCTCGACCACGATGTCCCAACTTTGCGGACCGGTCTGGCGCCAGTCGAGATCCATCGACATCGGGACATCGTCCCCGTCGATGAACCGCAGGTCGGCCGCGATGGGCGCCGCGCGGTTGGCGGGAATCGACAAGGTCGCGGACCGAAGGATGAACGTCCGGGGAAGTATGTGCGTGGCGATCGACAAGGCGTTGATACCCGGATCGAAGACGCCCAGCCCGCCGGCTTCCCATATCCACTCTTGCCCCGGGTGCCACACGCGAACATCTTCCCGCCAACGGATGGAGACTTTCTCGATCCGCCGCTCGGCGAGCCAGGCGCGCGCCGGCTCCACGCCAGCGGCATACCGGGAGTGCCAGCCCGCGAACAAGGTCAGGTCGCCAGCATCCGCCCGCTGTGAGAGTGCCGCGACTTCGGCCAATGTCGCGCCCGGCGGCTTCTCGAGGAAGACATGGATGTTGTTCTTCAGGGCCTTCCTGGCCAGCGTATAGCGAATCTGCGGCGGCGTGCAGAGGACGACCGCATCCACGGCGACGCCACCCTGGAACAACGCATCGAGGCTGTCGAAGCAAGGTACGTCTTCAAGGCCCGACACCACGGGATCGACCACTGCCGCCAGCTGGAAGTCATCGTCGTTTGCGATCGCGGGGAGGTGCTGGTCGCGGGCGATCTTGCCCAGGCCGATCACCGCGACGCGGATAGGGGCCACCGTCAAAGTGCCTTGACCGTGACGGCCTGCGCGGGTGCCTGCGCGAGTGCGTTACGCAGCGGCAAGGCGAACGGCGCGGCTTCTATCTCGAACACGTCGCCAAGCTGGGTAGCCACGCCATCGGAGAACGACAACGTGGCCGTACCGAAGAAATGCACGTGGATATCGCCCGGCTGCCGGAACAGCTCGTACTTGAAATGATGCGCCTCGAGATTCGCGAAGCTATGCGACATGTTCTCTTGCCCGGAGAGGAATGGCTTTTCCCACACGACCGCACCGTTCCGATGGATGCGGCTCTTGCCTTCGATTTCAGCAGGAAGTGGCCCGACGAGCAATTCGGCACCCAGGGCCGCCTGGCGCAATTTCGAGTGCGCGAGCCATAGGTAGTTATGCCGTTCCGTGATGTGGTCACTGAACTCGTTCGCGAGGCAAACGCCGAGACGAAACGGCGTGCCATCGTCACCGATGAGGTAGATGCCCGCGAGTTCGGGCTCCTCTCCACCATCCTTTGCGAACGCGGGCGACGTGAGCGGTGCGCCCGGCCCGACCAGGCCGTGGCCGTTGCCCTTATAGAACCATTCCGGCTGGCTGCCGACCGCCCCTTCCGCGGGTTTGCCGCCCGCGACACCTTCGAGGAAGATCCGCATCGAATCCGTCTGCTTCTCGGCGGCGGCCGCCTCACGGTGCATCTTGTCCCGCCCTTCCGCGGAACCCAGGTGGGTGAGCCCCGTGCCAGTCATGAACAGATGCGCCGGGTCCGGGTGATCGACCGGAGCGAGCAAGCGGCCCGCGGCCAATTCCTCGACGATATCCACCGGCGCCCCGGCACCGCATGCGGCGATCGCGCCCGCGAGGTCGGTGCCCATCGCGATGGCCTTGCCCGCGAGTGCCCGAACGCTGTCGACGCCGGGCACGAAGGCGGCGGTGTCGCCCCGCGCGGCGATCACCGACCGTACGCCGTCCGCGGCACGATGTTGCAGGAGACGCAAAGTCATGAAGTCTCTCTCTTCTCGGTAGACGGGAAATCAGGCGGCCGGGATACCGTTGACGAGCCGCGGCAAGCCTGCGTCGTCGCGCAACACGGCGGGCAACAAGGCAGGCGGGAAGTTCTGATACGACACGGGGCGCAGGAACCGATCGATGGCGAGGCTGCCGACCGATGTCGAACGCCCATCGGACGTCGCGGGGAACGGTCCACCGTGCACCATGGCGTGGGTGACTTCGACACCGGTCGGCCAACCGTTGACGACGATGCGTCCGCACTTCCGCTCCAGTAGCGGGACCAGCCGGGCCGCCAATGCGGTATCGCCATCGTCCATCTGCAGCGTCATCGTCAGCTGCCCCTCGCATGCCGCGACGACTGCGCGAAGTTCGGCTTCGTCGGCACAGCGAACCAACAGGGACGACGCACCGAAGACTTCGTGCGCGAGCGCCTTGTCAGCCAGGAACGCCTTGCCGCTGGTGGAGAAGAACGCCGCGCGCCCGGCGCTCGCGCTTTCGGCGGCAGGCCCCTGCGCCAAGGCCGTCACCTCGCCGTGTTTCCGGAGCGCCTCGACCGAGGCCTCGTAGGCATGGTGGATCGCAGGGGTCAACATGGTTTGCGGGCTCGCCTCGGATACCACGCGGCTGGCGGCGGAGACGAAGGCGTCGAGGCCGTCCCCTTCGATCGCCAGGAGCAAGCCGGGATTGGTACAGAACTGTCCGGCGCCCATCGTCAGCGAACCGACGAAGGTGGCGCCGATGGCTTCCCCGCGTGCACGCAGCGCCCCCGGCAATAGCAGGACCGGATTGACGCTCGACATCTCCGCGAACACAGGGATGGGGATCTCTCGTGCTTGTGCCAGTTTGACGAGCGCCAGGCCGCCGGCACGCGAGCCCGTGAATCCCACCGCGGCGATCGCCGGATCGGTGACCAGGGACGCTCCCAGTTCGATCCCCGGGCCGGTGAGGTTCGCGAATACGCCGGACGGCAGGCCGCTCGCCCTCACCGCCTTGCGGATGGCGTCCGCGACCATGGCCCCCGTGGCGGGATGCGCGGGATGGCCCTTGACGACGACGGGGCACCCGGCGGCGAGCGCCGATGCCGTATCGCCACCGGCCGTGGAAAACGCCAACGGGAAATTCGACGCCCCGAACACGGCGACCGGTCCCAGGGGAATCCTGCGCAGCCGCAAATCGGCGCGCGCGGACGGTGTCTCGCCAGCCGGGACGGGGTCGACGCGCAGCCCCATCCAGTCGCCGCGCCTGAGCACGCCGGCGAACAACCTCAGCTGGCCGACCGTACGGCCGCGCTCGCCCTCGAGGCGCGCGCGGGGCAGTCCGCTTTCGCGCATGGCGGTGACGATGAGTTCGTCGCCCAGGGCAAGGATTTCCTCGCCGATGCGTTCCAGGAACGCCGCCCGGTCGCCGGTATCTGTCGTACGATAAACATCGAAGGCCGCCTCGGCGGCCGCACAGGCGGACCTGACCTCAGCCATACCGTCCGATGTGAACGCAGGGCCGAAAGGCTGCCCGGTCGCCGCCTCCACCGAGCGGAAAGTACTGTGCATCCCGCCTGTCTTCTCATCGTTCGACATGTGCTGCGCCACGATAATTACTCAGACAATTAGGTTAAGGCGGTTATGCTGGTTTTGCAATGCCAAGCGGTCGATGGTCAGGAAGGAATGAGCACGTGAGCAAGACGAAGTCGCCGGCGGTACCGATCGAACGCGAACGCCAGGCGCGCGGTACCGGTCGACGCCTGTACGGCGCCATCGCGAACAAGCTGGGTGCCGCGATCCTCTCGGGTGAATACCAGCCGGGCGACGTACTCTCCGGCGAAGTGGTTTTCTCCGAGCAGTTGGACGTTTCGCGAACGGCCTACCGCGAGGCGATCCAGGCACTGGCTGCCAAAGGCCTCGTCGAAAGCCGGCCAAAGGCCGGCACGCGTGTGTTACCCCGGAGCCGCTGGAACCTGCTCGATCCCGAGGTATTGGGTTGGGCATTCGCCGGGCAGCCCGACATTGGTTTCATTCGCAGCCTGTTCGAACTTCGCGCCATCGTGGAACCCGCCGCCGCGGCACTGGCTGCCGAGCGCCGCGACAACGCCGCCCTCGATACCATGCGTGATGCCCTGGCCCGCATGACCCGCCACACCCTCGCCACCGAGGCCGGCCGCACGGCCGACCGTGATTTCCACAGTGCGATCCTGCATGCCACCGGCAACGACGCGCTCATCGTGTTGAATGCGAGCATTTGCGCCGCCGTCAATTGGACGACGCAGTTCAAACAACGCCAGCGCACCCTGCCCCGCAATCCCATCCCGGACCATCGCCGGGTGTTCGTCGCCATCGCCGATCGCGACCCGGCTGCCGCCAGCGAGGCGATGCGCGTGCTCGTGGAACTGGCGTTGGAAGACACGCGGCAGGCGATGCAACCGTAAGCCGCATCGCTGACCGCCCTCCCTCCGCGGGACCTAGCGACCTCCGACGCGACGCTTGTTATAGACGTCGAACGCGACGGCCGCCAACAGCACCAGTCCCTTGATCAGCGACTGGTATTCGGTGCCGACGCCAAGGATCGACATACCGTTGTTGAGCAGGCCGATGATGAGGCCACCGATGATCGCGCCGGTAACCGTGCCGATACCGCCGGTCACGGCGGCGCCACCGATGAACACGGCGGCGATCGCATCGAGTTCGAAACCCGTGCCGGCGCTCGGGCTCGCCAGGTTCAACTGGGCGGTGAAAACCAGCCCGGCGAGCGCGGAGATGACCCCCATGTTCACGAACAGCAGGAAGGTGACGCGCTTGGTCTTCACGCCCGAGAGGGCCGCGGCGTTGAGGTTGCCGCCGATCGCGTAGACGTGGCGGCCAAAGACCGACCGCGCCATGATCGCCGCATACGCGACGATCAGCACACCGAGGATCACCAGCACGATGGGTGTGCCGTTGTAGCTGGCCAGCAGGAACGCCATGCAACCGATCAGGAAGACCGAGAAGACCAGCTTGAGGATGAAGTACCACAGCGGCTCGGATTCCAGCCCGTAGGTATGCCGCACCATACGTTGACGCAACGAGCCATAGAGCAACACGATGGCGGCGAACGCCCCCAGGACGAGCGTGAGCGGCTCGTACCCGCTCGTGCCGAACGCTGGGAGAAACCCGGAACCCATCCGGCGGAACGCTTCCGGGAACGGCGAAATCTGCTGGTTTTGCAGCGCGATCTGCGCAGCCCCACGAAACAGCAACATGCCCGCCAACGTGACGATGAACGCGGGGATCCTGAAATAGGCGATCCAGAAGCCCTGCCACGCCCCGACGATGCCACCGATGACCAGGCAAAGCACGATCGCCGCCGGCCAGGGAATCTGCCACTGCGTGATCATGACGCCGGCCATCGCCCCCACGAACGCCACGAGCGAACCGACCGACAGGTCGATATGGCCCGCGATGATTACCATGACCATGCCGATCGCGAGAATCAGGATGTAACTGTTCTGGATGACCAGGTTCGATACGTTGATCGGCCGAAGCGTGATGCCACCGGTCGCGAACTGGAAAAACAGCACGATCACGATCAGCGCACTGAACAGGCCGACCTGGCGAAGCTGTCCCGCCAGGTACTTCAGCGCCGTCGTCGTCGCGCTGGCCGGTGGCGTCGATTCATTGGAGGTTGTCACTGGCGCCCCGCTCCCGTTCTCTTGTCATGTGCTGCATAAGGACCTCGGCGGTCGCCTCGGATCGAGGGATATCCGCCGTGATACGTCCCTCGGCGAGGGTGTAGATACGATCGCAGACGCCCAGGAGCTCCGGGAGTTCCGACGAAATCATGATGATGCCTTTGCCCTCGTCGGCGAGCCGGTTGATGATGGCGTAGATCTCGTACTTGGCGCCCACGTCGATGCCGCGGGTCGGCTCATCGAGGATCAGCACATCCGGGTCGGCGTACATCCACTTGGACAACACGACCTTTTGCTGGTTTCCACCCGACAGTTTCCCGGTGATCGAAGACACGCCGGGCGCCTTGATCTTGAGGGACTTGAGATACTCGCCCGCCACGGTGGCTTCTTTATGCCCGTCGACGAAACCGAACAGCCCCGCGAGCTTGCCCAGGGCCGAACCCGATGTGTTGCGGGTGATGTCGTCGATGAGGTTCAACCCATAGCGTTTGCGATCTTCGGTGGCGTACGCCACGCCGTTCCTGATCGCCTTCGGCACGGTGCTCATGTCGACCTCGACCCCGCGCTTCAACACCCTGCCGCTGATCTTCACGCCATAGCTCTTCCCGAACACGCTCATCGCGAGTTCGGTTCGCCCAGCACCCATCAACCCGGCAATGCCGACGATTTCACCAGCCCGTACGTGGATGCTGGCATTGGTGACGATCTGCCGGGTGACGTCGACCGGATGAAACACATTCCAGTTCTCGACGCGCAAGAGTTCTTCGCCGATGCTCGGCGTGTGCTCCGGGTATCGGCTTTCGAGTTCGCGCCCGACCATGCCCTTGATGATCCGCTCTTCGGAGACGTGGTCCGCCTGCATGTCGAGCGTCTCGATCGTCCGGCCGTCGCGGATGATCGTCACTTCGTTGGCGATCGCCTCGATCTCGTTGAGCTTGTGGCTGATGATGATCGAGGTGATGCCCTGCGCCTGGAGCTGCTTGATCAACCCGAGCAGGTGCGCTGAATCGGCGTCGTTCAGGGCCGCCGTGGGCTCATCGAGAATGAGCAGCTTCACGCGCTTGGACAAGGCCTTCGCGATTTCCACCAACTGTTGCTGGCCGACGCCCAGGTCGGTGATCTTGGTGACCGGGTTGTTTTTCAGCCCCACCCGCTCCAGCAGCTTGGCGGCTTCCAGGTTGGTCCGGTTCCAGTCGATCCATCCGCGTGTCTGCCGCTCATTGCCGAGGAAGATGTTCTCGGCGATGGAAAGATACGGACTGAGCGCAAGCTCCTGGTGGATGATCACGACACCGGCGGCCTCGGAGTCGTTGATGCTCCTGAAATCGACCGGCTGGCCCTCGAAAACGATCTGCCCGTCGAACGTCCCAGCGGGATAGACCCCGCTGAGAACCTTCATGAGCGTCGACTTGCCGGCACCGTTCTCGCCACAGATGGCGTGGACATGGCCGCGTTTGACCCCGAGCGAAACATCCTGCAACGCCTTGACACCGGGAAACGTCTTCGTGATGCCCCGCATCTCGAGAATATGATCGGTCACGTGCCCTCCAGCGCGGCTTACTGCAGCTGCGCCGGGGTGTAATAGCCACTATCGACGAGCACTTCCTTGTAGTTCGCCTTGGTGACCACGGTCGGCTGGAACAGGTACGTCGGAACGACCACGACCTTGTTGTTGTAGGTCTTGTCGTCGTTCGTTTCCGGCTTCTTGCCGGTCAGCAGGTCGTTGGTCATCACGGCCGCCTGGTCGGCGAGCTTGCGCGTGTCCTTGTAGATCGTGGAGTACTGCTGGCCCGCGATGATCGACTTGACCGACGCCGCCTCCGCATCCTGCCCGGTGATGATGGGCAGCGGCTTGGCGGCGCCGCCATAGCCTGCGCCCTGCAGGGCGGAGACGATGCCGATCGACATGCCATCGTACGGCGAGAGCACGCCATCGACGTTGGCACCGTCCGAGTAGGACTTGGCGACCAGATTCTGCATGCGGGCCTTCGCCGTCGCCGGGTCCCACTGCAGGGTGGCCACCTGGGTGAACCCTGTCTGGCCGCTCTTGATGACGATGGAGCCGTCGTCGATGTAGGGCTTGAGCGTATCCATCGCCCCGTTGAAGAAGAACGTGGCGTTGTTGTCATCCGGGCTGCCCGCGAACAACTCGACGTTCAACGGCCCCTTCTTGTCGGTCTTCTTGCCGTTCGCATCGAGGAAGCCCAGGCCGGTGAGCAGGCTGTTGGCCTGGTCGACGCCCACCTTATAGTTGTCGAACGACACGTAATAATCGACGTTCTTGCTTCCGGTAAGCAGGCGATCGTAGGAGATCACCTTGATGCCGGCCTTGGCCGCCGCATCGAGCTGGTCGCTGAGCGAACCGCCGTCGATCGAAGCGATGACCAGCACCTTGGCACCCTTGGTGATCATGTTGCTGACCTGGAGCACCTGCTGCGGGATCTTGTTGTCGGCGTACTCGAGATCGACCTTGTACCCGAGTTTCTCCAGATCCTCCTTGACGGCGTTGCCGTCCTTGATCCAGCGCTCGGATACCTTGGTGGGCATGGCGACACCGACCAGGGCGCCCTTGTTGTCCGATGAGGAAGCGGCGGTGTCGCCGTTGCCGCGCCCGCCGGAACAGGCCGCGAGCGAGAAGGCGAAGCCGACGGCTGCGAGGCCGATATACAGGTTGCGTGCGTTCACTTGGAATACCTTTCGGTTGAGTGCTGGAAGTTGCCCGTCTTTCCGAAAACGTCTTTACCGCCGCGTCTCTCATCGACTATCTTGTCTGAGTAATAGACTATCGGCGCACAGATCGCGCGTCAACGACCGCCGCTCGACTGTACCCCTGCTGCTGAGCCGCTCCCTGCCTGCCTTCAGAGAACTCCCGCTCGCCATGACACAGACCACCTTCCCGCTTCGTTCGCGCGCCTGGTTCGACAATCTCGAAAACATCGACATGACCGCGTTGTACCTGGAGCGGTATCTCAACTTCGGCCTGTCGCTGGAAGAGCTACGCTCGGGCAAACCGATCATCGGCATCGCGCAGACGGGCAGCGATCTCTCGCCGTGCAACCGCCATCACGTCGTGCTTGCCGAACGCGTGCGCGAGGGCATTCGTGAAGCGGGTGGCATCGCGCTGGAGTTCCCGGTGCATCCGATCCAGGAAACGGGAAAGCGCCCTACCGCGGGCCTCGACCGCAACCTGGCGTACCTGTCCCTGGTCGAAGTGCTGCATGGTTATCCGATCGACGGCGTGGTGTTGACGATCGGTTGCGACAAGACCACGCCAGCCTGCCTGATGGCGGCCGCTACGGTGAACATCCCGGCCATCGCGCTTTCGGTAGGCCCCATGCTCAATGGCTGGCACAAGGGCGAGCGCACGGGCTCGGGAACGATCGTCTGGAAAGCGCGCGAGCTGTTGGCCACCGGCGCCATCGACGAAGAAGGCTTCATCAAGCTGGTTGCCTCATCCGCGCCATCGACGGGCTATTGCAACACGATGGGAACGGCGACGACGATGAACAGCCTGGCCGAAGCCCTCGGCATGCAGCTGCCGGGCGCCGCCGCGATTCCCGCGCCCTACCGCGATCGGCAGGAAGTCGCTTATTTCACCGGCAAGCGCATCGTCGGGATGGTCGCGGAAGACCTCAAACCCTCCGACATCCTCACCCGCGAAGCGTTCCTCAATGCCATCGTGGTCAACTCGGCCATCGGCGGATCGACCAACGCCCCCATCCACCTGGCAGCCATCGCCCGTCACATGGGCGTGGAGCTGACGATCGACGACTGGCAGACGCACGGCCACAAGGTACCTTTGATGGTCAACCTGCAGCCGGCGGGGGAATACCTCGGCGAGGACTTCTATCACGCCGGCGGCGTACCGGCGGTGGTCGGTGAGCTGCTGAGGCAGGGCTTGATCCACGAGGGCGCGATGACGGCAAACGGCAAGTCGATCGGTGAGAATTGCCGGGGTGCGACCATCGAGGACGAACGCGTCATCCGTCGGTTCGCCAATCCGCTGAAGGAAGATGCGGGATTCATCGTGTTGCGCGGCAACCTGTTCGACAGCGCCATCATGAAAACCAGCGTCATCAGTCCCGAGTTTCGCGAGCGCTATCTCAGCAGCCCCGACGATCCCGACGCGTTCGAAGGGCCAGCCGTCGTCTTCGACGGTCCGGAGGACTATCACCACCGCATCGACGACCCCTCGCTCGGCATCACCACCGACACGTTGCTCTTCATGCGCGGCGCGGGGCCGGTGGGCTACCCGGGTTCGGCGGAAGTGGTAAATATGCGGCCGCCGGCTTATCTCATCCGCGAAGGCGTGCACGCGCTGCCTTGCATCGGCGATGGACGCCAATCGGGCACCTCGGGCTCGCCCTCCATTCTCAACGCGAGCCCCGAGGCCGCGGTGATGGGTGGACTGGCGCTGATCCGAACCGGCGATCGTGTCCGCATCGACCTTGGCAGGGGTACCGCCAACGTGCTGATCAGCGACGAGGAATTGGCCGAGCGCCGCCGCGCGCTGGCCGAGGCGGGAGGCTACCGCTACCCGGCATCGCAAACGCCGTGGCAGGAGATCCAGCGCAGCATCGTCGGACAGATGGAAACGGGTGCCATTCTCGAAGGTGCCGAGAAGTACCAGCAGATCGCGCAGACGAAGGGGCTTCCGCGCGATAGCCATTGAAGGGCATCAAGGTATCGACCGCCGCGTCAGCCACGACACCCACCACGGCTATGCGACGACCTAGCCAGCTGTGGAAGGTTCCATGGACGCTCGATGAATACCGTCGTCAAGGACAATGTTCGTTCCGATCCGCCACAGCACCCCGCTGGGATCGGTAAGCGTGAAATCACGGATAGCCCATGGCTGGTCTTCCGGAACGCTACAGCGCACGCCGTAACGCCGAACCAGCTGCTGCGCCTGGATATGGTTCCACCAGGCGTCCACGTCGGCCACCAGCAAATGCATCATGAAGTTCGAAGCGTGGTCGGAGACATGGAACTTCTGCAGAAGAAAACTGCAATTTCCTGCCCGCATGTAGGCAAGCGAACCATCGGTGAAAGCCACTTCGAACCCGAGTTCGACGTAGAAACGTGTCGATAGTTCGAAATCCTTCGCGGGAACGAAGGCCTTTATCTCGACGGTCTCCAATGTCATGGGATGTCCTTCTGCAATAACGCCACGTCTACGATCTCACCGGGTGGAACTAGGCATTCATGTCCATGACCACGCGCCCCTCGATCTGGCCGGCCCGCATCCGGTCGAAGATACCATTAATGTTCTCAAGGCGATCGGTGCTGACGGTTGCCTTGACCTTCCCTGCCCCCGCGAACGCCAAGGACTCCTGCAGGTCAAGACGGGTGCCGACGATGGAACCGCGCACCGTGATCCCTTCCAGGACCATGTCGAAGATCGACAGTTCGAACTTCCCGGGCGGAAGCCCATTGAGCGCTACCGTGCCACCCCGGCGCACCATGCCCAATGCCTGCGAGAAAGCCTTGGGCGATACCGCCGTCACCAGCGCGCCGTGTGCGCCTCCGATTTCCTTTTTCAGGTACGCCACGGGGTCCATCTTCAAAGCGTTGACCGTCACGGTGGCACCGAGTTGGGAGGCAAGCGAAAGCTTGGCATCGTCGATGTCCACGGCCGCCACGTTCAGGCCCATCGCGCGCGCATACTGCACCGCCATGTGGCCAAGCCCACCCACCCCGGAGATGACCACCCAATCGCCAGGGTGGGTGTCGGTCATCTTCAAGCCCTTGTAGACCGTGACACCCGCGCAAAGCACCGGCGCCACCTCGATGAATCCAAGGTTGGCCGGCAAGTGGCCCACAAAGCGGGCATCAGCCAGTGCGTACTCGGCGAAACCACCGTTGACCGAATAGCCCGCGTTCTGCTGCGACTCGCACAGGGTCTCCCAACCACCCAGGCAGTGTTCGCAATAGCCGCACGCCGAATAGAGCCAGGGAATGCCTACCCGATCCCCTTCCTTGACATGGGTTACCCCGGCACCGACCGCGACGACGTGCCCAACGCCTTCGTGACCGGGAATGAAGGGCGGCTTCGGCTTGACGGGCCAGTCGCCTTCCGCCGCATGAAGGTCCGTGTGGCATACACCACAGGCCTCGATCTTCACCAGCAGGTCGCCCGGGCCCGGCCGTGGAATCGGAACCTCCTGGATCTCCAGGGGTTTGCCGAAGGCAGTCACCACCGCCGCTTTCATCGTCTTGTTCATGGGTTCGAGTCCTCAGGGAATGTAGTAGTCGGATGTCGCTGTATCAGAACGGAGCGTCGATGCTGACGATGTCGATCAATTTGTGATTCACGAATTCCTTGATCCCGAGACCGAGCAACTCGCGGCCATAGCCGGAATGCCGGATGCCGCCAAAGGGAAGGTCCGCCTTGACCATCGTGGGATGGTTCACGAACACCATCCCCGTGGAGATCTGACGAGCCACGCGGGCGCCATGCGCCGGATCCGCCGAGAACACCGACCCACCCAGGCCGAAGGGCGAATCGTTCGCGATGGCGATCGCCTCGTTATCGTCCTTGGCCCGGAACAGCATGGACACCGGCCCGAAGAACTCCCAGTTCCGTGCCGGATTGTCCGGCGCGATGTCGGTAAGGATGGTCGGTTGAACGAAGGCTCCCGTCGTCGGTACCGGTGGCCCGACTTCGGTGGCGGTCGCGCCATGGGCCACCGCTTCCTTGATCCGCGCCTTGATGTCGTCCGCAGCCTGCTGCGAGGAAAGCGGAGCCAAGGTCGTCTCCGGCAACGTGGGGTTGCCCGCTTTCAGCGCCCCAACCCCTTTCTTGTATCGCTCCAGGAAGGATTCGTAGAGTCCATCCACGACGATCATCCGCTTGGACGAGACACACACCTGGCCACCGTTCCAATGCCGGCCGAAGACGGCCCAATTCACGGTCTTGTCGAGGTCCGCGTCGGCCAACACCACGAATGCATCGGCGCCGCCCAGTTCCATCGTCGACTTCTTGAGCGCCTTGCCCGCTTGAGCGGCGACACTGGAGCCGGCCGCCTCCGAACCGGTGAGTGCAACGCCGCAAACCCGCGGATCGCCGAGGATCAATTCGATCTGGCTACGTGTCGCGAACACATTCTGGAATGCGCCAGAAGGCAGGCCTGCTTCCTTCATCAGCTTCTCGAACGCTTGCGCGCACTGGGGTACGTTGGATGCGTGTTTCAGCAGTATCGTGTTACCCGCCGAGAGCTGGGGGGCGATGATGCGGGCGACCTGGTAGTAGGGAAAGTTCCACGGCTCGATAGCCAGGAGCACACCCAGAGGTTCGTGGGTAAGCACGGCCTGGCCTTCCGTGAGGTTGGCCACCGGCAGGCTCTCGGGTGCCAGAAGACGCTTCGCATGCACCGCGTAGTATTCGAAAATGTTCGCCGAAAGCTCGACCTCCGCGCGAGCCTCGCCGATCAGCTTGCCCATCTCCAATGTCAGCAGCGATGCGTATGCGTCGATGTCCTTGCGCAGCAGGTTCGCCGCGTTCTGCATGATGCTCGCGCGTTCGGCGAAGGATGTATCGCGCCACGATTCGAACGCCGCTTGCGCCTTTCCGATCGCACGCGTGACCTCCTCATCGGTCGCGTCCTTGAAACGGGTTACGGTTTCCCCCGTGAAGGGATTGACGGTCGCATAGGTCATGCCATGTCTCCTGCAAATGATGGGATGGGAGTGAGGATGGAATCGGGGCGCCGGATCTAGGCAGCCTGTTCCTTGATCGCCTGGACCATGGCGTTGAGCACCGCGAGGGCGTCTCCGTAAACCATGGCGCAGTTGTCCTGGTAGAAAAGAAGGTTCTCGACGCCCGCGTAGCCTTTTCCCTGCCCTCGCTTCACCACGTAGACCTGGCGGGCCTGGTCCGCATTGAGAATGGGCATCCCATAGATCGGCGACGCCTTGTCGGTTCGCGCCGCGGGATTGACCACGTCGTTGGCGCCAATGACGATGGCCACATCGGTCGACTTGAAGCTGTCGTTGATGTCTTCCATATCGTCGATCAGGTCGTAGGGAACACCGGCCTCGGCGAGCAGCACATTCATGTGGCCAGGCATCCGTCCCGCCACCGGATGGATGGCGAATCGCACCGCTACCCCGGCCGTCTGAAGCAGTTTGACCAACTCGTAGAGCTTGGCCTGAGCCTGCGCCACGGCCAATCCGTAGCCGGGCACAACGATCACGGTGGTGGCGTAACGCATGGTCAAGGCGGCGTCCCGTGCGTCGACGCTCTTCATATGACCGGCCACGCCCGCGGTCGAGCCGGCCACGGGATCGCCAAATCGACTGAACAGCACGTTGGCCAGCGACCGGTTCATCGCCTTCGCCATCAACAGGGTAAGGAGCGTGCCGGCGGAGCCGACCATCATGCCCGCCACCATCAGGGCGGGATTGGACAGGGCGTAGCCTTCCAGGGCGACGGCGAGGCCTGTGAACGCGTTATAGAGCGAGATGACCACCGGCATGTCCGCGCCGCCGATGGGCACCGTCATGAGCACGCCAAGCAGAAGCGCGACGGCGAAGAAGATCGCCAGGGAAAGCTGCGATGGATCGGCCAATGCCCACGCTGCGGCGCCTAGCGCGAGCAGCAATACGCTCCCGTTGACGGCGCTTTGTCCACGAAACCGGAAGGTTCGTTCCAACCGGCCATCCAGCTTTGCCCACGCCACGATGGAACCCGAGAGCGAGATCGAGCCAATGAGCGCCCCCAGCGCCGTGACGACCAGGAGCAACACCCCCACGCTGGCTTCGCCACCATCCCGGGCCATCAGTTCGACCGCGGCGACCGCCGCCGCCGCGCCACCGCCCATGCCGTTATAAAGGGCCACCATCTGTGGCATCGCCGTTACCGCGACCCGCCTTCCCCGCCACCAGGCCCACCCGCCACCCAATGCCAGCGCGGTAAGCGCCAGTGCGACATTGGTCAGTGTATGGGGGCGGGCTTCAACGGGAATGGCGCTCAAGTAACCGAAGCTGGCGACCACCGCCGCGACCATGCCGATTCCGGTAAGCCAGATGCCATGGACCGCCGTGGCCGGCGATGCCATGCGCTTCATGCCCAGGATAAACAACAGGGCGGCCGCGAAGCCGCTCACGTCGACAAGAATAGAAATCATCCTACGGTTCCTTCCGGCCGGCGCTCGGCTTGAACATGGCGAGCATTCGCTCGGTGACGACATAGCCACCCGCGGCGTTCGCGGCACCCAGCGCGACACCAAGGAAACCCACCACTTGCATGGCGAGCGTCGTGGCATGGAAGAGCGCGTGAAGCGCACCCACCACGACGATCCCGTGAATGAAGTTGGAACCCGACATCAGCGGCGTATGCAGAATCGAGGGAACGCGACTGATGACTTCATACCCGGTGAACGCGGCCAGCATGAACAGATACACGGCCACCAACCATCCCATGTCCAATGCGTCGTTCATGCGTACGCTTCCTTGCTCGACGTACCGGCGGGTGCTGGTCCATGAGGTGGGCTTACGATGTTCCCGTCATGGGTGACCACGGCGCCGGCGATAAGCTCGTCGGCGAAGTCGAGCTTTACCGCACCGTCCACAAGCACCAGATCCAGGATGGCCGCGAGATTCTTGGCATAAAGTTCGCTGGCATGCTGTGCGAGTCGGGAAATCAGATCCATCGGCGCGACGATCTTCGCGGGGCCCACCTGGATGGTCTGGCCCGGTACCGTGCCTTCGCAGTTGCCGCCGCTTTCCGCCGCGAGATCCACGATCACCGATCCCACCTTCATTCGGTCGATTTGCGACCGGTCGATCAATCTCGGCGCTGCCCGCCCGGGGACGTTCGCCGTCGTGATGATCAGGTCCGCCTGGGCGATGTGTTCCGTCAAGGCGGCATGGGTCGCGGCCTGTTCTTCGGCGGTCAGTGCCCGCGCATATCCCCCCTCGCCGCGCGCATCCACGCCGGTTTCGATGAATCGCGCACCCACCGACTGCGCCTGCTCCTTCGTTTCGGGACGAACGTCGTAACCTTCGGTCACCGCACCAAGGCGACGGGCCGTGGCGAGGGCCTGCAAGCCCGCCACTCCCAGCCCCATGACCAGGACACGCGCCGCCCGGAGGGATCCGACCGCGGTGGTCATCATGGGCAGGATGCGCGGCAGTTCCAGCGCCCCCAGCAACGGAGCCAGGTAGCCCACGAGGGTGGCTTGGCTGGATAACGCGTCCATCGCCTGCGCACGGCTGACCCGGGGAATCCTTTCGACGGCATAGGCCGTGATCCGTCGCTGGCATAGCTGCTCCAGCAACTCCGGCGTCTGTTCCAGGTAGAGCAGGCCGATCAGCAAGGAACCCGGCTGCATCGAGGCGACGATCTCCGCGGAGGGCGCATGGACGGCCAGGACCACCTGGGCGTTGGCCAGCAGCTCGGCATCGGACGAAGCGATATCGGCCGCCTCGTAACTGGTGTCGGAAAACCCGGCTTCGAGCCCCGCACCGGACCGCAGGGACAGACGGGCGCCAAGCTTTGCGATGCGCGCCTGGAGCGAGGGGATCATCGCCACCCGTCGCTCACCGGCAAGATGTTCTTTCAGGACAGCGATCTTGATCGCCATTGAGTTTCCTCGAGACAAAGCCAGAGTGTTGGCCGTCCCGCGCGTAGATCACTTGACCTCGGTCAACAGAGAACGAGGTTTCCGGATACCGCGTGCTGGCGACGTGTCGTGGACGCTCCGGACTTCCCCTAATAAATGAAGCGACTTCGCATGATCCGAAAACACAGTCGAAGCCAACGCCCGGGGCCATTCCTCATATCATTCAACCGCAGAATACTTCGATAGGCGGAGTGAATGGCCGCATTATCATGCGGCGTGAAAACGAGATGAAATTCTCACTAATTTCAGAGACGTAAGCGTTTTTCGGCGCATTATCCGCAATTGCATGCACCTCTTCACATCGTAAGTATTGACGACTTCTAAACGATAGTTTTATGTTCGGGCTGCCGTTGACGGGCGACCGAGCGGCATTTTCTTGTTTTCCATCGTTTGCAACATTCGGAAAGATTTTCGAATAGCGCGTGGAAATGCTTTCCGATTGGGATCTTCGGCAACCGCCGATGCGCTACTTGTGGCCCGCTGGGGGCCAACTCTGGGGAGAGCAGTAAATGAATTCACGTGACTTACGGCAGGCGCAAGTCCTGCGTCGTTCCGCACTGGCTTTGGCCCTTGCGGTTGGCCTCGGCGGCACGGGTGCCGTCCTCGCCCAGGCCACCACGGGCGCGATCTTCGGTCAGGCCAGTCCCGGCAGCACGATCCAGGTATCCGGTACGACCGGCGTGACCCGCGAGATCACGGTCGGTACCGACGGCCGGTACCGTATCGGTAATCTTCCACTCGGCAGCTACACAGTCAACGTCATGCAGAATGGCCAGGTGGTCGATTCCCGCAAGAACGTCGGCCTGACCGTGGGTGCGGGATCGGAAGTCTCGTTCACCGGCACCACCGCCACCAGCGCTCAGGCGTTGGAATCGGTCACCGTGACAGCGAATGCGCTACCGCCGATCGACGTGTCGGCGGTGGACTCGCGCACGGTGGTCACCTCCGAGCAACTCGCTCGCCTGCCGCTCGGCCGCAACGCCGAATCCATCGCCCTGCTCGCACCGGGCGTGAATCCTGGCGCCGGCTTCTTCGGCCGCACCGTCTCGTTCGGTGGCTCGGGCGTGTCCGAGAACGCCTACTACATCAACGGCTACAACACCGCCGATCCGCTGCGCAACCTGGGCGGCGTGGGCCTGCCGTATGGCGCCATCGACCAGCAGGAAATCTATACCGGCGGTTACAGCGCGATGTATGGCCGCTCGGAGGGCGGCGTCATCAGCCAGGTCGGCAAGCGCGGTACGAACGAATGGCACTTCGGCGCGCAGATCCTGTGGGAGCCGAAGTTCGCCCGCTCGCAGCTGGGCAATCAGTACTTCGCCAACGCGAACCTGCCCGCGGGCTACGCATACTCCGACCCGTCGCTCGCCGGCCAGCTCTACCGTAACCGTTCGGGCGACACCCAATGGACGCGCACGGTCAGCGCGTACGCCGGCGGCCCGCTGATCAAGGACAAGCTGTACCTGTTCGTCGCCGCGGAGACGGAGAAGACGGAAGGCACCGACACCAACCCGTTCACCACATCGCCAAACGCGACCAACCACTACAAGTGGGACTTGCCGAAGTACTACGCGAAACTGGACTGGAACATCAACGACAGCAACATCCTCGAACTGACCGGGATCAACTCGGCCGACGAGCGCAGCGGCAAGTACTCCACGTTCGACTACGACACGCGCGAACACCTCGGATTCCAGGGACGCTACCCCGACAGCACGAAGACCTCATCGACCTACGGTATCGCCAAGTACACCAGCTACATCACCGACGACCTGACGTTCTCGGCCACGTACGGCAAGAGCAAGACCACCGACGTCCGGCGCAATCCGGGCGACCTGGGCCTGCCCTTCATCAGCCGTCCCGACCTCCAGGACCCGGCGATCACCGGCGGACAGTCGTTCACCAACACCACGGCCACCACGCAGAAGATCGCGCCAGGCGCGAACAGCAAGACCCACGGCCTGCGCGCGGACCTCGAGTGGCAGGTCGGCGATCATCGCGTGACCGGCGGTATCGACAACATGAAGTACACCGCGCAGGACGAAGGCGTGACGACCACCGGCCCGGGCTACTTCTGGACCTACGGCCACGTGAACGATCCGACCGTTCCCCTCGTCCCTGGCCTGGGCGTCGGTCCGACAGGCGGTGACGGTTACTACACCCGCCGCACGATCTTCATCACGACCACGAGCATGGAAGTCGATCAGAAGGCTTACTACCTCGAAGACAAGTGGCAGATCACCGACAAGTTCCTGTTCACCATCGGCGTCCGCAACGACCGGTTCAAGAACTACAACGACCAGGGCCGCACCTACGTCAACAGCGGTAACCAGTGGGCGCCGCGAATCGGCGCTTCATGGGACGTCTTCGGCGACTCTTCGCTGAAGATCTACGGCAACCTCGGCCGTTATTACCTCGCGTTACCGAACAGCGTTGCCATTCGCGGCGCGTCGGCCTCGACCTTCACCAACGAGTACTTCACGTATACCGGCGTCGATCCGAACGGCGAGCCGACCGGACTGAGTCCGATCGGCCCCGGCCCGGTGTCCTCGAACGGCGAGTATGGCCAGCCCAACGATCCGAAGTCGATCACCGCGACCGACCTCAAGTCGCAATACCAGGACGAAGCCATCCTAGGCTTCGACAAGACACTGGGCCCCGACTGGGTCACCGGCGCCAAGGTCATGGTCCGCAAGCTGCGTGCGGCGATCGACGATGTCTGCGACACCGCACGCATCGCCGACAAGCTGGCCGCGACCGGCATCGATCCGGACAGCGTCACCATCCCGGGCTGCGTGATCTTCAACCCGGGCCGCTCGAACGAGTTCAGCCTGGCCAACGTCGACGGCAGTGGCCGTACCAAGGTGAAGATGTCCAAGGACGACTGGGGCTTCACCACCGGTGCCAAGCGCAAGTACTACTCACTGGACCTTTACCTGGAGCATCCGTTCGACGGCAAGTGGTTCGGCCGCGCTGTCTACACTTTCTCCAAGAGCTACGGCAACACGGAAGGCCAGGTGAAGTCGGATATCGGCCAGAACGACATTTCCAAGACGCAGGACTGGGATGCCGCGGAACTCATGGTGCACAGCAACGGCCTGCTGGCCAACGATCGCAAGCACCAATTCAAGGCCTACGGTTCCTACCAGATGACCCCGGAATGGATGTTCTCCGGTTCGATGCGCCTCACCTCCGGTGCGCCGAAGTCCTGCCTGGGCTTCTTCGGCCCGAACGACGACGATCCGATCAGCTATGGCTCGTCGTACCACTCCTGCGCCGGCAAGCTCTATGCACCGGGCGAGCAACGCATGCCTTGGTTCAAGCAGCTCGATCTGTCGGTCGAATACCGCCCGGCGTTCGCCGACCACAAGCTGGCTTTCGGCCTGCAGGTCTTCAATGTCACCAACGAGCGCAAGGCGCTCCTCAATGACTATGTCTACGAGGACGACCGCTTCACCGTGTCGAACACCTACGGTGCGGGGCTGTACTACCAGACGCCTCGTTATGCCCGCCTGACCGCGAGCTACGATTTCTGAGCTGGAGAATCATCGCGGCATCACAACAATAACCGGGCCAGGGAGGGCCCCTCATTGCAAACTCCCCTCGCCGCCGTGCACAACGGTGGCGTTTTTTTTAAAGGATCCAGATATGCGTTCGTTCGGCAAAGCGTACGGCCCCCGTTTCGCCGTGACGCTCTTCCTCTTTCTGCCCCTGTGCGCATCCGCGCAACACAAGGCGGGCGACATCGTCGTCGAAAGGCACACGGCACATGATGACAAGGGTCAGCCCGTGGAATACGAAATCGGCACGCTTTACGTACCGGAGAACAGGCACAAGCCGGACAGCCGGCTCATCGGCGTCGGCTTCGCCCGAATCAAGGGACCGAGGTCGACGCGTTCCGGCACGCCTCCGGTCTTCTGGCTCCCCGGCGGACCGGGGCTGACCGTGCTCGGCGCCTTTACCGATACAGACGCATCGTCGAAAGCACGGCTGCGCTCATGGCTCACCTTCGGCCAGGTCGGTGACCTCGTCGTCATCGAGCAGCGTGGCTACACCATCCGCGGCGAGATGCTGACCATTCCCTCGAAGCCCCTGCCCGACGATCACCCTGGTTCCGTGCGCGACGACGTGGCCGTCATGCGGGCGGATGCCAAGGCCGCCATCGCGGCCTACCCCGGTAAGGATCTCTCCGGCTACGACATCGGCGAGTTCGCGGGCGATATCGACGACCTCCGCGGCGCGCTCGGTTATGAAAAGATCAGCCTCTTCGGCGGCAGCTTCGGCTCGCAATGGGCATTGGCGGTCATGCGGCTGCACCCGGGCATCGTCAGCCGCGCCGTGATCTCCAGCGTGGAGCCACTGGACAACGGCTACGACATGCCTTCGCACGTGTACGCCGCGCTGCAACGCATCGCCTACGATGCCGACCGTGCACCGTCGCTGGCGCCCTATCTACCGCAGGGTGGGCTCATGGCGGCCGTGAAGGCGCTCCACGAGCGCTTCGCCGGCAGCCCCGTCACCGTCACGTTCAAGGAAGACAACGGAACGTCACGGCGCATCGTGCTCGGTGCGCAGGATCTCCAGCAGGCCCTCCTGTCGCACACACAGGAAAGCGCGGAATGGCCGGCCTTCATCCTCTCGCTCTACCACCGGCACTACGAGGCCTGGGCCCGCGAGGTCGCCAGCGACCGCAAGCCAGGGCCGAGGACCCTGATAGGTCCGCTGGCGGATAGCAGTCTGGGGGTCAGCGCGGAACGCGAACACCTCCTGCGCACCGACCCCGCGCTGGACATGCTGGGAGCTTGGAACTTCGAAGGAAATATCGCTTCGGCCGCCGACTGGCCAACGGTGGACATGGGCGACAAGGTACGCAAGCCCGTCGTGTCCGACATACCCGTAGTCTTCATCCACGGCGACTGGGACACCTCGACGCCTGTCGAGAACACCCTGGGCCTGCTTCCCTATTTCCCGAAGGGTCATGCCATCCTGGTTCATCGCGGCTCGCACGACGGCGCGTTCTATCAGCTGCGGAACGAACCAACGGCCAAGCAAGCCGTGTATGGGTTCCTCGCCACCGGGGAAACATCGGGACTGCCCGTCGAGGTCACCCTTCCGGTTCCGGACTTCGAGGTACCTTCCTTCGTTCCGCCGACATCGACCTCGGCGCCGCCTGCCCGGTCTTCCTGAACGCGGCCTCCGGCTTCAGCGGCCCGGCCCGATCAAGTCGGGCTCTGCCGGTCGTTCTCGGCTTCGATCTGCTGCAGGTCGAGGTCGCGCTCCATGTAGTGCAGCAACTCGTCGTGGATCTGTCCGGAACGATGCAGGCGCAGCAGCTCGCTGCGACCCGCGGCGATGGCCGCGAGCACCACGTCGTAATGCGCCGCGCGGCCCCCTTCGTTCGCATGCGGGGCCTTGCTGTAGCGTTCGGCGACCGTCACGCGATAGGTGTATTGCTCCAGCAGGCGGGGATGGATCAAACGCCCTTCGTCATCGTAGGCACGCGCTTTTACGGCAGCGAGCTGGGCGTTATCGATGAACACGGAAGCCTGCGCTTCCGTCAGGTGCGTGCGTTCCGCCCCCTCGCCGGCATCCAGCCGAAGCCAACGGATGACCGGGGCGATCGTCCCGCCCTGCACCACCACCGTGACCAGGATCACGGCGAAGGCCGCCGCGATGGTCAGGTCGCGGCCAGGCATGGCCTCAGGCAGCGACAAGGCGATCGCCAGCGTCACCACGCCCCGCATGCCCGCCCAGCTGAGCAGGAACGAGGCCTTCGCCGAGGCCGGCACGGGTTTGCGCCCCACCATGCGCGCCAGCGGCACGCGCAAGTACTCGGTAACGTAGATCCAGAGAAAGCGCGACAGGATGACGGCGGCGAGCACGGCGAGAATGGGCATTCCCAACGTCGACAACGCCTCGCCGACACCCCCCATGCGCTCGACGACACCGCGCAGCGAGAAACCGATCAGGATGAAGACCAGCGCCTCGAGCAGGAAGATCATCACTTCCCAGAAAGCGAAGCTGTTGACCCGCACGCGCGCCGAGAAGACATCGTGCTGGTACCACCCGAAAATGATGCCGCAGCTGACCACCGACATCACGCCGGACACATGCAAGGATTCGCCACCGATGTACGCGGCCCAGGGCGAAAGACAGGCAGCCGTGATGGCGAGGAAGAGGTGGTCGATCCGGCGCAGCACGAAGATCAGGGCGAAGCCCAGCACCACACCCACGACGATGCCACCCAGCGCCAGGGCGGCGAAACTGAGCACCGCTTCATGCGTGCTGAAAGCCCCGGTGAGCGCGGCCGCCGTCGCGAAGCGGAACAGCACCAGGCCCGTCGCATCGTTGAGCAGGCTCTCCCCTTCGAGAAGAACCATCAGCCTGCGCGGCAGGCGTACCTTGCCCAGCACCGCCTTCGCCGCCACGGCGTCGGGCGGCGACACGACGGCACCGAGCGCGAAGCATGCCGCCCACGGCAAGGAAGGCAGCACCCAGTGAACGGTGACTCCCACCGCGAACGTGGTGAACACCACGGCGCCAATCGCCAGCCAGAGGATGCCGCCGAGGTATTTGCGGAACTCCGACCACACCGTATAGAAGGCGCCATCCATGAGTAGCGGGGGCAGGAAGATCGTCAGCACCAGCTCCGGATCGAAGCTCACCTCCGGGATACCAGGCAGGAAGGCGATGCCGATACCGCCGGCCAGCAAAGCCGCCGCGGAAGGCAGGCGCAGGCGGCGCGCGATCAACTCCAGCACGAGGATCGCGACAAGAAGGATCAGTATGAACTTGAATGTTTCGGTCGAGGCCATGCGCCCTCCAGGCATATCGGAGGCATCTTATCCGTATCGCGTGGCCCGCCGATTGGACCGGTTGTACGCCTACCCCTGCCGGAAGTCATGCATTTACCTGCCGGGGACATTTTGCCAGACTCGATGAACCGTCCCTGAAAAACAGGCCCGCCTGATGCGACCGATGCGCCCTGCCCTCTACCATGCCAGGACCGCGTTGTCGGTCGGCGTGGCTTCCGTTTGCCTCGCCCTCGTGGCGGGCCCCGTCGCCGCACAGCAGACCGTGCTGACGCCCGAGCAGAAGGCGACCATCGCCAAGCGCAACGACATCGAGCGGCAACTCGAGGCCATCGCGGTGGTCGACCGCAAGGTGATGGTGAAGATGCGCGATGGCAAGCGCATGGCCGCCGACGTGTACCGCCCGAAGAATGCCTCGGGCAAGGTGCCGACCATCTTCGTGCGCACGCCGTACAACTTCAATTTCTGGGACGTGAAGCTCGGTGCGCCACGTGACATGAGCCGCCAGCTCGCGGCGGTGAAGCACGGCTACGCCTATGTCGACATGAACGAGCGTGGCCATTACTTCTCCGAAGGCAACTACGAGATCCTCGGCGCGCCGCTCAGCGATGGCGTCGATGCCATTCGCTGGATGACCTCGCAGCCCTGGTCGAACGGCAAGGTGGGCACCACCGGATGCTCGTCAACCGCCGAGTGGCAAATGGCCGTCGTCGCGCAGAACGAGCCGGGCCTCGCCACGTTCAACGTGCAGGGCTTCGGCGCCGGCGTGGGCCGCGTCGGCCCCTACTACGAGCAGGGCAACTGGTATCGCGGCGGCGCCGTGCAGATGCTCTTCATCGACTGGCTCTACAAGGAACAGAACCAGGTGCGCCCCACGTTCCCGGCGAACCTGTCGCAGGCCGACCTCATCCGCGCCTCGAAGATGTTCGACCTCGATTCGCAGCCGCCGGAACCCGACTGGGACAAGGCCTTCTGGGTGCTCCCCGAGAAGGACATCATGAAGTCCGTCGACGGCCCCAAGGGCATCTTCGCCGATGCGATGGACGTGCCGACGGGCGGCAACATGATCGCGCGCACGCCCAACAGCCCCGCCTGGTACAAGGGCGGCCTGTGGCACGACGACATGAAGATCGACAAACCCGGCCTGTGGTTCATGAGCTGGTTCGACGTGTCGGTTTCGCCCAACCTCGCGGCCTACAACCACGTGCGCGCCACGGCGTCCAAGGACGTCGCGGACCAGCAGTACGCGATCATCGCGCCGGTGCTGCATTGCGCCTATACGCGCGCGACCGAGCACACCGTCATCGGTGACCTCGACGTGGGTGACGCACGCTTCGACTATGAAGCCCTGGTCTTCGGCTGGTTCGACAAGTTCCTCAAGGGCGTGGATAGCCCCGTCGTCGACAAGCAGCCCAAGGTCATGTACTACGTGATGGGCGAGAACAAGTGGCGCAACTCGTCGACGTGGCCTCCCGCCGGCGCCGCCACGCGCGAGCTCTTCCTCACCAGCGGCGGCAAAGCCAACACACTGTACGGCGACGGCAAGCTGGTCGGCACGACGGATGGCACGGACCATCCCGACCACTTCCTCTACGATCCGGCCAATCCGGTCACCACGCTCGGTGGCGGCGGGTGCTGCCAGGGCACGGCGGTGAAATTCGGCTCGTTCGACCAGAACCCGCAGCTCACCCGCAACGATATCCTCGTCTACGATTCGGAGCCCTTCAAGGAAGGCACCGAAGTGAGCGGGCCGATCACGGTCACGCTGTACGTATCGTCGGACGCCAAGGACACCGATTTCACCTTCAAGGTGATGGACGTCTATCCGGACGGCCGCGCTTTCAACCTCACCGAAAATATCCAGCGCATGCGTTACCGCGAGGGATACGACAAGCCGCCGGTGTGGATGAAGGACGGCGAGGTCTACAAGGTGACCTTCCAGCCGATCGACACGAGCAACTTCTTCTTCGCCGGCCACAAGCTCCGGATAGCGGTATCGAGCAGCAACTTCCCACGCTTCGACCGCAACCTCAACACAGGGGGCAACAACTACGACGAGGCCAAGGGCGTGATCGCGCACAATGCCGTGCACCACGACGCTGCCCACCCGTCGAAGATCACCTTCACGGTGGTGCCGCGAAGCAACCCGTAACCCGGATCAGACCGGCTTGCACCCGGCGGAGACTTTCTCCGCCGTGGTCGTCACGCACTGCGCGAAACCCGCGGGCAGCCGGTCGACCAGTCGTTCTTCCGATACCGCAAGCGAGAAGGCCTTCACCTCGGCCGCGCCATCGAACACGGTGTAGTAGCAGCGCCCCGCGCTGCTCGCCTGGCAGGCGAAGCGCGCGCGGCCCATGCGCACTTCCGTGCGGCTGTCCAGGGTGACCGCGCCGTTTTCCCGGGATGTGGCCACGATCGTGCGGTTCTGCGCGTCGGTGCAACCGGCGAGGCTCATGAAGCAATAGACGATGGCAAGGAACAGGCGCATGGAAGTCTCCTTCGTCACATGGCGCGGAAAATGGCCATGAACGGCTGGCTCACGCTCAGGGTTTCGGGACGGCCGCGTAGCCGCAGGCAACCCTTGCCGGTATCCTCGCGTTCCACCGAGGCGACCTGGCGCAGGTTGACGATCGTCGAACGGTGGATCTGCCGGAAGATCTTCGGGTCGAGCTGCCGGAGCAGGTCCCGGATCGGCCTCGTCAGCAGGGCGTCGCCCTCGGCGGTCGCCACCAGCGTGTATTTGTTGTCCGCGCGGAAGTAGATCACGTCATCGACGAGGATCAGGCGTGTCGCGCGTCCCGTGCTGGCGGTGAGCCACGTCAGCGGCTCGTCGGGTGGACGATCGAAATGCGCGCCGATATCGCGCGCGACCCGCGCCGCGCGCCCCACGTGCCGTGCCGCGTCGGCGAGGCGGCCGCGCAAGCGAGCCACCGTCTGCGCGAGCCGGTCCGGCGTAACCGGCTTGAGCAGGTAGTCCACGGCGCCTCGTTCGAAGGCATCGACGGCGTACTGATCGTACGCGGTGATGAAGACGACCAGGGTGTCCGGGCTTGCCTCGGCGGCCGCCGCGGCCACTTCCATCCCGGTGAGTCCGGGCATGCGGATGTCGAGGAAGGCGACCTCGGGACGGTGCGACGCGATGGCTTCCAGCGCGGCGCCCCCATCCTCTGCGACTTCCAGCACGTCCAGTTCTGGCCAGGCGATGGCGAGCTCGCGCTGCAAGGCGGCGGCGAGCAGCTTCTCGTCTTCGGCGACGATGCACCTAGGCATGTTCGACCACTCCCGTCACCGGCAACGTGATGGTCGCGGCGACTCCATGGGGGAAATTGTTGCCGATGGAGAATGCCGCGGCGCTGCCATACATGAGGCGAAGGCGCTCGCGCAGGTTCTTCAAGCCGATACCCGTGCCCGCACCGTCGCTACGGAAGCCCATGCCATCGTCAGCGACCGTAAGGGACAGGCCCGACCCGTCCACGCCCGCGCGGATCCAGATGCCGCCACCGCCCGGCTTGGGTTCGAGCCCGTGCTTGATCGCATTCTCGACCAGGGTCTGCAACATCATCGAAGGCATGGGCACCTTCAGCGCATCCGCCGGTACGTCCGTGTGCACGGTGAGGCGGTCGCCCATGCGCAAGCGCATGATCTCCAGCCACGCGGTGGAACGCTCCAGTTCCTCCCCCAGGGTGGACAGCGAACCGTCCGTGCGCGGCAGCGAGCGGCGCAGGTAATCGATGAGGTGCCCGAGCATCCGGTCGGCACGCGCGGGGTCCGTACGAACCAGTTCCTGCGCACTGGCCAGGGTGTTGTAGAGAAAGTGCGGTTCCACTTGCGCTTGCAGGAGACCGAGCTGCGCGGCGGTCAGTTCCTTTTCCATCGCGGTCTGGCGTACATCGGCACGCTCGCGGTTGCGGCGTTCGGACAGGCGCTGCGTGGTGGCCCGTACCAGCGTTTCCACGCATTCCAGCGACGCGCCACCATCGGGATTGAACCAGTCGGTCCATGCGCCGCTGTCCGGCTCGCAAACGAACATCACGCTGCTGGACCCATCCGTCGGCGTGATCGTGGCGGATATCTTCGTGTGACGGTCGAGCGATGCCTGCCACTGTGGCCGTGCACGGCGGCGTGGTTGATCGCTGGCCTGCTGGCGAATGATCGCGCGCAGCTGGAGCCCACCGCGTGTTCCGCTCACATCGTGCACATTCGGCAGTTCCCGGATCACCTCGTCGACGATGGCGAAAGCCTCGTCGGCAAGATAAGGCACTTCCACGCGGCGGCGTTGCCGGTTGGACACGGTCTCCGCATCGACGCGGCCCGCGATCACCCGGACACGGTAAAGATGGGTGACGCCACGAGCCAGCGCCACGAGCAGGCCAACGAACCACGCCAGCGTGAATATCCACGGAAATTCGCCGCGATTCCAGCCGGTTCCGGACCATACGACCACTAGCACGCATAGCGCCGCCACCCACGCCACGATGATGCGTCCAAGGAACTTCAGGCTTGCCATCACATGTACTCCCACCCTGCATTGGCGTGGAGCATACGACGCGCTTCGCGCTGCCTGGCAGTTGTTCCGACGAAACGCCGCATGCGCCGACGAAACGCCCGCCTTGCGCGGCGCAGCATGACCTGGGCCGCCCGATGGGCCATCCTCGGGAAACGGCTTTCGCGGTGGGGACCGCAAGCCACGACAAAGGGGTTACTGCATGGCCTTGTTGCTCGTCGTTTTCGCTGTCGTCGTACTTGCGATCTTCCTCGGCATCCGCACCTTGCCGAAGCATCATCCCGCCAACTGGCTGCTGGGCATCGTCGGTGGGGCCTGCCTGGTCCTTGCCTGGTATGCGATCTTCCGCCCCATGTTGCTGGCCTCGGGCGGTGGCGACCCGTCGCTTGTCACGCTCGGCCTCACCGCCGCCGGCATCGTGTCGTGCGTGCTGGGGGTGGTCTGCCTCGGTGTCTGCGTGTGGCGCGACCCTGCCCGCTTCTGGATGCTCTCCATCGTCTTCATCGGCGTGATCGGCGCGACGCAGTACACCGCCCTGGGCTGACGATCTACGGAACCACCCCGAAATCGGTGGGTACATGCACACCGCGCCGCGCGATCTTCTCGGTCATGATCGTGTGTCGCATCATCAGCCCGGATACCAGATAAGCGGTGGTGCAGGCGGCGAGCAAGGGCAACAAGGCGTGCGGCTGCATCGTGGTCTCGAAGACGAACACCGCCGACGTCATCAGCGCACGCGAGGCACCGGCGAACAATGCCGCCATGCCGATCAAGGCGGCCATGTGTGGATCCACCTGCAGCGGCGGCCACGTGGCCAGTGCCCATCCACAGACGCCGCCCAGCGCTCCACCGATGGTGAACAGTGGCGCCAGCGTGCCACCCGACGTGCCGCTGCCCAGCGCCACGGACCATGAAAGGAGTTTGGCCACGGCCAGCAACGCCATCGCCATGATGCCGAGGTGGCCGGAAATGACCGCGGTGATGTTCTCGTAGCCCACGCCGAGCGTCTCGGGCATCACGTACCCGACCGCGCCGACGACCAGCCCGCCCAGCGCCGGCCACCACATCCAGTGGATGGGCAGCCTCTCGAACGCGTCTTCGATACCGTAGGCGAGGCGCGTGACGAAGACGCCGGCAATACCCATCACTATCCCGAGCAACGCATAGACCAGCAGCGCTTGCGGTGCGACGGCGGCGAGCGCGGGCATGGGAAAGACCGGCCCCGGACCTTCCAGTGCGAAGCGCACGCCGGTACCGGTCGCCGCCGCCAGTGCGACGGGCAGCAGCGAACGCGCGCGGCGTTCGAACAGCAGCAACTCGATGCTCAACAGGACGGCCGACACCGGCGCGCTGAAGATCGCCGCCATGCCCGCCGCGGCACCGGCTGCCAGCAGCGTCTTGCGTTCGTCCGCCGTCACGGGAAGGCGCTGGCCCAGCAACGAGCCCAGCGCTCCGCCCGTGGCGATGATCGGCCCCTCCGCACCGAACGGTCCGCCGGTCCCGATCGCGACCGCCGACGACAGCGGCTTCAGCCAGGTCATGCGCGCGGGAATGCGGCTCTCGTTCGTAAGCACTTGCTCCATGGCCTCGGGAATGCCGTGTCCGCGGATGGCACGCGATCCCCAGCGGGCCATCGCACCGACCACCAGGCCGCCAACGGCGGGCACCACGATCACCCATGCGCCGAGATGATGGCCCGCCGGCCGGCCGAACGCGGTGCTCCATGTCTGGTGGAACGCGAGGTTCGTGATCAATCCGATCAGCATGGTCAACAACTTCGCGACAACGCCCACCGCCAGCCCTAGCAGGATGGCGAGGGCACCGATGTGCAGTACGCGCGTGCCAAGCAACGGAAGACGCGCCGGCATGTGGGCGTCGACCAGCGACTGCTCCAGCGACGGGGCGAGCGGAATCGCCGCACGATCGTGCGGTGTGTGAAGAGGATCGGTCATGGGGACTACGCGGTGGGAAGCGGCGTGCAAAGACTAACGGGATCCAGGCGCAGTGGCTGGCTGGCAGATGAACGGCTACTCAGGCCGATGTGGTCGATCCGTCGAGGGGTGCCCTCGCGTAGCGGTAGTCGAACACCGCCAACCTCGCGGTGCCCGCGACCACTTCCAACGCCGCGTGGCCGCCGAACGGCAGCGTCCACTTGTCCTGACCGTGTCCGAAAGCAAGGCCGCGCAACATCGGCAGGCCACACGCGCGGACGAAGCGCTCCAGCGCATGGTCGATGTCATAGCCGTTGTCGTACTCGCTCGTACGCTGGCCGCCGAGCCCGCCGACGAGGATCGCACGCTGGCGGTCGAGCACTCCCGCCAACTTCAGTTCGTACAGCATGCGTTCGACACGGTACGCCTGCTCGCCGGTTTCCTCCACGTAGAGGATGCCGCCGTCGATCCTGGGCAGGTAAGGCGTGCCGATCAGGCTGCACAACGCGGAGAGGTTGCCACCCCAGAGCGTGCCTTCCACGAGCATGTCGTGTTGCCCTTCACCACAGGCCCAGCTCATTTCTGTTCGTGGCGACAGCGCCGTATGCCAGAAATGCCGCCAGGTATTCTCTCGCAGGTAACCCTGGCCGAAATCGCGCACGAGCATGGGCCCGTGCAAGGTACCGATTGCACTGCGGGCATAGAGCGCGCACTGGAGCACGGTGAAATCGCCGTGCCCCACCAGCACGCAGGATTCATCGAGGAAACGGGCGGCAAGGCCGTCATAATCGAGCCGTTCGAGCAAGGCGATCGCGCCATAGCCACCGCAGACGGCCATGACGAGATCGGGCAACGGCCGGTCGGTTCGCGCCAGCTGGTTGATGTCCGCGGCGCGCTCGGCGTCACCGCCGGCGAAACGCAGCATCACGCGATCGACCACGTCGCCGCCATGGACGGTGTGTCCGGCGGCTTGCAGCCGTTCGATGCCCCGCGCGCAGGCGGCACGGTCGTCCGCGTATCCGGAGGGGGCAATGAGCCGTATATCGAGTCGTGTCGGCATGTCTGGCAGTGAGTGATTCGGCCTAGCAATACCTCGACCGCCCCGAGAAGGCAATCGAAACGTGGCCGGCACGTCCTGCCGAGGTCCCGCATCTCCTGTTCCATCCTTCCGCGCCAGCTTACGCCGTCATGTGGAAGAGCCTCACCAGCCGTCGTATTCCTCGGCCGTTGTAAGGTCATCCATCGGCGAGCTGCGAGTGAGCGTCTCACGAGGCTGTTCGCCGAACACGCTGCGGTACTTTTCCGCGAAACGCGACAGGTCCCACATGCCGCAACTGAGCGCGACCGATTTCACCGAACGGCGGCCGGCTTCCGCCGTCACCAGGCTGCGATGCGCCGTGCACAGGCGAAGCATCGCCAGGTAACGGTTGGGCGGAATGCCCAGCAGGTCGTCGAAGGCATAACGCAATCCGCGCTCGCTCGCTCCAGCCGCCTGGCAAAGCTCCTGCGAATAGATATCGCGACGCAGGTTGGCCCGCATGAAGCGTTCGGCCCTGCGCACCACCTGGTAATGCGCGCGCCTGCCGCGCGATGCCACCGGCCGCTCTTCGGGCGACGAGGCCAGGGCGACGCGGATGTGCTCGTCCAGCAGATCCTCGATCGGACCCATGACCGGATCCCCCGCCTCCTTCAACTGGTTCGCGATCTGCCGGTACGCGCGTTTGAGATGACCGGAGTGCACCGAGAAGAGTCGCAGGCGTTGCGCGGCCATGTCGACATCGGCGTGGTCCGATGCCAGGAAACGCGAGCGGAAGCGCGCGTACGGAGCCACCACCATGGTAAAGCGCGTACCGCGTTCGAACATGAAGTCGGTGGGAGTTCCCCGCAGCAAGGTAACCGCCATGTCCGACTCCACGCTGATGCCCTGGCACCAGCTACGCTCGCCCGCCTCGTGCAGGTATACGAGCATGCAGGCGTCTTCGGGAACCGTCAGCGAACCGCGAACGTCGAAGTCGATATGCGCCGTGAGATAAGTCACGCCATCGTGCATCTTCGATGCGATGGATGCGCGAGGTCGCACAGGGCTCAATGTCAACAAGTCCACTTCGCAAAGGCCCAGCGAAGCACCTAGTGTCACCAGATCGTAGTCTTCCAGACCAAGCACATCGGAAGGACGGCTCATGCGATTACCTCCCTGCGAATTGACCTTGTTGTCCTCGCCTGCATCGGCGGGAACGGACTCCATTGCGGATGCCGTTTCCCGGCAACGCCCCTGTCGTTGCCCGTACTTTTCCGGACACACCCCAAGACACACATCACCCACCCCCCCGCGTCATACCGCAGGCACTGGACCTGCGGTCTTGCTCTCCATGCGCCGAAGCCACTCCCTTCCAAATGAAGCCATCGACGCTGCCTATAACTAACGGTGTATGGGAGCAAATGCCAGTACTTTGTGAATTTGCCGATTCAGCGTATCGACCTTACAAACCCTTGGAAGACTTGGCAGAACTAGTGCTTGGGACAGGGCGGGCAGCCGGGGCTCCGCTGCGGCTACACTCGGTGCCGTGTTTCCAGTCCATAAGGGATAGCCCCGACGATGCGACGCCTCGTTCTCGCCTGCCTGACCGTCCTCACCCTGGCCGCCTGCCAGTCCCACGATGAAGACAAGACCGCCCAGGTGCCCGCGCCCGCGCCGGCCGGCCCTTCCACCGCGCCACCGCCACCGTTGCCCGCCGTGGCCAACGAGCATCACGAGTTCAGCCCCGAGATCACCGGTGGGGACTTCGCCGCACACTTGCGCATCATCTCCTCGGACGAGTACGAAGGACGCAAACCCGGCACCTTGGGCGAGCGTCTCACTACGAACTATCTCATCGAGCAGTTCAAGCGGATGGGGCTGGAGCCGGGCAACAAGGGGGAGTGGATACAGAGCGTACCCGCGGTCTCCACCGCGCTGAACGGGCAGGATTCGCTCATGCTCGATGTCGCCGAAGGCGGCGGCAACGAAGACTTCGCTTTCGGCAAGGACATGGTCGCAGGCACGCTTCAGGCGAAGGCCGATGTCGACCTGAAGGATTCGGACATCGTCTTCGTGGGTTATGGCGTGGACGCGCCCGAAGCGCAGTGGAATGACTTCGACGGCATCGATGTGAAGGGCAAGACGCTGGTGATCCTGGTCAACGACCCGGGCTGGAACGGCAAGGATCCGAGCCTGTTCAAGGGCCGTGAGATGACCTACTACGGCCGCTGGACCTACAAGTACGAGGAAGCCGCCCGGCAGGGTGCCGCCGCGGCCTTCATCGTCCACCAGACCGAGCCAGCCGCCTACGGCTGGAACGTGGTGCAGAGCGGCTGGACCATGCCCCGGCTGGATCTCCCCGAAAGCGAAGATCCGGCGCCACGCCTGCCCGTCGCGGGCTGGCTTACCCACGAGGCGGCCCAGCGGCTGTTCGCCAAGGCCGGCAAGGATTTCGACGAGCTGGCGAAGCAGGCGGATATACGCGGCTTCAAGGCCGTGCCGCTGGACGCCAAGGCCTCGATCCATCTGCAAAGCACCATCTCCCATTCGCTCAGCAACAACGTCATCGCCATGGTCAAGGGCAGCGAGAAGCCCGACGAGGCGATCGTCTACAGCGCGCATTGGGACCACCTCGGCCGCGACCCCGCGCTCAAGGGCCACCAGATCTACAACGGTGCGATCGACAACGGGACCGGCATCGCCGCCCTGCTCGAAATCGCCGGCAAGTTCGCTCAGGACAAGCCGAAGCGCTCGGTGATCTTCGCCGCGGTGACGATGGAGGAGTCGGGGCTGCTCGGTTCGAAATACTACGTGGCGCACCCGCCCTTCCCGCTGGCGAAGACCGTCGCGGACATCAACATGGACGCCCTGCCGATCACTGGCCCGACCAGGGACATGGAAGTGGTGGGGCTAGGCCAGAGCGATCTCGAAGATGCCTTCGCCGAGGTTCTCAAGGCCGACGGCCGCGTCGTCAGCGGCGACGCCTCACCCGAAAAAGGCCACTATTTCCGCTCCGATCATTTCAATTTCGCCAAGGCCGGCGTGCCCGCGCTTTCCGCCGGTGGCGGCATCGACATGGTGAACGGCGGGAAGGCTGCCGGCGAGGCGGCCGAGGCCGACTACGTGAAGAACCACTACCACCAGCCCACCGACGTCTACGACATGCGCTGGAACTTCGATGGCGTGACGCAAAACGTGAAGGCGTTCTACGCACTGGGCGAGAAGCTGGCCAACAGCGACATGTGGCCAGCTTGGAAGGACGGCAGCGAGTTCAAGGCGGTACGCGAGAAGTCGCTGGCGGCCGGCTCGAAGAAGAAATAATCCGTGTAGCCGCCCCATGGTGGGAGCCGCTTCTTCGTGGGAGCGGGGTCGGCTCACACCGGATTCGGTCTTTCTCTTTCCGTCGTCAGTAATTGACCTGCAGCTGGACTCGCAACAACTGCCCGTCGATCTTGCGGTGCGGTGCCGTACTCACGTCCGTGCGCCGCATGTTCGCGTAGGCCACCGCGAGTTCGATCGCGTTCGACGGTTGCCACTCGACGCCGGCCTCGAGTTCGTCGACTTCCATCCGCGGCGTGTTCGTATCGAACTTGGATGCGCCGCGATAGGTCTGCCATTTCGCATACGGAATCAGCGAACCGAATCCGCCGTCGAATTTATACATCACCTGAGCATAACCGCCACGCAAGGACCTGGTGCGGATCGTTCGCCGGGCGAGGTCGAGTTCGGGCCCCTTGCCCACGGTCCACTCGGCCTGGAACCCGAATGGCTGCGGGTAATACACGACATGCGCGCCCACGCGGCGATCCGTCGATCCCGCCTCCGGCGCATCCACACCCGGCGTGAACGTGCGGCCGCCGATCGTCGTGGAGGCCGTGCTCACCTTGTAACGGCCTGAGTACGCATCCGCGCCGACCTCGAGATACTGCCCGTTGGCGAACTTGAACGGATACGAGAAGTGGACGACGGAATGCAGCTGGTCGTTGCGATCCGGGCGGTTCGCGCCCTGCCCGTTGTACACGCCGAAGCCGATCACGCCATAGTCGCCCGAACCCTTGAGGCCGGACTTCTGCAGATAGGCGAAGCGCTCCTTCGCCACCTTCGGCGACCAGTAGGCGAACACGCCCAGGTCGCGCTCGTCGCGGACGCCGGAATTCAAGGCATCGGCACGATCGAGCGCGATACGGTTCTGGCTCGACTGCAGGTCTTCCCAACCGTAGGGAATCTTCGACTGGCCCGCGCGGATGCGCCAGGTCTTGTCCTTGGTGAGCCAGATATCGGCGTACGCGTCGCGCAGCTGGGCGAAGTGGGTGGTGCTCGACCCCGATGGAGTACTGGCGAGGTCGGGCTGGATGTAGATCGACATGTTGTCGGTGACATCGCCGCTGATGACGACGCGCGCACGGCGTACCCCGAATCCTTGCTCGCGGCCGATGAAGCGATCGCCCGGCGACTTGAGGTCCTTGGCGTCCTCGCCGAGTTCCTGGTTGTAGCGCATCTGCACATAACCGCGGATGCCGATCTTCTCGTACCAGGCCTTGGCCGACGACGACGCGGGTCTGGCTGCGGCGATGGCGGGAGACGAGGAAGCTGCGGTGCCGGCCGTGCCGGAGGCTGCCGGGGTGGCCGTTCCCGTCGTCGCCACGCTCGCCGCTGGGGCCGTCTCGTCGCTCGCCGGCACGAACCGGCCCAGGCGCTGACGGCCCGGGCCCGGCTCCGCGAAGATCTGCCGCGTGTTCGTGTCGACATACAACTCCACGGCCGCCTGGGGGGCACCCTCGGCCGCCGCGGTACCCCACATCGTCCAGAAGGCGGCAGCCAGGGGAAGTCTTTTCATTGCGCGCTTGCTCCGAATGGATTGAGAAAATACTCAAACGTCGTCGATCATGCGATTAAAATCAGGAAATAGCGTGATCGACGCCAACCCGGCGCAAGGTAGCCATCGCGCATTTCACTTACGTGACACCGGCCGCCTCACGTTGCAAACGCGTGTTACCGCAGCGCAACACTTTCGTCATGACGGTGACACGGGGGATAATTCCATCCAGACGCGCCCTCGCCAGGGGACGACGGCCCTGCCGTCGTCGGCGAGGCACTCTCACCCAGTCCCATCCAGGCGGAAAACCACAACATGTCTCTCGCAAGCTCGCGCCGCATGCCGCGACGTCTCGTCATTGCCTTGTCCATCGCCACGGCGCTTACCGCCGGCGCGGCCATCGGCCAGGACGCCTCGTCCAACACGCAGCCATCCAGCGCCCCGACCCGGACGGCCACCCTGCAGACCATCAACGTGACCGCGGAAAAGCGCACCGAAGACCTGCAGAAGGTACCCATCTCGATGACGGTGGTGACGGCCGAAAAGCTCGAGGCCTTCGGACAGGCGGGCGACGGCGTGCTGCAACTGGCTTCCCGCGCACCCAGCGTGTACGCCGAGACGTCCTATGGCCGCGAGTTTCCGCGCTTCTACATCCGCGGCCTCGGCAACAGCGATTTCGACCTCAACGCGTCACAGCCGGTGTCGATGGTCTACGACGACATCGTCCAGGAAAATCCGATCCTCAAGGGCTTTCCCCTGTTCGACCTGGAGCAGGTCGAGGTGCTGCGCGGTCCGCAGGGCACCCTGTTCGGCCGCAACTCCCCGGCCGGCGTGATCAAGTTCGAATCGCGCAAGCCCACGCAGGAAACGGAAGGCTATGCCCGCGTTTCCTATGGCTCATACGGTACGGCCAATGCCGAAGCCGCGATCGGCGGCAAGATCAGCTCGAGCTGGTCGGGCCGCATTTCCGCCCTCGCACAGCATCGCGACGGCTGGATCGACAACGATTACACCGGCAAGAAGGACGATCTCGGCGGCTACAACGATCGCGCCATCCGCCTGCAGGCGCTCTATAAGGCCACGGAAGACTTCGACGCGCTGATCAACGTGCACGGCCGCTGGCTCGATGGCAGCGCGATGGTCAACCGCGCCAACTCGATCACCCTGGGTGGCGACCAGTTCGTTCCCGGCTTCGACCGCGATTCCGTTTCGCAGGACGGCCGCAACAAGCAGCACCTGTTCACCTGGGGCAGCAACCTGCACCTGAACTGGCATTTCGGCGACCTCAACTTCGCCTCGATCACGGGCCTGGAACGCGCGACCACGTACAGCCTCGGCGACGTCGACGGCGGCTATGACGCATCGGGCACGCCGGCCAAGGCCAGCTTCACCAACCGCGTCACGCCGTTCTACTCCGAGACCGCCGATGCGCTGCCGAAGGATCGGCAGATCACCCAGGAATTCCGCCTGTCCAACGACAGCGCCGAGCGCCTGAAGTGGCAGGTGGGCACGTACTATTTCGACGAAGACATCGCGATCACGAATTTCTCGTACGACACCCTGAACAACCATGTCCTCAATGGCTGGGTCGATCAGAGCCAGCGCACGAAAGCCTGGGCGGTGTTCGGCTCGGCCGATTTCCAGTTCACCGACGAGTTCGACGTGCGCGCCGGTGCGCGCTGGTCGCACGACAAGCGTGACTTCAAGGCGGAGCGCTTCCTCGGTTTCACCGGACCGGTGGGCCCGCTCACCTCGGATCCGACCGACGCCCGCTGGAGCGGCGACCTGACCGGCACCTGGCAGCTGTCGAAGAACGCGAACGTCTACGCCCGCATCGCCAACGGTTTCCGCGCACCGAGCGTGCAGGGCCGCATCAACTTCGCCAACAGCATCTCCACGGCGAAGCCGGAGACCATCACCTCGTACGAGATCGGCTTCAAGTCGACCACCGACGACAACAAGCTGCGTTTCAACGCCGACATCTACAAGTACAACATGCACAACCAGCAGCTCACCGCCGTGGGTGGTGCGACCAACGTCACGCAGTTGATCAACGCGAAGAAGACCGAAGGCTACGGCGCCGAATTCGACCTCGAGGCCTACCTGACGCCGCAGTTCTACATGACCGCCGGCGGCAGCTACAACCATACGGAACTGAAGGACCGCAACCTCGCTGTGGCACCGTGCGGCGGTGGCTGCACCGTGCTCGATCCGCTCAACGCCACGGGCAATGCGCTGATCGACGGCAATGTACTGCCCAACGCGCCGAAGTGGATCGGCACCTGGACCGCGCGCTACGGCATCCCCTATGGCGAAAGCGGCGAGTTCTTCGTGTACACCGACTGGAACTACCGTAGCGAAGTGAACTTCTTCCTGTACGACTCGCAGGAGTTCCGCAGCAAGCCGTTCCTCGAAGGCGGCGTCCGCATCGGCTACAACTGGGAGTTCGGCAAGCGCGAGATCGCCCTGTACGGCCGCAACATCACCAACAAGAAGGTGATCACCGGCGGCATCGACTTCAACAACCGCACCGCGTTCGTCAACGATCCGCGCGTGGTGGGCGTGGAGTTCCGCGCGGAGTTGTAAGCGGCCTCACGGTAGATGGGTAGGTCACGGCCGGCTCCTTCGGGGGCCGGCCGTTTTCGTTTCTGGCCGCGCTGCCGCGCGGATCGCCGACAAGGTCGGCTCCCACCGGGTTATCGCGGCTGGTGGGAGCCGACCTGTCGGCGACAGGCTCCTCCCGAAGCGATGCCGCCTAAACCTTTCCCGCCAAACCCGCATCAGAACGGGTGCCACAGACGCACCCCACCAGCACAGCGCCTCACGGCATAGGCCATAAGTCATAGGGGATTTAACGAAATTCCCGTTGACGACCGAAAATCTGGTGTTATAGTTCACTACAACACCGGTCACCCAGACCACTACTGGAGAGAGCACCATGAAAAGCCCCAACTACATCGCCCTGGCCGCCTCCTTCGCCATCGCCACCGCCGCCCTGGCCGTTTTCAGCAGCACCTCGACCACCGCCGCGCCCCTGACCGAGATCAACGGCGCCAAGGTCACCGACCTCGCCCCCATCGTCGTCTACGCCGATGCCGGCGCGAATGTCGCCTCCCTCTAACCCGAGTCCCGCAACAAGTCATCGGAGTCGTCCCATGAAAGCGCCGAACCTCATCGCCTTGACCGCTTCCATCCTGATTGCCGGCACCAGCGTGTTCGCCCTGCGCTCCTTCGATGACCGCGCCGCCGCGATGCTCGCCGCGCCGCACTTCGTCAACGGCATCCATGTCGTCGACCTGCCCTCGCTCGAAGTGCGGCCCACCGACGCCGATGTGCGCGAGGCCATGCTCCTGGGCGAGGCCACTCTCGATTCGGCCGCGGCCGCACTGAAGCGCAGCGCCGAAGATCGTGCCGCCGCGCTCATCGGTGCGCAGCTGGCCATGCCCTACTATTCGTTCGGTAACGCACTGCGCCACACGGCGAAGGAATGACATACATGTCCATCACCTGGAACGACAGCGTCCCGATCTACCGCCAGCTCCGCGAACGCGTGGTGGCGATGATCCTGGATGGCGCCTTGAACGAAGGCGATCCGCTGCCGTCGGTACGCCAGGTCGCGGGGGATTTTCAGATCAATCCGCTGACCGTATCCAAGGCGTACCAGGAGCTGGTCGACGAACAACTGGTTGAGAAACGGAGGGGTCTTGGCATGTTCGTGATCGATGGGGCGCGCGAAGCGCTGCTCAAGAGTGAAAGGGAGCGCTTCCTGCGCGAGGAATGGCCGGCCTTGTTCGCCCGCCTGCAGCGCATGGGCCTCGATCTGAAAACCCTGATGCGTGAAGCCACAGGCTCCACGGAGGACCCGTCATGACCGCGGTCGTTACCGCCACTGGCCTGACCAAGCGCTACAAGTCGTCGCTGGCCCTGGACGGCGCCACGTTCCAGATCGGCTCGGGCCGCATCGTCGGCCTGATCGGACCGAACGGCGCCGGCAAGACCACGGCGCTGAAGGCCATCCTGGGCTTGACCACCTTCGATGGCCAGCTCAACGTCCTCGGCCTCGACCCGCGCAAGGATCGCGACAAGCTGATGGAGCAGGTGTGCTTCATTGCCGACGTGGCCGTTCTGCCGCGCTGGCTGAAGGTACGCGACGCGGTGGACTTCGTCGCCCACATCCATCCACGCTTCGACCGCGCCAGGTGCGACGCCTTTCTGGCCCGCACGAAGCTGCAGCCGGAACAGAAGGTGAAGCAGCTTTCGAAGGGCATGATCGTGCAGTTGCACCTCGCCCTGGTGATGTCGATCGACGCGAAGCTGCTGGTACTGGACGAACCGACGCTGGGCCTGGACATCCTCTACCGCAAGCAGTTCTACCAGTCCCTGCTGGAAGACTACTTCGACGAGGAAAAGACCATCCTGGTCACGACCCACCAGGTGGAGGAGATCGAGCACATCCTCACCGACCTCATGTTCATCCGCGATGGCAAGATCGTGCTCGACACCGACATGGACAGCCTGGGCGAACGTTTCGCCGAGGTGCTGGTAGGCGCCGAATTCGCCGCGGCGGCACGCGAACTGAAGCCGCTGGATGAACGTCAGGTCTTCGGCAAGAGCGTTTTCCTCTTCGACAACGTCAGCCGCCCACAGCTGGAGCAGCTGGGCGAAGTACGGCGACCGTCGATCGGCGACCTCTTCGTCGCCACCATGAAGGGCACCTACGCATGAAAACCTTCTACTGGCTGGTCAAGCGCGAGTTCTGGGAACACAAGGGCGGCTTCTTCTGGGCACCCGTGGTCACCGGCATCGTCTTCCTGGTGCTCAACACCATGGGCATCATCCTCGGCGAGGTGTTCGGCCGCCGATCCAACTGGGGCGGCTTCAAGTACAACGGCGACCTGCACTTCCAGGGCAGCAACATCACACCGGAAGACCTGCACAATGCGGGGGCCGGTATCGACATCATGCTCTACGCCATCGCCGGCATCGTCTTGGCCGTGACCGCGATCGTCGTGTTCTTCTACTGCCTTGGTGCCCTGTACGACGACCGCCGCGACCGCAGCGTCCTGTTCTGGAAATCCCTGCCGCTGTCCGATACCTCGACGGTGTTGTCCAAGGTCGTCAGCGCCATCCTGCTCGCTCCCGCTATCGCGGTGGTGGTCGGCGTGATCGTCGGGTTGGCCCTGGCCATCCTGGTGGCCATCGTGGCGACGATGCACGGCATCGGGGTGTGGAGCCTGCTGATCGAGGCGCATCCGTTCCGGGTGGTGCTGAACCTGGTGCTGCTGATCCCGCTGTACGCCATCTGGGCGCTACCCACGATCGGTTGGCTCCTGCTCTGTTCTTCGTGGGCCCGTGGCAAGCCCTTCCTCTGGGCGATCGCCCTGCCCGTCGGCGCCGGTGTCATCGTCTCCTGGTTCGGCCTCATGGGTATCGCGGGACTGTCGAGCGGCTGGTTCTGGAAGAACGTGGTCGGACGCATGCTGGGCAGCCTGATTCCGGGCGGCTGGGTGGGTAACGCATCGCCCCTGGTGATGCCGAGCCGCGACGATCCGGCGGCGGTGCTCGAGGCCCTGGACCTGTCCTACCACTACAGCGCGCTGGCCAGCCCGTCCCTCTGGATCGGTGCCGCGGCAGGCGTGGCGATGATCGCCGGCGCCATCTGGTTCCGCCGCTGGCGCGACGACAGCTGATGAGATAACCATCGCGACGGCTCCTTCGGGAGCCGTCTTCTTATTGAACGGGGAGAAGTCGCCATGTTTCGTACCGGTCTTCTGTTTTCCTGTCTGTTGCTCGCCCTGCCCGCCGCGGCCGCCGACAAGCCGCTTCGCGGCGCGGCGCTCGATCAGCGCATCACCTTCCTCATGAAGGAGGCGAAGGTACCGGGGCTGGCGGTGGCCATCGTCGAGGATGGCAAGGTCGTCTCGGTGAAGGCCTACGGCCAGCGCGATGTCGAGCAGGGGCTCCCGCTGACCACCGACACGGTCATGTACGCCGCATCGCTCACCAAGGCAGCGTTCGCCTACGCGACCATGTCGCTGGTCGACGCGGGCACGCTGAAACTGGACGCCAGCATCGCCGGCGACCTGCCCAAGCCCCTCCCGGACTTTCCGAAGTACGCCGACCTTGCCGGCGACGAGCGTTGGCGCCGGCTCACACCGTCCATCCTGCTCAGCCATCGCACGGGCTTTCCCAACTTCCGCTTCTGGCAACCGGGCAAGGACTACGATCCGAACGGGAAGCTTTCCTTCTATTTCGATCCCGGCACCCGCTTCGGTTACTCAGGCGAAGGCATCAACCTGATGCAGTTCGTGCTGGAGAACGGCAAGTCGATCGACGTCGACACCTTGATGAAGAACCGCCTGTTCCAGCGCTACGGAATGACCCGAACCAGCATGACCTGGCGCGACGACTTCGCGGAAAACGTCGCCATCGGCTACGACGAAGAGGGCAAGCCACTCGGGCACAAAAAGCGCGAATCGGTCCGCGCCGCCGGCTCGATGGACACGACCATCACCGACTACGCACACCTGCTCGCGGCCATGTCACGCGGCGACGGCCTGAAGGCCGCCACGTACCGCACGTGGTTGAAGCCGGTGGTGCGTATCCGTTCCGTGCGGCAGTTCCCCACCATCGGGCTGGCGGACAGCCACGACAACGATTCGATTTCGCTGGGTTACGCCATCGGCGTGGGGACGTTCGAGTCACCGCGTGGCCCGGCGTTCTTCAAGGAAGGCCACGACGACGGCACCAACAACCTGTTCGTCTGCCTGGAACGGTCGAAGACCTGCGTGCTCTTGATGAGCAACAGCTCGCGCGGTGAATCGATCTTCGCCTACCTGCTGGACGATGTCCTGGGAAAGACCTGCTTCCCCTGGTACTGGAACAGCTATATCCCCTACGACCGGCCGGAGCTCCGCTCGGAACCGGTCGTGCCGGATCGGCATCCGGCGTGCGCGATATGAAGCGGAGGCGCTGCTATCCTCTTCGCCGCCCGGCAGGAGCCGGATGACACCAAGGGGATAGAGCAATGATTGCCCGCCGTACCGTCCTGCTGTCCGCCGCCATCGTCGCGGCGCTCGGCCTCGCCGCCTGCCACAAGAAAGACGAAGCACCGGCCGCCGATCCGAAAGCCGTCGCCGCCGCCCAGGCGGCCATCGCCTCGCCGGCCTGGCTGCGCCAGCACCTGCCCGCACAGACCGTCGCCTACCTGCGCATCCCGTCGCCCTGGGCGGCGATCGGGGGCGTACCGAACGGACGCCCCCTCGACGCGGCCCTTTCGTCCAAGGCCCACCTCGATACCGTGGCGCGCATTCGCGAAAGCATGGCCAAGGACAAGGTGCTCGCGGATCTCAAGCTTGCACCGGTCGTGAACCTCCTGCTGGGCGACCTGCGCTCGCCGGTGGAAGCCGTGTTGATCGATCCACTCGGCATTCCGGCGCCCACCTCCCGCGTGGTCCTCACCGCCGTACTCGATGTCCCGTCGATCGAGGCGTTCAACGCGCGCATCGCCTCGCTGGACACGACCTCGCCACTGCTCGCCGCGCCGCTGGACGCGCAAGGCAATGGTCAACTCACCGGTGGCGGCGCCATCCGTTACGTCGTCGCCGAACACCGCCTGTGGGCGACCCAGTCGGCGCAGGAGCCGAGCGACAAGACCAAGCTTGACGAAGTGATCGCCACCATCGGCAAGTCCGCACCGGCCACGGCACCCGTCACCCTGGGCACGCTGGAACAGCGTATCGATACCTCCGGCGAAGGCCTGTTCGGCTGGGTCAGCGTGCGCGGTGTCGGCGGTGTCGCCGCCGCGCAGGCCGGCGATTCCCCGCTCGGCAAGCTCCCCGCCGACTTCGCCTCGAAGGCGGACGCCATCGCATTCGGCGGCGGCACGGTCGATGGACGGGCGCAATTTCGCGTCATCGTGCACGCGCCACAGGCTCGCCTGCTGCAATACCTCGCCCCACACGCCTTCGCGCCGGACCTGAAAGCGGCCGGCGAACCTCGTTGGGCGATGACGCTGTCGCTACCCGATGCCAAGGCGTACAAGACCTTCGAGGACAATCTCAACCTCGACTTCGGCCAGGACGCCGCGAAGAGCTACCGGGCTGGCGTTGCGAAGATAAAGACCCGCTACGGCGCCGAGCCGGCCGACTGGTTCCGCTGGTTCGGCCCGGAGTTCCTCGTGTTCTCCGACGATGCCGGCCTGTTCTTCGCCCTGCGCACGCCCGATCGCAAGGACTGGTACGCGCGGATCGACTCCCTCGCCGCGAAGGGATGGAAGACCGGCGTGTCGACGGTCGACGGCACCGAGGTGCACTGGCTGTACATGCCAGGACCGGGCACGGAAGACATGCCGGCCGACGCCGATCCGACGCTGAAACCGCTGATGGCCCTCACCGGGCGCCTCGGTGGTCGCTCGTACTGGGTGGAGGACGGCGACTGGATCGTCATGGCGAAGGTGCCCCAGGCACTGTCCGACCGCGCCGCGGCCAAACCGGACACCTCGCTCGACGACTGGTTCAAGGCGCGCGCCTATCCCGGCAACCGGACCCTCGTCGGCTATACCGCCACCAGCCGCGATGCTCAGCGCGAGGCTTATTACAGCTACCTGCAGATCCTGCAGTTCCTCGGTGCCGCCTCGGGCGCGGATGTGGACATCAGCCGCCTGCCCTCCGCGCATACCCTGAACCTCCCGGAGAAGGGCGTGATCGGCGCGGCGGTGGAGGTCGATCCGGAAACGCTTGCGATCTCGTTCACCTACGAGCAAAGCCCCGTCGAGCTGGTCGGCTCGGTGGGCGGCATGGGAATCGTGGCCGGCACGGCCATCGTGGCGGCTATCGCCGTGCCGCAGTACCAGAACTACATGCTGCGCAGCCAGGTCAGTGGGGCGCTTGCCGCGGCGGATGCCGTGAAAGTCGCGGTGGCGGAGCACCGGCAGAGCACGGGCAAGTTCCCGGCCAGCAACAAGGCCGCCGGCCTGGGTGCGCCGGAAAGCCTCGGCAACGAGTACGCCGGCTCGGTCGAAGTGGGACCCGGTGGCGAGATCGTCGTCACCATGGACGCCACGCCGCCGCACAAGACCGACGCGCGGCTGGATTCCGCCACGCTGGTGCTTACGCCTCGGGTCGAGGGGAACGCGGTCTCGTGGGGCTGCTCCGGCGAGGGCGTGGATGCCAAATACCTGCCGGCGAACTGCCGGGACGAGCCATTGCTGCCCTGACGGCATGGGCGGCCGCTGACGGCGGCCGCGTCCCGCGGGGGCATGCTCACAAGTCATGCGGACGCCACGCTTTTCCTTTATAATCGGCGGCTTCCCAAACCAAAGAGGCGATCCGGCCCACTGCCGGCGCATAACGCATGTCGATCGAAAACCTGCGCAATATCGCCATCGTCGCTCACGTCGACCATGGCAAGACCACCCTCGTCGATCAGCTTCTGAAGCAGTCGGGCACGCTCAACGAGCGTACCGTGCTGGCCGAGCGCGTGATGGATTCGAACGACCAGGAAAAGGAACGTGGCATCACGATCCTCGCCAAGAACACCGCGATCACCTGGGAAGACAAGAAGAAGGGCGTCAAGAACCGCATCAACATCGTCGACACCCCGGGACACGCCGACTTCGGCGGCGAGGTCGAGCGCGTGCTGTCGATGGTCGATACGGTGCTGATCCTCGTCGACGCGATGGATGGCCCGATGCCGCAGACGCGCTTCGTCACCCAGAAGGCGTTCGCGATGGGCTTCAAGCCGATCGTCGTCGTCAACAAGGTCGACCGCCCGGGCGCCCGTCCGGAGTGGGTCGTCGAGCAGGTGTGGGACCTCTTCGCGAAACTCGGCGCGACCGATGAGCAGATGGACTTCCCGATCGTCTACGCCTCCGCGCTGAACGGTTACGCGTCGCTCGACGAGAACGTCCGCGAAGGCGACATGACCCCGCTGTACGAAGCGATCATGCAGCACGCGCCGAAGCCGGACGTCGATCCCGATGGCGCCTTCCAGATGCGCATCAGCCAGCTGGACTACAACAACTTCGTCGGCGTCATCGGCATCGGCCGCATCCAGCGCGGCACCCTGCGCAAGGGTATGCAGGTCGCCGTGATCGACCGCGAAGGCAAGAAGCGCCAGGGCAAGGTCGTCCAGGTGCTGGGCTTCCTCGGCCTCGAGCGCATCGAGCAGGATTCCGCCGAAGCGGGCGACATCGTCGCCATCTCGGGCATCCCCGACCTGACCATTTCCGATACGGTCACCTCGCCCGACGTGCCGGAAGCGCTGCCGCCGCTCAGCGTCGACGAGCCGATGATCAGCATGACCTTCCAGGTCAACAACTCGCCCTTCGTCGGCAACAAGGATCTCTCCGGCGGCAAGTTCCTCACCAGCCGCCAGCTGCGCGAGCGCCTCGACCGCGAAAAGGTGCACAACGTCGCCCTCCGCGTGGAAGACGGCTCCGACGCCGACAAGTTCCTGGTCTCGGGCCGCGGCGAGCTGCACCTCTCGGTGCTGATCGAGAACATGCGTCGCGAAGGCTACGAGCTGGCCGTGTCGCGTCCGGAAGTCATCATCAAGGAAATCGACGGCCAGAAGATGGAGCCGATCGAGGAGTTGGTGATCGACGTCGAGGAAATCCACCAGGGTGGCGTCATGGAGCGCCTGGGCATCCGCAAGGGTGAGTTGAAGAACATGGTGTCGGACGGCAACGGTCGCGTCCGCCTCGAGTATGAAATTCCGGCTCGCGGCCTGATCGGCTTCCAGAACCAGTTCAAGACGCTGACTCAGGGCTCGGGCCTGCTGTTCCATGTGTTCAAGCATTACGGTCCGTACACGCCGGCTCCGATCGCGAAGCGCCAGAACGGTGTCATGATCGCCAACGCCGCGGGTACCACCCCGGCCTACTCGCTCGGCCCCCTCCAGGAACGCGGCAAGCTGTTCGCCGCCGAGGGCGACTCCGTGTACGAAGGCCAGCTGATCGGCATCCACGCGAAGGACAACGACCTCACGGTCAACGCGATCAAGCCGAAGCCGCTGACCAACATGCGCGCCTCGGGCAAGGACGACGCCATCCAGCTGACCCCGCCCACGAAGTTCACGCTGGAGCAGGCGCTGGACTTCATCGACGACGACGAGCTCGTCGAGGTGACGCCGAAGGAAATCCGCATGCGCAAGAAGCACCTGACGGAAAACGACCGCAAGAAGGCATCGCGCGGGGGTTAAGCGCTGTTCCTCGTGCGTTGAAGAGAAGGCCCGGCGAATAGCCGGGCCTTCTCGTTGATGGGCTGCGCTGCCGCGCGGATCGCCGACAGGGTCGGCTCCCACCCCACTCCTCCCTGCCCGGCGACCTTGCCGCTGCCTGGTGGGAGCCGACCTTGTCGGCGATGGGTGCTCGCCTCACCCTGGCGCTCTGCCGACCAGCTTCAACAAAAGGTCGATCTGTTCCTGCTGCTTCGCCAGCATGCGTTCGAGCTGGTCGCTGCGCATCTGGTCGAGCTTGTCGTGCAAGCCCATGATCTCGATCTCGGCCCGCAGGTTCACCTTGTAGTCGTTCGCTGCATCGAGGCGGTCCTTCGCGGCCTGGCGGTTCTGGCTCATCATGATGACCGGTGCCTGGATGGCGGCGAGCATCGACAGCAGCAGGTTGAGGAAGATGTACGGGTAAGGGTCGAAGGGCCGGTGCAGAAGATAGGAATTCAGGCCAGTCCACAGGGCCAGCACGATCGCGAAAATGATGATGAAGGTCCACGAGCCGCCGAAACGCGAGACCTTGTCCGCCAACCGCTGGCCGTAGGTCAGGTCCGAACTGAAGACCTCGTTGACATCCTCGGCCAACAACTTGCGCTGGACCAGACGGTCGAGTATCCGTTGTTCGGCGTGGCCGAGATCCGACAGGCTCTTGGCGAACCAGCGGCGCGCCGCGTGCTCGCTGGGGTGTTCATTCTCTGACATGGGGCTATCCTCTCGAAGACAGGGATCGGTTTCCGGCATGACGCTAGCACGCCCCGAGAGGACATCGCTTGTCGCGATATCCCATAGGCATCCAGCGTCGCGTGGACGTCATCCGATGTCCGAGGACAGGCGTGCCGGCGTCGGCCATGCGGACATCGCTCACCACCTCCCCGCGGACACGCGGAAGGAAGTCCGGGAACTCCCGCCTTACATAGTCGATCAATCCTTCGCGAACCTTGCAGCGCAAGTCCCACGACTTGCCGGAGTTCGGCGAACTCACCAACGCGCGTCGCTGCATCGCCTTGTCGTTGGCATCCACCACCTGCAGGGCACAGACCCGCCCGTCCCATTCCGGGGACGCCTTGCACAGGCGCTCCAATTCCGCACGGAGGGACATGCCATCAGGGCCACGCCGATGCCTAGCACCACGATCACCACCATCGCGGGCGAACGCGAAACGCGTCCACGGATGCGCAAGATCAGGCATCCACTCGGAAGGGTTCATGGGCCCCTACCCTGGAACGGACGATGTCCACGTTTTGTTGTGACGCAGCAGGGGCGAGGTAAAGTGAGGCCATGGCCACCCGCCTCACCACCGAAGCCTTCGTCCTGCCAGACCTGCTGCAACCAGGGCTGCGTCTGGTCATCTGCGGTACCGCCGCCGGGACACGTTCGGCACGGGAGCGCACCTACTACGCCCATCCCGGCAACATGTTCTGGCGCACGCTCTTCACCGTGGGCCTGACGCCCCGCCTGCTCGCTCCGGCGGAATATCCCTCGCTACCGGAATTCGGCATCGGTCTGACCGATCTTTCGAAGTTCCACTACGGCAACGACGCCGAGCTTCCGATCGATGCCTTCGATGTCGCCGCCCTGCGCAGCAAGATCGAACATTACGCGCCGCAGGTGATCGCATTCACCAGCAAGCACGCGGGGCTATCGGCGCTCGGCAAGGGCGCCACCTATGGGTTGCAGCCGGTACCGTTCGCAGGCATTCCCGCCTTCGTGCTGCCCTCGCCTTCCGGCCAGGCAAGGCGATCATGGGACATCCGCGTATGGCAGGCGCTGGCGGATTTCGTCGCCGCTCAGCCGCCCGGGACCGAACGATAGGCACGGACATCGTTTGGCGACACCGAGGGAGCCTTGTTCGACCAGGCCTGCCGGATATAGGTCACCACCGCGGCCGCGTCGTCATCGCTGAGTTTCTGCGAGAACGGCGGCATCGAGTACGGTCGCGGATTCGCCGCCGTGGCCGGGGCGAATCCGCCCGTGAGCACGATGCGTATCGCGTTGATGCCGGTGGGGTCGGTCACCGAGCCATTGCCATCGAGTGGCGGATACGCCTCACCCTTGCCGCGTCCGTCGGCGGCGTGACAATCCGCGCACTGTTCCGCGTAGACCGTGCGTCCCTTCAGGGCGAGATCGCGCGCGTCGGCGCCCGATTCACGCATGCGCGGCGGATCGCGCGCGGGCAACGACTTGAGGTAGGTGGCCATGGCAGCGAGGTCGCCATCGCTCAGGTGCTGCGTGCTGCGCATCACCACCTCGGCCATGGGGCCGATGGCCGCGCCCTTGAGCGAGCGCCCGGTCTTCAACAAGGCGACGACGTCGGCTTCGGTCCATCCTGCGAGGCCACCGCCGGCACCCATCGACAGGTCGGGCGCGTACCAGTTCTGCACGGGCACGATGCCTCCGGCGAGGAAGGGATCGTCGACCATCGCGCCGAAGCTGTTGCGGCGCGCGTGGCATTCATTGCAATGGCCGAGCCCCTGGACGAGGTACGCCCCCCTGTTCCATGCCGCGGAACGCCCGGCGTCCGGCTGGAACTCGCCTTCACTGAAGTACAGGGTGCGCCACGGGCCCATCAACGAACGCATGCTGTAGGGCCAGCGCAGCGTGTCGTCCGTGTTCGCACGCCTCACGGCGGGCAGGGTCTTGAGATAGGCGAAGATCGCGTCCGTATCGGCTCGCGTGACTTTCGTATACGAGGTGAAGGGAAACGCCGGATACAGCGAGGTCCCATCGTGGCCCTCGCCCGAGTGCATGGCACGGTAGAAGTCGTCGGCGCTCCACGCACCGAGTCCGGTATCGCGATCGGGCGTCAGGTTCGGGGCGGGAATGGCGCCGAACGGCGTGGGTACCACGCGGCCGCCCGCGAAAGGCTGGCCGTTGCGCGCGGTGTGGCAGGCGGCGCAATCGCCGGCCGTGGCGAGGTATTGGCCGCGCTGCACGACGTCGTCGGCGAAGGTGACGGTACTGGCCAGGACCAGCGAGAACAGCACGAGGAGGCGGGATATCGTCGTCATGGATCAGCCTCCCAGTACGCCGCAACGCAGCGGAGGCTTCACGCTTCCGGCGGGCTCCGCATGCGCATCGGCGGGAACAGGACGCTGTGCCAGCCAGGCGGATACCGCACTGATGTCGGCGTCGCTCAAGCGGCTGACGATGGTCGCCATGCAATCGGGTTCGACGGTACGGCGCGTATTGGTTCGCCATGATCCCAACTGCGCGCTGATGTAGTCGTAAGGCAAGCCGACCAGCCCGGGAATGTCTGGCTGCACGCCGGTCAGGTTCGGTCCGTGGCAAGCCATGCAGGCAGGAACACCACGGGACGGGTCGCCCTTCGTGGTCAGCTGCTCACCGCGCGCCATCGCCGCGGCCGTCGTCGCCGGCACCGGGTGCCGCGCGTAAGGCACCTCCTGCATGGCGAAGTACTCGGCGATCTCGCGCATGTATCCGTCGGTCAGCGGTGCGACCGTGTATTCCATGATGTCGTAATGGCGCAGGCCACGCTGGAAGTCCTGCATCTGGCGGTGCAGGTAGCCTGCGGGCTTGCCTGCCAGGCGTGGATTGAAGCCGTTGTCACCACCTTCGCCATGTTCACCGTGGCAACTCGTGCAGGCGGCGATGCGCTGAACCAGGGTGTCGGGTACGACCGGCGGGTCGCTGGCCATCACCGGTGCGGCGCAGAGCACGGCAGCCATGATGGCGAGCCGGCGTACGAGACAGCGCATATGACACTCCCTGGTAAACGTGGACCATACCCGTCGGCTGGCAGGCGGGTATGGCATCCGCACAGTATAGCGGTGCGTCGCCCGGGTAAGATTGAGGCGACCCGCCGTCCCACCGCCAAGGGAAACACCACATGCAGCATGTATGGTCAAAACCGGCCGCCCTCGCCGCCGCCCTCGCATTGATGCTTGCCGGTGGCGCGGCCCTCGCCCGCGATGCGGGCGAAGACGACGCCTTCGCCTCGATCGCCACCGTACGCCAGGCCTACGCTTCAGGGGCCCTCACGCCCGAGGGTCTCACCCGGCTCTTCATCGAGCGCATCGCGACGATCGACCAGGCCGGCCCGACCGTCAATTCGATACTCGAGACCAATCCCGACGCGCTCGCCATCGCCCGCAAGAGCGGCAAGAGCGGGCCGCTGGCGGGTATCCCGATATTGCTGAAGGACAACATCGACACGGGCGACCGCATGATGACGACCGCGGGCTCGCTGGCGCTCGTGGGCAAGCCCGCGCCGCGCGACTCGGGCGTCGCCGCTCGCTTGCGCAAGGCGGGTGCCGTGATCCTGGGCAAGACCAACCTCAGCGAATGGGCGAACATGCGCTCCAACCACGCCACCAGCGGCTGGACCGGACGTGGCGGCCTCACGGTCAATCCCTATGTGCTCGACCGCAATGCCTGTGGCTCCAGTGCCGGTTCGGGCGCCGCCGTGGCCGCGGGCCTCGCCACCGTGGCGATCGGCAGCGAAACCGATGGCTCGATCATCTGCCCCGCCGCCATGACCGGCCTGGTCGGCATCAAGCCGACGGTAGGGCTGGTGAGCCGTGCCGGCATCATTCCCATCTCGCACAGCCAGGACACGGCGGGCCCGATGGCGCGCAGCGTGGCGGACGCGGCGACCGTGCTTGGCGCCATCGCGGGCAGCGACCCCCGCGATCCAGCCACGGCCGAGGCGGACAAGCACGCCACCGACTACACGAAATTCCTCGACCCGGACGCGCTGCGCGGCAAGCGCATCGGCGTGGTGCGCCAGTTGGCGGGCATCGAACCGAACGCGGACCATGCATTGGAAACCACCATCGCCCTGCTGAAGGCACAAGGCGCGACGGTGATCGACCCGGTGGAGATTCCGCACCTTAAGGAGTTGAGCGACAACGAACTGAACGTGCTGCTGTTCGAGTTCAAGCACGACATCCAGGCCTACCTTGCCACGCGGCCGGACCAGCCGATGAAGACGCTGGCCGACCTCATCGCCTTCAACCAGCGCGAGGCGGCGAGGGAAATGCCTTGGTTCGGCCAGGAACTGTTCCTTGCCGCGCAGGCCAAGGGTGGCCTGGACGACCCGAAATACATCGAAATGCGCGACACCAACAAGCGGTTGGCGGGCCCGGAAGGCATCGACGCGGCGCTGGCGAAAGACCATCTCGACGCCTTGCTCGCGCCGAGTTGGGGTCCCGCCTTCGTCAATGACCTGGTGCTGGGCGACCACGTGGTGAGCGGCGACCCGACCGTCGGCGGCGTGTCCGCCCCGGCCGCGATCGCCGGTTACCCCTCGATCACGCTCCCGGTGGAATTCGCGCACGAACTGCCGGTCGGGGTGGTGTTCTTCGGTGCGAAATGGAGCGAGCCGACCTTGATCGCGATCGCCTACGGCGTGGAGCGGAAGGCCAACGCCTTCCGTCGCCCGAAGTTCCTGCCGACCTTGCCGACAAGGTAACGGTACTCACACGGGAGCCACTTCCGTTGTGGGAACCGCCCCTGTCGGCGATAGCGACTACGCCTTGTTGGCGAACTCGCGCACGATCGGTGCGAGCTTCGGATCTTCCAGCGCCATCGCCATGGTGGCGCGGACCAGGCCAGCCTTGTTGCCGCAATCGAAGCGCGTGCCCTCGAAACGGTAGGCCAGCACCTTGCCCTTGTCCTTGAGCAGGTTCTCGATGGCATCGGTGAGCTGGATCTCGCCGCCGGCGCCTTCCTTGGTATTGCGCAGGTATTCGAAGATCTCGCTGGGCAGCACGTAGCGGCCGACGACGGCGAGGTTCGACGGCGCATCCGCGGGCTTCGGCTTCTCCACCATGTGGGTGATCACCGATGCGCGATCGCTGAGCTGTTCGCTGGTATCGACGATGCCGTACTTGTCGGTGTCGTTCTCAGGCACTTCCTCGACGGCGATGACACCGGCGTCGTTGGCGTCGGCCACTTCGGCCATCTGGCGCAACGCGCCCTTGCCCTTGGTCCAGATCAGGTCGTCCGGCAGCATCACGCCGAAGCGCTCGTTGCCTACCACGGGTGCGGCGCGCAGCACGGCATCGCCGAGGCCGAGGGCTTCCGGCTGGGTGACGAACACGCAGCGAACGTGACGCGGCAGGATGCCGCGCAGGATCGACAGCAGTTCTTCCTTGTTCTTCTCCGCGAGCTTCTCTTCCAGCTCGTAGGCCTTGTCGAAATAATCGGCGATCGCATGCTTGTAGCGGTTGGTGACGAACACCAGCGTATCGGCACCCGCGTCGACGGCTTCATCCACTGCGTACTGGATCAGCGGACGGTCGAGCACGGGAAGCATTTCCTTGGCCACCACCTTGGTCGCGGGAAGGAAGCGCGTACCGAGACCGGCGACGGGAAATACGACCTTGCGCAGGGGTTGGGTCATGCGTTGTCTCCACTTTCGTTTCGGCGTAGCGGCAGCACGTTGTCGGTCTGCGGCTCGCTCCAGCGGAAGGAAGGCAGCAGCTGCGACACGCACCGGCGCAGGATTTCTTCATCGAACACGGCCACGGCTTCCTCGGCGCGTGCCAGCTGTATCTGCAACATTTCCCACGAAACCTGGCGGTGCTGTGCCTGGAAGATCTTCGCGTGGGTCGTGCTGGTGTAATTCTCCAATGGGTGGAACAGTTCCTCGAACAATTTCTCGCCCGAACGCAGCCCGGTATAGACGATCTGTATGTCGGAACCGGGACGCTTGCCTGCCAGACGGATCATCTGCTCGGCGAGGTCGCGGATCTTCACGGGATCGCCCATGTCGAGCGCGAAAATTTCACCACCCTTGCCAAGGCTGGCTGCCTGCAGGATCAGCTGGCAGGCCTCGGGAATGGTCATGAAGTAGCGCGAGATCTCCGGGTGCGTGATCGTCACCGGGCCGCCCTGGCGAATCTGCCTGCGGAACAGCGGGACCACCGAACCGGCGGAGTCCAGTACGTTACCGAAGCGGACGGTGATAAAACGTGTCGAAGTATGCGCTGCGAGGTTCTGGCACCAGATCTCGGCCATGCGCTTGCATGCGCCCATCACCGAGGTCGGGTTCACCGCCTTGTCGGTGGAGATCAGCACGAACGATTCCGCACCGCAGCGCACCGCGGCATCGGCGACGATGCGCGTGCCGAGCACGTTGTTGCGGAAGGCCTCGCGGAGCTGGCCCTGTAGCATCGGCACATGCTTGTACGCCGCGGCATGGAAGACGATCTGCGGCTGGGTTTCCTCGAACAGGCGATTGACCGCGGTGGCGTCGCGCGCGTCGGCCAGCACGCCGTTGAAGATCAACTCCGGATAGGCCGAGGTCAGCTCCTGGCCGATGCGGTACAGGTTGTACTCGGACATCTCGACGACGGTGAGCGAGCTGGCGCCCAGGCGAGCCACCTGACGGCACAGTTCCGAGCCGATCGAGCCGCCGCCACCGGTCACGAGCACGCGCCGGCCGCTGATGTTCTCGCGAATGGCCGTCCAATCCAGCTCCACCGCATCGCGTCCGAGCAGGTCCTCGATGGCCACTTCCTTGATCTCGTTGAACTGCGCACGCCCCGCGACCACATCCTCGAGGCGCGGCACGGTACGGAACGGCAAGCCCGTGCTCTCGCAGAACGCCACGATCCGGCGCATCTGCGCCGTGGTCGCTCCGGGCACCGCGATCAGCAGCATCTGTACCGCCACGGCCTTCGACAACTCGGCCAGCTGGTCCACCGTGCCGAGGACGGGGATGCCGCCGATCTGCGCACCGCGCAGCGCGAGGTTGTCGTCGACGAAGCCGATGACGCTGTAACGGCTGTCGCGGCGAAGGTCGCGGGACAATGCCTCGCCCGCCCGGTCGGCGCCCACGATGAGCACGCGCTTGGTCGGCGCCGACTGGAACAGGTCGATGCGGCTGTCCTTCCAGAAACGGTAGCTGAGCCGAGGCAGCCCGAGCAGCACCACCAGCACCACCGGGTACACCAGCAGCACCGAGCGGGGCACGCCATCCAGGCGCGCGTACATGACCATGGCCAGGCCGATGATCAGCGCACCGATCACCGTCGCGCGGATGATGTTCCACAGGTCGGGCAGGCTGGCGAACCGCCAGACACCCTTGTAAAGGCCAGTCCAGTTGAACACCGCGCCTTGCACCAGCAGCACGATGGGAAACTCCATCGGCAGGTACGTGACCGGCGCGAGGTCGGGCATCAAGGCATAGCGCAGGGCCTTCGCGGTCCACCAGGCGAGCGCCGCCATGGCCAGGTCGTGCGCGACGACCGCCGTGCGAGGGTGGATGATGCCGATGAACTTACGCAGAAACATGTCGCTCCCTTCGACGCAAGCAGGTTCGCTTGCCAGTACGCCAGACCGCTGCTCCGAACAGGTACACCGCCCCCATGCACAGGGGCGCCGCCGCTGGCGAGCGGAACGCGATCCATGCGACGGGAACACAGACGAGCACGTTCCATGCGAAGTAGCCGGTGGCTACCTTCCGATGTGACGCCCCTCGCCTCACGAGCCACTGGTAAAGGTGTTCGCGGTGCGGAGTGTACCAGCGCGCACCGCGCAGCATTCGCACGAGCAACGTCAAGGTCGCGTCGATGACGAAGGCGGAAGAGAAAATCAACGCCGGCCAGAGCAAATTCGTGCGAAAAACCCATAACGTCGCGGAAATCGCAAAAACCATGAGGCCGACGGTGCCGCTGCCCACGTCGCCCATGAAGATCCGGGCCGGGGAGCGGTTGAACCACCAGAAGCCCGTCGCTGCCGAGGCCAGGGCAAGGGCGGCACCGGCGATGGCCGGATTGCCGGCGGCCCAGGCGAGGGCCGCCGAGGCTGCCCCGAAGAATATCGCCTGCTGGGCGGCCAGGCCGTCGATCCCGTCCATGAAATTGTGCAGGTTGATGCACCAGACGCCGGCCACCAGCAGGGGCAAGGACCAAAGCAGGCTGGCGGTACCTGTCGCCAGCGCGAGGCAGAACAGGAGGGTGGCGGCCAGCTGGATCATCAGGCGCGGCTTGATCGGCAACGACCCATGGTCGTCCAGCCAGCCGATCGCGGCCACCGCGATCACCGCCATGGTGAAGGCACCGGCCGTGACCGCCCCGGGAGAGCCCGGCAGGAGCAGCAAGGCCGCCGGCATGCCGGCCAGCGCACCGGCGACGATGCCGATGCCGCCGCCCCGGGGGGTGGGAAGCGTATGCGAACGGCGCCGTCCCGGCGCATCGAGCATGCCGCGACGATGCGCGTAAGCGATGGCCACGCGCACGCTGGCGAAGGAAACAAGGAAGGCGACCAGGGCGCAGCCGATCAGCAAGGAGCCGGTGCTTGCTACAGTGAACCTCATTCGTTCGCGACGCCATGGATGGGGCGGACCGTGCCCCAGCTCTTGCAGCTCGGGCACTGCCAATGGTGCGCCTTGGCACCGAAGCCACAGCGGCTGCACCGGTACATCGCCTGCCCTTCGAGCAGCTTGCGTGTCAGGTCGCGCAGGATGAGGTAGTTCTCGCGGGCCTCGCCGGAGACCTTGTCCATCGTCGCGTCGATCAGCGCCATCAGGCCGCGCACCGACGGACGCTTGCGCAGCTGCCCGGTGAGGAAATCGATGGCCGTGCGTTCGCCGTCCCTGCCCTCGTAAAGCCGGGTCAGCGCCAGCACGGGCGATATGCCGTGGTAACGCTCCATGATCTCGCGCAGGAAGGCCTCCGCGCGGTCCATCTGCTGCGAGCGCGCATAGCAGTTGAGCAGCGGGGGCAGTATCTCGGGAACGAAGGCGATATCCGCCGCGATGGCGGCTTCGTACGAGGCGATCGCCGGCTCGAGTTCGTCGTCCTCCGAGGAAAGACGACCGGCGATCATGTGCGCGCGGACGCAGTCCTGCTGGCACGCGAAGGCTTCCTTGACGTACTCACGTGCCTCGGTACGCGCCCCGTGCTGGCGCGACTGCTCGGCGAGTTCGCAATAGAACTGGGCGATCATCGCCGACTCGTCCTCACCGGTCATGGTCTCCAGCCGGCGCGCATGATCGATGGCCTTGTGCCACTCGCGCTCGTGCTGGTAAATCGCGATGAGGTGACGCAATGCCGAGGGTGCCAGCGCATCCATGGCCACGAGGTCGGAGAACAGCGTTTCGGCCCGGTCGAGCAGGCCGGCCCGCATGTAGTCCTCGCCCAGTTCGAGCAAGGCCACCGTCTTCATTTCGTCGGACAGTCCCTGGCGCGAGACCAGGTGCTGGTGCAGACGGATGGCGCGGTCGACCTCACCGCGTTTGCGGAAGAGATTGCCCAGGGCAAGATGGGTCTCGACCGTGTCGCGGTTGTACTCGGCAAGGCGCAGGAACACCTCGAGCGCCTTGTCCTGCTCTTCGTTCAGCAGGTAGTTCAGGCCACGAAAGTAATCGGAGGAAAGCTCGTTGACCCGCTCTCCGGAACGCCTCGCATGGCTCCTCCGGCCGAGCCACCAACCGCAGGCAAAGGCCAACGGGGGAACGAGCGCCAACAACCAGATCGGATTCATGCGGCCGTCGCGTTGTCCGCCTTGCGTTCGCCGCGGCTGCGCCGGTGCCTTCGATGGGCGAACGAGGTTCCCAGCCACGCGGTGATCCCGCCTAGGATCCATCCCACCAGCACGGCCACCAGCATCGCCCCTCCCTTGGGCAGGGACAGCTGGGCGACGCCGAGGTCGAACGGCACCAGGTCGGCATTCAGCGCGCCGAAGACGATTCCGGCGGCGATGAACAGCAAGAGAAAGATGATGGCTAGCAGACGCATCCGGGGACTCTACCCGAATCCTGAATAACATGGTGCGGTGCGGTTGGCTTTTCATACAGCTTCGGCGGCACGTTCAGGACTGGGTGCCTGGGATGAGGCGCTTGGTTGCCATGTATATCTTTGACGGGCTCGGCTTCGCCCTCGCGTTCGTCGTGTGCCTGGCGGGGGAGCTGCCGGGCGCCGCCCTCGGCGCGACGGCTCTGCTCCGCACACCCCCACGCGAGGGCGAAAGCCGAGCTGGCGAAGCGCCCAAAAAAAACGCCGCGTCACTGCGCGGCGTCGGTTTCCTCGATAAGGTTTACGCGTTCGCGTAATTCCTTGCCGGGTTTGAAATGAGGTACGTGCTTGCCCGGCAGAGCTACCGCTTCGCCGGTCTTGGGGTTACGCCCCATGCGCGGTGGGCGGAAGTGCAATGCAAAGCTGCCGAAGCCGCGGATCTCGATACGTTCACCCGTGGACAAGGCGTGGCTCATCTGCTCGAGCACACTCTTGACGGCAAGTTCCACGTCGCTGAAGGCAAGGTGGGTCTGGCGCCGCGCCAGCGCCTCGATCAGTTCCGACTTTGTCATGGGTCCCCTGGTGGTTCTCGAAGCTGACGCAAATCTGTCAAACAACAGCGAGGGGCGGCACGGCCGCCCCTCGCCCGACGGTTAGTCGGCCTTGTTCATCTGCTCCTTGAGGAGCGCGCCGAGCTTGGTCGTGCCACCAGCAGCGGACTGGTAGTCGGCCATGGTATCGGCCAGATCTTCCTCGTCCTTCGCACGGATCGACAGCTGGAGCTGACGGCCCTTGCGATCCATGCCGGTGAACTTCGCCTCGACCGCATCGCCGACCTTCAGGTACTGCGTGGCATCGTCCACGCGCTCCTTGGCGATATCGTTCGCGCGGATGTAGCCCTCGACGCCTTCGCCGAGATCCACGACCGCACCCTTGGCGTCGACTTCACGGACCGTACCGGTCAGGACCGTGCCACGCGGATTCGTGGCCATGAACTGACCGAACGGATCCTGCTCCATCTGCTTGATGCCGAGGGAGATGCGCTCACGCTCCGGATCGACGGCCAGGACCACGGCCTCGACTTCGTCGCCCTTCTTGAAGTTGCGCACGAGGTCTTCACCCGATGCCTGCCACGAGATATCGGACAGGTGGACGAGACCGTCGATGCCGCCTTCCAGGCCAATGAAGATGCCGAAGTCGGTGATCGACTTGATCTGGCCGGACACCTTGTCGCCCTTCTTGTGCATGGCGGCGAACGCTTCCCACGGGTTCGAGCGGGTCTGCTTGATACCGAGGGAGATGCGGCGACGCTCTTCATCCACGTCGAGGACCATGACTTCCGTCTCGTCGCCGACCTGCACGACCTTGGCCGGATTGACGTTCTTGTTGGTCCAGTCCATTTCGGAGACGTGCACGAGGCCTTCGACGCCCGGCTCGATCTCGACGAAGCAGCCGTAATCGGTGACGTTGGAGACCTTGCCGAACAGGCGGCTGCCGACCGGATAGCGGCGGGCGATGGCGACCCACGGGTCGTCGCCGAGCTGCTTGAGGCCGAGCGACACGCGGTTGCGCTCGCGGTCGTACTTGAGCACGCGGACGTCCAGCTCGTCGCCGACGTTGACGACTTCGGACGGGTGACGCACGCGCTTCCACGCCATATCGGTGATGTGCAGCAGGCCGTCGATGCCGCCGAGGTCGACGAACGCGCCGTAATCGGTGAGGTTCTTCACCACACCCTTCACGACCGCGCCTTCCGTCAGGCGTTCGAGCAGCTTCTCGCGCTCTTCCGAGAACTCCGTCTCGACAACCGCACGGCGGCTGACGACGACGTTGTTGCGCTTGCGATCGAGCTTGATGATCTTGAACTCGAGATCCTTGCCCTCGAGGTAGACCGGGTCGCGAACCGGACGCACGTCGACCAGGGAGCCCGGCAGGAATGCGCGGACGTCCTTGATGTCGACCGTGAAGCCGCCCTTGACCTTGCCGGAGATCTTGCCGGTGATGGTCTCTTCCTTGTCGAACGCCTGCTCGAGGTCGTCCCACACCATCGAACGCTTGGCCTTCTCACGGGAGAGCTTGGTCTCGCCGAAGCCGTCTTCGAGCGCGTCGAGCGCGACCTTGACCTCGTCGCCCACTTCCACTTCCAGCGCGCCGGACTCGTCCTTGAACTGCTCGATGGGGACGATGCCTTCGCTCTTCAGGCCGGCGTTGATCACCACCACGTCGTTGCGGATTTCCACAACGATACCGGTGACGATGGAGCCGGGCTTCAGCTTGGAAATGGCCTGCTGGCTCTGTTCAAACAGTTCGGCAAAACTTTCAGTCATGTTGATTCCAGGGTTATGAAAGGTCGTACCCGGCGTCTGCCTCGGTTCTCGAGCGCAAGCGGACGGGGGACCCACCGGTCGTGGGCGCATGGGGGAGGCTTGTTGGGAAACCGCCCTGCACCGTTGCCAATATCCCGCGCACACAACGTGCGCGGGCGTTGTGCCGGATGCGCTTAAGGACGCACCACGGCGAATACTTTTTCCACCACCATCTCGATCGGCATGCCGGTGGTATCGATCACCACGGCGCCCTCGGCGGGCTTCAACGGGGCGACCGGCCGCGACGCATCCCTTTCGTCACGTGCCTCGATCTCTCGTTGGAGAATGGCAAGTGTAACGCTCAGGCCCTTATCCTTCAACTGCTTATAGCGCCTTTTCGCGCGTTCGGCGGCGCTGGCCGTAAGGAAGAACTTATGGGCGGCATCGGGGAAAATCACCGTCCCCATGTCCCGCCCGTCCGCCACCAGGCCCGGCGCCTTGCGGAAACCGTGCTGGAGGTCCACCAGGGCCTGGCGGACCGAGGGGATGACGGCGATGGCCGAGGCCGCCGCCCCTGCCGTTTCCGTGCGTAGTTCGTCCGTGGCGTCGTGGCCGTTCACCAGCACCCGGGTCTCCCCGCCGTCGGGGCTGGCCTGGAAGCGGATCTTCACGGTCTGCGCGCAGCGGGTGACGGCTTCGGCGTCGGAGAGGTCGATGCCCTCCTCTCCCGCCGCATAGCCCACGGCGCGATAAAGGGCGCCGGAATCGAGCAGGCGCCAGCCGAGCCGTTCGGCCACCAGGCGGCTGATGGTGCCCTTGCCCGAGCCGGACGGGCCGTCGATGGTCAGCACGGGGACGGCAGCCGGATGGGCCATGGGATCAACCTCGTTCACGAAACGCGCATGATATCGCGTCGGCTGCCCGAAACCGGCCCATGGACAGCCTCCGGGGGCCGTGCTAAAAGCCCCCAACCTCTATGCGCCACGGGTTGAAACGCTCCATGTCCGACCACCTCCAGAGCCAGTTCGAGCGGGCTTACCTGGACCTCACCCGTCTTGGCCAACGGCCCGATAACGACACCCTCCTGCGTATCTATGCCCTTTACAAACAGGGCTCCGAGGGCGACGTCCAAGGCGACAAGCCCGGCTTCTTCGATTTCGTGGGCACCGCGAAGTACGAGGCCTGGGCGGCGCTGAAGGGCGTACCACGGGAAGAGGCGATGCGCGACTACATCGAACTGGTGAGGTCACTGGGAGGTTGAGGGCCCCGCCCGGGGGAGCCGACCTTGTCAGCGGGCCAGATTGAGGCAAGCACCCCTCGCCGACAGGGTCGGCTCCCACCAGATAGGTCAACCCTCCACCGGTCAGTCCGTAGCGGGGCGCTCTTGTGGGAGCCGATCATCGGCGATCCTACGACGCGCGGAGCGAGATCCAGGCAGCGACCGGCAGGCCGCCGAACACCGCCGCGGCGCTGGCCGGAGCCCCCCGTCCGGTCGCCACCGTTTCCAGCCGGCCCTCGGTGAGCACTCCCGTCCACTGGCCTTCGGGCAAGTGCAACGTTGTCCCCTCCCACCGCTCATCGGGAATCGCCGGCGTTTCCGCTCCCGCCAGCCACCCTGCCGTATGCCGCGCCACGGCGACCGCAAGCCGCTGGCCCCGCCATTCGCGAACGAAGGCCACGATATGCCCCGCCGCCGGCCCCTCGGCCGCCAGGGGCCGATAGCTGCCGCGCGCGAACAGGTCGGGATGGGCCTGGCGCAGCCGCAGCAAACGGGCGATCACCGCCTGCTTGATCGAGCCATCCCTCCATACCGGCAACAAGTCCGGTGGCGCGGCATCGCGTTCGAGGGATACGGCCCGGGCCAGGAAATCGACAGGACGACGGTTGTCGGGATCGACCAGGCTGAAGTCCCAGTAATCCGTGCCCTGATAGAGGTCGGGCACGCCCGGCGTCGTCAGCCGCAGGACGGCCTGGGCCAATCCGTTGGCCGCCCCGGGGACGGCGATGTAGCTCGCGAAGGCCGCCACTTCCGCCGCCGATTCGCTCGACAGCACGCTGCGCAGGAAATCCTCACAGGCGTCCTCGTACGGCTCGTTCGGCGAGGTCCAGCGCGTCCAGCGCTTCGCTTCGCGCAAGGCCTTGCGTTGCCACGCGGCGATGCGCGTGGCGAAGCGCTCCACGCTGTCCACGTCGTCCGGCGACAGCCCGTGTGGCCATGCGCCGACCAGCATCTGGTAGAGGATCAGCTCATCCGCGGCCGATGGCGCCATCCGTCCTTCCGCGCGCTGGCGGAACCCGGCATGGCGGGAGCGCCAGCGATCCACTGTCACGATCCAACGTTGAGGCACTTCGGAGAGCACGGCCAGGCGTGCGCGAAAATCTTCGCCCCGTTTGTGATCGTGGGTGGCGGTGGCCAACAGATTGTGCGGCAGCGTGGCGGCGCGTTCCGCGCAGTGACGGTGGAAATGTTCCGGAGCGATCGCCAGACTCGCCGCGTCGACGCCCACCTCGTTGCGCGACAGCAGGCGGCCATAGCGATAGCCGGCGGTGTCTTCCACCGCCTTGGCCGCCACCGGCGAGGTGGATTGCTGGAACATCGCGAGCGCCCTTTCGCGTGCGCGGCGCACCGGGCCCGGCGGCAAAGAGCGCGGCGCCTCGCCACCGAGCCATCGCGCGACGAGATGCAGCAAATCGCTGTCTTCGAGACGAATGGTACGTAGCGCGCCTTCGACGGCCCGCGCGAACACCGCTTCGTCATAGGCGTCGCGGCCGGCGCCCCCCGCATAGGTGCGGTACACCGGAAAATGCACGAGCAGTTCCACCAGCACGCGGCGAATGGCGGCCAGCGATACATCCCGCGTCACGATATCGGCACGCGCCGCGGTGAACAGGGCCCGCGCCGTACGGTCCAGTTCCGCTTCGAAACTGTCCACGAGTATCTGCCGCCGCGCACGCACCGCTTGCGTTCCGAAGTCCGCGCTCTCGCCCGTGAGCTTGCGCCATAGGCCAGTCAGCGGCGCCTCACCGTTTTCGTCGTGCAGCACGGCCGACACCTGATCCATGAATTCATAGCCGGTGGTGCCATCGGTGCGCCAATCGAGGCGCAGGGTCTCGTCCGGCGCGAGGATCTTCTCCACCACCAGGTAGGCCGCGCCGCGCGGAGCTTCCGGCGGACGCCTGATGCGCAGCGTCTCGAGCCGGTGGCGCAACTGGCGGCAGTAGCGTCGTGGATCGGCCAACCCATCGACGTGGTCGCAGCGCACACCGTCGATCAAGCCTTCGGCGTACAGCCGGAAAATGGTCTTGTGCGTGTCTTCGAAGACGGCTGTCCGCTCGATGCGCAAGCCCGCCAATTCGTTGATGTCGAAGAAACGGCGATAGTTGACCATGTCGCTGGCGAGCTTCCAGAACGCCAGGCGATAGTGCTGACGTTCGATCAACGCATGCAGCGCCGCCCTGCCCTCGCCCGTCCCCGGGTCGTGCATGGCCTGGGCTTCCCCGCCCAGTGCCGCCGAGGAGGCTGGCGACAACGGCAGGTGGTCGTCATAGACCCGCAGCATCCATTCGTCGCGCCGCCGCGCCAGGCATACGTGGCCATCGCGCAGGGTCTGCTCATAACCCGCGCCGAGGATCGGTAACAGCAGCCGCCCCTTCAACAACGGATCGGGCGCCTGCCATTCGATATCGAAATACCCCGCGTAGCGGCTTTCCCGTCCATGCCGAAGCACGTCCATCCACCACGCATTCTCGACGCCCACGCCCATGTGGTTGGGCACGATGTCGACGACCAGCCCCATGCCGCGGGAGCGCAGGCTGGCGACGAGACGGCGCAGGGCATCCTCCCCACCGATCTCCGGATTCACCTCATGGCAATCGACGATGTCGTAGCCATGGGTCGAACCGGCTCGCGCGCGCAGGATCGGTGAGGCATACAGATGGCTCACGCCGAGGCGCGCGTAATAGCCGACGACGTCGACCGCATCGTCGAGGGTGAAGCCCGCGTGGAACTGCAGGCGCGCCAGCGCACGCGGGGCGCTCACGCGCGATGCCGGGTCTGGTCGATCGCGGCGCATACGGCGTGGGCGATCGGGCCATCGAACAGGCGTGACGACGAATCGGGCATGCGCCTGCGCCAGTTGGGATGGATCGCGTCGGTGGGACCGGGAAGGTTGGGCTGTTCGTGCAGGCCGAGCACGTCTTCCACCGGAAAGATCGCCAGGGGCGCAGGTGCTTGCGATACGTGCCGGGCCGCCGCCACGACCACGGGCGAGATATCGTCCGGCGCAGGCGGGGCATCCTCGTTCCACGCGGAGCCGGACGCGAACAATGCCCGCCAGAGCATCACCCGCTCAACCTCACGCTGCGCCGCCTCGTCGACATCGGGGTTGTCGAGCCCGGTGCGTTTGCGCCACTCCACGTCGCGCCCGCTCCACCATCCCGCCACCGTCGCCACGTCGTGCGTGCTGGTCGTCGCCATGGCCTTGCCGGACCAGTCCGCCGGGGCGATGAAGCCACCGTCCGCGGCGCGCTCGAACCAGAGCACGCGAATACCGAGGACACCTTTATCGGCGATCGTCTGGCGAAAGTCGGCCGGTACGGTGCCCAGGTCCTCGCCGATGACGATGGCGCGGTGCGCATGCGATTCCAGCGCGATCAACCGCAACATGTCGCTGAGCGGATAGCGCACGTAAGCGCCCTCGGTCGCGCCCGAGCCATGGGGCACCATCCACAGGCGCTTCAATCCCAACACATGGTCGATGCGCACGCCGCCGGCATGCGCCAGCGCGGCGCGCAGCATGCCGATGAATCCCTTGAAGCCGGTCTCGCGCAAGCCGCGCGGCGAGAACGTGGTGAGCCCCCAATCCTGGCCCAGCCGGTTGAGCGCATCCGGTGGTGCACCCACGGACAGGCCGTTGAGCACTTCCTTCTGGTGGGCCCACGCATGACTCCCGCCCGCGTCGGCACCCACCGCCAGGTCGGCCACCAGGCCGATGGCCATGCCCGCGTCGCGTGCCGCCTTCTGCGCTCCCTCCAACCCCTGAGTAGCGAGCCATTGCAGCCACGCGTGAAACGATACTTCACGGGCGTGCTCGCGGGCGAAGGCCGCCACGTCGGGGCTGGCCGGATCATGGAACGCTTCCGGCCAGCCCTGCCAGCCGCCCGCTCTTCCATGCGCGGTGAAGTCGGCATGCAATGCCTCGAAGCGCGCATGGCGTTCCAACGGTTCGCCTTGTTCGCGCCGGAACCGGGCGAAGCGTTCCGAATGCACGATATCCACCGACGCCCACTCGAACACGGAACGGAGGATCGTCATCCGTGCACGCGCGGCACGTGGCCAGTCGATCAACTCGAGCCATTCGAGTTCGGCCAGCTCCTGGCGCAGGTTGTGCGTGTCGATCACCGCGCGCACGGTCTGTTCGCCGCTGGTCCGCACCGGATCGATGTACAGGCCATTGAGGAACAGTCGGCTCGACGGCGCATACGGGCTGTAGCGCTCAGGGGCTGCCGCGAACAAGGCGTGCAGCGGGCTGATCGCCAGGGCATCCGCACCCTTTTCCGCGGCGGCCTTCGCACAGAGTTCCAGTGCCGTGAAATCACCGATGCCGCCGTCGCCGGGCCGGCGCAAGCTGGACATCTGCACCGCGACACCCCAAGGCCGGTTAGCGGAGGCGATGTCGCCGATGCCGAAAGCGCGCGGTGGCGCGACAGCGAGCGTGACCGGCTCCTCGTCGAGCAGTAACGTGTAGTAACCGGGCATGGCCGGCGCACCGACAAACCGCTCGCCGGATGGCAAGGCGCCCTCGCTGACCCGGCCGCCTTCGTCCGTCACGATCTTCCACGACCGGCCGCGCGCCGCCACCGGTAGCTCGACCTGTCCACCCGCGTCGGCGGTAAGCAGCCTCGGTGGCTGCCGGCCGCTCCGCTCTTCCTCCATGCGCCGCAAGCTCGCCTCGACATCGTCCGCGTTGTCCGCCGGCAACCCCAGGGCCTGCAAGACCGAGCGCACCGTGCGCGCCGGCGTCGATTGCGGCCGGTCGAGTGCGTCGCGCCAGTTCACGTCGATTCCGGCCTGCTCGGCCAGTAACGCGAGGCGGTCATCGAGGGGCTCGTTCACGAATCAGGACTCCAGGCAGGCGAGCGTACGGCGGGCGGGAAGCAAGCCGCGCGAAACGGATGCGATATCGGCGGCATCGCCATGCAACCAGGCCGCGGACGGCGATGGTGGCTTCACGAGGGTGACGTCGATGTCGGCGAAATTGACGAACAACGTGAGCGACGACCCGCCCAACGACCAGCGCGCGATGAAGGCGCACTCGCCCGCCGCTTCGGCCCCCAAGCTGCGCGCCTGCTCGATATGCGGGGCGACGTGCTTCTGCCGCGCCGCGATCAATTCACGAACGAGCGTCCGGCGCGCGTCGCCGCGTTCGCGATCCCTCACGGGAATGGACGCGGTAAACGTGGCGTATTCGTTGGGATCGGGAATATCCTCACCGGAGAATCCGGTGAAGGCGTCGAATTCCTTGCGCCGGCCATCGCGCACGGCCTTGCGCAGGTCTTCATCGGGGAAGTCGGTGAAGAACAGGAACGGCGTCCGGCTGGCCCATTCCTCGCCCATGAACAGCATGGGTACGAAAGGTGCCAGCAGGAGCAGCGCGAGCGCGGCCTCGAGCGTTTCCGGGGAAACGAGGATACTCAGCCGGTCCCCGAACGCGCGATTGCCCACCTGGTCATGGTTCTGCAGGAAGTTCACGAATCGCGATGGCGGCAGGTGGGCGCTGGGCTCGCCGCGACGGCGACCGCCCATCGGCTCGCCCTGGAAGGCGAAGCCTTCGCGCAGGCAGCGCAGCAGCTTGTCCATCGGCGGATGGTAGTGCGCGTAATAGCCCTCTCTCTCTCCGGTGAGCAGCACGTGCAGCGCATTGTGGAAATCGTCGTTCCATTGCGCGTCGAACCGGCCACGGCCGAGCAGGTGGGCCTGGTTGGCTTCGTTCTCGAGAATGAGGTGCACATGACGCCCCGGCTCCACGGCGGCATGCACGCGATCCGCCAGCGTTGCCAGCCAACCGGCATTACCGATCGCGTGCACCGCGTCGAACCGCAGGCCGTCGAAACGGAACTCTTGCAACCAGTAGAGCGCGTTGTGCACGAAGTAATCGCCCACCTGCGGCGTTGCCACACCGATGGCCGCGCCCCACGGCGTATGCGTGGATTCGTCGAAGAACGGCGACGCATACGCGCCGAGGTAGTTGCCCTCCGGTCCGAAGTGGTTGTAGACCACGTCGAGGAAGATCATCAGCCCGACCCCGTGCGCCGTGTCGACCAGCGACTTCAGGTCGTCGGGCGACCCATAGGCGTCCGCCGGGGCAAAAGGCAACACGCCGTCATAGCCCCAGTTGCGCTCACCCGCGAACTCGGCGATGGGCATCAGTTGGACGGCGGTGATACCCAACGAGGCGAGGTGTGGCAAGACCATCTCCACGCCATGGAACCCGCCGAGTGCACCCACGTGCAGTTCGTAGATCACGGTTTCGTGCCAGGGCCGCCCGCGCCAACCGGCGTGCCGCCATGCGTACCCCACGGGATCGGTGACCATGCTGAAGCCGTGCACGTCGCCACCGGCCTGCCGGCGCGAAGCGGGATCGGGCACTACCAGGCCATCGCCGAGACGGAAGCGATAGCCGGAACCCACCTCGGCGGGAAGCACGCATTCGAACCAGCCGTCGTCCAGCGCGCGCATCGGCAAGGCGTGCCCGTCGTCGCATTCGATCGATACCGTATCCACGTCGGGAGCCCAAAGCCGGAAACGGGTGCGGCCATCGCCCAGGTGCCTGGCGCCATACGGCATCGCGTGGACGAAGGTATCGCTCATGCCGGTTCCGTCCTCGCCGACGCGGTCAGGAGGATCACACTGCGTCCTTCCACCTCGACCGACGATTCGCTCCAGGGCGTTTCCGGCGCGGACGGCATGGCGCTGTTGCAGCTCATCCGCCAGTTCACGGCAGGCTGGGGAAGGTTGAACACGTGCTTCTCGGGCGTGGCGTTGATCAGGACCAGGGTCACGTCGGCGCGCTTATCCCCGTACGCCTGCGCGCGGCGCAACGCCAGCAAGCGGCCTTCCGTGTATTCCCAGGTCTCCTGGGTCATCTCCGTGCCGCTTTCGTCGAACCACGTCACTTCGCGCATGCCCGGAGCCACCTCCGTGTCTCCACGCAGGAAGTGCGCCGCCCTCAACGTCGGGTGCTTTTCACGAAGGCGGATGAGGCGTGCGACGAAATCGGTCAGCTCCCTGCCCCGTTCCTCCGTGGCCAGTTTCCAGTCATACCAGGACAGTTCGTTGTCCTGGCAGTACGCGTTGTTGTTGCCCTGCTGCGTGCGGCCGAATTCATCGCCACCCAGCAGCATGGGCGTGCCGTGCGAGAAGAACAGCGTGGACAGCATGGCGCGCTTGGCGCGATCGCGCGCGATACGGATAGCGGGATCGTCCGTCGGACCTTCCACCCCGTAGTTGTAGCTTTCGTTGTCGTTGCCGCCGTCGCGGTTGTCCTCGCCGTTGGCTTCGTTGTGCTTGTCGTTGTAGCTGACCAGGTCTTCCAGCGTGAACCCGTCATGCGCGGTGAGGAAATTCACCGACGACCAGGGTTTACGCCGATGGTGGTCGAACAGCTCGCCGGAGGCTTGCAGGCGTCCGGCGAGCACGCCGCGCATGTTGGAATCGCCTTTCCAGAACTTTCGGACGTCATCGCGGAACTGACCATTCCACTCGGCGAAACCCGCCGGATGGTTGCCCAACTGGTAACCGCCAGGTCCGATGTCCCAAGGTTCGGAAATCAGCTTCACGTTCGCCAACACCGGGTCCTGGCGCATGGCGTCGAACAGACCGCAACAGGGGTCGAAGCCGTGCTCCTCGCGGCCGAGGCTCACGCCGAGATCGAAGCGGAAGCCGTCCACGTGGAAGGTCTGCACCCAGTAGCGCAAGGAATCCATCACCAGCTGGAGTACCCGCGGATGCGCGGTGTTCACCGTGTTGCCGGTGCCGGTATCGTTGATGCAATAGCGCGGGTCGTCCGGCATCAACCGGTAGTAGCTCTTGTTGTCGAGGCCCCGGAACGACATGGTGGTGCCCAGCTCGCTTCCCTCGCAGGTGTGGTTGTAGACCACGTCGAGGATCACTTCGATGCCGGCCGCGTGCAGCGCCTGCACCGCCGCACGAATCTCGTTCAGCGCGCCCTCGGCGAGATAGGCGGGCTCGGGAGCGAAGAAGGCCAGCGTGTTGTAGCCCCAGTAGTTACGCAGCTTCATCTCCGTGAGGCGGCGGTCCTGCAGGAAGGCATGCACGGGAAGGAGTTCCACCGCGGTGACGCCGAGCTTCACCAGGTAGTCGATCACATAGGGATCGGCCAGTGCGATGAAGGTACCGCGTTCGTGCTGGCGGATACGCTTCAAGGTGCGCGTGAAACCCTTCAGGTGGGTCTCGTAGATCACCGTTTCCTTCCACGGCGTGTGCGGCCGGTTGCCGTGGGTCCAGTGCATCGGTTCGTCGACGACCACGGCCTTGGGCATCGCCGCCGCGCTGTCGCGCCGGTCGAACGACAGGTCGGCGCGTGACGAAGCCACCCGGTAACCGTGCAGGGCATCCGACCAGCGCACCTGTCCGTGCAGCAGGCGCGCATACGGGTCGAGCAGCAACTTGTTGGGATTGAAACGATGCCCTTCCTCGGGAGCGTAGGGGCCATACGCGCGAAACCCGTACAACGTGCCGCCGCGGACGCGAGGCAGGTAGCCGTGCCAGATCTCGTCGGTGCACTCGGGTAATTCGTAGCGTGCGATTTCGCGCTTGCCCGACGGATCGAACAGGCATAGCTCGATGCGCTCGGCATGGGCGGAGAACACGGCGAAGTTGGTTCCCATGCCGTCACACGTGGCACCGAGCGGGTACGGCGTTCCAGGCTGCATGCGTTCGGGAAGGACAGGCATCGGATTCCTCGTCAATCGGCCACGAAGATGACCGTGGAAAGGGGCGGCAGGCTGATCACCAGCGAGCGGTCGAAGCCGTGCGCGGGAACGTCTTGCGCGTGTCGCTCACCTTCGTTGCCCACGCCGGACCCGCCGTAGTCCGCCGCGTCGGAATTGATCGCTTCGCACCAGCGCCCCCCTTCCGGTACGCCGATGCGGAAGCCATGGCGAGGCGTCGGGGTCATGTTGCTGACCACCAGGGCAGGCCGCTCGCGCTCGGCCAGGCGCAGCCAGGCGAAGACGCTCTGCGCGGCATCGTCGCCGATCACCCAGCGGAACCCATGAGGGTCGGTATCCCACGCGTGCAGGGCGGGTGTCGAGGCGTACAGGAAGTTCAGGTCGCGCACGAGTTTCTGCACGCCGAGGTGCAAGGGATGGTCGAGAAGGTCCCAGGCGATCTGGGCATCGTGGTTCCATTCATGGGGCTGGCCGATCTCGCCCCCCATGAACAGCAACTTCTTGCCGGGGTGCCCCCACATGAAGCCGTAGTACGCGCGCAGGTTCGCAAAGCGCTGCCATTCGTCACCGGGCATGCGGCCGAGTAACGAGCGCTTGCCGTGCACCACCTCGTCATGGGACAGCGGCAGCACGAATTTCTCCGAATACGCGTAAACCATGCTGAAGGTCATCTCGCCGTGGTGCCAGCGCCGGTGGATCGGGTCACGTGACATGTACTCCAGCGAATCGTGCATCCAGCCCATGTTCCACTTGAAGGTGAAGCCGAGGCCGCCCTGCTCCACCGGCTGGGTCACACCGGGCCACGCCGTGGATTCCTCGGCGATGGTCATGCAATCCGGATGGCGCTCCGCCACCAGCTGGTTGACGCGGCGCAGGAAGGCGATGGATTCCAGGTTCTCGCGGCCGCCGTACATGTTCGGTACCCATTCGCCCTGCTTGCGCGAGTAGTCGCGATAGAGCATCGAGGCCACCGCATCCACGCGCAGGCCATCGACATGGAAGCGTTCGAGCCATGCCAGCGCACTGGCGACGAGGAAGGCCGATACCTCATTGCGGCCGAGGTTGAAGATCAGCGTGTTCCAGTCCTGGTGGAAACCCTCGCGCGGATCGGCATGTTCATACAATGGCGTGCCGTCGAAGTGCGCCAGACCGTGGATGTCCGTCGGGAAATGCGCCGGTACCCAATCGACGATCACGCCGATGCCTGCCTCGTGGCAGCGGTCGACGAAACGCGCGAAGGCATCGGGAGTGCCGAAACGCGAGGTCGGCGCGAATTGCCCGAGCGGCTGGTAACCCCACGAGCCGCCGAACGGATGCTCGGAGACCGGCAGCAACTCGATATGCGAAAACCCCATCCCGGCGACGTAAGGAATCAGGCGTTCGCCGAGTTCGTCCCAATGCAACTCGCCGCCATCCTTTCCGCGCAACCACGATCCGGCGTGCAACTCGTAGATGGTCAAGGGCGAGCCTGCATGATGCAACGCACCGCGCCGGCGAAGCCAGGCATCGTCCGTCCAGTGGAAGGCCGCGGGATCAGCCACGATCGAGGCCGTCGCGGGCGGCAGTTCGGCGGCCAGCGCGACCGGGTCGGCGCGTTGGGTCAACGAGCCGTCCGCACCCCATATCTCGTATTTGTAACGCGCCCCTGCGAGGAGGCCCGGTATGAACAGCTCCCAGACCCCGGCCGGCACGCGCTTGCGCATCGGGTGACGGCGCCCGTCCCAGCTGTCGAAATCGCCCACGACGCTGACACGCTTCGCATTCGGCGCCCATACCGCGAAGCGCACCCCGTGCACACCATCGATGGTGACCGGGTGGGCACCCAGGCAACGGAACAACTCGATATGGCTGCCGTCGGAAAGCCTGCGAAGGTCTTCCTCGCCCAGCAGGGTGCCGAAGGCGTAGGGATCATGGGTGTCCTGCGTGGCCGACGGCCAATGCACGCGCAACCGGTATGCGGGCGCCTCGACGAACCCCGCGAACAGTCCCCCCGGATGGACCCGCGCCAGCTCGGCGATCACATGGCCCCCGGCATCGATCAACTCGACGCCCTGGGCGCCGGGTTGCAAGGCACGAACCACCCGACGCCCGTCCAGCGTGTGCGGGCCGAGCAGCGCGAATGGATCGCCGTGCCGGCCCTCGACCAGCGCGTCGGTCGCGGCGGGATCGGCCAGGCCGAAGGTGCGGGGATCGGTCACATATCCTCCTTCAGTTCGTTCGCCATCCCGCCACGCGCGATCTGCAGCAATCCACGCAACGGTACGTCGAGCCATCCCGGGCGGTTGGCTGCCTCGTACACGACCTCATAGGCGGCCTTCTCGATAATGAAGAGTTCGAGCACGGGCGCCAGCGCCCCAGGCGAGATCCAGCGCACGGGGGCGGCATCCAGCACGGTACGGTACGCGTCGAGGAATACCGTCGCCGAGCGCTCGCGAAAGCGGGCCAGGTAACCGCCGAATCCTTCGTCTTCGACCGGTGCCAGGCCGTCCTCGCCGCGCCGGGCCATCGCCGCGGCGTAGTCGAGCGAGCGGAGGAAACCTGCGACGTCCCGCAGTGGCGAACTCTTGCTACGGCGTTCGTCGAGCGTGCGCGCAGGTTCGCCTTCGAAATCGATGATGTAGGCATCGTCCTGCACGACCAGCACCTGGCCCAGGTGGAAATCCCCATGGATGCGCGTGGCCAGCGCACCGTGCCCGGCCGCCGCCAGCGTACCGATACGCTCGCCCAGCGCATGTGCGAGGCCACGCAATGCGTCCACGTCGGTGACCAGGTCGGAGGGCAGTTCCGCCGCCGCATCCACCGACAGCAACGCACGCTCTACCTGGCCGCGCACGCTTTCGCGCCAGGCTTGCACCACGGTCTCGCTCACGGACTCGGGCGAAAATGCCGGGAGTTCGCTCGGTCCCGCCAGCAACGCGTGCAGTTCACCCAGCCGTGTACCGACTGCCGCCGCGAACGCGTCGTAGCCGCCCTCGATCTCGGCCTTGCGTTCCTCCTCGCCCGAATGGCTGAATTCGTCGTAGCTGCGGCGCAGGTAATCCAGTGTCCACGCCCACGCATCGCCCTGGTTGCGAAGGAAACCTTGCAGGACAGCCAGTGTGGTCCGCTCGCCAAGCTCGCCCAGGCGCACCACCTCGCCCAGTAGCGGCGCGGTATTCGCATAGCCGTTCTCGGTGAGGAAACGGCCCATTTCCACTTCGGGATTGACGCCGGCCGAGGTACGTCGGAACAGCTTCACCACCCCGGCATCGTGCAGGATCATGGAACTGTTCGATTGCTCGGCGGAAAGCCAGCGATTCTCGATGGCCACGTCGAACGTGATGCCGGCGAAGGCCATGGTGGGCTCGAAGCGCACGACACCACCTTGGGTCGCCAGCTCCACGCCATTGCGCAAGCCGATGAGGAGTCCGCTGGCAAACGCTTCGAGCGCGAAGCCATCGGTGAGCAGGCCGATCCGGCGCCCGCGGCGAACGCGTGCCAGGGCCAGTTGCTGCGCCCGCGCGGTCGGGTTCTCGTCTTCCCAGACGATGCCCACCGGGAGGCTGTAGCGTTCCTTGCCTCCGTCCGAAAGCGTGGCTTCCACCTCGGTAAGGATGAGGTCGTCGCCACGGTCGGGCCAGGCGGCGCCGTAGAGGATCTTCACCGACTCGATGCCGCGATCCTTGGCCGCGAACCACCGGCGCACGGCGAGGTAGTTCGGCAACACCTGTTTCTCGATCACTCCCCGGTGATGGGCCATCACCGGCCCTTCGACCAGGGCGCCGCGCAGCACGAGCGTCTCGTAGTCGGGCATCGGCTCGGCCGGTACCTCGTGCCATACCGGCATCTGCGCGTTCGGGCAGATCTGGAACGCGTAGAACCCATAGGGCGGCACGGTGAGCAGGTAAGGCAGCTGTCCCACCGGCGGGAACGAGGAGCCTCCCATGATCTCGATGGGTACCTGCCCGTCGAACGCGGCGAGGTCCAGTTCCACCGCCTGCAACGAGCGCGACATGTTCGCCACGCACAGCACGTGCTCACCCTCGTACTCGCGCAAGTAGGCCAGCACTTTGCGGTTACCGGGGTAGAGGAACTTCAGGCTGCCGCGTCCGAACGCCTTGTAGCGCTTGCGCACGGCGAGCATGCGGCGTGTCCAGTTGAGCAGGGAGTGCGGATCGCGCGCCTGCGCTTCCACGTTGATCGCCTGGAAGCCGTACAACGGGTCCATGATCGGCGGAAGGACCAGGCTCGCCGGATCGGCACGCGAGAATCCACCATTGCGATCCACCGACCATTGCATCGGCGTGCGCACGCCGTCGCGATCGCCAAGGTGGATGTTGTCACCCATGCCGATCTCGTCGCCGTAGTACAGCACCGGCGTTCCCGGCATCGACAACAGCAGCGCATTCATCAGTTCGATACGACGGCGGTCGCGTTCGAGCAAGGGCGCGAGGCGGCGGCGAATGCCCAGGTTGATGCGCGCGCGGCGATCGGCGGCGTAGGTTTGCCAGAGGTAATCGCGCTCGTTGTCGGTCACCATCTCGAGGGTCAGCTCGTCATGGTTGCGCAGGAAGATCGCCCACTGGCAGTTGTCCGGGATCGCCGGGGTCTGCCGCATGATGTCCGTGATCGGGAAGCGGTCCTCGCGTGCGATCGCCATGTACATGCGCGGCATCAGCGGGAAATGGAAAGCCATATGGCATTCGTCGCCGTTGCCGAAATAATCCTGGGTGTCCTCGGGCCACTGGTTGGCCTCGGCCAGGAGCATGCGGTCGGGGTAATGCTGGTCGATCTCGGCACGTATCAGCTTCAGGATCGCGTGCGTTTCCGGAAGGTTCTCGTTATTGGTGCCCTCGCGCTCGATAAGGTAAGGCACCGCGTCCAGGCGCAGGCCATCCACGCCCAGGTCCAACCAGAAGCGCATCACGTCGAGCACCGCCTTGAGCACCGCTGGGTTGTCGAAATTCAGGTCCGGCTGGTGCGAGAAGAAGCGGTGCCAGAAATACTGGCCGGCCACGGGATCCCATGTCCAGTTCGACTTCTCGGTATCGAGGAAGATGATGCGCGTGCCGTCGTAGGCCTGGTCGGTGTCCGACCAGACATAGAAATCCCGCGCGGCGGAGCCTTTCTTCGCCTTGCGCGCGCGCTGGAACCACGGGTGCTGGTCCGAGGTGTGGTTGATGACCAGTTCGGTGATCACGCGCAACCCCCGCGCGTGGGCCTCGGCAATGAAACGCCGGGCGTCGGACAACTTCCCGTAGTCGGAATGTACCCCCTTGTACTCGGAGATGTCATAACCGTCATCCCGACGCGGACTCGGATAGAACGGCAGCAGCCACAGCGTGTTCACGCCCAGCTCGGCGATGTAGTCAAGCTTGTCGATCAGGCCCTGGAAGTCGCCGACGCCATCGTCGTTCGAGTCGAAATACGACTTCAGGTGCACCTGGTAGATGATCGCGTCCTTGTACCAGAGCGGATCGTTCGAGAAGTCGGGGGCGACCGTCTTTCTTTTATTGCGGGTAGCCATGGATCAGACTCCGGGAAGCCGCACCTGCCACACCGCGTAAGGCTGGCCGAGGCCGAGCCATACGTGCTGTGTCGTGCCGCGCCAGTTCAAGGGTTGGTCGTGCAGGAGGTCGTGGATGTCGATCGCGGCATCGGTGGACAGGCCCCAGTCGCCCAGCGGCAGGACGAGGTCGGCCGCCTGAGCGTTGTGCGGGTCCATGCTGATCGCCACCAGCACGAGGTCGTCGCCCGTGCGTTTCTCGAAGAACAGCACCTGGTCGTTGTTCGCCGGCAGGAAACGCACGCCCAGGTGCGTCTGCAAGGCAGGATGCGCACGCCTGATCCGGTTCAGCCGGGTGATCTCGGCCACGATGTTGCCTGGCGCGTCGAAATCACGGAGCCGTATCTCGTACTTTTCCGAGTCGAGGTATTCCTCCTTCCCGGGGATGGGCGCGGACTCGCAGATCTCGAAACCGGAGTACATGCCCCACAGCCCGGAGAGCGTCGTGGCCAGCGCCGCGCGAATGAGGAAACCCGGGCGGCCGGACGTCTGCAGGAAGTACGGATTGATGTCCGGCGTGTTGACGAAGAAGTTCGGCCGGAAGAAGTCCTTCGGCGGCGCGGTGGTCAACTCGGTCAGGTAATCGATGAATTCCTGCTTGGAATTGCGCCACGTGAAATAGGTGTATGACTGGCTGAAGCCGATCTTGGCCAGGCGATACATCGGCTTGGGACGCGTGAAGGCTTCGGAAAGGAACAACACGTCGGGATACTTCGCCCGTACCCGCGCGATCATCCACTCCCAGAAGGGGAATGGCTTCGTGTGCGGGTTGTCCACACGGAACGTACGCACGCCCTCGGCCGCCCAGAACAGCACGACGTCGCATAGTGCCTGCCAGAGCGACGGAATCGCGCCGTCGGCGTAGAAGTCGACATTGACGATGTCCTGGTATTTCTTCGGCGGGTTCTCCGCGTACCTGATGCTGCCGTCGGGGCGCCAGTCGAACCACTCGGGATGCTCCTTCAACCATGGGTGGTCGGGCGAGCACTGGATCGCGAAGTCCAGGGCCAGTTCCAGCCCATGCGCGTGGGCGGCGTCGCGTAATGCGCGGAAGTCTTCGAGCGTTCCCAGTTGCGGATGGATCGCGGTATGGCCGCCCTCCGGTGATCCGATGGCGTAGGGGCTGCCCGGGTCGCCGGGACCCGGACTGAGGTTGTTGTTCGGCCCCTTGCGGAACGCCGTGCCGATGGGATGGATCGGAGGGAAGTACAGCACGTCGAAACCCATGTCGCGGATCGCCGGAAGGCGCGCGATCGTGCCGCGGAACGTGCCGTGCTTCTCCTTGGCCCCGGTCATCGAGCGAGGGAACAACTCGTACCAGCTCGCGAACCCGGCCTCGCGCCGGTCCACCTCCAGCAGGTAGGGCCCGGCTACGCTCGACCGCTCGCGCGGATCGGTCGCGGTCATCAGGTCCAGCGTGCTGTCGGCGAGCAGGATCTCAAGGCGGTCGTCGCCTTCGGCCTTGGCCACGGCCGCGGCGAGGTTGCGCAAGGCCTTCGCCTTCGGGCCGGCGGCATCCTTCGCCCGTGCCTCCACCAGCAACCTGCCCTCCTCCAGCTCCAGGGCGATGGGCACGTTCGCATCGTGCTTCAACTCGATTTCATGCCGGTAGGTCGCGAACGGGTCGCGCCACGCCTCGATCAGGAATTCGTAGCGGCCGATGCGCGTCGGCGTGAAACTGGCGGCATGGATGTCGTTGTCGACGAGGGCCATCGTCACTTCGCGCCAGGTCTTTTCGTCCTGCGCGCGATATCGCAGCCGTGCGGAAAGCACGTCGTGACCGTCCATGAAGATATCCGCCGAGACCGCGACAGCCTGGCCGACGACGCGCTTGGCGGGGAACCTCCCCGCGTCCACCGTCGGCGTCACCGCCTCGATGATCACCCGGGGTGCGCGGGTGGATGTCTGCAGGAATTCCTTCTGGGCCAGAGCCCCCAGCTTCCGCTTCGCCGGCGCCGCCTGCGTGCCCCGCAATGTCAGGACGGCACCGGGCGCCAGCGCCACTGCATCGCCCTGGTCGAAGACCTTGCGCCCGTCGGGCATGGTCCAGGGAGCGAAATGGGCCGCCGCGCCGGCCAACGCCTCCGCGGCGCCCAGTGCGACCTCGCGATCCAGGGAAGCGTTCACCAGCGTCAGGGAGGCGCGTTCGGCTGTGCGCGGATCTGCGCCTTCGATGGTGAGGAACATGGCCACGCCGTGGGTCGTCCGGACCAGCGGTGGCCCCGGCATGCGTTCCCCCACCGACTCGTTCGCCGCCTTCACCGTCTTCGTGACGTCCAGCACCGCCTCCCTGGCCAGCGCCGCCGGCGTCACCGGGTTTCCGCGGCGGGGGTCCAGCGCGTCGTGCACGGCGTACTCGAACCCAAGCGGCATCATCCATCCGGCAGGCGACGTGGCGCTGAAGGCAATGGCACGGCGATAGGCGTGGCCGAGCTGGTTTTCCTCGCCCAGTTCGTCACCCAGCCGCGTCGAGAACGGCGCCTCCGTGCAGGCGAGGACGGGCGCCAAGGCGCCGAGGCGTTCGGCTTCCTCCACGAACCAGGATGAACGGAAGTCCCACCAGCTCGCCGAGGAAACCACGGCATCGAAGCCCGCGCCACGCAAGGCAGCCACTTCATCCGGCGTCAGGCCCGGTGTCCACGCCAGGAACACCGTCTGGGGCGCATCCGCTCGCACGGCATCGATCAACGTCTTCCACACTGTCGCACCCAGGCGCTGCGGATGAACCAGGCGAAAACCCGACACACCCGCAGCGGTCCATCGGCGCAAGCGGTCGATCCACCACCGGCAGGCGGCGTCGACCACCTCGGGATCGTTGAACCGCCAGCGCGCGCTATCGCTTTCGCTCGGCGTCCAGCGCGGGTCGGGCGTGCCATGTCGCGCGGCGACCGCGCGAAACCATTCCGGGTGATCCTGGCGCACGGGTGCATCCGCGGCCAGTTCGTCGAGGGGAAGATCCAGCCAGAGTTCGAGGTCGTGCGCGCGGCACGCCTTGGCGATCTGCGCCAGCCGCGTCGCCGCGTCGCCGTCCGCACCCAGGGCGGGGTGCAGCCGGTCGAAATCGCGTGTCACGAAGACATCGCCACACGCCGACGGTTCGAATGGCGGAGCCACCAGCAATTGACGAAAGCCGAGCGCCGCCGCGTGCTCGATCCACGCGTTCCAGGTGGTCAGCGGCCCCGCCAGCAGCGGGTGCAGATAATAAATGCGAAATGGCGCACACGGGCTGGCCGACATGTGACTCGCGTTCCTCGAAGATGGGGACGAGCATGCCGGGCCGGATGTATGCATCGCGCCAATGACCCGGGCACGCGAAGGCCAAGACAGTGACGCAGAGGGGTGTTGCGACAGTGTGAATGCACGCCGCAAGGGCGGCACGGACGGAACCGGGGCGCTAGGCGATGAGCGAGCGCATGGCCCTGGCGATGGCTTGTTCGTCGTCGCCGGTACGTTCCGCGAGCAGTGCCGCCGCGCCGCGGCGGTCGCCCGCGGTGCGGTTCTGGCCCAGCTTCCATTTGCCCTCGATGCGATCGAGGGGAACGCGGATGCCGACGATGCCATTGAGCATGCCTGCGACGTAATCCGCCGGTGCGTCGTCCACCTGCCATGGCCGTGGCTGCGCCGCGTCCTTCTCGGATTGATCGGTCAGGCGTACCAGCAGGGCGCGGAGGCGGGTCGGATCGGCGAAGGTCTCCGGCACCCCGTAGGCGTGTACGGCGATGTAGTTCCAGGTGGGCACTTCGCGATGATGCGTGGCCTTGCCGGGATAGCCGTTCGGCGAGATATAGGCATGTGGGCCGGCGAAGATCGACAGGGCCTCGCCGGCGTGCCGGGCGACATGGTCGTTGCCTTTCGCCACGTGGGCGTAGAGCGTGCCCAGCGGCCCCTCGTCCGGTGCCAGCACGAAAGGCAGGTGCGAGGCCTCGATGCCACCCTCGCCCGACGTCACCAGCGTGCCGAAGGCGATCTCGCGGATCGCCTCGTGCAGCGTTTGCAGACGTTCTTCGCGGAAGGCCTTCGGCGTGTACATGGTTATTGGCCGAACTTGATCTCTTCGCCTTCGTGGCCGCGATCCCAGCCACGCAGTTCGTCGCGCATGTGGGCGATACGCTGGCGGCCGAGGGCGTTGCGTTCCTCGTCCAGGACCAGGCCGTCGAGCAGTTCGGCGAGACGCTGCGCCGTGGGCAGCATCGCATCCCACGCATCCAGTGCCGACACCGGGCCCGGCAAGGCCATGAAGAACGACAGGCCAGGCGTTTGCAGCGTCGCGATGCGTGCCATGTCGAAATTGCCCGGCTTGACCAGGTTGGCCACGCTGAAGATGGGGCCCTGTTCCGGATGGCCGTCGACCAGGCGGTGGTAGATACCCATGTCGCCGAACTCGAGGCCCGCTTTTTCCGCGGCTACCACGAGGTCGGAGCCGTTGAACTTGCTGCCCTCGCGGGAGACGACATACAGGCTGACGATGCGCTCGACCGGTGCATGCGGCGGGCGGCGGCCCAGATCGGACCGGGGCGGTGCCTTGGGTGGTGCCGGGGGCGCTGCTGGAGCGGGAGCCGGGGCTGGCACGGAAGCGTGGACCGACGGCTCGTCGATCTCGAGCGGCAGATCGATGCGTGGATCGACCCGGGACGACGGGCCACGGGGGGCCGGTTCTTCCTTGATGACGGGGGCGGCCGAAGCCGTGCGCTCGCCTGCCAGCGAGGCGCCCAGGCGCTCCAACTCGGCGCGCAGGTCGACATCGAGTTCGCCCTGCGCCGGCTTCGGGCTGAACAGCGGGTCGCCGGCGTCTTCGTCACGCGCGCTGAAGGATTCCGCCGCCCCGGTTTCCAGGTCGTCCCGCTCGTCGCCGAACACGGGCTCGCGGCGCTCGCGCGCACGCTCAGGCTGTTCCTGCACCGGCTTTCGGCGCCCCTGCTCCTTTCGTGGCTGGCCGAACATCCAGAGCAGCACGAGCACGACGATGCCGACGAAGAGCATCGGGATGCCTACCGCGGGATTCCAGGCGAGGCCGATGACGGGATTCATGGTCGATTCCTTGGATGTGATGCTTAGGCGACGCCGACGAGCTTGGTTGCCTCGGCCAGGTCGACCTGGACGAGACGCGACACGCCCGGTTCGCGCATGGTAACGCCGCAGAGCTGGTGTGCGGCTTCCATCGTGGCCTTGTTGTGGCTCACGAAGATGAACTGCACCTTCTCGCTCATCTCCCGGACCATGGCCGAGAAGCGACCGACATTGGCCTCGTCCAGCGGCGCATCCACCTCGTCCAGGAGACAGAATGGCGCGGGATTGAGGCCGAAGATGGCGAACACCAGCGACACGGCGGTGAGCGCCTTCTCGCCGCCGGAAAGCAGCGTGATATTCGACACGCGCTTGCCCGGGGGCCGCGCCATGATCGCCACCCCGGTGTCGAGCAGGTCTTCGCCGGTGAGTTCGAGGTAGGCATGGCCGCCACCGAACAAGCGCGGGAAGAGCTCCTGCACGCCCGCATTGACCCGGTCGAACGTTTCCTTGAAACGTTGGCGGGTTTCGCGGTCGATCTTCTTGATCGCCCCTTCGAGTGTCTCCAGCGCGCCGGCGAGATCGGTCAGCTGCGCGTCGAGGTATTCCTTGCGCTGTGACTGCTCGGCGTGCTCCTGGATCGCGGCGAGGTTGACCGGCTCCAGGCGGGCGATCTTTTGCGATAGTTCGACCAGCTGTTGCTGCCAGCGCTCCGGCTCGGCGTCCTCGGCGAGTTCGGCGAGCAACGCGTCCAGTTCGAGTCCGGAGGTGGCGATGGCCTCGGCGAGCTGTTCCGCGCGCAATTGCAGGGCCTGTGCGGCGAGCCTTTTTTCGGACACGCTCTCGCGCACCTGGTTGAGCACGTGCTCGATACGCTGCCGATCCTGTTCCAGGCGGCGGAACTCGGCGTCACAATCTTCCAGGGCACGGCGTGCTTCGACCAACTGCTTGTCGACCAGCAGGCGCTGGTCGAGATAGGTCTGCCTCTCGGCCTCTAGCTCGGCGATGGGATCGGACCCTGCGGCGAGCTGCTGGTCGATCTCGTCACGACGCGCCACCACCTGGCGAAGCTGTGTGTCGAGGCGGCCCAGCGCCTGTTCCAGCGAACCGAGCGCTGAACGCTTGGACTCCATGCTCAACGCGAGCTGGTGGGCCTGGTCGGCGGCTTCACGCGCGTTGATGCGCGCCTCCTCGCGTGCTTCGAGGAGTTCGCGGCGTTCGTTTTCCAGCCCGCGGCGCTCGTCCTCCCGGTCGCCCATGTGGCCCACCGCCTCGTCGAGGCGTGCACGGGCTTCGCGGGTCTGTCCTTCGAGTTCATCGAGTTGTTCGACGATGACCGAGATTTCGCCGCCGACCTTTTCCGCCCGGGCTCGTGCCGTTTCCATCTTGCCGCGATGGCTCTGCAACTGCCCGGCCAACTCGGAGAGACGGCGGTGCGCGGCGTAGAGATCGCGTTGCGCATCGTCGCGCTGGCGCTCGGTCTCGAACTTGCGCGTGCGCAGGGCTTCCAACTGCTCGGTGCGCTCCTCGATGGAGGCCTCGAGCGTTTCGATCTGTTCGGCGAGCTGGCGGATGTCGCGCTCGCGGGCGAGCACGCCCACCTGGTTGCCCTGCGCGCGCAGCACGCGAGCCCAGCCCGGCCCCATCCAGGCGCCGTCGCGGGTGATGACCGACTGGTGCGGCGCCAGCGAAGCGAGCCGCGAGGCGGCTTCCTCGACCGAATCGGCCACGAAGACATGACCGAGCAGGTTCACCGCGGCCAGCGGCCCGCGCACATGGGCGGCCAGCGTACCGGCAGTGCCGGGGCCGCCCTGCTCGCGTGCGAACAAGGCGACGTCGGCCTGGCCCAGCGCCTCGAATTCCGGCGTCAGCGCTTCCGGGGCGTCGACCAGCACGCCATCGAGCACGCCGGCCAGCACGGTTTCCACGGCGGATTCGTAGCCGGCATCCACTTGCAGGGATTCGCCGAGGCGGCGCGAACGGTCCAGGCCCAGGCGGGCCAGCCAGCCGCTGGCGGCGGTTTCCTCCTGGCCCAGCGCCGCGCTTTGCAGGGCTTCCAGCGAAGCCTGGCGGCCGCGTGCGGTCTGCAATTGCTGGCGAGCGTCGTTCAACGCCGACTGCACCTGGCGTTCCTCGTCGAGCACCCGCTCGTAGGCGACCTTGTGCTGGTCGAGCACGCCGCCGAGTTGCTCCACCCGCTCGCGCTGGGTCTCGTGTTCGGTGTCCAGTTGCTCGGAGGCCGCGTCGAGCGCGGCGACGTCGGTGGCGCGCTGCTCGGCTTCCAAGGCCTCCCGGCGCTTGGACAGGTCGACCGCCTGGCGGTCGAGGTAGGCCAGCTTGGTGCGCTCCACTTCCGCGGCGCGGCTGGATTCGGAAGCGCCACGCGTATGCGTGTCCCAACGCTGCTGCCAGTCCGCGAGTTTGGCTTCGGTCGCGCGCTGCGCCTCGCCCGTCTCGTCCTGGATCTGCTGCAGCGATTCCAGCTTCGGCTCGCCCTCGGCCAGCGCCATGCGCAAGGCCTCGATCTGCTCGCGATCCGCGCCGATATGGCCCTGCAGCTCTTCGTACTCCCGCTCGGTGTCGGCACGCGAACGCGTGAGGCGCTCGTTGAGGTCGCGGTTGTGCCGCACCTGTTGCTCGACGCGCGCTATCTCGGCGCCGACCTTGTACACCTCGGCCTGCACCTGGTTCATGTGTTCGCTGGCGCCCTGATGGCGCTCGCGCACGCTTTCCAGCTGCGCCTCCACCTGGCGCTGCGTGGCGAGGTGCTTCTCGATCTCCAGTTCGGCCTCGCGCAGGCCGGAGCCCTCACCCTCGTGGCGGCGGTGAAGCGTGCGGTATTCCAGCGCGCGCAACTCGGCCTCGCGGCGGGTGTGCTCTTCCTTGAAGGCCTTCCAGCGCTCGGCGGCGCGGGCCTGGCGATTCAGGTGGTCGAGCTGTTTCTCGACCTCGTCGCGTACGTCGCGCACGCGGTCGAGGTTCTCTCGCGTGGACTTGATGCGGCTCTCGGTCTCCTTGCGGCGCTCCTTGTACTTGGAGATGCCGGCGGCTTCCTCCAGGTGCGTACGCAGTTCCTCGGGCGCGGCCTCGATGATCTGGCTGATCATGCCCTGCTCGATGATCGAGTAGGAGCGGGGCCCGAGGCCCGTGCCGAGGAAGAGGTCGGTGATGTCGCGCCGGCGGCAACGCGCACCGTTGAGGAAATAGGCGGACTGGCCGTCGCGGCTGACCACGCGCTTCACCGATATCTCGGCGAAGCTGGCGTATTCGCCCTGGATGGTGGCGTCGCTGTTGTCGAAGATCAGCTCGACCGTAGCCTGGCCCACCGGCTTGCGCGCGCTCGAACCGGAAAAGATGACGTCGGTGAGTGAGTCGCCGCGCAGGCGGCTGGCGGCCGATTCACCCATCACCCATCGAATGGCGTCGATGATGTTCGACTTGCCGCAGCCGTTCGGGCCGACGACGCCGGTCATGTTGGTAGGCAGGTGCAGCGTGGTGGGGTCGACGAAGGACTTGAATCCCGCCAGCTTGATCGTGGTCAGACGCATTATGGTTTCCGTTGGGACGCGGCCGTGGACTCCGTTCGGGAGCCTCCCCCTGGCTGATCGATCACTTTGCCAAAGGGGGACGGGGTGCGCAATACACGAAGCAGCATGAGGTTAAAGCGCTAACCCATTGTTTTAACGAAAAACCACTTTCGGCTTGATGAGCACAGCCTTTGTGGGAGCCGCTTCAGCGGCGATGGGTGCTTGCCGGCAACTGGCCCGCTGCCGCGGGATCGCCGCTGAAGCGGCTCCCGCCGGGTATGGCTCTCCTGGTCCAGATCGGCTCTCCCGATCCAGGTTATGGCTCCCCGGGGGCTTTCGCCTCGATGGCCAGGGCATGGATGCCGTCGGGCATCATCTCGGCAAGGGCCGCGTACACCATGCGGTGCCGCTGGATCGGGTTCTTCCCGGCGAACGCCGGGCTGACGATGCGGGCGAGGAAATGGCCCTTGCCCTCCCCCGAGTGGCCGGCGTGCTTGTGACCTTCGTCGATGACATCCAGCTGGACCGGGGCCAGGGCCTCGGTCAGCAGGGTGCGGATGCGTTCGACTTTCTCGATCGTCATGGCAGGACGGCGCGGAAAGGGCGGACCGTCACCTCGCGATAAACGCCCGCCTCGACATAGGGATCGGCGTCGGCCCAGCGCTTCGCGGCCGCGAGGTCGCTGAACTCGGCGACGATCATGCTTCCCGCGAAGCCCGCCTCGCCCGGGTCTTCCGCATCGATCGCGGGAAACGGGCCGGCCAGCTTCAGGCGGCCCTCGTCCTTCAACGCGTTCAGGCGCGCGAGGTGCGCAGGACGCGCCGCGAGGCGGTTCTCCAGCGAATTCGGGTGGTCGAGGGCGACGATGGCATAGAACATGGGAGTCTCCGGATAACGGGGCTGGATCAGGCCTCGGGGCGCATGGTCGGGAAGAGCAGCACGTCGCGGATGGACGACGAGCCGGTCAGCAGCATGACGAGGCGGTCGATGCCGACACCGAGGCCGCCCGTCGGCGGCAAGCCCACTTCGAGCGCGCGAATGTAGTCGGCGTCGTAATGCATGGCCTCGTCATCGCCGGCGTCCTTGGCGTCCACCTGGGCCTGGAAACGCGCGGCCTGGTCTTCGGAGTCGTTGAGTTCGGAGAAGCCGTTGGCGATCTCCTTGCCGTTGATGAACAACTCGAAGCGATCGGTGATGCCCTTGTCCGTATCGCTCTCGCGCGCCAACGGCGAGACCTCGACCGGATGGTCGGTGATGAAGGTGGGCTGGATCAGCGTGTTCTCGACGGTGGCCTCGAAGATCTCCAGCAGCAGCTTGCCCCAGCCATACGACGGCTTCACGTGGATGCCGAGGCGCTTCGCGTGCGTGGCCATGGCCTCGCGGTCGCGCAGTTCGCCCGGATTGATCTCGGGATTGAGCTCGAGCACGGCGTCTTCCATGCGCCAGCGGCGGAACGCCGGGCCGAGGTCGACCGTGGCGCCATCCCATTCGATGACCGTGTCGCCGACCACGTCGGTCGCGGCCGAGCGGATCATGCCTTCGGTGATGTCCATGATCTCGTGGTACGTGGCGTAGGCCTGGTACAGCTCGAGCATCGTGAATTCGGGATTGTGCCGCGTGGACACGCCCTCGTTGCGGAAATTGCGGTTGATCTCGTAGACGCGGTCGAAGCCACCGACGACGAGGCGCTTCAGGTAGAGCTCCGGCGCCACGCGCAGGAACAAGGGGATGTCCAGCGCGTTGTGGTGGGTGGTGAACGGACGCGCCGTGGCGCCGCCGGGAATGACGTGCATCATCGGCGTTTCCACTTCCATGAAGCGGCGCGGCTCGGCCTCCAGCCAGCGGCGCACGTGGCTGATGATCTTCGAGCGCAGGGCGAAGGTGCGGCGCGACTCCTCGGTGACGATGAGGTCGACGTAGCGCTGGCGGTACCGCTGCTCCACGTCGGCCAGGCCGTGGTGCTTGTCCGGCAAGCCGCGCAGCGACTTGGTCAGCAGGCGGATGGCGTCGACCTTGACCGAGAGTTCGCCGGTCTTGGTGCGCATGAGCACGCCCGCGGCACCGACGATGTCGCCGAGGTCCCAGCGCTTGAACGTCTCGTACGCTTCCTCGCCCAACGTGCCCTGGTGGACGAACAGCTGGATGCGGCCCGTGCCGTCCTGCATCTGCACGAAGCTGACCTTGCCTTGTCCGCGCATGAGGATGATGCGGCCGGCAACGGCGACGCGGCGGGGCGACGTCTCGATGGCTTCCGCGGTCCAGGTGTCCTTGTCGGCGAATTCGGCCTGGAGATCACCCGCGAAGCTGTCGACCTTGAAGTCGTTGGGATAGGCGATGCCCTGCGCGCGCAGCGCTTTCAGTTTCTCCCGTCGCTCGGCGATGAGGCGGTTCTCGTCGGCGGCGATGGCGGAGGCTTCGGCGTTGGCGTTTTCGGTCATGGCGTGGGATGGCGGCTTCTTGGATAGGAAACGGGGGCGCGATCGCGCCCCGGCGTGGATCAGGCGTCGAGACGTTTCGAACCGGCTTCGAGGCCGGCCTTGAGGCTGGCTTCGACGAATTCGTCGAGGTCGCCGTCGAGCACCTTCTGCGTATCGGAACGTTCGATGCCCGTGCGCAGGTCCTTGATGCGGGACTGGTCGAGCACGTAGTTGCGGATCTGGCTGCCCCAGCCGATGTCGGACTTGGTCGCTTCCAGCGCGTCTTTCTCGGCGTTGCGCTTCTGTACTTCGAGCTCGTACAGCTTGGCCTTGAGCATCTTCATCGCGCGGTCGCGGTTGGCGTGCTGGCTGCGTTCGGTCTGGCAGGCCACGACCGTGTTGGTCGGCACGTGCGTGATACGCACGGCCGATTCGGTCTTGTTCACGTGCTGGCCGCCGGCGCCGGACGAGCGGTAGACGTCGGTCTTGAGGTCGGCCGGATTGATGTCGATCTCGATGTCGTCGTCCACTTCCGGCGAGACGAACACCGAGGTGAAGCTGGTGTGCCGGCGGTTGTCGGAGTCGAACGGGCTCTTGCGGACCAGGCGGTGCACGCCGATCTCGGTCTTGAGCCAGCCATAGGCGTAGTCGCCCTCCACGCGGAAGGTGGCGGACTTGATGCCCGCGACTTCACCCGCGCTGACTTCCATCAATTCGGTTTTCCAGCCGCGCGACTCGGCCCAGCGCAGGTACATGCGCAACAGCATTTCGGCCCAGTCCTGCGCTTCCGTGCCGCCGGCACCGGCCTGCACGTCGACGAAGGCGGGCGCCGAATCGAGTTCACCGGAGAACATGCGCTGGAATTCCAGCTTGCCTACGCGTGCGTCGACCGCCTTCAGGTCGGCGACGATCGATTGCACGGTGGCCTCGTCGCCATCGGCGGCGGCCATCTCGAGCAGTTCCTTCGAGTCGTCGAGGGTGCCGGTCATCTCGTCGATGCCAGTGACGATGCCATCGAGCTGGGCGCGCTCGCGGCCGAGATCCTGCGCGCGCTTGGGATCGTCCCAGACGTTGGGACTTTCCAGCTCGCGATTGACTTCTTCTAGGCGTTCTTTCTTGACCGGGTAGTCAAAGATACCCCCTAAGCGACTCGACGCGGGCCCTGAGGTCCGCGATCTGCGCGAGGATCGGATTGGTCTCGATCATGGTTGGCATGCCTGGTGGTGCGGGCGCGGGGCGCGCCGGCTAAAGCGGTGAATTCTAACAAATCGGGGCGTTCACCGCATCGCCGGGAGTGCTTTCGCGAGCACCCGTCGCCGACAGGGTCGGCTCCCACCAGGCTTTGGTCAGGCTGGCTATGGGTCAGGCGGGCAAGGCCTCCTGGTGTACGCCGCGGACCGCGCGGCCCGAAGGGTCGGCCGCCGCCGCGAAGGCGGGGTCCCAGGCCAGGGCCGCCGGCGACGAACAAGCGATCGACTTGCCGCCGGGCACCGTGGCCGCACAGGCCTCGCCAGGGAAGTGCTTCTCGAACAGTGTCCGGTAGAAGAAGGCCTCCTTGGTGGCCGGCGTGTTGACCGGGAAACGGGCGGCGGCCGCGGCGAATTCGCGATCGGAAACCATCTTCTCCGCGTATGCCTTCAACCCGTCGATCCAGCCGTAGCCCACGCCGTCGCTGAATTGCTCCTTCTGCCGCCAGAGGATCGATTCCGGCAGCGCCCCCTGAAAGGCCTCGCGCAGGATGCCCTTCTCGATGCCCTTGCGCGCCACCATCTTCGCTTCCGCGTCGAAGGACATGGCGGTCTCCAGGAATTCGGTGTCGAGGAAAGGCACCCGCGCCTCGACGCCCCAGGCGGACATCGACTTGTTCGCACGCAGGCAATCGTAATAATGCAGCGCGTCGAGCTTACGGATCGTCTCCTCGTGGAACGCACGCGCCGAGGGCGCCTTGTGGAAGTACAGGTAGCCACCGAACACCTCGTCCGAGCCCTCGCCCGAGAGCACCATCTTCACCCCCATCGCCTTGATCCGCCGTGCGAGCAGGAACATGGGCGTGGACGCGCGGATCGTGGTGACATCGTAGGTCTCGATGTGGCGGATCACTTCCGGCAGCGCGTCGAGGCCTTCCTCGAAGGTATAGCGGAATCCGTGGTGCACGGTGCCGAGCGCCTCGGCGGCGATCTCGGCGGCTTTCAGGTCGGGCGAACCTTCCAGGCCGATCGCGAAGGAATGCAGGCGCGGCCACCACGCCTCGCCCCGGTCGTCCTCCTCGATGCGACGGCGCGCGAACCCCGCGGCCACCGCGGCGACGAGCGAGGAATCCAGGCCTCCTGAAAGCAGCACGCCGTAGGGCACGTCGGTCATCATCTGCCGGTGTACGGCCGCCTCGAATGCGGCGCGCAACGCGGCAGGCTCGATCGACTTGCCGCGGGTCGCGTCGTAGTCGCGCCATTGGGGTGTCCAGTACGCCACCGGCTCGCCGCGCTCGCTGTCGTACACGTGCCCCGGCGGGAACGGGGCCACGTCGGCGCATACCCCCACCAGCGACTTCATCTCGGAAGCGACGCACAGGCGCCCTTCCCTGTCGTGCCCCCAGTACAACGGACAAACGCCGAGCGGATCGCGGGCGATGAGGACGCGGCGTGTGCCGGCATCCCACAACGCGAAGGCGAAGATGCCGTTGAGCTTGTCGAGGAACCCGGCGCCCTGCTCGCGGTAGAGCGCGTTGATCACTTCGCAATCCGAGCCGGTGGTGAAGGCGTAATCGCTGGCCGCGCGCAGTTCCCGGTGGTTATAGATCTCTCCGTTCACGGCCAGCGCAAGATCGCCCTCGGGCGATCGCAACGGCTGTGCACCGCTGGCGGGATCGACGATGGCGAGGCGCTCGTGAACGAGGATCGCACCGTCGTCGACGTATACACCGCTCCAGTCCGGCCCGCGATGACGCTGCCGTTGCGAAAGCTCCATCGCCCGCGTACGCAGGGCGACCAGGTCGTCGCCGGCGGCGAGGCCGAACATCCCGAAGATCGAACACATGGACCACTCTCCCGATGAGGAAAACGCGCAAAGAAAAAGGCCCGCCTGGTGAGGGCGGGCCTTTGGTGTATCGGTGGTTTCACTTGCAACCGCCTACACGCCGACCCTCCCGAGATTCCGGGCATTATTGGTATTGGCGTTATTGGCGGCGAAGCGAATCATGGTTCGACTAGAGCATGATCCGGAGCGTGATGCAAGCACCCATCGCCGCTGAAGCGGCTCCCACATCAGGCCCCACCCGCAAAAGGCTCCCACATAAGCGACGCCTGCGCGAAGATGGCGACCACATCAGGCGAGACCACCTCGGTGCCGCCTGGCGTAACCCAAGTGCCGCATACCCCGTGGGAGCCGCTTCAGCGGCGATATCGGTCAAAGCAAAAGGCAAACGAGTCAAATGAACACCCTGCTAGCCCTCGCCCTCATGTCCACCACCACCCAACCCACGCCCGCCTGGCTCGCCGGCGACTGGGAGCCCTACAGCAACGCCTTCATCGGGCTGCGCATGCTCAGCATCGGCAAGGCCACGCTGAGCTGGAAAGGCTGCAAGAACGTCCACTTCGACGTGCTGGAATCCGAGGGCGGCAGCGTGACGCTGCGCCTGGCTCCCGGCAGCACATGCTCGCTCGACGACGAACCGCCCACGCGCATGGACACCCTGCGCCTCACCCTGCGCGAAAACCATTGCGACCTCGGCGTGACGATCTACGCCTCGCCCGAAGCCGCGAAGAAGAACGAACCCGCGGCGGAAGGCCTCTATGGCAAGCCCAGATGCCCTTCGGGCCCGGTGGGTCAGGCCGCCGCCAACCTCTCGACCACCACCCGATAGGCCTGCGCGGCGGATGTCTCCGCCGCATGCGCGAAGTCGCGTACACGCCACTGTCCGCCCACCATCACGTCACGCACCAGGGGCGTGTTGCCGGCGAACAGGAAGCTGTCCAGGACGTCCGCCTCCTCGCGCGCCGCGAGTAATGGCGAACGGTCATCGAGGACGAGCAGGTCGGCGCGTGCACCCGGAGACAAGCGTCCCACGTCGACGCCCGCCGCGCGTGCGCCGCCATGCAACGCACGCTGCCACAGGGCCGTGCCCACGCTTTCCTCGGGACGCCGCGCCGCGACGTTGCGATGCCGCGTGAGCAAGCGCTGCCCGTATTCGAGCCAGCGGAGTTCCTCCACCGGCGACACCGATATATGCGAGTCGGAGCCGATGCCGAAAGTACCGCCCGCATCGATGAAAGCCGCCAGTGGGAACAAACCGTCGCCCAGGTTGGCTTCGGTGGTGGGGCAGAGCCCGGCGACCGCGCCGCTTTTGGCGAGCCGGTCGGTCTCGTGCGCGGTGAGGTGGGTCGCATGCACGAGCGTCCAGCGCGGGTCGACGTCGGCGTGGTCGAGCAGCCACTCGACCGGGCGCGCGCCACGCACGGCGAGGCAGTCCTGCACCTCGCCGATCTGCTCGGCGATATGGATATGCACGGGAAGGCCGCGCGCGATGCCGGTCGCAAGCAGCGCGCGCATGGCATCCTCCGGCACCGCGCGCAACGAATGCAACGCGATACCCAAGGTGAACATGTCATCCTGCATCGGCGCCAGCCGTTCGAGAAGGCTGACGAATCCACCCACATCGTGGCGGAAGCGTTGCTGCCGTTCGGTCAGGGGACGGCCGTCGAAGCCGCCGGTCATGTAAAGCACCGGCAGCAGCGTCAGGCCGATGCCGGCTTCCTTCGCCGCTTCGATGAGGGCCAGCGACATCGCCGCGGGATCGGCATAGGGCACGCCGCGCGGTCCATGGTGCAAATAGTGGAATTCGCAGACCTGGGTGTACCCGGCCTTCACCATTTCCACGTAGAGCTGTGTCGCGATCGCCTTGAGGTCGTCGGGATCGATCGCTTCGGCGAACGCGTACATCGTCTCGCGCCACGTCCAGAAACTGTCCTCGCCGGGGCCACGGCGCTCGGCCAGGCCAGCCATGGCGCGCTGGAACGCATGCGAGTGGAGGTTAGGCATGCCGGGGAGCACGAATCGCCCGGCACGTTCGGCCGCACCCGTGGCCACGTCGAAGCGCCGGCCGGCCACGGCCAGCGGGGCGTCCCCGATGCGCCATGCCCCCTCCTGCCAGAAGAAGTCGGCGCTGAAGGCGGTGGTCGACATGGCGTGTCCTTTGGGGGGAATGGATACATGCATGGTACCAATCGCCGACATGGCCGGCTCCCACCTGTGCATGGCGGGGCATAATGGGCGGATGAACGAGACGAATGCCGCCCACCCCCCGAAGCTGCTGCTTCGTCTGGCACGCCCCAGTGACGTGCCCGAACTGGTCGCCCTCACCGCGCGCGTGTACACCGCCGAATGGGGCCATTCGGCGGAAATGCTGCAAGGCCAGCAGACGCACTTTCCCGAAGGCCAGTTCGTGGTCGAGTACGAGGGAAAGATCGTCGGCTTCTGCGCCACGTTCCGCATCAACGAGGCGCTGGCGCTCGCGCCACACACCTGGATGCAGATCACCGGCGGGGGCTTCGCCTCGCGTCACGACCCCAAGGGCGACTGGCTCTACGGCATGGAAGTGGTGGTCCATCCCGATTACCGCGGCATGCGCATCGGCCAGCGGCTGTACCTGGCGCGCAAGCGACTGTGCACCGACCTGAAGTTGCGCGGTATCGTCTTCGGTGGCCGCATGCCGGGCCTCGCCCGCGCGATCGGCCGCTACGGCAGTGCCGAAGCCTATGTGCAGGCGGTGGTCGATGGCAGCCGGCGCGACCCCACACTGAGCTTCCAGCTGCGCAACGGCTTCGAGGTGGTCGGCCTGCTCCGCGAATACGTGCCATCCGACCATGAATCGCTCGGCTACGCCGCGCACCTGGTCTGGCGCAACCCCCACCTGCTGGACCAGCCCGACATGCCGCGCGTGTCGCAGAGCCACCGCCTGCCGGATTCGGTGCGCGTGGCATCGGTCCAATACCAGCAGCGGCGGATCCGTTCTTTCGAGGAATTCGCGACGCAGGTCGAGTACTTCGTCGACATCGCCGCGGATTACGACGCCGACTTCGTCGCCTTTCCGGAGTTGATCACGCTGCAGCTGCTCTCGATCGAGAACGCGGAGCTGTCGCCGGTGGATTCGATCCGCCGTCTCTCCGAGTACACCGACGAGGTCAAGGCCTTGTTCCACCGCCTCGCCGTGCACTACAACATCAACATCGTCGGCGGTTCGCATCCCACGCGCCAGCCCAACGGGGACATCCACAACGTCTGTTACGTCTGCCTGCGCGATGGCTCGATCCACGAGCGCGAAAAGCTGCACCCCACGCCCAGCGAACGCAATGTCTGGAACATCACCGGTGGCGATTCGGCGGCCACGATCCAGACCGACTGTGGCCCGATCGGCGTGATGATCTGCTACGACTCGGAGTTCCCCGAGGTGGCACGCCACCTCACCGACCAGGGCGCGCTGATTCTTTTCGTGCCGTTCTGCACCGACGTGCGCGAAGGTTACCTGCGCGTGCGCTACTGCTCGCAGGCCCGCGCGATCGAGAACCAGTGCTACGTGGTCCTCTCCGGCAACGTCGGCAACCTGCCCGGCGTGAATAATTTCGACATCCAGTACGGCCAGAGCTGCATCCTCACGCCGAGTGACTTTCCCTTCGCGCGAGACGGTATCGCCGCCGATTCCACGCCGAACATAGAAACGGTGTTGTTCGCCGACCTGCGCCTGGAGAACCTCGCCCGCGCGCGCAACTCCGGTGCGGTGCAGAACCTCAAGGATCGCCGCTACGACCTCTACCAGGTGCGCTGGACGCGCTCGACGGAGGTCCGATGAGCACGCCGCCGGAATCACTGCCACCGCGGAGCACGGGATCGCCGCTGGACCGCCTTCGGGAGCTGGGCCGGCACGAGTGGATGTCGCCGCGGCAATGGCGCCGGCGCATCCTGTTCTGGGCAGGTGCCATCGTCGTAGGCCTCTCCGCGGTGCTCTTCGCCAAGGCCGCCGACTACGCCTTCGAACTGTTCAGCCGCGCGGCTTCGCACGGATGGTGGGTGCCGCTGCTGGTGACGCCGGCGATGTTCGCGTTGCTGTGCTGGCTGACCCAGGGCGCACTGAAGGCCACGCGCGGCTCTGGCATTCCGCAGGCCATAGCCGCCTTGAAGGTGGAAGACGAGCCCTTCCGCTCGCGCATACTTTCGCTGAAGGTCGCGCTGGGCAAGATGGCACTCACGCTGGCGGCCTTGCTCGGCGGCGCTTCGGTGGGACGCGAAGGCCCCACCGTCCATGTCGGCGCAGGATTGCTGTACTCGATGGGACGGCGCTTCGGTTTCGCCGATCCCACGGCCGCGGGACGCTTCATCCTGGCCGGATCGGCCGCCGGCCTGGCCGCCGCATTCAATACGCCACTTGCAGGCGTGGTGTTCGCCATCGAGGAAATGTCCGGCACGTTCGAACATCGCATGAGCGGCACCTTGCTCACGGCGGTGATCGTGGCCGGCGTGGTGTCTCTCGGCGTCGTCGGAAACTATGCCTATTTCGGCGACATCACGGCGACGCTTCCGCTGGGCCGTGCCTGGATCGCGGTAGTGTTGACGGGTGTCGTCGGCGGGCTGGCCGGGGGACTCTTCGCGCGGCTGATCGTTCCTGCAGCCGGTGGATTCCGCGGCGTGATGGGCCGCGTGCGGGCACATCAGCCGGTGGTGTTCGCCGCCGCCTGCGGTCTCGCGCTGGTGCTGCTCAGCCTGCTCAGCGCGAACGGCCTCTACGGCACCGGTTATGCGCAGGCACGCGACATCCTGCAAGGCCACGGCGATACCGGGCCGTTCTTCGGCGTGCTGAAGTTCCTTGGCAACATCGCCTCGTCGTGGGCAGGCATTCCGGGCGGCATCTTCTCGCCGGCGCTCGCCGTCGGGGCGGGCCTTGGCAACAACATCGCCCACTTCCTGCCCGGCTCGGACGTGTCGTCGGTGGTCCTGCTCGGCATGGCCGCCTATCTGGCCGGCGTGACCCAGGCACCGCTCACCGCGGCGGTCATCTCCCTGGAACTGACCGCCAACCGGCAGATGGCCTTGCCGATCATGGCCGCGTGCCTGCTCGCCCGTGCGCTCTCCAGCCTCGTTTGCAGGGTGCCGGTCTACAAGGCACTCGCCGAGAATCTGATCGCGCAGTACGAGGAAGAACGGAGGCGACGGGACGCACCATCCGAAAACGAAACGATCGCCGATGCCGACCCCCTTCCGGTGGAACCGCACACGCCATGACGCCCGATCGACGCTGGGATCACCTCCTGCTCGACGTCGGCCTCGCCACGCTGGCCGATAACGGCGCGCCATACGGCGCCATCGAGGACGGCGCCATCGCATGGCGCGACGGCCGGATCGTTTTCGCCGGTCCGCGCAAGGACCTGCGCGACGAACCACACGCCCTGGCGCACCGCGTCGAGTCCCTGCCCGGGACCTGGGTGACCCCTGGTCTCATCGACTGCCACACGCACCTCGTGTTCGGCGGCGACCGGGCGCATGAATTCGAACGGCGGCTGGAAGGCGCGACCTACGAGGAGATCGCGCATACCGGCGGCGGCATCGTCTCCAGTGTGCGTGCCACACGCGCCGCCAGCGAGGACGAACTGCTGCGCCAGTCGCTGCCCAGGGCGCGCGCGCTGCTGGCCGACGGGGTCACCACGCTCGAGATCAAGTCCGGTTATGGCCTGGAGCCGGAGACCGAGCGACGCATGCTCCGCGTGGCCCGGCGCATCGGCAACGAACTCGGCGTAGACGTACGCACGAGCTTCCTCGGCCTGCACGCCCTGCCGCCCGAGTACGCCGGCCGCCGTGACGAGTACGTCGCGCTGGTCTGCGACATCATGCTGCCTTCGCTCGCCGCGGAGGATCTGGTCGATGCCGTGGACGCCTTCTGCGAGGGCATCGGCTTCACCCTCGAGGAAACGCAGCGGCTATTCGGGAAAGCCACGGAACTCGGTTTGCCGGTGAAACTGCACGCCGAGCAGCTGTCCGATCTGGGTGGGGCGGCGCTGGTCGCGCGCCATGGCGGCCTCTCCGCCGACCACCTCGAATGGACCAGCGAGGACGGCGTGCGCGCGATGGCCGATGCAGGCACCGTGGCTGTGCTGCTACCTGGTGCTTACTATGCCTTGCGCGACACGCGCCCGCCCCCGGTCGATGCCTTCCGCCGCCACGGCGTGCCCATGGCCGTCGCCACCGACCTCAATCCAGGCACATCGCCCCTGCTTTCCCTGCGCATGGCGATGGGCATGGCCTGCACCCTCTTCCGCCTTACCCCCGAGGAAGCGTTGCGTGGCGCAACCGTGAACGCCGCGCGTGCCCTCGGCCTCGACGACCGTGGCCGCCTTGTCGTGGGCCTGCGCGCCGATCTGGCGATCTGGAACGTCGGCCAGCTCGCCGAACTGTGCTACTGGATCGGCGGCGGCCTCCTCAGGGAAACCTGGATCGGCGGCGAACGCATCACGCGCTGACAGCCGGCGCACATTCGCCGCAAGTTTCCGAAAACTTCCATCGATCCGGAGGGAACCGGCACCTATCATCGATGTTGCCTTGGCGCTAGCGGCGCCGGCATCCAAGGATTGTCAGGAACATCGTTGAAGGGTTCATCGTCATCCCGCTTAAGGGATCGCCTCGTCGTCGCGCGCATCGCATGCCTCGTGCTCCTGGCATCCGTCACCGGTGCATGCGGCAACACGCGGAAAGAGGAAGAAGAGCGTTCCCGGCATGCGCGGCAGATGCGCGATGTCGCGCGCATGCTCGATGCGATGGAAGCATCCGAACCGGTCGACCTGGCGACGATCATGGAGACCCCCGTCCCCATCCCGCCCAAGACCACCCGGCGCGTCGCGACGTCGTACGTGCGCTCCGAACCACATGCCCCCGGTGGCCGGGCCATCGCCGGCTGGCCGTTCATCGCCCTCGGCGGGGCGGGCACCGGCACGGCCGCCATGCTGTTGCTGGCGATGTCGCGACGGCGCGCACGGCACGCAAGGCAACGTATCGTCAAGGATGCCCCGTCCCTAGCCAGCCATTTCGCCGGCCGTCCGCCCGATCCACCTGCCGCGCAAGCACCGTCCCCATCGCCGGCCTGGGTGTACAGGCGATCCGCGTATGAAACGCCGGACCTGCACGTGACCGGACAACCCGTGGACCTGCTCGTGCCACCTCCGCCGGACGCCGGTCCCGCCATCGACGCGCCCATGCCGGTATCCCACGGGTCACGAGGTGATTTGCGCGAACGACTCTCCGCGACGGATACGCTGGCCACGCTGCACCTGGTGGGTGACGAGCGCTTTCCGGACATCCGCTGCAGCGGAAAGGCGATCGGCGCGGAGCAAGCCTGGGAAGACATCCTCGTTGCCCAGGCACATCACGACGACGAGGATGCGCGGCTCGCGCGCTGGTTGCTACCCGCCTTGCGCATGCATCGTGCACGCGACTTGCCGCGGCGCGATGCGGAACGCCTGCTCATCGGGATCGAGGAGGATACGGCCCGCGCCCTGGACGGCATGGATAGCGACGAGCAACCGCATGGCTTCGCGCGCTGGATCCGGTTCCGCCTGGCGTGCATCGAGCGCCTGTCCGGCGCAAACCGCCTGTTCGCCTCGCGAGACCTGCTGACACGCCTCGCGCGCGACCCTCGCTGCGACCACCCGCTGGCCCTCGATGCCTGCATCGATGCCCAACTCGCCTGGGCCTCATGGCTGCTCGGCGCGGCCGCGGCGAAGCGCCTGGACGAAGCCGAGCGCTACTGCGACCGTCTCGCCGCCATCGGCCCGGATGCGGCGACACGCGCGTTACGCAGGCGCGGCGAGACCTGGCTGCACCGCGCGAATGCGCGCAAGCCCGCGGAACGCCTGCCCGACCTCGAGCGTGCGCAATCGTTGCTCGACGACGCGCATGCACGAGGTGCCGAAGCGGAGACGGCCTTGCTCGTCGCGCGCACCGCGCAGCAGCGGGCACGCCTGCTTACCGCGGAGGAAGCGGCCGCGGCCTGCTCGCACGCCCTGCTTCACGCTTTCCTGGCGGAACACGACCCGGCGTGGCGCGTCGACGCGCTGGCCTGCCGCCTGGACATCCAGCTGACCTATGAAGCCCTACCCGAACATGCCACAGAGGCAAGCGTCACCGCCGCGCTCGGCCGCAGCCTCGAAGCCGCGGGGCCTCTGCCCGCGTCCGCACGCACCGCCGTCGCCGAAGCACGGCTACGCGGCGGCGACCACGCCGGCGCCGCCGCGTGGTGCGAAGCCATCTGCCGCACGGATGCCCCCGACGACCGTGTCGTCCGGCTCTGGCGAGACGCCTGCCGCCGCTGGGCCGACGACCGCGACCACGACACCGCCGCGCTCGCGCAGTCGCTTCGCCACCTGGCCATCGCCCGTTCCACCCTGTGAATCCACACGAGTCCCCATGAGCATGAAGCACGCCACGAACGACCAGATCCTGCCTTTCTGGCAGACCCGCTACGGCCTCGCCACCGCGGTCACGGTGAACAACGCGGTAGCGCGATCGCTGCAACTTTACGGTGAATGGGCCGAACACGAGGCCATGCTGCTCAGCGGGCTGATCGAGGAAGGCCAGACGGTCCTGGAATTCGGCGGCGACTTCGCCGCGCACGCGTTGTGGATGGCGCAGGCGGTCGGCCCGCCAGGCCAGGTGCACGTGGCGGAACCACGCCGCATCCACTTCCAGCAGGTGTGCGCGAACGTGGCGATCAACGGCCTCGACAACGTCTTTACCCATGCGGTGTGGCTGGGTCGTGGCAAAGGGCTGTCGTCGCTCGGCAGCTTGTTGCCCGGCACACGCAAGGACGCCGACGAAAAGGTACGCATGGCCACCGTCGACAGCCTGCGGCTCGAAGCGCTGCACCTGCTCAAGGTGAACCAGCCGAACGCATTGGTCGACGTCCTCGCGGGCGCCACCGAGACGCTGCGTACGCATCGCCCGCTGATCTATGCACGCCTTTCAGGCATGGACACCGCCGAAGCCGAGGTGGCGGCGATCAAGGCACTGGGCTATCGCGCGTGGTCACACGTGCCCTACCTGTACAACGCGGATAACCATGCGGGCATCGACGCGAACATCTTCCCCGGTCTGGTCCAGCAGAACGTGATAGCCGCACCGGCCGACAGCCGCTTCGAGTTCGCGGAAAGGCTGGAGCTGTAATTACGAAAAAGCCCCGCATCGCGGGGCTCTTCGTCTCACGCTACCGAAGACTCAGGCCTTCTTGCGCGGCGCGGCCTTCTTGGCGGCGGCGGGCTTGGCAGCGGCCGGCTTGGCCACGGCGGCGCCGGTCACGACGTCGATGTGCGGACGGGCATTGCCATAGCTGGAACGGTAGATCTTGCCGCGACGGGTGCGGCGGTCGCCCTTGCCCATGGGAAACTCCTTGATTCGTAATGAGGGAGAGAAACGGCCGATCATCGTAGCAGCGGCCGCGTAAAGCGCAAGAGTGCCCGTTCAGTGAACGTGGCGGCCGCCCTTGCCGCACCCTTCCCGCTCGTCGGGACATGGGCCCGGATCGAACTGGACGGTGGCGTGCTCGACGCGCCAGCGCTCACTGAGCATGGCCTTGATCGCGCCCAGCACCCTGGCCTGGTCGGACTGCCCGCTTCCAGGCGCCAGTTCCGCATGCAAGGTGGCCATGCGCGAGCCGGCGGTCACCTGCCAGACGTGCAGGTGGTGGATATTGACGATGCCCGGATCGGCCGAATGCAGTTCGCGCTGCACATCGGCAAGATCGACGCCCTCGGGAATACCCTCGAGCAAGATATGTCCCGAACGGCGCACCAGCGACCACGCACTACGCAGGATCAAGAGCGAAACGAGCACCGAAAGCACCGGATCCGCCCAGTTCCAGTCCAGCCAACGCACCGCCAACGCGGCCAACACGGCGGCCACCGAACCGAGCAGGTCGCCCAGGACATGCAGGCTGGCGCCAGCGATGTTCACATCGTCCGGATCGTGGCCGTGGAGGGTGCGCAACACCACCACGTTGGCGACCAGGCCGAGGACAGCCACCACCAGCATGACACCGGACAGGATCGGCTGCGGCGAAAACAGCCGCTGGATCGCTTCGAACACGATGAAGGCGACCAGGGCGAACTGGGTGAGCGCATTGACGAAGCCTGCCAGCACTTCGATGCGTCCGTAACCGTAGGTGCGGCGCGCATCGGCGGGCCGCGCCGCGAAGCGGGCGCCGAGGAACGCCAGCAACAGTGCCAGCGCGTCGACCAGCATGTGACCGGAATCCGCCAGCAGGGCCAGCGAACCCGACCACACGCCGCCGACCGCCTCCGCGATCAACATCACGGTGGTCAGGACGAAGGCGAACAGCAGCTTGCGCTCGTTCCCGCCCTCGGCGTGATCGTGCACGTGCCCATGGGCGTGGACGTGCGAATGGGCGTGGTCGTGTGCCATGGAGCGAAGGCTAGGTAATCCGGGGGCGGTTACACAATCACGGGTGCGCGCAGGACGGCCCATGGATATGCCCCGCATGACCGCTGCGATCGACCTTCAGGTTCACGAAATGCGCGGCGGCGACGAGGAAACCGCCGCAGGTCACCAGCACGCTATGCACGAACAACGAATCGCCATGCAGGAACGTGACGCCGAGCAGCAGGAGCATCAGTCCTGGAACGGCCAGGACCAGCGGCAAACGCCGGCGATGGCGGCGGAACCCGGAAACGAGCGCCACGCTGGCCAGCAGGCAGGCGAAGACGACGAAGCCGGCTTCGAACCGGTGGTCGGCAAGGAACGACAGCCCCAGCACCGGCAGCAACGCGATGACGAAGGGCAGCGCCGCGCAATGGATGGCGCAAAGGAATGAGGCCGTCGCGCCGAGGCGATCGGCGGCGTGCCACCAGCGACGGGGGACTTCAGGGGCGACGGACGGATCGGTCATGGGGGACATAGCGTGACTAGTTGCACGGGTCGAGGCAAGTGATGATACTTTATAACATTGCGAAACCCAACCGGAGTTCCCACCCGATGCGCCGAACCTTCCTCGCACTGACCATCGCCGCCACCTGCGGCGCGGCACTGCCCGCCATGGCCGACGACACGACCCAGGACGCAACGGCCCCCACCGTGGACGCCAAGGAGGCCTCGGGCAAGAGCCGCAAGAACGCCGAGAAGCTCGACGGGATCGTGGTCAACGCCGTGCCCCTGGGCCAGAACGCGGATCAGATCGTCGCACCCGTGGCCGTGCTGGCGGGATCGGCGCTCGACGACGCCAAGGGTGTCTCGCTGGGCGAAACGGTGTCCTCCATTCCCGGCGTGCAGAGTTCCGCGTTGGGAACGGCCGTGGGCCGCCCGGTGATCCGCGGCCTCGACGGCCCGCGCGTCGCGGTGCTGGAGAACGGCCTGTCGTCACAGGACGTCTCCAATGTGAGCCAGGATCACGCGGTGACGCTGGAACCTTTCCTCGCCGACCAGATCGAGGTGCTGAAGGGCCCCGCCACCCTCCTCTATGGTTCGGGGGCGATCGGCGGCGTCGTGAACGTCGTCGATGGGCGCGTTCCGGAAAAGGCGCCCGACAACGGCTTCGCGGGGCGCGCCGAAGTGCGCCACGATTCCGTCTCCGACGGCCATACCGGCCTGCTCCGCCTCGATGCGGGCAACGACACCTTCGCCATCCATGTCGACGGCATGCGCCGGGACAACGAGGACTACGACATCCCCGGCGGCACCCTCGCCAACAGCGCGGTGAAGACCACCTCCGGCTCGGTCGGCGCATCGTTGCTCGGCTCGTGGGGCTACGTCGGCTTGTCCGTCTCGCGTTTCATGGATCTTTACGGCAGCCCCGCCGAACCGGGCGATCCGGCCGAAGGCGAAGATCCCGTCCACATCAAGATGGCGCAGACGAACTACACCCTGAAAGGCGGTCTGGTGCAGCCGGTCGACGGCATCAGCAAGGTCGAATTCAGTCTCGGCCACGGTGCGTACCAGCACGTGGAATTCGAAGGTGACGTGCCAGGCACCACCTTCTCGACCGACAGCAACCAGGGGCGTCTCGTCGTCACGCACGATCCACTCGGCGGATGGGAAGGCGCGTTCGGCGTGCAGACCCAGCACCGGCAGTTTTCCGCCGTGGGCGAGGAAACCTTCGTCCCGCCCACGGTCACCGATGGTGTCGGCGTCTTCCTCACCGAACAACGCGAGTTCGGCCCGGTGAAGGTCGAACTCGGTGCGCGTCACGACAAGCAGAGCGTCGATCCGGAGAACGGGCCCAAACGCGACTTCAGTCCGAACAGCTTCTCCGCCGGCATCGCCTGGCGCTTCGCGGAACAGTGGCACGTGTCGTTGAACCTCGACCACGCCGAGCGCGCCCCGTCCGAGGAAGAACTCTTCGCCAACGGGCCGCACGCGGCGTCCAATACGTTCGAGATCGGCAGCGACCTCGGCAAGGAAAAATCCAACCAGGCGGAACTCGGCCTGCACTTCCATGGCGATGCCGTCGAAGGCAAGGTCGCCGTGTACTACAACAAGTACAAGAACTTCATCTATCTGGCCGACACGGGCGACGTGGAAGACGATCTTCCCGTGCGCATCTGGTCGCAGAACGATGCGACGTTCCGCGGTGCGGAGGCCGAGGCCACGTTCCACCTGTCGAAGGGCCCGTCCGGCAACTGGGACCTGCGGGTCTTCGGCGACACCGTGCGCGCGACGCTCGCCGACGGCGGCGGCAACGTGCCGCGCATCCCGGCCGGCCGCATCGGCTCCACGCTGAGCTGGAGCGCCGACAGCCTGCGCGCCAGCCTCGGCGCGGTGCGCTACATGAAGCAGGACAAGATCGCCGCGTTCGAAACGGATACGGCGGGTTACACGCTGGTCAACGCGCACTTCGCCTGGACCTTCGTCAACGACGACCGCAGCCAATGGGAGGCCTTCGTCGACGGCAACAACCTCACCAACCAGACCGCGCGTCCCGCCACGTCGTTGTTCAAGGACGTGGCGCCGCTACCCGGTCGCAACGTTTCGGTAGGCGTCCGCGCCTACTTCTGAGTTCCCGGTCTCCCTGCCCCTCCTCCCTCCCCGGGGCGGCCGGTAGCAAAGTGGGGCGCCCACCTGGGCGCCCCACGTTTCTTGGTGGGAGCCGCCCCTGTCGGCGATGGGGTGCTTGCTTCAGCCTGGCCGATATCCGGCTCGGCTTCGCCCTCGCGGTTGGGGTGTGCGACAAAAGCAACGCCGCCCACCCGGGTGATGCCCATTCACGGATGGAAGCCGTCTTCGTGTGCGATCCCCTCACCGGGGTGGGAGCGGCAAAGGGCACGCGGCACGGCGAGCGTTGCTCTTTCTTCTTTCCAACCCACCCCTGTGTCCAGAGAGCTGCCGGGCGCCACCCTCGGCGCGACATTAGGAGCCGAGGACGGGCGGGCGGACAAGGCCCGCAGGGGATCGGCCAGGATGGCCGATCGTTTCCGCTGAGCCAGGAGGGCGAATCGGAAACCCCCGCCCGACCGTCCGAGCCCGCCGGGGCGCAGCCATCGGACACGGCCGCGCAGCGGCATCCCTTCCCAAGGGACGGCGACTACCGTCGCGCCGAGGGTGGCGCCCGGCAGCTCCCCCGCCACGCACAAACCCAACGCGAGGGCGAAGCCGAGCCGGCACACCACCCACTCGTCCACAAAGAACCCTCTTGCCCGGCCTTCTAGTGAATCGTTTCCGATTCGAGCTTGCGCCAGATGCTTTGGCCGCCGGCCGCCTTGTCGATGGCGTCGAGGCGCTTCGCGTGCAGGTCCAACTCTTCCGGCGTGGCGCGCAGGACCACCGGGCGACGGGTGATGACGATGTCGTTCAGTGCATGGTTGCCGCGATGGTCGCTGTCGGCGTCGAAGGCGAAATCGAGGGCCACCTGGCCCGAGGTCATCGCGACGTAGACTTCCGCCAGCAGCTGCGCATCGAGCAGGCCGCCGTGGAGGTCCCGGCGCGTGTTGTCCACGCCCAGGCGCTTGCACAGGGCGTCCAGGCTGTTGCGCTGGCCGGGATACATCGTGCGCGCCATGAGCAACGTGTCGAGCACCGTCGCGTGATCGGTCACCTGCCCGTACCCCGGCCCCAACAGCTTCAGTTCCGCGTTGATGAAACCCACGTCGAACGCCGCGTTGTGGATGATCAGTTCGGCGCCGCGGATGAACGCGAGGAACTCGTCCACCTTGTCACGGAACAAGGGTTGACCGATGAGGTCCTCGTCCTTGATGCCGGTCACCGCGCTCGCCTCGGCGTCGATCGTCCGCTCGGGATTGAGGTACGTGTGGAAGTGCCGGCCGGTCGGGCGGCGGCCGATCAGTTCGACCGCGCCGATTTCAATCAGGCGGTGGCCGAGATGCGCTTCGAGGCCGGTGGTTTCCGTATCGAGGACGATCTGCCTCATGCCACCTTTCCCTTCGCCTTGTAGATGATCGCCTGGTCGCGCGCGGCGACGTCGACGCGCTCGTTTTCCACATGGCCGTTGTGACCCTTCACCCATTCCCAGGTGACGGTGTGTGCCGCGGCGGCCTCGTCGAGGCGGATCCACAGGTCCTGGTTCTTCACCGGCTTCTTGTCGGCGGTTTTCCAGCCATTGCGCCGCCATTTCGGCACCCACTCCTGCACGCCCTGCATGACGTACTTGGAATCGGTCATGAGGTGCACGTTGCAGCGCCGGGTGAGCGCCTCCAGCGCGGAGATCGCCGCCATCATCTCCATGCGGTTGTTCGTGGTCTCGGCCTCGCCGCCGGAAAGCATCTTCTCCACGCCCCTGGCGCGCAGCAGTGCGGCCCAGCCGCCGGGCCCGGGATTGCCCAGGCAAGCGCCATCGGTAAAGGCTTCAACGGTGTCGGTATCGGTCATGGAGGACTTCAGGTAATCGATTCACGGGCATTGCGGCGCGCGCCGGAGGCGAGCGTGCCAGGCATGGGTGCCGATACGGCGGCCGCACGGGGGCGCAAGGGTACCGCCGCCGGACGTTTTTTGCGCGCTACCAGGAAATAGCCGCCACCGACGATGGATTCCCCGACCGGCGCACCGCCCGCCCGGGGCCACGCGCTGCCGACGCGGCGCGGCATGGACAGTTCGAACTCATCGCGGACGAGGCGTTGGCTCCACCACCACGGCCAGGTCAGCCGGGGCCGCGTGCCGCGGCTCTGCCGGGCGACCCAGGGTGACCACAGGCCGACCGGATGGATACCGGTGATGGCGAGCATGCCACCGGGTGCCAGCACGCGTATGGCCTCGTCCAGCAGGTTGTCCTGCCGGGCCGTCGTTTCGAGCGCGTGGCGCAACAGCACCACGCCGAAGGCCTCGTCGGCGAATGGCAGGGCTTCCAGGCCGCTGGCGTGGATGTCGCCACCCAGCACCGCCCCGGCGACGCGAACGGTCGCCCAATGGCCCAGAAGTGGAATGGCAGGTGGCTCGGCCGGCGCGGACGTGGTCAGGTGCAGGCCGTGCTCGCCCGTGCAGCGGGCCAGCATCGGGGCGAGGGCGCTCGCTTCGTCGGCCAGGAGCTTGCCGATCTGGGGGGTCGCATAGATGTCGGAAGCGAAATGAGGCATGCGGTATGAGTGTAGTGGGGTTGAACGGGTGCCGCATCGGTTAACGACTTGCTAACGAGCGGGATATACCCGGCTGATATAGTCCGGCCGCCCCGCCCGGTAAGGATGTCTCCCCGGCGGCCATTCCTTGGGTGTTCGCGCCCTATCGACGTAACGGAGTTCGCCCGATGCATTGGGTCCCCGTCGCGGCCTTGAGCGACAACTACATCTGGCTGGTCGCCGATGACGAAGGCAACGCCTTCGTCGTGGATCCCGGTGAAGCCGCCCCTGTCGAAGCCGCGCTGAAAGAGCGAGGCTGGCGGCTGACGGCCATCCTGCTGACGCACCATCACAACGATCACATCGGCGGCGTGTCCGACCTGGTCCGCCACCACGACGTGGAGGTGTACGCCCCAGCCGATCCCCGCATCCAGCCGAAGAACCAGATCGTCGAGGATGGCGACACCTTCACACTGGATGCGCCCAAGGCCAGCTTCGAGGTGATCGCCGTGCCCGGGCATACCACCTCGCACATCGCCTACTACGGTGAGGGTTTCCTGTTCTGCGGCGATACCTTGTTCAGCGTCGGCTGCGGTCGCCTCTTCGAAGGCACGCCGGAGCAGATGCTCGCCTCCCTGGACCGTTTCGCCGAACTCCCGCCAGAGACCCTGGTCTGCTGTGCGCATGAGTACACCGCATCGAATGTCCGCTTCGCGCTCGCCGTCGATCCGGATAACGGTGCCCTGCGCCACCGTCGTGACGAGGTGGCGCGCCTTCGCCAGGAGGGCCGGCCGAGCGTGCCGACCCGCCTGGCCGATGAGTTCGCCACCAACCCGTTCCTGCGCGTGGACAGCGAGGCGATCGCCCGCTGGCTCCATATCCAGGGCCAGGACCACGCCACGCGGACGGAGCGCTTCGCCGCGCTGCGCCGGGCCAAGGACACCTTCAGCGCATGAACGTATCGAGCCAGCGCCTGCTGCCCATCCTCATTCCCCTCCTGCTCACGGCGTGTGCGGGCGGCATGACGCGCCCTGTGCCTCCATCGTCCGCCGCTGTCACGGCGGTGCCGGTCACCCCCGTGCAAGACGTGGCCATGGCGCCGAAGCTGCTGCGCCCCGCTCCACCGGCCGACTTCTGGTCCGACATGCGCGACAGCTTCGCCATGCCCGGATGCGAAGCCGATCCGCAGGTGATGGCTTGGGCCCGCACTTATACGAAACAGCCGAACCGTTTCGAGCAGCAGGTGAACGAAGTTCTGCCGCTGATCGTCTACGCACACAAGTCGGCGATGAAACACAGCGTGGCAGGCGAGTTCGCCCTGCTGCCCTGGGTGGAGAGCCAGTACCGTCACGTGCCGGGGGCGAGGAACCGTCCCGCGGGCATGTGGCAGATCATGCCGCAGACCGCGCGCACCCTCGGCCTGCGCGTGGAGAAGAACTACGACGAGCGCCTGGACATCACCAAGTCGACCGAATCGGTGATGAACATGATGCGCCGCTACTACGACGACCTCGGCGACTGGCGCCTGGTCGATGTCGCCTACAACGCCGGCGAATTCGGCTTGAAGAAGACACTCGACAAGCACGGTGCGCCGTCGGACGACGATGGCCTGCCGGACGTACCCATGAAGGCGGGCACCAGGGAACACCTTGCAAAGCTTATGGCGATGGCCTGCATCGTGCGCGATCCCGAACGCTTCAACGTGAGCCTGCCGCGCCAGGATCGCGAGGACGCGCTGCAGGTGGTGCGGGTATCGAGCCCGCAGTCGCTGGCCCAGGCGGCGAAGCAATCGGGGTTGTCGATGAACGACCTGCGCGATTTCAATCCGGCCTACCGGACGAACAACGGCACGATCGGTTCCAGCCTCCTGTTACCGAAGTCGGCAGCGGACCAATACAAGCTCGGTCCGGTCGATCCGGTCGCCGATGTCGCCATGCCCGTGGCCGACGATGCAAACGTGGATGCGCCGGTGAAATCCACGAAGGGCAAGGCGAAGGCGGGCACCACCGCGAAGAACGCACGGGCAGTGGCCAAGGCGGGCAAGCCGTCGAAACCCGCCAAGGTGGACGAGTCGCAGGTCGTCATCCACAAGGTCAACACCGGCGAATCGCTGTGGACGATCGCACGCCGCCACCAGGTGAGCGTCGAGCAGTTGATGAAGTGGAACGACCTGCAGACCCAGGCGGTGAAGCCCGGGCAGGTATTGAAGCTGACCGCGTCGCGCTGAGGCGCGATGGCGGTCAGCTCCCTATTCCATCAGAGCTGCACGACGTCCCACTGTACGTCGGGACTGACGTCCGCGTCGTAATCGACGCTCTTCGCCTCGAAGCCGAACAGCTTGATGAAATCGTGCTTGTAACCGGCATAGTCGGTGACCTGCCATAGGTTTTCCGTGGTGACGGTAGGCCATAGCGCCTTGCACTCGCCCTGCACATCCTCACGCAACTCCCAGTCGTCCAGGCGCAGGCGGCCCTCGGGATCGGTCTCCGCGGCCTTTCCGTCCAGGCGGTACAACCGATCGTGGAACAGGCGGTTGATCTGCTCGATCGTGCCTTCGTGGATACCCTTCGCCTTCATGATCTTGAAGACCATGGAGACGTACAGCGGGATCACAGGAATCGCGGAACTGGCCTGGGTCACCACCGATTTCATCACGCCGACGTAGGCACGCAGGCCCTTCGCCGCGTAACGGTCGCGCAGTTCCTTTGCCGTGCGATCGAGATGCTGCTTGGCCTGGCCGAGCGTACCGTGCCAGTAGATGGGCCAGGTGATCTCGGTGCCGACATAGCTGTAGGCGACGGTGGTGGCGTTCTCGGCAAGCACGCCGGCTTCGCTCAACGCTTCCATCCACAGCGCCCAGTCTTCGCCGCCCATGACGGTGACGGTGTCCTTGATCTCCTGCTCCGTCGCGGGTTCGACGGAAGCCTGGATGACCGCATCCTTGTTGGTGTCCACCGACGACGCGGTGAACGTCTCGCCGATGGTCTTCAATGCCGAACGCACCACTTCGCCGGTCTTGGGCAGCTTGCGCACGGGCGAGGCCAGCGAGTAGACGACGAGGTCGACCTTGCCGCCCATCTCGTTCTTGATGATCTCGATGGCCTTCGCACGCGTTTCGTCCGCGAAGGCATCGCCGTTGATCGAGCGGCTGAACAAGCCCGCTTCGCGCGCCAGCTTGTCGAACGCAGCGGAGTTGTACCAACCGGCCGTGCCCGTCCTGGTTTCGCTCGATGGCTTCTCGAAGAACACGCCCAGCGTGGCGGCACCGTGGCCGAAGGCGGCCGTGATGCGCGAGGCCAGGCCGTAGCCGGTGGACGCGCCGATCACCAGCACGCTTTTCGGACCATCGGCGAACATGCCGCTGGCCTTGGTGATGGCGATCTGTTCTTCGACGTTCTTCGCGCAACCGACCGGATGAGCGGTGGTGCAGATGAAGCCACGGACCTTGGGCTGGATGATCACGGAATGTCCCTTTGACGCAGTGAGACGCCCATTGTAATCGGGTCCGCTTCCATGCGCTTCCGCATGGAAGCGGACCTGGGTGGGAGCCGACCTTGTCGGCGATCCCGCGGCAGCGGGCAAGGTTGCGGCGAGCACCCATCGCCGACCCCACCATGTGGTCGGCTTCCTCCCAGCAGAAGCGCTTGTCGGCGCACACAAAAAAAAAGCCCCTCCTGAGAGGGGCTCATGGAAGCGACAGACTTCGCTTTTTCTACATGCGGTCCTGCGCAATCTTGATCTCGCCGCGCGCCTTCAGCGCCTGGATGTATTCCAGTGTGGCGGCCTGGGCCATCGCATCCATCATCTGGCCACGGAGAGCATCTCGCTGGCCCTTCTCGACCTTGGACGGATCGCCATCCGTGACCTTGTCGACCGCTACCAGCGCATAGGCCCCGTTGCCGGTCTGCACGGTGGTCCATGCGGCCTTGCCGTTGGCTGGATGAGGCAGGGTGAAGGCGCCTTGCAGGATCGCAGGCGGCACATCGTTGATGCCGGCAAGCTTGCTGCGCTCCAACCCGGCGAGCGTACGCACGGGAGCCTTCACCAGCGTGGTGATGTCGCCGCCCTTGGCCAGCTGCGCGACCAGGTCGTCGGCCTGCTTCTTCGCCAGGGCGTCCACTCGCTCGTCGAGGATGCGCTGGCGCACGGCATCGGCGACCTCGGCCAACGGCTTCGGCGCGGCGGCGTTGTGCTTGGCCAGGTGCATCACCAGCGCGTCGCCCTTGTCGACCTGTACCAGCGACGAATTGTTGCCCTGGGCCAGCACGTCGTCGGCGAAGGCAGCGGCGACGAACTTCGGATCCGACGGAATGCCGGGGCCACCATCGCGACCGAACAACGGCGATGTCTTGATCTCGAGGCCGAGTTCCTTCGCCGCCGGTTCGAGCGAACCGGGATTGCGGTCGGCGAGATCGGCAAGCTGCCCGGCACGCTCGTTGTAGAGGCGCTCGCCCTCGTTCTTGGTCCAGTCCGCGGCCAACTGCGCGCGCACCTCGGCGAACGGCTTGGCATCACCCTCGCGCGCGTCGCGCAACCAGATGATGTGATAGCCCTCTTCCGGCGAGAGCACGGGCTCCTTCGTGATATCGCCCTTCTTCATGCCGAACAACGCGGTGTCGAAGGCGGCGTTCGCGACGCCTTTCTCCAACCAGCCGAGGTCGCCACCGCCACGCTTGGAGCCCAGGTCGTCGGAGTTCTCGGCGGCGAGCTTGGCGAAGTTCTCCGGCGTGGCTTCCGCGGCGATCTTCTTCGCCTTCTCGAGCGCGGCCTTCTGCTGATCCGGCGTGGCGTTCTTCGGCACGTTGACCAGGATGTGCGACGCCTCGCGCTGTTCCGGCTGGGCGTAGCGCTGCTTGAACTTGTCGTAGAACGCGTGCAGCTGCTCGTCGGTGGGCTCGCCCACCTTGAGTTCGGACTGCTTCACTTCGAGGTACTGCACGGAAACCTGTTCCGGCGTGGTGTAGTCGGCGATGTGCGACTTGTAGAACGCGTCGATGTCGGCATCGGCGACGCTCGCGTCAGTGAGCGACGGACGCGGCAGCTCGACGAGGCGCAGGTCGCGCTGCTGCAAACGCAGACGAAAGAACGCGTCGACATCGGCGTCGCTGACCAACGTGGTGTTCGCGATCGCCTCGGGGATGATCTGCGTGGCGAGCGAGGCGCGCACCTTGGCCTCGTACATGCCTGGATTCATGCCCTGCATCGAGAGGATCGCGCGGTACGCTTCCGGGCTGAACTGGCCGTTGACCTGGAATCCGGGGTCGCTGCCGATCGCCGATCGCACGCTCGCATCGGACACCGCGAGGCCGAGGTCGGTGTTGGCCTGCTGCAACAGCGCCTGGCTGATCATGCCGTCCAGTACGCGCTGTTTCAGCTCGGGCTTTTCGAGGTCGGCTGCCGTGAACGGCGAGCGCGGATCCTGCGCGGCCTGCTGGCGGAGCTCGTTGAGCCGCTGTTGCCAGTCCTGCTGGGAGATCTCGTGATCGCCGATCTTCGCGACGTAGGTATCGACACGCGACACGAAGTACGACTCGATACCGAAGAACGCGACGGCGAAGACGCAGACACCGAGCACGATGGCGGCGGGCCAGCCATGGATCTTGTTACGCAGGGCTTGCAGCATGATGCGACTCGTGAAGGTGACGCCGATAACCCTTACCGGCGGTAGATAAAGCAAAGGCGCCACGCGGGCGCCTTTGCGGACCAATGGCGGAGTGGACGGGACTCGAACCCGCGACCTCCGGCGTGACAGGCCAGCATTCTAACCGACTGAACTACCACTCCACTTAACGTTGGTGGGTGCTGAGGGGATCGAACCCCCGACCAGCGCCGTGTAAAGGCGACGCTCTACCGCTGAGCTAAGCACCCCCTACGGTAAGAACCGATTAGTTTACGTGATCCTTCAGCGCCTTGCCAGCGGTGAAGGCCGGAGCCTTGGACGCCGGGATCTTGATTTCCGCATTGGTGCGCGGGTTGCGGCCGGTGCGGGCGGCACGGCTGCGCAGCTTGAAGGTGCCGAAGCCGATGAGAGCTACGTCTTCACCCTTCTTGAGGCTGTCCTTCACCGCATCGATGAACGCCTCGAGAGCCTTGCCGGCGTCGGCCTTGGTCAGCTCGCTCTTTTCGGCAATGGCGTTGATCAGTTCGGATTTGTTCATTACGTAACTCCCTTCAAAGGTAATTCGAATCGCTGGACAGCGATCCTGTACGAGAAGACGGCAGATCGTCGAATCGAAACACGGTGGCATCGTTCGACGACCCCGCTATCCATGGCGCCCTTGCGGCGCGGGCGATTGCGGTGTCGCCTTTATACCAGTGCCCTCCCACCATCGCAATACAAGCAATACCAAGGCTTTCAGCACATATGCATGGTCTTTGGAGGCTTGCGCGCGGCGGGAAAAACGATTATCGCGGGGGCACCGTGACAGGACGACGAAAACGAAAAGGGCACACTTACGTGTGCCCTCGTTCGTGAGGAGGAACGATGAAACGCCTCAGTGCGTGAGCGACGGCGATGTCTTGCCCTTGCCACGCTTGGCCGGCTGGCTTGGCACCTTCACGTCCTCGCCACCCTCGCCCGGCTTCTTCGGGCTCAGCGGACGTTCCAGGGCGAGATCGAGCACCTCGTCGATCCACTTCACCGCGTGGATATCGAGCGACCCCGTGATGTTCTCCGGGAGGTCGACGAGATCTTTCTTGTTTTCCTCGGGGATGATCACCGTTGTGATGCCGCCACGGTGGGCCGCGAGCAGCTTCTCCTTGAGGCCACCGATGGGCAGCACACGGCCACGCAGGGTGATCTCGCCGGTCATGGCCACTTCCGAACGCACGGGCACCTTGGTAAGTGCGGAGACCAGTGCCGTGCACATCGCGATACCCGCGCTCGGGCCGTCCTTGGGCGTCGCGCCTTCCGGCACGTGGATATGGATGTCGAGCTTCTCGTGGAAGTCCGGCTCGATCCCAAGCGCCGCGGCGCGGGCCCGAACGACACTCAACGCCGCCTGGATCGACTCCTTCATCACATCGCCGAGCTGTCCGGTGTGGACCAGCCTGCCCTTGCCCGGCACGACCGAGGCTTCGATGCTGAGCAGGTCGCCACCCACCTGCGTCCAGGCAAGGCCGGTGACCAGACCCACCTCGTTCTGCTGCTCCGCCCGGCCGAAGTCGAAGCGGCGCACGCCGAGGTAGTGATCGAGGTTCTCGCCATCGACACGGACTTGGGCCGGCGCCACCGCCTTGCCCTTGGCAGCCTTGGCGGGCGCCTTCTTGACCTTGGCCTTCGCCTTGGCCGGCACGGTACCCAGCGCGATCTCCTTGACCACCTTGCGGCAGATCTTGGATATCTCGCGTTCGAGATTGCGCACGCCCGACTCGCGCGTGTAGTAGCGCACGATGTCGCGAAGCGCGTCCTCGCCGACCGTCAGTTCCTCGGCACGCAGGCCATTGGCCTTGAGCTGCTTCGGCAACAGGTACTTCTGCGCGATGTTGAGCTTCTCGTCCTCGGTGTAACCGGGGATGCGGATCACCTCCATGCGATCGAGCAGCGGCCCGGGGATGTTCAACGAGTTGGCCGTGGCGATCCACATCACCTCGGAGAGGTCGAGGTCGACTTCCAGGTAGTGATCGTTGAACGCGTTGTTCTGCTCCGGATCGAGCACCTCCAGCAGCGCCGACGAGGGATCGCCGCGGAAGTCCATCGACATCTTGTCGATCTCGTCGAGGACGAACAGCGGATTCTTCGTGCCGATCTTGTTGAGGTTCTGCACGATCCGGCCAGGCATGGAGCCGATGTAGGTGCGGCGGTGACCGCGAATCTCAGCCTCGTCGCGCACGCCGCCCAGGCTCATGCGGACGAACTTGCGATTGGTCGCCTTGGCGATCGACTGCCCGAGCGACGTCTTGCCCACGCCGGGCGGACCGACGAGGCAGAGGATCGGACCCTTCATCGTGTTCACGCGCTGCTGGACGGCGAGGTATTCAAGGATGCGTTCCTTCACCTTCTCGAGGCCGAAGTGATCGGCGTCGAGCGTCTCCTGGGCCAGCGCGAGGTCCTTGCGGACCTTGCTGCGCTTCTTCCACGGCACGCCCACCACCCAGTCGAGGTAGTTGCGCACGACGGTGGCCTCGGCCGACATCGGGGACATCTGCTTGAGCTTGCTGAATTCCTGGCGCGCCTTGGCGAGTACCGCCTTCGGCATGCCGGCTGCATCGATCTTCTTCTGCAGCTCTTCGATCTCGTTCGCGCCCTCCTCGCCGTCACCCAGTTCCTTCTGGATGGCCTTCATCTGTTCGTTGAGGTAGTACTCGCGCTGGCTCTTCTCCATCTGCGACTTCACGCGGCCGCGGATGCGCTTCTCGACCTGCTGGAGGTCCATCTCGCCATCGACCAGGCCGATGAGCAGCTCCAGGCGCTGGCCGACGTCGGCCGTCTCGAGCACCTTCTGCTTGTCGCCCATGCGCACGGAAAGATGGGCTGCGATCGAGTCGGCGAGGCGCGAGGGATCGTCGATGCCCGAGAGCGTGGCGAGGATCTCCGGCGGAAGCTTGCGGCTCTGCTTCACCAACTGCTCGAACAGCGAAACGAGGGAGCGCGAGACCACGTCGAGCTCGCGCTCGTTGCTGGTGTAGACCGGCTCGATGACGCGGGCACGGCCGCTCATCATGCCGGACTCGTCCTCGAAGGCGTCGATCTGCACCCGCGACTGTCCTTCCACCAGCACCTTCACGGTGCCGTCGGGCAGTTTCAGCAATTGCAGGACGCCGGCGAGCGTACCCACCTGGTGCAGGTCGCCGATGGACGGATCGTCGATGTCCGGGCTCTTCTGCGCGACGAGCAGGATCTGCCGCTCGCCTTCCATCGCCCGCTCCAGCGCACGCATGGACTTGTCGCGCCCGACGAAGAGCGGGATGACCATGTGCGGGTAGACGACGACGTCACGCAGGGGCAGGACCGGCAACAGGTCCAGCTCGGATCCGCTCGTGGTTTGGCTGCGATTCTTCGCCATGTGCTTGGGGTTTCCCTCGGAAAATTTGGGCCTCGCCCCGACACTGCGCCGGAGCCGCCATAGACGTCAAGTGGTGGTTCGCGAAAGGTCGATCAAGAGCCGGGCACGCAAAGAAAAACGGCCCCGGCGTCGTGGAACGCCGGGGCCGCCGTGACTTGCTCTGCCGGACGAATCAGGCCGCGTCGCCGCCCTCGCCCGCGATCCGCTGCTGTTGCAGGTTGCCGCGGTAGATCAGGTAGGGCTCGGCCTGGCCGTCGATCACGGCGTCGTCGACCACGACCTTGCTGACATGTTCAAGCGACGGCAGTTCGAACATCGTGTCGAGCAATACCTGTTCGAGAATGGTTCGCAGTCCGCGTGCGCCGGTCTTGCGCTTGAGCGCGCGACGGGCGATGGCGGACAAGGCTTCCGGGCGGAATTCCAGCTCGGCGCCTTCCATGTCGAACAGCTTGCGGAACTGCTTGGTGACCGCGTTCTTCGGCTCGGTGAGGATCTGTACCAGCGCCGCCTCGTCGAGCTCGTCGAGCGTGGCGACCACGGGCAGGCGCCCAACGAATTCGGGAATCAGGCCGAAACGGACCAGATCCGCCGGCTCGACTTCCGAGAGCATCTTGCCGACGTTCTCCGTGCGCTCCTTCGAACGCACCTCGGCGCCGAAACCGATGCCGGTGGTCTCGGAACGCTGCTGGATCACCTTCTCCAGCCCGGCGAACGCGCCGCCGCAGATGAAGAGGATGTTGCGCGTGTCGACCTGCAGGAACTCCTGCTGGGGATGCTTGCGTCCGCCCTGCGGCGGCACCGAGGCGAGCGTGCCCTCGATGAGCTTGAGCAGGGCCTGCTGCACGCCTTCGCCGGACACGTCGCGGGTGATCGACGGGTTTTCGCTCTTGCGCGAAATTTTGTCGATTTCATCGATATAGACGATGCCGCTCTGCGCCTTCTCGACGTCGTAGTCGCACTTCTGCAGGAGCTTCTGGATGATGTTCTCGACATCCTCGCCCACGTAGCCGGCTTCGGTCAGCGTGGTCGCGTCGGCGATCGTGAACGGCACGTTGAGCAGGCGCGCCAGCGTCTCGGCCAGCAGCGTCTTGCCCGAACCGGTCGGACCGATCAGGAGGATGTTGGACTTGCCCAACTCGACGTCGTCGTTCTTCAGGCGCGATTCCATGCGCTTGTAATGGTTGTAGACCGCGACCGAAAGCGCCTTCTTGGCGCGCGTCTGGCCGACCACGTACTGGTCGAGCGCATCCATGATCTCGCGCGGCTTCGGAAGGTGCGTGCGACCGGAGGCCGCCTTTTCTTCCAGCTCCTCGCGAATGATGTCGTTGCACAGCTCAACGCATTCGTCGCAGATGAACACGCTTGGGCCGGCGATCAGCTTGCGCACTTCATGCTGGCTCTTGCCGCAGAAAGAGCAATAAAGGATCTTGCCGCCGTCGTTGGAACGGCTTTGCCGCTCGTCGCTCATGCTATGGGCCCTACTGAGAATCCAGGTGCGCTTTGAGAATAGCACAGCCCTTCGCCCCTGGACTCAGGGGCGAAGGGCCGGTTTTCACAAGCGAAAAAGTTCAATCAAGCTGAACGGACGGTATCGACCGTACGCTTGTCGAGAACCGAGTCGATCAGGCCATAGGCCTGGGCTTCCGCGCCGCTCATGAAGCGGTCGCGCTCGGTGTCACGGGCGATCTCTTCCACTGTCTTGCCGCTGTGGTTGGCGAGGATCGCGTTGAGCCGCTCGCGCATGGTCAGAATCTCGCGGGCATGGATCTCGATGTCCGTGGCCTGGCCGGAGATGCCGCCAGCCCAGGGCTGGTGGATCATGATGCGAGAATGCGGCAGCGAGTAACGCTTGCCCGCCGCGCCGGCGGCCAGCAGCAGGGCGCCCATGGAGGCGGCCTGGCCGATGCACATCGTGCTGACGTCCGGCTTCACGAACTGCATCGTGTCGTAGATCGCCATACCGGCGGTGACCGAGCCACCCGGGCTGTTGATGTACAGGCTGATGTCCTTGTCCGGGTTCTCCGACTCGAGGAACAGCAGCTGGGCGACGATCACATTGGCCATGTAATCGTCGACCGGACCGACGGCGAAGATCACGCGCTCCTTGAGAAGACGCGAGTAGATATCGTACGAACGCTCGCCACGCGAAGTCTGCTCGACGACGATGGGCACCAGGTTGAGATTCTGGATCGGAGCCATGGACATGGGGTCTCTCCTTCGTGTGGGGCCCGGTTGTTGCCAGTGGATCGGCACTTACGTGCCGATCGGTCGCATCACCTCGTCGAAGCTCAGTTCCTGGTCGGTGGTCTTGGCATTATCCGCCACCCACTCGGCCACCTGGTCTTCCATCACGCGGTTCTGCAGTCCCGACATCAGTTGGGGGTCACCGTTATACAGTTCAATGACCTTTTCCGGTTCCTCATAGGTCGAGGCGATCGCGGCAAGCATCTCGTTCATGCGCTTGCGATCGAGACGAAGCTCGTTCTTGCGGGCGATCTCACCCATCAGGAGAGCGGCGATGACACGCTTGCGGGCGAACGGCGCCGCCTCGGCGATCATCTCGGGGCCCGGCTCCTGACCGCGCGGCAGGTTTCCGGCGGCCAGGCTGCGGGCCTCGGCGTTGGCCATGAGTTCCGGCACGTCGAGGTCCGGGTAGGCGTTGGCCAGCTTTTCCGCCACTTCGGACTTCAGTCGGGCCATCAGGGTGGCCTTCAGCTCGCGCTCGAGGTTGGCGCGGACTTCCTTGCGGAAGGTCTCGATATCGCCATCGGCCACGCCGAACATCTTCACGAACTCGGCGTCGACGGCCGGCAGGTTCGGTTCCTGGACTTTCACGATCTTGAAGCTGACCTTGGCGGTCTTGCCGGCCAGGTCGGGGTTGCGGAAGTCTTCGGGGAAGGCCACGTCCTGGACCAGGTCTTCGCCGGCGCCACGGCCGGTCAGGGCCTCGTCCAGCGCCTTGAACAGGGTGCCCGAGCCCAGCACGCTGCCCGCGCGCTCGAGGCCTTCGGCCGGGAAGCGGTATTCACCCGCCTCGGCGGCGTATTCGAACATGACGAAATCGCCTTCCTTCGACGCGCGCGACACTTCGTCGAAGCTACGGCGCTGCGTGCGCAGGGTTTCGATCATCTTGTCGATGTCGGCGTCCTTGACCTCGGCCTGCGGACGGGCGATCTCGAGGGCGGAGACGTCGACGGCCGGGAACTCCGGCATCACCTCGAAGGTGGCCGTGTAGGCGATCTCGCCGTTCTCGGCATTGCCCGTGGTGTCGACGGACGGGTTGGCGATCGGCTGCAGCTTTTCCTGCGTGACGGCATCGCGAAGCGTGCTGCCGATGAGCTCGGACAAGGCTTCGCCACGGACCTGCGCGCCAAAGCGCTGCTTGATCACGTTGGCCGGCACCTTGCCCGGACGGAAGCCCTTCAGCCGCACCGTACGGCCCATTTCCGCGATGCGCTCGCTGACTTGGGACTCGAGACGCTCCGCCGGGAACTTCACCGTGAGCTTGCGCCCGAGCTTGCCGACATTCTCAACCGAAACCTGCATGACCTCTCCTGAAACCACCACGGACGTGGCGCGATGGCGAACATCCGTCGCCGTAACCGAAACAAAGGAATTCACCGCGAATCCGGGGCCGGCCGCCGCGACCATCCCCCCGGCGGCGAAAAACCCCGCAAATGACTGCCCATTCTACGTTTTGGCCTCCCGCCGCCGCAACCGTCGTCAGCCCGGCTCCCAGCGCCTGGGGCCGCCTCCCTCCACGGCCAGCGCGTCGCCCGGATTGGCCAGGGCGCAAGCCGTCAGGGACAGGCAGCCACAGCCGATGCAATCGGTCAGTCGATCCTTCAGGTTGACCAGCAGGGCGATCCGTTGCTCCAGTTCCTCCCGCCATGCGGCCGACATCCCGGCCCATTCCTCGCGCGTCGGCGTCCTCTCGTCCGGCAGACTGGAAAAAGCCCGCCGAACGGCCTCCAAGGGCACTCCGACCCGCTGGGCGACCCGGATCACCGCGAGCCGGCGGAGTACATCGGACGCATAGCGGCGCTGGTTGCCGGTCGTCCGCAGGCTGCGAATCAGGCCCTTGCGCTCGTAAAAGTGCAGTGCCGACACCGCCAGGCCCGACCGTTTCGCCGCCTCGCCAACGCTCAGTTCACGCATCGCTTGACCTCAACCAACGTTGAGGTCTCATGCTGCGCCTCCCGGGCCAAGCACGCAAGCGTGCGAAACTCCCCTTTCCCCAAGGATGCAGAATGAACGTGGGAACGTCGGATCCAGACCTCTTCAGCGCCACCGAAGCACCCTACCCGCCCGGCATCCTCGCCCCTCCCTACCGGGCGGCCACCATCGGCATGGTCGCCCTCATATCCCTGATCGCCTTCGAAGCCCTGGCGGTCACCACGGCCATGCCCACCGTGGCGCGCGACCTCAATGGGTTGAAGGCGTATGCCCTCGCCTTTGGCGGTGTCCTGGCCACCAGCGTCATCGGCATGACCCTGTCCGGACGCTGGAGCGATCGGCGGGGCCCTGCCCCCGCCATGTGGACCGGCCTGGCGGGTTTCGTTGCCGGCCTGCTCATCGCCGGTTTCGCCCACGACATGCCCACCTTGCTGGTCGGGCGCCTGATCCAGGGGCTGGGCGCGGGTTGCCTGTCGCCCGCTCTTTACGTGATCGTGGGCCGGCTGTATCCGGAGTCGCTGAGGCCGAAGGTGTTCGCGTCATTCTCGGCGGGCTGGGTCGTGCCGGCGCTGATCGGTCCCGCCGTGAGCGGCGCCATCGTCGAACATGTCGGCTGGCGCTGGGTCTTCCTCGGCGTGCCGTTGCTGGCGATTCCCGCCGCGGCAGGGTTGCGTGGCGCCCTGCGTTCACTGGGCAAGCCCTCGGGCATCGCCGGGGAAGCACCCGGGCGGATGATGAATGCCGTCGGCGCCTCCCTCGGCGTCTGCTTGCTGTTCGTCGCCGGACAGGAGCATGGCTGGCTCGCAGCCGCGTTGTTCGCGCCGGCCATCGCGTTGCTGTACTTCTGTGGGCGACGCCTGCTTCCACCTGGCACGTTGCGAGGCGCGCGCGGCCTTCCCGCCGTGGTCGCCTTGCGTGGCGTCGCCGCTTCCGCGTTCTTCGGCACCGAAGCCTTCCTGCCACTGGCCTTTTCGAGTGAACACGGGCTGTCGCCCATGTGGGCCGGCATTGCCATCAGCGTGGGTGCGATCGGCTGGTTCTCGGGTTCTTGGTACCAGGGCCATTACGCGAAGATCTCGCGACAGGCGCTGCTGAATCGCGGCACGGTCCTGATGGTGATCGGCGTGATCGTGGCGTCGCTCAGCACGTTCGCCTGGATGCCGGTCATCGCTTCCGTCATGGGTTGGCTGCTTACAGGCCTCGGCATGGGCATGCTCTACGGCACCGTGGCCGTTCTCGCCTTGTCGATGTCCGCCGAACACGAGCAAGGCACGAACAGTTCGGCGTTGCAGCTATGCGAATCGTTGATGGTCGCGACCACGCTTGCGATCGGCGGTTCCTTGTTCGGCGCGCTGCTCGACGTTTCGCACACCGCCGCATTCGCCGCCAATTTCGCTATCACGGTCGTGCTGGCGGTGTTGGGAACCGTCGTCGCGCGCCGCGCCCAGGCGCCCGCCTGATGGGAACTTCGCGCGGAAGGTCGCCACTACGCATATCGGAGGCCGGCTAGCCGCCCACGACCAGGTGGAGCCCGCACCGAACGGGCGCAAGTCGGGCTGGCCGAAAGGCTGACCTCCAGCGAACGCCGGGATGTACCGAAGGGCTATCCTCCCAGGCTCAGTCGCCCTGGAGAGCTCTCGCCGAGGCGCCTTCGCCCTTCCCGATCTTCTTTAGCTCATTCCGCATCGACATGGCGTCGAGGCGTTCGGCAGGTAACGCGATCAGTGCGGCAATGCGGTTCTTGAGATAGCGGAACGCTGTGATGAACGCGCGCTTGCGGTCAAGTTCCGTGCCTGTCACAGCCGATGGATCTTCAATGCCCCAATGTGCCGTCACGGGTTGACCCGGCCAGATGGGACAGACCTCACCAGCAGCGTTATCGCAGACGGTGATGACGATATCCATGACGGGTGCTCCGTCGGTTTCGAATACATCCCAACTCTTGGAACGTAGGTCCGCCGTGGGGTACCCAAGCTCGTCGAGGACGGTGATGGCCATGGGGTTCACCGCGGACTTGGGCGCACTACCGGCGGAAAACGCGCGAAAGCGACCAGCACCGTCGTGACTGAGGATGCTCTCTGCGAGGATGGAACGAGCGGAGTTATGGGTGCACAGGAAAAGCACGTTCAATGTTCGCGTGGTGCTCACGGGTAGCTCCGAGGGCTCAAGGGTCACGCGACATTACCATGCTTCTAGATATATCGATGTGACAGCATCTACCGCCCGCCCTCGGGTCCGCCACACGTGCGCGACGCGCCTGCTGAAGACCGTCGACGGCGCAGCCGCCCTCACCGCGATGCGCGGCACCTCGCTTACGAGGAGTTAATCGTTACGGGACAGATAAAGCCGCATCAGATGTAATTCTTACGACGTCGTAACGCCTAAGTATCTGATTAAATGGGAATCACGATGGTGCGAGAGGCGGGACTCGAACCCGCACGGTTTTACCCGTCAGAACCTAAATCTGGTGCGTCTACCAATTCCGCCACTCTCGCGTAGCGAGCCATTCTAAAAGAAAACGCCGGTAGCGGGAGGCTACCGGCGTCTTGAATTGGTGGGCCGTGTAAGATTCGAACTTACGACCAATTGATTAAGAGTCAACTGCTCTACCAACTGAGCTAACGGCCCGTTAAAACTTGCAGCTACGTTGTAAGTGGGGTGGACGATGGGACTCGAACCCACGACATCCGGAATCACAATCCGGTACTCTAACCAGCTGAGCTACGCCCACCATAAAACACCATTTGGCGCGCCCGACAGGAATCGAACCTGCAACCGTCGGCTTAGAAGGCCGATGCTCTATCCGATTGAGCTACAGGCGCAGGCACTGTATGTAGAACGCCAACTGGTCGGGGCAGAGGGATTCGAACCCCCGACATCCAGCTCCCAAAGCTGGCGCTCTACCAGACTGAGCTATACCCCGAAACTTAAAGCACTATCCCGATACACTGGGGTGAAGCCTTCAAATGTTACGGGTCAAACTCAAGCCCGTCAATCTGTATGAACACACCACACTTTCAACTACCGTGTCCGTTGCACGAAGGCGACGGCTTTGCTGCTTAAAAAATGGTGCGCCCGGAGAGATTCGAACTCCCGACCACCAAGTTCGTAGCCTGGTACTCTATCCAGCTGAGCTACGGGCGCACACTTGAAACTTTAGGCCCGGTGACTATCGCCGTGAAGCGTTAGCGCCGTGCCGAGAAGCGGAATTATTCAGATATCGGACGCACGCGTCAACACTTTTGTGCATCTTTTTTTCTCGGATTCGTAACAGTCGCTGTAAATAGCCGTCTGAACAAAGGAAGGGCGGCCTTGGCCGCCCTTCCCTTTACAGCTGCGTGGCCGGCTTGCCGACCTTGTCCGGCGCGGAACCGGCGTCGCCACGTGGCGGCGGGGGCGGCGGCGTCGAACCCGGCTTCTGCCAGTCCGCCGGCGGGCCCGGCTCACGATTGTTCATGATGTCGTCGATCTGGCGCGCATCGATCGTCTCGTACTGCAGCAGCGCCTCGGCCATCACGTGCAGCTTGTCGATATTGGTGGTGAGCAGTTCCTTGCTGCGCGCATAAGCGCGGTCGAGGATGGTGCGCACCACTTCATCGATCTTGCGCGCGGTCTCGTTGGACACGCTCTTGTGCTGCGTGACCGAGCGGCCGATGAAGACCTCGTCTTCTTCCTCGCCATAGGTCACCGGCCCGAGTTCGTCGGACAAGCCCCACTTGGTCGCCATGTTGCGCGCCATCTTCGTCGCGCGCTCGATGTCGTTGGAAGCGCCCGTCGTGACCTTGTCGTGGCCGAAGATGAGTTCCTCGGCGACGCGACCGCCGTACAGCGAGCACAGCTGCGATTCGATCGCGACCTTGTTTATGCTGTACCGGTCGCCTTCCGGCAGGTACATCGTCACGCCGAGGGCGCGGCCGCGCGGAATGATCGTGACCTTGTAGACCGGATCGTGCTCGGGCACGAGACGGCCGATGATCGCGTGGCCGGCCTCGTGGTAGGCGGTGAGACGCTTCTCTTCGTCGTTCATCGCCATCGAGCGGCGCTCGGAGCCCATGAGAATCTTGTCGCGTGCGCGGTCGAGATGGCTCATGCGCACTTCGCGCGCGTTCTCGCGGGCGGCGAACAAGGCCGCCTCGTTGACGAGGTTGGCGAGATCCGCACCGGAGAAGCCCGGCGTGCCGCGCGCGATGACCATCGCCTCGACATCGGCCGCGGTCGGCACCTTGCGCATGTGCACCTTGAGGATCTGCTCACGGCCCTTCACGTCCGGCAGGCCCACGACCACCTGGCGGTCGAAACGGCCCGGACGCAGCAGCGCCGGATCGAGCACGTCGGGACGGTTGGTGGCGGCGATGACGATGATGCCTTCGGTGCCCTCGAATCCATCCATCTCGACCAGCAGCTGGTTGAGCGTCTGCTCGCGCTCGTCGTGACCGCCGCCCATGCCGGCGCCACGATGGCGGCCGACCGCGTCGATCTCGTCGATGAAGATGATGCATGGCGCGTGCTTCTTCGCCTGCTCGAACATGTCGCGGACGCGGCTGGCACCGACGCCGACGAACATCTCGACGAAGTCGGAGCCGGAGATCGAGAAGAACGGCACCTTGGCCTCGCCCGCGATCGCCTTGGCGAGCAGGGTCTTGCCGGTACCCGGCGGACCGACCATCAGCACGCCACGCGGGATCTTGCCGCCCAGCTTCTGGAACTTGCCTGGATCGCGCAGGAATTCCACCAGTTCGCTGACTTCTTCCTTGGCTTCGTCGCAACCGGCGACGTCACCGAAATTGACCTTCACCTGGTCCTCGCCTTGCAGCTTGGCGCGCGAACGGCCGAAGCTCATGGCACCACGGCCACCCGAACCCGCCTGCATCTGGCGCATGAACCATATCAGCACGGCCACGAAGATGATGATCGGCAGCCAGTTGAACAGCAGGCCGAGCAGCGAGAAGCCATTGTCGGCCGGCTCCTGGCGAAGCTCGACGCCCTTGTCGCGCATCTGCTTGACCAGGTCGCTCGTGGACAGGCCCACGACCGGCACCACCGTGCGGTAGGAGCCGCCGTCCTTCAATTTGCCCGTAATGGTCGGCGGGGCGGTCGAGGTAATCGTGCCGCTCGCCACGTTGCCGTTGTCGATCTGCTGGGCGAAGGTCGTGTAGGACATGTCCTGCGACGATCCGCCGCGTGGATTGAACGTCTGGAACACGGTTAGCAAGACCACCGCGATGATCAGCCAGAGCAACAGGTTTTTTGCCATCTCATTCATGCGCGGTTCTCGCCAGGTTGCCGGGACGCGGACTTGAGGCCGGTCGCCAGCGCATAGACCTCTCGCGAACGCGCGCGGGAGGCCTTCGGTTTACGCATCGTCACGCGACTGAAGTCCGCGCGCAAGTTCTTCAGGTACTCGTCGAACCCTGCCCCCTGGAACAGTTTCACCAGGAACGACCCACCGGGTTTCAGCCAATCGAGGCTGAACTGCCGGGCGAGGTCGCACAGGTCCATGGCGCGGATCTGGTCGGCGAGTGCCACACCGGACATATTGGGGGCCATGTCCGAGAGGACAAGATCGACCTTCTGGCCTTCCAGCTTGCTTTCGAGTTCGCGAAGGACCGATTCCTCGCGGAAATCGCCCTGCATGAAGTCCACGCCAGCGAGGCCCGCCATGGGGAGGATGTCCAGGGCGATGACCGTGCCCGTGTCGCCCATGCGCTTCCGCGCCAGCTGCGACCAGCCGCCGGGAGCGGCGCCGAGGTCGACGACGGTCATGCCGGGCTTCAGCAGGCGATCGCGGTCGATCAGCTCTTCGAGCTTGAAGACGGCACGGGAGCGAAGCCCCTCGGCCTGGGCCTTCTTGACGTAGGGATCGTCGAAATGCTCCCGCAGCCAACGGGAACTGCTCTTGCTGCGTGCCATGGGCTTTCGACCAACGATAAGTAAGGTGCAGGTCGTGCATGATACCCTTTGACGCCTGTCAGCCGCACATCGAACCTGAACGCAATGTCGCTTTCCCCTACACAGCGCCGCTACCTGCGCAGCCTTGCCCACGATCTCCGACCCGTCATCCTGCTGGGGAACAAGGGCGCCACCGAGGCGGTCGCCAAGGAACTGGCCCAGGCCCTGGACATCCACGAGCTGGTCAAGGTGAAGCTCTCCGGGGGCGACAAGGACGAGCGCCAGGCACAGATCGCCTTCCTCACCGGCCAGACCGGATCGGAGACGATCCAGGAAATCGGCCACGTCGTCGTCCTGTTCCGCCGGAACGAGCAGGACCCGAAGCTGGCCCTGCCCCGGTAACCCCCCATGGAACTGTCGTTCGAACATCCCGGCGAGTACCTCTTCGTGCGCCGGGTGGGCGCCGACACGGTCACGGTAGTCGACCGCGACTTCCACAAGAGCATCCTGCTGACCCCGAAAGAAGTCATCGAGGACTGGACCGCCACCGACGCCTCCCGGCTCACGCTGGCCGATGTCGAGAAGATCGTCGCGCTGGAGCCGGAGTTGGTCCTTCTGGGCACGGGTGAACGCCAGGTCTTCCCACCGGGCGAGGTGATGGCGGGTTTCCTGCGCCGCGGCATCGGTATCGAGGCGATGACCAATGGCTCCGCGGCGCGGACCTACAGCCTGCTCGCGGGCGAAGGCCGGCGCGTGGTCGCGGCGTTCATCCTGCCCTGAGGGATCCCCATGCGCATCCTCGTTCTTGGAGCCGGTGGCACCGGCGGCTACTTCGGTGGCCGGCTGGCCCAGGCAGGTGCCGACGTCACCTTTCTCGTCCGGCCCGGACGGGCCAAGACACTGGATGAGAATGGGCTCGCGATCCGCAGCCCCTTCGGAGATGCCACGGTGCGGGTAACCCACGTCACCGCCGAAAGTGTGGCCGATGCGGGCCGCTTCGATCTCGTCCTGCTGTCCTGCAAGGCCTACGACCTGCACTCGGCCATCGAGGCGATCGATCCGGCCGTTGGCGAAGCGACCGCGATCCTTCCCATCCTCAACGGCCTGGCCCACTACCCGGTGCTCGACAAGCGGTTCGGGCCCGACAAGGTCATCGGCGGCCTCTGCGTCATCAGTGCGGCGAAGGGCCCGGAAGGCGAGATCCTCCATCTGGGTAACGGCGCCTCGGTCACCTTCGGCGAGCGCGACGGCCGGCAACATGGCGATCGTTGCGAGGCCATCGCGGCCGCCTTCGCCGCGGCGAAGGTCGACCACACCCATTCCACCGACATCCAACGCGACCTCTGGGCCAAGTTCTCGTTCCTGGCCACGCTCGCGGGCGCCACCTGCCTGTTCCGCGCCAGCGTGGGGGACATCGTGGCCACCGACGACGGCCGCCATCTCACCGAGCGGATGTACGAGGAGTGCCTGGCCGTGGCGCGTGCGTCAGGCCACCCGGTGCCGGACAACGCACGGTCGTTCGCCTGGAAGACACTGACGCAGGAGAACTCGCCGCTTACCGCATCGATGCTGCGCGACCTCGAGTCGGGTCAGCGCATCGAGTCCGACCACATCGTCGGCGACATGCTGCGGCGAGCACGCGATGCCGGTGTCACCGCGCCCATGCTGGAAGTGGCCTTCGCGCATCTGCAGGCGTTCGAAGCAAGACGCAGGCGCGCCGGCTGATCCCGATCCCTAGCGAGGTGGCAGGTACTGCAGAGGGTCGACGGGGTTGCCGTCCCGGCGTATCTGGAACTGCAATTCGTCGCGCGTGGCGCCGGTGGAACCCATTTCCGCCACGCCCTGCCCGGCCTTCACCTTCTCGCCTTCCTTCACCAGGCGCTTGCGGTTATGCCCGTAAGCGGAAAGGAAACTGTCGCTGTGCTTGATGATGACAAGTTCCCCGTAGCCGACCAGGCCGTTGCCGCTGTACACCACGACGCCATCGGCGGCGGCGCGGACCGGATCGCCCGCCTTGCCCCCAACCTCGATGCCGGGGATGGCGTCGCTGGATGAGAATTTCTTCAACAAGGCACCGTCGGCGGGCCAGCGCCAGTTGATCCCGCCCGCGCTGCGCGTGGCACCGCTGGTCACGATGGGAGTCGAGGCTGGTGGGTTTTCGACGGGCGCGGGCGGCTGCGTCACCGGAGCGCTCGACGGCGGCGGCGTGGGAACCAGTGATTCCGCGGGCTTGCCAGCGATGACCACAGGCGTGTTGGTCGTGGTCGCGGGCGCCGGGACCGAGGGTGGCGAGGCGGCTCCGGCGTCGACCACATGGACCGGCGGCGGTTGGGCCGCTGCCGGCGGCTGTACCGTCTGGCCTGCCGGCGCGGGATGCCCCGCCGATGGCGGTACGGTGGCGACCACGGCGGCGGCGCGCGAGGGCTCCGGTTTGCCCTCGTGTCCCGGCGGGGAAAGACGCAGGTCCTGTCCCGGCCAGATCGTGTAGGGCGAAGCGATGCCGTTCCAGCTGGCCAGGTCGCGGAAATCCACCTTGTTGCGGAAGGCGATGCTGTACAGCGTGTCGCCCTTGGACACCCGGTAGCTGCCGCCCGGCGGAGGTGCCGGCGTGGTGGCGCGCGCGGGGGTGTAGGTGCTGCCCGGGCTGCGCGTGACGACGACCGAACTGCGGGTGACGTCGCATCCGGAAAGCATGAAGCCCGCGGCCAACACGGCGGCCAGCGCGAGCGGACGGATCATGAGCATCGCGGACTTCCCTTCACGGTCACTCATCTCAACAGGAACCACCAGGCGGCCAGGAGGATGATCGCTACGATAACAGCCCATCCTATCCATTCGATGTGTTTGCGTAGCATCTGTTCCGCACGTTCACCGAACAGGCGGACCAGCAGGGCCAGCAACCATACGCGCTTGCCGCGGCCGATCATCATGCAGATGAGGAACGGCAACACCGGCACGCCGACGATACCCGAGGCCCAGGTGACGAATTTCATCGGCACCACCGGCTGCAGGGCGGCCATCGCCAGGACGATGTACAGACCCAGCGAGTGCGCCTGCATGTCCTTCTGCAGGCTCGCCACGCCCGTCTGGATCGGCGCGAGCAGGTGCAGCGATTCGAGCAACGGCTTCAGCGCCTCGTAGGCGAAGTGGCCGAGGGCGTATCCCACCAGGGAACCCAGCAACGAGAACAGCAGGCTCCAGTTGGCGAAACGGAATGCCTTGCGCGGCTCGGCAAGCATCATCGGCGCCAGCATGATCTCCGGCATCACGGGAAAGATGAAGGCTTCGACGAAGGAAAGTCCGGCGAGATAGCGGACCGCATGACGGTGGCGTGCCCAGACGATGGCGCGCTCGTAGAGCGAAGCGAACATCCGCATTCAGCGGTTTTCCTTGTGATGGGGGCGCATCAACCGATGCCACCGAGAAGCGGCACGAAACTCACGGCGCCCAGGTCCTCGCGGATCACGGCGCCATGCTCGTCCTTGCGCAAGCGCACGAGCACCTGCTGGCTAGGGCTGCCCACGGGTGCCACCAGTACGCCGCCCGGCTTCAACTGGTCGAGCAGTTTCGTCGGGATACGATCGCCGGCGGCCGTGAGGATGATGCCTTCGAACGGTGCCTCCGGTTCCCAGCCAAGCTTGCCGTCGTCGTGCCGCGACCGCAGGTTCTCAATGCCCAGCTGGCGGAAACGCCGCCGCGCCTGGCGCAGTAGTTCCTCGATGCGCTCCACCGTGTAGACCGTGGGCACGATGCCGGCGAGCACGGCGGCCTGGTAACCGGAACCCGTGCCGATTTCGAGCACGCGGTCGGGCACGCCGTGTTCGATCAGCGCCTCGGTCATCCTCGCCACGATCCAGGGTTGCGAGATGGTCTGGCCATGACCGATCGGCAGGGCGGTGTTCTCGTAGGCACGGCTGTGCAGCGCCTGGTCGATGAAATGATGGCGCGGCAGCTGGCGGATCACCTCCAGCACGCGCTCGTCGCGAATGCCCTCCTCGGCAAGCTTCGCCACCAGGCGATCGCGTGCGCGCTGGGAAGTCATTCCCTCTCCGCGCAGTGCGGAAGGCGGAAGTGCATGCAGGTTCACCACCTCAGGCCGCCTCCTCGTTGTCCATGTCCGAGGACAGCGAAAGTGCCCAGCTGCTGACCTTCTCCAATGCCTGGAAGCGCGTGAGGTCGGTATGGATCGGCGTGACCGAGACATAGCCGCGGCGGACGGCATCGAAATCCGTACCGGGACCATCGTCCTCGATCGCGCCCGGCGGACCGATCCACCACATCGCGCGGCCACGCGGGTCGGCGGTGCGGATCGCTGGCGCCGACCGGTGGCGCTTGCCGAGCCGGGTGACTTCGAACCCGTGGATCTGTTCCCACGGCAGGTCGGGCACGTTCACGTTGAGGATCGTGTCGGCCGGCAGCGGATCGACGATGAGGCGGCGCATCAACATGAGCACGGCGTTCGCCGCGGCATGGAAGTGGCGGCCCGAACCTTCTTGTGTCACCAGCGACACGGCGATCGCGGGAAGCCCGAGGAAACGTCCTTCCATCGCGGCCGACACGGTGCCTGAATAGATCACGTCGTCGCCGAGGTTCGCGACATTGTTGATGCCGGACACCACGATGTCCGTCTCATGGTCGAGCAGACCGGACAGCGCGAGATGGACGCAATCGGTGGGCGTGCCGGCCACGCGATAGGTACCGTCGTCCAGTCGCTGCACGCGGATGGGCGCATCGAGGGTGAGCGAATTGCTCGCGCCGGACCGGTCGCGGTCCGGCGCCACGACCGTCACCGTACCGAACTCGGCCAGACGCCCGGCCAGCACCTGGATGCCAGGGGCCTCCACGCCGTCGTCGTTGCTAACCAGAACTTGCATGCTGATCCAGATCGAAAAACGGGTGCGGCGGCCCCACGTCGAAGAAAGCCGCCTGACCGTCCAAGTCTACCGGACCGGGCAGCCGGATTCACGAAAGCCCGCTAGGATGGGAGCCATGAAGCGACGCCCTTCGACGGTACATGACGACGATAGCCGTCTCTTTCGCGAGGCGATCGGCGACGTTCGCCCCATGACACCCGTCGACGCCGTGCCCGGCCGCCCAAGGCCCGAGCCGCATCCGCACATGCGCGATGCCGACGAAGCCGCCGTACCCGCCGACTCCTTGCAGTTCGATTACGACCCCGCCGACCTCGAGGTGGGTGAAGAACTGTCGTACTTGCGCGACGGCTATCCGCCGAAGCTCCTGAAGCAGCTCAAGCGCGGACAGTTCGGCATCCAGGCCGACGTCGACCTGCACCAGATGAACGTCGCGGCGGCGCAGCTGACGATTGCGGAGTTCCTCGCCGAGTGTCGTCGCGACGGGGTGCGCTGCGTGCGCATCATTCACGGCAAAGGCTTGCGCTCGAAGGCGGCCGGGCCGGTGCTGAAGGGACTGACCGACCGGTTGCTGCGGCGACGGGATGACGTGGTGGCGTTTGCCTCGGCGCGGCCGATGCAGGGTGGCACGGGGGCGGTCGTCGTTTTGCTGAAAGGGTGAGGACACCCGTATCGCCGACAAGTCGGCTCCCACCGGGGAGCAGCGAGATGGGCCCGTCAGCCGCGAGGCACGAACCTGCCTGGTGGGAGCCGACCTTGTCGGCGATGGCTACAGGGTCGCCGCGACTTCGCGGATCACCGTGGTGGCATAAGCCCCGGCGGGAAGCCCGAAGGAGACCTCCAGCGCTCCGTCCTCGAGCCAACGCCACGAGAACTCGCGCGGTTGCAGGCGCAAGGCCCGCCGCTCCTGGTCCATCCGCGCATCGGCGAGCCCCTTGGCCAGGTCCTCGTCGCGCGCCGCCACCGCACGCTCCAGCTCCCCCGCCGCCGCCGAGGCAGGCGTTTCGCCACGCCCCCACAGGGGGCCGGATGGGTGGATATCGAACCGCGCAAGCCGCTCCGCCAACGTATCGTCGAATGGCTCCGGGCCGAACCACGAGCGTGAGCCTTCCAGCGACCATATCTCGCCGTCCATCGGCGCATCCCAGCAACCGGCGCCCACGCGCTCCGCGAGTACGCCATTGAAGATATGCGAGCGCGCCGCCGAGAGCAGGATCGACCGCTTGTCGCGATCGACACGGCGGCCACCGAACATGGCCCGCGCCTGCGCAACATTGTTGCCGCCAAGACCGAAGCGCTGCTCACCGAAATAATTCGGCACGCCGCGCCGGCCTACCGCGCCCAGCCGCTCTTCGGCGGCCGCGCGATCGCCTTCGATATCGCGCAACACAATGACGAAGCGATTGCCGCGAAGCGCCCCCCGCTTGATCTTGCGCGAATGCCGGCCGAGCGAGCGGATCGTCACGTCGGTGTGCGGAAACGCCGACCAGTCCGGGTCGGCCTTGCCTGGCAACTGCACCGTGAACACCTGCCGGGTCACCGCGTGACGGTCCTTCATGCCCGCGTAGCCCACGTTCATCGGCGCGGTACCGGCGAACCTGGCCAGTTCGCGCGCCACCCAGTCCGTGTTCGCACCGCGCTTCTCCACGACGAGGAAGGCATGCTCGCCAGCGCCATCGGCCTCGTAACCGAGGATTTCCTCGACGAAGAAATCATCGGGTGTCGAACGCAAACAGGCACGCAGCGGCGGTGCGCCGAAGGCGAAAGGAAGTTCGTTGTCGCTCATGGAAAGCCTTTACAGCAGAAACAGCGTGGCGAGGCCGAGGAAAATGAAGAAGCCACCGCTATCGGTCATCGCGGTGATGAGCACGCTCGAACCCAGCGCGGGGTCGCGCCCGAGCTTGGTCATCAGCATGGGAATGCCCACGCCCATGAAGGCGGCGAGCAACAGGTTAAGGGTCATCGCCGACATCATCACCAGGCCCAGCGATATGCTGCCGTAGAGCAGCCACGCGACGATGCCGATCGCGCCACCCCACACGATGCCGTTGACCAGGGAGACCGTCATCTCCTTGCGCCACAAGCGCCGGGCCTGGGACACGCCGATCTGTTCCAGCGCCATCGCGCGAACGATCATGGTGATGGTCTGGTTGCCGGAATTGCCGCCTATACCCGCCACGATGGGCATCAGCGCGGCCAGCGCCACGAGCTTCTCGATCGAGTGTTCGAACAAGCCGATGACACGCGAGGCGATGAAGGCGGTGACCAGATTGATGGCCAGCCATGCCCAGCGGTTGCGCACGGATTTCCATACCGAGGCGAAGATATCTTCTTCCTCGCGCAGGCCGCCGCGCGACAAGGCTTCGGTTTCACTCTCTTCACGGATGAAATCGAGCATGGCGTCGACGGCGATACGCCCGATCAGGCGCTGGTTCGCATCGACGACGGGCGCGGTGACCAGGTCGTAGCGTTCGAACGCCTGGGCCACGTCATAGGCGTCGTCCTCGGGGCGGAACGTATTCACGTCGGGCGCCATGATCTCGTGAACCATCTTCTCGGGCGAGTTCACCAGCAGCCAGTGCAGCGGCAGCACGCCGGTGAGCACGTTGTCCGAGTTGACCACGAAAAGCTTGTCGGTCTGCGCCGGCAGTTCGTCGAAGCGGCGCAAGTAACGCAGCACCACCTCGAGGCTGATGTCCTCGCGGATGGTGACCATGTCGAAATCCATCAACGCGCCGACCTGGTCGTCCTCATACGACATGGCGGCTTGCACGCGCTCGCGCTCCTGCGCGTCGAGGCTGGCCATCAGCTCGGGCAGCACCTCGGTCGGCAGGTCGTCGACGAGGTCGGCGAGTTCATCGGCATCCAACGGTTCGACGGCGGCGAGGATCTCGCTGTCGTCCATATCCGCGATCAGGGATTCGCGAACCGAGTCGGATACCTCGAGCAGGATGTCGCCGTCACGATCGGAACGCACGCGCTGCCAGACGGCGAGGCGGTCTTCCAGCGGCAACGATTCCAGCACGTCCGCCAGATCGGCCGGATGCAAGTCGTCGAGCCGCGCCTGGAGTTCCGCATCGGCGGCCTCCAGCGCGGCCTCATCGCCGTCCGGCGCGGCTCCCGCGAACGCGAGCAGGCCTTCGCGGCGGCGCAAGAGGTCGACGATCGTCTCCAGCCTGTCGTGTAGACGGGGCGTGGAGGCGCGCGGCTCGTTCTCGCTCATGCGCGCAGCACCAGCACCGTGGCCAGCGCGGCGATGCCCTCGCGGCGGCCAGTGAAGCCGAGCGTCTCGGTGGTGGTCGCCTTGATGCTGATGCGATCGATGTCCACGCCGAGGTCGGCGGCGATGATCTCGCGCATGCCCAGGGCATGGGGGCCCACCTTGGGCGCCTCGCAGATGATCGTCATGTCCGCGTTGCCGAGCACGTAGCCGCGCTCGGACAACATGGCCGCCACGGCGCGGACGAAGCTGCGGCTGTCGGCGCCACGCCAGCGATCGTCCGAGGGCGGAAAGTGCTTGCCGATATCGCCCAGCGCCAGGGCGCCGAGCAAGGCGTCGCAAAGCGCATGCAACACCACGTCACCGTCGGAATGCGCGAGCACACCCTGCCCATGCGGCACACGCACGCCACCCAGCATCACATGGTCGCCTTCGCCGAACGCGTGGACGTCGAATCCCTGGCCTATGCGCATTACCGTGTCCTCCCTAGAAGGAACTCGGCCAGCGCGAAATCGGCCGGCGTCGTCACCTTGATGTTGTCTTCCGATCCTTCCACCAGCAGGGGCGATACGCCGGTACGCTCCATGGCCATCGCCTCGTCGCTCACCACGATACCCGCCTCGGCGGCAAGGCGAAGTGCATGCGCCAACGCAGCGCGGCGGAACATCTGCGGCGTGAAGGCACGCCAGCGACCATCGCGCGCTTCGGTGGCGATGCTGTGACACCCTGCGTCGGCACGTTTCAGGGTATCGCGCAGGGGCGCGCCGAGCAGGCCGCCCTCCCCCTTCCCCGCGAGTTCGACCAGGCGTTCGATGTCAACGGCGCGCACGCACGGCCGCGCGGCGTCGTGCACCAGCACGAACTCATCGTCCGCCACGCCGGCCGGCAGCGCGTGCAGGCCGGCCAGGACCGAAGCACTGCGCTCACTGCCTCCGACGGTGACGATCAACGGCTTGCCGCCGATGGTATCGGTGGCCGCGAAATGCGTGTCGTCGGCCGCGATGGCCACCAGCAACCCGGCAATACGTGGATGTGCCGCCAGCCGTTCCAGCGTGTGATCGATGAGTGGCCGGCCGGCCAGCCACTGGTATTGCTTCGGCCGGTCGCCGCCGGCCCGGACACCCTTTCCGGCGGCCGGCACCACGCACCAGAGCGCGTCCATCACTGGCCGCCGGGGGCGATGGGCGGCGGAGGCGGTGGCGCGCTGGTCGCGGCACCCGGCTCCACCACCTGGTAGAACGTCTCACCCGGCTTGACCAGGCCCAGTTCCTGACGCGCGCGCGCCTCGGTGGCCTGCTCGCCGTGCTTCAAGTCTTCCACGTCCGCGGCGAGCGCCTGGTTGCGCTTCTGCAAGCTGGCGTTTTCGTCGGTCTGCTTCTTGACCGACTCGCGCAGCGAATCGACCTCCGCCATGCCCCCACCGCCGACCCACAGCTTCAGCTGCAGCGCGATGAGGACGATGACGAGGATCAGGCCGATCCAGCGCAGGATTGCCGCGTTACTCAAGGCACGACTCAGCCGGGCAGCTTCGACAGGCTCGGGAAGGCGTTGCGGCCGGCGTACGTCGCCTTGGCACCGAGCGCTTCCTCGATCCGCAGCAACTGGTTGTACTTCGCCACGCGGTCGGTACGGCAGAGCGAGCCGGTCTTGATCTGCGTGGCGGTGGTGGCCACCGCGATGTCGGAGATCGTGGTGTCCTCGGTTTCACCGGAGCGGTGCGAGACGATCGCCGCGTACTTCGCACGATCGGCCATGGCGATGGCCTCGAGCGTTTCGGACAACGTGCCGATCTGGTTGACCTTGATCAGGATGGCATTGGCGATCTTCTTGTCGATGCCTTCCTGGAAGATCTTCGGGTTGGTCACGAAGAGGTCGTCGCCGACCAGCTGGATACCTTCCCCGATGGCCCTGGTGAGGTGCGCCCAGCCGGTCCAGTCGCCTTCGGCCATGCCGTCCTCGATGGTGACGATGGGGTACTGCTTCGACCACGACGCCAGCGTGTCCACCCACTGTTCCGGGGTGAACACCTTGCCCTCGCCTTCCAGGTCGTACTTGCCGTCCTTGAAGAATTCCGAGCTGGCCACGTCGAGGCCGAGCAGGATGTCGCTGCCGACCTTGTAGCCGGCCTTGGTCACCGCTTCCAGGATCGTGTCCAGCGCTTCCACGTTGGACTTGAGGTTCGGCGCGAAACCGCCTTCGTCGCCCACCGAGGTGTTGAGGCCACGTCCCTTCAGTACCGACTTCAGCGCGTGGAAAATCTCGGCACCGTAGCGGAGCGCCTCGGCGAAGCTCGGTGCGCCCACCGGCAACACCATGAACTCCTGCACGTCGACGTTGTTGTCCGCGTGCGCGCCGCCATTGATGATGTTCATCATCGGCACCGGCAGCGAACCGCCACCGTCCACCATCAGGTACTGCCAGAGTGCCTGCTTCTTCGACGCGGCCACGGCGTGCGCGGCGGCCATCGAGACGCCGAGCAAGGCGTTCGCGCCAAGCTTGCCCTTGTTCTCGGTGCCATCCAGCGCGATGAGCTTGCCGTCGAGGCCCTTCTGGTCCGCGGCGTCATAACCGTTCAGCGCGGAGGCGATCGTGGTGTTGACGTTGCCCACGGCATGCTTCACGCCCTTGCCGCCGTAACGGCCCTTGTCGCCATCGCGCAATTCGACCGCTTCGCGCGTACCGGTGGAAGCGCCGCTCGGCACGGCGGCGCGGCCGAAGGAACCATCGGCCAGGGTGACCTCGGCTTCGAGGGTGGGATTGCCGCGGGAATCGAGGATTTCGCGGGCGTGGATTTTCGTGATGGACGTGGTCATGCGGTTCCCGTTACGAGTTGGAATGACTAAAGAAGGTACCGACCAGCGCGAGGCCGGCGGTACCGATCAGGATGAGTGCGTTCAGTCCGAGCCCGATCGCGCCGAACGTGCGGCGGCGGTCCTGCCGGCGCAGGGCGATGAAGCCCAGCACCAACCCGACGAGGGAAAGGACGAGGAAGGCGCAAATGACGAGGCCGATGACGCCGAATACCGGCAGGTGCTGTTCCGGATCTCCCGACGCGACCATCAGCGCGGAGAAAGCGATGCCGGCCAGGACGACGAGACCGGATACCAAGGCGATGACGAACGAGGCGATGCCGTGACCCGATTGCGGCATGCGTGCCGCACGCTGGCGAGGTTCGCCGGCGTCGTGGATCGCGTTGTCCTCAGTCATCCGGCCTGTCTCCCCGGGACCTTTGCGGTCCCGCCGTTGGAATGCCGGCGCATGGCGCACCGGATTCCGTCAATCATACCGTTCCGGAGGAACGATCAAGCGTGGTTCTTGAATCCGCGGCGCTTCACGGCGCCATCGAGTTCCATCAGGGTCTCGAGCAGCTCTTCCATCTGGTCGAGCGGCCAGGCGTTCGGGCCGTCGCTCAAGGCCTTTGCCGGGTCCGGATGGGTCTCGGCGAAAAGCCCGGCCACCCCGACGGCCACGGCCGCGCGCGCCAGCACCGGCACGAACTCACGCTGGCCGCCGGAACTGGTGCCCTGCCCCCCCGGCAGCTGCACCGAATGCGTGGCGTCGAAGACGACCGGGCAATTCGTCTCGCGCATCACCGCGAGCGACCGCATGTCGGAGACCAGGTTGTTGTAGCCGAAGCTCGCGCCACGCTCGCAGACGAGGATGTCGTGGTTGTCCACGTCGAAGGCCTTCTGCACCACGTTCTTCATGTCCCACGGCGCCAGGAACTGGCCCTTCTTGATGTTCACCGGCTTGCCGGCGCGGGCCACGTTCTGGATGAAATCGGTCTGGCGACAAAGGAAGGCCGGGGTCTGCAGCACGTCGACGACGGCGGCGACCTCGTTCATCGGGGTGTACTCGTGCACGTCGGTGATGACCGGCACGCCGATCTGCCGCTTCACCGCCTCGAGCACTTTCAGGCCCTCTTCCAGCCCCGGTCCGCGGAAGCTGGAACCCGACGAACGGTTGGCCTTGTCGAAGCTCGACTTGAAGATGAAATTGATGCCGAGGCGACTGGTGATTTCCTTCAGCTTGCCGGCCACATCGAGCTGCAACTGCATCGACTCGATGACGCAGGGACCGGCGATCAGGAACAGCGGCTGGTCGAGACCGGCCTCGAAACCACAAAGCTTCATGCGGCGGACTCCTCGGAACGGATGGCGAGCTTGTCGCCGTCGCGGACGGCCTTGTACTCGCGCGCCGCGCGTACGAAGCCGATGAACAGCGGATGGCCCTCGCGCGGCGTGGAGGTGAATTCCGGATGGGCCTGGCAACCCAGGAACCACGGATGGACCTGGCGCGGCAGTTCGATGATCTCCACGAGCAGGTCGTCCATCGACTTGCCCGAGATCACCAGGCCGAGGTCCTCGAACGACTGCCGGTAACGGTTGTTGAACTCGTAACGATGACGATGACGCTCACGCACCACGTCTTCGCCATACAGTTCGCGTGCCAGGGTGCCTGCCTTGAGGCGGCACTCCTGTGCACCCAGGCGCATGGTGCCGCCGAGGTCGGAGCGCTCGCTGCGCTGTTCGGTTTCACCCGTGGCGGTGGTCCACTCGGTGATGAGGGCGATGACCGGGTCTGGCGTGTTGCGGTCGTTTTCGCTGGAATCGGCCTGGGTCAGGCCTGCCGTGTTGCGGGCGAATTCGACCACCGCGGCATGCATGCCATAGCAGATGCCGAAGTACGGGATGCCGGTTTCGCGGGCGAACTGGGCGGCGAGGATCTTGCCCTCGAAGCCACGCTTGCCGAAGCCACCGGGCACCAGTATGGCGTCGGCGTCGCCAAGCACCGTCCGGGCGCCGCGTGCCTCCACGTCTTCGGAATCGACCCAGCGCAGGTTCACCCGCGTCGATTGCTTGATGCCGCCGTGGCGCAGGGCCTCGCCCAGCGACTTGTAGGCGTCCTTGTGTTCCACGTACTTGCCGACGATGGCCACGGTGACCTCGTCACGCGGATGCTCGACGGCCTCGACCGTGCGCTCCCAGCTGGACAGGTCGGCCGGACCGGCGTCGAGGCCGAGACGCTTGATGACCAGTTCGTCCAGGCCCTGTTCGTGCAGCCACATCGGCAGCTTGTAGATGACATCGACGTCGATCGTGCTGATGACGGCGTTCTTCGGCACGTTGGTGAAAAGCGCGATCTTGTGCCGCTCGCCATCGGGCAGCGGCTCTTCGCAACGGCACAGCAGCACGTCGGGCTGGATACCGATCGAGCGGAGTTCCTTCACCGAATGCTGGGTCGGCTTCGTCTTGATCTCGCCCGCCGCCTTGATATACGGCACCAGGGTGAGGTGCACGAACATGCACTTCTCCGGCCCATGCTCGATGCGCAACTGACGGATCGCCTCCAGGAACGGCAGCGATTCGATATCACCGACGGTGCCGCCGATCTCGACCAGGGCCACGTCGAAACCGCGGGTGGCCTCGTGGATGGAGTGCTTGATCTCGTCGGTGATGTGGGGGATCACCTGCACGGTGGCACCGAGGTAGTCGCCGCGGCGCTCCTTGCGGATCACCGATTCGTAGATCTTGCCGGCGGTGATCGAATTCTTGCCGGTCAGCCGGGTGCGGACGAAGCGCTCGTAGTGGCCGAGGTCGAGATCGGTTTCCGCGCCATCGTCGGTGACGTAGACCTCACCGTGCTGGAAGGGACTCATGGTGCCCGGATCCACGTTGATGTACGGATCGAGCTTCATCATGGTCACGGAAAGACCGCGGGCCTCTAGGATCGAGGCAAGCGACGCCGCTGCGATGCCTTTCCCAAGGGAAGACACCACACCGCCGGTGACGAAAATCAGGGGAGTCATGCGAGCAGCCAGTGCTGGAAATTTGTATTTTACCTAAGCGAGCCCCCGCTCGCGAGTGGTACCTGAATGGAAAGCCGAAGCGTCCTCCCACGCCGATGCCATCCTGTCGGGGGAACCGCGCTTCCCACGGCCGCTTCTCCCGATACCATGTGCGGATGAATGCCTCCCAGATTCCCGCCCGCCTCCAGGCCCTTCGTGCCGCCATGGCCCGCGAAGGCGTCGCCGCCGTCGTCGTTCCCACGGCCGACCCGCACCTGTCCGAGTACCTGCCGCCGCGCTGGCAGGCGCGCCAGTGGCTGTCCGGCTTCACCGGATCGGCCGGCACCCTGGTGGTGACCGCCACCGGCGGCGGACTGTGGACCGATTCCCGCTACTTCGCCCAGGCCGAGGGTGAACTGGCAGGCAGCGGCCTCCCCCTGATGAAACTGAACGTGGCGCACACACCGGAACACGTGGCCTGGCTGGCGGAGCAACTCGGCGCTGGCGACGTCGTCGCCGTGGCCGGCGACAGCTTGTCCGTCGCCAGCGCCGAAAGCCTGTCCAGGCGTCTGGAAACCGCCGGCTCCCGCCTGCGCACCGACCTGGACCTGCCCGCCGCCGTCTGGACCGATCGGCCCCCGCGGCCCGAGGCGCCCGTCTACGCCCACGCGGCCCCGTTCGCCACGGTCGAGCGAGCCGACAAGCTGCGCCACGTGCGCACGGCGATGCGCCGGGCCGGAGCCACGCATCATCTGCTTTCCAGCCTCGATGACATCGCCTGGCTGATGAACCTTCGCGGCGCCGACGTCGAGTACAACCCGGTATTCCTGGCCCACCTCCTGATCGAGGACGCGCGGGCCACGCTTTTCGTCGATGCCGCCAAGGTACCGGCCGGGCTGAAGGCCGTGCTGGCCGCCGACGGCATCGCCCTGGCCGATTACGGCACCGTTGCCTCGGCGATCGCCGCGTTGCCGGACGATGCGGTGCTGATGTACGACGCCAGCCGCGTCGTCGTTTCCGTATTGGAAGGCCTGCCCGCGAGCGTGAAGCATGTGCGTGCGCCACATCCATCGACCGCGCAGAAGGCGCGCAAGACCGCGGAGGAGCTGGACCATATCCGCGACGTGATGCGACGCGACGGCGCCGCGCTGGCCCGTGCGTTCCGGCACATCGAGGCGGCGCTCGCCGCTGGCCAGGCGCTGACGGAACTGGACGTGGACACGATCGTGCGCGCCGCGCGCGAGGCCCAGGCCGGTTTCGTGGGTGAGAGCTTCTCCACCATCGCCGGCTACCAGGCCAACGGCGCCCTGCCGCATTACCGCGCCACGGAAGCCTCGTTCAGTCCCCTGGCCGCCAAGGGATTGCTGCTGGTCGACTCCGGCGGCCAATACCTCGGAGGCACCACCGATATCACGCGGGTGCTCGCGCTGGGCCCGGTCACCGACGAACAGCGCCGCGACTCGACCCTCGTACTGAAGGGCATGATCGCGCTGTCGCGCGCGCGTTTTCCCAAGGGGGCGAGTGGACCGCAGCTGGACGCGCTCGCCCGTGCGCCGCTCTGGGCCGCCGGCATGGATTTCGGCCATGGCACCGGCCATGGCGTGGGCTACTTCCTCAACGTCCATGAAGGTCCGCACGGCATCCGCCCACCCGTGGCCGGCGGCGCGCTGGTGCCGCTGGAAACCGGGATGATCACCTCGATCGAGCCCGGCCTGTACAAGCCGGGCCGCCATGGCATCCGCCACGAGAACCTCGCCGTGGTGACCCAGGCCGACTCGACCGAATTCGGCGAGTTCCTGGCCTTCGAGACGCTGACGCTCTGCCCCTTCGACCGCCGCGGCCTGGAGCCGCGCCTGCTGGAGCCCTCGGAACGGGCCTGGCTGGACGATTACCACGCCACCGTCCGCGCCGCGTTGTCCCCGCTGCTCGACGGCGCCGACCGGGAATGGCTGGAGTGGCACTGCGCCCCTCTCTAGCATCCCAACGCTGGCCCGACCGCGAATCTCACGGGCTGATACGGGAATCGCCCAGGCTTGACCATCTTGGGGACCTGACCCCATCCTGCCCGGCTACGTCACACCCGCGAAGACCATGAATACTCGCTACAACGCCTCAGACATCGAAGTCCTCAGCGGTCTTGACCCCGTCAAGCGCCGCCCCGGCATGTACACGGACACCTCGCGGCCGAACCACCTCGCCCAGGAAGTCATCGACAACTCCGTCGACGAGGCGCTCGCGGGCCATGCGAAGACCATCGAGGTCACCGTCTTCAACGACGGCTCGGTCGAAGTGACCGACGATGGCCGCGGCATGCCCGTGGACATCCATCCGGAAGAGAAGGTCCCGGGTGTCGAACTGATCCTCACCCGCCTGCATGCGGGTGGCAAGTTCTCCAACAAGAACTACGCCTTCTCGGGCGGCCTGCACGGCGTGGGTGTCTCGGTGGTCAACGCGCTGTCCACGCGCGTGGACGTCACCATCCGCCGCGATGCCCAGGAATACCGGATGAGCTTCGCCAATGGCGATCGCTCAAGCGATCTCGAGGTGATCGGCAGCGTCCCGAAGAAGAAGACAGGCACCACGTTGCGCTTCTGGCCCGATCCGAAGTATTTCGATACACCGCGCATCCTCGTCTCGAAACTGAAGCACCTGCTTCGCGCCAAGGCGGTGCTTTGCGCCGGTCTCACCGTGCGCCTGCTCGACGAGTCCTCGGGCGAAACCACGGAGTGGTACTTCGAGGATGGCCTGCCGGATTACCTGCGCGGCGAACTCCAGGGCGCCGAGGCCTTGCCGGCCGAATTGTTCGTGAAGCATTTCTCCCGCGAAACCGATGCGCTGGACGTGGCCCTCGCCTGGCTGCCGGAAGGCGAGCTGGTCCAGGAAAGCTACGTCAACCTGATCCCCACCGCGCAAGGCGGCACGCACGTGAATGGCCTTCGCTCGGGCCTCACCAACGCCATTCGTGAATTCTGCGACCTGCGCAACCTGCTGCCGCGTGGCGTGAAGCTGGCGCCGGAAGATGTATGGGAACGGCTGGCCTTCGTCCTCAGCGTGAAGTTGCAGGACGCGCAGTTCGCCGGCCAGACGAAGGAACGCCTGTCCTCGCGCAGCGCCGCGGCCATCGTGGAGGGCGTGGTGCACGACGCCTTCAGCCTGTGGCTCAACCAGCACGTGGACACCGGCGAGAAGATCGCCCAGCTCGCCATCGAGCGGGCCAGCGCACGCCTCAAGGCGGCCAAGCAGGTGGTGCGCAAGAAGATCACCCAGGGCCCCGCCCTGCCCGGCAAGCTGGCCGACTGCGCGGCCACCGACCTCACCCGTACCGAACTCTTCCTCGTCGAGGGCGACTCGGCGGGAGGCTCGGCCAAGCAGGCGCGCGACAAGGATTTCCAGGCGATCCTTCCGCTGCGCGGCAAGATCCTCAATACCTGGGAAGTCGAATCGGGCGCGGTGCTGGCTTCACAGGAAGTGCATGACCTCGCCGTGGCGATCGGTTGCGATCCCGGCAAGGACGATCTCTCCAGCCTGCGCTACGGCAAGGTGGTGATTCTCGCCGATGCCGACTCCGACGGCCTGCACATCGCCACACTGCTCTCGGCATTGTTCTTGCGCCATTTCCCTTCACTGGTGCGCGAAGGCCATGTATTCGTGGCCATGCCGCCACTGTTCCGCGTCGACGTGGGCAAGCAGGTGTTCTATTGCCTGGACGAGGAAGAAAAACGCCTGATGCTGGAGAAGGTCGAGCGCGAGAAAATGAAGGGCGCCGTCAGCGTCACTCGCTTCAAGGGCCTGGGCGAGATGAATCCCGCGCAGCTGCGCGAATCCACCATCCATCCCGATACACGCCGCCTCGTGCAGCTGACGGTCGAGGCGGACGACGGTACGCAAAAGCTCATGGACATGCTGCTGGCCAAGAAGCGGGCCGGCGACCGCAAGCAATGGCTGGAAGACAAGGGCGACCTGGCGACACTCGAAGTCTGAGGGCATAGCGAAAAAGCCCGGCTCGCGCCGGGCTTTTTTATGACTTGAATCGGCGACAGGGTCGGCTCCCACCAGGGGGGACGCGATGCCCGGGCTCGGTGAGAGCCGACCCTGTCGGTGATGCTCCCGCGCTTACCGCCGGCTGCGAATCGCCCCGATCAGCGCACGCGTGGCGCCGTCGAACTGAGACAGGTCGCCCGCATCCTTGTCGTTGCTCAGCGAAGGCAGGATCTGCTTGGCGATGACCTTGCCCAGTTCCACGCCCCACTGGTCGAACGCGTTGATGCCCCACAGGTGGCCCAGCAGGAACACCTTGTGCTCGTACAGCGCGATCAGCGCACCCAGCGAGTGGGGGGTGAGCGAGTCGAGCATGAACACGGTGCTGGGGCGGTCGCCCTTGAACGTACGCTGCGCAGCCAGCGCGCGGCGCTCTTGCTCGGTTCCGGTTTTCGCCTCGGCCAAGGCCTCGTCGAAGGTCTTGCCCAGCGACAGCGCGGCCGCCTGCGCGAGCAGATTGGACAGCAGCACGTCGTGGTTCTCGCGCAGCGGATGCGCCGGCTTCACCAGGCCGATGAACTCCAGCGGCACCGTGTCCGTGCCCTGGTGCAAGGCCTGGAAGTACGCATGTTGCGCGTTCGTGCCGATGCTGCCCCAGACGACCGGCACGGTCGACTGGCGCACTTCGCTGCCGTCATCCGGATGCACATGCTTGCCGAGGCTTTCCATCTCCAACTGCTGCAGGTACGACGGCAGGTCGGCCAGCGAGTCGACGTACGGCACCACCGCCCGGCTGCTTCGGCCGAGGATGTTGCGGTTCCAGAATTCGGCGATGGTCAGCAGGACAGGAAGGTTGTCCTTCCACTCCGCCGTAAGGAAATGGTCGTCGGCTTCGGCGGCACCGGCGAGCAACTCGCGGAACCCCTTCATGCCGATGGCGAACGCGATCGAGGCACCCACGGCCGACCACAGCGAAAAACGGCCGCCGACATAGTCCCACATGGGCAGCACCTGCGAGGCGCCCCACTTGTGTACGGCCTCGTCGTTGGAGCTCACGGCGATGAAATGTTTCGAGGTCCTGGCCTCGTCGGCGCCGTTGGCCTTCAGTATCCAGTTGCGGAACACGCCGCCGTTGAGCAGCGTTTCCTGCGTGTTGAAGCTCTTGGAAACCAGGATCACCAGCGTGTGCGCCGGGTCGAGCTTCTTCATCAGGTCGTAGGCGGCCTGGCCGTCCACATTGGTCAGGAAGTGGCTCGTGATGCCCTTGACGTGGAACTGCTCCAGCGCATGCACGGCCAGCCGCGGACCCAGGTCCGACCCGCCGATGCCGATGTTCACCACGTCGGTGACACGTCCGATCAGACCGACGGATTCGCCCTCGCCCTTATGCACGGCGTTGACGAGCAGTTCCATCTTGTCGAGCGCATCGGCGACGTCCTTGCGGACCTCGGCCGGTGCCGCCGGATGACGCGACGCACCACCACGCAGGGCGGTATGCAGGACCGCGCGGTCTTCGGAGGTGTTGATGTGCTTGCCGGCGAACATGGCGTCGCGGGCGGCTTTCCAGCCGGTGCTCTCGATGTATTCGCCCACGGCGTCGAGCGCGGCGATGTCGAGCTTCTGCCGCGACACGTCGAGGAGGATCGGGCCCATGCGACGGCGCAGACGCTCACCGCGGGCTTCATCCTGGACGAGATCGCGGAGGGTGGTCTTGGCGAGACGGGAGGCATGCTCCTCGAACGAGGGCAACGGTGCGTGCTTTGATTCCATGGCTTCCACTTGGCTGCAACGGAGGGGGGAAGCGGCGATGTTACCGCAGTGCAGCGTAAGTGGATTGCATGGATGTTGCGTGGCTGGACAGGAGACCGGCGGGAGAGCATCGCCGACAGGGTCGGCTCCCACCAGAACCTTCGAGGCTGCAGCCGGACTTGACCCGCCGTGCCTGGTGGGAGCCGACCCTGTCGGCGATTGCCCGCTGCCCTCAGGCGGCCTGCTTCGGAATCGAATGGTTCGTGTGCGTGATGCGGTTGTGCGCATCGACGTAGACGAGGTCCGGCTGGTACTTGGCCATTTCCGCCTCGGAAAGTCCGACGAAGGCGGCGATGATCACCAGGTCGCCCGTGGACACACGGCGCGCGGCACTTCCGTTCACCGAGATGATGCCCGAGCCCTCTTCCGCACGCAGCGCGTAGGTGACGAAGCGCTCACCGTTGTTGATGTTCCACGCGTGGATCTGCTCGTATTCGCGGATGCCCGCGGCATCGAGCAGGTTGCCATCGATGGCGATGGAACCTTCGTAGTTCAGCTCGGCGTGAGTCACCGTGGCCCGGTGGATCTTGCACTTGAGCATGTTGAGGTGCATGGCGGTCTCTGGGGTTCGTCGATTACAAAAACGCCCATTCTAACGGAGGGTTGCCCGTCCGTCGTGAGGGCTTCCTCTGTCGGTGCGCTTTATGGGGGAGCCGGCGCGGAAACGCAAGTCCCCGTTTGTGAAAGGATTCAGTCGAAAGGCAGGTTGTCGATCAAGCGAGTGGCGCCGAGCCGGGCGGCGACCAGCGCCACCAGGCCTTCCCGTTCGTCGGGACCGGGTTCGGCCAGGTCCTCGGCGCGGCGGATGGCCACATAGTCGGGCACGAAGCCCGCCCGCTCCAGGCGTGCCTTCGCTGCCTGCTCCAGCGCCTGCCAGGCGTGACCCTGGCGGAAGAGCTCGCGCATCTGCACGAGCGTGGCGTAGATCTGTGGCGCCCTCGTCCTCTCCTGGGCGGACAGGTACTGATTGCGCGAACTCATGGCCAGCCCGTCGTCGTCGCGCAGGGTCGGCGCGGACATCACCTTCACCGAGAGGGAGAGGTCGGCGACCATCCGCTCGATCACCTTCAGCTGCTGGAAATCCTTCTGGCCGAACACCGCGATGTCCGGCTGGACCAGGCTGAACAACTTGGCGACCACGGTTGCCACGCCATCGAAGTGGCCCGGACGGCAGGCGCCTTCCAGCGTATCGGTGATGACCGGCACATGGATGCTCACGCTGGCGGCGGGACCGAAGGGATACATGGTGGCCACTTCGGGGGCGAACAGGATATCGCAGCCCGCTTCCGCCAGCCCGGCCTGATCCTGGGCCAGCGTGCGCGGATAGCGCTCGAAATCCTCGCCGGGGCCGAACTGCGTCGGGTTGACGAACACGCTGGCGACGACCCGGTCGGCACGAGCCCGGGCGAGCTTCAGCAGTGAGTGATGGCCCGCGTGCAGGTTGCCCATGGTCGGCACGAAGCCGACGTTCTGGCCGGCGGCGCGCCAGCCGCGGATCGCGGCGCGGATGGCCGCCGCATCGGTGACGGTCTGCATGGTGGTGCCCTCAGGTGAAGCTGTGCTCGACGCCGGGGAAACGCTTCTCGCGCACATCCTCGACGTAGGCGCCGATGGCGCCCTGGATGGAATCGCGTCCCGCGAGGAAATCCTTGGAAAAGCGTGGCCGCTTGCCCGGCGTGAGGCCGAGCATGTCGTACACCACCAGTACCTGGCCGTCGCAGTCCACGCCTGCGCCGATCCCGATGGTGGGGATCGAAAGCCCGGCGGTGATCCGCGCCGCCACGGCGGTGGGCACGCATTCCAGCACGAGCAGGTCGGCACCCGCGGCCTCCACGGCCCTGGCATCGGCCAGGAGCTTGTCGGCGGCGTCCTGCGTCTTGCCCTGGACCTTATAACCGCCGAACTTGTTCACCGACTGCGGGGTGAGACCAAGGTGCGCGCATACCGGGATGTCACGCTCGGCCAGCGCGGCAATCACCTCGCAGATGCGCCCGGCGCCCTCGATCTTGACCATGGCCGCGCCGCCCTGCGCGACCAGTCGTGTCGCGGTCTCCATCGCCGAGGGAACATCGCGATCGCTCATGAACGGAAGGTCGGCGACCAGGAGGGTCGACGACAGCCCGCGCGCGACCGCGGCGGTGTGGTAGACCATTTCGTCGACCGTGACGGGCAAGGTACTCGACCGCCCCTGCACCACCATGCCCAGCGAATCGCCAACCAGGGCCACGTCGACCCCGGCGGACTCCAGTTGCGCGGCGAAACTCGCGTCGTAGGCGGTGAGCATCACGATCTTCCTGCCTTCGGCTTTCATCGCCTTCAGGCCCGGCACGGTCACCGGCTTGCGTGCCGGTGCGCTCGTTTTTTCCACGTACACGCTCTTGTCGCCTTGTTGGGTGAAAGCGGAATTGTCCGCCTACGTGAGCGGTATCTCAAGGAACCATGGGCGCGGGGTGCAGACGCGCCCGCCATGCCGTGTCATCGAGGTGCAGGTCCGTCTCCGAAGGCTCCACCCCCGCCAGGGCCTCCGGGGTGACCTTGCCCAGGGCGAAGGAAATACCGGCATAGCGCTCGTAGTCCGCGAGGCTGCGCCGCCCTCCCAGCCAGGCCGGGGGCGGCACGGCCGGCATCCCGTGCATGCCGAAAGCGGCTTCCACCGCCTTCATCGAGCGCTTGCCCAGGGCGGCCCCATCCAGCGCGGTCTCGCCCCGCTTCAACGCCGTGCGCTGGTCGTCCCATACCTTGGGCGCATCCGTCCTTCCGTAGTAATGCCACACCACGTGCCGATGCGGATGAAACAAGTCATAACCATGCGTATACGCCCGGACCGCCAGCGTGATCTCCTCGGTATTGAAATAATGGTCCGGATCGGCAGGGACATCACGCACGAAGCTGCCGTCGGTGAAAGCGAAGCCGCCGCTGAAAAAGCGCGCCGGAATGGGTCCCAATTTTCCTGCAGGGGAGACGATGAGGGTCGACGCCGTACGTATCACACCGAGTCCGCCGAAGCCCACGAAGTCGATCTGGTAGCCCTCGTTGCACGGTTCGGCGACGGGCTCACCTGGTACGTAGGCTGGCGGGTGGGCCACCAGCACGGGATGCGGGCGCCGCGTGGAACGCACGCTCTCCAGCAGGTCGATGAGCTCGCTGTCCCAGTGCCGGGCGAAACGATGATGGGAATCCAGCTGCAAGGTGTAGTCCTCGCCGTCGAAGCCCCGCTGCGCCATCGCCCTCGCCCAGCCGCAACCGCGCGATTCGTTCATCGAATAATCGAGTACGTCGACCACGGTTCCAGCGCGGCTCAACCGGTGCCGCAAGCGCCCTTCGAAAACGCCGGTCTGAACGCGGAAGCCCGCCTCGGCGAACACATCGCTGCGCTCGCTCTCATCGTGCTGCCAACACACCGTCACATGCACGCGGCCGGGACGACGAGCCCGGTCGATCATGTCGATGAGGGTGGGGATCAATTCGGGGTCCCTGTACGCGGGGATCTGCACGAAGATCGTCTTGCCGTCACGTTCGTCCATAAACGCTCCACGGGATGCCTGTCCTGGCATCGCCGATCCTACTCTCCGCGCCAGGATCTAGGGAAGGACCACGCAATCCTTCGTGTCCACCGCCCTTAGCAGGTCCGCCACGCGTCCATGCCCGGGCACGGCCTGTCCGGGGTCGAGGTCGGCCAGCGGCAACAGGACGAAAGCGCGTTCGGCGATCCGAGGATGCGGCAGGCTCAGCCGGTCGTCGTCGAGCACCCGGTCCCCATAGAGAAGCAGGTCGAGATCCAGCGTCCGTGGCCCCCAGCGCTCACCATCGCGCACCCGGCCGAAGGCCTGTTCGGTCTTCAGCAGGACATCCAGCAAGGCGTGCGGCGACAACGTGGTATCCACCGCGATAGCCGCGTTGACGAAATCGGGTTGGGGGACCGGCCCCCACGGCGGCGTCCGGTAGAACCGGGAGCAGCCGGCGAGTGCGAGGCCTGGCTCCCCGGCGAGCCGTGCGATGGCCGCCTCGAGCCGCTGCCGGACATCGCCGAGATTGCCGCCCAGGCCGATCGAGGCGCGAACGCTCACGCTCCGCCCGAATCGCCTTTACCGCGGCCAACGGGCTTGCGCCTGCGGCGGCGCTTGCGGGCGGGTGCCGCGGAGGCCGCCGTCGCCTCGTGGGACGGCACGCCACCGCCGCCCAGGGCGGCGGCGAGCATTTCCGGCGGCAACTGCTGGGCATGCGCCCACCACTCGCCGAGTTCACGCATGCCTGCGGATTCATGTGCGCGCAGCAACAGGAAATCGAAGGCGGCGCGGAACCGTGGATGCGACATCAGGCGGAACACGCGCTTGCGGTGGATCTGCTCGAAGCGCGGCTGCAACGCCCAGATCTCCTCCATCGTGAAGGTAAAGCGGCGCGGGATCGCCACGCGCTGGCACTGTTCGCCGACGACATGCACGGCGGCGCGCTGCCATGCCTCGTTGGCGTCGTAGCCCTGGGCGATCCAGCCGTTGGCCTGGTCGCGCACTTCGCCCCACAGCAGCACCGCGTACAGGAAGGCCGGGGTAACCGACTTGCCCTCGGCGATGCGCGCATCGGTGTTGGCGAGGCCTTGTTCCACGAGCGCACGAAGCGCGTGGTCGCCGCGTTCCAGCGCGCGCGCCGTGGCCGGGAACAGGAACTTCAGCAAGCCGCAGGCCTCGAGCATCTTGAAGCTCTTCAAGCCGTGGCCGGCGAGGAACAGCTTCAGCGACTCGTCGAACAGCCGCGCCGGGGCGGCTTCGCCCAACAGATTGCCCAGGGTCGCGAACGGTGCCGACGCCGCGGGATCGATCTTGAAATCGAGCTTGGCGGCCAGCCGCGCCGCACGCAGCATGCGAACCGGGTCCTCGCGGTAGCGTTGCTCCGGATCGCCGATGAGGCGCATCGAGCGGTCTTCGAGGTCACGCATGCCGCCGACATAGTCACGCACGCTGAAATCGGCGATGTCGTAGTAAAGGGCGTTGACCCGGAAATCGCGGCGGACCGCGTCTTCCTCGATCGATCCCCAGATATTGTCGCGAACGATCCGTCCATCGACGATGTGACGGTCGCCTTCACCACCCTCTTCACCCGTGCCGCGGAAGGTCGCCACCTCGATGATCTCGGGCCCGAACACCACATGGGCCAGCCGGAAGCGCCGGCCGATCAGGCGGCAGTTGCGGAACAGCCCCTTCACCTCTTCCGGCGTGGCGTTGGTGGCCACGTCGAAGTCCTTCGGATGCCCGCCCAGCAGCAGGTCGCGGACGGCGCCGCCGACGAGGTACGCGGCAAAACCGGCGTCGTGCAGGCGATACAGCACGCGCAGCGCGGCCTTGCTGATGTTCTTGCGGGAAATGGAGTGCTGGTCGCGCGGAATGATGCGCAGTACCGGCGAAACGTCACTCCTGGTTTCAGAATTCAAGCGATCGAGGTCCTGGCGAGCGCTCCGGCGCCCGTTCAAGTAGCTGCCCCCACCGGCGGGCGGTGTCGGGATGAATGGGCCCAATGTAACGAATTCGACCCAGTTCGACGAGCGGCCATAAAGTCGTTGCCGGACGCCGTAATTTGGATATACTAGCGCGCTTCGTACCCCCGGTACGACCCGCTCCCTTCGTCTAGTGGTCCAGGACACCGCCCTCTCAAGGCGGGAACACGAGTTCGAACCTCGTAGGGAGCGCCACTTTCCTTCCGGCGCCGAACCGTTCGCATGACCTTTGTCGTCACCGACAACTGCATCAAGTGCAAGTACACGGACTGCGTCGAGGTGTGTCCCGTCGACGCATTCCACGAAGGCCCGAACTTCCTCGTGATCAATCCGGACGAGTGCATCGACTGCACCCTCTGCGAGCCGGAGTGCCCGATCAACGCCATCTATCCCGAGGACGATGTCCCCGCGGGCCAGGAGGCCTTCGTCGCGCTCAATGCCGAGCTATCCAGGGAGTGGCCGGTGATCACCGAGCGCAAGGACGGCCTTCCCGATGCGAAGGAATGGGAAAACAAGCCCGGCAAACTGGCCGAGCTCAAGCGCTGACGCCCCGCCGTGGAAAGACCCCTAGGGGCCTTTGTCATGGAATCGCCTGTTCCCAGAAGGAATAGGTGAACGATGCCGGCCCGTTCATCACCGTGGGAAGCGTCACTCGGACCACGGGCACCCAACGCTTGTAACGGGTATTGAAGTCTTGCTGGTTCGCCTTCGCCTCGTTCAATGCGGCCGTATTCCCGGAAATCCAGAAGAACGCTTCCAGCGGGATATGGCTGTCGTTCTGGGCCCACGTCCCGATCTTGACCTCGTTCTGTATGTTGAACGCCGTTTTGCCGAGCGCGTTCCGGATAAGCGCGAGTTGCGCGAACGCCTGGTAGGCCCCCGCGGTACCTGGCTTCATCATGAATACGCACTGCTCCTGATAGAGCGCGCCGGCTCCGAACCGGGCCATCCATTGGGCGCTGGTGGTGATCCCCATTGCCTGGCAAGAACCCGTGCCGGCAACCGTCGACGGACCACAACCGTCCCTCTCCGGCGAATTCCTGGTATCCGTGGCGCCATCGACGGGAAATGCGCAAAGCACCGTCAACTGGGTATAGCCGTCGCCGGGACTGTCCGCGTAGAAGTGCGGGAGGATGATGAATCCCGTGTAGTAACCCCTGGCCAACGCGCCCAGTGCGTTGTCCTTGCGCAACCAGGAAAACGACACGCCTTGTGGCTGCGCGTTGCTCATGTTGGGGTTCCAGATATCGTATCCCGCCCCGCGATTGACCGTGCGTAGCAGGATTCCCGAACACAACACCGCAGGCAGCGGATTCGGATCATCGGCATACTTCCGACAGTCCGCCACGGCATCGTCATAGCGCTCCTGCAAATGCGCCGCCACGGTCGCTCCCTCGCCGTCGTGAGCTCCTTGCACCACGTTCGACACGTGTGCCTGCCGCATGCCCGTCGACGTCCGCGCATCCTGCGTCGGCACGCCGGCACAGCCTCCCAGCAATACCAGCATCACGCCAAGCAACGTCCAGTGTTCGTACCGCTTCATGATCCTCTCCTTCCATGGTGGTTCGTGCGACGGCAGCCCGGTGCGGCGCGGCACGGCGGGCCTGGTTCCTCAAGGCACCGCCTGCTCCCCGGACACGTATTCGAACGTGGCATGTGCACTCGCATTGGCGGGCAAGGTCATGCGGAGGATGGGCCGCCAGGGCCCACCCGCCCGGATGAAGTCCCTCTGCATGCCTTGCGCGGACGGCAGTCCCGTACCGCCACCGGCGTAGAAAAAGGCGGCAAGCGGGATGGTCCCGACGATGTTCTGCGGCCATTCGGCGACGATCAGTTCATTCTGCGTCTGGAACGAAAGCGTCCCCAACCCACTCATCGTCGACGGGAGCAAGGCGAACATCGTCGAGGCGCCAGGAGTGCCTGTCTTCGTCGTGAATCCGCACTGGTGCGAATTCGGGTAGTCGGTGACGAGCCGGTAATGACTGAGCCAGGCGGCGGTCGTGGTGATGCCCTGGGCCTGGCAGGGCCCGCTCGTCGCCGGGTGGCGGACATTGGCACCGCAACCGAAGCTGCCTCGCGCGTCGGAATTCGCATCGATCGGATACGCGCAAAGCACCTCGATCGGGTAATAGGGGAAGGTTCCCTGGTAGTCCTTCGGCACGAACAGGAAACCGGCGTCGTAGCCGAAAGCCAGCTTGCCGAACTTGGCGTCCTGGCGCAGCCACGAGAACGACACACCCCCCACCTTCGGACTATTCGGGTTGGGGTTCCACACGCCGAAAGCCGCGGAATACTGGCCGCCACGCAAGAGCACGCCCGAACAGTGGAATGCAGGACGGCCGCTACCGCAATCGGCCGGGGTCAGGGCGTAGAGGCCTTGGAACAACAGGGCCATGTTCCGTCCTTCCTCGTCGTTCGTGTTCTGCGGCGCGACGACGCCTCGCGACAAGACGGAAGCTGCCGATGGAGGCTGTGGCGTGGGAAGGTGTGGCGGTGCCGAGGCACACGCGGTCAGGAGGGCGAGCAACAAGCAGCAAAGCGCGCGCCATGCGCGCAGGGTCATCACATCCATGCGTCGAACTCCTTTTCAAGGAAGGCGCCCCCGAGGGAGCGCCAGCCCGTTCCGTTGCTACAACTTGGTGCCGCAATATCCGCAGTAGACCCACCCTATGGCAGAAGCGTTGCCGCACGTAGTGCAATACCCCGAGGCCACGGGTGGCCGCGGCGTCGGCAACGGTCCTGGAGGCGGCGTCGGTGCGGAAGTAGGCGGCGGCGGGGGCGGCACCGGTGCCGCGGTCGCCGGCGGTGGTGGCACCGGTGCCTTGGTTACCGGATCCACGGGATGGGGATCCAGTTCGTACTGACGGACCGGGCGCCCACCCCACCCGTCGCGTCCGCCTGGGTGGCGGCGTTGGCCCGTTCGACCAACTGCTCCACCACCCGTTCGATCGCGCTCAACCGGGACAATAGCTGCCCATTCGTGTCTTCCATGACTCCCTCCTTGGTTTCGGCACGCCGTGCCAAATCGTGACGGACGTTGCACATGTCCGACGACGTATATTCCGTCGACGCCAGTCTGTCGCCGATAGGCGACCGGGACCATATGGCATCGGTCGTAGGAACACGAGGAGCCAATCCGGCAACCACCACCTCGCCGCTCCGATGGCACTGTCGCTCGCGGGGCCCTGGTGGGAGCCGACCTTGTCGGCGATTCCGCGGCAGCGGGCACGATGGAGACAAGCACCCATCGCCGGCAGGGCCGGCTCCCACCAGGCCTTTCCTTCCCAAAAAAAACGCCGCCCGGAGGCGGCGTTCACGCGGGAGAGGCGAAAGGCTTACTTGCTGCCCATCCGCGACTTCAGCGCGTCGATCACGCGGCGCACACCATCGGCGTCGCCCTGCGCGCGGACTTCGCTGCCGGTACCGCTCGGGGTGACCGCCAGCACGACCGTGCGGGTGGCGCCCTTGGCCGAGGCCGGCGCGTCCTTGGCATCCTGGTCGGCGTTCTTGCCGCCACCGAACATGCGACGGAACAGGCCCGGGCGGCTTTCCGGCTTGCCGCGGCTCGCGGCGATCTGGTACGAGCGGGCGGCATCGTCGTGCGAAACCACCGAACCAAGGTCGCCCACGCTGATCAGTTCGCCGATGCGGCGATAGGCGGCATCCGGATCGTCGGTGAGGATGAAGCCATCCGAGACCGGCGCGGCACCCTGGTTCGCGGCGGCCCCAGCGGCGCCCGAGCCAACGTCGGGAATGACCAGGGCGGCACTGGTGGACGGCGTATCGAGGCCCGGCGGGATTTCCAGCGGGGCTTCCTGCTGGGCCCTTTCCCAATCCTTCGTGGAGCGGAACGCACCGCAACCGGAAACGACCAGGACGGACAGGAGCAGTGCCGGGACGACCAGCGCGTACGAGGTTTTCTTCATGAACTTAGGGTTCCGTTGAGAAGGTTGCTTCAGGCGGCAGACGCCAATGGTGCCAGAGCGGCGAGCGTTTCGCGCAGCTTCGCCAATGCCGGACCGGATTCCAGTTCGACCAGCGGCAGCCGCGGGGCGGCAGAACCGAGCCCCAGGGCGGCCAGGCCGGCCTTCACCGGGATCGGATTCGGCGCGCAGTTCAAGGCATCGATCAACGGGGCCAACCGCGCGGTTTCCCTGACGGTCCGCACGGTATCGCCCGAACGGGCGGCATCGCACAGCGCGCGGAAGGCTTCCGGCACGAGATTGGCCACGACGGAGATCGTTCCCGCGGCGCCCGCCAGCATCGCCTCGTGAGCCGAGCCGTCGTCACCGCTGAGGTAGACGAAATCGGCACGGATAAGTTCCGCGAGTGCCTGGATCCGCCCGGCATCGCCGCGCGCCTCCTTGATGCCGATGATGCCGGGATGGTCGCGCAGCAGGGCCACGGTTTCCGGGGCGATATCGCAACCGGTGCGCGGCGGCACGTTGTAGAGGATCACGGGCAGGCCGCCCTCGTCGGCCACCGCGAGGAAATGCCTGCGCAGGCCTTCCTGCGTGGGACGCACGTAGAAAGGCGCCACCACCAGCGCGGCATCGGCGCCGAGTGCCCGGGCACGCCGCGTGGTGGCGATGGTCTTCGCCGTGCCCGCTTCGCCGGTACCGGCAATGACCGGAATGCGTTTATCCACGTGCTTCACCGCGAACGCGAGCAGGCGCTCGTATTCGTCGTGCTCGAGGAAATGCGATTCGCCCGTGGAACCGGCCACGACCACCGCCTGGGTGCCGCCGGCGAGCTGCTGGTCGAGCAGCCGGCCGAAGGCTTCCAGATCGAGGGAGCCGTCCGTGGCGAAGGGCGTCGCCAACGCGGTGATGCTTCCGGAGATGTCCAAGGTGAAACCCGTTGTGTAATCAGCCCTTCGCATGTTACCGGGGCGTTTCCGGCGAGTCCATTCGGCGACTTTCCGGCCCATGGGCGCCCCGTGTCTTGCTAGCGTGCGACGCGGCCAAGTAAGCTGACCCCAAAGCGTTGGTTCCGCGCCCCGCGGGACGCGCCATAGGTAGTTTCCGCCTTGAATCGTTCCGCAGTACGCAGCGCCACCACGGACAACCAGCTCCTCATTTCGACGCTGTCGCCGGCGCATCGCGCGCCGATCCTGGCCCTGGCCAAGCGCATCGCCGATTCCGGCTGCAATCTCGCCGACGCCCGCGTGTCGACGATCGGCAACGATACCTCCGTCATGCTGTTGGCCAGCGGCGCCTGGGACGCCGTGGCCAAGCTGGAGACCTCGCTGGGCAAGCTGGCCCGCGACGAGGAACTGCCGATCGTCCACTACCGCACCACGCCACGCGAGCCCACCGCCCACCTGCTGCCCTACCTGGTCGAGGTGATCGCCGCCGACCGGCCGGGCATCCTCGTGAAGATCATCGAGTTCTTCTCCCGGCGCGACATCAGCGTGGAACAACTCTCGTCCATGCGTTACCAGGCGATGCAGACCGGCGCCGAAATGTTCCAGGCGCAGATCACGATCGGCATTCCCTCGGAAACGCACATCGCCGCCTTGCGCGACGATTTCCTCGAACTGTGCGATGGCCTCAACCTCGACGCCATCATGGACCCCGTTAAATTCTGATCCGGAAGGAGCAGCAGACGTACGCATGATCTCCAAGGGCAAGAAGCTCCCCAAACTCGAAGGCACGCTCGGCGATGGTTCGACGCTGTCCCTTTCTTCCTTCAAGGGACAGTGGGTGGTGGTGTTCTTCTACCCGAAGGACAACACGCCCGGTTGCACGAACGAGGCGAAGGATTTCCGCGACCTCTACGCCCGGTTCCAGGCCCTGAATGCCGAAGTGATCGGCGTCTCCCGCGATTCGGTGCGCTCGCACGCGAATTTCGCCGCCAAGCATCAATTACCCTTCCCGCTCGTTTCCGACGCCGACGAAACCTGGTGCCAGGCCTTCGACGTCATCCACGAGAAGGTGCTCTACGGCAAGCGCCACATGGGTGTCGTACGCAGTACCTTCCTCATCGATCCAGACGGCAAGATCCACACGGAATGGCGCGGGGTCAAGGTTCCCGGCCACGCACAGGCCGTGCTCGAGAGTGTTCCCACCGCGTGACGAATACCGCGTCATGCGGCACCTCCCCCCGGCCGTCGCCGTGCGGCCGGTTCTCGCAACCTCTGCATGAGGTCACTTCCGCATGACCGGAAGCAAGCGCATCTACGCCCTCGACACCAACGTGCTGCTGCACGACCCGACGTCGTTGTTCCGCTTCGAGGAACACGATGTCTTCATACCGATGACGGTGCTGGAGGAACTGGACGACAAGAAGAAAGGCGGCTCCGAGGTATCGCGCAACGGCCGCCAGGTAAGCCGATTCCTCAACGAGTTGATCGAGCGCGACGGCGGTGGACAGGGTCTTCGCGACGGCCTGGAACTGGTCAATCCGCAAGGCATCAAGCTCAAGCGTGGCGCCGTCGGCCGGCTGTTCTTCCAACAACGCGCGAGCCACGGCAACGGCAAGGCCGACAACCAGATCCTCGCATCCGTGATCGACCTGCGCGACCAGTATCCCGACCGCCCGGTGATCCTGGTCACCAAGGACATCAACCTCCGCATCAAGGCCTCGATCTACGGCATCACCGCCGAGGATTACGAGAACGATCGCGCCCTCGACGATTTCGCCCTGCTCTTCACCGGCTCCGACGAGCTGCCGGAGGATTTCTGGGGACGCCATCCTGAACTGCGCTCGTGGAACGAGCGAGGCCGCACCTTCTACGAAGTGAGTGTCCGCGACGACGAGCTCTGGTATCCGAACCAGTGCCTGTACATGCCCGGCGAGAACGACGTCGAGCTGCGTGTGCTCGAACTATCCGGCGACGAGGATGCGCGCAAGGCCCGGCTCGTGCTGCTCGACGACCATACCCACGCCGCGCATGGCGTATGGGGGATCGCCGCGCGCAATCGCGAACAGAACTTCGCGCTCAACCTGCTGATGGACCCGGATGTCGACTTCGTCACCTTGCTCGGTACCGCGGGCACGGGCAAGACACTGCTCGCCCTTGCCTCGGGACTCGCCCAGGTGATGGACCAGCAGCGCTACCGCGAGATCATCATGACGCGCGCCACGGTGTCGGTCGGCGAGGACATCGGCTTCCTGCCCGGCACCGAGGAAGAGAAGATGACACCGTGGATGGGTGCGCTGACGGACAACCTGGAAGTGCTCGCCAACCCGGAGGAAGGTGGCTCGTGGGGCCGCCAGGCCACGAACGACCTGCTCGCCTCCCGCGTGAAGATCCGCTCCTTGAACTTCATGCGCGGGCGTACGTTCCTCAGCCGTTATCTCATCATCGACGAGGCGCAGAACCTTACGCCGAAGCAAATGAAGACCCTGATCACCCGCGCCGGCCCGGGCACCAAGATCGTCTGCCTGGGCAACGTGGAACAGATCGATACGCCCTACCTCACCGAGACCACGTCCGGCCTCACCTATGCCGTGGATCGTTTCAAGATGTGGGCGCATTCGGGACACATCACACTGAAGCGTGGCGAACGCTCGAGACTGGCCGACTTCGCTTCCGAGGCGTTGTAGGGAACCTCCAAGGGCGCGGGCATGCCGCCCGCGCCCTTATCCTCCGCCCATGCGAACCTCCAAACCCAACACACTCACCATCGCCGGCTCGGATTCCGGCGGCGGTGCCGGCATTCAGGCCGACCTGAAAACCTTCCGCGCACGCGGCACCCATGGGCTCACCGCCATCACCGCCGTCACCTCGCAGAACACGCGTGGGGTGAGCGCCGTCCACACGCTTCCCCTCGCCCACGTCCGCAGCCAGCTCGATGCCGTCTTCGACGACTTCCCCATCGCGGCGGTCAAGACCGGGATGCTCGGCAGCGCCGCGATGACCCGTCTCGTGGCGGCGGAAATGCGCCGGCGCAAACCGGCGTGGCTCGTCGTCGATCCGGTCATGCTGGCCACCAGCGGAGCCCGGCTTCTCGATGAAGATGCGCTCGACGCGCTGATCGGCCGGCTGATCCCGCTGGCCGACGTGCTCACGCCCAACCTGCCCGAGGCCGAAACCCTGCTCGGACGCCCGCTCGGGCGCGATATCGACGCAGCGGGCGCCGACCTGCTCGCCCTGGGCGCACAAGGCGTCTTGCTCAAGGGCGGCCACGCCAAGGGGAGAGAGATCGTCGATCGTTACTACGACGCCGGTGGCGTGATCGAGATCCGTCATCCGCGCCTGCCCTTCGAAGGCCATGGCAGCGGCTGCACCCTGGCCTCCGCGGTGGCCGCCGAACTGGCCAAGGGCAAATCGCCGCATGCGGCCGTCCGCATCGCCGTCGCCTGGCTGGACAAGGCCTTCCAGCGCGCCTGGCGGCCGGGCGGTGGCGCGGCCCACGTGCTCGGGCACTGAGCCCGGAGTATCCTACCGGCGTTGATACGGGCCCTTCCGGGCCGTATGTATCGCCCGTCCCCCTCGAGTCCAACCCATGAATTTCCTCGGGCCCCGCTTCATCGTGCTGTACGTGCTGATCCTGTTCACGCTCTGCGTGCTGCTGGTACATCTGCGCGGCCGCTCGCGCCTGCGCTTCGACCGCCAGTTGGTGGACCATTCGGCGATTTTCGCGCCTTACAACCTGCTGATGTACGCCTTCTCCGCCGTGCCCGCACGGCCGATCCTCGATCGCCGCGGCTTCCCCCAGCTCGATCTGTTGCAGACCAACTGGCAGACGATCCGCCAGGAAGCGATGCACCTGTTCGACGAGGGCTTCATCCGCTCGGCCGAAAAGCACAACGACGCTTCCTTCAATTCCTTCTTCAAGCAGGGCTGGAAGCGCTTCTACCTGAAATGGTACGGCGAGCCGCTCGCCTCGGCCGAAGCGCTGTGCCCGGAAACAGTGAAACTGCTGAATTCCATTCCGAGCGTGAAGGCGGCGATGTTCGCCCTGCTTCCGCCGGGCAGCAAGCTCAATCCGCACCGCGATCCCTTCGCCGGCTCGCTGCGCTACCACCTCGGCCTCATCACGCCGAACTCGGACGAGTGCCGCATCTTCGTCGACGGCGAAATGCACGCGTGGCGCGATGGCAAGGACGTCGTCTTCGACGAGACCTACGTGCACTGGGCGGAGAACCGCACCGACCAGACCCGCGTCATCCTCTTCGCCGATGTGGAGCGCCCGCTGAAGAGTGGCCTCATGACCGCGATCAACAAGCGCGTCGGCGCCTTCATGGGTTCGATCACGGCCTCGCCCAACAGCGACGACGGCAAGGAACAGGTCGGCTTCGTCAACCGCATGTTCGCGCTCAACCAGCGCGGCCGCGAGCGCACGCGCAAGTTCAAGAAAGCCAATCCGAAACTGTTCCGCGTGGTGAAGTACATCGGCATCGTGCTGATGATCTGGCTGATCTTCCTGGCGCCCTATCCCTTCTTCCGCGGCGACGCCTGATGCCATGAAGCCCGTCGCGCTCGCGCTGGTTCTACTCGTCGCGACGTCCATCGCCTCGGCGGAAGATGCCGGGCCTGGGCCGGCGGAAGACCTCGCGCCTCGTGTCGCCCGCCTCGTCGACGACACGACGAAAGACGCGGCGAGCGAAGACCGCGCCTTCAACCAGTTGTTGCGACTCGGCAGGGCCGGCGTCCCTTACATCATCGCGCACCTCGGCGACGATCGCCGCCTGCCGGAACAGTCGATCTGGATACACCGCTCGGGTGGACGGGCGGAACGCCAGTACAAACCGTGGTACGTGCATGACGGCCTCGAAGCCGTGCTGACGGAACTGACCGGTTTCACCATGGGCCCTCAGAACGGCCACCTGCTCCCCAGCCAACGCAAGCAGAGCACGCGCAAATGGGTGGCATGGTGCGTGGAGCGCTATCCGGCCCAGGCGGATGTGTGCCGCTCGGGTCAGCGGTAGCGGCACACTGCTTCGTCTCCGGCTCGGCTTCGCCCTCGCTTTTGGGGGTGTGGGGCAGAGCCGTCGGCCGCCACCCTCGTCGCTCCGGTTGCACCGTCGCTCGGGAAGGGAAGCCTGGTGGGAGCCGACCGTGTCGGCGATGGGTGCTTGCCACAACCTGGCCCGCTGCCGCGGGATCGCCGACAAGGTCGGCTCCCACAACGGGGTTTCCGATTCGCCCTCCGTGGCTCAGCGAAAACGGCCGGCCGTCCAGGCCGGCCCCTGACGGGCCTTGTCGCCCGGCGCTCCTCGGTTCCACATGTCGCGCCGAGGGTGGCGGCCGACGGCTCTTCCAGGCACTGAGGTGGTGTGTGGCACAAGCAACGCCCGCTAGCCGGGTGCACGTCCCGTGTGGATGCCGTCCCCGGAAGTCGTCTTTGTGTGAAACCCCCTCACCTGGGTGGGAGCGGACTCTGTCCGCGAACTGTCACCCTGTTTCGAGCGAATGAGGCGATGCGCCTCAACCGAGCGGTGGAAAGCCTCGCCCGATCAGTGCAACGCCTCCTTCGCCACGACAGAGGTCGAGGGTTCGCGGACAGAGTCCGCTCCCACCCGGTGGCGGCAAGCGCCGCACAGAGCGGCACGCGACACGTGGCGAGCGTCGCTTTTCCCACCCACCCACCTCCGTGTCCAGAGAGCTGCCGGGCGCCACCCTCGGCGCGACATTAGGAGCCGAGGACGGGCGGGCGGACAAGGCCCGCAGGGGATCGGCCAAGGATGGCCGATCGTTTCCGCTGAGCCAGGAGGGCGAATCGGAAACCCCCGCCCGACCGTCCGAGCCCGAAGGGGCGCAGCCATCGGACATGGCCGCGCAGCGGCATCCTTTCCCAAGGGACGGCGACTACCGTCGCGCCGAGGGTGGCGCCCGGCAGCTCCCCCGCCACGCACACGACGAACGCGAGGGCGAAGCCGAGCCGTGCATGAAGCTGGCCCGCTGCCGCGGGATCGCCGACAGGGTTGGCTCCCACCGGGAGAACAAAAAAGCCCCGCATTCGCGGGGCTTTTGATGTCGCCTTGCCGGGCTGTTACGCCGTGGCGCGGAGGCGCTCGACGATGGCGTCGCCGAAGGTGTCCGTGGTGCCGGTGCCGCCGACATCCGGCGTGGTGCGGTCGCGGGCTTCCATCACGTCACGGATGGCACTGCGCAGGCGGGTGGCCTTGGCGACCATGTCGAGATGGTCGAGCATGTCGGCCGCCGCGAGCAGCAAGGCGCACGGGTTGGCCTTCTTCTGGCCCGCGATGTCCGGCGCCGAACCGTGCACGGCTTCGAAGATCGCCGCGTCCTTGCCGATGTTGGCACCCGGCGCGAGGCCGAGACCGCCGACCAGACCGGCGCAGAGGTCGGAAAGGATGTCGCCGAACAGGTTCGTGGTGACGATCACGTCGAACTGGTACGGATTCATCACCAGCTGCATGCAGGCGTTGTCCACGATCATCTCGTTGAACTCGATGTCCGGGTAATCCTTCGCCACCTCACGCGCCACCGTCAGGAACAGGCCCGACGAGGTCTTCATGATGTTGGCCTTGTGCACGGCCGTGACCTTCTTGCGGCCCTTCTGGCGGGCCATCTCGAAAGCGTACTTGCAGATGCGCTGCATGCCGGGGCGGGTATTGCGGATCATCGAGATCGCGACTTCGTTGTCGCCCTCGCCCGTCTGGGTCTGGCCTTCGGCGAGGTAGGCGCCCTCGGTGTTCTCACGCACCGTGATGATGTCGATGTTCTCGAAACGCGCCTTCGTGCCCGGGAAACTGATCGCAGGACGCACGTTCGCGTAAAGATCGAACTTGCGGCGCAGGGTGACGTTGATCGAAGTGAAACCGCCACCGATGGGGGTGGTCAGCGGGCCCTTCAGCGCGACCTTGTGCTCGGCGATCTTGTCCAGCGTGGCCTGCGGCAGCAGTTCGCCATGCTTTTCGAGCGCGACCACGCCCGCGTCCACGAAATCGTAGGTGAGGCCGCAGTCCAAGGCATCGAGGACGCGGATGGTCGCGTCCATGATCTCGGGGCCGATGCCGTCGCCGGGGATCACGGCAATGGTCTTGCTCATGGGGGTAACTCCTGAAGGAAAGCGGACGCAGGGCGCGCGAAAGTCGCGCGTGGGGAGAAAAATCGCCCAATTATCGGCGATCGGGCCTGCTTCCTTCAAGTTTGGCGCCCCTCACCGGGGCGCTCGTCATGCCTGTTCAGGCGGCGGAATGATCCGCGCAGGCCGCCGCATCCGCCGGCGCCTCGGTTTCCAGCGAGTCGAGGAAATCGACCGCGCGGCGCAGGTGCGGGATGACGATCGAGCCACCAACCACGAGGCCCACGCTGAACACCTCGAAGAACTCGTCGCGATTCACGCCCGCTTCCTTGCATTGCGCCACGTGATAACTGATGCAGTCGTCGCAGCGCAGCACCATCGATGCCACCAGGCCGAGCATTTCCTTGGTCTTCACATCCAGCGCGCCCTCGCGGTAGGTCTGGGTGTCCAGAGCGAAGAACCGGCGGACCACCTGGTTGTCTTCCGAAAGGATGCGGTCGTTCATCCGCTTGCGGAACGCGGTGAATTCCTCCACGCGATCACCGGCCATCAGTGCGCCGCCTCGAGGATCTCGGCCAGCCGGCCGCTGCGATCCGCCGCGGCGAGGTCGTCGAAGCCGCCCACGTGGGTGCCGTTGATGAAGATCTGCGGCACGGTGCGGCGGCCACCGCTCTTTTCCAGCATCGCGTCGCGCTGGGCGGGATCGGTATCGATGCGCACCTCGTTCCAGGAAAGGCCCTTGGCCTTCAACAGGTTCTTGGCGGCCACGCAGTAGGGGCAGACGGCAGTGGAATAGATGGTGATGTCGGGGCTGGACATGGAGGGATTCTCCGAACCGGAATGGGCGCAAGATGGCGACCGGGAGCGAATTTTGCAAGGACGGGGCGAACCCGACCGCCGCGGCGCGGTCGAAGTCCATCCCACCGCCGCGACCGTGGACGGTGTCTAATCCTTAGGTGATGGTATCGTCGTTCGACCTATGCGCCCGCCCCTTTCCCGCCTGTCCATCCTTGCCGCCACCGCCCTCGCGACCTTTGCCGCGGGTGCCCAGGACAACGTCCGCCTGCCCGACCTCGGCAGTTCGGCCAACGCCCTGATCAGCCCCCGCGAGGCCGACGAATATGGCGCGATGATGCTGCGCCAGATGCACGCGCTCGACCTGACCGTCGACGACGCCCTGGTCGACCAGTACATCAACGACCTGGGTTACCGTCTCGTCGCCTCCAGCGACCGGCCGAAGGACCACTTCTCGTTCTTCATCGTCAAGGACACCCAGATCAACGCCTTCGCGGCACCGGGCGGCTACATCGGCGTCAACGCCGGCCTGATCAACATCACCAGTAGCGAAAGCGAGCTGGCCGGCGTCATCGCCCATGAAATCGGCCACATCACCCAGAACCACCTCTACCGCGCCTTCGAGGATTCCAAGAAGAACGCCCCGCTGATGGCCCTGGTACTGCTGGGTGCCATCGCCGCCGGTGCGGGCGGTGGAGCCGGCGACGCCGCGCCGGCGGTACTGATGGGCGGCCAGGGGCTGCTCATGCAACGGCAGATCAACTTCACCCGCAAGGACGAGATCGAGGCGGACCGGGTCGGCATCCAGACCCTCGCCAACGCGGGCTACGACCCCGAGGCCATGGCCGAGTTCTTCGGCCGCATGCAGGACACCTTGCGCGTGGGCGAAGGTGAAGAGGCCCTCCCCGCCCTGCTCCAGACCCACCCGGTGACTCTGGCGCGCATCAGCGATGCGAAGGCGCGGGCGCGGGTGATCGAGGAGAAGCAGGCGAACAAGCCACGCCTGTCCACGCTCGACAAGGCCTCCTGGGAAAAGAGCACGGCCCCGGTGCTGTTCGTGAAGGATCCGACGACCCTGGTCAGTGCCGGTGAAAAGGTCGTGCCGGAAAGCGCCAGCGACACCTATGCTTTGATGCGCGAGCGCGTGCGCGTGCTCTCGGGCGATGCGCAGCAACTCTCGTCTTATTACGCGACCAATCTGAAACGCAAGGATTTCGACACGGCCGCCAACCGCTATGGCTACGCGCTGGCCCTGCTCCGCACGGGGCATGGCGCCCAGGCGGTGGACCAGCTGAAGCCCTTGCTGGCCAGCCAGCCGGGCAACGTCATCCTTCGCCTGGCCCTGGCCGACGCCTACGAAAACGCAGGCCGCCACGGCGATGCCATGGCGATCTACAAGGCCCTGCACGAGAATTCGCCACGCAACCGCGCCGTGACGCTGGGCTACGCGCGGGCGCTGGCCGACAGCGGCCGCGCCGACGACGCCCGCGCGGCCTCGGCCATGTTGCGGCCGATGCTCGACGACAGCGACGACCCGGAAATCTTCCGCACCTTCGCCCGCGCCAGCGAGCGCTCCGGCGACACGATCCGCGCCGCGGAGGCCTATGCCGACAGCGCCTACCTCTCCGGGCGCCCGTTCGACGCCATGGAACAGCTGCGCCGGCTCCTCAAGCGCGACGACCTGGACTATTACCAGCGTTCACGCATCCAGGCCCGGATCAGCGACCTCACGCCCCTGCTCCTGGAGCTGCGCAAACGCCGGATCACTACCGACGACAACCCCGACGGGCGCAGCCAGTAGCCCGATTGTTACGATTGTCATTGCCGTGTAACACAGCACGGCTGCAATATGACCGTCACAGCCAACGAGCGGTCCCAGCGTGCATAAACGCATCCTTATCGTGGAAGACGAGGCTTCGATTCGCGACATGGTCGCCTTCGCGCTTCGCAAGGCGGGTATGGACGCGGCTCACGCCGCGGACGCCCGCGCCGCCCAGATGGCCATTTCCGAGCGTGTTCCGGACCTCATCCTGCTCGACTGGATGCTGCCCGGCACGAGCGGGCTGGAGCTGGCCCGCCGCCTGCGCCGCGAGGAACTCTCGCGGGAAATCCCCATCATCATGCTCACCGCCCGCGGCGAGGAAATGGACCGCGTGAACGGCCTGGAGGCCGGTGTCGACGACTACGTCATCAAGCCTTTTTCCACCCGCGAGCTGATCGCCCGGATCAAGGCGGTGCTCCGCCGCAGCCAGGGTGACGATGGCTCCGGCGTGGTCGAGCTGGGAGGTCTGCGCATCGACGGGCCGGCACACCGTGTGTTCGCGGGGGAAGAAGCGGTGCCGATCGGCCCGACCGAATACCGCCTGCTGTTCTTCTTCATGACCCACCCGGAGCGGGTGTACTCGCGCGCCCAGCTGCTCGATCACGTGTGGGGCGGCAGCGTCTATGTCGAGGAACGCACGGTGGACGTGCATATCCGCCGCCTGCGCAAGACCCTCGAACCGTGGAAGCTGGACGACATGGTCCAGACGGTTCGTGGCGCGGGCTACCGGTTCTCGTCCAATACCTAGGTTTTAGCGGGCCAGCCGCGCTATGGTGCGTTCCACCAGACCGTCACCGGCTCGACGCATGCCTGTTCGTTTCATTTCCAGTTGGCGACTGCCCGCCGTGTGTGCCGCCCTGCTCGTCGCGGGCGGCGCCGTGGGCGCGCTGGCGGGCGCCGCGCTTGTCGGCGTGACCGTGGTCGCGCTGACGGAAATCGTCGTACTGCTGTCGCTGTTCCGTCACAAGCCGGGGCCAATGTTGCAATCGTCCGCCACGCGCCCCCCTGAGTATGACCGTCTGATGACCCGCACCCGCCGTATCGCATCCCGCCTGCGCGACCTGCGCAGCGCGGCTGGAACGCTGCCCGACGCGGTGGTCCTGCTGGACCACTCGTTGCACGTTCGCTGGTTCAACCACGCGGCGGAGGAATTGCTCGGCCTGAAGCGCCCGCGCGACCGGGGCCGGCCGATCGCCGAATTGCTGCGCAACAGCGAACTGGCGGACTGGCTCACGGACGGTGCGCGGGAACCACTGAACGACGTCACCTCGCCAGGTCATCCCAACCGCCACGTGACCGCCACCCTGCTGCCTTTCGGCAGCCGCCAGCGGCTGCTCCTTGCACGCGACACGAGCCACCTCACCCGGCTGGAACAGATTCGCCGCGACTTCGTCGCCAATGTCTCGCACGAATTGCGCACGCCGCTGACCGTGATCCACGGCTACCTCGAGTTGCTCGACCCGGAGGACGTGCCGGAACTCGCTCCCGTGCTCGACGAGATGCGCGCGCAATCCAAGCGCATGGGCCAGATCGTGGAAGACCTGCTCACCCTCTCGCGCCTGGAAACCCAGGATCACGTGGCGGACGAACACGTGCAGATGGCCCCTCTGCTGGCCAGCCTGCGCAAGGAAGCCGAAGCGCTCAGCCAGGGCAGGCACACGGTATCGCTCGACATCGCCACCTCGTACGACCTGCTCGGCTCGCCGAAAGACCTGCACAGCGCCTTCTCGAACCTGGTGAGCAATGCGGTGCGCTACACGCCGACCGGCGGACGCATCGCCATCCGCTGGGCCGAGGACGAGGGCGGTGCCAGGTTCTCGGTGCAGGATTCCGGCTTCGGCATCCCCGCCGCCCATATCGCCCGGCTCACGGAGCGCTTCTATCGCGTGTCGTCCAGCCGCTCTCGCGACTCGGGCGGCACCGGCCTGGGCCTGTCGATCGTGAAGCACGTGCTGAACCTGCACCAGGCACGCCTCTCGATCGAAAGCGAGCCTGGCAAGGGCTCCACCTTCGCCTGCGTTTTCGGCAGCGACCGCCTCCTCGACGGAACGCGGCTGCAGGAAGCGGCCGGGTTGCACCCTTGAGCCATGCCTGTGAATGCGCCCGGGGCTTGCTGCATTGCCGCTTTCCGGCATGATCGGCGATGAGCCACCATCGGCTGCCGTGAAAAGACCAGCGGAACGAATGAGCGATCCTGTCGACCTCGGCGCCCCCGAGCTATACATCAACCGCGAACTGGCGGCACTGGAATTCAACTTCCGTGTCCTGGCCCAGGCCCGCGACCCGGACGTGCCCGCGCTGGAGCGGTTGCGCTACCTGACCATCGTCAGCAATAACCTCGACGAGTACTTCGAGGTGCGCGTGGCGGTGCTCAAGCACAAGCATGCACTCGGCGTGGCCATTCCGGGCGCGGACGGGATGTCGTCCAGCGAGATCCTCACGCGCATCCGCGAGCGCACGCTGGAACTGGTCACCGAGCTGTACGGCATCTGGCGCGATGAACTGCTGCCCGCGCTGTCCGCCGAAGGCATCCGTTTCCTCACTCGCGATGCCTGGAGCGACAAGCAACGCCGCTGGCTGCTCGGCTACTTCCAGAACGAGATCATGCCGGTGCTGTCGCCGCTGGGGCTGGACCCCGCGCATCCATTCCCGCGCATCCTCAACAAGACGCTCAACCTCGCCGTGGTGCTCAAGGGCCGCGACGCCTTTGGCCGAGAGGGCCACATGGCCCTCGTGCGCGCACCGCGCTCCCTGCCCCGGATCATCCACCTGCCCGCCGAGGTCTCGGACGGAGACGGCGATTTCGTCTTCCTGGCAGAAGTGCTGCAAGCCTTCGCCGACGAGATCTTCCCCGGTTTCCAGGTCTGCTCCTCGTACCAGTTCCGTGTCACGCGCAACAGCGAACTCGTCGTCGAAGAGGCCGAGGTGGAGAACCTCGCCCGCGCCCTGAGCGAGGAACTGGCCGGCCGTGGCTATGCACGCCCTGTCCGCCTCGAAGTCGGTGCCGATTGTCCGCGCGCCATCACCGAAATGCTGATCGCCAACTTCCAGCTCGAGGAAGCCGACGTGTACCGTTGCGACGGCCCGGTCAACATCATCCGTGCCGGACTGATCTACGACCAGATCGACCGCCCCGAGCTCAAGTTCCCGCGATTCACGCCGCGCCTCTCGCCGGCGTTCGAAAAAGGGGTGAACGAGTTCGACGTGCTCGGCACGCGCGACGTGCTGCTGCACCACCCCTACGAGTCCTTCGCCTCGGTGGTCGAGTTGCTGCGCCGGGCCGCCCAGGATCCCGGCGTGCTGGCGATCAAGCAGACGCTCTACCGCGCGGGCAAGGATTCGCCGTTGGTCGATCTCCTGGTGGAGGCGGCACGCAACGGCAAGGACGTCACGGTAGTGATCGAGTTGCGCGCGCGCTTCGACGAAGAGGCCAACATCGGCCTGGCCAACCGGTTGCAGGAAGCCGGCGTGCAGGTGGTCTACGGCGTGGTCGGCTACAAGACGCATGCGAAGATGCTGCTGATCGTGCGCCGCGAGGGCGGTGGCGTGCTGCGCCGCTACGTCCATTTGTCCACTGGCAACTATCACCAGGGCAACAGCCGCGGCTATACGGACATCGGCCTCATGACCTCCGACCCGGAAATCGGCGAGGACATCCACAAGGTCTTCCAGCAGCTGTCCGGCCTTGGCCCGATGATCCAGCTCAAACGCCTGTTGCACTCTCCTTTCACGCTGTACAGCAGCGTGATGGGCAAGATCGAACGCGAGATCGAGCATGCGCGCAATGGACGGCCGGGCCGCATCGTGGCCAAGCTCAACGCGATGAACGAAGCGCACGTGGTCGAGGCGCTGTACCGCGCGTCGATGGCCGGCGTGCAGATCGACCTGATCATTCGCGGCGCGTGCACGCTGCGGCCGGGTATCCCCGGAATCTCCGAGAACATCCGCGTGCGCTCGATCATCGGCCGCTTCCTCGAACACAGCCGCGTCTACTGGTTCGGCAACGACGGCGCGCCGGAACTGTATTGCGCCAGCGCCGACTGGATGGAGCGCAACCTCATGCGCCGCATCGAGGTCGGCGTGCCCATCCTCGAGCCGACGCTGGCGCGCCGCGTGTACGACGAGACGCTGGCCAACTACCTGCGCGACAACACGCAGGCATGGTTGCTGGGCAAGGACGGGCGCTACACGCGCAGCCACCCCGCCAAGGGCGAGGCGCCGTACAGCGCCCAGCAAGCGCTGCTCGCGGCCTATAGCGGGTGAAACGGCGCATCCTTCTCCTGTCGGTATCCGCGGGTGCGGGCCATGTGCGCGCCGCGGAAGCGCTGGAGGCGACCGTGACCACGCTGGCGGCGGAGGGACATGCGATCGAGGCGAAGCACCTCGACGTCATGGACTATGTACCCTCGAGCTTCCGGCGCATCTACGCGGATTTCTACCTGCGCCTGATCACACGGCACCCACAGCTGTGGGGCATGCTCTATCGCATCACCGACGACACACGGCCCGAGGCGGTGACCCAACGCATGCGCCGCACGATCGAGCGGCTGCACACGCGCCGCCTGCGTGCGGCGATCGCGCAGTTCGCTCCGGACGCGATCGTCTGCACGCATTTCCTGCCCGCCGAGATGTTGATGCGACAGATCCGCAAGGGCCGCATCACGGTGCCTGTCTGGCTCCAGGTCACCGATTTCGACCTGCATCGCATGTGGGTGATCCCGGAGATGACCGGCTATTTCGCCGCCAGCCCCGAAATAGCCCAACGCATGTGCGCGGTCGGATTGCCGGCACCACGCGTGCATGCCACGGGCATCCCGGTGATGCCGGCGTTCGCCGAACCGCAGGATCGCCGCGCCCTTGCCGGATCGTTCGGCATGGACCCCGATCGCCCGGCTTACCTGGTGATGGGTGGTGGCGCAGGGGTGGGCGCGCTCGACGAGCTGGCCGATGCGCTGCTCTCCAGCGGCGGGGACTTCCAGCTCGTGGTCCTCGCCGGCCGCAACACGGCGATGCTGGATCGCCTGCGTGCGCTCGCTGCCACGCGGCACGCGGGACGCCTGTTCCCTCATGGGTTCACCCGCCATGTCGAACGCCTGATGGCCTGTTGCGACCTCGCCATCACCAAGCCCGGCGGCCTGACCACGTCCGAATGCCTCGCCATGGGCCTGCCGATGATCGTGAACGCACCGATTCCCGGGCAGGAAGAACGCAACGCGGACTACCTGCTTGAAAAGGGCGCGGCATGGAAAGCGATCGATGCCGTAGCCCTGGCTTGGCGGATCGGTGAGCTCCAAGCCGATCCCTCGCGTCTGGCCGCCATGGCCGCCAGCGCGCGTGCGATCGGCCGGCCGCACGCGGCTCGCGAAGTGATCGATACCGTGCTCGCCAATCTGGACGGTACATGAGTCATTCGCCGCGTCGCCGGGTCATCGCCGTGGTATCGACCGCCCTGTTCACCTTGCTGCTCGCCTTCATGTTCGCCCACGTGGAGATCGAAATCGAAGGCCCCAACGGCTGGGCCACCAGCCTGCCGACCTGGCGCGTCGATCACCACTGGCTGCTCGACCTGCTGTGGGGTGGCCGGCCCATGACCGGCTACCACGCCTGGGTCTTTCCTTTCATCGCCTTGTTTTTCCATTTTCCGATGGTGTTTCGTGGCTTCTGGAGCTGGCGGGCACAAGTTCGCGCGATCGCCTGCGTGATGCTGTTCTGGGTGGCGGAGGACGGCTTGTGGTTCGTGCTGAACCCGGCGTTCGGGCTGGAGCGCTTCAATCCGGCCGATGTACCTTGGCATCGTCATTGGTGGGGACCGGCGCCCAGCGACTACTGGGTGTTCGGTTTCCTTTGCATCGTGTTGTTCGTTCTCTCGGCGCTGCCGAAGCCGCCGCGCCAGCCAGAGGCAGGCACCCGGCTCTATTCCTCGTGACATCTCCACCCGTGCACACACGATTCATGTGCTTGCACGCAAGACCCGGCACCATGCCAGAATCCACCGACACGCCGCTGCGGACATTCCACCTTGGCACCGACAGGTAAATCGCAGATCAACGAAGGCGAGTTGCTCGCCGCCGTCGACCTCGGCTCCAACAGCTTCCATATGGTCGTCGCCCGCTACGAACACGGCGAACCCCGCGTGATCGACCGCCTGCGTGATTCCGTACGCATGGCCGTGGGCCTGCGCCCCGACGGCACGCTGGATGCCAACCATCGTGCCGCCGCGCTCGCCAGCCTCGCACGTTTCGGCCAGCGCATCGCCGGCATTCCCGCCCTTCACGTGCGCGCCGTGGCGACCAACACCGTGCGCCGGCTGGCCTCGCCACATGCCTTCCTTTCCGCGGCCGAGGCGGCCTTGGGCCATCCGGTGGAAATCGTCTCCGGACGCGAGGAAGGCCGCCTGATCTTCCTGGGCGCGGCGCATGACCTGCCCGCCTCGCGCGACCATCGCCTGGTGATCGACATCGGAGGCGGCAGCACCGAGTTCATCGTCGGCCGCGGCACGTCGCCCGTCCTCACCGAGAGCGTGCAGGTGGGTTGCATCGCCTCGACGCTGCGTTTCTTCCCCGGCGGAAAGATCACCCGCAAACGCTGGTTGCGGGCACGCCGTGAGATCGGTGTGCTGCTCCAGCAGTTTTCGGAGGATTATCGCGAAGCCGGCTGGGCCGACGCCTATGGCTCATCGGGCACCGCGAAAGCCATCGGCTCGGTGGTCAGGGCCATGAAGTTGTCGGACGACGGCATCACACCGGAATCGCTCGCGGCGGTCCGCGAAGCGCTGATCGAGCAGGGGTCCTCCGCCACGCTGAAACTGCCCGGTCTTGCCGATGACCGTGCCGAGGTGTTCGCGGGCGGCGTGGCGATCTTCGAGGCCGCGTTCGAGGCCCTCGGCATCGATCGCCTGCGCGTTTCCGAAAGCTCCATGCGCGAGGGCCTGCTCTGGGATCTCATCGGCCGCTCCGCCGGCACCGATCCGCGCATGGCCAGCATCGATTCGCTGGCCAGCCGCTATGGCGTCGACCGCGCCCAGGCCCGCCGTGTGGAGACCACCGCGCTGGCCTTGTTCGACCAGTTGGCCAAGGTCTGGAAGCTCGACGACGACGCGCGCGAGTGGCTTTCCTGGGCCGCGCGCGTACACGAGCTCGGCCTCGCCATCGCGCATAGCCAGCACCAGCGCCATGGCGCGTACATCCTGCGCAACGCCGACATGGCAGGTTTTTCGCGGCAAGAGCAGCAATTGCTCGCAGCCATCGTCGAGTGCCACCGGCGCAAGCCCGAGAAATCGGTCATCTCCGCGCTGCCCGTGCGCTATCGCATGCTGGCCCGCCATATCACGGCGATCCTGCGCCTGGGCGTGCTGTTTCGTCGTGCTCGCCGGGCCGAGGCGCTGCCGCGCATCCGTGCCGTCGCCACGCGCCAGCGTCTCCGCCTGACCCTTCCCGCGGACTGGCTCGACCAGCATCCGCTGACCGAGGCCGACCTGGAACAGGAACGCGAGCCGCTGGCCGAACTGGGCCTCGAACTGGAGATCGTGACCGAATGACCGCGATCCGCCCGGCAAAGGGGGGTATCATGCCGGGAATGTTCCACCGTCACGACCGGTCACCCATGCTCAAAGCCGTATTCGCCAGCGTCCTCCTCGCCCTGCCCGTCCTCGCGTTCGCGCAGGCGACCAAGCCGGCGACACCGGCGCCCGGCCCCGTCGAGCATCCCCGCGTGACGATGCACACCACCCAGGGCGACTTCACCCTGGAGCTGTTCCCGGAGAAAGCACCAAAGAGTGTCGCCAACTTCCTGCAATACGTGCGCGACGGCTTCTACGACGGCACGGTGTTCCACCGTGTGGTCAATGGCTACATGGTCCAGGGTGGCCTCTACAGTCGCGACCTGACGCAAAGGCGCACGCGCGCGGCGATCCCCAGCGAGGCGGACAACGGGCTCTCCAACCTGCGCGGCACCGTCGCGGTGGCGCGCGGAACCGACCCGAACTCGGGTACGGCACAGTTCTTCGTCAACCTCGTCGACAACCGCCGGCTCGACTACGTGAGCAATCAGAGCGGCCTCACCTGGGGCTTCGCCGTGTTCGGCAAGGTCCTGAACGGCATGGACACGATCGACAAGATCGCCGCCCTGCCCACGCGCGCGCAGGGTCCGTTCGTCGGCGACGTGCCGAATCCGCTGGTCGTCATCGAATCGGCCAATGTGGTCGGCGAAGAAAAGGCGGCGCCCTCCCCCTCTTCCTCCGCCGCGGCCCCCGCCAGCACACCGGCGAAGCCCACGACCGCGCCGGCCAAGCCGGCCATGCCCAAGAAGGGCGAGAAGAAAACCTCGACGCCGCCGAAGGCCGCATGAGCACGCTATTCATCGCCGACCTGCACCTCGACGAGAGGCGTCCCGATATCACGCTGTTGTTCGAACAATTCCTCGCTTCAGATGAAGCGCGCTCGGCGAATGCCTTCTACATTCTCGGCGACCTCGTCGAGGCGTGGATCGGCGACGACGACGATGCGGAATTGCCGGCACGGATCGCTCAGGCCACGCGCGGCCTGAGCGATGCCGGTGTTCCCGTCTACTTCATGGTCGGCAATCGCGACTTCCTGCTCGGGCCCGCCTTCGCCGAACGCGCGGGCATGACCCTGCTCGACGACGGCACCGTGCATGACATCGAAGGCGTGCCCACCCTGCTGATGCACGGGGACGTACTCTGCACCGACGATGTCGAGTACCAGGCGGTTCGCGCCCAGGTAAGGACGGAAGCATGGAAGGCACAAGTCCTCTCGATGCCGCTGGAGGCACGCCGTGCCTTCGCCGCCCAGGCGCGCAGCGACAGCAAATCGCGTACCGGCCGCATCGATGAGACGATCATGGACGTGAACCAGGGCGCGGTCGAAGACGCCATGCGCCGAGCAGGTGTCCATCGCCTCGTGCACGGGCACACGCACCGGCCCGCCATCCACGATTTCGAGTTCGACGGCGCGCCTGCGCAACGGATCGTGTTGGGCGATTGGTACGACCATGGCTCGGTGTTGTCGATCGACGGCCACGCGGTCGACCTTCGCGGACTCTCACTCACCTGACGTGATGGTGGGAGCCGGCTCTGCCGGCGATGGGTGCTTGCCGTAACCTGGCCTGCTGCCGCGGGATCGCCGACGAAGTCGGCTCCCACAGGGCAAGCTCATGCAACACGGCAGGCTCAGCCCAGGGTGCCCAGCCAGGCCAGCTCGCTCTCGGAAAACCCCGCCGCGCGGCGCGCATCGAGATTGAAGGGACCTCGCAGCGAACCGTTCATGTAATCGGAGAGGAGTCGCGCGAACGTGGCCTCGGGCTCGATCCCGTCGCGCTCGCAGCACCAGTGGAACCAGCGCGTCCCCGCGGCCACGTGGGCCACTTCCTCGCGCAGGATCACTTCGAGGATCGCGACGGTGCGTTCGTCGCCCTGGCGGCGTAGTCGCTCCATCATGCCGGGAGTGACATCGAGCCCGCGCGCTTCAAGGACGCGCGGCACGAGTGCCATGCGTGCCGTATCGCTGTGCGCCGTTTTTTCCGCCATCTCCCACAGGCCGTTGTGCGCGTCGAAATCACCGTAGACGTGGCCGAGTTCGGCGAGACGGCTGGACAGCATCGTGAAATGCCGCGCCTCGTCGTTGGCGCACGAGGCCCAGTCGCGGTAATACGCCAACGGCTTCCCGCGGAAACGGTAGACCGCGTCCCAGGCCAGGTCGATGGCGTTGAATTCGATATGCGCGATGGCATGCACGAGCGCGGCGCGGCCTTCCGCCGTGCCCAGGCCACGCTGTGCCACCTCACGGGAAGGGACCAGGCGAGGACGTTCGGGCCGGCCCGGAAGTGCGATGGGACGCGCCGGCGGCGATGACGGATCCGGCGCCAGCTCGCCCGCTTGCAGGGCCGCCCAGGTCTGGAAGCTGAGCCGGACCTTCTCGGCCGGATCGGCGGCATCGAGGCATTGTCGGGCGGCGGTGTGCAGGTCGTTCATGGATCGATGGCGGCGTGATTCGTCATCCACGCCGCCCACTGCTCAGGCGCTGCGGCGCTCGTTCTTGGCCGCGTCGGAACGCAGTGCTTCCTGCTGCTCGAGGAAGCCCGCCTCGACGCCCGTGACGTATTCGCCGGAGAAGCACGACGTATCGAAATGGGTGAGAGCTTCGTTGCCATCGGCGACGGCCCAGACGAGGTCGTCGAGGTCCTGGTAGATCAACCAGTCCGCACCGAGCGCCTTCTCCACTTCCTCCACGGTACGCCCGGCCGCGACCAGTTCAGAGGCCGCGGGCATGTCGATGCCGTAGATGTTCGGATAACGCACCGGCGGCGCGGCCGAGGCGAAGTACACATTCTTCGCACCGGCGTCGCGGGCCATCTGGATGATCTGGCGCGACGTCGTACCACGAACGATCGAGTCATCCACCAGCAGGACGTTCTTCTTGCGGAATTCGAGATCGATGGCATTGAGCTTGCGGCGCACCGATTTCACCCGCTCGCCCTGCCCCGGCATGATGAAGGTACGGCCGATATAGCGGTTCTTCACCAATCCCTCACGCATGGGTACGCCCAAGACCTGCGCCAGCGAGCTTGCTGCCGTGCGCGAGGTATCGGGAATGGGAATGACCGCATCGATGCCATGGTCGGGACCACGTTCGCGGAGGATCTTCTCGGCCAGCTTCTCGCCCATGCGCAGACGCGCCTTGTACACCGAGACATCTTCGATCATCGAATCGGGACGCGCGAGATAGACGTACTCGAAGATGCACGGCGCGTGGACCGCCCCTTCGGCGCAATGCTGCGCGTGGAGTTCACCGCCATCGGTGACGATCACCGCTTCGCCCGGCGCGATGTCGCGCAGGCGCTTGAAGCCGAGCACGTCGAGCGCCACCGATTCGGAGGCGATCGCATATTCGCGGCCTTCCGGCGTGACGCGCTCGCCGAGCACGAGCGGGCGAATGCCGTTGGGATCGCGGAAGGCGATCAGGCCATAGCCAAGCACCAGCGCGATGCAGGCATAGCCGCCGCGGGCGCGCGCATGCACGCGTGAGATCGCCTTGAAGACATGCTCCGGCGTAAGGTCGCCGCGATCGTCCACCTGCAGTTCGTGCGCGAGCACGTTGAGCAGCACCTCGGAATCGGAATCGGTGTCGATGTGCCGGCGGTCGTCCTCGAACATCTCCTTGCGCAGGGTCTCGGTGTTCACGAGGTTGCCGTTGTGCGCGAAGGCGATGCCGTAGGGCGAGTTGACGTAGAACGGCTGCGCCTCCTCGGTACCTTCGGAGCCTGCCGTGGGATAGCGGCAATGACCGATACCGATGCGTCCGCGCAGCTTGCTGACGCCCGCGGAGTTGAAGACGTCGCGAACCAGGCCATTGCCCTTGTGCAGGCGCAGACGCGCGCCATCCACCGTGGCGATGCCGGCGGCATCCTGCCCGCGATGTTGCAGGACGGTCAGGCCGTCATACAGGGCCGATGCCACTTCCGTGGTACCGACGATGCCGATGATTCCGCACATGGGTGTTGCCTTCTACGAAGAGGCCGCCGTGGTCGCGGCGGCAGGGTGAGCATTCGAATCTTTCGTGGGCTGCGCGGGGATCGTCAGGTCGCGCAGTTTCATCAATTCTTCCCGGCTGGGCAGTTTCACGTCCGGCATCTTCATGTTCTGCAGCGCCGCCGGTGGGTGCATGTACTCGCGCACGTTCGCCGGCACCTGCTGGCCAAGCCACGCGGCCGGCGCGGCGAACTGCGGCAGCATCGCGGATTCGCGCCACATGGGCTCGTTCGGCAACGGCGTGAAGCCCAGCAGGAACACCACGCCACTCACGATGAGCACGCCGCGCGCGAGACCGAAGATCATCCCGAGCAGGCGGTCCATGCCACCCAGCCCCGTTCCCGAGACCAGGCGCGAAATCAGGAACCGGAACACGGCGCCGACGAGCAGCACCGTGATGAAGCACAAGCCGTAGCCGATGGCGATCCGCGCCGACGGCAGCGACACGCTGCTCTCGAAGTAACGCGCCACCACCGGCCCGAACAGCCACGCGATCCAGAACGCGGCCACCCAGATCACCAATGAAAGCACTTCGGAAATGAGGCCACGCGCGAGGCCGATCAAGACCGAAATGAACAGTACGGCAAGGATGACGTAATCGGCCCAATTCACGTGACGCTCCTCGAATTCACGACGGGAGTCGGTCCGGCCCGTCAGGGCGCCGGGACGACAACCCCATCGAGGCCCACCTTGGCCTTGATCTGGTCCTTCAGGCGCACCGCGTCGTCACGCTGCGTCTGAGGCCCCGCGCGGACACGCCACAACTTGGCGCCACTGCTGGAGGCGATGCTATCCACATAGCCCGGAATGCCCGCGCCGCGCAGCTTGTCGCGCAGGCGCGTGGCTTCGGTCTCGCTGCTGACCGCGGCGACCTGGACCGCGAAACCACCCGCGCGTGGCGCGGCGGTGGGTACGCTGGGCGTGGCCGCGGCGGGAGCCGGGGTGGTGGCGGCCGGGCGCGACGGCGCCGGGGCGTCGGCGGTCTGCGTCTCGGCCTTGGTCGACAGGCTGGCCGGGGCGCCAGGCACCGCGGCGACGATCTTCAGACGGGCGGTCTCGGCGGCGGCACGCGATTCGAACGGCCCGGCGGTGACCCGCGTAAGCGACTTTCCGGCCTGCGTGGTCGACGCGGTGCTCACCGGATAGCCCAGCGCCTTCACTTTCTGCACGAGGGCGTCGGCCTTGGAGCGATCCGCGTACGCACTGAGGTTGATGCTGTAGCTGCCTCGCGCGGCGGTACCCGGCGGCAGGGCGACGGGTGCCGCGGCCGGCGTGGCTGGCGGTGCCGAGGCAACGGGCGTGGTGGCGGGCCTGGCCGCCGGCTTGGCCGGAGTGGCCGGGGTGGCCGCAGGCTTGCTGGCGGCCGGCGCGTTGGCGAAATCTTCCGGCAACGCATCAGCGGGCTTGCGCGAGGCGATGTCCACCGAAGCGAGACGGCCGCCACTGCCGGGAATGACGCTGGCCGAAGGCGCCGAAACGGCGGCCGCGGGCTGTTGGGGCACCGCTCCGGCGGTCTGCGGTCCGTTCACCGTCGCTGGTGAGCCGTTTGGCGCCACGTCGAGCGTGCGCGTCTGCAGTTCACGATCCGGTGCCGGCGGGATCGCCAGGCTGACGGTCTGGTCGGCGTCGGACTTGGGCGGCGTGCTGGAGAACAACATCGGCAAGAACAGGACCGCCAGGGCGATCAGGACGGCGGCACCCAGCATGCGTGTTTTCAAGGAAGGCTCCATACGACCGGTGCAAAGCGAATCGCGGCGATTATAACCGGCAATGGACCTGCCCCGGCGCCTCGCCCGTGCCGGCGTTCACGTGACCGTGGACAAGGCGGCGCCCGCGACGAAGAAGGAGCCGAAAAGCAGCACGGTGTCCTCGTCGCCTGCGGCGTCACGCGCGGCCGCCCAGGCCAGGGCGACATCCGGAAACGCCTGTGCGGCGGCACCCGGGAGCACGGCGGCGAGCGTGGCCGCGATCGCATCGGCGGGCAGGCCGCGCGGGGTATCGCGCTCCAGGCCAGCGAGGAACCAGCCATCGATCCGTCGCCCCAGGGCCGCGACGACACCGGCCACGTCCTTGTCCGCGAGGGCACCGTATACCGCGAAGACGCGGCCCGCCGCGGGTTCGGCGTCCAGCCATGCCGCCAACGCCCGCGCGGCCTGCGGGTTATGGCCCACGTCGACGAGAGTGCGCGGACGCTCGGCGATGCGCTGGAGGCGGCCGGCCACGTGCACCTGTTCGAGGGCGCGCCGAATGGCTTGTGGCGATACATCCACGCGGGGGCCCAGGGCGTGGATGGCCGCGATGGCCGTCGCCGCGTTGGCCATCTGCACCGGTGCATCGAGGGCCGGCCGAGGCAGGTCGAGCACCGTGCCGTCCCGATGGGTCCAGCGCCAGCCCGTGGGAGCCGCCCTTGTGGGAGCGGCTTCAGCCGGTGTCGTGGTGACGGTGAAGGCCTCGCCGGCACGGACGATATGGGCGCCGATGTCGCGCAAGACTTGTAGCAGGCTGGCTGGGGGTGCCGGTTCACCGACGATCGCGGCCCTGCCCGCACGGGCGATGCCCGCCTTTTCGCGACCGATGCTGTCGCGATCGCCGCCGAGCCAGTCCTGGTGATCCAGGTCCACCGTGGTGATGACGGCGACATCGGGATCGACGATATTCACGGCGTCGAGCCGACCACCCAGGCCGACCTCGAGGATGGCGACGTCGAGCGATGCGCGCGCCATCAGGTCGATGGCGGCTAGCGTGCCGAATTCGAAGTAGGTTTGCGGGATGTCGCCGCGCGCTGCCTCGATCCTTTCGAACGAAGCGACCAACGCGTCGTCACCGGCGTCCTCGCCATCGATCCGGATACGCTCGTTGTAGCGAAGGAGGTGCGGCGAGGTGTAACAACCCGTGCGGTAGCCCGCCGCGCGCAGCATGCCCTCCAGCAAGGCCACCGTGGATCCCTTGCCGTTCGTGCCACCGACGGTGATCACGATAGGCGCCGGACGCGGCGCACCCATGGCTTCCCAAACGGCGCGCACGCGCTCCAGCCCCAACGCGATGTCGCGTGGATGCGTTCGCTCCTGGTAGGCAAGCCACTCGGCCAGCGTGCGCGTCATGCAGGGTCCCGGTCCAGTTCACGCATCCAGAAATCGAGCACGTGCGGCGTCGCCGCGTCGGCGCCGATTTCCTTCCACGACAAGGTGCAGCTCAAGTCGATGGCCGGCGTGTAGCCGCGGCCGAGCCAGAACGCGTCGTTTCGATGATAGTTCGCCGGCTTGCGCGGATCGCCCGGCTCGCGCCGCACCGAACAGAAGGCCGTCCAACGGAAGGGGCCGGAGGCGCGCGCATGCGCTTCGCGGGCATCGAAGAATGCGTGGCCGATGCCCCGTCCCCGCCAGGGTGCGAGCAGCACCGATTCGCCGAAATAGAACACGTCGCCCGGCACGATGCCGCCTTCGATGAAGGGACGGCGGAAGGCTTCGCCTTCGTCGGCGAGCGGCATGCCGGTGGAGGCACCCACCGCGCGCCCCGTCTCGTCGCGCGCGACCACGCACACGCTCCGTGGCGATGCTGCATAGGCGGCGAGGTAATCCTCCTCGTAGGCGCGGTCGCCTTCGTAGAGATAGGGCCAGTCGCGAAATACCGACAGGCGCAACCCGGACAATTCCCCGGCCACGGGCAGGATCTCCTTGCCCACGTAAGTCCGTACGTCGATCCCTGGAATGTGGCGCATGGCGGAAAGCCCAACGAAAGAGGCGTGCAGCTTAATGGGAGTGTCGGCCGCGCGCACCTGCGCGGTCTTGCGAAGGTAGCCAGCATGTTCGCGGGATGGTCCCATCTTGTCGACTGGACGAGTGCCCATGCCATCGTCCCGTTCCTCGCCCTGCTCCACCTGACCGGCCTGGCCGGCGATCCACGGGAGATCGCCGGAGCGATCCTCATCTCGATCCTGCAAGTGGCGATCATCGCGCTGCTGTTCCGCCCGCTGGAATCGGTGATCCCCGCCGAGAAGTGGGCGGACCGCAAGCTCACGCGCGTGGACTGGCAATACACGCTGATGATGCTGCTCGGCATCTTCCCGATGTTCAGCTACCTCGTCCTGACGCCGATCGGCAATGCCTTCGGTGGGACGGGCGCCACGGGCGACGACGATTCACCGCTCGGCATCGTGCACTGGGTGCCTGCGTTGAACGGCCATCCGCTGGCGCTGTTCCTGGTCTATTACGTCATCTACGACCTGGTCTATTACTGGATGCATCGCCTGCAGCATGCGCTGCCCTGGTGGTGGGCGCTGCACAGCATGCATCACAGCACCCGGCAGATGAGTTGCTGGACCAACGACCGTGGCAGCCTTGTCGATGGCTTCCTGCAGTCGATGGTGCTGGCAGGCGTGGGCCTGCTCATCGGCGTCGCGCCCACCGACTTCGCATGGTTGATGCTGCTGGGCGAACTGGTGCAGAACTTCTCGCATGCGAACGTGCGCGTGCGCTTCGGGCCGGTTTTCGACCGTCTGTTCGTTTCGCCCGTGTTCCACCGTCTTCACCACATGCTGGTGGACCCGGATCGCCCCAACCTGCACAACTGCAATTTCGGCCAGGTGTTCTCGATCTGGGATTCCCTGTTCGGCACCGCGCTGCATGGCGAGCCGATCCGGCCTACGGGCGTGGGCGATCCCATGGTGGATGCGGACAACGAGAAAGGGCTGACGGGCCTGCATTGGGCGGCGTTTCGCCGCTTCTGGGGCGCGGTCACGTGCAAGGCGGGCTGGCGGTTGGGCGAGGTCGCCTTCGACGCTGATTATCGGCCGGTGCCGGTGAAGGAGATCGACCTGCATGCGTTGGAGGGTGGGCGGCTTGGCGAACACCCATCGCCGACGAAGTCGGCTCCCACAGGTTCGGGGCACCTATCGCCGACAGGGTCCGCTCCCACGGCTTTGGTGGGAGCCGACCCTGTCGGCGAGGGCTAGGGACTGCCGAAGATCAGCAGTTGTCGTCGCCGCCGAACGGATCGTCCAGGACGATCGTATCGTCACGGTCGGCGCCCGTGGCGACCAGGGCCAGCTTGCAGCCCGAAAGCTCTTCCACCGCGCGCAGGTAGGCACGGGCGGCCGGCGGCAGCTTGTTCCAGTCGCGGATGCCCGCGGTGGATTCCTCCCAACCGGGGAACTCCAGGTAGACCGGCTTGCACTCGTCCCAGCCGTCGGCATCCAGCGGAGCCAGTTCACGACGCTTGCCGCGGTATTCGTAGGCGATGCAGACCTTGATGCTTTCCAGCCCGTCGAGGACGTCGAGCTTGGTGATGGCGAGGCCGTCGATGCCGTTGATCTGCACCGCGCGCTTCAGCGCCACCAGGTCGATCCAGCCGCAGCGGCGCGGACGGCCCGTGCTGGCACCGAATTCGTTACCCTTCTTGCGCAGGAGTTCGCCCATCTCGTCGTTGAGCTCGGTCGGGAACGGACCGCCACCGACGCGCGTGGCGTAGGCCTTGCAGATGCCCAGCACATAGTCGATGTCACGCGCACCGACGCCGGTGCCGGCCAGCGCGCCGCCCACCGTGGTGTTCGACGAGGTGACATAGGGATAGGTACCGTGATCGATGTCGAGCAACGCACCCTGCGCGCCTTCATAAAGGATGTTGCCACCCTCGCGACGAACGTCGTGCAGGATGGTCGCGACGTCGTCGACCATCGGCCGCAGGTATTCGCCCCAGGTGAGCGCTTCGTCGAGCACGGTCTGGTAGTCGACCGGCTCGGCCTTCAGCCACTGGGTGAGCACGAAGTTGTGATATTCCACGGCGGCCTGGACCTTCTCCGGCAACTCGTGCGGATACATGAGGTCGGCCACGCGGATGGAACGGCGGGCGACCTTGTCCTCGTAGGCCGGGCCGATGCCACGGCCGGTGGTGCCGATGGCCTTGGCACCGGAAGCCACTTCGCGCGCCTTATCGACGGCGATGTGGTACGGCATGATCAGCGGCGTGGCCGGCGAGATCTTCAGGCGCGGGCGGACATCGACGCCCTGCTCTTCCAGTTCGGCGATTTCGCTCATCAGGGCAGCCGGCGAAAGCACGACGCCGTTGCCGATCAGGCAGAGCGCGTCGTCGCGCAGGATGCCCGACGGGATGAGGTGCAGGACGGTCTTCTTGCCCTTGATCACCAGCGTATGGCCGGCGTTGTGGCCACCCTGGAAACGCGCGACGGCGCCGACACGTTCGGTGAGGAGATCGACGATCTTGCCCTTGCCCTCGTCGCCCCATTGCGCGCCGAGAATGACGACTGACTTACCCATGTTGATGCTTCTCTTTAGTTGCGGTGCCCTGCCGGGCGATGTGGATCGGGTTCAGCGCGGACGGCCGGGGCCATCGTTGAGGTAGCGCAGGAATTCGGAATCGGGCTTCAGCACGAAGGTGCCCTTGCCATCGGCAAAGGCCTTCCGGTAAGCCGCGAGGCTGCGGTAGAAGGCGAAGAATTCCGGATCCTGGCTGTATGCCTGGGCATAGATGGCGGCAGCCTGCGCGTCGCCATCGCCCTTGACCTTGGTCGCCTCGCGGTTGGCATCGGCCAGCAGCACCAGCTTCTGGCGATCGGCGTCCGCACGGATGGTCTCGGCACTCTCCTGACCGGTGTAACGCAATTCATTGGCAAGCTGCAGGCGCTCGGCGCGCATGCGCTTATAGACCGAGCCACTCACCTCGTCAGGCAGGTCGATGCGCTTGATACGCACGTCGACGATGGCGATGCCGAGGTTCTTGCGGGCCACGGCGTCGGTCTGCTGGCGTACGCGCTCGGTGATGTCCTTGCGACCACCGGCGATAAGGTCTTCGAGCGGGCGCGCATTGAATTCGTAGCGCAGCGCATCCTTCACGATCGGGGTGAGGCGCTGGATCGCCTGTACCTGTTCGCCGGAGGTCGCGCGGTAGTAAGACGCGTTATCGGCGATCCGCCACTTCACGTAGAAGTCGACGTTGACGCTTTTCTTCTCCAGCGTGAAATAACGTTCCGGTTGTGCATCCAGGCCGAGGATGCGGTTGTCGAAACGCATGACCTGCTGCACCACCGGGATCTTGAAATGCAGGCCGGGCTGGTAATCGGCACGCACGATACGGCCGAACTGCAGCAGCAGCGCGTTCTCGCCTTCCTTCACGACGAAGGCGCTGTTGAAGCCCAGGAGGACGAGGGCGACGACGATGAGGCCGGAGACGATCTTCACTGGGCGTTCCCCTGCGACGGATTCGGAGTGGCGTCGGTCGTCGTCGCGGACTGGATGACCGTGCCCACGCCTGGAACATTGCGTACCGCGCCGTTGTTCGTCTCGACCGGCAACTGGATGATGTTCTTGCCATTGCTGCCGTCGACGACCTTCGGATTGCCGGCCATCACTTCCTCCACGGTTTCCAGCCACAGGCGCCGGCGGGTGACATCCGGGGCGGCGCGGTATTGCTTGAGCAACAAGTTGAAGCGCTCGACGTCGCCATTGGCACGGGCGATGCGCTCGACGCGATCGGCCTCGGCTTCGGCGGCGATGCGCGCGGCCTCGCCACGCGCCACAGGCACCACCTGGCTTTCGTAGGCGCGGGCCTTGTTCTCTTCGCTTTGCTTGTCTTCGCGGGCGGCGTTGACGTCGTCGAAGGCATCCTTCACTTCCTTCGGCGGCGAGACGTTCTGGAAGCTGACGCCGGTGACGAGGATGCCCGCGTCGTACTTGTCGAGCGTGGCCTGGAGGATGTCACGCGTCTGCTGCTGCAGGGTTTCCTTCGCCGCCGGCGCGACACCCGCGACAGGCGCCTGGTCCGGCGTCGGCGTGTCGACGCCCGGCGTGGTGAGGATGTTGTCCATGATGTTGGCGCCGACCACCGAGCGCACCGCGGCCTCGGCCGCGTTGTGGATGGTGTTCTCCTCGCGGTCGGCGTTGGAGTAGAGGAACTTCCGGGCGTCGGAAACCTGGTACTGCACGTTGAAGTCGATCGCGATGATGTTCTCGTCGCGGGTGAGCATCGAGACATTGTCGGAAACCGAGCGCACCTGGGTCGTTTCGACCTTGGTCACGGTCTCGACCGGGCTGGGCGCCTTGAGATGGAAACCGGGGGGCAGGATGCGCGAGAACTGGCCGAAGCGCAGCACCACGCCGACCTGGCGGGCATCGATGACCGTATAGCTGGAGACCAGCAGCCAGGCGACGATGAAGACCAGCACGATGGCAAAGACACCGCCGCTGCCCGCGCCGAACTTGCCGAACCGGGCCCTGAGGCTCTTGATCGCCGCGTCGATGTCGGGCTTGCGCCCGCTCGACCGGTTGCGGTTCCAGGGATCCTTCTGGCCGTTACCGGGTTCGTTCCAAGCCATGGGCGACAGTCTCCTTCGGGGACCGGAGGGTGGGCGGCTGACAAGCCTTGAGGTGGACCCGCCGCGGCGGGGGATGGACGCCGGACGCGCGAGCGCCCTTCGCCGCGCCGATAGGGCACGCAAACGCTGTGAATTCTATCAGATGGGTACCGATGAGTGCTCGATCAGTGGCCGGCGTGGACCGGATCGATCAGCTCGCGCAGGGAGCCCGCGTGCACATCGTCGCCCAGCAGGGGCGCCAGCACGGAACGCGGCGCATCGATGTCGAGGTGCCAACCATGCTCGTCCACGGCCTCTCCCGCGATCGCTCCCGCCGCCTTGAGCCGCGCATGCAGGCGTCCGGCGCTGAGAGGAAGCTCAAGCCCTGCCCGGATGCGGTCGCCACCGAGCAGTTCGCCCAGCGCCTCGCGCAGGCCGTCCACGCCCGCACCCGTGGCGGCCGAAAGCCAGACCTGGCGTGGCTTGCCGTCGTCCCCACGATCGATCCGCGGCACCATGTCGACGAGGTCGACCTTGTTCATGACCGACAGCTGGGGCACGTCGCCGGCACCGATTTCCTCCAGCACCTCGTTCACCACCCGGGCCAGCAGCTCGCGCTCCTCGTCCGCGGCGTCGCTGACGTGGATCAGGAGATCCGCGTCGCGCGCCTCGGCCAGGGTCGCGCGGAAGGCCGCGACCAGGTCATGGGGAAGCTCACGGATGAAACCGACCGTGTCGGCGACAACCGCCGGACCACAGGACAGGCCGTCGACCTTGCGCACCGTGGGGTCCAGCGTGGCGAACAACTGGTCGGCCGCGTAGACGCCGCCGGTGGTCAGGGCATTGAACAGGGTGCTCTTGCCCGCGTTGGTGTAGCCGACCAGGGCCACGCGCGGCACGGTGTTGCGCAGCCGCGCGCGACGCTGCTGGTCGCGCTGGACCTGCACCTTCTCAAGACGCTTGGTCAGCATCTTCACTCTTTCCGCGAGCAGGCGGCGGTCGGTTTCCAGCTGGGTTTCGCCTGGGCCGCGGTTGCCGATGGCACCGCCGCGCTGGGCGTCAAGGTGGGTCCAGCCGCGCACCAGGCGCGTGGCCAGGTGCTTCAACTGGGCCAGTTCGACCTCGAGCTTGCCTTCGTGCGAACGGGCACGCTGGGCGAAGATGTCCAGGATCAGCCCGGCGCGATCCACCACCCGGGCCTTGAGGTGCTTTTCGAGATTGCGCTCCTGCACCGGGCTGAGCACATGGTCGACCAGGACGAGATCGGCCTCCAACGCGCGGACGGCCTCCGCGACCTCTTCCGCCTTGCCGCTGCCGATGTAGAAACGGGGGTTCGGCACCTCGACGCGGGCCGAAATGCTGGTGAGGATCTCAGCACCGGCCGAAGCGACCAGTTCGGCGAATTCCTCGCCACGGCGGATCGTGTCGCCTTCGCCCCGCGAGTGCGGCAGCACCAGGATGGCCCGATCGCCTTTCTTTTGTCTATCGAACACTTAGGGGAATCACCTCATGGAAAAAGAAGGGGCGCACGCAGCCGGAAGCATACGCGCACCCACTCATTCCTATATGGGACAAAGCCAGGGCCCCTCAACCCTCGCCGTCACCCGATGCCGCATCGCCGTGATTCTCGTGCCCGCCGACCCGGACGTTCCGGCTCGGCACCACCGTGGAAATGGCGTGCTTGTACACCATCTGGCTCACCTGGTTGCGCAGGAGCACCACGAACTGGTCGAACGACTCGATCGTGCCTTGCAGCTTGATGCCGTTCACCAGGTAAATGGCGACCGGTACACGCTCGCGCCGCAGCGCATTCAGAAACGGGTCCTGCAACGATTGCCCTTTGGACATTCTTCTTCTCCCCTACGCCTCTCGTACGGGTCCGGGTAAAAAACGCCTTGCGACGCCCCAGCCCAAGTGTCTTGAATCTTAACTGCTTTTAAACGCCCGCTGGTAGCTTAAGATCGTGACGATCTCGGCATTCCGACGAACTGTTCCACCGCACGCGCGGCCCCGGGTAACGGATCCCCCCGGTCCGGGTCGAACGTGCGCGCGTCGAACTCGCCGCGCAGCCAGGTGATCTGGCGTTTGGCGAGTTGACGAGTGGCATAGATACCACGGTTGCGGAAGTCCGTGGCATCCCCCTGGCCCTCCAGGTACTCCCAGGCCTGCCGATAGCCCACCGCGCGGATCGCCGGCAGGTCCGGATGGAGGTCGCCACGGGCTCGCAGGCGGCGGACCTCGTCGAGGAAACCGTCGGCCAGCATGGCATCGAAGCGGAGCGCGATGCGCTCGTGCAAGGGCTTCCGATCCACTGGCAGCAAAGCGAGCTTGAGGACCCTCCAGGGAAAGCGGATCGTCGTGCCGCCCTGCTGCAACTCGCTCAGGGGGCGCCCGCTCAAGGCCATGACCTCCAGCGCGCGCTGGATTCGTTGCGCGTCGCCTGGCCGAATCCGCGCACCGGCCACGGGATCGAGGGCAGCCATGCGTGCGTGCATCGCCGCCCAGCCGATCGCCGCCGCCTCGGCCGCCAGCCGTTCACGCAACGCCGGATCGGCCTCGGGCAGGTCGGACAAGCCGCGCTGAAGGGCGCGGAAGTAAAGTCCGGTTCCTCCCACCAGGAGAGGCACCCTCCCCTCACCGGTGATGCGCTGCATCGCCGCCACCGCATCCTCACGAAAGTCCGCCGCCGAATACGGCTGCGCCGGATCGCGGATGTCGACCAGGGCGTGTGGGTAACGAGCGAGCGTGGCGGCATCGGGCTTCGCCGAACCGATATCCAGGCCGCGATAGACCAGCGCCGAATCGACACTCACCAGCCCCATGGGAAAGCGATCCGCCAGCGCGCAGGCGAGCGCCGTCTTGCCCGATGCGGTCGGGCCCATCAGGAAGATGGCGAGGGGACGGTTGTCGAGGGTCATGCACGCGGTGGGCGATCGAACGACCGCAAGGTTAGCGCACCCGGGCGACATGCGGTGACGATGCCGGCCAAGGCTTGACCAGCGCAACGCAAGTGCACGCCACATAAGGCGCTTGCGCAGTTATCCACACGGTTATGCAGCGATTACCCACACCGGCTGTGGATATCATCGCATCCCCCGATGAGCATCGCCCTGGTCAGTTCTTGAGCAGCGCAACGCAAGTCCATGCTGTCAAAGGGCGGAATCGAGTTGTCCACATGCTTATGCAGGGAGTATCCACACACGCTGTGGATATCGCGATGCGCTTCCGGCGTGCGTGGTCACGAACTGATCAGGACAACGCAAGTAGTCGCCACGCATGGGCGAATCGGACTTGTCCACACGGTTATGCATCGAATATCCACACGGCGTGTGGATATGTCGTGCCATGCGTTTTCAGAAGGAAGCCCGAGGATCAGGCCACACCGTGCGAATCGCTAAAGATTCCGACAGTCGCCCATAACGGGTTCGGGTGTACTGCCATCAGTCCATTCTGGTATGGCTCCCATGCGAAACCTGCGCCTCCCGCTTGCCATCATGTCGCTTTTCGTTGCGACGCCCGCTGTCCTGCCGACCTCCAGCGCCTATGCCTCGGACCACCTCGATACGCCCACGGTCACCGCCGATCCGCGTGCGGACATCGGCGACCTCTACGCCTGGACCTCCGCGGACGGCCATCATCTGAACCTGGTGATGACGATCGTCGGCCATAGCTTCTCCGACGCCATCGGCTATACCTTCCACGTCGGCAGCGGCAAGGTCTTCGGCGCCACGAGCACGACCACCGACGTGACCTGTCGTTTCAGCGCCTCGTACACCGCCGATTGCACCGCCGCCGATGAACGTGCCTCTGGCATGGTCGACGCGGCGAGTGGCTTCGCGTCGAATAGCGGGCGCCTCAAGGCATTCGCAGGCCGTCGCGACGATCCCTTCTTCAATAACGTGAGGGGGTCCCGAAGCGCGTTCGACGTGGCAGCGCGTGCTCTCGAACATGGGGCGCCGGTCGATGCCGACGGATTTCCGCAGTTCGATGCCGCCACGGTGGCTTCGATCCGCAAGGAGTGGCACCAGACCGGCGGTGGCCCGGGCCAGAATTTCCTCGCGGGATGGACGCCCGCGTGCATCGTCATCACGATCGATCTCGGACTGGTGAATGGCGGCGGCCCGCTACTCGCGGTGTGGGGAGAGACCGCGTCGCCGCACGGCCGCATCGACCGCGCAGGACGGCCGCTCACCGGCAACGCCTTGCTGTCGCCACTCGACGAAGCCAGGGGCGACCGCCTCAAGGAACGCTACAACCGTGCCGAGCCTTCGAGGGCCGCGCAGTTCATCGGCGACATCCAGCGCACGCTCGGCCTCTACGATGGCTACGACGGCGTGCGCGGAAACCAGTGGCTCGCCGACATGCATGCGGCGCCGGGATTCCGCTATCGCCGGCTGGCGACGTTGTTGGCCGACGATCGGTTATGGGTGAACAGTGCCTCGCCGAGGTGCACGCAACTCTTTGCGGTCGAGTTGGCCCGGCTCTCGGGACGTCGCGATTTCGCCGTCGACTGTGGTGGCCGTACGCCGAACTACGATGCGTCGAACCTCTACCGTTCACTGCTTGCGGCCGGCGACCTGGGCAGCATCGACGACGGCGTGCATCACGACGATCGCCCCCATTCCACGACACGATTCCCGTTCCTCGCGGCGGCAGTCAACACCAGCCCCGCGTACACCGCGCCGACCGCGGCTTCCAGCGCGGCGGCCGACTACCATGAATGATCCGCGTGCGTCGTTCGTTGTTCTCGCCTCCGTCGCGGCGGTGACGTTGTCGTACGCCGACCCAGCCATGGCGCATGCCGGTACCGGGTTGGCAGGTGGCTTCGGCGCCGGTTTCGCACATCCCTTCGGTGGCATGGACCACCTGCTCGCCATGGTGTCGGTGGGACTGTGGGGTGCTGTTCTCGGCGAACCCCTGGTGTACCTGTTGCCGATGGTCTTTCCAGGCGTGATGGTGCTGGGTGCCGTGTTCGGCATGGTCGGCGTACCGTTGCCACCCGTGGAATGGGGCATCGCGCTTTCGGTGTGCGCACTTGGCCTTTGTGTCGCCTGCGCACTCCGACCCCGCGTGGGCATGGCGATGATCGTCGTCGCCGTGTTCGGCCTCTTCCATGGGTACGCACATGGCAAGGAACTGCCTTCAGCGGCGGACCCGATCGGCTACAGCACGGGGTTCGTACTGGCGACGGGCTCGCTGCACGTCCTGGGCATCGGGCTCGGCGTGGTCGCGCGATGGCCGCGGGGCATGCGGGCACTGCGCGCTGTCGGCGTCGGTATCGCCGTGACGGGCGCCCATTTCGTCGTGCAGGCAGCCAGGGCATGAACGGAATGCATGCATCGCTAGCGTTTCTCTCGCTCGCCGTCGGCCTCGTGGTGGCGCTGACCAGCGTGATCGTGGCACGTCACCAGCCATCGAGGTACCGCGGCGTGCGCATGGCATTGCGGGTCGTGGCGAGTTGGTTCCTCGCGATCGCCCTGCTCGTCGCGACGCTCTCGTTCCTACCCGTCACCCCGGGCTACGAGCCCGATCACCTCGAATAGGCCTGACCATGCCTCGTCATTGTCCACGGCTGGGGGGTCGCTTCTGCGTGTCGACGCTGATAGTCGCCACGGGTACGGTGCATGCCCACGATTTCTGGGTGCAACCCCAGGCGTTCCAGGTGCAGCCCGTGCAAGCGACACCTCTCACGTTACAGGTCGGCCACGGGCCCTACCGCCAGCGTTCGCCCATCGCGCTACAACGCATCGTGCGATTCCAGGTCACCGGTCCTTCGGACCGGAGCGTGGATCTTCACGGCGCGCTACACCTGGGAGACGTGGCCGGCGACGGTGACGTCGCGCTGCCGCGGGCGGGCACCTATCTGCTTGCCCTGGAAACCGACAACCGCGCGCAGAGTCATCTCCCCTCGTTGCGTTTCAACGATTACCTGACGGTGGAAGGCCTGACGCCCGCATGGGAAAGACGCCGGCGGGAAGGCCGCATGGACGTGGACGAGACGGAAATCTACAGCCGGCATGCGAAGGCGATCATGCAATCCGGGCCATTCGATACCGCGGCACAGGCATCCGTGACGGCACCCCTTGGCCTTACGCTCGAAATCGTTCCGGACATCAATCCATATGCCCTGCCCCGCCCTCGCACGCTACCTGTGCGTGTGTTCTATCAGGGGCATGCCCTTCCGGGCGCCACGGTGAAATTCACGGACCTCGATCACGACGACGCACCCGTCGAGGTGCACGTCACCGACGCGGCGGGCCGGGCGTCCTTCGCCATGCCCACCGCGGGACGTTGGTTGCTCAACACGATCTGGATACGCGCCCTGCCGACGGATGCCGAGGCCGACTATGAAACGGACTTTTCCAGCCTCAGTTTCGGATTCCTATGACATCGCCCAAAGCCGCCGGGCCTCGGCGGCGATGACATCGGGAAATTCTTCGGGGAAGAAGAGTTTCGCGTTCGGTATGCGGTGCACACCATGCGAGTGCTTGAATGCGTGGTCGAGGTACTCCGCGCTCGCGGGCGAGAAGATGGGATCGGCCATGCCCCACACGACACGCATCGGTACGGGACTCTGCGCAAGTCGCGGCCCGATGCCCGCCAGCGAGTTTTCCTCCAGCGCCAGCGCGTAAGCATGCGTGCGCCCGGGATGCGCCACCAGGGGTGCCAGGTACATGTCGATGGCTTCGTCGGTGGGGTGACCCGGATATGTGAAGGTCATGCCACCGAGGCCCTCGGAGGAGCGCGCCAGCGTCTTGTCCGCCAACCATGGCCGCAGCCAGCGATCGACGTATGTGCCCTCGCGCGACATCGCGATCACCGGTGCCATCGCCGCGGGTGGGCATTCGTGTTCGGTATCGCAATTGGTCAGCAACAGGCTGCGTACGCGTTGCGGATGGTGTGTCGCCAGCAACTGGGCGACCGCGCCGCCGCTGTCATTGGCCACGACATCGGCCCGGGAGATGCCGAGGCTGTCCATGAAAGCCACCAGCATGTCCGCTTGCGCCACGGGCGCCACGCTTTGACCCGGGGCCACCTCGGTGTATCCCAGGCCGAGGAAGTCGGGCGCGATGCAGCGACGCGCATCCGCCAGCCGTGGCAGCACGCCGCGCCACTGGAATCCGTTGAGCGGAAAGCCGTGCAGGAAGAGCGCGGCGTCACCACTTCCTTGTTCGACATAGGCGATGTTGCCGAACGACGTGCGGGCGAATGTCCTCGCCGCGTTGAACCGCCGCGCGTCCATGTCCTCGTTCAAGGCCATCCGGCCCATGCCGGGTGCGCACGCCGCCACCACGCCGGCCGCCAGCATGCCCGCGGCGAGCCTCATGAAAGAACGGCGGTCGATGTCGATATGCCCATTACCCACGACGATGTCTCCTCTGCCGCCCACCCAGCGGGGCCGGTGAAGCAGACCATGCTGCCGACTCTACGGCTGTCGGAAAATTTAGGTTCTTGCGTGTTACTGGGTTCGTCCTGTGTCGGGCTCGGCTTCGCCCTCGCGTTCGTTGTGTGCGTGGCGGGGGAGCTGCCGGGCGCCACCCTCGGCGCGACGTGTGGAACCGAGGAGCGTCGGGTGAAAAGGCCCGTCAGGGGGCCGGCCTGGACGGCCGGCCGTTTTCGCTGAGCCACGGAGGGCGAATCGAAAACCCCGCCCGGCGCGACGGGCGCGACGGGGTGCCAGCCATAGAACACGGCCGCGCAGCGGCTTCCTTTCCCGAGCGACGGTGCAACCGGAGCGACGAGGGTGGCGGCCGACGGCTCTGCCTCAGTACCGGCCCGCTGCCGCGGGATCGCCGACAGGGTCGGCTTCCACCAGAAAATTCAGTGGCGGTCAGGTGCGACGGGTCGAGCGGCGGAAATCCGCGGGGGACTGGCCATAGGCCTGGCGAAAGACGGCCGTGAAATGACTGTGGCTGGAAAAACCCAGATCCGCCGCGAGGGCCGAGAGATCGTCTTGCGTGGCCATCAGGTCCAGCGCCCGGGCCAGGCGGAGCCGCAATTGGTAGCGATACAGCGGTATGCCTTCCACGCGCTGGAATACCTGAGTGAGATACACCGGCGACGCACCGATTTCCACACCGACATCCGCAAGCGACCAGCGGCGCGACACATCGCTGGCCAGCAACACCTTTACCCTGTCGGCCAAGCGCCGCTGGCCTTGCGTGGCCTCCGGCGCGTGCGAGGTCCGTGGGCCGAGGCTGCGGCCGACCAGGTTCAGCAAAAGGGTCTCCGCCTCCAGCGGTTCCATCGTCCCCTGCTCCAGCCTGTGGCGGAGCAAAGCCACCATGGCCTGCGCGCCGGGATCGATGCGCCGATGATGCGTGCGGAAGCCGTGTACCGGCCCCTGCTCCAGCGAGCTGACGGGCGCGAGTTCCTCCAGCAAAGGCGCGGCCACCTGGACCGAAAGGCTGGCGTCGCTTCCCTCCACCGGATGAGCGATCCGGTAGCCCTCGTCGGCATTGAAGAACACCACGTGGTTGGCGTCGGCCACGGCCTGGTCGCGGCCTACGTGGCGCACGTAGAGCCCGCGGTAAGGAAACACCAGGTAGGTCGATGCCGCGCATTCCTCGGGGCCGCGATGCGCGCAGCCGCCGTGGCAGACCACGTTCCGCACGGAAACGCTCGCCGTTTCCAGCGAAGCGTTTACGCTGAGTTCGCTCGCGGTGGGGTCGGACCGGGCCATGGCCGCGAGGATCGCACAGGCGCGCGATCCCCGCGACTGCCGGCTATTTCGCCGGAACGCCCATCTCCTTCAGGAGGTTGTCGGCGTGATCGAGATGGTGCATCACCCACAACATATAGCGCACATCGACCTGGATCGAGCGATTGAGCTTCGGATTGAACAGCCAGTCACCACTGACCGACTCCCAGTTGCCGTCGAAGGCGAGACCGACGAGACGGCCCTGCGCATCGAGCGAAGGCGAGCCGGAGTTACCACCGGTGATGTCCAGGTCGGCAAGGAAATCGACCGGCAGCGTACCGAGTTTCTTCGAAGCGTAACCGTCGAAGGCCTTCGCCTTGATCGCCTCGATCTCGGCCTTGGGCGCATTGAACGGCTCTTCACCGGTGTTTTTCTCGACGATGCCCTCGACCGTGGTGAAGGGCGCGTAGCTCACGCCGTCACGCGGGGCGACGCCTTGCACGTTGCCGAAGGTGACCCGCAGCGAGCTGTTGGCATCCGGATACACCGGCAGGCCCTGCGACTCCTTCCACGCGATGATCGCCTGCATGTAGCGGGGACGCAGCCGGGCCAGTTCGCCATCGCGGGCATCTTCTTCGTTTTCGATCTTCTTCAACTCCGGCAGCACCGCATTGGCCAGCTTCAGCATGCTGTCGTCGCTCGCGGCGATCGCCTTCTTGTCGGCCTTGAACCACTTCATGCGCTCGGCCGTGTCGCCCAGTTTGCTGCCCTTGTAGAGCGCCGACACCTTGGCCTGGATGGCCGCACGCGTGGATGCGCCGGCGAGCCACGCGTCGAGCGCGGGCAAGCGCTGGTCCTTCGGCAAGCCGACGTAGCGAACGAGCGCGTTGGCCAGCAGGTCCTGATCGGTCTTCGCGTCGTAGCGGCGCTCCATCTGCTTCAGCGCGCCCTCGATGCGCACCTCGTCGCGCTGCTGGTAACCAGCCTCTCGCTCCATGTCCGGCTTGGTGCGTTCGTCGGCCAGGCGTGCGAGGCGTACGCCGCTGGCGAAGAGCTGGGTGCGCGAAACGAGGGCGAGGTCGACATCGCGCTCGCGGGTAGCCTGGTAGGCGGCGAGCTTGGCCTTGAGTTCGGCGATGTCGGCGACGAGTGCCTGGTTCTCCGCACCGCCCTGCTTCTTCAACCACGCGTCGAGATCGGCTTCCTGCTTCTGTTTCACCGCGACCGCATCGGCGCGGCGCAGGCCTTCGAGCTGGCCGCCGAAGTTCTTGAGATAGTTGTTGAGGCCGGCGACGAGGCTGGCGTATTTCACCGTTACGTCGGGATTGGCCTTGCCGTTCGCGGCGATGGTGTCCAGTTGCTCCTGGTAGAGCTTGATCTGGGTCGGGTACTGCCAGTCGATCGCACTGCTCACCTCCTGGGCGAGACGGTACCGGTTCGTCCTGCCCGGATAGCCCACGACCATGACATAGTCGCCGTCTTCCACGCCTTGTGGGTTGAGCTTGATGACGTGCTTGGGATGGTAGGGCACGTTGTCCTTGGAATACGTCGCCGACTTGCCGTCTTTCGACACATAGGCGCGCAGGTAGCTGAAGTCGCCCGTGTGGCGTGGCCACATCCAGTTGTCGACATCGCCGCCGAACTTGCCGATGGACTCGGGCGGTGCATAAACCAGGCGCACGTCCTTGATTTCGAGCTGCCTGATCAGCTGGTAGCTGTAGCCGCCGTGGAACGTGTACACATCGCAGCGATATCCATCGGTCTCGCAACCCTTCACCAGCGTTTTCTTGGCGAGGTCGATGGCGTCGTAGCGTTGCTGGCCGCTCATCGCCGGGGTGAGCTTCGCGGTCACATCCCGGGTGACGTCGCGGATTTCCTCGGTGACGAAGACGCGCATGTCGGGGGAACCGGGCAGTTCCTCCGCGAAGGTCTTCGCGAGGAAGCCCTGCTCGATGAGGTTCTTTTCCTTCGTGGAGTTGTACTGCAGTGCACCGTAGCCGCAATGGTGATTGGTGACGACCAGGCCATCGGGCGAAACGAAGGAAGCCGTACAGCCACCGAGGCTCACGATGGCGCCCATGGGATAGGCGGTGAGGTCGGTGAGCGTAGCCGGATCGAGCTTCAGGCCGTGCTGTTTCAGCATGGCGGCGATCGTCGGCAACTGGGCCGGCTGCCACATGCCTTCGACGGCATGGGCGGCGGGGATGAGGCCTGCCGCGAGGGCGGTAGCCAGTAGGGCTCGGCGCATGAGGGATCTCCTTTGTGTTCCGGGGCGCGTTGGGGTCTCTGGGATCGCCGACAGGGTCGGCTCCCACCCAGGGACTGTTATAATGTAACGTCAATCCTGACGAATCGACCTCCGGCACGTACGTGCCGGAGGTCACGCTTGCCGCTTACCGTGCCGGCACGCCCAGTTCACGCAACAGGGCGGGCGACGGATACACCTTGTCGATCAGCCAGCGCATGTAGCGCATGTCGACATGGATGGCGCGCTTGTAGCGCGGGTCGTACATCCAGCTCGCGCTGACCGCTTCCCAGTTGCTGTCGAAATTGAGGCCGACCAGTTCGCCCTTCGCGTTCAACACAGGCGAACCCGAGTTACCACCTGTGGTGTCGAGGTTGCTCAGGAAATCGACCGGCATGGCGCCTGACTTCGGATCGGTATATCCGGCGAAATCGCCCTTCCGGATGGCGTCGAGCAACGGCTTCGGCGCGTCGAAGGGCTCTTTGCCGGTGTTCTTCTCGACGATACCGGCGACCGTGGTCAACGGGGCATAGGTCACCGCGTCGCGAGCCATCAATGGGGTGACCTTGCCGTAGCTGACGCGCAGGGTCGCATTGGCATCGGGGTACACCGCCTTGCCCTGCTTCTCGCGATAGGCGATCAGGGCCTGCATATAGGCTGGACGCAGGCGCAGCAGATCGCCTTCGCGGACCTTGCGTTCGTCCTCGATGCGCAGCAAGGCAGGACGCAGGATGCGCGCCGCCACCAACAACGCATCGCCACTGTTTTCGACCTCCGCCGGGGCGGCGGTGAACAGTCGCAGGCGCTCGGCTTCGTCGCCGAACTTCGTCGCCGCATAGATGCGATCCAGCGCTTGCGCGAGTTCGGCTGGCGTACGGCCGAACACCTTGTCCACCTCGGGAAGCCGCTGGGCATCGGGCAGTCGCTGGTAGCGAAGCATCAGCGACGTCACCAGCGCTTTCTCCACACGCGGATCGTAACGGCGCTGCACCTGCTTCAGCTGGCTCTGGATCAGGTCCTCGTCGCGCTTCTGGTAGCCCGTCTCGCGTGCCGCGTCCGCCTTGGGCCGCTCCACGGAAAGACGGTCCACCGCCAGCGCGCCACGCATGAGCTGGGTTTGCGCGGAAAGCAGCCCGACCAGCAGGTCACGCTCGCGCACGTCCTTGCCCTGGGCGATCAGGGCCGTGACCTGGTCGATCTCCGGCTTCAGCGCCTTTCCGTCGGGCTGCCCCGCGAGCCACGACAACATCGCGGCTTCATCGTCGCGGCGGACGGCGACAGCGTCGCTGCGCTGCAGCCCCTCGAGTTCGCCACTGAAACGCTTGATCCCGTTCTTCAGCGTTTGCAGCTGCGACGCATAGCGAATGCCGGCTTCCTTGTCGGCCTTGCCCTGGGCTTCGATCACGTCCTGGAGCGCCTTCAGCACGGCCACCGATGTCGGCAGCCTCCATTCCACCTGGTCGGCGAACTCGGCCGCCGTGCGATGGCGATAGGTGATGCCGGGATAGCCGGCGAGCATCACGAAGTCGCCTTCGGCGACGCCGTCGGTGGCGAGCTTGAGGTGCGAGGGCGGATGGTAAGGCACGTTGTCCGGCGAATAATCGGCCGGCTTGCCGTCGCGCCCGACGTACGCGCGCAGGATGGTGAAATCGCCCGCGTGACGTGGCCAGACGAAGTTGTCGATCTCGTCGCCGTAGTTGCCGATCGCGCGTGGCGGCGCGTAGACCAGGCGGATGTCACGCAGTTCCAGTTGTTTCACGAGGTAGAAGTCGCGCCCGTAGAACATGTTGGCGACGCTGCACTTGATGCCCTCTTCCGTCTCGCATTCGGCCACCAGCGCCTTGCTCGCGGCATCGACGGCGTCGTAATAGGCCCTGCCAGTCTTGCCCCTGGCCTGCGCCAGGATGCGATCGGTGACCTTGTCGAAACCGACCGTGACGCGGAGACGGTAGTCGGGATTGGCCGGCAACTCGCCGGCGCGATCCGGTGCCACGTAGCCATCGGCGATGAGGTCGCGCTCCGGCTTCGAGTTGTACTGGATGACGCCGAAGGCCACGTGGTGGTTGGTGACCACCAGGCCGTCGGCCGAGACGAAGGAGCCCGTCCCGCCACCCACCTTGACCACCGCGTTGAGCGGCGCACGGGTCAGGTCGGCGAGGTCCTCCGGATCGCCACGGAAGCCGGCATCCTTGAGGTTCTTCGCAATTCCGGGCAATTGCGAGGGCAGCCACATGCCCTCGTCGGCTTTCGCGTCCAGCGCCAGCGCCATGGCGGCTCCCAGCATCATCGAGCGGATTCGCATGTTTCGTTGTCCCCTGTGGGTCGTGCGGAGCGTCCCGACCATAGAGGGCCCGAGGGGCCACTGGCAATGGCGCGGCGCACCACGATCCGGGGCCGGTGCGGCTTATAATGCCGGTTTGGGTCCGCGCCGCGGGCCTTCCCCGCACGGAACCCACGAGCCCCATGCAGCAGACGATGAAGGCGCTGGTCAAGCGCAAGCCCGAGCAAGGTATCTGGATGGAAGAAGTTCCGGTGCCGCAGGTCGGCCCGAACGAAGTCCTGATCAAGATCGAGAAGACCGCCATCTGCGGCACCGACCTGCACATCTACAAGTGGGACGAGTGGTCCCAACGCACGATCACGCCCGGCCTCACCATCGGCCACGAATTCGTCGGCCGCATCGCGGAGATCGGCCCGGGCGTCACCGGCTACAAGGTAGGCGACCGCGTCTCGGCGGAAGGCCACATCGTCTGCGGCCATTGCCGCAACTGCCGCGCGGGGCGCCAGCACCTGTGCCCGAACACCATCGGCATCGGCGTGAACCGTAACGGCGCCTTCGCCGAGTACATGACCATGCCTGCCTCGAACCTGTGGCCGATCCCCGACCAGATTCCTTCGGAGCTGGCGGCGTTCTTCGATCCCTACGGCAACGCCGCGCATTGCGCGCTGGAGTTCGACCTGATCGGTGAGGACGTGCTCATCACCGGTGCCGGCCCCATCGGCATCATCGCCGCGGGTATCGCCAAGCACGTCGGCGCCCGCAACGTCGTGGTCACCGACGTCAACGATTACCGCCTGAAGCTCGCCGCCGACATGGGGGCCACCCGCGTGGTCAATGTATCCAAGCAGTCGCTCAAGGACACCGTGAAGGACCTCCACATCGAAGGCTTCGACGTGGGCCTGGAGATGAGCGGCAACCCGCGCGCCTTCGGCGACATGCTCGACTGCATGTACCACGGCGGCAAGATCGCCATGCTCGGCATCATGCCGCGCGGCGCGGGCATCGACTGGGACAAGGTGATCTTCAAGGGCCTCACCCTGCAAGGCATCTACGGACGCAGGATGTACGAGACCTGGTACAAGATGACCCAGATGGTGCTGACCGGCTTTCCACTGCAGAAGGTGCTTACACACCAGATCGCAATCGACGACTTCCAGAAGGGCTTCGACCTGATGGACGCGGGCAACTGCGGCAAGGTCGTGTGCTCCTGGACCTGATCCGCGCCGCCTGACCGCGCTCCCGCCAGCGCCCCCGCCGGGTACACTGCCCCGGGGGCCATGAGGTGAGGAGCGGAGGTATGGAAACACTCAAGACACGCGGCATGGTGCACTGGCGCAAGGGCCGCGAACGCGCCCTCGCTGTTTACCGTTCGCGCCGGACCCGGCGTATCGCCTCCGGCGTGTTTATCGCACTGGTCGTCTTCGGTCTGCTCGGCTTCTTCGCCGCGCCGCCACTGATCCGTTCACAGGTCGAGTCGCGCGCCAGCGCGGCGCTGGGCCGGCCAGTCACCCTCGGCTCGATCAGCCTCAACCCATTCACCTTGAAGCTGACCGCCGAGCGACTGCACATCGGCGAGCGCGACGGCAAGACACCTTTCGTCGATGTCGAGCGGCTCACGGCGAACGCCTCCTGGGCCTCGCTGTTCCGGGCCGCCCCGATCCTAGACGAACTGCGCATCGACGGACCCCGGATCCACCTGCAACGCAGCGCGCCGCAACGTTTCAATGTCTCGGACATCCTCGAGCGCTTCGCGACGGACCCCGCCGCCCCCGACACGGGCCCCGCCAGGTTCGCGCTATCCAATATCGCCGTGCACGGCGGGCAGGTCGATTTCGACGACCGCGTACTGGATGCCACCCACCGCCTCGACCACATCGAGATCGGCGTTCCCTTCATCGCCAGCCTGCCGAGTGCCTCGGACATCTTCGTGCAGCCCTTGCTGGCGATGAACGTCGATGGCAGCCCCCTTCGCGTGCAGGGACAGACCAAGCCCTTCGCCAGCAGTCGGGAATCGATGGTCAGTTTCCGGCTCGACAAGTTGGACCTGCCCCGCTATCTGGGCTTCGTGCCGACCCCTTTACCCGTCGCCGTGCCGAGCGGCAAGTTGTCCGGCCTGCTCGACCTGCGTTTCACGATGACCGACGACAAGCCGCGCGTGGTGTTGAGCGGCCGCCTGACCATCGACGGCCTGCAGGTGAACGACACGAGCGGCGCCCGGCTGGTCGCGCTCGGCCGCGGCGACGTGGCGCTCACGGCCCTGGAACCGCTGACCTCCCGCTACCGCTTCGGTACCGTGGCCATCGACGGTCTCGACCTGCGCTACGCGCGTCTTCCCGGTGGCCGCAGCAATATCGACGCGCTGACGGCACCCTCGCCCGCCACGGCGAAGGACTCGCCGGCGACGGACGTGCGCATCGACGCCCTCACGTTCGAGAACTCAAGGATCGAGTACGCGGATCTCGCGGCGCCGGCACCGGCGCATCTGGTGCTCGACGGTGTGCAAGGCAGCCTGCGCGGGCTCAGCACCGTGGCCGCGCCCGTGGCCCTGCTCGATGTCGCCGCGCGCTTGGCCGGCGGCACGGTCGCCACGCGAGGCAAGCTGGACCTCGCCGCGGCCCGCTATGCGGGCACGTTGTCGCTGGCGAACGTGTCCCTCGCGGCATTGATGCCGCTGACACCGCCGCTGCTGGACGCCGACATCACCGGCGGCGACGTCGCCGCGAACGGCGACCTGACGCTGGACTGGCGCGACGCCGCCATCGTCCGCATCGCCAACGCCAAGGCAAAGCTGGACGGCTTCCAGCTCGTACCGCGCAACGGCCGTGCTTCGCCGATCACCTGGAAATCGATGGCGGTGTCCATCGCCCTGGTCGATCTCGCCACCAGCGAGGCGCGCCTCGACCAGCTCACGCTCGACGGTTTGACGCTCGACCTGCGGCGCCTCGCCAACGGCAACCTCGACCTCGACCTCGCCGGCATCGTGAAGACCCCCGCCACGGCCGCCAAACCGGCTGCACCCTCGACCGCCTGGCGCTGGAGCATCGCCCATCTCGGCCTGAGCGACGGGTCGGTCACGCTCCGCGACGCCAAGGCGCCGGGCAAGCGCAATGCGATCACGATGCTGGCGACCTCGTTCGGCATCGATGGCCTGTCCAACGACATGGGCCACCCGCTCGCCCTGGACCTGAAAGGCAACCTCGGCAAGGGTGCGTTCGCGCTCACCGGCAAGGTGAAACCCCAGCCGCTCGATGCGGACCTGCGGGTGAAGGCCACGCGGCTCGACGTGGCGCCACTGCAATCGCTGGTCAGCGTACCGTTGAACGTCCGCGTGGAGAGCGGCCTGCTCAGCCTCGACGGACAAGTCCGCTACAACGACCGCGGCAACGCGCCCGCCCGGATCGCCTATCGCGGCCAGGCCACGCTTGGCCGCGTGCGCGTGCTGGACAAGCTGACCGACGCCGATTTCCTGCGCTGGACTTCGCTCAGCGCCACCGGCATGGTCATCCGCATGGGCGAGGCAGCGCCCCATGTCGCCATCGGCGGCCTGGCACTGGATGACTTCTATGCCCGCGTCATCATCAACGCGAATGGACGGCTGAACCTCCAGGACGTCGTCGCCAATCCCGAGGCGCCCGGGGCCGTGTCGGTCACCCAGGCGCAGGCTACGCCCGCACCGGCCGCACCGGCGGCCGAACATCCGGCCGCCACGCCACCCACGCCTTCGGCTGACATCCACATCGGCCAGGTCACCCTGACCAAGGGCCACCTCAACTACACAGACAACTTCATCAAGCCCAACTACACCGCGGACGTGACACGGCTGACCGGCAGGATCGGCGCCTTCGGCACGGATGGCGGCGCACCCCCCGCGGAGCTGACCCTGCAGGGCCAGCTCGACGACAACGCGCCGGTGGACATCGCCGGCACGATCAACCCGCTGGCGCCGGTGGCTTCCCTGGACATCACGGCCAAGGCGGAAGGCATCCAGCTCGCCAACCTCTCACCGTACTCGGGCAAGTACGCCGGTTACCCGATCACCAAGGGCCGGCTCAACGTCGACGTGCACTACCTGCTCGACCAGCGCAAGCTGACCGCGGACAACCATATCTTCATCGATCAGCTAACCTTCGGCGACCGGCTCGAGGGACCCGGAATCAGCCATCTCCCGGTGAAACTGGCGGTGGCGCTGCTGAAGGACTCCCAAGGCCGCATCGATGTGCGCGTACCCGTGTCCGGATCGCTCGACGATCCGCATTTCAGCGTGGGCGGCCTGGTCTGGCGCGCCATCGGCAACCTGATCGTGAAAGCGGTGACCTCTCCATTCCGCCTGCTCGCCTCGGCGGGTGGCGGCCGCGAAGACCTCGGCTACGTGGAGTTCGCCCCCGGGTCCGCCGTGCTTGACGCGAACGCGCAAGCCAAGCTGGCCGAGATCGTCAAGGTGTTGGCCGACAAGCCTTCGATCAGCCTCGACATCGTCGGCCGCATCGATCCGGCGAAGGACGAATCCGGCCTCCGTACCGTCATGGTCGACGACCTGGTCCACCAGGAGCTGGTCGCCGACAAGGAAGACGACACGACGCCTCCGACCGCCGCCGAGCAGGAAAAGTACCTGGAACGGGCCTATCGCCACGCCTCGTTCCCCAAGCCCAAGAACATGATCGGGCTGACCAAGTCGCAACCGCCGGAGGAAATGCGCACGTTGATGGAGACCAACATGCCGGTCGACGCCGACGCCCTGCGCCATCTGGCGGAACGCCGGGCCAATGCGGTCCGCCAATGGCTGCAAGGCAAGACGGACGACAAGCGGGTCTTCGTCGTGGCGCCCAAGACGGACGCCAAGGGTATCGATGACGGGGGCAAGACGACCCGGGTGGATTTCGGCCTGCACTGACGCTCCCTGGATCGAGGTTTTCTCATTCGTGCAAAGGCCTCACAATCGGGAGATTCCTCCGTCCCCGGAAACCTCCGCCATGACCTACCCCGGCCAGACCCGTTTCGCCAGCGAACTCGACTCCATCCGCGAACAGGGCTTGTTCAAGAACGAGCGCATCATCGTCTCTCCGCAGTCGGCGGAGATCGAGCTGGAAGGCGGCCGGAAGGTTCTCAATTTCTGTGCGAACAACTACCTGGGGCTGGCCGACCATCCCGAGGTCATCCAGGCGGCCAAGGATGCACTCGACACCCATGGTTTCGGCATGGCCAGCGTGCGCTTCATCTGTGGCACGCAGGACCTGCACAAGGAACTGGAGCGAAAGATCGCCGACTTCTTCGGCAAAGAGGACACGATCCTCTATGCCGCCTGCTTCGACGCCAACGGTGGACTGTTCGAGCCGCTGCTGGGCGAGGAAGACGCGATCATCTCCGACGCACTGAACCACGCCTCGATCATCGACGGCATCCGCCTGTGCAAGGCCAAGCGCTTCCGCTACGCCAACTGCGATATGGCCGATCTCGAGGCCCAATTGCAGGCGGCCGATGCCGCAGGTGCCCGGACCAAGCTCATCACCACCGATGGCGCGTTCTCGATGGACGGCTTCGTTGCGCCCCTCGCCGAAATCACCGCCCTCGCGCGCAAGTACGACGCGTTGGTGCACATCGACGAATGCCATTGCACGGGCTTCCTCGGTGAGACCGGTCGCGGTTCGGCGGAGCTGCACGGCGTGCTCGACAAGATCGACATCATCACCGGAACCCTTGGCAAGGCCCTCGGCGGCGCCCTCGGCGGCTTCACCACGGGTCGTCGCGAAGTGATCGAGCTGCTGCGCCAGCGTTCCCGCCCCTACCTGTTCTCCAACTCACTGCCGCCGCACGTGGTGGCAGCGGGCAGCAAGGTGTTCGACATGCTCGCCGCCGCCGGCGACCTGCGTGAACGGGTGAAGGAAAACACCCGCTACTTCCGCGAGAAGATGACCGAGGCGGGCTTCGACATCCGTCCCGGACAGCACCCGATCGTCCCGGTGATGATCTACGACGCGAAGCAGGCGCAGGCCATGGCGGCGGAACTGCTCGACGAAGGCATCTACGTCACCGGCTTCTTCTTCCCCGTGGTACCGCAGGGCAAGGCGCGCATACGCACGCAGATGAGCGCCGCGCATACGCGTGAGCACCTGGACAAGGCCATAGCGGCGTTCACCAAGGTGGGCAGGAAGCTGGGCGTGCTGAAGGGCTGAGTCCCCACCGGCCCCCAAAGCCCCGTTCGTGGCCAAGGCCGCGAACCAGGGGCCTCAGCGCCTCCGCAGGGCCGCCACCTCCGCAGGGCCGAGGTGGCGCCACTGTCCCTTGGCCAGGTCCCCCAGGACGAGATCGCCGATGGCGACGCGCACCAGCCGCAACACGTCGAAACCCAGCGCCGCCAGCAAGCGCCGGATATGGCGGTTGCGTCCCTCGTCGAGGGTGACTTCCAGCCACGCATTGCGCTCGCCCTGGCGCAACAGCGACGCCGCGGCCGCGCGCAGGGTCTCGCCCGTATCGACCACGCCTTCGCACATCGCGGCGACCGTCGCCGCATCCGGCTGTCCCGCCACCTGCACGTGGTAGGTCTTCGGCACGTGGGTCGCCGGCTCGGTGATTCCGGCGGCCCATGCCGTATCGTTCGACAGCAGCAGCAATCCCTCACTCGCCTTGTCGAGCCTTCCCACCGGTCCCAACCAGGGAAGCCCGGCCCCATCGAGCAGTGAATAAACCGTGTCACGACCCCGCTCGTCCGCGGCCGATACCACGATGCCGCGTGGCTTGTTCATCGCGATATAAACGGGCGCCACGGCCTGCGCGGCGCCACCGTCGATTTCGATACGCTCGTTGCCCGCCAGCGGAAACCCGGGATCGCGCACGATCCGGCCATCGACCCTGACCCTCCCCTCGCGCGCCAGCCGCTCGCCCTGGCTGCGAGAACAGATGCCGCGCTTGGAAAGCACGCGGGCGAGGCCGAACACGGGAGTGGCGGTGCGACGCGGACGCGATGTCGGCGAGCGGGGTGGCTTGCGGGGCATGCGTATAAGGATAGTGGCTGGTGGGCGAAGCTTCATCGAGGATTTCTTTTGAGGGCTATTTGAGGGCTCGGCTTCGCCCCTCGCGTTCGTCGTGTGCGTGGCGGCCGACGGCTCTGCCCCAGCCCCAACGCGAGGGCGAAGCCGAGCCGTGCCGGAAACCGGCCCACCGCCGCGAGATCGCCGACAGGGTCGGCTCCCACCAGAAGATGCCGGCACAAATGCCGGCCCAAAAAAAACGGCATGCCGGAGCATGCCGTTTCGGAAATATGCGTTGAAGGGTGCCCGTCAGATCTTTGCGATGCCTTCGGGGCGCTTGGCGCCGACGAAGTGCTTGGCCCAATAGGCCTCGTTGAGGCTGTCGACACGGACGGTCTTGCCCGCCGACGGCGAATGGATGAACTGGCCGTTGTCGATGTAGATGCCTACGTGCGACACGGCTTTGCCGCGTGTACGGAAGAAGACCAGGTCGCCCGTCTTCATCTCGCTGCGCTTGACCTTCAGGCCCGCGAGGAACTGGCTGGCGGAATTGGTCGGAAGGTCGAGGCCGATGCTGTGCATGAACACGTAGCGGACGAAGCCGCTGCAATCGAAGCCGGTGGACGGCGCACGGCCTCCACGGTGGTAACGGATGTCGCGCAGCTTCATCGCGAAAGCGAGAAGCGCCTCTCGTGCATGACCGTCGACATGGCCGGCCAGCTTGGCGGTGGCGGCGGCGACGAGGCTGTCGTCGTCATCGTCGGCGGTGGCATCGTCGTTGGCGGCGACCTGGCTGGCGGCGGCGGGGGCCGCGGCTGCGATCAGCGAGGTGGCATCGGGAACGGCGGACTGGGCGAGCGCGGTGGCCGGGGCGAACACCGGCAGGTCGGTCAGAAGGAGTGCGGCGGATTGGTCGAGGCCGTGCGGGACGGTGACCGTGTCGGCGATAACGGGTGTTACGGCGGCGATACAAAACGTGGCTAACGCGAGAGCGGTCAGTCGCTTTAAATGCATGAGCGAAAAGGCCTATTCATCGTGAAGTTAAGCCGCCGTGAAGGTGAGACGACCGTGAACGAGGGGTGAAGTTACCAAACCGGATTCAACAAGTTGTTCGCATAAGGTTAAAAACGGTCATTCCTAGGAAACATTCAGAGAAGTCGCAGGAAACTGCGGTCCACGGGGCAAATATCTGAACGGACATAAGGACTTACTTTCACCAATGTGACGGCCCGGCGACGCCGTCACGGCGGGGCGGTTACCGAATCTGTGCATCAGGTCTCACACCGGCTTGTACGACCTTGCCCCGAAGATCGCGCTGCCGATGCGTACCTCGGTGCTGCCCTCGGCGATCGCGAGCGCGAAATCACCGCTCATGCCCATCGACAGGCGGTCGGCGGGATGGCCCGCGTCACGCGCCCTGTCACGGAGACGATACAGGGTACGAAAACAGGCCCTGACGACAGCGTCGTCCGGCGAGGCTTCAGCGAGCGTCATCAGCCCTCGTAGCCGCAGTGAAGGAAAGGCCTTCAACTCGTCGAGGAACCCGGGAAGGGCCTCCGGCACCAGCCCGAACTTGCTTTCTTCCCGCGAGGTCTTCACCTGGACCAGCACGTCGATGGCCCGGCCCTGCGCCTGCAGGGCCTTGTCCAGCGCCACGGCGAGGTCCAGCCGGTCCAGCGACTGCACCTCGGCGGCAAGCTTCGCCACCGCCTTGGCCTTGTTGGTCTGCAGGTGGCCTATCACGACCCAGTCGAGCCGCTCGTCGGCCAGCCCGGCGGCCTTGGCCTGGATCTCCTGCACCTTGTTCTCGCCGAAACGGCGCAGGCCCAATCCCACCGCCTCGCGGATCACGTCCTCGCCGAAGGTCTTGCTGACCGGCAGCAGGGTCACCTCGGCCGGATCACGGCCAGCCTCGCGGCAAGCCGCGGCGATCGACCCACGCACCGCCGCGAGACGCGCGGCCAGCGTGCCGGCGCCGTCGCTCATGCCTTCGCCGCTTCCTGGAAGTGGCGCGCCACGACATCGGCCACGACCATGCTCACGCGCTTGCCCGTCGGAATGTGCAGGAACTCGTTCGGACCGTGGGCATTCGAGTGCGGACCCAGCACGCCCGTGATGAGGAACTGGGCCTGCGGGAATTTCTCACCGAGCATGCCCATGAAGGGAATGCTGCCGCCTTCGCCCATGTAGGCCGCCGGCGCGCCGAAGTAGTGCTCCGAGGCCTTCGCGACGGTTTCTTCGAGCCAGGGCGACAGCGCCGGCGCGTTCCAGCCGCTGCCGTCCTTCTCGAGGTCGAAAGTGACCTTCGCACCGTACGGTGGGTCTTTTTCGAGCAATTGCTTGAGGAACTTGCCCGCCTCCGCCCCGGAGAGGGTCGGGGGCACGCGCAGGCTGAGCTTCACCGAGGTCTTCGGGCGAAGCACGTTGCCGGCGCTATCGAGCGCGGGCATGCCACCGACGCCGGTGACGGCGAGCTGGGGGCGCCACGTGCGGTTGAGCACGAGTTCGGCGAGGTCATCGGTTACCGGTTTCATGCCTTCGACAAAGGGGAACTTGTCGTACACCGCGGTACCGAGCACCTCGGCCGACCGGCGCGCCTGCTCGAATCGCTGCGGAGGGATGTCGACGTAGAGTTCCGGCGGAACGATCGCGCCCGTCTGCGGATCCTCAAGGCGGCTGAGGATGTCACGGAGGATGCGGAAACTGGAAGGCACCACGCCCGATGCGTCGCCGGAATGGACGCCCTCCTCCAGCACTTGCACGGTCAGGTTGCCGCCCGTCATACCGCGCAGCGACGTGGTTAGCCAGAGCTGGTCGTAGTTGCCACAACCCGAGTCCAGGCAGACCACGAGGGCGGGATTGCCGATGCGGCCGGCCAGGTGGTCCACGTAGAACGGCAGATCGTAGCTGCCGGATTCCTCGCAGGCCTCGATGAGGATCACGCAACGCGCGTGCGGCACCCCCTGGTCGCGCAGCGCGAGCAGCGCCGCCAGCGATCCGAAGATGGCGTAGCCGTCGTCCGCGCCACCGCGCCCGTAGAGCTTGTCGCCCTTCAACACGGGTATCCACGGACCGAGGCCTTCGGACCACCCCGTCATCTCCGGCTGCTTGTCGAGATGGCCGTAGAGCACGACGGTTTCATCCGTGCCCTCGCCCTGCACGCCCTGTGCGGGCACGTCGATGAAGATGAGAGGCGTACGGCCTTCCAGGCGAACCACTTCCAGCGACGCACCCTCGAGCGCGGGCAGCTTGGAGCGCGCCCACGATTCCATCAGCGCTACCGCCTGGTCCATGTAACCGTGCTCCCGCCATTGCGTGTCGAACATGGGCGACTTGTTCGGGATACGGATGTACTCGACCAGCTGCGGGACGATTTCCGCGTCCCAGAGGCCACTGACGAAGGAAGAAATACGGGAGGTATCCATGCGGACCGGACTCGTTGGACAAAGGCCGATTGTAACAGCGACGACGGCGACGCCCCCGGCGATGTCGGCACAATGACGGCACGTATCGCGGCGGCACCTCACCGGAATTTCATCTCCGCGCCAGTTCGCGTGAAGCGTGCCGCGACGCAGAGTGCCCCTGCGTCATCCGACGCTGCCCATGAGGAGAATCCACGTGAACCATCATCTCGCCACCCTCGCGATCCTCGCATCGCTGCTGCTCGCCCCGCTGGCTATCGCCTCCTCGCCCGTGAACATCAACACCGCCGACGCGCCGACCCTCGCGCAGTCGCTGGACGGTGTCGGCCTGGCCAAGGCCCAGGCGATCGTGGCCTGGCGCGAGGCGAACGGCGCCTTCGAATCGGCGGACCAGCTCGCCGAGGTGAAGGGCATCGGAGCGTCGCTGGTCGAGCGCAACCGCGATGCCATCCAGGTGGACGGTGCCAAGGCGGCCAGGAAAGCCAAGGCGGCCAGGCCGTCCAAGGCCAAGGCGGGTGCCGAGGAAGACTGAGCCTCTCCCTCTAGCCACTACCGCCGCCGGCCGAACGCGCTACACTCGCGCCCCATGCCGGCGGCGCACTTGCGCTCCCGCCAGGAACAGGGGCTTGATGATCCAATGATCCTGCCGCGTTACCGTATCGCCGATTCCGCCATTCCCGGCGCCGGCAAGGGTTTGTTCGTCGACGAATTCGTGGCCGCGGGGCGTGTCGTCACCGCCCCCGACCAGATCGACCGCACGCACGCCTGGGCCGAGATCGTGGCCTCGCCGAGTCTGTCCGCCGACCTGCACGCCGCCGCCCGCTGGTTCGAGGACCGCTACACCGTTTCGCCCGAGTGGCCGGACGAGTGTTACGTGAACCATAGCTTCGAGCCCACGGGCATCTGGCACCTGGGCTTCATCTTCGCTGCGAAAGACCTTTCACAAGGCACTGAAATCACTGTGGATTACCGCCACCTCCTATCCCCCGGACAGGATGAGAGCTTCCAAGATGCGGCCACTGGTGAGAAAATAACCGGCTTGTCCTGGCAGGAAAGCCTCGCGCTGAGCACTCACGCTCTGGCTCGACTGCTCGGCTGACACTTGGTCACTTCGATGGCAATAGCTGACATTCCCGTTCTGGAAACGCCGCGCCTGCGGCTCACCGCCCTTACCGAACGCCATTTCGACGACTATGCGGCCATGCTCGCGGACGCCGAAAGCACGCGCTGGATCGGTGACGGGCAGCCACTCGACCGGATGAACGCGTGGCGCTCGATGGCCATGCTGCTGGGCCATTGGGCCTTGCGCGGTTGTGGCATGTGGGCGATCGAACTGAAGGACACCGGCGAATTCATCGGCCGCGCGGGCCTGATGAAACCCGAAGGCTGGCCCGACCTCGAGTTGGGCTGGATGCTCAAGCCAGAGCACCGACATCACGGCTACGCCACCGAAGCCGGTGAAGCCATCCTCGATTTCGCCTGGAAGCAGATGCACGCCCAGCGTGTGATCAGCCTCGTGCGCATTGGCAACGAAGCCTCCGACCACGTCGCCGAACGCCTGGGCGGCGAGCACATCGACAACATCGATTTCCTCGGCGGCGCGACGCACCTGTTCGCGTACTACCCACCGCACCGCGAAGTACGCCGCGCCGGCTGAAGCGCCCTTACAACGCCGGCGCGAAATCCGTGCGGCGGCGGCGATGCGGATTGACCGCCACCAACCCGGCGAGCGCCAGCAGGCGCGACGTGCGCATCCATGCCACGACGGCCACGCCGAGCTGGACGATCAGAACGCCTGCCAGAAGCCCGCTGCCCGCACCGGTGGTATGTCCTCGCCAGGCGGCGATAAGCACCGCGAGGACGCCCCCCACCAAGGTGACCGCCAGGTAGACGAATACGCTCGCAAAGGGGCGGCGGACGAACTGCATGAATCCCCTGCCCAGTGCGCGGAAGGCCGAACGCAGGCCGACGTCGGCGATGAATTGTGCGCGAGCGGATTCGACGATCACCTGCGCGACCACGAAAAACAGCAAGCCGACCGCCAACGCACCATGCTGATACAGGTCGGCGGTCGAGGGCAGGAACGCGGCGTCGACCTTGCGCTCCGCGAACGTGGACGCAGCATGCGTCACCAAGGCGAACACACCATACGGGACCAGGGACAGGATCATCAGGCGAAGCATGCGCCCGTATTCCATCGCCCCGCCCTGAAGCAGGCCGCCAAAACCGAGCGCCCGGTTCGCGCGGCCACCAGCCACCGCCATGCCGGTAAGGAATGGCGATACCGCCAGCGTCAGCAGGACCCCTGCCACGAAGGCCATGCCTGTCCATCCATTGGCATCGCGCAGGGCGGAGAAGACATCGGAGAACATCAGTCCGTCGAAGTGCGCCGCCCACGTGTCGGCATGCACCGAATACCCGAGCAGACGATCGAGCACCTTCCACAACGGCAAGGCGACCACCATGGTCGGCAGCAAGGTGATCAGTATCCACAACAGCACCAGCCGCCATTGCAGGCCGCCGAGGGCGCCATGGCCGAGGGCCGCGATGGCCGAGCGTTTCTGACGGTCGTTCATAACGTCACCAGGAAGGCGTAAAGGCCCTGCAGCAGAGCCGCGAAATCGGCGCCCCAACGATGCGACGCGGCGTGGTTGGCGTCCACGGTACGGCTGTCGTCGAGCTTGTTCGCGTCCAGGTAGATCTTCCTGTCCGGATCAAGTTCGGCCGACGTGCCCTTCACCGGCTTGGTGAAGACGAAGCGGGCCCAGCGGCGATCGTCGTCCCAGTGGACGGCCTCCACCGATCCGTCCGCGAACGACACCTTGAGTGTTTGCGGAACGCGCGCGCCATCCCGCCACACCGTTACCGTCGTCTTCCACGGAAAGGGACCGGTACCATCAGCCGCATCGGGATGCGCGTCCTTCCATGCCTCACGCTGTTTCGACACTGCCTCGTCATTCTGCTCGGACGACAGTTCGACACGATGGCCATTCTTGATCGTGGTTCCCGCGAGCGGCAGCACTTCCTCGCTGACGATCTCTTTCACGCGGTCGTCGATACGCGCGGTGCCATAGACGTATTGGTCGAATACCTGTGCCACGACGTCGGGTTTTCCCGAAGCGTCGGCGATCGAAGCCTGGAGGTCGGCGATCGACGGATGACGGAAGTGCCATGTCGCGTAGTACTGGCGATACGCCTTCTCCGTCACGTCCTTGCCGAGGCGTTCCTCCAGATCGTGCATGGCCGTCGCGGTGCGCGAGTAGACCGTGCCGTAGTCGGCGCTGGACAGGCGGTCCCACGCGTTCTGCCCGAGCGGGTCGGAGGGACGCGGCAGCAAGGCGAACATCCGCTCGAGCGCGAACACGTCCATCGGCGCTTCCACGCCGAAGAACTGCCACAGCGGCTTGGTCAGGTACACCCGCTGCTTGCGTTCGCGCAGCATGCGGTCGTCCCAGTATTCGTTGAGGCCTTCATCCAGCATCGGCTCTTCGAATTCGTTCGAGGCGAGCAAGCCGTAGAAATAGCCATGGCCGAACTCGTGGATGGTCACGAAGTCGAGGATGTATTCGTCGAGCGTCTTCGGCTTCACCTCGGTGAAGCTGTCCGCGGTGAAGAACGTGGGGTATTCCATGCCACCCGCTTCGGATGCGTTGAACGGCGGCACCACGGCGGTCACCGTCTTGTAGGGATAAGGGCCCAGCGTCGACGAGAAGTAGCCGAGCGAATCGATGGTTGCCTTCAAGACGGGTTTCGCGCTCGCCTCGTACTCGGGTGGATAGACCACCTTCACCTTCACGGGCGGACTGCCCGGACCGGTGTATTCGCCCTCCAGCGTCTTGTAGCCGGGCGCGGCCATCCAGGCGAAGTCGTGCACGTCGGCCTGGGCGAAATGCCAGGTCAGTTCGTTGCCTTCGGGAGTGGGATCGCCCTGCTGCTCGCCGACGGCCGCCACCACGTAATCCCGGGGAACGGTCATACGAACATCGTATTCGCCGAAGTCGGCATAGAACTCGCTGTTGAAATGGAATTCGTGCACGTTCCAGCGCGGCTCGGTGGCACCTCGTTCACCAGGCAGTTCCAGTACGCCGATCTTGGGAAACCACTGGCCGACGAGGTGGAACTTGCCGACGTAGCCGGTGCGCTCGATCACGCGTGGCAACTGGCTGTGGAAGTTCATGTCCAGCGTGACGCTTCCGCCCGCCGGCACCGGCCGTGCCAGGTCGACGCGAACCACGGTATGGTCGGTATCGGGGCCGCCATCCGGATGGACGTAGCGCCACTTCAACGCCGCACCATCCTGTTCCACATTGCCCAGGTCGATATAACCCCACTCGCCTTTTTTCACCTCGGCGACACCACGCGAGCCGCCGTGGGCGGCAAGTACACGCCGTTCTGTAAAAAAGGTACTCCCCTCGCCTTCGAAGGCGTTGAGATAGAGGTGCAGGAACACTGAGCCGACCGGCCGGTCACTCCGATTGCGCCAGGTCAGCTGCTGCTGGCCGTCCACGGTGTGTTTCGCGGGATCGAGGCGGGCCTGGATTCGGTAGGACACCACGCGGTCGGACAGCGTCGCTTCACTGCCAGTGCGCGGCCCGCCCCATGCGGTCGGCGCGCTGGGCGTGCGCACGGAAGCGGCGTGTGCCGAGGCAAAAGGAATCTCGGCCGGCTCGATCGCCACGGCAGCCGGTGCGGCGACGGTGGACCCGGCGGCGGGGACCGGCGTGGCAGGCCGGGCTTGCGCAGGCTCCTGCGCCCATGCGCCTTGAGCGCACGCGAGTGCGCCGAGCACGACGTAACGAACGACTCTGGCTGCCTGGCGGCGCATCGATCGACCCTCCCCTTGAAGCCGATGAGATTGCGGGCTATGACGTGGGCCGGATATAGGCCAGAGGTCACGGTTCAGCCAGGAAACGAGCGCTCGCGCATCCACTTGGTGAGGATCCACTTCTCGCCGCGGACCACGGGCGCCCCGCCATGCAACGACAACGGATCGAGCGACCCGTCCGGCGCCGTGTACTCGAAATACAGGGCCTGACCCTTGCGCGGTACATAGCTGAAATCGATCCGGGGGAAGACGGTTTCGCCACCGGCCTCGACATCGTTGAGGTACATGATCAGGGTCGATACGCGCTGGCCGCCGTTCTTCAGGTGCGACTGGCTGCCCGGATCGTCCGGCGGAAAGAAATCGAAATGGGGCACGTATTGGGCGCCGACGCCGTAACGCATGGCCTGCAGGCCCTCCCCGTGATCCTCGGTCATCCGCATGATCGCGGCGGCGCGCGCATCGACGCGAGCGATCAGTTCGTTCTCCGAACGCCCGAAGTTGGCACCTTCACTCGTCCGGATGTCCTGTACGACGCCGATGCCCGTGCCCGGGCTGACCACCTCCGAGCGAGCCAGGCGCGTGGTGGCCAGGCTGCGCAGCTGGTCGCATTCGACCGGGTCCAGCACGCCGTCGAGCACGGCGATCGTCGGACGGGACACCCGCACGAGCACGCGTACGCCGCGATCGCCCACATAGAGAACATGGCCATCTTCAAGGCGGCTGCTGAACGTGGCGGGCTCTGGCGCCTGCGCCGGTTGCCGCGGGGCGATGCCGCCGAACAGGGCCTCGGCGATCGCATCGCGTGCCGCCCATTCGTCGAAGCGATTTTGTTTCATGATCCCGAGGACGTCGGCGGGAGCGTGGCCGGCGGCAAGCGACTCGCCGATCCATCGGTGCCAATCGGGGGTGATCTTCGTGTGCAGGCGAGCTTCCATGGCATGGCCTCCTTACGTCGGTGGAATTCCGTTTCTCGTCTCGCCCATCCTATGCCAGTCCAACGTCTACGGGTACCCCATGTCCCATCGACCCGGTGTTCGGTCGACGCCCCCATGGCGCACGGTGACGAGCGGAGCTATACGCCGTCATGGGCGTTCAGCCAGGCCAGCTTCCTCGTCTTCGGCAGGCGCTTCACCTCGTACTCGGCCTTCGACGCCGCCGAACGGTCGGCGAAGGGGCGAAAGCCCAGCAGCCGTACCGGCGGATTGGCCCGCGTGTAACGCGCTCCCTTGCCCGCGACGTGGGCGGCATAGCGCGCGTCGAGGTCGTTGGTGATCCCCGCATACCACGCTCCGTTCCGGCATTCGATCAAATAGACGCACCACATGGAAGCGAAGCCTAGCAGCCCTGGCGGGCACCCCTACAATGCGGCCATGGAACCCAGCTACAACCTGGCGGTGAACCTCCCCCTTCGCGGAAGCGTCGTCACCCGCCTTCGCGCCGCGCTAGCCACCACGCCGGTGGATGTCGAGTCGCTCGCCTATCCCGATCCCGCCGGCGCCCTGTGGATCAGGAAGGCGATCGCAGGCTGGCTGGAGCGCGTGGGAGGGCACGGTCCGGTCGATCCCGAGCTCATCGCCTTGACGATCGGCGCGCGGCACGCGCTCGCCCTCGCGCTGGCCGCGTCCACCGCCGGACGACATCCTGCCGTGCTCGTCGAGGAGCACACGTACCACGGCGTCCGTCGCATGGCGAAGCACCTCGGCACGCGTTGCGTCGACGTGGCGATGGACCGGCATGGCATGAGGCCCGATGCCTTGATGCAGGCGGCCACGCGATCGCGCGCCCGGGCCCTGTATGTCCAACCCACGTTGCAGAACCCAACGACGGCGACCATGCCGCTGGAACGGCGCCTGGACATCGCGGAGGTCGCGGAGCGCCTCGGCCTGACCATCGTCGAGGGCGACGTCTACTCACCACTGCATCGGCCGGTGCGCGAAGGCCTGCCGCCACTTGCCCGACTCGCTCCCCACCGAACCGTGCACTGCGGTGGCATCGGCAAGATCGTCGGACCGGGTCTGCGGGTCGGCTGGATGGTGCACGCCGACGCGACGATGCAGGCGGTTACATCGGCCAGGATCCAGCTCGAGCAGGATGGCCTGCCCGCGCTTGCGTCATCCATCGTCGCCCGCTGGATGGATGACGGCACGGCGGAGGCGCTACTCGACGAACTGACCGACGCCATGGCGTCACGCGCCGGGATGGCGCGGCGGATCATCGGCGAACACCTGGTCACATCCGGAACCGGCCTGCACGCGTGGCTTCCGCTGCCGGACGCGCCCGCCATGGAGAAACGCCTCCTCGCACGCGGCGTCCACGTCGCCGCGTCGAAGCACTTCGTCGGCACGGGGCGGCAGGCTGCCGGCATCCGCCTTGCCATGGGTGCCGAGGAAGATCCTGACCGGCTCGAAGAAGCATTGCGGATCGTCGCCGCCGAGCGCTGAAGGGTCAGCCCCGGGCCGATACCAGTTTTTCGAGTGCCTTCCCTACCGCCGCGAAGGCGAAGGCCCCGGTCACATGCGTGGCCGCGCCCAACCCACCACCGCAATCGAGCTTGAGCGCATCGCCTCCCGGCGGACGCACCCCACAGACACTGCCGTCGGCCTGCGGATAGCGCACGTTCTGCAGTGAGTAAACCGCCGAAACGCCGAAGAAGCGGTCCGGATTGCGGGGGAACCCATGTTCCTGGCGAAGCTTCTTCCGGATCATGCTGAGCATGGCGTCGTGCTCGGTCCGCGAAAGGTCGCGCACGCGGATCTGGGTAGGGTCGGTACGTCCGCCCGCCGCGCCGACGGTGATCAGCGGAACCTTGCGCCGGCGACACCAGACGATGGTCTCGAGCTTGACCTTGAGCGCGTCGCAGGCGTCGATCACCACGTCGTAGTTGCGGTCCAGCAGGTCGTCGAGGGACGACGGGGTGAGGAAACGCTCCACGGCTTCGAGACGGATGGTCGGGCTGATCGCATGCGCGCGCTCGGCGATGACACCCACCTTGGGTTTCCCGTACTGGCCGTCCAGCGCATGGAGCTGGCGGTTCGTGTTGGAAAGGCAGACGTCGTCGCCGTCGATCAGGGTGAGCCGGCCTACGCCGCTTCGGGCAAGGGCCTCGGCCGCCCATGAGCCCACCCCACCCACGCCGATCACGCAAACGTGCGCTTGGGCCAGGCGGTCCAGGCTGCCGCGGCCATACAGTCGTTCGATGCCGGCGAAACGTTCTGCCTGGGCCGTACTCACGTGGGTCTCGATCGGGAAATCCGTGTTCATTGTCTCATATCGAAAGAATGGGACCGTCGGCTATGCTGACGGCCTCGTGCTGCCATGGATCACCGATGCGCCCGTTGCTACTCGTCATCCTCGGACTCGTGGTCGGCGCGATGGGTGCCACCTTCGCCTTGTCCGCGCTGCGGCAGGGAACGCCGTTCCACCTCGGGGTGATGGCGGTCATGCAGCACCACATGGGCGTCCTGCGCGCCAACGTGCGGGCGAAACAATGCGATGCCAAGGGCTCACTGGCCCACCTGTCGCGCATGCGGGAAAACGCCGGGGATGTCCGCGAGGCATTCCCCGGCATGGACGCGCCCTTCTACGGCGGAGGGGACAAGCTCGTCGCGGCGATCGACGATGCCATCTCCCATGCCCCTGGCAGCTGTGCGGCCCTGGCCGGCGTGCTCGCCCCCATCGGCGAGGCCTGCCAGGCCTGCCACCAGCAGTACCAATGAACGCGGCGGCCTTCGCTTGCCCCTCGAGCCACTGACGGACGCCATGCCACCCATGTCCACGCCCCCGGACAATTCGACCCGCCCGCGCCAGTTCTTCCGCATGCAATTGTGGCTGCTGCTGCGCGCGCTGGCCCGGTTCGAAACGACGATGTTCCTGCGCACGCGTTATTCGCAGCCGAAAATGGTCGCGATCGGTGTGGTCGGCAGTTTTTCCCTCGCCGTGTACTACCCGGTGTGGGCCTACCTGTTCCCACAGCCGTATGAGAACCTGCCCATGCGGCTGCTTTGCAGCGCCACCTTCATCCCGCTGGCCCTCTTGCCATGGTGGCCGCGCCGCCTGCGCACGCACCTGCCGACGTACTGGTACTTCGCGATGACCGTGGCGATGCCGTTCTTCGTCGGCTACATGACCTTGCGCAACGCCACGCCCGCGTGGCTCATGACCCACCTCGCCTGCGTGATGCTGCTGATGATGCTGTTCGACATCGCCAGCTTTCTCGTGGTGTTCACCCTGGGCAGCCTGATCGCCGCGCTGGTGTTCGCGCTCTCGCCCGAGGCGCACCTGCACACCCAGACCATGCTCGAGTACATCCCGCTCCTGCTGTTCGCGATGGTCGGTGGCGCCACCTGTACCGTATCGTCCAACATGGCCGAACAGACGAGGATCGACGCCCTGACGGCCGCCTCGAACAACATCGCCCATGAGCTGCGCACCCCCCTGGGTTCCCTGCGCATCGCCGCGCGCGCCGTCGCCCGCTTCATGCCCGATCTGCTCCGTAGCCACCGGCTGGCAGAAAGCCAGGGGCTGCCCGTGCCCGACGTGCGCGCACAGAACCTGCACGCGCTGGAGCGCAGCATCGGCGTCATGGAGCGCGAGGTCACCTACGCGAACACCATCATCGACATGCTGCTGCTCTCCGCCAGGCCGATCGGCGAGGTACCGCTCACCCCGTTGGGGGCGCGCGAATGCGTGGAGCAGGCCCTGCGCCGATTCCCCTACGGCTCGCGCGCGGAGCGCGAAAGGATCACCCTGTCACCCACGGGCGATTTTCGCCTGCTCGGGGAGGAAGCGCTGGTGGTCCATGTGCTCTTCAATTTGCTGCGCAACGCGCTGTTCCACATCGACCGGGCCGGCAAGGGGGAGATCGGGGTGTATATCGAGCCGGACGAACAGGCCAACCGGATCCGGGTCCTCGACACCGGCCCCGGCATCCCGCCGGACGTGCTTCCCCGTATCTTCAACCGTTTCTATTCCTATTCGAGCGACAGCGCCGGGAGCGGGACCATCACCGGGCTGGGCATAGGTCTCGCTTTTTGTCGCGCGGCGATGGAGCATATGGGCGGTGGCATCGCATGCCGTACCAACCTGGGCGAATTCACTGAATTCACCCTCACCTTCCCGCATCCGGAGACCGGGGACCGGCAGTGATGACGCTGAACTCACAGGGCGATATCCAGCCCTTCCATTTCCCGACCACGACGGTGCTCGTGGACGACCACGAGGAATACCTCGACGTCGTCCCGTTGCTGCTCGACCCGATGGTGCGGGTGCGCACGTTCAGTTCCCCGCGCAGCGCCCTGGCCACGCTGGGCAACAACGGCAGCCGCCCCGTGCCTGGCGGCGGCTGGCTGTACCGCTGGAAAGACCGTCCTTCGGAAACGCAGGAACTGGTCGCCCTGGACATCGACTCGATCCACCGGGTGGTCTACGACCCCGAACGGTTTGCCGAGATCTCCGTGGTGGTGGTCGACCAGGCCATGCCCGAGATGGATGGCATCACCTTCTGCAAGCGCTTGCCGAATCCGCATATCGGCAAGATCCTCCTGACCGGCCGCGCCGACGATGCGACGGCCATCGACGCCTTCAATTCCGGGGTGATCGACCGTTTCATCCGGAAGAACGACCCGCTCGCGATCGAAAAGCTGCAGACCGCCATCACCGAACTGCAGCACCGTTACTTCGAACGCGCCAGCGCCTTCGTCGCCGAGACCCTGGCCCTGGGCAATTTCCGTTTCCTGCGCGACCCGGCCTTCCGCGAAGTCCTGCAGAGCGTCACGGCAACGTTCCAGCCGGTGGAATGCTACGTGCACTGCAACCCTACCGGTCTGCTCCTGGTCGACGCGTGGGGCATCGGCCGTTTCCTCCTCGTCCAGACCGACGAGGACCTGCGCACGCACTATGAAATTGCGGCAGATCTGGGGGCGCCGGCCACGGTCCTGGAAGCCCTGCGCAGCGGCGAAGCCCTGCCCTGGTTCAATTCACGGGACGGCTTCTACCATAAGGGCGTCAGCCACCCGGAATCGCACCTGTACCCGGCAACGGCCATTTCCGGCGAACAGTGGTACTACTACGCCCTCATCGACGACGTGGAGCGGTTCCGCCTGCAACATGTGAAGTCATACCGTACATGGCTACGCGAGCAGGACCTGAGCCTGGCCGCCGACAGCAGGCCACGCTTCATCTAGCCGGGCCCTGAATCCAAACGAGTTCACCATCCCGTGGCGGAGCTTCCGGCGCGCGCGGTAGCCGTTTGGTCCAAAAATCCATCGTCGTGTTCGGACCATCCGGTCCCTGCGACGTCTCTCTGGTAATGGCATGAGGCAGGGGTTCCGCAAACGGTACCCTGGCAGGACGCCTCCCTCTCTAACGAATTCGCGTCTGCCCGGGCGAGGCCGACGCGTGCCGCCCCCTCGGGCGGCGCCTGAATTCGCCCATCCATTCACCAGAGAGAGAGATGAACCATGGAAAACGTTTCCATCCTGCATCGCCCCGCCAAGGCACCCGTGCTTCCCGATTTCGTCGCGCGAAGAGTCGATCGATTTCACAACGAACGCGTGGCGGTCGATTGGGGCGGCCGTCACATTTTGAGGGGCCGGCGGCCGCACGACGGCGACCTCATGCTTCAGAGCAACGACTATCTCGCTATCGCCGGGCACCCCGCGATTGTCGAAGCGCAGCGTACGTCCCTTGCCGAAGGAGGCCTGGGAATGATGATGTCTGCGCTGTTCCAGCAAGATGCCAACCAGCCATTGCATCGCGCGGAAGCCGAGCTCGCGCGGGCGGTCGGCAGCGAGGACGGCATCCTTGCCCAATCCGGCTTCGCGGCCAACGTGGGCCTCATCCAGTCCATCGCCACGGAACGCGTGCCGGTATACGTCGACATGCTGGCCCACGCGTCGCTCTGGGAAGGCATCCGCAGCGCGGGCGCCAAGGCGGTGTCCGTGCTGCACAACGACGTGGCCCATCTCGAACGGCAGGTCTTGCGCAACGGCCAGGGCGTGATCGTCGTCGATGCGGTCTACAGCACCAACGGAAGCGTGGCGCCGCTGGTCGAGATCGCTCGCGTCGCCCGGGAGCACGGTTGTGTCCTCGTCGTGGACGAGTCCCACTCGCTCGGCACGCACGGGCGCCGCGGCGAAGGCCTCGTGGCCAGCCTTGGCCTCAACGATCGCGTGCACTTCATTACGGCGAGCCTGGCCAAGGCCTACTGCTCGCGCGCGGGGTTCATCGCCTGCACGACGCATTTCAAGGACTACTTCGGCTGCGAGGCGCTACCCGCGATTTTCAGTTCGTCGCTGTTGCCCTATGAACTGGCGGGCCTTTCGGCTGCGCACCGGGTCATTCAAGCCGAAGACTGGCGCAGGCGCAGGCTGCGCGGGATCACCCGTTACGTGCGTCGCGAACTGACCGCACTGGGCTACCCCATCGGGGACGGCACCGAGCAGATCGTCGCGTTCGAGGCGGGGCAGGAAATCCTGACCGGACGCGTGCGCGACATCATGGAGCGTCACGGCGTGTTCGGCTCGGTGTTCAGCGCACCGGCGACAACGGTCAATCGTTCACTGCTGCGATTGACCCTGAACGCCGGCATGAGCGACACGGACGTGGAAAGACTGGTCGAGGTGTGCCGCTTGGCCCGTGGCGAAATGGCGATCGATTCCTGGAGCGCGACGCGGCGCGCGCAACGCGAATGCCATCGCCAGGACGCCTCCGCCGAGGTGGCATGATGGACGCCCGGCCCCGTTCCGGCCAACTCAGCGCAACGATACGCGCCCGCGCAAGATGTCGGCGAACATCACCCAATCGCCCATGAGGCTGTAAAACGGATGGCGAAAGGTCGCCGGCCGGTTTTTCTCGAACACGAAGTGCCCGATCCAGGCGAAACCGTAGCCACCGGCCAGCGCCAGCACCAACCAGCGGAACTGGCCGGTGGCGACGAGCATGACCAGCGCCGCCAGCACGACCCAACTGCCGGCGAAATGGAGGCGGCGGCAACGCACGTCGGTGTGCTCGCCGAGGTAATAAGGATAGAACTCGCGGAAACTGGCGAACCTGGCCATGCCTATACCCCGCTCAATAGGTAGGCAGGGGAATCCGCTCGTACTCGTCGCCGGGCACGACCGGGAAGCGGCCCGCGGACCAGTCGGCCTTGGCTGCCTCGATCAACTCATTCGAACTGGCCACGAAATTCCACCAAAGATGCCGCTCGCCATCGAGTGGCGCGCCACCGAACAACATCACCAGCGATCGCTCCTTCGCTTCCAGCACCGGCGGTTCGCCCTCGTGCGCCACGGCCATGTCCAGCGCGGCGAGGTCGGTTTCGCCGAAACGTACGGCCCCCTCGACCACGTAAGCACCCCATTCCGCATGCTGTCCCGGCATCGACAGACGGGCCCCCTTCTCGAGGCGTGCCTCGACGAAGAACATGGGAGCGAACACACGTACCGGCGACGTCTCGCCGAAGGCATCGCCTGCGATGACCACGAGCCGGGCTCCATCACGCTCCACTTTCGGCAACTCGGCCGCGGCGTGGTGATGAAATTCCGGGTCGATCCCTTCGTGCGACTTCGGCAGCGCCACCCATACCTGGATGCCGTGCAGGTTGCCGCCATGCCGCGCCTCCGGCGGGGTGCGCTCGGAATGCACGATGCCACGGCCGGCGGTCATCCAGTTCACGTCACCCGGATGGATGTCCACCGCGCTGCCGAGGCTGTCGCGATGGCGGATCACACCATCGAACAGCCACGTGACGGTGGCGAGGCCGATATGCGGATGCGGACGCACATCGAGCCCCGTGTCGTCGGCGAACGCCGCAGGGCCCATCTGGTCGAAGAATACGAAGGGCCCGACGTGCCGCGCCTTCAGGTGGGGAAGCATGCGCCGAACGACGAATCCGTTGCCGAGATCGCGCGGCTTGCCGTCGATGGGGATGGTGGTCATGGGGGACTCCGCAGGGCACGCAAAAGCCCCCCCGGCGCAGCTGCGCCGAAGGAGCGGAAGTCATGCAAGAACGGGCGGCGCGAGCCGGCCCGAACAAATCACTTCGGAACGACGTCGTCCGCCTGCGGGCCCTTTTGGCCCTGGGTCACCTTGTATTCCACCTTCTGACCTTCCTGCAGCGACTTGAAGCCGCTGCCCTGGATCGAACGGAAATGCACGAATACGTCCGGACCACCTTCATCCTGAGTGATGAAGCCAAAGCCCTTGGCGTCGTTGAACCACTTCACAGTACCTGTTGCCATCACACACACCTCTATCCAACACTCGAAAACCGGCTCGCAAGCCGGCGACTTACTGGGAATGCAGGACCGGGTGAAGCGATGGAGCGTCAGACTGCTCGCTTACATCGGGTCACTCTCGTGACCGCGCAGACACAGTAGCCCAGATAATAACCACATTTTTCGGAAGTTCTGTAGGGGAACCCCTACAGGAGACGATTTTTTGACGTCGATCACGCAGAAAAGCGTGAAGGAGCCTGGAAATCCGAATCCCGGCTCGATCGACCGACGAAAAAGAACCTAAAAAGGTTCTGGTCGGGCCCGAATCGCGAAGTACTGCCCGATCTTGCGCGAAAAACAAAAAAAGCCGGGCGTTGCCGCCCGGCTTTTCGCAAAACTTGGGTTGCCCCGGCCGATTAAGCGGCCTGGACTTCCTCAGCCTGCAAGCCCTTCTGGCCATTCACGACCTTGAAGGAGACCTTCTGGCCTTCGGCAAGGGACTTGAAGCCATTGCTCTGGATAGCGCGGAAGTGGACGAACACGTCCGGGCCAGCTTCACGCGAAATGAAGCCAAAACCCTTTGCATCGTTGAACCACTTGACGGTGCCGATCTCACGATCCGACATAGAAACACTCCAATACGATTTACGAATGAAACCAGCGACTTGTTGTAAGTCGCCGCATTACTGGTGTGCAAGGAAACGCGAGGAGCGAAGCGATGTTGCGGATACGTGATCAGCTGCATCGGGTCAACATAACTCTATGACCCCGGCAAACACAGTCCGGAGACTATACCCGTACCTGAAGGAAATAGCGATGACCCTGAATTGCCCCCGGGCTCCCCCATCGCTGACGTGGATTTCACCCCGGTTGGGGACATCCTTGCCCCGCGTCGCACTAGCGGTGCGACTTTGGCTACCATCCGTCCACGCTCGCCAAGGGGACCGACGACCCATGAACCGCTCCATGATCCGCATTGCCCCACTCCTGATCGGCGCCCTCGCGCTGGCCGCCTGCTCGGACCACAAGACCAAGCCGGAACCCACCACCAGCCGCACCGTGAGTTCGACCGCCACGGCAGGCGGTGGTACCCGGGCCACCACCTCCACGACCTCGACGAGCGCCGCCCCAAAAAGTGGCGGCAGCCGCACGGGTGCGAGCGGCAAGCAGGCTCCCCTGCCCGACAACACCGGCATCGCGTCCTGCGACGAGTACCTGGCCAGCTACAAGAGCTGCCACCTCGCCGCGGGCATCTACGCCCGCGACCAGATCGAAAGCCGCTACGAGCTCATGCGGACCAGTCTGCTGCGGCAGTCGCAGGATGCCGACATGCGCGACCAGTTGGCGAACCGCTGCACGTCGCTGGCCAACCAGCTCAAGGAGGCGCTGCACGGCAAGTCGTGCTCGGACGTGCCCGCCCCCGCCTCCACCCGCTGATCAGCCGGACAAGGCCTTGCCGATGAGCGAAGCCAGCCCCCGGGGCTGGCTTCGCTCCACCACGACGCGAGGCGTGCCATGCCAGGCGGCGCATTCGTCGATCGCCAGGGCCAGCCCCTCCACGAGCACCGGGGAAAGGGCCTCGCCTGGCTCCAGCCAGATGCCCAGGACCTGGAACAAGCCGCCCTGGCGGTGGGCTTTCGCATCCAGGCGCCCGACCAGCCGGCCACGATGCAGGATGGGGAGCACGTAGTAGCCATACTTGCGCTTCGGCGCGGGCGTATAGCACTCGATCGTGTATTCGAAACCGAACAGGTCCATCGCCCGAGCGCGATCCCAGACGACGGGATCGAAGGGGGATAGCAACGTGGTCCGCGTCGCCCGCAGGCTTCCCCGCACTGCCTCGTCGAGCAGCGACGCGTGCGAGCGATGCACGTAGGCCGGCTCGTCCCAGCCGTCGACAGCTATCCGTATCAGTGACCCATCGGCCAGCATCGGCACCAGTTCCTCGTCCGTCACGCGCGGACGCAGGCGGAAGTAATCCGCTATCCAGCGTGCCTTCGCGATACCGAGCGCACGCATGCTTTCGATGATGAAATAGCGGCGCACGGCCGCCTCGTCCTGGGTGCCGGGGGGCGGAGGCTCGGGCCAATGGGCGGTCACCCGCTCGGCAAGGTCGTAGACCCGCTGGAAACGCTCCCGGCGCGCCACCATGAGCCGGCCCAGTGCGAACCATGCCTCGAGCCAGCGCTTCTCCGGTTTCCAGCCCCACCAGCCCTTGCTTGCCGGAGCGTCACGCTCGAAATCGGCGGCACGCAGGGGGCCTTCCCGGCGAATCCGCTCCAGCAGCGCATCCATGTCGGTGCGCGCCTCGGCATGGGTGCGTTCGGCGCTCTTGTGCGCCCAGTGGCCCGCGCGCCCCGATCGGTAGTCACGGTGGTAGTGGAACTGGCCGGAGGGAACGAAACACGCCTCATGAGCCCAGCATTCAGCGATGAGCCCCTCGGCCAGGGTCTCGTCGAGCCATTCGTTGCGGTAGCCACCGAGGCGCGAGAACAAGACCATATAGGGGCTGCGTGCGACGACGTTTATCGTGTCGATCTGCAGCAATCCCATCCGCGCGATGATTGTTGCCACATCGGGCTTGCGCGCCTTGCGGGTACCCCGCTTCAGCAAACCCTGCGCGGCGAGGTGCATGAGCTGGGCGGAGCGGGATGAGAGACGAAGCACGTCGCCCGTGGAGGCAGCGTCGGTTACGCGTGACGACACGGTGGAGGCCTTATCGCAATTGGGCCGCCATTAAATCGCCCCTTGCTAGCGTGGGCAATGATGCCGTGCGCTGACGCGTTCGGTGCGTTCCCCTAGCTGACGAAAGGAGGCTTTCGATGAAGAAGCAAGTTCGCGCCGTCGCCCTCGGCGCATCGCTGTTGCTGGCAGGCGCGGCAATCGCCCAGAACGCCCCGCCGCCGGGACAGGTCCCGCCTCCGCCACCGGGCGAAGCCACCCCGCCTCCGCCCCCTCCGGCGAACGCGCCGTTGCCGCCCCCCGCTCCGGGCACCGAGGGAGGCGCGCCTGGCACGACCCTCTCGACGCCGCAGGGCCAGGTCACCGTGAACAGTGGCCCCGCGCCGGCGAAGCCGGCCGGACCCGCGCCGGATTTCGCCACGCTCGCCGGCGGCAAAGGCTCGATCAGCGAGGAGCAGGCCTCCGCCTATCCCCTGCTGGCCAATGATTTCCAGTACGCGGATAGCAACCGCGATGGAAAAATCTCAAAGGCCGAGTACCAACGCTGGGTGAGCAAGTCGGGAGCCAGCGGACAGTAAGCATCTCGCGCCCGGCTCCGGGCTGGAAACTCCGAGCCGGGCTGTTGCGACGCGTACCGCTGCACGTTTTTCCCACGCTCGCGGCCGCTACACTTCTCCCTCGCCGGTGCCAGCCCGGCTCGCAGGGAGTCACACCAACATGAAGCCATTCCGCGCCGCCGGCGCCCTCGGCGCCTACGCGTGCCTGCACACGGGCCTCGCATTTGCGCAGAACCCGAGCCCCATCGATATCCGTGCCTGCGCCGGCATCGAAACCGATTCGCAGCGCCTTCTCTGCTACGACAAGGCCGTGGGTCGCGACCAGTTGCCACAGGCCGTGAAGAAGGAAGACCGCGACGGGGAATCAATCAGCGTCGACCTGGCCACGCGCAATTCGGGTGGTGTCGCCAAGCCGCTCTCGCTGCTCGACAGCCGCTGGGAACTCTCACCCGAATCCAAGCTCGGCACCTTCAACCTGCGCGGATACAAACCCACGTATGCGCTGCCATTCTTCGGCACCACGAAGCAGAACACCACGCCGCATAGTCCCGCTCCGGACCACACGGTCACGACACCGCAGGAACTCCAGAGCGTCGAGGCCAAGTTCCAGATCAGCCTGAAAACCAAGGTCGCGGAAAACCTCTTCGACGACAACGGCGATGTCTGGGTCGGCTATACGCAGTCGTCGCGATGGCAGGTCTACAACCCTGACAATTCGCGCCCCTTCCGCGAGACGAACTACGAGCCGGAGGCCATGCTGGTATTCAATACGAACTACCAGGTGCTGGGCTGGACGGGCCGCCTCGCCGGCATCGGCATCAACCACCAGTCCAACGGACGCGCCGATCCGCTCTCGCGCAGCTGGAATCGCGTGATCGCCGACATCGGCCTGGAGCGCGAAGGCTGGACGATCATGCTGCGACCATGGTGGCGCATTCCGGAAGATCGCAAGGACGACGACAATCCCGACATCCAGGACTATATGGGCCGGGGGGAGATACAGGTGGTGCATGAGGTGGGCCGACAGGAATTCGGCCTGACCGCGCGCCATTCATTCCGTGGCGGGGACCGCTCGCACGGGTCGTTGCGCGGGACGTGGAGTTTCCCGGTGGCGGGCAACCTGCGCGGCTACCTCGAGATATTCAATGGCTACGGCGAGAGCCTGATCGACTACAACCACAGGGCGACGTACCTAGGCCTCGGCGTGTCGTTGCTCGATTGGTATTGATCCAGCCCTATCGGGAGTGCCCCCACAGGGCTGGATCAACGGACGATCAGTGGTGGTGGCCGCCTTCGCCGTGGACGTGGCCGTGCGACAGTTCTTCGTCGCTCGCCTCGCGGACGTTGGTGATCTCGATGGCGAAGTGCAGCGTCTGGCCGGCGAGCGGGTGGTTGCCGTCGACGGTGACGTTGTCGCCCTCGATCTTGCTCACGGTCACGTTGATGCTGCCCTGGTCGTTGCGACCCTGGAACTGCATGCCCGGCTGGAGGTCTTCCACGCCCTGGAATGCCGCGCGCGGCACCACCTGGATCAATTCCGCGTGGCGCGGGCCATAGCCTTCTTCCGGTGCCACGTCGACCTTGAACTGGTCACCGGCCGAACGGCCTTCCAGTGCCTTTTCCAGGCCCGGCACGATATGGCCTTCGCCATGGATGTAGGCCAGCGGCTCACGTCCGTCCGAGCTATCGATGACGTTGCCCTGGTCGTCGGTCAGCGTGTAATGGAAGGAAACGGCGTGTCGATCGGCGATCTGCATGAATTAAATTCTCGCTCTGGAGGGGATAAGGGAAGACGTGGATGCCCTCCGGGACCTCCAAGGCTAGGCGACCCGTCCGCGTACTGCAAATCCGCGGCGCCCCGGATGCTGCGCCGCAACCCGCCGCGAGGCCGCGATCTGCTAGCTTTCCCGCTTTTCCCATCCCCCTCCGAAACCCCGACGGGAGCCGCATGTTCGACTGCATTCTGATCGCCAATCGTGGCGAGATCGCCTGCCGCGTGATCCGGACCTGCCGCCGCCTGGGCATCCGCACCGTCGCCGTCTATTCCACGGCCGACGCCGACGCCCAGCACGTGCGCCTGGCGGACGAGGCCTGGCCGATCGGCGGCCCCCGGCCGGCGGAGTCCTACCTGCGCGGCGAGGCCATCCTGGACGTGGCGCGGCGTAGCGGTGCCCAGGCCATCCATCCCGGTTACGGCTTCCTTTCCGAGAACACGGATTTCGCCAGGGCCTGCGCCGCCGCCGGCATCGTCTTCATCGGACCCCGCCCCGAAAGCATCGATGCGATGGGCTCCAAGGCCGCCGCGAAGGCGCTGATGGAGAAACACGCCGTGCCGCTGGTGCCCGGCTACCACGGGGAAGACCAGGAGCCGGCGCACCTTGCCGCCGAAGCCACCAGGACCGGGTTTCCGCTCATGATCAAGGCCGCCGCGGGCGGCGGCGGCAAGGGCATGCGTATCGTGCGCGACGCGGCCGGCTTTGCCGATGCGCTTGCCTCGGCTCAGCGCGAAGCGGCGAATGCCTTCGGCGACACGCGAGTGATCCTCGAACGATATGTCGGGCATCCGCGACATATCGAGTTCCAGGTGTTTGGCGACAGTCACGGCAACATCATCCACCTCAACGAACGCGAGTGCTCCGCGCAACGCCGCTACCAGAAGGTGCTCGAAGAGACGCCTTCTCCCTTCCTCGACGAGGAGCGCCGTGCGCGGATGGGAGCGGCGGCTGTCGCGGCCGCGCGGGCGGTGGACTACGTGGGCGCGGGCACCGTCGAATTCATCGTCGGCCAGGATGGCGAATTCTTCTTCATGGAGATGAACACTCGCCTGCAGGTGGAGCATCCGGTCACCGAGGAAACCCTCGGTCTCGACCTGGTCGAATGGCAGCTGCGCGTGGCACACGGCGAGCCCCTGCCACTTCGCCAGGAGGATGTCCGGGCCAGCGGCCACGCGATCGAGGTGCGCCTGTACGCCGAAGACCCCGAAGCGAACTTCCTGCCGGGCTCCGGACGCCTTGCGGCGCTGGCATTGCCCTCGCCATCGAGGCATGTGCGCCTGGATGCCGGCGTGGTCGCCGGCGACACGGTAACGATTTTCTACGACCCGATGATCGCCAAGCTCATCGTCCACGATCGCGACCGCGCAAAGGCGCTCGAACGCCTGCGCGAGGCACTCGCCCAGACCGACATCGCCGGACCGAAGTCGAACGTGGCCTTCCTCGAGCGCCTTGCCCGCCACCCCGCGGTGGTGGAAGGCCGCATCGACACCGGCTACCTCGACCGCCATCTCGACGAGTTCCTGATGGGCACCACGCGGGCGGGCGACCTCGAGTGTTTCGCCGCCGCCACGGCCGTCCTGCTCGCCGACGAGTCCGCGCCGGCCGTGGCCGCGGGCGACCCTCATTCGCCGTGGGCCAGCGCCGATGCATGGCGCCTGGGCCATCCTGGAAAGCGCGTGGTCGCCCTGATGGAAGGCGAATGCCGCCACGAAATCGACGCGCACGGACACGACGGCCACTACGTCCTCCACCAGGGGGACCATTCGTGCACCGTGGCGGGTGCGCGCCTGGGCGACGGCATCTTGTCCGCCCGGTTCGACGGCCGGGCACGGCGTGTCCCCCTGTCGATGGAAGGCACGCGCATCCGCTTGCACGACGACGAGGGCCGACGTTGGACCTTCGAACGCGCTCCCGCCTATGCGTGGGCCGGCGAGGCTTCCCCAGGCGCCCGCCACCTCGTCGCCCCGATGCCGGGACGCATCGTGCTGGTCCGCGCCACGGCCGGAGATGTGGTCGAGGAAGGCCAGGAATTGCTGGTGATGGAAGCGATGAAGATGGAGTTGGCCTTGAAGGCGCCCCGTGCCGGTACGATCGAGTCCGTATCCGCCGCGCAAGGCGACTTCGTGGACGCCGATGCGATCCTCGTCCGCTTCACGGAAACGGCCTGATGGAAACCCGCATGAACGCATCGAATCACGTCCGCATCGTCGAAGTCGGCCCTCGCGACGGCTTGCAGAACGAAAAGGCTCTCTTGCCCGCGGCGGTGAAGATCGAACTGATCGACCGCCTCTCCGCCACGGGCCTTGCCACCATCGAGGCCACCAGCTTCGTCAGTCCGAAGTGGGTACCCCAGCTTGCGGACGCCGCCGAGGTATTTCGTGGCATCCGCAAGGCGCCCGGCGTGGTCTATCCGGTGCTCGTGCCGAACCTGCAAGGCTACGAACGGGCGCGCGAAGCCGGCGCCGGCGAAGTGGCCGTGTTCACCGCGGCTTCCGAGGCGTTCAACCGCGCCAACATCAACGCGTCGATCGACGAGTCCATCGACCGCTTCATGCCCGTGCTCGAACGCGCCCGCGCGGACGGCGTCGCCGTGCGCGGTTACGTGTCGACGGTGCTCGGTTGCCCATACCAGGGCGAGGTCCCGGTGGCCGACGTGGTCCGCGTCGCGCGCCGCCTGCACGACCTGGGCTGCCACGAGATATCCCTCGGCGACACGATCGGCGTGGGCACGCCGGTGAAGGCGCGCGACATGTTGCGCGCCGTCGCCAGCGAGGTGCCCATGAGCGCCCTGGCCGTCCATTTCCACGATACCTACGGCCAGGCGCTCGCGAACATCCTCACCTGCCTCGACGAAGGCGTTCGCGTGGTGGACAGCGCCGTGTCCGGCACGGGTGGTTGCCCCTATGCAAAGGGCGCCACCGGAAATGTCGCCAGTGAAGACGTGGTCTACATGCTGCATGGCATGGGCATGACGACGGGCATCGACCTCGACAAACTGATCGAAACCGGGGCCTGGCTGGCCGGGCGGCTGGGCAAGGAAACCGCGAGCCGCGTCACCCGGGCCCGGACGGCCTGAGCGGCTCCCACGTGAGCGGGTTTCATGGCAGCATCCATGTATGCCTGCCGACTATCTCATCCGCCCGATCGAGCCTCGCGACGATGCCGACATCGCCGCCGTCATTCGCACCGTCATGCCGGAATTCGGCGCGGACGGGCCCGGTTTCGCCATCCACGATGCCGAGGTGGACAGGATGTCCCAGGCTTATTCGCTGCCGCGCACCGCTTATTTCGTGGTCGAAAAGGACGGGCACGCGATCGGCGGTGGCGGTATCGCCCCCTTGGAGGGCGGCGACGCCGAGACCTGCGAGCTGCGCAAGATGTATTTCCTGCGCGAGGCCCGAGGCACGGGTGCCGCGTCGCAGCTGATCCGGCGCTGCCTGGATGCCGCGCGACGCGCCGGCTTCTCACGCTGCTACCTGGAGACCCTCACCGGCATGGACGCCGCGCAGACGCTTTACCTTCGCCACGGGTTCACCCGCATCGACGCGCCCATGGGCGGCACCGGCCACTTCAGCTGCGACCGCTTTTTCCTGCGCAACCTCAACGACGGCGACCTCATCGTCGCGCCGACACCGCCATCGCTGGTTTTCGCCATCGACGATCCCGGCCGCGACGATGTGCTTCCGCTGATCGAGCAGTTGCACGGCTACCTCTCGGATCTCGACCGGCACCTTCCGCCACCGTCGGCAAGCGTGGAAAGCCTGCGGCAGCCGCATACCACCTTCATGACGGCGCGTGTCGACGGCATTCCACTGGCGTGCGGTGCGGGAGTGGACCACGGTGACTACGTCGAACTGAAATACATGTACGTGCTTCCCGCCTGCCGTGGCATGGGACTCGGCAAGCAGATGCTCGAGGCGCTCGAGCAACAGATACGCGCCAACGGCGGAAAGATCGTGAAACTCGAGACCGGCACCGCGCAGACCGAATCCATCGAACTGTACGAGCGCTCGGGCTACCGCCGCTGCCGCCCGTTCGGAGAGCATGGCGCCCAACCCTCCAGCATCTTCATGGAGAAGCCCCTGTGATCCGTATCGCCGTCGAGGCGGACGCCGCCGCCTGCCATGCCATCTACGCTCCCGTCGTGGAGAGCAGCGCCATCACGTTCGAGACCGAGCTTCCCGGGGAAGAAGCCATGCGTGGGCGCATCCGCGGCAAGCTGGCGAATCATCCCTGGCTGGTCTGGGAAGAACAAGGCGACGTGATCGCCTATGCCTACGCAGGCCGCTTCCGCGAACGCGCCGCCTACGACTGGATCGCCGAGACGTCCATCTACGTGCACGAGAAAGCCCGCCGCCGTGGCATCGCCCGCCGTCTCTACGGCGCGTTGCTCGGGACCATGCGCCTGCAGGGCATCAACCAGGCCGTCGGCGTGATCACGCTTCCCGGCGATCCCAGCGTGACGATGCACGAATCCATGGGCTTCGCGCCGGCCGGCGTCTGGCCGAAAGCCGGCTACAAGCTCGGCCGGTGGTGGGACGTGGGCGTATGGAGCCTGTTCCTGGCCGAACCGGCCACGCCCCCACCCGCGGTGGTTCCCTTCGCCGGGCTGGTGGAATCGAACGCACTGCATGCGTTCCTTGCCGCGTCCTGACCACGTCGCACGTTCGTGTGCCGATGCACAAAGCCATCGGCGGCACCCTCGGCTAAGATGTGCCTCTTTGTCAGTCGCACCAGCGGAGTCTTCATGCAGCTCGAACAGGTCAGGGCCGTCATCACCGGCGGCGCATCCGGTCTGGGGCACGCCGTCGCCCAACGTCTCGTCGCCGCCGGCGCGAAGGTGGCGCTCTTCGACGTCAACGAGGAAAAGGGCCAGGCCGCGGCCTCCGCCCTGGGCCCTCTCGCCACGTTCCAGCGCACCGACGTCACCTCCGAGGAGAACGTGGCGACCAACGTCGGCGCGGCGCGCGAAGCGATGGGAGGCCTGAACGTGGTCGTGAACTGCGCGGGCATCCTGGGAGCCGGACGCGTACTCGGCAAGGAAGGCCCCATGCCCTTGTCCACGTTCACCGGCACCGTGATGGTCAACCTCGTGGGCAGTTTCAACGTCGCCAAGGCCGCCGCGCAACTCATGCAGGCGAATGCGGCCGGCGAAGACGGCGAGCGCGGCGTGATCGTCAACACGGCCTCGGTCGCCGCCTACGAGGGACAGATCGGGCAGGCCGCCTATTCCGCCTCCAAGGGCGGCGTGGTGGGCATGACCCTGCCGATGGCGCGCGAACTGTCGCGCTTCGGCATCCGCGTCAACACGATCGCACCCGGCATCTTCTGGACACCGATGGTCGACGGCATGCCGCCGCAGGTGCAGGAATCCCTGTCCGCGTCGATTCCGTTCCCGTCGCGCCTGGGCAGGCCGGAAGAGTTCGCCGACACCGTGGCCTTCATCCTCACCAGCCGTTACCTCAACGGCGAGACGATCCGCCTCGACGGCGCCGTGCGTCTCGCCCCGAAATAATCCACTCCAAGTCGAACCCCATGAAAGCATCCGAAGTAAAGAAGGGTAACGTCGTCGAGAACGATGGCACCGTGTACCAGGTCCGTGACATCGAACGCAGCGCGCCCACCGCGCGCGGCGGCAACGTCACCTTCCGCTTCACCCTTTACTCCATTCCCGGCAATCGCAAGTACGACCTCAGCCTGCGCGCCGACGACGAGTTGAAGGAAGTCGAACTCAGTCGCCGCCAGGCGAAGTTCTCGTACATGGACGGCGACGCGTTCGTCTTCATGGACGACGAGGACTATACGCAGTACGTCCTCGGTCCCGAGGTGGTCGGCGACAACGCCGGCTACGTCGTGGAGGACCTGGAAGGATATTTCGTGCAGGTGATCGACGATGCGCCGGTCGGCCTCCAGGTGCCCACCTCGGTGGTCCTTGTCGTCACCGATACCGCGCCGGAACTGAAGGGAGCCAGCGCCACCAAGCGCACCAAGCCGGCCACCCTGCAGACCGGCATCGAGGTGCAGGTGCCGGAATACATCACCACCGGCGAGAAGGTCACGGTGAACACGCTTACCGGCGAGTTCGCGGGCCGCGCGTCGTGATCGTCGCGGGGGGGGGGGGGGGGGGGGGGGGGGGGGGCCGCCCCCCCCCCCCCCCCCCCAACCCCCCCCCCCCCCCCCCCGTTTGGGGCGCGGCCGCCGCAACAGACCCCGCGAGACGCCCAAAAAGC
>NZ_JAUSSK010000002.1:0-645000 GCF_030812295.1 Luteibacter jiangsuensis
TACGTGATCAACGGATTGCCGTCCTCGTCCAGCGCCTGCCCGCCGATCGCCGTCGCGCCGTTGGCGGATGCCTGCGCACCCGAACCGTAGGCGGCACTGTTCTGTCCCGATGCCACCGAGCCATAGCCGCTCGCCGTGGCGAACTGCTGCGTCGCCACCGCACCGGAACCGAACGCGCTCGCGCCCGTCGCGCCGGCATAGGCACCCGAACCGGACGCCGTGGCGTAATCGCCCGTGGCCTGCGCGTCGTCGCTTCCGTCGCCGCTGCCGTTCGCCTTGAAGTAATGCGTGGCATCGCTGACATCGTCGGCAAGCTGGTTCACTTGCGTCGACACGCCATCGACGCGGGTGGACAGCGTGTCCACGCGAGCCGACACGCCGCCGACCGACGACGAGACCTTGTCCAGTTGCCGCTTGTTGACCGCATCGGTCGCCTGCGTGCCGTCGGCGACATTCACCAGCTGACGTTCTTCATTGATCTTGCCGATCGACACCGAGTTGGCGCGATCGGCGATCGATCCGTCACCGAGGGCGACGGAGTTCTTCGCCGTGGCGCGCGAATCCGTGCCGAATGCCGAACTGGCCGACCCGCTCGCATAGGAGGACTCGCCGACCGCGACACTGTCCGTACCGACGGCGCGAGCGTTCTGGCCCAACGCCGTCGCATAGATGCCGGCGGACTGCGCGTTCTGTCCCAGTGCGACGCTATAGGCGCCGCTGCTGTTCGCCGCCGTGCCGACCGCCGTGCTGTAGTCGCCCGCTGCCTTGCTGGAAGTGCCACAAGCGAACGCATCGTCGCCCTTGGCGACCGGCGCCTTGCCCTGGATGCCGAACAGGTAGCCACCGCATACGTTGCCTGCGTGCGCCGGTGCGCTGCCCAGCGCCAGCATCGCGCCGGCAGCCAGTGGAAGCGCGGCCAATGCGGCGCGCACGCGTCGTGACGCGCCGCCTTTGCCGCTGGCCCGAGCCAGCTCCGAAGCCACGACCAGTATCCCGAGCGTCTTGTTCCAGACCTTGCTGTAAATGGTGTTCACGTCAGCCTTCCTCCCAGATGTCCGCATATGAGCGATCGATGCGCGGGCGCGCGGCGCGCGGCCCTCCGCCAGTCCGTCGCGACCGCGGCGGACGATGTATCCCTATGGCCGGCGCATGACGCCGGCCGCTCGAACGTGTTTGGTATGAGTCCCTCGCCCGCATGGCGGGCGCGTCACGGTCGAGGCCCCGGCGAACCGGGGCCTCTTCCATGTCATGCGTCAGAGCGTGTACGCACCCAGGACGCTTACGCCCGAGTACGCCTTGACTCCCTTCACGGTCAGCGTCCATGTTCCGGCCGCCGGCTTGCCTGCCGTGAACGGTTCGCTGTTGCCGGGGCGGTTCGGCTGGTCCTTCACCTTGCCGCTGGGGTCGGTCACCGAGATCGACACGTCGCCCGAGCCACCGAAGGTGCGCAGGGTCAGCGTCTTCGCGTTGGCCGGTACCGTCAGGAGATAGACGGTGCTCGCACCGGCCGCACCCTTCTGGTTGCCCAGTGCGGTGTTGTTGCTCAGCACGATGCCAGGAGGTGCGGGCGGCGGACCCCACGCGTCGTACTGCGACTGCGTTTCCGCGTCGGAGAGGCACGCGTTGAGGCTGGTGGCCTGGCCTGCCGTGATGAGGCCATCGGTGGCGAGTTGGCCGGCATAGGCATGCACGGCTGTGCGGTAGTCACCGACACTCGCGGCGGCACCGGCGAGGATCTGTGCATTGGCGATCACGTTGGCGCCGACGATCACGCCGCCCGGGACGAGGGTCGGGATGCCGGTATCGCAGGTGAGCAGCTTCTGCGACGTGCGGTTGAGGCCCCAGCCGATGTCCTGGAACAGCGCGGGCGTCAGGTCGACGTCGATCTGGCCGACGAGATCCTGGCTGATCGCGTATTCCATGATCGCGTTCGGAGTCAGGCGCGTGTCGTAGTGCGAGAACGACGAGCCCTGGGCAAGCACGGTCGGCGCATACAGCTGGACGTTGCCCTGTGCGTCGGTACCGGCAAGGCCGGTGCCCGTTCCCACCGCGCCGGTCAGGCCGGTGAGGTTCGCCTTCAGCGTGTTGCCATCGACCTGGCTCACCGCGATCACCGGAATGTTCACCGGCGAAGCGGGTGTGCCTCCCGGCGTGATCGCCCCGGCCTGGTTGTTGGCGATGAGTACGGCGGACGCGCCGGCCGCCTGCGCGTTGAGCGTCTTCACGGTGAAGTCGCAGGTGCCGCGGTCGATCAACGCGATCTTGCCCGCGATCGCCGAGCCATTGGTGATCGCCGCGCAACCGTCGGCGGGCGAGGCCTGGACCACGCTGCCGGTGAAGTTGGACGAGGTCGCCGTCGGGCCGAATGCGGCCTGCGAATAACCGTAGTCGCCCGCCGCCGCGGCCGGTGCCGTCACGCGGAAGACATTCGGCGTTCCGAGAGCCAGCGGTGCCTCCGCCTTCACGGTGGCGCCGGTGAACACGAGTTTGCCGTCGTCCAGCGCCGCCGTGACGCGCTGCGCGGGCGTGAGGTCGTACCACTTCTTCATCTGCGTGTCGTTGAAGACGAAGGTGGAATAGATGTCCGGACGCGCCACGCCGTCGTCGCCGACATACGGCGAACCGGTGGTCAGGCTGTTGAAGCCGGAGAAGCCCAGGCCATGCGCCATTTCGTGGAGCACGACGTTGAGGAAGTTGATCGAGCCCGCCGGCGTCTTGCCATCCAGGCCGAAGTACCAGCGTGAACCCTCGAGGCATCCAGGCGTGCCCAGCGCACCGTTGAACTGGCTCTGGATATCGGCTTCGCCCGGCACGCCGTCTTCGTGGGTCAGGGCATCGAACAGCGCCGAGTGGTACCAGGTATTGCGCACGGCGCCAGGCGGCAACGTGCTGGTGTCGTCGAAATAGAAGATGTACGTGGTGCCGGAGGAACCGAGCACGCCCGAGGTGGCATCGCACGACAGCGGCTCGAAGGTCGCGTTGTTCACGATCGTGACGTCGCTCTGCAACACGGCGCCCCAGATATCGGCGGCGAACTGGTAGACGTTCAGCGCCTGCTTGCCGACCGTGGTGCCGGGATTGCCGCCGACCGGTGCGGCTGGCGTCGGGTCGTCGAGACCCTGGCCGGTGCCGACGTCCTGGTTGACGATCTTGATCTCGGCGGCCTGGGTCCCGACCGTGGTGAACAGGCCGGCCGCGGCGAGCGCGGTGAAGAGGAGAGTGCGGCGGATCATCGGGTCACCTCCGGCGCCTTCGGCGCGGCCTGCACGCCATGGTCGTCGTGGTGCACGCTGAGCGTTCCGTCGGGCGCGCGTTCGGCCACGACGCTGCTCATCAGTTCCTGTGGCACGCGCACGGCCTTGGCGCGGACGCCGTTGCCGAGGCTCACCGTGCGGAACGTGGATTTCGCATCGGCCGCCGTGCGCGGCTGCGCCGACAGCGAGGCAGCCCGGCTGGAACGGACCTGGAAGGCCTTCGAAAGAGCTGCGCGTTCGGCCGCCGTCGGTTCGCGGAGGCGGCCGGTCGAAGGATCGATGGCGACCTGGACGCCCTGGACCATGACGGTCCGCGGCTGGGTCGCGTGCGGCGTGTCGGCGGCATGTGCCGCTCCCGCCACCGTGAAGATGCCCGTCAGCACGAGACCCAAGGCCTGTGCCAGTGATCGTGAAGTCATTACCCATACCTCCCTAGTGCGGCGCCGGGACCCCTCCCTGCACGCCCACCGGCGAAGACCCCCTCGCCGGCGTAAACACTCGAGGATTCGACGTTCCCCTCAACGCCAATCCCTGCCCGCCGGCGCGCAAGCGCCAGCGGTGACGATTCATGACGTGGTGGTGCCCCGGTGCATGGCATTGCCGCGGCGACATGGTGCGATCGAACGATTTACCATCTGCACTACCCCTTGCCCGTGGTACTGCTGGCGGACGGCCGATTGCCGGTCGTCTTCCCTTTTGATGTCCTGGCGGACGTCCCCTGCGAAAAGGTCGAATCGAGATCCTTCTTGCGCCCTCCTGCGCGTCGTCTTATTGACGGCGGTCGTTGGAACGTAGCAGCAGGAAAATGCGAACGTCAATCGTTTGACGCAAATTTCCGTGTCATCCACACGCGCGTGCGGGAAACCCCGTGCAAACGATGATCAGACGCCTGGATAAGTTTTCAATTCATGGCCTTGCGCGACAATAACGTCTTGTTACATCTTTAAAACAACGAGCTCAAAGCGAAAAAAATCATGGACTTGATCGACATAGGCGCCAACCTTACCCACGATTCCTTTCGTCAAGATCTTGACGATGTGCTGGCCCGTGCGACCGCCCACGGCGTAGGGAAGATGATCGTCACCGGCGCTTCACGTGAGGGGAGCACGCATGCCCTCGACCTCGCCCGCACCTATCCCGGACGTCTCTACGCGACTGCCGGTGTGCATCCCCACCACGCGATCGACTACGACGAGGAAACCCATGAACTGCTGCGCCGGCTGGCGAAGGAGCCGGAAGTTCGTGCGGTCGGTGAAACCGGGCTGGACTACAACCGCAATTATTCGCCGAGGGACGTCCAGCGGGAGGTGTTCGAACGTCAACTGAAGATTGCCGTCGAGGTGGGGAAGCCCTTGTTCCTTCACCAACGCGACGCCCATCACGACTTCCTCGCCATCCTGAAGCGGTATCGTGATCGCGTCCCCGCGGCCGTGGTGCATTGCTTCACCGATACCGGCGAAGCATTGCGCGACTATCTCGACCTGGACTGCCACATCGGTATCACCGGATGGATCTGCGATGAACGCCGGGGTGCGCACCTGCGCGAACTGGTGAAGACGATTCCGGCGAACCGGCTGATGCTGGAAACCGATGCGCCCTACCTGCTCCCGCGCACGATCCGGCCGATGCCGAAGGACCGCCGCAACGAACCGATGTACCTGGCGCACATCCGCGACGAGGTGGCGAGGGATCGCGGGGAGACGCGCGAGGCATTGGCCGAAGCAAGCGTGCGTACGACGGAGGCCTTCTTCCACCTCACCACCTGACCGCTCGCCCCCAGTGGCAGCCACCCCTCGGTAACCGACCTCGCCAGCGACCTGGTGGGAGCCGACCGAAAAGCGGGCTCCCCACAATACCCCTGGATCGTCAGCCCGAGTGCAACCCCGTCAACGCCGCCTCGGCAAGGTCCACCTCACGCAACAATGTTTGCAAGGTTTCGTCGTTGATCTCGTGACTGCGGCGCAGGGCATACAGCTCGCGCCGCTCCGCACGTAGCGCGGCCAGCCTCATCACGCGTTCCGTGCCCGCCTCGGCCCGCGCCTTCTCCGGAACGTCGCCCTCGTCGCCAGCGGCCTCGAGCCGCTGTTGGTAATCCGCCATGACGCGCGCTGCAACGCGCGAGGCCAGGGCAACAGCGTTCTCGTCGCCACTGTCCTCCACGCGCTGCTGCTCACCCGAGATGCCGCGCAACGCCGCTTCCGCGGTCAGCGCCCGCGCCTTGCGCTCCTCACGCACACGCGGATCTTCGCCCGGAATCTTCAGTCCCTTCACGGACAGCGGCAACCCGATCGCACCGAACAGCAACGTGCAAAGGATGACGCCGGTGGCGAGGAGGACCATCAGGTCGCGCACGGGGAACGGCACGCTATCGCTTTTCATAAGCGGCAACGAAAGCACGCCGGCCATGGTGATGGCTCCACGCACACCCGCCAGTGCCGTGGTCCAGACCAGTCGCGTACCCACCTTCGGACGCTTCTCGCCGCGATGCAGCGCACGCATCAGCATGAAGCGCAACGACACCCATACCCAGATGAAACGCAAGACGACGAGCGCCAGGGTGATGGCGACCACGTACGCAGGCAGGTGCCACATCGGCCCACCACCCGCCTGGACCAGGTCGTTCTTCGCGCCGTCGACGATGCCCGGCAACTGCAGGCCGAGCAGGAGGAAGATCAGCCCGTTGAAGGTGAATTCCACCATCGACCACACCGCGCCGTTCTGCATGCGCGTCGCGACATAGCCGCCCTTGAGCACATCGGTGTAGTTCATGGTCATGCCCGCGGCGACGGCGGCGAGGATTCCCGACACGCCGAAATGTTCCGCGAGCAAATAGGCGGCAAAGGGAAGCAAGAGCAACAAGGCCACCTGGCTCGCCGGATCGACCTCGTCGCTCCACCGAACGAGGCGCCGGCGGAACATGCCGAACACATAGCCGACAAAGGCGCCGACGGCCACGCCACCCAAAGCCATCACGGCGAAGTCGCCTGCTGCCGTCGCGAGCGAGAACCGTCCCGTGAGTTCCGCCGCTATCGCGAATTGCAGCACCACGAGGCCTGAAGCATCGTTGAGCAATGCTTCGCCGGAAAGGATGTGCATCAAGCGTGGCGGTATCGTCGATCCGCCGGTGATCGATGTCACCGCCACCGCATCCGTCGGTGACAAGACCGCCGCGAGGGCGAATGCCACCGCGAGCGGCACGGTGGGAATCATCCAGTGCACGAAATAGCCGATGCCCAGGATGGTGAAGAACACTAGTCCAATGGCGAGCGCGAGGATCGGCCCGCGCAACAGGAACAATTCGCGCTTAGGGATTCGCCAGCCATCGGCGAACAGCAACGGCGGGATGAAGAGCAGGAAGAACAGCTCGTGGTCGAATTCCACGTGCATGCCGAATGGCCTCGCCAGCAGGGCCCCCAGGGCGATCTGTAGCAATGGCAATGGCAACTTCACCGGCAGGATGCGGACCACCGCGCCCGAAAGGGCGACGACCAGGAGAAGCACGAGGATGGTGATGACGAGATCCATCGCGCGACGCTAGCCGGGGTGGGGCGGACAGGCAACCGATACCATGTCGAAAGCCTGCCGAAAGGGCGTGAAATTGCGAATGGATTCGCAATTACCTGCTTAGGATTTATTCCTATTGTTGCCTTGTGTGACAGGGGTTTACGTTGATTTCACGCACCGCCTCCGAAGCGGTCGCGAGCGAGCGGTTCGATAGAGCCGACGCCACTTTTGCGCCATGGACGACGTCCTTGTTTGCACGAGTTCCAGGGGAGATTGCGATGCCTCATCCGTTCAGGACAGTACCCCCTTCAGGAGGTGGCGGACGCCTGCGTTCGCCATGAGGCCGCGCGACCGGCCGCCGCCCTAGCGAGCGGAAGGTCGTGCGGAACGCCATAACGAGGTAGCCGCCCCCGCCGATGTATCGGCGGAACGTTCGCGTGCCGCGCGGACACGGGACTGCCTTGGCCGTCATTTCGTCACGCGTTACTTCAGGAGGGTAGTTCATGCAGCACGTAAACCCATCATCGACCGCGCCCCGTCGGAGGCTCGCCCTTGCCGTGGCTTTCGCCATCGCCGCCGCCGGAACGGGCGTCGCATTCGCACAGAGCAACGCCACCGGCTCGATCTTCGGCTCGGCGACGCCAGGTGACACGATACACATCGAGAACACGGCCACTGGCCTCCGCCGCGACATCACCGTGGACGCGAGCGGCCGCTACCGCGCCAATTCCTTGCCCATCGGCACGTACGACGTCACCCTGATGCACAACGGCGCCGCCGTCGACACCCACAAGGGCGTCCAGACCCAGATCAGCCAGAGTACCGACGTCTCCTTCGCGGCGACCAATGCCGACGCGACGACGCTGGGAAGCGTGCAGGTCACCGCCAACAGCCTCCCGAGCATCGACGTCAGTTCCGTCGATTCGCGCACCGTGCTCAGCGCCGACCAGCTCGCCAAGCTGCCCATCGCGCGCACCTCGATCAGTTCGATCGCCCTGCTCGCTCCCGGCACGACCTCGGCCGCACGTGGCTACGGCAACGCACTCTCGTTCGGCGGTTCGTCGGCCTCGGAGAACGCTTACTACATCAACGGCTTCCAGGTCACCAATCCGCTGACCGGCGTCAGCTCGCGCCAGCTTCCGTATGACGCGATCGACCAGGAGCAGGTGCTGATCGGTGGCTACGGCGCCGAGTATGGCCGCTCCACCGGCGGCGTCATCAATGTCGTGACCAAGCGTGGTTCGAACGAGTGGAAAGGCGATGTGCAGGTGCTTTGGTCGCCGGAAGCGCTCGCGCAGGAACCGCGCAATGTCTACCTTCGCAACGGCACGCTGTACCAACGCGGCAATGCCTACGCCCAACGTGATTCGGAGAACCTCCAGTACTCCGGCTCCCTGGGCGGCGCCCTGGTGAAGGACAAGCTGTTCATCTTCGCCGCCGCGGACTGGATCCGCCAGACCGGCAACTACACCGGCCCCAACTCGGTCAGCGACGACGAAAAGGACACGGCGAAGACGAAGCGCTGGCTCGGCAAGATCGACTGGAACATCACCGACAACAACATCCTCGAACTGACCGGCATCGGCGATACCGAAACAACCGACTCCTCCATCTTCGCGTACAACTACAACACCGGGCGTGGCGATTACCTCGGCCACCAATACACGAAGAACTACAACGGCACGCAGACCAACGGCACGCCGGGTGGCGAAACCTATATCGCCCACTACACCGGGTACATCACCGACGACCTGACCATCAACGCGATGTACGGCCGCGCGCATTCCGACCACGAACAGAACGTGGACGGTGCGTCCGGCGTGGCGTGCCCGTCGATCACCGATGCCCGCGTCGAGTTCATCAACAACAAGCAGACCGGTTGCACGGTCGGTGCCACCTCCACCCTCCTTCCCGGGTCCAAGGACAGCACGAAGGGGTGGAGCGCCAACATCGAATACCGGATCGGTGACCACGACCTCCGCGCCGGCGTCGACAACTACGTGCTCCGTGCCACCTGGGGTTCCATCCCCGTGGGCGGTACGTCGTACACATACAACGACGTGGGCGACGGCAGCGTCATCCAGCAGCGCCTGATCAACCTCGGCCTCGACCCCGGCCTGTACAACCCGGCGGACTTTCCCAACGGCTATTACGTGGAGTCCACCGCGCTGACCACCGGCACGTCCGCGCGAACGAACCAGCGCTCGCAGTTCGTCGAGGACAACTGGCAGATCACCGACCGCTGGCACGGGTATGTCGGCTTGCGTAATGAACAGTTCTCCAACTACAACGGCGTCGGTGAGGCCTATGCGCGCGCACGTCACCAACTCGATCCCCGCCTCGGCGTGTCCTGGGATGTCTACGGCGACAGCTCGCTGAAGATCTATGCCAACGCGGGACGCTATCACCTTGGCCTGCCGACGTCGGTGGCCGTACGCGGCGCCGGGCCATCGACGTACCCGTCGCAATACTTCAGCTTCACCGGCATCGATCCCGCCACCGGTATCCCGACGGGCCTGGGCCAGGGCGCGTACTCGAACACCTATTACCTCAACGGCGCCAACGGTACCCCGCCCGATGCGAAGACCGTCTCGGCCCGCGACCTGCATTCGTATTACCAGGACGAATACATCCTGGGCTTCGACAAGCAACTCACCGATAACTGGGTCGTAGGCGCCAAGGCCATGTACCGCAGGCTGCGCAGCCTGATCGACGACACCTGCGATTCCGCGCCGCTCCAGGCATGGGGCGATCGCAACGGGCTCAGCGACGAGGTGGCCGCCGGCATCGCGAGGAGCACCGGCTGCTGGCTGTACAACCCGGGACGCGCAAACACCTTCGTGGTATCCCCAACGGCGGGACAGTACATCGACGTTCCGCTTTCCGCCGCGGATATCGGTGAACCGAAGCCCAAGCGTTCGTACTACATGCTCGACCTCTACGCCGAGCACCAGTTCAGTGACAAGTGGTACGGCAAGATCGACTACACCTACTCGCGCAGCTATGGCAACTCGGAGGGCCAGCTGGATTCGAACATCGTCCAGGCGGACGTATCCACCACCGAGAGCTGGGATTTCCCCCAGATCATGGAGAACACCAACGGCGACCTGCCGAACGACCATAAGCACCAGCTCCGCGTCTACGGTACCTACGCGCCGACGGAAGAGTGGCAGTTCTCCACGGTGAGCCGCGTCACCTCGGGCGCACCCGTCAGCTGCCTGGGCATCCGTCCGCTCTCGGCCGGCGGCGACCCCTATGGCTACGGCGCCAACTACTTCTGGTGCAACGGCGAGCCGTCGCCCCGCGGGTCACGTGGACGCACGCCGTGGACCTACACCATGGATGTGAGCGCGGCATGGAAACCGGCTTTCGCCGATCACAAGCTCACGTTCTCGGCGGACATCTTCAATCTTCTGGGCAAGCAGCAGGTGACCCAGTACTTCGAGACGGGCGAGACCTCGAACGGCCTGGCCAATCCGAACTACAAGCGCGCCCGCTCGTTCCAGGATCCGCGCTACGTCCGCCTCGGCGCACGTTACGACTTCACGCTCTGACCTAGAAGAAGAAAAGCGACACTCCCCAGATTGGCCGCTCCGCCCGGAGCGGCCTTTTTTTTTTCGTTCCGTGACGCCTTCGTGTCTCCCGAAGGCAGTGAAAATGTTTCGTTCTTCATGAAAACTTTTTCATTCTCGCCTTAACGTGCCGCGCATCTTCCTGCGCCATCCGCGTGGCCAATCGCATCCGCCCGCCACATTCGCCTTGCGGCCGGGACACCCGGCCCTTGCGCCGCCCGCATGCGCAAGAGGGACAAGAACTTCCGTTCATGCAACTCGCATTGAGTGCCGATGTCGGCCGGGCGTAGTTTGCGTCCGCTTGTTGCAGTTTCGTTAACGGCGACACGCGGCGCATCGATGCGGAGGAGATCGACGCCATAAGGGGGCCCGGATGGCCATCACGTGAACCACTCCGTTCCGTTCGTCGAGGGATGACGGGACGACTTGAAGCATTTGGCCAATGGCCGGGGAGATCACCATGGATTCGCGTCACTCAATGGAGCGCACCAGGCGGCGCTCGTTATCGTTCGCCATCGCGCTCGGCCTCGGCCTGGTCGCCACGGGCGCCCTTGCGCAAAGCACGGTCGGCGCCGTCTACGGCACGGCGGATGCGGGCGCGCAGGTCACCGCCACCAATACGGGAAGCGGGCTGAGCCGTTCCGCCACCGTCGGCAACGATGGCCGGTTCAACATCTCGTCGTTGCCACCGGGCGACTACAAGATCACCTCCACCAAGGGCGGCCGGAGCTCGACGCGCGACATACAGATCGTCGCCGGCCAGGGTTTCAACCTGAACCTCGCCGCCGGTAGCGCGGGTGGTGCGGCCAATGCGGGGGCCCAGGACCTCACGACCGTGTCGGTGACGGCGAACGCGCTGCCGCCGATCGATATCACCTCGAGCCAGACCAATACGGTCATGACCTCGGAGCAGATCAAGCAGTTGCCCCTGGCGCGCAACCAGACCGCCGTGGCCCTGCTCGCGCCGGGCGCGACCAAGGGTGACAGTGCCTTCGGCAACCTGGCCTCCTTCGGCGGCGCGTCCGTCGCCGAGAACAGCTACTACGTGAACGGCTTCAACGTCACCAACTTCTTCCAGAGCCTCACCTATTCGCAGGTTCCGTTCGAGGCGATCGACCAGGAGGAGATCCAGGACGGCGGCTACGGCGCCGAGTACGGCAATTCCACCGGCGGCGTGATCTCGGTGAACACCAAGCGCGGCACGAACGAGTGGAAGGGCGGCATCGACTTCACCTGGGACCCATATCAGTTCCAGGCCAAGCAGCCCAACATCTATTTGCAGAACGGCAGCCTGCTGCAGAACAACCGGCACAACAGCAACTACGTGGTCGGCAACAACGACACCGGCAACGCCACCGACTTCGGCCAGCGCTGGAACGCATGGTTGGGCGGTCCCCTGATCAAGGACAAGCTGTTCATGTTCGCCCTCGTCGGCGGCACGCGCACCGCCGACGAGCATTACGGGGATTCCTCGGGTAGCGGCAACTTCAACAAGACCACGATCAAGGACCCGCGCTACCTGGTCAAGCTGGACTGGAACATCAACGAGAGCAACATCCTCGAATACACCGGCTTCAGCGACAGCAGCACGCAGCAGCAGAGCATCTACGGATACAGCTACGACGCCGACGGCCAACCGCACCGGGGCGACTACCTCGGCCAGGTCTACGACAAGACCGGCGGCATGAACAACATCCTGAAGTACACCAGCTACATCACCGACGATTTCACGATATCGGCGCAGTACGGCAAGAGCACCAACCGGCGCGATGAACGCGCCACCACGGCCGATGGCACGCTGGAAGAATACGACGGCAACATCTTCAACGCGGCGAACTCGCCCGGTTGCCCGTTGATCGCCGACAACCGCATCCCGGTCAGCAACGGTGGGACCGCCGCCCCGCATTGCTCGTTCACCAGCGGCTTCCTCAATACGCCCGACGGCGAAGACAAGCGCAACGCCGGCCGTATCGACTTCGAATACCACGTCGGCGACCACGAACTGAAGGCGGGTTGGGCACGCGACCACTTCACCACCGACACCGGCACCGCCTACGAGGGTGGCAGCCGCTGGACGTACATCTCGCAGCCGGAAGCCATCCTCGGCCACGCGCCGGGCCTCGATCCGGCGGACAGCGTCGTCGAACAGACCGTGTTCGCCACCGGCGCCAAGGTCGGCATCACGCAGAAGTCCTACTACCTGCAGGACAACTGGCACATCACCGACAACTTCGTCGCCCGCATCGGCGTGCGCAACGACGGCTTCGAGAACACCAACAGCCTCGGCCAGACCTATGTGAAGCAGGTGCATAGCTGGCAGCCGCGCCTGGGCTTCTCGTGGGACGTGCACGGCGATTCGACGCTGAAGATCTATGGCAGCGCCGGCGACTACTCACTGCCGCTGGACGGCAATGTGGCCCTGCGCGGCTCGTCGGCCTCGCTGTACCAGAACCAGTACTTCAGCTACACGGGCATCGATCCGGTCACCGGCGCACCCACCGGCCTGGGTGCCTTGCCGGCGGCCTATGCGGCGGCCTTCCCGTCGCGCACCGGCGTCATCTACTCGAACGGCGAAGCCGGCGTGGTTCCGAATCCGGGTGCTGTCGCCACCAAGGACCTGAAGCCGTTCAAGCAGCGTGAGTTCATCCTGGGCGCGCAGCAGCAGATCGCCGACTGGACCTTCGGCGCCAAGGCCATCTACCGGAAGGTGCTGACCGGCATCGACGACTCCTGCGATTTCCGTCCGATCGCCAAGGCCGCCAACGCGCAGTACGGGCTCAACCTCGACACCACGAGCCTGACCCCCGCCGACGCCAACGTCCCCGGCTGCTACATCTTCAATCCGGGCAGCTCGGTGACGTTGCGTACACCGGTGGACGCCACCGGCACGCTCTACGACATCCACCTGCCGGGTGTGGACGTGGGTGAGCCCAAGTACAAGCGCTCCTATCTCGCGCTTCAGTTGACCGCCGAGCGCAACTTCGACAACACCTGGTACCTGAAGACCTCGTATGTCTTCTCGCATACGCGTGGCAATGCCGAAGGTGGCGTCGATTCCAGCAACGGCCAGGCCGACACCGGCACGACCGAGCTGTTCGACTATCCGGAGATCATGGCCGGTTCGAACGGCTACCTGCCGAACGACCGCAAGCACACGTTCAAGATCTACGGTGCCTGGCAGATCAACGACCAGTGGCTCGTGGGCGCCAACGGCGTATTCCAGACCGGCCGCCCGGAGAACTGCTACGGCCTGAACCCGATCGACTCGCAGGTGGTCGGCGGCTATGGCGCTGGGGCATACCTCTACTGCGACGGCATGGTGGTCCAGCGCGGCTCGGTCGGCCGTACGCCGAGCTACTGGAACATCGACCTGAACGCTTCGTACAAGCCGGTGTGGGCGAAGGGCGTCACCCTTTCGGCAAACGTCTTCAACGTCTTCAACAAGCAGCACACGACGACGATCAACGAAGTGGGCGAGGACGACAGCGGCAATTCGCTCTCCGGAAGCACGTACAAGATCCCCACCAGCTTCCAGCAGCCGCGCTACGTGCAGCTGTCCGCCGAGTACGACTTCTCGCTCTGACCCCCCACCACAAGAAGACAACGGCGCGCGCCTCCCGGCGCGCGACCGATGCAACCTCCCCAGATCGCCGCCCGCTCCCACGGGCGGCTTTTTTTATGAGAAGCGCTGGGTGGGAGCCGACCTTGTCGGCGATGGGTGCTTACCGCAGCCTGGCCCGCCACCGCGGGATCGCCGACAAGGTCGGCTCCCACAACGATCGTCCAGGCCCACAGCGCCAACTACCTCAAGCCACAACGGCTGCGCGACGCCAGAGGTAAGGCGCGAGGACAAAGCAAGCCACGCCCATCAGCATCACCACGATGCCGCCCCATACGGCGGGTTCGAAACGCTCGTCGAACACGAGGTACGAGGTGAAGATGCCGGACACCGGCACGATCAGCGACAACGGCGCTACCGATGCCGCCGGGTATTTCTTCATGAGGTTGTTCCACACCATGTAACCGAACACGGTGGTCACATAGGCCTGGAACAGCACCGATCCGGCCGCCCGCCAACTCACTCCGTGAGTAAGGGCATGAAAGGGAGCCAATCCGTGGACGACATAGGTGAGGATGAACAACACCGGCGCGGAGAACACGCTCGACCAAGCGACGAACGCGATCATGTCGGCCGGCTTGTGCCGCTTCACGATGAGGTTGCAGGCGCTCCAGCTGAGCGCCGCCAGCAAGACCAGCGCGATGCCAACGTCGGTGGACGTGCCTTCGATATGGCTTATCACGATCACCAGACCCGCCACCGCCAGCAGCATGCCCACCCATTGGGGCATGCGGATGCGTTCGCGGAGGAACACCGCGCTCAGCAGGACGGTGAAGAACGCGCTGAACTGCAACACCAGCGATGAAAGCCCTGGCGACATCCCCTTGGCCATGGCCAGGTTCACGACCCACCAGAGGCCGACGCCGAACAGCACGCCATACGCCGCCAACGCCGCAACGGGCACGTCGCGCGGCCGGCGCAGGAACAACACCTGCGGAAACGCGGTGAAGGTGAAGCGCAACCCGGTGAGGAGGAAGGGATCGAGGTCGCGCAGCCCCACTTCGATCACCGAGAAGTTGCTTCCCCAGATCAGCGCGACGAGTATCCCCAGGAACAGATCCGCGGATTTCACGGCTCGCCGTCGTCCTCGAAGCGCAGGTGCTTCACGCTGCGACCGTGGCGACGGACGAGCTTCAGCGCTTCGACGCCCACCTTGATATGCCGTTCGACGAAGGTGGCCGTGACCGCGGCGTCGCTGGTTTCGGTCTTCACGCCTTCCGGGATCATCGGCTGGTCGGAAACCAGCAGCAGCGCTCCGCAGGGGATGTGGTTGGCGAAGCCGGCGGCGAAGATGGTCGCGGTCTCCATGTCGATCGCCATGCTGCGCGTGCGGCGCAGGTATTCCTTGAAGCCATTGTCGTGTTCCCAGACCCGGCGGTTCGTCGTGTAGACGGTGCCGGTCCAGTAGTCGTGGCCGAGGTCGCGGATCATGGTGGACACCGCGCGCTGTAGCTGGAACGCTGGCAGGGCCGGCACTTCCGGCAGGAGGTAATCGTTCGAGGTGCCCTCCCCACGGATCGCGGCGATCGGCAGGACCAGGTCGCCGATGGCGTTCTTCTTCTTGAGGCCGCCGCACTTGCCCAGGAACAGCACGGCCTGGGGCTCGATCGCGCTGAGCAGGTCCATGACCGTCGCCGCGTTGGGGCTACCCATGCCGAAGTTGATCAGCGTGATGCCGTCGGCCGTCGCGTTGGGCATGGGCCGGTCGCGCCCGCGCACCTCCACGCCGTGCTCCAGGGCGAAGCGCTCCACGTAGTGGCCGAAGTTGGTCAACAGGATGTGCTGGCCGAATCCCTCCACGGGCGTGCCCGTGTAACGGGGCAGCCAGTTGGAGACGATCTCGTTCTTGGTTTTCATGTCGAATCCGGATGCGCGTGCGCCGGCGGCGTTCGCCTTTGCTTGCCGACGGCGCGGTTACCGGCGACGCCACGCCGGCGGAGTGCCAAATTCATTCGCGCAAGTGTAGCATCCGGCCCAGCGGGGCAAGCCGGGACGCATCGGGTGTTTCGGGCGCCGCGGGGCCGTCAGGCCTACGATGGGGGGTGGTGCCCGATGCGAATCGGCGTAGCGATCGACGCAGCCTGCGACCTGCCGCAGGATTTCCTGGAACGCAACGGTATCGCGGTGATGCCCATCGCCGTGAAGGTGGACCTGCAACGCTTCAAGGACGACCGCGACCCGGTCGAGATCCAGCGGTTCCGCAACCAGAAGCTGGGCAGCCGCAGCCACTCGGCCGAGACCGAGGCGAGCTCCGTGGAAGACGTGCAGAACCTCTTCCTCCAGCGGATGGTGAAGGAATACGACTGCGTCGTCTGCCTCACCATCATGGCCACGCGCAGCCCCATCCACGACAACGTGATCAAGGCGAGCTTCGCGATCCTGAAGAATTACCGGCCGGTCCGCGAGGCCGCTGGCATCGGTGGCCCCTTCCTCATGCGCGTGGTCGACACCCGCAACATCTTCGCCGGCTCGGCGCCGGTGGTGGTCGAAGCGGTGCGGACGATCCAGGCGGGCAAGTCCCCTGCCGAGGTACGTGAACGCGCCGCCCACATCGCCGATTGCTCCTACGGCTACATGTTGCCGCGCGACCTCAACTATCTCCGTTCCCGAGCCCGTAGCAAGGGTGACCGAAGCGTGAGCTTCCTGAGCTCCATGCTCGGTACCGCGCTGGATATCAAGCCGATCCTGCGCGCGCACAAGGGTGAAACCGGACCGGTGGGCAAGGTCAGGGGATTCGAGCACGGTGCGCAGACACTGTTCGACTACGCCGCGAAGCGCGTGCAGGCCGGTTTGCTCGTGCCTTCGCTCTCGCTCAGCTACGGCGGCGATCTCGACGACATGCGCAACCTGCCCGGCTACCAGGCGCTTACGCGCGTCTGCGCCGAAGCCGGCGTGGAGATACTGGAGAGCCCGATGGGCATCACGGGCATGGTCAACGTCGGTGAAGGCGCGATGACGCTCGGGCTCGCCTCCGAAGAACACGTCGCAGAGTTCTGAGCATGCGTCCCGTGCACGTCCTGCTCGCCGCCCTCGCCCTGGCGACGGGCGGCGACGTGGCGGCGGAAACCGTCTACAAGTGCCAGGCCGGTGGACAGACGATCTACCAGCAGACGCCCTGCGCGAAAAACCAGCGCCAGCAAGCCATCCAGCTGCAGGACTCCGCACCGGCGGACGGGCGCGTGGCGCCGATGCCCGAACCGCCGCCATCGCGCGAGGCGGTCGACGAGGCGCCCCCGCCGACGGCACCCATGGCCCCGGCTCCCGTGCTCTACGGCTGCATCCGCGCCACCGATGGCAAGCCGTACACCAGCGACAACGGCCATCCCGAGCCGTACATGGCTCCGCTCGGCGTGCTCGGCGCCATCACCCCGTCGCTCGCCGATACCTATGGCAGCCGCGACGCGGCCGTCGCTTCCGCGCCGGAGCTCAACCGCGGCAAGGGCAACGCGGCGGCGGTGGCGACCAGCAACTACGTGTGGGTGCAGGACCAGTGCCGCCGGCTCAGCCCCACCGAGGCCTGCCAGGCCTTGCGCGGAGATGCCGAAGCGAACCAGCGGCTGCTCCGCAACGCGTTCAAGAGCGAGCGCGCTCCGCTGGAGGCGAAGGATGCACGGCTACAGGCTCAATTGAAGGGCTGCGGGTAAGCCATTGAAGGCTTGCGGATACCCGATGGCGGGAGCCGCTGCCCCTGTGGAAGCCGCCACTCTTGTGGGAGCCGCTTCAGCGGCGATGGACGCTTGCCGCAACCTGGCCCGCTGCCGCGGGATCGCCGACAAGGTCGGCTCCCACAGGTTCATGGCAGCCGACTCTTCCATGGCGGGAGCCGCCACTCTTGTGGGAGCCGCTTCAGCGGCGATGGGTGCTTGCCGCAACCTGGCCCGCTGCCCGCGGGATCGCCGACAAGGTCGGCTCCCACAGGTTCATGGCAGCCGACTCTTCCATGGCGGGAGCCGCCACTCTTGTGGGAGCCGCTTCAGCGGCGATGGGTGCTTGCCGCAACCTGGCCCGCTGCCGCGGGATCGCCGACAAGGTCGGCTCCCACAGGTTCATGGCAGCTGACTCTTCCATGGCGGGAGCCGCCACTCTTGTGGGAGCCGCTTTAGCGGCGATGGATGCTTGCCGCAACCTGGCCCGCTGCCGCGGGATCGCCGACAAGGTTGGCTCCCACGACAGCGTTACACCGTGGCGGTGGCCGCTTCGGCTGCTGCCACCGCGAGTCCGGACACCACGCCCAGTGAGGGATCGCCTTCGACCATGGGGATGCCCGGGAAGCTGTCGCGTACGGCCGCCTTCACGATCGGCGAGCGCGAGGTACCGCCGGTGAGGAACACGCTGGCGGGCACGCCGGGCCATTCCTCGCGAACCTCGGCGAGCAGGCGCTGCATGCGGTGGATGAACGGCTCCACCGCTTCGTCCATGTCGGCGCGAGCGATGCCCACGCCGAGGCCGGGTTCGAGGAAGCCGAGATCGGCGTGGGTGTCGTCGACGGCGCTCAGGGTGATCTTGCTGCGTTCCGCGGTCTGGTTGAGGCGTGTGGTGGCGCCCGGTTGCTGCAACGCGCGCAACCGCGATTGCCAGGGTTCGTCGACCATGCGGTAATCCTGCCGACGGAACTCGCGCTGCTTCGGCAGGTTGTGCACGCTGGCCGCTTCGACGAAGTGATGTACCGGCACGCGGGTGACGTTGTTGCCCAGCTGGGGCATGAAGCTATGCATGCTGAGGTTGATGTCGAGGTCGGTGCCGCCCTTGGCCAGTCCCCACGTGTGGACGATCCGGGGCAGTTCATCGCCACCCAGTTCGGCGAAGGCGACGTCAGTGGTACCGCCGCCGATGTCGACGATGAGCGCGGCCTGCCGTGTCGTCAGCCGCTTGTGGTAATGCATCGCCGCCGCCGCGGGCTCCTCGAGGAAGGAGACGGCATCGAAACCGGCCACGGCGGCGGCTTCGCGGAGGATCTCCACCGCCTGTTCCGACCCCTTCTCGCCCATGGAACTGCGGAAGTGCACCGGGCGTCCGATCACCGCGGTGCGCACGGCCTCGCCGAGCTGGCGGCTCGCGGCGAGGCGTATGTGCTCGAGGATATGCGTGGCGATGTGCACGATCACCTTGCGCACTTGTGGATCGAGGCGGTAGCCCAGCATCGATTTCGGTGATTCGATGAGATTGCCGTCACCGTACTCGAGATAGGCCTCGACGGCCTCGTCGCCGAACAGCGCATGCTGGAAGCTTTCCACCGTCGCGGTTGGCGATTCGGCGGCGCGGCGCTCCATCCACTGACGACGCACCGTGCGCAACGCGTCGCGACGCAATTCGCTGTCGCTGCGTTCGACGAAGGCGCCTCCACGCTGCTGCGCCTCCATGGCGAACTGGCGTTGCTGGGCACGGGCCGAGCGGATATGGGCCTCGACCTGCGCGTCGAGTTCGGGCGTCAGCTGGAAGTCGTTCGGATCGGGCACCACCTCGGGGAAGAAGACGGCCGTGCGAAATTGCCTGGCCTCGCCGAAGTGGATCAGGGTCAGTTCGTCGCCGACGAAGGTCGCGGCGGCGGAATAGCTCGTACCGAAGTCGATACCGATGTTCATGGGGTTCTCGGGGGCAAGACAGGCGGGCGGCATGGCGCGGCGGCGCGCCGGCGGCCCCGGGGAACCGCCTATCTTAAGCCCTCAGAAGCCGTAGCGCAGGAACCCGCCGTCCACGGCGACGATTTCGCCGGTGACGTAGCTCGATGCCGGCAGGCAGAGGAAGGCCACGGCCCCGGCCACTTCCTCGGGCTCGCCGATGCGGCCCATGGGCGTGCGGTCCAGCACTTCCTCCAGGTATTCGGAGTCCGCGAGCGCGGGCTCGCTGCGCTGGGTGCGGATGTACCACGGCGCCACCGCGTTGACACGGATGCCGTCCTCCGCCCATTCGACCGCGAGGTTACGGGTCATCTGGTGCAGCGCGGCCTTGGTCATGCCATAGGGCGAACCGGTACGTACATGCGTGATGCCGGAGACCGAGCCGACATTCACGATCGCCGCGTTGGCGTGCTGCACCAGATGCGGGTAGGCCAGCCGGCTCATTTCGAAGGCGGAGAACACGTTGAGTTCGAAGAGCGCGCGGTATTCGTCCTCCTCGTAGTCCAGCGTCGGACGCGGCGTGTTGCCTCCGACGTTGTTCACCAGGATGGAAAGGTTCATGCCAAGGTCGACGACCCAGTCGAACACGGCGAGGCGGTCCTCGTGGTCGGAGAGGTCGGCCGCCATGCCCAGCACTTCCACGTCTGGACATTCCTCGGCCAGTTCGTCGCGCACCTCCTGCAGGACGAGTTCATCGCGCGCCACCAGCAGCACGTCGGCGCCGAGGGCGGCCAGTTCGCGCGCGCAGGCGTAACCGATACCCTTGCTGGCGCCGGTGATCAGGGCGGTACGCCCGTCGAGGCGCCAACTGGAAAGTCGTGGATGCATGTCGGTCTCCTTTGGAACGATCGTACAAGGTATCGCCGCCGGCTCCGAGGGGCCGGTATGCTCGGGACCATGGATACTTCGACGCCGCTGCTCTCCATCGATCGCGCCACCGTCCTCCGCGAAGGCCGCGCGTTGCTCGACCGGCTTTCGCTCACCATCGCCCAGGGCCAGCATACGGCTATCCTCGGACCCAACGGCTCGGGTAAGTCGACCCTGGTGAAACTGATCGAACGGCGGGTCTACCCGCTCGTCCACGATGACGGCTCGGCCGTGGTACGCATCTTCGGGCGCGACCGCTGGAACGTGGCGGAGTTACGTTCGCTGCTCGGCGTCGTCTCGTCGGACCTGCGCCGGGAGTTCGAGGCCAGTAACGAGGTCGCGCTGAACGCCGTGCTTTCCGGTTTTTTCGCCTCGATGACGCTGGGACTCGACCATGCGGTCGACGACGGCATGCGCCGGCGCGCCGTGGAGGCACTGGAGCGGGTCGGCGCATCGCACCTGGCGGCACGCGATGTCTCGACCTTGTCGACCGGCGAGGCGCGTCGCGTGCTGATTGCGCGGGCACTGGTGCACCGGCCGCGTGCGCTGCTGCTGGACGAGCCCTGCGCCGGACTCGATCCCGGCACGCGCCGACGCTTCCTCGACCTGCTGCGCGAGCTCGCGCGCGATGGCACCACGTTGCTGCTGGTCACCCACCATGTCGAGGAAATCGTGCCGGAGATCGGCCACGTGGTGATGCTGCGCGACGGTGCGTTGTTCGATCACGGCGCCAAGGAACGGTTGCTGGTGGACGAACACCTGTCGGACCTGTTCGGCTGGCGCATGGAAGTGGAACGGACCGACGGTTTCTACGGTGCGCGATTGCGCTGACCCCGCAGCCGCGCGAGACTCGGGCCAGCCCCGGAGGAACCGCGTCATGATCCGTATCGCACTGCCCGTCATGGTCGCGCTCGCTTGCGCGGCCTGTTCGAAACCACCTCAACCGAACGAGCCGCCGACGCCACAGGCGCGCGTCGAAACCCCGTGGGATTCGATGGAGGCACAGAAGAAGAAAGCACAGGACGTGCAGAAGGTCGTGGACGACCAGGCCAAGGCACAGGCCAAGGCGGTCGAGGCGCAGGCGCAATAGCTGGGTTATCGCGGCTCATCGCCGACAGGATCGGCTCCCACCGGGTAGCGATAACCTGGTGGGAGCCGACCTTGTCGGCGATGCTCTCGATCAGCGCGGCGAGCAGAAGCAGTACGCGTAGACCTGTGGCTTACCGGCTTCCGCCGTGCGGAACAACGCCCATTCCGGCGCCAGGCGCGGCAGCTGGGCGACCCATGATGGCAAGCGCAATCCCCACGACATCGCCACGCGCGCCTCGGAACTGTCGCCGATGCTGGTCAGGAAGCGTTCGAACGCACCCATCGGCTTCTCGGCGTAGCGAACCTTGAAATCCTTGCCGAGGTTGGCCTGCTGCGCCGCATCGCGGATGGCATCGTCAAGACTGCCCATGCGATCGACGAGACCGCGCTCGAGCGCCTGCTGGCCCGTCCATACGCGGCCCTGCGCGATCGCGTCGATGGCGGCGAAGTCCTTGCCGCGCGCCTTGGCCACGTTGCCGACGAAATCGCGATACCCCTTGTCGATGATGCTCTGAATGAGCACGCCGACGTTGGGATCGAGCGGGCGGGTCATGTCGAACGCGCCGGCGAGGGGGCCGGTGGCGACGCCGTCGCTCTTCACGCCGATCTTGGCCAACGTGTCCGGCACGGTGAAGAACATCCCGAAGATGCCGATGGAGCCGGTGATGGTGTTCGGCTCGGCATAGATCCGGTTCGCGTTCATCGAGATCCAGTAGCCGCCGCTGGCCGCGACGTCACCCATCGAGACCACGACCGGAATGCCGGCCTCGCGGGTGAGTTCGACCTCGCGGCGGATCTGCTCGGCCGCATACACCTCGCCTCCCGGCGAGTTCACCCGCAGCACGAGCGCGCGCGTGCGGCGGTCGTTACGCACCGCGCGGATCAACGCGGCCGTGGAATCGCCGCCGATCGTGCCTTGCGCCTGTTTGCCGCCGGTGATCTCGCCCTCGGCGACGACCACCGCCACGCCCGGACCGGTTTGCAGCAGGTCGATATTGGACAGGCCACGGTCGGCGAGGTAGCCGCCGAGATCGACCTGACGGAAACCCTGGTCTTTCTTACCGGCGGGCACACCTTCCTTGCGCAGCATCTGCGTGAACTGTTGCTCGGTGGCGATGCCGTCGGCGAGTTTTTCCTCCACCGCCAACTCGGCCAGGCTGCCCTTCGCGTCGCGCACGCGCCCGGCGAGGCCGTCGACATCGGCACGCAGCGCGGCTGGATCGAGATGGCGCATTTTCGCCACCTCGTCGATCCAGGTGGTCCAGAGTCCGCCGAGCCAGAAGGCATCGGCTTCCTTCGATTCAGGCGAGGCGTGGTCGAGGATGAAAGGTTCCGCCGCGCTCTTGAACTGGCCCACGCGGAACAGATGCACCTGTACGCCGAGACGGTCGAGCATGTCCTTGTAGAACAGGCGGTAATTGGCGAGGCCCGTGGCCATCACCCCGCCCTGCGGGTCGAGGTAGACCTTGTCGGCATGCGCTGCCAGGTAGTACTGGCCCTGGTCCAGGCTCGCCGCCCAGGTAAGCACCGGCTTGCCCGCCGCACGGAAGCGGTCCAGCGCCGCGCCCACCTCGCGCAAGGCGGCGAAACCGCCCGCCTGCAGCTTGTCCGGCCGCAACACGATACGACTGACACGGTCGTCCTTGGCGGCGGCGTCGATGGCACGTACGAGGTCGCGCACCTGCACCTGCTTCACGCCGTCGCCGGACATCCGCCCCACGGCGCGCGAGAACGGGTCGGCGCTGTACTGCTCGACCAGGGCCCCTTCGGGCGCCAGCACCAGCACGGTCTTGTCGTCGACCCGGTTCGCCCGGCCGCCGGCGAATACCAGCAAGAGGAACGCCGCCAGCAGGCCGAAGAAAATCACGTTGATGATCACCAGCCGGGTGAGGTTGACGCCACGGCCGAGGCCACGCATGAATCGGCCGAACCCTCCACCGCGGCGCGGCGGCGGGACCGGCTGGGGGCGGCCCGGCAGGGGCGGCGGCACGGTGTCGTAACGGTCCGGCATCTAAGCGGCTTCCTCGATGATTGTGCGCAGCGTAGCGCGTCGGTGTGTTGGCATCACGTGTGGAATGGCATGGGCTTCGCGGTGTCGGGATCGTCCCGCCAGCGGCCCTTCGCGCTGCTTCGCCAGAACCGCGCGAAAAGCAGGATGGCCGCCATGCTGAGACCGGCGATCAAGCCCATCCACATGCCGCGCGCGCCCAACCCATGGCCGAAGGCCAGCCACCAACCGATCGGCATGCCGACGATCCAATAGGCGAACAAGGTGATCGCCATGGGCACGCGAGTGTCCTTCAGGCCGCGCAGCGCGCCGTTCGAGGCCACCTGGATGCCGTCGGAAAACTGGAAGAAGCCGGCGAGTATGAGCAGCTGCGATGCCATGGCGATCACCGCCGCGTCGTGCGTGTACAGGCTGGCGATCGCCGCCGGGAAGAGCAGCATGGTGCCGGAAGCGACGAACTGGGTGACCAGGACCAGCGCGATGCCGGAAAGCCCGGCGTAACGCACGCCGGCCACGTCGCGGCGTCCGGCCGCGTTGCCGACACGGACGGTGATCGCCATGGACAGGCCCAGCGGGATCATGAAGGCCACCGAGGCGACGTTCAGCGCCACGTGGTGGCTCGCGGTCACCGTCTCGCCCAGGCGGCCGATCAGCAACGCCACCGCGACGAACAATCCCGCTTCCATCAGGAGCGTCACCGCCATCGGCAAGCCGATATGCAGGAGCTGGGCGATCTGCCCGCGGTCCGGCCGCGCCATGCGCCCGCGCAGGTTGAGATCGCGGTAGTTCCGGTGCTTCAGCACGTAGATGGCGAAGCCGAGCATCTCCAGCCAGAGCACGATGGCTGTGGCGATGCCACTGCCACGCGCGCCCATCACCGGGAAGCCGAGCTTGCCGTACATCAGCACATATCCCAGCGGAGCCAGCACCACGAGGCCGCCGAAACTGAAGTACATCGACGGCCGCGGCATCGACAAACCTTCGGAAAGGCCGCGCAACGCGAAGTAAGTGGTCAGCGCCGGCGCGGCGAAGCAGATGGCATGGAGGAAGGCCTCGACATCGGCACGCATGGATTCGACGACACCGAAGAGGACCATCAGCGGCGAGGCATGCCAGACACCGAAGCCCAGCAGCAAGCCGAGACCCCAGGCGATGTACAGGGCCTGGTGGAACACCGGCCCCACCTCGGCGCGGCGGCCCGCGCCGTCGAGCTGCGCGACGCTGGGCGGCACGGCCATCATCGTGCCGATGCCGGTGACGATGGCCAGCACCCAGATGTTCGCGCCAGTCACCACGGAGGCCTGCGTATGCGCGCTCTGGTGGCCCGCGAGCACGGCGTCGACGACATTGGTACCGATGGCGGAGAGTTGGGCGACGATCATCGGCAAGGCCAGCCGGATGGTGGCGCCGATCTCACGCCGCGCGCGGGCGCGGTCGATGGACATGGGAAAAGTGGCGATAGGTGGCCGCCCATTGTAGCGGTTGCCGTGCCATCATCCGAATTCGCAAGGGGAAAACTCGGGGAAGCTGGGAATGAACGAACTGAAGCCGTCGCTCGGCCTGATGTGCGCCAATTGCGGCGCTGAGCTGAAAGGCGAGTTCTGTCACGAATGCGGCCAGTCCATCAAGAGCGTCATCAAGCCCGTCTCGCACATGCTCGAAGACGCCGGCGACCTGTTCTTCCACCTCGACGAGCGCATCGTCCACACCCTGCCGCCCCTTTACACGAAGCCGGGGTTCCTCACCCTGGAATACTTCGCCGGGCGCCGCGTCCGCTACATCGCGCCGTTCCGCCTGATGTTCGTGTTCTGCCTGCTGGCCTTCTTCTTCGTCCACCTGGCGATCAGCGACACGCGTATCGGCGGGCCGGACACAGGCGCGGCGGCCAGCGACGATATCGCCGCGTTCCGGCAGGCGGCCACGCCAGAGCGGGTGCGCGAACTCTATCGGGAGCAAAACCGGGATCTGATCGAGGCTATGGAGGCACCGGGCCTGCCGGCCGCGGCAAGGCCGGGCCTCGAAGTCGCCCGTGACCTGGTCCGGGAGGCGGCGAATCGCCGTCTGGTGGAACTGAAGGCCGAGCCGATCGCCGCGGATTCCACGGAAGGCTCCGCCGCGGGAAAGAACCCGTCCGGGAAAGAGCGGCGGCACAACAACTGGTTCAGCCAGCCCACGGTCGTCGACATCGCCTGGCTGCCGGACGCCGTGACGCGCCGCCTCGCCGTGGGCATCGCGCACCTGAAGGCGAACATCGTGCAGATCCAGGCGGGCGGACCGCAAAAGGAAGAGGCCGTGCGCCGGATGATCGAGGGCTTCTTCTCGGTGATCCCGCAGACCCTGCTCGTGATGATCCCGGTGTTCGCGCTGATCCTGAAGCTGTTCTACGCGTTCCGCCGCCGACTCTACATGGAACACATCATCGTGGCCCTGCACAGCCACGCGTTCCTGTTCATTTCCTTGCTCGGCCTGATGATCCTCGGCTTCGCCAAGGAGGCCATCCGTCCGCACGCGGCCTTCGCCGGATCGGTCATCTCCCTGGTCCAGGCGGCGATGTGGGTGTGGATGCCGATCTACCTGCTGCTGATGCAGAAGCGGGTGTACCGGCAGGGGTGGCCGATGACCCTCCTGAAATACTGGCTGATAGGCAGCGTCTATTTCTGGCTGGTTTTGTTCGCCCTTTCCGTGGCTGGCCTCATCGCTGCGGCGCACTAGGATTTCTTCCTAGGAGCAGGTGGTTGTGCACAGGGCCGAAGACGCCTTCGCATTTGTCAAGGCTCCATGGACAAGCAGTGGGGCCACGCCGGGACCGTATTCGTAAGTCAATGAATTAGAAATATATTTCAGCTTGGTTAAAATGTACCCAAGCTAACCCCAATGGCTCAACCATGCGCCTTGGATGGTCCCCATCCGAAGCTCATCCACAGAGTTATCCACAGGAGTTGTGGATAACATGGAAAGCGTTCTCGGGGCGGGCACTTAGCTCCTGTTCCTCTTTCGAGGGATGCCATTCGTAGGCAAACCCATGTGTGGATGGTCAATCATTGACCAGCAAAATCGGCATATGCCATTAAACTAGGCCTCGCATGACCGCCGTCCTCCGCGTCGCCCTTCCCGTCCCCCTGCCGACCCTGTTCGACTACCTGCCCCCCACGGCGGGTGAAGCGAAGGCCGGTTCGCGTGTGCGCGTGCCCTTCGGGCGCGGCGAGATGGTCGGCGTGGTGATCGATCCTGCCGCCGAGGCCACGGTGGGCGCCAAACGCCTGAAGCGGGCCACCGAGGTACTCGACCCGTACCCGTTGCTCGATGCCGAACTGCTCGCGACGCTGGCCTGGGCGGCCGACTATTGGGCAGGTGCCCCCGGCGAAGCCTTCGCCAACGCCCTGCCCCTGGCCTTGCGCGAACCACGGCCGCTACCGGCCACCGGACGCGAGGTCTGGGCCCTGACCGTGCAAGGCCACAGCGCGCGCGACGCGAAGACCCGCAAGGGCGGCTCGGCCAGCCTGCTGGAAGCGCTCTACGACGGACCACGCGCCGCCGACGAACTCGCTTTCGCCCTGCCGGCATGGCGCGCCGCCGCGAGGCGTCTGGTAGAGGCCGGTCTCATCGAGAAGCTCGAACTCGAGGAAACCTCGCTTCCCGCCCGCCCGGCCCCTGGTCCGGCGCTGAGCGAGGAACAGGCCGCTGCCGTCGCCGCCATCGGCGAGGGTTTCGGCGGCTTCCAGCCTTACCTGCTCGATGGCGTCACCGGCAGCGGCAAGACGGAGGTCTATCTCGCCCTCATCGAACGCGCGCTGGCCGACGGCAAGCAGACGCTGCTGCTGGTGCCCGAGATCGGGCTCGCGCCACAAACCGTGCGCCGTCTGCGCGAACGGCTGGGCGTGGCGGTGGAGGTGCTGCACTCCAACCTGGCCGAGGGCGAACGCGCCCGCGCCTGGCTGCGCGCCCGCAACGGCACGGCGCGGGTCGTGCTCGGGACGCGCTCGGCGGTATTCACGCCGCTCCCGAACGCCGGCCTGATCATCGTCGACGAGGAGCACGACGCCTCCTACAAGCAACAGGAAGGATTCCGGTACCACGCCCGCGACCTCGCACTGGTTCGCGCACGGGCGCTGGACGTGCCGGTGGTGCTGGGGTCGGCCACGCCGTCGCTGGAGAGCCTCGGCAACGTGGAAGCAGGGCGCTACCGTCGCCTCGTATTGAGAGGACGCCCGGGCGCGTCCCAGCCCACCCGCGTGCGGATCGTGGACATGCGCGCGCAGCGACTGGACCACGGCTTGTCGCCAACGCTCGTGCACGCCGTGGCCGAGACGGTCGGTCGCGGCGAGCAAGCCCTCGTATTCCGTAACCGCCGCGGCTACGCGCCGGTGCTGCTCTGCCACGATTGCGGCTGGCACGCCGACTGTCCGCGCTGCGAACGACCGATGACCCTGCACGCGGGACGGCGCCGTCTGGTCTGCCATCACTGCGACAACACCATGCCGGTACCCGCCGCCTGCCCGGTCTGCGGTTCGGCCAGCCTCAGCCCTCAGGGACAGGGCACCGAACGTCTGGAGGAGGCGCTCAACGAGCGGTTCCCGGACATACCGGTGGTCCGCATCGATCGCGAGACCACGCGCCGACGCGAGGCCTTCGGCGACATCCTCGATGGCCTGCGCGAGGACAAACCGGCGATCCTGGTCGGCACCCAGATGCTGGCCAAGGGCCACGACCTGCCCAATCTCACGCTCGTCGCCATCGTCGGCGTCGACGAGGGCCTGCACAGCGTCGATTTTCGCGCCGGGGAGCGGCTGGCCCAGCTCGTGGTCCAGGTGGCCGGCCGCGCAGGACGGGCCAGCAAGCCGGGCAGCGTCCTCCTGCAGACCCACCACCCCGACCACGCCATGCTTCACGGCCTGCTCCGTGGCGGTTATCCCGCCGTGGCCGCCACCCTGCTCGAGGAACGCCGGTTGCTCGAACTGCCTCCTTACGCGCACCAGGTGCTGCTGCGTGCCGATGCGCTGGGCCGCGCCGAGGTCGACGATTTCCTCGCCCAGGCACATGCGGCCATCGGCGACCCCGGCGACCTGCGGATAGCAGGGCCCATGCCCGCGCCCATGCCGCTGCGCGCAGGGCGTCACCGGGGGCAGCTGCTGGTGGAGGCCGGATCGCGCGCGCGCCTCCACGGCTTCCTGCGGCCGTGGCAACGAGCCCTCGCCGGTCTGCCCTCGGCACGCAAGGTGCGCTGGTCGCTGGATGTGGATCCGATCGACCTCTACTAGCGATGCCGGTGGCCCTGGTCCGCTTGATTCGTACCAGGCCCGCTCACACATCATGTGGATATCGCTGAACCGATACCTTCGGATGCCTACATTTGCGAAGCGATCGGCGCGACAATGAAAGTCTTAACCAGGTAACGGGACCCCGAACGTGACCACTCAGCTCGAGCAACTCCGCAAGATCACCACCGTCGTGGCCGACACCGGCGACATCACCGCGATCGCCAAGTACAAACCGGAAGACGCGACCACCAATCCGTCGTTGCTGCTGAAAGCCGCCGGCATTCCCGCTTATTCGGGCTACATCGACGAAGCCGTGCAGTGGGCCAAGGGCCAGAGCAAGAGCCGCGACCAGCAGCTGGTCGACGCCAGCGACCGCCTGGCCGTGCTCGTGGGACGGGAGATCCTCAAGATCGTCCCGGGCCGCGTCTCCACCGAGGTCGATGCACGCCTCTCCTTCGACACGAAGGCGTCGATCGACAAGGCCAAGCGCCTTATCGGCTTCTATGAAGAGATCGGCATCGACAAGAAGCGCATCCTGATCAAGCTCGCCTCCACGTGGGAGGGCATCCGCGCCGCGGAGCAGCTGCAGAAGGATGGCATCGACTGCAACCTGACCCTGCTCTTCAGCTTCGAACAGGCGGTTGCCTGTGCCGAGGCCGGCGTGTTCCTGATCTCGCCCTTCGTGGGCCGCATCTTCGACTGGTACGTCGCCAACACCGACAAGAAGACCTATGCGCCAGCGGAAGATCCGGGCGTGCAGTCGGTCCGCCGCATCTACGACTGGTACAAGCTGCATGGCTACGAGACCGTGGTGATGGGCGCCAGCTTCCGCAACATCGGCCAGATCCAGGCGCTTGCGGGCTGCGACCGCCTGACCATCTCGCCGGAATTGCTCAAGGAGCTGGACGAGAACACCAGCGACCTGCCGGTTGCCCTGAAGGACAGTGGCCGCCGCGAGGATCGTCCGGCGAAGATCGACGAGGCCAAGTTCCGCTGGGGCCACAACGAGAACGCGATGGCCACCGACAAGCTCGCCGAAGGCATCCGCAAGTTCGCCGCCGACCAGCGCAAGCTGGAAGAGCTGCTGGGCGCGAAGCTCTAGGCGACGTTCCACCCGCGACACGCGAAGGGGCCGCAAGGCCCCTTTTTTCATGGGCCGGATCCCAACGGGTTGCGCCGCGCCGCTCAGCGGCGAATCTTGAAATCCAGCAGGCGGCGGATGGTCTCGCCATAAGGTGGCCGCAACATCGCGGAGATATCGAAGCGCGACTGCCGGTATACCGGACGCGCATGACTGAACGTGCGAAACCCGTCCACGCCGTGGTACGCACCCATGCCCGACGGCCCGATACCACCGAATGGCAGGTCGTCCATGCTCAGGTGCATCACCGTGTCGTTGATCGTCACGCCACCGACGACGGTGCGGGCAAGCACATGCTCCTGTTCCCGCCTGTCGTCGCCGAAGTAATACAAGCTCAGCGGGCGAGCATGTCCGTTGATGTAGGCGATGGCATCGTCGATGCCGTCGTAGGCGACGATCGGCAGGATCGGTCCGAAAATTTCGTCACGCATGATATCCATGGTGTCGTCCACGCCGGTGACCACGGCAGGCACGAGCCGACGCTCCTCCAGCGCCCCGTCCGGGGAATTCAGTTCGCGCACTACCGCTCCTTTCGCGCGCGCATCGTCGAGGTAGCCGAGCAACCGGTCGAAATGGCGGGCATTGACGATGGCCGTGTAATCGGGATTGCCGGTGAACGTCGGGAACATGCCCTTCACGGCACGATCCAGGGCGTCGATGAAGGCGTCCACCCTATCTCGCCGCAGCAGCGCGTAGTCCGGCGCGACACAGACCTGCCCCGCGTTGAGTGTCTTGCCGAACATCAGCCGCCTGGCCGCCAGGTCGAGGTCGGCACCGGTGCCGACGATCGCCGGCGACTTGCCGCCCAGCTCCAGCGTCACGGGCACGAGGTTCTCGGCAGCCGCGCGCATGATGTGCTTCGCCACCGACGTGGCTCCGGTGAACAGGAGATGGTCGAAGGGAAGCGAAGCGAAAGCCGCACCGACCTCGGCATCGCCCGTGAACACCGCGACCTCGCTATCGCCGAAAGCCGTGGCGATCATCCGCTGCATGAGCGCGGAGGAGCGCGGCGTGAATTCCGACGGCTTGATCATCGCGCGGTTGCCGGCGGCGAGTATGCCGGCAAGCGGGGCGAACGTGAGATTGAACGGGAAGTTCCACGGCGAGATCAGGCCCACGACGCCCTTGGGCTGGTAGTCGACCCAGGCCCTCGCACCAAGCAAGGCGAGCGGTGCCGGCGATACCTTGCGCGGCTCGCGGCGCATCCAGCGGCGCACATGACGCTTCGCATGCTTGAGTGGCTCGATCGAAGCAGCCACATCGGTCACCAGCGACGCGTGCACCGAGCGATGGCCGAAATCCTCGCGCAAGGCGTCGGCCATCTCATCGGCGTAGTCCACCAGGAGGCCGATGGCCCGGTCGAGACGATCGATGCGAACCCCGGCCGACGGTGGCCCGTCGGCGAGTTGGGCTGATTTCTGGCGTTCCAGCGTGGCGTGCATGACGCCACTATACGGCCTAGCTGTTGCTCCAGCCGCCGCCCAGCGCGCGGATCAGCTGCACGCTCGCACGAAGCTGGCGGGTTTCCAGGTCGATCACGCTACGCCGCGCATCGAGTGCATCGGTCTGGGCCTGGACGACATCGAGGTAACCCACCGCACCTTCGCGATAGCGGTTGAGCGACAGGTCGACCGACCGCTGTGCCGCTTCGGCTGCCGCGCGCTGATCGGTAAGGGCGGCGCCCAGGTCGCGCAGCAGGGTGAGGTTGTCCTCGACCTGGGCGAAGGCGTCGAGCACCACGCCGCGATACTGCGCGCCTGCCTCCTCGGTTGCCGCCTTGGCCGCATCGACGCCAGCCTTGCGGCGACCACCGTCGAATACGCTGAGGAACAAGGTCGGGCCGATCGACCAGAAACGGTTCGGCGCGGTGGCGATGCTGCCCCACGTGCTGCTTTGCCAGCCTCCTTGCGCGTCGAGCGTCAGCTGCGGAAAGAACGCGGAACGTGCGATGCCCACGCGCGCGTTCGCGGCGGCCGTGCGCCGCTCGGCGGCGGCGATGTCGGGGCGCCTCTGCAGGATCAACGACGGCACTTCGAGCGGAATCGTGGGAACGTGTACGGCCTCGTCGTCGGCCGCCAGCGTAAAGGCGGACGCGGATTCGCCGACGAGCACCGCGATGGCATGCAGGACCAGGCCGCGCTGCGCCTGGGCCTGGGTCAGCTGTGACTTCGCGTTGGACAACTGCGTCTGTGCACGCGCCACGTCCAGGCCAGAGGCGATGCCGCCGTCGTGGCGCGACCGGGTCAGTTCGAGTGCATGGGTGAAGGCATCGATGCTTTCACTGAGGACCTTGATCTGGCGGTCGAAACCGTTGAGCTGGAGGTAGCTGTCGGCCAGTTGCGCCTGGAGGCTCAACTGCACGGAGGCGAGATCCGCTGCCGATGCGGCCTGTTCGGCGGTGCCGGCGGCGACGCTATCGCGTACCCGCCCCCACAGGTCCACCTCGTAATCGAGCTGGGCACCGATCGTGTACGAGTTGTACAAGGCGGGCGACGTGGCACCGCGCAAGGGCCGCGTGTCGGACTCGCGGTTGCGCGTGGCGTTGCCGTTCAACCCGATCTGCGGGAAAAGGCCCGCGCGCACTTGCCGGGTGAACGCTTCCGATTGCTCGTAATGCGCAAGCGCCGCCGCCAGCGTCGCATTGTTCGCGACCAGCTTCGCCTGTAGCTCGTCGAGGCGAGGATCGTCGTAGAGCTTCCACCAGCCATTCCGGTCGAGGTGATCGGCCGGCTTGGCCTCCGTCCACGGGGTGGACGCGTTCGCGTACTGCTCCGCCACCGGCACATCGGGCACCTTGTAGGCAGGTGCGAGCGAGCAAGCCGACAAGCCGAGCGACACCAGGACGGCGGTCAAGACGCGGGCACAGGTTCCGAAGGCCGGACTCCGGTGGGAGCCGACCCTGTCGGCGATTCGATTTTGCGGCAAGCACCCATCGCCGACAGGGTCGGCTCCCACCGGGAGGCCCACCGGGAGGGTGTCAGGCCTTGGCATGGTCACCGTCCGCCTTCTTCGCTTGCTCGCCTTCCGTTTTCTTCGGCGGATTGATGCGCACGGTGTCGCCATCGGCAAGCCCGTCGGGCGGGCTCTCGATCAGGCGGTCGCCCGCGGCCAGACCCGAGCCGAGCTGCACGGTCTTTCCGAAGTCGCGGGCGATGGTCACGTCCTTGAACTTCACCTTGTCCTGTCCGTCCACCACGGCGACGCGAAGGCCCGAGTTGTCGAAGACCAGGGCGCTCGCCGGCACGCGCAGCAACGCCGCGTTGGCGGGCAGGTCGAAGGTGACGCTCGCATATCCGCCGGGCAGCAGCCGGCCGTCGGCATTGTCGACCGACACCTGGACCAGCGTGGTGCCCGACGCCGCGTTGATCGCCGACGACGAGGATTCGATCGTTCCCGTGAAGGTCTGCCCGGGATACTCCGGCACCGCAAGTTTCACGATGGCACCCTGCTTGATGGACGGGGCGTAGTTCTGCGGCACGTTCACGTACATCCGCAGCTTGCGCACGTCGGATACCACGAACAATTCCTGGCCGCCACCACCGGCATTGATCAAGGCACCGACATCCGTCTCGCGCGCGGTGACCACGCCATCGAACGGCGCGACGAGCTTGGCGAAACTCTTCAGTGCCTCGATACGCTCCAGGTTGGCTTGCGCGGCCTGGGCCAGCGCGTGCTTGGCATCGTAATCGCCGACCTTCTCGTCCACTTCCTGCTTGGATACGGAATCGGAATCGCGCATGGTTTGCCAGCGCCTTGCCGTGGTTTGCGCCAGCGCTTCATTCGCACGGGCGCTGGCGAGATCGGCCCTGGCCTGGAGCAGCTGCTGGTCGAGGTCCGGCGTCTCGATCTCGGCAAGCAGCTCGCCCGCCTTCACCTTCTGCCCGATATCCGCCTTCCAGTATTTGAGGTACCCGCTGGTGCGCGCGAAGATCGGCGCACGGGCATACGCCTGGAGACGGCCCGGGAGGTTGAGTTCGCCGCCGCCCTGGCCACCCTCGGGAGTGACCACGTTCACCGTCGGCACGGACTGTGCCTCCGTCCATTCGCGCAGTTTTCGCGAATCGTTGGCGCGCGTCGCCACGCCAGCCACGACGATAGCCAGGACGACGATCGCGGCGATGATGCCGGCCAGCCGGAGCCGGCGAGGCGGAGGGGTTTGCAACGTATCAGGCGACATGGACAGGCTCTCCGGAGGTGTTCGCCGGTGTGGGTGACGGATGACCACGACGCGCGTGGATGATGCTGAAGACGACGGGGACGAAGAACAGCGTGGCGACCGTGGCGAAGACCAGGCCACCGATCACGGCGCGGCCGAGCGGTGCGTTCTGCTCGCCGCCTTCGCCCAGGCCCAGGGCCATGGGTGCCATGCCGATGATCATCGCCAGCGCGGTCATCAGCACCGGGCGGAAGCGCACGAATCCACCGTCGAGTGCCGCGGCCGTCGCGTCTCCGAGTTCGGCCAGCCGCTCGCGGCAGAAGCTGACCACCAGGATCGAATTGGCGGTGGCCACGCCCATGCACATGATGGCGCCGGTGAGCGCAGGCACCGACAAGGTGGTATGCGTGGCGAACAGCATCCAGATGATCCCCGCGATCGCCGCGGGCAGCGCGGTGACGATCACGAACGGATCGCTCCACGACTGGAAGTTCACCACGATCAGCAGGTAGATCAGCACGATCGCGCCGAGCAGGCCCAGGATCAACCCGGAGAACGCGTTGTTCATGGTCTGCACCTGACCGAGCAGGGCCGTGGTCGAAGCCTTGGGCAGGAACTTCTTGTTCGCCTCGATGATCTTCTGGATGTCGGCGGCGACGGCGCCGAGGTCGCGGTCCTGCGTCGTCGCGTAGATCTCGACCATCGACTGGATGTTGTACTGACTCACCACCGCGTTGGTGGCTGCGCGCGATACCGTGGCAAGGCCACCGAGGATCTGCGAGCCGGCCGTGCCGGAACTCGGGCTGATCGGCACGTTCTCCAGGTCGGGCAGGCTGTCGAGGCTGTATTGCGGCGTCTGCATCACGATCGGGTAGGACACGCCGTTCTGCGGGTTGAGCCAGAAAGTCGGCGCGATCTGGCTGGAACCGGCAAGGTTCACGCCGAGGCTACTCGTGACGTCACGTTCGGTGATGCCCACCTGCTGCGCGCGGCTGCGGTCGACGTCCACGTTGAGCGTCGGGTTGGCCCGCGACTGCTGGATGCGTGCGTCGGCCACGCCCGGCACACGGCGGATCTCGCGCAGCAGGCGGCTCGCATAGTCGAAGTTCGCCGCGAGGTTCGGACCGCGGATCTGCAGATCGATGGGTGCGGGCGAGCCGAAGTTCAGGATCTGGCTGATGATGTCCGCCGGTGGGAAAGAGAACGTCGTGCCCGGGAACTCGCGTGGCAGCTGCTCGCGCAACCGGCGCACATAGTCGGCGGTCGGCGCGTGCCCTTCGTTCAGCGCGATCTGGATGTCGCCATCCTGCGAACCGATGGTGCCGGTGTTGTTATAGGTGTTGTTGATGCCCGACGAGGACAGGCCGATGTTGTCGACCACGGTCCCGAGTTCCTCCTTCGGGATGACCCGCCGCACGGCGTCGGTCACCTCGGCGAACAGACGCGCGCTTTCCTCCACGCGCGTTCCCACGGGGGCGCGCACGTGCATGAGGATCTGGCCCGAATCCACCGCCGGGAAGAAGTTGCGGCCGAGCATCGGCACCAGGGCGAAGGAGAGCACCACGAAAGCCATGAAGCCGACGATGAAGACCTTGCGGTGATGCAGGGCGAGGGCGAGCAGTCCGTGGTAGCTCTCGCGAATCTTTTCGAAGCGGGCCTCGAAACGGCGCTGAAAACGGACCAGGGGATTGCGCGACGGCTTCTTGCCCTCGCCATGCGGGTCGTCGTGCGAGTGTGGGTGCAGCAGGTACTTGGCCATCGTCGGCACGAGCGTGCGCGAGAGGATGAAGGACGCGATCATCGCGAACATGACCGCCTCGGCCATGGGCACGAAGAGGAAGCGCGCCACGCCCTGGAGGAAGAACATCGGCACGAACACGATGCAGATGCACAACAACGAGACGAAGGCCGGCGTCACGATCTGCGCCGCGCCATCGAGAATCGCGGTCTCGACGTCCTTGCCGTGCTCCAGGTGCCAGTTGATGTTCTCGATGGTCACCGTGGCATCGTCCACGAGGATACCCACGGCCAGTGCGAGGCCACCCAGCGTCATGATGTTCATGGTCTCGCCCATCGCCGACAACGCCGCGATGGAGCCGAGGATGGCCAGCGGGATGGACGTGGCGATGATCACCGTCGAACGCCAGCTGCCGAGGAACAGGAGGATCATCAAGCTGGTAAGTGCCGCGGCGATGATGCCTTCGCGGGCCACGCCTTCGATCGCCGCGCTCACGAATAGGGACTGGTCACCGATGGGCGCGATCTTGAGGCTGGACGGCAGCGCGTCCTTCATGGCGGCGACGCGCTCCTTGATCCCGGCGATGATCGCCAGCGTGGATGCCGAGCCGTTCTTCAGCACGGTCATCAGCACCGAGCGATCGCCGTTGACGTGCACGATGTTGGTCTGCGGCGGCGAGCCGTCGCGCACGTGGGCGATGTCGCGAATGAAGACGGTGGCACCGTTGACCGTCTTCACCGGCAGGTTGCCGAGCTCGTCCACGTCCGACGGCGAGTTGTTGAGCTGCACCGTGTATTCGTACTCGCCGATCTTCTGCGTACCCACCGGCGTGATCAGGTTCTGCGCGGCCAGCGCGTTGGCGACATCCTGCGCGGACAGTCCGCGAGCCTGCAACGCCGGCGGATCGATATCGATCTGCACCTGGCGCGTCTTGCCGCCGAACGGGAACGGAATGGCCGCACCGGCCACGGAGGTCAGTTGCGGACGGATGATGTTGAGGCCGAGGTCGCCCAGGTTCTGCTCGGTGAGGCCCTCGCCGGACAGCGCCAGCTGGATGATCGGCACCGTCGACGCGTTGTAGTTCAGGATCAGCGGCGGCGTGGTGCCCTGCGGCAGCTGGCGCAAGAGGGTCTGCGCAACGGCCGTGACCTGGGCATTGGCGGTGCGGATGTCGACGGTCGGCTGGAAGAAGATCTTGATGATGCCGAAGCCTTGGATCGAGCTGGCCTCGATGTGCTCCACGTCGTTCACCGTCGTGGTCAGCACGCGCTCGAACGGCGACGAGACGCGTCCGACCATCTGGTCCGGCGGCAGGCCGTTGTACTGCCACACCACGGCGATCACCGGAATCTTGATGTCGGGAAAGATGTCCGTCGGCGTGCGCAGCGCGGCAAGCGGACCGATGATGAGGATCAGCAGGGCGAGGACGACGAAGGTATACGGCCGCGTGAGTGCGATCCGGACGATGCCAATCATGGGAAGACGGATTCCGAGCGCGATGTTGCGTCGCGGCGGATTTTGCGCCCGGAGGAATCCGCCGCGTAGTTAAGATTTATTTAGGCGGCCGGACACGTCACGGAAAACACCGCGCCCTTCTCGTTTCCACCCACCGACAACGAGAACCCGTGCAGGCGGACGATGGCGCTCACGATCGCAAGGCCTAGGCCGCAACCCGGCTTGGTGCGGGTCTCGTCGCCCCGGTAGAACCGGCGGAACACCGCCTCGCGCTCGTTCGGCGGGATGCCCGGACCGGTGTCCGCGATATCCACCCGCGCGTCACCCGTGGGATCGGTGAGCGCCACGAGGCGTACGGCGCCACCGTTCGGAGTGAACTTGATCGCGTTCCCGACGAGGTTGGCGAATGCCTCGAACATGAGCTGGGGATCGCCGCGAAGCGGTGGCAAGCGTCCCACGTCGATTTCGAACAGCTGTCCGCGATCCTCGGCCAGCGGTGCGTAGAACTCGTGCACGTTGCGCAACACGGCGCCCAGGTCCATGTTTTCGAAGCAGGCGCTGCGCTGGCGGTCCTCCAGTTCGGATACCCGCAACAGGGCACGGAACCGGCTGAGGACGGTGTCGATCTCGGCGACGCAGGCGTCGAGCTGCTCCGCTTCGGGCTTCCCCTCGAACTGCTGCTGCAGCCGATACAGGCGCGTGCGCATCCGCGTGAGCGGTGTGCGCAAGTCGTGAGCGATGTTATCGGTGACTCCCTTCACCTCGCCGAGCAAGCGCTCGATCTCGGTCAGCGTGGTGTTCACCGTCGCGGCTAGCAGGTCCACCTCGTCGCCGCCGCGCGTGACGGGCAGGCGCACGCTGAGGTCGCCTTCGCGAATCGGCTCCATCGCCCGCTGGATCGCCCGGATCCGCCGCGCAGGACCGCGGGCGATCAGGATGCCGCCGAGCAGGCCCGGAATGAGTGTCAGTGACAGGCCCCACAGCAGACCACGGCTGATGATCGCGCCAATGCCGTCGATGGTCGTGCTTTCCTTCGCGACGACCAGGCGGTCGCCGTTGGGCAGCACGCGGGTAATACCGCGCGCGCGCAGGGTGGCGTTGCGGGTCGGGCCGGCAAGGCTGGCGTTGACCGAACGCACCACGCCCTCGTCGGTCTGGGTCAGTTCCTCGGGCACCTTGCTGATATTGCCTGCGATGCGCGCGCCCTTCGCATCGAACAAGCCGATCCACATGAAGCCCTGGACGTCGATGGCGCTTGCCGCCTCGACGGTCGCCGGCAGGCGCCGCTGGTCCGTGTTCTCGAGGTAATGGATGCGCGCGGCAAGCATCTGGTCGACCACGCCCGAAAGGTAGCGCGAAGCCTCCCACTGCACGACGCCCAGCAGCACGACGGACCAGATCGCGAACAGCGCGCCATAGATGATGATCAGGCGCGAGGTGGCGGAACGCCAGGCGTCAGTCAGCGGGCGCAAGGACATACCCCGAGCCGCGTACGGTGCGGATGAGTGGCGCCTGGCCGGCGCCATCGATCTTGCGCCGCAGGCGGCCGATATGGACGTCGATCACGTTGGTGCCGGGATCGAAGTGGAAGCCCCACACATGCTCGAAGATCATCTGCCGCGTCACCACCTGGCCCGCGTTGCGCATCAGGAATTCAAGCAGACGGAACTCGGTGGGCAACAAGGTGAGCGCTTCTCCGTTGCGCTCGGCGTTATGACGGACCAGATCCAGTTCGAGGTCCGCGACGCGCAGCCGCGTATCGTTCGCGCTCGGCCGGCGCCGGCGCAGCAGCACCTCCGCACGCGCGGCCAGCTCGTCGGGAGCGAAGGGCTTGGTGAGGTAGTCGTCGCCGCCCGCACGCAGGCCGCGTACGCGATCGTCCACGTCGGACAGGGCACTGATCATCAGTACCGGCGTATCGACGTTGCGCTTGCGCAAGGCGGAGACCACGTCGATGCCGTCCATGCCCGGCAGCATGCGATCGAGGGTGATGATGTCGTAGCCGTCCGCTAGCGCGCGCTCGAGGCCTTCGCGGCCGTTGGCCACCCAATCGGCGGCAAGACCGTGCGCACCCAGCTCCGCGACGATGTCGCGGGCGGTCACTTCATCGTCTTCGATGACCAGGGCCCTGGGCATCCGGGTTCACTCCGCATGGGCTGAAGGCAACGGAAAACGGCCCCTCGCGGAGCCGTTCCGGATCTTACGCCAGTTCCGAGGATCAAGCCGCGATGGCGACTCGCATCTTCTTCATGGCGTTCGCCTCGATCTGGCGGATGCGTTCGGCGGAAACGCCGTATTCATCGGCCAGGTCCTGCAGCGTGGCCTTGTTGTCCTCGGCCAGCCAGCGGCGCTGGATGATGTCGCGCGAGCGATCGTCCAGGTCGCCCAGGGCAGAGGACAGCGCGCCCATCTGGTTGTTGCTGGCATCTTCCTCGGCGAGGTTGTCGTACGGATCGGCGCCTTCGTCGACGAGGAAGGCGGCCGGTGCCGGCTTGTCGTCGTCATCCGCGTCGGCGGGGGCCTCGAAGCCCACGTCACGACCCGAAAGACGCGATTCCATCTCGCGCACGGTCGCTTCCGGCACGCCCAGGTCCTGCGCGACGACGCGCACTTCCTCGGCATTCATCCAACCCAGGCGCTTCTTGCTCTTGCGCAGGTTGAAGAACAGCTTGCGCTGCGCCTTGGTGGTCGCGACCTTCACGATGCGCCAGTTGCGCAGGATGAACTCGTGCATCTCCGCACGGATCCAGTGCACCGCGAAGCTGACCAGGCGAACGCCCTGGTCCGGGTCGAAGCGCTTCACCGCCTTCATCAGGCCGATGTTGCCTTCCTGGATGAGATCGGACAGCTGCAAGCCGTAACCGTTGTAGCCGCGAGCCACATGGACCACGAAACGCAGGTGGGACATCACGAGCTGCTTGGCGGCGTCGAGATCGGCGGCGTCGTGGAAGCGGCGCGCCAGCGACTGCTCCTCGTCAAGGCTGAGCACCGGGATGCGATGGACCGCCGAGATATAGGAATCCAGACTGCCAACGACGCTCGGTAGCCCGTAGTTACGGGTGGCGAGGGCTTGGGACATGTGTGGAACCTCCTGAAAGTCTGTATGCAGATTAGCAGTCCCGAAGTGAGAGTGCTAAGTCAGCCCGAAGTTCATATCGGTTAACTGTACGCAATGGTACAGAAATACCCTCCGGCTGTCCAGAGGCCCCAGGGAGGTATTCAGGAGACAGACGGCCCGCCACCGCACGGTGCGGCGGAAGGCCTACAACGGTAGCTATGTGACTGTCGTACTTCACGAAATTGGGGCGACCGACAGCCTTTAAAGGCCTTGGAGAGGAGGCCCTGCCATGGAAGGCCCAGGGCAGCCCCCACCCTGGGAGCGTCATCCGCAGGGGCGAGCCCCGGCCTAGACGGTCAGTTCCGCCTTGGGCGGCAGCGACCAGTCGATCGGCGGCTCGCCTCGCGACTCGAGATAAGCGTTCGCCTGGGCGAAGTGGCCGCAACCCATGAAGCCACGATGCGCGGACAGGGGGGAGGGATGCACGCTGCGCAGGATCTTATGGCGCCTGCCGTCGATCAGCTGGCCCTTCTTCTGTGCGTGGCTCCCCCAGAGCATGAAGACGAGGCCTTCGCGTTCGCGGTTGAGGGCGTCGATGGCGGCGTCGGTGAAGCCCTCCCAGCCCTTGCCCTGGTGCGAACCCGCCTGCCCCGCCTCCACCGTGAGCACCGCGTTGAGCAGCAGCACGCCACGGTCGGCCCATGGAGTGAGGCAGCCGTGGTCGGGGCGCGGGATGCCGAGGGAATTCTCGATTTCCTTGAATATGTTCTGCAGAGAAGGGGGCACGCGCACGCCGGGCCGCACGGAAAAACTGAGGCCGTGCGCCTGACCGGGGCCATGGTAGGGATCCTGGCCGAGGATGACGACGCGCACCTTGTCGAACGGCGTGTGCGCGAACGCGTTGAAGATATCCGGACCGGGTGGGTAGATCGTCTTGCCTCGTGCCTTTTCTTCGCGAAGAAAGGCCGAGAGCGCCCGCATCTCCGGGCGATCGAGGTAGTCGCCGATCCTTTCTTTCCAGGACGGCTCGAGCTTCACGCGATCGTTCAACTTTCCGCCCTGTCGCGAAGGTGCAAGGCCACCCGGAGCTGGAACAGCAGCTTGGTGATGAGCAGTTTTTCCTCGACGGGTTTCTCTACGAGGTCGTTGGCGCCGGCGCGAAGGAGCGCCGCCTGGTTCGCGGGGTTCTCGTCACCGGTCATGATCAGTGTGGGGAGTTGCCCCTTGCCATAGCCGAACTCGTTGCGGATGCGTTCGACGAGGTCGCCACCGGTGAGTTCCCCCTTGAGGCTGACGTCGGTAAGGACCACGTCGGCGCCGATCTCGCCACGCGCCCTGGCTTCGCGCAGATGGATGAGCGCGTCCTCCGCACTGATGACATGGCGCACGGTAAGGCCGTACTTCTCCATCATGCGTCGCGTGGCAAGCGCCACCACGCGGCTGTCCTCGACATAGAGCACCTCGCCTTCCGCGCCGCCCTCGGGACGCACGTAGCCACGAATGAACTCCGCCAGGGCGCCGAAGCCCAGGGACTTGTCGAAGTAGTCGGTGACGAACTCGCCCAGTTCGCGCCGGTGCAGGCGCGCTTCGACGTCGCCGGAGACCACGACGATCGGCATATAGATCTGCGGGGCGGACTCGCGCACGAAACGCGCCACATCCAACCCATCCATGTCGGGCAGGCGCAGCGCCACGGTGACGAAGTCGAAGACGCCACGCTGCAACTCGGCTTGCGCGTCGGCACCCGTGGAGGCGCCGACGATCTCCACCCCCGGCACCTCCGCGTTGACCACGCGTGCGATCAACTGGCGAACGACCTTCGAGCCGTCCACCACGAGAATACGAGGCGTCGCGCCCGCGACACCCGAACCGATGTGAGATCCCACCCCGCCCTCCCCTGTCAGGCCGCCGCGGCGCGGCGAATCTGGCGCGCGCTGACGAGCCGCGCACCGAGCCACCCCAGCACGGCCGAAGCGAAGGGTACCGAAAGCAGGAGCCAGGCGGGGAGTCCGCCGAAGCTCACGCTGCCGTCGTACGCCGCGGCCAGGCGGCCGACGGGTCCGGCAAGGGCCAACTCGAGGACCACGGCTAGCGCCACGGCAAGGACACCCGCCAGGAAGCCCAGCCAGATACCGGCATACAGGTACGGACGGCGGACGAACGGACGGCTGGCGCCGATGAGCAGGAGCACGCCGATCTCGGCGCTACGGCTCTGGATGTCGACACGAATCGTGTTGCCGACCACCAGCAGGGCGGCGATGCCGAGCAACAGCGCCAGCAGGCTGACTGCACGGGTACCCACGCCGAGCAGGGCATCGAGACGCTGTCGCCATGCACCGGTGTCCTGGACCATGTCGACACCGGGCGTGGCCTTCATCGAATCGACGAGGCGGCCGATGTCCTCGGCCGACAACCCGGGCTTGGGTTGCACGGAAAGCACATAAGGCAGCGGGTTGGCGTCGAGCGATTGCAGCGCGCCGGAAAACCCCTGTACCTCAGCCAGCTCGTCGAGGCCATCCTTCGGCGTACGCACGACGATGTCGGCCACTTCCGGACGACCGCGCAAGGCGGAAGCGGCGGTCTCGGCCATGCCCGCGTTCTGGCCCGGTTTCATGAACGCGCTGATGGACTGGTTGCGGCCGAGTGCATCGCCCATCCGCTGCACGTTGCCGAGCAGGAGATAGAAGGTCAGCGGCAGGGCGAGCGCCACGCCCATCACGGCCACGGTAAGCAAGGTGCCGAGCGGCCGGGCACCGAGGCGGCGCAGGCTGATCGACATGCTCCAGGCGTGGTGTTCGCGCCACGCGCCGACCTTGCGCGGCTCGCTGCGGCGGGTCTTTTCCGGCTCGGGCGCGCGGCGCGGCTCGCGGACGGCGTTCATACCACCTCCATCGCGGGCACGTCGGCAACCAGCTTGCCGTGATCGAGCACGACGACGCGCTTCTTCATTCGCTTGATCAGCATGAGGTCGTGGCTGGCGACGAGGACGGCGGTACCGACCGCCTGGAACTCCGCGAACAGGCCCATGATTTCCATCGCCAGTTGCGGGTCGAGGTTACCGGTGGGTTCGTCGGCGATGAGCACGGCCGGTTTGGCGACGATGGCCCGCGCGATGCCCACGCGCTGCTGCTCGCCCGTGGAAAGCGCTTCGGGCAGTTGTTTCTCGTAGCTGAGCAGACCGACTTTCTCCAGCGCCGCCCGCACACGGCGGCCCCGGTCGGCCGGTGACACACCCGCGATGATCAAGGGCAGTTCGACGTTGGCGAAGACGCTGCGGTCCAGCAGCAGGCGGTGGTCCTGGAAAACCATGCCCAGCTTGCGCCGGATCTTCGGGATCTCGGCCGGCCGCACGGTATTGAGCTTGCGGCCATCGAGGGTCACCACGCCGTTGGTCGGGCGCTCGATCATCGCCAGCAGTTTGAGCAGCGTGCTTTTCCCCGCCCCGGAGTGGCCCGTGACGAAGGCCATTTCACCCGCCTCGACACTAAAGGACACGTCGGTAAGGGCCTGGTGATCGCCCTCGTACCGTTTGCTCACCAGATCGAAACCGATCACCGCGTCACCCGTTGGCCCGTGAAGCCCCAGAGGATAAGGGATGTGGTGTTGGTTTTGCGGTGATGGCATCGCGCACGACGTGAATCGCCGACGGCGTCGGCTCCCACCGGCCGAACCTGCGGAGCCCGGACAGGTGGGAGCCGACCCTGTCGGCGATAAGATGCTTGCCTCAGCGCCCGCCGAACAACCGGCCGATGCGGCGCAGGAGACCGACCTTTTCCTTGGCCGGCGGTGCCGCCGGGGCTGGCGCGGATGCCGGCCGACTGGCCGTCACCTGGCGCGACGGGCGGCGGTTCGGATTCGACTGGCCTTCCACATGACGCGGAGCACCAGGCTGCTGCGCCTTGCCGGGGGACCGCGTCGCGGTCGAGGCGCCATTGCCTGCCGACGAAGCCTCGCGGCCACCACTACGCCTGTTGGCGCCGTTACCGCCATTGCCGCCCTCGGCACCCTCGCGGGCACCGCGGCCACGACCGCCACGACGGCGCCTCTTCTTCGGCGCGGAGGCATCGGCCATCGCCTCGGTGGCGGCCGGGAGTTCGGCGACCGTTTCGGCGACCACCACGGTCTTCATCGGCACCTCGGTCGGCACGGCGTCCGCGGCCGCGGCCGGCCTGTCCTCGCGTGGCGGGCGCGGGCGGCGCTCGCGGTTGCCCGAACGCTCACCGGAACGCGGACCGCCACGGCCGTCGCGACCGCCGCGACCACCCTTCTCCGGCGGCGCGCCGCGCGTGGGGATGTGGCCGTCGTTATCGTTCGGGTCGTCGATTTCATCCTGAACACCATCGGCGCGCGGGCGCGGCGGCGGCATCACCAGCATCTTCGCCTCGATCGACGCGGCGGGGATCTTCTGGTTGATATAGGCCTCGATGTCGGGCAGGCCCATGGCATAGAGGTCGCAGGCGAAACTGATCGCGTCGCCCTCGGCACCAAGCCGCGCGGTGCGGCCGATGCGATGGACGTAGTCCTCGGCGTCCTGAGGCAGGTCGTAGTTGAAGACATGGCTGACGGCGGGAATGTGCAGGCCGCGGGCGGCCACATCGGTGGCCACGAGCAGATCGATCTGCCCTTCCTGGAAGCGCTGCAGGAGTTTCTGCCGCTTCACCTGCGGTACGTCGCCGGAGATGGCGCCGACCCGGAAGTTATGCCGCTTCAGACGGTCGGTGATGCGCTCGGCGGCGGCCTTGGTATTGACGAAGATGATGCTGCGCTCGGCCTTGCTCTCCTCGAGCAGGTTGAGCAGCAACGGCATCTTTTCCTCCTTCGACGGGAAGTAGACCACCTGGCGGACACGATCGGCGGTGACGTTCTCGGTCTCCACCACGAGCTTTTCGGCCTCGTGCATGTGCTCGTAGGCGAGTTCGAGCACGCGGTGGCTCAAGGTGGCGGAGAACAGCAGCACCTGGCGAGCCTCGCGCGAGGGCAGGCGGCGGAAGATGAAGCGCACGTCCTTGATGAAGCCGAGGTCGAACATGCGATCGGCTTCGTCGATGACCATGACCTCGACGCTGCCGAAGCCGAAGACATCCTGCTTGTAGTAATCGAGCAGGCGGCCGGGCGTGGCGATGATGATGTCGCAGCCATCGCGCAGTTGCTGGCGCTGCTTGTCGTAGTCGACGCCACCGTAGATCAGGGCGCTGCGCAGGCCGGTGGCCTTGCCGATGGTCTGGAAGTCCTTCTCGATCTGGATCGCCAGCTCACGGGTCGGCGCGATGATCAGGGCGCGGGGATCGGAATCCTTGCGGTCCGGATGCGCCGGGTTCTTGAGCAGGCGGTCCATCAGGGCGACCAGGAAGGCGAAGGTCTTGCCGGTGCCCGTCTGGGCCTGTCCGGCGACGTCGCGGCCGGTCAGGGCGACCGGGAGGGTCAGCGCCTGGATCGGCGTGCAACGGGTGATGCCGGCGGCGGCGAGGCCCTGGTGGAGCAGCGGATGGAGGTCGAGGTTTTCGTAGAAGACGTCGGTGAGAACGGTTTGGGACATGTGGATGAGTGACCTGGAGTCTCGCGCCACGGATACGCGGCGTCGCCCCGGCGGCAGGAATGGGCCGCGGGGCGGTGGGTGATCCGGTCGGCGGCGTCACGGGAGAGTCGGCGGGCACCGGTTCGAGACCGGCGGCCTTACGACGCGCCCGGCGCACGATGGCCGGAGGCGGCGGCGCGCGACCCGACGGTTCCCGCTGGCATAGGTGAAAAGGCTGTTAACCGCGAGAGCGTGCTCACCTATGTCAACGAGAACCATCCCGTCGACGCCCTTGAATCGCTTGAATCGCGCCCCTAGTTGGGTTGGAATGAGGGCCGCCGGCTGCAATGGCCAAGACCTTCGGTACCGGTTGGACCCGCGACATGGGGCTCCTTAGTGTAGCCGATGCGGACGTCACGGTCGTCAACCCCCTTTCACCCCCTTCCTTGGAGACCCCGGTGAGCGAAAAGATCACCCACACGAGCGACGCTGCGTTCCAGAAGGACGTCCTCGATTCCGATACCCCCGTTCTGCTCGACTTCTGGGCGGAATGGTGCGGCCCCTGCAAGGCGATCGCCCCGGTCCTCGACCAGCTGGCCGACCAGTACGACGGCAAGCTGAAGATCGTGAAGATCAACATCGACGAGAACCAGAATACCCCGCGCCAGTTTGGTGTCCGCGGCATCCCGACGCTGATGGTCTTCAAGGGCGGCAAGGTCGAGGCGACCCAGATCGGCGCCGTCGGCAAGAGCCAGCTCGACCAGATGATCCAGAAGGCGATCTGATCGTTTTAGCTGTACGCTTCACTTCCGCCGCCGCGTGAGGCGCTTTACGCCGCGCCTCACGCGATGCTAGGCTTCAGGAGTTCGCCGGGACACCGCTTGTCCCCCACGCCGCGAACCCTCTCCCATTCTTCTTTCAACGGCGCCCCGTGAGGTTTGCCCGTGTCCGATATCGAAACCAAAGATTCCATCGACGCCAAGGGCGCCGGCGACCAGCCTGCGACCGAACCGCGTCCGCGCACCCGCCGCAAGGCCCCGGCTTCGGCCGAGGCGCCGGCGGTAGAGACGAGCGCCCCGTCGCCGGCTCCCGCCAGGGCGGCGGCGCCACCGTCCCCACCCACGCCGCCACCGCTTCCGCCGGCCCCGCAGGCCGAACTCCAGCTGGGTAACACGCAGCAGGCGGAAAATCGGCAGCCTACGCCGCAGAACGAAGCGCGTGACGGCAACCAGGGACAGTCCCAGGGTGGCAGCCAGCCGAACAACCCGCCGCAGGCGCGTGGCGACAACCCGAACCAGCAGCAGAACCCCAACCGCGCCAATGACCGCAATGACCGCAACGAGCGTGACGGCCGTGGCCGCCGCCGGCGCAACGAGCGCAACCAGCAGCGCCAGGGTGGCGGCGGTGGCGGCAGCCCGGGCAACAGCAGTGGCGGCGGTGGCGGTAACTACCAGCATCCGCGCAACAACAACGGCTATCCCGTCGACGACGACGAGAATGCCGACGCCGGCAGCAACGATCGCCTGATCAACCTGACCGAGCTCAAGCGCAAGAACGCGATCCAGCTGCTCGAGTTCGCCGAATCGCTCGGCGTCCGCGAGGGCGTGGCGCGCCAGCGCAAGCAGGACGTCGTCTTCAACATCCTCAAGGCCCACGCCCGCTCCGGCGGTGGCATCTGGGCGGAGGGCGTGCTCGAGATCCTGCAGGACGGCTTCGGCTTCCTGCGCTCGGCCGACGAGTCCTACCTGGCCGGTCCGGACGACATCTACGTCTCGCCCAGCCAGATCCGGCGCTTCAACCTGCGTACGGGCGACTACATCACCGGTCGCGTCCGCCATCCGAAGGAAGGCGAGCGCTACTTCGCGATGCTCAAGGTCGACGACATCAACGGCGATCCGCCGGAGGCGTCGAAGAACAAGCTCCTGTTCGAGAACCTCACCCCGCTGTTCCCGCGCAAGTCGTTCAAGCTCGAGCGCGGCAACGGGTCCACCGAGGACATCACCGGGCGCATCCTCGACCTCGTCGCCCCGATCGGCCGTGGTCAGCGCGGCCTCATCGTCTCCCAGCCGAAATCCGGTAAGACGATGATGCTGCAGAACATCGCCCAGGCCATCCAGTACAACCACCCGGACGTCCATCTGATCATGCTGTTGATCGATGAGCGTCCCGAGGAAGTCACGGAAATCGCCCGTACCGTTCGCGCCGAAGTCATCAGCTCCACCTTCGACGAGCCGGCCGTCCGTCACGTGCAGGTCGCCGAGATGGTGATCGAGCGTGCCAAACGCCTGGTCGAGCACAAGAAGGACGTGGTGATCCTGCTCGACTCGATCACCCGCCTGGCCCGCGCCTACAACACCGTGGTTCCCAGCTCCGGCAAGGTGCTCACCGGCGGTGTCGACGCCAACGCCCTGCAGCGCCCGAAGCGCTTCTTCGGCGCGGCACGCAACGTCGAGGAAGGCGGCAGCCTCACCATCATCGCCACGGCCCTGACCGATACCGGTTCGAAGATGGACGAGGTGATCTACGAGGAGTTCAAGGGCACCGGCAACATGGAAGTGCACCTGTCCCGCCGCATCTCCGAGAAGCGCGTCTACCCGGCGATCGACATCAACCGGTCGGGTACCCGCCGCGAAGACCTGCTCATCGACCCGGACCTGCTCGCGAAGATCTGGATCCTGCGTAAGCTCCTTCACCCGATGGACGAGCTGGCCGCGATGGAGTTCATGCTCGACAAGATGAAGAACACGAAGTCCAACGACGAGTTCTTCAATTCCATGAAGCGCTGAGCGCTCCACGGGATATTGCGAAGAGGCCGCCCACGGGGCGGCCTCTTCGTATCCGCGCCCCGTCCACCGGCTTTTGCTACGCTGCGCCGCCGGCCATCCCTTTTGGGCACGAAGACGCGCCCCCATGTGGAGCGGCTACCGGCCCAAAGCCCAACGTCAAGGAAAGTCCGTGTCCATCCCCAGCGCCGCCAAGAGCACGCCGATCGGCGACCGTCACGACCTGGTCGCCTACCTCGCCGAAGGCGAGAAGCCGCGCGAGGCCTGGCGCATCGGCACGGAACACGAGAAATTCGGCTTCTATACCGACGACCTGACGCCGCCCCCCTTCGTGGGCGAGCGTCCGGGTATCCGCGCGGTGCTCGAGGGCCTGGCGTCCCGCTTCGACTGGGACATCGCCCGCGAGGGCGAGACGCCCGTGGCGCTGACCAAGGGCATGGCGAACATCACGCTCGAGCCAGCCGGCCAGCTGGAACTGTCCGGTGCCCCGCTGAAGTCCGTGCACGAGACCTGCGACGAGGTGACGAACCATCTGAAGGAGGTCCGTTCGGTGGCCGAAGAACTCGGCATCGGCTTCCTCGGCATGGGCTTCCAGCCTAAATGGCGCCGCGACCAGATGCCCTGGATGCCCAAGGGCCGCTACAAGATCATGCGCGAGTACATGCCCAAGGTCGGTTCGCTCGGCCTCGACATGATGACCCGCACCTGCACCGTCCAGGTCAACCTCGACTATGCGAGCGAGGCCGACATGGTGAAGAAATTCCGCGTCGCACTGGCCTTGCAGCCCATCGCCACGGCGCTGTTCGCCAATTCACCCTTCACCGAAGGCAAGCCCAACGGCTACAAGTCGTACCGCTCGCACGTCTGGACCGATACCGACGGCGACCGCACCGGGATGCTCGATTTCGTCTTCGAGGACGGCTTCGGTTATGAGCGCTACGTCGACTACATCCTCGACGTGCCCATGTACTTCAGCTATCGCGACGGCCGGTATGTCGACCTGTCCGGGCAGGACTTCAAGAAATTCATGCGTGGCGAACTGCCCGCCCTGCCGGGCGTGCGGGCGACGATGAAGGACTGGGCCGACCACCTGACGACCGCCTTCCCCGAAGTGCGCCTGAAGCAGTACCTGGAAATGCGCGGCGCCGACACGAGCACGTGGAATTCGCTCTGCGCGCTGCCGGCATTCTGGGTGGGCTTGCTGTACGACGATGTCGCCCTGGACGCGGCCTGGGATCTGGTGAAGGACTTCAGCAAGACCGAGCGGCATGCGTTGCGCGACGGCGTGCCGAAAGAGGCACTGGCCCTGCGCTTTCGCGATCACACCGTACGCGAGCTTTCCCTCGACGCGCTGAAAATTTCGGAAGCGGGCCTGAAACGCCGCAACCAGCTCGGGAACCGGGGCGCCGATGAATCGATCTACCTGGAACCCCTGATGGAGATCGCCATCTCGGGCAGGACGCAGGCCGACGTCAAGCTCGAGCGGTTCCACAAGGAGTGGAACGAGAGCGTCGACCCGGTCTTCCGCGAATACGCCTACTAGGTAAGCAGGCAGGTATCAAAAAAAACCTCCCCGTTGCCGGGGAGGTTTTTTTTCGCTCGTATCAGTCGATCGCGGGAGCGATCAGAACTGGTACTTGGCCGACACGCTGAGCAGGTTGCCCTTGTCGTCGCTCTCGCCGACCAGGCGATCGTTGGTCGAGCTGTTCACGCCGCCGATGTGCGCCTTGTTGACGAAGATGTGCGCATAGCCTGCGTTGATCTCGAAGCGCTCGGTGGCCTTGTAGCCGAGACCGAAAGCCACCCACTTGCGGGTCGAGTCCGGCACGCGCGGCGAGCGGGTGTCGTCGTAGGTCGGAGTGCTGTCCACGGCCACACCGGCACGCAGGGTGAACTTGTCGTCGAGGTAATACTCGCCGCCGACCGAAGCGAACCAGCTGTTGCGCCAGCTGTAGTTTTCGGTGGTGGCCGGCTGGTTCGGGTTCGAATAGTTGACCGTGAGGTCCTTGAACGAGTCCCACTTGGTCCACGACAGGTCGAAGCCGAGGCCGAACTTTTCGTCCTGGTGCCAGAAGCTGGCGGTCGCGATGGCCGGGGTGGTGAAGCCCGCGCGGCCATCGGTATGGGTGAACGGCGGCTGCCCGCTACCCAGCAGGGCACCGACGGTCGGATTTGACAGCACGGCGGTGACATTGGTCGGCATGGTGAAATTGCCGGTGCCTTCCAGGGTGTGCTTGATCTTGCTGCGATAGTTCAGCGCGATGCGATCGTTCGGCGTGAGCTTCCACAGGCCACCGACCTGCCAGCCGTAGGCCCAGTCGTCACCCTTGATCTTCGCGTAGCCATCGCTGCCCGGAGGCACGACGGCCGCGTACTGCGCGGCGAGCGCACGGGCGACGGCCGGGGAAAGCTGGCCCGCTGCCGCGGCGCGCTGGATCAGGCCCAGGCCGACGGTGTTGTAGTTGATCGCGCTGGTCAGTTCCGCGCTCGTCTTCTGTGCGATGGCGCTGACGCCGACGGCGAAGTCGTCGGTTACGTCGAAAGAGGCCGACAAGGTCACGTCGAACGACTTGAAGTCCGACTTGATGCCGTTGTAACGACCCTTCCAGTCGGAGTCGTATTCGGTCTTGAAACCGAACGGCGCGGTCAGGCCGAGGCCGAGGTGCACGCGGTCGCTGACCTGGGTGGCGAAGTACATCGCCGGAACGGGGATCGTGGTGCCGGCTTCGCCGCCGTTACCGCCGCTGATCGGACGGCCCTGCGCGTCGGTGGCCGTGCCGTGGAACTTGGTGCTGAAATTGATGCCGGTGACATCGGCCTGGAACACGTTGCCCTTGAGCATGGACATCGCGGCCGGGTTGTTGACGATGACGGAGGCATCGTCACCCGCGGCGGTGGAGCCGGCGAATGCGCGGCCCAGTGCCTTGGCGCTGTTTTCCTTCAGCTGGAAGGCGCTGGCGTGGGCGGCCTGCGGAGCCACCAACGCACCGGCAATGGCCAGCGAAAGGGCGGCGATGGCCAGCGGACGGGTCGAAAGATTCAGCTTCTGCATGCGGAGTGGCTCCTGCTTTTGTTCTGCTCGGGGGCGATGTAAAGCGCGTAGAAAGCGTAAAACTTTCCCCTTTTCATACGCGCGTTTAACAATCTGGCTGCGAACTCTGGACGACTTGACGGCCGCTTTGCAAGTGCTAATGCAACAAAGATGAAACGGTTACCGCTTACGGGGCCCCCGTCGGCGCCGCGTTTTGCTACGGTAGGAACTCACGCCGCCAGCGAGACCTGCCGTCATGCACAGCTTCGTCTACGCCAGTCAGCGCAAACCCGACACTTATGTCTGGCTCACCCGCCGCGAGGGCTTCGATGTCCTCCCCGAGCCGCTTGTCCTTCTGTTGGGTGAACTCCGCTTCGTGCTCGAGGTGGAACTCACGCCGCAGCGCCGCCTGCCCCACGACGATTCGGAGCGGGTGCTGGCGAACCTCGCCGCCCAGGGCTGGCACATGCAGACGCCGCCCAATGAGACGCTCAGCGTTTGCAACCAGCCCAACCACAATCGCGAGATCGACCCGGACCAGATCGTCGTCCGCGCCTGACCTTTCCGAATCCGCACATGGACGAGACGTGCAGCACGGGTTAACGCCGCGTTACCGCGTGGGCGGTTTCCGCTCCGTATACTCCTGCGCATGGCCAATCCCAAACGTCGTCGACCGCCGCTGATCAAGGCGCTGCCCTGGTTCCTTCCCGCCCTGATGGCCGTCGCCTGCGCGGGACTCACGGCGTCGCCGCTCGCGCTGATCCCCTTGCTGCTGGCGAACGCGCTGGCGATGAGCGCGGTATGCCACGCCATCGGTTTCGATCCCGAGCCGAGCTACTTGCGCACGGTTCTACGCCGCGGCTCCGCCTACGTCGTTATGTTCACGGCCTACACATTCGTCGTGTTCATCCTGGTGGCGTGGCCGCTACTGAAGCTGACGCAGGCACCCAGCCTCGGCGCGGCATTGCTTCTCGCGGCGACACTGGTCGTCGCCTTGACGGCGCTGTGGCGGGTCTGGCCCGCCTTTGGCCTCGTTTTCCTGTGGGACGACGCCTACCCCGCCCAAGGCGGCGACGGCTCGTGGATCTTCACCGCCATGGCCCGGTCGCTCAGCTTCGGCCGCCATCTCTCGGCGGAGGACCGGTTCTTCTCGCACTTCCTTCCGGCCGCCCTGGGCTTGCTCGTGCTGGCCTTCAGCGCCGTGGCGTTGTCGGGCCTCTATGGCGTGCTGCCAGCGGAGATGCGCCTCGCCGCGCTCGGCATCTACGCCGTCGTGCTCCTGCCACTGGGCTGCATGGTGATCGCCAACCGTACCTTGCGCGCCTTGCTCTGCGACCGTCGAGGACATATCCGCACCGCACGCACGGAGCCGCGGCCCGGTGCGGACACGCCAACCATTGCAGCCCCGCCGGCGCCCATCCCCGTGCTCAGCACCGAGGAAAGCCAGCCCGGTGTACGCGAAAGCGCCCTGCTGGCGGCGACCCGCGAAGGTGACATCGCACGCGCCGTGGCCCTGGTGGAAGCTGGCGCCGATCCGAACACCGCCGCGGAACCGGGCGACCGCGACCAGCGGCCCGTGCTTACCCTGGCCGCGCTCTCGCCCGATATCCGCCTGCTTCGTGCGCTCATCGCGAAAGGGGCCCAGGTCGATCGTGTCCACAACGGCATGACCGCGCTGCTGGCGGCCAGCCGTGACAGCTGGCACGGCCGCCCGGAAGCGGTGCTCACGCTATTGACCAATGGCGCCAACGCGGCCGGCACGGACGCGGAAGGCAACACGCCGTTGCACGGGGCCGTGCTCAGCGCGGAGCCGACGGTCGCCGCGATGCTGCTCGACGCGGGGGCTCCCGTGGATGCGGTGAACGCCGCCGGCGACACGCCGCTCGCGATCGCCTGCCGCGCCGCGAACTGGGCGCTGGTGCGCTTCCTGCTCGAGCACGGCGCGAAGCCGGCACCCGTGGGCGGCGAGCCCGCGCTCGTGGCGGCAGCCGGTATCGCCGACGACGACAGCGAAGGTGTCCGAGTGTTGCTCCGGCACAAGGCGCCGGTGAATGCGACGAACGCGCACGGCCGCACGGCGTTGATCGCCGCGGCCGCCGAAGGACACGAGCAGATCGCGCGCGCGTTGCTTCAAGCCAACGCCAACCCGAACCTCGCCGACCGCCATGGCACGACGGCACTGATGGAAGCCGCTCGCGCGGGTGCGCACGGCATCGTGCAACTGCTCGCCGACGCTGATGCCGACGCCGCGCCACGCGATGGGCACGGGCGCGACGCGCTTACCCTCGCCTGCCAGTCGCCTCGCGCGCAGGCGGCCACCGTGCGCGCCTTGCTCGCGCTCGGCGCGCAGCCGAAGGAAGCCGGCGCGGACGGCCGCAGCGCACTGGACCACGCGGCTGCCACCGGGCGTTGGGATTTCGTCGCCTTGCTCGACCCGGAAACCCCGTTGCCGACATCGCTCAGCGAATCGGTCGTGCCGGAAGCCGGCGCGGATTCGCCGCTGCATTTGTACGACGCGCTGCGTTTCGGCCACTGGGCGGTCGCCTCGACCTTCGCGACCAAGGTGCGCGAATGGCCGGCGCACGAGCTGGCTGCGCTCTACGTCGATCTCGCCGGCGCCGGTTTCGACGCCGCACGAGCCTGGCTGCTCGACCATGGCTTGGCTGCCGAGGCACGGCTTGCCACGCCCGCCGATGAGGAAGGTACGCTGGGTCGCCGCTTGTTCGACGCCTTGCTGCCCCAGCTGCCCCATTCCGCCGACGCACTGCTTCAGCTCATGCGCGCCGGCGCGTCACCGGCCGGCGCGGGATTGCTAGGGCAGGCGGTGTGCCGCCTGGAAGGCGCCGACGAGCGACTGACCCTGACCATGCTCGAAGCCGGTGCGGACCCGTTCGGCCCCGATGCTCGCGGTCGTACGCCCGTGCACATGGCGGCGGCCACCGGCCGTGTCGCCCTGCTCGGCGCATTGCTCGCGCGTGGTCTGGATCCGAATGCACGTGACGCCGGCGGCCGCACGCCGCTGCACGCCGCGCTGGAACAGGGCGGCGACAGCTTGCCGCTGGTCCGCCTCCTGGTCGCCCATGGTGCCGACCCCGAAGCCGCCGACGTCAACGGCGAGACACCGTATGGACTGGGCATCGGCCACGGTGAGGTCGAACGCTGGTTGAGCTGGCCATCGTGGCAGCTTCCGCGCCGGACGCTACGCGCGGACGACCTTCCCGCCGCCGCAGCAGCCGGCGATACACAGGCGGTCGATCGCCTGCTGGAACTCGGCTTTCCCGTCGACACGCGCGACAGCCACGGCGCGAGCGCGTTGCTACGCGCGGCGGGTGCGGGCCAGCGCGATGTCGTGGAACACCTGCTTGCGGCAGGAGCCGATCCGACCGCCGCCGCGTCATCCGGCGTGACGCCCCTCGCTGCCGCGGTGAATGCACGGCGTGAGGCGGTGGTGGAATTATTGCTCGCGCGCGGCATCGCCGCCGACCAGCGCCTGCCGGGCAACGCCACCGCACTGATGATCGCGGCGACGCTCGGTTATCCCGAGATCGCCGACATGCTGCTAGCCGCCGGGGCCGACGCCTCCGCGGAGGACGCCCACGGCCATACGGCCCTGCATGCCGCCGCCCAGTATTGCTTCGGCGGCAGCGACAGCCTGCGGGCCCGCCGCCTGCTGGATACCGTGATCGGCAAGGGTGCCGACGTGAACAAGGCCGACAAGGACGGCGTCACGCCGCTGCTCATGCTGCTCGGTGCGCATATGCGTCCCGGCGTCGGCGCCGATGCGACGCACCTGGGTGCGCTCGTACCGGTCCTGCTCGACGCGGGCGCCAAGATCGAACACGCCGATCACCGGGGCGTCAGCGCGCTCCATGCCTGCGCCATGCATGCCCTGCTCCCGCCCGCGCGCCTGTTGCTGCACCGAGGCGCCAGCCGCGATGCCACGGACGCCTTTGGCCGCACCGCGGCGGACGTGGCCCGTCATCTTGGCTATGTCGACATCGCACACGAGCTCGGCAGCCGTGCGGGGGCTATACCCAGCGTGCGACAGACGCTACGCCAGCCCGCGCAACCGGACTGATCACTTTTCCTCGTCGCGAACCCGCTCTTCCACGGCATCCGCCTCGAACAGCTGTTGCAGATCGTGCAGCGCTTCCTTCGTGGTCTGCACCAGCGCGGTCTCGTCGTCGTACACGAGGTACTGCGCGCGCAATACCTGGTCGTCGTGCTTGCGGAACCGGTCGATCCGGCTTTCGACGACATCCGGGGCCATATCCAGCGACTCGAGCACGTGACGCGTCATTTCCAGGCTCGAATAGAACGTCTCGCGCACGGGATCCTCGACACCGATGTCCATCAGCCGGAACGCATGCTGGCGGTTGCGCGCACGAGCCACGATCTTCAGGTGGGGATACTGCCGGCGCACGAGGCGCGCCGTGCGCAGGTTGGCCTCGGGATCGTCCGTGGCGATGACGAAGACCTCGGCCTTGTCGGCCTGGGCCGCGCGTAGCATTTCCGGCCGGCCGGGATCGCCAAAAAACAGCGAGGTGCCGCCGAAGCGGCGCGAGGTTTCCACCTGTTCCACCGAGCTTTCCAGCGCGACGAACTGGATGCCCTGCGCGCGCAAGACACGGGCGACGATCTGACCCATGCGGCCGAAGCCGGCGATGATCACGCGGGGGGTGTCCGCTTCGATGGCGTCGAACTCGCGGTCCGGCTTGCGCACACGATCGTGCACCAGGCGTGACGCGGCGAGTACGAGCAGCGGTGTCAGGGCCATCGACAGCGAGATCGCCATCACCATCAGGCCGCGCTGGTTGCCATCGATGAGGCGGTTCTGCTGGGCGAGATTGAGGATGACGAACGCGAATTCACCGCCACAGGCGAGCACCGCCGCCAACCGGACCGAATCCGCCGTGGTCAACGCGCCCACGAGCTTTCCCAGCGGCATGATCAGGATGGCCTTCACGGCCAGCAGCAAGGCCACCATGCCGAGCACCAGCAACGGTTTCGCCACCAGCATGCCGAGATCGACCGACATGCCCACGCTGACGAAGAAGAGGCCCAGCAGCAGCCCCTTGAATGGCTCGATGTTCGATTCGAGTTCGTGCCGGTATTCCGAGTCGGCCAGCAGCAAACCGGCGAGGAAGGCCCCCAGCGTGGTCGATATGCCGGCCAGTTCCATCAGCCACGCCGTACCCATCACCACGAGCAAGGCGGTGGCCGTGAATACCTCGGTGCTCTTCGCCCTGGCGACGAAGCGGAACACGTGACGCAACAACAAGCGGCCACCGATGATCACCGCGACGATCGTTCCGACGACGCGGATGACACTCATGATGTCCGGCGCATGCGCGTCGTGGGCGATCGTGCCTCCGAGCAAGGGCACGGCGGCGATCAGCGGAATGGCGGCCAGGTCCTGGAACAGCAGGATGGCGAAGGCCTGCCGGCCATAGACCGTTCCGGCTTCCTTGCGCTCGGCCAGGATCTGCAGACCGAACGCCGTGGAGGACAAGGCGAGGCTGCCGCCGACGATCACGGAGGCCTTCCAGGTCAGGCCGAACAGGAAATAGCCGATGGCACCGATCGCGAGGGCGCAGGTGAGCACTTGCAGGCTGCCGCTGCCGAACACGGCCCGCCGCATCACCCACAGGCGCGATGGCGAGAGTTCCAGGCCGATGACGAACAGCATCAGCACGACGCCGAAGTCGGAAATCGTGGAGACGCCTTCGGTATCGCTGACCAGGCCCAACACCGACGGGCCGATGACCACGCCCGCGAGCAGGTAGCCCAGTACCGCGCCGAGGCGGAAGCGCTTTGTCAGCGGAACGGCGATCACCGTCGCCAGCAGGAAGACGACCGCCGTCTCGAGAAAGTGATGCCCATCCATCCTGCGACTCCCGGAGTATCGCGTTGGATTATGTCACGGGGACATCGGCGGGTTTTGCATGAAATCCTTTTCTTGCTCAGGCCTTCAGCCAGCGCGCGACATCGATCGCGAAGTACGTGAGGATGGCATCCGCACCGGCGCGCTTCATCGCCAGCAGCGACTCCATGACCACGGCTTTCTCGTCCAGCCAGCCGTTCTGCGCGGCCGCCTTGATCATCGCGTACTCGCCACTGACCTGATAGACGAAGGTCGGCGCGCCGAAGGTGTCCTTCACCCGGCGAACGATGTCCAGATAAGGCAGGCCTGGCTTCACCATGACGGCATCGGCGCCTTCGGCGAGGTCGAGCTCCACTTCACGCAAGGCTTCGTCGCTGTTGCCGACGTCCATCTGGTAGGTGTGCTTGTCGCCCTTGCCGAGGTTGGCCGCGGAGCCCACGGCATCGCGGAACGGGCCGTAGAAGCTGGACGCGTACTTCGCCGAATAGGCGAGGATGCGCGTATGGATGTACCCGGCGTCTTCCAGCGCTTCGCGGATGGCGCCGATACGGCCGTCCATCATGTCGGAGGGCGCGACGAAATCCATGCCTGCTTCGGCCTGGGCCAGCGACATCTTGATGAGCGCCTCGACCGTCGGCTCGTTCATCACATAGCCATTCCCGTCGATCAGGCCATCCTGACCGTGCGTGGTGTAGGGATCGAGCGCGACATCGCCGATCAGGCCCAGCTCGGGGAAGCGCTTCTTCAACTCACGCGTCGCACGCTGGAACAGTCCCTCCGGATTCCATGCCTCGCGCGCGTCTTCCGTCTTCACCGACCCGTCCACGGAGGGAAACAGGGCAAGCGCGGGAATGCCAAGGGCGACGCATTCCGCGGCGAGCTTCACCAGTTCATCGATCGAAAGGCGATCCACGCCGGGCATCGACGGCACGGGCTGGCGGATGCCTTCGCCGTCGACGACGAAGGCGACCATGATCAGGTCGGACACGGTGAGCACGTTCTCGCGCATCAGGGCACGTGAGAAAGCGTCGCGGCGCATGCGCCGCATGCGGACAGCGGGGAAGGTCATGGGAGGTGCCCATACGTTGGCGATCCGCTCATTTTACTCCCTGACGCCCCGCCACCGGGGGGCAAAGCGTCGCAGGTTGGCGGGGACAAGGCTTATGCGGCGTCGATCCGCAGGCCGCCATGGCGCCGCAAAGGGATGCCATACACCTCGGAAAGCAGGTCGACATCGAGCGCATCCTCCGGCGTCCCCTGCCGCAGCACCCTCCCGTCCGCCAGCACGGCCACCTCGTCCGCATAGCGCGCCGCGAGGTTCAGGTCGTGCAATACGGCGACCACGCCAAAGCCTTCCGCGGCGAGATCCCGCGCGCGGCGCAGGATGAAATGCTGGTGGGCCATGTCCAGACCGGCCTCGGGCTCATCGAGCAGCAGCCACGCGCCGTCATTCGCGGCACCCCATACCTGGGCGAGCACACGCGCCAGTTGCACGCGCTGCTGCTCCCCACCCGAGAGGCCGGTGTAGCGCCGGCCGCGGAGGTTCGCCACATGCGCCGCGCGCAAGGCGGCGTCGACGATGTGGGCGTCGCGCACGGCATCGGGCGAATGCGGGCTTCGGCCGAGCGCCACGACCTCCTCCACCGTAAAACCGAACTCCAGAACGACCCGCTGGGAGAGCATGGCACGGCGACGCGCGAGCTCGCGTGGCAGCCAGGTGGACACAGGGCGCCCGTCGAGCGTCACCCGGCCGGCGTCGGGAACGATCCGCCCCGACAATGCGGCCAGCAGGGTGCTCTTGCCGGCACCATTGGGGCCAACCAGCATGAGCAGGCGGCCTGGACAGGCGGTCAGCGACACATCGCGAAGAACCGGTTTGCCGCCGCGTGCGACACCGATGGCGCAGGCGGCCAGACAACCGCGGCTCATGGGAGGCCCTCGCCCACCCTATGGCTCAGCAGCAACCACAGGAAGAACGGCCCGCCCACCAGGGCCGTGAGTACACCGATGGGAAGCTCGCCCGGTGCCACGACCGTGCGTGCCAGCGCATCCGCCGCCACCAGCAGGATCGCGCCGCCCAGCGCGGAAGCCGGCAACAGGAAACGGTGATCCGGACCGAAACCCATGCGCAGGACGTGTGGCACCAGCAGGCCGACGAAACCGATCACGCCGGTGAACGCGACCGCGGCCCCCACGCCCAAGGCAACCAGGCCCACCAGCGACAGCTGCAGGCGCTCGGGGCGAAAACCCAGCAAAGCGGCTTCACCCTCGCCCAACAGGAGGGCATTGAGCGCCCGCGCGGCCCGCGGAAGGCACAGCAAGGGCAACACGACCCACGGCGCCACCGTGGCAAGCCTCGTCCATGTGGCGCCACCGAGGCTGCCCAGCGACCAGAACGTCAGGTCGCGCAACTGGTTCTCGTTGGCCAGGTAGGTCAGCAAGCCCACGCCGGCCATCGCAATCGCATTGACGGCGACGCCGGCCAGGAGCAGGTTCGCGACCCCCGGCCGCCGGCGACCGAGCAGGTACACCAGCGATGTCGCCGCCAGGCCACCGGCAAAGGCGCATCCCGCGACCAGCGGCGAGCCCGACTGGCCGCCCAGGACAATCGCCCCCACCGCGCCCAGCGCGGCTCCCGCGGAGACACCGATCAGGCCCGGATCGGCCAATGGATTGCGGAACAGACCCTGCATCGTCGCCCCGCCACTGGACAGGGCCGCGCCGACCAACACGCCGAGCAACACGCGTGGCAGCCTCAACATGAGCACGACGTTGTCGTCGCCCTCGGCCGCGACGCCCGCCATCCCTCGCGCCAGCGCTCCACCGACGTCGCCCGCCGGAATCGCGATGGCGCCACGAGCGAGGCTCCATACCGCCACCGTGAAAAGCAGGCAACACAGCGTGATCATCGCAACAGCACGGCGCGTGCGGATACGCGGCAACACGAGACTCGCGGCGTTCATGGCGCCGGCGAAGCCCAGCGCGCCTGCAAGTCCAGCGCGGCGTCCGGTGTACGAGGCCCGAAGCCGAGCAGGGCTTGTCCTTCGACGAAATAGATGCGTCTGGCCCGTCCCGCCGGAGTGTCCGCCACCCCGGGTAGCGCGAGCACCCCGGCGATGCCACCTACCGCATCCTCGCGCTCCCTCATCAGGACGATGGCGTCGGGCTTCATCGCGACCAGCGCTTCCGGCGAAACCGCCTTGTAGCCCTCGATGCCGTCCGCCACGTTCGTGCCGCCTGCCAGCGCGATCGCTCTATCGGCCGCGGTCCCTCGTCCCGCCGCCATCGGGCTGCCCTGCCCCGTCGACATCAGGAAGACCGCGCGCGGATGCGCAGGCATCGCCGCCACGGCGCGAGCGAGCGTGGCGAAGCCCGCGTCCACCCGGGCGGCGAGCGCGGAGGCTTCCCTCTCGTGCGCCGTGAGCTGTCCAATGCGGCGGATCTTTTCGCCGATGTCGCGTGCCGTCCGAGCCATGGGTAAAACCTCGATACGCACGCCGGCGTCGCGAAGTTGCGACATCACCGATGCCGGCCCCGCGTCGTGGGTCGCCAGCACGAGGCCCGGCCGCAGCGCCAGTACACCTTCCGCGCTCAATTGGCGAACGTAGCCTACGTTAGGCAGCCTGGTAGCCGCCGCGGGCCATGTGCTGGTCGAGTCCACCCCGGCAAGCTGGTCCTGTGCGTGGATCGCGTAGATCGTCTCGGTGACGTCGCCACCGAGCGAAACGATGCGCGACGCGGCCATGACGCCTGACGACACCGACAGCGCCGACACCAACGCCAACACGTGCCCCAGGCCCCACAGGTTTCGCGCCCTCATGCGCGCGCCCCGGCCTTCGCCAGCAACGCCCGCCAGTCGTCGCGCTCGGACAGGCCCGGCTTGCGCTTGCCGAACACCTGCACGATCTGCGTCCCATCGGCCGCGTACACTTCCAACGACGTGACGAAGCCCTCGGGTACCGGCTTGCGTACGATCCACGTTTCCGCGATCGCGTCGCTGCGAAGATGCAGGTTGAAGCCGTCGTCCAGCACGTTGAGCCACGGCCCCGCCATCTTCACGCTGTGCACCGGCCCGGTGTGGATCTGGACCACTCCGGGGGAACCGACGAAGATCATCAGCGGTTCTCCACCCATGGCGGCGGCTTCCAATAGACGGCGTACCGCGGCCTCGTCGGTCCGGGTGGCGAACGTATCGCCGACCAGGCGCAAGGCCTGCGTCCGCGTCACCTCGTGCTTCTTCAACATGGCGAAGAAATCGTGCGGATCACGCAACGCGCGCCAGTGATCGCGTAGCGAATCCACGTCCACCGCGCGATCGGGCAACATGGTGGGCAACGGATCATCCACCGCCACGCAATCGATCAACGGTGACTGCACGGCGGCGGTGTGACGATGGACGAGCGACCGCCATGCGGGCCGGTCGCTCTGCTCCGTCAGGTACACCTTGTGCACCGCCTGCCCATCACCGTCGAAGAACTGCAGGCTTTCCCGTTCGCGCCCATGCGACGAATCGCGAACGGCGAATCCATATCGCCAATGCCGGAGGAACAGCCGAAGATCGATGTCTTCGTCGAGCACGATACCCATCGTGCCACCGATGTCGATATGGTCGTAACGCCCTTTCTTTTCGTGCACGCAATACTCGTTGCGAGTCAACGCCATGACCCGCCCGAGTGCGGGTAATTCACGGATCAGCCGTGGCCAGTCGCCTTCCAGGCGCGTGACGCCTTCGCCGACGCGGCCGGCGATGAGCTCGCCTTCGCTCACACCGAGCCGGCGTGCGGCATCGCGTGCGCGTAACCCCGGTTCTGCCTGGCGCAGGCGGTGCCAGTCGACAATCAGCGTGGGTATGTCCGGGTGTGGGGACGCGGCGGTCTCGATATCTTGCATGGGCGTATCCTCAGAAGGTGTAGCGGGCGGATGCCGCGACGGCGCGGCCGGGCATGGTCAGCCGATCGATCTGCGCATTGCGCACCTGCGCATCGTCCACGCCGCCGCCATCGGTACTGCCCACGTTGGCCAGCACCCCGCCATGCAGCGAGCCCCAGTCCCAGTACTTGCGATCGGTGAGGTTGGTGAATCCGGCGCTGAACTCCAGGGCCTTGGTCGGCTTCCAGTGCGCATACAGGTCCAGCGTGGCGTAGCCCGGTGCCTGGAAAGCGGTGGAGCTGTCGAGGCGCGACTTGCGCCGCACGCCCTTGCCGATGAGTTCGACGCCCCAGCTTCTGGCATCGTACGAGATGCCAAGCACCGCGGTTAGCGGATCCACGCTGTTGAGTGGCGACCACCCCGAGGCACCGTAGACTTGCTTGTCGCCCTTGGCCGCGGCCAGGTTGCCTTCGATGCGCCAGCCTTGCAGCGCATCGCTCAAGGCACCCAGGGTCAGCCCGGCGGAGGCCTCGACGCCCTTGATCGTCGCCTTGGGGAAGTTCACCGCCTGCATCACGATGAGCAGATTCTGGTTGAGCGCCCATTGCGGCCACTGGCCACGATCGAGGGTATAGCCACCGAAGATGAAATCGCGGTACCGGTTGTAGTAGGCGCTGGCGCTGAAGTATCCAAGCTCCCCGTTGCCGCGCACGCCGATCTCGACGCCCTTGCTCGTTTCCGGCTTGAGCGATGGATTGGGCACGATGCCGTACAGCCGCGGCGTCCCCCACGCCACCGCCAGTTCGTTGTACAGCGGCGGGCGAAATCCCTGTGCGTACTGCGCGTAGACCTCGACGGCATCGTTCATCGCATAGGTCACGCCGAACTTCGGCGAGAACCGGCTACCACGCACCTCGCCCAGGCCGCTCTGCACGAACGAGCCGTCGAAATACGGGTCGTCGCGATCCGGTTTGAACGCGTAGCGATCCCAACGCACGCCGGGAACGATACGCAAGCGGCCATCGAGCAAGACGATCTCGTCCTGGGCGAAGACAGCGTAGCGGTCGGTGTCGTTGCGCGGGAAGAAACGCAGCGGATAGCTCTCGGGCATGTACGGCGCGCTACTGGAGACGATGCCCGTGCGCACGTCGCGACCTTCGCCACCGAGCTGGCCTGTCGGCGTGGTACGCGACGCTTCGACGCCGTAGGCGATGCGCTGCTGGACGCTGTCGTCCACCGTCTTGTACAGGGTCAGTTTGCCGCCGAAGAGGCGCTCGTCCAGATCGCTCAGGTAGAGGCGGTCATAGGTGGCGCCTCGCGACGGGACATTGGCCAGCGTGCGCGTGCTCGATTCGGTCTCGGACTTCTGCCACCAGGCATCCCATTCCAGGCGGTCGGCGATTCCCAGGTCGATGTTCGCGTAGCGCTGTCCGACCGACAGGCGCGTCCGCGTGGCGCGGTCTTGCGCGATGTCACTCGACAGCCGCGTGGTACCGGCCTGGCCGAGTGCACTCAGGACGTTGGTATCCACGTCGTTGCGGTACAGGTCGGCGGTCACTCGATCTTCCCGCCCCGATGACGCGACATGAACGTACTTCGCCAATACGCTGGTCGTGTCCTGGGTAAGCGGATCGGGACGTGTGCGCAGGTAATCGGCGCTATCGACGTCTCCCTTGTTGTCCGGTGCGTGGGCTTCGCGGTGATTGGCCACGAATACGATGCCGTTCGTGGGCGTGCCGCCCGCGAGGGTCAGGGAGGTACCGAGTGAGCGATCGGCGCTGCCATAGCGCTCCTTCACCGACACGTAGACATCCCTGCCGTTGCGCAGGTAATCGGCGGGATCCTTGGTGACGTAGCGCACCGTGCCGCCCAATGCATCGGAAGGATCGAGCGCCGAGGCGGGGCCCCGGACGATCTCCACGCTTTTCAGCGTGTCCGGGTCCACGAAGCTGCGACCGGCGCGCATGCCCGTCGTGGAGAAACCGAATGAACTCGAGGCGGCCACGCCGTCGGTGAGGATGGCGACGCGATTCCCGTCGAGGCCACGGATGTTGAAGCTATCCAGCCCCCAACGTCCCGCGGTACCCACGGCCGATACGCCCGGCTCGTACTTCACCAGGTCGCGTATGTCGACGACGAGGTGACGGTCCATCTTTTGCCGGTCGATCACCGACACCGTCGCTGGCACGTCGAAACGAAATGCCGAGCCGATCGCCGTGACGGTGATGCGCGGCAGGTCGTCGACACCGTCGCGCGCGGGAGCGTCCGCGGCATGAACGCCGGCGGCGCAAAGGAGTACCGCGCCAATCGGCGCGGCGAGGGCATTCTTTCGCAGCACGTGATGTTTCCTTCGCAGATGTCGTGCCTGGCGGCACAAATCGGGAGCTTGCGAAGGAGGTCGTGTGCCTCCGGCTGGCGGCCGGTCAGCGCATCTTAATAAGAATGGTTCTTATTCACAATAGTCCGCGACGGCACTCACACGTCGATACGCGCCGTGCTCTCCGGATCAAAGAAGTGCAGCCGCTCGGCCTGGAATCCCAGGGCCACGTCGTTGCCCGGCTGAATCGCCGTGTGCGGCGGTACGCGTGCGACGAGTTCGTCATCGCCATGGCGCATGTTGAGGAACACCTCGTTGCCGACCGGCTCGACGACATCCACGTGCGCATGCAAGCGTTCCGCGATTCCCGGGTGATCCGCCACCGTCAACAGGTCTTCGGGCCGTACGCCCACGATCACCGGCTTGTCGAGGTGCGCGGCCAGCAGCGGCGAATCGGCGCCCAGCGCGAACGAGCCCTCCTTCATTTCCAGGCGCAGGCCATCGGCGCGACGCAGCGTGCCGTGGAAGAGATTCATGGCGGGACTGCCGAGAAAACCGGCCACGAACAGGTTCGCCGGCTTGTTGTAGAGGTTCATCGGCGTGTCGAGCTGTTGGATCACGCCGCCATTCAGCACGACGATGCGCTGGCCGAGCGTCATCGCCTCGATCTGGTCATGGGTGACGTAGACCATCGTCGCGCCGAGGCGCCGGTGGATACGCGCGATCTCGACGCGCGTAGACAGGCGCAGCTTGGCGTCGAGGTTCGACAGCGGCTCGTCGAGCAGGAACACAGCGGGATCGCGAACCAGCGCCCGGCCCAGCGCCACTCGCTGCCTCTGGCCTCCGGAGAGGGCCGCGGGACGATGTTCCAGGCGTTCGTCGAGCCCGAGCATGCTGGACGCGTCGGCCACGCGCCGGTCGATCTCCTCCTTCGGCGAACCCCTCAGGCGCAGGCCGAAGCCGAGGTTCTCGCGCACCGTCATATGCGGATACAGCGCATAGTTCTGGAAGACCATCGCGATATCGCGATCCTTCGGCGGGACGTCGTTCACCACGCGGTCGCCGATCGTCATGGTTCCTCCGGAGATCGATTCCAGGCCGGCGATCATCCGCAGCAGGGTCGTCTTGCCGCAGCCGGAGGGCCCGACGAGTACCAGCAGCTCGCCGTCGGCGATGTCGAAGCTCGCCTCCTTCAGGGCCACGTGCCCGTTCGGATATACCTTGCGCACCTTGTCGAGGCGAACCGCTGCCATCACTCACTCTCCCGTTGGGTTCCGGCCTGTCGGGCGATGCCTGACATGGATCCGGACAATGCGGTATTCTGCCGACGTAATCGTTTACATCAAAGTGTCGGTTTTCACCGTCGCGTGTCGGAATCCCCGGGCCTCGTGAAGAGCCGCAGGATATCCCCTCACTAGACGCCAGCCCCCGCGCGAGGCACCCTTGCGTGCTTCCGTGACACGACAGGTTTTACAACATGGCCAACGTTAGCGCCCCGGCGCCGACCCTGCTCGCCGACCTCGGCGGCACCAACGTGCGCTTCGGCATCGCGCATCCGGATGAAGATCAACCACTTATCCAGGAAAGCATCCGGCGTTACCACGTAAAGGACTACGCTTCCCTGGGCGATGCGGCCAAGCAGTACTTCAAGGAAACCGGCCATGAGGCGCAACGCGCCATCATCGCCGCCGCCGGCCGTATCGATAACGGCGAGACGGTGAAGGTCACCAACAATCCCTGGGCCATTTCAGCGAAAAACCTCACCAAGGAACTGGACCTGGAATGGGTCCACCTGGTGAACGATTTCGCCGCCCAGTCGATGGCGGTGATGCTGATGACCGACAAGGAAGACGCCAGCGGCCACCGCGACCTGGTCCAGGTAGGCAAGTCGGCCATCCCGAAGATCGGCAGCAAGGAAGAACAAACCTTCGTCGTCGTCGGACCGGGCACCGGCCTGGGTGTCGGCGGCCTGCTGATCCGTGGCGACAAGGTGAGCGTGCTGCAGACCGAAGGCGGCCACGCCGGCTTCGCCGCGCACAGCGCGGAGGACATCGAGATCCTGAAGGTACTCAACCTGCGCTATGGCCGCGTCTCCAACGAACGCCTGATCAGCGGCGCCGGCCTCGTGAACCTCTACACCGCCATCTGCGAGATCTCCGGCCAGAAGCCGGATGAAACCATCACGCCGGAAGAAATCACCCGCCGCGCCACGGACGAAAGCTGCGTGATGTGCGGTCGTGCCGTGGAGACCTTCGCGGGCATCTTCGGTAGCGTCGCCGGCGACCTCGTGCTCACGCTGGGCGCATGGGACGGTGTGTACCTCACCGGCGGCATGACTCCTATCCTCCTGCCGTGGATCCAGAAGGGCAACTTCCGCGAGCGCTTCGAGGCCAAGGGCCGTTTCCGCGACACCATGGAAACCGTACCCACCCAGGCGATCATGAACCCGGAACCGGGCCTCATCGGCGGCACCGCGCTGGCTATCGTCGAGGCTGGCGGCACGCCGCTGCGTCGTTGAGCGTGCTAGTTTCAGACGCCGGGCCCGATACATCGGGCCCGGCTTTTTTATGGACGTCTATCAGAGCATGGACCCGGCCCAAGGCGGGGGAAACGCATCTGGCTTGAACGTCACGCTCGACACGCATTTCGGATTCGCATAGGCGAAACCGAAACCGATCTCTCCCCATGGCCCGAATGCCGACCACGCGCCTTCGTCGTCAGGCATCGCGGTTGTCGGCGAGTCGGTCATGATGGCCGCAGGGTAGCGGGCCCGCACCATGTCCAGACTGATGCATTGTCCGACGATGTCCATCGTAGCCAGGACCACCCGCGACTTATCGGCGTACTTCAGCCGCAATTCGGACTTTATGATGTCTATGCCATCGACGAACGGTGCAGAACCCGAATGATAGCCGCCGGGGCTTCGATCGATGAATATAGAACGCTCACCGCCGGGCCATGCATTACGTAGATCGTCGACGGTCCCGCCCGCCTGGTTGGCAAGCGCGGCAACCCGTTCGAAGAATGAATCGGCATGGACCTGCTGCGTCGACACCGACGGCGCCATAACGTGCGAGTCGTACCAGTCGCCGTAGTAGTCCAGATAGTTCTTCCCCGACACTGACTCGACATTTTTCTCGCAGAACGCGTATCCGAAGTCTCCATAGACGACTGGCGGACGGGCCGCCATGGACTCGTACCATTGGGTGAAATAAGGCACATCCGCGGACACGACTCCGACATCTACGCCGGCGCATTGCTTTATTCCCTGCCGTGCGACGATGTTCCTTCCAAGAGCGAATCCTTCATCGATGCAACGGGTTCGGATATAGGCTTCGCGAGACGAGAGGTCTTCGCCGAAATAACTGGTCGCGTGACCAACTTCATGCGAGAGATGGGACGTGCTGTAGGGCTGCGATTGCCCATCGACGATGGTGATGGTCTTTCGAATTTTATCGGTCGCCGACGAGCTTCCATACGAAATAATCCAGCCTTCCCTTTTCACCTGTGCCAGTCGCCATTGAAGTGCATAGGCACTATGGGCCAGATCATCAACACTGGTTCCCAGCCCTGTTTCAACAAGCGCTGGCGGTACTGGAAATTCACTCGTGCAGGTTTCCCCGATTTTCACCTGGGCCCCAGCGGCGGAAGAAAGCCCCAGAAGAAGAACACCCAGGAAGGTATTCGCTTTACCGCGATTCATTCGCAAATCAGTCTCCATAACCAAGACAAACGGAAGCGTCGCGGTATTTCGCGCGACATGCATTTGCACGGCAGAAATCGACGCGTGCGCAGCTATCTTTTCAGCTGCGCAACCGTAATGTTTGAGAATCCAGCCCAGTTGACTGAAACGTGACCCAGTTCACGCTAATGAATCAGGCTGACGGCGCCAGCAGTGCGTCCAGGTCGTTTTCGTCGAAGCTGAGGCGTTCGCGACTGCCGCCGCCCTCGAGCACGGCATCGGCCAGTTCGGCCTTGCGCGCTTTCAATTCTTCGATGCGCTCTTCCACTGTACCGGCCGTGATCAACCGGTACACGAACACGGGCTTGTCCTGGCCGATGCGGTGCGCGCGATCGCTCGCCTGCGCCTCGGCCGCGGGATTCCACCACGGGTCGTAATGGATGACCGTGTCGGCGCTGGTCAGGTTGAGGCCGACACCGCCCGCCTTCAGCGAAAGCAGGAACAGGGGTACTTCACCGTTCTGGAAACGCTGCACGGGTTCGGCGCGGTCGCGCGTTTCGCCGGTGAGCGTGACGTAGCTGATCCGGCGGCGATCGAGTTCGCCGGCGATCAACTTGAGCATCTCGGTGAACTGACTGAATAGCAGCACGCGGCGGCCTTCCGCGAGCAGCGCCGGAAGCATGTCCATCAGGAGTTCGAACTTCGCCGAGTCGCGCACGCCGCGCGCGGCTTCCAGTTTCACCAATCGCGGATCGCAACATACCTGGCGCAACTTGAGCAGGGCATCGAGCACGACGATGCCGCTATGCGCGATGCCGCGTTGCGCGATCACCTCGCGCAGTTCTTCCGCCAGGGAGAGGCGCAGGCTCTCGTAGAGATCGCGCTGCTTCGGCTCCATCACCACGCGGCGCGTGATCTCTGTCTTCGCCGGCAATTCGGATGCGACTTGCGCCTTCGTCCGGCGCAGGATGAACGGCGCGATGCGGCGGTTGAGCCGCTCCTGGCATTCGATGTCCTGATGCTTCTCGATCGGCAGGCGATAGTGCCGACGGAAGGCGCCTTCGTCGCCCAACAGCCCCGGCACGGCAAGGTCGACCTGAGACCATAACTCACCCAGGTGGTTTTCCAGCGGCGTGCCGGTGAGGCACAGACAACGGGGCACCTTCAGTGTCAGCAGCGCGCGACGTGCCTGCGTGCGTGGATTCTTCACCTGCTGGGCCTCGTCGAGCACGACGAGCGAGAACGCCTGCTTCTTCAGCGTCTCGACGTCGCGTGGCAGCAGCGCATACGTGGTGAGGATCACGTCATGCTCGGCGATGCGCGTGAAGGTCTCGGCGCGTTGTGGACCATGCAGGGCCAGGAGCGTGAGTTCCGGCGCGAAACGCGCGACCTCGGATATCCAGTTGGGAACGAGGCTGGTCGGCACCACCACCAGGGCGGGCGAAGTGAGCCCACCGCTTTCCTTGAGCGCCAGCAGGTGGGTGATGAGTTGCAGGGTCTTGCCCAAGCCCATGTCGTCGGCGAGCACCCCCCCGGTACCGGCTTCGGCAAGCGCATTCATCCAGCGCAGGCCGTCGCGCTGGTAAGGCCGAAGCTCGGCGCGCAGGCTGGCTGGCACGACGTCGCTGGCGCGTTCGGCCGCTTCGCGCAGGCGCTTGGTGAAGCCACGCAGACGTTCGGGTGCCTCGAACGAGCCACCACTGGGTAGCGCTTGCGCCAGTTCTTCAAGACGACCCGCCTGCACGCGCGGCAAGTGCAGTTGCTGGCGAGGCTTCTCGAGATATTCGGCAAGCGGGGCAAGCAAGCCACGCAGTTCTTTCAGGCGAACCGGCACGCGACGACGCTCGTCCACCGGCGCATACCAGACCGAATCCTCGGCTTCACCCGGCGATGGACTCAGACTGAGCTGATGCTCGGCCAGGGCTTGCGCCACGGCAGGCAACAGGTTCACTCGCTTGCCTTCGATCTCGATGCCGATCTCGAGGTCGAAGGCACGGTCGGCGTCGTCCTCGTGCGCCTGGCCATACCAGCGCACGGGTCCTTCGAGCACTTCGAACGGGAAGCTCGGGGCGTACTCGAGGACGAAGCCGTCGGCCTCGAGCTTGGGCCGCAATGCCAGCCAGCGGGCGGGCGTATTCACTTCCAGCGCACCCGCGTAACCCTTGCCCGGGAAGAGCCAGGCGTCTTCCGGCAAGGTATCGGCCATGTCCCAGGGCAATCCCTCGGTATCCACCGCTGGATTGAGGCCGGCGTTCTCGAGGTTTTCCATGGAGGCCAGTTCCTCCGCACGACGACGGCTGATTTCCAGCAGGGTGCCGTTGCGCACGCGCCGGACCAGCGGTTCGCCACCTCGCCCCGGCAGGCGCTCGCCCGCATAGTCGAAGGCGAGCCGCCCGTAGGCCAGCGGCGGCGTACCGGCCGCCAGTCGCGCATGGCGCGTCAGGGCGTGCAAGACCAGCACGGGACGCGGCGAGACCTCCGCGCGTCGCATTTCGCCGAAGATCTGCGGCTCGGGCACGCGCGGGCCCATGCGCGTCGATTCCATCTCCGCTCTAAACGCCGCGGTGTGTTCCGGCGGCAAGGGCGGCAGGTCGAGCCATGAGGTTTCCGCGGGTTCACTCTCGAGCAGCCCCACCTCGGCATGCTCCGCATCGAGGAACCAGAGCGAGCCCACGCGGAACAGGCGTTGGCTGGAGGGAACATCGGGAAGCAGCTTCTGGCTACCGTCCTTTTCCAGGTTCCAGCGCCAGCGCAGCGCCTGGGGCTTGCCCCGTGACAGCTGCAATCCGGCCACGCCGCCAAAAAAGCAGGGCGCGGTGTCGAGCACCTCGGCCAGCAGCTGGTCGCCGAGCGCGCCGGTGAACCGGGCGTAGCTACGGCTCTTGCGCAAGGTTTGCGGCAAGCCCAGCAGGGTCGCGGCGAGGCGCTTCTCGTTCACTGTCAATGACGTGTCGGACAGATGGCGGCTGTCCAGCGGCAAGGGCCGCGAGTAACGGCCGTCCGCACTTACCGTGAGAAGGACGGGCGCGACATCCAGATGAGCCGCTGGCTCGTGGTCGTCGTTGACGCCTTCGAGGAAGAAGCCAAGCACCATGCGATCGGCGGGTGCATCGATGACGGCCTCGTCGAGTGCGCGCCGCCATGCCTGCGGAAGCGATCCCGCCGTGTCGTCCCGCCTGCGCTTGTCGTCCGGCTGATGCATCCGTAGCGTTCCCGCCCGCGCGACCAAAACAGGAAGCTTAGCAAAGGCGGGAGGAGGAACCCGTAGGATTTTTTACCCCGTGGACCGCCCCGGTTCAGCGAGCCGGGAGACGCCGCGGCTGTCAGCCGCGGCGGTGCGGGAACAGGTCGACCGGATACTCCGCTTTCTGCTCGCGTCCCATGAGCGTGCGCAGGCCTTCGGCTGGCGTGACCTCGCCATGCAGTACGGCGCGCACGGCGGCCGAAATCGGCAGGTCCAGTCCGTGAAACCCCGCCAGCCGCGCCACTTCGTCGGCGGTGACGACGCTTTCGACCACCTGCCCGATCTGGCGTACGGCCTCGTCGAGCGGGATGCCCTTGCCCAGAGCGAGGCCCAGGCGCCGGTTACGCGACAGATCGCCGGTGCACGTGAGCACCAGGTCGCCAAGACCAGCGAGGCCCATCAGCGTTTCCGCGCGAGCCCCCAGCGCCACGCCGAGGCGCAGCATCTCGTTCATGCCACGGGTGATGAGGCCAGCCCGCGCATTGAGCCCGAGCTCCATGCCATCGGCGACACCGGTGGCGACAGCGAGGACGTTCTTCATCGCGCCACCGAGTTCGGCACCGAGGATGTCGTTGCCGGTATAGGCGCGGAAGTTGGGTGCGTGCAGGAGCACGGCCAGTTCCTTGCCGAAGGCTTCGTCCGTGGCATGCACCGTCACGGCGCTGGGCAGGCCGGCGGTCACCTCGCGGGCGAACGAGGGACCGGTGACCACCGCCGCGGGCCGCCCCGGCAGTTTCTCGTCGACCAGTTCGTGCAGGAAACGACCCGTGCCGGTTTCGAACCCCTTGGTGGCCCACGAAACCTTCGCGCCAGGATCGAGCAGGGGCACGATCTGGTCGAGCAACGCGGCGAACGCATGGCTGGGCACGACGAGCAGGACGATGTCGGCACCGCGCAGCACCGTGGCCAGATCGGCCTCGTATACGAGCTCCGGCGGCAGGTCGAGATCGGGCAGGTAACGCAGGTTTCGCCTTGCCGACGCCATGGCCGCCAAGGCTTCCGCATCGCGTCCCCACAATCTCGTGGGGACGTCGTTACGGGCCAGGAGCGCGGCCAGCGCGGTTCCCCATGACCCGGCGCCGAGAACGGCGACGGTGGGTCGGGAAGTGGGGCTCATCGCTCAGCTGTTGAGCGGATGGGCCCCGGCGCCTTCGAGCTGCTGGCGCTGCTGTTCGGCGTAGAGGGCATCGAAATTGATCGGCTGGAGCAGGAACGGCGGGAAGCCACCTTCCTGGATCATGGAAGACACCATCTGGCGCGCATAGGGGAACAGCAGGTTCGGGCAGTACGAGCCCAGGATGCCGTCGCGGTCGTCATTGGTGAAGCCGCCGATACCGAAGATGCCGGCCTGGTGCACTTCGGCCAGGTAAGCCGTGCGCTCGCCCAGGTTGCAGGTGAGGGTGAGGCTGAGCACGACTTCGAAGAGATCGTTGCCGAGGTCGACGGCCTTGTGGCCCAGGTTGAGCTGGACCTGGGGCTGGGCCTCGGTCTCGCCCATTTCCTGGAACACCTGGGGGGCGTTCGGGGCTTCGAAGGAGGCGTCCTTCACATAGATCTTCTGCAGCACGAGCTGCGGCTGGCCGGCCTGGCCGTTGGCGGTGATTTCTGCCATTGCGTGGTCCTCGAAAGGGGTCGTGTGGGCTGGCTACGTGCCGAGGCACGAAAGCGGCGATTGTTTCACACAACCCGGCGCGCCGCACAGTCCGGCTTGCACCCGCACGTGGGATTCTGAGAGAATGCCCGGCTTCCCTATGCCGACCCGATACGTCGGGCAGGCCCGTCATGCGATGCGGGCCCCATCGGCGGAAGCGCTCCACCCGCCAGCCATCGCGTGGCGACCCGTTTCACGGGTCGCGGCTGGGCCGTCGCCGTCCTGGCCAAAGGATGGTCCAACGAATCTAGAGGAGGCCACCATGGCCCGTAGATGCCAAGTCACCAACAAGGGTGTGCAGACCGGCAACAACGTCTCGCACGCTAACAACAAGACCCGTCGCCGCTGGTTGCCGAACCTGCACGAGCGCCGCTTCTGGGTCGCCAGCGAGAACCGCTGGGTGAAGCTCCGCGTTTCCAACCACGCGCTGCGCACCATCGACAAGAACGGCATCGAGGCCGTGCTGGCCGACCTCCGTTCCCGCGGCGAAAAGATCTAAGGAGATCGAACCATGGCAAGCAAGCGCGATAAGCACCGCCTGATTTCCACCGCGGGCACCGGTCATTTCTACACGACCACCAAGAACAAGAAGAATACGCCGGAAAAGATGGTCTTCATGAAGTACGACCCCGTCGTCCGGAAGCACGTGGAATACAAGGAAGGCAAGATCAAGTAACGCACCGCGTTCAACGCGCGACGTTTCTTGATTTCGAAGAACCCGCCTCACGGCGGGTTTTTTGTGGCTCGGCTTCGCCCTCGCGATTGGGGTGTGCGGGACAAGCCTCGCCCGATCACCGCAACGACCTCCTTCGTCAGCGGCGAGGTCGAGGGTTCGCGGACACGGTCCGCTCCCACCCGGGTGCGGCAAGCGCCGCAGAGAGCGGCATGCGACACGTTGCAGGCTTTGCTCTTCCTCACCAACCCACCCCCGTGTCGAGAGAGCTGCCGGGCGCCACGCACACAACGAACGCGAGGGCGAAGCCGAGCCGCAACATCGGACGATCCTCGAAATTGTGAGGATCAAAAAAAACCCCGCCGTGAGGCGGGGTTTTCAGTGACTCAGACTATGCGGGAGGGCTTACGCGCCCACCGCCGAATACCCCTTGAGCCGTTGCGCGAACTGCTGCAGCGAGCGGATGCCGCTCTGCTCGGCTTCCACGATCCACTGCTGCAAGGCCTTGAGCGACTTGTCGGCACCGCGCTCTTCCATCAGGGCCACGAGCCGGGCGCGGAACTCGCACACGGTACGCAGTGCCGGACGGTTGGCCAGGGCGGCCTGCAGGCGCTCGCGGGCGTCGTTGTCGAGCCAGCGGCCACCGTCGGCCAGCGCGCGGCGCAGGCGACGCGGCACGGACTTGATGCTGTCCCCGGCCTGGGCCATTTCCTCGCGCATCGTGGGCAGGATCACGTTACGGTAATAGTCGGTGGTGGCCTGGAAACGCAGGGTCAACACACCCTTCAGCGTCTCGGCGTCCGGCAGGTGCACGTTCGGGCGGATGTTCAGGGTGGGCGCGACGCGCAGCACCTTGGCCAGGCCCAGGAAACGCAGGCTGCAGATCGCCGCCCAGCCGATGTCGAACTCCCACTTGCGCAGGGCGAACTTCGCCGAGCTGGGGAAGGCATGGTGGTTGTTGTGCAATTCTTCGCCACCGATCCAGAAGCCCCACGGCGAGATGTTCGTCGCCTTGTCGGAGCTTTCGAAATTGCGATAACCCCACCAGTGGCCGATACCGTTGACGAAACCGGCGGCCCAGAAGGGAATCCAGATCATCTGCACCGCCCAGATGGCCATGCCGATCACGCCGAACAGCGAGATGTCGATCACCGCCATGAGGGTGGGACCCCAGTAGGGGTGACGGCCGAACAGCGTGCGCTCGAACCAGTCGTCCGGCGTACCGCGGCCGTACTTCTCCATGTCGGCCTTGTTGTAGCTGGCCTCGCGATAGAGCGCCACGCCGTCCAGGAAAACCTTCTTGATGCCAGCGATCTGCGGGCTATGCGGGTCTTCCTCGGTTTCCACCTTGGCGTGGTGCTTGCGGTGGATGGCCACCCACTCCTTCACCACCATGCCGGTGGTCAGCCAACCCCAGAAACGGAAGAAGCCGTTGAGGATCCAATGGAAGTCCACGCCACGGTGGGTCGCGCTGCGGTGGTAATACAGCGTCACGGTGAAGATGGTGAGCTGGGTGACCACGAGCAGATAGACCAGCATCTCGCCCCAGCTTGCGCGGGTGAGTCCATTGGCCAGGAAATCGAGCAGGGTGTCGAGCATCGAGTCGGTACCGCGCGGGAAGTGAAAGGAGACGTACGTACAACTCCAGTCTAACCAGCAACATCCATACCCACCAGCACGGAAAGCGGCAAATTGTGAAAGGAGTTGTTGTGGGATCGCGAGCCCATTGCGCACAATCGCCCGATGACTTCCCGTCCAACCGTTCAGACAGACCCGGGCCGCCCCGTACGTTGGGCGCAAGATGCGACACATAGCGCGACGATCGCCGACGTAGTCGCATGAGCACGAGTCATTTGCTGAATGTCGATGGGGTTTCGCGACGCCGTTCCGGCCGGGAAGCGGTGACGGACGTGTCGTTTTCCCTGAACCGCGGTGAAGTACTGGGCCTGCTCGGCGTGAATGGCGCAGGAAAGTCCACGACGCTTTCGATGCTTTCCGGTGCGCTTCGGCCCGACCATGGGCGGATCGAACTCGACGGCCAGGATTTCATCGCCCATCCCGCCCTTGCCCGCCAGCTCGTCGGCTGGCTTCCGGAGAGCGCGCCCTTGTGGCCCGAGCTCTCCGTGGAGGAGCACCTCGTCGCGTTTGCCCGGTTGCGCGGGGCCGCGCGGCAAGCGGCTCGGCGAGCGGCGCAGTCGATCATCGCCCGGCTGCAACTGGGCGACCTGCGCCAGCGCCTTGCCGGCGTTCTGTCCCAGGGCCAGCGCCAGCGCCTTGGTCTGGCGTGCGCCCTGGTGCACGACCCCGCCCTCATCATCCTCGACGAGCCGGCCAACGCCCTGGACCCCATCCAGGCCGGGGAACTGCGCAAGTTGATCCGCGAGCGCGCCGCGGCCGGTTCGGCCGTCATCCTTTCGACGCATGTCCTCGCGGAGGTCGTCGCCGTCTGTGACCGGGTGGCCATCCTTCATGAAGGACGCCTGCGCCAGGACGCACCATTGCGGGGAGAACAAGGCGGCACCTCGCTGGAAGCCGCCTTTTTCGGCATCGCCACGGGAACCTCCGCATGACCGTCGCCGCCGTCGCCCGTCTCGAACTGAGGCGTCTCGCCGTCCGCCCGTTGGCCTGGGCGCTGGCAGCCTTGACCATCGCATGGCTGGCCTGGACCTTCGTGCTCGGCCTGGGCCAGTTCCTCGGCGCCCAGGTGAAGCTCGCCGCCGTGGCGGACGCCCCGGGCTTCACCGACCTCGTAGCGATCCCGCTGCTCGCCGAGCTGGCCAAACTCGCCTTCCTCGTTGTCCCGTTGATGACCATGACCCTGATCGCCGGCGAGCGCCGTGCCGGCATGCTGGCCCTCCTCGCCTCCACGGGCTTGCCGCCGTGGCGCATCGTGCTCGGCAAGTACCTGGCCGTGCTCGTGTGGCTGGCCCTGTGGCTGCTGGTCACCCTGGCGATGCCACTGGTCGTCGGCTTCGGCTCCACGGCGGACTGGGGCAAGCTCGCCTCGGCCACCCTTGGCACCGCCCTCTTGCTGGCCACGCTTGCCGCGATCGGCATCGCCTGCTCGACGGCGACCACCTTCCCCGCCATCGCCGCGGCGATGGCTCTCATCGTGACGCTGGCGCTCTGGACGATCGACCGCGGCGCGCAGGCCGCCGGCGTGAGCGGCGGCTTCCTTGAATGGCTGACCATGGCGACGCATCTGCAGAACCTCCTGCGCGGCCTGGTCACATCCAGTGACCTGGTCTGGTTCGCGCTGGCGATCGCCCTGTCCCTGAGCCTCGCCATCCGTCGCCTGGCTTCCGACAGGGAGCGCCAGTGATGCGCCGCCTGGACCGTTGGCTCGTGTTGCTTGGCCTCTTCGTGGCCACCGGCTGCATCGGCTTCCTCAGCTCGCGTCACGTATGGACCTTCGACTGGACGCGAGGCGCGCGCGCCAGCCTCGCCCCCGAGAGCGTCGCGGTACTGGACACGCTGCGCGGCCCGGTCGAGGTCGTCGGCTACATCTCGCCTACGGGCCCGTTGCGCGAACAGATCGCCGCCGTGCTGGAACGCTACACACGCGAGAAGAAGGATCTCACGCTGTCCTTCGTCGACCCCGACGTCGATCCCGCCGCCTCACGCCAGTTGGGTATCGCCGGCGACGGCGCGCTGCTGGTTCGTTATCAGGACCGCGAGGAGCGCGTCGAAAGCCCGATCAACGAACGCAACCTGTCGAACGCCCTGGAGCGCCTCGCCCGCGGCGGCCAGCGGATCGTCGCCTTCGTGACGGGTGACGGCGAACGTCAGGCGGACGGACACGCCAACGCCGACCTCGGCGTCTTCATGAGCCAGGTCGAACGGCGCGGCATCCGCGCCGTGCCGCTCAACTTCAGCCAGACGCAGGGCGTGCCCGAGCATACCGACCTGGTGGTGCTTGCCAGCCCCACCGCCCCTCTTCCGGCAGCCACCGTCGGCGCGCTCGTCGATTACGTCCGCGGCGGCGGCAACCTGCTGTGGATGGTGGAGCCCGGCAACGACGATCTCGGCACCGGCGCCATCGCCGACGTGCTGGGTGTGCGCGTACTGCCCGGAGTGCTGGTTGATGGTCAGGGAGGCACGCTCAACGTCAACGATCCCCGCATCGTCGTGGTCGGCGATTATCCCTTCCACGCCATCACCCGGGCGTTCCGCGACACCACGCTGTTCCCCCAGGTGTCCGCGCTCGCGCAGGTATCCGATCACGATTGGGCCGTCGTACCCTTCCTGCGTTCGGGTGAGCGAAGCTGGACGGCATTCGGCGGCATCGACAACGACAAGCCTTCCACCGTCGCCTTCCATCCCGAGGCGGGCGAACTGAAGGGACCGCTCGATTTTGGCTTCGCCCTGAATCGCCTCTCGCCCAGCCCGGCCAAGAGCGAACAACGGGCCGTGATCGTCGGCGATGGCGACTTCCTCTCCAATACCTATGTCGGCAATGGCGGCAACCGCGCCCTGGGCGAGCGCATCGTCGACTGGCTGCTGGGCGACGACGTGCTCGTGGACCTGCCCGCCCGCGGGGCGCCGGATCGCGTGATCGCGCTCTCCCAGGAAGGCCTCAATGCGGTCACGCTGGGTTTCCTGGTCGTGCTGCCACTCGTGCTCCTGGGCCTCGGTCTGGGCATCGCATGGCGACGACGGAAACGCTGAGGTGAACGCCAGACTGGCAGGCCTCGCCCTTCTCGCACTCCTCGTCGCCGCCGTGGCGTGGCAGTGGCATGCCGACGACGCCCAGACGCGCGAGTACACGCTTACCGCGCTCGACCCGGACGCCGTGCAAAGCATCGAGGTCGAGCTGAAGGGACTGCCGGCGCAACGGTTCGACCGGCGTGACGGACACTGGACCAGTCCGGCGGGTCCGGTCGACGAAGGACGGGCACAGGAGCTGGCCGCGCTGGCGGCGACCCCGGTGTCGGCATGGACACCGGCGAGCGGCTTCGAAGCGGCGAAGATCGGCCTGGCGCCGCCCCTGGCCACCCTGGTCCTGGACGGTACGCGCATCGAGTTCGGGGAGATGACGGCATTGGGCAAGCAGCGCTATGCGCGCGTGGCCGGACGGGTTGCGTTCGTGCCTGCCCAGGCGCTGCCGCGTGCGCCGCGGACGGCTTCGCTTCCGACGACCACCTCGACCGCCCGGTAGGTACGCGGCCGGCGCGTTCCTGCCTCCCGACGGCGCTTGCCAGGCGCGGCGGCACACCCCATCTTTCACGCATGCCCGAACTGCCCGAAGTAGAAACCACGCGTCGCGGTATCGCCCCCCATATCGAGGGCCGCCGTGTCACGGGTGTGGTACTTCGCCGCCCGGATCTTCGCTGGCCCATCCCTCCGGAAGTTTCGACACTGCTGCCGGGACAGTTGATCGACAGCGTGGAGCGGCGGGCGAAATACCTGCTCTTGCGAACCGAAGCGGGTACCGCGCTGTTGCACCTGGGCATGTCGGGCATGCTGCGCGTACTCCCCGCCAATACGCCGATCGGCAAGCATGACCACGTCGACATCGCGTTCGACTCCGGGCAGGTACTGCGCTTTACCGATCCCCGCCGCTTCGGCGCGTTGCTTTGGCAGATGCCGGGCGAAACGCACGAGTTGCTCGAGGGTATCGGGCCTGAACCGCTCACCGACGCGTTCGATGGCGACCTGCTGTGGCGGGTGTCCCGAGGCCGCTCCGCCGCGGTGAAGACCTTCCTGATGGACAATGCCGTCGTCGTCGGCGTCGGTAACATCTACGCGAGTGAAGCCTTGTTCGCCGCCGGCATCGACCCGCGCCGCGCCGCAGGGAAGATATCGCGCGAGCGTTATCGAAAGCTGGCGGTGGAGGTGAAGCGCATCCTCGCCCATGCCATCGACCGAGGCGGTACGACACTGCGCGATTTCCTCGCGCCAGACGGTGCGCCCGGTTATTTTTTCCAGGAACTCTTCGCGTACGGGCGGGCGGACGAACCGTGCAAGGTATGTGGAACGGCCATCCGTGTCGTGACCCTCGGCCAACGCGCTTCGTTTTATTGCCCGAGCTGCCAGAAGTAGCAGGGACGACGTGAAATGACGGCTTGGGCCTACGGCGCCGCAAGGGCGTGACTTCCTAGACTTCCATCACACGCCCCCTGCCATGGAAGCTCCGCATGAACAGCCCCCGCCCGAAACCGACGATCCGACGCGGCGCGCTCCTCGCCCTCGGCTTACTGGCCGGCACGGCCCTCGCCGACACGCCAGTGGACACGAACCGGCCGTTCGACCACTACAGCTGGGTGACCAGCCACAACGCCTTCACCAGCAATGGCCTGTTCCCCAACCAGACCGAGACGGTGGGCCAGCAACTGGCCGGAGGCGTGCGCGGACTGATGCTCGACCTGCATTCCAGCCAGGGACGCGTACGGCTCTGCCACAACGTATGCGCAGGCCAGGCGCAACCCCTCGCCGACCTAGTCAACGAGGTGCTCTTGCCGTTCCTGGAAAGCGACCCCGACGCGATCGTCAGCCTGCACCTGGACGATTTCACCGATGCGAAGGATCTGGTCATCGAACTCGGGAAGTCTCCGGGCCTGATGGGAAAGACCTTCGATCCCCATGCATGGCCGACACCGGAATGGCCCACGCCCGAGGACATCGTCGAGAGCGGGCAGCGCGTGCTCATCTTCAGCCTCAAACGCGACAACAGTGGGACCCTGATGACCCGCGCGGGTGCGATCCACATCATGCCGAGCGAGGACTTCACGGTGGAAAACTACTGGAGCCTCGGCGCGACGCCCCTGACCCACGACAACAGCTGTCACAGTCGCTGGGACACGCCCCTATCGCGCAGGGAGATCCCGGGCAAACCCGGCTGGCGGCCATTGTTCACGATGAACCAGTTCCATGGAGCGCCGTTCGAAAGCCATGCCCGCAGCGACAACGATTTCGACCGGCTCCAGAGCCGGTATCTCGATCATTGCCGCCCCTCCGCACGACGCAAACCGAACTTCGTCGCCGTGGATTTCCACCAGCACGGCGATACCGCGCGCTTCGTGAACTGGCTCACGCGGTCGGCGCCGGACGAACTGCCGTGAACCGGATCAGTCCGGCCAGCGCATGTCCGCATGGGAGTTGTTGAAAGCGGGGTCTTCTTCATTGCCGGACAAGGTCACCGCCAATCCCCCCGGCACGCCGTCGACATCGATCGTCTGCGCGGGATCGAAATGCGCACCCAAGGCCCCTAACTCCACGAAACGCTCGGCCAACGCGCCGGCACGATCGATCTCGCGATCGGGTACGTTGGCGAGACTGATGTCCGGACGACCGAACTTGCGCATGCCGCGTGTGCGAATCCAGGAACGCCCCTTGGATTCTTCGGGGCTGCACAGGATCAACACGTGGTGGCGAGGGGGCGCGCCGCCCTGTACCAGGTAGTGCTCCCGCCAGCCTGCGGCGTCGAACAACGTGAGGATCTGGGGATCGACGACCGCCTTGCCACCGATGTCGGTCAGCGCGGCAACCACGCCGAGCGTGTCGCGCAGGTAGTCCAGGCGCTCGCGATCGGCGAAGCGGCCACGGATGGCCACGACATGCGGAGCGGCCTTGGCCGCCTGGAAGGCTTCCGGATTGTCTTCGCGCAAGAGTTCGCCGAGCGCACCGGACAGGGGATAGCCTTCCCAGCGCGCGAGGACCGAATTCTGGAAGCGCTGCAACTCCACGCCTTCCGGCAACCCCGGGCTGCCGTAGCGGGCGGCGGGAATGGCCAGGTCCTCGGCGAAGGCACCGAACACGAAGAACAGCAAGACCGCCTGCTCGTCACTCGGCTTCCAATAGGGGCGCGGCCATTCGGCGGCTTGGGGCGTCGTCTCGGTCACGCGTGGCTTCCTTCGTCGGGATCGTTTTCTCCGAGCGGCAGCACCGATTGCTGCAACTCGATACGGCCGTCACCGCCGGTAATGCTCTTGAATTCGGCGCGGCTCACGGAGACATAGCGATCGTTGCCACCGATCTCAACCTGCGGACCCTGGGTCACCGCACGGCCGTGCTCGTCCACCCGCACCACCATGGTGGCCTTCTTGCCCGAATGGCAGATCGTCTTGATCTCCTCCAGGTTGTCGGCCCAGGCCAGAAGATACTTGCTGCCTTCGAAAAGCTCGCCACGAAAGTCCGTGCGCAGCCCGTAGGCGAGCACCGGAATGCCCAGGTGGTCGACCACGTCGGAAAGCTGCCAGACCTGAGCCTTGCTCATGAACTGGGCTTCATCCACCAACACGCAGTGCAGGGGGCCGCGGCGCTCGATATCCCGCTCCACGAGGCCGAAGATATCGTCCTCGCCGCCGAAACGCATCGCCCGGGCCTGCAAGCCGATACGCGAGGCCACGATGCCTTCGCCATAGCGATGATCCAGCGCCGGCGTGAGAATGAGCGTGCGCATGCCGCGCTCGTGGTAGTTGTGCGCGCTTTGCAGCAGGGTCGTGGTCTTGCCGGCGTTCATCGCCGAGTAATAGAAGTAGAGCTTGGCCATGCGGTCGGTCCGGTGCGTGACCGGGCATGGTACCGCCAAGGCCGCCGGCCGGCATACGGCCCGCCTCCCCACCTGCTAACATCCGTGGCCTCGTCCGCCTGTCCTACGGCCGATCCCGATGCTCAACCCGCAACAACACGCGGCCGTCGAATACTGCGACGGTCCCCTCCTCGTGCTGGCCGGCGCCGGCTCCGGCAAGACCCGCGTCATCACGGAAAAAATCTCCCATCTCATCTCGCGCCGGCACCTGGCCGCGGAAAAGATCGCCGCCATCACCTTCACCAACAAGGCGGCGAAGGAGATGCGCGAGCGCGTCGGCAGGCTCATTTCCGACGATGCCGCGAAAGCACTTACCGTCTGCACCTTCCACGCGCTGGGCTTGAAGTTCCTGCAGATCGAGCACGAGCGCGCGCGATTGCGGCGCGGCTTCTCCGTGCTCGACGCCGACGACAGTTCCAACATGATCAAGGAACTGTCGCCCAAGGGGGTGAAGCCGGAGGTCATCCAGGGCATCCGCAACCTCGTTGGCCGCGCAAAGAATGCCGGGCTCACGCCCGAGGAAGCCATGGCTTCGGCGCGAAGCCCGCGCGAGATCGAGGCCGCGACGATCTACGACCTCTACCAGCAGCGCCTGGCCGCCTTCAACGCGGTGGACTTCGACGACCTGATCCGCCTGCCCCTGCGCATCCTCGAAAGCGATGCCGATGCGCGCGCCATCTGGCAGGAACGGTTGCGCTACCTGCTGGTGGACGAATACCAGGACACCAACGACGCGCAATACCGCCTGCTCAAGGCGCTCTCCGGCCCGAAGGCGCGATTCACCTGTGTCGGCGACGACGACCAGAGCATCTACGCATGGCGCGGCGCCAACCCGGAAAACATCGACCAGCTCGGCCGCGATTTCCCGCAACTGCGTGTCATCAAGCTGGAACAGAACTACCGCTGCGCGAAGCGCATCCTGCGCGCGGCGAATAAGTTGATCGCGAACAACCCGCACGTGCACGAGAAAAAGCTGTGGAGCGACCACGTCGAGGGTCCACCCATCCGCGTCATCGAGTGCAAGGACAACGAGCACGAAGCCGAGCGCATCGCCGCCATTGCGGCGAACCTGCATGAAAAGTACAAGGAAAAGGGCATCCGCTGGGATGATTTCTGCATCCTGTATCGCGGCAATTTCCAGGCCCGTGCCATCGAGAAGGCCTTGCGCCTGGCACGCGTGCCGTACCACCTGAGCGGCGCGCTCTCGTTCCTCGACCGCGCGGAGGTGAAGGACATCCTTTGTTACCTTCGCCTGCTCACCAATCCCACCGACGACGCGGCCTTCCTCCGCGTGGTGAACGTACCGAAGCGCGAGATCGGGGCCACGTCGCTGGAGAAGCTCGGCCAGATGGCCCAGGCGAGAAACGCCTCACTGCTCGACGCGGCGCGGAGCGACGCCGCGCTGAAGAACATATCGCCGCGTCCTGCGTCGGCACTGGCCGGATTTGCCCGGCTGATGGACGAACTGCGCAGCCACGCCGTGCACGAGAGCGCCGCCGAACTCGTCAACATCGTCATCGAGAAAACCGGCTACGGCGCGCAGATCGCCGCGTCCACACCCGACGAAGCGCTCCGCGAACGCCGTCTCGGCAACCTGCGCGAGTTGGTGGACTGGTTCCGCGCGATGGGCAAGGACGGCGGCCGGACCGGCGATATCGCCGCCCAGCTGGCGCTGCTCAGCCATGCCGATCGTGACGATCCGGGCAATGCGCTACGCATGATGACCCTGCATTCGGCCAAGGGGCTGGAATTCCGCTTCGTCTTCATCGTCGGTTGCGAGGACGGCACGCTGCCGCATGAAGGCGCGATCGACGAGGGCCGCCTCGATGAGGAACGGCGCCTGATGTACGTAGGCATCACGCGGGCCAAGGAAATGCTGACCTTGTCGTTCGCGGCGCGGTCACGCAAGTATGGAGAGATCCTCAACAACGATCCCAGCCGCTTCCTCGAGGAACTTCCGCAGGACGACCTGCACTGGGATGGCAAGGACCCCGATGCCGATGCCGAGGTGAAGAAGGAAACCGCCGAGACGCACATGGCGAGGATCAGGGCGATGCTGGCCGGCGGCGCCTGACGTCGGCCTCGGCTCAGATGAGCTTTTCGGCTTCGAGCTCGCTCTTCATGTAAGCGTAGTAGATCGGCGCGGCCACGAGTCCCGCCAGGCCGAAAGCCGCCTCGAACACCAGCATCGCCACGAGCAACTCCCACGTACGCGCCCGGATCTGGCCGCCGACGATACGCGCGTTGAGGAAATACTCCAGCTTGTGCACCACGATCAGGAAGCCCAGCGCGGCCACGCCCACCCATAGCGAGACGGACAGCGCCGCGATGGTCACCATCGTGTTCGAAATGAGATTGCCCACGACCGGCAGCAGGCCCGTCACGAAGGTGACGAGCACCATCGTCTTCGCCAGTGGCACGTGCACGCCGAAGGACGGAAGTGCGATGAGAAGGAAGATCGCAGCCAGCGTGGTATTGATGGCGGAGATCTTGAGCTGGGCGAAGATGATGTTGTGAAACGCATGGGCCAGCCGCATGGCGCGCGTCGCCAACTCGAACGACAACGGCTTTGCAGGCCGTCCGCCCGCCCCATGCGTCACCGCGACGATCGCTCCGAGAACGAGTCCGATCAGGATGTGCGCGAACACGCGTGCGGTCGTGGTGCCTGCCAGGCGCAGGTCGCCCGAATGCTCATGCATCCAGGCCATGCCCTGCTCGCGGAAGTCGACGAAGCTATCGGGAAGCCGCGAGGTAAGCCATGGCGGTAACTGTTCGTGCGCCTTGCTGAGCAGGGGCAGCAACTTGCTGTCCCACAGCTCCTGGGGATCGCCGATGTCGCTGCGGTAGAACGACAAGGCCGCGACGACCATGAGGATGATCGCGCCAACCACGACCACGGTGACCACCCCGACCGCTATCAGCCGCGCGCGCTCGCCGGGAATGATGCGCCGGATCAGCGGCGTAAGCGCCTCGACCACCTCATACACCAGCAATCCGGCGAGCAGGGCGGAGATCAGGTGGAGCATCAGGATGCCCCACAGCGCCAGGGCCGTCAGCAGGTAGGTGGCGATCCGGATGCTGCGGGGACCGTGCGGGATACCCGCCATATATTGCAACTCCTCGAAGGTGGCGCGATTCCAGCAGCCGGGGGATGAACGCTAGATCAAGCGCTCCGCTTCCAGTTCGGCCTTCAGGTACGCGTAGAAGATCGGCGCGGCCACCACGCCGGGGAGCCCGAAGGCGGCTTCGAACAGCAGCATGGCTACCAGCAACTCCCACGCCCGCGCACGGATCTGGCCGCCGACGATGCGCGCGTTGAGGAAGTATTCGAACTTGTGGATGACCACGAGGAAGGCCAGCGCCCCCAATCCCACATACAGCGATACCGACAGACCGACGATGGTGATCGCCGTGTTCGACAAGAGGTTGCCGATGACCGGTAGCAATCCGACCACGAAGGTGATCACGATCAGTGTCTTGGTCAACGGCAGGTGCACGCCGAACAACGGCAATACGCAGAGCAGATAGATCGCCGTGAACAGCGTGTTGAACAGCGAGATCTTGATCTGGGCAAAGACGATGTTGTGGAAGGCGTCGGCGAGCCGGGCGCTGCGCAGGCTGAGTTCCGCCGCGAAAGGACCTATCTGGTGGGTGGGCCGGGCGCGGCTCAGTGCGATGATCGCGCCGAGCACCAGGCCGATGATGATGTGGACGAGGACACGCGCGGCCTCCTTCCCGGCCAGTTGCAGGGTCACGGCATGCGAACGCATCCAGTCCATCGCGGTGATGCGAAGGGCATCCACGCTGTCCGGCAGGCGCTCGACCACGGCCTGCGGCAATTGCTGGCGAGCGCGCTCCACCACGGGCATGAGCTTGTTCTGCCAGAGGTCTTCCGGATTGCCGATCTCGTTGCGGAAGAAACTGATGCCACCGAGGATGAGCAAGGTGAGCAAGCCGACGACGATCACGCCGACGAGGGCGACGGCCAATACGCGCGCACGGTCGCCCGAGAGCTTCCGCCCCATGAGGGGCGCCGTGGACACCACGACCTCGTAGACCAGCAGGCCCGCGAGCAAGGCAGGCAGCAGGCGCAGGTAGAGGACGAGGAAAAGGCCGAGTCCGGCGGCAATGTAGCTGGCGATGCGCACGGCGTGCGTCCGCGAAGGGGCGGCTTCCATGAGCGGTCTCGTCGTGGATGAGGGCGCAGTCTGTCAGGACGCGGGGTGGTCGCGCCAGAGGCGTGCCGCCGTCGTCATGCTGTCGTAAACTGCCCCGACAATCGCCGCCCCACGGGCGCGATGCCTGTTTGCCAGGGGTTCCCATGATGAAGTTCGTCCCGGCCGCGCTCGCGGCTGTCCTTGCCCTCGCCGGCTGCGCCCATGCACCGCAGGCCGCGGCACCGGTTCCCACCGCCACTGCCGTGGCGCCCGCCGACGCTCCCGCCCCGGGGCCGTCCGCCGATGACAACCTGAACGCGGTGGCGTGGTCGCAGAACGCCAGCGAGCACGACTTCATCTACCTGCAAACCTTCCGCGACGCGCGGGAGAAACTTCTCAAGGCGAAGAACGACCCCAACTGGGATGCGCTGCCGAAGGATGATCGCGCCGTCCATCCTTCGCTGAAAGGGCGGAAACCGGCCGTGGTGCTGGACATCGACGAAACCGTGCTCGACAACTCGCCTTACCAGGCACGCCTGATCCGTTCGGGCGGCGAGTTCAACGAGGCCGAGTGGGCCGCCTGGTGCAACGAGGCGATCGCCCGGCCACTGCCGGGGGCCCTCGAGTTCACGAAGTTCGCGGCGGACCATGGTATCGCGGTGATCTACATTTCCAATCGCGCGAAGGATCTCGACGACGCCACGCTCGCCAACCTGCGGTCCGCGGGTTTCCCCGTGGCTGGCAAACAATCCTTCCTCGGCCTGGGCACCTTCGTCGAGGGCTGCGAACAGGTCGGTAGCGAAAAGGGTTGCAGACGCCAGCTCGTGGCCAGGGACTATCGGGTGCTGATGCAGTTCGGCGACCAGATCGGAGACTTCGCCAACGTGCCGGGCAACACCGCCGACGGCCGCGCGAAGGCCATGGCTCCCTATACCGCCTGGATCGGCGAGCGCTGGTTCGTGCTGCCGAATCCGACCTACGGCGCCTGGGAATCGGCTCTCTTCGACAACGACTACAACCTGCCCCGCAACGAGCGGCGCCAGAAGAAAATGGACTCGCTTCGCATCAAATAAATCAATAAGTTAGATGCGATGACCTGACATATTGCTTTAGCAATGTCGGCCAACTATCATCTCTCTCGCCGAAACCTGCGGTGCCCAAAGCAAAGCAGGCAAGGCCATTTCCCTTTCCGGCTTCGGGCTGGATAACCCCGTGAGGCGTCGCGTCTCCGGGGTTTTTTCTTATGCGCGAACGATCGGCCTGACAGGCCTCGCTTGCATTGCACCCAGTCTTCGCGCGTTCCGCGCCGACGGACCCTCCTGCGGATCGTTCCTACACTGCTGCGCTGGATTTCCCACGCAAAGGACGCAGCATGGATACGATGCCACCGCAGGCCCCGCCTGCCCTCACCCAGAGTCCGTACGCCGCGGCCACCGACGCCTTCGATCGCCTCGTCGGCCTGCAAGCCTGGCTGGCCACCCAGACCGCCGCCATGCCCGCCCTGCCCGAGACCTTCGATAACGCCGCCATCGGCCCCTACCGCGCCGCCGTCGAGTCCTTCTGGCAGGCCCCCGCCGAGGGCTCCGCGGGCGCCTCCCGCCGCGACACGCTCGCCGCCCACCTCGCCTCCGCCGCCCTCGACCTGGCCCTCCTGGGCCACCACGACGGCACCCTCGATGGCGATGCCCTCGCCCTGGCCCGCGACCTCCGGGCCTCCGGCCCCCTGCCCGCCCACCTCTCCGTGCGCGAGCCGATGTTCGGCACCACCCCCTACGCCGGCGTCCTCCTCATCCAGGACCTGCGCACCCCCGAGCGCGTCCTGCTCTTCTCCACCCAGCTCGGCTGGGAGGCCTTCCCCCGCCTCGCCGATGCCCTCGCCGCCCTGGAGCGGCGCGCACGGCGCGGCCTCGCCGACCAGCCCGACCTGCCCGGCATCGCCCGGCAGCACCTGGCCCACCTCGGCCCGGACCCCTTCGTCACCTCCCGCCCCCTCGCCGGCCCGCCCTTCGATACGCTCGTCCAGCGCCTGATCGACGTCCAGCGCGACAAGCTCGAGCAGGCCGGCTTCGAGTTCGCCCTGGCCCGCGACGGCCAGACCCGCGACGCCGTCCTCACCGATACCGTGTTCGATGCCTTGCGCCTGGACCGCGCCGTCGACGTGACCGCCCTGCTCGCCGTCCGCCACGGCTCCCTCATGGAGGCCTTCAACACCCAGCGCCTGGCCCGCGTGCCCGCCGCCGTGGCCCAGCACTGGCGCGAGGCCGAGGACGCCTATCGCTCCACCCTCGCGGCGATCACCACCCGCGAGGCCCAGGCCGGGCTCGCCACCCCGCCCTCGCTCACCGACTACGCCACCACCGCCCTGGGCGAGCGGCTGCGCGCCCGGGGGATCACCCACGACCCGGCCGACATCCAGGTCCAGATCGATCGCGGCACCGACCCCGCCGCCCGCCTGGAATCGCTCCAAGCCCTCTTCCAGGGCCCTGCCCCCGCCCACATCCGCCTGCTCGACCTCGCCTACCAGAACCTCGCCGCCTTCGAGCCGGTCCGCCTCAGCGCCCAGGCCGGCGATGGCACGCCCCTGCCCGCCCTGGACGATGCCGCCATCCGCCAGCTCGTCCGCGACCTCGACCTGGCCACCCGCTACCCCGCCCTGGTCCAGACCACCTTCCGCACCGGACCCGAGGCGCCCATCCGGCGCGAACACGCCGCCAGCCTGCAGCGCGCCCACATGGGCCTGCTCGCCGCCGAGGCCCGCCTCTCCTACTACCTCCACGACGCCCCCCGCAGCTTTCGCACCGACCACGCCGAGCGCGGCTACCGCTGGGTCCAGGCCGCCCTCGACGCCCCCGATCCCGCCCACCGGGCCCGCGTCGAAGGCCACGAGGTCGTCGTCCGCCAGGTCACCTATCGCGGCACCCCCGTGCGCGACCTCCTCGTCTTCGGCGTGCGCAACCCCGCCAGCGTGCCCAGCATCGTGATGTACACCCCCGATGCCCCCGATGGCATCACCTTCCGCGAGTTCGACGACCGCGCCGAGGCCGGGCGCCGCCTCCTCTACCACCCCGCCTTCCGCGAGTACCTGCTCGACCGCCTGCCCGCCGACGAGGCCCGCGTGCTCCCCAACGGCAGCGCCCGCGCCTTCGCCGGCGACCACCTCGCCCAGTGGGTCCTGGGCACCAGCGACACCTCCGACTACACCCGCACCGACGTCCGCTTCGAGGAACGCGACATCGAGGGCGACTTCCTCCACGCCGCCTACCAGACCGACATCCAGCTCGGCCTGCGCAACGTGCTCACCCTCACCCGCAGCGCCGGGCAGGCCCACTGGGCCTGGCTGGTCGACCGCCTCGGCTCGTCCCTCTCCCAGCGCATCCTCCACGACGTGCTCCAGGGCGTGCTCACCGCGCCCGCCCGCGCCGCCCAGGCCGCCTGGCGCTTCTACGACAACGTCAAGGCCGGCGACCACGCCCACGCCGTCGTCGACTTCGCCGACTTCTACAACGCCTCCCTCGCCGCCGCCGCCCCCGTCCACGCCCTCGGCTCCGCCCCCCTGGCCCGCGCCATCCTCGGCGCCCGCGTCCGCTTCGCCGGGCGCCTCGTCGAAGCCCGCCCCGCCGTCCAGCCCGCCGTCGTCTTCGAGGCCGGCTACCTCGCCAAGGGCGTGCACACATCCGCACCGCCCAACGCCCAGGGCATCTTCACCCTCCAGGGCCGCTCCTACATCGAGCACCGCGGACACCTCTATGGCGTCCGCTACGACCCGCACATCGGCACCTGGCGGCTGAGCCGACCCGGCGGCAACCCCGCCTTCCGCGGACCCGCCATCCGCCGCACCGGCGACGGCTCCTGGGCCTTCCACCAACTCGGACCCCGTGGCGGCACCGGACGCGGCGCCCCGGGCGCCCATGTGCAGCAGGGCAACCTGTACGAGGAATACAGCCAGGAAATCGAGTTGGCCTTCCCCGACGCCTTCGAGCGCGATCTGGTCCACTCCCAGATGCAGGCCGAACTGACTCCCGGAGGCCCCGCCGCCGCCATCACAGCCGCTCAGCGCGCGCGCTGGAACGAGGTGGTTCGTCGCGCCGACGTCCGGGTTGCGAACCGCGCACAGCAACCCGCCGCATGGCCACCCCCCGGGTATCCGATGGACCTGGCGCCTCCATCGGCGCCCAACGGCTTCCAGCGGATATCGGGAGCGGACGTCCCGGCGGAGCTTTGGTATTACGGCGCGAAGCCGATGAGGGACCATGGTGTGCGCGTGTACTCGCCCGATGGCTCCGCCTACTTCCCGAGCATCCGCCTCGCCGGAAACACCAACGGCATCCGCGTCACCACGGTGCCACCCACGGCGCCGATCGCCGAAATCCGGAACGCCGCGGGGGCACCCGATCTCGTACGCTCGAACACGTTCGCCGTCCGGATCGACGCGCGGGACATGAGGCCACAATTCAACTACCCCAATCTCAGCGTGATGCGTCGAACCGGAAGCCATCCGAACGTGTACTTCATCGGTGACGATGGATACAGGAGAAGCACGATCTCACTCATGCGGCCACGACACACCATCATCGGGACCCTGCCGCCCGAGGCCCCTTACGCTCCAGGTGCGCCGGCTCCTGGGCGGAATTAACCCGGTACGCCGTTACGGACACCCCGCGGGGGCCTCGTGCCTCCCGGGGTTTTCGTATCCGCGACCCACAGATAACGCGCTACCGCGCCGCCGTGTATCCTCCACCTCCCCGTCGATAGCGCCGCCGACCCTTGATCATCCGCCGCCACCGCCCGACCGTCCCGATCCTTCTGCTGCTACTCGCCCTGCTTACTGCCTGCAACAGGCAGAAGGAAGCTCCGGGTACACCCGGCGGCGAGTCCCCCGAGGCCGCCGCCCGGGAATCCCTGGCGCTGCTCCGCGACGGTAAGTTCGACCTGTTCTGGCAGCATGCGCTGCCGCCGGCCGAGTTTGCCGCGCTCCGCGCCGACTGGCCGAAACGCAACGCCACGCAGGAGCCGATCACGCCGGAAGACCGCGCGAAGTTCGAAACGGGCGTGAAGCGCCTCACCGAGGCGGATGCGGAGAAGAAGCTCTTCGCCGACCTGCGCCCGACCCTCGTGCGCTTCGACCGCGATTACAAAGACCAGATGCCCTTGCTCGCCGGTATGGGCCAGTCGATGTCGTTGACCGCGATCGATCAGGCGAAGGACCTTCCGCTATCGCAGAAGCGGCAACTGCGCGACGTGGTGAACGTGATCGCACCCTGGACCCAGACCGTGGCCTGGGGCGACCAGACGAAGGCGAAGCAGGCGATTTCCATCCTCGTGGACACGGCCCGCAAGGCGAAACTTTCCACGCCGGACGCCCTGCACGCGATGAGCTTCGAGGAGTCGATGGCCACGTGGTCCACCGCATGGCTGGGATTCAAGCGCCTTCTCGACGTGTACGGACTTTCGATCGACAAGAGTTTCGCATCCGTGAGCATCGACACGATCGAAAACAGCGGCGGCTCGGCCCACGTCAAGATCACCTATACGGTGCTGGACAAGCCGATCCAGACCGACGCCACCCTGGTCCTGCTCGACGGCCGCTGGTATGACAGCGACCTGCTCCAGCGTGTCCGCGACCAGCATGCCCGGCTGGTTCAGCCCGCCCCGCCGGCAAGCGCGCCCGCACCGTCCGCCACGGCGGCGCCGCCGCGCGACCCCGGCGCACCCGTGGCGGACGCCAAGGGCCACTGAGGTCGTACAATCCGACGATGTCCGAAATTCCGATGAGTGCGGATCCGCACGTCCATGTCGCCCGTTCGCCCTGGTGGTTCAAACTGCTGGGGCGTCTTCTCGAGCCCTGGGTGCGGATCAAGCGTGAACCCGCCGAGCCCGCTACCCTGCTGAACAGCGGGGCGGCCGTTTGCTATGCGATCGAACGGGACGGCACCTCCGACGCCCTGATCCTGGAACGCGCCTGCCGCGAGGCGGGGCTGCCCAGCCCCATGCAGTTGCTCGACCTTCCGGGCAGACGCCGCCGCTCGGTTTTCTCGCTGAGTCGCCGTCACGGCTGGCTGTTCGGCCGCACCGACTCGCGCGGGCCCAAGGAACCGATCGGCCAGTTGATCCGGGCGATCGAGGACGATCCGACGCGCGACATCCAGGTAGTCCCGGTATCGATCTACGTCGGCCGCGCGCCGAACCGCGAATCGGGCTGGTTCAGTGTGCTGTTCGCCGAGAACTGGCTGGTTGTCGGCCGCTTCCGCCGTATGCTCGCCTTGTTGCTCAATGGGCGCGACACCGTGGTGCATTTCTCCGCACCGGTGTCACTGCGCACCGTGCTCGGTGAATCGGGAGAGCTCACACAGGAACGCCTCACGCGAAAGATCGCCCGGGTGCTGCGCACGCATTTTCGCCGCATCCGTGCAGCGGTGATCGGTCCCGATCTCTCGCACCGTCGCACCGTGGTCGATGCCGTGCTCAATACCGAGCCCGTGCGTGACGCCATCGCCGCCACAGCGAGCAAGGAAAACATCTCCCTGGCGAAAGCCCAGCGCCGGGCGCGCGACTTCGCCCTTGAGATCTCCGCCGACTATTCGCACCCTGTGGTGCGTTCGACCTCGTTCTTACTGTCCAACTTCTGGAACAAGCTTTACGACGGCATCGCGATGCATCACTTCGACAAAGCCCGCGCGGCCGCGCCGGGCCACGAAGTGGTGTACGTGCCTTGTCACCGAAGCCACACCGACTACCTGCTGCTGTCCTACCAACTGCATCATTCCGGCGTGGTACCGCCGCATATCGCCGCGGGGGTGAATCTCAACCTGCCCGTGGTGGGTTCGATCCTTCGTCGTGGCGGCGCGTTCTTCCTGCGTCGCAGCTTCAAGGGCAACGCGCTGTATTCCGTGGTGTTCAACGAATACCTCGCCCAGCTGGTGGACCGCGGGGTACCCCTGGAGTACTTCATCGAAGGCGGGCGCTCGCGCACCGGGCGCTTGCTCGCACCGCGTGCCGGCATGCTGGTGATGACCCTGCGCGCCTTCCTCCGCGCGCCGCGCCGCCCCGTCATGTTCCAGCCGGTGTACATCGGCTACGAGAAACTGATGGAAGGCAAGTCGTACGTCGGCGAACTGTCAGGCAAGCCCAAGGAGAAGGAATCGCTACTCGGCCTCATTCGTGGGTTGAAGGTGCTTCGCCAACGCTACGGTCACGTCACACTGAACTTCGGCGAGCCCATCCTGCTCACCCCGCTGCTCGACGATACCGCGCCGAACTGGCGCGAGACCACGGCCGATCCGGATGCGAAGCCCGAATGGCTGAATGGCGTCGTCGACGACCTGGCCGAACGCATCCAGGTGAACATCAACCGCGCGGCCGACGTGAACCCTATCAACCTGCTTGCGCTCGCCCTCCTGGCGACACCCAAGCATGCGATGGCCGAGAACGACCTGCTGGCCCAGATCGAACTGACCAAGGCGCTGTTCCAGGAACTGCCTTATTCGGATCGGGTGACCATCACGCCAATGAACCCGCAGGGCGTGATCGCCTACGGCGAACAGATGGGCTGGGTCCGCCGCATACGCCATCCCCTCGGCGACGTACTCGTCACCGAGGGAGAGCAGGCGGTACTGCTCTCCTACTTCCGCAACAATGTGCTGCATCTCAACGCCGCCGCCGCTTGGGTGGCCGCCTGCTTCCTCAACAACCGGCGCATGTCGCGTTCCTCGGTACTGCGTCTCGGCCAGATCATCTATCCCTTCATCCAGGGCGAGTTGTTCCTCCCGTGGGACAAGGAAGGCTTCGCCGCGCAAGTACAGGACACCATCGAGTTCTTCGTTCGCCGCGGCATCCTCGAGTCCAGCGCGGAAGGACGCGTGCTCGAGCGTGGACCCGGCCAGGACGACGGCGCCTACCAGTTGCGCGTCATCGCACGCAGCATGCTGCAGGCCTTCGAACGGTATTACATCGCCATTGCGGCCCTGGTGAAGAATGGACCGCACACCATGAGTGCCGGCGAGCTGGAAACCGCCTGCACGCTCACGGCGCAACGCCTGGGCATGCTCAACGAACTTTCGGCACCGGAATTCTTCGACAAGGCGCTGTTCCGCGGCTTCATCCAGAAACTTCGCGAGGCGAAGGTCGTGTGGACCGACGACGCCGGCAAGCTCGACTTCAGCGACGCCCTGGAAGACATGGTGCGCGATGCTCGCGTGATCCTTGCACGGGAAGTGCGCCATTCCATCCTGAAGATCACACCGGGCGGCGAGAACGATCGCGACCTGGACGCGCGTCCGCCGATCGACCCCGACGATGGCTCGGCGGGCGAGTCCCTGCATGATCGCCATGTCGCCAACGAACACATGCGTCACGACAGGCATCAGTGACCGGCACCTGAGTTCCTGAAGAACAACGGAACCTTCGGTGGTCCCCGCGAAACCGGGGATCCCTTGCAGGAAGGTGCCTTTTCAAGGCCCTCGCAATCCACTGACGAAAGCTGCCCCGCCGCACCTACATGCCGCGGCGACCGCCGTCGGACAGGACCATTGTCGTCCCGACCTTAAGCTTGCACTCCCGCCCGGGAAGGACGCCGCGTGCGTCCGGCCCGGTCATACACCATGGAGAGTGATATGGATGTCCCACCGACAACTCCGCATGCGGTCGTACAACTCGAAAGCGAGGCCGCCGTCGAAGCATTGCGCCGCCTCGCCACCACGCGCGATGCCTTCCTGCGCATGTACGAGACGCAACCCACGCTGGATGAAACCCATGCCCAGGGCGCGCAACGATTACTCGATGCACTGCCCGGGTTCTGGATGTCCCCAGAAGCGGCCGGCGGGGAAATCCGCAGCACCCTCCTGGGCAGGCATCTCGCCAACACGATGAAGGAAGAGGCTACGTTACGCGGCCTCGATGGCACCCTCGGTGAAGATGCGGTGTCGCTCGCGACACGCGTCGCCATGGCGAACGACACGCCTCTTCCCGCTGGCATTCACGCGCGCGAACTGATGTTGGGCGACGTTCCACATGCAGGATCGCTGATCGTCGTCGACGACCGTACGCCGCACCTCGCCCTTCTGTTCACCACGCACGGCGGATGGGAGGCATTCGATTCCCACGAACGCCTCCTGGAATCCACCCGGCGCCGATTGCTGGAGTCGATCGACGCCGTCGACGGCGCCGGCATGGAGAACGATGCCTTCGCGGAAGCGAAGACGCAAGGCGCCGTCGGTTCGCGCGAGATCACCGCCGCCGTTTTCCCCACTCTGGCAAAACGTTTGGTGGAGGTGCAGCTCGGACGCATCGCACTTGCGGTTGACGACCATCGCATCGATGGCGACGACCCCGGGGCGACAACTGAACTCGGCGATCGTATCCGACATGAACTCTCCCCTTCGGCGATGCTGGATATCGACGCCATCGAAAGCCTGCGCGAAGCCCGCCTGATCGAAGCGGCTGTCGCGCTTCGCCTGGCCGACGTCCCGTACAACGTTCGCACCGCGTGGTACGAAGCGCGTGATGCATACAACGATGCGCTGGCGATGGCATCGATGCTCCGCGCCGTCACAGGCATGCGGCAGCCGTTGACCTTGCATGCCTTCGCTTCGCGCGAGCTCGCGGCGAAACTGGCATCGTTGGGCATCGACGAATCGCCGGAGGCGATCACGGTCGAAGTCGCCCGGATGAAGGTACTTCCAGAGCCGCTCTCGGCACTCGACCCCTTGCCCGGATCGACGAACGCGCGGCGTGTTTCGCTCGTCGACCTGGCTTGTCAGAACATCGGCCGTTTCTCGCTCGAGACACTGCATGCGATGGATGCGCAAGGCACCTCGCTGCGCGACCGCCTGGGCCAGGGTGCCATCCGCGACATGGTTCGCGACCTCGATATCGCAAACCGCTACCAGACCCACATCGAACAACGCCTGCGCCAGGGAGCCGTCGGTGCCCTGGCCCGGAAACTGACCATGACCGTGCAGGCTGCGCGGATGCGCCTGGATGCAACCGAAGCACGGCTGTCGTACTACCTGTCCGGAGAGCCGCGTTCATTCATCGACGATCGGGAGGAACGAGGATTTCGCTGGATCGAGGCCGCGCTCGACGCTCCAGGCGGTCCCGTCCGCGTGGGCAGACACGAGATTACCGTCTTTCAACTCATGTACCGGCAGGTTCCGCTTGATGGCATCCTCATCTTCGGGTCGCGTGCGCCAGACAGCGCGCCCCGGATCGTCATGTACACGCCCGACGCGCCGGATGGTCTCACTTTCCGCGAATTCGCTAGCCGGCAGGACGCCGCGAAACACCTCCTTTACCACCCCGCCTTCCGCGAATACCTGCTCGATCGCCTGCCGGCTGAATTCGCCACCGTTTCATCCAACGGAGCGAGACGCGAGTTCGCCGGCGATCATCGCGCCCACTGGGTGCTCGGCCCCAGTAGGGATACCCCATATACATTGACCGCCGAACCGTTCGGCGAGCGCCAGGTACATGGCGATTTTCTCTCCGCTGCGTATGACGCCACGGTCGAGAAGTATCGGCGCGATACGCGCTTCCTCTCTCGCTCCACGACCCACGCGGATGGCGACGCGCTGCTCGGATACCTGCAGGGGCGTTTCAACGTCGACGCGCCGGGAAGATTCATCGCGGCTACGCTGGCCGAGGTTCCGGCCAGTCTCGCGCGGATGACACAGGCCTCGTGGCGCTTCTACGACCACGTGAAATCAGGCGACACGGGCCAGGCCTTCGTCGCGTTCACCGAAGGCTACGTCAATGCGCTCAATCTGGTGGTGCCCCCCTTCGTCGGAGGACGGCACATCGCCGGAGCCATCGTGCGCTCCCGCACCGCTCCTCATGGCTTGGCAAATACAGGGGTGCGGCTGCCGCCGCCGCGAGTGCGCTTCGACGACCGATATGTCGCGCGTCATCTGCGCACGACGGGCAGACCGGACGAGAACGGCATCTTTCGCGTGCGTGGGCAGTCGTACATCGAGCAAGACGGTAAGTATTTCCTTGTCAGCTACCACGACGCCTACGGTCGGTGGCGTCTTGGCCGGCCCCAGGGGTCTCTCGACACCAACTTCACCGGACCGTTGATCGAACGAATCGACGGTCGATGGGCATTCGCGCACGATGTTGGCCCGCGCGGCGGCATGCGAAGGCTTCGTCAGCGGTTCAACCGCATGTCCGTCGCTGGTGATGCTCCCCCGCCGGCAGCTCCCGCCGTCGAAGCCGTACCGCCTGTCGCCCCGGTTCCGGAGGCGCTACCGGCCCTGGACTTGCCGCCGGTGATGGAGCCGTTGCGCGCCGAAATCACGGCTGTACTGACCGACAATCCGAGTGCGTCTCCCCTGGTCAGGGAAGACGGGACACACCTGAAGTTCGCTGTCCGCCCACGCAGCGCGCTGATCATCGACTCGAACCTTCATCCGGACATCGCCGCGCTCAGCGTCCATCAGCGACGCGTGTTCCTGCACGAACTGGACGCCCGATTCCCGCTCGCCAGCGAGCGTGTCGAAGTGCTGAACCTTCGCGGATGGGCGCATGACGATGGCCGCCTGGTCCCCTCGCCGCCTCCGTCACCCTCACATTCCTCCCCGCCAGGGATTGCGCAGGGTGCCGACATCCAGTCCCCTTCCATATCTTCGTCGACCGGCGATCCAGCGCCCCCTACGCCCACACTCACCCCAAGCCAGCAAGGGCGCTGGGACGACGCACTCAACGCAGCGAGGAACACGCCACGCTCGCCGCAGCGACCGTCGGTCGATGCAGCGAGCAGCACGGTCACCGAGCCTCTTCCGGCCACCGAGGTCGTGCCGTTCCACGAATGGCCGCAGCGTGTCTGGTATTTCAGGGAGCGCCGATTCACGGCGGAATTCCTGCCGGGAGTGAACGTCGAAGGCGTCACGTTGGCCGACGGCGCGGCCTGGGTCCGCGGGCCGCGCTCATATCCCGTGTCGGTCCTTCCGCCGGAATCACCTGTAAGACAGCTATCCGAAGTGCTCGGCATGTCGCCGGTCCATCGATCCTTGCAGCGCGATCCGCTCGGCTATTGGATGCAGATCGATACGGCGAGCCTTCACGAACCCTGGCGGGTATGGGCGGGCCCCGGCGCCAATCCACCGTGGACGGGTCCCGGATTCGAGATGCGCCGACGCGTCCTTCCCAGCGGCGAATACCAATACACGTTGCACAGCCACGCACCCATCCACATCCCCTCGACACACATCATCAATGTCGGTCGGCGGGGTGAGCGTGCGACGCCCCTCGGCCCCGTCCGTCACTGAACCACCCCCACCAGGAAAATCATCATGGATACGATGCCACCGCAGGCCCCGCCTGCCCTCACCCAGAGTCCGTACGCCGCGGCCACCGACGCCTTCGATCGCCTCGTCGGCCTGCAAGCCTGGCTGGCCACCCAGACCGCCGCCATGCCCGCCCTGCCCGAGACCTTCGATAACGCCGCCATCGGCCCCTACCGCGCCGCCGTCGAGTCCTTCTGGCAGGCCCCCGCCGAGGGCTCCGCGGGCGCCTCCCGCCGCGACACGCTCGCCGCCCACCTCGCCTCCGCCGCCCTCGACCTGGCCCTCCTGGGCCACCACGACGGCACCCTCGATGGCGATGCCCTCGCCCTGGCCCGCGACCTCCGGGCCTCCGGCCCCCTGCCCGCCCACCTCTCCGTGCGCGAGCCGATGTTCGGCACCACCCCCTACGCCGGCGTCCTCCTCATCCAGGACCTGCGCACCCCCGAGCGCGTCCTGCTCTTCTCCACCCAGCTCGGCTGGGAGGCCTTCCCCCGCCTCGCCGATGCCCTCGCCGCCCTGGAGCGGCGCGCACGGCGCGGCCTCGCCGACCAGCCCGACCTGCCCGGCATCGCCCGGCAGCACCTGGCCCACCTCGGCCCGGACCCCTTCGTCACCTCCCGCCCCCTCGCCGGCCCGCCCTTCGATACGCTCGTCCAGCGCCTGATCGACGTCCAGCGCGACAAGCTCGAGCAGGCCGGCTTCGAGTTCGCCCTGGCCCGCGACGGCCAGACCCGCGACGCCGTCCTCACCGATACCGTGTTCGATGCCTTGCGCCTGGACCGCGCCGTCGACGTGACCGCCCTGCTCGCCGTCCGCCACGGCTCCCTCATGGAGGCCTTCAACACCCAGCGCCTGGCCCGCGTGCCCGCCGCCGTGGCCCAGCACTGGCGCGAGGCCGAGGACGCCTATCGCTCCACCCTCGCGGCGATCACCACCCGCGAGGCCCAGGCCGGGCTCGCCACCCCGCCCTCGCTCACCGACTACGCCACCACCGCCCTGGGCGAGCGGCTGCGCGCCCGGGGGATCACCCACGACCCGGCCGACATCCAGGTCCAGATCGATCGCGGCACCGACCCCGCCGCCCGCCTGGAATCGCTCCAAGCCCTCTTCCAGGGCCCTGCCCCCGCCCACATCCGCCTGCTCGACCTCGCCTACCAGAACCTCGCCGCCTTCGAGCCGGTCCGCCTCAGCGCCCAGGCCGGCGATGGCACGCCCCTGCCCGCCCTGGACGATGCCGCCATCCGCCAGCTCGTCCGCGACCTCGACCTGGCCACCCGCTACCCCGCCCTGGTCCAGACCACCTTCCGCACCGGACCCGAGGCGCCCATCCGGCGCGAACACGCCGCCAGCCTGCAGCGCGCCCACATGGGCCTGCTCGCCGCCGAGGCCCGCCTCTCCTACTACCTCCACGACGCCCCCCGCAGCTTTCGCACCGACCACGCCGAGCGCGGCTACCGCTGGGTCCAGGCCGCCCTCGACGCCCCCGATCCCGCCCACCGGGCCCGCGTCGAAGGCCACGAGGTCGTCGTCCGCCAGGTCACCTATCGCGGCACCCCCGTGCGCGACCTCCTCGTCTTCGGCGTGCGCAACCCCGCCAGCGTGCCCAGCATCGTGATGTACACCCCCGATGCCCCCGATGGCATCACCTTCCGCGAGTTCGACGACCGCGCCGAGGCCGGGCGCCGCCTCCTCTACCACCCCGCCTTCCGCGAGTACCTGCTCGACCGCCTGCCCGCCGACGAGGCCCGCGTGCTCCCCAACGGCAGCGCCCGCGCCTTCGCCGGCGACCACCTCGCCCAGTGGGTCCTGGGCACCAGCGACACCTCCGACTACACCCGCACCGACGTCCGCTTCGAGGAACGCGACATCGAGGGCGACTTCCTCCACGCCGCCTACCAGACCGACATCCAGCTCGGCCTGCGCAACGTGCTCACCCTCACCCGCAGCGCCGAGCAGGCCCACTGGGCCTGGCTGGTCGACCGCCTCGGCTCGTCCCTCTCCCAGCGCATCCTCCACGACGTGCTCCAGGGCGTGCTCACCGCGCCCGCCCGCGCCGCCCAGGCCGCCTGGCGCTTCTACGACAACGTCAAGGCCGGCGACCACGCCCACGCCGTCGTCGACTTCGCCGACTTCTACAACGCCTCCCTCGCCGCCGCCGCCCCCGTCCACGCCCTCGGCTCCGCCCCCCTGGCCCGCGCCATCCTCGGCGCCCGCGTCCGCTTCGCCGGGCGCCTCGTCGAAGCCCGCCCCGCCGTCCAGCCCGCCGTCGTCTTCGAGGCCGGCTACCTCGCCAAGGGCGTGCACACATCCGCACCGCCCAACGCCCAGGGCATCTTCACCCTCCAGGGCCGCTCCTACATCGAGCACCGCGGACACCTCTATGGCGTCCGCTACGACCCGCACATCGGCACCTGGCGGCTGAGCCGACCCGGCGGCAACCCCGCCTTCCGCGGACCCGCCATCCGCCGCACCGGCGACGGCTCCTGGGCCTTCCACCAACTCGGACCCCGTGGCGGCACCGGACGCGGCGCCCCGGGCGCCCAGGCCGAGATCTACAACGAGTACCTCGACGAGTTCGAACGTGCTTTTCCCGACCCCTTCGAGCGCGACCTCGTCCGCACGCAAATGCGACGCGAACTGACCGAAAACACTCCGGCCACCAATGTAAGCGCAGCGCAGCGACTGCGCTGGAACGAAGCGACCGCCCGCGCATACGAGCGCAACCGCGCATTGGCAGAAACACAGCCGGCTTATCCAGGACCAGGCGTCGCCCACGACATGGTGGTCCCGCGTGTGCCCACGCCGCCTTCGATGCCGGCAGGCTATCGCCTCCCGACGCTGGCCGAAGTCCCCGAGGAGCTTTGGTATTACGGCAGCAAGCCCTTCAAGAACAGTTCGCTCGAGCGCCTCAAGGCATCGGGAAACCACGGATTCAGTCCCAACTGGGCCAGCATCCGCACCGAACTCGTCGATCGGCGAATGAGCGGGCTTCGTCTCTCTACCGTCCCCCCTACCGCGCCGATCGAGGAGATACGTGCGGCCAGTGGAATCCGGGCGGCGCGAGGAGACATGTTCGCCGTGCGTATTCACCCGCGAACCATGCTCACGGTGAGCGAAAGAAGCAGGAACCCGCAGGCCAGCCTGTTGCTCCGGGAACAGGGGCCGGCGGGACGCTATGTCATGCGTGCACCGGAAGGAAACCGTGTCCAGTTTCATAGGCATCAGCACGAAGTGATCTCGAAATTGCCTGACGAAGCGCGCTGACAGGTGCCTGCCGGAGCAGGGTGAACGGGAGTACCATGCACGGCATGGAAAACGAGAAAACCACCCACTTCGGCTTCCGCGACGTACCCCTGGCCGACAAGCAAAAGCTTGTCGGCCAGGTGTTCACGTCGGTGGCGCGCAACTACGACCTCATGAACGACCTCATGTCGTTCGGCATCCATCGCTTGTGGAAACGGCATTTCGTCGCCGTGAGCGGCGTGCGCCGCGGCGACCGCGTGCTGGATCTGGCCGGTGGTACCGGTGACATCGCCGCCCTGCTCAAGCCCGTGGTAGGTGACGAGGGTGAAGTGGTGGTCGGCGATATCAACGCCGCCATGCTCGGCGTGGGGCGTGACCGGCTTACCGATCGAGGCCTCGTGGCCGGCTTGCGTTGGGCGCAGATGAACGCCGAGATGTTGCCGTTTCCCGACAACAGCTTCGATGCCGTCACGATAGCCTTCGGCCTGCGCAACGTCACCGACAAGGACAAGGCACTCGCGGACATGCGCCGCATCCTCAAGCCCGGTGGACGCGCCCTCGTGCTGGAGTTTTCCAAGGTGCGAAGCCCGGTGCTGTCGAAGCTCTACGACGTCCATTCCTTCAAGATCCTGCCGCGCCTTGGCCGGCTGTTCGCGAACGATGCGGACAGTTACCAGTACCTCGCCGAGTCCATCCGCAAACACCCCGACCAGGAAACCCTCAAGGGCATGATGCTCCATGCCGGTTTCGGGCACGTGGAAGTGCGCAACCTCAGTAGTGGCATCGTCGCCATCCACCGCGCCTACAAGCTGTAATACAGCGGAGGGGTCGCCGCACGTGGTGGTCGGGACCAGGGCAGGCGGTGGCATACTGCCCGCTTCCTTCCATCGGAATGCCCCATGCGCCTGCTTCCCGTCGTCGCCCTCACCATGGCGTTTCCCGCCGTGGCCCTCGCCTCCGATCCGCATTCCTATGCCCAGCCGGACGCGGTGCTTGTCACCCATCTGGACCTCGACCTCAAGCTGGACTTCGACAAGCGCGCACTTGCCGGCAATGCCACGCTGAAGCTCGACTGGAAAGACGCCAAGGCGAAGGACCTCGTGCTCGATACGCGCGACCTGAAGATCGCCCGGGTCGAAGCCCTGGACGCCTCGGGCAAGGCCACGCCGCTGAAGTTCGTCCTCGCCCCGCGCGACAAGGAGCTGGGCTCGAAGCTCACTGTCGAGGCCCCGGCTCATCCCGCGAGCGTACGCATCGCCTATGCGACGGTGCCGGAAGCATCGGGCCTGCAATGGCTCACGCCGGAACAGACGGCCAGCAAGAAGCAGCCCTTCATGTTCTCGCAGTCGGAATCGATCCATGCGCGCTCATGGGTACCGCTGCAGGATTCGCCTGCGATCCGCATCACCTACGACGCCCATATCAGCGCGCCGAAGGATGTCCGGGTGGTAATGAGCGCGATCAACGACGCAAAGCATCCGCTCGACGGCGACTTCTCATTCGACCAGCCCCACCCCATCCCCTCGTACCTGCTCGCGATCGCCGCCGGCGACATAGCGGTGAAGGAGACGGGCCCGCGCAGCGCCGTCTATGCGGAGCCGGGCGTGGTCGACAAGGCCGCACACGAATTCGAAGACACCGAGAAGCTGATCGAGACCACCGAGAAGCTCTATGGCCCCTATGCATGGGGTCGCTACGACATCCTCGTGCTTCCGCCCTCGTTCCCGTTCGGCGGCATGGAAAACCCGAACATGACCTTCGCCACGCCGACCGTGCTGGTCGGCGACAAGAGCCTCGTCTCGCTGGTGTCGCACGAACTGGCGCATTCCTGGTCGGGGAACCTCGTCACCAATGCCGCCTGGCGCGACGGCTGGTTGAATGAAGGGTTCACCACCTACGTGCAGGGGCGGATCACCGAAGCCGTCTACGGCAAGGCCCTTGCCGACGAGGAGGCACTGCTGTCCGCACGCGAACTGCAGAAGACCATCGGCCACATGCCCCCGAACGCGCAGAAGCTCACGCCCGACCCGCGCGGCACGGACGCGGACGATGCCTTGTCCTCGGTTGCGTACGACAAGGGCTCGTGGTTTCTGCGCACCCTGGAACAGCGCTTCGGCCGCGACATCTTCGACGCCTACCTGAAAGGCTACTTCGCCCACTTCGCCTTCCAGAGCATCGATACGGATACGATGTTCGCCTATCTCAAGACCAACCTGCTGGACAAATATCCGGGCAAGATGAGCGAAGCCGAAGCCCGCGCCTGGATCTGGCAACCGGGCATTCCGAAGGACGCGCCACTGCCATCGTCGCCGCGCTTCGACAGCATCGACAAACAGCGTGAAGCCTTCCTCGCCGGCACGCTCGACGCCGCCAAGCTCGATGCGAAGAGCTGGAACACCCAGGAATGGATGTACTTCCTCGATCGCTTGCCTGACGTCACGCCGCTGGCCCGGATCAAGGCAATCGACGCCGCGTGGCATCTCACCGGCACACCGAACGCCGAGATCGGGATGCGCTGGTATGCGCATGCCATCGCCGCTGGCGACAAGGACGTGTGGACGGCCGCCGCCGAACACATGACCCGGATCGGCCGGCTGTACCTCACCACGCCGGTCTATCGCGCCTTCGCCCGCACCCCGGAGGGCCTCGCCTTCGCCAAGCAGACGTACGCCAAGGCGAAGAGCGGCTACCATCCGATGACCCAGCGGGCGGTGGAGCGCATCCTCGCCGGCACGTCGAAGAAGAAATAACGCACGAACTTGCGGCCTCCCTTCGGCCGCAAGCCTTGCATCCTTCCGCGACGCCCCGCATCTTGCGGGGCGTCCTCCGTTCCAGGCTCCCTACTCCATGGCCAAGACCCCGATCCCTGCACCCACCGATAGCCGTCCCCTTTGGCAGCGCCTGCTGCTGCGTCGGCTGAAGTTCCTCGTCGTGGTGGCGCTGGTGCTCGGCATCGGCGCAGGGCTCGTCTACCTGTTCGCCCCTTCGTTGCTGCTCAAGGCCGACGCGGCACGCCTGGCCATGGCATCGCACGTCGAGAAGAAAACCATCGTCGCCGGCGATACCACCTGGTCGTACTACGAAGGCGGTGACGGCCCCACGATCGTTCTCCTGCACGGTTTCGCCGCGAACAAGGAAACCTGGCTGGAAATGGCCAAGGGCCTGACCGACCATTTCCACGTCGTCATTCCCGACCTGCCCGGCTGGGGCGAATCGTCGCGCAACGAAGGCGGCGACTACGGCATTCCCGCGCAGGCCGCGCGCCTGGAGGCTTTCGCGGCGGCCGTCGGCGCGCAGCATTTCCTCCTGGTCGGACAGTCAATGGGCGGCGCGATCGCCGGGGTCTATGCGGAGCAGCATCCGGAGCGTGTCGCGAGCCTGGTTCTGATGAGTTCGGTAGGACTGACCTTCAAGGACAATGACTTCACCCGCGAAGTGAAGGCGGGAACGAATCCGTTCCTCTACGGCGACCGCGCCGGGCTGGAAGCGCTGCTGGCGCGAATCTTCCTCACACCGCCACATATCCCCGGCCGCCTGGAAGACGCACTGGTCGCGCGCAACCAGAAGGACCACGCGTTCATCGAGCGCACGTTCAACCAGCTGAAGCAACCGGCGCAGGCGTTCGCGCTCGATCCCGTCATCGGCAAACTATCGATGCCCGTCCTGGGCCTCTGGTGCCGCGAGGACAAGATCATCGATGTGTCGGCACTGGATACGCTGCGCGGCGGACTCAAGAGCTCGCCGTCCATCGGCGCCACCATACTGAACGGCTGCAACCACATGCCGATGCTCGAGAAGCCGGAAGAAACCGCGCGCATCATCACGGGATTCGCGCTCGCCCACTGACCCGGCTTGGCCGGGAGCCGAGACCGCTTGGTCGGGAGCCGCCTTCATGGTGGGAGCCGACCCTGTCGGCGATACGGACTCGCGAGAGCCTAATCGGCCACGTCCGCGATGAGCCTGTCCAACTGCATCTTCAGCCCGCTGCCGTTCGCGCGCAGCCAGGCACGCTGTTCCCCGTGGTCGGGGAACACGCTCTCCACCCAATGCCAGAACTTCGGTGAGTGATTGCGCACCTTGAGGTGGCAAAGCTCATGCACGAGCACATAGCGCAATGCGGCGGGGGGCGCGAGCGCCAGGGCCAGGTCCAGGTTGATCCTGTCCCGTGTGTCCAGGCTGCCCCACAGGCTCTTCAGCGGACGGATGCGCAAGGCCGTGGGCGCTGCGTTGATCTGCGGAATGTAGGCAGGCAGCCAGCGCGAGACGTCGCGGCGGATCTGCGCTTCGAAGTAGGTAGCCAACAGGCCGCGAGCGACGAGCAGCGCCCGCGTGTGCGGCCGGGGGAGGGCCAGGGTCAACAGGCCCGGCTCGTGCTCCACCCGGGGGTAGGACCCTTCCGACCAATCGAGGGTGATCTCCTCGCCACGGAAGGGAAACGTAGTGGGTACGCCTACGCGTAGTGGCGGCAAGGGCTGGGCATCGAGATTGAATTCGCCGAGCTTCTGCTCCAGCCAATCGGCGTGATGGCGTAGGAAGGCCGTCATCTGCGCCGTATGCGTGCCGTTGGGATAGGTGAGCCGTGCGCCCTTGGGGGTAACCGTCAGGCGCAAACGGCGGGCGCGCGGGTGCGCCGCCTTGAGCACACGGATGGTGCCACCCGTGGGGGTTGCCAGTTCCAGCCAGTCGCCTTCGTCCGATGCCATGTCGCGAGTCTCGTGTCGATCCCGACGAACATTCCACCAAGCCATATCATTACCTGCGACGCCGACGCCCGATCAATCCGGACGCGGCAACTTGAACCATTCTTCCAGCTTGCCCAGCAGGCGCTCGTACTCGAGCGCCATAAGGGAGAAATTCGCGTCCATTTCCGCCGCGGCCGATTCAGGGCTGTCCGCCTGCTCGTCCAGGACGACGTCGGTGAACTTGATTTTACGCAGGATCAGGTCCTCGCCAAGTACAAAGGAGATGCGGTCATCGAACACCAGTCCCAACTGGAAGACCTGTTTTCCGGTCCGCAGGTGTTCGCGAATCTCATCCGTGTCGAGATCCTGGCGGCGGCACCGGGCGATGGCGCCCGACGCCGTGGCGGGATCACGCAACTCACACTCGTCACCCAGGGCCAGTCCGGCCGGCAGTTCCCCCGAGGCGACCCAGTGGGTCATGAGGATCCGAGGCGACTCCTCGGGCGCCAGCGGCACCGCCGGAAAGCTGCCCAGCGCCTCACGGACCTGGCTGAGTGTGTTTTCAGCCGACTTCCGGCTGGACGTGTCCAGGACCAGCCACCCGTTCTTCTTGTCCGCATAGGCCTTCATGCGCGAACTGCGCACGAACGCGCGCGGAAGCAGCTCGTTCATGACGTCGTCCTTGATCTTCTTGCGCTCGCGGCCCCCGACCTTGCGCCCTTCCTCCTCGGCGATCTTCTGCACGCGGTTGGCCAGTTCGTCGTTCACGACCGAGGACGGCAGGAGTTTATCTTCGCTACCGACCGTGACCATCGTGTTGCGGCCGACGCTATGGGTCATGCCTTCTTCGTTGCGGCCCAGCGGCGAGACGAAGCCGCGGGTGGCCATTTCCAAGGGGCCGACGGGACGCAGCCGGTGCTCGGGAAGCGCTTCGTCGAGGCGCTCCAGGTCGGCCGCGACGGATTCGGAAAAGCGGAACAATGTCAGGTTGCGAAAAAACATGTATCGATGGATCTCATGCGAAGGGATGGCCACGGCGGGCGCTGTGCGCCCACCGGCGAAAGGGTTTTGTCAGGGGGTCAGACGACGCGGGCGATGGCTTCGGCCACGCGGTCGATATTGCCCTGGTTGAGCGCGGCGACACAGATGCGGCCCGTGCTCACGGCATAGATGCCGAATTCCACGCGCAGGCGCTCGACCTGCCCCGCCGACAGCCCCGAATACGAGAACATGCCACGCTGGCGCTCGATGAACCCGAAGTCGCCGACCTTGGCCAGGCGCTCGGTCAGGCCGCTGCGCATGGTGCGGATGCGCTCACGCATGTGGCCAAGCTCGGCTTCCCACGTCGCGCGGAGGTCGTCGTGATTGAGCACGGCGGACACCACCGCGGCACCGTGCGTCGGCGGATTGGAGTAGTTGGTACGGATCACCCGCTTCAACTGCGACTGCACACGCACCGCTTCGTCATGCGACGCCGTGACGATCGACAGCGCTCCGACACGCTCGCCGTACAGGGAGAACGACTTGGAGAACGAGCTGGCGACAAAAAACGCGATGTCCGTCTCGGCGAACAGGCGCACCGCCTCGGCATCCGCCGCGATGCCGTCACCGAAGCCCTGGTAGGCGATGTCGAGGAAAGGCACGAGGCCTCGCTCCTTTACCGTCGAGATCACGCGCTTCCAGTCGTCGGAGCCGAGGTCGACACCCGTGGGATTGTGGCAACAGGCGTGCAGCACGACGATGGCGCCGGTGGGCAACGTCGCCAGCCCGCCGAGCATGGCTTCGACGTCCACCCCATGCGTCGCGGCGTCGTAATAGGGATATTCCACGACCTGGAAGCCCGCGCCTTCGAACAAGGCACGGTGGTTTTCCCAGCTCGGATTGCTGATCGCCACCGGGACGGACGGGTTCAGCCGCTTCAGGAAGTCGGCGCCGACCTTCAATGCGCCCGTGCCGCCGAGCGCCTGTGCGGTGACCACGCGCCGGTCGGCCAGCAAGGGCGAGGTCTCGCCGAAAAGCAGCTTCTGCACGGCGCTGTCGTACAACGCGATGCCGTCGATCGGCAGGTAGCCGCGTGGCAACTGGGCTTCCAGCCGCGCCCTCTCGGCCTCGCGCACGGCGCGCAGCAGCGGCACGTGGCCGTGTTCGTCGTAGTACACGCCCACGCCGAGATTGACCTTGTCGGTACGGGTATCGGCACCGAAGGCTTCGTTGAGGCCGAGGATCGGATCGCGCGGCGCGAGTTCGACGGAAGAGAACAGGGTCATGATCGGCGGGCCTTGAAGCGTGTGAAGGGAGATGATCAGTCGTTGTCGTCGGCGGCGTCGCCACCTGCGAGCCAAGCGCGCGTGTCGGCGCGTGGAGCGTCGGCGCGTGAGCCGAGGGCGGCGAAGTCGAACAGGTTTCGATCGGTCAATTGCGACGGGGCGATGTTGCCCATCGCGCGAAAGATGGTTTCGCTCCGACCGGGATGGGCTTTCTCCCAGTCGGCCAGCATGCGCTTCACCACTTTGCGCTGCATGTTTTCCTGCGAACCACACAGGTTGCAGGGAATGATCGGGAATGCCCGCGCCTCGGCATAGGCTGCGATGTCGTCCTCGCGGCAATACGCGAGCGGGCGGATCACCACGTGGCGCCCATCGTCCGACAGCAGCTTCGGCGGCATCGCCTTCAGGCTGCCCTGGTAGAACATGTTCAGGAAGAACGTGCCGAGGATGTCGTCGCGGTGGTGGCCGAGCGCGATCCGCGTGATGCCGTTGTCGGCCGCCCACTGATACAGCGCGCCGCGGCGCATGCGTGAGCAAAGGCTGCACATCGTCTTGCCCTGGGGGATGACCCGGGTCACGACGCTGTAGGTATCTTGTTCGATGATGTGGAAGGGAACGCCCCGCGCCTTGAGGTATTCCGGCAGCACATGCTCGGGGAAGTCGGGCTGCTTCTGATCGAGGTTGACCGCGATGAGTTCGAAGCGGACCGGCGCCTTGGCCTGCAGGGACAGCAGCATGTCCAGCAAGGTGTAGGAATCCTTGCCGCCGGAAAGGCACACCATCACCTTGTCCCCGTCCTCGATCATGCCGAAATCGGCGATCGCCTGGCCGACCTGGCGACGCAGGCGCTTGGCCAGCTTGCCTGTTTCGTAGGTCTGCTTGCGCGTGGCTTCGGGGGAGGCGGACATGGTGCGGCGAGTGCTTCGGGCGGGACGGGTCCCCTATTGTAGCCGCTGCGGGCCCGCTCGCCCGGAGTTACAATCGGTTCTTCCCTCGCCGTCCGGCCCAATGCCATGCAGGTTCAGGACCCAGCAGAACTCAACCAGCGCCTCGCCGAGCTCAAGGTGGAGCACCGCGACCTCGACACCGCCATCGAGCACCTGGCGGCGGCGATCACCCGCGACGAGCTTCAGCTTACCCGCCTGAAAAAGCGCAAGTTGCTGCTGAAAGACACCATCGCCCGGATCGAAAGCCGGCTGATCCCCGACCTCGACGCCTGAGCCATCCATGATCCCCGCCCGCCTGGAAAACGCCTACGTCACCCTGGAACCGCTGGCCCTCGCGCACATCGGCCCGCTCGAGCGAGCCGCCGCCGACGGCAACCTATGGGACCTCTGGTTCACCTCCGTACCCGCCCCGGGCCGCATGACCGACTACGTGGAATCGGCACTGCGCGGCCAGGACGAGGGGCGGATGTCGCCATGGGTCGTTCGAGAGAACGGCAGCGGGGAGATCGTCGGCTCCACGCGGTATTACGACATCGTGCCCGATCCGTTCCGCGTGGCCATCGGCTACACCTGGTATGCGCGGCGCTGGCAGCGCAGCCATGTCAATACCGCGTGCAAGCACCTGCTGCTGGCGAACGCCTTCCAGAACGAGGGGGTGGTCGCGGTGGAGTTCCATACCGACGCCTACAACCAGGACTCCCAGCGCGCCATCGAGAAGCTGGGCGCCCGGCGCGAGGGCATCCTCCGCGCCCACAAGCGGCGCCCCGACGGTTCCCTGCGCGACACGGTCTGCTACAGCATCCTCGCCACCGAGTGGCCCGACGTGGACAAATGGCTGGATTTGCGCCTGAAGCGCCTCGCTCCAGCCGGTCCCTGAGACTAGCGGCGTACCTCAACGAGACGCCACCGCCTCGCCACCTGACGGTCGCACCACGAGCGTGGCCGTCATGCCGGCCGCCAGCACCGTTCCGGGCGGCAGGTGTGCGGTATCGATCTTCACGCGCACCGGCACGCGCTGGGCCAGGCGAACCCAGTTGAACGTGGGGTTCACATCCGCAAGCAGATCGCTGCCGGTCGGGTTGTCGGCATCGGTGATGCCCCGCGCAACACTCTCCACCGTACCCTTCAGGTTGACCCCACCGCTCATGAGGCGGATGTCGACAGGGTCGCCGACATGCAAGCCGGGCAGCTTCGTTTCCTCGAAGTACCCGTAGATCCAGTACGAGCTGCTGTCGATCAGGGCGAGCCGTGCCGCACCGGCGCTGGCGTAGTCTCCAACGCGGACATCGAGGTTGGTGACGTACCCGTCCACCGGCGCGCGTACCTCGGTCCGGTCGAGGTTGAGTTGCGCGGAAGCGAGTTCCACCTGGGCCTGGGCCACGGCGGCCAGCGCCTGCTGTTGCGCGGCGCTGGCCTGCTTCGTGCTCGCCTGCGCCTGCTGCCAGCCGGCGCGCGCAGCATTCGCGGCGGCCATGGCATTGGCCTTGTCCTCGGCGGAGATGACGTTGTTGATCAGCTTTTGCCGGCGCTCCGACTGCGCTTCGTACATCTCGTAATTCGACCTGCTCTGCTGGGCACCGGCCGTGGCGGCGTTGATGTTCGCGCCCGCGGCGCGTGCGGAGGCCTCGGCGGCATCGAGGTTGGCCTGCGCCTGCGCGACCGCGTTCTGGTATCGCGCCTTGTCGACGACGAAGAGCAGGTCGCCCTTCTTCACCGTCTGGTTGTCGATGACGCGCACGTCGGTCACGAGACCCGCCACGTCGGGCGCGATCCTGACGATCTCCGCACGCACACGCCCGTCACGCGTCCACGGCGAGTACATGTAGTGCTTCCACAGCGCATGACCGACGAAGGCCGCGAAGACGACGACCACGGCGGTCACGGCGAAACGGATGAGACTGGCGAATTTCATGGCGGGATCACTCAGTACAGGAACAGCGCCAGGGCGCCGAAGACACAGACGAAGACAGCGAGGCGGAACAACGGCGGGTGCCAGACCAGACGGTACAAGCCGAAGCGGCCGGCCAGCCCGTCGAGCATCCACAACAGGAGCAACGCCAGGACGAAGAAGACGAGCAACCCCGGCACGAGGGCGTCGCCGAGGGCGATCTCACGAGGCATGGGCGATTTCCTTGCCGAGAGGCGCATCGGGCATGTACGCGGCGAGGATGGATTCGCCGTCGAGCAATGCCATGCGCACGAGATGAAGGTGTTCGAGCAGGTGTGCGACGCCGTCGTGCTCCCCGACGCTGGCGATCGCCGTGGCGACGGCGTCGCGCGCCAGCAGGTAGCCTCGCGCATCGGGTTTCTCGTAGAAGCGAGACAACGTGCCCAGCGCGTCTTCAAGGTAGGGACGCAACGTGGCCGGCAGTTCACGACGGGCCATGTCATGGCGAAGTTCGATCAGTGCGCGACCAGTTTCATGTACCGCCAGGGCCCAGGCGATCAGCGCGCGCGAGTCGGCGCTGCCCGGCTCGGTCTGCGCGACCACCTGGCTCACCAGGTCGTGGTTGACGCTCTCGAAACGGTGGCGAAGGCCCGGCAGCGGCGCCTCCGCGGCAAGCGCCACCTGTCCGCGAAGCCGGGCCAACTGGCGACGGCGCAACCACGCGCTACCGATCGCCGGGGGAATCACCACGAACGACACGGCCGCCGCACCAAGCCCGACGACCTGGGCGATCGCATCGTTGATGAAATGCGAGGGATCGTAGGTCTGCACGTTCTTCAGGGCGAGGATGTAGGCGAAGCCCATGGCCCAGCCAAGTCCATACGATGCGAACCGCTGGGTCATCATCATGACCAGGCCCACGGCGAGGAAAGGCGCGACGCCGACCACGAGCAAACCGTATCCATCCAGCTGCGTCAGCACGAAGAACTCACAGACGAAACCTGCGACCATGCCCGAGAGGTAACCGAGCATCACCAGCCAGGTGACCCTCGTGGGGTTCGGCGTGGTGGCGAAGAGTCCGGCGAAGACCGTCGCGAGCAGCATCGCGCTCGAGCCCATGGGCCACGCGCTCCCGATCCAGAATGCACCGAGCACGAGCATGGTGAGCGTCGTACGAACGGTGGCGATACCTGCACCGAGAAAATCGTTACCGCGATCGAAGCGCACGCGCTCGGCCGACGCGGCGATGACGCGCGGGGCCTGCAAAGTGGCCGCCGCGTCCACGTAATCGTGCAATTCATCGACGAAGCGCAGAAGCAGCGCGGCACCCGTGTCGAAGTCACGCAGGTCCTGCGTATCGCCGAGGGTGTCTCGCAATGGCCCGGTGTTATCTCGCATCGTTTCGCGCGCGGCCGCCAGCCGTGGCAAGAGCACGCGGGCCGCCGCACCGGCTTCGATGGGCGCGTCCAACGCGGCGCCGAGGGGAGCGTACAGACGAATCAACAGGCTCGCCGTGGCGTCACGATGTGCCCGCTTCAAGCGATTGATGAGGTGATGCAGCGACTGGAAACTGGTCGACGCAGCCATGAAGCGTTGATTGAAAAGACGCAGGTGATGGCTGCGTGCGCGTGCTTCGGCATCTTCGAAGATGACGGAACTGCGCAGGTCTTCCAGCGAGACCGCCGCGCACACGAAGCGCAGGTGCGCCTTCTCCATCGATTCGCGTGGAATGGCGCCACCCGTGCTATCGCGGACGAAGGCCACGAAATGGGCGAACTGGTCGCGCGCCGTACGACGCAGTACGTCACGCATGCGGCTCGGGAATATGACGTCGCTGACGACCCCGCTGACCAGAAGGCCGAGCAACACCTCGCTGATGCGCGCCGTGGCCGAGTCGAACACACCCGGGGGGTTCTCGATAACCGGGATAGCGACGATGGCGGCGGTGTAACCCCCTAGGACGAAGGCATATGACTTGAAGTTGCGGTACAGCGTGGCACCACCGGCACAGATGCCGATCCACAGGGATAGGGCAAGGAGAAACAGGTCGCGCTGTTGCGGGAACGCGGCGACGATGCCGACCGCCGCCGTGGCGCCTGCCAGGGTACCGAGGGCACGGTAGAAACTTTTCGCCAGCACCATGCCGGCTTGCCGGTTGGCGACGATGATCGTGGTCAGCATCGCCGTGGACGGCGCGGGCAAGTCCAGTCGCATGGCGATCCAGCCGGTCAGGAAGAACGCGATCAGGGTCTTGACCACGAACAGCCATACCGAGGCTTCTTCGCGCAGTGTCTCGGCGACGACGTGTCGCGTGACAGGACCGCTGGTTGAGAGGTCGGAAGCGGACATGACGCGCTCGGTCAGTCCCCGAACCCGGCGAGCATCTTCTTGAGCAGACCTTCGAGCTGCCCCTGTTCGCCTGCGGTGAGGTTGCGCGTCTGCCGGTGAAGCAGCGTGACGATATCGGGGAGGAAGCTTTCGATGAGGGCGACACCCTGCGGGGTGAGCGTCAACGTCACCTTGCGGCGATCCTCGTCGCTTCCCGAGCGGGCGATGTACCCCTTTTCACAAAGCTGGGTGGTGAGCCGCGTGACGTTCGCGGATTTCTCGCCCGCCGCATCCGCCAGTTGCGACGGATGCAGGCTGTTCTCCGGCGAGCCGTACAACATCATCAGGATGTTGTACTCGGGATGGTTGAGCCCATAGGGACGCATCACCGCGTTCGCCTCGTCGGTGATGTCCTTGAAGAGATGCTTGACCAGGCGCATGAGCGCGGCCGGCCCACGCGGGAACTCCGGGTATTTTGCCCGGGTGATATCAAGGCGAGCTTCGGTGGGGGCGAAACGGTGCATGGTGAGGTACCCGCGATGGTTACCTCATAAGTATATAGTTCAGTTATGTATATTCAATAGCGGTAATTGTTGCCCGTCGGAAGATCCGACCGCGCGACGATCCTACGAGGGCGTCGGCCCGCGCACGTCGGCCGCTCGTTTCAACGGGGCGTGCATCAACTTCGGGAATTTGCATGCACGCTCTAGAAATCGGTCCAATGCTTGAGAGGCGTGCCTTTCGGCACAGATGTGTTGGTCGAACAACACACCACCATAAGGAACGAGTTCCCCGCGCCGCCCACATCCTCATTCGGAACAACGATATGCGCATTGGAACCACCGCCGCCGGCTACATCCTTGCGCTTGCATCATCAATCCCCTGGACCGCATCGGCGCAGCTCGCTCCAGATACCTTGCGATCTATCGACGCTATCAGCCGCGACGGCGAGCGCAAAAGGAACCCGCAGTGAGTCGCCACGGGGTCCATATCCAAAACCTATTCTCGGCGGGATCAAGAAGTGCCCGGAGAAACCTAGCTTTCGTCTACAACAGGCGCATTCGGAGCGATCGTCTTGACTACGGCGATCCCGTGTTCCATGGCCTGAGAAGACGAGTAGCTTTCACTCGTGCCAACAATCTCACCATTCGCAGCTTTCAGCACGAAGTAAGGACGTCCCCCTCTGTCCATCTCGCGGTCGTACCTATTGTCTAGGGGCGCATTAACCTTGGGCGACTCCCACCACCGACGATCCTCGTGACTTCCCGCACTGACCAGACCAACGATCAGGGCATAGCGTGAGGCGTCATCTACAGGGGAATCGTATGCGCAAAGCCCTCGTCATGACGGCCTTTAGCATTCTGTCGCTGACCATCCTGCTCCTTGCCGCAGGTGCGACCTACAACCGGCTCGCGCTGAGCAGGCAACGGGCCGCCGCGCACGCTCCTGGCGAGATCTACAAAGTCGGCGGCTACGACGCGCACGTCCACTGTCTCGGGACCGGGTCTCCCGCGATCGTCTTGAGCACAGGCCTGGGCGACGATTTCACTACGTGGCTGAAGGTCCAGCCCGCGCTGGCGAAAGTCACGCGGGTCTGTTCATTCGACCGCAGCGGCTTTGGCCTGAGCCAGATGACGCCGGGGCCGCATGATGCGGACACGCTCGCCGCGCAACTGCACGATCTGGTCGGTGCTGCCGGTATCGACAAGCCGTTCGTGCTCATCGGCCATTCGATATCGGGCCTGTACCTGCGCAGCTATGCAAGGCAGTACACGAGCGACCTGGCCGCCCTGGTTTTCATCGACGGCGCCACGCCCCTCCAGGATGACCGCGTACCGAAGTCCCTGGTCGCCATCCAGGACGGCCAACGAGCCCGGATGCCCTGGCAGAAGTTTCTGATGACAGTCGGCTGGTATCGCCTGCACGGGGATTGCTCCAGCGTGCCCCCCGGCTTCGGGGCTTACGGCCAGATCATTCAGGCGAACAACTGCGATCCGGCGCAGTTCGACGCGCTGGAAGCCGAACTCGACGCCGTGCGACAGTCCGGCGAAGAGACGCGTCATGTGGGCCCCTTCCCCGGCCTGCCCGTCTTGATCCTTTCGAGGGACCCGGCATCCATGCCGCCGAACTGGCCGGCGGACGTCGCGAAGGCAAACTCGCTGGTGTGGGACCAGATGCAGGAGGAGAGCAAACAGCTGTCACCGCTTTCCCGTCGGGTCATCGCGAAAGGCAGCGACCATTACATCCACGTGGATCGACCGGAGCTGGTCGTGCGGGAAGTCACGTCGCTCGTCGAAGCACTCCGCCAGGGGAAGGTGGCGTATTCGCAGAACGAGCCGACCGTCGAGGAATAAGGAGCGGCGCGCGTGGCGCCGCCGGATCAGTTCTTCAGCGGAACGGTTTCGAAGCCACCCTGCGGGGCCGTGTTCTGCGGCGGCGGGGGGGTATTGCCACGCACAGGCTCCACGGCGCGGTTACCGCAGCTATAGGCGCCCCACGGCTGGGATCCCTCGTTGGGTTCGGCGAGCGGCTTGATCGTGTCGGCACCCATTTTCGCCGCCTCGTTACGGGCCAGCACCTCGAGTTCGTCGCGGACCTTCAGATCGCTACGATCGACGGGGCCGACCCGGTTCATGACCGACACCGTGACCTTGCCCTGCTCCTTGCAGCTGCCGACATCGCCGTTCCAGGCGGTACGCACGTTACGCGCGCCGTCGTCGAGCTTGATGCCCCAGGTGCAGGCCGAGAGGGCGAGCGGAACGAGAAGGACGAAGGCTTTGCGCATGGGGAACTCCAGGGAAACAATCGAGGCATATGCTAACGGATGTCGGCGAGAACGCGATTCGCTCACGTCCTCGCCGACGCTTTACTTACTTTCCGGCGATGCGGCCGGGGCACCGTGGGCCTTGCCCGTCGAAGCGCCGGCGTGGCTTGCCTTGACCGGATTGCCATCGGCATCGACCACGTGCACCTCGCCAAGGTTCAACGCACGCACGGGTGCCTCGATCTTGCGCAGGTCGCCGACGATGACCCAGGTCAACGCATCGGGCCGTATGACGGCCGCGAGCGCGTCCTCCGCGGCTTTGCGGTCGACGCCTTCGATGCGCGATTTCAACGTCTGCACGTAGTCGTCGGGCCGGTCGTAGACGACGATGCCGGTCATGGCGCCGAGCACGGCGCCCGTCGTCTCGAAGCTACCTGGAAGGGCGCGGACACGTTGGGCGCGGATCTTCGCGATCTCGTCGTCGGTCAACGGCTTCGGCCCGATCACCGCCTTCGCTTCCTTGAGGATCTCCGCAGCCGAGTCGGCGGTCTTGTCGGTTTGCACCGGTGCGTAGAACAGCATCGGACGCTGACCCTGCGCATCGGAAAGCATGCTGCCGGCGCCATAGGCCCAACGCTTCTCCTCGCGCAGGTTCATGTTGAGCCGCGACGTGAAGGTACCGCCGAACGCTCCGTTGGCGATGCCGAGGTCGATGGCGTTCTTCGCCTTCGTGGAGGGGGCGAGCAGCCCGGCGAGGATGAGCGACTGTGGCGCGTCGGTGCGATTGATCAGGAACACTCGCGGCTTCGCCTGCGCCGCGACCTGGCCGATGTTCTTCTTCGGCACCGCGGATGCCGGTGGCGTCCAGTCACCGAAGACGGCATCGAGCTGGGGCAGGATCTGCGCCAGCGTCGTGTCGCCCGCCACCAGGATGCGGACGTTGTCCGGGCGCAGGTAATCACGCTGGAAAGCGGCGAGGTCGTCCGCCGTCAACGAAGCGATGGCCTTCTCGGTCCCGCTGCCGGTGAAGGGAATGCCATAGGCATGGCCCTTGCCGTAGAGCAGCGGCGGAAGCGTGCGCAACGCCAGTCCGGTCGGTTCGGTCTTTTCCTGGGCGATGCCGGCCAACCACTGGCCACGGACACGCTCGATATCGTCCGACTTGAACGCCGGGTGGCGGACGATGTCGGCAAACAGGTCCAGTGACGGCTTCAACTCCGAGTTGAGGGCATTGAGGCCCACCCCGCAGGTATCCAGCGAGCAACTGGAACTGACGAAGGCTCCGAGGCGCTCCTTGCGACGGGCGACTTCGACCGAGTCCAGCGTCTTGGTGCTTTCCTCGATCAGCGCCGACGTGAAGCTGGCCGTGCCGAGCTTGCGGCCCTGGTCGGCGGCGTAGCCGGCATCGAACAGCAACTGCACCTGCGTGACCGGTACCGTGTGGCGCTCGGCCAGCACCACTTCGATGCCGTTCTTGAGCTTGCCGCGCTGCAGCTGAGGAAAGACCAGGTCGGGGAAGCTCGTGACCGGCGGTACGCCCTTGGACCGATCCACCGCGGATTTCGCCACGGCATACGGCTTGGCGGGCGGTGTGACCGCTGCGGGGCGCCCCTGCGCGGGACCGAGCGCCGATACCGCCTTGTCTTCCGCGGCAGGATCGAAACCCGGCGCGGCGGGGAGGACGGTGAGCGTGTAGTCGCCCTTGGTCAGCCATGTCTTCGTAGCGGAAAGCACGGAGGCCACGGTGGCCGCCTGCGCCCGCGCGAGGTCCTTCTTGTAGGCTTCCGGATCGTCACGGTACACCTGGCCCTCGGCCAGGATCACCGCCTTGCCGCTCGAGCCGCCGACCTTTTCCAGGCCACGGACGAAGCTGGCCCGGTTGGCGACCTTGGCGCGGACGAGTTCGTCGGCGGTGGGGCCGTGCGCGAGGAACTCCTTCCACACGTCGGCCACCGCGGCCTCGACCTTCGCCGGATCGACGCCGTTCTTCACGTCGACCGTGAGCTGCACCTGGCTGGCGAGCGCGAACGGCGCGATACCCAGGCTGACGTCATCGGCGAGCTTGTCCTGGTAGACGAGGCGTTGGTAGAGACGAGAGGTCTTGCCGCCGCCGAGCGCGGTCGTTGCGAGATCGAGCTGGATGGCATCGTCGCTGCCCAGCTGCGGCACGATCCACGTACGCACGATGCGCGTCTGTGCGACCTGGTCATGCTGGACGCCGCGCGTGGACGTCGTCAGCGGGGTGATCCACGGCTGCTGGCGCGGCACCGGCGGCCCCGCCGGGATATCCCCGAAGTATTCCTCGGCTTTCGCTTTCGCCTGGGCGACGGTGATGTCGCCAGCGAGCACGAGCGTGGTGTTCGCCGCGCCGTAGTAATCGTGAAACCACTTCTTCACGTCGGCCAGCGAGGCGGCGTCGAGATCCGCCATCGAGCCGATCGTGTCGTGATGATAGGGATGGTTCGCTGGATAGGTGTTGACCAGGACGTTCTCGTCCACGCGGCCATACGGACGGTTTTCGTCCTGACGCTTCTCGTTCTGCACGACGCCACGCTGGGTATCCAGTTCCTTCTGGCCGATCGCGCCGAGCAGGTGCCCCATGCGATCCGATTCCATCCACAGCGCCATGTCGAGCGCCGTGGTGGGCACGGTCTCGAAGTAGTTCGTGCGATCGAACCACGTGGTGCCGTTCATGTCGGTGGCGCCCGCCCGTTCGAAAGGCTGGAAGTAGGTGCCCTTGCGGTTCTCCGATCCGGAGAACATCAGGTGCTCGAACAGGTGGGCGAACCCGGTCTTGCCCGTGGGCTCGTCCGCGGAGCCCACGTGGTACCAGATGCTGACCGCGACGACCGGGGCCTTGTGGTCCTCGTGGACGACCACGGTGAGACCGTTGGACAACTGGAAACGCGTGTAGGCGATGTCGGGAATCGCGTCGGACGACGCGGGGGCCGCAGTGGCGGCACCGACCAGGGAAATCAGCCCTGCGGCAAGCAGGGCGAAGGGACGCTTCATGTACGGCTCCTCAGGGGCCTTCGTGGCCTCGATCCCCGTGAGGCTAGCCCGCGCCGTCCTTCCGGCGCAATCGGCACTCGGACAGGGTGCGGACGGTGTCCGCTTACGGGTGGTCAGTGTCCGCGGACAGGAAAGTATCGCGGGCCCACCTGACAAACCTCATGCGAATCAGCTGATTGCACGCTCTTAAAGGCTGGCACGGCGTTTGCGTTACTAGTCCTGCCAAGCCGGGTGGCTTTCGACCCGACGCCAGATGAGGAGAACGCCATGAAGTACGAAATGCTGATGCTCCGCAGCCTGCTCGTCACCTCGATGCTGATCTGCGGCCTCACCCTCGCACAGATGTTCTGATCCCTTCGATAACCATGAATCAAGGCATATACACCATGAAACACGAACTCCTGATGCTGCGCAGCCTGCTGGTCGCCTCGCTGCTCGTCTGTGGCCTGATCCTCGGCAACATGCTGACCTACTCCGGCAATCCCATCCAGCTCGCCGGCGTCGGCACGGCCGTCAGCACGACGGCGACCGCTTGCGCGCTGCCGCCCGATGGCATCGTTTGCCCACGCGCGGCCTCATAATGGGGGCATGCCCCATGTCATCCTGTTCCGACCCGAGATACCTCCCAATACGGGCAACGTGATTCGCCTGTGCGCCAATACCGGCGCGGCCTTGCACTTGGTGCGACCGCTTGGCTTCGAGCTGGACGACACCCGATTGCGCCGCGCCGGCCTGGACTACCACGAGTTCGCCCGAGTGGCCGTGCACGACGACCTCGAGGCCTGTCTCGCCGCCATCGGCCATCCCCGCGTCTTTGCTTTCTCGACACGCGGCCGCCGCCTGCACACCGATGTGGCCTTCGCCCAGGACGATGCCCTCCTTTTCGGGTGCGAGACGGCGGGCCTGCCCGACGAAGTGATCGATGACATCCCTGAAACCCAACGCATACGCCTGCCGATGCGCCCGGGGAACCGCAGCCTCAACCTTTCCAACGCGGTCGCCGTGGCGGTCTTCGAAGCCTGGCGCCAGGCCGGTTTCGAAGGCGCGACACCGTAGCCCTGACGAACGGCCGGTACGGGCAAGCTACAATCCGGCGCATGACCTCCGATCGCCCCGCGGCCGACGCCGGCCCCAACCGTTTCCTGCCCCGCCCGCTGCGCGTCCTCGCCGGACGGGCCATGGAGTCCGCGCTCAACCGCGCCGTGGACCTCGACCCGGACACCCGGGCGCGCCTCGACGTTCTGGATGGCCGCAGTGTCCAGGTGTACCTCAGTGGACCGGAGCTGGCCCTGCGTATCTCCGTCGAGAAGGGCAGCCTCCGGGTCGGCCCGCCGGAAGACGGCGGTAGCCTCCGGGTCACCGCGTCGCCGGGCAGCTTGCTGGCCATGGCCTTGCGCCGCGACGACGACAGCGTGGCACCCGGCAAGGTGGACATCGCGGGTGACGCCGAACTGGCCCGCCGACTCGAACGCCTGGCGCGGCAATATGCGCCCGATGTCGAGGAGGCATTCGCGAAAACCTTCGGCGACGTGATCGGCGTGCCATTGGCGAAGGCCCTGCGCGAGGCGCTCGGCCATGCCCGCGAGTCGGCCGCGCATCTCACGGAGGACGCCGCGGACTGGTTGCGCGACGAAGGACGCGTGGCGGTGGCGCCCGCCGAGATGGACGTCTTCCTCGATGGCGTGGATGCCGTGCGCGAACGTGCCGAGCGCGCGGAAGCGCGCCTTGCGCGCCTGGAGCGCGCCTTGAAGGGACGCGGCGCATGACGTCGCTGCGGCTCGTTCCCCGCCTGCTGCGCGTCGCCGCGGTCCTTCTGAAGTACCAGCTCGACGAACTCGTCGACGGAGCCCATCTCTTCCGTCCCCTGAAGCTCGTCCGGCCGCTTTTCCCGAAACCGTCCGCCGACGTGCGTGGCCTGCCCCGCGGAGCGCGCCTGCGGCTCGCGCTCACCGAGCTCGGCCCGATCTTCGTGAAGGCCGGCCAGGTGCTGTCGACGCGCCGCGATCTCGTGCCGTCCGATGTCGCCGACGAACTCGCGCTGTTGCAGGACCAGGTGCCGCCCTTCCCCGGCGCCGAAGCGCGAGCCATCGTGGAGCGCGAACTCAAGGCGCCGGTCACCGTGCTGTATGCCTCGTTCGACGAGGTCGCGCTGGCTTCCGCCTCGATCGCCCAGGTGCACGCCGCCACCTTGAACGATGGTCGCGAGGTCGTGGTGAAGGTGTTGCGTCCCGGCATCGACAAGCGCATCGCCCGCGACGTCGACCTGCTGCATGCACTCGGTGGGCTGGCCCAGCGCTGGCATCCGAACGCGGACAAGATCCGTCCGCTCGAAGTCGTCGCCGAAGTGGAGAAGATGCTCTCGAACGAGCTCGACCTCCAGCGTGAAGGCGCGAGTGCCAGCCTGCTGCGGCGCAACTTCGCCAGTGGTGTCGACCTCTACGTGCCCGAGGTGCACTGGGACTACAGCACCGAACGCGTACTCACCCTGGAGCGCGTGCACGGCGTGAGCGCGGACGACGTCGCCGCGATCGACAAGGCCGGCCTCGATCGCAAGCGTCTCGCCGCCAAGGGCGTCCGCCTGTTCTACGAACAGGTCTTCCGCGACAACTTCTTCCACGCCGACGCGCACCCCGGCAACATCTGGGTCGATACGTCGCGCGTGGACGAGCCACGCTTCATCGCGCTCGACTTCGGCATCATGGGCTCCTTGCCGGAAGCGGACCAGTATTGGCTCGCGGAGAACTTCATCGCGCTGTTCGAACGGGATTACGCGCGCATCGCACAGTTGCACGTGGCGGCGGGATGGATGCCCGCCACCGTCCGCATCGATGAACTCGAAGCGGCGGTGCGCACGGTGTGCGAACCGTACTTCACCCGGCCGCTCGCGCAGATCTCCATCGCGGAACTGGTCGTGAAGCTGTTCCAGACCGCGCGACGTTTCGAACTCACGCTGCAGCCGCAACTGATCCTGTTGCAGAAGACCCTGCTCAACATCGAGGGCGTGGGGCGCATGCTCGATCCGGAAATCGACATCTGGGCGGTGGCGCATCCGGTCTTGCGGCGCATTCTGCGCGAGCGTTACAGCATGCGCGCCACGCTGCGCGATGTGCGGCGGCGCCTGCCGGAATGGATCCACAGTGCGCCGCGCATACCGGAACTGGTGCGGGACGCCTTGCGCCAGGTGGCCAGCGGCCAGCGCCAACAGGTGGCCGATCCCCTGGCCCTGGCCATGGTTCGCGACGATGCGCGACGGATGCGCCGGCTCGTGGCCTGTAGCCTGCTCGGCGCCGCGCTCCTGGTTTTCGCCGCCCTGGTCGGGACGCTCGCGCCACGCGGCATGTGGCCCGCCGTGGTCGCCGGACTGGCGGGGCTGGCCTCCTTCGCCGCCGGCTGGCCGCGTCGTACCTCCTGACCACCGTGCTCGAGATCCTCTATCAGGACGACGACATCGTCGCCGTCAACAAACCCGCGAACCTGGCCGTGCACCGCTCGAAGTTCGTGGGTCCGGACGACGCCTTCCTCATCGATCTTCTGCGCGAGCAGGTGGAGGGACGCCTTCACCTGGCGCATCGCCTCGACCGTGCCACCTCCGGCGTGCTCCTGGTCGCCCGCTCTCCTGAGGTAGCGGGCCAGCTTGGCGAGCAGTTCATGGGCCGCAGCGTGCGCAAGCGCTACCTCGCCGTGGTACGTGGATGGCCGGAGCCGGAGGAAGGGACGGTGGACTATCCCCTGCCCGGTTCGCGCGATACCGGACCGCGGCGTGATGCCAGCACCGACTATCGCCGCCTTGCCACGATCGAGGTCGACATTCCGCTGGGGCGCTACGAAAAGCAACGCTATGCACTCGCGGCGGCGGAGCCGCGTACGGGCCGGTTCCGGCAGATCCGCAAGCATTTCGCCCACATCCATCATCCGATCGTCGGCGATAGCCAACATGGTCGAGGCGACCACAATCGCCTTTTCAAGCAACACTTCGCCTCGCACCGGTTGCTCCTGCATGCCGCCGCCTTGTCGTTCGTGCATCCCGTGGACGGCAGGCAACTGACGCTGCAAGCCAGCCTGGACGATACCTGGCTCAAGTTGCTCGAACGCTTCGCATGGACGAAAGCCTTCACGAACTGGCGCGACACCGTATATGCATCGCGCCGCAGCATGCCAAGCGTCGTGCCGCTGCTAGAATCCGTTCCGCCATGCTCATCGTGACCCCCTCCATCGCCATTCCCGACGCCGAGTTGATCGAGCGCTTCACGCGTGCCGACGGACCCGGCGGGCAGCATGTCAATCGCACCGAAAGCGCGGTGGAACTGCGCTTCGACGTGGCTGGCTCGCCCTCGCTCCCCGAGGAGGTGCGCGCCCGCTTGTTGGCGCGCCGCGACCGTCGCATGACGGATGCCGGCGTCCTCGTCATCCAGGCACGGCGCTTCCGCGACCAGGCACGTAACCGTGACGATGCCCGCGACCGCCTCGCGGACATCCTGCGCGAGGCCACGGTCGTGGCGAAGAAGCGCGTCGCGACGAAGCCGACGCGTGCCTCCAAGGAACGGCGTCTCACCGGCAAGACCCAGCGTGGCCAGGTGAAGCGCACGCGTTCGCGCGACTGGAGCCACGAGTGACCGGGGTTCCCGAGCGATTGCCGCCCCAGGTTCCCTCATTGCCCGATTCGTGGTGGAAACGCTTCTGCCGCTGGGCGATCGGCGTGAGTGGGTGGCGCCTCGTCGGCGAACTGCCCGACGTGCCCAAGGTGGTGCTCATCGGCGCACCCCATTCGTCGTATTGGGATGGGGTGTGGGGCCTGCTGATGAAGTCGGCGATCGGCCTCGACCTGGGCGTGATGATCAAGCGCGAGGTGCTCAATGGCCCCTTCGGCCCCATCGTACGCCGCCTCGGCATGATCCCCATCGACCGCTCCGCGGCGACGAACGTCGTGGACCAGATGGTCGAGCGGTTCGCCACGCACGACAAGATGTGGCTTGGCATCGCACCGGAAGGCACGCGCAAGGCGGTGAAGCAGTGGAAGTCCGGCTTCCTGCGCATCGCCCGTGCCGCTGGTGTTCCCATCCAGACCGTCTTCATCGATTACCCGACGAAGACGTTCACGGTGGGCCCGCTGGTGAATGCCAGTGCGGACATCGAGGGCGATCTCGCCTCCATTCGCGCCATGTTCGCCGGGTACCGCGGCAAGCACCGCGGCGTTTAGGCAAAATGAAGATCAACCAAACCCGTACCGGTAGCTGACGTTGTAGCTGATCCTCGCCTGGCCGATGTTCTGGATCACCAACCGGTAAGAGCCGGGACCAAGCGCAGGCATACTTATCGATGCGCCTCGCCGCACGGTATCCCATCCTGATCCGTTTGCGACCTGCAGAACCAGCGTACCGCCGTTTGTGGCCGCTGCCAGGGGACCTGTGCATGTCAGCGACCACTGAACGACGATTCCACTTTGTCCGTTGACGAGAGTCCCGACTGAGTTCTTCTGTGGAAGATTGAAAGGGCAATGCCTTCCCGTACCCGTAGCAGCCCGCGCGTCAGCAGCCGTAGCACCCACTGCGACGAACGGAAGGAGTGTTATGGCAAACAAGGTCGTCAGTCTTCGGAACGAGGTCATCGTATAGCTCCAGATGGGCGCCGAATGCGCATGAGACACTTTAAGCACCGATGAGCCTCTCCCTTGCTCGCCTGACATTGGTGACACCTATATCCGACACGACTTTCTGAAAAGGGAGCGACGAAGCAGTACGACGGGGCTTCTCAGGTAAAGACCACAGGTGTTCATGGAAGTGGCCGATACCACGCCCTCTGCAGCCTGGACATCCTCACGGCTTGACCGTCGAGGTAACTGCATGACGACCGAACCGTTGGCACCCGCGAAGCTGCCACCAGCACCGACACTCCGGGATCTGGGTAGCGGGCCGCGAGGCAAGAAAGACGCCACGAGGACAACGGAAGGAATGTCCGGTGACCTTCGAAGCATGCTGAGAAACCTAGACCTGACGAAGGTCAGGCCCAGCCAACTGGCGCGCGTCGCGACGCGGTTGTTTGACGAAGGGAAGATTTCCGAGGACACCGCCAGTGAATTCCTGCTTGCAAGGCGGCCACGAGCAGACAAGCTTTCAGATGACCTTCCGTTCAACCTGATAGACGCTATGCAGGAAGGTCTTAAGCGCTCCGGAGCCATTACAGGAAGATATCCTTCCGCTGAATCGGGACGTTGGTATGCGGAGGCCGGCGCCGCGGCTCGCGGCCTAACCGAGGTCATCGCCTATCTTCGTAAGCATCCACGTATCGATGTGCACGCGTGACCATCTGGCATCTCATCGTTCCGAATGCCCCGACTCGTCGTAATCGCGATGCGTCAGCAAGCCGGGACGGATCAGGTCGATGAACGCACGCGCTTCCGGGCTGAGGAACTTGCCCTTGCGCATGACGACGCCGTAGCTGCGCTGGGGAAAGAACTGGCGCAGGTTGCGCACGGCCAGGCGCTCACGGTCGGCTTCCGTGATGCAGATGCCGGTGACGATGGATATGCCCAGCCCCATCGCCACGTACTGCTTGATCACGTCCCAGCCACCCACTTCGATCGCCACCGTGTACGGCACGTGCCGTTGCTGGAACACCATGTCGACCAGGCGAAACGTGGTCAGCCGCTGGGGTGGAAGGATCAGCCCGTACGGCGACAGGTCCTCCAGCCGGATGTCGTCGAGCGAGGCGAGCGGATGATCCGGCGGCATGATCAGCATCGGGTCGTAGTGATAGACCGGTGCCCACGCGATGTCGTTCGGCACATCGAGCATCGAGCCGATGGCGATATCCGCTTCGTCGGCGCGCAGCAAAGCGAGCCCATCCTTGCCCGTGACGTTGGCCAGTTGCAGGTGCACCGATGGGTAGCGCTCGCGATAGGCCTTCACCAGCTCAGGGAGCAGGTATTGGATGGTGGACGAGCCCGCCGCCACGGTGAGCCTCCCTCCCTGGGAACTGCGAGTCTTCGTGTGGAACTCGCGGTCCAGATTCTCGAGCCCTTCCACGAGTGGGCGGGCCATCTCGTAGAGCGCCTCTCCGGCATCGGTAAGGGTGACGCGACGGCGGGTCCGCTCCAGGAGCGGAGCTCCCAATTCCCGCTCAAGCGCCTTCAACTGCAGGCTCACCGATGGCTGAGACAGGAACAGTGCTTCCGCTGCACGCGTGAGGGTGCCCAGGCGGGTGATGTAGACGAAGGCTCGTAGCTGCTTCAGGCGATTGCCCTTGTAGTAGAAGCGGGCAGCCGCGTCGCTTCCCGCATCGGTAGCTCGTGTCTTGCCAGAACGCTTCGTCGCCTTTTCATGGGTGAGGTTCAGCTTCTTCGCCACCGATAACTCCAGTCTAATCAGATTGTTACTATATATATTGACAATGTTAAAGTTAGTCTTTGAAACATATGATTTGTCAAAAGCATAGCCCCGGGCCTAGCGTGGATACCAGTCCCACGTCCAGAGGCTCATTCCCATGGCAGTCCCCAAGATCGCGATCGACCCGCAGGTCGGCATCCGCTTCGGCGACGAGAGCGGCGCCTACAGCGACATCCTGACGCCCGCCGCCGTCGCCTTCGTGGCCGGACTCCACCGCCGCTTCGATGGCCGTCGCCTCGCCCTGCTGGCGGAACGCGTGACCCGGCAACAGCGATACGACGCGGGCGAGCTGCCTGACTTCCGCGCGGATACCGCTTCCATTCGGAAAGACGACTGGTCGGTCGCCCCCATTCCCCCTGCACTCCGCGATCGCCGCGTGGAAATCACCGGCCCGGTCGAACGCAAGATGATCATCAACGCGCTGAACTCCGGCGCCAGGGTGTTCATGGCGGACTTCGAGGATTCGAGCGCGCCCACCTGGGCCAACCAGATGGACGGTCAGCGCAACCTTCGCGATGCGGTGGATGGGAGCATCGAGTTCACCAACGCCGAAGGCAAGGTGTATCGCGTCGGCAAGGATCCCGCCGTGCTGGTGGTGCGTCCGCGCGGTTGGCACCTGCCGGAGCGTCACGCGGAAGTCGACGGCGATGTGGTCGCCGGCGCGCTGGTGGATTTCGGCCTGTTCGCGTTCCATAACGCGAATACGCTGCACGAGCGGGACCGCGGTCCCTACTTCTACCTGCCGAAGCTGCAGGGCATGGAAGAAGCCGCGCTATGGAATGACGTGATGACACACGCCGAAAGTGAGCTTGGCCTTCCGTATGGAACGATGAAGGCCACGGTACTCATCGAGACGTTGCCTGCCGTGTTCCAGATGGACGAGATCCTGCATGCGTTGCGCGATCGCGTCGTCGGCCTCAACTGCGGTCGGTGGGACTACATCTTTTCCTACCTCAAGACGTTCCGTAACCACGCCGACCGCCTGCTCCCCGAGCGTGGGCAGGTCGTGATGACCGTGCCCTTCCTCAAGGCGTATTCGGAGTTGCTGATCCGCACCTGTCACCGCCGTGGCGCCTTCGCGATGGGCGGCATGGCCGCGCAGATACCGATCCGTGGCGACGACATGGCGAACGAGGCGGCGATGGCCAAGGTGCGCGCGGACAAGCTGCGCGAAGTCACCGCCGGCCACGACGGCACATGGGTCGCGCACCCCGCCCTGGTTCCCATCGCGCAGTCGATTTTCGATGAGCACATGCCGACGCCGAACCAGTTGCATGTGCTGCGAGAGGATGTCGAGGTGACCCGCGACGCGTTGATCGCACCCGCCATCGGCACGATCACGCGGCAAGGTTTCGACAACAACGTCGAGGTCTGCCTGCGCTACACCGCCGCCTGGCTGGAGGGTCTTGGCTGCGTGCCGATCCATAACCTGATGGAAGACGCGGCCACCGCCGAGATAGCCCGCGCGCAGCTGTGGCAATGGCTGCATCACGGCCCGCTGGAATTCAGCGACCACGCAAGCATCGACATGGCCCTGTTCGACCACGCCCTGGCAACGCATTGCCATCGCCTGCGCGAAAGCACGCAGCCCGGCGCCGGGCGCGCCGAAGAAGCCGCCGCGCTGATCGCCGAGCTCACCCATGCCGACGAACTACGCGATTTCCTCACCCTGCCCGCCTACGAACACCTGGCCTGAAGCCTTCTTTCCACGGAGCCCTACGATGAAGACGCATACCGCCGAACAGATCACGCTCGATTGGAAGAACAACGAACGCTGGAGCAACGTCGAGCGCCCCTACACCGCCGAGGACGTGATCCGCCTGCGCGGCACGGTCCAGGTCGAGTACACGCTTGCCCGGCGCGGCGCGGAGCGCCTGTGGCGCTCCATCAACGACAAACCCTACGTCAACGCGCTCGGTGCGCTGACGGGCAACCAGGCGATGCAGCAGGTGAAGGCTGGATTGCAGGCCATCTACCTGTCCGGCTGGCAGGTGGCCGCCGACGCGAACACGGCGGGCACGATGTATCCCGACCAATCACTCTATCCGGTCGACTCCGTGCCCAATGTCGTGCGCAAGATCAACAAGACCTTGTTGCGCGCCGACCAGATCCACCATGCCGAGGGCAAGGACAACATCGACTGGCTCGTGCCGATCGTCGCGGATGCGGAAGCGGGCTTCGGCGGTGTGTTGAACGCGTACGAGTTGATGGCCCACATGATCGAGGCCGGCGCCGCCGGCGTGCATTTCGAGGACCAGCTCGCCAGCGCGAAGAAGTGCGGCCACATGGGCGGCAAGGTGCTGGTGCCGACGCAGGAAGCCGTGCAGAAACTCGTCGCCGCCCGCCTGGCTGCCGACGTGGCCGGTGTGCCCACGCTGATCGTCGCGCGCACCGATGCGATGGGCGCAGGCCTGGTCACTTCGGACGTCGACGATTACGACAAGCCCTTCCTCACCGGCAAGCGCACGGTCGAAGGCTTCCATGAGAGCCGGCAGGGCATCGAGCAGGCGATCAGCCGCGGGCTTGCCTATGCACCGTACGCGGACCTGATCTGGTGCGAGACCGCCACGCCGGACATGGACCAGGCGCGCCGCTTCGCCGATGCCATCCATGCGAAGTTCCCGGGCAAGAAGCTCGCCTACAACTGTTCGCCGAGCTTCAACTGGAAGAAGAACCTGGACGAGAAGACCATCGCCACTTTCCAGAATCAGCTGGGCGAGATGGGCTACGCCTTCCAGTTCATCACCCTTGCCGGTTTCCATGCGCTCAACTATTCGATGTTCCAGCTGGCACGCGGCTACCGCGATCGCCAGATGGCCGCCTACGTCGAATTGCAGGAAGCGGAGTTCGCGGCGGAGAAGGACGGCTACACGGCCGCCAAGCACCAGCGCGAGGTCGGCACGGGTTACTTCGACACGGTGAACCAGGTGATCTCGGGCTCCCTGAGTTCGCTCTCGGCACTCAGTGGCTCCACCGAGGAAGAACAGTTCCACCCCGCCTCAGCGGCCTGACAGCAACGCCAAAAGTAAAAATCGGCCAGCGCCAAGGAGGCGGGCCGATCCGGGCAACGAGGGGAATGCCGCGAGAAGAAAGGCCGGGTCCCGGTGTTGGAGCGGGGGGAGGGAGGGGTATCCAACACCGGGACGGGGCGGGCAGCCCATTAAGAGAACCGCCTGGTACAGAATTCTCCGCCCGACCCCACCATTTGTCAACCCGTCAGTACATGAAATAAGTATTAACTCCTACGAGGGAGTCTTGGCCTTCGGTTTGCAGTGCATGACGGCGGTAGTTCGGGCAGAAATGCCATCCGCGTCGATGAAACGCACATTCCATTTCATGGTGAAGGGCTCTTTCGCCAGGCAGCTGTGCGACATCGTCAGAGGTGCGGTCGGGTCTTTGAAATAACCAGCAATGGGCCAGCACATGACCCCGGAAGGACATTCCGCAACAACGGATTCCAACCTCACCGGGAAACTGGGGAACCCAGCGAACGTGATTGATGCCGCGGCGGTCGAGTCGGACATCACTGTCACATCCGAGTAAGTTGCGTCGAAGGGCGCGCACCCGTTGCCTTGTCTAAACAGCCGGTAAGCCTTCTCAAGTCCTCGCATCGTAAGAGTTTGAAAGGTCTCATTCTGGATAGCGTCGGCATCGTCCTTATTCGTATGAAAGCCAAGCTTCGCGATGATACTAGGCATCGTAGCCAGCCGGTTCTCACCGTGATCCTTTGGATTTGCTTGCCGTGCAACTGGAAAAGTCGAGTAGAAATCATTAGAGCTCAGACTTTCTTTCATGTAGCACAACGCAAGGTCTGCTAGGCGCTTGCTTTCGGGACTCTTCATGTGATGAAAAACTCGAACACCACGAATTTCCGGGCGAGCATCCGCGTTGGTGTGCAAATGTATGGCCGCATCGACACCGAGATGATTGGCGAAAAGTGGGCGGCTCCTAATGTCTTGGTCTCGCTCCTCCATACCAAGTGCACTTTTTCCCGGGCTGTTCCATATGGAAGGAACCTCTGGAAGCATCGCCTGAATATGATAACGCGCCGCCATGTAGTACCAGGGCATCTTGCTGTCTGCATGCCGAGTCGCGTCTGAAGACCTTGCCCGGATCACCTCTGCATCACTTCGCTCTTGAAGGAATTTCGCCAAGCGCCGCGCGAAGGAAGGTGTCCAAAAATCCTCGACAACGCGATTTACGGGATCTCGTTGGGCCCTCCAATCTTTGTAGCGTGAGTTGTAGTAAATTCCGTGTCCGGCTGAGACCAATACTCGTCCGTTCCCGAGGTCTCGTTTAGGCAGATGTTTAGCCTCTTGCGGCTGCTTAGGTACTATTTTATCTTCCGGCCCCCGTTCTTCCGGAAAATAGAAGAATATGTCTTTGCCCTCGAACCACACATCCACCCTGTAAATTGGCGTGCGCTGCTCCGTATACGAGATCAATAAGTCACCGATGTCGCTGACCCGTTCTTCGAACGTTATCGTGTAATCGGTAGGCAGATAGGCCTTTCCTAGTTCGACATTCAGCACATCACCCGTATCGCTGTACCAGACATGCGGTACGACGATCGGTTGTTGCCCTGGCAACCGTTCCTCTGCGGCAACGTGACCTTGCACGATAGCGGTGAGGATCGGCTCCAGTTCGAAGCGTTCCTCCGGTGGCGCGGCGGCGGGAGCGGAGGCGGTTGCAGCCACTGGCACATGTTCCAGTGCGCCTTCCGCGTGAGCAGCCATTGACCCCATCGTAAGAGCCATAGTCATTGCCCATGCGATTCGGCCTACAGTCCATCGCGACGACATATCCATCGAAGTCCTCCTGGGAACGAGACGCAGAACGCCGTACGCCGGCATTCACTGCCCGATCACTCTCGTCTCTTCGATGAAGGTCCCATAGCGGATCTCGCCCACGATGCCCGGTAAAGGATCGGGCATTCAAACGTAAGCCGTCCCCGTGACGCATGCACGCGCGTCACCGACTGACGAACGTCTCAGAACCGCCGGTAGTGCAACGCTTCCGCCAGATGCGCCTGCTCCACGCAGCCACTGCCACCCTCGATATCCGCGATCGTCCGCGCCACTCGCAAGATGCGGTGATACGCACGTGCGGAGGCGCCGAGTCTGTCCAGCGCACTTTCCAGCCACTCGCGCTCCGCCGAAGGCAGTGCGCAATCGCGCTCGAGGTTGACCACGCTCAGTTCGGCATTGGATTGGCCGGCACGCATCAGCGCCTTCTCGCGCGCCTTGATCACACGCTGCCGCACAGTGGCGCTATCGTCGTCATGGGGACCGGGGGCGGAGGAAAGTTCGGCGATGGCGACGCGCGGCACTTCGACGCAAAGATCGATGCGATCCAGCAACGGACCGGAGATGCGGCCGCGGTAACGCTGCACCTGGTCCGGCGTGCAACGGCATTCGTGCAGGGCATCGCCCGCGTAACCGCAGGGACAGGGGTTCATGGCCGCGACGAGCTGGAATTCGGCAGGGAAGGTCGACTGGCGCGCCGCGCGTGAAATGACGATCTGCCCCGACTCCAAGGGCTCTCGCAGAACCTCGAGGACATGCCGACTGAATTCGGGAAGCTCGTCGAGGAACAGCACGCCGTTGTGCGCGAGGGATATCTCGCCGGGACGCGGCGACGAACCGCCCCCCACCAATGCCACGCCCGATGCCGTATGGTGCGGCGAGCGGAACGGGCGCCGGCGCCAGCAACCGGGATCGATCTCCTCGCCGGACAACGACCGGACGGCGCAGCTTTCCAGCGCCTCGGATTCCGTCATCGGAGGAAGGATGCCGGGCAGGCGTTCCGCGAGCATGGTCTTGCCCGTACCCGGTGGGCCGATCAGCAACAGGTGATGACGGCCGGCGGCCGCGATCTCCAGGGCACGTCGCGCCTGGTACTGGCCGCGCACATCGCGCATGTCAGGGCCGCAGGTCGGCATGTCGTGGAAGTCGGCAGCCGCGGGCGCGGTGAGGTCGGCGTGGCCGCTCAGCCAGGCGCAGACCTCGGCGAGGCTGTCGGCGAGGAGGACGTCTCCCTCCCCGATGAGCGCGGCCTCGGCCGCGTTCGCACGCGGCACGACGATGCGGCGGCCGCAGCGGCGGGCGCGGATCAGGGCCGGGAGGATGCCCGGGACGGCACGAAGTTCGCCGGAAAGGGCAAGCTCGCCCAGGAATTCACAATCGTCGAGACGTTCGCGTGGCACCTGGGACCCGGCGGCAAGGATGCCGAGGGCGATCGCGAGGTCGAACCGGCCGCCGTCCTTGGGCAACTCCGCTGGCGCGAGATTCACCGTGATGCGACGGTTCGGGTATTCAAAGGCTGTGTTCTGGATCGCCACGCGCACGCGGTCGCGCGCTTCACGGACCGCCGCTTCGGGCAAGCCGACGATCGAGGTGGATGGCAAACCGCCGGAGAGGTGGACTTCGACGACCACTTGCGGCGCCGTGACACCTTCCTGCGCGCGCGAAAGGGTGACGGCGAGGCTCATGACGACGGATATCGTAACCGGTAACGAATCGCATGGGAGCGCGACCGCTCATGATCCTGACGGGATCCGGTTCGCATACGCACTCCCTTGCGTTCGCTGGGAAAATAACCGCCCCCGACCGCTCTCGGGGTGAGGGTGACGGATCGGGGGCGGTCCCGGGACCTGTGGCCGTCCTATTGGCCGTGCTGCGTGCTTGCCTCGAGCTCGGCAAGCCGTTGTTCCAAGGCTTCCAGCCTTTCACGCGTACGAGCCAGAACCTGGCTCTGAACGTCGAATTCTTCGCGGGTTACGAGATCGAGGCGGCGAAGTCCCTGCGCCAGAATGTCTTTGAAGTTGGCCTGCATGTCCTCACGCGCTTGCGCCAACCCTGGCGGAACCAACGATGCCAACCGCTGTGCGAGTTGATCGATACCCTGCACATCCATCTTGCGCACCTCGATGTCGTGGATGAATTCTAAGTGATGGAATTGTAGGCGCTATAGGCGTACGCCTACAGGTCGTGTAGGGTTTTTCCTACAAGCCACCGTATGGAGACGATCCGGAACCCGGATGGCACAATGGCCTTTCGCGCGCCGGCGGCCGGCCGCGCCCCGAGGAGTGATACATGAAGCTGGTGGTCGCCATCATCAAGCCGTTCAAGCTGGACGACGTCCGCGAGGCCCTCGCCGATGTGGGCGTCCAGGGCGTGACGGTGACGGAAGTGAAGGGTTTTGGCCGGCAGAAGGGCCATACCGAGCTTTACCGGGGCGCGGAGTACGTGGTCGACTTCCTGCCCAAGATCAAGCTGGAAGTCGCCGTGGCCGACGACCAGATCGAGCGCGTGGTCGAAGCGATTCAGCAGGCCGCGCGGACGGGCAAGATCGGCGACGGCAAGATCTTCGTCAGCCAGTTGGATCAGGTGGTACGCATCCGCACTGGCGAACTGGACAACGACGCCCTCTGACCGAGGGCGCCCGCAGGCGGCGTCAGGCCGCTTGCCACTGCCGCTTGTAGCGACGGTGATGGATCAGCACACCGGCGTAATAGGCCAGGTAGTAACCCACGGTCAGGCCCACCACCAGCATCGTCAGCGGGCTGTTTCCGGGGGACGGCCCCTGTACGGCCGCGCCGGTTCCGCTGGCGAACGCGGGGGCGAGAACCAGGAAACGCCAGGCCAGCCGCCCGAGCAGCAGGGCCGATAACGCGCCGCCGACCCAGGGGTTGGGTATGTAGAAGTCGGTACCGTCGGTGCCCTGCTCGAAGCGGGTCAGGCGCAGACCCACCAGGAGCGCCAGGCAGGTGCCGATCGCCACCCCACCCAATGCGCCCTCGGCGAGCCGGATATCCTGCAGGCCGGAAAGCATCATCAGGCCCACGATGACGGCGAACATGACGACCCGGACGGTCATCCGCCTCGTGCGGATCGGCTGCCTGCCGAAGCTGCCACGGACGCGGCGGTAGACGGCGAAGGCCATCAGGGGGGCGACGATCAAGGGGATGGCGGACGGAGCCAGCATGGCGTGGGCCTCGGTTGGTCGGTGTGAGGCTAGGTTATCGGGCCGCCGTCACGGTTCGAGGGGCGGTTGTGACCCATCGAGGGTGACGGATGTCACCCTCGTCCGTCACTGGCCCGGTCGACGCCTTACCTGGCCTTGCCCTGGTTCGCCACGGCGGCCATCTTGGCCTCGATCTCCGCCTGGTCGCCCAGGTAGTAGTGATTCACGGGCTTGAGGTCGGCGTCGAATTCGTAGACCAGCGGAATCCCGTTGGGAATGTTCAGTTCGGCGATGTCGTCGTCGGATATTCCGTCGAAGTATTTCACCAGCGCGCGCATGGAGTTGCCGTGCGCCGCCATCAGCACGTTGTTGCCCGCCCGGATCGCCGGCGCCAGCACCTCGTCCCAATAAGGCAGCACGCGGGCCACCGTGTCCTTCAGACATTCCGTCAACGGCACATCGATGCCCTCGTAGCGGCCGTCGTCGGCGAAGGACTTCGCGCCCGGCTCCAGCGGCGGCGGCGGGGTGTCATAGCTGCGGCGCCAGATGTGCACCTGCTCGTTGCCGTACTTGGCGGCGGTCTCGGCCTTGTTGAGGCCGGTCAGGGCGCCGTAATGGCGTTCGTTGAGCCGCCAGTCGGTGACCACCGGGATCCACATCAGGTCCATCTCGTCCTGCACGTGCCAGAGCGTGCGCACGGCGCGCTTGAGGTAGGAGGTGTGGGCCAGGTCGAAGGTGAATCCGGCTTCCTTGAGCAGGCGCCCGGCCTCGCGGGCCTCGGCGACGCCTTGTTCGCTGAGGTCGACGTCGGCCCAGCCGCTGAAGCGGTTCTCGAGGTTCCAGGCCGATTGGCCGTGGCGGATCATGACGAGCTTATACATGGCATCCAACGTGGGAAAGGAAAAATCCGATGGTGGAACCTGCACGGGGACCCGTCAACTTCACGGCGTGCCCTCCTTGCCCCGTGCCGTCAGTCACGCTAAACCTTCCCCGGTTCAGGTGCATCCTAGGGGTCCAGTCCACCCGTGGAGTACCACACATGCGCCGCACCCTGCTTTCACTGCTCATCGCACTTTCCGTTTCCGGCGCGGCCCTGGCCGACGACGACATCAGCAAGGTCAACGGCAGCGCCACGGTCGAGGCAGGCCAGCACGCCGGGGACGTCCATTCGGTCAACGGCTCGGTCCGCATCGGCGACCGCGCGATCGTACAGAAGGCCAGCACCGTCAATGGCGCCGTCGAACTCGGCGAGTCCGCCACGGCCACCGTCCTGAAGACGGTCAACGGCGCCGTCACGCTGCATGAGCAGGCCAAGGTCACCGATGAAGTGGAGACCGTGAATGGCAAGGTGCGGCTCGATCGCGGTGCCGACATCAAGGGCCACCTGTCGAACGTCAACGGCGAGATCTCGCTGGACCAGGCGCACGTGGGTGGCGGCATCGAGACGGTCAACGCCGATGTCACGATAGGCGAAGGCTCCAAGGTCGAAGGCGGCCTCCTCGTGAAGAAGCCTTCGATGAGCTGGTTCAACAACAACGACCGCAAGCCGAAGATCGTGATCGGCCCGCATGCCGTCGTGCAGGGTTCGCTCACCTTCGAACGCGAGGTCGACCTCTACGTCAGCGATTCCGCGACGGTCGGCAAGATCGAAGGCGCCACGGCGAAGAAGTTCTCGGGCAGCGCGCCGTAATCGTCAGACCCAGTCGCGCGGCTTCAGGTATTCCTGCAGCCGCGCTTCAGGGGTACCGGTTTCCGGCGTGTAGGCGTACTCGAAGCGCACGCGCGGCGGCAGGCTCATCAGGATCGACTCGGTGCGTCCACCGGATTGGAGGCCGAACAGCGTGCCGCGATCGTAGACGAGATTGAATTCCACATAGCGACCGCGGCGATACAGTTGGAACTCGCGTTCGCGCTCGCCCCAGGGCATGCCGCGGCGGCGCTCCACGATGGGCAGGTAGGCATCGAGGAAGCCTTCGCCGACGTCGCGGGTGAAGTCCATGCAGCGTTCGAAACCGCCCTCGTTGAGATCGTCGTAGAACAGCCCACCGACACCGCGCGTCTCGCCCCGGTGTTTCAGATAGAAGTACTCGTCGCACCAGCGCTTGTAGCGTGCGTACACGTCGTCGCCATAGGGCTCACAGAGGCTTTTCGCCACGCCATGCCAATGGCGCACGTCCTCGTCGAACGGGTAGAACGGCGTGAGGTCGAATCCGCCGCCGAACCACCAGACGGGCTCGGCGCCTTCCTTGGAGGCTTCGAAATAGCGTACGTTCGCGTGGGTGGTGGGGATATACGGGTTGCGCGGGTGCAAGACCAGCGACACGCCGGTGGCGATGAAGCTGCCGCCGACGAGGTCCGGCCGGTGCGCCGTGGCGCTGGGAGGCAGCGGCGATCCGGACACCCGCGAAAAATTGACGCCCGCCTGTTCGAAGACCCCGCCGTCGCGAAGGACGCGCGTGCGCCCACCGCCGCCGGCGGGGCGTGTCCACGCATCCTCCTCGAAGCGAGCCGTCCCGTCCGCCGCCTCGATGGCGGCACAGATGCGGTCCTGCAGGCCGCGCAGGAACGATTCGGCAAGGTCGGCTTGTCCGGACATGGAAGGCGTGGCCTCTTACGAGTGGGGAATGTAGCGGAGCTTAGCAAGACGCGGCGACGCGCCAGCTGCGGCACGCCGCCGCGTGGAGCCGACGCATCAGGCGATGCGTCCAGCCATCCGCCGGTTACCGGTCAAGGCGGCCCAGCGCATGCCGGTATCGATCCACATGAGGTAGCCCGCCTCCATCAGGATCCTCGCGACATAGCGCCGGGTCAGCGGCAAGCGTTCTTCCGCCGCGAGGGGGGCGGCATCGAAGCCCAGGCGGCGGGCGAGATACAGGCAACGGGCGAGGTGATAGCGGCTCGTGACCAGCCAGACCCGCGGCAGAGGACTATCGTCGCTCTCTCGCAACAACACCCGCGCGTGGCGCAGGTTCTCCAGGGAATCGATGGAGACCTGTTCCAGCAGCATCGGCACGGTCGGCGGCCACCCCTCGGCCAACAACCAGCGTTCGCCGGCGTCCGCCTCGCTCATCGTTCCACCGCTGAAACCGCCAAGCAGGAGCACGCGTTCAGCCTGCCCGTCCAACGCGTGTTGCCGCACCCGGGCGAGGCGTTCGATGAAATCGGTTTCCACGCGGTCGTCGACGAGGCGGCGGCCGAAGACGAGCATGGTCCTGCGCTCCGCCACCCGTGCGGGGCTGCGGCCAGCCAGCCAGCAGACGCGCGCCAGGTGCGCGGCGTACAGCAGGCCGAGGCTGCCCACGAAAGCGACCGCGGTCACCAGCGCCGCGATGAGGATGTCGCGGTCGCTCAGGTACCGCCAGACACCGCGGCGCAGGATTTTGGGTGCTTGGATACCGGACATGGGGACGATCCCGGAGAGATGCGCAGTCTGCGTATTCCGGGCGCAGCGTGCAATCGCCTGAACGCCTGTCCACGTTCACGCGACGCTATCGATCAAAAAGGATAGGCTCGCCGCATGCCCCATCCCATGCCTCCGCTCGCCATCCGCGCGTACACCGCCACCTCCGCCCTCGGCTGCGGCCTCCGGGCCCACGCCGATGCCCTCGCCGCCTCACGCGGCGGCCTGTCGCCCAACAACTTCAGTGTCGCCCCGCTCGACTGCTGGATAGGCCGCGTTGCCGGCGTGGAGGAAGAGCCGCTTCCCGCCGGACTGTCCGACTGGGATTGCCGCAACAACCGGCTGGCCTGGCTGGCCCTCCGCCAGGACGGTTTCACCGACGCCGTGCACGCCACGCGCGAGCGCTACGGTAGCGGCCGCGTCGCGGTTTTGCTGGGCACCTCCACCGCAAGCATCGGTGCCACCGAGGAAGGCTACCGGCGTCTCGACCATGGACGCATGCCCGCCGACCTGCACCGCCCGGTGCTGCATACGCCCCATTCGCTTGCCGGCTTCGTCGCCGCCGCGTTCGAGCTGGAGGGACCGTGCCTCACCGTCGCCACCGCCTGCTCGTCGAGCGCGAAGGTATTCGCCAACGCGGAACGGATGATCCGGTTGGGCCTCGTCGATGCCGCCATCGTCGGCGGTACGGACAGCCTATGCGATAGCGTGCTGTTCGGCTTCAACTCGCTCGAACTGGTATCGCCCGATCCCTGTCGGCCGTTCGATGCGCGACGCAACGGCATCTCGATCGGCGAAGCCGCCGGTTTCGCCATCCTGGAACGGGTGACGGAACCGAACGATGCGCCGCTTTTGATCGGCTATGGCGAAGCCAGCGACGCACATCACATGTCCACGCCGCATCCGGAAGGTCTCGGCGCCGAACTGGCGCTGCGCGACGCGTTGGCGCGCGCAGGCATCGCGCCGGGCGATGTCGACTACATCAACCTGCACGGCACCGCGAGCCAGAAGAACGACGAAGTCGAGGCCGCGCTCATCGCGCGCACATTCCCCACCCACACGCGGGCCAGTTCCACCAAGGGCTTCACCGGCCACACGCTGGGCGCCGCCGGCATCCTCGAGACGGTGCTTACCTTGCTCGCCATGCGCGACGGACGTGTCCCGGGCAACCTCGGTGCGAACGAGCCGGACCCGCTATGCGGACCGCAGATGGCGTGGCAACCCGAGACGAGGGACATACGCATCGCACTGAGCAATTCCTTCGGTTTCGGCGGCAACAACGCCTGCCTCGCCTTCGCCCATGCAGGGCACGCCGCATGAGCGCCGCGCTATCGGTCTGGGTGAAGGGCTTCGGCCTCTGGGCGCCGGGCGCCGCGGACTGGCACGCGTTCCGCGACATCGTCACCGGTGGCGCGACCCCTACCGCCACCGAGCGGCCGATGGCTGACGCCCTGCCACCCAACGAGCGTCGCCGTGCACCGGAAAGCGTGTTGCTGGCCGTGGCCGTGGCCGGGCAGGCGGTACACATGAGCGGCCTCGATGCGGCAACCCTGCCCTGCGTATTCGCTTCCGCCCACGGCGACCAGGTCATCACCGATTACATGTGTGACACGCTGGCCCGTGCGCCCACGGAACTTTCGCCCACACGGTTCCACAATTCCGTGCACAACGCGCCTGCTGGTTACTGGACCATCGCCACGCACTGCCACGCCAGCTCCAGCGCGATATCGGGTGGCGAAGACGTCTTCGGCGCCGGCTTGCTGGAGGCGGCCACGCTGGCCGTGGCCGACGACCGGGACGTGTTGCTGGCCAGCTACGATATCGCGGGCACCGGTCCCCTCGGCGACATGACCAGTACCACCGGGCCGTTCGCGGCGGCACTCGTGCTGTCGCCACGGGCGGACGGTGCCGCGATACGGCTCGACATCACGCCCGAGCCTGGCAACAGCGGTAGCGAGGCCATGGGCGACCCATGGCTGGATGGCGTCGCGGCGAGCAATCCATCGGCACGCTCCATACCCCTCATGCGCGCCCTCGCGCTGGCCCGGCCCACCGCCTTGCGTTTGCCGGCCGCACATGGGCTCGATCTCCATATCGACGTGGAGGTTGCCGCGTGAGCCCCGCCGAACCGCGCTACTGCATCCTGATTCCGTGCCTCAACGAGGAGCGCGCCATCGGCAAGGTCGTCGGCGACGCGCTCGAGCTGGGGCTTCCCGTGATCGTCGTCGACGACGGCTCGGACGACCGCACGCCCGAGATCGTCGGCGCGATGCCAGTGACCCTGCTCCGCCACGAGACGCGGCGCGGCAAGGGCGAGGCCCTGCGTACCGGTTTTCGTGAAGCCCTTCGCCATGGCTACGATGCCGTGGTCACCATGGATGGCGACGGCCAGCATCACGCCTCCGACATCCCCGCCATGCTCGCCGCGAGCCGACGCTATCCCGGAAGCATCGTTATCGGAGCGCGCCTGCTGCAACGCGAACAACAGCCGCCGGGGCGGCGTCGTGCCAATGCCGTGGCGGACTGGGGCATTTCCTGGGCCTGCGGACGAGCGATCGCGGATACACAGAGCGGGCAGCGACTGTATCCGAAGGCGACGCTGGACCTCGTCGACCTGCCGGCGGAACACTTCGTCTTCGAGGCCGCCGTCCTTATTACCGCCTGCCGTGAACGCGGCATCGGCGTGGTCTCGGTGCCTATCGCTTCACGCTACCAGGGTGAATTCCGGCTGAGCCACTTCAGCCCGGTGCGCGACGTGAGCCGGATCACGCTCTATACGATCGGCCGGATCATCCACTACGGAAACGCCGTCGCCAGCTATCGCCGCTCGCGTGCGAAGCCGACGATCATCCAGGAACGAGAAGCAGGACACACGGCATACTGATTCGGGCACCCACGCACGAGGTCGAAACGATGGATCGCAAGCCACACGACGCCGTCATCCTTGGAGGGGGCCTTGCAGGGCTCACCCTGGCCCTGCAATTGAAGGGCGCCTATCCCGACATGGACATCGTCGTGCTCGAGCGGCAGGCTCGTCCGCTACCCGAGGCGGCACACAAGGTGGGCGAATCCACCGTCGAGATCGCCGCGCACTACTTCGCGCACACGCTGGGACTGCGCGCGCATCTCGACGATGCGCATATCCGCAAGTTCGGCTTCCGCTTCTTCTTTTCCGAAGGGCGGGACGATCTAGCCGACGTGACCGAGCTGGGCGTGAGCGCCGTGCTGCCGACGCCCAGTTACCAGATCGACCGCGGCATCCTGGAGAACTTCCTTGGGGATGAGGTTTGCCGCCGTGGCATCGACTTCCGCGAAGGGGTCACGGTAAGGGGCTTCGACATCGGCGCTGGCACCCTGCCGCATACCGTTCGTTTCGAGACGGCCACCGGCAGCGGTGACTTGCAGGCGCGCTGGTTGCTCGATGCGTCGGGCCGGGCCGGGCTGATGCGCCGTAAACTCGATCTCACCCGCGACAATGGCCATCACGCCAACGCCGTGTGGTTCCGCATCGACGACAGGCTCGAGATCGACGCCTGGTGCGATGACGCCGCATGGAAGGGACGCTGTGAGCCGCCGGAACGCTGGCGCTCGACGAATCACTTGTGCGGACCCGGCTACTGGGTGTGGCTGATTCCCTTGTCGTCGGGCGCCCATTCGGTCGGCATCGTGGCAGACGCGTCGATGCATCCACTGGAAACGATGAAGACCTTCGACCTCGCCCTGGCGTGGCTCCAGGCGCACCAGCCCATCGTCGCCCGGCACGTGGCCAGCCGGCGCGACAAGCTGCTCGACTTCGCCTTCTTCCGGCATTTTTCCTACGGGTGCGCGAGGATGTTCTCGCCCGATCGCTGGGGCCTGACGGGCGAGGCCGGGGCTTTCCTCGATCCGTTCTACTCACCGGGCAGCGATTTCATCGCGATAGCCAATACGTACATCACGCTGCTCGTCGGCCTGGACCGCGATGGGGAAATGCTCAATGCGCACGCGCGCCACTACGAGCGGCTGTTCTTCTCGTTCTACGAAGGCACGCTGCGGATGTACCGGGGGCAGTACAACCTGTTCGGCGATCCGGAAGTGCTACCGATCAAGGTCATCTGGGACTACGCCTATTACTGGGGCGTGCTTTGCCAGATCGTATTCCAGGAACGTCTGGGCGACGCGGAGTTCATCACCCGCATGGGGCCCGAGCTGATGGCATCGGCGGACCTCAACACCGAGATGCAGACGTTCTTCCAGCGCTGGCACGCCGTGTCGGAAGGCCGCAACCGCAAGGTCATGATGGACCAGCGCGACCTTACCTGGTTCGCCACGATGAACGCGACGTTGCACGACACCCTCGACGACGAAGCCCTCGCCTACCGCTTGCGCGAGAACGTTCGCATGATGCGCTCCCTGGCGGCGAGCATCGTCGAACGGGCCGCGGTGGATCACCCGTCGCTCAGGGAAGGCAACGAACACCTGCTCGCGGGGCAAGAGACGCCCATGGAGCTCTTCGCCCGCGTCGCCTGAGGCACTGTCCACTGTCGCGATCCGTGAGACCGCCGCCCCGCAGACTCTGCTGGTCGGCCCGGAGGGTAGCGGTCAGGCTCCTCATCAGTCCCCTTTCAAGCAGCCCCTCCGGGCCGACCGTCATCCCGCTGGATGAATGACCGCGGCGCGGCCAGAGGCGATCTCGTGCCCCTCGTGTTCGATGCGGAAGATGTACTGCGCGCCTCCCTCGTCGGCCATCAGGCATTGGGCATGCACGTCGATCACGCCCGCCAGCATGTCGACGCGCCGCACCGCCAGCTTCACCCCACGCAAACTCACCAGCATCCCCGGCCTGGCTTCCGTCGCGCCTTGTTCGCGGGCCAGCAGCGCGCCATGAACGGCCATCGCCTGTGCGCCGTATTCGGCCAGGTGGACGGCATGCAGCCCGTCCCCGCCACGTAACGGATGCGACATCGACACGTGGCTCGTGCTGATCGCGTGGATCGACGATGCATCCCACGCCAGCACGCCGTCGAGCAGGCACATGTCGCCCGCATGAGGTACCAGGTCAATGAAGTCGGTCTTGGCGAGCATGTGGTGCCATCAGGATGGAGAGACAAAAATGGAAGGCGACGCCGAGCGACACCGTGAGGCCGATGGCGCGCAACACGGGGATCGACGACCACGCGAGCATGCCGAACACGAGCAACGCGGAGATCACGCACACCACGGTTGCATGCAGGGTGCGGCGCTGCTCGGCGGGATCGCCCGTGTCGCGTTCGAAGAACAGCGCGTAGTGCAGGCCAAGGCCGGCGGCGAGGATCAGGGCGACGAGATGGAACAGCGATATCGGGATGCCCGCCATGCGTTCCACGGCCAGCACCAGGAAGGTCGCCAGCGTCATGGGCGCCAGCACGTGCCACGCACGGCGCACGCTGCGCAGGGCCAGCGTGATGGTCACGAGCAACAGCAGCGTCGCCGCGAGCAGCGCGTGCAGGATCCGCGTGCGGTATTCCGCCACCAGCGATTCGGACGCGTCCTTGAGATCGAGCAGGCGCGCGTCCGCGCCCGCCGACACCACGGTCGCGGCAATAGCCGCCGCGTCGTGCACGCCGCTCAGCGCGGACAGACCTACCCAATGGTCGCCGCGCGGCACCAGCATCGCCGCGAGCCGCTGTCCGAGGGGTGCGCGGGCGAACATGTCCGGCGTGAGCAAGGGCGCGCTACGCGCCGCCTGCACGTCGTCAACGAACGGCGCGAAGAGATCCTTGCGGAACGGCATGCCATCGAGCGCGCCATCCAGCGCCGCGTCGAGCGTCGCCCGGTCCGGCAACTTCGCCTGGCGCGCACGCTGCGTCGCCAGGTCGGGCAAGTAGATCGATGGCAATTCGAATCCATCGAGCGTCTTCGCCGCCACCTGTTCACGCAATCGCGCCTCGAGCTTCGCCGACGCCGCGAGCACGCCATCGGCCGTCGGGGCCTGCACGACCAGCAGGTAGCGCACATCGGGCGCGCCCAGTTCGCCGCGCAGGCGCGCGTCGGTCATCAGCAGGTCGCGCGGCAGGGGTGTCAGCGCCGAAAGGTCGTTCTGCCAGAACGGGCCAGGGGCGAACGCAAGCATCGCCACCGCGGCGGCCGCCACGGGAATCGGCAGCCATCGCGGGCGCGGCAAGCCGTCGAGCCATCCACGGAAGCGCGCCAGCCCCGGCGTATCGGCCACGTCACGTGCGCGCTCGGGCAAGAGGTAGGGCAGCGCATAACGGGTGGTGAACCCGGCGGCGAGCAGGCCCGTGATGGTGAACACGGCGAGTTGTTTCAGGCCGCCGACGCCGGAAGCGTAGAACGCGAGGTATGCGATGCACGCAGACGCGATCGCGGTCAGCAGGAGGGGCCACAGGCCTTTCACGCTCGCCACGGCCGACTCGCCCGCGCGGCGGTGGCTGAGCAGGCGGATGGGGTATTCCTGCGCCACGCCGAGCAGGGTGAAACCGAAAGCCAGCGTAATCCCGTGCACCTCGGCGAAGCACAAGGTCATCACGGCGATGCCGGCGAGCGCGCCCGTCGCCACGGGCAACGCGCCGAGTAGGAGGCTGCTCACGCTGCGGTAGGCGGCGAGCATCAACACGATGAAGCCGATGGTGGAAATGCGGCCGATCCAGTCGGCCTGGTCGCGCGTCTGCGCATTGACCACCACCGTGAAGTACCCCGGGCCACTGATCGTCAGATGCGAACCGGCGCTGCCCGGCAGTGCCGCGAAGGCAGCACGCAGGCGTCCGATCGCCTCGTCCTGGGCGCCGGGATCGAAGCCCGCACCGCGCGTCTGCGCCAGCAACAGCGCCTCGTCGCGGGAGGAAAACCAGACGCCTTCGCGTACCTCGGGCGAGCGTGTCGGGGTCCAGCGCTCGGCGAGCTTGAGGGTTTCCAGGGTGGGATCGCGTGGCAACAAGCCCTTGAGCAGCGTGGCCGCGGGCGAACTCAGGTCCTCCAGGCGCTGTTGCAGCTGGTCGGCGAGATAGTTCTCGTCCAGCACCTGCGTGTCGAGTGTCGGAGACAGCAGGAACCGGTAAGGCATCAGGCGGGTGTCGAGCATGCCGAGATCGAAGTCGCCGTTGACCACCTGCGTGAAGGCGGGATCCTTGCGCAGGGTGGCGGCGAGGCCCCGGCTCAACGTGGCCTTGGTGACATCGTCGCCGCCATCGATCGCAACGAGAAGCAGGCGCGAGCCGGGACCTTCACCAACCTGGTCCATGAGCAGCTTCTGGTCCGGCGTCGTCGGCGCCGGCATGAAGCTGCGCAGGTCCGTGCCCACCTTCAGTTGCGTGGCGACGACCGCGCCCAGGGCCGCGAGCGCGGCGAGCCAGGCGATGAGGATGCCAAGGCGCGCGCCCCTCACATCGCGCCGCCGCACTGCGCGATGAGTCCTTCGCGGGTCGGTTCGGCAGGCATCGCCGTGGCCAGCTCGCCGAGCAGGTCGATCGAGGTATCGCCATCGCTCTCGTCCATGCGCATGCAACGCGGCACGTTGCCGCTGCCGTACACATGGATGCTGGCGATCTGCTTCGCGATCCGAGGATCGCGCGGCGTGAGCGTCAATTGCCAGCGGTCGGCATCGCGGCCCAAGGCGATCTCGAAGGACTCGCCCAGCCGCGAGGGATCGCCAGCGAGCAACGCGACGAAGCTGTCGAGCAATACCTTCAGCTGCGGCGCGCGGTTCAGCGAGAAGCTTCGCGGCTTCTTGCCCTCGCGTTCCTGCGTGACCTCGCCGTCGGCGATCGTGGAAGTCTCCCTCATCGGCGTGTCGACGCGACGCTCCAGGCGATCGCCGCCGAGCCAGGCCAGTTCGCCCGATACCACCAGGGGTTTGTCGAGCACACGCATGAATCGCGCCTCGGCGAAAGAGGTGCGTGCGGGTGCGGGCCGGTGGAGGCTCGCGACCAGCGCCTTCGCGGCGTCCGTATCAGGCGTCGGAGTGGCGAGGCATGTGAGCGGTAGCAGCAGGCTCGTCAGCAGGGCCAGTTTCTTGCCAGAAGTCATAGAAATTGAACCAGTTGAAGGGATACAGGCGTGCATAGTGCTCCACGCGCGCCGCGTAGCGGGCCACGACACGTTCCAGGGCGGCCACGCGTTGAGCCCGCGGAATGTCGATACCGTCCGAGAATGCCTCGAAGATCAGGCGATATTGATTGCCACCGACATAGATACCCATGCACAGGACCACGGGAATTTTCAGCGCGGATGCGAGCAGCCATGGTCCGGCGGGGAACGGCGCAGGCGTGCCCAGGAAGGGAACGCGACAGGTGGACTCGCCCTGGTGGCCACGGTCGGCGAGCAGGGCGACCATGCCACCCTGCGCGGCGCCCTCGGCCATCGCCAATGCGACTGACGCGCCACCGCGAGAGGCGTCGATCACCGCCGCACCCACGTCCGGCGCGAGCGCCTCCAGCACGGTGGTGAGCGCCGGGGTCTTCTGCTTGTCGAGCACCACGCGCAGCGGCACGTCCGGCCGGCGGGCGCCCAACGCGCGCAGGGCTTCGAAGCTGCCTTGGTGCGAACCGATCAGCAACACGCCGCGGCCGCCGTCGATGCAACGGTCCAGTTCGGCCAGGCCTTCCACGTCGACGGCGAAATCGCGTTCGCCGCGGGCGAGGAAGAACATGCGATCCAGCAGGGTCGCGGCGAACATGTGGATATGGCGGAAGACGTCGTAGCCGGTGATGGGACGTCCCAGCACGCGCGACAGGTACGCGCGCGAGGCGGCGCGTTCATCGGCACGGCGCAGGAAGAAGTACAGGGCGATCGGATAGAGCAGCATGCGGGCCACCCGCCGGCCGAGCTTCAGCGCGATCGTGCGAATCAGCCAGATGGCGAACAAGCCGCCACCTTCGCGTTGCTTCCAGTGGCTCATGCCATGCCCTCGAACGTGCCTCGCGCCAGGATCTCCGCCGCCCGGCGGATCGTGAAACGGAAACGGGCGGCGTCGACCGCGACGAGTTCGATCTCGGCATCCTCGCCGGGCAGGAGCGGCGCAAGGAACTTGGCGTCGATCACCTGGCGCACGGCAAGTCCGCGCCATTCACGCAACGCGGTGGCCACGGCCTCGAGCAGCAGCACGCCGGCGACGATCGGCCGGCCCGGGAAGTGGCCGGCGAAGCTGGGGTGTGCCGCGTCGAAACGCAGCGGGCGCACACAGGGTGCGATGTCGGTCGGATCGGTCATCGGTATCTCCGGAGCACGATCGGGGCCATACCGGCGATAGCGGCTCTCGCTCGGCCGTCCAGGGCGAAGCAAAGCACGCCCCGGGCAAGTGCGACCTGAACGGCTGTCAGGCCGCGGCGCGGTGCTGCTCGATATGGTCGGACAGCGTGCGCAGGCTCGTGAAGATCGTCCGGTTGTCCGGATTGTCGGATTTCAGCTGGAATCCATAGCGCTTGGAGACTGCCAGGGCGATTTCCAGGGCGTCGATGGAGTCCAGGCCCAGCTCGCCGCCGAACAAGGGCGCCTCGGGATCGATGTCGGCGGGCTGCACCGATTCGAGGTTGAGGCTGGTGACGATGAGTTCGGCGAGTTCGTGCTGTGCTGCGGTCTGCGTTGCCATTGGTGTTTCCAGGTCCTGGATGTTCCTGCCTCCCCCCGGATGGCAGCGGCCGCGAAGTTTAACACAGGGGTCTTTGGCGCCGCTGAGGACGGTATTCAGACTGATGAATCCGATGCGCGTTCACGCTCTCCGCCGGCGCCGGGGCGATATCATGCTCCGAACGCGCAGGACGGAAGACCCGATGCTCCCAGGAAGTGAAATGCGTGAGCGGAATCCGCTCTCGGCCCGTCCCTCGCCACGGGTGGGTTACCGGCCCCCGGCGGGGGCCCTGTCGCCCTCCACGCTGGCCGCCTTCGGCTTCGGCGCCGCGGCCCCGGTCCACGACGACCCGCGCTGGCTGCGCGTGGCGCTGGAACCCCTGGGCGACGCCCCGGCCGAGGTATGGGAGGTGGACGGCGAGGTGAGCCGAGGCCGCCAGGGCGACCTGCGCTGGTCGCGTGGGGGTGGCTGGCTGTTTGCCGCGGTGGAGTGCCGCGAGGACGAACACGGCGGCCCCGAAGGCGCGGCACGGTATGCCTATGGTTTGCTGTCGCGCTTCGTGGCGACGGCCGATGAACGGCACGTCCAGCGCATATGGAATTACCTCGGGGCGATCAACGCTGGCAACGGCGACGACGAACGCTACAAACACTTTTGCACCGGGAGGATCGGCGGCATGGGCGAGATCTTCGCCCATGGCTACCCTGCCGCCACGGCGATCGGGCATCACGCCGACGCAGCGCTGTTGCAGGTCTACCTACTCGCGACGGACCGGCCGGGCACCCGCGTGGAAAATCCCCGTCAGGTGAGCGCATGGCGTTATCCGCGCCAGTACGGCCGTACGCCGCCGAGCTTCGCGCGGGCCACGCTACTGCCGGCGAACGACGTGCTGGCCATCTCGGGCACGGCCGCGGTGGTCGGCCACGCCTCGGCGCATGCCGGCGACATCGACGCGCAACTCGCGGAGACGCTGCGCAACCTGGAGACGCTGCTGGACACCAGTGGCATGCCGCACGGATTCGGGCCATCGGCGCCGCTGAAGGTGTATGTGCGACGCCCCGAGGACGAGGAGACCGTGCGCATCTTCGCCGCGAAACACCTGCCGGGTGCCCCGCTGTTGCTCGTGCACGGCGACGTCTGCCGTGCGGAGTTGCTGGTGGAAATCGACGGCTGGCGCTATCGCGGCTGATATCGCCGACAGGGTCGGCTCCCACCAAGCCCGGCTTCTCGGAAGGTCCGGAATGCTCTGGTGGGAGCCGACCCTGTCGGCGATGCCCTAGGCCTTCTTCGTCGGGCGGTGCCAGCCATCGATCGTGCTCTGGCGTGCACGCGACAAGGTCAGCGCGTCCGGCGGAGTGTCCTTGGTGATGACCGAACCCGCGCCGATGGTCGATCCCGCGTGCAACGTCACGGGCGCCACCAGGGCGCTGTTCGAGCCGACGAAGACATTGTCCTCGATCGTGGTGCGGCTCTTGTTCACGCCATCGTAGTTGCAGGTGATGGTACCGGCGCCGATATTCACCTTGCTGCCGATGACGGTATCGCCGAGATAACTCAGGTGGTTCGCCTTGGAACCCTCGGCGATCCGCGCGTTCTTCGTCTCGACGAAGTTCCCGATGTGCACGCCCGCGGCGAGATCGGTCCCGGGGCGCAGGCGCGCGAAGGGACCGATCGTGCACGGCCCGTGCGTTACCACGCCATCGAGGTCGCAATGGGCGAGGACGACGGTGCCGGCGGCGAGCTTCGCATTGCGTACGCGCGTGAATGGCCCGATGCGCACGTCGTCGCCCAGCTCCACGTCGCCTTCGAAGACGACGTTGACATCCACTTCGACGTCGCGGCCGACGCTTACCTTGCCGCGCACGTCCAGGCGTGATGGGTCCACCAGGCGCACTCCCTCCAGGGCCAGCGCGCGTGCGCTCCGCTCGCGGTAGAGGGCTTCCAGGCCGGCCAACTGCCAGGGATCGTTGGCACCCGAAGCCTCGACCGCGTCGCAGTCCACGCACGCGGCAGGCGCGTTTTCCGCCGCGGCCATTTCGAAGATGTCGGTAAGGTAGTACTCGCCCTGCGCGTTGCCATTGCCAAGGCGCTGCGTCCATGCGAGCAGGCGCGCCGCATCGGCGGCAACGATGCCCGTATTCACCAGGTCGATGGCGCGCTGCGCCGCGCTCGCATCCTTTTCCTCGACGATGTGACGCACCTTGCCGGCGGCATCGAGCACCACGCGCCCATAGCCCCGTGGATCGGCGAGACGGGTCGCCAGCATGGCCAGGCCGTCGTCGGCGGCCACGAGCGCAGCCAGTGTTTCGGCGCGAATGAGCGGTACGTCGCCATAGAGGACGAGTACGCGGCCCTCGAGCTTGCCTGCCGCCTGCATGGCTTCCAGCGCGGTGCGCACGGCGTGGCCCGTTCCCAGGCGTTCGCGCTGTTCGATCCACGCCAGCGACGTATCGGCCGCGAAGGCATCGCGCACGTGCTGCCCGTGATGGCCGTACACCACGTGTATGCCCGCGGGGTCCAACGTACGGGCGGCGTCGAGCACGTGAGCCAGCAGGGGTCGCCCTGCGAGCGGCATCAGCACCTTGGCGGTCGCGGACTTCATCCGCTTGCCCTCGCCCGCGGCGAGGATCAGGACATGGAGTGGCTTGACGGTCATGGGCACGCTTGCCTGCCGGTAAGGGAGGGCCGCACTTTCGCGCGTTTACGGCGCCCTGCCAAGTCGGCTAGTCGTCTTTCGGCCGCTCGGTCAGGTGCTCGAGGTTCGGCTTGTACGCCTCGATGAAGGCATTCCGCAGGATGCCGAGGATCGCCTCGGCGGCGGAAACGTTCTTGTCGTCGATGGTGCCGGAGATGGGAACACGGGTTGCGAACTGGTCCCTGGACTGGTTCTTGAAGATCGTGGTGACGCCTTCGGCCACCGCTTCATAGGCGAGCTTGAGCGGGTTCTTCTTGTCCTGCTCGACATCCTGCTTCCAGCTGAATATCCGCAGGTCGTGGAACAAGGGCTTGGCGTAACCGCTCAGCCGACGGCCCCTGGCCTGCAACTCCATGAAGAAGTCACCCTCGCCACCCGCGAAATCGAGTCCGGAGTACGCACGGGCAAGGTCGTTGGCCTTCACCAGCTTGATATCGCGGATGCTCAACTCGTAGCGGAAATCGCCTAGCCGCTCCAGCGGATCGAACTCCGCCCGGGTCTCCAGCGGAGCATCTCCCAGCACCTTCGCCGTGGCATGCAGGTGCGCCACGCGCGATCCGCCCTCGCGTTGCACGTTGGTGAGGTTCGTCGCCGTACCGTTGACGTCGGTCATCTTCAGGTCCACTTTCGGACTCGAAACGAAGTTGCGGAAGGTGATCGTGCCATTGAACACGTTCACCTCATCCAGCTGTGTCGGCACCAGGGCACGCAGCTGCGCCCGCCAGTCCACGCCCTTGCCCGTCTGGGTATCGCCCTCGCCACGACCGTCGACGAAGTTCACCACGGGTTCGTGGAAATCGATCTTTCCGCGAATACGGCCTTTGGCGATGGCCTCCCAACTGAGTGAGATATCCGCACGCGCCGTATCGAACAGCGGTACCGGCACCTTGCCATCCACCTTGGTGACCGTCAGCCTGTCGATGGAGTAGGCGCCACGCCACAGATGGATGTCGATGTCGGAGATATGCCCCGAGTACGCGCCCATGCGGGACAGGCGGCCGTTGAGATAGCCGAGCACCACGTACGGCAAGGCGAGCCGCGCCACGATGAGCAGGACGGCGACTACACCGATGATCCAGAAGCTGCGACGGTAGTGGATGCGCATGATGCGGTTGTGGTGACGTGGCGGTCGAGTGTTGCGCCGCCGTAGTCATTTTCGGATGAAGACCGTCGGGCCTGGTGGATGACCGCGGGCTCTGGCCGGCTCGCACCAAATCGACTTCCACTACCCAAAAAAAAGCCCCTCCGGGGAGGGGCTTCTTTTCGATCGGTGTTTGCCGGTCAGTGCTTGAGCGTCTTGCGCATGCGTTCGAGCGCCTGGAGCTGGGCCAGGGCCTCTGCAAGCTTGGCCTGGGCTTCGGCGACGTCCATTTGCGGACCGCGATTGGCCAGTGCGGCCTCCGCCTCTTCCTTTGCCTTCAGGGCGGCCGCCTCGTCGAGATCGGCCGCGCGGGCCGCCGTGTCGGCGAGGATGGTCACGACCTGTGGCTGCACCTCGAGGATGCCGCCGGAGACGTAGAACTGCTGGCGTTCGCCGTTGGCGGCCACCACGTCCACGTGCCCGGGCTTCAGGCGGGTGATCAGCGGGGCGTGACGCGGCGCGATGCCCAGCTCGCCAAGCTCACCGGTGGCGACCACGAGCGTGGCTTCGCCGGAGTAGATCTCGGCTTCGGCGCTGACGATGTCGACGCGGATGGTATGGGTCATGGGCTGGTCTTCCGTTGGTCGAGGATGGGAAAAGAGGGCTTATGCAGCCTTCTTCGCACCCATCTCCTCGCCCTTCTTGATGGCTTCGTCGATACCGCCGACCATGTAGAAGGCCTGTTCCGGCAGGTAGTCCAACTCGCCGTCGAGGATCATCTTGAAGCCGCGGATGGTTTCCTTCAGCGCCACGTACTTGCCCGGCGAGCCGGTGAACACTTCGGCGACGTGGAACGGCTGCGAGAAGAAGCGCTCGATCTTGCGGGCGCGCGACACGGCTTCCTTGTCTTCCTGCGACAGCTCGTCCATGCCGAGGATGGCGATGATGTCCTTCAGCTCCTTGTAACGCTGCAACGTCATCTGCACGCGGCGCGCGGTGTCGTAGTGCTCCTGGCCGATAACGGCCGGGTCCAGCTGACGGCTGGAGGAATCGAGCGGATCCACCGCCGGGTAGATACCCAGCGAGGCGATGTTACGGCTCAGCGTCACGGTCGCGTCCAGGTGCGCGAAGGTGGTCGCCGGCGACGGATCGGTCAGGTCGTCCGCGGGAACGTAGACGGCCTGGATCGACGTGATCGAACCGGTCTTGGTCGAGGTGATGCGCTCCTGCAGGACGCCCATTTCCTCGGCCAGCGTCGGCTGGTAACCCACGGCCGACGGCATGCGGCCGAGCAGCGCGGACACCTCGGTACCGGCCAGCGTGTAACGGTAGATGTTGTCGACGAAGAGCAGGACGTCCTTGCCCTTGCCGGTCTCGTCCTTCTCGTCGCGGAAGTACTCGGCCATCGTCAGGCCGGTCAGGGCGACGCGCAGGCGGTTGCCCGGCGGCTCGTTCATCTGGCCGTACACCATCGCGACCTTGTCGAGAACGTTGGAGTCCTTCATCTCGTGATAGAAGTCGTTACCTTCACGAGTACGCTCACCCACGCCGGCGAACACGGACAGACCCGAATGCGCCTTCGCGATGTTGTTGATGAGCTCCATCATGTTGACGGTCTTGCCCACGCCGGCGCCGCCGAACAGGCCGACCTTGCCGCCCTTGGCGAACGGGCACATCAGGTCGATGACCTTGATGCCGGTTTCCAGCAGTTCGCTGGCAGCCGCCTGCTCGTCGTACGACGGGGCTTCGCGGTGGATGACCCACTTTTCCTGCTCGCCGATCGGACCGGCTTCGTCGATCGGGTTGCCCAGGACATCCATGATGCGGCCGAGCGTGGCCTTGCCGACCGGCACCTTGATGCCTTCGCCGGTATTGCGGGCGATCAGGTTACGGCGCAAGCCGTCGGTGGAACCGAGCGCGATGGTGCGCACGATGCCATCGCCAAGCTGCTGCTGCACTTCGAGGGTGATCTCCGTGCCGTCGATCTTCAGTGCGTCATAGATCTGCGGTACCTGGTCGCGCGCGAATTCGACGTCGACGACCGCGCCGATGATCTGAACAACTTTACCCTGGCTCATGGAATGCTCCGGATGAATCTTCTTTAGGTTCTGTAGCGGCGCCGCTTTCGCGTCGCCATGGGCTTGTTCGGTTAGACCGCGGCGGCGCCGCCGACGATTTCCGAGATTTCCTGGGTGATCGCCGCCTGGCGCGCCTTGTTGTAGACCAGCGTCAGTTCGCCGATGACCTTGCTGGCGTTGTCGGAGGCGGCCTTCATGGCGACCATGCGCGCGGCGTGTTCGCTGGCGAGGTTCTCCAGCGCCGCCTGGTACACCACGGACTCGATGTAGCGCGTCATCAGGTGCTCCAGCACCGTGCGTGCGTCCGGTTCGTAGATGTAGTCCCAGTCGTGCGTCTGCTCGACCTTCACGCCCTCGGACGTCTTGCCTTCCGCGTTCTCGAGTTCCGTGGCCACCAGCGACAGCGGCAGCAGGGCGTCGATGCTCGGCTTCTGCACGATGGTGTTCACGAAGTCGTTGTAGACCAGGAAAACGCGGTCGAGCTTGTTGTCCGAATACGCATCGAGGACGACCTTGATCACGCCGATCAGGTCCTCGAGCTTGGGCTTTTCACCAAGATGCGTGGCCGAGCCGATCAGGTTCACGCCCTTGATGCGACGGAAGAACTGCACGGCTTTCTGGCCGATGGCGACGACGTCGACTTCCGCGCCCTTGCCCTGCCACTCGCGGATCGAGGTCAGCGTGCGGCGGAACAGGTTGGAATTGAGGCCGCCAGCGAGGCCGCGGTCGGTCGACACCACGATGAAGCCCACCCGCGCGACGTTCTCGCGCTCGGTGAGGAACGGATGGGTGAAATCGGTGCTGGCCTGCGCGACATGCGCGATGACCTTGCGCATCAGACGCGCGTACGGGCGCGAGGCCTTCATCAGGTCCTGCGCTTTGCGGATCTTCGACGCCGAGACCATCTGCAGCGCGCCGGTCACCTTGCGCATGTTCTGCGTGCTTTTGATCTTGGTTTTGATTTCGCGGCCGCTAGCCATGGCTTACTCGTCTTTGAAAGGTGTCGCCAGCTCGCGGGGCCGGCCTTTCAGCCTGCGCCCCGCGCGTTTCGCTCTTACCAGCTACCGGTCTTCTTGAACTCGTCGGCGGCGGCCTTGAAGGTCGCCTCGATGTCCTTGTCCCAATCGCCGGTCTGGTCGATCTTCGCCATCAGGTCGCCGTGATTCTGGCGCATGAAAGCATGCAGGCCCTTCTCGAAGGGCAGCACCTTGTTGACCGGGAGGTCGTCGAGGTAGCCCTTCTCGGCCGCGTAGACCGACACGCCGAGTTCGGCGATCGAAAGCGGCGAGTACTGCGGCTGCTTCATCAGCTCGGTGACGCGCTGGCCGCGGTCGAGCTGCGCGCGCGTGGCGGCATCCAGGTCCGAGGCGAACTGCGCGAACGCGGCCAGCTCTCGGTACTGGGCGAGCGCCAGCTTCACGCCGCCGGACAGCTTCTTGATGATCTTGGTCTGGGCGGCGCCACCGACGCGCGACACCGAGATACCGGCGTTCACGGGCGGACGGATGCCGGCGTTGAACAGGTCGGTTTCGAGGAAGATCTGGCCGTCGGTGATCGAGATCACGTTGGTCGGAACGAACGCCGACACGTCGCCGGCCTGGGTCTCGATGATCGGCAGCGCGGTGAGCGAACCCGTCTTGCCCTTCACTTCGCCGTTGGTCATCTTCTCGACGTACTCGGCGCTGACGCGCGAGGCGCGCTCGAGCAGGCGCGAGTGGAGATAGAAGACGTCACCCGGATAGGCTTCGCGGCCCGGCGGACGCTTCAGCAGCAGCGAGATCTGGCGGTAGGCCACGGCCTGCTTGGACAGGTCGTCGTAGACGATCAGCGCGTCTTCGCCGCGATCGCGGAAGTACTCGCCCATGGCGCAGCCGGAGTACGGTGCGACGTACTGGAGGGCGGCGGCCTCGGAAGCCGAAGCGACGACGACGATCGTGTTGGCGAGCGCACCGTTCTCTTCGAGCTTGCGCACCACGTTGGCGATCGAGCTGCGCTTCTGGCCGATGGCGACGTAGATGCACTTAATGCCGGAATGCTTCTGGTTGATGATCGCGTCGATCGCGACGGCGGTCTTGCCCGTCTGGCGGTCGCCGATGATCAGCTCGCGCTGGCCGCGGCCGATCGGGATCATCGAGTCGATGGACTTGTAGCCCGTCTGCATCGGCTGGTCGACCGACTGGCGCCAGATGACGCCCGGCGCGACCTTCTCGACCGGGCTGGTGCCCACGGCGTCGATCGGGCCCTTCCCGTCGATGGGATTGCCCAGCGCGTCGACGACGCGGCCGAGCAGGCCCGGGCCGACCGGTACCTCGAGGATGCGGCCGGTGGTCTTGGCGGCGTCGCCTTCGCGCAGGTGCTGGTATTCACCCAACACCACGGCGCCGACCGAGTCGCGCTCGAGGTTCAACGCCAGGGCGAACGTGTTGTTCGGCAGTTCGATCATTTCGCCCTGCATCACGTCGGCCAGGCCGTGGATGCGCACGATGCCGTCGGACACGCTGATGATCGTGCCTTCGTTACGTGCCTCGGCGCCGAGCTTGAACTGCTCGATGCGGGTCTTGATCAGCTCGCTGATCTCGGACGGATTCAGAGTGGTGCTGGACATGGTCGGTTCCTTGGGTCGCGCCGCTCTCACGGCACCCGGTGGTATGAGAAGCTCGTATCAGTGCGTCAGCACGCTGGCCAGCCGTTGCAGGCGGCCGCGCGCCGAACCGTCGATGACCTGCTCGCCCGTGTCGATGACGACACCGCCGAGCAACGCCGGATCGACGTGCGTATCCAGTTCGATCTCGCGCTTGAAGCGACGCTTCAGCGAGGCGCGCAGCTGTTCGGCCTGCGCCGTGTCGAGATCCAGTGCGCTCGTGACCTTGACCTTCAGGGTCGACTCCGACTCGTGCTTGTAGTCGTCGTAAAGCGCGGCGATTTCCGGCAACAGCACCATGCGGCCGTTCTCCGCCAGTTCCGTGAGGAACCGGGCGAACGGCGCATCGGCGCCCATGCCGGGAGGCAGGTGCAGCGCGACCCGTTGGGTCGGCAGCACGCGAGGATCGTTACCGAGACCGGCGATACGCGGATCCACCGCGACGGCGGCCGCGAAGTTCAGCGCCGCCAGCCAGTCGGCGAGCGAACCCGACGCATGCGCCACTTCGAAAGCGGCGCGTGCATAGGGACGGGCGAGGGTGAGCGCCTGGGCCATGGTCAGATCTCGGCAGCGAGCTGGTCGAGCAGGGCCTTATGGGCCGCCGGGTCGATTTCGCGCTGGACGATCTTCTCGGCGCCGCGGACGGCGAGGGCACCGACCTGCTCGCGCAACTGCTCACGCGCACGCTGGGCCATCGACGCGATCTCGTCCTGGGCCTGGGCCTTCAGACGGTTGATCTCGTTGGTGGCTTCGGCACGGGCCTTCTCGAGGATCTGGTTGCCCTGCTGCTGGGCCTTGTCGATGATCTCGGTGGCTTGCAGGCGGGCCTGCTTGATCTCGACGGCGACCTTGGCGTCGGCGTCCTTGAGCTCGGCGCGCGCGCGCTCGGCGGCGGCCAGACCCTCGGCCACCTTTTTCTGGCGCTCTTCGATGGCACCGTTGAGCTGGGGCCAGATGAACTTGGTGGTGAACCAGACCAGGATCGCAAAAGAGATCATCTGGCCCAGGAAGGTCATGTTGATTTCCATGATCTCTCCGAAGACTCCGAACGCTTGGGTACTGACGATCGCCGTGACCCCAGGGGGTCACGGCGACAAGACGAACGGCTGCTTAGCCGCCGACGGCGGCGCGCACGACACCGACCAGCGGGTTCGAGAACGCGAAGAGCAGCGCCACGGCCAGGCCGATGATGAACGCCGCGTCGATCAGGCCGGCGAGCAGGAACATGCGGCCCTGGAGCAGCGGAACCAGCTCCGGCTGGCGAGCAGCCGACTCGAGGAACTTCGAGCCCATGATGGCGATACCGAGACAGGCGCCGAGCGCGCCGAGACCGATGATCACGCCGATGGCGATGGCGGTCATGCCCTGGACGTGGGCGAGAAGCGAGGCGAGTTCCATGGTGTTCTCCTGGGATAAACGAATAGCGAAAGGGTGGAAATGAAATGGTTGGAAACCGAGGTTCTAATTGAAAACCGAGGTTCTGACGTCGGTGCGGTGAGTCAGTGGTGTTCCCGTGCTGTGGCGATGTAGACGATCGTCAGCATCATGAAGATGAACGCCTGCAAGGCGATGATCAGGATGTGGAAGATCGCCCACGCCGTGTTGAACACGACGCCAGGCACGAAGCTGATCCAGCTCACCATCAGACCGGCAATCAGCATGAACACCAGTTCGCCGCCGTACATGTTGCCGAACAGTCGCATGGCGAGCGACACCGGCTTGGACAGGGTTTCGACGACGTTGAGAAGGAAGTTCGGGATCACCAGCACGAGCTTGGCGATCGGGTTGTTCGCATGGAACGGCGCCGTGAGCAGCTCCTTGCCGAAGCCGAAGCCGCCCTTGGCCTTGATGCCGTGACCGATGACGATGAACAGCACGGCGACCGACAGGCCCACGGTGGTGTTGATGTCCGCGGTGGGCACCATGCGGAAATAGGTGTGGTGGGCGACTTCGTCACCGGCGAAGGTGTGCACCAGCCAGCCGGCGAGGTCGACCGGCAGCAGGTCCATCGCGTTCATGAGGAAGACCCACATGAAGATCGACAGCGCCAGCGGCGTCACCGTGCGGCGGTCACCATGGAAGGTGTCCTTCACCTGCGTGTCGACGAACTCGATCGCCAGCTCGACCAGGGCCTGGCCCTTCGACGGCACGCCGGAAGTGGCCTTGCGCGCGAACAGCCAGAACCACAGGCAGAACGCGGCGCCGAGGACGAACGAAATAATGATCGAGTCCGCACGGAGGTTCCAGAACCAGAAATGATCGGCGCTGAAATTCACCGTCATGTGGTTCAGATGGTGCTGGATGTATTCGGTCAGACCGCCTTGCGGTTCGCTCGCCATGCCTCAACCCTTGAATCTGAATGCAAATACGTTGACCGCGTAGCCGGCCACCAGTCCCACCAACGCGGGCAAGGGTGGCAGCTTCCACTGAACCAGGATGAGCGCCAGTCCACCTATGAGGACGATCCAGCGAAGGATCATTCCCACGAGGAACCTCATGAACGTCGCCCCCGCTCCACCCAGCGCGCTGAACGCTCGCGCGGCAAGCAGCGCGGTAGCGATGGCGACGACCAGGGCACCCCCGAAGGCGGCCAGCGCGGCTGGACGCCCCTGCAGGGAAAAAGCGAGTCCCGCTATGACGGCCACCACCAGCTGCGCGATGACGATGCGCATGGCGAGGTGACGACCGGCTGCAAGACTGTTGAGCAACGCGAGGCTCCCGTGGTTTCGCTCTAAGGCGGCACCAGATGGTTCAACGGGCCACGGTTTAATCTGGAAAAGTATACCAGTGCCGTAAACGACGGGACAAGCGACGAAAGGCCATAACCACCCGCCGGCGCGACCATCCGTCGCGTCGTTGGCGAGGAGACGCGGTCGGTCAGGCCCGGGCGGGGCGGCCTGCCAATGCGCCGGGCGACGTAGTCATCCATGCAGCCGACGCGATATCCCCGACGCATCGGGCAAGTTCGGCGTAACCGTTTACATGGGACATCGCGGCAACCGTCGGGGAACGGGGAGTGCCGGAGTGTAGACCCGCCCCCGACAGCGCGGCAACCGCGAATTGTTGCGTCGACAGGTTTCGCCTCGAAGGCCTTGCTCAGACGGAGTATTCGGCGCCGGAGGTACAGGTTTCGTGCACCACGACCTTCGCCAGCCCCGGCACGTCCGCCCGCAGGCGTTCGAAGATCCAGCGCGCCAGGTTTTCGCTGGTCGGATTTTCGAGACCCTCGATGTCGTTGAGGTAGTGATGGTCGAGGCGATCGTAGAGTGGCTGGAAACGCGCCTTGAGGTCGCCGAAGTCCATCACCCATCCCAGCACCGGATCTGTCGGGCCCTCGACGTGCAGTTCGATGCGGAATGAATGGCCGTGCAGGCGCGAGCACTTGTGCCCTTGGGGCACATTCGGCAAGCGGTGGGCCGCTTCGATGTTGAACGTCTTGAATATGCGCATGGGGACGGCGTCTTTCGCGGGTGACCCCGCATTGTAGCGGAGGGCGGGCCAGCACCCCGGTGGGGGTGGTATTCACGACGGATGTCGCAGTTCGGCATATCCGCGTCCACGATTCATGGACTTTTCATCGTGAAACGGTTGCAGTGGTAACTACAACGGGCGAAGCGAGGGGGCTTCGCCGGCTTCCCACGCGTACATTCAGGAGGCATCGATGTGCCTTGCTAGTGATTCGCTCGACGGCTCGCACACCTGCGGGCTGGCCGAGGAAGTATTCGCCGCCTTGCCCTGGCCCTGCGTCGTCTGGCGCCACGAGGGCGGTCGCGCCGTGATGGTCAATGCGGCCTTCCAGCGCGAATTCGGCATGACCGCGAGGGGACGGGCCGGACCGGCATGGCTGGAGGAGCACCTTCATCGCACCGAACACGCGGACGAGTTCATCTTTCGCGACCGGCATGCGCCTCCCCGCCGCTATCGACTCACCCGGCAATTGCTCGACGTGCCGCCCGCGGCCTTTCACGCGATCTTCCTGATGCCCCTTCCGGACGATGAACCCGGTAGTGAGGAGCCGGCGGCGAACGTCTTCGCCAGCCTCCGTCCCGACGTCTCGCTGACCCGCCGCGAGTCCCAGGTCCTGGACGGGATCATGGGCGGCAAGCTCAACAAGGTCATCGCCAGCGAGTTGAACATCAGCCCGAAGACCGTCGAACTACACCGGGCGAACCTGATGGCCAAGCTGCGCGTTCACAACGTGGTCGAGTTGGCACGGGCCGTCCTGGACACGCCACCGCGCAGCGAGGAGCTTCCGCTGGTGGAACGCGAGACATCCTGATCCGACCGCCGGGGAAAGAAAAAGGCCGCGCCCATGGACGCGGCCTTTTGCATTGGTGGCTAGAGGCGGGCTCGAACCGCCGACCTCAGCATTATGAGTGCCGCGCTCTGACCAGCTGAGCTACCTAGCCATGGAACCTGGTCGTTCACGGGCGGACCCGCGAAGGCCGGGCAGTTTAATCGGCGCGAGCCTCCCGTTCAAGTAGCGCCTTGCCCCTGCTTCTCGCGCTGTGGTTGAATCGGGCGCATCGAGCGCATCCGGCCTGCCGCCGGAAGCGCCGAACTGGTTCGCGGAGGGCGGATGATCGACGCTGATGGCTATCGACCGAACGTGGGGATCGTGCTCCTGAACGGAGACGGTCGCCTGTTCTGGGCGCGCCGCGTCAATCGTGACGGCTGGCAGTTCCCCCAAGGCGGCATGCGTAGCGACGAGACGCCGCTGGAAGCCATGTACCGCGAGCTGGAAGAGGAAACCGGGCTGCTCGCTCAGCACGTGGAAGTGCTGGCGGAAACCCGCGGCTGGCTGCGCTACCGGCTGCCGAGCCGCTTCGTGCGCCATCACCAGCGGCCCACGTGTATCGGCCAGAAGCAGGTGTGGTTCCTGCTCCGCCTGAAGTGCGGCGAAGAAGCGTTCCGCCTGGATGCCTGCGAGAAACCCGAGTTCGACCTGTGGCGCTGGGTCGACTTCTGGTATCCGGCAAACCACGTGGTGAATTTCAAGCGACAGGTCTATGAACGGGCGTTGCGCCAGTTCGCCCCCACCGTGGAGACCGTGTGCTCCGTGACCGTGGGCACCTGCCCCCAGCAAGCCGAAGCGGAGCGGCTGGCCCGCGGCGGAGAATGAACGGCAGCCAGCCCCGAGCGGTTTCTTCACATTTGCGTAGTTGACAATCGTTCGCATTCGCGTTCGAATGCGCGCCATGTACATCTGCATGTGCAACGCCGTCACCGACCACGCCATTCGCCGCGCCGCGGCCGAGGGGGTGGAGTCCTTTGCCGAACTCCAGGCCCGTACGGGTTGCTCGGACTGTTGCGGGGCCTGCGAGTCGGAAGCTCGCCAGTGCCTGCGCGAGGCCGTCGCGGAAACGCGTTCCGCGTTGACTTTCCTGCCCTCTCCGGCCTGACCCGTCGCGCGTCCAGTCGCGGACGCAAACCAGCTTCATTCTCGTTACGTCACGTCCGCACGGGGCAACGTATAGTCGTGCCCTGCATATTCAGGGAGATCCCTCAATGAAGGGCGACGCGAAGGTCATCGAATACCTCAACAAGGTCCTCTACAACGAGCTGGCCGCGATCAACCAGTACTTCCTGCATTACAGGATGTTCAAGGACTGGGGCTACAACGAACTGGCCAAGCACGAGTACGAGGAATCGATCGAGGAGATGAAGCACGCGGACAAGCTGATCGAGCGGATCCTCTTCCTCGACGGCCTGCCGAACCTCCAGCACCTGGGCAAGCTACGCATCGGCGAGAACGTGGTCGAGGCACTGCAAGGCGATCTCGATCTGGAAATGCTCGCCACGAAGGACTTGCGCGAGGCGATCGCCTACTGCGAAGGCATCCACGATTTCGTCAGTCGCGATCTCTTCAAGTTCATCCTGGGCCAGGAGGAGGAGCACATCGACTGGCTGGAAACCCAGTTCAGCCTGATCTCCGACATCGGCCCCGAGCGGTACATGCTCAGCAAGGTCGGGTCGCTCCACGACTGAAACGAAGGCCGCCGCGAGGCGGCCTTCTCCGTTATGGGGAGCGGTTCCTTGACCATGGGGGAAGACGGGGGATATACCATCGGCGTCTTCACGTCTTCTCCACGGAATCGTCCATGGCTTCACGCCCACCGCCGCGTTTCGTCGTGCGCTCGCTCGACGACGCGGCCAGCGAGCGCCGAAAGCGTCTCGTCCTGACCGGTGCCTGGGCGCTCAGCCTGGTCCTGGTGGCCATGGGTGCGTGGTTCCTCGCGGCGCGGGGGCCGGCCGTGGTTTCCGACCGCGGCGGCATTCGCCGGATGGCCGCCGACAACGAGGATCTCCGCCAGCAAGTGGCCAACCTGCAACGCTCCGCGCAGGTGACGGACATCGCAGCGAAAGAACTCAAGCGCAATCTGGCCGAGCGCGACGAAGAGATCAGTGGCCTGCGCACCGACCTCGCCTTTTATTCGCGGCTGGTCGGCGGCGGGGGCCAGCGCGACGGACTGAAGATACAGGGTGTCCGCACCATGCCGGTGAAAGGTACGAAGAACGCCTGGAACCTGATGGTCACGCTTACCCAGAATGCCCGCCGGGGGGAACTGGTGAAAGGCTCGCTGAAACTAGCCGTCGAGGGCATTCAGGACGACAAGGTCACGACCCTCGATGGCGCGGCGCTGGGCCAGGGTGCGCAGACGACGGGACTCCCCTTCTCCTTCAAGTATTTCCAGCAGATCCAGGGCAGCTTCACCTTGCCGGCGGGCTTTAAACCCACCCGCCTGCGGCTGGTCGCCGACATCACCGGCGACCAGCCCGTCACCGGCACGGTGGCGTGGACCGATGCCCTGCGCAACGACGAGGCCAACGATGTTCGGCAATAACCGGAAGAACCAGGCTCCCGCGGTGGGCGCGGCCGCCACAAGCCTTATCGCCCGCGGCGTCACCCTTCGGGGCGACGTACTGTTCAGTGGTGCGTTGCACCTGGACGGAACGGTTGAAGGCTCGATTCATGCCGATCCTTCCGGGGATGGCGTGCTCACGATCAGTGAGACGGGCCGCGTCATCGGGCATATCGAGGTACCCCAGGCCGTGATCAATGGCGGCGTCACCGGCGACATCGACGCCGCGGAGCGCCTGGAACTGGCTCCCCTGGCCCGGGTGGAGGGCGACGTGCGCTACCAGGTACTGGAGATGGCGGCCGGCGCGCAGGTCAACGGCAAGATGGTGCACCGGGCCCCGCAGACGGTTCGCCAGTTGGCCCAGGCGGCGATCGAGGCCGCCCCGGTCCTCAGCGAGGCTTGACCTGACACGGAACGGCGCCATTATGAGCGGCATGAATAACCCATTTCCCATGGCTCCGAGTTCGGCACCGGACTATCGGTCCGGGGGCACGCCGCTCGTCTTCACCGAAGCCGCCGCCCGCAAGGTGCACGAGCTGATCGAAGAAGAAGGCAACCCCGGCCTCAAGCTGCGCGTGTACATCAGCGGCGGCGGCTGTTCGGGCTTCCAGTATGGTTTCACGTTCGACGAGGAACAGGCCGAGGACGACCTGGCCGTGTCCCGCGAAGGCGTGACACTGGTGGTCGATCCGCTCTCGCTGCAATACCTCACCGGCGCGGAAATCGACTACGCCGAATCGTTCAGTGGTTCGCAATTCGTCATTCGCAATCCCAACGCGAAGACCACCTGCGGTTGCGGTTCCTCGTTCAGCGCATGACCGGTCGGTGGGCGTGAGCGTCGAGCAGGAACGGGACAAGGCGGTCGCCAGCCGCGCCCGCGAGAATGTCTTCGCCGGCATCGACATGGACCGCATGGCCGAGCGGCGTGACGACCGCCTGTGGGTCGAGGAAACGGAGCGCTCGCCGGATACGCGCTTCCTCGTACTCGACAGCGAAGGCCTGGCCTTCGTCCAGGCAGAGGCGGATATGCCGCATTGGATGACACCGGCGATGCGCTCCGAGCGCTTCGGCGACCTGCCATCCACCCTGCTCGGCCTGGCGAACGACAGCGCCTGGTTCACGCTCGTCGTCGACGAAGCTCACGCCGAACTGTTTGCTTCCCTGACCGGCGCGCGTCGCATGTCCTTGCGCGAGGCGGGGTTGACCCTCCCTGCTTTCGAAGCCGGTCTTTTCGCTTACGCGAAGGGCATCACCCATTGGCAGCGACAAACCCGGTTCTGTAGCCAATGCGGCTCGCCGACCCTGGTCGTGGCTTCGGGCCATCGCGTGCAATGCACGAACCCCGACGGCCCGCACATGCATTTCCCACGTACCGACGCCGCGATCATCGTCATCGTGGAAGACGGGGACGCCTGCCTGCTCGGCCGCCAGCGCGGCTGGCCGCCCGGCCGTTATTCCACGCTGGCCGGCTTCATTGAACCGGGCGAATCGCTGGAAGACGCGGTGAAACGGGAGGTGCGCGAGGAATCCGGCGTGGAAGTGCTGCACGCCACCTATCACTCGTCGCAACCGTGGCCGCTGCCTGCTTCGCTGATGGTGGGTTTCACCGCGACCGCGAGAGCACGCGAGATCCGCCTGCGCGACGATGAACTCGAGGATGCCCGCTGGTTCACCGTCGACGATATCGTCCAGGGCATGACCTCGGGCTCGCTCGGCGTTCCGCCGCCGCTCTCGGTGTCGTACCGTCTGATCGAACACTGGCTGGGCCTGCGCGGCGTGCACCTGGATGAACTGGTAGCCTACGCGCCTCGCCGCTGACGGCGATGCTTCGCCTACAATCGGGGCAACGACTCGCGGATTCCCCGACACCATGGCTCTACGTCTCCTCGCCGTCCTCATCGCCCTCGTCGTCGCCTGGAGCGTCCCGCAGCTGGCCCGCTGGCGCGACGATCGCTGGTTCCGCCATTGGGTGAACCGGCTGGGCGACACGTCCGGACCGGGACGCGTCGCCGTGGTGCTGCTGGTACCTGTCGTCGCATGCGCCATTCTCGCGGGCATCCTGCGCTCCTTGCCCTTCTTCGACCTGGGCTGGCTCGCATTCGCGGTGATCGTGCTCGTCTACGCCCTCGGCCCCCGTGAGATCGAGGCCGACATCGATGCGATCCTGCGCGCGCCGGATGCCCTGCGCCGCGACGAAGCCATCGCCGCCCTGCGCCACGACGACGCGCCGCTGACATGGTTCGCCCCCGTCATGGTCGAAGCCGCGTTCTATGGTGCGCTGCGCCGGCGTTTCGGCGTGTTGTTCTGGTTCTTCCTGCTCGGCCCCACCGGCGCTCTCGGTTATCGCCTTGCACAGATTCTCGGCCGCGAGGCGGCTCTCGCCCTGGATGACGCCACACGCAACGTCGCGCGCCGTGTCGCCGACGCGCTCGATTGGATCCCGGCCCACCTGATGGTCTTCGCCATGGCACTGGTGTCGGATTTCGACGCCGTGATGGGCGCCTGGAAGCAGTGGCACCACACCTCCGGCAGCCCACGCTCCCGTCTCGAACCCGATTTCCTCGGTGCCGTCGCGCGCGCCGGCGTCGATGCGGACGTGGAAGCGGGTGATGGCTACGTGCAGGACGTGAGCGATCCGATCGCGGAACTGGAGGACGCCCGGCGCGTCATCCGTCGCGTATTGATCGTCTGGCTGGCCGTGGTCGCGGTGATCGTCCTGGCCGCCTGGTTCGCCTGACGCCGGCGATTCGTCAGGCCTTGTCGCCGCGCAGCTCGGTGACACGCGCTTCCAGCACGGCCGCATTGGCATCGGCCGCGGGTAGCGGCGTACCGCCCACCAGTTCGATCCTCGACCAGAAGCGGCGAGGGATGCGTGCCCGGCGCAGCGCGCTATCGCGGCGACTGAAGATGCTGCCCCACATGCCACGCAACGCCAGCGGCACCACCGGCACCGGCCGGCGCGCGAGGATGCGATCGACGCCCGGGCGGAAGTTCTGGATCGTGCCGTCGCGAGTGATGCCTCCCTCGGGAAAGATGCAGACCACTTCGCCATTCGCCAAGGCCTCGTCCACCCGCTCGAACGCGCGTTCCATCAAGGCAGGATCTTCGCTGCGCCCGGCGATGGGAATCGCCTTCGCCGTGCGGAAGACGAAATGGAGGACGGGCAGGTTGTATATCTTGTAATACATGACGAAGCGCATCGGCCGGCGCACGTTCGCCATGAGGATCAGTGGATCCATGAAGCTCACATGGTTGCACACGACCAGCGCCGCACCTTCATCGGGCACATTCTTCAGGCCATCCACGCGAACCCGATAGAGCGTACGCACCAGCACCCAGGTGATGAAGCGCATCATGAACTCGGGCACGAGGGTGAAGATGTAGACCGCCACCGCGACGTTCACGATGCCCGTGATCAGGAAGATGGTGGGAACGTCCAGCCCGAGGGCAGTCATGCCGATGCCGAAGCCGGACGCCACACAGATCAGCAAGGCGTTGACGATATTGTTGCCCGCGATGACGCGCGACAAACGATGGCGGGGTGCGCGGCTCTGCACGAAGGCGAACAACGGCACCACGTAGAACCCGGCGAAAGCGCCGATCATCGTCAGGTCGAGCATCACCCGCCATGCGCCCGGCGTACCGGCGAAGGCGAGCCAGCCCAGGCCGGCACCCGGCGCGACCAGCGGCCGCGCGAAGAACAGGTCCACCGCGAACACGGTAAGGCCGAATGCACCCATCGGCACGAGGCCGATCTCCACACGCCTGGCCGAAAGCCTCTCGCACAACAGCGAACCGATACCCGTGCCCAGCGAGAACAAGGTCAACACGAGCGTATTCACCGAACCGTCGCCGCCGAGCGTGTGCCGCGTGTAGTTCGGCAACTGCGCGATCATCACCGTGCCGAAGAACCAGAACCACGAGATACCCAATACGGCATTGAACACCGCACGGTCTTCGTGGGTGATCTTCAGCACATGCCAGGTTTCGCTGAACGGATTCCAGTTGAAGCGCAGGTCGGGGGCGGTCGCCGGTGCGGTCGGGATGGAGCGGCTTACGATATAACCCGCGCATGCGATGGCTATCGTGGTGAGCGACGCGGCGAGCGTGCCGTAGCCGGCGATCAGCATCAGCGAATTGCCGAGGATCATGCCCGTCAGCATCGCCAGCTGGGTGCCGGTCTCCACCAGGGCGTTGCCGCCGACGAGTTCGCTGCGCTCCAGCGCCTGCGGCAGGATCGAGTACTTGATCGGCCCGAACACGGTGGAATGCATGCCCATCAGGAACAGCACGACAAGCAGCAACGACACATGGTGGGTGAAGAACCCGATCGCCGCGATTCCCATGGCGGCGATCTCGAACAGCTTCACGAAGCGGATGATGCGGGTCTTCTCGAACTTCTCGGCGAGTTGTCCCGCCGTCGCTGAAAACAGGAAGTACGGCAGGATGAACAGCGCGGGCGCAAGGTTCGTGTAGAGCGATACCTGGGCATCCGGCAAGGCCATCTGGAACGCCACCAGCATGACCATCGCATTGCGGAACGCGTTGTCATTGAAGGCGCCGAGTGCCTGGGTCCAGAAGAACGGCGCGAAACGGCGCTTGGCGAGTAGGGAGAACTGCGACATGCCGTGGTCCCTGCGGAAAGATGGACGCCAGTGTAGCCGAGCGTTACGGCGGCCTTCGATTCAACCGCGCGCCAATGCGCGATGGGCAATGTCATGGCGACAGAAGGCGCCGCGAAAATGGATCGAGCCCAACGCGGCGTAAGCGCGCTCGCGCGCCTGGCCCAGGTCGTCGCCCAGGGCGCACACGGTCAGCACCCGGCCTCCCGCGGTGACCGGCATGCCGTCCGCACCTTCCGCCGTCCCCGCGTGGAACACCTTCACGTCCGCACCGAAATCGGCGGCGGCACCTTCGATGACGTCGCCTGCCCGGACCTTGCCGGGGTAGCCTTCCGCGGCTAGCACCACGCCGAGCGAAGGACGACGGTCCCACGTCGCCGTGGCCCGGGCGATCTCTCCGTCGAGCGCCGCCTCGACCAGGTCGACCAGGTCCGAGGTAAGCCGCAACATGATCGGCTGGGTTTCCGGATCACCGAAGCGGACGTTGTATTCGATGACCTTCGGCGCGCCCGCCTTGTCGATCATCAGCCCTGCGTACAAGAACCCGGTGAAAGGCACGCCGTCCGTCGCCATGCCGGCGAGCGTTGGCCCGATGATCTCGCGCATCACGCGCGCGGATACCTCGTCGGTGACGACGGGTGCGGGGGAGTAGGCACCCATGCCGCCGGTGTTAGGACCCTTGTCGCCGTCGTCGCGGCGCTTGTGGTCCTGGCTCGTGGCCATCGGCAACGCGTGCTTGCCGTCCGCGATCACGATGAAACTGGCTTCTTCCCCGTCGAGGAATTCTTCGATCACCACACGTGACGAGGCATCGCCAAAGGCTTGCTGGCCAAGCATGTCGTGCAGCGCGGCCTCGGCTTCGTCGAGGGTCATCGCCACCACCACGCCCTTGCCCGCCGCGAGGCCGTCGGCCTTGACGACGATCGGCGCACCCTTCTCGCGCACATGCGCCAGCGCGGGAGCCAGTTCGGTGAACACGGCATAGTGCGCGGTGGGAATGGCGTGGCGAGCCAGGAAATCCTTCGCGAACGCCTTGCTGCCCTCGAGTTGCGCCGCGGCCGCGCTGGGTCCAAAACAGCGCAGCCCTTCGCGGGCGAAGCGATCGACCACGCCGGCGACCAGCGGAACTTCCGGACCGACCACGGTCAAGCCGACCGCTTCGCGCTTCGCCAACGCCACGAGGCCCTCGATATCGGTCACCGCCACGGCTTCGTTACGCATGCCCGGCTCACGCGCCGTGCCCGCGTTGCCGGGAGCCACGATCACTTCGTCCACGCGCGCGGATTGGCCAAGCTTCCAGGCCAGCGCGTGCTCGCGCCCGCCGCCGCCGATGACGAGGACTTTCATGGGGTATCTCCAGACGTTGAACCCTCTATTCTACCCGGCGTCCTCGGGCACTGCCCGCGAAACGCCACACCAGGGCCCCGCGCCTTGCCCCTGGCGGATGGAAGCTCGACGCCCCAGTCCAAGGAGATCGCCCGCATGGTTCGCCTGCCCTACCTGCTCACCGCACTGTTCGCCCTCGTGCTAGCCACCTCGTCCCACGCCGCCGGATGGCAGGAACATCCGGAGTGGGGCAAAGTCTTCGCCGATGCCCACGTGCATGGAACCCTCCTGGTGTACGAGGAGGGCTCGGGAACGACGCACGTTTTCGACGCGGCACGCGCTCGCAAGCCCTACATCCCAGCCTCCACGTTCAAGATATTCAACGCGATGGTGGCCATCGATACCGGCGCGGTCGCCGACGAGTTCGACCCGATCGCCTGGGATGGCAAGGTCCGCAGCATGGGCGGCAAGCCGATGGTCGAATGGAATCGCGCCAACAGCCTCGCCAGTGGCATGCGCTATTCCACGGTATGGCTGTACCAGGAAGTGGCGCGCCGGGCAGGGCAGCAACGGATGCAGTCGTGGGTCGACAAGGCGGGGTACGGCAACCGCGATATCGGTGGAGGTATCGACAGGTTCTGGCTGGACGGCGCATTGCGTATCTCCGCCGAGCAACAGGTCGCTTTCCTGCGGCGGCTGGCCGATGGCACGCTGCCCTTCTCGGCACGCGCGCAGGAGATCGCGCGACGCATCACGATCTACGAAGCCGGCACGGACTATGTGCTGCATGCCAAGACGGGCTGGGCAACGCACGGGGCCCAGAACAACGCCGATCCGGCCAAGGCGGACGATATCGGCTGGTATGTCGGCTGGGTCGAGCACGGCGGCAAGCGCTGGTTCTTCGCGCTGAACATCGATATCGCCAAGCCCGAGGACGGCGGCAACCGGGTGGCGATCGCGCGCCAGATACTGGAGACGATGGGCGCGTTCGGCTCCCGCTGACCGCGCTTCAGCGCGCGAACAGGATCGCCAGCAATGGGCCGCGCGGCAGCTTTCCGGTTTCGTTGCGCGGCAGCGCATCGACCAGGCGCAAGGGACGCGGCAGGAAGACCGGGTCCATGGCGTTACGCAAGGCCGTCATCACCGCCTGCTCGGTCATTGCCGGCGCGACGACGAGACCGGCGATGCGGCGCACGCCCGACGAGTCGGCCTCGTCAAGCTGGAAGAGCACGCCATCGCGCACGCCGTCGATGGCAAGGAGGCGCCGGTTCAAGTCGCCCAGCGAGGCGCGCTTGCCGGCGATCTCCAGCAGGTCGCTGTTACGGCCGCGCAAGCGGAAAAGGCGGCCCTCGCCGTGCAAGGTAACGATGTCCGCCAGCGCGATCGCTTCCGCCAGTTGCGGGGCATCGACCAGCGTGCCATCGGGCTGCGGATGCAACGTGACACCCGGATAGAGTGTCCACTCCTCGTCCGTCGACGTACGGCGGCTGGCGAAGACACAGGTCTCCGTGGAGCCGAACACTTCATACAACGGCGCGTCGAAGCGATCCTCCGCCGTCGTCGCCAGTTCGACCGGCATGGGTGCCGTCGCCGAAACGAACGCCGCCAGCGGCGGCAGGGCCACGCCCGATTCCACCAGAGCGCGTAGGTGTACGGGCGTGGTCACGAGGACGCGCGGCTCAGGCATCGTCGCCAGCGCCGCCGCCACATCGGCCGGGAAGAACGGCCGCCCGGCGTGCACGCTCACCTCGGAAAGCAGGGGCATGAGCACCGACATCTCCATGCCGTACATGTGCTGCGGCGGCACGGTGGCGACGAGATCGAACGCCTTGCCGATACTCTTCCCGAGCATGCTCGCGTTCCCGGCATTGCTGGCCACGAAGCTGCCCCACGTCTTCGCGTTGGGCTTGGGCTTGCCGGTGGAACCGGAGGTGTAGCCGATGGCGACCACCGCGTCGGCGGCGATCATCGGTACCTCCACTTCCTCGGGCATGCCGTCATCGAGCGCCGGCATGCGTACGTATCCGGCCGGGGCGGGCGACAGGTCGAGTTCGCCGATCGCATACGAGCCGGGGTGCCCGGCCATCACTTCGTCGACCGCATGCGGCGCGCGCGATGGCGGAAGAAGATTGGTCTGGCCGCGCACGACCAGCGCCGCGAAGGCGACCAGGAAGGCATAGCGGTCTTCACACAGGTTCACCGCACCGCCGGCGTCCGGCAGGAGCGAGGCCACCTGGCGTACGTGGCCGAGGAACACCGCGGCGCTGACGGGCAGTCCGGCGCGCCACGCGACCGGCCGTGACAACGAGCCCACCAGCAAGGGCAGCCGTGGGCCGGGAGCCCGTCCGGCAATCTCAAATACGTTCGACGACAACGGCTTCTCCCCCTATCAGGCGCGGATGATAGCGCCGCTCAGGGCGTCACGGATGACCGTCGGGCGGTCGAGGCCGCCGAGTTCAGCGTCCAGCACGCCGTCGAGCCGGGCACCAAAGTAACGCTCCAATGTTGGCAGGTCACGTGCCGGCGGCTCGCCGTGGGGGTTCGCGCTGGTCGACACCACGGCGCCGCCGAAGGCCTTGCACAGAGCGGCAGCGGGCGCGTGGGCCGTGATCCGTAGTGCGATGCCGGCATGGGTGCCGGCGACCCACTCGGGGACGTGGGCGCTGCGGGGGAATATCCACGTGTTCGGGCCGGGCCAGGAGGCAAGCACCTGTTCCAGCACCTTCGCGGAAATCTTCGTCAGGTCGATATACGGCGCCACCTGCAGGAAATCGGCGGCGATGAGAAGCACGCCTTGCGAGTAGGGCCGGCCCTTCAGCGCGAAAAGTCGTTCGAAGGCGGTGCGGTCGTGAGGATCGCAACCGAGGCCGAAGACGGCCTCGGTGGGATAAGCGAGCACGCCGCCTTCGCGCAGGAGCGAGGCGGCCTGTTCGATGTCGGTCAGCGTGAAACGACGCATGTCAGTCGGCGATGGGCGCGGTCGCCTTGTTCGTTGTCTTTTTCACGACGGCTTTCTTCGTGGCGGCCTTGGTCGCCGTCTTCTTTGTGGCTGCCTTCTTCGCCGTCGTCTTCTTGCTCGCGGTTTTCTTCGTGGGCGACTTCTTCGCGGCCGTCTTTTTCACGGCTGTCGCGTCCTTGGTGGCCGCTTTCTTCGTGGCGGCTTTCTTGGTGGCAGTCTTCTTCGCCGCGGTCTTCTTGGCCGCGCGACCGCCACGGGGCTTCTTCACCGGGGCAGCGGCCAGCCATTCCGCGCATTCCGTCTCGGTGAGCGTTTTCGGATCGCGATCCTTGGGAATGCGCGCGTTTTTCTCGCCGTCGGTGATGTAAGGGCCGTAGCGGCCGTTGAGCACCTGCACGCCGTTGCCGAAGTCGAGGATCGTCCGGTTCGCGATGGCTTCCAGCTTCTCCTGCACCAGCTGCAGCGCGCGCGGCAACTCGATGACGTACGGGTCGTCCTCGGGCTTGAGCGAAGCATACGTATCGCCCTGCTTCACGAACGGACCGAAGCGGCCGATGCCGACGGTGACGTCCTCGCCGGCTTCGGACTTGCCCAGGGTGCGCGGCAACTTGAACAGCTCCATCGCCTCTTCAAGCGTGATGGTGTGCATGCTCTGCCCGGGCCGCAGGCTGGCGTAGGTGGGCTTGGCTTCGTCGTCCTTGCTGCCGATCTGGGCGTAGGCGCCATAGCGCCCCAGGCGCACCGACACCGGCTTGCCCGTTTTCGGATCGTTGCCAAGCTCGCGGGCGCCCGTGGCCTCGTTACGGTCGACCGACTCCGTCTTGTCGTCCACCAGGGTCTTGAACGGCAGCCAGAAGCGTTCGAGCAAGGGCACCCAGGCCTCCTCGCCACGGCTCACGGCATCCAGCTCGTCTTCGAGGCGGGCGGTGAAATCGTAATCGACATACTGGGCGAAGTGCCCCGAGAGGAACTGGCTGACCGCGCGGCCCACGTCGGTGGGCTTGAAGCGCCGGCTTTCGAGCAGGACGTATTCGCGGCTGAGCAGCACCTGGATGATGCTGGCGTAGGTCGAGGGGCGACCGATGCCGTACTCCTCCAGCGTCTTGACCAGGCTGGCCTCGGAAAAGCGGGGCGGCGGCTCGGTGAAATGCTGGTCGGCCACGATCTGCGAGACAGGCACCACGTCGCCCTGCTTGAGGCGGGGCAGGCGGCGCTGCTCGTCTTCGTCGTCGTTCTTCTGGTCGCGGCCCTCCTCGTACACGGCGAGGAAGCCGGGATCGATCACGGTGGTGCCACTGGCGCGGAAAGCCGAATCACCGACAGGAAATTCCACGGAAACCGTGTTCAGCGTGGCATGAACCATCTGGCAGGCGACCGTGCGCTTCCAGATCAATTCGTAGAGCTTGCGCTGGTCGTCGTTGAGGAACGAGGCGACGCTGCGGGGCGTGCGCATGGCCGAGGTCGGGCGCACGGCTTCATGCGCTTCCTGGGCGTTCTTCGACTTGGACTTGTAGACCTGGACGGCGTCTGGCAACGCTCCCTTGCCGTATTCGCGCCCAATCAGGTCGCGCAATTCGGCCACGGCGTCTTCCGAGAGCGCCACCGAGTCGGTACGCATGTACGTGATGAGACCGACATTGCCCTCGCTGCCCAAGCCCACGCCCTCGTAGAGGCCCTGGGCGATACGCATGGTGCGGCTGGTGGAGAAGCCCAGCTTGCGCGCGGCCTCCTGTTGCAAGGTGGACGTGGTGAAGGGCGGCGCCGGACGGCGCTTGCGCTCCTTGCTGGTGACCTCGCCAACGGTGAAGCGGCCCGCGGCGGCTTTCTCCAGCGCGGCGCGCGCCGCCATGGCATCGGCCTCGTTGGTGAGGTCGAACTGCTCGAATTTCTTCCCGTCCAGGCGGACCAGGCGGGCGTCGAACGCGCCGTCCGGATGGGTCAGGTTGGCCTGGATGGTCCAGTACTCACGCGCCTTGAAGGCTTCGATCTCGAGTTCACGCTCGACGATCATGCGCAGTGCCGGCGATTGCACGCGACCGGCGGACAGGCCGCGTTGCACCTTGCGCCAGAGCACGGGCGAGAGGTTGAAGCCGACGAGGTAATCCAACGCCCGGCGGGCCTGCTGGGCATCGACCAGGTCGTGCGAAAGCTTGCGCGGGTTGGCCACGGCCTCCTTGATGGCCTTCGGCGTGATCTCACTGAACACCACGCGCTGGACGTCCTTGCCCTCCAGCAGGCCGCGCTCGCGGAGGATTTCGCTGATATGCCAGGAGATGGCCTCGCCTTCGCGATCCAAGTCGGTCGCGAGATAGATGCTGGTGGCCGCCCGTGCCGCCTTGGCGATGGCGTCGACATGCTTCTCGTTGCGGTCGATCACCTCGTAGGCCATGGCGAAGCCGTGTTCGGGGTCGACGGCGCCCTCCTTCGGCCGAAGGTCGCGGACGTGGCCATACGACGCCAGCACCTGGAAGTCGGCTCCCAGGTACTTGTTGATCGTCTTGGCCTTGGCCGGCGATTCGACGATGAGAAGGTTCTTTGCCATGCGTTACCGATTCCGAGGATCGCGGGGGCGAGTTGACCCCAGCGTATGTATATATTTAGTTGGAAACATATCGCCGTGACGGCTGTCAAGCGTCGGCGATCAGACCATGCGCTGGTAGCGGTTGCCCGACAGCGCCGCGATTTCGCCTTCGAGTTCCAGTATCAGCAGCATCGACGACAGCGCTCCGGGAGCGATGCCCGTCGCGTCCACCAAGGCGTCGAGGGAGGCGGGATCGTACCCCATGACGTCGAGCAGGCGGCGATATTCCTCATCCTGACGCCAATCGAACGGGCCGGTCTTGCGCCGGCCGACCCCGGTCGGCCCCTCCCCCCGTTCCAGCCGGGCGCGTAATTCCGCGCCCAGTTCGAGGGCCGCGGGTGCCAGCGTGGCCAGGACTTCATCGGGCTTCTGGACCAGGCGGGCGCCCTCCCCGATGAGGGCATGACAGCCCTCGGCCAAGGGGTTGTGGATCGATCCGGGCAGCGCGAAGACATCCCGCCCCTGTTCGCCGGCCTGCCGGGCGGTGATGAGCGAACCCGAGCGGCGCCCCGCTTCGATCACCACCACTCCCAGGCTCAAGCCGGCGATGATGCGGTTGCGCTGGGGGAAGTGATGCACCAACGCGGCCGTCCCCGGCGGATATTCACTCACGATCGCGCCATGGGCGGCGATGCGCCGGGCCAGGGCATGGTGTTTTCGGGGGTAGACCCTGTCCGGTCCGGTGCCGATCACCGCCACGGTGGGCTGGCCCGCGTCCAATGCGGCTTCATGCGCCGCGCCATCGACCCCGTCGGCCATGCCGCTGGTGACCAGCAGCCCGCCAGCCGAGAGTTCGGCGGCGAAGCGCCGCGCATTCGCCAGACCGGGGGCCTGGGCCCGCCGGGCGCCGACGATCGCTACCTGCGGGCGCAGGAGCAGCGACGCGTCGCCCTTGACGAAAAGAGCGGCCGGTGGATCGGGAATGGCCTCGAGCTGCGGCGGGAAATCCTCCTCCGTGCACCGAAGCAGGCGCTGGTCGTCGCCGGCGAGCCAGGCGAGGTCATGGGCGAGCACCGCTTCGTCCGGCTGCTCGATCCAGGCCCGGCCCTCGCCGTCGAGGGCCTCGGCGTGACGCGTCAGCCAGCGGAGCAGGGAGGCCGCATCGCCGCGGGCGACGAGGCCCTCACGAATGCGCCGGGCCCCCAGGCCGGGGGTGCGCAGCAGGATCAACCAGTCGCGGAGGTCGTCGGAGTCGGTCATCCGCGCAGTTTAGAGGGCACGCATGAAGTGCCTGTCGGAACAGGCCACCAATTCAGGTGAGGCGTGGGCGCAGCGGTGGGAGCCGGTTCGCGGCCCCCACCTTTCTGCGTCATTCCGGCAGGACGAGGCGGTCGCCCTTCCTCAGCGGACGCAGCGCGTCCATCACCAGCGCGTAGCTGACGTGGTCGAAGGTGCGGAACACCATGATGTGGCCACCGAATTCGTCGGGCAATTGCACCTTGCGCGAGGTGTCGCGGCGGTTGTAGTTACCGCTGACCTCGTCGGGGATCTTCTCGCCCTGGCTCATCACCGTGAAGGTCGTGCCATTGTCGATGCCATCCGCGGATCCCGCCGAGATGGATATGACCTGGCGGCTGCCCACGCCGCTCAGGGCGTCGGTGAAACCGATCACACGAGGATCGGCCGGCATCGATTTCGGCGCGTGCGGATAGAAATACGGATCGTATGGCTTGTCCTCGACCGGCATCAGGCGGTCGCCCTTGCGCACCTCGAGGGTGGAGTCGACGAGAACCAGGCTGGAGACGTCGCCATTGGTCGCGATGACCTCGGCCGTGCCGATCACCGATACCTCGACCCCGCGATCGTCGCCCTTGCCCGTATGCGTGTCGTGGCGCGAATCCTCGCGCCACGGGCTCGGTGCCATGGAGACGTCGCTGTCGAGTTCGTCGGCCACGAACGAGCCGTGCGAGGGGTTGCCAATCATGTCGACGTTACCGTCCGAACCGCCATGGTCGCGGAAACGGTTGGTCGGGCGGACGATGGCCCAGCGCTGGCCGGGCTGGGCGGCATCGAGGTCGCGGGCGTAGATCTTGTTGCCCGGCGTCGCGCGCAGGTGGTTCTCTTCGAAGCCGACCAGGTACGGCGAACGCTCGACTTCATCGGCGTCCATCACCCGCAGCTCCTTCAGGAACATGCGCAACTCGCTGAGCGGAATCGCCGGGATGGCGTCGCCATCGGTGCGCACGCGCGGCTGCAGGCCGATGCGCGGGCCGCCTCCGGTCATCGACAGGTTGAGCACGTCGCCCGGATAGATAAGGTGCGGATTGCGCACCTGCGGATTCGCCTGCCAGATTTCAGGCCATAGCCAGGGCTTGCTGAGGAAGCGGGCGGAGATGTCCCAAAGGGTGTCGCCCCGGCGCACCGTGTAGGTGTCGGGGTGATCGGGACGAATCTGGGCCGCCGCCGCATAGACGGCCACAGTAAAAAACATGCCGCCAAGCAGCATGGCGAACTTCTTGATCATGGCGGGTTTTCCCCCTTCCCCGGTGCTGTCGCGAGTGTAACTGAATCGTTAACGGGCACAATACGTAAGCCTGCTCGCCCGGTCCCCGGCGCGGGCGTAGAATACCGGGCCATCCTACAGACGCCGTTGCTTGGATTTCGCCGATTTGCCCGCAAATCCGGGCACAGGCGCCGCAGCGGCCCGTGAACGTTCAAGGTGACACCGTGTCCACCCTCGCCATCCTGGAATTCCCCGACCCGCGCCTGCGCACCGTCGCCGCCCCGGTCACCGTCTTCGACGCCGAGCTCAAGCAATTCGTCGCCGACATGTACGAAACCATGTACGCCGCCAATGGCGTCGGCCTCGCCGCCACCCAGGTCAACGTGCACAAGCGCGTGCTCGTCGCCGACATGAGCGACGACCGCAACGCGCCCCTGGCGCTGATCAACCCCGAGATCCTGGAAAAGGACGGCCAGCAGGTCTACCAGGAGGGCTGTCTGTCGTTCCCGGGCATCTACGCGGACGTGACCCGCGCCCTGCGCGTGAAGGTCCGCGCCCAGGATGTCGACGGCAAGGAGATCCTGATCGAGGTGGAAGGCCCCCTGGCCGTGTGCATCCAGCACGAGATGGACCACCTCGCCGGCAAGGTCTTCGTCGACTACCTGTCGCCGCTGAAACGCGGAATGCTGCTCAAGCGGATGGAAAAACAGCGCAAGGCAAGCGCCTGACCGTGGCCGGCCGTTCCCTGCGGGTGGTGTTCGCCGGAACGCCCGAGTTCGCCGTGCCCTGCCTCGAGGCCTGCCGCGCCTCGGGCGCGGACGTCGTCGCCGTCTACACCCAGCCCGACCGGCCCGCCGGCCGCGGCCGCAAGTTGGCCGCCAGCCCGGTGAAGGATGCCGCGCTCGCCGCCGGCATTCCGGTCGAGCAGCCTGAATCGTTCAAGGCCGAAGCCGACCGCGAGCGGCTTGCGGCATACGCTCCCGACCTCATGGTCGTCGTCGCGTATGGCCTGATCCTGCCGCGCAAGGTATTGGCCATTCCACGGCTGGGCTGCTGGAACGTCCACGCTTCGCTGCTGCCGCGCTGGCGCGGCGCCGCGCCGATCCAGCGCGCCATCCTCGCCGGCGACAGCGAGTCGGGTGTCGACCTCATGCAGATGGAGGCAGGCCTCGACACCGGCCCCGTACTGGTCGAGCGGCGCACGCCGATCGGCGTGGACGACACCGGCGGCAGCCTGCACGACCGGCTTTCCGCCCTGGGAGCGGACGCACTCTCCGAAGGCCTGCGCAGGACGCTCGCTGGCGAAACCCTGACCCCTCGGGCCCAGCCCGAGGAAGGCGTGGTCTACGCGCACAAGCTCGACAAGGCCGAAGCCCGCCTCGATTTTTCCCTGCCGGCAACCGAACTGGAGCGGAAGGTTCGCGCCTTCGATCCCTGGCCAGTCGCCGAAGCGGATGTCGCGGGTGAGCGCCTGCGCGTCTGGTCCGCCCGCGCCATCGAGGGGGTTCCCGGCGTGCCCGCCGGAGAGGTGATCGCGGCTTCCCGGGCAGGCATCGACGTGGCTTGCGCGGAAGGCACCCTGCGACTCACCGCCGTGCAACGGGCGGGCGGGCGCCGGATCGGCGCGGCGGATTACCTCAACGCCCGGCCGGAGCTGAAGCGGGCCGCCTCGTGACCCGCGCCATCTCGGTACGCGCCCTGGCGGCCGAAGCCCTGGCCGACATCGCCCTTTCCGGGCACTCGCTGCGCGAGGTCGCCGACCGCGCCCTGCCCCGACTGCCGGATTCACGCGACCGCGCCCTGCTCACCGCGCTGCTCAACGAGGGAGCCCGCTGGTGGCCTCGCTTCGACGCGGCGCTCGATCGCCTGCTCGACAAGCCGATCCGGCGCAGCGAACCCGTCGTGCATGCACTGCTGGTCGCCGGGCTGGTGCAACTTGAAATTCTGGAGTTGCCTGGCTACGCCGCCGTGGCCGCCACGGTCGAGGCGGTTCGCGAATTGCGCCGGCCAAGACTCGCCGGACTGGTCAACGCGGTGCTTCGCCGGTGGCAGCGTGAACGCGAAACCTTGCTGGCCGAACTCGATGCCGTGCCAGCCACGCGCCATGCGCACCCCGCGTGGCTGGCGCAAGCGATCGCAAGCGACTGGCCGGCGCAGGTCGACGGCGTCCTCGCCGCCGCGAACATGGAACCACCGCTGATGTTGCGCGCGAACCGCCGCCGCGTGGCACGCGCCGAAGTGGCGGAAGCCTTGCGTGCCGTCGGCCAGGAGGTCGATCTCCATCCCTGGCTGGACGACGGACTGATCCTGCCGCACAGCACCGACATCACCCGCCTGCCCGGTTTCGCCCAGGGCCATTTCGCCGTGCAGGACGGCGCCGCACAGGTTCCCGCCGACCTGCTCGGCCTCGCCGACGGCCAACGCGTACTCGACGCGTGCGCTGCGCCAGGCGGCAAGGCCTGCCATGTGCTGGAGCGGGCGACGGTGTCGTTGGTCGCGGTGGAATCCGAGGCACACCGTGTGCCACGTATCCGGCAGAACCTGGAGCGGCTGGGCCTCGAGGCCGAGGTCATCGTCGGCGACGCGGGCGACACCACGAGCTGGTGGGACGGACGTCTCTTCGACCGCGTGATGATCGATGCGCCGTGCTCGGCCACGGGCGTGATCCGCCGCCGGCCCGACGTACGCCTGCATCGGCGGGCGGGCGACATCGACGCATTGGTTCCGCAGCAGGAACGCATCCTCGCTGCTTGCTGGAACGTCCTGGCGCCCGGCGGGCGCCTGCTCTACGTCACGTGCTCGCTCTTGCGGCGGGAGAACGAAGGCGTGGTCGCGGCCTTCCTGGCCGGCCGCGACGATGCCGTCGCCGTGCCATTCACCTTGCCCGTGGGGCAAGCCGCCACCGTGGGCTGGCAGATACTGCCGGGCGACGGTGACCTCGACGGCATGTACTACGCCCTGTTGGAAAAGTCCGCCATCAACGCCGCATAGACGGCTTCCGTGGCATCCACGAAGCGATCCATCCCGAACTCGGCCTGCGCATGGGCGCGTGCGGCGGCGCCCATCGCGGGAAGCGATGCGCGCGCGGCCAGCAAGGCACGCAAGGCGTCGGCGATGGCCGCCCGGTCGCGTGCCCGCACGACCCAGCCGTCTTCGCCCTGGCGGATGTTCTCGGGAAGACCCGCGTAGTCGCTGACCAGTACCGGCTTGCCCATCGCCATCATTTCACGGCAGGCGAACGAGATCGTCTCGACGTCCCAGGACAAGACGAAGCCCGCATCCAGCGCGGCCACCATCGGGCGCACATCGGCCAACCGGCCCGTGAAATGGACCTGCGGCGCGACACCCAGCGCCTCGATCCGGGCGAGGTCCTCCGCGCCGGGCATCCCGCCGGCGAGAACCACCCGCAGGCGCGCGCGCTCGTCCGGCGCCAGCGAGGCCATCGCTTCGACCAGATCCATCCAGCCCTTGTAGCGCGCGGTACCGGCATTGCTGCCGATCAACAGGGGGCCGGTCCCGGTGTCCGGCGCCAGCCACGCCGCACGCTGCTCCGGTTCCGGTTCGCGCGGCGTGAACCGGTCGATGTCCACGCCATTGAAGACCGTGGCCACGCGGCAACGCTTGTAAGGAGAGGCCAGCAACTGGCGCCGCACGAAGTCGCACACGGCGATGACCTGGTCGGTGCCGAAGCGCGAGCGCCAGGCATGTCCGGGGCCGGTCATGGGTTTCGAGTTGTGCTTGGTCAGGACGATGGGGGGACGAGGCCGCATGCCACGCGCGGCCGACATGACCAGCCGATGGTCCGCCGAGCCATTCACATGGACGAGGTCGAACCGCTCGCTCCGCAGGTAATCGGCAAGCTGCCGCCGCGCACGACGACGTGCCGGAAGACGGCCGAGTCCGTTCGGGAACGGCTGGTCGAGTACGCGCACACCGGCGATCGCGCGCGCTTCGCGGTTGAGGCGGCTGCCGGGCGGCGCGGCGACATGCACCTCATGGCGGCCCGCAAGCCCTTGCGCCAGGCCGATGATGTAAGTGGTGTGACCGCCGCCGTCGCCGTCGTGGAAGTTCGTGAAAAGGAGCTTCATCGCCCTGGGTCGGTCCTTGCCGAAGCTGAATTCTGGCCGGCCCGCGAGGATCGTCTCGGAGCGGCATCGGCCATCCGGTAAAGTACCATCTGGGTCGCCATGCGGCGTAGCCGCCATGCCGTCCCGATCCAAGCCAGGTGTCGAGTGCTCGAAAAAACCAACCCGTGGCGCATATGGATCGTCTCGCTGCTGATCGCGATGATGCCGCTGTCGTTCGCGCTTCCGATCAAGGCGAAGGCCATTCCCGCCGCCATCCTGTTCCTCCTCGGCGCCTGGATGCTCATCCGCGATCCCGAGGCACGCGCAGCCGTCCGTCGTGCACGCTGGGTGCTGGGCCCGGCGGCACTGGCCTTCGCGTTCTGGCTGGTGAATGTCGCCATCCACGGCATCGACTGGCGTGAGTTCGACGTCACCTCGCATATCCTGGCCTTCCTGGTCATCGCCGTCAGCTTCGCCAGTCCGCTGCGGCCGATCGTGCTGCGCATCGGCTTCGGCGTTTCCGCCGGCGTGCTAGGGATCGTCTGCCTGGAGCAGCACTACATCGAGGGCATCGACCGCGTCTACGGGATCAACAACGGGCTGTGGGGTGCCATCGAATTCGGCATGTTCATGCTCGTGCTGGCGCTGATCGCCGTGGTGCAGGCCCTGCGCAGCGAACTCGGCCGGGGCGAGCGCGTGCTGCATATCGTCTGCGCCGCCCTGGGCATCTACGGCGCCCTGCTGACGCAGAGCCGCGGGCCACTCCTCGCCTTCCTGCCGGTGTTCGCCATCGTGGTGCTGATCCAGTCCCGACGGACCGGCCGCTGGCGCGACGGCCTTGTATTCCTCGTGGTCGGCATCGCCGCCGCCGCGGGCGCGGCGGCGACCATGCACGGCGAGGTGCTGACCCGCTTCGCCGCGGTGACGGAGGAAATGTCCACGTATAGCGAGCAGGATGCCAGCGGCGCCGTTCGCGAACGCCTGGAGATGTGGCGCACCGCGACCATGGCGCTGGACGACCACCCGCTGGCGGGCGTGGGGCTGAACCAGTTCGGCGACTATGCGCGGGCGCGCATCGCCGAGGGCAAGGTCAACGCCACCGTGGAACGCTACGACCACCCGCACAGCGAATATCTCGAATGGGCGGTGACCGGTGGCCTGCCGGGACTGGCCGTGCTCGTCCTGCTGTTCGGCGCCGCCCTGGTGTTCTTCCTGCGATACGCGCTGCATCCGGACAACGCCATCGCCATGCCGGCCATCGCGGGCCTCAGCACCGTGTGCATGTACACCCTCTGCGCGCTGACGGACAACGTGTTCTACCGCCCGATGCCGCATTCGCTCTATTTCTTCCTCACGCTGGGCCTCGCCGTCTACATAGGCCGCCTGCTGAATGCGGTCGAACGACCGGCCGCGGTGCGCTGACGCGTGGCTTCCATCCATCTGATCGCCTGGAACAACGGCCGTGGCCTCAGCCACGACATCCGCTTGCTGGAGGATGCGCTGCTCGCGCTGGGGCACGAGGTGTCGATCACCTCGGTGCCGCGCCGTAGCCGCGGCCTGCCCTGGCGCGCCTGGTGGCAGCGGCTGCGTATGCATGCGCGCTGGCTGGCCCGCCGGGGCCCGCGCCGCTACGACCTGGGTATCACGCTCGAACACGTGCATGCGGCGTATCTGCCGCTCGCCCGGCGCAACGCGCTCGTGCCGAATCCGGAATGGCTTTCGCGCCGCGACCGGCGCCAGCTGTATCGCTTCGACGCGATCCTGTGCAAGACCACCATCGCGCGCGACACCTTCGCCGCGCAGGGCCTACCGGTGCACGTCATCGGGTTCCAGAGCATCGATTGCCGCCGTGGAGGCATCGAACGGAGCCGCGACTTCCTCCACCTCGCCGGCGCCAGCCGGATGAAAGGGACGGAACGGCTGCTGGATGTCTGGCGCCGCCACCCGGAGTGGCCCACGTTGCATGTGCTGCAATCGCCTTCCACCGCGCGCGGTGAGCAAGTCGACACGGCCGCGAACCTGGATCACCGCGTCACCTATGTCGATGACATCGAGGACATCCGGCGACTGCAGAACGCGCACGCCTTCCACCTGTGCCTCTCGGAAGCCGAAGGCTGGGGTCACTACATCGTCGAGGCGATGAGTTGTGGCGCCGTCGTCCTCGCCACGGACGCGCCGCCGATGAACGAGCTCGTGGGCGAAGACCGGGGCCTGCTCGTCACGGCGCACGAAAACGGCACGCTCAACGCGTCCGCGCTGTGGCGATTCGACGAGGCCGCCCTGGCGGCATGCGTCGAGCGTGCCGCCGGCATGTCCAACCAGGAGCTGCACCGCCTCGGGGAAAACGCGCGGCGCTGGTACGAAAACAACCAGAACGGGTTCGCCGGAAGGTTGCGTGGCGCGCTCGCCCACCTGCTCGGGTAGCCGGCGCCCGGCGCTGTCCACGCCGCACAGACGGAGGGAGCGGTAGGACTAAAGTCAGCCATTTCCGTCATGGTGCGTTTAGAATTCATGATCCCTTAACGGTGACGACGCCCTTGTCCAACAGCGCCTATACCCGATCGGAACATCTCCGTGCCCTCTGGCCGTGGCTACCGCTATGGGCCGCGATGGCGTTGCTCGCCATCTTCGCGCACGGCCCGATGCCGATGTTCTCCACGCGAACGCTCGCCGTCGCCTGGGAGATGTGGGCGCACGGCCATTGGCTGGTGCCACACATCAACGGCGACCCGTACAGCGAAAAGGCGCCCCTGCTGTTCTGGATGATCCACGCCGGCTGGGCCGTATTCGGCGTCGGCGACGTGTGGCCACGCATCCTCGAGGTGATCTTCGGCGGCGTGCAGCTGGTGCTCGCATCCGTCCTAGCGGGGCGCCTGTTCCCCACCCGGCCGTGGGTGGCCAAGGCCACGCCGTGGTTGTTGATGGCGCTGGCGTACGCGTTCCTGTTCGGCCTGCAGATCATGTACGAGGTGCTCCTCGTGGTCTGGGTGCTCGCCGCGCTCCTCTGTCTCACGCCTACCGCCACACGGGCGCAACCGCGATGGTGGTTGTTCGGCCTGATGATCGGTGCCGGTCTCCTCACCAAGGGACCGGTGATGGTGGTGCACGTGCTGTTCCCGTTCCTGCTCGGGCCGCTATGGAACGATTGGGCCCGACAGAACAAGGCCCGCTGGTACGGCTTCGGCGTCCTCGGCCTCCTGCTCGGCTTCGCGATCCTGCTCGCATGGGCGATTCCCGCCGGTGAATCCGGGGGCGAGGCCTATCGCCAGCGCCTGTTCTTCACCCAGACCGCGGGGCGCGTCGTCGACGCGAAGGCGCAGGACCTGCAGAACCATGCCCGGCCGGCCTGGTACTACTTCCTTTTCCTGCCGGTGCTCCTGTTCCCGCTCAGCGGCTGGTTGCGCGGCATCGTCGCCGTACCCACCGCGCTGTTCCGCCGGCCCTGGCGTGCGGGCACCGCCGCCGCCCTGGTCTGCGCGGGTGTGTCCCTGTTACTCCTGCTGGCCTCGGCCGCCGGCGGGCACTTCCCCGGCTGGGTCGAGAAGACCCTGGCGGTGCTCGTGTTGCTGCCGCTGTTCGTCGCGCTTGCACGGCAACCGCTCGAACCGGGCCTGCGCTTCCTCGTGGCCTGGCTGCTGCCCACCCTGCTCACTTTCTCGCTGATCACCGGCAAGCAGCTCTATTACGTGCTGCCCGAGCTGGCGGGCGCCACCATGCTGGTCGCCGCGTCGGTCGCCGACCTGCGCGAACGCCACAAGGGATTGGCTTCGCACTATGCCTTGGGCACGTGGCCGCTTTCGCTGGGCGCCTTCCTGCTCGCCATCGTGTTGTTCGCCATGCCGTCGGTGGTGCCGTCGCGTTTCCCGGACAACATCTGGCTCGTGGGCATGGCGCCGTATGCGCGCTTCTTCGGCGTGATCTTCATCGTGCTGGGCGCACTGCTGCTGCTTCGCGGCCGGGGCGAGATGCGCCGGCTGGCCTTCGCCGGCCTCATCGGCACGGTGGCGCTCAACGCGCTCTTCACCCTGGGCCTGTGGTACCGCTACGACCTCACCCCCGCCTCGCTTTTCCTCGGCCAGGCGGATGCCGCCGGACGGCCGATCGGCAACCTCGGTGTCTCGTACAACGGCCAGTACCACTTCGCCGGCCGGCTGATGCATCCGATCGCGCGGTTGAAGGTCGCGCCGGGCATGCCCGCGCAGGTGGACGAGGACGACGACGACGTGGTGCACGACGGCGATACCCTGGACGACTTCGCCCGCCGCCATCCGGATGGCCTGGTGATCTCCTACGCCAAGCATCCGCCCGCGAATGCCTTCCGTTATGCGCGCCTGATCCAGCCTTCGCGCACGGGATGGCTGATGATCTGGGACGCGCCGACGCTCAACGCCTTGCAGAACGGGCGGCTTCCGGCCGAGCCGCGGCAACCGACCCTGCTCTATCCGCAGGATTACTGGCGCACGCGGACGGCACTCCGGTGACCGATCCCCTCGTCGAACGGCTGCGCGCCCAGATCGGCGGCGTCCGCGACGGGGCCTTGTTGCGTTTTTCGATCGGTAACGCACTGCTGGGCGACGGCCGGTACGTCGACGCCGCGCAGTCGTTCCGCGAGGCGCTGGCATTCGATCCAGCCTATTCCGCGGCCTGGAAGCTACTGGGCAAGGCCTTGTTGGCGGTGGACGACGAAGAAGGCGCCGCCGCCGCGTGGAGCACCGGCATCGACACCGCCACCCGGCGCGGGGACATCCAGGCGGCGAAGGAAATGACCGTCTTCCTCAACCGGCTTTCGCGGCCGCGTTGAGCTTGTAGGGGTCGGGGCGGTCGTGCGCGGTATAGCGCTTGTAGTGCCACTGGTACTGCGGGAAGGCACGCTCCACGCAACGTTCCACGCCCCGGTTCAGCGCCGTGCAGGCGATCTTCAGGTCCGTGCTGTCGATGCCTTCCGGTGCGGGCAACACGTGGATGCGGAAACCCTCGCCATCGGGCAGGCGCTCGGCGAAGCTGAATAGCACCGTCGCTCCCGTGCGTGCCGCGAGCCGCGGCAGCAACACCATGGTGAGCGCATCGACGCCGAAGAACGGCGCGAACTCGCCCTCCCCTTCGCGCGGCTTCTGGTCCGGCAGGATGCCGACGGTGCCACCGGCGCCCAGGCGCTTGAACAAGGTACGCACCCCGGCGCCTTCCGCCCTCACCTGCTCGGGCGCGAGCTTGCCGCGCACCTTGCGCAGCAGCGCCTCGATCGCCTTGATGCGTGGCGGGCGATAGAGGATGGCCATCGGCGTCTTGCTGCATAGCCAGTAGTTCAGCAGCTCCCAGCACCCGAGGTGTGGAGCGGCCACGATGACACCCTTGCCCGACGCGAGCGCCTCGGCGAACAACTCGCCACCGACCACTTCGCGAACCATGCCCAGCGATTTCTCGGCGCCGCCGCCCCAGATCGCCGCCACCTCGGTCACCGACTTGCCCGATTCCTCCATGGTCCGGCGCAGCAGGTCGGCACGTTCCGCCTCGGACAACTCCGGGCGGGTCAGGCGCAGGTTCACCGCGCTGTAGCGGGCGCTGCGCGAATGGGCGCGTAGCGAGCGCCGGCCGATCCAGGCACCCATGGCATGGACCGTACGCAGCGGGAACAGGCTCACCAGCCTGAGCAGGAGATAAAGGAGATAGATGTCCGGGCGCATTCCGCGAAGTGTAACCCGCCTGCAAACGGCCTCGTTCGCCATTAAGCTTGGCGCCCATCCGCCGCTAAGCCTATCCATGATTGCAGTGATCCAGCGGGTCGAGTCCGCACGCGTCGAGGTCGACGGGGAAACGGTGGGCGCCATCGGTGCCGGCCTGCTCGCGCTCGTGGCCGTGGAACCGGGCGATGGCGAAGCCCAGTGCGTGCGGATGCTGGAGCGCCTGCGCGGCTACCGGGTGTTCTCCGACGCCCAGGGCAAGATGAACCTGTGCCTCGCCGAAACGGGGGGCGGCCTGCTTCTGGTCAGCCAGTTCACCCTTGCCGCCGACACCCGCAAGGGCATGCGCCCCAGCTTCACCACGGCGGCACCTCCCGAAGAAGGCCGGCGCTGGTTCGACCGCCTGGTCGCCCTGGCAAGCATCGCCCAGCCGGGGGTGGAAACCGGTCGCTTCGGTGCCCATATGAAGGTTCATCTGATCAACGATGGCCCGGTCACCTTCCGTCTGGAGGTGCGCTGAGGCGTCCTATCCGAGGGGCCGAGCCCCCCCATCCTTCCTCACCGCCACGTGAACGCTCCGGCCCTCGAAGGCCTTCTGGCGCGATTTTTGCGTGGTGTCGGTGAGGCCGATCCACTTGAAAACTGGTCAAAAAATCATCAGATGACTATACTGATCGGTTCCTGTAACCCGCGGCGGTCGGCATGACTAATAAAGCTCACGAGCAACAGTCTGAAATCAAACAGCTCATCTCCAAGGGATTGGAGCAGGGCTACCTGACCTACGCGGAAATCAACGACCACCTGCCCGACGACATCGTCGATCCGGAGCAGATCGAAGACATCATGGCGGTGCTCAAGGGCGTCGGCATCGAAGTCCACGATTCCGCGCCGGACACCGACACGATTTCCGACGGCGCCGCCCCCGGTGCCAGCACCGACGACGAATCCGCGGCCGAAGAAGCCGTGGCGCTGCTGTCCGCCGTGGACGCCGAGGTGGGCCGCACCACCGACCCCGTCCGCATGTACATGCGCGAAATGGGCACGGTCGAGCTGCTGACCCGCGAAGGCGAGATCGCCATCGCCAAGCGTATCGAAGAAGGCCTCAGCCAGGTCCAGACCGCGCTGGCCAGCTTCCCGCTCACCATCCAGCTGCTGCTCGAGGAATACGACCAGCACGTGGAAGGCAAGCGCCGCCTGAGCGAGATCCTCGCCGGCTTCGCCGACCTGGAAGAAGCCGCCGACGCCGCCCAGGCCGAAGCCGACGCCGCCGTGGTGGTCGACGCCGATGCCGAGACCGACGACGAGGAAGTCGAGGGCGCCCCCGCCGAGGAAGAGGAAGCCGGCCCGACCGGTCCCGACCCGGAAGAGGTCAAGCGCCGCATGGAAGAACTGCGTTCGCTGCACGCCAAGTTCCAGAAGGCCGCGCCGAAGGCGGAGATCAACGACAAGAAGGTCGCGAAGATCCGCGAGCAGATGTCGGAGGCCTTCCTCAACCTGAAGCTCCCGTCGGCGCTGATCGACAGCTTCGTGCGCAAGCTGCGCGAAGTGGTGAACGACATCCGTCACCACGAGCGCGTGCTCATGGACATCTTCGTCAAGCAGGTGAAGATGCCGCGCGCCGAGTTCCTGAAGAGCTTCCCGTCGAACGAAGGCAACCTCGAGTGGGCCGCCGAACTGTCGCGCAAGCGCCAGAAGTGGTCGCCGAACATCAAGAACTACCGCGAGGCCATCGACGCGGAGCAGGAGAAGCTCGCCCAGATCGAGCGCACCCTGTACCTGCCGCTGACCGACATCAAGGAAATCAACCGCGCGATGTCCGTCGGCGAGGCCAAGGCCCGCCGCGCCAAGAAGGAAATGGTCGAGGCGAACCTGCGCCTGGTGATCTCGATCGCCAAGAAGTACACCAACCGCGGCCTGCAGTTCCTCGACCTCATCCAGGAAGGCAACATCGGCCTGATGAAGGCGGTGGACAAGTTCGAATACCGTCGCGGCTACAAGTTCTCGACCTATGCGACGTGGTGGATCCGCCAGGCCATCACCCGCTCGATCGCCGATCAGGCCCGCACCATTCGTATCCCGGTGCACATGATCGAAACGATCAACAAGTTGAACCGCATCTCCCGCCAGATGCTCCAGCAGTTCGGCCGCGAGCCGACGCCGGAAGAGCTGGCGAAGGAAATGGAGATGCCGGAAGACAAGATCCGCAAGGTCCTGAAGATCGCGAAGGAACCGATCTCCATGGAAACCCCGATCGGCGACGACGAAGATTCGCATCTTGGCGACTTCATCGAAGACACCAACGCCAGCTCGCCCGTCGAGTCGGCGACCGAAACGGGTCTCATGGAAACCGTGCGCGACGTGCTCGCCGGCCTCACCCCGCGGGAAGCGAAGGTGCTGCGCATGCGCTTCGGCATCGACATGAACACGGATCACACGCTGGAAGAAGTCGGCAAGCAGTTCGACGTCACCCGCGAGCGTATCCGCCAGATCGAAGCCAAGGCCCTGCGCAAGCTGCGCCACCCGAGCCGTTCGGAAACGCTGCGCTCGTTCCTCGATATCGACTGATCGGGTGACGTGACCAGGTAGGACGAAGTGCCCGCGCAAGCGGGCATTTTCTTTTGGCTCCCAACTAATCGTTGGCCTCCGGACCCTTGTTCAATTGTTTTATATGTTTTATAAAAATGAACATATGAAATTATTGAACAGGGGTCCGGCATGAGCGACCTTACGCTAATTCGGGATGCTGCCCAGGCCGTCGAAGCAACCACGGGCCTGCCTATCCACATTCTTCCAGCGCCAGACGGATCGGGCGGCTATCGCCCGGACGGGATCGTAACCGTCGGATTTCCCGATGGCATTCTTTCATTCGTTGCCGAATGCAAGGCCCGCATCATTGGTAATGCGCAATTAGTACTTATAAAACAGCATCTTGCGACGTACGACGATCGATCGCGCCCACTTCTCGTGACCCATCACCTCACGAGCGGGCAAATCGACCACTGCCGGGAAATCGACCTGGACTTCATGGACACCGCCGGCAACTGCTTGCTCAGAGAAGGCCCACGGTGGGTGCTGGTGCGGGGGAACCGCCCTACCCGGACCAACGCCCCCTCTCCTTATAGGGGCGGAACCAGTTACGCATCCCTGCGCGTGGTCTACGCCTTGCTCTGCCATCGCCCGTTGCTCTCTGCGCCTTATCGTGAACTGGCCATGGCGGCGGGAGTGTCCCTGGGAGCCATACCGCCGATATTCGCCGACCTCGAGCAACGCGGCCTCGTGTCGGCGCGGGACGGCGATAAACGCAGGCACTTCCTGGCACTCGATCGTCTCCAGAGCGAATGGGTGACTAACTTCCCCCACAAACTCCGCCCACGACTGGGCCAGCGTCGCTTCAGCGCGCTGGCACCGGACTGGTGGAAGGACGCGGATCTAGGATCCGGCGCGCTTTGGGGCGGCGAAGTCGCCGCCCATAGGTTGAACGGCTTTCTACGGCCCATCACACAGACGATCTACCTGTCGGAAGGCGTCGCTGGCGATGCGATCAACCCACTTCTCCGTAAATACCGCTTACGGGCAGATCCCACAGGCGCGATAGAGTTTGTCGAGCGTTTCTGGCATTTCGACGATACATACGCGCATACACAAGGCATCGTGAATCCGCTCCTCATCTACGCAGACCTCCTCACCATGAAGGACTCACGCGCAGCAGAGGCGGCGTCGCTGATATGGAAAGACTATGTCGGTGCTTAAACTAAGGGCCAGTGCCCCACTGGACCCCGACAGCCGAGCGATCATTCGCACAATGACTCAGGCTGCCGCCGACGTCGGCGTGAGAGTGATGGTGGTTGGCGCCAGCGCGAGGGACATCGTGCTCGGCCATGTGTATGACATTCCGCTACGACGAGCCACCGCAGACGTGGACTTCGCCGTCGCCATCCACGGTTGGAATGCGTTCGATTCTATCGTCCAACGCCTGCTCGAAGACCCACGGTTTATCATGCCGCGCGACGTCGCCCATCGCCTCTATTACAAGGCCGACACGACCACACACTCCATTCCCGTGGACATCGTGCCGTTCGGCCCGGGCGTGGGCGGACCGAAGTTCAGATGGCCGAACGATCCAGAGGTCGAAATGAACGTCGAGGGGTATCCGGACGCAGCCAGGGCGGCGTCCCAAGTTGATGTAGGCGGTACCGTTATCGACGTACTGGACACGCCCGGACTGGCTTTACTCAAACTGTTCGCCTGGAACGACCGCCACGCTGCAACACGCAAGGACGCCAGCGACCTCTACACCTTTACTTAGCCATTACGCAGAACTGGGGAACATCGAGCGATTGTACGACGACCCAGCGCTGCTGGACGACGTGGGGCATGATTACCGGCGGGGTTCGGCCAGGTTGCTCGGGCGCGATGTGAAACAGCTTTGCAGCGCCGGAACGCTGCTCGCCGTACAAAACATACTAACACCCGCGAACGTCGGACTGCTCGCGCTCGATGCCTACGCCGAACGCCCGGATCTGGATAGCCCGCTGGATCTGTTCCGCGAGTTGTTTGATGACCTCGCGGGTGAGTTGCGCGGGTGAGTCGACGTGGCTGGGATGGCAACCTCTCCACCTGCCGGGCGCCATCCGCTACACTCCTTGCGCTGCAAGGGCCTATAGCTCAATGGTTAGAGCAGAGGACTCATAATCCTTTGGTTCCAGGTTCGAGTCCTGGTGGGCCCACCAAAGACGCCGCCCTTCTAGATCGCTCATCGCTAGCGATTCGGTCGAGGCCATGAAGGAATCATCTTTGCGGTGATGGCACGGGGCGATCCGTGTTCAAACTTGCCTATTCGGGGCAAACCTGCGCGCCGTCAGGCGCGCATCGACCCTGTATCCAGCCACCGCTGGTGCCACGACAGCGCCTCCGGCAGCAGGTGCGGCGTGTGCTTGCCGAAGCTCGCCCGCGAAGCTCGCTCGAAATAATCCGCGAGCTGCGCCCGATACGATGGATCCACGCAGTGATCCAGGATCTGCCGGGCACGATGCCGCGGCGGCAGGCCGCGCAGGTCGGCCAGGCCGTGCTCGGTCACGATGATCGACACATCGTGCTCCGTGTGGTCGACATGGCTCACCATCGGTACCAGCGCCGAGATGCTGCCGTTCTTCGCCGTGCTCGGGCTCAGGAAGATCGACAGGAAACTGTTGCGAGCGAAGTCGCCGGAGCCGCCGATGCCATTCATGATCTTGCTGCCCATCACATGCGTGGAGTTCACGTTGCCGTACAGATCGGCCTCGATCATCCCGTTCATCGCGATGCAGCCAAGCCGGCGCACCAGTTCCGGATGATTCGATATCTCCTGCGTGCGCATGATGATCCGCTCGCGATAGAAATCGATATTCCGCTTGAACTCTTCATTCGCGGCCGGGCTCAACGCGAAGCCCGTGCACGAGGCCACGCGCAACACGCCGTCGCGCAGCATGTCGAGCATGCCGTCCTGGATGACTTCGGTGAAAGCGGCCATGTCACGGAAGCCGCTCTCGGAGAGTCCCGCCAGCACGGCATTAGGAATATTGCCCACCCCCGACTGCAACGGCAGCAGGTTCGCCGGCAAGCGACCCTTCTTCACCTCATGCTGCAGGAACTCGATCAGGTACGCGGCGATGCGCTTGCTCGTCTCATCCGCCGGCGCGAAGGGACTGTTGCGGTCGGGGCCGTGCGTACGCACGACGGCCACAACCTTGTCGTGATCCACGCGCAATGACGTCTCGCCGATGCGGTCATCCACCTGTAGCAGCGGGATCGGCTTGCGGTGCGGGGGCAAGGCGGTGCCGTAGTACACGTCATGCATGCCATCGATGCCTTCCGGCTGCCAGTCGTTGACCTCGATGATCACCTTCTTCGCGAGGTCCAGCCACGTCTTGTTGTTGCCGATGGACGTGGACGGAATCAGCGATCCATCCTCACGAATGCCAGCCACCTCGACCACGGCGGTATCGATATCGCCGTAGAAGCCGAACCACACGTGCTGTGCCACGTGACTCAGGTGGATGTCGATGTAATCGAGCGTGCCCGCGTTGATTCGCTGGCGGGCATCCGGATCGGTCTGGAACGGCATGCGCAGTGCGATGCCGTCGGCCTTGGCCAGGGCGCCGTCGAGCTCTGGCGCGGTGGAGGCGCCGGTCATGAGGCGGATGCGGAAGTCCTGGCCGGCCACGTGCGCATCCTCGATGCGGCGGGCCAGCGCCAGCGGCACGGACTTCGGGTAACCGGAACCCGTGAATCCGCTCATGGCCACGGTCTCGCCGGGCTGGATGAAGGCGGCGGCAGCCTCCGCGCTGACCACGCGGTCGCGCAGGAGGGATGAGCGGATGCGATCGGAAGACATGGGTAGAGCCGGTGCTGCGGAGGATCGGCCATTTTCCCACCGGCTCCGCGTCAGGACCCATCCGACAATGGTGGTATGGCAACGTGGCGCAGGGCGTGACCGGGGCTGAACGAACCGAGACACCTTGCCGGAATCGCGGCGGGCCTCTTGCTAGCCTAGGGCGGGCCGCGACCTGGCGGCCATGGAAGGAGTCGCGATGCCCCGGCAACGCTTGCGCCACCCCGGTTTGCTCGGTCACCCCGCGCGGTTGGCCCTCGCCATCTTTTCCCCGGTCGGTGAAGACCGTCCGGCCGCGACGCCGATCTGCACACCCGACTTCGGTCACTTCACGAAGGAACTGGAGCGCATGGGCTTCAAACGCCGGAGCGCACACGGTGAGCACGGCCGCTGGACCTACGATGCCTTCGACCGTCCTGGCCAGCATGTAGAGGTCTACCTCCCTGGTCGCCGAGGGCGCGGATACCGCGGCGGCCTGCGTGCACATGGTCCTTGTGCGCTAGAGAGGTCGACCATGCCACTGAATGCGAAAGCCGAGGCGGTCCTCCAGGCATTCGGGAAAGAACCTGGTGTCACCCCCAACCAGCTGAAGAACCTGACCGATACGATCAATGCCTCGCCGGCGCTGGTTGATGAGGTCAACCGTACCGTCGATGCGGGCCACCTGCAGCGCATCGTCGCTTTGAACAACCCGCACGCCGGTGGCGAGTACAACGCCAGTGCGCACGACATGCGCCTGCCGCTCACCAGTCTTTCGACACCGGCGGGCGGCAAGTACGACGCGTCAGAGGCAACGTTTGTACTTGGTCACGAATTGCAACACGGGTTCAACGCGGCCGGCATCGCGAAGGTCAATACGCAGTTCACCCATGACTTGCAGGCCGTGGCGCAATCAAAGACGACGCCCCACGACTACACGAAGCCCGTGGGCGATGTGATCGCCGCGAGCCGCCGTGACGAGGCCGGTGCGGAGATCTCCGGATGGAACGCAACGGTCAGCGCCGCGCGTACGCGAACTACTACGGGCCTGGGCGGCGGGCGTGGCCGTGCAATACGAGCGCCATTACGGGAACGGGCAGGCACCCATGGCGCTCGATCTCAAGTCGCTGCACCTTGATCCGAACATCATGGCGCGGAACGGCATCTCTCTCGGTGCGAACCACAACGCCATGCCTTATCTGGACACCAGCACGCAGACGCAGGGCGCCGCGCACCCCCAGGCGCCGGCCATGTCGCAACCTCTAGTTATGGGTGGTGTCGAAAGCGCGGGCTGACGTCACTGTCTCATGTCCATCTTCGGATTATTGGACACGATTGCTGGACCCGGAATGGCGAGGAAGGCTCGACAGGAGCCGATGTTCACGTTCTGTCTTGACATTCGATCTCAAACAGAACATCGTTAGTTACATGAAACGCGACAGCCGCCTGTCTTCCGTCCTGCATGCACTGCTGCACATGGCCGAGCAGGATGGACCGGTCACCTCCGAGACCTTGGCCCAATGCCTGGGCACCAACCCCGTCGTCGTCCGGCGCACCATGGGGTATCTGCGCGAAGCGGGCATCGTCACGTCCGATCGCGGCCATGCGGGCGGATGGCGCATCCATGCCGACTTGGGCTCGGTCACCCTGCGCCAGTTGCACGAGGCGTTGGGTGAGCCGGTCGTGTTTGCCGTCGGCAACCGCAACGAGATACCGGAGTGCCTGGTCGAGCAATCGGTGAATGCCGCGCTCCAAGGCACGTTTGCCGAGGCAGAGGCGCTGCTCCTGAAACGGTTCTCGGAAATTACCCTCGCCGATCTGGCCGCGGACTTTTCGCGACGGCATGCGGCAGCACGACGCAAAAGGAGTTGAACATGCGCCACGACGTCATCGTCATCGGCGGGAGCTATGCGGGAATGGCCGCCACCCTGCAACTGGTGCGTGCGCGCCGGTCTGTGCTGGTGATCGATGCGGGCGAGCAGCGCAACCGCTTCGCCAGCCATTCGCACGGGTTTCTCGGCCAGGATGGCGTTCCTCCCGGCGAGATCGCGGCGAACGCGCGCCGCCAGCTCGAAGCCTATCCGACGCTCTCCTGGCTTGAGGGCCGGGCCGAAGCCGTTACAGGGCAGGTGGACGAATTCACTGTCACGACGTCCGATGGCCTATCGCACCAAGGCCGCCGCATCCTGGTGGCCACCGGCGTGGCCGACCAGCTACCTGCCGTCGAGGGCCTCGCCGAGCGCTGGGGCAAGGCGGTCTTCCATTGCCCGTACTGCCATGGCTACGAGCTCGGCCAGGGCCGCATTGGCGTCGTCGCCACCGGCCCGATGTCCATCCACCAGGCTGAACTGCTGACTGATTGGGGCGATGTGACCTTGCTGGTCAACGGCGCTGTGGAACTGAGTCAGGAAGCCAGGTCCACCCTGGAACGACGGGCCGTGACGATCGAGGAAGCGCCCATTGGCAGGATCGAAGGAACGGCAGATGTGGTGACGGCCGACGGGCGGTTGCTGCGCTTTGCGGGTCTGTTCACCGCGACGCGCACCTCTCCCTCCAGTTCTCTGGCCGAAGCGATAGGCTGCGTACTGGAAGAGACGCCCATGGGAGTTCAGGTGCGCACCGATTCCGAGAACAAGACTTCAGTCACTGGGATATTTGCCTGCGGCGATGTGGCGCGGGCGCCTCATTCGGTGTCGCTGGCCGTGGGCAGCGGCGCCATGGCAGGCGCCCAGGTCCACCGTTCGTTGCTTTGGCCCGAGACCATCGCCCTCGTGTAAACGGAAGGCGGCAGCCGATGACCCCGTTTTCCGACCCGGCGGCCGTATCGAGCTATGCAGAGAGGACCGCGAGGATAGTGCCCGGCCTTCGGGACTTGCACAGGATGGCGGGTGTGCTGCTGGCCGAACGTGCGCCTGCCGACGCACGCATCCTGGTGCTCGGCGCCGGCGGCGGACTCGAGCTGAAGGCCTTCGCCGAGATGCAGTCCGCCTGGCACTTCGACGGCGTGGACCCCTCTGCCGAGATGCTCGACCTGGCCCGCACGACCCTCGGGCCTATGACGCCTCTCGTGCGCCTGCACGAAGGCTATATCGACAGTGCGCCGATCGGGCCTTTCGATGGCGCGACCTGTCTTCTGACGCTTCACTTTCTGCCGCCGGCCGAACGCCTCGGAACCTTGAAGGAAATCCACTTGCGGCTCAAGCCCGGGTGCCCCCTTGTCGTTGCGCATCACAGCTTTCCCAGCGAGGATCCCGTCAGGGACAGATGGCTCGCGCGCAATGCAGCGTTCGCGGCTGCTTCCGGCGTGCCTATGGCACAGGCCGAAGGCAGCATCGCAGCGATCAAGGAGCGGCTACCCGTACTTTCACCCCAGCAGGATGCCGATCTGCTTCGCGAGGCCGGATTCACTGATATCGAACTTTTCTATTGCGCATTCACCTTCAAGGGCTGGGTCGCCCGCAGACCATGAGGGATCAGGCCAACTGGCCGCGTGGTGGCACGATGTCAGCCTCCGCATCGTTCTGGGCAGTTGCCGCCTTTTCTTTCCATGGCCTGCCGGTTCTTACCATGGCATTCAGAATGATCAGTAGCTTGCGCATGCAAGCCACGATGGTGACCTTTTTGGGCTTGCCTGCCGCTACCAGCCGCTCATGGCAGGTTCGGATCACAGGGTTGTGCCGCATAGCCACGATTGCCGCCATGTAGAGAGCGCTGCGCACTGTTGCCCGACCACCGCAAATCATGCGCTTGCCGCGTGACTGGCCCGATTCCCGGTTCATTGGCGCTACGCCCACCAGGGAGGATATCTGCTTGGCCTTGAGCTGCCCCAATTCTGGAAGCTCGGAAATCAGCGCAGCCGTAGTCGCCGGCCCAACGCCTTTGACGCTCTGCAAGAGCTTCGTCAGACCGAGGGATAACGAGCTACATGCTGCGGCCAATCACCGGTGCCAAACGGCACCGGGCGTGAACGGCACTCCGATCACGTGGAATGGAAGATACAAAGGGATCGCTTTCTCATGGAAATCCAGATGGCCGGATCGTTGACCACCCGCCAGCTCGACGCCCTGGTCGACGTGGCCAGGCGGTGCCCTCTCCATGTCACGGTCGCGCGCGGCTCGGACATCGAGACCCGGTTGATACAGCCAGGCGAACTGCCTCACATGGCGATCGGTAAGGCCGCCCACATGCGAGCCATGAAGGAGGCTTGCGAAAACCGAGCACGCGCCTCGTGTCGTGCAACGCGTCCACCCGGCGAGTCCATTAGTCCAGGGCAAGGGTGAGACTCTAGAATTCGTGGACACACGGCCGCGACGGGCCGATCATCAGGGTGCCAGTGCCGAAAATCCGGCTGTTCCGCCCTCTTGGGGCCACAGACAGGTTCCGGCCGCCTGCCCTCCAAATGGTTCTCGATCTTTTTTGGGTGACGCAGTGGTGACAGGACCCGCCGTACGAATTTCGCCACAAGACCTCAATCGACTCCTTGGGAGTCTCGAGGTGAGTTTCGTCGCGCTGACCGAATGCCTGGTCAGCGAGGGCTTTTGTCTGGAAATGGGCGGGGTCGATGCCCCGGGCATCCACTACAACATCCAGGGCAGCGGCAAGCTGGTCATCAAAGGATGCGCGCCGGTCGAACTGAAGCCGCACACCCTGGTCATCGTGCCCTCCAATGCACCCTTCCGTATCGAAGCCGACGGTTTCCACCGAGGGCTGCAAAATCGGCGTACGGTGGACGGCTTGCTGGTCGCCGTGTCGAAGGACTCGGTCAATTACATCGTCGCTGGCGATGGTGATCCGGAAGTCATCCTCATCTGCGGGTTCTTCGACGCGTGCTACGGCTCGGCCGTGGATCTGTTCAGCACCCTGACGACGCCCATCGTCGAACAGTTTTCTGAAGCCGACCGGTTGGACACGACGCTCAAGAATGCGATCGCCGAGCTCGTCACCCAGGAAGTCGGTTCCGGCGCCATGAGCTCCGCCCTCCTCAAGCTGGTCATCGTGCACATTCTTCGTCGATCTCTGTACTCGAACAACACATGGGTGGAGCGTTTTTCGCTCCTCAGGGATCCACAGATCGCCCGCGCCTTCGCGGAAATGGCGAGCAACCCGGGCGCGCCCCATACGGTCAATTCGCTGGCACAGAGCGCATATCTGGGCCGGTCGGCCTTCATGGCGCGGTTCACCGAGATCGTCGGCCAACCGCCGATGAACGTATTGCGCGACCTGAGAATGCGCCAGGCGGCCGAGCAGCTGCAGACGGGACAGGTGCCTATCGAACAAGTCGTTCGCAATACCGGGTACGAAAGTCGCAGCAGCTTTGCACGTGCATTCCGCAAAGCGTTCGGAATGGACCCCTCCGAGTACCGCGCCGCTTCGGCGAAGCCGAAAGGTGCGCCAACGGGTGCCATGCCCGATCACGTCACGGCATGCAGGCCTACGGCCAGTGGATCCTCGCGCGGCTGACGACCGGAGGATCGCGACAGGTCGCGGACCGCTGGATTCCACGGCCGGATTTTCTGCACGGCCATTCGACGGAAACTCGTTCCAGGCCGACACCCCCGAATGACGGAGACATTTCCATGAAAGCTATCGTGGTGACAGACCAGGGCGCGGGAACCGCCGGGATGAAACGGGCGGAACGGCCCGAGCCGCAGGCGTCGATAAACGACGTGGTCGTCCAGGTCCACGCCGCGGGCTACGTCAACACCGAGCTTGAATGGCCGTCCACCTGGACCGACCGGACCGGTCGTGATCGCACGCCGTCCATCCCGGGACACGAACTGTCCGGCATCGTCACCGCGCTCGGCTACGGCACGACCGGTTGGACGGTCGGACAGCGAGTGCTCGGCCTTGCAGACTGGTATCGCGACGGTTCCCTTGCGGAATACGTGGCCATCGAGGCGCGCAACCTCGCGCCGTTGCCGGACGAAGTCGATTTCACGGTCGCCGCGAGTCTTCCCATCTCCGGCCTGACCGCGTGGCAAGGGCTGTTCGTACACGGCCGCCTGCAGGCCGGACAGCGGGTGATCGCCCATGGCGCAGCCGGCGCGGTGGGTTCGATCGCGGCACAACTCGCACGTGAAGCCGGCGCTTACGTGATCGGCACGGGGCGCGCCGCCGACCGCCAGGCCACCCTCGACTTCGGCGCGAACGAGTTCGTCGATCTCGACGGTGACGCCCTGGAAGACGTCGGCAAGGTGGACCTCGTGCTCGACGTGATCGGCGGTGACATCGGAATGCGTTCCGCTCGCCTCGTTCGGGCCGGAGGAACGCTCGTCTCCGCGGTCGGGCCGTATGACGTGGTACCCGACGGCATCCGGGTGATCGACTTCGTCGTCGAAGCCGATCGTGCCCAATTGAGCGAGATCGTCGAGCGCGTACGTGACGGAAGGTTGCGACCGAACGTGGGCAAAGTCTCATCCATCGAGGAAGCTATCGGCACGATCAATTCGAAGGAACGGCGCAAAGGGAAATCGGTCGTTCGCGTCCGCCCTTGACGATTCCCGAGCTCCGGTAGTCCTCCTCCCCTCTTGTCTTCATCGAAGCACTGGCCGCGACCGGCGGCCGGCAACGGGCGCCTGTGCGCCGGTCGGCCGCCGACGAAAAGAAGTCTCCCCTGTAGTGCCCCTCATTTCTGACCCACTGGATGCATCATGAGCAACCCTGTCATCGAAACGATCCTGAGCCGCAGCGCCGCCAAGTATTACGACCCCGAGGCGATCTTGAGCGACGACGAAATTCGCGATCTCGTGCGAATCGGAACCACCGCCCCGACATCCTTCCATTTGCAGAACTGGCGCTTCATCGCCGTACGCTCGCCCGAGGCCAAGGCACGGCTGAGCCCCATCGCCTGGAGCCAGCCGGCCATCACCGATGCCGCCGTCACCTTCATCGTCTGCGGCCAACTGGCCGATTCGAGTGTCATTCCAGAGCGCCTCGCGCCGCTGGTCGCATCCGGCGTCATGCCGCCGACGATGGTGCCCGAGTGGGAAATTCCGGCCCGTGACCTGTACATGGCGTTTCCGCAGCGCCAACGCGACGAGGCGGTGCGCACGGCCACGTTCGGGGCAGCGGCGATGATCTACGCCGCCCGGTCGCTCGGTCTCGGATCGACGCCGATGATCGGCTTCGATGACGTGGCCGTGCATCGCGAGTTCGGACTAACCAAGGACGAGGTGCCGGTGATGCTGCTGTCGATCGGCGCCGAGCGCCAGGGAAACTGGGCACAGAAGCCGCGCCGTCCGGTTGCCGAAGTACTCGACCTCGTCTGATCAACCATTACAACGACAAGAAATTGAGGAAAGTACGATGCCAAGAACTATCGCGCTGAATCCGGAAGAAGTGCCAGCGGAGTCGAAAGCGACGCTCGACGCGTTCACGAAGAACGTCGGGTTCACGCCCAACATGATGGCCGCCTTCGCGCAGAGCCCGCTCGCGTTCAATGCGTGGGCCGCCTTGCTTGGTTCACTGAGCAAGGCGCTCGACGTGAAAACCCGCGACAGCATCGGCCTCGCTGTCTCCGAAGTAAACGCTTGCAACTACTGCCTGGCGGTCCATAGCTTCACTGCCGAGAACCTGGCGAAACTGTCGCCCGATGACATCATCCTGGCGCGTAAGGGCCATGCCACCGACCCGAGGCGCGATGCCGCGGTGCAGTTCGCACGCAGGGTCATCGAGACTCGTGGACAGATCGGTGACGCCGACCTGGCGACCGTCCGCGCCGCCGGCTATACGGACGCGAACATCATGGAGATCGTCGCGCTGGTGGCAATGTATTCCCTGACCAACTTCTTCAACAACGTGTTCGATCACGAGAAGGATTTTCCAGCCGTTCCGCCGGCAGGGTCGATCTGACCCGCATGAACATCCTCCATATCGATTGCAGCCCGCGCCCCGGATCGCAGAGTCGCAAGCTCTCGGCCGCCATCGTCGAGAGGCTTCTGGATGTGTCACCCGGTGCGGTCATCAGCCGGCGGGACCTCGCCATGCATCCCGTCCCCCATCCTTGGCCGGACTACGCGACAGCCTTGTCATCGCCTGCCACGCTCGCGACGATCGATTTCAAACGCTTCGCCGAGGCTTCGTGCCTGTGACCGAGGTCGGGGCCTGCCTCGCTTTCGCCTGATGGATCGGAGGGCCTTGGATAGCGGCTGGGACGGGTCGTCGGCACCCAGGGAACAAGCTGTGGGGAGATGGCTGGGGATGGTCCTGGTTCGATGTGGGTGATTCGAAGAAGACGACGTCCACTGACTATCACAGCGACTGTCAAGGCTGCCATGTTCCGGCCAAGGGTACCGACTGGATCTATGTCCAGGGCTATCCCGTCCTGAAGAAGTAAAGTACGTCGCATTCGCCTTGCTGGAGCACACGGACCGCGGCTGAATGCACAAGCGTGCATGTCATCCCGCGCGGCCGGCTTCCTTACGGCCAAAGTACGAGACCTTGTTCGCGATCTTCCACTCGTCGCCGATCTTCAGCAGCAAGAAGTAATCGGTGATCACACGGCGCCATGATCCAGCGTGATCCGGGCGGTTCCCGCATTGCCCGAAGCCTCCATGAAATCGATGGTCCGCACGCGCGAGGCCTCATTGTCCGCGGCCTTGCCCTTGAAGAACGCGCAGAACTCGTCAAGGGACAGCGACGTGAACTTGCCGTCGCGCACGCTCTCGATCCGCGCGCTCGGCAGGAAGGCCTGGCGCATGTGCGATGCCTCGCCGGTGGCCTGTCCACTGAAGTAGTGCCGGATGGCCTGTCTCATGCCTTATCGACACAACGGATGCCGGCGCACGGAAGGCGCAACGTGCGTGCTCTCCGTCGCGGATGGCCAACGGCGCTTCCGGATCGCGCGGTTCCTGCGCACCCGTGGTATCCAGCGCCTCGTCCTGGGTCAGCGCCGGGCGGCCACTGAGTGTACCGATCAGGCCGAGCAGCTTGGCGCGATGATCGTTGGCTTCACGGCGATCCAGCGTCAGCTTCCCGCTCACCATCCAGTTGCTGCTCGATGAATACGACCAGCACGACTCGGGTGGCCCCGTTGGCGTGGTGGCCAGCGTGCTGGATCGGGAGTTGGCGACCGCCCCCCGAAAAAGTCTGGGTCACGGACATCACCTACATCCGCACCCAGGAAGGCTGGTTGTTTCTGGCGGCTGTGATGAATTCGAAAATGATCCGCCTCTGCTACTGGCAAAGCCAGCCTCGATCAATAGTCCCCGTGATCGACAGAAGCATGCGCATGCATACCCCCCTCCCTTCCGGCGTCAGCGCGAGAAGATATTGGCGTCTATCCTTGGGATGCTGGTACCGACTGATGAAACCGCGTACCACAAGACTTTCAATCAGCCTAGATAGATGGGGCGACGCGAGGTTGGTTTGCGCTTTCAGATCGATTTGTCGACAAACCTGCGGGACCAGTAAGTGAGTCAAAATGGCCCAGTGGCTCAGTGCTAAGTCGATCGGCCGACCCGCGGCCCGCACCATTGCCTCAAGAGCTACCTTGGCGTCGTCGAGGGATCGATGTAGATGACTCAAAGCCCGAATCATCTCAATCGCGTCCGCCAAATTTCGGGCATCCATATCACCCATGCGGTTTGGTTCGCCGATCGTATCTTTCGCCCCGACGTTCTGGCGCTCTTTCATACCGGTATTCATCGGCAGTGAACCGGCGAGCCTTCCCTTTGGCACAGTCTTCATGCCCTGCTACATCCGAAGCACCACTCGGCCTGGCTCTCGCTTTCCGGCCTCGATGTTCTTGATGACAGAGATCGCGTCTTTGAAAGGCACCTTCAGGGCAATGGTCGGTCTAAGGACATCTTCCGCGGCAGCTTTCGCAATGTCTGGCAGACGCTTGTAACCCATGGTGGAAAAAAGCAGTTTGTAACGCCTCGACCAGAGGCCACGTACTACCCTTCCGGCGTGGGATTGATGTCGATCAGGCGACCCTTCGGCTTCAATAGCGCTAGACCCTCCGCAATGGATAGGGTGCCCAGCGTGTCAAAGACAACGTCGTACTTACCAAGTGCCGCGAAGAGCGCCTTGTCTCCATAGGCGTACAAGGCCTCCACGCCCGCCGGCGTGCCGCTGGAGAGCGCGACCGCCCCACAGGATCCGGCCACGCTCGCGCCACCTGCGATCGCCAGTTGGATCGCGAAGTTACCTACAGCGCCGCTACATCCATGGACGAATATCCGAAGACCCGAACGCGCGTGGGCCGTGTCCACGATGGCCGCCCAAGCGGTCGTGGCCGGCACCGGAATACACGCCGCCTGGCTGAACGAGAGTCGCTTCGGCTTGTGGACCAGCAAGCGAGGGTCTGCATCGACGAATTCTGCGAAAGCTCCCTGGCTCTTGATATCCAGAGTGCCGAACACTTCGTCACCCACGTAAAAGCCCGTGACGCCAACCCCTATTTTTTCCACTATGCCTGCGAAGTCGGATCCCATGCCTCGCGGGAACTTTCTACCCGTTACCCACTTCATGGCGCCTTGCCGCAGTTTCCAGTCGATCGGGTTGATCGCCGCGGATTTGACGCGAACCCGCACTTTGCCAGGTGCGAGCATCGGCACGGTGCATTCTTCCAAGGACATTACTTCGGCCCCCCCGTAGCGATGGTACTGCAGTCTCTTCATGGAACTCTCGTATCAGATGGCTGGAGAAGGTATCGGAATGCTCATGGACGGCCTGATTCAGGCAAGCTTCGCGAAGTCCTCCCGCGAAAGGAGGATGGAACCGGCAACGAAGTTTTCTTCCAGGTGAGCGATGGAACCCGCGCCAGGAATGGCTACTGTGATCGGCGAACAAGACAGCAGCCATGCAAGTGCGATTTGCAGAGGCGTTGCACTATGCCTGCGGGCAATACCGGCGAGGCTATCGGCGTCGATATTGGTTGCGCCGCCTCCTATCGGGGAGAACGGACAGAACGCGATACCGTTTTTTTCGCAGACTTTCACCATCGCGATATCATCGCGTTTGGCGATATTGAAACGGTTCTGCACGGCGGCGACTGGGGCGATGGATAGCGCTTCCGCGAGGTGGGCCGTCGTGACGTTGCTAAGCCCGAGGTGTCCTACGAGACCTTCCTCACGCAAAAGAGCAAGCGCTTCGAAGCGCTTGGCTAGCGACTCACCGGCCGGCGGCACCATGTGACCTATACGCAGATAGACGAGATCGAGGCGCTCAACCCCCAGGCTCCGAAGATTATCTTCGACCAGGCGGCGCATATCCGCCTCGGTGCCTGGCCGATGGCTGCCGTCGGCTTGAAAAACAGGCCCTACTTTGGTCGCGATGACCAACGAGGATGGATAGGGGTACAGAGCCTCGCGTATCAGCGTGTTGGCGCGTACGGAACCATCGATGCTTTGATAGAAATCCGCGGTATCGATCAGATTGATGCCGAGCCTGATCGCTCTGCGCAACACAGAGTGCCCTATTGCCGGGTTACGAGGTGGGCCACGAAAACCATTCGTCGATAAGCGCATTGCCCCGAAGCCCAGGCGGTGGACAGACAGCTCACCGCCGATAAGAATCTGGCTTGCTCTTTCCACGGTCCAACTCATTTCTTTCGGCTCCGGTTCGCCAGGATCAAATCCATTGAGGAAGCTGCTTCTCTGCGTATCGAGCGCCAAAGCCACCACTCGGCAGGATGGCCTCGATCTGTGCAACGTCTTGCCCATCGAGCTCAAAAGAGGCCGCACCTAAGTTTTCCAATAGCCGAGTTTGGTGACGGGTCCCAGGGATAGGCACGATGTCATCGCCTTTGGCAAGCACCCAGGCCAGTGCGAGTTGCGACACGGTTACGCCGTTGGATGCGGCAAGGGCTTCCAGCTGCCGCACCGCATGGCGGTTGCGTTCGAAGTTACCGGGTTGCCACCGCTCATCGAAGCGACGCATGTCGGCGGCCTCCTGTTCGGCCGGCAGCTTGACGACACCCGTGAGATATCCGCGCCCCAAGGGTGAGTAGGCCACGAAACCGATACCCAGTTCGCACAGTGTCGAAAAAATGCGATTCGAGTTCCCGCTCGAAAAGCGAATACTCGGTCTGCAGTGCCGTGACCGGTTGAACAGCATGCGCTCTGCGTATCGACAAAGGCCCCGCTTCGCTCAATCCGAAGCACTTGACCTTACCTTCGCCGATCATGTCTTTGACCGCCCCTGCCACCTCCTCGACCGGAACCTGAGGGTCGACCCGGTGCTGGTAGAGCAGATCGATTACCCCTACATCCAGGAAACGCAGGCTGTTATCGACGACTTTGCAGATGTGCTCGGGACGACTGTCCACGCCAGAGCTCGGCGTGCAGCCAAATTTCGTTGCAACGGTGACCTGGTCGCGAAAGCGCTTGGTGGCACGGCCAACCGTGCGTTCGTTGTCTCCCCACCCGTAGGATTCGGCGGTGTCGAAGAAGGTGACGCCTTCGTCGTAGGCTCGACGGATCGTATCGTTGCCCTGCTGCTCATTACCGGCACCATAGCCAATGGATATGCCCATGGCCCCGTACCCCATGCAGGATACGAGCGGGCCGTCGATGCCCAACTGTCGCTGTTTCACGGCGCTCCGCTGCCTTTCGTGGAGGTAAGCGGAAAGCGTAAGTTGCCGCATTCCATGAGGGGCGCTCGAACCTGCCGAAGTCTTGCCTAATCCTGCCTAATCCGTTGAATCGCCGCTGCGCCAAAAGTACGATCAGCCCATGAATCCTCTTGATCGGTTGCGCCGTCTTGGCGAGCGCCATGCCTCTAGATCATTTGAGACCGCCATCCCGGGCCTACGAATTGGGCGGCTGCTAAGTGCGCCGAAATCGCTGCCCATGCTGTATGAGCCCATGATTTGCCTGGTATTGGCTGGATCCAAGCGGATCTTTTCAGGCAGGGATATCGTGGACTACGGCGAAGGCCAGCTGCTTTTGTCAGCGGCAGACTTACCCGTCAATGTCCAGTTCCAGATTGATGCACAGCGCGGTTATTACATGGCCTTGGTGCTCAGGCTGGATCCCCTTGCGGTGGCCGATCTGGCCATGGAAATGGGTATTCCGGCCATGCATCGCCATCCCGGCAATTTCGCTATTACGGAGTCGGATCCGCTACTGCTCGACGCTTGGCGGCGATTATGCGAACTGCTGGAACGGCCGGAGGAAATCCCATTCCTTGCGTCCGGCATCGAACGCGAGATCCTGTTCCGCCTATTGCGTGGACCGCGAGGGCACGTTCTTGCCGAAGTCGCTACGGCGGACCCTCAAGTTCGGCAGGTTCGCGGCACGGCGGCATGGATCCGGGCCAATTACGCAGAACACGTCAGCATCGAGCAGCTCGCCCATAAGGCGAGCATGAGCATTACTGTTTTTCATCGCCGCTTTAAGCAGGTGCTTGGGATGTCGCCCCTGCAATATCAGAAGACCATACGCCTGCATGAGGCGCGTGGTCGCATCACGGCAGCAATGCGCGATACGGCGAGCATTGCCTACGCCGTCGGATATGGAAGCACTTCGCAGTTCAGCCGCGAATACAAACGAATGTTTGGAGCTTCACCAAGCCACGACCTAGCGCGTACGAGCCTGCGTAGCGTCTGACCTCGTCTCGGCCCTCTTCAGATAGGGAAGCACCACCCATATCGCAAGCATGCAGGCCAGAATCGCTTCCAGCCAGATGAACGCATGAATGCGCAGGCCGACGCTGCACATGGGCGCATAGCGATAATGTCCCAAGGTGATGAGGTTGCAGCCGGCGTAGCTCATCAATGCGATCGTGCCCGCGATGCGCGAGCCGGCCTTGATCCAGCGATAACCCAGCCAGGCCAGCGGCGTCATCACGAACCAGAACGCGTCGATCATCGTGCGATTGATCCAGACTGGCTCCGGGTACTGCTCGAAGAACATCAGGTTATCGGCGTAATGGAGCACGCTCCCCGCGACCGTGGCGAGCAGGACCCATTTCAAGCGACGCAGCCATCGCTCCATGTTCATGGCGCCGCCTTTGGCGAGAGGCTTGCGAACCAGTCCAGCACGCCCTGCCAGTACGGCTCGGCCAACGGACGGAAGTAGCCCATATGGCCCACTTTTCCGCCAACCTCCGCGGGATCGAGGTCTTCGCGCCGCAATGGCGCGTTGCAGTAGGCCTGGACGAATGCGTCCCGCGATGACGGCAAGGCCCACAGATCGTCCAGCGCATTGGCGGCCACCATCGGCGTACGTACCTCCGCATAGCTCCGCTCGATGCCCTGCATGGCCGGGTCGTCGAAGAAGTAGCGCGGGAACCGGCACCAGTAGCGCCACTGGCGATACGCATCCGCCGGCAGGTCCTCTCCCAGGCGCAACATCTCCCAGGGGCAATAGCCCTTCCACCATGTCAGGACCGGCAACACCAGGTTCCACATGGCGAGCACGCGCAACCGTTCGCCCAACGGCATGTAGCCGTGCCATCCCGCCCCGGTGCCGAAGACATAGAAACCCGTCACCTTGCGATGATTGGGTAGCAGCCCGAAGGCATGCCCTCCGTAGGAATGGCCGACGACATACAGCGGCTCCGGCCCTTGCGCCATGCTGTCGATGGCTGCGGCCAGGTCGAGCCGCCCCCAATCCAGCAGGTCCATCCGGAATCCCTTGAGCGATGGCGGCCGCGAGCCCCCGATGCCTCTGTAATCGAAGGTCAGGGTATCGAAGCCACGCGCGCTGGCGAAGCTCGCGAACCTCTGATAGAAGCCCTGCGGAACCGCCGTCGCCCCCGCGACGATCAGCTTTCCACGCAAAGGGGCCTGAGCCGGATAGCGCGTGGCGCCGAGAACATAGCCGTCGGCGGCGGTGAGGTGTTCGGGGAGGGCCGCGGTGTCCATGGGCGCACTTTCTATGACAGTTGTTATAGAAAAGACAGGCTAAACTATGACGACTGTCTTAACAAGGGTCATCCCATGAGCCCCCGACATAACGACGCCCGCCAACGCGTGGTCGCGGCCACCGCCGAGATGCTGGCGCGGCACGGCCTCAATGCCACCAGCATCCGCGAAATGGCCAAGCGCGCCGACGCGCCGCTCGGTTCGACCTACCATCACTTTCCCGGTGGCAAGCAGCAGGTCGTGGTCGAGGCGGTGAAGTTCGCCGGAGCGCAAGTGCGCGCGCGCCTGGAGCACCATCTGCAGGCCGGCGCCAAGGCGGGCCTCGCAGGATTTCTGTCGATGTGGCGCGACGTTCTCCTGCGTTCGGACTTCCGCCTCGGTTGCCCCGTCATGGCCGTGGCCGTAGAGGAGCCGATCGACGCCGTCGCGGAGGAGGCCTTGGCCGCGGCCGCCGCCGTTTTCGCCGACTGGGAAGGGCTGCTTGCGAACGCGCTGACAAACGAAGGCCACGAACCCGAGTCCGCAGCCAAACTCGCCACGCTCATCGTCGCAAGCGTGGAGGGGGCCATCGTGCTGTGTCGTGCACAACGGAGCATTGCGCCGTTCGATAAGGTTGCTGAGCGGATTGAATGGGCCGCGGGACTCTAGCTGGTGCAGCCTGGCAACGAGAATCCTGCTCTGGCTTACCTCGCCAGAACCAGTGCTTCGATACTCATGGCAAGTACGAGTCTCGGCACAAGGACCTGCAGCATCGACCCACCCCGTAGCTGAAAACGGGTTGGGCCGTACCGGCCACTTCTTGGTTCAACGAACAAGACAGTCGTCATCCCACCCGGCCTACCCTCTCCGGCCAAAGTACGAAACCTTGTTCGCGATCTTCCACTCGTCGCCGATCTTCAGCAGCAAGAAGTAATCGGTGATCACGACGGCGCCATAATCCAGCGTAATCCGGGCGGTTCCCGCATTGCCCGAAGCATCCATGAAATCGATGGTCCGCACGCGCGAGGCCTCATTGTCCGCGGCCTTGCCCTTGAAGAACGCGCAGAACTCGTCAAGGGACAGCGACGTGAACTTGCCGTCGCGCACACTCTCGATCCGCGCGCTCGGCAGGAAGGCCTGGCGCATGTGCGATGCCTCGCCGGTGGCCTGTCCACTGAAGTAGTACTGGATAGCCTGTCTCATGCCTTCCTGCGCGGCAGGGTCCTGCTGCGCCGTCTGGCGGATCGCCGGCGTATCGGCAGGCACGGCCTGCGCGCCCGCGGTGAGGGTGATGAGGGCGGCTGCGAGCAGACGGCGAATCCGTTGCTGGTTCATGGCGCGTCTCCGTGGGAAGTCGACGCAGGATGTCTGGCGATGACCCTTCGGACAATCGCTTTCACCGCGGATTTCGCACGCTTCGGCGCAATGGCTTTCAGCGCATCATCTCATTTGAACAATGCGAGCCGATCACGATAGCTGCGTGACAGCTTGAGTTCCTGCCCACAGTCCAGGGTCAGGAAATACTCGCCATTGAGATGTGGCCGCAGCGCGACGACGCGCGCCGCATTGACCAGCGTCGAACGATGGATGCGCGGAAAACGATTCGGCCCCAGGCGTTCTTCCAATTGTCCCAGGGGGGTACGCAGCACGTGGGTGTCGCGGTCGGTGTGGATGCAGAGGTAATCGCCCGCCGCATCGACCCAACGGATGCCGGCGCGCGGAAGGCGCAACGTGCGTGCTCCGTCGCGGATGGCCAACGGCGCTTCCGGATCGCGCGGTTCCCGCGCACCCGCGGTATCCAGCGCCTCGTCCAGGGTCAGCGCCGGGCGGCCACTGAGTGTACCGATCAGGCCGAGCAGCTTGGCGCGATGATCGCTGGCTTCACGTCGATCCAGTGTTTCGCGCACGCGAAAAAGGGCCTGATGCAGGCGGCTATCGTCCACCGGCTTAAGCAGGTAATCCACCGCGCTCGCTTCGAACGCCTGGAGCGCGTAGTGGTCGTAGGCAGTAACGAACACCACCAGCGGCATGCGTTGCGCGGGAATGGCGCGAAGGGTCGCGAAGCCATCGAGCCCGGGCATCTGCACGTCCAGGAACAGCAGGTCGGGGGCATGTTCCGACACCGCATGCACCGCCGCCGCGCCGTCACCAACCTGGCCAACGATAACGATGTCGCGCTCGCCAGCCAGACGCAGTTCCAGTCCACGCCGCGCCAGAGGCTCGTCGTCGACGAGCAGCGTCCGGATCATCCTGTCCCGCGTGGCCCTGGACGCGGTCATTGCCGTGACGCGTCCGCGATGTCGAACGGCAGCGTCATCGTCACCGCGAAGCCGCCCTCGCCGCGATTACGCACCTCGAAGCTCTGCCGCGCCCCATACAGCACGCGCAGCCGGTCACGGGTATTGGCAAGGCCGACCCGGGTGCCGCGTGACGCACTGTCGGTCGGCACGCCAACCAGGTCCAATCCCGGCCATCCCGGGCCATCGTCGACGACGGAGAGTTTCAAGTGGTCGCCCTCGCGAACCGCGCGCACGCCGATCATGCCGCCCTCCACTCGCCGGGCCACCGAATACTTGATGGCGTTCTCCACCAGCGGTTGCAGCAGAAGGCTCGGCAGCAGCGCCGGCCAGCAGGAGGGCTCGACCTCGACGTCCACCCGAAGACGCTCGGCGAAACGAGTCTTTTCGATGTCCAGGTAGAGGCCGATCGCATCCAGTTCCTGCTTCAGGGTCACCCGCTGCATCGGGTCGGCATCGAGCGAATGACGAAGGAAGGCGCTCAACCCCTGCACCATCCGGTTCGCGGTGGCGTTGTCGCGATCGAGCACGAGCGTCGAGATCGCATTGAGGGTGTTGAACAGGAAGTGCGGGTTCAACTGATAGCGCAGCATCTTCAGCTGCGCCTGGTGGGCCATCGCGGTCGCCGCCAGCGCCGCTTCGGTCTGCATGCGCAGTTTGCGCCACGTGGTCATCACCAGGTAGAGACTGGCCCAGCCCACCACCACGTACAGCTGGCCGATCACGTAAGTGAAATAGCCGAAGCGGGTGAAGGGCAGGCATTGGCGGCACCATTCCAGGTCGGTCACCAGCTTGTAGGTGAGCCCCATCGCCGCGGCGATCAGCACCGCCGGCACGATCATCAGCCATGCCACCCGCGCCGGCGGCCGGTCACCGCACGCACGCAACAGATAGCGCAGGCCAAGCGTACCGAGGAAGCCTGCGATAGCCACGGCGAGCAACACCGTCCAGTACTCCGCCGGCTTCCCATTGGCGAGAGCGGAGAAATAGTTGACCAGGAACACACCGCCCCAGCCGCCCGCGTGGAGCCACCAGAACAACGCATTCGCCGATCGTGCCGATGGCACCGTACCCGCTGCAGGGTCCGGCGGACGATCGTTCGGAACGACGGAATCAGGAGTCATGGCGTAAGGGATGCGACCTGTCGACAGCATAGACGGGACACCTCCGCCGGGTGGCGGTTGCGACTCGGCTCGGCGCGCGCGCGGAACGCTTCGGCGCAAACGCCCTACCGGGTGCTTCTGCAACCGCTAGCCTCATGGACGACATATACCTGTCCCCTCCTTCCACCCGACGCGCGTCCGCCAGGGCCGCGAAGCACCATACCAAAGGAGTCGTCGATGCTGCTCGAACTGATACTGGCCGCGAACATGGCGACGGCCCGGGTGGAGACGGTTCCGGTTGCCACGGGCCTCCGGCGCCCCTGGTCGATGGCGTTCCTGCCCCACGGAGATTTCCTGGTCAGCGAGAAGGAAGGTGTTCTGGTTCGGATCACCCCGGACGGTACGAAACATCCTATCGCCGGCCTGCCCGACGATCTGGAAAACGCAGCCCAGGGCCGCGGTGACAATGTCGGACTGTTCGACGTGGTGCTGCACCCGGACTTCACCCGCAACCACCGCATCTATTTCACTTATACATCGCGCGGTGCGGATGGCACGACCACCCGTCTGTCCACCGCGCGCTTGCTCGACGATCGCCTTGTCGACGTACGCTCGCTCTTCGATGCCACGCCACGCTCGTCGGAGCGCTTCCACTACGGCGGTGGACTACTGATCGATCGCCAGCGTCACCTTTACATGACCGTGGGCGAGCGCCATTTCCGCGAAAGCAGCAACCCTCCGCTACCCGTGTCGCAGGACCCCACGGATCGACGCGGCAAGATCTACCGCTTCAACCTGGATGGCAAACCGGCGCGCGGCAATCCCGATTTCGGCAAGGGTGCGGTGCCGGGGATGTATGCGCTGGGCATCCGCTCCGCGCAGGGATTGGCACAGGCGGGCGACGGGCGCATCTGGATGTCCGAGCACGGGGCGACGCGGGGCGACGAGATCAACCTGCTGCGGCCCCATGCGAACTATGGGTGGCCCGTACATACAGCGGGCCGCCACCGCGATGCCGGCTATGTGCCACGGACGCTGCCGGGCGCGGTCTATACCGCGCCGGCATGGACCTGGACGGACCGCACGATCGCACCCGCCGGACTGGCCGTTTACAGCGGCAAGCAGTTTCCGGAATGGCGCGGTGACTTGCTTCTGGCGGGTCTGAGCACAGGAAGCTTGCTCCGGCTGGACCTGCAGGGTGATCGCGTGGTCGGCGAGGAAGTACTGCTCACCGGTGTGCGCCTGCGCAACGTGAAGCAGGCACCGGACGGTACCGTCTACCTGCTCACCGACGAATCCGACGGGCGCCTGCTGCGGCTGGAGCGACTGTGACCTGACGCCGATCGTTCGTCGGACCCGCGTCATTACGGGTGTATGGTCTAGCGAACGCGCGTGAAGTGGTTGGCACGCATGACGGGCGTACGGTTGGTTCCTGGATAAACCACGGTCTCGACGAGGTCACGTCCGTCTGGCAGCACGGAATAGATTCGCGTCGACACGAGAACGCCCTCTTTCTGCAACGCCATGACCAGGACGTTGGGCGTGTGACGTTCTTTTTAGCATGGCTGCCAGCCGATCTAACGATAGCTCGCTTCCATGAGCGCCGTGGCCAGCCCTCCGATCTTCATGTGGTCGAAACTGGTGTTATTCATCAAGATAACGGTATGGCCATCGTCGATGGTGCGCCATACGAGCATCCGAAACCCACCGTTGGACCCGTACTCCCATGCGACCGGATGCTCCTTGCCGCCAAAGGATAGCGTCTTGGTACGTCCGCCCAAGGCGTAGTGCTGGGCAGGGCGTTCGACGGTCATCAGGATGCGCATGGACTCGGGCGATAACACCTTGCCTGAGAAGAGGCCGTTGGCCAGGGTGAAGAGATCGTTTGCGCTGGCGTAGAATCCACCGGCGAGCATCATGAAGTTCGGCGAAGGCTTGTCGAGCGGCTCCGCCTGGGGAGTCAGTTTCCGGTAACCGTGGGCCATGCCGGGCACCGCCAACGAGGGTCCACTGAAGGTTCCACTATGGCGCATGGCAAGCGGTCGGACGATGTAACCGTCGACCAGGGAGGCGTAGTCCCGGCCCGTGGTCCGCTCGACGATCGCCTTGACCAGCAGCCAGTTGGAATGCGAGTAGTCCCATTCCGTTCCGGGCTCGAAACGCAAGTCGCCGCTCGCGAAGCGGCGCACGGCCTCCGCCTGGTCGATCGACAACGTCCGCGTGGCCGGGTCGCGCTTGATGGCGTCATCCATGTCGTTGGGAAGGCCGCTCGCATGGGTCATCAAGTTGCGCAGTGTCAGCTTGTCGCCATTATCGCGTCGATAGTCAGGGAGATAGGTGGAGATCGGCTCGTCCAACGCGAGCTGACCCTGCTGGACCAATCGCATGACCACGATCGCGGCGATCCACTTCGATATCGAGCCGGACTCGAACGGCGTGTCGGCCGTCAGCGCACGATCCGTGGCTGCGTCCGCCACCCCGAAGCCGGCGGAGTAGTCGACGTGCGAACCCCGGCCTACCAGTACCACGCCATTGAAGCCTTCCTCGGCGACGAAACGTCGGACGATAGCGGCACAGTCACCACAGTCGGCCCATGCCGGAAACGTCATCGACAAGGCCATCAGCCATAGTGCGGTCCGCCATGGGGCGCGTGGATGCGCTCGCTTCCGCGATCTTGAAAGAACGTTCATCGACATCTCCCCGGCCTGAGCGACCAGGGGTTGGATGCCACACGCTCCGGCAAGGTTTAAACGTGCCGACGTCTTCTACGTGGAGGAGCCCCCATGGCCCAACCATCGCAGGGCACGTCGTACCAGGGCCGCCGGCAAGTCCGGATTCCACACAAAAGTCGCAACGCTCTCTGGCGGCATCGTGTACTCGAACCGGAACCGGCCATCGGCCACCGAAACGGGGCGCGCAGCCTTCTTGATGTTTACCATCACCAGGACCATCGATCCGTCGAACTCGTTCTGGAAGGCCACGTTGGCGATGCCCTTGTCGGCATCGGTGTCGTTGGATTTCACTCGCGCCGCGCCCGGCAGGACGAACCTGCTGAAGTGCGCCAGGGCGTAGTACTCGTCGTTCCGCGTCACCGCCCCGGTCTGCGAGTCGATCGTGATCACGCCTTTGCAAGCCTGGCAGCCGCCGAAGTGCGGGCCATGATTCTCGTCCAGCGCCAGGTTCCAATAGATGACGCCACGGGCCCATTGGCGGGTTCCCGTGACCAGCAGGTTCCGGGTGAACCAAAGCAGTTCGCCATTCATGTTCAACGGCCAGTCGCCACCCGAACATTCCGTGATATAGGCATCCTTGTCGGGGTGCTGGCGATGCACGCGGCCCTGCTCATGCTGGCTGCCTTCGTAGCAATGCCAGGCCACGCCGTCGATGTAGCGCGCGGCTTCAGCGTTGGCCAATACGCTCAACGGCTGCTCCGGGTGGCTCCAGTTATGGTCCCAGTCCAGGATGGCCGTTCTCGGCTTTCGCCCTGCCAGCTTCGGCCCGAGGTACCTGGCGACGATCCGCGCACGCGTCTCCGCACTCATGACCATGCCCGGGTAGCTGATGGGCGAGTAGGCAGGTTCGTTCTGCAAGGTCAAGGCGAATATGGGAATGCCATGGCCGCGATAGGTATCGAGGTATTTGACGAGGTAGTCGGCGTACGTGCTTTCGTATTGCTCGAGCAGTTCCCCGCCGATCAGGTTGCCGTTGGTCTTCATCCACGCGGGCGCGCTCCATGGCGAAGCGACGATGAGCATTTCCGGATGGATCGAGAGGACCTCGCGCACCACCGGTATCACGTCCTGGAGATTGGGCGCGACATTGAAGTGCTGCAATTGCGGATCGGTCTGCCCGAAGGGAATATCGTCCAGCGTATACAGCTTCAACGAGAAATCGGAGGCGCCGACGATCAGGCGCATCATGTTCAGATTGAGGTTCGGCGGAGGGCCATATAGCTCGCGCAACAGTGCGCGGCGTTGCAGGGCGTTCAAGGTGTTCTGGAGAAGCCACGCCGACGAGTCGGTCATGGCCGCGCCAAAGCCCGTCATGGTCTGATACCTGGTATTGACGTCGATGACGATGTCGGCGGGCGAGGCATCGTGAGACCTCGTATCGATGTCGGGCTGCGGCGCCAGCTTCAGGCGATGATCGGCCGTGCTCAGCCAGACTTCGACCGCCGGCATGACCGGCCGCACAGACGGAGCAGCCTGGATCGCCACCATGGGCTCCACGAAGTGCTGCGCATACAAGGCGGCCACGGCGAGCAGGGGGATCAACGCGACGAGGATGATGTCCGCGCGGTTCGAATCCGGCTGTCGCTCATCCATGGCGTCGGCAAATCCCATGGTCGGCGTTGCAGTTCACATGGGTCAACATGGAGCCATATTACTTGGGTTCGATGAGGCCTGGAGCGTCCTCGATCACGACGGCAGCCGCGCGCCGATATAGTCCGCGACGTTGGCGGCATGCGGATGCCCGCGGTTGGATAGCACGACCGTCTGGTAGCCGGAGCCGGGATAGATGGCGAAATCACCGTTCACCCCAGGCGCGCTGCCACCATGACCATAGTAGGTCGCCCCGTTGCGGACGGCCACGCGTAACCCGAGCGACCACTGCGCGCTTCCGGCCGGGATGTGGGCGCGCGTTAGCAAGCCTAGATGGCCTGCATCGAGCAGGCGCATGCCGCGCAAGGCCACGCCGAAGCGGTGCAGATCGTCGATCGTTGAATAACCGCCACCAGCAGGCAGGCCGACATAGAAAGGCAGTGGCTTGAGGCCTGTCTGAGCCGAGCCGGTGAACGGTTGGGCGGTGCCCTCCCTCGATGCATGCGGCGAGGTCGAGGTCATGCCGGCGATACGGAACACATGGGTATCCATGTAGGCATCCCAGGCCGCCCCTGTCACCTGCTCGACGATAGCTCCCAACAGGATGTATCCGAAGTTGCTGTATCCCCAGCGCGATCCCGGCGGAAACGCCGGGTCCCTTTTTCCGAATTGGCGCATGAAGTCGGACGGCGTCCGCAGCTCGGCCTGATGGGCATCGTACTCGGGGCCGAAGAAGTCGCCGGTGCCGCCACTGTGCGTAAGGAGGTGCTGCACCGTCACCTGCCGCGCCAGGGCTGTGTTGGGATAAGCCGGCAGCAGCGACGCGATCGTGTCGGTCAGGCGCATCCGGCCTTGCTGGATCAATTGCAGTACGCAGACGGCGAGGAACATCTTGCCCATCGACCCGACGCAGAACCGGGTTTTCGGCGTAACCGCACGCAAAGGTGAAATCGCGCGATCACCGTAGGCTTCGCGAAACAAGATTGTTCTGCCTTTCGCGACGAGAACCGTGCCAGAGAACCGCCCGTCGGCGGCCTCGGTGCGGAGCTTGAGTCGAAGACTGTCGATGGCATCGCGCTCTCCCAGCCGCCGCACCCGGAAGTCCGCAGGTGGTTGCGCCCCCTGGAAGGACAGGTCATCGATACGATCCTTGCCGATGGTCAGCACGACGCGCGAGAACCGGTCCCAGCGACGGTCACGCAGCTTGGCGGTGATTTCCGCGGGCCCTGTCGGCTCGCTGCCGAGCAGGGTGAAGCCACCAGAGGCCTCGCGGAGGCCGAGATCGTCGTCCAGGTACGGCACGAGCGACGGCACGTGGTCATGCACGAAATCGATGTACGTGGACGCGCGCGCATCGTTGAAAGCGGCGAGCCAGCGCGTCAGCCATCGCTGCCCATCGTCCGCTATCGCGTCGGCCGCCCATAACAACCTCGGAGAACAACCCAGCATCAATGCCGTTCCAAGGAAATCGCGCCGAGTCAGTGCCATATCGCTCCCCGAAAGCCGCCATGGGCCCATTGCAAGAATTTATGTAGGCGCCTACCATTCTGGCCACATGATTTGGGAAACACAAGCGATGGACTACACCTCACGCATGGGCGGCAAGGCGCTCGGTGCCCGGCTGCGCCGACTGTCCGAAACGATCGACCGTGACGCGACCCGCGCCTACGCCACGGCCGGAACGCGCTTCGAACAGCGCTGGTTCGGCACGCTCAACCAACTCGCGATCAATGGCCCGATGACCGTCAGCGAACTCGCCGCCGCCTTGCGCATCACCCACGTCTCGGTAAGCCAGGCGCGGCAGTCGCTCGAGAAGAACGGCCTGATCGCATCGCAAGACGACGACGCCGACGCGAGGCGGCGCTACCTGGCGCTGACCGGCGCGGGCACGCGGCTGATTCGCCGGCTGCAACCGTTATGGCGAGCCATGGAGGCCGCCGCGCTGGAGGTGAACGCGGAAGCCGATGACGCGATCGCCGCGCTCGATCGCCTGGACGAGGCGCTGGCGAGGCGATCGCTGTTCGACCGGATCATGCAGCGGCTGGGCAACGAAGAGACGAACTCCTAGCTCAGGGTGCGGGCGCCGGCGCGGCGTTGATCGCCAACTGGGCGGCGAACGCCCGCTGGTACGCCGGACGCGCCTCGCCGCGGGCGACATAGGCGGCAAGGCTGGGAAACTCGGCGAGAATCCCCGAAGGCCTCAGCCTGAGCAGCACCGATACCATCATCAGGTCGCCTGCGCTGGACTCACCATCGAGCCATTCGGCGGCGCCCAGGTGGGTGGCGAGCCGGTCCAGCCGCCCGCGGATGCGATCCGCGATCAGGGGCATGCGCTCCTGGGTCCAGGGCTTGTCGCCCTCCACGAACCTGGCGGTCACCAGTTCCAGGATTGGCGGCTCCACGGTATTGAGCGCGGCGAACATCCAGGTGATGGCGCGAGCCCGGGCATTGGCATCGTCCGGCAACAAGCCTGTGTGCCGGTCGGCGAGGTGAAAGATGATCGCGCCGCTTTCGAACAGCACGAGGTCGCCTTCCTCATAGGTGGGAATCTGGCCGAACGGATGGAGGCCCAGATGCGCGGGCTCCTTCATCGCACCGAAGGACACGAGACGAACCCCGTACGGTCGGCCCACTTCCTCGAGTGCCCAGCGAACGCGCGTGTCGCGTGCCAGGCCCAGACCGCCGTCGGGGGAGCGTTCGAACGCGGTAATGACAATGCTCATGGTGAATGTCCTTTGGGTCAGTCCGGGATCGCCACTTCGACCAGCCGCTCGAGCAAGGTCAGCGACTCCTGCCAGCCGAGATAACACTGCTCGACCGGAATCATGGCGGGAATCCCCTCCTGGACAATCTGCACGTCCGTCCCACAGGACACGGCGCGCAGGCTGATCGTCGTGACCATGCTACCGGGCAGGTTGGGGTCGTCGAAACGGTCGTCGTGGACGATACGTTCGTTCGGCACCAGTTCCAGGTAGGTGCCACCGAAGCCGTGGCCGTTGCCGGTGGAGAAATTCGTGAAGGTCATCCGATACTTACCGCCAACCCGCGCGTCCAGCTCGTGCACGGTGCAGGTGAAGCCATCGGGCGGCAGCCATTTGGACGTGGCGGCGGCGTCGAGGAAGGCGCGGTAGATGCGCTCGGCCGGAGCGGTGAATACGCGATGCAGGCGAACGGTGCCGGTCATGGGAAATTCTCGTGGCGAGGTGGAGTCCTCATTGCCTACGACGAACGGGAATATCCCAAATCGACATGGACTATCGACGGACGCGTTTGCCCTTGGCCCGCTTCCCGATGCTCGCCGCCTGGGGTGCGGCCTTTTCCGCCGAGGGGCCTGCGGCTGTCACCCGCTCCATCCACGCCAGGTCATCGACATAGGAAAGGAAGTGTCTCAGGTATCCCGGTGATAATTCACGCATGAGTTCGATCGACCGGTGCACCAGGGCGTTCGAGTTGAGCGGCCCGGCGTTCCGGGGCACGTACTCCAGCGTCTGCCTCAGTTGACTCTCGGCACGCAGGCTCGACCAAATCTTCCGGAAATCATCGAGTGCGGGAAGCTCGGGATAGGCGCGGGATGCCGCGTCGCCGGCGAACTCGTCCACCAGTTGCCCCAGCGGACCGCGAGCACGCGACACGCTACGGTCCATGGGACGCCACGGTAGCCGTCGACGGCTTCGGAATCGGTGCTATCTCCACGCGCCGGTTTTTCGCGCGACCCTCGTCGGTGGCGTTGGGGCTGACGGGCTGTTCGGCACCGAACGCGGCGGCGAACACGGACGGCGCCGGGACGCCCTCGGCGATCAGCGCACGCGTCACCGTAAGCGCACGCTGCGCGGACAGTTCCCAGTTATCGGCGAAATGGCGGTTGCTATCGCGCACCGGCTGGTCGTCAGTGAAGCCACTGACCATCAACACTTCGTTTCGAGACGCCAGGTACTGGGTGAGCGGAGCCGCGAGGCTCTTCAGGAGTTCGCGCCCTTCAGGCTGGAGCTGGTCCGAATTCAGCGCGAAGAGCACGCTACCGCGAATACCGATGCGTCCGTCGACCAGCGTGACGCGTCCCGCGGCGAGCGGCACCGCCAGCGCCTGTTCGAGCGTCATGCGGCGCTGCGCTTCGGCCTGCCGCCGCCTGACCTCTTCGTCCAATCGATTCGACAGTTGCAGCTGCATGCCGATCACGCCCACCAGGATCAGCACGAAGGCACCCAACAACACCGACATCAGGTCGCCGAACGCGGCCCAGATGGGCGCCGCGGATTCCGACTCGAACTCGACGTCGTCGCTCATGCCGTTTCATCCATGGCGGACACGCGCTGCGCGGCGAGACGCTGCATGTCATCCAGTATCTGCTTTTGCGACAGTACGCTGAGATCGACGACTTCCCTCGCTTGCGCCACGTAATACGCCAGTTGTTCGTCGCTGCGCACGAGCGAGTTGTCCAGTGCGGTGGCGATCCGGTCCAGTCGCTCCATCAAGGCGTCGTTCGACTGGCCGAACGACTGGACACCCGCGCCAAACGCTTCGCCCAGGCTCGCCACCTCGACGGCACTGCCGGTGACCTGTGCGGCGACCGACGCCAGCTTGCCGGTCTCGGCCTCGATCTGGTCGGTGAATCGCGTACCCACACGCTCCAGCAAATCGGCCGATGTCGCCACCAGCGCGTCCACGGCGGCACGTTGCTCGGTCGAGGCGTGGTTCACGGCATCGAGCAAGGTTTCCAGCGTCGCCAGCAAGCGGCTCCGCTCCTCCAGCATCGCCGTGTCGCGAACCATGCTGTCGGAAAGTTTCTGCCGCAGTTCGGCAACCACTTCGGCGGCAACCTTGGGTGCCTCGGAGGCGGCTTCGACGAGGCGTGAGATCTCGGCGATGGTGGCGCTGGCGTCCGCCCTGGTCTGTGCCGTGATGTCACCGGCGGTGCGGGCAAGCGTGTCGGCCCACAACGTGAGCCGTTCTTCGTCACGCGATGCCAGTGCATCCTGCAGGTCGGTATGCGACTGACGGACGGCATCCACCAACGACGCGGCGTGTCGCTCGAACACGGCCGCCGTATCGATCGAAGTGGCTTCGAAACGCGCGGAGATGGATTCCACGACGCCCGTCGAACGCGCTTCGAAGGTATGGGTGAACGCTTCCAGCGAGCCGCGCAGATCGTTCGCCAGGGCTTCGTTCGTACGGCGTTGCTCCGCCAGGGCATCGTTCCAGAGGCCGGCGACCGTCGCGGTGGATGCCTGGAAGCCTGCCGTGAGACCGTCGAGGTGCCGCTGTACGGCCTTCGTCACGGTGTCGTGCAACGACGCCGCTTCGCGCGCGAGTCCGGCCATGGTGGCGTCGATGACCGGCTGGAGCGTCTCACCCGCCGCGCGCGCGCTTTCGGCGACGCTGTCCTTCAGCGACGCCTCGACCGACGACGCGAGGCGCGTGTACATCGCATCGGTCGAGGCATGGAATGCCTCCTGGTTCGCGAGTTGGCGGTCACCGGCGGCGAGGCTGTTCTTTTCGATAGCCGCCATCATCGCTTGCAGGCGGTCGACCAGGGCGGGCATCGACTCGGCTTGCCGTTGCAGGAGCCTGAAGGCTTCCTCACGCTGGTGCGCTTGTGAATGGATGCGCAGGGTCGTGGCGATCTTCACATCCAGCAGCTGTACCGCCTCGAGCCGCTCGCGCCTGCACAAGGCCGAGAGCAGCCCGAGCATCGCGGAACCGGCCACGCCCGCGATCGACGTGCCGAAAGCGAAGCCAAGTCCCTTCACGGGCGCCGCGAGCGAGCCACGGATCGCCTGCAGGTCCGTCGCGCTTTCCAGCGCGATGCCGGTTCCCCTCAGCGTCGCCATCATGCCCAGCAGCGTGCCCAGCATGCCCAGCAAGACGAGCAAGCCAACCAGGTAAGGCGTCAATGCCGGTGGGGGCATGGCCGCGCGCGCACCCTCGATGCGCAGGCGCACCGGGTTTCGCAGGCTGGTGTCCAAGGAGTCGAGCCAGGCCGCCAGGCTCGGCGGCGGCGCGGACAGGTCGGCCACCGCCAGCCGCAGCGACCGCGAGGCCTGGCGATAGCGGTGCAATTCGACCGCGCCGACGAGGTAACAGGCACCGATCAGCCCTGCGACCGCCGCACCCAGCGGATTCGAGCCGACGTAGCCGATGCCGATCCAGCCGATGGCGGCGAGGCCGACGAGGAACACGGCGAAGTAAAGAGGATTTCTGAACATGACTACCCAATTAGCTGGCGCGCAGCGCTGCAAGCAGGCCGTCGACCGGTTGAAAACGAACATCCAGTTCGGCGAGCAGGACGCTCCGCATGTCCTTTCGAAATACGTCCATCCATGCGCCCGATCCCGCCTGCTCCCGATGGCGAAGGCGATCGAAGTGCCCCCCGAGCACGGCGGGCACGGCACCCAGCAACGTCTGCTCGCGCGGGCTCAATGCGAGTTCCATCACCGCGTCGACCTCCGCCAACCGGGCCAGCGCGGGCGATTCCACCGCGAGCATGTCCCGAAGGCGGCCCCGCAGCTTGCCTGTCGTGGCCTGCATCGACCTTTGCAGGGCGAGGTATCGCTGGCGGAACAGCGTGTAGTCGGTCGTCTCGTCCACGCCAACGCCCCGCCCCACCTCGCGATCGCCGGAAAGAACCAGTTCGCGCGCTCCCGTGATGGCGTTCACCAGGGATGCCCGGGCGCGAGTGCACTCCTCCTGCGCCCCGCCCAAAACCGGCACATTCTCCGCCGGCGCCGATGGCGCGCCGTCGAGGGCCGTGGAGAGCGCGATGGCGTGGGTCCATTCGAGCCATTGGCTCAAGCGGTCCGACAGCGATTGGCTGGAGGGCGGGGTCTCAACGTCCGTGAGCCGGGCAAGCAGGCGGATGAACGTCGGTCCCCGGACCATCGTCCGTTGGGAAGATTGCACGGTTCTACTGGTCAAAGAGGCTGATTTTACCCTTTTGTTTCACAGCGTGCGTCGGATATCGTAGGTGGCTCGCCGGTTCACTCCGCCCCCCGACGCCACGACACCATGGATGCCGCATGACGAGGAAGCCGATCTGGTCGCCCCTCCGACGACTGGAAGTGAAGCTCGGCATCCTGCTCGGCTCGCTGACAGCGGGTGTCGCCGGCTGGCTCGTGTTCCTGGGTGGCCAACGGAAAAATGTCGAGGACGGCACACCGTCCATCGCGGCGGTCCCGTGAATCGACAACGCCTGCCGGTCACCCTGCTTATCGGCTCGATCGTCGTCATCGTGATTTCAGCCATCGCACCGGCTGTCTGGGCGGACTGGCTGCTTGAAAATGCCGTCGTCGCGGTGGCGCTGCCGCTGTTTGTCTTCGGCTACCGCCGGCTGCGTTTATCCAACGCCAGTTATGTGTCGCTCTTCGTGTTCCTGATCCTGCACGAGACCGGGGCGCACTACACCTACTCGAACGTCCCTTACGACCAGTGGTTTGCCGACGCCTTCGGCGTGACGTTGAACAGCCTGCTCGGCCTGACGCGGAACGACTTCGACCGCCTTGTACATTTTTCGTACGGACTGCTGATTACTCCCGCAGCCGCCGACCTCCTTGCACAGCGGGCACCGCCGCGCGGCATATGGCGTTGGATCCTTCCCGTGACCTTCATCATGTCCCACGCGCTGATCTACGAGCTGGTGGAGTGGGCCGCGGCTACCGCATTCGGGGGTGACCTGGGCCAGGAATACCTGGGAACGCAAGGCGATCCCTGGGATGCGCAGCAGGACATGCTTCTGGCGTCGCTGGGCAGCATCGTGTCCATGCTGTTCCTCGGCTTGACACGACGACTCCCCGTCGAAGCCGGTGTGCCGATCAATCGATAGCAAGCACGATCGCGAAGACCGCCGTGGCGGCGAGCACGCACGGCACCAGGCGCAGCGCATACTCACGACCTCCACGGAACACCGCAAGCACGCATTTGAGCAGGGTATTCGCCACCAGCGCCGCCAGTACGCCCTGCTCGCCCGTCTCGATCGTGGCCTTGCCGGACGAAACCATTTGCGCGGCCGACGCCGCCGCCGCATGGACATCGGCGATACCCGACATCGCCAGCACCCAGGGTATCGAGGTACTTCCCAGATAATCCCGAATGATGGCCGCCAACAGGATGATGCCGGCAAACATGAGCATGAAACGAATGGCGGACCGTGGTTCGAATGGACGCTTGCCCGCGAAGGCCGCGGTGTCGGAAGGTGAAGCACTGGAGTGAAAGCCGAGCAGGAGCGCCATGCCGATGGCAACGCCTCCCGCCACCGCCAACGGCAGGGCCAGATGGGCAAGCAGAGGCGGAGAGAGCATGCCGACGACCACCGCCAGCTGCGCGAACGTGGCGACGTTCGACGCCACTCCCCCGCTCGATGCCGCCGCGACCACCTCTGGAGTAGCGCGTGCCCGATCGCCCATGGCAACGATCGTGGCCGTGCTCGACACGAAACCGCCCGCCAGCCCGGCAAACGCGACCGCCGAGCGCGAGCCAAGCGCCCGCAACATGACGTAACCCACGGCCGAAACCGCCATCACCGCGATCACCAGGAGCCACAGGCGATACGGGTTGAGCGCATGCCAGGGGTCGAGCGTACGGTCCGGCAGCAGGGGGAGCACGATGAATGTCGCTCCCGCCAGCAGCAGGAGATCGTGCAGATCCTGCCCACTGATCAGGTGCCTGCTGATGTGGTGAAGACGCCGCTTGCTGGCGAGGATGATCGCCACGGCGGCGCCAACGCCGCACGCCAACGGCGGCGACGACATCGCCAGGGCACCGAGCAGGAAGGTCGCCAGCATGGCGATCTCGGTGGTCAGGCCCGGGTCGCGGTCACGGGTGCGGCGGTAGGAGGCAAGCATCATCGTGCCGATCGCGAGTCCAGCCACGGCGGTGACCACCGCGCCGAGAAGGGTGGCGACGGCTCCGCAAAGGCCGAGCAACGCGAACGTGCGGATACCCGCGGGCTCACGCTCCGGCCCGTCACCCTTGGCGCGCTCGCGCTCCAGGCCCACCAGCAAGCCGACGATCAGCGCGGCGCCCATGCCGTAAATGGCCGCACCGATGTCCATGGACATCATGCGGCCGGCTCCTTTGCGACAGGGCTCATCATTCCTCCCTCCACGGCGACCCGGTGTCGGGCCGCTACTTGAGGTTCCGCTTCTTCTCGTCCTTGGCGGCCTTCTTTTCCTTCATCGTCTTGGCCGGCTTCTTCTTGTCGCTTTTCTTCGAATCCATACCCTTGCTCATATCGCCTCCTTGGTTGAGATCGCGGTCGCACGGCGTGCGGTGTAGAGAAGACTACGCCAATCCGCACGCCATGGAATGCCAGGAACGCGATTCCACGGCGGCCTAGAGCTTCGCCGACTCCCGCCAGAGGTCCGTTCCCCCATCGGTCGCGTAGGCGTCGATCTGGGCCAGTTCCGCGGCAGTGAAATCGAGGCTCTTCACGGCGTCGAGCGAGTTGTCGAGCTGCTCCACCGTGCGCGCGCCGATCAGCGAGGACGTCACGCGCGGGTCGCGCAACGACCAGGCGATCGCCATCTGGGCCAGCGTCTGTCCACGGCGTTCGGCGATGGCGTTGAGCGCGCGGATGCGTTCGAGGTTCGCTTCGCTGAGCTGTTCCTTGCCGAGCGATCCTTCACGGGTGACGCGCGCATCGGCGGGAATGCCTTTCAGGTATTTCGACGTCAGCAGACCCTGGGCCAGGGGAGAAAAGGCGATGCATCCAGTGCCGAGTTCATCCAGCGTGTCGAGCAGGCCACCCTCGATCCATCGGTTGAACATCGAATAGTTGGGCTGGTGGATGAACAACGGCACGCGCTCCTCGGCCAGGATGGCGGCCGCCTTGCGCGTGAGTTCGGGCGAGTAACTGGAGATGCCCACATACAGCGCCTTGCCTTGGCGATGCAGGTGCGCCAGCGCACCCATCGTCTCTTCCAGGGGCGTGGTGGGATCGACACGATGCGAATAGAAGATATCGACATAGTCCAGGCCCATGCGCTTGAGCGACTGGTCGAGACTGGCGATGAGGTACTTCCGGCTGCCACCGATGCCGCCGTAGGGGCCCGGCCACATGTCCCAACCGGCCTTGGTCGAGATGATCAGTTCGTCGCGGTAGGGTGCGAAGTCGCTCGCCATCACCCGTCCGAAATTCTCTTCCGCCGATCCGTAAGGCGGGCCGTAGTTGTTCGCGAGGTCGAAATGGGTCACGCCACGATCGAAGGCGCGACGAAGGATGGCGCGGCCGGTCTCGAAGACGTCGGCTCCACCGAAGTTCTGCCACAGGCCCAGCGAGATGGCGGGAAGGTCGATACCGCTCCGCCCGCAACGGCGATAAGGCATGAGGTTGTCGTAACGATTCGATGCGGCTTGGTAGGACACGGACGATGCTCCATCAAATGAAGTCCTGAATGTTACGCGCCGTTCCGCTGAAGCGGATATAGGTGCAGACTGTGCGGCATCTTCGAAAGGCGGATGAAGCGCACACATGACCACGGCCCTGCTCGTCATCGACATGCAGCAAGCGCTCTGTTCCGGCGAGGAAGAGGCGTTCGACATCAAGGACATGCTCAAGCGCGTCAACATGCTGATCGCCAACGCGAAGATCGGCGGCGCCAGCGTGATTTTCATCCAGCACGAAGAAGACGAAGGCTCACTGGTATTCGGCAGCGACGGCTGGCAATTGGCGCAGGGGCTCGCGGCCGCCGATGGCGATATCCGAGTGCGCAAGACCACGCCGGACGCGTTCCACAAGACGGAACTGAGCGAGATACTGGAACGGCTGGAAGTGACCGACCTCGTCGTCTGCGGGCTGCAGACGGATTTCTGCATCGACACGACCGTGCGGCGCGCCTTGGCCCTGGGCTTTCCCGTCACGCTTGCAGGGGACGCGCACTCGACCCTAGACAACGGGGTGCTCACCGCCGCCCAGATCATTGCCCACCACAACCGTACGCTCAGCAATATCAGCAGCTTCGGCCCCCGCGCGAGGGTCAAAGCGGCTGCGGAGATACGTTTCCCTGTCGCGTGAGCCTTGGTCGTGAGCCGAATAGAGCGTATATTCGGCTCACGAAATGAGCCGAATGGCTCGGTTTATCGGCTCACGGCAGCGGTATGAACGACCCAAGCTGGATTTGGCAGCGCTCGGACTGGCCGGCTTTTCGCTGGCAAGAAGAGGCTGTCGCGCCCCTCCTGCGCGCCTGCCAGCTCGCCCAGGGCCGCTTGCTGGGCGCCGCCGGCGCAGTGGACGCGGATCTGGAAGCAGGCACCGAACTCGACGCCTTGCTACAGAACGTCGTGGCCTCATCCGCCATCGAGGGGGAGGATCTCGACGTCGGATCGGTGCGTTCGTCGCTGGCGCGCCGCCTCGGCCTTGATGATGAGGTTTCCGGCCGGCGGAGTGCGCGCAGCGAGGGCTTGGCCGAACTCACGCTGGACGCCACGAGGAACTACCGCGACCCGCTCGATCTCCCCCGCCTGCTGCACTGGCATACCTATCTTTTTCCCAAGGGTGGAAACATCCTGCCCCTGCGTATCCGCATCGGGGCCTTGCGCGGTGAGGAACCCATGCAAGTGGTTTCCGGCCGAATGGACAAGCCTCGTGTCCATTTCCAGGCGCCGCCCCGATCCGGGCTGGAAAATCAGGTCGATGCCTTCCTTGACTGGTTTTCGGCCAGTCGCGAGAACTCCGCGCTCGATCCCCTGCTTCGCGCCGGCATCGCCCACCTCTGGTTCGTGACGCTGCACCCCTTCGACGACGGCAACGGGCGGATGACCCGAGCACTCACGGACCTGGCGCTTGCGCAAGCGGAACACCAGGCCATCCGCTTCTACACGATGGCCACCAGCATCCTCGACGATCGCGGGGGCTATTACGACGTGCTGGAAGCAAGCCAGCGCGCCGGCCTGGACATCACGTCGTGGCTCGAATGGTTCCTGCGGACGTTGCTGCGAAGCCTCGAACTGGCACTGGCCCATATCGACCGCGTGATGGGCAAGAGCCGCTTCTGGCGTGAGCACCGTACACACGAGCTTTCGGCGGAACAGGTGAAAGTGCTCAATCGCCTGCTCGACGGAGGGGACCGTGGATTCCCGCAAGGCATCAGCGCCTCGCAGTACCAGGCCGTCGCGAAGGTCTCCAAGGCCACCGCGACGCGTCACCTGGGCGACCTGCTCGACAAGGGAATGATCGTGCGCCTGCCTGGCGGAGGCCGCAGCACGCGTTACCGCATCGCATGGCCCAGCACGGGCATCGCGGATACGGAGCGGCCCGATGCGTGAGTCCACGGCGCCCCGCATGACGACCTTCCTCTCCGCCCTCCGGCTCTGGCTGGCGCTGCTCACCTGCGGGCTCGCGGTGCTACTGGGTTCGGTGCTCATCGGCGGCGGCGATTCCACCATCGCCGCATCATGGCAGGCGCTGGTGTCGCCATCGGATACGCCGATGCACGCCATCGTCTGGGAGCTTCGTCTTCCGCGCGCGGTGGCCGCCTACGGTGTCGGCGGACTGCTGGCCGTCTCGGGATGCCTCATGCAGATCCTCGTGCGCAACCCGTTGGCTGACCCATACACGCTCGGCCTTTCCGGTGGCGCCGCCGTGGGCGCGCTCGGCGCCATGCTGGCAGGGGCCGGTGCGTTGGCGACCGCCCTGGGTGCGGCCTCGGGGGCCCTTCTCGCGTGCATCGCGGTGTTCGTGCTCGCCCATCGCGACCTGCTTGCCCGCGCACGCGCCGCGCAACGCGAAGACTCCACCGACCTGATCCTGATCGGCGTGATGCTGGCCTCCGGCCTGGGCGCGATCGTCAGCATGATGCTGGTATTGGCGCCGGACAAGAACCTGCGCGGCATGCTGTTCTGGATGATGGGCGACCTCAGCGGCGTGGCCAACTGGCTGCTGCCGGCCGTGACGCTGCTCGCTTGCGTGCTCCTGATCGCCCCCCTGGGACGCCAGCTCAATCTGCTGATGCGTGGGGAAGAATCGGCCAGCGCCCTGGGCGTCCGGCCGAACGCCGTGAAGTCGGCGATCTTCGCCATCGCGTCGCTGGCCACGGCCGTGGCGGTGACCACGGCGGGAACCGTGGGTTTCGTCGGCTTGGTGGTACCGCATGCGCTGCGCCGGATCGTCGGCAACGACCAGCGTGTGCTGCTGCCGGCCTGCGCGATCTGCGGCGGCATCGTGGTCGTGGTGGCCGATACGATCTCACGCATCGTCGCCGATCCCATCCAGTTGCCCGTCGGCGCGGTGATGGCGATCATCGGCGTGCCTACTTTCATGTTCCTGCTGGTGCGGCGGCGGTGAGCATCGAGCTGGTCGCCGAATCGCTGGCCGTGTCGATGCGGGGACGCTCGCTCGTCGGCAAGCTGGACATGCGTATCGCGCCGGGGCAGGTTTGGTGCGTGCTCGGTCCCAACGGAGCGGGAAAGTCCACCCTGCTGCGCACGCTGGCGGGCCTGCGTGCGCCAGATGGTGGCCGGGTGGCGCTCGGAGGCCGTGACGTCGCCTCGTATCGCCCGATCGAGATCGCACGCCGGCGTGGCTTCCTCCCGCAAACGATCGTGGATGCCTTCAGTCTCACGGTCATGGAAGCCGTGATGTCGGCCCGCCATCCCAGCCTGCCCTTCTGGGCCTGGGGCGACGAGGACACCCGCCACGCGGAGAGCGCATTACGCACCTTCGAACTGGAGGCGCTGGCGGAGCGCGACATCACCACGCTGTCCGGCGGCGAACGCCAACGGGTGAACATCGCCACGTTGTTCACCCAGGACGTCGACATCATGCTGCTCGACGAACCGCTGTCCTCGCTCGACCTGCATCACCAGATGAAGACCTTGCACGAACTGATGCGTGCCGCCTCCGAACATGGCAAGTCGGTGATCTATACGGTCCACGACATCAACCTCGCCTTCCAGCATGCGACCCACGCCGTGCTGCTGGATGGCAAGGGCGCCGCCCTGGCCGGCCTCAAGGACGATGTCGTCACCAGTGAACACCTCAGTGCCGCCTTCCACCATCCCATCCACGGCGTTACGCTCGGCGACGAACTGTTCTTCCGCGCCGAACGCCTCAACGGATCGCCTCGATGACGCGACTCATCGCCTTGTGTGGGCTGTTCTTCGCCGCCACCGCCGTTGCGACGCCGGTCACCGTCGTCGACGACGCCGGCCGTACCGTCACGTTGCCGCGTCCCGCGCATCGCATCGTCAGCCTCGCACCGAACATCACCGACGCACTCTTCGCGGCCGGTGCGGGTGCCTATGTCGTCGGCACCTCGCGATTCAGCGACCATCCGGACGAGGCGAAGAAGGTGCCGGTGGTGGGCGATGCGACCATGATCGACCTCGAGCGCATCGTTGGCCTGAAGCCCGACATCGTCGTGGTATGGAAGAGCGGCAATTCCGCGGCACAGGTGGAAAAGCTGACCCGCCTGGGCATTCCCGTGTTCTATTCGGAAACGACACGGCTCGCCCAGGTGGCATCGACCACGCGCCAGCTTGGCAGGCTGGCCGGTACCGACGATATCGCCAATCGGAATGCCCGCGCCTTCGAAGCGGAACTCGATCGGCTGCGCACCACCTTCGCGGGCAAGAAGCACTTGAAGGTGTTCTTCCAGATATGGGACCGGCCATTGATGACCGTCGGCCGCGCACAGATCATCGACGACGCCCTCGTCCTTTGTGGTGGCGACAACATCTTCGCCGACCTCGACCAGGCCGCCCCCACCGTCGGCCGCGAAGCGGTACTGGCACGCAATCCCGACGTCATCCTGAGCGGTGGTGGAGAGGGAGAATCGTTGAACGCCTGGAAGGCGTCGTCGTTTCTCGGCGCGGTGAAGCACGACAACGTCTTCGCGATCGACGCGCCGACCCTGGCCCTGCCGTCCCCCTCCATCCTGCCCGGCGTGGCTACCCTCTGCCGTGCCCTGGACGACGCGCGCACGAGGGCGGGGCGCTGAGCGGAACCGTTCAGCGATCTTGCGGCGGCCGTCACATTCCCCTTCGTTAAAATCGACCTCGACACGTCCCCCCACCGGAACGGAGCCGATGACCCCCGCTTTCCCAGCCCCAACCGGCGGCCCCACCGATCTCTCCTGGCTCGACCAGGGAGGCGAAGCCGGCGCGCTGATACGTGCGTTCGACTGGACGCGGACGGGGCTCGGTCCGCTGGAAACCTGGCCGCAGAGCCTGCGCACCGTGACCGGCATGCTCCTGCTGTCGCCGGTGCCCATCGTGCTGCTCTGGGGCGAGAAAGGCATCATGATCTACAACGATGCCTATTCCGTTTTTGCCGGTAACCGGCATCCGGCGCTGCTCGGCTCGGAAGTACGCGAGGGCTGGGCGGAAGTGGCCGATTTCAACGATAACGTCATGCGCGTGGGATTGGCCGGAGGCACGCTCGCCTACAGGGACCAGGAGTTGACCCTGGTCCGGCACGGCAAGCCCGAGCCGGTATGGATGAACCTGGATTATTCCCCCGTACTGGATGAAAGCGGCAAGCCCGGCGGCGTGATCGCGATCGTCGCCGAGACCACCGAACGCGTCCTGGCCGAGGAACGCGTCCGCGAAAACGAAGCCCAGCGCATACGGGCCGAGACCGAGGCCCGTGAAAGCGAACGCCGTTTCCGCGAGGAACTGGAGGCTAAGGTCGCAGAGCGCACGGCCGACCTGGAGCGCACCCGCGCTGCGCGCGCGAAAGCCGAACAGGCGTTGGCCCAGGTGCAGAAAATGGAGGCGCTGGGCAACCTCACCGGTGGCATCGCGCACGACTTCAACAACCTGCTCATGGCGGTGCAAGGCAGCCTCGAACTGCTCCGGGAACGCATGCCACAGGAACCGTTGCTGCTGCGCCTGCTCGACAACGCGCGCGCAGGTACCGAACGGGGAAGCACGCTTACCCGGCGCATGCTCGCCTTCGCCCGGCGCCAGGAATTGCAGAAGGAACGGGTCGACCTCCGCGCGCTGGTCGAAGGCATGAAGGAACTCATGCAGCGATCGCTCGGCGGCACCGTGACCGTGGAGACCCACTTCGCCCCGCGACTTCCCGCGGTGGAGGCCGACCCGAATCAACTCGAGTCGGCCTTGCTCAATCTCGCCGTGAACGCGCGAGACGCCATGGATGGCGCGGGCACCATCGTCATCGCCACGGACGAGACCTGGGTAGGAGATGGCAGCGGACCTGTCGCACCAGGTCATTACGTCCGCCTGGCACTATCCGACGCCGGTTCGGGCATGGACGAGGACACGCTCGAGCGCGCCATCGAGCCCTTCTTCACCACCAAGGGCGTCGGCAAGGGCACGGGACTGGGTTTGTCGATGGTGCACGGGCTCGCCGAGCAACTCGGCGGTGCACTGCTCCTGCATAGCCGCGTCGACGAAGGCACCACGGCCGAGATCTGGTTACCCGCCGCGCCCTCGTTGCCGGAGGTGCCGGTGGCATCAGCGTCCTCCGGCCCCGCAACCGGTCGCTGCGCATCGTCACGCACCTTGAGTATCCTGACCGTGGACGACGACGAACTCGTGCGTGCCACCACCGTGGAAATGCTCGAAGACCTGGGCTATGCGGCGATTCCCGCCCGTTCGGGAGAGGAAGCGCTCAGCCTGCTCGAGAACCAGTGCGTGGACCTGGTCATCACCGACCACGCGATGCCGCACATGACGGGCATGCAACTGGCCGTGCAACTGCGCGAACGCTATCCCGGGCTGCCCGTGGTGATGGCCACCGGTTACGCGGACTTGCCCACAGGCCCACAACTGGACCTGCCACGCCTGGCCAAACCGTATTCCCAGGCCTCGTTGGCGGAGGTCGTCTCACGCATCGTCACCCCTGCAAGCGAATCGTCATCGATGTAAGATCCCCACCTCCCCCGCTTTATCCAGGTATCGGTCCCATGCGCAAGTAATGCCATTGCCCTCCCAGGGCGAGTTTCGATCTTCCCCAAGGCGGGAAGCGGATGGCATGACGAGATCGCACATGACGATGACCTACCTGACGCTCGATGGCGTCACTTGCGTCCTACCCGATGGCAGGACACTTTTCTCCGACCTCTCCGAATCGTTCGACGACCGCCACACAGGCCTGGTCGGCGGCAATGGCGTGGGCAAAAGCGTGCTCGCGCGCATCCTTGCCGGACGGCAGGAGCCGGTGCGCGGGCGATGTGTCCGCGCCGCTTCCGTCCATTACCTCGCACAGCGCGTAGCCGATGATCCCGACGAATCGGTCGCCACGCTCGCCGGTGCCGGCGACATGATCGCTGCGCTGGAACGGATCGAGGCGGGTAGCACCGACCAGTGCGACTTCGACGCGGTGGGCGATCGATGGACCGTGCGCGAACAGCTTCGCGACGCGCTCGATGCGGAAGGCCTCGCCCATGTGGACGCGCGAGGCCCGACCCACGCCCTGAGCGGCGGCGAAGCCATGCGCGTGGCCTTGCTCGGCGCACGCCTGCACGCTGCGGATTACCTGATCCTGGATGAGCCGAGCAACCATCTCGACCATGAAGGCCGCCTGGCGCTGATGCAGTGGTTACGAGGATGGCAGGGTGGTCTCCTCGTCGTCAGCCACGACCGGCAACTGCTCGGCCCGATGGAGCGCATCGTCGAACTGTCATCCCGGGGCTTGCGTAGCTACGGAGGCGACTACGCCTTTTACGAGCAGGTACGTCGCGAGGAACGGCAGGCTGCCGAACGCGCACTCGATGCGCGCAAGACAGAACGTAAGCGTGGCGAGCAAGCGCTGCGCGAGCAGCAGGAAAGGCAGGCGCAGCGACAGGCCCGCGGGCAACGTGATGCCAGCCGGGCCAACCAGGCGCCCATCTTGCTCGGTGGGCGGAAGAGCCGGAGCGAAGGCTCGGCCGGAAAACTGAAGCGGCAACAAGAAATCACGCGCGACACGCTTTCCCAAAGGGTCGCGGAAGCGGCGCGGCAAGTGGAAAGCGAGGCGCCGCTCTCCGTGCTGGCCCCGAACGCCACGCACGTGGCACGACGCAGGGTGGCTCTGCTGGAGCGCGTGGAGCTGCCTTTCGTGCGTGGTGCGGCAGGTACCGCCGACCTGGTCCTCATGGGCGGGCAACGCGTCGGCGTCGTGGGTTCCAACGGCAGCGGCAAGTCCACCCTGCTGCAGGTGCTCGCCGGACGAGTCGCGCCGCGGGGCGGGCATGTCGACGTTCCCGTTCCCGTGGCCTGGCTGGACCAGCGGCTTTCGACGCTGGACGCGTGCCGTCCCGTGATCGACCACATGCGGGAAGCGAATCCCGCGGCGGCCGAGGATGCCCTACGCCTGCGGCTCGCCCTGCTCGGACTCGATGCGGACAAGGTAGCGGTGCCTGCCGCCCAACTGAGCGGGGGAGAGCGCCTCAAGGCCGCCCTCGCGCTGGCACTGGTCGCCGACCCGCCACCGCAACTGCTGCTTCTCGACGAACCCGGCAACCACCTCGACCTTGCCTCGCTCGAGGCACTGGAGACGATGCTCCAACAGTACGAAGGCTCGCTCGTGGTGGTGTCGCATGACGAAATCTTCCTTGATCGCCTTCGGCTCACCGACCGTCTTTCGCCAACGCCGGCGGGGTGGCGGATGACGCCGTGGTGATGCCATGCGCAGCGGATGCCACATGGCCACCCGTCACGCGCAGGTTATCCATAAGGTATTCCCGCAGGGTGGGATCGGGAGGTGTTTCCGCTACCCCATCGAACGGCCCGCGCAGCGCCTCGGCCATGAGATACATGCCCGCTTCGCGGGCCACGGCGCGTTCGTTCTGGTGTCCCGCCACCGGGTCCACCAGCAGCGTCACGTCCTTGCCGAGCAAGGTCAGCCGCGCCACGTAGCCGAGCACTCCGCGCAGGGCCACGCGCTGGTCGTCGCCACCGGCGAGTATCGTCAACGGGCGGTTCATGCGTGCCGCATTCGCGAGAGGCGATTGCATGTGCAGGCTGCCCATGCGCTCACGGTCGCCCAGGTCGAGCGCAACCAACGACATCCATCGCTCGAACGGAAGCACCGCCGACAACACCTGCGCTTCGCGCGTGCGCGTGATCCATGTGAGATCCCATGCGAAATCGGCCGGCGGCACCAACGCCACGCCGACGTGGAACAGTTCGGACTGCCAGGTCAGCCCGAGCAGCGTCGAGTAACCACCGAAGGAGGCACCGACGATGCCGACACGGCTTTCGTCGCCCACGCCTGCGGCGAGCAAGGCCTGCGTGCCCTCGACGATGTCTTGCTGGACGCGGCCGTTGCCGAAGTCGCCTTTGGCCGCGAGCATGTAGTCGCGACCGAAACCGGTGGACCCTCGGAAGTTCGGCTCGAACACCGCGTAACCCCGGTTCACCAGGAACTGCGCATAACCCGTGCCGAATTCCTCCGGGGCGACCTGGCCCCAGGGGCCGCCGTGGATCATGGCCACAAGCGGGACACCCGCGGGATCGAGGCCCGGCGGCACACGCACGAAACCGTGCAGGCGCATTCCGTCGGAGGCGGTCCAGGAGAACGGCAGCTGCCGTGCCATGGCGGGCTCCGGAAGCCATTGGGCCATGCCGCCGTCGCGCGCGCGGCGCGGCATGTCGTCCAGGATGTCGCTGAAGTGCCCGCCCACGGGGTCGTAGAGGTGATAACGGGCCCCTTGCAGGGCGCCTCCCCGCTCCACCACGAGCCAATGCGACCGTCCGGGCTGAAGCGTCACGGCGCGCCCACGATAGTGCCGTTCGATGGCATCGATGTGCGCTTGCGTCGTGCGGTCGATGCCCCGATTGATGGCCACGGTTCCACGGAACACCCCGAGCATCGGCAGCCCCGACGACGGGTCGGCCACCAGATCGGCCAGGTCGGCCTCACCCCGTGGATCGGCAAGCATGTCGCTGAGCGTTCCGTCGCGTTCCAGCCGCTGCAGACGGCGCAGACTGCCACCGATGTCACTGGCGAACCATGGCCTTCCTTCGCCGTCGAGACGTGGCCACAGACCACAGCGATGCATTTCTTCGCAATGCAGCGCCTCGTGCCTGGCGCCGTCCGCATCGAGCCGCCACGTCACCATCCTGTCATCGTGCATGACCTGGAGAAAGGCGAGCCGCCCGTTTCCATCGAGCGCATAGCCACCGATACGGTCCGGCGTCTCCGCCAGCAGTTCGCGGCGCCCTTCGTTGTCGATGCGCACGAGCCGCCACGACCTCGTCGAACCGGCCGCCTCAAGCGAACGTTCGCGTACGATCGCCGCGGCGTCCCGCGCCGGATCGGCGTCCATGAAGGCACGCTCCTCCGCGCCACCCAGTTCGGCCAGCAGGCGCGAACCACCCTGGCCCGCGGCGGCGACAGCGAACAGGCGTCGCGCGGAAACGACCAGCAGCCAGCGGCCGTCGCGTGTCCATGCGATGCCGGTCGCGTCGGTGGAGGCGAGTACCTGTCTTTCGGTTCCATCGATCGCCGCCAGCCACAGCCCACGCCTGTCGTCGACTCCGCGGATGAATGCGAATCGCTTGCCGTCCGGCGACATGGTCACGTCGGCTATCGCCGGGCGGACCAGGAACGCATCGCGTTCGAACCGGGCAGCCCACGGCCTCTCCCGCTCGGCCCGTAATGCCAGCTCGAACGCTTCGTCCGTCGCGAAGGCCGGTATCGCGAGGACGAGCGCGCCGAGCGCCCCGAGCCATACCCGGAACGTAGTCATCATCTTCTCCTTGCGAGCGATCAGGTAGCCGGGACGGCGTGGACCGTGTCGTCCACGATGCCTTCGCGGCGCGGGACAATGAGCAAGAGGCCGACCAGCGCGGGAATCCCCACGATTCCGCAACCCAGTGTCCAAGCAGCGCGCGCCGGGAGAGAGGATGCACGGCGCCAGGCGACCCAGCCACCGATGCACAACGAGAGCAAGGCCAACACGGCGGCCAGTGCGCGCACGGACCCAGGGATAGGCGGTATGGCGGTCGTGCCCAGCGGATCAACCGGCGCGAACAGCCCGGCGGCCATCTCGCGCACCCTGTACATGACGGGCGATGCCCACCAAGCCGTGTAGCGATAGAAGGTTGGGAAATCCTGGTGGAGGGCATGGGTGGCGACGGGAGTGACCCGCCCCGCATCATCCACCCAGAGAACAGTCTGGTACGGAGGTGCACCGAGCATCGTATGCGCGCGCTGGGTAAACGTGAACGAGACCAGGTAGCCGTCGACCAGCTCGACCAGTTCCGTCGTATACAGGTCACCCGGCTCACCGGGTATGGGAACGCGATACCGCGGTACTGGCGGCGTCTCGCCATCCAGAAGGTGTCGTCCGTCGACCACGTAGACGGACCGGTCGCTCAGCACCGCCAGGCTGCCACCGATAGGCGTCGTCCCGAGCAGCCATTCGCCATGCGGCACGCTTACTCGCGGAACGACGCGCCGTGCGGCGGAAAGGTATTGATAGAGCGTGTTGCCCGCGATGATCGTCGCGTCGCCCTTGGCGATGCCCGGAAGCACGCCGGCCGGCGAGGCGACGGCGTCGAAGGCCACGTTACCTCCACCGATGCCCAACTCGCCCGCGGGTCGTCCGTCAGCGAGGCCCGTGCCCTCGAAGCGCATGCGCCCGTGGCTGAAGGTCCAGTGCGAACGCGTTTCCGGATCGTCGAATTCGATGGGCATCGTATTGTTCAGTTCACCGCGTGTCCCGATGCTCCGGACCTGACGATCCAGCTCGTGTACGTCGGACAGCACGACCTGTTCGCGCCATAGTGCCGCGTCGGTCGATGTAGCCCCTGCGAGTCCGGCGATCATGCGCTCGCGCCCCGACATGCGCTCGGCCTCGACATGGCCGCCCCGTGGCGGCGTGCTCATGTTGTTCGGGTGGGTGCCTTGCATGATCCACAAGAGTTCACCGACGAAGCCTGCGAGCAGCAAAAGCATATAGACGGCCATCTGCACGGGCACGGCGGTAACCACCGTAGCCATGGCGGAGCGTGGCGCCTCGCCGAGATCAGGCCGGAACGCGATTAGCACCATCGCGAGGAGCCAGAGGCATGCCAGCGCCTGCACCGCCAACGCCGCCGGACCCGATGCGTCCGCCACGGCGATCCATGCGAGCAGGACCAGTCCGGCAGCCGAATAACGGCGGTCCGCCAGCAAGCCATACGCGCCGGCGAAATAACCGCACAGTGCGATGAGAAGCGCTGCCGCGGGCAGGATCGCCTGGCGCAGCTCGACGATGCGTGGCGTACCCCATGCCTGCCAGGCCACGATCGCGGCGAGTGGAAGCACCACCCCTGCCAGCAGCGCAACCGCGCCCGCGCCGATCAGGCCGGCGGCGATGCGGCGTGGTGCCACGGGCCGGTGCAAGAGGTTGATCCACTGGTTCGGGCGGCGCCAGGTACCCATCTGGTGCAACCCCAGCAGGATGCCCGTGATCGCATAGACCGCCCCGAACAGGCGACGGACATTGATCGGTTGCTGGCCGAGGTCCACCAGCCGGTTGAAGAACGCCAGCACCAGCAGGTGGCCAACGGCATAGGCCAGTATCCAGAGGCGGTACCGCAGCCATTCGGCCTTGAAGATGTCGCGCATGAGGAATCCCCTTGGCGGTGGCGGCTCAAGCGGCCACGGGCGCCGCGTGCTGTTTGGACAGGAAGCTGTTGACGGCGCGGTCGAGGCTCACCGGCAGGCGGTGCACGTCGCGGGCGCCGCAGGCATGGAGGAACTCCGCGAACTCCTCGCCTTGGTCGAGCACCAGGTAATGATGGATGCCGTCGATGCGTTGCGCGTCGAGCAGGCCCGGAATGGTTCGCGGATCCGGCCCGCGAAACGGGATGTCCGCAATCCAATGCGATACCCGCGAGCGGAAGTCGTCCGGCGGCGAGACGTTTCGCAATGCGCCGCGCTCCATGATGATCAGGTTGTCGGCGACACGCTCCACTTCTTCCATCTGGTGGGAGCAGTAGATGACCGTGCAGCCCTCCACGGCGTTGGAGTGGAGCAAGGTTTCGAGGAAGGCGCGCTTGGCGACGACATCCAGTCCGAGCGTCGGCTCGTCGAGCACGAGCAGTTCGGGACGCTGCGCCAGACTGAGCGCCAGGTTGAAGCCCGCGCGTTCCCCGCGCGACAGCTGGCTCACCTTCTGCCCTACCTGCACGTTGTAGTGACCGATCACCTCGTCGAACGCAGGCTGGCTCCAGCGTGGATATTGGCGCCGTTGCATCGCGGTGACCGCAGCGACGGTCATCCAGCCCTGCAAGGTGTGTTCCTCGTTGACGAATCCGATTCGTTCGCGATCGGATGGCGTGAGCCGGCGGCTGTCGCGCCCGAGGATGCGCGCCTCCCCCGAGGTCGCGGGAAGGAAGCCCAGGAGGACGCGGAACAGTGTGGACTTGCCCGCGCCATTCGCGCCGACGATGGCGTGGATGCTGCCACTTTCGATCGCGAGGTCGAGGTGATCGATGGCGATCTTCTTCCCATATCGCTTGGTCAGGCCACGTGTCTCGATCACATACCCGGCGTGCCGTGTCTCGTTCATGGGGTTCCTCGGGCGAGCGTCAGGCGGACTTCTTCGCCAGCACGCCCAACGCCTTGTCCAGGCGGGCGATGGCGCGGTCCGGCGGGTAATCCAGGGCGGCCACTTCATGGACGAAGGCCTGTATCGCCTCGTCCATGCGCCGGTCGCGCTCCGCGGCACTGAGCCGCTGGCGCGGTGGCGCGACGTACAGGCCCAGACCCTGGCGTGATTCGAGCCAGCCTTCCGCGGTCAACTCGGCATAGGCCTTGGCGACGGTGTTCGGGTTGATCGTCAGCTGCTGCGCGAGACCGCGCACGCTGGGGAGTTGTGCCCCCGGCTCGAGTTCACCGGTAGCGATGCGCATGCGCACGGCGTCGACGATCTGCTTGCCGATGGGGCGGGGATCGCCGGTGGCGATCTGGATAGGTAACGCTTGGGTACGCGCCATCGCAGTGAACCATCTGTACTAGTGCAAATAGTACAGCAGGAACGTCCGTGGCCCGTCAATAGGTCCATGGTCCCGCCCCGGGGAGAATGGCCTCCCGGGGCGGATCGTTCTACGGCTTCGCCGCGCCAGCCTTTTCCGGCAACCGGTAGCGTTGCTTGCCGTAGGCCCAGCTTGGCCACAAGGCATGCGCCAACGCGGTCTTCTCGAGCTGCGGATCGACCGGCTGCGGCTCGAGCTTCTCACCGTCGGGGCTGTACTCGCCATTCAAGGTATAGCGGTACTGCGTGGGCGGCTGGTTAGGGCGCAGCACGATCAGGCGGTCGTTCTTCAGGTAACCGTAGTTGTCGCCGTACTGCATGATGGCGCGGTCCGGATAACGCTGGGTGAGATCGGCGCCGAGCATCGGGTGTTCGCTGCTGATGCCGATAAGCGAGAGAAGGGTGGGAGCCAGGTCCATCTGGCTCACGATGTGGTCGTCCTTCTTCACCGGCACACCCGCGCCGAGGATCAACGCGGGAATGTGGAAGTGGCGCACGGGCACGAGGCTCGCGCCGAACACGCGCGCGTCGTGGTCGGCCACGATCAGGAACACGGTGTGGTTCCAGTACGGTGACTGCTTCGCCCGCTCGAAGAAACGGCCGATGGACCAGTCAGCGTAACGCACCGCGTTGGCATTGCTCGCCGGATCGCCTTCGGGCTGGATGCGGCCGGCAGGGTATTCCCAGGGCGTGTGGTTGGACACCGAGAAGGCCACCGTGAGGGTGGGTTTGTCGCCATCGTCGAGGAGCCGGTGATGCAACTCGTTGAACATGTCCTCGTCGGACGCGCCCCACGAACCGACGAAGGTCGGCTTGGTCTCGAAGGTGGCGCGGTCCACGACTTCATTGAAGCCGTTGCCGAAGAAGAACGAGCGCATGTTGTCGAAGTGCGCCTCCCCGCCGTACAGGAACCGCGTGTGGTAACCGAAGGTATCCAGCAGCGCGCCGAGGGTGAAGAAATCCCGCTGGCTGCGCGGCAGTTTCAACACGGCTTCGGCAGGCGTGGGCAGGAAACCGGTAGTCACGGCCTCCAGGCCCCGTGCGCTGCGCGTACCGGTGGCATAGGTACGGGTGAGCCACCAGCCGTCGTTCGCGAGCTTGTCGAGTTCCGGTGTGTAGCCCGCGCCACCGAGGCTGCCGACGAACTGCGCGCCGAGGCTTTCCTCGAGGATGATGACGAGGTTGAACGGCTTCTCGCCCTGCCGCGTCGCTTGCTGACGATGCAGGCTGGGGTACTGCGGATCGAGCGGCGGTCCGTCGAGCCCGGCGTCCCGGCGCACGATCGACTGCATCTCGTCTTCGGGCATCTTGCCGTACACCGCCGACGCCGAGCGTTCATTACCCAGCGCGATGGCCGCGTTCAACACGTTGTAGAGCGAGTTCAACGGCAGGGTGTTGACCATCGCATCGTTGGTGAAGGCTACTTGCGAGGCATTCAACGGACGATGCTGCAACGTGCCGCGGCCGGCGAGGAAGAGCACCACGAAGGCCAGTACCGTAGCCACGGGGCGCAACCAGCCGCGCATCGGCACACGGTCCGGCCGGCGCGTGGGCAGCAGGCGGAAGCCCAGCCAGCCGATCAGCGCGAAGGCCACGAGGCCCGCGGCCACCGATAGCTTGTAGCCATGCCAGAGCATGGCCGCCACTTCGTTGGGGCTGGTCAGGTACTCGAAGTAGAGACGGTTCGGGCGCGTGTCGTATTCGACGATAAACTGCGGCGTGGAGACTTCCAGCAACACGAAGGCCAGCCACCAGAAGCGCAGCCACCATGCGGCGATGCGCGTGGGCCACGCGCGGTGACCGAGCCAGGGCGAGAGCAGCGCCGGCCACGCCACGATCATGGCGACCAGCGAGAAGTCGATACGCCAGCCACCGAACAGCACCGGCCAGAGTCCGCCAGCATCGTGGACGCGGGTCCACTGCCACAAGGACAGCCCCACGCGTGAGAGCGTCAGGAAGACGAGGGCGGCAACGATGAAACGCCAGGTGAGCTTGCGCACGTGGAAGATCCGGGTGGGGCGCGGCGGGTGGCCACGCGTGGAGAACGCATGTTACAGCCCCAAGACTTTACACTGTGCGTCCCATCAGCAACTTACGGCGGCCTTTCGGCCACCGCGCGAGGATCGACGATGTTCAGACTGGCCGAGGCCCAGCCGATCGCCACCGGGCATGTCCGCGAGGTGTACCAGCACCCCGGCGAGGCGGACCTGCTGATCAAGGTGATCGCCAGCGGCTCCATCGAGGAACGCTGGAACAAGGCCCCGTGGTATCGCCGCATGGCGCGAAGCGGGCCGTACAAGGATTTCGTGCGCGAGTTCCGCGAGTACGTCACCGGGATCTACGTGGGCGGCTACGCCACCCAGCCCATCGCCCGTGTGGTCGGCCTGGAAATGACCGACATCGGGCTCGGCCAGATCGTGGAAAAGGTGCGCACGCCCGACGGCCGGCTGGCACCGACGCTGCACGACTGGGTGAAGGCGGACGGCTTCACGGCGAAGACCCAGGCGGAGCTGGAAGAGTTCTACGCGCGCCTGCTCTCGCACAACACCATCGCCGCCGATCTGCACGCATGGAACGTGGTCTACGGCGAGGATTCCCGCGGTGGTCCGCGCCTGGTCATGATCGACGGCTTCGGCGAGAAGAACATCATCCCGCACTGCTCCATGAACCGCGCGCACAACGCCTCGCGGACGAAGAAGAAGTACGAGCGCATGCTTCGGCGGACGAAGGCCGAGGCGCCGTTTACTTCGTAACCGCTGGCGACGGCACGCAACCGGGCTTCGACGCCGCCGCGGGCAGCAGCGCGAAGCGCGAGCGGTTCGCCACGCCCAGTGGCACGACCTTGTCGGCGACGATGCAGTCGTCGAACGCTTCCTCGTTGATGAGCAACCAGCGATGCGCCGGATCGGCCACCTGCCAGGCGCGCGCATCGTGCAGCTGTGCCGCCGAATCGCGTGCGAAACCGAATTCCGCCACGGGCCGCCGGGCCTGGTAGAGAAGCTCCTCGCGCCACGCCACGAGGCCCAGTTGTCCGTCGGTGCCGATCGCGGCGTCCGCCTCTTCCATCAGCTGGCGCGTGGACTGGTTGGCGTCGAGCAGCGGATACGTGCCCAACGGCCAGATGATCCATGCCAGCGCCATGCCGCCAAGCAGGGCGGCGACACCACGCCGTGGCCTGAAAACCAGCGCCGACACCAGGAAGCCCACGCCCACCGCGATCACGCAGACCCAGAGGTCGTGGCCGTGGCCCGGCAATTCGTAGCCTTCGGCGATCCGTTGCGCAACCTTCGGCGTCTTCGTCAGCGCCCACAGTCCGGCTCCGCCGAACACCGCGGCGCAACCAAGCGTGATCCAGAACGCGACCTTGGGCAGCCAGCGGGTCTTCAGCAGGTCCACGACATAAGGCGCCATCGCCAGGGCCAGCATCGGCAGCGCGGGCAGGATGTAGATCTCGCGCTTGCCGCGCGGAATAGAGAAGAACACCAGCACCAGCACGAACCACAGCAGGGGCATCCACACCCGCGGCTCGCGCAGGCGCAACGCGTCGCGCCAGCGCGGCACGAGGAAGGGAACCAGCAGCCAGGTGGGAATCCACTGGCGCAGGATCACCAGCAGGAAGAACCAGGGCTTTTCCTCGTGCTGCCAGGAATTGGCGTAGCGCTCGGCGGTCTGCCGGAACAGGATGTCATGCACATAGGCCAGGTACTCCGGCGTGCGCAGCCCGTAGGCGGTCGCGAGCATCGGCACCAGCCACAGAGCGATGGCGAGCAGGAACGCCAGCGCGCCGCCCGCCCAGCGCCAGCCGTCGCCGCGGGTCACGGTCACCCCCGGCCATTGCCGCGCGCGCATCACGGCGTAGGGAATCAGCATCAGCAGTGCGATGACGCCCACGCCTTTCGTGATCACGCCCAGCCCGGCGGCGAAACAGCCCAGCCAGTACATGCGCCAGTTCGGACCGCGCAGGCAGTGCAGCAGGATCCCCGTGTTGCCCAGGGTGATCCAGAACAGGTTGAGCGGATCGATCTGCGCGTGCTTGACGACGTCGACGAACTGCATCGTCGCCAGCACGAGCGCGGCCGCCACCAGGCCCACGTGCGCGTTCCAGAGGCGCCTGCCGAGGTGCCAGACCAGGGCGAGTGTACCGAGACCGGAGAACAGCGAGGTCAACAGGAAGGCGCCGCGCCAGCCGCCGGTGAGCCACATCCAGAATGCTTCCGTCCACATCAGCATGGGCGGCTTGTCGGAATACAGCTCCATGCCCCGATGCGGGAACAGCCATTGGCTGGATTCGAGCATCTGTCGGGCGACGAGGGCGAAACGCGGCTCGTCCGGCGGCCACGGGTCGCGCAAACCGATGCCCGCCGCCAGTACGGCCAGGGCGATCAGCATGAACCAGCCGAACTCGCGGCGAAGGGATCGTTCGTCGGTGGATAGCATGGATACGTCTGGCAAGGCGGTCCCGCGCATCGTAGCCGAAGGGGCACCCTGCCACCCTTATCGTTCGCTTAGGGGATCCATTTCAATTTTCCGGAGCTGGAACGTCTAAAGGGTTCGCCGGTGCGGAAATCGGCGTTCGTCCCTGCCCGTACGGGCGTCGATTTCCCACCGTGCGACCATATAGCGCTTATCTCCAGCCATGAACGCGGTCAGGCAAACCATGGATTCATCCGAGGCGGGTACGCCGCCCGGCGGCACGCGCGCCACCCAGGTGGTGGCCCTGTTCCGCGAGCACAACGCGGCACTCGTGGGTTTCCTGCGGGCCCGGCTCAACTCGCTCGCGGATGCCCAGGAAGTGGCCCAGGAGGTCTACCTCAAGCTGCTCTCGCTGGACGGCGCGACCGTGATCGACTCGCCACGCGCCTTCCTGTTCCGGGCTGCCTCCAACCTCGCCGTGGACCGCCTGCGCATGCGTAACGTGCGAGCCTCGGCACCCGCGGACCCCGACGGCGACAACTGGCACGCCACGCCGATCCCCGAGCAACACGCCTCGGCCCACGAGCAATGGCGCGACCTGCGCCAGGCACTCGACGAATTGCCCCCCAAGACCAGCCGCGCCTTCGTCATGCATGTGATCGAGGGGCGGGATTTCGCCACGATCGCGCGTGAGATGAATCTCAGTGAGCGCATGGTGCGCTATCACGTCGGCAATGCCCTGGCGCATTGCCGTGAACGCCGCGACCGCGCGGAGAACTTCCGATGACCACGACCGCCTATACCCCCGATCGGCAGATCGAGCACACCGCCGCCGACTGGTGGGCGCGTCTGCGCGATCCCGGGCTGCCCGATCCTGCCCTGCTCCAGTGGAGCGAATGGCTGGAGGCCGACCCACGCCATGCGGAAGCCTTCGACCGGGCGTCCGCCCTGGCCGAGGCCGCCGGCGCCATGGATGCGGCGAGCCGCCAGGACTTCGCCAACCGTTTCGCCCCGCCCCGGCGGGCACGGCGCATGTACCCGCGCGCCGCTCTGGCCCTGGCGGCCAGCGTGCTGCTCACCGTGGTCGGAGCGGGTGCGTTCCTCGCCTTGCGGCATGGACAGGGCGAAGCGCCGCGGCAATACGTCAGCGAGCGGGCGGGCCACCGCGACATCGACCTTCCCGACGGCTCCAGCATCGAACTGGGCGGGGCCAGCTCGGTCACCGCACGCTATGGACGCGACGAGCGCGCCGTCGACCTGGAAGCAGGCGAGGCTTTCTTCCGCGTCGCGCATGCCGAGCGGCCGTTCGTCGTCCACGCAGGGCCGCTGCAGATCCTCGACCTGGGCACCGCCTTCAACGTACGCCGCACCGGCGACCGGGTGACTGTCGCCGTCACCGAAGGCCGCGTGCGGGTTTCGCCCATGGCCACCCAGGGCGACGCCGGCACCATCGAACTGGGAGCGGGACGCGAGGTCTCTTTCGATCCTGAGACGCAGGCGATGCGGATCCTCGACATCGACCCCGCGAGCGCCACCGCCTGGCGCGGGCATCGCCTGGAGTTCGTCAACGAGCCCTTGTCCTCGGTGATCGAAAACGTGAACCGTTACAGCGCGCGGCCGATCCGGCTCGCCGATCCTGCCCTCGGCAAGCTGACGTTTACCGGTACGGTCGAGGTGGATACCATCGACAGCTGGGTATCCGCCTTGCCGCGAGTCTTCCCGGTCCGTGTCGACACCTACCCCGACCGGCTGGAACTCGCTCGCCAGACCACGATGGCGCGGAGCATCCCGCCGCGCTGAAGACCACAAGGGCCGCAAGTCTTGCAGTACATGCTTCGCGGGCGCCGGCGCGCACTCACCGGCGCGCTCGCGCTGGCTCTCGCGGCGCATGCGGCCGGGGCGGCCGAAGCACCTGCCGACGGCCCTTCCGGCCCCATGCCATTCGCCATCGCGCCGCAACCGCTGGCCACGGCATTGCTGGCCTGGGGCAAACAAGCGAACGTGCAGGTCCTCACCGCGTCCGGCTCGATCGCCAACTGGCGTTCGGGTGGCGCCCAGGGCGTACTGACTCCGGATGCCGCGCTGGACGAACTGCTCGAGGGCACCGACCTGCAACGCGAGTCGTACGACACGCGCACCGTCGTGGTCCGGCAGCGGCAGAAGCCCGACAACGCGACCCCCGCCCCGGTGGACCCCGACGTCGCGTTCGATCCCGGCACCGTCGTGCCGCTGGCCACCGTGGACGTGCAAGGGCTGGTTTCCGACACGGGCTTCAAGGCCGACACCACGCGCACCGTCACGCGCAGCGAGGCGAGGCTCACCGATGTACCCCAGTCGGTCACCGTGGTGACCAGGGACGTGATCGAATCGCAGCAGGCCGTGGATATCGGCGACGTCGCCCGCTACGTGGCGGGAGTGCAGTACGTGGATGGTTATGGTGGCTCGCCGCTCTTCCTGATCCGCGGCTTCGACGCCGGCCACGGCTTGACCGACGGCATGCCCAACGGTATCGCCCGCACCGAGGATCTTCCCCCGCTGATCGGCATCGAGCGTGTGGAAGTGCTCCGTGGCCCCGAGGCCATCCTTGGCGATGCCTCGCAGAACAACAATTTCGGCGGATCGATCAACGTCGTGATGAAGCGGCCGCAGGCCCAGCCCGTGCGCACGCTGACCTATTCGCTGGGCGAATACGACGGCGCACGGCTCGGCCTCGACCTCGCAGGGACCGCCTCGAACGACGGCAGCGTCACCTATCGGCTGGTCGCGGCGGGGCAGCGCGGCGAGAAGACGCCGCAGGGCTTTGGCGGCGGCCGCGGTGCGTACCTGGCTCCGTCACTGGCGTGGCAGGGCGAACAGACGCGGGTGATGGGCGGCCTGGAATTCGTCGACAATCGCGTCCCCGGGCCCGACCACACCGTGTTGCTGGGCCCCGACCTGTCCACCGCACGGCCTTACCGGTCGTTGTCCGGCGATTCCGCCGACGAATCGACTTACCGCACGAGCCGGGCGGTATTCGAACTGGACCATGAATTCGGCGACGACTGGACCTTTCACAGCCAGGGCCAGTACGTGCGCCAGCGCAGCGATGGCCGCAGCCAGTCCTATCTCGCCAGCGGATTCGCCGGGGCGCTGGACGCCGTGGATCGCAGCTTCCGCTATTCGGGAACCTACTGGACCTGGCAGAACGACCTCAGCACAACGTTTCGGCATGGCGACGTCACGCACACCTTGCTGATGGGGCTGGACCTGGCACGGACACATGCCGGCGACAACGGCAGCGGCAGTACCGAGGAAGGCGTCACGGCGGACACATCGAGCAGCGACGCCGTGATCGTCACCCGCCCGCTTGCCTACAACTTGCGCAGCAGCAGCGATTTTTCCGCGAAGTTCAACGCGCTGGTGGCGCCGGTCAGCACCACGGTGCAAGCGCTCGGTGGCTCGTGGCAGACCAACGCGGGTCTGTACCTCCAGGACCAGATGGCCATCGGCGAGCAGTGGAACGTGCTGGTGGCGCTGCGCCGTACCCAGTACGAACTGGAGACCCGCTGGCAGGACGGCTCGCCCCGCAGGGTGCATAAATCGCGCTGGATCCCGAAGCTGGGCGTGGTCTACAAGCTCTCGCCCACCGTTGCCCTCTATGCCGATTCCTCGACCGGCTTCCAGCCCGATCCCCTGCTCGGCAAGGACGGCCAACCGCTACCGGTCGCCACCTCGCGCCAGATTGAACTCGGTGCGAAGTTCGACCTGTTCGACCAACGCGCACGCCTGACGGCGGCGCTCTACCGCATCCACGTCGACCACAGCATCGACCTCGTCTCGCCCGAACCTCCTTTCTTCGCGACGCCAGGGCCGGGCCAGACCAACCGCGGCCTGGAACTGGAGTTCGCGGGACAGGTCGCGCCCGGGCTCGACGTGCTCGCCAGCCTCACCGAAGCACACATCAGCAACCACGACGACACCCGGCCGACCGGGGCGCCAAAGCACCAGGCGGCCGTATGGGCGAGTTACCGCTTCGGCGAGGGGGCGGTGAAGCCGTGGGGCGTGGCGGCCGGCATTCTCGCCCGCAGCCGCAGCCTCGGCCGCACGAGTTCGGACGGGCGATATTTCGGCATCCCCGGGCAGGCCAGCGTGGAAACCAACGTGTCGCGCTACGGCGAGCACTGGCGGCTCACGCTCGGCGTGAAGAACCTCTTTGCGCGCACGCTATATGCCGTGAACTTCGACGAAACCTTCGTACCGATACGACAGGGGCGTGTGGTGCTGCTCACCGGCACCTACGACTTCTAACCGTCCGGATTCAGCCAACCGATTTAGCGAACGCCTTCAGCGCGACCTCGCATGCCTCGCGGCGGAAGGTGTCGCGCTCGGTACGTCCGCTGGACCTGTCGAGGCGGGGGATGTCGTAGCAGCCATCGGCACCCGGCACGCCGCCGTGCCGGCGCCAGAACCTGTCGTACGAAGCGGCCGTCACGCCCGCACGGCGGTCCAGCGGATGCGCCGCGCAAGACACGCCGCGTACTCGCTCCACGCCGTAATACGTGGCCAGTGCACGCACCACCGCCAACAGCAGGTCACGCGGGCGCAGCCCACCGCTGGCCCGGCTGAACCGGGCGATCGCGCCACGGCCCAGATAGGCCCATGAGCCACGCATGGCGCCGACGAGCAGCCCCTCCGCACCGCCGAAGGTCATCGCGCAGGACGAGATCACCTCCTTGTCGCCGTTCAGCAGGTACAGCCCGAGCTCACCGGTGCACTCGCTTTCCGGGGCGCGCGCATGCAGATAGGCCACTTCGCCATCGCCGAGCGGCAGCGTGGCAAGGCGTACGTCATGGCCCTTGAGCAGGCGGTTGCTCAAGCGCTCGGGGAACTCGCGCGCCACGAAGCGATAGTGGGCTTCGATGAGCCGCGCGCGGGCGTCGAGATCGAAAGACCGCGAGATGTAGTGCGACTGCCAGCGCTCGTACACCCGCGGGTTGAACTCGGCGGCGGCCCGCATGGCGCGCGATGACCCGACCAACCGAAGCCACTGGGCCTGGCGGCGAAATGCCGTGAGCGTGCGCAAGAGGTAGGCGAGCCGACGCTCCGGCATCGGCCGGGAACGTCGCAAGATCGCGCGCCGTCGCGCATGGTCGAACACCAGGCCCAGGGGGCCGCGATCCTGGCGGGGCGACGTCCAGCCTAGCGGCAGGTCGTCGAAGGGCGCGCTGTGGGGGTAGCGGGGCTGCATACCTACAAGACGTGCGGCGGCCCGGAAATTGAAATGCCAGGCTGAGGAAATGGCTTATGTCTGGTGGGAGACAACTTCAGGCTTTGGTGGGAACCGACCTCAGGCCCTGGTAGGAGCCGACCCTGTCGGCGACGGGTGCTTGCCGCAACCTGGCCCGCTGCCGCGGGATCGCCGGCAAGGTCGGCTCCCACCAGGATTTGACTGGTCCCCACCGGGAGGGGTCAGGCGCGGGGCTCGCGCCGTTCGTCCTTCCGTTTGCGTCGTTCGTCTTTCCAGACGATCCATGCTGCCAGCAGGGTCAGCAGTGCCATGGTGAACCAGGTGATGGCGTACATCAGGTGGTTGTCGGGAAAAGCGATAACCGTGAGTCCGCCGACCGGACCGTCGTTGCCTTCGCCGCGCCCCGGCGATGATGCCGCATCGGCATCGACGAAATAGGGCGCCACGTCGCCGAGACCTTTCGCCGTGGCGATAGCGGCCACGTCACGCGAGAACCAGCGATCCTCCGCCGGCCGGTTCGGCTGCAGGAACGCGCCTTTCGGTTCACTGACGCGAAGCAGACCGGTGACCGAGATTTCCCCCGACGGCCCCGGGGTGCAAGTGGCCTTGCCCCCGCACCAGGTGGGTGAAACGAAACCACGGTTCACGATCACCACGTCGCCGCTGCGCAAGCGCATTGGCGTCAGCAGCCACGAGCCCATGCCGAGTTCGGTGCTCGCGCGGACGCGCACGCTCTTGTCCTGCAGGAAGCGGCCGATGAGCTTCACCCGACGGTATTCATCGTTGGCCGCGCTCACCACCGGCCATTGGCCGCGGCCAGGCGCATCCACCGGTTGCGCGTGCACCCGCGCATCCACGCGGGCGACCAGGTCGTGTTTCCACGCCCGGCGCTGTACCTGCCAGACGCCCAGCGCGACGAACCCCGCGAACAACAGCGCACCCAGCAGGGCCAGCAGGCCCAGAACGAAGACGCCGCGCGGTCGGCGCGGCGTCGTGGTGTCGTCGGCGCCTTCCGTGCTCAAGGAAGGTTCTTCACCTGCTGCTCGGTCATGTCATGGGACATGCCCGGCATCATGTTCGAGTTGAGGTGGAACATGACCCAGATCGAACCGGAAAGCGTGATCACCACCAGCACCAGTGTGAAGATCAGCGCCAGCATGTTCCAGCCGCCTTCCGACTTCGTGTTCATGTGCAGGAAGTAGATCATGTGAACCACGATCTGGATCGCGGCGAAGGTGAGGATCACCACCGCCAGCGTCTGCGAGTTCGGGATGACCTTGCCCATCACCAGCCAGAACGGGATGGCCGTCAGCACCACGGCGAGGAAGAACCCCGTCATGTAGCCCTTCAAGGTGCTGTGGCTGTGACCGTCGTCATGGTCGTGGTGATCGTGCGATTCGATGTGCGCGCTCACGGCAGCACTCCCATCAGGTAAACGAAGGTGAAGACGCCGATCCAGACCACGTCGAGGAAATGCCAGAACATCGACAGGCACATGATGCGGCGCTTGTTGGCCGGTGTGAGCCCGAAACGGCCCACCTGGAACAACAAGGTGATGAGCCAGATGATGCCGAATGTCACGTGCAGGCCGTGGGTACCGACCAGGGTGAAGAACGACGACAGGAATGCGCTGCGCTGCGGACCCGCGCCTTCGTGGATCAGGTTCGCGAACTCGTAGAGCTCGATGCCGAGGAAGGTGGCGCCGAACAGCCCGGTGACGACCAGCCAGGCCATCATCGTGCCCTTGCGGTTCTTCTGCATCTCCAGCACGGCGAAGCCGTAGGTGATCGAAGACAGCAGCAGCATCGTCGTGTTGATCGCGACCAGCGGCAGTTCGAAGAGGTCGGCCCCGGAAGGACCGCCCGCGTAGCTGCGGCCAAGCACGCCATAGGTGGCGAACAGGCAGGCGAAGATGAGGCAGTCGCTCATCAGGTAGATCCAGAACCCGAGCAGCGTGCCGTTGGCCGGGTGGTGGTCTTCCTTCATCCAGAACTGGAGGTCCTGGTCCGCGACGGCGGCGGAGGGCGTGGCGTTCATATCAGACATGGGCGGCAAGCTCTTCCGTGCGGGCGGCCTCGGTCCGGGCCACGACATCGGCGGGGATGTGGTAGTCGCGCTTGTAGTTGAAGGTATGGCCGATCGCGGTCACCAGCAGCGCCACGAAGGCGATACCGGCGATCAGGAACATGTGCCAGATCATGGCGAAACCAAGCACGAAGGCGAAGCCAGCGATGATGATGCCGGCGCTGGTGTTCTTCGGCATATGGATCGGCAGGTAGCCATCGGTGCGGCGACCGGCGTTACGCTCCTTCATGTCCCACCACGCATCCGATTCGTGAATGATGGGGGTGAACGCGAAGTTGTATTCCGGCGGCGGCGAGGACGTCGACCATTCCAGGGTACGGCCATGCCACGGATCGCCGGTGACATCGCGCAACTCGTCGCGACGCTTGTAGCTGACCCACAGCTGGACCAGGAACGAGCCGATGCCGAGCGCGATCAGCACCGCGCCGAAGGCGGCGATGCGGAACCAGATGGCGAGCGACGGGTCCTCGAAGTGGTTCATGCGGCGCGTGACGCCCATGAAACCGAGCACGTAGAGCGGCATGAAGGCCAGGTAGAAACCCACCAGCCAGAACCAGAACGAGCACTTACCCCAGAACGGGTCCAGCTTGTAACCGAAGGCCTTCGGGAACCAGTAGTTGATACCGGCGAACAGGCCGAAGATCACGCCGCCGATGATCACGTTATGGAAATGCGCGATCAGGAACAGGCTGTTGTGCAGCAGGAAGTCGGCCGGCGGCACCGCCAGCATCACGCCGGTCATGCCACCGATCACGAAGGTGATCATGAATCCCACCGTCCACAGCATCGGCACCTCGAAGTGGATGCGGCCACGGTACATGGTGAACAGCCAGTTGAAGATCTTCGCGCCCGTGGGGATCGAGATGATCATCGTGGTGATGCCGAAGAACGAGTTGACACTCGCGCCCGAGCCCATGGTGAAGAAGTGGTGCAGCCACACCAGGTACGACAGCACGGTGATGACCACCGTGGCGTACACCATCGATGCATAACCGAAGAGGCGCTTGCGGCTGAAGGTGGAGACGACCTCGGAGAATACGCCGAAGACCGGAAGCACCAGGATATAGACCTCGGGGTGGCCCCAGATCCAGATCAGGTTCACGTACATCATGGCGTTGCCGCCGAAGTCGTTCGTGAAGAAGTTGGTGCCCGCGTAGCGGTCGAGCGAGAGCAGCACCAGCACCGCCGTAAGCACCGGGAAGGCCGCCACGATCAGCACGTTCGTGCACAGCGAGGTCCAGGTGAAGATCGGCATCTTCATCATGGACATGCCCGGCGCGCGCATCTTCACGATGGTGGCGATCAGGTTGATGCCGGAGAGGGTCGTTCCCACGCCGGCCACCTGTAGCGACCATATGTAGTAATCGACCCCGACATCCGGACTCTGAGCCAGCCCCGACAGCGGGGGATAGGCGAGCCAGCCGGTGCGGGCGAACTCGCCCACGAACAACGAGGCCATCACCAGCAAGCCGCCGGCGACCGTCATCCAGAAGCTGAAGTTATTGAGAAACGGGAAGGCCACGTCGCGCGCGCCGATCTGCAGCGGCACGACGTAGTTCATCAGGCCGGTGACCAGCGGCATCGCCACGAAGAAGATCATGATCACGCCGTGGGCGGTGAAGATCTGGTCGTAGTGGTGCGGAGGAAGGAAGCCGGGATTGCCGTTGAAGGCGACGGCTTGCTGGGCGCGCATCATCAGCGCGTCGGCGAAGCCACGCAGCAGCATCACGATGCCGAACACCATGTACATGATGCCGATCTTCTTGTGATCGATGCTGGTGAACCACTCGCTCCACAGATAGCCCCACAGCTTCGCCCGGGTGATCAGGGCAAGCAGCGCGATGCCGCCGATGGCGACCATGATGAAGGTACCGACGAGGATCGGCTCGTGGTATGGGATCGCCTCGAGGGTGAGGCGTCCGAAGATCAGTTTGGCTAGATCGGGCATGTTCATTACCGGACTCGGCAAGGCTTGAATTCTGAGGAGGCCGCCGCTCTTAGAGCGGACGTCCGGCAGGTGTCATCGGCTGGCCGGCGGTGCCGTTGCCGACGCACAGGGCGCCGACATAGCGTTGACGGGCGTCGGCCAGGCCCACTCGCGCGCGGGTCGCGGCATCGAGCGAGGTCACGTTGTAGGCACCGACCACGCCCTGGCCACCACGCGCATCGAGCGCCGCCATGTCGTTCATGCACATGCGGTTGGATTCGACGCAGCGGTTGAGGATGGCGTTGTAGAGGCCGGGGGTGACCGTGCCGTAGTAATGGACCGGTTCCTTCTCGCTCGGCTGTTCGAGCTTGAGGTAGTCCTCGCGGCCGAGCTGGTCCGCGCTCGCCTTGGCCTTCGCCACCCAGGCGTCGAAATCGGCGTCGGACAGGCTATGGAAGCGGAAACGCATGTCGGAGAAGCCGGCGCCACTGTAATTGGCTGAAATGCCTTCGAAATCGCCGGTTTTGTTCATGATCGCATGGAGCTTTGTCTCCATGCCCGGCATCGCGTAGATCATGCCGGCCAGCGAGGGCACGAAGAACGCGTTCATGACGGTCGAGGCGGTGATGTGGAACTCGATGGGGCGATCCACCGGGGCGGCCATCTCGTTCACCGTGGCGATGCCCTGTTCCGGATAGAGGAACAGCCACTTCCAGTCCAGCGCCACGACCTCGACCACCAGGGGCTTCGTGCCGGGGGCCAGGGCGCGGCCCTGGGAGACCTGCTCCAGGGGACGGTACGGGTCCAGCTTGTGGGTACTGGTCCAGGTCACGGCGCCCAGGGCGATGATGATCAACAGGGGTGCCGCCCAGATCAGCAGTTCCAGTACCGTGGAGTGGTTCCAATCGGGGGAGTATTCGGCACGGGCCGCCTCGTTCGACGCCCGGTACTTCCAGGCGAAGATCAAGGTCATCGCGATCACCGGGACGATGATGATCAGCATCAGCACCACGGAAATGATGATCAGGTCGCGCTGCTGCCGGGCGATGTCGCCGGAGGGGGACAGCAGCACGGCATCGCAGCCCGACAAGAGCAAGGCGAGGGCGGGGATCAGCAATCCGCGCAACATCTTCATGGACATTCGCATGATGGAGGCAACCGTGGGGACACGAAAAAATACGCCGATACGCCTGCGCAGGCCATAGGACACTTTGTCCCATGGCCCTGCAAGCCGAGTAGTGCGATCCTTGGCTATCCTGCCATCCACCTCCCCGAGCGGGCCGAATACGATGTCGAGCATTTCACACGCCCATCACAATGCCGCGGAAGGCGCCGAGAACGACGTCCGCCGCCAGCACCAGACCAGCCACGCCGCCGTGGCCCCCGGCGAGATCGCCGTGGGCGTGGTCATCGGACGGGCTTCGGAATACTTCGACTTCTTCACGTACGGCATCGCGTCCGTCCTCGTGTTCCCGTCGGTGTTCTTTCCGTTCCTGAGCCAGCTGGACGGGATCCTCCTGGCCTTCACGATCTTCTCGTTCGCCTTCATCGCGCGCCCCATAGGCACCACGTTGTTCATGGCGATCCAGCGCAACTGGAGCCGGGGAACCAAGCTTACCGCCGCCCTGTTCCTGCTGGGCACCTCCACGGTTTGCATCGCCTTCCTGCCGGCGAACACATCCAATGGCTACACGGTCATTGTGATTCTGTCGGTGCTGCGCTTCTTGCAGGGCATTGCGCTCGGCGGTTCCTGGGATGGCCTGCCCTCCCTGCTTTCGCTGAACTCGCCGAAGAACCGCCGCGGCTGGTACGCCATGCTCGGCCAGCTGGGCGCCCCGACCGGCTTCCTGATCGCCGCCTCGCTGTTCCTCTTCCTCAATACCCAGTTGTCCCGGGAAGACTTCCTCGGCTGGGGCTGGCGCTATCCCTTCTTCGTGGCGTTCGCGATCAATGTCGTGGCGCTGTTCGCCCGTCTTCGCCTGGTCGTCACCGAGGAATACACCCAGCTTCTGGAAGAGCGCGAGCTGGAGCCCATCGGCATCATCGAGATGATCCAGGCACAGGGCTACAACCTGTTCATCGGCGCCTTCGCGGCCCTGGCCAGCTACGCCCTGTTCCATATCGTGACGATCTTCCCGCTGTCGTGGATCTCCCTCAGCCGCTCGCAGGACATCAACGACGTCCTGGTCGTGCAGATCGTCGGTGCCTTCGTGGCGATCCTGGCCACCGTGGCCTCGGGCGTCATCGCCGACAAGGTCGGCCGCCGCAACACGCTTGGCACGATGGCCGTGCTGATCGGCTTGTTCGCCATCGCCTCGCCCTGGCTGCTCGGTGGCGGCAAGATCGCCCAGGACGCCTTCCTGATCATCGGTTTCGCCCTGCTCGGCCTTTCCTATGGCCAGGCGGCCGGCACCGTCACCGCCAACTTCGCCAAGCGGTTCCGTTACACGGGCGCGGCCCTGACCTCCGACTTCGCCTGGCTGATCGGCGCGGCCTTCGCCCCTCTGGTGGCGCTGGGCCTGTCCGCCCGCTTCGGCCTCGTCGCCGTAAGCGCCTACCTGCTATCGGGCGTGGCCTGCACGCTGCTGGCGTTGCGCATCAACAAGGCATTCGAGACGGACCGCAACAAGGCTTGAGGGAGCGGATCCTCCTCGAAATAGCCGCCCGATCTCCGGCGCCGTGCCCGTACGGCACGGCGTACCCTATGCCTCATGCTCTTCGACCTCCCCGACCACGACACCCTCTACCGGGCCCTGCTAGAGCGTGATCCCGCCTATGACGGCCACGTCTTCGTCGGCGTGACCAGCACGGGTGTCTTCTGCCGGCTCACCTGCCCGGCGCGGAAGCCGAAGCTCGAGAACACCCGCTTCTTCGACTCCGTCGCCGGCTGCTTCGAAGCCGGCTTCCGGCCTTGCCTTCGCTGCCGTCCCCTCGACCCGGTGGGCCAGCGCGAACCCGTGGTGTCGACCCTGCTTCGGCGACTGGAAGACGAGCCGGAGCGGATCTGGTCCGAGGACGACCTCATCGGTCTCGGCTACGATCCTTCCACCGTACGCCGGGCGTTCAAGCGTCATCTCGGCCTTACCTTCCTGGACATGGCCCGCCTGCGCCGGGCAGGCCGCGGCATGGACCGCCTCGCGGCGGGCGCGAGCGTCATCGATGCCCAGCAATCGGCCGGCTACGACTCCGGCAGCGGCTTTCGCGAAGCCATCGTCAAGTTGATCGGCGACAGCCCGGCCGAACTACGCGGGCGCGAACTGCTCAAGGCCGACTGGATCGAAACGCCTATCGGCCGCATGCTGGCGGTGGCCGATGCACATGCCTTGCACCTGCTCGAGTTCTTCGACCGGACGGCCTTGCCCACGGAGTTGAAACGGCTGCGCGAGGCAAGCCGCTCCACGATCGCGTTCGGCCGCACGCCGGTCATCGACCGGATCGAGGCTGAGCTACGCGATTATTTCGCCGGAACCCGGCTGGCCTTCGAGACGCCGCTCGCCCTGCACGGTTCGGTGTTCACCAAGGCGGTGTGGGACGAATTGATCGCCATTCCGCCGGGGACGACGCGCAGCTATTCGGACATCGCGGCAGCCGCGGGACGGCATACGGCGGTTCGGGCCGTCGCCCGGGCCAACGGGGCCAACCAGATCGCCATCGTCATCCCATGCCACCGGGTGATCGGGGCGGATGGGTCGCTGACCGGGTATGGCGGAGGGTTGTGGCGGAAAGACTGGCTGTTGCGGCACGAGAGGAAGGCCGCGGTACGTTGATCGCGGACAGGGTCCGCTCTCACCAGGGCTCATGCTCGGGTGGGAGCGGACCCTGTCCGCGAAGGGAGCTTGCCTCAGCCCAGCACCGGATACGGCCCCTCCGCGAACACCTCGTCGTGGTACCCCTTCACGCCGATAGCGCGCGCCAGCTCGCTACGAAAATCCTCGCCGTGCCGCAGGCATTCCAGCACGAAGGCGAAATCGCGCTTCGGTGTCCAGCCAAGGTCGCGACGGGCGCGGGTACTGTCATAGACGCGGTCCAGCGACGGCAAGAATCTCCACCCCCGCGCCGCATAAAGCGCATCCACCTCCGGGAACAACCCTCGCACCACCGCGGCTGCATCCTGGCGTAAAGCGGCGACGTCGCCCCGCGAAAAAGGTGTCGGCGCCGAGACGATGTAACGGCCGAAACCCAGCGACGGCGCCCGGTCGAGCGCAAGCAGATGCGCCTCGACGATGTCCTCGATATCGGCTCGCCGATACAGCAGTTCGTTGGCCTGCATGTTCAGCGTGCCGTACGCCGAGCGCACGCTTGCGTTGTCGTCGTCCTCGGGGAAGAAGCGCGAGGTCCGCAGGACGAGCACCGGCAAGCGCTCCTTGCGCGCCACCAGTTCGCACATGCCTTCGGCTGCGATCTTGGTCACGCCGTAGATGTTCTTCGGCACGGGCACGACATCCTCGTCGATCCACGCCGCCGGTTCGTCCGCTGCGGGCGACAACGCCGCGCCGAATGCGCTCGTCGTGCTGGTGAACACAAACGAGCGCACCCCATGCGCGACCGCGGCCTCGAGTAGCGCCACCGTACCGCCGACATTGGTATCGACGAACTGTCGCTTGGTATGGGTCGCCACATGCGGCTTGTGCAACGTCGCGGCGTGGACGACCCGGGTGATACCGGACATCGCATCGTTCACGAAGGTCTCGTCGGCGATCGATCCGACGATATCCGTGTACGACGAAGGCTTGATATCGAGTCCACGCACCGCCCGGCCGTCCGCGCGCAGGCGCCGCACGAGCGCCTCCCCGAGATGACCGGCACTACCCGTGACGAGAACGGTCATCGCCTTCGCATCCTCACCAGATAAGATCGTCAGGGACGACGAACTGCTTGTAGTAGTCGTCCACATCTTCTTCCGACGGCGCCGCGGCACCCTCCTTGCGACCGTGGTCGAGCACGATCATATCGGGCGCACGGGCGTGGATCTTGTCGGCGGGCAAGCGCGGAATCAACTCATAGCCCTCGCCGGCACGCGCGATGGCAAGCGCGCCGGATGCCAATTGCGCGCGGAGCGCGTCGTTGACGAAGATGCTGGCGATCTTGTCGCCATCCGGAAAACGATAGGCGCTGTCGCCCTCGCGCTTCACCTTGGTCGTCTCGATGATCTGGCGCACCTGGGCGCGGATTTCTTTCGCACGGGCCTCGGCATTGCGCTCGGCAGCCAGCGCCCGGTCGCGTTCGGCACGCTCCGCCTGCAATTTGCGTGCGTCGATGGAATCTTCGGCCGGGGCTGGCGGCGCCTTGCCCTGCCGCTGTTTGGCCTGGTCGCGCACGATCTTGGCGGCCTTGTCTTTCTTGACCAGGCCGGCCTTGAGAAGTTGTTCCTGCAGTGGATTGCGCATGGCGAACGTTTCTTTTCCCGCGGGGACATCGATTCTAGCGCCGAAGGGTTGGTTACATCGCGTTACGTGCCTAGGCTTGGTGGCCTCCCCGGAGGTAGACCGAATGCACGCCCCCCTTTTCCCGCGCTCCCTGCGCCTGAGCCTGGCCCTGGCCGCACTCCTCGCCACCCCTGCGTTCGCGGCAGACCGGTTGCCGCCACGCTCGGAATGGAAGGCGAGCAGCTCTTCCCAACAGGTGCCCGCGTTGGCGCCCGAACACGCGATCGACACCGATGAGACCACCCGCTGGGGTGGCGCCTTCAGCCCGGGCCAGTGGTTCCAGGTGGACCTTGGCAAGGTGGCGAAGGTGGGCGGCGTACGGATTCATTGGGACAGCGGTTTCGCCGCCGCGTACTCGATCCAGACCTCCATGGATGGCAAGGATTTCCATCCCGTCTACACCGTGACCGACTCGCCCGGCGGGACGGAGTACCTCGTATTTCCCGCCACCGAGGCGCGTTTCGTACGCCTCGCCGCGCCGGCTCGCACGGCGGACTGGGGCGTGTCCGTGTTCGAGTTCGAGCCGTTCGCGGCCGCCGATGCGGCCCGTATCACCGGCCTCGATGGCGAGAATGACGGCGCCTCGCTCTGGTCCGATGGCCACGCACGGGGGATCGTCGGCAAGGGTCCGGGCGGCACCCGGCAACTCGACATCACCCTGTCCCGTCCGCTGGATATCGCAGGCCTCGAGGTCATCTGGGATGGACCGCGTGACGGGGCCACGCTCCAGGCACGCGACGCCAGGGGCACCTGGTCCACCCTCGACAGCGACCCCGGCAGCCTCGGTGACAGCTCCTACCTCGCCGCGCGCGAGGCGCGGGACATCGGCGCGTTGCGTCTCATCGTGGGCGCGAAGGATGGCGTCACGCCTCGGGTCAAGCGCCTGCGCTTCCTCGGCCCTCTCCGCGCCATGACGCCGATGAAGCGCTACCAGGTAGCCGCTTCACGCACCGACGCCGCGCTGTTCCCTTCCTCGCTGCACATGCAGCAGGTGTACTGGACGGCCGTTGGCGTGCCGGCAGGGCTGCAGAAGTCGATCTTCGACGAGTACGGCAATATCGAACCGTTCAAGGGCGGCCCACAGGTCCAGGCCATCTGGCGCGACGCATCGGGCCGCACCGCCGTCTCCGACGGGGCCGAGCGGACGCATGCGTTGCGCGACGGCTGGAAGCCCATGCCATCGGTGAGCTGGACCGTGCAACCGGGGCTCTCCATCACCAGCGAGGCTGTAGCGGTGCAAGGCGACGGACAGCCCGTCGTCCTCCTGCGCCACCGCTTGCACAATGACGGCGCCACCGTCGTCGACGGCACGCTGTCCCTGGTCGTACGTCCGATCCAAGTCAATCCACCCTGGCAAAATGGTGGCGCATCGCCGATTCACGACATCGCGATCACCGGCACCGGCGCAAACACGAACGTGCGCGTGGAAGGCCGGACGCTATTGGCCTCGCTCACGCCAGTGGACCAGGCCGGAGCCGCTCCATTCGGCGCGCATGGCGAGACGGAAATCACGGCGAACGCGGCGGCGGGTTCCGCGCCCGCCGCGCGGGAAGCCCACGATCCGGACGGCCTCGCCGCTGGCCTGCTCGGCTACCGCGTACACCTGGGCGTCGGCGAGACGCGCGATATCGTCCTCGCGTTCCCACTCGGCAACGCACCGGTCGATGCCAGCGGCCACCTCCCCGAACCACCAGCGATCGATCGCTCCGTCTTCACCGCCGCCGGATACGACGCGCTGGCGGCCAAGGTATCCGATGAGTGGCAGAAACGCCTCGGCAGCGTGGGCATTTCGCTGCCGGACGAATCGCTCGTGGATATCCTGCGTTCGCAGGCGGCATACATGCTGGTGAACCAGACCGGCCACGCCATGCAGGCGGGACCGCGCAACTACAACCGCTCGTTCATCCGCGACGGCGCCGCGACCGCGTCGATCCTGTTGCGCATGGGCGAGACCAAGACGGCTCGCGACTATCTCGACTGGTATGCGGCACATGCCGTGCATGAGAACGGCCTGGTCTCGCCGATCCTCAACGCCGACGGCAGCGTGAACCGCGGTTTCGGTTCGGACATCGAATACGACAGCCAAGGGGAATTCATCAATCTTGTCGCCGACGTGGCCCGCTTCGGTGGCGGTCCCGCCAGCGTGAAGGACTACCTGCCCAAGGTCCGTGCCGCCATGCGTTTCATGCAGGAACTGCGTGAACGTACGATGGTGCCCGGCTACCTGTTGAACCTGCCCGCGCCCGAACGCTTCCACGGGATCATCGCCCCATCGATCAGCCACGAAGGTTACTCCAGCCCCACGCACAGCTACTGGGACGACTACTGGGCATTGAAGGGCTGGCATGACGGCGCGTGGCTGGCCGAGCAATGGGGCGACAGGGAACTGGCGGCCTACGCGCGCGAGCAGTACGCGGCCCTGCGCGAATCGCTGCGCAAGTCGATCGAGACGACGATGGCCTGGAAAGGTTCCGATACCATCCCCGCCGCCGCCGATCTGGGTGACGGCGACCCCACCAGCGTGTCGATCGGGCTCGATCCGGCGGGACAGATCGACGTCTTGCCGCACGAAGCGCTGGTGAGGACCTTCGACCGTTACCTTGCCGACGTGCGCAAACGCGAAACACCAGGCGAGTTGTTCGCATACACGCCGTACGAGTTACGCAACGTGCTGACCTACGTGTATCTCGACCGGCCGGACGACGCCGCCGAACTGCTCGCCGACGTCGTTCGCGATCGCCGCCCGCCCGAATGGAACATGTGGGCCGAAGTGGTGCATTCGCGCCTGCGTCATCCCGGTTACCTCGGCGACATGCCGCATACCTGGATCGGCTCCGAGTATGCGCGCACCATCTTCGGCATGCTGATGCGCGAAGCCGACGATGGTTTGTACCTTCTGCCGGGAGTTCCCGCATCCTGGGTGACGGGAAACGGCCTCTCGGTAACACGGCTGCCCGTCGCTTATGGATCGTTGAGCATGACCGCGCGCCGCGACGGCAAAACCTTCACGGTGACACTGGACCCGGGCGTTCGCGCCGGAACGCCGGTGCGAGTGTTCTGGCCCGGGCGGGTGAAGCCCGTGAAGGTTACCGTCGATGGCAAGACGGTGAAGGAATGGGATGCCGACGGCGTGAGGCTCGCCAAGCCCTTCCGCACTCTCATGGCGGAGTACTGAAGGGTTACATGAATTCGACGAGAACCCTGACGCTACGGCTGAAGCTTCCACCCCGAACGGTGGGGCGGATCTCGCGCAGGCGTGCATTGAAGGTGTATATCCCGCCGGTGCCTAACGCATTGAACCGGGTCTCCGCACCCGGGGAGATATTTTTTTCATTCTCATCGGCAAGTTCCAGCCCGACGTTCTCGGGGCCATCGAGCGTGAACAGGTCCGGCTGGCCGACGACCCCATCGCTGGGATCGCCGAAGGTGAATTTCGCGACGAGACCCACCGGCTCCTGGCACTGCTCCACCCTGAGATGAAAGGCCTCCCATCGCGTCGCCCGATCGGGCGTCGCGAAGTTGCCCGTATTGAAGGGGCCGAGTACCACGGTCTGGTTGAGATCCTCCACGACGATACTGCACGCCGGCCGAATAAGCGTGAGGTCGTAGATCTTCATGTGGCGGAACGGTTTCGTCGGAGCGCCGTTGGGCTGATAAGTCCATTGCTGGCCGATGGTCAACCTGTCGAAGGCACCGAATTCCACCGGACCCGTCATGCGGACGATGCGGTACCCGATGTCGGCGTGGTTGCTACGCACGGGATCACCCAGTTTGAACGTGCGTTGATACTTGTGCGGAAATGAAAAGCTGGTGCCTTCCTGAAGTTCATCGATGTAGAGCTCGACACCGAACCCGGAGTCCTTTCCACCGACTGTCAACGGTACCAGACCATTGATCGTGACCATGCTATAGGCCCCTTCGAAAGTCGCCTCGCCTTCCGTGCATGTCGCCAACACGTTGCCATCGCCGTGTGCCTTCTCGTTACGGACGACGGTTCCGGGCAGCATGTCGTTGGTGACGGTGATCTGCGCCGTCTGGCCGATCTGGTAATAACCGTCGGCGGAGTGGTAGCAGCCTCCCTTGGCCCATGCCATGCCGGACTGACAGGATGCGCCGATAACCCCCGCGAGCAAAAGGTTTCGACGTAGCCGCCTGCTTGTATGCTTCATTGCTTACCTCGTTCCGTAAGGAGTGATATCCACGACGGCGTCGTGGGTGGGGAAGTGACTGTCCAGCCACGTGGTCCATCGGACCGCGCGGCGGATCAGATCCGCGCGGTAGCGCACATTGAAGCGGGGTGTGCGCGAGTGGTAGTTCGATGCACGCGTCCACACATCGCCGCTATCGTGCGTCAAGTGCCCGCGTATTCGCCACGCGGCGAGCATGAAGGAGTAGCATCCGGGCGCGGCGACGTCCGCCGCGGTGATGCCGTAGCGATCGAGATCTCGGAGATAGGCCGTATTGAACTGCAGCGCGCCCACGTCGAAGGTTCCGTTGTCATTGCGTACCCACTGGCCGGGCTTGCCGGCCTCCTTCTCCGCGACTGCGAGCAGCACGTTGGCGGGAACGTCGTAGGCGAGCGCGGCCCCGAGGGAACAAGCGACCATTTCCTGGCGTTCGACTGGGACAACCTTTCATTTCATGATTTTTTTGAGCAACGACTCTTTTCGGAGCCGTCGGCCTGGGGAGACACGGGGTCGTCCCCGCGCATCACGCAGCCGTGCTCGACAAACGCGAGCGCTAACGAAAGTGTGTAGGAATGCGCCGGCAATCCATATGGAAGTTTCCTCAAAATTTTGAGTTTGTTTTCTACCTTCGACGCAGCTCACGCTTTCGTCACGCGACTCGCTTTCTCAAGACAAGAAAGCACGCACCGTGCTACCAGGGGTCTGCAACCAAGGTGTTCGCTTCCATTAGCCGATTTCGTGCATGGCTTGGGGGACCGGTTCCAGTTCCAGACCGCGCTACTCCAGCGCCCCGATTCCCATCTCGCGCGAGTCCGTTCGGCCCCGGTCGTCCACCACGCGCACGAGGAAACGTCCGGAACGTTCCGGTACCCACATCAAGGCCTGGCCGCTCGGAACGCTGCCCAGATAGGCATCGTCCACGAACCAGTAAAGCGTGCGCGAGGCGGCATCGGTCGTGGCCGAGAAGGCGATGCTTTCGGTGCCCAGGCGCGATACGCGTATCTGGTACGTGCTGCCCTTCAACGGTGAAGTGATCTTCGGTGGATCACCCACGGATTGGCCGCCGCCCTGGCAATCCGGCAGCGACGGCGGGGCCCTTCGGGGCATGCCCGCCTGGGCGAAGACACGGGCGAGATCGGAGGGCCAGTATTCATAGACTTCCGTACGCGTCCGCCCAGGGTCGTAAGGAGGACACGCCGGCTTGCCTGTCGCGCTGTCGACCACCACCGGGCGATGCACGTTGCTCACCTTGATCGGCGATTTTCCGGGGATGTACCACGTGCTTCCAACCTGGGGGCACCATGCGTTCGGCAAGTCGCCACTGGCGAGACAAATGGGTATGCGGCGAAGATTCGGCGGATTGCGCCGGATCGGTTCAGCCAGGCCAGGACGTTCAGCGCGCAGCGCATCGGCGATGCGGAAGAACAACGGCGCGGCGGCGTCCACCCCGACGAAAGCCGGGTTTCCCGCGCCATCGAAGTTGCCGATCCATACGACCAGCACGTAGGGACCGAAGCTACCCGCGGTCCACGCGTCGCGAAAACTCCACGAGGTGCCGGTTTTCCAGTAGACCGGAAGGCGCGAGGGTTGCGCGGCCACCGCGTCGTCGGGACGCGGGTTCTGCCTGAGCATGTCCATGACCATGAAGCTCGCCTCCTCGCTGAGAAGGCGCGTGCCACCGCTCTTCGGTTGTGCGGCGAGCAAGCGTAACGGTCGCAGTTCTCCGCGGTTGGCCAGCATCGCGTAGAGCGCGGAAAGCTCCTGCATCGTCACTTCGCCGCCACCCAGCACGAGCGCCAGGCCATAGTGCTGCTCGCTGGCCATGCGCGAGATGCCGGCGTCCCGGAGGAATTGATAAAGATTGGGGCTGGAGAGCTTGGCCGCCACCTGCACCGCCGGAATGTTACGACTTCTGACCAGTGCCTGGGTCGCCGTTACCGGCCCCAGGAAATGGCCATCGAAGTTCTCCGGTGTATACGGGCCGAATGCAGACGGCACATCGCGCAGCACGGTCTCCGGATGGAGCACACCCTGGTCGAAGCCCAGCGCATAGATGAAGGGTTTCAGCGTGGAGCCGGGAGAGCGTTTCGCCAGCGTGCCGTTGACTTGTCCCTGGATCGAAGCATCGAAATAGTCGGCGGACCCGACCATGGCCTTGATGCCCATATCGCGCGTATCGACCAGGATCGCGGCCGCGTTTCGGATACCGCGATCGCCACTGCGTTCGACGTATTGGCGCACCTGACGCTCCAGGCTGTGCTGGAGACCGAGGTCGAGCGTCGTCGCAACACGCATGTCGCTGTCGCCGTCCAGGCGGCGCTCGGCAAGCACCTGCTCCACGAAGTGCGGTGCCTCGAATGGCAGCTGCGACAGCGGACGCAGGCGGAGCGGAAGGTCGAACAATGGCCGCGCGCTCGCGTCGTCGGGGTGCCTCGCGATCCAGCGCGAGAACAGGCGGTCGCGCGATTGCTTGAGGTCCTTGCCGATCACGGCGCTGCCGTCGACGTGGCCCGGAAGGCCTCGCGACGGCTCCTGCGGGATAACGGCGAGGGTGAGCGCCTCAGGCAGGCTCAGCCGCGCGGGCGCCTTGCCGAAGTAGGCGAGGCTGGCCGCTCCGACGCCTTCGACGTTACGGCCGTATGGCGCGGCGTTAAGGTATGCCTCGAGGATATCGTGCTTGGAATACAGCAGCTCCAGCTGCACGGCGCGGATTGCCTGCACCAGTTTTCCACCCGGGCTGCGCGTGTCCAGGCGCCACATCAACCTGGCGAGCTGCATCGTGATCGTGGACCCGCCCTGCGCATTGCCACGCCGTACGTAGGTCATCCACGCGCCACGCATGAGACCCCAGGCACTGACACCGGGATGCCAGCGGAACCAGCGATCCTCGTGCAGGAGGACGGCGTCGACGAGCGCCGGGGAAATATCCTTGAGCGGCACCCATAAGCGGTACCGCTGGTCGCTCGCCAGTGTCAGCCTCAGCAGTCGGTCATTCGCGTCGTACACGGCCGTGGACGAGGGAAACCACGTGCGCAGATCCTCGTGTGGCCACAGGCGCAGTCCGAGCGGCACAGCCAGGAGCAGCAGCAACGCCACGAGGGCGTTGTGCCACTCGATGCGATGGAAGCGGAAGGCCCCAACCTTTATGGCTTCCGCTCCACCGTCATCGCGCCGCCACCGGGGGCGCGTGCCTGCACACCGCGGTCGTAAAGCGATTCGACCAGAGCCGGGGGAATGATGAACTTGCCTGCGTTGGTCGCCTTGATCCGGTAGACGAACTCCTGCACGTCGCGGCTGGCGTAGCCGTAGACGACCACCCGATCTTCGCGGACATCGGCGTACTCGGGTTTCCAGGTGGACTCCGGGTTGCCGATCGGCGAGCGCCACGCCGGCGTCCCGTTGTCTCCCTCCGCGCCCTCTTCCCCCTCCGACGCCGTCTCGTCGGAAGAAGCCGATTCCGCTTCCGGCGCTTCCGGCGCTGCCACCGTGTCGAGCACGGGCTCGAATCCGCCGGGCAGCAGGTCGACGATCGCGACGTTGTCGACACCTTCGTCCTTCGTCGCGCGGATGCGCAGATGCACGTCGATCTCGTCGCCGGTACTCACGCTGTCCACCGACTTGCCCTTGGTGTCCGTGTAAGTGCGGGTGATCTCCAGGCCATCCTTGCGCGTATCGCTGGCCGGCTTGCGGTCGAAGCCGGTCTGCGCCACACCGTACCAGCCGGTGGAGTCCGCGTCGTTGACCAGCCGGAGACGCTGCGTGCCGCTGGGCCAGTGCCCATCCAGGATCGAACCCTTCGGCGCACCGATCGGCGCGACCGTACCGTTCGCCGCCACCGCACCGATCGAAAGCCTGGAAAGATCGCCCGCTTCCTTCGCCCACGCATCCAGCGCAAGGATGATCATCGCGGAGGACAAGGTGTTGTAGTGGCCGTTACCGAGCGGTCTTACCAGGTTCCCGACGGTCTCCGGCGGCAGCGCTTTCGCCAGGTCGGGAAAGTGCTTCGACAGCAGGTAGAGCACCGTGGCATCGCGAATGGGCGCATCGTAATAGTCGCCGTATACGTAAGGCTCGTCCGCGGGCTTGCGCACCAGGATCTTGCGTGGACCGGCAATCAGGTCGCTGGCGAGGCGATCCTGGTGGAGCAGCTTGTAAGAGGCCGCCAGCCACGCGGCGGAAAGATCGTTCTTCCACTCGTTCGGATGGACTTCCTGCAGGCGGCGCTGCAGGGAAGCGAGATCGTTCGTGGTGACATTGCCCTGCCGTGTCAGCAGGTAGATGGCGTAAGCCCTCTGACGCATCTCCACCAGCGAGTCGCCGCTGTCGGCGGCGGCGATCTGGCGGAGAGCCTCGTCGGCCGAAGCCAACATGTCATGCGGCACGGTCACGCCGCGATCGCTCGCTTCCACGAGGTAATGCACGGCGTAGTCGGTGGCGAAGGTGTGCGTGTCCGGCGTCGCCGTCCACAGGCCGAAGCCACCTTGCCCGTTCTGCCTCGCGCGCAAGGTATCGAACAAGGCGGCGACCGGGTCCGACGGGGGCGGTGCGTCGCCGGACATCCGGGCTGGCCTCACATCGCCAAATTCGGGGTGCTGCCCGAGGATCAGGGCCGGCATCGCCGCGCTGATCACCTGCTCGGTGCAGTAGTGCGAGAAGTCCACGAGATACGCGGCGAGCCCGCGAGCCAGCACGACCGGCACGGTGGAGAAGGCCGCGTCGCGCTTGGCGTACTCGTCGTGCATGTCGCGCAGGCCGGTCACATCGCTACGCGAGTGCGCATCGACATGTCCGAAGGCGAGATCCGTGCGCATGGGCGACGCCGGACGCACCGACAGGTCGACGCCCTGCTTCGCGGACTTGCCGTTATAGGCCGCCGTGAAGCCAAGGTTGCCCGAGCCCAGCTTGTCCGTCGCGCGCACGCGGAAAACCGCCACGCCTTCGCGCATCTCGCCAAGATTCAACGTTTTCGTCGCGTCACCCACGATCTGCAACTGGGGTCCCAGTTTGAGTCCCACCGCGACGGGCACTTCCTTTCCTCCCAGGCCAGTCAGGTTGTTCGCCACGCCAACGCTGACTTCCGCCTCGTCGCCCGGGGCAAGCGTGGTGGGTACGTTCGGTGAAAGGACGAAGTCACCACGGACGGTGGTGGCGCTTTCGAACGTGCCGATGCGGTCCGGCGACACGCTGATCGCCATGACGCGCAGCTTGCCGTTGAAGTAGTCGGGTACCTTGTAGGTCAGGTCGCGCGATCCATCGATATCGACGATGCCCGACCAGTACGCCACCGGCTTGTCGCGTTTGCGCCGGAACGGATTCAGTTGGCGACCCATCGCGCCGTCGGCATCGCCGCCTGGTGCGGCCATCGCCATCAGCTTCTGGAAATCGGGAATGATGAGATCGAGGATCTGCGAAGTGGACACCTCGAGCATGCGCTTGCGAAAGAAGTACTGCAGCGGGTCGCCAAGCTTGTAACGCGCCACTTGCAGAATGCCTTCGTCCACGGCGAAGACCACGGCGCGCGTCGTGTTGGGCGAGGTGACGTGGAAGGTTACGGTATCGCCGGGCTTCACCAGGGCCGGGGCTTCCACGGCGATTCCGTTGCGGCGCGCGTCCATGTTCACCGAGAACGGCACCACGCCGAACGACAGCGGACTCATGAATATCTCGTCCGAAGATGGATCACGCACGTATTGCACGTTGATATAGCCGTTGCCTTCGAAGTCCGCGGGCACGGCGATGTGCTGCACCGTGCTCGTGGTATCGGCGTGGAACCAGGCGTGTGCGTAGACCTTGTCGCGTTCGATGGTGATGAGGCCGCTACCGGCATAGGGCGCGCGGATGGCGATGTCCACCGCCTCGCCCGGCGCATAATCGTTCTTGGACAACGTGAGCTGCAGTTCCGCGTTGCGTTCCAACGACCGGGAAACGTTGCCCTCGCCGGCGACCGACCATGCCACGCGATTGACTTCCTTGCCGTTGGCATCCTTCACCACCAGGGCGAAATTACCCGGCTTGTCCGTCGGAAGCGCCAGGTCGATCCCAGCGGCCGGAATAACCAGCGGCACTTCCGACAACGTCGACTCGCGCGCCTTCGATTCGTACTTGAAGACACCGGAATCCTGCTTCGTGAGCACGGAGACGTAACGTGTTTCCACGATCGCCTGCTTCAGCCCTGGCAGATCCATGCGCTTCGCGTTCGGGTCGATCGCCACGAGGTTGACGCTTCGCTTCGCATCGCGGCTCACATAGTCGAGATTGTCGACGGACTTGTATCCGACGAGCCAGTCGTTCGAGGACACCATGCCCTGTGTAGCCGCGGCGACGCTGCGCCCGCCTTCCGCTTCATGGGCCTTGGCGAGGAAGTACAGTTGATAGGTGGCGTCGGCGTACTTGGACAGGTCCAGCGAAAACTCCGCGTGGCCCTTGTCGTCGGTCTTCACGTCGGCCAGCTTCTCCTCGAAGCCTTCCTTCGCCCGGCGTATGTCGTAGAAGTGGTAATCCTTGTAGCTCGGGAACGAGGGGAACGCCGGGCGGAGGGTGAGCGAGCCCTCGACGCGGCGGTCCGCGGCGGGCGTACCGAACAGGTTCCTCACATCGACCAAGGCCTTCAACTGCGCGGGTTTGACCCAACCTTCGGTCACCGCCGTGGAGAGCGCCGCCGAGACCTTCATCCGGTCCGGCTGGAATTCCTTCACCTGGACAGTGGTACTGCCGATCTGAGAGTACGGCTTACCGTCCTTGGCGATATACAGGTTCACCGTCCAATTGCCCGTCGGCGAGGATTCGGCGGTGGTGTGGTCGAGCTCGGCGAAACCCGCGGCATCCATGGCGATCGTTTGCTGGCGCACCGTGGTACCGCGTGGGTCCACCACCTCGGCGATCAGCGGCATGCCTGCGACGCTTCGCGTCCAGCTGTTGGCACGCACGATCATTCCCACATGGAAGAGGTCGCCCGGCCGGTAGATACCGCGATCGGAGAACAGGTATCCCGACAGCTGGCCCTGGCTGTGTGCATTCGGCTCACCGCCGATGTCGAAGCGGGAGAAGTCCAGGGTGCGGTCGTACGACGTCACCGGCAGGAAAGACAGGTCGTCCCCCTGGCGTACCACGTACATGGCCGGGGCCTTCTCTTGCGTGAAACCCTTGAGATTGGCGAAGTGCGCGCGGCCATCCGCACCGGTGCTCTGGGTGAACAGCGTGCTGCCGTTCTTCGCGATGACCGCCACGGAGGCGCCGCCCACCGGGGAGCCGCTGTGGATGGATTGCACGAAGATATCCTGGCTACCGTCGAGCGATTTCTTGGCGATGACGCCGAGATCGGTGATGACGACGAGGCGCTCGTCCTTCGGCCAATCGTAGGGAGCGGTATCGCTATCGTCCTCGCGAGCGGCATCGGCCACCGCGCTATCCGCATCCCCTCCCGCTTCGCGGGCCGCCGCCTCGCGCGCGGCCTTTTCGCGACGTTCGCGTGCTTCCTGCTCCGCCTTGGCGTCGTAGCCAGAGAGCTTGACCAGGAAAATGCCGCGCTTGCCGGCGGCCAGGTATTGGCCCAGGTCGAAACCTTCGTAGTGCGCCTTGCCGGGGCCTTCGTCCGGGAAGGAGACTTTCTTGACGAAGCGGTCCACGATGTGGTCCGGAGTGAAACCATACATCTCCGGCTTTGCATAGCTGCCCGAGTTGAGCGACACGAGGTGCTGCAGCTGGTCCGGCAGCACGCGGCCGACCTCCACGCGCATGCCCGGAATGTTGCGCGACACCACCGAGACGCGACGATCGCCGCTGAGCGAAAGCAGCGATCCATCCGCCATGAAGCGAAGCAGGCGCGGGTACTCTGGAACGGTAAGCATGTCGGCCCGCGCCTTGGGCATCACGTAGCCGCCGAACGAGGTCATGCCCTTGTCCACGCGCACGTAGATACGCTGGCCTGGCTGGGCGTGGTAGCGGAAGCTCTGCGTTTCCGACCAGTCGTTCTCGGTGGGCACTACCTCCGCTTTCAGCTGGGCGAAGGATCGCAGGTCGGCATCACCCACTTGCGACACCGCATAGTGCTTGTCGTCACCTTCCGGCACGGCCCATACGTGCAGGTGCTTGGCCAGTTCGTTGTCGCTCACGGGGCCGCCGAAATGCATCACCACCACTTGTTCCGGCTCGAACCGCTCGTTGTCCACCAGCGTGGCCGAGACCTCGTCGAGCTTCAGGCTGTACTGGCCCGGCACGCGCACCGACGTCGCCAGCGCCTCTTCCGTGCCGTCGCCGCCACGACTGCTGCGCACGCCATCGTCGAGCTTGACACCCACGGCACCGTCGTCCCGGGGCAGCTGCAGCGGTTGCGAGTGGACGAAGGCATTAAGACGGCGCTCATCGTAGGTGACGCTGAACTTCAGGGTGGTCCCGCGCTTCTCCTCGCCATTTCGCAGGTCCAGCGAAAGGCGCTTCTCGAACTGCGTCGCATCCACGGGATAATTGAAGCCGAACTGGACGATCGTCTTTTTCTTCGTCGGGTCTTGTGGATCCTGGTAGAACTCACCGTTGACGACCTTCGCGGTGAAGGGTGCGGTGTTGAAGCTGAAATGGTCGTCGGCCAGCAATACCTGCGGCGCGAACACCTTCGCCTTGTCGAAACTCACCTCGATCCTGCGGCCCACCGGCCAGTCGCCCGCCGGCACGAAGCGCAGCACGCGGTCGTTTTCCCACGCCCACTGGCCGGGCAACCTGGGGTCCATGGCGATGCCGTCGGTAACCGGCTTGCCCAGCGATTCCAGCCGGGCCGCCGAGCCGGAGAAGGTCACGGTAAGGGGATGGATCGTCACGGGGACGTGTTCGTAATCGCTGATCGCCGGCGCCGGCGCCTTGAAGCTCACCCGGTCCGGTTCCGCGGGCCTGGGCCTGTTCTGCCACCACTGCCAACCGAACCATCCGCCGGCGACCAGCAGCAGGGTTCCGGCGATACTGCCGGTGAACTTCAACGGATGGCTGCGGGCCGCCCGGGCAGTCGCCGGCATCCAGCCGGGTGCCGACCAGGCCATATTGCCGAAAATGGGCCTGAACAACCGGCCAAGCAACCAGAACAGGCCGCGCATGAAGCGCACGGGCAACAAGGCAATGAAGCGAAGCAGATCCATATGTCCTTCCGATCCCATTAAGATGAAGGCGCAGTCGCCGCCGTGCCGCGAATACGGCAAGGCCCGTCCCCCGCATCCGCGGTGACCGGCGTTCGCTTCGTATCCCCGATGTCATGCTGCGCGCGAACCGTGTCGCGGCCGCGACGGAATTCTGGCATAGCGCGGGACACGATCGGGGCTTTTGCGGGCGTGTTGCAATAGAACGATTCTGAAAATGCTTACCGATCCGATACGCCGTGATCCGGCTCACGCATGCCGGGTAACGGCATGTAACGGACGCGAACATTGAGCTATGGTCGCCACATTCGCTGACAACGTGAACATATGAACGACGACGCGACGGGTCCGATCGAGAGGGCGATCGCCACGGGAGATCACGAATTTCGTGAGTTGGCTGACTTCGCACCCGTGATGATCTGGCGATCGGGGCCGGACAAGCTGTGCGACTGGTTCAACAAACCCTGGCTTGAATACACCGGCCGCGACATGGCGGCGGAATTGGGCGATGGTTGGGCCACGGGCGTGCATCCGGACGACCTGGAACGCTGTCTCGACACCTATGTGGATGCGTTCGACGCGCGCAAGCCATTTTCGATGGAGTATCGCCTGCGCCGACACGACGGCCAATACCGCTGGCTGCTCGACAACGGCGCGCCTTTCCATCGCGGAGGTACGTTCGCCGGCTATTGGGGCAGCTGCGTGGACGTGTCCAACCATCGCGACGCCGAGCGCGCCCAGCGCATCGTGATCAACGACCTGAACCACCGCATGAAGAACGTCCTCGCGGTGGTCCAGGCCATGGCGATGCAGAGTTTCACCGACGACCGTCCGCTGGACGTCTCGATGAGCGCCTTTGGCAGCCGCCTGCGCGCGCTGGCACGCGCGCACGACCTGCTCCTGGACCCCTCGCGCAACGACCTTACCCTGCACGGGGTGATCCAATCCGCCGTCGCCCCGCACGACCCAGGAAAGGCCCGGATCACGTTCGCGGGCCCGCCTCTCGTGCTCGATCCGGAAGCCGCCGTGGCGATGGCCATGGCCATCCACGAACTGCTGACCAACGCCGCCAAGTACGGTGCGCTGTCCACGCCGTCAGGCACGGTGGCGATCGCCTGGACGTACGTGGAGACGCCGGAACCAGGCAAGGCTCGCCTGGAATGGAAGGAGCGCGGCGGTCCGGCCGTCGCCGCCCCCATGAGACGCGGATTCGGCACGCGCTTCATCGAACGGGTGCTGTCCGGCCAGTCGCGCGGCCAGGCCGCCATCCGCTTCGAGCAGGACGGCGTTCGCGCCGTCTTCGAAGCCGCCGCGGGACTGCCCTGGTCCCCTCAGCCCAAGAAAAATGCCCCGGGTTGAATAAATGTCGGTCGCCCTTGTCGATAAGCTCGGGCGACAATCGACGTCTCCATGAACACCGGGAGTCCTTTCCGGTGACCAGCAAGGAGAACGGCGATGCGTTTCATGGTGATCGTAAGAGCGAACGAGGCCTCCGAAGCCGGCCAGATGCCGAGCGAGGAGATGCTCACGGCCATGGGCAACTACAACGAGGAACTGGTCCGGGCCGGCGTCATGCTGGCGGCGGAAGGCCTCCACCCCAGTAGCAAGGGTGCCCGGGTGCGCTTTTCCGGAAATCGCCGCGACGTCATCGACGGTCCCTTCGCGGAAGCCCGCGAACTCATCGCCGGCTTCTGGCTCATCCAGGTGCGTTCGCTCGACGAAGCCATCGAGTGGGTGAAGCGCGCGCCCAACCCATTCGAGGGCGAATCCGAGATCGAGATCCGCCGCATCTTCGAGGCGGAGGATTTCGGCGCCGAGTTCACTCCGGAAGCGCGTGCCCAGGAAGAACGCCTGCGCGCCGAACTTGCCTCACACCATTGACCCACGACAGACGGAGTTCGTCATGAAGATCCAGCCTTACCTCTTTTTCAACGGCACCTGCGAAGCGGCTTTCCGATTCTATGAGAAGGCGCTTGGCGGCAAGATCGGCGAATTGCATCGTTTCAAGGACATGCCGCCACAGGAAGGATCTGGCAGCGACGGCTGCGGCGGCATGTCGCCGGAGGCGCTCGCGGCCATGGGCGAGAAGGTCATGCACGTGAACCTTGCCGTCGGCGACCAGATGATCATGGGATCGGACAACCCCGACGATTCCAAGAACGGCATCCAGGGCGTCACCATCACGCTGGGCTTCACCGACGTGGAGGAAGGCCGCAAGGTATTCGAAGCGCTCTCGAAGAACGGTGACGTGCAGATGCCGTATGGCGAGACTTTCTGGGCCAACGGTTTCGCCATGTTCAAGGATCAGTTCGGGGTGCCCTGGATGATCAACGCCGGCGACAAGCCCAGCCCGTGAGGAGCCAACCATGCGATTCCTGATAATCCGCAAGGCGGACATCGATAGTGAAGCCGGCGTACGTCCCACGCGCGAACTCATCGAGGCGATGGGCGACCACGTGGACACGCTAGCGGCCGACGGCCGTTTTCTCGCCGGCGAAGGCCTGAAACCCAGCCGCGAAGGAGTGCGGGTCACCTTCGGGCCTGACAGGAAGGCCGTGATACAGGACGGCCCTTTCGTTGAAACGAAGGAATTGGTCGCCGGCATCAGCATCATCGAGGCCGAATCGATGGACGAAGCCATCGACTGGGTGAAAGGCTGGCCGGCGGAGGATGCACACGGTGATGCCGTGGTGGATATCCGGCCGATCGGCTGCCCTGGGGGCCTGGGCGGTTTCGGCGATCCCAGCGAAGCCGATTCCCCCAAGTCCCGCTACGTCGTGATGTTGAAGGCGAACGAGCGCAGCGAAACCGACTGGAACCCCGGCCCCGAGATTCTCGACCGCATGGTCGAGGCCAACCGCGCCGGGCACGAGGCCGGATTCCTCATCGCGGGACATGGGCTGTCGTCCAGCCGTCACGCCAAGCGGGTGGGCTTCAGCAAGGGTAAGCCCACGGTGTTCGACGGTCCCTTCGCCGAGATCAAGGAGATGGTCGCCGGCTTTTGGGTACTTCGCGTCGACGGTCTCGACGAAGTCATCGCCTGGACGGAAACCTATCCATTCCCCGACGGCGAGGACGCCCGGCTGGAAATCCGCGAGCTCTACCGCATGGAAGAACTGATGCCCGTGGCGTCCTGATTGCCGCAACGCGGCTTGCCACGCATGGCGGCGGATGCTGTCATGCGTGGCCATGACGAAACACGACACCCATCGCGCCATCGATGCGATCTGGAAGATCGAATCGCCTCGTCTCATCGCGACGATCGCGCGCATGGTGCGCGACCTCGACCTGGCCGAGGAGCTGGCGCAGGATGCGCTCGTCTCCGCACTGGAGCAGTGGCCCCGCGATGGCGTACCGCGCAATCCCGGCGCATGGCTGACGCAAACGGCGAAGCACCGCGCGGTGGATCGTATCCGGCGCGAGCGCATGGCCGGTCGTAAGCTCGAAGCCCTTGGCAAGGACATGGAGGGCTTGCTCGAATCGGACGATGACCGCCTGATCGATGCGCTCGACGACGACATCGGCGACGACATGCTGCGATTGATCTTCACCGCCTGCCACCCGGCGCTGTCGATCGAGGCCCGCGTGGCATTGACACTACGCTTGTTGGGCGGATTGACCACCGACGAGATCGCACGCGCCTTCCTGGTTCCCGAGGCCACGGTCGCCCAACGCATCGTGCGGGCCAAACGCAGCCTGGCCGACGAAACCGTGGCCTACGAGGTACCTCGCGGCGATGCGTTGAAAGAACGACTCGCCTCCGTGCTCCGCGTCCTTTACCTCATCTTCAACGAAGGGTACGCGGCCACGGCGGGCGGTGACTGGATGCGTCCGGCGCTCTGCGATGAAGCGCAGCGCCTGGGTCGTGTCCTTGCCGAACTGATGCCCGGCGAAGCGGAAGTCCACGGGCTGGTGGCGCTCATGGAAATCCAGGCATCCCGCGCGGGCGCGCGTACGGGCCCGGATGGACAGCCGATCCTGTTGCTCGACCAGGACCGCCGTCGCTGGGACCGCCTGCTGATCGGGCGCGGCCTCACCGCACTGGAACGCGCCGAGCGCCTGGGCGGGGCGCATGGCCCCTACGCGTTGCAAGCCGCCATCGCGGCCTGCCATGCACGCGCCACGCGTGCCGACGATACCGATTGGCCACGCATCGCCGCGTTGTACGCCGAACTTGTCGAGGTCGTGCCCTCGCCTGTCGTCGAACTCAATCGCGCGGTGGCCGTGTCGATGTCCGAGGGACCGGACGCGGCCTTGCCCATCGTCGAGGCGCTCATCGGCGAACCAGCGCTACGCGACTACCACCTGCTACCCAGCGTGCACGGCGACCTCCTGTTCCGCCTCGGCCGCATGGACGACGCCCGCGAAGCGTTCCTCCGCGCGGCGCGCATGACTCGGAACGAACGCGAACGCACCTTGCTCGAATCGCGGGCCAGGGCCTGCACGGCCGCGACGCCGGATTGAGCCCGACGACACCCGCCGCGCAGAGCGTACATACAGGAGGCCGCCGAGCGAATTGCCGCCGCGCGACGACGACTACTTCGCCTGATCCGCACTCAGTGCGTGATATCGATCTTGACGTTGGTGCCGTCGGGCACGTCCTGCAACTGCTGCAGTACCGAGCCGGTCAGTTCGAAGTGCTCCCTGGCCGGCACGGGGTTCAGGTTCTCGACCGTGTACTCGCCCTCGGCGAAAACCGGCAAGGTGACATAGGTGTAGCACTCGCCATCCGCGCGGATTTTTCCCGCTTCGATCAGTGCTTCGACCAGCGGCGGCAACAACCAGTCTTCGGCGATCTCCTCGCGCAGCAGGTTGTTGAATCCCGGCACGCTCTCCGCGACGCGCTCGATTTCGGCGGTACCGGTGTTGAGCCAGAAGATGCCGCCTTCGTCCGCTTCGTAGAACATGTCGCCCAGCGCCGTGAACAGCAACGGCGTGAAGGCGTCGCCGATGCGCCAGCGCCAGGATTCGGCGAGCGCGTCGATGGCCTCCTTGTCCGGCGTGCAGATGAGGTCGTTCCAGGAGAGGGCCATGGGGGCGCCTTTTTCGATCGGGGTCGCCATTTTAGGCTTTCTCCGCGCGCGGTGCCTCGCCGCCTGCTCGACAGAACCTAATGGCCCGGCGCATTGTCGAAGGCGCGGTTCACCGCGCGCACGAAGGCGGCCCGCGCCTTGGCCTGTGCCTCGTCCGTCGCCACGGGCCACGCGGCCAACTGCACGATGACGAGGCGCCGCTTCGGGTCCACGTGCAGCAACTGGCCGAAGATGCCGATGCCTTCGAAGCTGCCGTCGTCGTACGTCCACCACTGGTAGCCGTAGCCGCGGCCCGGCGTGCCGATGTCCGCATGCGTGCGCGTGGCGTCGTCGAGCCAGCCATCCGCGAGCACCGGCTTGCCACCGGCGATGCCACCGTCGAGCAGGAACTGCCCCAGCCGCGCGTAATCGCCCAGGGTGGCGGACACGCCGGAGCCGCCGGCCTCCGTACCGTCCACATCGTCCTTCAGCCAAAGCGCATCCGCGGCCATGCCATAAGGCTTCCAGATTTTCTCGGAGAGGTACGCCGCCAGTGTCTTGCCGGTCGCCCGCGTGACGAGGATGCCGATCAGGTCGGTCTCCCCTGTCTTGTAGACCCAGCGTTCGCCGGGCGCGAACTCCCGCGGCAACCGTGCCATGTACGAGACCAGCAAGGGGACGCCAGGCTGACGCAACCCTTCGTACATCATCGCCACGTCCGACTTCGGATCGGCATAATCCTCGTTCCAGCGCACGCCCGAGGTCATGGAAAGCAATTGCCGGACCGTCACGTCGCGGTAGGCACCCGCGGACAGCTCGGGGATATACCGCGTCACCTTGTCATCGAGGCTGTGTATCGCGCCGTCGCGCAAGGCCGCACCGACCAGGGTGGAGGTGAACGACTTGGCCACGGAGAACGATGTCCAGCGGGTGGCCGGACCGGCGCCGAGGCCGTAGCGTTCGAGACGTACCCGGCCATCCTCGACGACCATGACACCCGCCACGTGGTGAGCCGCCATGTAGCTCTCGAGCGTCGAGCCGTCGTCGAAACGCGGCGACAGCGGCGCGCCGGCGGGTAATGGATGCGCGCTGCCGCGCGGTACGACGTTGCTCGCGTAATGCGTCTCCATCGCGCGGAACGCCGCTTCGCGCTGCGCCTGGTCCCAGAACAGCACGTCGGTACGGCGCGCATGCGGCGCCGCGCATCCCACAAGGAACAACAGGGCAAGCAGCAACCCCAGGCCCATTGCCGGCAGGGTCGGCTCCCACCACTTGCGGGAACGGTGGTTCACGAGGCTTTCCTCGCGCGGCGGCGGAGCTCGAAGGCGCCCAGTGCGAGCGACGCGATCGCCAGCGGCCCCAGCCCGTAGATCACGCGGTAGGCAAGCAAGGCCGCCAGGACCTGGGCACGCTGCTCCTGTGGAAAGGCCGCCAGCGTCAACGCTTCGAACGCCCCGATCCCGCCCGGTGTATTGCTGACGATGCCGGCGATGATCGCGCCGACATAGATCGGTGCGAAGTCGAGGAAGCTGCCCGCGATCTCGGCGGGAAGCAGCAAGTACATGGCGGCGATGGCACCGATCATCTCGAGTACGCCGATGACGATTTGTGCCCCGGCCGACCGGGCCGACGGCACGGGCGTGCTGAACTTCCAGACCCGCAGTTCGTCGTGCTTGCCGGCCAGCCAGCGTAGCAACAGGACGAAGAGGCTCACGAGCGCCGCGCCCAGCCATCGGCCCCAGCCGTGCGCTATCGACGGCTCCAGCATCAGGGCGATGGCGGTCACGGCGGCAAAACCCATGGCCACGGCGAAACCGACCAACCCGACGACCCGCGCCACGTCGGCCGCACTCACTCCGCGTGTCGACAAGATGCGATAGCGCAGCGCGGTACCGGTGATGGCGTGGAAACCGAGTGCATTGCAGATCGCGTGCGTGGTCGCGCCTGCGAATATCTTCATGCGCATCGACACCTTGCCCGGCACGACGGTTTCCACGGCGAAGACGTCGTAGGCGGTGAGGCAGGCCCAGCTGAGCAAGGCGGCGGCGATCGAACCGGCGACATGCCAGCGAGGGATCCTGTCGACGGCGTCGCGCACGTCATGCCAGGCCATGCGTGCGATGTACCGATGCAGCAGGAAAACGGCGACACCGAGGATCGCCACCATCAGCAGGTGCTTCGCCAGCCAGGCCGCGATCGTCTTCAGGGACCGCTTCGTGTCGTTATCCGTCACTGCTCCACTCTTGCCATCGGGCGCTCGCCCACGAACGGCGGGCATCATCCCACGATGAGGCCCCGGCGGGGCTAGACTTGCGCCCAGAGGTTTTTTCCGGGAACACCATGCTTCACTACGAAGGTTCGCTCTGGCTGTCCGACGGCGCCCGCCGATGGGGCGGCGCCGATCGTGTCGAACTGCTCGCGCAGATTGGCGCCACCGGCTCCATCACCGCCGCCGCCAAGGCGGTGGGGATGAGCTACAAGGGCGCATGGGATGCGGTGGAAGCCATGAACAACCTGGCTGGCGAAACACTTGTCCTGCGCGCCACCGGGGGCCGTGGCGGTGGCGGCGCCCGCCTCACGCCACGCGCCGAGCGCCTGATCGCCGCGTTCCGTGGCATCGATGCGGAGCACCGGCGTTTCGTGGAGCGTCTCGCGGCACTCGGCGACGAAGCCACCGATGACATCCACCTGTTGAGGCGATTCACCATGCGGACCAGCGCACGTAACCAACTGGCCGGCGTCGTTCGCGCCGTCACCGCGGGCGCGGTCAACGACACGGTGGACATCGCCTTGCCGAGCGGCGCGCCGCTCGTCGCCACGGTGACGAAGGAGAGCACGGCCAGCCTGGCGCTGGCGCCGGGGCGCGCGGTAGTCGCCCTGGTCAAGGCCAGCTGGGTCATGCTCGGTTTGCCGGACGAACACCTGCGCGTATCGGCGTCGAACCAACTGCCGGGTACGGTGCTGCGAACGACGCCGGGCGCGGTGAATGCCGAAGTATCCGTCGAACTCGATGGTGGGGGCACCGTCACGGCTATCATCACCATGGAAAGCGCGAGCGCGCTGGGGCTCGCCGAGGGCTCGGCCATCGTCGCCATCTTCGATGCCTCATCGGTGATCGTCGGCGTGACCGACTGAAGCAACGGCTATACGACCCGGCCGTCGCGCACCTCGATCGTATGGCCGTCCAGCGCTTCGACATCGGCCGGATCATGGGTGATCACCAGTAACGGCGGGTCGAGGCGCGCCTGCAATGCCATCAGTTCGCCGCGCATGCGTCCGCGCAGGGCGGGGTCCAGCGCGGCGAAGGGCTCGTCGAGCAGGACGAGACGCGGCTCCGCCGCCAACGCACGCGCCAGTGCCACACGCTGGCGCTGGCCGCCGGAGATCCGCACTGGATAGCTGTCAGCCACGGCGGCCAGTTCGAAGATGTCGAGCCAGCGGCGTACCCGATCGTCGTGGAAGCGGCGGCGGGGATTGAGCCAGCCACGCGCGAGCCCGAAGCCGATGTTCTGCGCCACCGTGAGGTGCGGGAACAGCGCGTAGTCCTGGAACACATACGCCACCCCCCGATCCCGCGGCGGCAGGTCCACGCCCATCCTGGTATCCAGCAGCGTGCGACCGTCGACGCGGACGTGTCCCTCGTCCGGCGTGAGCAAGCCGGCCATCGCACGCAGCGTCAGGCTCTTGCCCGCACCGGAGGGGCCGAAGATGACGATGCGCCGATGCGCCGATGCGAATGCCACGTCCAGCTCGAAGTGCCGGTCGTCGGCCCGCAGCGTCTTGCGGATGGCGATGTCGACACTCATGGACGCGCCCGCCGCAGGTGGGCGGGCGCCAGCCAGCCAGCCAGCAACAAGGCGGCGACACAGGTCACCGAGGTGACCGTCACCATGATCCCCGCGGTGCGATCGTCGCCGGCCTGCACGGCGGCGTAGATCGCGACCGACAAGGTCTGCGTCCGTCCAGGGAGGTTGCCTGCGATCATCAGCGTCGCTCCGAACTCGCCTAGCGCCCGGGCGAAAGCGAGCAACGCGCCCGCGGTGATGCCACGCGCGGCGAGCGGCAGGGATACGCGAAAGAACACGGCTGCCTCACGCAGGCCCAGCACCCGCGCCGCGTCCTCGAGCTGCGGATCGACCGCCTCGAAAGCGGCGCGGGCCGCTTTCTGCACGAGTGGAAAGGCGACCAGGGTCGAGGCGATCACCGCCCCCTGCCAGGTGAAGACCAGTTGGATACCCAGGCGATCGAGCCACTCACCGAACACACCGCGACGGCCGAGCAACACGAGGAGGTAGTAACCCAGCACCGTCGGAGGCAGCACCAGTGGCAAGGTCAGGATGGAGTCGACCAGTTCGCGTGCATGCGAGCGCCAGCGCGACAGGCCGAAGGCGACGGCCACGCCCAGCACGAGGTTGATCGCCGTTGCCCACAACGCGACCTTGAGGGAAAGCGCGAGCGGGAGCCAGACGGTGCCCACGGGAACTCAGGGCGCCCGGAAACCGAAACCGGCGAGGATCGCCCGTCCGTCGGCCGACTGTACGAAGGCCTCGAACCGCCCTGCCTCACGCGCCTGCTTCGAACCGGCGACGACAGCGATCGGATAGGTGATCGGCGTGGGTGTGGGCACGACGGCGGCCACATCCACCTTGTCCTTCATGATCGCCGCGTCGGTGGCGAATACGAAGCCGGCATCCACTTCTCCACGAGCGACGTAATCCAGGCCTTGCCGCACGTTCTGCGCCAGCACGCCTTTCGCCGACACCACATCCCAGAGCCCTTGCCGCTCCAGCGCAGCCTTCGTGTACCGGCCCACGGGCACGGACGCCGGGTCGCCGTAGGCGACACGTGTCACCTTCGTGTCCCTCAGGTCGGTGGGCCCCGTCACATGGACGCGGCCATCCTTCGGCACGACCAGGACAAGCCGGTTGCTGGCGAAGTCCTGCCGCGTGGCAGGGTCGATGGCTCCCGCCGTCACGGCCTTGTCCATGGCGGCCTGGTCGGCCGAGGCGAACACGTCGGCCGGGGCGCCACTGGAGATCTGGCGCAAAAGCACATCCGACGCGGCGAAATTGAGAACCACGCGGGTTCCCGGATGCGCCGCCTCGTAGGCCTTGCCGACCGCCTGGAAGGCGTCGGTAAGGCTGGAGGCGGCCGACACCACGAGGTCGGCGGCCGTCGCGGCGGCGACCGGAACGGCGAGGAGGACCAGCGCGACCAACGACCGAAGGCGCATGAAGAAGGTTCCGGGATGGGGACGATCGCAATATAGGAACCTACATAGCGGCCGGTCAATGAGAATCCGGACCTCGCCGCCCGCGCACGAATCGCCAAGCAAACCCACCGCCGCCGGTGGCAGTTTGGGCGCCGTATCGAGGGTGGAAGGGACTGCATGAAACAGGCGTTGCGCATCATCGGGGGACTGCTGGTGCTTGGCACGCTGGCGGTGCTCCTGTTCTTCTGGCTGGACCGCACCGAAACGACCACGGACGCCTACGTGACGGGACGTATCCATCCCGTGGCTCCGCGCGTCACCGGCACCGTGCAGACGCTGCGGGTGAATGACAACCAGCACGTGAGGGCCGGGGACATCTTGCTGGAACTGGATACGCGCGATTTCGACGTGCGCGTGGAACAGGCGCGGGCGGAGATCGACCGGGCGACGGGCCAGCTGGCCAGCGCGGAGGCGCAGATCGTCGAGGCCGATGCGTCCATCGTCGCCGCCGAGGCGAGCGCACGAAAGACCGCTCTGGATCTCCGGCGCGCGGCTGAACTGGTGAACGAGACGCCACGCGGCGTCTCGCAACAGGAGTACGACGCGGCAAAGGCCGCCGCCGACTCGGCCGAAGCCAATCGTGCCAGTGCCGCCGCGCGCAAGGTGGCCGCGCTCGCCGCCCGCGAATCGGCCAAGGCGCAGGTGGCCACCGGTGAAGCCTCTCTGCACGACGCCTTGCTGGCCTACGGATACACCCGGGTGATCGCTCCGGTGAGCGGCTACGTGGGGCGCCGGACCGTCGAGGTGGGCGCGCGGGTCAACGCGGGCCAGACCCTGCTTTCGATCGTCTCGGACGAGGTATGGGTGGTCGCCAACTACAAGGAGACCCAGCTGCACGGCATGCAGCGCGGCACGGAAGCGAGCATGACGGTCGACGCGATCCCCGGCGTGACCTTCATCGGCCACGTGGACAGCCTCTCGCCGGCCTCCGGTTCACAATTCGCCTTGCTCCCGCCCGACAACGCCACCGGTAACTTCACCAAGGTGGTCCAGCGCGTGCCGGTGAAGATCCTGTTCTCCGCCGGCGACCTCGGCCGCTATCGCGAGCGGCTGGCGCCGGGACTGTCGACCATCGTCAAGATCCGCGAGGGAGAACAGGCGCGATGAACGCACGGCCGCTCGCGCTGGCGGTTTTCGTCCTTGGCCTTGGTGGCTGCGTAGCCGGGCCCGACTACCGGCGCCCGGAGACATCCGCGCCAGCCCACTGGCGTGATGCTCCCGCGCAGGCGGAGGCATTGCCTGATGCGTGGTGGAACCTCTTCGGCGACGACGAGCTTGGCCAGCATATCGAAGCGACGCTCAACGCGAACCAGGACCTGGCCGTGGCGCTAGCCCGTTACGACCAGAGCCGCGCCCTGCTGGGCGTGGCTCGCGCGGACGAATTCCCCGATGTCGCATTCGATCCCGCCTTCGCACGTGCACGTACCTCGGGCAATGTGTCCAACCGGCTGCCCGAACTGGAAACCACGCTCTGGCGGGTGCCGGTCGACGTCGCGTACGAAGTGGATCTATGGGGCCGTGTGCGGCGCGGCGTGGAAGCCGCGGGCGCGGATGTGGAAAGCGGCGCGGATGCGGTCGCGGCGCTACGCTTGAGCCTCGCGGCCACTTCCGCATCGACCTACCTGTCCCTGCGCAGCACGGACCGCGACATCGACGTACTCGCACGCACCGTAACCCTGCGCGAGGATGCCCTGCGTCTCGCGGAACGCCGTGCACATGCCGGCGTGGTCGGTGACCTCGACGTGCTCCGTGCACGCGCCGACCTGGCCCAGACCCGTGCCGATCTCGCCGACGCCCGGCGCCGGCGGGACAACCTCGAACACGCACTGGCCGTGCTCGAGGCACGTAACGCGCCGGACTTCTCGGTCGCACCCCGGCCCTGGGCCCCGAACATACCCGAGGTACCGGCCGGGCTGCCTTCATCATTGCTCGAACGTCGGCCTGACGTCGCCGGCAACGAACGGTCGCTTGCGGCCGCGAGCGCGCGGATAGGTGTGGCGCGGGCCGCCTTCTTTCCGCAGGTAAGACTCACCGCCTCGGGCGGCGTCGCCAGCAATGGCCTGGGTGACCTCACCGCCGCCGACAGCCGCGCATGGTCGATCGGACCGGGCGTGCATCTGCCGATCTTCGAAGGCGGCCGCAACCGCTCTCGCTTGCAGGCCGCGGAAGCGGCCTATCGCGGCGCGTTCGCGAACTGGCGGCAAAGCGGGATCGTGGCCTTCCGCGAGGTGCAGGATGCGCTCGGCGATACGCACTGGTTGCGCGAACGTGGCACCGCGCTCGATGCCACGGTGGATGCCGCCACCGCCGCGGCGAAGGTATCCCGTTCGCGCTACGACCGTGGCCTTGCCGGCTACTTCGAGGTGGTGGATTCCGAGCGCCAGGCGCTGGCCAGCCAGCGCGCCGCCATCCAGAACGACCAGCAGCGCCTCCTCGCCGCCGTGTCGCTGATCAAGGCGTTGGGCGGTGGCTGGCAGGAAGGCGACAGCGTGCCGAGGCAACCCGTGGCGACCGCGGCAGGCTCGCCGTGAACGCGGTCGCCGGTACCGCCACCGCGGTTCCCGCACCTCCCGCGAACCTGCCCTGGCTGGGCATCGTGGCCGTGCTCGTCGGCGCGGTGGCGACGACGCTCACCTCACGCCTCACGTCCATTGGCCTGGCCGATCTTCGCGGTGCGATCGGTGCGGGTTTCGACGAGGGGGCATGGATTCCCACGGCGTTCTCGGCGTCGCAGATGATGATCGGACCGTTGGCGATCTTCCTCGGCCGCGCGTTCACGCCACGGCGTGTCCTGCTGGTGGGGTGCGTGGTCTACGGCGTGGCCGAGTTCCTGATCCCCTACTCGCCCGACCTGCGCACCATGATCGTGCTGCAGATCTTCGCCGGCCTCGGCTCGGGTACCTTCATCCCCCTTACCGCATCGTTCATCCTGCTGAACCTGCCTCGCAATCTTTGGCCCTGGGGTCTGGCCGCCTACGCGATGAACATCATCCTCGGCCTCAATGTCGCCTCTTCGCTCGAAGGCTGGTACGTCGAGCACGTGACCTGGGACTGGATCTTCTGGCAGAACACGGTGGTGGCCTTTCCCTTGTTCGCACTGTACTGGTTCGGCCTGCGCCGGCTTCCGATCGATCGCGACTATCTCCGCGGCGGCGATTTCCGCGGCATGCTCATCGGCGCTTCCGGCTTCACCCTCATCTTCATCGGACTCGACCAGGGCGACCGGCTGGACTGGTTCTCTTCGCCGCTGGTCGTCACGCTGCTTGCGCTGGGCGTCATCCTCCTGGGCCTCTTCCTGCTCCACGAGTCGACCCTCGACACGCCGAGCGTGGACTTTGGCTTGCTGGTCCGCCGCAACGTGTTCCTGCTCATCGTGCTGGTGCTGGCCACGCGTTTCCTGGTGACCTCGAGCAATACGCTGGTCGCCAACTACCTCATCCAGGTACGCGGCCTGCGGCCCCTGGAGGTGGGCAGCGCACTGCTCTGGGTCGCACTGCCACAGTTGATCATCGCACCCACGGTGGCCTGGCTGCTCAATCGCATCGATGCGCGCTTCGCCATCGGCACCGGTTTTGCCATCGCCACCACGGGATTCCTGCTGGCAACCGGCATCACGTCGCAATGGGCGGAGGGAAACTTCAGCGTGGCGCTGCTCCTGCAGGCGGTGGGCGAAACACTGGAACTCACCGCGGTGATCTATTTCTTCGGCCACCATGTGGGACCGGCCGACGGCATCACCTTCGGCGCGATCATCCAGACGGCGCGGTTGTTCGGCGGCGAACTCGGCACCTCCGTGCTGATCATGTTCACGCGCAAGGCCGAACAATGGCACTCGAACCTCATCGGCCAGCACATCATCGCCGGCGACCCGGTCACCACCGAGCGCATCGCCGCGTACGCGCGCGCGGTGGGTGCGGCGAGCCAGGGGGCGGGAGAGGCGGAGGCCCGTGGCGCCGCCCTGCTCTCCACCGCGGTGCGTGCTCAGGCCTATACGCTGTCCATCCTCGACGGTTTCCTCCTCGCTTCCTGCGTGGGCGTGCTGGGCGTGGCCCTGGTGTTGTTCCTTCGCGAGTCTCCCGTACTTGCCACGCCGCCCGCGGTACCGCCCCTGCCACCGCCCTGAGCCGGCACGCGGGGGAGCGACACCATGTCGCATCGCCTTCACCACGGGCCATGCGATGATCCCTGGACCCACGTCCAGGGTTTGCAGCACAGGGGCGCTCCGGTGCGTCGAGGTCGGATAAGAAGCGGCTGGTTGGCATGGATGGCGCTTGTCGCCGTCTGGCTCACCGCGCTTGCCCCGACGGTATCGCGGACGGCGGAAGCCTTCGTCTTCCCCGATCTTGGCGCGTGGTGCGAAAGCAGCCCCGGCAACCATCACGACAGCGGCCACGAAACCCGCGATACCGATGCGGCCTGCGGCTACTGCACTTTGTTCGCCCAGCAACCCGCACTCGCCGGGTCGTTCTTCATCGGCCATGTACGCGTACCGGCCGCTCCCACTCCGCCGATGCCCCCGGTGGTTCACGCCGGACCGGCACCGCTCACTGCCCATGCATCGCCACGGGGTCCACCGTCCACCGCGCACGCCTGATCGTTCCCGATCCCGACGTACGCCCACGACCACGGACCCTGCTCCCATGCCTCTGCTTCCCGACCATGGACGCGCGCTCGCGCGTGCCATCGCCTGCGCCATTGGCGCTTCCTCCCTTGCCGCCCATGCCACGGGTGGCGACGACGACCCGCAACGTGCCACGACGCTGCGCGAAGTACGTGTCTCCGCCGCGAGCCATGCCAGCGATATCGATCCCGACATGCCTTCGGCCGTCGAAACCGTCAGCGCCGCGCAGCTCGACCGGCTCAATATCGTCAATAGCGAAGACGCGCTGAAGTACCTGCCCTCGTTCGGTATCCGCAAACGCTTCATCGGCGACGAGAACGCGACCTTTTCCGTCCGCGGAACCAGCAACCAGCAAAGCGCGCGTGGCCTGGTCTACCTCGACGGGCTGCTGCTTTCCAACCTGTTGGGCAACAACTGGGCGAACCCACCTCGCTGGTCCATGGCGTTCCCGGAAAACCTCGCGCGCGTCGAGGTGATCTACGGCGCGTATTCGGCGCTATATCCGGGGAACGCCATCGGCGCGACCGTGCTCATGACCACGCGCATGCCCGAAAAACTGGAGATCTCCGGCCACGTGCAGGCCTTCACCCAGCATGTCGACAGCTATGGCGTGGACCGCGACTACGGCGGCAGCCGGCAGAGCGTCACGATCGGCGACCGCTCCGGACGCTTCGCCTTCCTCATCGGCGTGGCGCACCTGCAATCGAACGGGCAGCCGCTGGTCTATGCGACGCAGAATCGATCCACCCGGCGTGGCACGTCGAACCCCGTCACGGGTGCCGTCGCCGACACCGGCGCCAACGGCTTGCCACGCGAGGTGCTGGGCATCAACAGCGAAGGGCAGGAAGCCACCCGCCAGGACGAAGCGCACATCCGGTTGACCTACGATTTCACGCCCGACCTCACCGGTGCGTTCACCGCGGGCTACTGGAAGCAAGACCTGTCGCATCGCACGGAAACATTCCTGCGTGACGGCGAAGGCAAGCCGGTGTGGGCGGGCCCGGTCACGATCGATGGCCGTCAGTACACGATCCCCACGAATTTTTTCGCACCCAGCACACGACAGAGCCGGAACACCCTCTACGGCATGTCGCTAGGCACGCACCGAACGAGCGGATGGAACATCGAGTCCGACGCGTCGATGTTCGACATGGGCCGCAATCGCGACCGCGTGGCTGCCGGCGTGACCGAAAACGGGGCCGGCCTGCTGACCGCGGGCGACGGCAGCCGCTGGCGCACGTTCGACCTGCGCGCAAGTCATACGCCCGATACCCTCTCGCCGAACACACATACCGTGAGCTTCGGCTATCACTTCGACGGTTACCGGCTCGACAATGCCAGTTACACGCTCGCCGGGTGGCGCAATGGAGCCCGTGGCCCACGTACCGCCGCCAATGGTGGCAGCACGCAGACCCAGGCGGCATACCTGCAGGACGCATGGCAACTCGATGAACGCTGGCGCCTGACGGTCGGCGCACGGTATGAGCAATGGCGGGCCTTCGGCGGTTCACGCGCGACAGGCACCACCTCGATCGGCTATCCGGAGCGTGATGAATCGCATACCTCACCGAAGGCCTCGCTGGCCTGGAGCGCGACCGACTCGATGGTGGTGCGACTCTCCGGCGCACGCGCGTACCGCTTTCCCACGGTCAACGAATTGTTCCAGGGCACCTTCAACGGCATTTCGCTGGTCAACAACGACCCTCACCTGAGGCCGGAGAACGACCTGTCGCGTGAACTGTCGGTCGAGTGGTACCGGGCGAACAGCCTCACCCGTTTCACCCTCTACCGCAGCGACACCCGGGACACATTGTTCAGCCAGACCGACACCACCGTGTTTCCCAACGTCACCAGCGTGCAGAACGTGGATCGGGTGCGCACGCGCGGCGCGGAAGCCAGCTACGACGGCCAGGATGTCTTCTGGCACGGGTTCGACCTGACCGCCAATGCGGCGTATACGCAGGCGACGACCCTGCGGAACACGCGCAATCCCGCGTCGGAAGGAAAGCAGTTCTACCGCATACCGCGCTGGAGAGCGAACGTGGTCGCCACGTGGCGTGCCACGGAACGACTGTCGCTGGTCCTGGCCGGACGCTATTCGGGACGCCAGTACAACACGCTCGACCACAGCGACGTGAACCCGGATACCTTCGGCGGGGCCAGCGACTTCCTCGTCTTCGATGCGAAGGTGGACTGGAAGGTAAGTCCTCGTGTCTCGCTCGGCATCGGTATCGACAATCTCACCGATCGACGTTACTACGTGTACTACCCCTACCCGTCACGAACCTGCCTGATGGAAGCGACCTTCCACCTCTGACCGATGCGCGGCGGCGTTAGGGCGCCGCCGCGCATCGGTCAGGCCGCCGCCTGCACCGCGCGATCCCACGCGGCTGCAGGCATGTGCTCGTCGAGCATGAAGGACGCCGGACCACCACGCCAGAGACGGTCGAAGAACGCTCCCACGCCGGCGTTCCCCGTTGCCAGGTCGCAACTGAGGCGAAGCAGCTCCGCACCGGGTACGGCGAGGCCACCGGGGCGGCGCACCAGGAACGGCTCGATGCCTCGCGCGATGCCATGTGCCGCTTCCTTGTAGATCGATGCACGCTCGGGAAGCAGGACCGCAAGATCCAGCAGCGTTTCGCCGATACCGGCCAGGCCGTCATAGGTGCCCGGCGACACGGCATACCTCCGCAGCAGGTCGCCTTCCGCATCGAGCACGATCTCGCGGTAGCGAATGTCACCCGTGCATGCGAAAAAGCGTGCGACGACGGCGAGAATGCCGGCCGTACCGTTACGCAGGTAGGGAAACAGCGTCGTTCCCCCCACGTCCCTGGGCCAGCTCGCGGCACCATCGGGATTGATACCGCGCTGGGCGAGGTCGAAGGCGAGTCCATCGCGCGCGCCGCGAAGAAAACGTTCGTCACCGGTGGCCACATGCAAGTGGAGCAGGAACAGCGCGATGCCGGCGGCACCGTGCGCAAGACCTACGGGTCGTACCTGTCCGCGTGGCCAGTGCAGCATGCCATTGTCGATACGCGCGTCACGCAGGAGCATCTCGCCGGCGACACACGCGTCGGCGAGAAAGCCCGCCTCGGCTGTCTCGTGCCATGCCTTGATCCGTGCAAAGCCCCATCCGGCCATTCCATCGTACAGACCATGGCGCTCACGAATGCCGTCGCCAGCCGACCGCGCCCGCAGCAGCGACGCGGCCTCGGCATGCGCACGCGCATCGAACAACACCCAGGCAATACCCGCATCGCCGTACATGAGGCTGTCACCCCGGTGGTCCGGCCGCTGGCAGCCCTCCAGCATGTAGGCGAGCAGCCCCGCGGGCGGCGTCCTGCCGCCGCGTAGATAGGCGTGGAGCACGCCCGCGGCGCCATGAGCCACCCCCCAGGGATGCGTCTCGAATACCTCGGGTCCGGCAGGCACATAGCGGTCCGCACGCGCGCCGCGCGCCCGCTCGTCGATATAGTCGAACAATGCATCGGCAGCGTCCGTAGCTGCTTCCGTGGACGACGCGAGGTAGGGCACGGGCGCGGTGTCATGCGGCAAGTCGGCGAGGGACGCACGCAGCGATGCCATGGCTGCGACAGGTGGCGGCGGCCGGTGGGTGTCGACGGCGAGCAACTGCTCGAGGACCCGGACGAAAGCCTCCGGATAACCCATGTCCGCCGACATGCGGTGTGCGAAGCGAAGCGCGGTGCCCCGGTCCAGCGGAAGCATGGCATTCATGGGCATGACCGCCGCGGCGAGGTTCGCACCGAAGGCATAGACGTCTTCCGCACGGGCGTCGACGGGCATCTCGCGCCTGGACAGGGGCGATGCGAATCCAGGCGTACGTACGTCCACCGGATGATCCAGGCCTTCCTCGACCGCCGATTCCAGGTCGATCAGGCGAGTGCCTCCGTCGGCGGTGACGATGCAGTTGTGAAACGACAAGTCGCCCATCGAAATTCCTGCCGCATGCAGGCACTCGAGGTTCCGCGCGATGCTGGTGAACACCCCCACCACCTCGTCCAGAAAGCCAGCGACGTCGGCGCGGGTCGCCCGCGTCTTCAACCAGGGATACCTGCGTGCCAGCCAGCTGCGCAGCGTATCGCCCTCGACGTATTCTTCGACCAGGTAGCTATGTTCCCAGTCTTGGAAATACGCAACGGGTGCCGGTGCGATGCGCAGGGATGCCAGCCGACGCAACAACCGGTATTCCTTGCGCAACATCACCGTCGCGGTGTCGCCACCCCCGATGAAGGGACGCGCTTCCTTCACGATCACCGGACGGCCTTCATCGAGATCGTCGGCCAGGTAGATGCCACCGGCGGCGGAAAACGACAGCGATCGCCTGATGCGGTAGCGGCCTCCACCCAGGAGCGGTGCGCCGCCCGGCCCGGCCACCTCGTCGCGCGGAAACGGGTCGCGCAACCAGTCCGGAAGGTGGAAGTGCGGCTTGCGCTCGTCCGGTTCCGTCAGCCCGTCCGGCCGCCGCAGCAACCATTCAGACCGGCTGTCCGCCGCGACGCGGTACTCACCGGCGATTCCGCCATAGCGGTAGTAAAGGACACGCGAATCGCGATACCGTCGGTCGCTCAGGATATAGGGCCCGGCGTACCCCGAAAGCGCGACATGGAGATCGTCGATGATGCCGCGAAAATCGGCGGCGTCACGCGGATAAACGGTAATGAACTTGCCTGATCCACCACGCGGCCAGCGTTTCCCATTCACCGCGGACAGTATTCGAGCATCGGCGGCGAACTTGAACGCGACGCCGGCGGCGGCCAGCGTCGCCGCCGCGATCGAAAGGACGATGCGTGCCGTCGAGACGACGGACGAGACGTGAATCTTCCAGCCTTGCGCCGGTAACGTGAGATCCGGCGGGGCGCAATGCATCCATATGCCGGCGCGCCGCATCTGCCACTGTTCGGGCACGACCTTGCGAACCAGCTCGACGAAGTCGGCCGAATCGACGATATGCCGTCCATAGGGCTCGAAGAACTCGCGGTCGATCGCCGTGTAGTGCAGCAATTCCGTACGTCGCTCCATGCTTCGGTGCTTCCTGTGAAGGGTTGTCGTCGTGAACCGGTCAGTCCTCGAATCCATCCGAGTTGGCGATCGAGCAGGCACGATGGCTGCAGCTGCTGTAGTTGGTGCCCGTCACGTCCACCGAGTCCATCTCCGCCGTCAATCGCTGAAGATCCAATATCCGGTCCATGCCTTCCCTCCCGTGGGCTATGAGTTCGCCTCCGCGACGCGCGGATGCAAGGCGAATCTAGATATCGCAGCCAGCAGCTGGCAACGACGAAAATGCCCATGCATGGTGGTATCGCTCCGAGCGACGCATGTTTCTCGGGCAGTCGATCGAAAGCGGGCGCCGCGATGTCCGGAAATGGACGACGGCGTCCGTTTCCGGACATCGCGATCCTCAGTCCCCAAGGGGGAGACGAACCGTCGCGACGGCCCCCGGCGCATCGGTCATGGGTGAAAGGTCCACCGTGCCGCCGTGCGCTTCCACGATCATCCGGGTGAGGCTGAGGCCAATGCCCGATCCTTCGGGTTTGGTGGTGAAGTAGGGAACGAATAGCGCGTCGCTGGAAGGTAATCCGATACCGCGATCCTCTATGACCACCCGGACATGCCGGCCTTCCATGCGCCAGTCCACCCGTACGGAGCCAGACACGGGAAGTGCCGCCTCGACGGCGTTGCGCAGGAGATTGATGAAGGCCTGCGTCAACTGGTCTTCATCGCCGCATATCGTCACGGCCTCCGTGCCGCCGACCGCGACGGGCAGGCGCTGATCGAGCACTGCCAGCCGGGCAAGCACACGGTCGAGACGGAAGGCGCGGAGTTGCAGCGGCGGTAGCCGCGCCAGCTTGCCGTAGCCGGACAGGAACCGGGCCAACGAAGCGGCGCGGCGCTCGATGACTTCCAGTCCGAGTTGCAACTCCTCGCGCGTCTCGTCGACACCGCGCGCCGCGAGCAGGGTCGAGAGGCTGCCGGCGAGCGAGCCTATCGGCGTGAGCGAATTGTTCAACTCGTGGCTCAACACGCGGATCAGGCGCTGCCAGGCCCGCCTCTCCTCTTCTCCCAGCGCAAGGCTAAGGTCGCGCAGCATGACCAGTCTGTGCTCTCGTCCATCGCTGTGCCATGTGGCGCGTCGGATCGACCAACGTCCGCTCCCTCCATGAAAACGCCAGTTGAAAACGGCGTTGTCGGGCGCGGCCAGGACTTCGGCGAGCCCGAGCGGCTTAAGGTCCCGGCCTATGACCGCACTCCTCTCGGCACCGATCAGCTTGCGGGCGGAAGGATTGATGAGCCGCAAAATGTCTTCGTCGTCGACGACGAAGACCGGGTCGCCCAGTGCGATGAGCGTCTTGCCGAGGAAGCGCGAGGTCTCCGTCCGTTTCCGCCGCCCCTCGCGAAGCTCGTCGGAGAGAAGGTTTACATCGGCGATCAGGTCTTGCAGGGGGTCGTATCCTGGACGTACCCGGCCACGCATGCCGAAATCGCCTTCGCGCAGCGCACCGAGGAGGTCGGATACAGAAGCCAATGTTCCCAGTGCACGATGCCCGGCAAACCAGCCCAGCACGAGCGTGAGCGCCAGTCCGGCGGAAAAGGCACTCGCGCGGATCGTCCATGGCAATCCATCGCAAACCGCCATGGCGCCACCCGACACGGTCATCGGCAGGAGGACGACACCCGCCCACGTCATGACCCCGTGACGCATCCTGTCGGGATGCCAGGTGGAAGTCATCCTCGCTAGTACCGGAGGACATGATGGCGGCCACGGTTCATCCGGCCAACTCCGCACCCTTCGTTCGCTGCTTGCCGAGTCGGCGATAGAGTGCCTGGCGCGAGATGCCAAGCGCATCGGCCGCACGTTGCAGGTTATGCTCGCTGCGCTCCAGGGCGTTCCTGACCAGGAGTTCCTCGGCCTCGGGCAAGGTCAGGCCGTCGAGCGCCAGCGGCGTGTCGCTGGGACGGCGTAGCGCGAGACCTTCCGCATCGATGGTGTCGTGATTGGCGAGAAGGGCGGCGCGTTCGACCGCGTGCTCGAGTTCACGCACGTTGCCTGGCCAGTCGTAGCCCCGCAACACGCGTTCTGCGGAAGGCGAGAATGTCATGGCGCCTCGTCCGCGGCGCTGGCAGTCCCGCAACATGAAGTGACGTGCGAGTGGCACGATATCTTCATGGCGTTCGCGCAAGGGGGGCAGGCGCACCTGCATGGCGTTGAGCCGGTAGAGCAGGTCCCGGCGGAAGCGGTCGTTGCGGATGGCGACATCGAGATCGGCGTTGGTCGTGGAGATGATGCGCACATCGACTCGCCGCGTACGCATCGTTCCGCCACGCTCCAGTTCGCCCTCCTCGAGAACGCGCAGCAGCTTCGCCTGTTGCAGAGGATGGATGTTGGTGACTTCCTCCATGATCAGGCTTCCCCCATGGGCCAGTTCGAAGCGGCCGGACCGCGGCACCGGCTTGTCTTCGCCGAACATCTCGTCGGCGAAGCGCGCTTCGGGAAGACTGCCCATGTCGACGCGGATCGCCGGATACTCCGCGCGTTTCGACAGCGCGTGGATTTGACGGGCGAACAAGGATTTGCCCGTGCCATTTTCACCCAGGATGAGCACGTTCGCGTCACCGACGGCGATCCGCTCGATCAGCTCGACCACGTGCCGCATGGCGGACGATTCACAGACGCGCAGCATGTCCCCGGATTGACGGGCCAAGGCGGTTTCCGTGCGCAACCGCCTGTTCTCTTCGCGGATCTCGCGCAAGGCGATCTGACCGCGCAAGGTGTGGATCAGCCGAGCGTTGTTCCAGGGCTTTTCGATGAAGTCGGCGGCGCCCAGGCGCATGGCCTGCACCGCCACGTCGATGCTTCCCCAGGCCGTCATGGCCACCAATGGCAGTTCCGGTGCCTCCTCGCGGATACGCAGCACGAGTTCGAGCCCCTCGCGCCCCGACGTGGTATCGGCGGAGTAATTCAGGTCGACGATCACACAAGCGAATTCGCGCCGCGACACGGCATCGAGCGCCGCGCCTGGGGAGTCGACCTCCACGGACGGAATGCCTTCCGAGCGCAACAGCATACGCATCGCCAAGCGAACGTCGGCATGATCGTCGACGACGAGCACCGGCACCTGGACTCCGTTATCTCGGTACATGTCTGGCCCTTTCAGTCACTGCGCAGGACGCGCCAAGGTTCCACCGCGGCCGCCCGCCATGCGGGCAACAGCACGGCGGCGATCGTGGCCACGGTCATCATTGGCACCACGGTGGCGAATACCCATGGATCGCTCATGCCCAGGGCGGTGTCCGTCACGAACAACCATCGATGCGCGGCAAGTGCGGCCAGCAATCCCGCGGCGACACCGGGTAATGCCCATACCAGGGCCCGCCGCAATACTTGCGCCATGAGAGCCGCGGGTGTTGCACCCAACGCGCCGCGCAAGGCGAACATGCGGCGACGCGATATCACCTCGACTGCCTGCACCGAATAGTGGCCTACGCAGGCAAGCGCCAGGGCGAACCCTGCGAAGCTGGAGAGAAGCACGGCATCGCGGCGTGGCTCCGCGTATGCCATCTGCGCCACCTGGTCGAGCGCTCGCGCATTGGCGGGCGCGAGGGACGGCGCCATGTCCTGGACGATACGTGCGAAGGCGTCTCCGGTCGCGGGGCCAACGCTTGGCCCGCGCAGCACGGCGTACATCGATGTCCACTGACGAACGGTGGCGAACGACAGGTGATCGATTTGCGCGAGCGGAACGAACACCGCCGGTTCGGCCTCTGCCGAAACACCCGCGAGTGGCGTATTGGCGACGACGCCGACGATCCGCGCGGCATGGCGACCCGATGCTGGGCGCACCATACCGCCCACACCGTATCCATCGACCTGTTCGAGGTAAGCCTGGTTCACCACCACGACACGCTCCGAATCGCCTCGGTCGCCGTCCTCCAACCATCGGCCACGGGTCTTTTCCAATCCGAGCGACTCGAGCGCGCCAGGCGTCACCACCGCGTACTGCAGCCGCACCACGGCTCCGCCAGGACGAAGGAATGGCATCACGAAGCCGTCACCGACGGGGAGCTGGGTGGACCACCCCATGGTTTCGACGCCCGGCAATCGCAGGGCCTTCGCTCGCAGGCTCGTTGCGAGCCGTTCGGTGGCCTCGCGCCCCGCATACCATGCGGGTGGCGCGCGGACTTCCATCACCAGGGCATTTGCGTGGTCGAAACCCAGTGGAAGCTGGTCGAGGCGCCACCAGCGCAATGCCGCCGCGGTCGAGACGCAGAGCAGCAAGGTGGCCAGCGCGGTCTGCACCAGGGCCATCGCCGAATACACACGCCGCGGCGCGAAAGCCGGGGCCGGATAGCCGGTCGTGGCGAAATGCTGGTGGGCCACCGCGCTGCCCGTTGCCAGCAGGGCGGCAAGCAGGACGCTGACAAGAACCGCCACCAGCACGCCGCTCCCGGGCGCCAACGGTCCGGCGGAGGCCAGCCAGCTATCCGGCACGAGGGGGCGGAACGCCATCACCAGGAGGGCACCCACAGGCATGCCTATCACCGCCGCGAGCAGTGCGGTGACCACCGCCGCTGACAGTGCCGGAATCCACGGCCGCCACCCCGTGGCTCCCAGTGCGAACAACAAGGAGGTTTCCTGCGTGCGATCCAGTGCGCGGGTCAGCATGAGGTTGGAGACGTTCATCGCAGCCACGATGAGCACGAGCAAGGCACACCCGACACATAACCAGATGGTCGCCCTGGCGCCTGGAGCCGTCAGCGTGTCCAGGGGTGTCGCGCCGTACCACCGCGTATCCGCCGGCTCCAGATGCAACCTGGCAGCGTTACGTCCGACGGTGTCCATGACGCTCTCGGAAAATGCCGTGATGCTTCCCGGCGCAAGGAGGGCCACCGCCGTCATGTTCTCCACGCGATCGGTGGTGTTGGAGGGAAGGACCAGGGGCAGGATCAGGTCGACATCAGCGAAGAACCGATAGTCCGCCGGCAGGACGCCGCTTATACGCATCGGTTGGCCATCGACCAGCAGTACCCGCCCGACCGCCATCGCGTCGGCGTCGAACCAACGGTGCCACAGCGCATTCGACACCATCACTTCCGCACCTCCCATACGGGACGGCACACGTTCGCCGAGTGCGGGAACGATGCCGAGCGTCGGCAGGAAGCCCACATCGACGCGTTGCGTCCGCAGCAGGCCCCGATGACGTCCATAAACGACGTTCATCGCCTCCGGCATGCGGGCGGCACCGCGCGAGCGCACTGACTCGGGGCTTCCCACCATGTCGTAGAGGCTCGGTGAGGCTGCACGCATGGGATCGTCGGCCGTACGGCCGCCGTAGACGGCGACATTGGCATGGTTGGGCCAGGGTGGTGGACGGAGCAATACGGCTTCCATCAGCGTGAACGCGCCGGCCAGGGCGGCCACTCCGATGGCGAGTGTCGCCGACGCCAGTAAAAGGGAACCTGGCTGGCGCGGCGAGGCCCGCCAGAAGCGCACGATGTCCGTGATCCGGCTCATGGAAACGATGCGCTGTGCCGCCGTGCGGCCAGACCCGAATCCGCCTCGCTCTGCAACTGCCGGAACGTACTCTCGTCGACGACCCTGCCATCGAGAAGGCGAACGGTGCGATCGGCCATCGCGTTGAAACGGTCGTCGTGCGTCACCATGCAGATCGTCCGGCCGTCCACGTGCAGGCGGTTGAGCAAGGCCATCACGGTTTCGCCATTGTGCAGGTCGAGGTTACCGGTCGGTTCGTCCGCAAGCAGGATCGATGGGTCGCCCACCAATGCCCGTGCCACCGCCACCCGCTGCTGTTGTCCTCCCGATAGCTGGGCCGGGTAGTGACGCATGCGATGCGCCATGCCTACGCTGCCCAATGCTTCGACGACCCGCCGGGCACGATCGCGTGCCATCACGTCCTTCCGGAAACTCAGGGGCAACGCGACGTTTTCCGCCACGCTCAGGTCGTCGATCAGGTTGAACGCCTGGAAGACGAAACCGATATGCCGGTTGCGCAGGCGGGCCCTCTCCGCGCGCCCCATGGCGTGAACCGATTCGCCGCGAAAACGCAGTTCGCCATGACTGGGCACGTCCAGGAGGCCCATCAGCGACAACAGGGTTGTCTTTCCGCATCCCGACGGACCGGCGATCGACACGAATTCCCCCTGTCGCACAGTCAGGTGGATGTCGGTCAGCACCTGACACTCCATCGATCCAGCCTGGAAGACCTTGCCGATGCCATGCATCTCGATGATCGATGGCCGCGTGTGCGCTTGCATCGCGAAACTCCGGTGCGGCGGTTCACCCAGCCTAACTGCAGTCCACAGCGTTGTCCCGGGCGCTAGACCTTCCTGTGTCAAGAGAACGCCAACGCTGCCGGAAAGACGTAGCGATAGCGCTCGCCAACGTCCCGGACGAGGTACCCCCCTTTGCCGCCCCGATCGGCGCACTGACACCCTTCACATATGTAAATGCATTGCGCCCCAACGACGTAATCGTTTACATGTAACATCATTTACGTGCCCACTTCGTCGCCGGATGCCAGTATCCTTGCCCGCCTGACGTGCCTCCGTTCGCCGTCGCTCCGTCCCCCAAGGCCTTGCCCATGAACCGTAACCCCCGCATCGAAGACCTTATCGCCCGCATGACCCTCGAAGAGAAGGTCGGCCAGCTGGGCGTGTTCGCCGATGCCGTGCGCCCCTTCGCACCCGATATCAACCCGGAGACCAATGCCCGCGGTGCCGCCGAGGTGCTTGAGCAGGTCCGTGCCGGAAGGGTCGGCGCGTTGTTCAACGGGGTGGGTGCCGCGGAAGGCCGCGAGGCGCAACGCGTCGCCGTGGAGGAAAGCCGCCTCGGGATTCCGCTGCTGTTCGGAGCGGATGTGATCCACGGCATGCGTACCGTCTTTCCGATCCCCCTCGGTGAAGCGGCCAGTTTCGAGCCGGACCTCGCCGAGCGCACAGCGCGCGCCACCGCCGTGGAGGCCACCGCGGCGGGCGTCCACTGGACGTTCGCTCCAGCGGTGGACATTGCGCGTGACCAGCGATGGGGCCGCGTGGCCGAAGGTGCCGGTGAAGACGTGGTGCTGGGATCCGCATTCGCCGCGGCGCGTGTACGTGGCTTCCAGGGCCCGGACCTGACGGCCGACGATGCCCTCCTCGCCACGCCGAAGCATTTCGCCGCCTACGGCGCCGTCGCCGGCGGCATGGAATACAACGCCGTCGACATCGCGCCGCAGACACTCCGCGATGTGCACCTGCCACCCTTCAAGGCGGCCATGGACGCAGGCGCACTCACCTTCATGAGCGCGTTCAACGACATCAACGGCGTACCGGCATCGGCCAACCGCGAACTGATGACGGACATCCTGCGCGGCGAATGGGGCTTCGAAGGCCTCGTGGTCTCCGACTACACCGCCGATATGGAATTGATCGCCCACGGCTTCGCCGACGACGAGCGCGACGCGGCGCGCCTGGCGTTCCTTGCCGGCGTCGACATGAGCATGCAGAGCGGCTTCTATGCGACACACCTGGCCGACCTCGTCGAGAAGGGCGACGTGCCGATGGAGGTGCTCGACGAAGGCGTGCGTCGCGTGCTCTCGGTGAAACATGCCATCGGCCTGCTCGACAACCCATATCGTTCGCTCGATCCCGCCGCCGAGGCAGACACCTCACTGAATGCCGATCACGCGGCACTCGCACGCGATGCATCGCGTCGTTCCATTGTCATGCTCAAGAACGACGGCGTACTGCCGCTGCGCAAGACCGGACAGAAAATCGCGCTGATCGGCCCGTTCGCGACCGACGTCGACAACCTCGAAGGGTGCTGGACCTTGTTCGGCGACAAGCGGCGCCACGTCGACATCCAGACCGGACTGCGTGACGCCCTGGCGGACGCGGGCTTGCTCGACGTCGTCGTCGGCTGCGGCATCGAAGATCCCATCGAGGGCGGCATCGAGGCCGCCGTGGCCGCCGCGAAACAGGCGGACGTGGTGCTGCTCGCCATCGGTGAGCCGCAGAATTATTCCGGCGAAGCGCAATCGCGCACGCAGATCGTGGTCCCCCCCGCACAACAGGCGCTGGCCGAAGCCGTGGCCGCGACGGGCACGCCGGTCGTGGTGCTTCTGAAAAACGGCCGGGCACTGGCGCTAGCGGGCGCCGTGCGCGAGGCCAATGCGATCCTCGTCACCTGGTTCCTCGGCAGCCAGACCGGTCCCGCGATCGCCGATGTGGTCTTCGGCGACTACAACCCTTCGGGGCGCCTGCCCGTGAGCTTCCCGCAGGATGCCGGACAGCAGCCCTATTTCTACAACCACCTTCGCACGGGACGTCCGGAGCTGTCCGACCAGCCACCGGCGTTCAAGTCGCGCTATCGCGAAGTCACGTTCGACGCGCTGTACCCCTTCGGACACGGGCTCAGCTACACGAGCTTCGAGTACGGCGTTCCCCAGGTGAAGTCGACGGTGCGCTGGGACGAAACCATCGTCGTATCGGCCACCGTGACCAACACCGGGAAGGTCGCCGGCGAAGAGGTGGTGCAACTCTATATCCACGACCGCGTGGCCAGCCGGGTCCGGCCCGTGCGCGAGCTGAAGGCCTTCCGCAAGATCATGCTCGCTCCCGGTGCATCGGAGAAAGTATCCTTTGAATTGACTCGCAAGGATCTCGCCTTTACCCATCGCGACGGCACCACGTTCGAAGCGGAGCCGGGCGACTTCCAGGTATGGCTCACGGGTTCGTCGGCAACGGGCATACCCACGACGTTCGTGTTACTGAGCCGTTGACGGCATCGCTCCTCGCTCAAGGGGCGGGAAGACTACACAGCTATCCTCCTCGCCCGCTCCCCAGGCCATCGGTCCTGTCATAGCGTACGCTTCCCATGAAGGAGCGTACGATGAAGGAACGACATCGAATCTCGCGCCGCACAGTCGCATACCGTGTGTGCGTAATCCTGTGCACGGCGCTCGCGCCCGCGATCGGCATCGCCCAGGTGCCTCCCGTGCAACCCAGCGTGGCACCGATCACCTGGCGACCCTGCACGCCGGACCTGGTAAGCGAGCGCTGGATCGACGTCTTGGGGGCAAGGCTGGAATGCGGCAGCATGCTGGCGACCCCCGATGACGATGTCACCGGGAAGGTCCGATTCACCGTCGGCCTCGTTCGGTTCAAGGCGGGACAGTCCGAGCAACGCGAAGGCGCCATTTTCTTCAATTTCGGCGGCCCTGGTGCCAACCCCCTGGATTTCCTTCCACCTACCGCCTACCTGTGGGCCTCACGCTCCATCGACCATTCATTGGATGGCGACAAGCGGCGCCTGGCCGACCGCTTCGATCTCGTCGCGGTGATTCCACGAGGATTGCGTGGTGGAACCCGCTTTGCATGTGGACCTTACCCGGAATTTCTCGCGGGCTATGACCCGGCGGTCTCCCTGGCTGACTGGAACTGGGTCGGCTTCGTGCGAACCGCCAGGGCTTATGCGGGTACTTGCGGCGAGCATCCCCTGCATCCGCAGGTGGGCACGCTGCAACATGTCGTCGACATGGAACATGCCAGACGCGCCCTGAACGAGCCCGTGATGCACTTCGTCGGTACTTCTTATGGCTCCTGGGTCGGTGCCTTCTACGCGTCGATGTACCCGCAGTACAGCGGACGCATCGTGCTGGATTCCGTCATGAACTACGCCGGGACGTTCGAGCAGCAGGTCACTGATTTTCCCGCGGAACGCCAGGCGCTGTTCGCACGAAATGCCTTGCGGCCGGCTCTCGCCCGACCCGGTGTGTATGGCATCGGCAGCGATCCACGGGTGGCGATGTCCCGCTTTCGCGACATGCCATATCGGGCGCTCTGGGCGTGGCCGCTGGCGATAAACACGCCCCACCAACTGGCTGCGGCGCTGACCCTCGCGGACTGGATAAGGGCCGATATGGAGATATCCAGCGATCGTCTTATGGCGCGCTTACGAAATCACGTCTTCAGTCCGGATACCGGCGCGAACGATGCGATCAAGGAGGCGGCGGCGGGGCTGGCCTCCCGGCTGGACCAGGTGGTCGATCCGACGCTGGACGGCCTGGTCGACCATTCCGTATACATCGCCGTGGTTTGCGGCGACACGCCATGGCGGAACGATCTCAAGACGTGGCGCGCGCTGGCCAACCGGATAGGAGCGAACTACCCGGCCGCCGGGGGCGGATCGGTCATCATGGGCCTGATCTGCGCGCACTGGCCTTCGGCGCCCCGATGGAGACCCATGCTGACGGAACTGGCGAAGGCACCACCGTTGCTGATGATTCAATCCGAATTCGATCCGGTAACGCCGCTTACGGGTGCCATGAAAGCATTCGATGCATCGCCCAATGCATACATCGTCCTGGCGCGCGACGCCGAAGTGCACGGGTTGTTCGGCCAATCGGCGACGCCATGCGTCGAACGTGCCGCCGGTCGTTTCCTCCTCACCGGCGAACGGCCGGCCTCACACCTGTCGAGCTGCGATTACGTCACGCCGCCCGTGAGGCGAGAAGTCCGCGAGGTGAGCGATGCACCCACGGAAAGCGACGTTCGCGAAGAACTACGACGTCTCTATCGGTACATTTGACGGTAACGGCGCAACGTCATCGAGCCACCACGTACCTTGGTACGATGCGCCCACCTATCCGCGGCGCGCATAATCCGGACAACCTCAGTCACGGAAATGCACACATGAACGACCTGACCGGCAAGGTCGCCCTTGTCACGGGCGCCGCCAGCGGCATAGGCCGCGCGATCGCCGCAGCTTACGCAACGGCTGGGGCATCGGTCGCCGTTGCCGACATCGCTCACGACAAGGCGAAGCAGGTGGCCGCCGATATGGGCGGACGCGCCATCGGCATCGCCATGGACGTAACCGACGAAGCACAGGTCGACGATGGCTTCGCCCGCGTGGAACGTGAGCTCGGGTCGGTCGATATCCTGGTAAGCAACGCCGGCGTGCAGATCATCTCGCCACTGGTCGACCTTTCCCTCGCCGACTGGAAGCGCATGCTGGCCATCCACATGGACGGCGCGTTCCTCACCAGCCGTGCCGCCATGCGCCAGATGGTGGCCTCCGGCCGTGGTGGATCGGTGATCCTGATGGGATCGGCGCATTCGCATGTCGCGTCGAAATTCAAGGCGCCATACGTCGCGGCAAAGCACGGTTTGCTCGGCCTGGCCCGCGTGATCGCCAAGGAGGGCGCTGCCGATGGCATCCGGTCCAACGTGCTGTGCCCGGGTTTCGTGCGCACGCCGCTGGTCGAAAAGCAGATTCCGGAGCAGGCGCGCGAATTGGGCATCTCCGAGGAGGAGGTCGTCCGCGACGTGATGCTGCGCGATACCGTCGATGGCGAGTTCACCACCCTGGAAGACATCGCCGACGCCGCGCTGTTCCTCGCGGGTTTCGGCTCGAAGGCTCTGACCGGACAATCGCTCGTCGTGACGCATGGCTGGCATATGCACTGACGGACCCCTCGCCGACGGTTCCGGCGGGATGATCCAGGTCCGCGCGCAGAAGGAAAGATCCGTCGGCAAGACAGCTCCCACCGAAGGCGCCGACGGCATAACCCTAGCTCGATTCCCCGCCTTTCACCGACCCCAGTACCGGCGGTAGCCCGCTACCGTGCCTCGGCACCAGCCACTAACTTTGTCGACCGCCCCGCTCGATAGGAACGTCGATGAAATCCGCTTCCCTCGGCCTGCTCGCCGCAGCCCTCGCCACCTCCCTCCCTGCCACGGCGGAGTCCGCCATTCCGCTCACATGGACATCCTGCGACAGCGTGCCTGCGGCGGCGGCCAACATCACCGCGCGCATGGAATGCTCGCGCCTTGCCGTGCCGCGCGACTACGCCAACCCCGCAGCGGGCACGCTGAACCTGGCTGTGGTGCGCGTGAGAGCCGCCGCTGAACGTGGCGCACGCCACGACGGCACCTTGCTCCTGGAGCAGGACGAATTCTCGGGTCCCCTCGACCAATCCGTGGCGGCGATGGCATCGGGATGGCTGGAAGGCGACGAGAACTGGCGCAACGTCGCGAATCGCCTCGACCTGGTCGGCCTCGCGCCACGTCTTATGGACGACGCAAGCGGACACGACTGCCTGTCGGCGACCTCACGGCTGCCCCGCCACGCTTCGCTGGGTGCCGACACGACCCATGCCAACTTCGCGATCGCCGAAAACCTCGCCCGGGCCGTGGGCACGGCATGCCAGAACGACCCGATGCATTCGCATATCGGCATGTCGCCGCGCGTGGAGGACATCGACATGCTGCGCAACGCACTTGGCCAGTCCAGGCTGCACATCCTCGGCACCGGTTACGGCGGCTGGGTGGCGACGTACTACGCCGAACGCCACCCACAGAACGTCGGCCGCCTGCTGCTCGATAGCACGTGGGATGCGGACGGCTCCATCTCCGAAGCGATGGAAGCACGCGTCGCCGAACGCGGGCGGACGATCCGCCAGGCGGTCTCGGCCCTGGTCGACGCCCCTGATCGTTATGGCTGGGGCTCCGATGCCAGCGACATCCATCGACGTCTCGGCATGCTTCCGGCCTCGGCATATGCCGTTTGGATGCGCAACGTGGACGACGGGCACGAACTGTCGGCCGCGCTCACGATGGGACGCCTGCTGGAGCGTGATGCCACGCTTTCGACAGACGTGCTTCGCGGCACCCTTGCAACGACACGATTCGCGATCGATGCCAAGGACGACGGCGCCATCCGTGCCGCGGCGGAACGCTTGCTCGATCGTCTCGATGCCGAAGCGAATGGCGACCCTTATGGTTTCGGGCCCCGGGCCAACGGCATTCCGCCCGAGGTCGTGGCCAGTGCCTTCGCGGCGCGCTGCAACGACGGTTCGTGGGGCACGCGTCGCCGATACTGGCGCGATCGCACGCTCGAACTGGGAGAAGCATGGCCAGCCGGGGTCGGTAACGAGACCTTTCAAGGCATGGTCTGCAGCGAATGGCAGAGCGCTTTCGAAAAGATCACCGCGGCACCCACGCTCTACGGCGTGCCGCGGTTCCTCATGGTACATGCCGAATTCGACGCGGAGGCACCGTTGCGCAACGCCGCGATGATGCTCAACGCACATTCAAGCGCCAACATGGTCGTGGCACGTGGCCTGCGTGCGCATGGCGTGATCACGCGCACGGACCGTCCCTGCGTGTCGGCCGTGGCCGGCCAGTTCCTCGCGGACGGCGTCCTTCCAGCCAACAAGCTGACCAATTGCAGGTTGCCCGTCGCTTCGCCTGCGCCCTGATGCATTGGTCAGAACATGACCTGGGCACGCAACTCGACTATCCGGGGATCGACGCGTACATCGCGTCGATCGCTGATCGCACGGACATAGTTACCTTGCAACTTGAGGTACTTCGTTAGGTACCAGTTCGCACCAAAGGTCCAGTCGTGTTCGGTGCCGCCCAGCGTAGGGCCATCATCCAGGTCGAGCGTGCTGTAACGGAGTACGAATTCCAGCGCACCCCAACGACCCTTTGGCACCACGTCGGAAACATTGCCCGCGCTGTACGAGCGCGACTCGCCCGTGGCCACCCAACTGCCGAAGGCGTACCAGCCGTGCGCCTTATAGGCCGGCTTGTTCTCCAGCTTTACCCTGGCATCCAGGTATTCGCTCTGCACCGACCATGGCCCACCGATCCAAAGCGCCTCGAGTCCGCGGCGGTCCACGTGCCCGGCCATGCTTAGTGCACCTGAGTCGATCAGGCGCCGCGTGGCAAGCCCCGCCTCTGGCAAGGCGCGCAAGCGTACGCCCGGCGGCGTATAGCGGCCACGGCCGTCGTTCGTTCCATACGGTGTTTCACGCGACAACGAACCACCGATATGCAGGACGTTTCCCGATGCGTTCAGCGGCGTCCACGCTGCGCGGCCGGCCACCATGTGGCCGTCCAGGTCACCCTGCAGGTTGCCACCGTTGTAGTAACCCATCTGCACGAGATAGGCCTTGCGGGTAAGCGCCCAATCGATGCCCAGGCGGCGATTCGCGTAAATGGCCTGCATGGGAAGCGAGGTCTCCATGAAGGACGTACTGCCCGTGCTGGTGTTGCCTTCGAAACCGACGGGTGTCTTCATGAAACCGATGCGCAGGGCACCGGCGTCGCTACCCATAAGGGCCTTGCTCTGCAAGCGAAAGAACACGTCTAGCCAGGTCTTCGTCTGGAAATCGAATACCGCCGTGGCGTCGTACACGCCCTTCTTGCGGACGAAGAAACCGAATTCCTTGCGGCGGTTGGTCTGCGCGTCCTCGTAGGTGCCTTCGTCGTGCGAGAAGCGGTCAAGGTCGTATTGGTACTTCACCGACAAGCCCATGTCGGTGCCATCGGCGAATACGTAATGGGTCGGCCAGTTGGTACGCCCATCGTAATCGTTGCGCACGGCATCGGCCGCCTCCGCAAGCACGGGGTCGATCAACGCCACGGCGCCGAGGATGAACTTCTTCAAGCGGGTACCCCTTCCAAGGCAGGCCGGCGGCGCCGACCAGCGATATAAACCTGACTATACAGCGGACATGAGAATCGACTCAACGCCGCTCATACATCATCGGCAGGGGGGCACCAGGGCTTGAAAAGCGCGTCTTCACATTCGTGGATGAATGTGTCGCGCGGGCTCTACGGAAGATGAGGCTGGCGGATAAGCCGGATCTCGAACAAGGAGGGCCAACGCTTGCCTGTCACGAACAGGCGATCATGCCCGGCGTCGTAGGCGATGCCGTTAAGCACGTCATCACTGAGGTCGGCCAACCGGACCTTGTCCATCAAGCCTTTCAGGTCGATCCAGCCGACGACGTGGCCCGTCCCGGGGTCGATGCGGGCGATGCGGTCCGTCTGCCAGACATTGGCGTAGAGCTCGCCCTTCACCCATTCCAGTTCATTGATGTTTTGCAGGGGAACACCATCCGCGGTCACATCGATGGATCCGGTGCGATCGAAGTTGGCCGGATCGAGGATGCGAATGGTCGGCGTACCGTCGCTCATGTAGACGTGGGTCGCGTCGCGGGTGAATGCCCAGCCCTCTCCGGGATAGCGGAAGGCGCCGAGCAACCGGAAGCTCGCCTTGTCGTAGACGAAGGCGATGCCTTCCTGCCAGGTCAGCTGTACCAGCTTCGTGCCCGTGGAGACGATGCCTTCGCCGAAATAGCCCGGCGGTGTGTCCAGCCGCTGCACCACCTCACCCGTGGCCAGCTTCACCTTGCGTACGGTGGACATGCCGCGCTCACCGGTGCTTTCGTAAAGATAGCCGTCTTCATAGAACAATCCTTCGGTAAAGGCTTGCGGGTCGTGCGGGTAGACATGCACCACCTTGTAGCCATACACGGGGATGGTTCCGGCCGAGACGTGCGCAGCGAAGGAACCTGCGACTAGCGCGACGAAGGTGAGTGCGGCGATCTTGTTCAAGTAAAGGGCTTCCACGGCGGACGCCGCATCATAAAGAAAGGGGCGCCGAAGCGCCCCTTTGATCACCGCGACATCGATCGCAAGATCAGATCGCGTAGTACATCTGGAACTCGAGCGGGTGAGTGCTCGCACGGTAGCGGGTCACTTCCTGCATCTTCAACGCGATATAGCCGTCGATGAAATCATCGGTGAACACGCCACCGGCCTTCAGGAACTCACGATCCTTGTCGAGGGCGACGAGCGCCTCGTCGAGGCTGGCGCAGACCTGGGGGATATTCTTCTCTTCTTCCGGCGGCAGATCGTAGAGATCCTTGTCGGCCGGCGCACCCGGGTCGATCTTGTTCAGGATACCGTCGAGGCCGGCCATCATCAGCACGGTGAAGGTCAGGTAGCCCGACTGCATCGGATCCGGGAAACGGATCTCGATACGGCGGCCCTTCGGGCTGGACACGTACGGAATACGGCAGGAAGCCGAACGGTTGCGTGCCGAGTAAGCCAGCATCACCGGCGCTTCGAAGCCCGGGACCAGGCGCTTGTAGCTGTTCGTCGTGGAGTTGGCGAAGGCGTTGATCGCCTTGGCGTGCTTGAAGATGCCGCCGATGTACCACAGCGCCGTCTGCGAGAGGCCACCGTAGAGATCGCCGGCGAACAAGTTCTCGCCGTTCTTCGACAGCGACTGGTGCACGTGCATGCCCGAACCGTTGTCGCCGACGATCGGCTTCGGCATGAAAGTGACGGTCTTGCCGGCCTGGTGGGCGACGTTCTTGATGACGTATTTCATCGTCATCAGTTCGTCGGCCTTCTTCACCAGGGTGTTGAAGCGGGTACCGATCTCGCACTGGCCGGCGTTGGCCACTTCATGGTGGTGCACTTCGACCACCTGGCCCAGCGACTCCAGCACCTTGCACATGTCGGCGCGCAGGTCGCCCAGGCTGTCCACGGGGCTGACCGGGAAATAGCCACCCTTCACGCCCGGGCGATGGCCGGTATTGGTGCCGTCGTACTTGTAGCGCGAGGACCAGGCGGCTTCTTCCGAGCCGATCTCGTAGAACACGCGGCCCATGTCGTTCTGCCAGCGCACCGAGTCGAAGATGAAGAACTCGGGCTCAGGGCCGAAAAACGCCGTGTCGGCGATGCCGGTGGACTTCAGGAAGGCTTCGGCGCGCTTGGCGATGGAACGCGGATCGCGGCCGTAGGCCTGCATGGTGCTCGGCTCGAGCACGTCGCAATGCATGATCAGCTGCTTGTGCGCGCTGAACGGATCGAGGTGCGCCGTTTCCGGGTCCGGCATGAGGACCATGTCCGACTCGTTGATGCCCTTCCAGCCGGCGATCGACGAACCGTCGAACATCTTGCCGTCCTCGAAGGTACCCTCGTCGATGGCATGGGCAGGGAACGTGACATGGTGGTGCTTGCCGAGGATATCGGCGAAGCGCAGGTCGACGAACTCGATTTCCTCGTCCTGGATCAGGTTCAGCACTTTGGAAGCGGCGGACATACAAACCTCGAATGGGTATGGGGCGGAGTGCATTTAGCAATCGCTATGCCAGCGTCTCCGCCATCGACGGACCGGCCTGGGGCAAGCCTCGGCATCATAGAACGGGTGCGGGCTTCGCGTGCAAATGCACCAAACTGGTGCATCAGTTATCCGACTGCACCGTTCTGGCCACCTATCAGCGTTTCGCGGGAATCCGCCGACATCGTTTACCCTGCGTCGCGGCTAGGCCGCTTCCCACCCCAAGGGTAGGCGGCGCATCTTCATTTCGGATAATGGCATGACGAACAAACACGATGACGACACCCCCGATACCGGGCGACGCCGCCTGCTCGGGGGCATGGCCACCACGGGCGCGCTGCTTGCGCTGGGCGGACTGCAGGAGGCCGTCGCCGACGGCAAGACGCCCACGGCACAGCCGCCCGGCGGAAAGGACCTGGATGCGCTTCTCGACAAGCACATCCAGAATGTCGTGGTGATCTATGCGGAGAACCGCAGTTTCAACAACCTGTTCGGCGACTTCCCGGGCTTGCAGCAGCCGCTGAACGCGGTGCCGCCGGAACGCTACATCCAGCGCGATCGCGACGGCACCGTCTTCAAGACGCTCCCCCCGATCTGGGGCGGCATGGTGCCCCACGAGCAAGTCGTCGATCACAAGAGCTATAAGATCGTCGAGAAGGACATCACCGGCCTGCCGAACGCACCCTGGGCGCTGCACACGGGCGACGGCGCGCCGCTGCCGCACGGCCTCGTCACGCGCGACCTCGTGCATGCCTTCTACAACAACCAGCTACAGATCAACGGCGGCAAGAACGACGGTTTCGTGGCCTGGGGCGACAACGGCGCCCTCACGATGGGCTACTACGCCAGTACGCCGGTGCACCTGCGCCTCTGGCGCCTCGCCGAGCAGTTCACTCTCTGCGACAACTTCTTCATGGGTGCTTTCGGCGGCTCCTTCCTCAACCACCAATACCTCGTGGCCGCGCAGCCGCCCTTCTATCCCGACGCGGACAAGAGCCCGGCGCAGTTCAACATCGCGGTGACCGAAAGCGGCGATCCGAAGGATCACCGCCTGAAGATGGCGGAGGACTCCCCGGCCAGTGCCATGCAGGGCAAGCCGAAGTTCGCCCACCACAATTCGCTGACGCCGGATTTCTGGGCCGTGAACACCCTGGGCCCGCCCTATTCGCCCGGCTTCAACGTGGATCGAAAGAACCCGCTGCTCACCGATGCCACCAGCGCGAACACGCTGCCGCCGCAAACGCACAAGCATATCGGTGACCTCCTGTCCGACAAGGAGATCGACTGGGCCTGGTACGCCGGCGGCTTCCAGGCCGCGCTCGACGGCAAGGGCGACGGCACGGACGGCGCCTTCCCGCAGACGCCGAACTTCCAGGCCCACCACCAGCCGTTGAATTACTTCGTTTCCCTCGCTCCAGGCAGCGAGGCGCGCAAGCGGCACCTGCGTGACGGCGGCTTGGGCGAGACATCCGCGACCAACCGTTTCCTCGCCGACGTGGACGCGGGCAAGCTACCGCCGGTGACGTTCTACAAGCCGCAAGGCAACCTCAACATGCACGCGGGTTACTCCGACGTGGAAGCCGGCGATCGTCACATCGCCAATGTGCTCCACCATCTGCGCAAGAGCGCGCAGTGGAAGAACATGCTGGTCATCGTCACCTTCGACGAGAACGGTGGCTGGTGGGACCACGTCGCGCCACCCAAGGGCGATCGCTGGGGCCCGGGCACGCGCATTCCCGCGCTCGTGATATCGCCCTACGCGAAGCGCGGACACGTGGAACACACGATCTACGACACGGGCTCCATCGCGCGCTTCATCACCCGCAGGTTCAAGCTGGAAACCTTGCCTGGCCTGAAGATGCGAGACGACGCGATGATCGCCGCTGGCGGACCCGCACCAGGCGACCTGACCGAGACGCTCGACTTCAGCCTCAAGCAATAGCCACCCACTTCGGCGGCGCGGGCTTGCCCGACGGCCGCGGCCACGGCGTCCTTTTGCTTACCCCAGAGAGGTCGGCACCGGAAATTCTTGCGGCCGGACGGTCCGCGAGACCTCCCGCCATGCGTCACCGCACATATCGGCGCCCCGCATGGGCAACGCGTGACGACGCGGGGTGCCCTGCGGCTAAGCTATGGGGCCGTCCCCCATCGGAAAGTCCCCGACGTGAACGACCTGATCAGCGCCATCCTCCTCGGCATCGTCGAGGGGATCACCGAATTCCTGCCCATCTCAAGCACCGGTCACCTTCTCATCGCCGAGCGTTGGCTCGGAGCGCGGTCGGACCTGTTCAACGTGGCGATCCAGGCCGGCGCGATCCTCGCGGTCACCTTCATCTACTGGCGCACGCTGTGGAGTCTCGCCATGAACTGGCGCAGGCCGGAGACGCGCGACTACGTGCTGAAACTGCTGGTCGCCTTCCTTATCACCGCCGCGCTCGGTCTCGTCGTGGCCAAGCTCGGCTTCAAGCTGCCGGAGACCGTGACACCCATCGCCTGGGCGCTCATCATCGGCGGTATCTGGATGATGGCCGCCGAAAAGCTCGCCGCGCAGCGTCCCGAGCGCGCCTTCATCACCTGGAAGGTGGCGATCCTCGTCGGCCTGGCCCAGATCGTCGCGGGGATCTTCCCCGGAACGTCACGCTCCGCGGCCACGATCTTCATCGCCATGCTCGCCGGCACGAACAACCGCGCCGCGGCAACGGAGTTCGCGTTCCTCGTCGGCATCCCCACGATGTACGCGGCGACCGGCTACGAACTGTTGAAGACCTTCCAGCATGGCGGTGCCGCCGGAGAGGACTGGACCGGTCTGGGTGTGGCTTTCGTGGTGTCCACCATCGTCGCCTTCGTGGCGGTGAAGTGGTTGCTCGGCTACATCCGTTCGCATCGGTTCACGGCGTTCGCGATTTATCGCATCGCGCTGGGCATCGCGCTGTTGCTGCTCCTGCCGGCCGGCGGCTGAGACCCGCGACAGCCGCCCACATGGACACGGTGACCCGCTACCGCTTGCTCGACCTCACGATCGACCTCGCACGCCAGCGGATCGAGCGCGATGGCACGCCGCTGGACGTCGCCGGGCTGAGCTTCCAGTTGCTCGCCTGCCTGGTCGAGCACGGCGACCGCGTCGTCGGTTTCGACGAACTGATGTCCGAGGTGTGGGCACCGGCGGTGGTGAACGAGGAAACGGTGACCCAGCGGGTGCGCCTGCTTCGGCAGGCCCTGGGTGACGACGCGCGCCAGCCACGCTACATCCGCACCGTGCGCAGTCGTGGCTACCAACTCGGCGCGCCGCCGGAGCCGCTTACGGAGACCGCACCCCGCCGGCGCACGCTGTGGCCAGCCGTCGCCGCCGTCGGCATCCTCGCCGCGACGTCGGTCGGCGTGGGCTTCCTCGCCCGCGAACAGAAACCTGTTGTGGGCGCGCAACAGGAGGTGCTGGATCGCGCACGCTGGTATGCCGCCATGGGCCAGCGCGACAACAACGAGCGCGCACTCGCACTGTATGACCGCGCCTTGCGCGAGGCGCCGGACGACGTCGAGGCACTTTCGGGCGCCAGCCGTGCGCGCTCCGCGCGCAGCTGCCTCTATAACGCCGGACCGGCGGAGGCGCGCGATGCGCTGCGGCTCGCCACGCGCGCGGTCGCCGTGCGGCCCGACAGCGCCACCGCGTGGTCCGCACTCGGTTACGCCCGGGATTGCCTCGGCGATATTCCCGGTGCCATCGCCGGCTACGAGCGTGCGGTGCGCCTCGATCCCACCGACGATCCGAGCCGCGCCTCCGCCGCCTACCTCTATCAGGAACAAGGCCGCCTGGCCGATGCCTTGCACGCGAACCTGGACATGCGCGGCGACCCTTCCCGCGTGCGCTTCCGTGAGGTGCAACTCGCCCGCGAATACGAGTTGCTGGGTTTCGACAGCGCCGCGGAGACCCGCTATCGGCGTCTCTTCGACCTCGCGCCGGACAACGTCTTCGGCAACATCGGCTGGCCCGCCTTCCTGTTCGCCCATGGCCGTTTCGAAGAAGCACGCGGCGCGCTGGCCCAGGCACGCACACGCGGCACCGCGCGCGCCGAGCTAGCCCAGCTGGACGGCGAACTGGCCCTGCACCGTGGCGATCGCACGGCCGCCGCCAACGCGTTCGCCGAAGCCAGGGCGCTGCGGCCCGATGCCTCCTTGCCCACCACGCTGGCGGTGCTGCATGGCGTGGCGCCGGTCGACCCGGCGTGGCTGACGCAGCGCATCGCGGCCACCCGTGCATCGCTGGCGGGTGACCCCTGGCCGGCGAGCCGGCTCGAACTGGCCCTGCTGTTGCAAGCCACGGGCGATCGGAGAGGCGCGGTCGCCGCCCTCTCCGATGCCGTGGACAAGGGCTGGCGCGATGCCGGTTATCTGCGCGCGTCGCCGCTGTTCTCGCCGCTGGCAGGCGCCCCGGGCTTCGAAGCGGTGCTCGATACCATCGCGCGCCGCGTCGCCGCCGACCGGGATCGGGTGCTCCAGGCGCCCTGGCGTCCGGCCGACCTCGGCGCGGATCACCGCTAAGGCAACGCTTTCAGCACGATGTCACGGAAAATCGCCTGCGATTGAGCGTGTGCGTAGCCCTGGTTGTAGGCCTGGCTGGTGATGACCGTGACCAGGCCACGCTCGGGCAGCACGAAGACATAGTTGCCGCCGTTGCCACCCATCGCCCACACCTTCGTCTCCACCCCGCCGATCGGAAAACGGAACTGCCACCAGAGGTAACCGTAGTCCGCGTCGTCTCGCGCCTGGGCATGTGGCGTCAGCATCTTGCCAACCCAGGCAGCCGGCAGCACGGCCTTCCCCTGCCAGCGGCCCGCGTCCGCGGCAAGCTGGCCGAGCTTTGCCAGGTCACGCGAACGGTAGCGCGTTCCGCCGCCGCCCATGCCGATACCCTCGCTCGACACGTTCCATTTCACCTGCGAAATGCCCAACGGTGCCTCCAACACCTCATGCGCGAACGAAGCCAGCGGCTGCTTCGTCGCCCGTTCGACCACGGCTCCGGCGACGAACGCACCCGCCGTGCAATAGGAGAACGTACGACCATAGGGCGAGTCCTTGGGCCGACTAACCCACGGCGCATAGCCGCGGACCGGCAGGTTGAGCGCGAAATCCAGCCAGCGCTCGGAGACGTACATGCGCTCTTCGTTGCCCGTGGAGAACGAATTGTCGTCGTCGCACTCCCAGATCGAACTCATCGTCAGCAGATCTTCGAGTGTGATCGCCTCGCGGCGGGGGTCCGGATGTTCTAGGTGGATATCGGGAAAGAACGCGTACACCGGCGCCGTCACATCGCGGATCGCGCCGCGCTGGATGGCCGCTCCCACCAACATCGCGGTCAGGCTTTTGGTCGCCGAACGGACATCGTTGAGCAGGTCGGCGGAACCGCCGTTGAAGTAGTGCTCGTAGACCAGGCGGCCGTGGTCGGCGACGACCACGCTGGTGATCTTCTTGTACGTCCCGTCGGCGATCTTGTCCTCGACGGTGGCGAGGGTGGCGGTCTTCCAGCCGAGCGCGCCGGCGTCGGCCGAGGGCCAGCCGTCGTCGGCCTGCTTAGGCGCTTGGTATTGGCCTGCGCTGGTGGGAAGGGCGATGGCGAGCATCAGCGCCGCGATCGTGCGGCGCGTGCTGGAGAGGGACGGACGGATGGAGATGCGGCGCATGGTCTGGGCTCCCTTGGTGGAGCCCGGAGTGAAGCGCGCGGCTGGGTGAAGCGCCTGAAGTGCGTATGAAGATTTGTGAAGCGGGGGGCGCCGCCTAGGCGACCGCCGCGATTTCCAATGGCTGGGACTTGCGCATGCGGGCCAGTTCCGCCTGCTGCTGTTGCACGAGCTTGCACTTCGGCTCACTGGTGCGTTGGAACAGCTCGCTGGTCCACTCGATGAAAGCCTGGACCCTGGCCGACAGGTGACGTTTCTGCGGATAGACGATCCACAAGTTGGAGCCCGTGGAAATGGTATCGGTCATGATGATCTCCAGCAGGCCCTTCTCCAGGGCACTCGCGGCCAGGCAATGCGGTGCCTGGATGATGCCCAGGCCGGCGATGGCCGCCTGGATCACCGACTCGCCGTCGTTGATCAGCATGTGCGCGTCGACATCCACCGACACACGGCCGCTCGGTGAATCGAACTGCCATTGGTAAGGCTTGCCGGTGCTCGGGTGGACGAAATTCACCGAGCGGTGGTTCTTCAGGTCATCGATCGAGCTTGGCATGCCGTGCCTTGCCAGATAGGACGGGGCCGCGCAGAGGACGTTGCTGAAATGACCGATCTTGCGCGCGATCAGGCTCGAATCGGCCAGTTCGCCCATCCGGATGGCGCAATCGAAGCCTTCCTCGTTCAGGTCGAACGGGAAGTCGCACATCGTCAGTTCGAGGCGGATATCGGGGAATTTGTGCTCGAATTCGGCGAGGTTGGGGATCAGTGCCGCCCGTCCCACGGCCGAAGACGCCGCCACGCGCAACTTGCCCGCCGGCTTGGTCTTGGCGTATCCGAGAGCCTCCGTGGCCTCGGTGAGGTCGGCAAGGATTTCCTTGCAACGTGAATAGAACGCGGCGCCATCGTCGCTCAATCTCAGCGAACGTGTCGATCTGAAGAACAGTCGCGCACCCAGGCTTTCCTCAAGGCGCGAGATGGCCCGGCTGACCCCCGACGGGGTCATCTGCAAGTGTTGCGCGGCGGCGGAAAAGCTCTTTGCCTCCACCACGCGGACGAAAACGCTGATCGCGGAAAAGTCTTCCATCGTCGACTCCGGAAATGCATTCATGACTGAGCGTCACAGGCGGGATGATTGTAGACCCATTTTTCGCTTGACGAGCAAGACCTAGATTTCGCCACCTGCGACGGACCGACTTGACCTCAACCAACGTTGAGGTCGCACGCTGCGCGGCCGACGAAAGATCTTGCATCCCCCTCGACACTCCAGGACCCGTCATGAAGAAGAAAATCCTGTTCGGTTCGACCGCCCTGGCGGTCGCCGTCGCCTCGGCGATCTGGCTGAGCTCCGGCGGCACGCCAAGCCATGCCGCCGAGCCCGCCGCGGCGCCGCCGGCTCCCGAAGTGACCGTCGCCCAGGTGCTCCTGCGCCCTGTGTCGGACACCAACGCCTTCACCGGCCGGATCCAGGCGGTGGACACGATCCAGATCAAGCCGCGCGTCAGCGGCTATGTCGATTCGATCCACTTCCGCGAAGGCGCGACGGTGAAGAAGGGCGACCTGCTCTTCACCATCGACCCGCGCCCGTACCGCGCCGAGGTGGACCGCCTCGCCGCCAACCTCGCCCAGGCCAGGGCCGAAAGCAAGAACGCCGACGCCAACGCCGCCCGCGGCACCAAGCTGGTGGAACAGCATGCGGTGTCGCGCGAGGAAGCCGACCGCCTCGATACCGCTGCCGCCAGCGCCAAGGCCCAGGTGGCTTCGGTGCAGGCCGCACTCGATAACGCCCGCCTCAACCTGTCGTTCACCGAGGTGCGTGCTCCTGTCGACGGCAAGGTGAGCAACGCCCAGATCACCCCGGGCAACCTGGTGACCCCCAGCGACACGCTGACCAGCGTGGTGACGGTCGACCCGATGTACGTCTACTTCGATGTCGACGAGCAAACCTTCCTGAAGCTGGACCGCCTGCGCCGGCAGAACGGACGCGCCCCGGAAGTGGAAATGGGCCTCGCCGACGAGCAGGCCTATCCGCACGTCGGCAAGATCGACTTCGTCGACAACCAGGTGCGTGCCGGGGCCGGCACGATCCGCTTGCGCGCCGTGTTCCCGAACGCCGACGGCGCCTACACCGCGGGTCTCTTCGCACGCGTGCAGCTGCGAAGCGGCAACATGCAGCCACGCGCGCTGATCGACGACAAGGCCGTGGGCACCGACCTCGGCAACAAGTTCGTCTATGTCGTGGGCAAGGACAAGAAGGTCGAGTACCGCCGCGTCGCGACGGGGGCGCTGGTGGATGGCCTGCGCGTGGTCGATTCCGGCCTCAACGCGGACGACGTGGTCGTCGTGAACGGCCTGCAGCGCGTGCGCCCGGGCGTGGAAGTGAATGCCAAGCGCGTGACGATGGCCTCGCTCGTACCGGACACCGCGCGCGGCGTCGCGGCGGCGCGTCCGGCCGGCATCGACAGCGTGGCGCAGAACCAGGACTGATTCCGCAATGAAAATCGCTCAATACTTCGTAGAACGCCCGATCCTCGCGGGCGTGCTGTCGGTGCTGTTCCTGATCGCGGGCGGTATCGCCGTGTTCAAGCTGCCGATCAGTGAATACCCGGAGGTCGTCCCGCCGACCGTCGTGGTGAAGGCGACCTATCCGGGTGCGAACCCGAAAGTCATCGCCGAAACCGTCGCCACGCCGCTCGAAGAACAGATCAACGGCGTGGAAGGCATGCTCTACACCTCCTCGCAGGCGACCAGCGACGGCTCGATGACCCTCACGGTCACGTTCGCCCTGGGCACCGACCTCGACAACGCGCAGGTGCAGACGCAGAACCGCGTCGCCCAGGCCCTGCCGCGGCTGCCGGAAGAAGTGCAACGCCTCGGTGTGACGACGACCAAGAGTTCGCCCGACCTGACCATGGTCGTGCATCTCACCTCGCCGGATAACCGGTACGACATGCTGTACCTGTCGAACTACGCCCGCACGCGCATCAAGGACCAGCTCGCCCGTCTCGACGGCGTGGGCGACGTCCAGCTGTTCGGCGCGGGCGAGTACAGCATGCGCATCTGGATGAACCCGGAGAAGCTGGCAATCCGCAACCTGACCACGGGTGACGTGATCAAGGCGGTGCGCGAGCAGAACATCGAGGTCGCCGCCGGTGCGCTGAACGCGCCGCCCGGTCCGAATACGAATGCTTTCCAGGTCAACATCAATACGCGTGGCCGCCTCGTCACCGAGGACGACTTCCTCAATATCATCGTGCGCAGCGACCCGAGCGGTTCCGTCACGCACCTGCGCGACGTCGCCCGCGTCGAACTGGGCTCGAACAACTATGCCCTACGCAGCCTTCTGAACAACCGTGAAGCGGTGGCGATCCCGATCTTCCAGCGTCCAGGCTCGAACGCCATCGCCATTTCGGACGAGGTCAGGGCGGAGATGGCCTTGCTGAAGAAGGACTTCCCGCAAGGCGTCGACTACACCATCGTCTACGATCCCACGGTGTTCGTGCGCGGCTCCATCGAAGCCGTCGTGCACACGCTGTTCGAGGCGATCATCCTCGTCGTGCTCGTGGTGATCCTGTTCCTGCAGACGTGGCGTGCGTCCATCATCCCGCTCGTGGCCGTACCGGTTTCACTCATCGGTACATTCGCGGTGATGTACCTGGTCGGGTTCTCCCTCAACGCGCTGTCCTTGTTCGGACTGGTGCTTGCCATCGGTATCGTCGTCGACGATGCGATCGTGGTCGTGGAGAACGTGGAACGCCATATCGAGCATGGGCTCGATCCGAAGATGGCCACGCGCCAGGCCATGACCGAGGTGACCGGCCCGATCGTCGCGACGGCACTCGTGCTGTGCGCGGTGTTCGTCCCGGCTGCCTTCATCAGCGGTCTGACCGGCCAGTTCTATCGTCAGTTCGCCCTGACCATCGCCATTTCGACGGTGATCTCCGCGTTCAACTCGCTGACCCTCAGCCCCGCGCTCGCCGCGCTGTTGCTCAAGGGCCGCGATGAGCCGAAGGACAAGCTCACCGTCTGGATGGATCGCAGCCTCGGCTGGCTGTTCCGCCCGTTCAACCGCACGTTCGAACGCGCGTCGCATGGCTATGTCGGTGGCGTGCAGAAGATCCTGCGCTTCTCCGCCGTGGTGCTGTTCATCTACGCCGGCCTCGTCGCCCTGGGTGTCTTCGGTTTCATGAGGACGCCGACAGGTTTCGTGCCGCCGCAGGACAAGCAGTATCTCGTCGCCTTCGCGCAGCTGCCCGATGCCGCTTCGCTCGACCGCACCGAAGCGGTGATCCGCCAGATGGGCGATATCGCCCTGAAGGATCCGGGTACCGCCAACGCCATCCAGTTCCCCGGACTGTCGATCAACGGTTTCACCAACAGCACCAACTCGGGCATCGTCTTCGTCGCGCTGAAGCCGTTCGAGGAACGCCGCTCGGCCGACCTCTCGGCGGATGCGATCGCCGCTCGCCTCAACGCCCAGTTCGCGTCGATCCAGGGTGCGTACATGGCGATCTTCCCGCCACCGCCGGTCAACGGTCTCGGCACGATCGGCGGTTTCCGCATGCAGATCGAAGACCGTGGCGACATGGGTTTCGAGGAACTCTACAAGCAGACCCAGGGCATCATCGCGGCCAGTCAGAAGACGCCGGAACTCGCGCACCTGTTCACCAGTTTCCAGGTGAGCGTGCCGCAGTTCGACGCCGACGTGGATCGCGAGAAGGCCAAGTCGGAAGGCATCGACCTGGGCGACGTGTTCCAGACGCTGCAGGCATATCTCGGCTCGCTCTACGTGAACGACTTCAACCGCTTCGGCCGCACCTACCAGGTGAACGTGTCGGCGGAACCGTCCTTCCGTCACGAGCCGTCCGATGTGGTCGGTCTCAAGACCCGCAACGCCGCCGGCGACCTCGTGCCCCTCGGGTCCTTCCTCACCATGCGCCAGACCAACGGCCCGGACCGCGTGCAGCACTACAACGGTTATCCCACGGCCGAGATCAACGGCGGCGCGGCGCCGGGGTACAGCACGGGCCAAGCACAGGAAGCCATGGAGAAGCTGGTCACCTCGAGCCTGCCCAACGGCATGAGCTACGAGTGGACCGAACTGACCTACCAGCAGATCCTCGCCGGCAATACCGCGGTACTGGTGTTCCCGCTGTCCGTGTTGCTCGTGTTCCTGGTGCTGGCGTCGCTGTACGAAAGCCTGAGCCTGCCGCTCGCGGTCATCCTGATCGTGCCGATGGTGCTGCTCTCCGCCATTACCGGCGTCATCGTCACCGGTGGCGACAACAACATCTTCACCCAGATCGGCCTGATCGTTCTCGTGGGTCTCGCCTGCAAGAACGCGATCCTGATCGTGGAGTTCGCCCGCGAAGCGGAGATCGGCGGCATGAACCGCATCGATGCGGTACTCGAGGCCGCCCGCCTGCGACTGCGCCCGATCCTGATGACCTCGTTCGCTTTCATCATGGGCGTGGTGCCGCTGGTGACCTCGCACGGCGCGGGTGCGGAGATGCGCCACGCGATGGGCGTGGCGGTGTTCTCCGGCATGCTCGGCGTGACCTTCTTCGGCCTGATCTTCACCCCGCTCTTCTACGTGCTGATCCGCGCGTGGAACGAGCGTTCGGAGGCCCGCCGCCAGGCGCGCCGCGAGCGCCGTCTCCTCGCCCATGCGGCCCGGGAGTCCTGATATGAAAATCGTTCTTCGCAGTACCGCGTTGTTCGCGGCCCTCGTCCTCGCCGGTTGCGCGAGCGTGGGCCCCGACTACCACGCACCCAAGGAAGCGCCGGTGACCTTGCAGGGCGTCGATGCGACGCACCAGAACAACGGCGATGTGCAGGCACGTTGGTGGAAGCAGTTCGGCGACCCGACCCTCGACGCGTTGATCGTCCGCGCGGCGCAGGGCTCGCCGGACCTGAAGATCGCGGTGGCACGCCTCAACCAGGCGCGTGCCGCGCTCGGCTCGGCGAAATCGCAGCAGATCCCCGACATCGAAACCGGCGTGTCGTACCAGCGTAGCCGCGAGCAGCAGCCGGGCTTCAGCGACCAGCGCCAGACCGTCACCGCCTACCAGGCCGGATTCGATGCATCGTGGGAACTCGACCTGTTCGGCGGTATCCGCCGGTCGGTCGAGGCCGCGCGCGCCGACGCCGCCGCCGGCGAGGCGTCGCTGCAGGATGCGCAGGTCACGTTGTTCGCCGAAGTGGCGCGCAACTACTTCGACCTGCGCGGCACGCAGCTGCGTATCGACGTGGCCAGGCGGGACATCGCCAACCAGCAGGATTCGCTGAAGGTGATCGCCGCGCGCGTCGAGCTGGGCACCGGGGCCGAACAGGACCTCGCCAGCGCGAAGGCGCGGCTTGCCTCGGTGGAAGCGCAGTTGCCCGTGCTCCAGACCCAGGCCAGCGCCGACCAGTTCCGCATCGCGGTGCTGCTCGGTGCGCGCCCGGGCGAACTCGATGTCGACCTCTCGCCGGCGACCTTCAAGCCCATCGACGTCAGCCTCGCCATCGGCGGTGCCGACGAGGTGTTGCAACGGCGTCCGGACATCCGCATCGCCGAGCGCGAGCTCGCTGCCGCGAACGCCCGTATCGGCGTGGCCAAGGCCGACTACTTCCCGCACATCACGCTGGGCGGATTCATCGGCTTCCTCGCCGGCCGCAGCAACGATTTCGGTGGCGCCGACTCGCGCGCCTGGTCGCTCGCCCCAAGCATCTCGTGGTCGGGCCTGAACGTGCAGCGCGTGCGTTCGGGCGTGAAGGGGGCGGAGGCACGGGCCGACGAAGCCCGCGCCAATTACGAGCGCACCGTTCTGGCGGCGCTCGAGGACGTCGACAATTCGCTGGTCGGCTTCAACCAGCAGCGTGAGCGTGTCGAGAAGCTGGTGGTGCAGGCGACGGAGAGCCGCCGCGCGGCTGACCTCGCGAAGATCCGTTACGACGCCGGCCGCACCGATTATCTCGAACTGCTCGACGCCGAACGTACCCAGCTTTCGGCGGAAGACCAGCTGGCCGAGGCCGAGGCCGCCATCAATACCCGCGCGGTGCAGTTGTACAAGGCGCTCGGTGGCGGTTGGCAGGCGTGTGGCGACAACGCGTGCAGCGAGGTTGCGAAGGTGCCATGAGTGCCGCCAAGGTTCATCGCCTGCCCCTGCAGGCGAAGCGCTGCAGCGCGATGGCCGTCGAGCCGCCACTCACCCAGCGTGTCGCGCTGGTGAGTGGCGCCAATCGCGGCATCGGACTGGAGGTATCGCGCCAGCTCGCCTCGCTCGGGGTCACGGTATTCATGGGTATGCGAGAACCCGGCAAGGGCGAGAAAGCCTCCCGCGCCATCCGTGAACTCGGCGGCGATGCCTATGCGATCAAGCTCGATGTCACCCGCCAGGGCGACATCGAACAGGCTATCGCGCATATCGACGCCCGCTTCGGCCGGCTCGACATCCTGGTCAACAACGCCGGTGGATACTTCGATTACGACGCTAAGATCTCGGCGCCCGAACTGGATACCATCCGTGGCGCGCTGGAAGTGAATCTGCTGGGTGCATGGTGCCTTACCGCGGCCGCGCTGCCGCTGATGCGCCGGCATGGCTACGGCAGGATCGTCAACGTGTCGAGCGAATGCGCCGTGCACAACATGTGCAGCGACAAGGCCCCGGCGTACCGCATCTCGAAGGCGGCGCTCAATGCGTATACGCAGGTCACGGCGCGCGAACTCGCCGGCAGCGGCATTCTCGTCAATGCCGTCTGTCCGGGTTGGACCGCCACCGCGCTCGGCGGCAGCGGTGGCCGGCCCGCCGCTGAAAGCGCCGAAGGCATCGTATGGGCGGCCTTGTTACCGGAACGGGAAGCGGCCACGGGCGAATTTTTTCGCGACCGGGTGAAGATCGGCTGGTGACGCCGTAGCTGCCCGGTCGCCGGATCGGCAACCGATGAATCCCTTTATTCGGCCCGCAGGGCGTCCACGAAGAAGTCAGGGCCACCGAAATTTCCCGACTTCAGCACCAGACGCAGATCCGCGTGACGTCGTCCCAGAGCAAACAGCACGGGTACCCCTGGTGCCAACTCATGTCCGATGAGAAAGGCTTCAATCCCCAGCCTGTCGACCACCGCGCCGGACGTTTCGCCTCCCGCGACGATCAGGCGCGATAGGCCTTCGGTGGCAAGTCGCAAGGCGATGTCCGCCAACGCATCTTCAAGCACTTCCGATACACGCTTCGCGCCATGTCGTGCCTGAAGCTCAAGGACTCGATCCGGTGGAGCGCTGGTGGCGATGACTGCCGGACCTTCGGCAAGCCGCCGCCGTGCCCAGGCGGTGGCGTCGGCGATGTCGCCGTGACCGGAGAGCAGTGCTTCGCTGTCGAGCCTCAGTACCGGCAGGTCACGTTCGGCGATATCGAGCTGCTCCAGGGTGACGGCCGAACAGCTTCCAGCCAGCACGAGCGACCCGCGCAGGTCGGGGGAGCCCGCCATCGACAATACATCGCTGTCGACGGCGCGAGCCCTCGCCAGGGCGCGCGCGAGCCCGAGGCCCAGGCCGGATGCTCCCGTCGACAGCGTGTCGTCGAGGGCGACGCGGCCCAGCACTTCCAGGTCGGTGTCGAATACCGCGTCGGCTATCACGCTGCCGACACCCTGCACGCGCAGCCGGACCAGCTCGGCCCGGACCGCATCATCGCCATCCCGGACGACGGCCAGTGGCAATAGCGCGACGGGCCTTCGGCTCTGGGTGGCCATGAGCCTGACGAGGCTGGAGTCGCGCATGGGTGTCACCGGATGATCCTTGAGCGGGCTCTCGTCCAATCGGTCGCCGCCGACGAAGAGATGGCCTTGATAGACCGTCCGCCGGTTTCGCGGGAAGGCGGGACAAACCAGTGGCATCGCGCCCGTGCGTTCCGCCAGCGCGTCGGTCACCGGTCCGATATTTCCTCTTGCCGTCGAATCGAACGTCGAGCACACCTTGAACAACACGTGGGAGGCGCCGCGCGCACGTAGCCATCGCTCGGCGTCAAGCGATTGGCGTACTGCCTCCGCCGCCGCGATGGACCGGCTTTTCAGCGCCACGACCACCGCGTCGACATCGGGCAGTTCCATATCGTCCGCCGGAACGCCGATGGTCTGGATCACCCGCAAGCCGTTGCTCGAGAGGGTGCTTGCCAGGTCCGACGCACCCGTATAGTCATCGGCTATCGCGCCCATGCTCAGGCTCATGATGTCACCTTCGCGCGGTGACCGTAGGCCGCAAGCCAGCCGAGACCCTCTTCCGTGCGTCCTCGCGGACGGTATTCGCAGCCGATGCAGCCTTCATACCCCAGGCGATCCAGCTCATCGAAGAGGAAGGGATAATTCAGTTCTTCCCCGTCCGGTTCGTGTCGCGACGGAACACTGGCGATCTGCACATGGCCGAGGTATTCGATCAACCGGCGGATCCGTGTCGTCACATCGCCGTGGATGATCTGCGCATGATAGATATCCAGTTGCAGCCGTACGTTCGGCAAGCCGAGCTCTTCGATCAAGTGGACGGCGGCGTCCACGTCGCTCATGAAATACCCCGGCATGTCCCTGCGGTTCACCGGCTCGAGCATGATGTCAACACCCAGTTCCGCGGCTCGCCCAGCGCACCATGTCACGGCATCACGATATGCGCGCTCGTGCTCGTCATCGTTCGGCGCGATGCCCGCCATGAGGTGCACGCGCGGCACATTGAGCGCGCGAATGTAAGGTGTCGCGCGTTCGAAGGCATCGCGCACCTCGTCGGCGCGCGACGGCAAGGCGGCGATTCCACGTTCACCGGCCTCCCATCGGCCCGCAGGCAGATTCATCAGCACGACCGACAACCCGGCTCGCCGTATACGTTCGGCCACCAGTCCGGCCGGATGGTCATAGGGAAAGAGGAACTCGACCTGATCGAATCCAGCCGTCGCGGCCGCATCGAAGCGGTCGAGGAAGGCGTGCTCGTTGAACATCATCGTCAGGTTGGCGGCGAAGCGGGGCATACGGTTTCCTCTAAAGGGACAGGTCGAGGCCGGCGATACGCGCGTACAGGCGCGCCACGGAGCTATCGTCGTCGCGCCCCATGCCGGCCGCCGAGGTCATGATGAAAAGTTGCAGGGCCGCGCTGGCGAGCGGCGCCGGGAAACTGCTGGCCCGGCCCATGTCCAGAACGATGCCGAGATCTTTAACGAAGATGTCGACGGCACTGAGCGGCCGGTAATCGCCATCGAGGATGTGCGGCACACGGTTCTCGAACATCCAGGAGTTGCCTGCCGAGGCGGTGATGACTTCGTAGACCCGATGCAGGTCGAGCCCTTCGCGCGCGGCGAAGGCGATCGCCTCCGATGCCGCGGCGATATGCACGCCGGCGAGGAGTTGGTTGACCATCTTGAAGGCTGCCGCCTCGCCAGGCGCCTCGCCCAGGCGATGAAGCGTCGCCGACATCGCGTCGAGCGCAGGCGCCGCGCGAGCGAAAGCCTGCTCGGTTCCCGAGGCGAGAATCGTGAGGCTTCCATCGGCGGCGCGCCGCGCGCCGCCGCTCACCGGTGCGTCCAGGTAATGGCGACCTGTCGCTTCCAGGCGAGCCGCCATACGGCGCGCGCGATCGGGCGCCATGGTCGCGCATGAAATGAATACCCCGTCTTCCGCCATGACCGTGGCTATGCCTTCATCGCCGAAAAGGAGCGCCTCGGTCTGGCCCGCGTCGACCACCACGCTCACCACGAGCGTCGCACCGCGCGATGCCTCGACGGACGAAACCGCCACCTTTCCGCCCAAGGCGGCGAAATCTTCGCGTTTGTTCGGATCCGGGTCGTATCCCGTCACGTCCGCTCCTGCGCGCAGGAGCGAAGCAGCCATGCCCAGGCCCATGGAACCAAGTCCCGCGACGGCCACTCCCACTCTGTCCCATCCCGTGCTCGCCACCTCGTTCGAATGCATTCCTCTCTCTCCCTGCCGCTCTTCTGATTGCGCTACCATATCCGTGTCGCCAACGGAATCATGTGAGCCGAACCATGAGCGAGTCCCGCCTCAGGGAACAGGTCTGCCTGCTCGCCCGTTCGATGTTCGAACGGGGACTTACCCACGGATCGTCCGGAAATATCAGCGTGGTCCTCGACGACGGTGGCTTGTTGATGACGCCGACCGATGCGTCGCTCGGTTTCCTCGATCCAGCCCGCCTGTCGCGATTCGACGCACAGGGCCGCTTCATCGATGGCGACAAGCCCACCAAGGAAGCACCGTTGCACCGCGCTCTTTACGAATCCCGCAGCGGGTCCAGAGCGGTGGTGCACCTGCATTCCACACACTCCGTCGCCTTGTCCATGCTTCCGGATGTCGATCCGGCATCCGTGCTTCCACCGTTGACGCCTTACTACGTGATGCGCGTCGGCGATACCGCACTGGTGCCTTACCACCGTCCCGGCGACCCCATGGTGGCGGATGCCATTCGCGGACTCGCGGGACGTTATGCATCCGTGCTGCTGGCCAACCACGGTCCGGTGGTTGCAGGCACCTCGCTCACCGCGGCGGTCAACGCCATCGAGGAACTGGAAGAGACCGCGCGGCTCTTCCTCTTGCTGCGCGGTCTTCATCCCCGCACGTTGTCGCCCGCACAGGTGGAGGAACTTAGCCATGTCTTCGGCAACGATCACCACCACGGCTGAGTCAGGCAGCGCGTTCCAAATGTCCACGCAAGGTCTCCGCGACGCGCTCCATGCCAAGGCGCGGACTTGTCAGCACCGGCACGCCGATCGATCCGCCCGGCTTGTCGGCTATGCGGCCCATCGATACCTGCGCGAGCACGATAAGGTCGACATCCTTCGCCAACCCGATCAATGCCCGCTCGACGATGGCGTCGTGCTCTTCGGTGCGCCCCGCAAGCAAGGCATCGAACGCGCCCTCGCATAGCGCACGCCTTACCTCTATCTGTTTACCACTGTCCCGGGCGACGCGTTCGATCAGGCGAACCGTGGGATCGAGTGTCGTCTGTACCGTCGCGGCCACCCCGATACGCCGGCCGGTGGCCACGGCACGTTCGGCCATGGCGACGTCGATCTTCACAAGGGGCACGGCGAGCAAGGGGCGAACCGCATCCGCGGCCTCCCCCACGGAAGAACAGGCATTGAGGATCATGGTCGCCCCCATGTCCTGGCCGATCATCATGTACTGTGCAAGTCGACGGGTCACTTCGGGCGTGACGTGACCGGCTGCCATGGTGTCCTTGAGCAAGCTATCGTCGACGAGGTTGACCACGCGCACTCCGGGAATGAGTTCCGGCGCGAGCGCGCTCAGGGGTTGCACGGTGACCGGTCCGGTGTGGACGATCACGAGCGTGGTTTGTGCGGACATGACGAATCCTCCGGCCAGTCAGGCCTTCACGTATTTGCGCCAGTTATGGACTTCGCGGAAGCCGAGCACATCGCGCGTCTTCTTGTTGGAGAGCAGGGTCTCGAATTCCTCCATCTGGCCCCTCACCGGTACGTTCGGGTAGTAGCGGCGCAGCAACTCGGCCGTCGGCAAGTCCGATGAGACATCGTTGTTCGCCGCATTGAAGATCTGGAAGCCCAGGCCGTCCTTCTTGATGCCCAGGTCGACGATCTGGCCCAGGTCACGGGCATCGATATAGCTCCACGCGATGCGCTTTCGGAAATCCGGCTTCGAGAAGAATCCCGGGAAATTCGCGTACTCGTGAGGCTCGATGACATTGCCGATGCGGATGGCGTAGATGTCCATGCCGGTGCGTCCGGCGAACGCCTGCGCCGTCTTCTCGTTGCATATCTTCGACGTGGCATAACTGTCGCGCGGATCCACCGGGTAGTCCTCGTCGAGCGGGAAGTACTCGGGGTCACGTGGGGTATGGTTGAACACAAGACCGTAGGTGGTTTCGCTGGACGCGATGATCACCTTGCGGATGCCCAGCTTCGCGGCCGCCTCGATGATGTTGTACGTGCCCATGACATTGACGCGGTAAACCTCGTTGTCCGGCACGATCATGATGCGCGGGATCGCAGCGAAATGGACCACGGCGTCGATCGGCTCAGGGGAGAGGTCCGGATCGAATTCATGTAGCCCGGTGTAGCTCGACAACGCGTTGAACACCTGGCCTGAATCGGTGATGTCGGTGATCAGGGTGCGCACGGCGGGATTGTCGAGCGGCTTCGTATCGAGATTGAGCACGCGGTAGCCCTGGTCGACCAGGTACTGCACGACATGCCGGCCGGCCTTTCCGCTCCCGCCGGTAAAAATCACGCGCTTCATGGGTACTCCTCAAGACGGATGGGGGTCAGAACTTGTACTGGTCGATGTTGTCAGCGGTGAAGACCAAGGGCTCGCTGAAGATGATGACTTTGTCCTTCACGGTGTAGTTACCGAGGCCAGGCACGCTGAACGTGTCGTTCGGTTTCAAAGCGTTGTTGGCCGCTAGCCGGGCCACGTGCATGACCAGCTGGCCTTCTTTCACCTCGTCCCAGAGCGGACTTGCCTTGATGACGCCGCTCTTGACGTACTGGCGGATGGCGTCTGGGTTGCTGCACCCGGTCACGAACACCTTGCCGGTCTTACCCAGTTTCTCCACCGCCGCCGCGGCGCCAACTTCGGAAGCACCATCCGGCGCGATGATCGCCGCCACGTTCGGGTGGGCCTGGAGAATGTTCAACCCCGCGGTCAGCGACAACGATGGGTTCGACTGCCCGTACTCCGTAGTGACTATTTTCATCTTCGGGTAGGCCGCCTTCATATATGCGGTCAACGACTTGATCCATTCGTTCTGGATGGTCGCGTCCTTCGTCGAGGAGAGTATCGCCACCTCGGCGTCCGGTGCGATGTACTTCGCCACCGAGTCGACGAGCGCCTTGCCGAAGGCGGGATACTCGGTGTTCTGGATAAAGAAGTCTCGTGCATCGGTCGCCACGTCGCTGTCGTAGGAGATCACCTTGATGCCCTGCTTCATCGCCCGACGCAGGGCCGGAGCGAGCTGGGTGGGATTGTTCGACGTCGTGGTGATCACATCGAACTTGCGGGCGATGAGACTGTTGAAGACGTCGACCTGCCCCTGCGCGGATGCCGTCACCGGCCCGGTATAGAGAAAGTCGATGTTCAGTGTCTTCGACGCGGCCTCCGCGCCCTGCTGGTTCGCCTTGAACACCGAGAGGCCGACCAGCTTCGGCACCATGGCTACCTTGATGCGCTTGGATGTATCGACGGTCTGGGCCGGGACGGATGTGGCCATGGTCAGGACGATGGTGGCCAACGCAAGCATGTGACGTTTACGGATCATTGCTCCCTCCTGTAACGGGTACGACGGACGAGTGCGCGCAGGCGTGCGCCTAAGCCGCCGCCGCGTGTGCTGAACAGGTTGCGGACAGCGATCGAGGCGATCAGGATCGCGCCGGTCAGCATGGACGTGACCATGTCGGACAAGCCGGCGATCAGCAGGCCCTGGCGCATGAAGCCCAATAGCAGCACGGCTACGATCACGCCCCCCATACTGCCTTCACCACCGAAGATGCTGACGCCGCCGAGCACGACCATCGCGATCGTCGTCAACAGCAGTACGTCGCCCATGTCCGGCCGTGCCGCGCTGTAATAGGCGGAAAGGACCAACCCGGCCAGCGCGGCCATGGTGCCGCTGATCACATAGGCACCCGCCAGCACGCGGGGAACGCGGATGCCGGAGTAACGCGCGGCTTCCGCGTTGTATCCCACGGTGACGAGCTTGCGGCCGAACGCGCTGCGTGAAAGAAGCAACCAGAAGACCACCGCCAGCGGGACGAAGAGCAGCAATTGGTATGGAACCTGGAGGCTGCCGATGGGAAGTGCCCCGGCGCCCAGCGCATTGAAGGCGTCCGGAAAGCCGGAGGGTGGCGAATCACCCGCGACGGCCACGGCCGCACTGCCGTAGATGAAGCTGCTGGCCAGGGTCGCGATCAGCGGTTCGATGCGCAGCTTTACGATGATCGCGACGTTGATGGCTCCCAGCATGCCACCCAACACGAGCCCGATAAGCGAAGCGATCCAGATATCCAACCCGTAAGTTGCCCACAGCTGCGCGGCGACCACCGCGGCGAGGCTCGCGGTCGCACCGACCGACAGGTCGATGCCGCCGGTGAAGATCACCAGGGACAGGCCGAGCGCGACCAGGCCGAACGGGAGGAAATTGCCGGTCATGCCGAGCAGGCCCGATACATCGTTGAAGAATCCGGGCACACCAACCCCGAAGCCGACCAGCACGGCGACGAGTAGCGCGGCCAGCGACGACTCCCAGCCGCCCATCGGCAGCAGGCGGCGACGCCGCGTGGGTGTCACGATGTTGGGCTTGGTGGCGTGCGTGTCGGCTGGATAGGCGCTCATGCCTGCGCACCCCGGCGACGGAACGCACCCTGCACGGCGGCGAGGATCATCAAGCCCTCGCCCGCGGAATACCAGATTGGCGGAACATGGAGGAAAACCAGCGCCGTGAGCACCACGGAGAGGAACAGGCTGCCGAGCACGGTGCCAATCAGGTTGCCACGCCCCCCGGCGATCGCCGTGCCACCGATCAACGAGACCGCGATCGACTGCAACTCGATGTGGTCGCCCGTGCCGGCGGTTACCGTGGCCGACCCTGTGTAGCAGAGGAACATGAGCCCGGAGAAGGCGGCCAGCATGCCTGCGAGGGCATAGACACGCACGCGTACCCAGGCCACCGGCAGACCCGCGGCATAGGCGGCGGTCGCGTTGTTACCGACTGCCAGGATCGCACGGCCGAATGCGGTGTGCCGAAGCATGTACCAACACAGGGCAAGGACGACCATGAGCACGATCGCTGGCGTCGGCAGGGGTATGGCACCGAGGAGGTTGCCGTTGCCGAAGGCAGCCCAGGCTGCCGGCACGGCGTCGACTTGCGTGCCGTCCGAGTATAGGAAGGTCAGGCCGCTATACAGGCTGTACGTACCCAGCGTCACGACGATCGGCGGAATATCCAGTGCCGCCACGAGCACGCCGTTCACCGAACCGAGCACCATCCCCATGCCGACAGCCAGGGGCAAGGCAAGCGACAACGACAGACCATGCGTCTGCGCCAGCAGGCCGCAGACCATGGCTGAAAGGCCGAGCACCGGGGCCACCGAAAGATCGATGCCGCGCATCGAGATAACGAGCGTCTGACCCAGCGCGACCAGTGAAAGAACCACGGAATTGAGCAACATGAAACGCAGGTTCTGGGCGCCAAGGAAGTCGTGGTTGAGTATTCCGACCGCCAGCGTCAGGCCAACGGTCGCCACGACCAGGGTCGCCTCGCGCGTCATTGCGAAGCGTGGCGAGGCCATGCGTTTGTAGGTGGATATCGTGGCTGTGTTCACAGCGTCGCCTCATCCCTTGGCTTGCCGAGATATGAAGCGCTGACACCTTCGGGGGTGATCTGCGTCCCGCACAGTTCCGCGACCAGCTCGCCTTCGTAGATGGACAGCACGCGGTCGCACAGGCGAACCAGTTCCTCGGTTTCCGACGAAATCACGAGGACGGCCATGCCATCGCGGGCCATCGCCTCGATCAGCTCATAGATTTCCTCCTTCGATCCGACATCCACGCCCCGTGTCGGTTCGTCGAGGATGGCGACCTTGGGACCGGTGGCTATCCACTTGCTGAAGACGACCTTCTGCTGATTGCCGCCGGAGAGCTCTCGCAGTGGCTGATCCAGCCCCGCGCAACGCACCCGGAATTCGCGTACGGCGTCGGCCCCGAGGCGGGTCTCGTCGTCGTCGCTCAACAGGCCCGCGGACTGGCGCACGCGCTCGAGCAGCCCCGAGGTGATGTTCTGCGCGATGCTCATCGACAGGACCGCACCATGTCGCGCACGGTCCTCCGGGACGTAGACCAGTCCCTTGCGGATGAGTCCGTGACAGGGCTTGGCCGTGATGTCCTCACCGGCCAGACGCACCGCGCCACTGGTGGGGCGGCGGACACCGAAGATGGTCTCGGCGATTTCGGTGCGGCCGGCGCCAACCAGCCCGGCCAGTCCAAGGATCTCGCCCCGGCGCAGGGTGAACCCGATGCGGCGGAAGACCGGCTCACTGGCGAGATTCTCGACTTCGAGCACGGCGTCGTCGGTGGCGTGACTTTTCTCGCGACGGGGAATGTCACGTATCGTGCGGCCCACCATCTTCGACAGCAGGCGCGTGCGATCGAAATCGCCGCGCTCCACGCAGTCTACCGGCCGCCCATCCCGCAGTACGACGATGTCGTCGCTGATCGACATGACTTCTTCGGTGCGGTGGCTGATGAAACTCAACGTGCAACCGTCGGTGGCCAGCCGACGCATGATCTTGAACAGGGTATCGACTTCGTACGCGGTCAGGGGCGAGGTGGGTTCGTCGAACAGAATGATCCTGCAGTCATGCAGCAGGGCTTTCGCGCACTCGATCAGCTGCAACTGCGCGATGCTCAACGTCTTTGCGCATGTATCGATGTCGATGTCCAATTCGAGCATGTCCAATACCGTGCGCGAACGACGGCGTACGTCCTTCCAGTCGACATGCCGCAACCAGGTGCCGGCCATGGGCAGGCGCCCCAAGAACATGGTTTCCGCCACGGTGAGTTCGGGTAGCAGCATCGGTTCCTGTGGCACGAGATGGATCCCATGCGCATGGGCTGCGTGCGGGGAAGCCAGGTGCAGCGGTCCCCCGTTGAGACTCAGTGTTCCCGCGCTCGGCTGGAGCTGCCCTGCGAGGATGCGGAACATCGTCGATTTGCCTGCGCCGTTCTCGCCCATGAGGGTGAGGATGCGACCGGGCTTCAGTTGCAGGTCCACGCCACCAAGTACCTCCACCGGGCCGAAACGCTTGACGATGCCATGCGCGGCAAGCACGGCCCGCGCCGCGGGTTTGTCTATCGCCGGGGCGTGTGCGTGCGAAGCGTTGGACAACTGGATCACGAAACCTCCGGGACATGAGGAGCGCGGAACCACAATGCGTCCGGACTATAGGCCGCCAGAAATGATAGCGCAATCATTTTTATGCCTTGAGCGCCAACAACTTATTGTGCGATGCACAAGTATACGTGCTCGACCGGGCTGGTCAGCGGCGCTGCGTTGCGCAATCATCCCGGTTCGATCAGGGTGGTAGCGCGATCACCGAAGGAGCCGGTCACACATGAGTCCCACGAAAATGCCCACCGAGCGGACCGTCACGCTGAAGGACGTCGCCGAACACGCGGGCGTCTCTCCCATGACCGTGTCGCGTGCATTGAACAAGCCCGCCACCGTATCGGAAACCCTGCGCGCACGTATTGGCGCTTCGGTGGAATCCCTCGGGTATGTGCAGAATCTTGTTGCGGGCGCCTTGGCCTCCGCAGGTTCGAACGTGATCCCTGTGATCGTGCCTTCGCTGTCGAACTCCGTGTTCGTCGAAGTGATTGCGGGTATCCAGGACGTCGCGCAGGCAGCCGGATATCAACTGATGCTCGGCAACACCGAATACGACCTCGATCGCGAGTACGGGGCGGTGTCCACCTTCCTCGGCTGGTCCCCACCGGGCATGATCATCGCTGGCATGCGTCATCTCGACCGCACACGCAACCTGCTCAAGCGCTGGGGCAAGCCCGTGGTGGAAATGATGGAGTACGGAACACAGGCCATCGACATGAATGTCGGCCTTTCCCATTACAAGGCCGGCGAGACGATGGCGACACATCTCGTCACGCAGGGTTACCGCGAGATCGTTTTCATTGGCTGCCGCATCCAGGCGGATTATCGTGCCGCGCAGCGCTACAAGGGCATGGACCGGATCCTGGCACGGCATGGTTTGCATCGGCGAGAGCCCATCTCATACGACGGCCCATCGAACTGGGCGCTCGGCGGCGACGCATTGATGGACGTCCTGGAAGCGACGCCGAAGGTGGATGCGATCTTCTTCGCCAATGACGATCTCGCCGTGGGCGCCATCCTGCGCGCGCAACGCGAAGGCGTTGCCGTTCCGAAGCGGGTGGCCATCGCGGGATTCAACGGCCTGGGCCTGGCCGATCTCGTCCAGCCCGGCCTCACCACGATCATGTCTCCACGACTGGAAATAGGCCGCGTCGCTGCCCGACAACTTCTCGACCGTTTCGCCGGGCACACGCCGGCGAAACGGCGTGTGGACGTTTCGTTCCAGTTGCAGGTGCGCGGCAGTACCTGAAAATGGCGTTCAGCGCGAAATGATATGCGCGAACCACTGCCAACCACGCAGCTTGGCGGTGATCAACTTCACGCAGGTGAGCATCGGCACGGCCAGCAGTGCGCCGGGCACGCCCCAGAGCCAGCCCCACACCAGCAACCAGAGCAGGATCGCCACTGGACTCAGCCGCGAGCGGCGCCCCTGCAACATGGGCGTGATCATGTTGCCTTCGACCGCCGTGATGCCCGCGAACGTGGCGGCTGGGAGCAAGGCGGGGCCAAGCTCCTGGAAGTGCAACGCGCCGACGATGGCGAGCACGGTCGTGGTGGTGATGGCGCCGACGTACGGAATGAAGTTGGCGATCGTGGCCACGGTGCCCCATAACAGCGGATCGGGTACGCCGTAGAGGTAAAGCATGCCCGCGGTGACGAGGCCGAGCGTGACATTGATCGCCGCCGTGAGCAGGAGGTAGCTCGACACCTCCACCTGGATGCTACGTACGATGCTTACCGTGTGTCGCTTATAAGCGAAGGTGGGCGATATCTCGACGGCGCGCCGAAGGATCTCGTCACCGTAGACGAGGAAGAAGAACACAAGCAAGGCGACCGTCAACACGCTCGCCAGTACCTTCGGCGCGCCCGCGAGGATGTCCCATGCCGTGAAGGCGAAGTTGTTGGGACTCTGCGGCACGTTGCGCGCCATCGTCCCGCCGACCAGGTTCTGCGTCGCCCGGCTGGCGGCCTCGATCTGCTGGGTCATCGGCTTGATCTTCGGTGCGAAGGCACGCATCGCCGTCGGCGCCTCGTGGAACCAGTTGAGCGCGGGCTCCGAAAGCGTCGTCACGGCCGATACGAGACCGAAGCCGAGCAGCACCATCACCGTCACCGCGGACAACCAGCGCGGTATGCGCAGGTGCGCGGCGGCGGCGACGATGGGGTTGAGCGCGAGGCCGATGAACCCCGCGAGCACGAGCGGTACCAGCAACGACTTGCCGATGGCCACCGTGTAGATCGCCGCCAGCAGGACGAGGCCGGTCAGCGAAATGCGGATCGCGCGGAGGTTGCGCGACATCCGCCGGCTGCTCCGCCCGCTTGCGGGCGTCCGGCGTGGGGGCACGGCGATCGTGGAAACGGCGGCACCCGGTGCCGCCGTCGAAGGGACCGGCGTGGGCAGTGGACTGGGAACGTCGCTCACGGTGCCTCTTCGGCCGCGTCCGCGACATCGCCGGCCATCTTGCCGAGGAAACTTCCGGCGGCGATGGAAACGATCTTGCCGATGAGGTCGGCGCTACCCGTCGCCACCAGGCCTGTGACGCCGGGCACCGCGAGCGGGTTGAGCTTGACCTTGCTGAGCAGGAATCCGGAGCCGGCGGCCATGCCAAGCACCGTGAGGGGGTGTTCGTAGCCACGCGCTATCAAGGCGGCGGCCGGTTCGACGGTATCCCGCCGCGCCGCCGCGACCCGGGCCCGGGCGGCGGTGACTTTCGCCATGCTGCTGAAAATGCTCATGCCTGCTCTCCCGCCTGCTCGCTTTCCGCCTTGCCTTGCTTCGCGGCGTCCCGTGCCAGCGTGGAAAGTTCGGCGCGCGTGGCGGGGAGCGTAAGCCAGTGCATGCCGCGGCGGAAGACGAGGATCGCACCGACCAGCAGCACGGCCTGCAACGCCGCCAGCACGGTCAATGCCCACGCCCACGAACCGAACCATTGGGCCAGCCCCCAGCCGGCCAGCGCCAGCAGGGTGAATCCCAACGCCACCGCGAAGACGATGGCGGCCAGCCCCATGAAGAGCATCATGACGATGCCGCTCCTGGCCAGGCCGATCTCAGCGCCCAGCAGCTTCAGCTGCGCGGCGAAGAGCTTCTTCAGCCCGGCACCCAGGCGGCGGACATCCGCGACCCAGGCAGGCATGGTCAGCTTGGGACCGGCTGCCGCATCCGCCGGCGCCGTTCCGTCAGCATCGTCTCGCCCCGAGGGGCCGTCTTCCAGCATGTGTCGCGCCCCTGGAAGGAAAGGATCAGTTGCGCAGGATACGGCCGGCCAGCCAACCCGCGGCCAGGGCCAGCGCGATGGACTGCACGGGTTTCTCGCGGACATAGTCGCGGGCCGTGTCCAGCCAGTCGTTCGCGGTCTCCACGGCCTCGCCATAGGCTTCCTTGCCGCGCAGCTTGGCTTCCTCGGCCTTTTCGGCCGCGCGCGTGGCGCCATGGGCGGCCTTGTCGGTGGCGTGATGCAAGGTGTTCTCCACCTTGTCGGCGGCGCGGTCGACCACTTCCTTGGTCCGGTCCACGACCTCGGAGGTGGCCTGCTTCACTCGCTCGGCGCGTGCATCGATGCGCTCGGCGGCCGAAACGGTGTTCGCGGCGGCGGTCGCGGCGTTGGCGACGGGGTCGGCAGGATTGTTCATTTGACGGTCTCCGGGGCTGGGATTGGACAAGGTACGGCAAAAAGGGTGACGCCGTGGTCTATACGTTACGGCCACGGAAGAAGGAGATGATCGCCAGGATCAGGAAGATCACGAAGAGGATCTTCGCGATGCCGGCCGCCGTGCCCGCGATGCCGCCGAAGCCGAATACGGCAGCGATGATCGCGATGACGAGGAAGACGAGGGCGTAGTGCAGCATGGTGGTTTCTCCGTGGGTAGCGCGAGACCATTTAGTCCCGCGCGCCGCGCATGCCGCGTGAAGCCCGCCGGCCTCGCTCAATAGGCATTCAGCCAGTGCCCTTCACCTCGCCCTCACGCCTTGACCTTCGGGTTCAGCGAATAGGTTCCGGTGATCGTCGCCTGGTCCACGACGTGCCCTTCGATCACGTCACGAAACTCGGCCAGTGAAAAGCCGGTTTCCAGCGGCACGCTCTCGACGTCCAGAGCATAGACGTGGAAGTGGTAATGGTGGGGGATGGTGTCGTTCCACGGCGGGCAGGGGCCGTCGTAGCCGTGGTAGTGGCCCTCCATGTCGCGGTCGCCCTTGAACCAGCCCGTGTAGTCGTTGAGGCCCTGCACCGAGCCGGGCGGGCCCACCGGGTCCTTCTTTCCACGGGGCACGATGCCTTCGCCGCAGGCACCTTCGCCCAACTCGCGGCATTCCAGGGGAATGTTGGCCATCAGCCAGTGCACGAATTCCACGCGTGGCAGGTCGCGGCGTACTTCGCGGCCCTCGACGTTCACATCGTCCGGCTTGGAGGGCACGTCGGTGTCGATGACGGCGATGGCGAAGGATCGCGCGCCGGCGGGAACCTCGGTCCAGGCCAGGTGCGGCGTGACGTTGCCGGCTGGCTTGATCGGGTCGCCGGCCTCCATGAAGGCGAAGTTCGAGGGAATGGGCTTGCCGTTCTGGATGCTGTCGCTGTTGAGACGCATGGGGGACTCCTTTATTGCTTCTTATAGGTCACGCGATAGATGGCGCCGTTGTCGTCGTCGCTGATCAGCAGGCTGCCATCGGGGAGCGGTTGTACGTCGGCAGGACGGCCGGACACCTTTTCGTCGACGAGGAAACCTTCGACGAGCGGCTCGTAGCTGACTACCTTGTTGCCGTTCAAGCGCACGGTCATTACCCGGTAACCGGATTTCGCCGTGCGGTTCCACGAGCCGTGCTCGGCGACGATGACGGCGCCATGGTAGGCGGCGGGAAATTGCGTTCCGTTGTAGAAGCGCATGCCGAGCGCCGCCACATGGGCGCCCAGCTTGAGCACAGGCGGCGTGAAGTCCTTGCAGTTCCTGCCCTTGCCGAATTCCGGATCGAGCGTATCGCCCTGGTGACAGTAGGGATAACCGAAGTGTTCACCGGGCTTGGTCAGATGGTTGAGTTCGTCGCTGGGCATGTCGTCGCCGAGCATGTCGCGGCCGTTGTCGGTGAACCACAACGACTTGTCCGTGGGGCGCCAGTCGAAGCCCACCGTGTTACGGATGCCCCGCGCCACCGTCTCGACACCGCTGCCATCGGGATTCATGCGCAACAGCTGGGCGAAGCCTTCGTCGCCGCGATCGCAGATGTTGCATGGTGCGCCGACCGGCACGTAGAGCTTGTTGTCCGGACCGAAGGCGATGAATTTCCAGCCGTGGGCCGTCTCGGTATGCAGCTTGTCGGTGACCAGTTCGGGCTTCGGTGGCGCATCGAGGTGGTTCTCGATGTCGCGGATCACGTAGATCCGGCTGATCGCGGACACGTAGAGATCGCCGCCATGAAAGGCCACCCCCACCGGAAGCTGCAGGCCACTGGCGACGGTGCGTACCTTGTCCGCCTTGCCATCGGCGGCGTAGGTCACGGCGAATACCTTGCCCGCGTCGCGCGATCCCACGAACACCGTGTTCTTCGCCCCAAGAGCCATCTCGCGGGCGTCCGGCACCTGGTCGGTCCAGACCGCGATCTGGAAACCGGGAGGTAACTTCAACGATTCCAGGGGAGGAGTGGCGGCAAAGGCCGGGGCGGCGAGAAGGACCAGGCCGAGGACGAAGGCGCTACGCATGAACGGACTCCCAGTTGAGGCCCGTCTGTCCCTGTCCAGGCGTGGAAGGTTCAACGGGTGATGGCGTCGAAACGGGCTGCGATGTAGTCGTCGGTGAAACTGGTCATGCTGAAATCGCGGATGAAGCCGCAATGGCCACCATAAGTCGCGATATCCAGCTCGATGTTCGGTGGCACGCGCAACTGATCGAACGCGCCGACCGGGATCACGGGATCGTCGCGGGAGGTGAGAATGGTTGCCGGCAGATGCAGGTCCATCAGCCGGTCGCCAGCCACGGAATAACCGTCGAGGTAGGCCTCGAGCGAACCGAAATCGGTGTGCCGCAGCACCAGCGAGCGGGTGAGGTCGCGCATGTTCTGGCGCAGTTCCTCGAGTTCGAAGTACGTCGCGTGCGGGAACGCCTGCTGCTTGAGTTGCAGCGAGCGGCGCCACTTGCGCATGAAATAGGCCTGGTAGAACCAGGGCGCCTCGCTCTCCAGGGAGAACAGGCCTTCGCTGGGGTCGATGATCGGACAGACGGCCAGCACGTAGTCCAGCGAGACGCCCTGCTTGGGCGCCAGCATGCCGGCGCGCAGCGCGAAGTTGCCGCCCAGGGAAAATCCGGCCACGCCCACGGCCTTCGCCGGGAACATCCTGGCGATCTCGCCGAGGGCGGTCACCACCTCGTCGATACGGCAGGAGTGGAAGAGGGCTTCATTGAGACCGTGGCTGTCGCCGTGGTCGCGGAAATTCAGGCGGAACACATCCCAGCCTTCCTCCAGCAAGCGGCTGCCCGTCTGCAATACGTACGTGGAGTCGACGCTGCCCTCCCAGCCATGGAACAGGATGGCCAGGCCACGCGACTCACGGCCCGTGCGCTGGGCGGTGAAACGGCCGCTCAATCGATCGCCGCGGCCGACATCGATCAGCACCTCTTGCGCGTTCTCCTGCACCTGGTGGGCCCGTTTCGGCAGCAGGCGGCGGCGGATGCCGCTGGAGGAAAGCATGGTCTGGATGTGCCCGCTGCGCAGCGGCAACGGCGGCAGGAAGTCGGAACCCCGCGGCAGGCTCATGCCGGGGTGTCGGTATCCAGGGCCTGCGCGATGCGTTCGCGCGAGGCCTCCGCCATGCGGCGGCGTCCGTCGGCCGAGACCGGAACCGGCTCGAGGAAATGCACTTCCACGTCGAGCGGCGGCTCGCCCAGCAAGCGCAGGAAATTACCCATGAAGCTTTCGCCTTCTCGGAACCCGGCATCGATCAGCCGCTTGCCGTGACGGGCGAAACGCAGGGCCACCGGCTGCACCGGCACCCCGGCATCGAGGGCGGCCTGGAAGATGCGCGCATGAAACACGCGCAGCACGCCGTTGTGGCCCGTCCCACCCTCGGGGAACACCGCCACGGAACGCCCTTCGCGCAGGCGCTCCACCATCGAGGCCATGACCGAGGCCAGCGAGTGGTTATTGCCCCGGCGGTGGAAGATGGTACCGCCGCGCGCGGCCATCCAGCCGACCAGCGGCCAGCTGGCGATCTCGGCCTTGGCGACGAAACAGGCGGCGCGCTGCGAATGAAGCAACTCGATGTCCAGCCACGACGTGTGGTTGGCCACGAACAGCACCGGGTCCGGCAAAGGCTGGCCGAAGCGGCGGCTACGGAACCCGAACACGCGCAACAGCAGGGTCGACCACATGCGGATGGTTCGGTGGGCCAGTGGCTCACGCCCGTTCTTCATCACCCCGCCCGCCCAACTCAGGATCAGCGCACAGATGACGACGCCAAACAGGACGTGGAGCACCAACAACGGCACTCGCCACACATAGCGCAGCGGACGCAGTCGGTCGCGTGGGGTCGGGTTGGCGGAGGCGGCTTCCATCGAGCACACAAGATTAACGATGGGCGGTCGCTGCCGCTAGGGGAAGTTGTCTTTATTCTTATGACACGTGGGCTTGCGCCGTGCTAAGTGCGGACATTCCCCAGGGGAAGAGCCGTGGAAGCCTTCACGGTGCGCAGGACAAAGCTGGTATTGACGTCCGCCACCCCCGCCGCGTTCAACAGGCGATCGAGCAGGAACCGGGAAAATCCGTCCAGATCGGCCACGTAGACCTGAAGCAGGTAATCCATGTCGCCGGTCAACGCGTAGCAGGACACGACCTCCTCCCATTCGGCCACCCGATCGGTGAAGGAGTCGATGGCCGCGGACTCATGTCGGCTCAGCTGCACGCGCACGAAGGCCTGCAGGCCGAGGCCCAGGGAGCGAGGCTCCAGGCGGGCACCATAGCCGGCAATGACGCCGTCGGCCTCCAGCTTCTGCACGCGACGCAGGCAGGCCGACGGGGAAAGGTTCACCTCGGCGGCGAGTTCGGCGTTGCTGATCCTGCCGTTCGCTTGCAGCGTGGCGAGGATCCGCAGGTCTGTACGGTCAAGACTGAGCTGCACGATTATTCTGTCTCATACCTTAATTTCGACTAATCATTGCACAAACACCTCTTCTTTGCGCAACAAGGCAAGCCTATTGCGTCACTTCATCGCTATGCTCTTGCTTCACAACCACCCACAGCCCAAAGGAGGCCCGCCATGGACACCCCCCGTCGTGTCGAACACCAGCAGACCGACCGCGGATACGTGCCCGTCTATGCGACCGGCACCGTGGAGCAGCCGTGGGCGAGTTACTCGAAGGTCGACCACGAGGTATGGGACACCCTGTACCGCCGCCAGCGAGAGCTGTTGCCGGCCTACGCCTGCCAGGAGTTCCTTGACGGCGTCGACCGCTTTGGCTTGGGCGACGGCGGCATTCCCCGCTTCGACGACCTGAACAAGGTGCTCGGCAAGGCCACCGGCTGGGAAGTGGTCGGGGTGGAGGGGCTGTTGCCGGATGAGGTCTTCTTCGACCATCTCGCCAACCGCCGTTTTCCCGTGAGCTGGTGGATCCGCAAGCCGGACCAGCTCGATTACCTCGCGGAGCCGGACCTTTTCCACGACCTGTTCGGCCACGTGCCGCTTCTGCTCAATCCGGTATTCGCCGATTACATGCAGGCCTACGGCAAGGGTGGCATGAAGGCCCATGCGATCGGCCCGGACGCGCTGATGAACCTCACGCGCCTCTACTGGTACACGGTGGAGTTCGGCCTGATCCGGACCGACGCGGGGCTGCGCATCTACGGCGCGGGCATCGTCAGCTCAAAGGGCGAGTCCATCTATTCGATCGATTCGCCGGCGCCGAACCGGATCGGGTTCGACCTGGAGCGCGTCATGAATACCCGGTACAAGATCGATACCTACCAGCAGACCTACTTCGTGATCGACGACTTCGAGCAGTTGTTCGACGCGACCCGGCCGGACTTCACTCCAATCTACGCCAGGCTCGCCGGCGGGACGCCGGTAGCGGCTGGCGACGTGCTGGCGACGGACAAGGTGTATCAGCGCGGTACGCGCGAAGGCTTCGTTTCCGGCGCAGACAACTGAAACTCAACGGTGGCCTAACGAACGGGCCTCTACGATGGGCCCAACTCCATTGAACAGGGTGGGTCCATCGTGGTCGTCTTCGACATTCCGTTCGAGTCCGTCGGTCCCGGTCTTTGGTTGCTGCAGAAGAACGAGTTCGAGTACGGGGAATTCTGCTCACGCGATGACGCGCTCGAATGCGCCTTGCAGGAGGCGCGCCGTATCGAGGCCGCCAACGCGGCATCGGACATCGTGCTGAACATCGAAGGTAATGACGGCGTCTGGCGGGCGTTCGACACGTCGATTCGTCCCTATGCGACGCGGATACATCACGTCTGACGACAACCTATGAGGTCGCCTGGGCATCGCCGACGAAGTCGGCTCCCACAAGGGCGATGAGGGCGGGTTGGCCGAAAGGCTGGCCCGCCTTTTTCTTTGGTGGGATCGTGCGTTGATGGCAGCCTTTGTCTTTGGTGGAACCTTTTCTCCGGTGGAACCTTTTCTTGGTGGGAGCCGACCTTGTCGGCGATCCCGCGGCAGCGGGCCAGGTTGAGGCAAGCACCCATCGCCGACAAGGTCGGCTCCCACAAGAACCGCTCCCACACAAGGGCTGCTCCCACAAGAGAGCGGCTTCTATCGGGGAAAGTCAAAAATCAGACAAAATAAAACCCCGGCAGCCAGGGGAGGAGCTGCCGGGGTCGCGTCGGGTCCAGGCTATCAGGGGAAATAGCGGGACCCGGGACAACGAGCGAATCAATCGCGCCTGTTGCCAACAGGTCGCCTCTCGGCGATCGAATACTTAGATAAGGGCGGCGCCGTGAAGTTCCCGTATCACTTCATGGCTGCGTTTGGGTCCCGTTTAACTTCGGCCGCCGTAGCGTGCTCCGCCAACCACGGACGTACTTGCGCGACCCACAGCGCATAACCTTTCGGATTCATGTGCAGGCCATCGCCGACGAACAGTTCCTGCTTCGGCTGTCCGTTCGCATCCAGCATCGCCGGCGCCACGTCGAGGAAGGCGACGCCCTTCTGCGCCATCGACCAGTCACTGATCAGTGCGTTGGCCCTTTCGATATTGGACAGCAGGTTCATGCGGGCCACGCTGGGCTTGATCGAGATGAAAGCGATCGGTACCTCTGGCTGGTCCTGGCGCACCCTGGTCACGAAGGCGGCGAAATCATCGCGGACCTGTTCGGGCGTGTCGCCATTCTGCAGGTCGTTGTCCCCCGCGTAGATCACGATGGCCACCGGGTGGTACGGCTTGACGATGCGGTCGGCGAAGGCAGTGGCATCGTCGAGATCGGAGCCGCCGAAACCCCGGTTGATGAGGCGGTACTCCGGAAAGTCGGCCGCGAGGCTCGCCCACAAGCGGATCGAGGAACTGCCGACGAACAACACGGCGTTGGCCGGCGGGGGACTGCTCCGGTCCGCGGCCTCGAAAGCCTGGATGTCGTGTTCCCACTGGCTGTGGTCCGGCCCCTTGGCATGGGCGGCGAAGGAAAGGGCAAGCAGGGTGAGGAGGATCGTCAGGCGTTTCATCCCGCGCACCGTAACCCCTTACGGACGCCGGGGTAAACCCTGTCGCTCGACGGGCGTCACCTTGAGCACCGCTTCGATCCGGCTCCCGTTCCAGCGGTAGATGAAGTGTTCGGCCTGCACACAGGGAGCGACGAGGTCGGGATAGAACACCGCCACGCATTCACCACCGGCATGCCGCGCGCTGTCGTAGACGATGCCATTGGAGCCCTGCCCGCGCAGCGTCCGTGCGAGCTTCGCACTGGCCGCGTAGGAATCGGGATCGTGCTCGGCCGCCCAACCACCGCGGATGTCGTGGAAGCGCCCGGAGATGGAGGTCTTGTAGCAGCGCACCTGCACGTCGGTGGGCGGCTCGTGCGTGGCGGCGAGAAAGGCCTCGCGATGGAAGACGGTTTCCTCGATCGCCGTCGGCACGCTGTGCGCGGCGTAGAACACGCCCCAGTGGCCATCGCTGAAACGGCTGCCTTCCGGCGGGATATGGGTGAAAGCGGCCATGATGGGCGAGGTGCCGGGACCGGAGACGCGGCGCTCGGGCGGGGTGAGCCGGAGTGCGCCCATTTCCTCGCGCAGGCGCGGATTGGTCAGCGATTCGATGGCCATGACCGCGTCGATGTCCTTCGGCTCGGCGATGCGATCGAATAAACCCACGGGTGGGAACCGGCTGGGCACGATCCGGTAGGCCTGGCTCCAGCGGATCCGGCGGAGCGGTGGCGCCGGGCTCATCCGTTCCAGCCGCGTTGGGCGTCCAGGTATTGGCGGACGACGTAGAGGTCGGCGACGTTGCCCGAGAGCATCCGCTCCAGGGCCGAATGGCCGCCGAAGAGCGGCGCGTCGTTCGGCTTGCGTATCCAGGCGTCCGCCTGGGCCGGATCGGGGAAGAGAATCTGCAGGTCTTTCCAGATGCCGAGCAGGTAGCTGATCCGCTCGATCACGTCGCGCGAGAGCGCGCCGTCCTGCTGCTTCTTCCATTTGAAATAGGTGGATTCCGGTGGCTCGCCGAGCAGGGTGCGCTGCTCGGCGGCACGCAATTTCCAACGCTCCGCGAGGGCGAAGAAGGCGCGCAGGGCGGGACCGCCAAGGTCCCCGGCGTGGATCGGTTCGGCGTGGATGGCTGGCTGCATCGTGGCTTTACCTATGTAGTTAGGATGCAGTTTACTCCACTTATGGAGTAATTGGAGGTGCGCCTACGACTTCCTCGAGGCGATCCAGGCGTCGACGTGCTGTTCGAGTACCGGCAACGGCACGGAACCCAGCGCCAGCACGGTGTCGTGGAACGCGCGCAGGTCGAATTTCTCACCCAGCTGCTTCTCGGCGCGCTCGCGCAACTCACGGATCTTCAGGTAGCCCAGCTCGTACGACAGCGCCTGCCCCGGCCAGCTGATATACCGGTCCACCTCGTTGGCGATCTCGCGGTCGCTCAGGGCCGTGTTCTGCGTGAGGTAGTCGATCGCCTGCTGGCGCGTCCAGCCCAGGTGGTGGATACCGGTGTCCACGACCAGGCGGCAAGCACGCCACATCTGGTAGGTCAGATAGCCGAAGTGCTCATAGGGCGTGTGGTAGATGCCCATCTCCTCACCCAGGTACTCCGAATACAACGCCCAGCCTTCGCCGTAGGCGGATATGTAGCCGTCGCGGCGGAACGGCGGCAAACCCTGCTGCTCCGCCGAAAGCGCCAGCTGCAGGGCATGGCCGGGCATGGATTCGTGCAGCGTCAGCGCGGGCATGTTGAACAGCGGTCGCGACGGCAGGTCGTAGGTGTTCACCAGATAGACGTCCGCGCCCCCGCGGCCGGAGGTGTAATAAGGCGCGATGTCGGCGGGCACCGGTTCGATCGCGAAGCGCTGTCTTGGCAGCAAGCCGAAGTACTTGCCCAGCTTCGCATCGACCTGCTTGGCGACCCACGCCGTACGCATCAGCAGTTCGTCCGGCGTCTTCGCATAGAACCGCGGGTCGGTGCGCAGGAAGGTGAGGAAGGCCGGGAAGTCCCCCTTGAAACCGGTCTCCTTCATCGTCTCCAGCATGTCCGCATGGATACGGGCGACTTCACGCAGGCCGATCGCGTGGATCTCGTCGGGTGACAGGTCGAGCGTGGTGTATTCGTGGATCTGCTGGCGATAGTAGGCCTTGCCATCGGGCAATGACTCGGCGGCCAACGTCGGCCGCGCCCCGGGCACGTACTCGTTGCGGAAGAAGGTCAACAGTCGCCCATAGGCCGGGATCACGCCCTCGGCGATCGCCTTGCGCGCGTCCTTGCGCAAGGCCTCGGCATCGGCCGCCGGGAGGTTCTTCGGCATCGCCTTGAAAGGCTTGTACAGCGCGCTGTCCTCGGGACTCTTCAGTTCCGCCACCGCGGCGATCGAGACATCGCGGCCACCGAGGACTTCGCGCGGCACGGTGAAGCCCCGCGCCAGGCCCAGGCGCATGTTCGCGATTTCCTGGTCCATATACGCGGGAATCTGACGCAGGCGCTCGACGTAGTGGCGATAGTCGTCGCGCGTGCGCAGGTCGTCTCCGTGCAGCACATAGGAGATATCGGACCAGAACGCGGAGTCGCTGTTGAATGGCATCTGCCACTGCGCGAAACGCTGCGCGGCGGCGAGGTTACCGATCTGTTCGCGGTAGATGGCGTAGTCGACGCGAACGGTGCCGCTCAACGACGCCGGGTCGATACGGTCGAGTTGCGCCAGCACGTCGTTCCAGTAGGCGAGCCGCTTGGCCTGGCTCGCGGCATCCACCGTGTCGAGCCGTCCGTCGCCCGGCTGCGCCTCGCCCGAGGTGAGGATGCCCGCCTGGCCGTTACGCCACGTCCATTCCTTGGTGTAGATGGCCTTGAACGCGTCGTCGGCCGGCGGAGCGGCATGGGCGGTGCCGGCGAACAGTCCGGCGAAGGCGATGGCTCGGATCCAGGGGGACATGCGGGCTCCGTGGGTGCGGGGAAAACCCCGATCATCGCACGGCTTTATTCATGCTCGGCTTTGCGTTGGGATGTGCCGGGCAGAGCCATCGGCCGCCACCCTCGGCGCGACATTAGGAGCCGAGGACGGGCGGACACGGCCCGTAGGGGATCGGCCAGGACGGCCGATCGTTTCCGCTGAGCCAGGAGGGCGAATCGGAAACCCCCGCCCGACCGTCCGAGCCCGCCGGGGCGCAGCCATCGGACACGGCCGCGCAGCGGCATCCCTTCCCAAGGGACGGCGACTACCGTCGCGCCGAGGGTGGCGCCCGGCAGCTCCCCCGCCACGCACACAACGAACGCGAGGGCGAAGCCGAGCCGAAGCGCCGTCCGGAACCTCCGCGGAGAACCTTTACTCGAGTCCCGCGTAATGCCCGCGCATGGTGTCGAGGTAGGCTTCGAGGTTACGGCCGGGAAGATCGGCGAAGGTCTCGCCTGCGTCGCGGCAGTCGGCGATACGGTCGGGACGGAAATTGCGAAATGCCTGGCGGTGACGGCACCAGGTACCGAGGGTCCACGCGCCACCCCAGAAGGACAGGCACAACGGCTCCACTTCGCGCGTGGTGCCGCGCCCTTCGGCATCGCGGTAGTCGAGACAGAGCACCCGGTGCGCCAGCACGGCCGCGTGCAGGCGGTCCAGCATCGCCGCGACGTGGTTCTGAAAGGGGTCGCGCCAGATGGGCGCGAAGATCTTCGACTGTGCGGACTTCTCGCGCAGGTCGGGCGGCAACACCGCCTCGATCTTGATCAGGGCGGCCTGCGCCTCCCGCGCCAGCCGTTCACCGGCGAATGCCCGGACGAAGCGGGTTCCGGCGACCAGTGCCTCGAGTTCGTCGGCGGAGAACATCAGCGGCGGGATGTCCGAGCCCTTGCGCAGGATGTAGCCCACGCCAGCCTCGCCTTCGATGGGTACACCGGAGAGCTGGAGGTCGGCGACATCGCGGTAGACCGTGCGCAGCGAGACCTCGAGGGTACTGGCCAGTTGTCGCGCGGGCAGCGCGGTGCGCCGCCCGCGCAGGGCGTTGATGATGAGGAAGAGACGGTCGGCGCGGCGCATGCCCGAATCATCGCCTCCCGCGCGCGGCGCGGGAAGCGGCGATGGTCACGGCCGCGCATATCCGCCGGCTCAGGCGGCGGCCAGGGTCTGGGCGCGGGCCAGCGCCGCGTCCTGCGTCACGGCGCGGACAATGGCCGGTCGCACCATCAGCCTCGCCACGTAGTGCTCGAAGGCATCGCGGCGCGGCACGATACCGAACTTCATCGTCCAGTCCAGCGCACTGGCCCAGAGGATGTCCGCCGCGGTGAAGCGCTCACCGAACAGCCAGGGCCCCGGCGTGAGCTGTGCCTCGATGGTGTCCATCACCGTGTCGAAGTCGCCATAGGGACAGGTCGAGACAGGCGCGGGCTCGTGCTTCATGAAGCGGTCCATCACCGCCGGCTCGAAACACGAACCGTAGAACGCCAGCCAGCGGAGGTACGGACCGCGCAGGGGATCGCGCAGCCCCGGCGCCAGGTCCGCTTCCGGGTAGAGGTCGGCGAGGTAGGTGAAGATCGCCGGCCGCTCGGTGACCAGGCCGTCCAGGTGCTCGATGGCCGGAACCTTGCCCATGGGATTGACCTTCAGGTACTCCGGCCGGCGCTGCTCGCCCTGGGTGAGGTCCATCACGTGCATGTCGTACTGCGCTCCCAGTTCCTCCAGCAACATCAGCGTGCTGCCCGAGCGGCTGTTCGGCGCGTGGTGAAACTTGATCCTGTTGGCGTTCATGCGGTGATTCCCTTGTCTGTCAGCGATGAAATGGATGGGCGATGCGGAGGACGAGCGAGCGGTTGGGCGACGCGACGCCGGCGGCCGCCTGCCCCGGCCGGGCCTGGTCCGCCGTCGCGGAACGGCCGCCGAGGCGGTTCCCACGGGCGGCGCCGGTGTCGTTGTCGCTGTCGGAGGCGAAGCGGTACTGGCCGTCCATCAGCATGCCGCGGCGCCCCAGTGGCGCGTAAAGGTCGGCGAGCCGTTCGAGGAACCGATTCATGCGACTACCCCTTCCCGTTGGTGTGAAAGAGAGTCTGCGCGGGAGCTGCTGACAACGTGCTGTCAGCAGTCCCTCTGGCGCCATTCACCCGCCACCCGGACAATGCGGGTTTTCGCGCCAGGGCTCCTTCCGATGACGAAACCCATTTCCCTGATCCAGTTCCTGATCGAAGAGAAGCGTGCGGGCCATATCAACGCCCAGCTCAGCTTGCTCATCGAGGTGGTGGCCCGCGCCTGCAAGCGCATCTCCGTCGCCACCGGCAAGGGTGCGCTGGGCGGGGTGCTGGGCAACGCCGGCTCGGACAACGTACAGGGCGAGGCACAGAAGAAGCTCGACGTGATCTCCAACGAGATCCTGCTCGAGGCCAACGCCTGGGGCGGCCACCTGGCCGCATGCGCCTCGGAGGAAATGGAAGATCCGCAGCCGATTCCGGACGCCTACCCCAAGGGCAACCACCTGCTCCTGTTCGACCCGCTCGATGGCTCGTCCAATATCGACGTCAACGTCTCGGTGGGCACCATCTTCTCCGTCCTGCGCTGCCCGGATGGCGTCACCGAGCCGAAGGTGGAGGATTTCCTCCAACCCGGCACCGAGCAGGTGGCGGCGGGCTACGTGGTCTATGGCCCTAGCACCCTGCTGGTGCTGACCTTCGGCCACGGAGTGCACGAGTTCACCCTCGACCGCGAGCACGGCAGCTTCGTGCTCACCCGCCGAGGCATCACCATTCCCCCGGAGACGGGCGAGTTCGCCGTGAACATGTCGAACCAGCGCCATTGGGAAGCCCCGATGCAGCGCTACATCGGCGAGCTGCTGGCCGGTGCCGCCGGCCCGCGCGGACGCGACTTCAACATGCGCTGGGTCGCCTCGATGGTGGCGGACGTACACCGCATCATCACCCGTGGTGGCGTCTTCATCTATCCGCTCGATGCCAAGATCACGGCCAAGGGCGGCACCGGCAAGCTGCGTCTGATGTACGAGGCCAACCCGATGGCCTTCATCGTGGAGCAGGCCGGCGGCGCCGCCACCACCGGTCGTGAACGCATCATGGATATCCAGCCCAGCGCCCTGCACCAGCGTGTTCCGGTCTTCCTCGGATCGCGTAACGAGATCGAGGTGGCGACCCGCTACCACCTCGAGGCCGACCAGACCCGCGGTTGACGTTCCCGCCGGGCGGCCGCGCCGCCCGGCTTCCGCCATGAACCGGTCATGCCGCCGCCGCGCGCATGCCCGATGATCCGCCAGCCATCCTCCCGGTCCCTTCCATGTCCTTCCGCCGCGCCCGCCATTGGCTCCCGCTGGTTTTCGCCGCCGTGCTCACCGGCTGTTTCGGCGGCGGCAAGCCGGACACCCGGCCCGACACCGCCCTCCCCGTGCTGGCGGCGAAACCGCGCATCGGGCTTGCCCTGGGTGGCGGCGCGGCGAAGGGCTTTGCGCATATCGGCGTCATCAAGATGCTGGAAGCGAGCGGCATCCATCCCGACGCTGTCTCCGGCACCAGCGCGGGCAGCGTGGTCGGTGCGCTCTATGCGAGCGGCATGGATGGTTTCCAGCTACAGGAGCAGGCTTTCGCGCTCGACGAGGGCAAGATCCGCGACGTGCGCTTTTTCTCGGGCGGCCTCGTCCAGGGCCAGAAGCTGCAGGACTATGTGAACGAATTGCTCAAGCAGACGCCTATCGAGAAACTGCACATACCGTTCGCCGCCGTGGCCACGGAACTGGAGAACGGCTCGCGCGCCGTCTTCATCCGTGGCAATGCCGGCCAGGCCGTGCGTGCATCGAGCAGCATCCCCGGCGTGTTCGAGCCGGTGGATATCAACGGCAAGCACTTCGTCGACGGCGGCGTGGTCAGCCCGGTTCCCGTGGACGCCGCACGCCAGCTTGGCGCCGACATCGTCATCGCCGTGGATATCTCGGCGCGCCCCGATGGCAGCAATCCCGACAGCATGGTCGGTATCGTCGGCCAGTCGATCACGATCATGGGGCGCAAGCTGGCCGAGCAGGAACTCGCCCGGGCCGACATCGTGATCCGGCCGAAGGTGGGCCAGATCGGCCCGACCGACTTCGACCAGAAGAACGTCGCGATCCTCGAAGGCGAACGTGCCGCGTTGGCGGCCATCCCGGCGATCAGGGCGAAGATCGCCGAGAAGGCGGCCGCCATGGGCAAGCCGCCGGTCGCGGCGGCGACGCACTGATCAGCCGGCGTCCACCAGCGCCAGGGCGGATTGACGGCCCAGCGAGAGGATTTCGTCGGAGAGGGCCGGATCGGCCACCGCGCGGGACAGCGACAGCGAGCCGACCAGAGAGGCGAACACCGCCATGGCCAGGGTGCGGCGACGCTTGCCACGAATGCCGTCGGGAAGTGTCGAGACGATGAGTTCGACCATGTCGGTATAGCCGTCGGTGAAGGCCGCTCGCGTTTCGACCGGACGCCGTGCCATCTCCGTCGACAAGGCGGCGGCGACGCAGCCGGCTTCGGGCGCGTCGCGGTGTTCCACCGACAGATAGCTGTTGACCAGCGCGCGGTAGCTTTCGCCACGCGATGCCGCCACGCGGGCGCCCAACCGTTCGACGGCGCTGGCCGCAGCCATCGCCACGCTTTCGCGGACGAGGTCTTCCTTCGACCCGAAGTGGTTGTAGAAGCCGCCCTGGGTAAGGCCGACATCACCCATCAGGCTGACCACCCCGACGGCGTCGATGCCGTCGGCGCGAAAACGCTGCGACGCCGCCTCGACGATCTTCTGGCGGGTCTGTTCCTTATGGCCTTTCTCGTAACGCATGCTGCTCGCTCCCCAGGGATTCTCCCTGCCCGGAGCTATTGTAGCGAATCCTTGCGCGTTGAAATGTCGAGCGTCATGGTCCGTTTCGCCAGGGAGTTTACAGCTGACGGCGTTTCGCCACGTCCTCTGCCGTTACCGTGCCTTCCTTGCCGCCAAAGTGATGGATGACGTAGTTGGCCAGAGCTGCCACTTCGGGATCGCTATAGGCATGGCCGAAGGCGGGCATGTAGATATCGGTCTGGCCGATGCGCATCTTCACCCCCTGCAGGATCGCCTGGGTGACATTCGCGCCGCCTGGATCGTTGACGCCACGCGTACCGGCCAACCCCGCGTTGGGGGTTTGCTGGCCCGCTCCGTTCCACTGGTGACAGCTGGCGCAAGCACCTTCGAAAAGGCGCTGTCCATCCACGTTCGCGCTCGGATCGTCACCACCCGGCGCCATGGCGCTTGAGGCGACCACGGCCTTGGGTGCCGGATCGACCACAATCGGATCCTTGCCTTCGCGTGCCGGCACCGTACGCAACCATGCGACAAGGGCCGCGGTGTCCTCCGGCTTCAGGAACTGCAGGCTATGCGCCACGGCCTCGCCCATCGGGCCATTGGCCGAGGCATGGCCTTGGGCGTATCCCGTGCGCAGGTACTGGACGAGGGCCTCGTCGCTCCACTTGCCGACCCCGTGCACCGGATCGGAGGTGATGTTGTAGGCACGCCAACCCTGCAATTCCTGGCCGGCGAGTTCCTGGCCGTGCTTCAGGCCGTAGCCGATGTTGCGTGGCGTATGGCATTCGGCGCAATGGCCCAACGCACCGGCCAGATAGGCGCCGGAATTCCATTCCGGCGAACGCGAGGCATCGGGCTCGAAGCGCTGGCTGCGGAAGAACGCCGCGTTCCAGAAACCCATCGCCCAACGCTGGTTGAACGGGAAGCCGAGATCGTTCGGCGTCTCCGGCTGGCGCACCTTGGGCAAGGTGAAGAGGTAGGCCTTGATCGCCAGCACATCGGCTCGGCTCAACTGGGTATACGAGGTGTATGGGAAGGCCGGATAAAGGTGCTTGCCATCCTTGCGCACGCCTTCGCGCACCGCGCGTACGAACTCGTCGTCGCTCCACCGCCCGATGCCCGTTTCCTCATCGGCGGTGATGTTGGACGAGTAGATCGTACCGAACGGCAACTTGAAGGCGACGCCGCCAGCAAAGGGCTTTCCGGTCTCGGGCACGGTATGGCACGCGACGCAGTCGGCGGCGCGGGCAAGGTATTCGCCGCGCGCCACGGGATCGGCGTTGGCTGGCGCGCCGGCGATCACCGGTGCCGTGCCATCGTCATGATCCGTTCGATTGAGCACGAAGTAGGCGCCGACGCCGATAACGATCAATAGCAGGACGACGATGAGGAAACGTTTCATGCCACGTCCTCCTTGCCCGTGAGGATACCGGCCACCTTCTTCAAGGCATCCGGCGACTCGGCCAGCTGGGTGCGCGACACAGGCAGCTCGCGCAGGCGAATGCCGGTCGCGGCGAAGATCGCATTGGCCAGGGCCGGCGCGGCGATCGCCGTGCCCACTTCACCGATGCCGCCCGGCGCCTCGTCGTTTTCCACCGAGTACACGTCGATCTGCGGCACCTCGTTGATACGGAGGTTGCGGTAATCGTGGAAGTTGCTCTGCTCGATGGCACCGTTCTTCAGGGTGATGCCGTTGTAGAGCGCCGCGCTCAATCCGAACAGCAGGCCGCCCTGCATCTGTGCCTGAACCGAACTCGGGTTGATGGTGATGCCGTTATCCACCGCCACCACCGCGCGGCGCAGCCGCACCTGGCCTTGCGGGGTCACTTCCGCTTCCACGATCGCGCAGACGTGGCTGCCGAAGGGCGAGCCCACCGCGATTCCGCGCCCGACGCGCGCGGGCAGGGGCTGTCCACCCCAGCCGATCTTCTCGGCGGCGAGGTTCAGGACGCCCAGGGCACGCGAGCCGGGCTTCATCAGCGACCGGCGGTATTCGAGCGGATCCTTCCCCGCGGTATGCGCCAACTCGTCGATGAAACTCTCGACGATGAAGAGGTTATGCGTGGGGCCGACGCCACGCCACCAACCCACGACCAGGCCGGGAGGCATCACGTGATAAGCCCACTCGACCAGTACGTTGTCCATATCGTAGGGAAGATCGGCGGCGGATTCGATCGCGTCGCTGTCCATGCCGTCCTTGCCCATCGCGGCAGGCAACCAACGGCCCAGCACCGTGCCGCTGGTGATACGGTGTTGCCATGACGTGGGCTTGCCGTCGTCGCCGAGCGTGGCGGAAATGCGGTCGTAGTACAGCGGACGCACGCGATCGTGGCGAATATCTTCCTCGCGGCTCCAGATGACCTTCAGCGGGTAGGACACCTGCCTGGCGAAAGCGACCGCCTGCTCGACCTGGTCGGTTTCCAGGCGGCGGCCGAAGCCACCGCCGAGGTACTGGTTATGCAGCACGACGGCCTGCTCGGGAATACCGCAGATGCGCGCGGCTTCCTTCACCACGCGCGTGGGCACCTGGGTGCCGGTCCACACTTCACAGCGGCCGGGGGTGACATGCACGGTGGCGTTCAACGGTTCCATCGGCGCATGGGCGAGCATGGGCGAGACGAAGGCCGCCTCCACACGCTTGCCGCCCGCGGGCGCTTCACCTTTCGGCTTGCGCCCGACCAGCGCCTTGCCGTTGCGTGAGGTCTCCTGCAACGCCGCAACGAGGGTCTGGGTATCGAGCTTCGCGTTGACGCCGGGTTTCCATTCGATGTCCAGGGCCTGCAAGCCCTGCTGCGCGGCCCAGTAGTGCTCGCCGACCACCGCCACCGCATCGTCGAGCTTGATGACCTCGATGACGCCGGGGATGGTACGGGCCTTGCTGTCGTCCACGGCGCCGAGCGTACCGGCGAGTTCGGGGCTGGTCCTCACCGCCGCGAACTTCATGCCCGGCACCTTCACGTCGATGCCGAACTGCGTGCCACCGTTGACCTTGTCCGGCGAGTCGATACGGCGCAAGGGCTTGCCGATCAGCGTGAAATCCTTGCGTTCCTTCAGCTTGACGCTGGCCGGCTGGGGCAAGCGTCCCGCTGCTTCGGCCACGGCGCCGAAACCCAGCGTGCGTCCGGAAGGAACATGGGTGACGACACCGCGGGCAACCGAACAACTCTCCGGATCGACATGCCATTGCGCGGCCGCGGCCGCGACGAGCATCTCGCGCGCCACCGCGCCAGCCTCACGAAGGGCCTGCCACTGGCCGCGCGTGCTGGTGGAACCACCGGTGATCTGCCCGCCGCCGAGCAGCGGTTGGCCATAGAGCGCATCGCTGGGTGGGGAGTGCTCCACCTTGATCTGGTCCAGGCCTACGCCGAGTTCCTCGGCCAGCATCATCGCGATACCGGTATAGATCGACTGACCCATTTCCGCCGAGGGCATGACCAGGCGCACGCCGCCGTCGGCATCGATGCGTATGAAGGCATTGGGAGCGAATGGCGGGTTGCCGTCGGCCGCCGCGGCGGCTTCGTCGCCAGGCTGACGACGCGGGTTCATCTGCGCCACGGCGGGCCCCATGCCCGCGCTCCACAGGAAGGCGACGGCGAGGCCGCCGCCAGCGAGGCGGAGCGCCTGGCGGCGCCCTTCATCGACGGTGCCGGTGTGATCGTGCGCGCTCATGCCGCACCTCCATCGACGATCACCTGCAAGCCGTTGGGTTGGCCCGTCGCGGCCTGCTTGATCGCTTCGCGGATGCGCACGTAGGTTCCACACCGGCAGATATTGCCCGACATGGCGGCGTCGATATCGCGATCGGTCGGGTTGGGCGTACGCGCCAGCAAGGCCGCCGCGGCCATGATCTGGCCTGACTGGCAGTAACCGCACTGGACGACGTCGACGGCCAGCCACGCCTGCTGGACCTTGGTGCCTTCGGGCGTGGCACCGATACCTTCGATGGTCGTGATCGCCCTGTCCCCCACGGCCGATACCGGCAACTGGCAGGAACGCACGGGCTGGCCGTCCAGGTGCACCGTGCAGGCGCCGCACTGCGCGATGCCGCAACCGAACTTCGTGCCGGTCAGGCCGACCACGTCGCGCAGGACCCATAACAGGGGCATGTCCGGCGGCACGTCCGCCTGACGATCCTCACCATTGACGCGCAACGTGACCATGACGGCTCCTTGGGGCTAGGCGGAGCAAACGGCTCCGCTGGCGGGATGCATGACAACACGCAGCTTACGACGAAAACCCATCCGGGCGTTTTGCTGGAATCGGCGCATTTGAAGAAAACGGCCGCGCGGGGCGGATGCGGTGCCTCGGCGGGAGCCGGCCTTGTCGGCGATGGGTGCTTGCCTCGACCCCGCCCGCTGCCGCGGGATCACCGACAAGGTCGGCTCCCACCAGGGCGGGGCCACCCCTTATTGGCGCAACGGATTTGCCTCGACACCCTCGTTGGTGATCTTCACCGGCAGGATGCGTCCGTCCTTGTCGAAATACATGCGATCGATCGCCGTCTCGCGGTCGTTGGCCTTCGTATGCCCCAGCGGCCGCCGGTGGTAGACGATGTACCAGCTGTCGTCCTTCGGCACATGGAACACCGAATGGTGGCCGGCACCGGTGGCGATCTTCGGGTCTTGCTGGAGGATCTTGCCAAGCCGCTTGAACGGCCCCATCGGCGAGTCACCGATGGCATAGGCGACGGAATAATCCGGGCCACCCCAACCACCCTCCGACCACATGAAGTAATACTTGCCGCCACGCTTGAACATCATCGGCCCTTCCACATACTCCGGCGCGGGCGTGATCTCCTTGAACAACGTGCCGTCGGCCATCGGTTCCACGGCGGTGAAGTCGGCTTTCAGCTTCACGATGTTGGCGTGCTTCCAGCCGCCGTAAATCATGTACCAGGTGCCGTCGTCATCGCGGAACACGAATTGGTCGATCGGTTGCGCGCCGTTGTGGAACGCGCCGACGAGCGGCTTGCCGAGCAGGTCGTGGAACGGGCCGTCCGGCTTGTCCGCCACCGCCACACCGATGCCGCCGAGTTCGTGGTCGTTCTGGATGTCGTTGGCGGAAAAGAAGAAGTAATACTTGCCATCCTTCTCGACCACCGATGGTGCCCACAGCGCCTTCCTCGCCCAAGGAATGTCCTTGATGTCGAGCACGTGGGTGTGTTTCGTCCAGTGCACCAGGTCCGGCGACGAGAATGCGTCGAAACCGGTCTGGGCGGCGTACTCGCGCGAGGTCGTTGGATAGATCCAGTAGCTATCGCCGAAGATGGCAGCCTCGGGATCGGCGTACCAACCGGGGAAGACGGGATTGCCCGCATGTCCCGGAGGTGGCGCGGCGACCGCGGCGGTCGACATCGATACAGCCAGCAGCACGCACTGCCAAACCTTCCGAACTTCCATCCCGATCATCCCGTCGTTCGTGTGGAATCTCCGATCGTAACGGGTTTGGACGGCTGAATGCGAATGGCGGTCAGAATTTATAACGTGCGGTGCCGACGATGCTGCGGCGTGGGCCGTAGAAGCAGTCGCCGCGAGCCAGGCACGTGGCGTTGTAGACCTGATCGGTGACGTTGGCGGCGTTGACCGAGAAACGCCACGGGCCTTGCGTGTAGGCCACCATGGCATCGAATAGCGTCTTCTCGGGGACCTTCAGCCTTCCCGTCTCGTCGTAGTTCGTTCCGATATAGCGCGCGCCGACACCGATGCTGAAGCCGTCACTATCCACGTCGTTGACATGGTACACGCCCCACACCGAAGCCTGGTTCTTCGGCAGGCCGGCGACGATCGTGCCGTCGTCGGGACGCGCCTTGGTCCAGGTGTAGGTGCCGATCAGGTCGACATGCCGACCGATGCGCGTGGAGGCCTCGAGTTCCACGCCCCGGGTCTTCGCCCTGCCCGCCTGGACCTGATTGAGAGGATTGGCCGGATCGGGCGCGAGGCGGTTTTCCTCGCGCAGATCGTAGTATGTCGCCGTGACCAGGGTGGACGAGCCGACCGGTTGGTACTTCACGCCCGCCTCGTACTGCTTGCCGCGCAAGGGCTCGTAGGGGCGGTTGTAGAAGTCGAGGCTGTCCAGTGGCTGGAACGACTCGGTATAGCTCACGTATGGCACCAGCCCGTTGTCGAAGCGGTACATGACGCCGAAGCGCGACGTCGTGGCGTTATCGACCGAACGGCTGTCGCCGGTGGTCAGGGTCGCGCGGTCGTGGCGCAGGCCGAGCGTGGCGATCCAGTGCTCGCCCCAGTTGACCTGGTCCTGCACATAGACGCCGGTCTGGCGTGTGCGGGTCGAAGCCACCGGGAAGATGTCCGGCGCGACGAAGCCGTTGCCGTAGACGGGCGCGTAGAGGTCGAAGGGAACGCCATCGAAACCATTGCCCTTGCGACTGTCTGTATGCGAGTAGCCGACGTCCAGTCCGACCAGGACACGGTGGTGCATCGACGCGAGGTCGAAATCCGCCTCGGCATGCGTGTCGGTGACGAACCGCTTGTGCCGATCGATACTGACATAACTGTAACGCGCGACCGTGCGCTGGGCGTCGTCGAGGAACGGGTACGACGGATTCGAATACACGTCTGGATAGAGGCTGCGGTAATCGACGTTGTCGTGCGAATAGCGCATGTTCTGCACGAACTTCCAGGTGTCGTTGAAACGGTGTTCGAACAGTGACGTGAACGACCGCTGCTGCGTGTCGTATCGATCGAAGCCGGGTTCGCTGACGAAGCGTCGTGTATCGATTCGACCATTCGGGTTGGGCAGCAAGGTGCCCGCATGCGGCAGGAAGTTCAGCGAGGTGCCATTGTGATCGAACTGCAGGTTGGCCAGCAGCGTCCAGCGGGTATCCGCGTCGGGCATCCAGGTGATCGAGGGCGAGATCGCGCGGCGGTCGTCCGGCACGTGGTCGATCTGCGAGTCCGCGTCGCGATAGACACCGATCAAGCGGTATGCCCAATGGCCTGCGGCATCGAGGGGGCCGGTGAAATCGAATGCCACCTGCTTGCGCGCGTTGTTGCCCAACTGCGCTTCCACTTCATGGGATGCCGTGAATTGGGGCAGCTTGGACGAGAGCGCGATCAGGCCGCCCGTGGTTCCCTGCCCATATAGCACCGACGACGGGCCGCGAACGATCTCGAGGCGATCGAGGAAGTACGGCTCGGTGCGCGCGTAGGAGTAGCCGAAGTACTGGCGCAGCCCGTCCAGGTACTGGGTGAACGATGTACCACGCAGGAAGGCGTCATCACCGCGGCTATCCACGCCATAGGCGTCCGCGCGGACGCCAGCCGAGTAACGCAGGGCATCCTGCACGGTCAGCACGCCCTGGTCGATCATCTGCGTGTTGGAGATCACCGAGATCGCCTGCGGCGTCTCGATGAGGGGCGTGTCGGTCTTGGTCGCGGCGGAGGCGTCGGTGCGGGCGTAGCCCTCGTCCAATCGCTGCCCGCGGACGTCGACAGGGGCTAGCTGCACGGCCTTGTCCCCCGACACGGATTCCGCATCCTGGGCATGCGCGGCGAACGACATCAGCACCCCGGCAAGCAGCGGAGACAAGGTTTTTCTGCGTAGGATCATGGACTTTCCCTGGTCTGGCGCATGAAGGCATCGCCGTTCACACCCCGTCATTATTGCGAATGAATCTCATTCCAATGATGACTTAAAAGTCCATGACCGTGCAATATTGCGAGTGAATCTTATTTACTTACGTGGGCCGAGGGCGCTGCCGGGCCCATGGGAAGGTCAAGATAACTGCTGCCCATCCACTCGATCCGCAGCGGCTCACCCGCGTCGGCGACGCTTTCGATACCGACCTCCTTGCCGCTTCCCATGTTGATCGACGCGCCGGGTTCCTTGACCACGGACACCACCGCGACCAATCGGCTGCCGGGTTCGAACAAGCGGCTGGTGGTACGCCCATTGGTGAACGCGAGCGTCGCGCGTTTGTCCGGGACCAGAAGGTGCCGCCGCGAGCGGTCCATCATGTAACTGGCGCGTGCCAGGTACCATGACAACTGGAAGTACTCGCCGCTAGCCTTCTTCTCGTACAGCGTGATGCGCAGGTCGAAGTCGCGCTTGTTCGTCACCACGTCGAGCTTGCCCGAAAACAAGCCGCTCAACTCGGTACCGGCGGACAACGGTTCGCTGGTGAAGACGAGAGCATTGCGATCATCCAGCGCGGCCGACGGCGCATCCGTCGCGGGAAGGTCGTCCCGCTTGCCGAGGTCCACGGCAAGGAGCGAAGCGCGCGTGGAAGGACGGTCGCGGAGCCTGGCCGCTCCATCCTCCGTGACGAGAAAGAGCCGCCGCCTTCCCGGCGCCATCCTGTCGACGCCGGACGCGTGTTTCCACGCGTTCGCACCCATCACTTCGTAGTTGATCCGGTCCTTCAGCAGGGCCGGCTTCGCCCCACCGCGGAAAACATAGTCGAACCACTGGTAGCGAAGCACGCGACTGATGTCGATCTTCGCCACCGGGTCGATGGCATAGCCGTCGACCACCGGCCGTGCCTTGCGTTGCGCGCCCACGTGGTCCCAGGGACCGATCAGCAGGTAATGTTCCGCCCGCGGGTTGTACCGCTGGTGTTCGCGCACGTAATGCAGGGCGCCTATCTGCCCGCCGTCGAAGTAGCCCGTGGTGGTGAGCACGGGAATATCGATGGCGGCGAATTCGCGGCCTTGCGGGATCATCTCCCGCCAGTACGCGTCATAGGAGGGATGGTCCAGCCAGCGCTGGAAGACGGGATTCGGCTTGCCTTCCAGTTCATCGAGCGCGCGGTAGCTCTTGCCGCTTTCGTACCAGCGCCGGTAGAGGTCGTTCCAGTGCGCATGGTCGCCGTAGTGCTTCTCGTCCAGGCCTTTGCCTTCGGCCACGTACGGTGCCCATGGGTAGACGAAGGTCAACGACACGTTGCCTTCCATCGGCACATCGATACCCGGCGCCACCGTGACCGATGGCATCAGCGCGCGCAGCGCCTTCGGCCGGTGTTTCGCGGCGGCCCATTGGGTGAAGCCGTTGTAGCTTCCTCCATACATGCCGACGCGGCCGTCGCTCCATGGCTGCTTCGCGATCCATTCGATCGCGGCGTCGGCGTCCACGCCATCGTGTTCGTACGGAACGGCCGGCCCCGGCGACAGTCCCTTGCCACGCGAATAGCCCACCACGGCCGCATAGCCATGCGCGGCGGTGAGGCGCAGTTCGGTCGAGGACCACCACGGATTGGCGTAGATGGTGAAGCCGAGCAAGGTGGGCAGCGGCGCGGCGCGGTGCCTGGGCAGCATGACGAGCACGGTGACCGATGCGCCGTCGGGGGTCGGCACAAGCATGGGTTCCCGCACGTCGTAGCGGCGGCGGTCGTCCTCGTCGATCAGCTTCTCGGTAAACGGGCGGAACGCCGTATAGGCTTCGGCGACCTGGTACGCCCTGACCAGGGCTACCGCGTCGTCTACCGCGACTTCACTTCCCTTCCGCTGCGCGAGCAGCTCCAGGTAATCCGCGTGCAGTTGCGCGGGTTGCGGGCCGTATGGCTCCACATCCGAGCCGAAGCTGGCGATGACCTGGGAAGCCATCACGTCGTCGAGCGTGGCGAACACTTCGCGGAACGCGCGTGCATACGCTTCGCCGAACGGTAGGCTTCCTCCGGCCTCGAGTTGACGCGCACGCGCATAGACCTGCCAACGGAGGGTACCTACCGCATCGAGTGGCTGGGCGCCCGCCTTGCGCAGGACGACGAGTTCACCGAGGCTCCGCGCGGCATCGTCGTAACGGCGCGCGACCAGTTGCAAGGCCGCCAGGTTGTCGAGATACGTCGCGCGATCCGGCTCCGTGTAGGCGCCGATCGCCTCGGCCGCCAGATCGCGTATCCCGGCGTCGCCCTTCGAGCCGCCTTTCCACGGCAACATCGCCGTTCCCGCCAGCGCCGGGGCCACGGCGAGCACGAGGGCAAGGGCGGCGATCCAGCAGCGTACGGTGTGCTTCGGCATGATCGGACATCCATGAGGTTGCCGCGAGGTTGCCCACATCCACCTGCGCCGGACAGTGCCGTCGGGCATGTCTTGCCGGTGCGCTTGGGTAGCACACGGCAACAGTCAGGCTATCAGAAGGTCTTCGAAGAAGGCGCCGATGGGCAGGGTGGGATGGGCGATCTGTATCTCGAGAATCCACAGGCCCGGCGCGGGCGTGGCATCGAACTGGCCAAGCGAACCCGCCTTGTGTACCGCATGGGGATAGTCGCCTACGCGATGGCCCTTGGTCTCGTGATGGAGGCGCCAGCCCATGGCCGCGGCCTCGTCTTCCGCATACGCATACAACGCCGTGCCGGTGACGCCTTGGCGCCACCTCGCCGCCGTCCGGGCGAAGAGCTCGCGGGCCGCATCAGCGCAGGTGCGCATATCGGCATCGTCGCCGACGACGAAGGTGTCGCCCACGTCGCCTTCGTGCCCATCGAAGACAGGGCCGAGGTCGATGAAAAAGATGTCGTTGTCCCGGAGCACCGTATCCGGCACGGAAGGCTGCCGGAAGGTCCTCAACGTGTTCGCGCCGAAGCGGACGATGCTGGGATGCCAGATGCGCTGCATGCCGGCGGCATCGAGACGCTCCCTTGCCAGCGTGGCGGCATCGGCTTCGTTCATGCCGGGGACGATGCGCGCGGCAATGTCGCGCAGAGCCGTCCAGGAGCGTTCGCGGGCGGCGAACATACGCTCGCGTGAGAAGGTGGCGCCGACGTTTTCGGCGGAGGAAGTCGCCATGAGCACGGCCAGGTTGGGCTGGTCGTCATTATCGGTGCTTTGCATCCGTTTGGGTACGGCGGATGGCCCTTGTGAGAGCCGCTTCGGCGGCGACAGGTGCTACGTCCGCCAAAGCCAACGCCGCGTGCATACCGCCGTCGAGGACACGGGCGGATAGGTTCTCGTCGTTGGTAGCGCGGGCGACTTGCATCGTCCCCGCCATGAGGCCGTAGAGGGCGGTTGCCCGAGACAGTGCCTCGTCGTGCGGCAGACCCGGCCACTGCGTAGCCATCAGTTCGATGAATTCGGTTACGCCGTCCGTATAGGCAGTGCGCACGATATCGGAGTGTCTTGCCACTTCGGCGGAAAGGATGGCGACGGGGCAACCCGTGCCGGGATGATCGCGATGGCGCGGGGAGAAATAGCTGCGGATCATGCCCGCCAGGCCTTCGTCCGAACCGATCCAGTGACGCAGCCTGCCCAGGCGCTCGTTCATCGCCGCCGTGATGGCTTCGCGCGCCAGGTCTTCCTTCGAATCGAAATGGTTGTAGAACGCGCCGTTGGTGAGGCCGGCGGCGGACAGCAGGGATTTCATTCCCTCGGCTTCGATACCGTGTTCGCGGAATCGTCGTGACGCGGTGTCGACGATGCGCTGGCGCGTTCGCTCCTTGTGGCCTTTTTCGTAACGCATGGGTCAGTGCCCTGCTGCGGAGGAAGGATCAGTGCGCATCGGCGGAAGGCGCCTGGGGTGCCTGCACCTTGCGCATCAAGGGCACCATGACGGTGGCTATCGCAAAGCACACCATGATGGAAAAGAAGGCGTCGCTATAAGTCAGTGTCTGCGCTTCCCGGAACGTCAGCTGCCATAGCGAGCGCAGTGCGGCGGTATATGCCTCCGTGTCGGGCTGCACGCCTTCGAACAGACGGTTCATCGGCTCGTTGGCCGGCGTCAGGCGCTCGGCGAGCCGGTGGAAATGCAGGTTGGTGCGATCGTTGAGGATGGTCGCGCAGGCGGCGATGCCCATCGCCCCGCCCAGGTTCCGCATCAGGTTGAACAGGCCGGATGCCTGTTTCAGTCGAGCGGGCGGCAGGCCACCCAGCGTGAGCGTTACCGTGGGCGCCACGGCGAACTGCTGGCCCAGGCCACGGAAGGCCTGCGGCAGCATCAGTTCTGTGGCGCTCCAATCATGCGTGATCGGCGTGAACTCGAACATCGACAGCGTGAACAGCGCCAACCCCACCATCAGCAGCCAGCGCAGATCCACGCGGTTGGCCAGCATCGCGTACACGGGAATCGCCATGATCTGGAAGACGCCCGTCGAGAGTACGGCCTTGCCGATCTGCAACGCGCTGTATCCTTCCACGCGCCCCAGGAACAGCGGCGTCAGGTAGATCGTGCCGAACAAGCCGATGCCCGTCACGAAGGAGAAGAAGCATCCGAGGGCGAAGTTGCGATCGCGCAACGCGCGCAGGTCCACGATGGGATGTGCCGCCGTCAGTCCACGCCAGACGAACAACACGCCCGCCACGAGGCTGGCCCATGCGGTGGCGCGGATGGTGTCGTCTTCCAGCCAGTTCCAGCGCGGACCTTCTTCCAGCGTGTATTCCAGGCAACCGAGGAAGATCGCGATCAGAGCGATGCCGATCCAGTCGCCGGCTTTCAACAGGGACAGATCGGCCTCGTCGATCTTCACCAGGAGGGGAACGGCGATCGTGACGAAGGCGCCCGGCAGCAGGTTGATGAAGAACAGCCAGTGCCACGAATAGTTGTCCGTGATCCATCCACCCAGCGTCGGGCCGAGCGTGGGTGCCAGCGAGGCGATCGCGCCGATGGTCGCCGCGGCGATGACGCGTTGCTTGCCCTGGAAGAAAACGAAGGCGGTCGTGAAGACCAGCGGGATCATCGAGCCGCCGAGAAAGCCCTGCGCGGCGCGGAACCAGATCATGCTCTGGATATTCCACGCCATGCCGCAGAGCAGGCTGGTCAGCGTGAAGCCCGCAGCCGACGCGGCGAACAACCAGCGCGTGGAGAACACCCGGCTCAACCACCCCGATAAGGGAATCACGACGATTTCCGCGATCAGATAGCTGGTCTGCACCCAGGCGGTATCGTCCGCTCCGGCGGACAGGCCACCGCCGATGTCACGCAACGAGGCCGAGACGATCTGGATATCCAGCAAGGCGATGAACATGCCCAGGCACATCGACGCGAAGGCGAAGATCTTCTGCCCCGGCGTGAGGTGCGCGACCGGACTCATGGCGCCTTCGTGTCGATGCGCGCGGTGACCGACAAACCGGGACGAAGCACGCCGAGGTCGCCATCGCTGCCATCGAGGGTCACCCGCACCGGCACGCGCTGCACGATCTTGGTGAAGTTGCCGGTCGCGTTTTCCGGCGGCAGCACGCTGAACTGGGCACCGGTGGCGGGCGCGAGACTGCTGACATGTCCCTTGAAGCCCTTGCCTGGCAACACGTCCGCGCGCACCTCGACTTCCTGGCCCACGTGCATCCGCGCGAGCTGGTCTTCCTTGAAGTTGGCGTCCACCCATAAGCCATGCGACGGCACCACCACCAGCAGCTGGCTACCCGTGGCCGCGTAGCTGCCGACGCGGGCGCGGCGATTGCCGATCACGCCGTCCACCGGTGCGCGCAATTCGGTGTACGAAAGGTTCAAGCGGGCGATATCGGCCTCGGCGCGCGCCTGGGCCAGCGCCGCTTCCACCTGCCGCTTCTGCGTGTCGATCACGTCGAGTTGCCGCTGTGCGGCTTGCACGGCCGCCGAAGCGCTCGCCGTCGCCGCATGAGCTGTCTGGAAGGTCGCCGTTGCGCGTTGTGCGCTTTCCACCGACACGGCCGAACGACCGACCAGGAGGCGATAGCGTTCATCGTCGAGTTTCGACCGCGTCGCTTCGGCTTGGGCGGCGCTCAATCCCGCGTGCGCTTCGGCGATGTGGCTATGCTGCAACGCGAACACCGCGTCGAGGTTGCGCAGCGCGGCTTCCTGCGCGGCCACCGCCGCCTCGGCTTTTTCGAGCGCGGCGCGATAGTCGCGATCGTCGACCTTCACCAGCAGGTCGCCCTTGTGCACGACCTGGTTGTCCGTGACCGCGATGACCTGGACATATCCCGGGACCTTTGGCCCGATCACGGTGATATCGCCACCGACGTAGGCATCGTCCGTGGCCTCGACGAAGCGTCCGCCGCTCCACCAGTGCACGCCGTAGAGGGCGATGCCCACCATGGCGGCACCCATGGCGATGAATTTCAAGGATTTCTTTCGTTCCGGAACGGGAACGGCGGAGTCGGCGACGGCGGCCACGGGGCACCAGTGGGAAGTTGAATTACAGGCATACTTTTATGGATGACGGGGATAATTTCAAGGGGTGAGCCGCGGCTGGTCGTGGATCTGGAGATCTTGGGAGCCGACTACGGGCTGGCCCGCTGACGCGGGATCGCCGACAGGGTCGGCTCCCACAAGGGCCTGGTAGCTTGGCTAGCGGCTTGGCTGATGGCCTGGCGGGTGGTCAGCGCAGGTCGAGCAGCTGCCCGATATCCCGCAGCGCCTTGAAGCGCCGCACCAGGTTGAGCGGTTTCCGTCGCAAAGGGCCGAAGTCACCGCGCAGGAACGCATCCACGGCATCGAGCACGCGTTCGCTGGAATGGCCGTCGCGGTACGGATGGATGTCGTCGCCGTGCGCGCGAATGGCGGCCATCAGTTCGGGGGGATGCGAAAGGGCACGGTCGATCGCGGTGTCCACAGCGTCCGGCGTCGGCACGTCGAGCATGAACGGCTGCGGCACGCGGTTGGCGATCGTGACCACCGGTTTGCCCATGACCGTGAACTCATGCACCACCGACGATGTATCGCAAACGAGCACGTCGGCCGCACGCTCCATGTCGACGAGCCGTTCCGAGGTGAAGAAACGCGCGTTGGGCGCTTCCAAGCCGCGATAGGCAGCGAACAGTTCCTCCGGACACTTCGGATGCAACGTGAGCAACCACTGCCGGTCGCCACGCGCGATCATGGCACGCAGCGGTTCGACCATCGCGGGTGCACTGCTCAGGCGGTGACTGAAGGTGGATGCATACATGACGACGGGGCGGCCGTCCGCAGGCATGTCGAGCGCCGTTGCGGACGCCGGCCCGAAAAGGGGGTCCAGCTTCGGCCAACCCGTTTCGCGTACCGCGAAGTAACCGTGTTCCCGCGCGAGCGCCTCGAAGGGAAGCGTGGTGGACGGGCCCTGCGTGACATAGAGGTCGAAGAAGCCGCGAATGGCGAAGTGGCCGCGGTCGGGCTCACGCTTCTGCGCATTGAAGCCGTGGAACACCTGCACCTTGATGCCGGGCAAGGCGGGCGAGACCCAGTTGGCCGCGCAGTACACCGCCTCCGGATGCAGCGCCCTCGCCTCGCGCAGGCTGCGCACGCGGCGTTCGCTGGCTTCGAGCTCTTCCGCCACCGCCGCCGGCACCACCCAGCCGACCTCCTTGCCCCGCGCGCGCGCGGCCGCGGCCAGCGGACGCAGGATCGGCAAGGCATAGGTTTCGGTGGCGAACATCAGGCACGTGCTCAAGGCCGGCACTCCACGCTGGACGACGTGGCATTATGACGGCTCGATACCCAACCCCGCACCCCGATGACCCGACGGCCCATTTCCCTTTGCGTGATCACCCAGAACGAGGCCGATCGCATCGGAGATTGCCTGGCGTCGGCTGCACCGTTCTGCGACGACCTGGTCGTGGTCGATGGCGGTTCCACCGACGACACTGTCGCCATCGCGCGAAGTGCAGGGGCACGGGTGATCTCACGGCCATTCGATGGTTTCCGCAGCCAGAAGGCCTTCGCCGTGGCGCAGGCCGTGAACGACTGGGTGCTATGCCTCGATGCGGACGAACGCGTCGGTGCGGATCTGCGGGCCGCGATCGAGAAGGCGTGCGACGAAGGATTCAGCGGCGCCGCCGGCTTTCGCTTCTATCGCCGCAACGATTTCTTCGGCCGTTTCATGCGCCACGGCAACGCGGGGGCCGACAAGGTCTTGCGCCTGTTCGATCGCCGCCAGGGCGGCTGGCGCGGCCCGCGAGAGATCCACGAGTCCGTGAGCGTCGACGGCGAGGTACGGATGTTGCCTGGCTTCCTCGACCATTACCCGTATCGCTCGCTTTCGGAGCTGATGGCCAAGCAGGAACGCTATGCGCACATGATGGCCACCGAGGAATTCGCCGCGGGCAAGCGTGCCACGCTCGCCCAGATCGTGGTGAGCCCGATGTGGCGATTCTTTCGTGGCTATGTGTTGCGCGCCGGTTTCCTCGACGGTTGGCGCGGCATCGTCTATGCCCTGCTGCGCGTGGAATACGTGCGGCGAAAGTACGTGAAGCTGTGGTTGCTGCAACACGGCCAGAAGGCCTGAGCCGCTCAGAGACGGAGCAGCTGCGCCGCGCTTTCGACCATGTCCGCCGCGATCGCGGTCGCCGAGACCTCTCGGGCCATGGCTGCGGATTGCCCCGCCCATAGCGGCTGGAAATCGCCGTTGCCGCACGCTTCGGCGATCTTGCGTAGCGGTGCCAGCGGGCCGCCGGCCAGGGGAAACGGCAAGGCATCGCCGGACAATGGACCTATCTCGCGCATGATCCGGTTGATCACGCCGCGCGCGGGCCGGCCAGTGAGCACATTGGTGATCGCCGTGTTGTCGTCGCGTGCCGAACGGAGCGCCTGGCGATGCACATCCACGCTGGTCGACTCGTCCGAAAGCAAGAAGGCGCTACCTACCTGCACGGCCGATGCCCCCAGGCACAGTGCCGCGGCCATGCCGCGTCCGTCGGCGATGCCACCGGCCGCGATCACGGGAATGGTCAAGGCGTCGACCAGTTGTGGCACGAGGGCCATGGTGCCCGGCTGTGCCGACATATCGTCGGTGAGGAAGTTGCCGCGATGGCCGCCCGCCTCATAACCCTGCGCGATGACCGCGTCGCAGCCGCGCTGTTCCAGCCAGCGGCCCTCGGCCACCGTGGTCGCCGAGGAAAACACCACCGAACCGATGGCCTTCACGCGCGCCAACAGGCGTTCCTCCGGCAGGCCGAAATGGAAGCTCACCACTTCCGGACGCAACGCCTCGACCATGGCGCACATGGCATCGTCGAACGGGGCGCGGCCGCCAGCGGAAGGCAGGTCGCTCGCATCGATCCCGAACTCGTCGAAGTACGGCGCGAGTCGCGCCAGCCATCGTGCCATGGCCTCGGCATCCGGCGTGATGGGCCGATGCGCGAAGAAGTTGAGGTTGATCGGCGCGAAAACCGCGGCGCGGTACGCCTCGACCTCCGCGGTCGCCTTCTCCACGCTGATCGAGGAGCACGGGATGGCGCCGAGCCCACCGGCCCGCGCCACGGCGATGGCCAGCGCGGACAGGCCGGACCCCGCCATCGGTGCCAGCAGGAGGGGCTGGTCGATCGACAGGAGGTCGAGGATACGGCGGTCGGTCCAGGCAGGCACGGGGAAGCTCGCGAGCGACGGTACGACGTGATTATAGCTCGCCGTTCATCACCGCAGGCCCGCCTTTCGTCCCTGAACCCGCTGTTTTCCTCACTTCGCGAGCGACACGCGCTCAGCACGGTGCAAAGCTCCGTCCATCCCAACGGACGCACGCGCGTCCTTCACGAGGCTCCTTCCATGGATCGACGCGCCCTGCTCAAGACCGCCTTGTTCATGCCGCTGCTTCCCTACGCGCTGAAGCTGAACGCCTTCACCGCGACGCGCGCAGCCACCCGCGTGCGCCCCGGTTCGGCGAGCTGGCCCACCCCGGCGCAATGGCAGGCATTGAGCCGTGAAGTGGGCGGGCGTTTGTCGGTGCCCCGTTCTCCCTTCCTCGGCGATGCGGCCACCCGCGCCGAAGCGATCGCCCAGCTGACGAACCCCTTCTACATCGGCGACCAGGTGGCACTGACCCAGACAAGCGGCTACTTCGGAGCCTGGATGTCACGGCCGAGCGCTTATGCCCTTACCGCCGAGAGTGCGAAGGACATCGCCGCCGCCGTGAAATTCGCCCACAAGCATGGCGTGCGCCTGATCGTGAAAGGCGGTGGCCACAGTTACCAGGGAACCTCCTGCGCCGCCGACTCGCTGCTGGTCTGGACACGGAAGATGAACCATGTGGAGATGCTCGATGCCTTCGTCCCTCGCGGTGCGGCGCCGGGTACACACCCCGTGCCTGCGGTCGACGTGGGCGCCGGCGCCATGTGGATCGATGCCTACAGCGAGGTGACCACCCGGGGCGGCCGCTATGTCCAGGGCGGTGGCTGCACCACCGTAGGCGTCGCCGGCCTCGTCACCGGCGGAGGGTTCGGCAGCTTCTCCAAGCGTTTCGGTACCGCCGCGTCGAACCTGCTGGAAGCCGAGGTGGTCACCGCGGACGGCGAGATCCGCGTGGTTAATGCCTACCGCGATCCGGAACTCTTCTGGGCCCTCAAGGGCGGCGGCGGCGGTTGTGCCGGCGTCGTCACGCGGTTGACCTTGCGCACCCACGACTTGCCGGACACCGTCGGCGCGGTGTTCGGCGAAATCCAGGCCGATTCCGAGGAAGCCTATCGTGCGCTGGCGTCGGAGACCTTGCGCTTCTATCGCGATGCCTTGTGCAACCCGCACTGGGGCGAGCAGATCGGTTTCCGCGACGAACGCAGGATGTCCGTGTCGATGGTTTTCCAGGGCCTGGACCACGCGGCCGCCGAAGCCGTCTGGGCACCCTTCATCGACTGGGTGAAGCAGCGTCCGGCGTACTCCTTCCGCAAACCGCTCCAGGTGCTCGCCATGCCGGCGCGCCATTACTGGGACGCGGACTTCTTCCGCGAGCATGCACCTGACGTGGTCGTCGCCGACGCGCGCGAGGGCGCGCCGCGTGACCACATCCTCTGGAAAGGCGATCAGGGGCAGGTGGGTTGGTACATCCATGGCTTTGCGTCGGCATGGATGCCCTCGCGCTTCCTTGGCGATGGCGAACGCGAGGCGTTGGCCGCGGCGATATGCGAAGCCGCGAGCCGGATGGACGTGGGCCTGCACTTCAATAAAGGGCTTTTCGGCGCTCCGCCGGAAGCCATCGCCGCAAGCCGTGACACGGCGACGAATCCCGCCGTGCTCGACGCCTTCGCCCTCGCGATCATCGGCAACAGCGGCGATCCCGCTTATGAAGGACTGCCGGGCGCGCACGTGGATGAAGCACGGGCGAAAGACGGCGCGGCCAGGGTCAAGGCGGCATACGCGCGTCTCTTGAAGACGGTTCCCGGCGCCGGCGCGTATGTTTCGGAAAGCGACTATTTCCAGCAGGACTGGCAACGCGCCTTCTGGGGCGGCAACTACGCGCGCCTCGCCAAGGCGAAGCGTCGTTACGATCCCGACCGCCTATTCCTCGTGCACCACGGCGTCGGCAGCGAGGGCACCGACGCCTGATGCCCGCCCGGGTCAGGCCACGGGCGGCAACGTGTCGATGAACTTGTCCAGGGTCACCGGATAGTCGCGCACGCGTACGCCGGTCGCGTTGTACACGGCGTTGGCCACGGCCGCCGCGACGCCGCATATGCCCAGCTCGCCGACGCCCTTGGCCTTCATGGGCGAGGACATGGGATCGGTCTCGTCGAGGAAGACCACGTCCTGGTGCGGGATGTCGGCATGTACGGGGACTTCGTATCCGGCAAGGTCGTGGTTGACGAAGAAGCCCAGACGCCGGTCCACCACGAGTTCTTCCATCAGCGCCGCGCCGACACCCATCGTCATCGCCCCGATCACCTGGCTGCGTGCCGATTTGGGATTGAGGATGCGCCCGGCGGCGCAGACCGCGAGCATGCGGTCGACGCGGATCTCCCCCGTGGCCGCGTCGACGCGCGCTTCGACGAAGTGCGCGCCGAATGTCGATTGCTGGTAGCGCTTGCCGAGGTCTCCATATTCCATGCTGTCCTCGGCCACCACGTCGCCGGCCGCCGCGGCCTGCGTGATCGGCACGCTGCGCTGACCCACGGCCACCTTGCCGTCCTCGAAATTGGCGGCATTCGGGTCCAGCCCCAGCTTCTGGGCGATGGCTTCGCGCAACTTCACGCACGCGGCGTAGACACCCGCCGTCGAGCTGTTGCCGCCCCACTGCCCGCCCGAACCGGACGAGACGGGAAACGTCGAATCGCCAAGGCGCACATCGATGCGATCCAGCGGCAGGCCCATCATTTCCGCGGCGGTCTGCGCGATGATCGTGTAGCTGCCGGTGCCGATGTCGGTCATGTCGGTTTCCACCGTGACACGTCCGTTGCGATCGAGGCGGACGCGGGCGCCGGATTTCATCACGAGGTTGTTGCGGAACGCGGCCGCCATGCCCATGCCGACGAGCCAACGCCCGTCGCGTCTTGTCGCCGGTCGCGTGGCACGATGTTCCCAGCCGAAGCGTTTCGCCCCGGTGCGCAGGCATTCGACCAGCCGGCGTTGCGAGAACGGACGGTCGGGCTTTTCCGGATCGACCTGGGTGTCGTTGAGGATGCGGAACTCGACCGGGTCCATGCCGAGCTTCTCGGCCATCTCGTCGATCGCGATCTCCAGCGCCATCAAGCCGGATGCCTCGCCAGGCGCGCGCATGGCGTTGCCTTCGGGGAGATCGAGCACGGCGAGGCGGGTGGCCGTCATGCGGTTGGCACCGGCATAGAGCAGGCGCGTCTGTTGCACGGCGGTTTCCGGGTCACCGCCGGGAAGGTCGCCCGACCAGCTCTCGTGGCCGATGGCCTGGATCTTCCCGTCTTTCGAGGCACCGATGCGGATTCGCTGGATCGTCGCGGGGCGGTGCGTCGTGTTGTTGATCATGAAGGGGCGCGGCAAGGCCACCGCCACGGGACGCTTGGCGGCCCGTGCACCGAGCGCGGCCAGCAGCGCGTCGGAACGGACGAAGAGCTTGCCGCCGAAGCCGCCGCCGATATACGGCGAGATGAGCCGTACGTTCTCCTTCGGAATGCCCAGCGTGATTGCGACGTCGCCACGCCCCCAGTCGATCATCTGGTTCGCGGTCCACAAGGTGAGCTTGTCGCCTTCCCACGCCGCGATGGAGGCATGCGGTTCCATCATCGCGTGCGAGTGGTCCGGCGTGGTGTACATGGCGTCGAGTTTCACCGCCGAGGCCGCGAAGCCCGCGGCGAAATCGCCCACGGCGGTATCCGACTTACCCCTGTCCGGCTTTCTAGCTGAATCCTTCGCCGCGGCGAGATCGAACTTGCCGGGGCTGCGCGCGTAATCCACGCGCACCAGCTGTGCCGCGGCGCGGGCCTGCTCGAAGGTTTCCGCGACCACCACCGCGACGGCCTGGTGGTAGTGCTCGATCTCCGGGCCGCCGAGCAAGCGCGCCGTATTGAACTTGCCCTTGTCCAGCTTGCCCGCCGTCTTCGCGGTGACGATCGCCAGCACGCCGGGCGCGCGTTGCGCACGGGTGAGGTCGATCGAGACGATGCGGCCCTTGGCGATGGACGAGCCAACGACATAGCCATAGGCGTGATGGGGAACGGCTTCGTGCTGTTCGTACGCGTAATGCGCGGTGCCCGTGGTCTTGAACGGTCCGTCGATGCGGTCGACCGGCTGGCCGACGACCTTCAGGCGATCGATCGGATTGGTGGTGGCGGGAGTGTCGAATTTCATGCCTTCGCCTCCTTCGCTTCGGCGAGGCTCGCCGCGATGGTCCGCTCGACCAGCGTGACTTTGAATGCGTTGCCTTCGGTGGGTTGCGCACCGGCGAGCAGCCGCGTCGCGACCGCCTTGGCCCCCTTCGGGAATTCGGTTTCAGCCGCCTCCACCCGCCATGGCTTGTGCGCCACGCCGCCGAGCGCCACGCGGCCACTGCCATCGGGCTGCACGATCATGGCGACCGATACCAGGGCGAACGCATAGGACGCGCGGTCGCGAACCTTGTGATAGAGCTGCGTGCCACCGACGGGCCTGGGCAAGGTGACGGCGGTGATCAGCTCGCCCGGCGCCAGGACGTTTTCGATGTGTGGCGTGTTGCCGGGCAACGTGTGGAAATCCGCGATGGGGATGCGGCGCGTGCTGCCATCCGGACGCACGGTTTCCACCGTGGCATCGAGCGCACGCATGGCCACGGCCATGTCGCTGGGATGTACGGCGATGCACGACTTGCTCGCCCCCACGATCGCGTGCTGCCGGCTGAAGCCGCCGATCGCCGCGCAGCCGCTGCCGGGCAAGCGCTTGTTGCAGGCCTGATTGGTGTCGTAGAAGTAGGGGCAGCGCGTGCGCTGGAGCAGGTTGCCGCCGGTGGTGGCCTTGTTGCGCAACTGGCCGGAGGCGCCGGCGAGCAAGGCGCGAGAGAGCAAGGGATAGTCACGCCTGATCCTCGCGTCGGCCGCCAGGTCGGTGTTGCGGACCATGGCACCGAGTCGCAGGCCGCCCTCGTCGGTCGGCTCGATGGTGTCGAGGTCCAGGCCATTGACGTCGATCAGGTGCGCCGGCTCCTCGACGCCGATCTTCATCAGGTCGAGGAGGTTCGTTCCGCCCGCGATGAACTTCGCTCCGGGAACACGCGCCGCCGCGGACGCGGCGGCGGCCGGGGTAGTGGCACGCTCGTAGGTAAACGGCTTCATGCCTTCACCCCCGCCACTTCGGCGATCGCTTCCTGGATATTGGAGTACGCACCGCAGCGGCAGATGTTGCCGCTCATCCGCTCACGCAATTCGATGGGGTTTATCCGGGCCTTCGCCGTCAGGTCGCCCGTGACGTGACTGGGAATGTCGTCGCGGATCTCGTCGAGGACCGCCACGGCCGAGCAGATCTGCCCTGGCGTGCAATAGCCGCACTGGTACCCATCGTGCTTGATGAAGGCGGCCTGCATCGGATGAAGGCGCGCGGGCGTGCCCAGGCCCTCGATGGTGGTGACCTTCGCACCCTCATGCATCACCGCCAGGGTGAGGCAACTATTGATGCGGCGGCCGTCGACGATAACGGTACAGGCGCCGCACTGACCATGGTCGCAACCCTTCTTCGTACCGGTGAGGTGCATGTGCTCGCGCAACGCGTCGAGCAGGGTCGTCCGGGTGTCGAGATCCAGTTCCTGCGCCCTGCCGTTGACCTCCAGGGCGACCTTGGCGGTGACGGGCGAGCGTATGCCGTCCTTTGCGGCGGTGGCGGCGACGAGTCCTGGCACGGCTAGGGCGGTCGCCGAGACCGCTCCCATTTTCAGGACTTCGCGGCGCGTGAATTTCCAGTCGTTCGACGGATCCATGGGTCGGTCCTCAGCGCTGTTGGGGTATGCCTGGACAGGCGGCCGGGGCTAGCCAGCCGAGGGTAGGCCATTCGCGGCTGGGTTTGTAGATCTCGAATCCGCAAGATCTCATATCGATAATTCATGAATGAGGTTGCCGAGATACGCACCCCCGCGGCGAACCTGGTCCAACGGTATAGGCACGCCACCCGGGGGGATCGTGGCGGCTTATCAACATGCCCTGGTCTCCCTCGGGCCAAGCGTTCGATGTCGAGCCAGCGTCATTGTTGCAACGCGCTGGTCGGTACATTGCGCCTGCACACGGCGCATACGCCGCCTGCCGTCGGTTTGTTCCCAGACCGTGGTGAAATCCGCCTGGCCGTCCGCGGCGCGAACCTGACTCACGAAGAACGTCTCGAGAGTCACGAGGCGGTCATCCATTGGCCCCGTGACCGGGGTTCCCGGCCACGGGGCCAACCCTATCGGCCGCCTGTTCCTACTCGACGCCAGTCACCCAAACCTCCACCCGGCGATTCGGTGCCAGGCATGCGATCAACTGTCCGTGGGCTGCCTCCTCGCAACCCTTCACCGGATCGGCCTCGCCCAGGCCCTCCGCGGTCACGCGATCGGCGGGGATGCCCTGTGCCACCAGGTAACCCTTCACCGCCTCCGCACGGCGTTGCGACAAGGTGCGGTTGTAGGCGTCGCTACCGAGACGATCGGTATAGCCGACGATGCGCACGGATCGCAGCGTGTCGCCCTGGTCACGCAACGCCCTGGCCATCTCGTCCAGGCTGCCCTTGCCGGCTGGCGCCAACTCGGCGCTGTCGAACGCGAAGAGTGCATCGGCGGACAGTACGCGAGGCTTGCGTGCCGCGACCGGCGCGGGGGCTACCGGTACGGGAGCGGGCGCCGCGTCCTTCAGCAAGTCGGCACACGCCTCGGGTTTCCAGTAGAAGCTGCGAGCCAGCTTGTCGTCGTCGAACAACACCTTGTACTGGCACACGGTCACTTCGTCGCTGCCGGGCTTGCGGAAGTTGAACACGTAGTTCCATTCCCTCACGCCCCAGATGCCTTCGCTGAAGTGCGGGTATCCGATCAAGTCGGACACCTGCTGCTTATTGAGCCCGGATCTCATCAGCCGCAAGTTCGACAGGTTGGGAAACGTGCCTCCCTTGTGCATGGGCGTGACCTCGCCCACCGCGGGCCACACCACTTCGCCTGCCGAACGGCCGTCCTTCGCCACGTCGTGGCTGATGTTTCCACAGGCCGCCAGTGCCAGTGCAAGCGAGACCACGGAGATGCCTTTCAACGATGCGCGCATGTTCTTGATTCCTTCGATAGCATTCATGGGTTCGCTCCTCACCACACCACGCCCGCGCCGATGCCCGCGCCGGCATCGCCGCGCGAGTTCGTCGTGGCATTGAGCTTCATGATGTAGCGTCCGCTTTCCGTGATCGTCGACATGCCGACGGCGATGCCGGTCTCGCCGTGGAAACTGCCGACCGCCACCGCCGCCGCGTTCTGGTTCGGCTGGTAGGCCTGCGGCAGGCTGGCCATGGCCATCGCCGAGGCGATGCCCGCGTTGGCGCGGTTGCCGATGCGATTGAGTTCCTGGTCCACGCTCTGGAAGCGCTGGTCGACGTAGCTCTTGGTCCAGTTCTTCGCGCTCTCGATCGCCTGGTCCAACTGGCCCACGTTCACCGCGTCGGTGCTGTTCACACCGGCAGCCACGTTGGTGACGGTGCGCTCGTTGCCTACCGAACCCACGGAAACGGTGTTGGATTGATTGGCCACCGAGCCCGCACCGATGGCGACGCTGTTGTCGCCCGTGGCGGAGGAGCCCGCGCCGATCGCCGTGCTGTTGTCGCCCGTGGCGGTCGAGGCCGTGTTGTTGTCGCCGCTGTTCTGGTAGGTATTGTTGGTGGTGCTGCCACCGCCTCCGGCCGGGAAGTTGTTGACGGCGTTGGACAGGTTGATGATCTGCGAGCCGAGCAACTCCAGCGTCTGGTTGGTCGCGTACAGCTGCGAGCCGTTGATCGCGTCCGTGCTGCTGCCACTGATCCGGCCGGCCGCCAGGTTGGTGATCGTGCGCTCGGCGCCCAACGCACCCACGCTCACCGTCGAGCCCGGCGTCGTGCCCGCGAAAGCATAGGTGGTGCCGTTGAGCGTGGTGCTCGCCGTACCCACCGCCGCATCCGTCGACGAACCCGAACCCAGGGCCACGCTACCGGCGAACGCCGCCTGCGACCCCGCGCCCAGGGCCAACGCCTGGATGCCGTTCGATACCGCATTGGTGCCCAGCGCCACGCCGTCGGCAAGGTTCACCGTCGCGTTCTGGCCGATCGCCGTGCCGCCCGGCGCCGTCTGCTGCACGATCGCGCCGTTGCCCATGCCGATGCCGTTGTTGCCGTTCACCGTGGTCTGCGGACCGATCGCCACCGACTCGGCACCTGCCGCCAACGAATCGGAAGCGGTCGAATTGGCATGGAAGTACTTGATCGGCGTCACCGAGAACGAGCTCATGGCGCCCTTCAGCTGACGCAACGACACCGCGTCCTGGTCTTGCGTACCGTCCGCCAGGTTGGTGATCTGGCGGAAGTCCGTGGCGTTACCCACCGATACCGCGCCAAGCAGGGTGCGATCCGTGGTGTTGTACGGAATCACATTGGTGCCGACGAGAATCGAGCCGGATGTGGGAGCGATCGCGCGATTCGACACGGCGCCCGACCCCAGCGCGACACCGCCCAGCACGGAGACACCGGTGCCCTGGCCCAGGGCTGTCGCGTTGTCCGCGGTTGCCGTCGCCCCGACACCCGCCGCCAGTGCATTGATGCCGGTTGCGCCGTCGTTGGCGTAGTTACCGCCCTGCGTGCCGTTGTCATTGACGCTGTAGTAGTGGATGGCGTTGGCGGCCACCGTGTCGTTCAACGTTTCCAGTGCCTGGTTCGTGGCGAACAGCTGCGAACCGTTGATCGCATCCGTGCTGTTGCCGTTCACCTGTCCTGCCGCGACGTTGGTGACGGTGCGCTCCGCACCCACGGCGCCGACGCTCACCGTGCTGCCGGGCGTGGTACCGGCGTAGGCATAGGTGTTGCCAGCGATGGTTCCACTGGCGGTCTGGACCACCGTTCCCGTGGTGCTACCCGCGCCCAAGGCCACGTCACCCACGTTGGCACCGGCGGTGGCACCGTTGCCGATCGATACGGCGTTTTCCGTGTTCGCGGTCGATACCGGCCCGATCGCCACGCTGTTCAATCCATTCGGCAGGGAATCGGCCAGGTTGGAGTTGGCGTGGAAGTACTTGATGCCGCCAGTATCGATCTGGTTGAAGATCTGCTGCAGCGAGCTGTACGTGTTGCCACCGTACGTGATGCTGGTGTTGATCGTGCCGGTGGCCGGATCGTAGGTGGTGCCGCCGCCGATCGTCGTGGCGATGGTGTCCCCCAGGTTCGTTACCGTGTTGCCGAGGTTGGTGACGCTGGTACCCACCGTGCCGATCGCCTGGTTGGCCGCGAACAGCTGCGACCCATTGATGGCATCGGTGCTGCCACCGTCGACACGGCCCGCCGCCACGTTGGTGATGGTCCGCTCCGCGCCGACCGCGCCCACGCTCACCGTCGAACCCGGTGTCGTGCCTGCGAAGGCGTAGGTGGTGCCGTTGATCACCGCATTGGCGGTACCCACCGCCGCATCCGTCGACGAACCCGAACCCAGTGCCACGCTGCCGGCGAACGCCGCCTGCGAACCCGCGCCCAGGGCCAACGCCTGGATACCGTTCGACACCGCATTGGTGCCCAGCGCCACGCCATCGGCGAGGTTCACCGTCGCGTTCTGGCCGATCGCGGTACCGCCCGGTGCGGTCTGCTGCACGATCGCGCCGTTGCCCATGCCGATGCCGTTGTCACCGTTCACCGTGGTCTGCGGGCCGATCGCGACGGACTCCGCACCGATGGCCGCCGAGTCGGTGGCGGTGGAATTGGCGTGGAAGTACTTGATCGGCGTCACCGAGAATGAGCTCATGGCGCCCTTCAACTGGCGCAAGGTCACCGCGTCCTGATCCTCCGTGCCGTCCGCCACGTTGGTGATCTGGCGGAAATCGGTGGCGTTACCCACGGATACCGAGCCGAGCAGGTTACGGTCGGTCGTGTTGTAAGGGATGACGTTGGTGCCGACCAGGATCGAACCGGAGGCGGGAGCGATCGCGCGATCGGATACCGCGCCGGAACCCAGCGCCACGCCGCCGAGCACGGACACGCCGGTGCCCTGGCCCAAGGCGGTTGCGTTATCGGCGGTGGCCGTGGCGCCGATACCCGCCGCCAGGGCGTTGAGGCCGCTGGCGCCGTCGTTGGCATAGTTCGCTCCCGGCGTGCCGTTATCGTTGACGCTGTAGTAATGCACGGCGCCCGCGGTCACATCACCACCGATCTGGTTGAAGATCTGCTGCAGCGAGCTGTAGGTATTGCCGCCGTAGGAGACGCTGGTGGTGATATTGCCCGTGCTCGGGTCGTAGGTCGTACCGCCACCGATCGTCGTGGCGATGGTGTTCCCCAGGTTCGTCACCGTGTCGCCGAGGTTGGTGACACTCGTGCCCAACGTTCCGACCGCCTGGTTGGTCGCGAACAGCTGCGATCCATTGATGGCATCGGTGCTGCCGCCGTCGATGCGGCCCGCCGCCACATTGGTGATGGTGCGCTCCGCACCCGTGGCACCGACGCTCACCGTGCTTCCCGGCGTCGTGCCCGCGAAGGCATAGACGGTACCGTTGATGGTGGCGCCCGTCGTGCCCACCGCCGTGTCGGTGGTCGACCCCGAGCCCAGCGCGACGTCGTTCGCGTTGTTCGCCGTGGCCGTGTTGCCGAAAGCCACCGAGCCGGCACCGAGTGCGCTGCTGGTGTTGCCCAGGGCCACGGAGCCAACACCTTGGGCGTTGTTGCCGTTACCCGCCGCCACCGCGCCATCGCCGTTCGCGGTGTTGTTCGAACCGACGGTCACGGCACCATTGCCGATGGCGGAGTTCGGATCGCCGATGGCGACCGCACCGTTACCGTTGGCGGTCTGCGCTTCACCCAAGGCGACGGCGCCGAGACCGCCGAGCACCTGCGAATTGTGACCCGCGGCGAACGAACCCGCGCCGGCACCGGCGGCGACGGTGTTCGTGTCGCCGATGGCGATGGTGGATGCCGCCAGTGCCTGCGATGACGTGCCGACCGCCACGCTGTTGTTGCCCGAGGCAGTGCTCACGCGACCCAGCGCCACCGCGTTCGTCGCCGTCGCCGAACTGCTGCCCAGGGCGGTGCTGTTCGTACCCGAGGCCAGCGTGAAGTTACCTATGCCGACGGCCCCCACGCCGCTGGCGGTGACGTCGATACCTACGGCGATCGCGTTGTTCGCCGTGGCGCCGCTACCGGCGATGCCGCTGGGAAGGGCGCCCAGGTACATGGAATTGATACCGGTGGCCTTCGCCTGCCTGCCGATGGCGATGGCGTCCGCCTGGCTCGCGTTCGCCTGCAAGCCCATGCCGATGGAATAGGTGCCCGACGAATTCACATCCGTACCGATGGCGATGGCCGACTCGGCCGATGCGCCGGTCCCGGTGCTGCGGGATCCCAGGTAGATCGCATTGAGCGCGGTCGAGTAGGCCTGCCAACCGATGGCGGTCGCGTGGGAGAAAAGACTTTGCGAGGCAAGTCCTGCCGCGGTCGCTCCGTCCCCCGTGGCTACCGCGTAGGCACCCAGGGCAGTGGCTTGTCCATTGTTTGCCGAGGCGGACGTACCGAGGGCGACGGCGTTCTGCGCGCCCACCACCTTCGCCAGGCCACCGATAGCGATGCTGTAGGAGGAGTTTACGTCGACCGATGCGTTGTTTCCCATGCCGACGGCGCCCACTGCAGCGACAGTGACCACCGGGCCTATTGCCGTCGCGGCGGTTGCCGTGGCGCTCGAGTTGATACCCAAGGCGACACCTTGGCCGGCGGTCGACTCGGAGTGCGTACCGATGGCGATGGAATTTCCGCCGGAAGCGGTAACGTCGGTGCCGACGCCGATGGCACCCGCGGCAAGCGCACCCGTGCCGCTTGCGGTACGCGCGCCGATGTAAACGGAATTGATGGCATTGGAATAGGCTCCGAAGCCAATGGCTATTCCGTTCTGGGCATTGGAAGTCGAGCTATAGCCGAGCGCCAACGCGCCCAATACGTTGGCTCTTGCCAGCGACCCAACGGCCGTGGCCCCGATCCCGCTGGCGGCAGACGCATAGCCCATGCACGATGCGGTGCTGTTATAGGCGTTATAGGGTGCTCCAGTGCAATCGACCGCCTGTGCCTCGGCCGACCCACTCCATCCTATCCATCCCGCCGCCATCAACAGGGTCAAGGCCATGGGAACCACACCACGCGCCGACGTTCGGCGGCTTCCTTGTCCCGAGCTGCCACCGCAGTGGCAGGTGGCTATCTCGGACGCGACCACGAGCTGGTTCAGTGCGCGGTTCCAGACTTTGCTATGTATCTTGTTCATACGATTTCCTTTTGCATGGGCTGATGCACGGGGGAGCGTGGTTGGAAACGTGAAACGCAGGCGCGCAAAGGGCCGCGAACGCGGGAACGCGTCCGGGTAGTGGGCTTGTTTTTCTTTTTATTTACGTCCGCGCACGATCACGCGCGGACGTCATGCGTCCCGTCGAACGACGAGAAGTCTCAAGTCAGGCTTGGTCGTAATCGGCAGCGTGCCAGGGGCGGGGGATGTCGGGCCCCGATGTGGGAAAAGCCGGGATTCCCGGCTCGAGGACTGCTGGAATGGTTTCGGCCCAGGCAGCCGCCTGTCCGGAAATTCCGCTCGCTAGTCCATCTGGATGGGTACGAATTATCCATCGCGTGCGCCACTCCCCCTGCAGCTTTCTTCCATGGTTCAGCCGGCATGGATACCGGAATGTGACCCGTGGTTTTTTATAGCTCAAATACTCCTACAGGAAAGATATGCACGATCTAAATCGTGAAATCTATCTCACAAAAACATCACGTTTTCTTGATGTCGATTTTTATGACGAAGGTGGCACGGCCGTTGCTTCGACTCGCGAGGAAGCACCGGACCGGCAGGGCGATGGAAGGGGGCAAGAAGTACAAAGCCACTTGCCCCAGGGGCGTCAGCCTTTCTTGCCGGCGGCAACATACACATGAGTGGTGTCGTATTGGGGACCGACCGCGAAGTCCCATATCGAAGCGAAGGTGGCCGGCACGATCGCCAGCGCCAGGGTGGCATGGAGAATCTGCGTTCGAATCATGATGATTTGCCACGCCTCCGGTAGACGTTTGGCGTCATCCCCAAGGCGCTCTTGAAGGCACGCGTGAAGTGGGCCTGGTCGTTGAAGCCGAAGGCTATCGCGATATCGGCGATGGCTTCGTTGGAATGGGCAAGCCGGTGGCACGCCTGTTCCAGGCGTTTACCATGACGCCAACGATGCGGGCTCTCGCCAAAGGTCGCCTTGAACGCTCGGCTGAAGTAGCCTCGTGACAGATTGCATGCGGCAGCCAGTTTGGTGATCGCGAGCGGCGTATCGAGTCGCGTGAGGGCGAGTTCCTCCACCACCTGGACTTGCCAGGCCGCCAAGCCACTCCCCTGGCGCCGTTCGCCATGCCCTTCCGTCGATTCCCGGTGTATGCGCAACGCCAGGGCAATGTAGTGCGCGCAGGCGGCGCGGTCCGCGCGGTCGAAGTCGGCCAGCTGGCGGAGCGCCTGGTTCAGGAGCTGCCGCACCACGCGCGTCCGCGCGTGGCTTGGGGAGGTACGCGGCGCGACTGTTTCGTGTTGCATCTTGGCTTGGATGCTATCCGCCCGTGGCATATGCGTGACCCCCTGTATGGGGGGATTCCCTGGCAGGTATCTCCAATCCGCATGTCCGTGAAAGCATCCATGCTGGGTGCAACTATCGTCATGCCCTTTCCATGTCCGCCCAGGAACCCGGCAGAGCCCGGGCATGGCGCCGCCCTGCGTCTTTGGGCCTCGTCCTGCTCGCGTGCCACGTACCCATCTCGACCGCTACTGATGCCTTGGCCGAAGGCCACGTCGACGGCAGCCTCCGTGTCTACGACTATCGCCGCGCGTACAGCGATCCGCACACGCCGGATGCATCGGCCTTCGCGACGGCATGGCTGCTCAATGCGCAAAGCCGCGAGTTCGGTGGGGGGTTCTCGGCCGGTGCATCCCTGGTCACCGCGAATGCGCTCGGCACCCGGCCGTCGGCGACGCGCCGGCTCGACGCGACCTTGATGGGCCGCGAAAATGCATTGACCGCCGTCAGCCAGGCCTATGTGCAGTTCCGGAACGATGCATGGACGGTACGCATCGGCGACCAGTACATCGATACGCCCTGGTTGGGGATAAGCGATTCGCGCGTGCTGCCGGCTTCGTATCGCGCCATGGCACTCGAGGCCCGGCCCGCGGAGGGATGGGTAGTCCGGCTGATCCGAAGCTACGACTGGAAGAGCCGTACCTCCGATCGCTTCCACCCCGACAATCTTTACTACCCGACGAACTACGACGGCGACCCCATTTACGGCGGCAACGGTGCGCTGCCTGCGGACGCCCGCGCGTTCGGGGGTACGTGGTCAGCCGGCGTCGCATACACCTCCGGCCCGTTCAAGGGCGAGGCGTGGTTCTACGACTTCCTTCGCTTTGCTCGCATGACGTACCTGGAAGGCACCTGGACATTCCAATCCCGTGGCGAGTGGACACCGTTCCTCGCCGGACAACTTGTCGAGGAATGGAGCGGTAGCGGGAACACCCTCGTCGATACGAGGATCCGGGTCATCGGCGTTGCCGGTACACGGGTACGCAGCGAGATCCCCGGTGTGGACATGGGCATGCGCATACGCGATACGACCGTGGATCTTGCATGGAACCGGGTGATGCGACAGGCGTCGGGAACGATCGGTGGCGGCGCCCTCATCTCCCCCTATACCGCGACCTATGCCACCGACCCGCTCTATACGACGTCCATGTTGCGCGGTCTGGTGGAACAGGGTCCCGGTGATGCGTGGAAGTTGAAGGCGAAGCAGGCATTCCTCGCCGGCCGCCTGCAAATCGTGACCGCCTACACACGATATCGCACGCTGTACCGCGGTGACAGCCACGATGTGTATGTCGATGTCATCTATCGGCTCGACGGGCGATGGCGAGGCTTGCAGTTGCGCAACCGGTGGGAACGCTCCAGCGGCGGTGCGAACAACCTCAATCCCGGCAATCGGCCCTTCTCGTTCGATCGCGTGATGATCTCGTTCGCCTTCTGAGCCGGCAGACCCTGGATCAGCGGAACCATGGCCTCGAGCGCAGGCGCGCCACCGTCCGATCGGGCAGCCGATAGGTCACCAGGGTCGCTTAGGGTAAGCTCGCGCCCGTACCGATTCGACGGCTCCCATGACCGCACGCCCCCTCCGCATCCTCGTTGTCGACGACCATCCGCTCTTCCGTGCGGGTGTGGTGGCGATGTTGTCTGCCGATCCGGGCATGGTCGTAGCCGGTGAAGCGGACACGGGAAAATCGGCGATCGATGCGTTCCGGACGCTGCGCCCGGACGTGGCCCTGGTGGACCTGATGTTGCCCGACCTGTCGGGCGACCAGGTCATCGCAGCGATGCGCAGGATCGATCCGCTGGCCCGCGTGGTCGTGTTGACCACCTATGCCGGCGATGCCTCCGCGCGTCGCGCGCTTGACGCGGGTGCCCAGGGCTATCTCCTGAAGACTTCACTGGCCGACGACCTCGTCTCGACCGTCCGGTCCGTCCATGAGGGTGATCTGCGCGTATCGCCGGAAGTGGCGCAACAGCTGGCGGAACACAGCGGGGATGAATGCCTGACCGACCGGGAGATCGCCGTGCTTCGGGGCGTTGGCGCCGGCCTGTCGAACAAACAGATTGCGCAGCGGCTGGGGCTGTCCACGGAAACGGTGAAGGAATACCTGTCCAACGCGATGGGCAAGCTGCACGCCAGCAACCGCGCGCACGCACTGGCCATCGCGCTCGCACGAGGTTTCCTTCGCTAGTCTTGGCGTACTTTCGGCCATCACCATTGATCGATGAAGTCGACGAGGGCGCGTGTGACGAAGTGTGGGCATTCGAGATTGGATATATGACCGGCCCCGGTATCAACGGAGAAGTCCTTATCCGAATCGATGAGACGTTAAAAGCGCATGGGCGTTGGTACCACCAAGACCGAACGCGCTGACTCCCATGAAATGCCTGCGCCGGGGATTCAGCGACCTCATGGCCTTCATGAGCTGCACCGGAGAACATGCGTCGAGGAGAGGTGCGGGTGAGTCGGCGTACGCGCTCGGCGGAATGTGCGCGTAATGGATCATGAGAGCTATCTTGATCACGCCAGCAATGCCCGATGCGGCTTCCGCATGGCCGATAAGGCTTTTTATCGATCCGAGCCAACATGGCGGGTCGCGACCACTGAACACTTGTTGTAGTGCCCTTATTTCCATGAGGTCGCCTTGCTGGATGCCCGTCCCGTGACCCTCCACATAGGCGATCTCATGGGGCTGGATTCCAGCGCTCGCGTAGGTCTGCCGAAGAAGTTCCACCTGCGCCTGTACGCTGGGAGCGGTAAACCTGTTTGACTGCCCTCCGTGATTGACCCCCGTGGCATTCACGGCGGCATAGCTTTTTCGGCACCGCACCGGCAGATCCTGCTCCCGCTGGAGAAGCAGCACCCCTACGCCCTCGGAGCGACCCATTCCATTGGCATCGCGGCTGTAAGAACGGCATCCACCATCCGACGCACCAACTCCTGCATCTCGATAGAACTTTTGCAACAAGGTGGACAGGATGACGTTGACGCCCGCGACCAAGGCGAAGTCACACTCGAATTCACGCAGCGACCTGACTGCGTGGTGCATCGCCACCAACGACGACGAACATGCCGTGTCGATGGTCATACTGGGTCCACGAAGATCGAGTTCATAGGAGAGGCGATTGGCAATCAGGCATAAGCCGTTGCCGGTGATGTCCTCCGGTAGCGTTTGTGCGACGTCGCCCCATTTCAGATACGCCAGGTCGTTAGTCATCGCTCCTACGAATACCCCGGTTCGGCTACCTCCGATTTCGTCGAAGGTCAGTCCCGCATCTTCCAGCGCTCTGCACGCATGTATGAGGACCAGCTTTTGCTGCGGGTCCATCCTGGCCGCCTCACGCTCTGGAATGTGGAAAAGGCGTGGGTCGAAGCGGCCTTCATGCTCGATATATCCGCCTCGCACGGGAATCTGAAGCACCTCTGCCTGACGGATGAACTCACGACGGTAAGCTGGCGGGTCGCCGATGGCGGAACGATTGGCACTGATGAGGCGCCAGTAGGCGTCAAGACCCTCCGCACCCGGAAAGTGACAACTCATCCCTGCGATCGCGATCATGACGGTACCTCCCTGTACGGCGTCGCTGCATGAAGTACCGTCTTCAGCGATCGGAAGAACTCCAGTACTGGTCACTCAGAAAATCGGCCATTTTGTCGTGTCCATACATTCATTCCTTGAATGGGTGATTCCATATGCAGCCGATCATCCGGTATGCGTCTTACACACTATGCAACACGATCTCATTGTTGGAATACGCCACAGGTCGTAGGTCTTCGCTAAGGCAATTCGGCTGGGCGCCACCCGGCGGTAGACCGTACGGACAAATGAGTTTCCAACGAACGATCCGCTGGCCCGCGTGGTCGTGCCAACCACCTATGCCGGTGATGCCTCCGCCAGGTCAGGGGGTGCGATCGTAGTTCACAGGCACCCACTGGTAGCCGTCGCCAGCGCGCTTGAGGTGGCCCAGCCCTGGGAACGATACGTGCGCCGCGGCGACCCAGTAGCCCTTGGCCGTGGCTTCATCCAGCGCCCGCTTGCGCGACGTGGCCGCTGCGGCTTCATCGTAGTCGTAGCGGATGGAGACGCCAGGCTCCGCCAGCTGGACCGTCGCGACGTGCACGGTGTCCCCCCAGGCAAGCAGGTGCTCGTCGCCGCTGCTGACCAGGTACCACGTGTGGCCAGGTGTATGACCGGGAGCCGGTAGGGAACGAATGCCCGGCAGGATGTCGGTCTCGCCGCTGAAGGTCACGACATGTCCTGCCTTCAGATAGGGTCCGAGCGAATCCATCGCGCCGGCGAACATCGGCAGGAGGATCTTGGGCACCTTCGGCTCGTTGGCGGGGTCCAACCAGAAATCGGAGTCGGCCTTGTTCACGTGCACGATGGCGTTCGGGAAGAACATCGTGCCATTACGGATGAGTCCGCCGACATGGTCGCGATGCAGGTGTGTCAGCAGGATATCCGTCACGTCTTCGGGCCGGTATCCCGCGGCGGCGAGGGCGGCGGGAAGGAAGCCGCCGTCGCCCGCGTAGAGCGGACCGGCGCCCGTGTCGATGAGCACCAACCTGTCCGGCGTCTTGACGAGGAAGGCGTTGATCGAACCCTGCACCGGCGAGGCGAGGTAATCCGCGTGAAGCAGGCTGTCGATCTTGCTCCGTTCGATGTGCGTCAGCAATTCATCCGCCGGAAAGGGATGCGTGCCATCCAGCAGCGCAGTGATTTCATCCCCGCCCATGCGCATGCGATAGAAGCCGGGACCTTGCGGACCCACCCGTACATCGGTTGCCGAGGCGACGGAAACGATGACGGCGAACGCCAGCAACCACCACGCGCGCATCACGCCTTGGCTCCCGTCCAGCCCTGCAGGAAGTCGAGCAGGAGGCCGTTGACGATGTCCGGCTGTTCTTCCTGTGGCAGGTGCCCGCACTGGGCGATCGGCTCCGCACGCAGGTCATGCGCCATGCCCTTCCACACCGCCGCCATGTCGAAGGTGCCGCCGACCGCCTCGAAGTCGGCGCCCCACAGCGACATCGTCGGGCACCCGATCAGCACGTCCGCATCCTGCTCGTCCTGGAGCACGTCCTCCGGTGCGGCGCGATAGTCGGCCATCGCCCCGCGCACCGCACCGGGTGCTCGGTACGCCTCGACGTAAGCGTCGAAGTCCGCGCCTCGTATGGTCTGGGGGTCGTAACACCAGTCGGTGAAGAAGTGGCGCAACCAGAGATCCTCACGACCCGCGATCAGCGCCTCGGGCAAGTCCGGCACCTGGTGGAACAGGAAGAACCAGTACGCCTTGGCCACCTTGGCGTTCATGGACTGGGCGACGATGCGCGTGGGCACGTTGTCCATCACGACGAGACGATCCACGCGCTGCGGATGGTCCTTGGTGAAGCGTGTCGCGACGCGTGCGCCCCGATCGTGGCCGACCAGCGAGATGCGCTCCATGCCGAGGTGGTCGAGCAAGGCGGCGAGGTCGCGCGCCATGTTGCGTTTGTCGTATCCGGTCGCGGGTTTATCGGTCTTGCCATAGCCGCGCAGGTCGGGCGCGATCACCCGGTAGTGCTGGGCGAGCACCGGGATTTGATGTCGCCACGCGTAGTTCGTTTCGGGAAAGCCATGCAGAAGGACCACCGGCGCCCCTTCGCCTGCTTCGATGTAGTGTTGCCGGATGCCGTTCGCCTTGACGGTGTGGTGTTTCATTGCCGGGGACAGCCGCTTGCCGTGGGAAGGCGGAGGGTATCTGGCGGGTGTATTGGAGGATAGAACGTTTGGGATGGCGCCGGTGGCTTCGTGCAAGCGTGTTCTTGCAGGGACCTCACGTGTACCGGTGCTTCGTGAGCCGGTCCCGACATGCTAGCGTTAGGGTCTGGCTCGTTGCCTTTTTCGGAATACCATGCGTGGATGCGAGGCACATGACGCGGTCATCCTGGCTGCCGGGGGCAACGGCCGGCTGGACACGCCAAAGCAGCTTCTGACGGTTGCCGGTGAGACCTTGCTCCAGCGTGCCGTCCGCATGGCCAGGGCCACCGGCCCTACCCATCTGATGGTGGTGTTGGGCGCGCATGCCGAACAGCTGGCTCCCCTGGTGACGGGTACCGCCATCCTGTTCGACCCTACATGGGAAGAAGGCGTGGCTTCATCCCTGCGTCGCACGGCCGCGGCGCTGGCCGGCCGGCCTTACCCCTTGCTGGTCGTCGTGGCTGACCAGCCTTGCCTCACCCAGGAGCACCTCGACAAGTTGCTGGTCGCCTATGACGGCAGTTGTGACGTGGTATCGGCGTACGGAGATGCCCTGGGTCCGCCGGCGTTGCTTCGTCCACAGACGCTGGCCCAAGCCCGTACGCTCCGGGGCGATGCCGCCTTCCGCCGCCTGTGGACCGGCGGCCATCCGGCGGCGATTCGCCGCGATGCCCTGGCTCGCGCCCTGGATACTCCGGAAGACGTGGCGGATGCGGTTCGTGCGGGGCTCATCGACGGCTAGCGGGACATACGGCCTTCGGCGTGATCCGCATGTCAGGAGTTCGCCATGACTCGGGCCTGCACGTGCCTGCTCCGATGCCTTCTAATGACATCGCTGGAAAATGCCGATGGTTACAATTGATAACGACAACAGGGGAACTCGCTTTGAACGTGCGAACCCAGGCTCTTGGCTTCCATTGGACGTTGGCAATAGTGCTGCTCGTTGGCCTAGCGCCTTTTGGCCGTGCCACCGCAGCCCGAGCCGGCGATGCGGACGACCCTTACGCCTGTGAGATCGGGATGTTCGCGGAAACCGCCAAAGCCATAGGATTCGCAGGCGATGACGCCTTATGGGGCGACAGTATGTTCAATGCGTGCCGCTACGACCCGGGTCGCGATAGCCGCATCATCGTTGCTCTGACCTATCTCGCGGGCGAGGAGAAGAGCGGCCAGAAATCTAACGACGATTCCAAATTCATGCGCGATCTCGACGTCGTTGTCCTTGAACCGGACCGGCACACGGTCATGGCGCATGCGCACGAAGACACGGCTATCGAAGACGGCGGCGCTCGCCTCGAAGGCATCACCATCGATACAGCGCGATACATGCTGGCCCCCGGTCTGCGTGCTTTTGGAGTGAGTGTGAATAATGAAACTCACTGCACTTGTGCGAATAATAGTTCCACGAATCTCAAGCTATACGTGCAACACGGTCATCGGCTCGACAACGTCGCCACCATCGAAACCCATTCCTGGCAGGCAGGCTATGAGATGGGTGCGGAAACCCCAGCCGCTTGCACTTCGACCGCCGCGCAAAAGAAAACCGTCGTCAATATCGCCAAAACCAGTAGCCATGGCTTGGCCGATCTACAACTCGTCACCACGGTGACGGGGGAGTACGACTTCGACGAAGATCCTTCGAAATGCCCGGCGATCAAACCGACGAAGACGATAACGACACTTCACTTCGATGGCACGACGTATAAATAGCGGCCGAGCCAATCATGACGAGGTCTTTCGGCAGGGGCCGGTGCCACCTGTCTGCCCCTAAGATGACCTGAGAACAAGGAGAACGAACCGTGTCGACGGAAGATTGGCTGAAACAAGGTATCAGCGCCGCTTGGTGGGTCTTGTTGGCCTGGTGGATATGGAGTTCGAGGGGTAACAAGAGTGCCGCGCGCGGCGAGCCATGGCATATCCGAGTGCTGCTCTATTGGATACCACTGGTGGTGGCGTTCGGCTTACTCGGGCCGGGCGACTGGTTCGGTCACACCTGGTTGCGCGAGGGCATCGTGCCGCATACGGTGCCCGTGTTCGCTGTTTCGCTGGTCATCGTCGTCGTGGGGGTGGGCCTGGCCATTTGGTCGCGCGTACTACTGGGACGCAACTGGAGCAGCGTCGTCCAGATAAAGCGCGGCCACGAACTTGTGGAGGCTGGTCCGTATCGATACATTCGCCACCCCATCTACACCGGTATCCTGATCGCGTTCATCGGAACCGCGGCAAAGGAGGGCGACGTCCGTGGGATAGTCGCCATCTTGATACTTTTCGCGTCGTTCTGGCGGAAGCTACGGATGGAGGAGCGGATGCTTGGGGAGACATTCGGTGAGACGTACGCCGCATACAAGAGGCGTACGAAGGCGTTGATTCCCGGGATTCTCTAAAACCCCGTCCGTCCGCACTCCCTTTTGAAGGTATCACCCAACGTTACTTGCGCGCGGCGATGATCTCGCTCAGGTAATCGGGAGTACCTTCAATGCGCACCAGATGCGGGTATTGCAGACCGCCGTGATAGTCCACCGGAATCGTGCGGAAGCGGCCCTGGCACTTCACCGTCAGTGCAATGGGTGTCTTGCTGTCTTTGGCGGCGGCGATCGCGCTGGTCAGGGCATCCTTCGAATAAGTGTTGCCATCGACGGCGACCACGGTGGCGCCGGTGCTGACGCCAGCCTTGAACGCCGGACCATCCCAGCGCACATCGTTCACCTTGCCGCTGTCGGTCATGGTCAGGCCGATCGACCACGTAAAGTTGAGTAGATGGCGGGAGGATTGGGGGCGGCTGTCCGCCTGCTTCTCGTACTCGCTCTCTTTGTCGTCGTAGACCAGCTTCCAGCCCGTGGCCGCGAGGCCATCCTGCAGCGGCGGATCGAGTGCGTTGACATGCGCATTCAGGAAGCTCGCCCAGTCGTACTTGGCGACACCGTTCAGGGCTGCCAACACGTCGTCGAACGTGTAGGTCTTGGGTACGTAGCTACCGTTGTCGACACCGAAGAACGCGCGCGCGAAATCGTCGAGCGACTGCTTGTCGTGTGTCAGGTTGCGAAGCTTGGCGTCGACGGCCAGCCACATCAGCTGGCCCCCGCTGTAGTAATCCTCACTCATCTGCCAGCTGCGGTATGGCAGGGCCGAGCGCCTGGCGATGGTCGGATCGTTGGTGGTGTCTTCGAGGGTGCGCCACTGGAAACCTTCGCGGTTGCGCTCGTAGTTGGCCGCAACCAGGGCCAGCCCGTCGCGAAACTCCTGTGGCGTCCACATACCGGCGCGCGCGGTCAGTACGAACCCCCAGTACTGGGTCTGTCCTTCGTACACCCACAGAAGCGAATCGCCCATCGGCACGTTGAAGTTGGGCGTCCACAAGTCAGCCGGGCGACGGAACTTGCCGTTCCACGAATGCGTGTATTCGTGAGCCAACAGGTCGCGTTCCGACGCTGCCTCTTTCCAGGCGGTGAAGTAGTCGGCACCCAGACCGTCTTCGCTGGACTGATGGTGTTCCGTACCGTTGCCAGCCAGTTGATCCGATAGAGAGAACAGGAAATCGTAGTGATCGTAATGATGCGATCCGAAGAGCTTCACCGCCTGCGTGACCAACGCGCGATGCACCGCGACCTGCTCAGGCGTCATCTCGAGGTATTTCGGCTCGTCGGCGACGATGTCCAGGTACACCGGGGCCTTGTCGCCCGGGTTGAGAGCGACCCGCTTGAAGTACTGGCCCGCATAGACCGGGGAATCGACCAGGTTCTCCAATGTCACCGGCTTGAAGGTCGTGGTGTCGCCCGACTTCGAGGCCGTTTCCAGTGCGGTACCGAGCTGCCAGCCGTGCGGCAATGTCAGGCTGGGCGCGAAGGTGATGTCGCGCGAATAGTAGCCCGCGGGGTATAGCGCCACCTTGCTCCATTCCATGGCCATCATGCGGTCGGTGATCTCGAAGTCCGCGCTATCCTCACGCTCCGACAGGTACTGGAATTCCGCATCGACCGTGGAGACGCCGGCGGGCACGTCGAGGTGGAACGCGTAGACGTTGTATTCGTCTCGCTTCCACGCTAGTGGCTTGCCATTGGCGCTGAGCTTGAGGCCGGCGAGCATCGCGATCGGGCCGGTCGGAGAGTGGTCGCCGGGGATCCACTGCGGGTATAGCAGGGTCAACGCACCCGCTTTCACCGGAATGGTTTCGTGGACGCGGAAGATGCCCTGCACGGTATCGTTGGCGTCGACGTGGATCGCCACCGTTCCGACGTAGGGCGAGTCCTGCGGTGGTGGAACTTGATCGGAAACCGTCTGTTGTGCACCGGCTGTGCCCGCTGCGAGCGCCATCGTCAGGGCTACGACAGGGCGCAAAAACTTACGACGCGTGATAGCCAGAGAACCAGCAAGAGTGACTGGGTACATGAAGGACTCGCGTGAGTGGTGAGGGACGCATACGAACGACGCGTCGGCTTCCCATCATAAACCGGCTGAGTGGAATTTCATGGCCGATATATCGTCCTTGGGCATGGGTGACGCGTATCCCATCGCGGACGGTATAAAAGGCTCCCACGGCGCGCCACGTCGTCAGAAGAGCTCACCCTGCGGCGATACAATGCGTGGCGCCACAAACCCCGACGTATCCAACACCGTATCCCAAGCCCGATCCAACCCCGCCTTCCGCATCGCCACCTGCACCCGCTTGCGAATAATGTCCGCGAACACCCCCTGCCCGCGCATGCGCGTCGCGAAGTTCGCATCGTAATCCTTCCCGCCATTCATCTGCTGAATCAGGCTGATGATGTGCGCCGCGCGATCCGGGTAATGCAACTCCAACCACTCCCGGAACAGCTGCTTGAGCTCATGCGGCAAGCGCACGCACGTATACCCGATCGAATTCGCCCCAGCCGCACCGGCCTGTTCGACGATCGCCTCCAGGTCACGCTCGTTGAGCGCCGGGATGATCGGCGCGACCAGCACACCTACGGGAACACCCGCGTTCGCCAGCGTCTCTACCGCTTTCATCCGCCGATGCGGCGCACTCGCACGCGGTTCCAGCTTCGACGCCAGCTTGTTGTCCAGCGAATTGATCGAGAGGAACACCTGCACCAGCTTGCGCTGCGCCATCGGCACGAGGATGTCGAGGTCGCGCTCGATCAACGCGTTCTTCGTGACGATGGTGCAGGGATGGTTGCACTCGTTCAGTAGCGCCAGCGCCGCACGTGTCAGGCGCCAGCGCTTCTCGATCGGCTGGTAGGGATCGGTGTTGCTGCCGATGTTGATCGGCTTGCACACGTAACCGCGCTTGGACAATTCCGCGCGGAGGATCTCCTCCAGGTTGGTCTTGGCGAACAGCTTGGTCTCGAAGTCGAGGCCGGGCGAAAGGTTGAGGTAGGCGTGCGAGGGGCGCGCATAGCAATAGATGCAGCCATGCTCGCAGCCACGGTAGGGATTGGTCGCCTGGTCGAAACCGACGTCCGGGGAATCGTTCCGCGTGATGACGCTGCGCGCCAGTTCCTCGCGCACTTCGGTGGCCGGCCGATGCTCGTCCTCTTCGCGATGCCAGCCGTCGTCCTCCGCCTGGAAGCGCGTGGATTCGAAGCGCCCTTCCGGGTTCGAGGCGGCGCCGCGGCCCTTGTGCTGGCGAATCATGGGGATTGGGTCTGACATTGTACAAATGTACGACTCTCTCGTCTCAGAATGCGCGATACAGCAACGACAAGGCCCGGGCCGAGCTTGAATGCGACAAGAAACCGGTCGCAGGCGGGTGCTCCAATCAACGCCCATCATCGGCCGACGCGCCGAGATGCCCCGTCCCCAAAAGGAGATTTGCCCATGCTGCACCGCTCGCTACTCCGTATCGCCACGCTGGCTGCCCTGGCCGCCAGCCCGGCGGCCTTCGCCGCCGACAAGCCCACCGTCGTCCTGGTGCACGGCGCGTTCGCCGACGCCTCCAGCTGGAACGGCGTCGTCGAACAACTGCACAAGGACGGCTACACCGTGGTCGCCGCGGCGAATCCGCTGCGTAGCGTCAAGTCCGACGCCGCGTATATCGCCGATGTCGTGAAGGGCATCAAGACGCCTGTCGTGCTGGTCGGCCACTCCTACGGTGGCTCGGTGATCACCGAGGCAGCCGAGGGACAGGACAACGTGAAGGCCCTGGTCTACGTTGCCGCCTTCTCGCCGGAAGTGGGTGAAAGCGCCGCCGGCCTCTCGGGCAAGTTCCCCGGCAGCACGCTCGGTCCCGCCCTCGCGCCGCCGGTCGACCTGTCCAATGGTGACAAGGATCTGTACGTGCAGCAGGACAAGTTCCCGGCGCAGTTCGCTGGTGACGTTCCGCTGAAGAAGGTGACCGTGATGGCCGCGGAACAGCGTCCGATCACCGCGTCGGCCTTGAACGAGGCGGAGACCGCCGCGGCGTGGAAGCACATCCCGTCGTGGCACATCTATGGCGATTCGGACAAGAACATCCCGCCCGCTTCGATGGCTTTCATGGCCGAGCGCGCGAAATCGAAGAAGACCGTCGTGGTGAAGGGCGCTTCGCACGTCGTGATGATTTCGCATCCGAAGGATGTCGCCAGCCTGATCGAGAAGGCTGCCAAGGGCGACTGACCCTTGTAAAGAGAAGCCGGCGGCCTCGCGGCCGCCGGCTTCCATCACCCACGATGCAACGCCGGCTCAATGCTCCAGCGGAACATCCTTTGTTTCGCGGACGAAAAACAACCCGACGATGAAGGTCATCAACGCCACGGCCACCGGGTACCAGAGCCCGTAGTAGATATCTCCCTTCCAGGCCACCAGCATGAAGCCGATGGTCGGTACGAAACCGCCGAACCAACCGTTGCCGATGTGATACGGCAGGCTCATCGAGGTGTAGCGGATGCGCGTCGGGAACATCTCCACCAGCCATGCGGCGATCGGGCCGTAGACCATCGTCACGTAGAGCACGAGGATCGCCAGCAGCAACACCAGCATCGGGTAGTTCGACTGCGCCGGATCGGCCTTTTCCGGATAGCCGGCCGCCTTGACCTGCGCCGTCACTTTCGCGGTGAAGTCCTTGCTCTGCGCGGTGAATGCGGCCTTGTCCAGGCCCGTCCCTTCGAACGACTCGATCACCTGGTCGCCGACCTTCACCGTGGCCAGCGTGCCCGCCGGCGCATCCGCATTGCTATACGGGATGCCCTTCTTGGCCAGCACGCTCTTGGCGACGTCGCACGAGCTGGTGAAGGTCTTCTTGCCGACGGGATCGAACTGGAACGTGCATGCGTTCGGGTCGGCGGTGACCACCACCGGTGCCGAGGCCGCGGCGGCTTCCACGGCGGGATTGCCGAAGTGGGTAAGGCCCTTGAAGATCGGGAACATCGTCAGCGCCGCGATCAGGCAACCGGCCAGCACGATGGTCTTGCGGCCGATCTTGTCGGACAGCCAACCGAAGAAAACGAAGAACGGCGTGCCGATGAGCAGCGCGGCGGCGATCAACAGGTTCGCCGTGGTGCCGTCGATCTTCAGGCTCTGGGTCAGGAAATACAGCGAATAGAACTGGCCCGTGTACCAGACCACCGCCTGGCCGGCCGTGGCGCCTAGCAGGGCGAAGATCACCAGTTTCAGGTTCTTCCACTGGCCGAAGGCTTCCGTGAGCGGGGCCTTCGATTGCTTGCCCTCCGCCTTCATCTGCTTGAACACCGGCGACTCTTGCAGCTGCAACCGGATGTACACCGACACGCCGACCAGCACCGCCGAGATCAGGAACGGGATGCGCCAGCCCCAGGCTTCGAACTGCTCGGTGCCCAGCCCAAGACGCGTACCCAGGATCACCAGCAGCGACAGGAACAGACCGAAGGTGGCCGTGATCTGGATGAAGCTGGTGTACAGGCCACGCTTGCCCTGTGGCGCATGCTCCGCGACATAGGTGGCGGCACCACCGTATTCGCCGCCCAGTGCCAGGCCTTGCAGCAAGCGCAACAGGATGAGCAGGACGGGCGCGAGCACACCCATCGTCGAATACCCGGGTAGCACGCCGACCAGGAAGGTCGAGGTACCCATGATGACGATGGTGATCAGGAACGTGTACTTGCGTCCGATGAGGTCGCCGACGCGACCGAACACGATCGCGCCGAACGGGCGCACCGCGAAACCGGCAGCGAAGGCGAGCAGCGCGAAGATGAACTGGCTGGTCTCGTTCAGGCCGGTGAAGAACTGCTTACCGATGATCGCGGCGAGCGATCCATAGAGGTAGAAGTCATACCACTCGAAAACCGTGCCCAGGCTGGACGCGAAGATCACGCGCCTGTGGCTGGTTCCGATCGTGCCGTCGGCTCGAAGGCCGCCTGCGGTAGTCGCCATATCGGTCTCCAATCAGAACCGGTAGTTGCCGTTGAGGGTGAACTCGTTCGCCGACGTCTTCTGCCGGCCGAGGCCATTGGTCGTGGTCGAATCGAGATTGGAATGGATCCATTCCACGCTGAGGTCGTAGGAGCCGGCGGTGTATTGCAGGCTGAGCGCCTGCTGGCGGTTCTTCAGCAACCCGGCCGTATTCGGTGCGCGCCAGCGCAGCACGTCGCCTTCGTCGGGCTTGCTGGCCGAGGCGAAGCCGTAGACGCTCCAGTTCGGCGTGAACTTGTAACCCACCTGGAGGTAACCGCCCTTGTCCTTGATATCGCCGAACTGCGACAGGTCGCCGAAGATCTGGCCGATGGCGTTACCCGTATAGAGAGCGCTCTTCACGATGAAGTTGCCCGGCATCCACATGCCGCCCACTTCGAACGCCGTGCTCTTGATGTTGCTCTTGATCGGCGTGACCACGGTGCCGTCCACGCCGTGCAGGTCCATCTTGCTGTAGTGGCCGGCGGCGAAGGCCTGCCAGTTGCTGCCCTTCGCCGTGATTCGCGCCTCGACCTGCGGCTTGAAGCCGGCGTTGCCCGCCGTGAGGTAGTTCGTGGTCAGGCCGGGGCCGTTCCAACTGCCTTCGAGCACGGCGAGGTCGAAGCGCCACTTGGTGCCCGTGGAGCCATGATTGAGGTCCTGCATCCAGATCACGCCCGGATAACGCCAACCGATGACGCCGGTGCCGTAGCCCAGCGGGAAGGCGATATGCGAGAGCGACTGCGGAACATAGTCGAGCGGGAACATGAGGTCCCACATCTGGCCCACGCGGAAGGTGGTGCCCGTGTTCGCGTTGGTGATATCCATGTATGCCTGACGCAGGCGTGGTGTCGGCTGCTGCTGGCTGTAGGGGCCGGTACCGTTGAAGCCGCCGAAGAAGTCCATCTCGATGCGGCCACCGCCGCCCCAGTTCTCGGTGAACTTGGCGCCGGTGAAATCGAGCCAGAAGCGCGTATTGCGTATGTCCACGCCGCTGAGCGAATCGTTCACGCGGCCGCCCTGGCCGGGGATCGGGTACTCGGCATTGGCGCCGTTGCCGAACGTGTAGCCTTTGCTCTGGGTGAACGCGTTGGCGTTGATGAACCCATGCAGCGCCACGGACACCCCGGGTGCCGAGGTGAAGGTTGGCTTGGCCGGTACCGCGGCCACGGTCTTCTCCACCTTGGCGACCTTGTCGTCGGTCTGTTGTGCCTGGGTCTGCGCCGCCTGCGCCGTGGCCGTGGCCTGCGTGGTGGCGGCCTTTTGTTCCTGGATCATGGCTTTGAGCTCGGCGAGCTGCTGCTCGAGCTGGTTCACCCTGGACTCGAGTTCCGCTTCGCGGCTCGACGCCTTCTTCGACTTGGACTGGGCATGGGCCATGTCCGGCACCGCCGCCATGGGCAGCATGAGGGCACAGGCCACACTCAGGGCGACGGCCTTGCGGCCACCGGAACGGATCGTCTTCATCATGGTCTCCCCAACCATTGGCGAGCCGAGCATGTGACACACCCGGGTGGGGTGCCATTCGCCAAAGGTCGAACCTCGACCAAAGTCGTAGCGGCATCGCAGCTTTATGTTGCGCCGCGAGGCTAAACTTCGGACATAGCCCCACGTACCCTCGTCTCCAGGAGCAAGCATGTCCGACATCCATCCGGTCGATCCCGCCTTCGCCGCCCAGGCGCGCGTCCGCAAGGGCGACTACGAGCGCATGTACGCGCAGTCCATCCAGGACCCCGAGGGCTTCTGGAAGGAAATGAGCGAACGGCTGGACTGGATCGTGCCCCCGACGAAGATCAAGGACGTGTCGTTCGACCCGAACAACCTGCATATCCGCTGGTACGAGGATGGCCAGCTCAACGTCTCGGCCAACTGCCTCGACCGCCATCTCGACCGGCATGGCGACAAGACGGCCATCATTTTCGAAGGCGACGATCCGGGCGAGTCGCGCAGCATCACCTATCGGGAATTGCACGCCGAGGTATGCAAGTTCGCCAACACGTTGAAGAACCTGGGCGTGACCAAGGGCGACCGCGTGGTGATCTACCTTCCGATGATCCCCGAGGCGGCCGTGGCGATGCTCGCGTGCGCGCGCATCGGCGCGGTGCATTCCGTGGTGTTCGGCGGCTTCTCGCCCGATTCCCTGGCCAGCCGCATCGCCGATTCCGGCGCCAAATTGATCGTCACGGCCGACGAGGGTTGCCGCGGCGGCAAGAAGATTCCGCTCAAGGCCAACGTGGACGAATCGTTGACCCGGCCGCGCACCAACAGCGTGGAAACCGTGATCGTGGTGCGCCGCACCGGCGGCGCCATCAACCTGCAGTCGCCGCGCGACCGCTGGTACCACACGCTGATGGAAGGGCAGTCCGCCGATTGCGCCTATGAGCCGATGAACGCGGAAGATCCACTCTTCACCCTTTACACCTCCGGGTCCACCGGCCAGCCCAAGGGCGTGCTGCACACCAGCGGCGGCTACCTCGTCTATACCAGCCTCACGCACGAGTTGACCTTCGACCTGCGCGAGGACGACGTCTACTGGTGCACGGCCGACGTGGGCTGGATCACCGGTCACAGTTATGTCGTCTACGGCCCGCTTGCCAATGCCGCCACGGTGGTGATGTTCGACGGCGTACCGAACTACCCGGACTTCAGCCGCTTCTGGCAGGTGGTCGACAAGCACAAGGTCACGCTCTTCTACACCGCGCCCACCGCCATCCGCGCACTGATGCGCGAGGGCGACGCACCTGTGAAGAAAACCTCGCGCAAGAGCCTGCGCCTGCTCGGCACGGTGGGCGAGCCGATCAACCCCGAGGCGTGGAACTGGTATTACCGCGTGGTAGGCGAGGAGCGTTGCCCGATCGTCGACACGTGGTGGCAGACGGAGACCGGCGGCTTCCTCATCACGCCGCTCCCGGGCGCGACCGACCTGAAGCCGGGTTCGGCGACGCTGCCGTTCTTCGGCATCGTGCCGGCCATCGTCGATGCCGAGGGCCGGCGGCAGGAGGGCGCGTGCAGCGGCAACCTGGTGATCACGGACTCGTGGCCAGGGCAGATGCGCACCGTCTACGGCGATCACCAGCGCTTCATCGACACCTACTTCAAGACCTATCCGGGCAATTACTTCACCGGCGACGGCGCGCGCCGCGACGAGGATGGCTACTACTGGATCACCGGCCGCGTGGACGACGTGATCAATGTGTCCGGCCATCGCATCGGCACCGCCGAAGTGGAAAGCGCGCTCGTGGCGCATCCGAAAGTGGCCGAAGCCGCCGTGGTCGGTTGTCCGCACGACATCAAGGGCCAGGGCATCTATGCCTTCGTCACCCTCGTCGCCGGGGAAATGGGTAGCGACGAGTTGGTCCGGGAACTGATCGCCGGCGTGCGCAAGGAGATCGGACCCATCGCCGCACCCGATCACCTGCAATGGGCACCCGGCCTGCCGAAGACACGATCGGGCAAGATCATGCGCCGCATCTTGCGCAAGATCGCGGAAAACCAGCCCGATCAACTGGGCGATGTGTCCACGCTGGCGGACCCGGGCGTGGTGAAGAACCTCGTGGAAGAACGGTTGATCAAATAGCCCATGTCCGATGTCCTTATCGCAGACGACCATCCGCTGTTCCGCGACGCCTTGCAGCGTGCGGTGCTGGCGGCGCTGCCGGACGCCACCGTGCACACCGCCGACAGCGTGCCGGCGCTGTTCGCCCTGATCGAATCCCTGCCCGACGCGGACCTGCTGTTGATGGACCTGCACATGCCGGGAGCCCGGGGTTACTCGGCGCTCGCGCATATCCGCGGGCAGTACCCCGGCTTGCCGACGATCGTCGTGTCCGGCCACGAGGAAGGGCAGATCGCCCGGCGTGCGCTTGCGCACGGCGCATCCGCGTACATTCCGAAATCGGCGGCGGTGGAACAGATCGTCGAGGCGGTGCGCGCCGTCCTCGACGGCGATGTATGGCTTCCGCACCAATTGGTCGGTGGCAGCGTCGAACTCAAGGCGGACGAAGCCGACGTGGCCGCGCGCGTGGCATCGCTCACGCCTCAGCAGTTCCGTGTGCTCACGATGATCGCGGAGGGTCTGCTCAACAAGCAGATCGCTTACGACCTGGGTGTTTCCGAAGCGACGGTGAAGGCGCACATGACGGCGATCATGCGCAAGCTCGGCGTCTCGAATCGTACCCAGGTCGCGCTGGCGGCGAGCCATCTCGATGTGGAGAAGGAAACCTTCCCGGGCGTTTCCCAGGAAGGTTGACTCAGGCGGCGTGCGTGCCGGTGCGTTTTGCCAGCGCGACCAGCAAGGCGCGAAGCGCGGCGGGACGCACCGGCTTGTGCAACAGGGGATAGCCCAGCGTACGTGCGCGTTGCTTCAGTTCCGTGCTGCCATCCGCCGTGACCATCGCCGCCGGTGGCATCGGCGTGATCTTCGTGCCAAGCAGGTGCAGCGCCTCCAGTCCATCCATCCCCTCGCCAAGATGATAGTCGGCGAGGATCAGGTCGACGTGCGTCGTGGAAAGAATCTCCAACGCCGTGTCCACATCCACCGCGAGGCGACAATCGACACCCCAGCGGCCGAGCAGCGCACGCATGCCCTCGAGGATGGTCTCGTCGTTGTCGAGGCAGAGCACGGTAAGCGGCAACTGCTCGCCACCACCGGGACGCACGACGGCGGGAGCACGCTTACGCGACACCGCTTCGGTGCGCGGCACCGAGATGCTGAAGCAACTCCCGCGACCTACGCGCGAACGAAGGCTCAGCGCATGACCGAGGATGCCAGCGAGACGGTCGCAGATCGAAAGTCCCAGGCCGAGGCCTTTTTCACCCCAGGGCGAGGGGCGTTCCAGCCGCTGGAACTCGCCGAAGATCCGCGCTTGCTGCTCGTCGGCGATGCCCGGACCGCTGTCCCAGACTTCGATGCGTGCTTGCTCGCCATTACGACGAACACCCAACACGACGCCGCCGGCGCGCGTGTAACGCAACGCGTTGGAAAGGAAGTTGGCCACGATGCGACGCAATAGCTGCGCATCGCTGCGTACCGACAGCGATGTCGGCACGACGTGCAGGGTCAGTCCACGTTGCTCGGCGACAACGGCGAACTGTTGCCGCAACGAGTCGAACAGGTCGGCTAGCGCGAAGGGCGCGATTTCGGGACGGTAGCTACCGGCATCGAGTCGCGACACATCGAGCAAGGCATCGAGCAAGTCTTCCGCGGCGCGGAACGAGGCATCGATACGCTCCGCGAGTTGGGCCGCTTCGCTGTCGAGTCCCGGGTGTTGTCGAAGCGCCGACGTGAAAAGCCGCGCGGCATTCAGGGGTTGGAGAAGGTCGTGGCTGGCGGCGGCAAGGAAGCGTGTTTTCGACGCGTTGGCCGCTTCCGCCTCGCGACGCGCGATCGCCGTCGCGGTCAAGGCCTCGGACAATTCCGCCGTACGCACGTCCACGCGCTGCTCGAGCGTTTCGTTCGCATCGATCAACGCCTGCTCGACCGACTTGTATGCCGTGACATCGGTGAAGGTCGTGACGAAGCCGCCACCGGGCAAGGCACGTCCGCGCATTTCGATCACGGTACCGTCCGGTCGTACGCGCTGGAACACGTGGGGCGAGCCGGCACGCATGTAGCGGATACGCTTGGCCACGTGCTCGTCCACCTCACCGGGACCGCACTCGCCGTGTTCGGCGTTCCAGCGGATCAGGTCGGCGACCGGCAGGCCGACGTAGACCATGCCCTCGGGATAATCGAAAAGTTCCAGGTAACGACGGTTCCACGCGACGAGTCGCATCTCGCCGTCCACCACGCTGATCCCTTGCGAGACATTCTCCAGCGTCGTCGACAACAACTCACGATTGAAGCGCAACTCCTGCGAAGCCTCGTCCATCAAGGCCATCGCTTCGGCGATATCCAGGCCCGTGCCCGACAACGCACCCATGAGGATGCGCCGCGCACTGGCCGCGCCGACGGCACTGGCGAGGAGGCGTTCGGTGAACTGGATGAGCGGACGATCGGCGGAATCGGTGGGGGAGAGCGTCACCCCATGACGCTGTCCATATTCGTTGAATGCGCGCACGGTCACCCGATCGCCGACGATGCGGCCGGCTATCGTGCCCAGGTCGCGCACGGTCACGCGGCCACGCCAGTCGCCAGCGCCCGTCGCACTGCGCACGAACGGATCGACGAAGAGCGCCGCGTGGAGGCGCTCGGCCACGCTCGGGCGGAAGCGCAACGAGATGAAGATGAGACAGCCGACATTGAACAACAACGACCAGAACGTTCCGTGCGTGACGGACTCCCATCCCGACAGGTGGAACAGCTCGGTCGGCTTCAGCCAGCCGATACCGAAGGGGCCGTCGTCCATCCATGCGGGGTGCAACCATCCCGCGCGCGTCATCGCGGGAAGCAGCAAGGTGTACGCCCAGACGATGAAACCCGCCAACAAGCCGACATACACGCCGACACGGCTCGCACCACGCCAGTACAGCGCAGATACGATGGCCGGTGCGAACTGCGCCACGGCCGCGAACGACAGCAGGCCTGTCGCGGCGAGGTTCTCGGCGTCCGCGATCACGCGGTAGTACATGTAGGCGAGTCCCGCGAGCGCCACGATGGCGATACGGCGAACAAGCAACACGATATTCGACAGGTCGCCGCGCCGCTCGAGGTCGAGGCGCTTCACGCGCAGCAACGCCGGCATCACAAGGTCGTTGCTGATCATGGTCGCCAGCGCGACGGCGGCCACGATGACCATGCCGGTGGCGGCCGAGAACCCTCCGACGAACGCGAGCAGGGCCATGCCGTTGTCGCCGAGTGCGATCGGCAGGTTCAGCACCCAGGCATCCACGTGGCCCTGCGTTACCTGCGGCAAGTGGAGACCGGCGCTGACTATCGGCAGCACGGCCACCGAGATCAGGATCATGTAGAGCGGAAAGAACCAGCGTGCACGACGCAGGTCGCGCGGGTCTTCGCACTCGACGACGCCGATCTGGAATTGCCTGGGCAGGCAGAACATCGCGCAGAAGGCGAGCAGGGTTTGCGCGACGAAGCCCGGTGGCATGCTGCCTTTCTCCACCTGGAGCATCGGCGCGCGCATGGTCTCGACGATGCCTGGTCCGTGCAGGTAGGCGTAGACGCCGATGGCGACGAAAGCCAGCAGCTTCACCAGCGATTCCACCGCCACGGCCAGCATCATGCCGTGGTGATGTTCGGTGGCGTCGATGTTGCGGGTACCGAACAGGATGGCGAACACGGCGAGCAGGGCGGCACACCACAGCGCGGTATCCCCGAACCACCATGCGGTACTGCCCGAACCCAGCACCGAGAATGACATCGCCACGGCTTTGAACTGCAACGCGATGTACGGAATGATCGCGATCACGGCGATGATCGCGACGAGCGCGGCGAGACCGTGCGACTTGCCGAAACGTGCGGCGATGAAGTCGGCGATCGAGGTGATGTTGCGCTCGCGGGCCACGAGCACCAACCGTTCGAGCAGGCCGAAGCCCAGGACGAAGAGGAGCAGGGGTCCGAGGTAGATCGGAAGGTAGGACAAGCCGGAGCGCGCGGCGGTACCCACCGCGCCATAGAACGTCCACGATGAGCAGTACACCGCCAACGCCAGGCTGTAGACGACGGGACGCAGCTTGGGCTGGCGTGGATACAGGGGGCGGCGATCTCCGACATAGGCGATCGCGAAGAGAAGGCCCACATAGAGCAGCGACACCAGCAGCAATAGCCAGCCTGCAATCACGAATGGCGCTCCCCGTATGACACGGACTCATTCTAGAGCCTGATGGCTGCGTGTTGCAGATCCGTTCCTCGTGCTGCCGACAGAGCATCGCCGACAGGGTCGGCTCCCGCCAGGCGGCGGCAACCGGGTGGGAGCCGACTTGTCGGCGATGCTCTTGAACGGCCCCCGAAGCCATCCAATCACCAACCCACTTGCCCCAACCCTCCAATCAAAGCACGATCAACCGAATGAGCGAAGCCCCACTCCCCGTCCCGGCTCTGGATCACGACGAAATCCACATCTGGCGCACCCGCTGGTCCGGTGGCGCCGGCGAAGTGGCGTTCGCCAGCCTGCTCGCCGCCTATGCGGGCCCGGGCGCGCCACCCATCCAGCGCGGCGAACGCGGAAAGCCCTGCTTCCCGCCGCCCTTCGACACGTTGGGTTTCAACTGGTCGCACAGTGGTGACGTCGCCCTGCTCGCGGTAGGACGCGGGCAGGCGGGATTCGAAGTCGGTGTCGACGTGGAGACCGTGCGTCCGAGAGCCCGCGCCCTCGAACTTTCGAAGCGATTCTTTGCACCGGATGAGACGGCCATGCTCGTGGCCTTGCCGGAAGCGGAACGGCTGGGTGGCTTCCTCACCTTATGGACGGCCAAGGAAGCCGTGCTGAAAGCGCATGGGGGTGGGCTTTCCTACGGCCTTCATCGTGTGTCGTTCAGTCTGCCCGGCGGTGTGGCCACTCCAGGTCACTTCGAAGGCGACGTGGGGCCGGCGCCAGGATGGCGGGTTCAGCCACTCCTCCTGGGCGATGGCCTGGTATCCGCCGTGGCCTGGCGCGGTCATGAACGGAATGTCCGCGTCTTCACATTTCCGCTTTGAACCTTTTCCCCGCGGGCCGTGTCTGATTCTACGTGTGTGTGACCGTGGAGTGCGCCACACGGACGTGGCGCGAGTTATGCTGGGATGACAGTCATTACGCACGTTGCAATGGCGGCGTGCGTTTTTTTATGGACCGTCATGACCCTACTCAGCGTCAACCTCAACAAGATCGCCGTGCTGCGCAATTCGCGCGGTGGCGATGAGCCGGATATCGCCACCGCAGCCAACACCTGCATCGATGCGGGTTGCGGCGGTCTCACCGTGCACCCACGCCCCGACATGCGCCATGTCACGCCCGACGATGTACGCACATTGGCTGGACTGCTCCGTGGCCGCGTCGAGTACAACATCGAGGGCAACCCCTTCGCCGGTCCGCGTGGTGCCTATCCCGGCCTGATCGAACTCGCCCGCGAAGTGAGGCCGACCCAGGTCACCCTGGTACCTGACAGTGACGGTCAGATCACCTCCGACCACGGTTTCGACCTCACCCAGGACATCGAGCTGCTCAAGCCTGTCGTCGCGGCGTTTCGCGAACTCGGTTGCCGGGTCAGCGTGTTCGTCGACGCGGGAGGCGAGGGTTTCGCACAGGCGAAAGCCATCGGAATCCAGCGTATCGAGCTTTACACAGGCCCTTACGCTGCCGCTTTCGCGAAAGGCGATGCACGCGCGGAGCTCGCGTCGTTCGTGGATACCGCCACGCGCGCGCAACAGGCAGGACTGGCGGTGAACGCGGGGCACGATCTCAACCAGGCGAATCTCGGAACGTTCAAGTCGGCCATTCCCGGACTGGCGGAAGTGTCGATCGGCCACGCGTTGATTAGCGAGGCGTTGTACCAGGGCCTGGCGAACACCGTCCGCGCGTACCTCGACATCCTTTCCTGATCGCAACGGCAGGCGCTGACAAGCCAGGTGGATAACCGACCGCCCTGGTGAGAGCCAGTAGCCCTGGTGGGAGCCGATTGCTGGAAGGGACGGCTCCCACCAAAGCATCCCGGCAGGCCAGGCCTGCCCCAAAAAAAACCCCGCCGGAAGGCGGGGTTTTCGGTGTTACCGGACGACCGTTGCGATCAGTTGTTGACGAAACCGATCTTGGTCAGGCCCTGGCCCTTCGCGTCGGAAAGCACGCGTGCCACGACCTCGTACTGGACCGCGTCATCCGCGTCGATCTGCAGTTCCGGCTGGTTCGACTGTTGGGCGATCACCGCGATCTGAGCCTTGAGGCCCAGCTCGTCGACCGGTGTGTCGTTCCAGTACAGCGAGCCATCCTGGCGAATCTGCAGCCGGACGGGATCCGGCGGATTCTCTGGGTTGACGATGTTCGGGTTCGGCTGCGGCAGATCGATCTTGATCTTATGCGACAGCATCGGAGCCGTGATCATGAAGATGATCAGGAGCACCAGCATCACGTCGACGAGCGGCGTGACGTTGATGTCCGACATCGGGCCACCGGAGTTGCCTGAACTGAATGCCATGGTGCGTTACTCCTTGCCAGTCGACATGAAGCCGACGTGGACCATGCCGGCATCCTTGGCGTCGCCAAGGATCTTCTTTACCACCCTGTATTCGGTGGTGCGGTCCGCACGGATCTGGAGTTCCGGCTGCGGCGACTTCGCCGCCGCAACCGCGAACTGGGCCTTCAGTTCAGCCTCGCTGACTTCACCGTCATTGAGGAAGTACGTACCGTCCGGCTTGACCGCGAGATCCATCGGTTCGACCGGGGTGTCATCCTTAACGTTCGGATTAGCCTTCGGCAGATCGATCTGGACCTTATGGGACATCAGAGGTGCCGTGATCATGAAGATGATCAGCAGAACCAGCATCACGTCGACGAGCGGCGTGACGTTGATTTCCGACATCGGACCGCCACTGTTGCCCCCGCTGCTCATAGCCATGGGTCAGTTCCTCACTTCTTGGCAGGTGCGACCGGCGCGTTGCCTTCGACGCGGGCGCCGGTGGCGAAGAAGTCGTGCAGGTCATGCGCGAATTCGTCGAACTGGGCGTACGTCAGGCGGTTCGAGCGCATGAAGAAGTTGTACGCAAGCACGGCCGGGATAGCGGTGAACAGACCGAACGCGGTCATGATCAGCGCCTCACCGACGGGGCCGGCGACCTTGTCCATCGACGCGGAGCCCGAAGCGGCGATACCGATCAGCGCGTGGTAGATACCCCACACCGTACCGAGAAGACCGATGAACGGAGCCGACGAACCGACCGTGGCGAGCAGGGTCAGGCCGCCTTCCAGACGCAGGCTCTCGCGAGCCACGGCCTGGCGCAGGGCGCGGTCGATGAATTCCGAACGCGACAGCGTCTCGGCGAGGCGACCACCGGCAGCGGCCTGGTGGTGAGCGACGGCCGAAGCGGCGTCGAGAGCGATCTTCGAGAACGGTTCGCCCTTCGGCTGCTCTTCGAGCATGCGAATGGCTTCCTGCGTCGACGGGGTGTTCCAGAAACCCTGGATGACCTTGTCGGCGCGCGCGCGCACCATGCTGTTACGGATGAAGTTGGCGACGATGAAGTACCACGAGAGCACGGACATCGCGACCAGCACCACGAACACAATCCAACCGAGGAAGTCGAAATTGTGGATCAGGTGATCGAAGCCCATCTGCTTGAGGGCGTCGGCGTTGGAGTTTTGACCTGGATTAGCAGGCTGAGCGGAGGTGTCTTGCAACATAACGCTACCCTTGGGGAAATCAAACATTAACGGAGCAGTAAGTGAAGGAGAACTTACAGCTGGTTTAGGTTGAACGTAACGGGGACACGTGCATAGCCTTCGACGGCCTGACCGCCTCGCTTGCCCGGGTTGAATCGCCAGTTCCTTGCCGCATCCTGCGCTGCCTTGTCCAGTTCGCGGAAACCGCTGGACTGATCGATCTGGATGTCTTTCGGCGCACCGTCGACACCCACGAGGACCAGAAGTACCACCGTACCTTCATGCCGCTGGCGAACCGCCTGCGGCGGATACTTTGGCGGATTACGCTGACGGTACGACAGATTCTCGCTAGGTGCGATGTCGGCCGGCGGTGCAGGCGGCGCGGGAGGCGCCGGCGGCGGTGCCGGAACAGCATTCGTGCTCGCCTCTTCGACAGCCGGCGGCGGTGGGGCCGGCGGCGGCGGTGTCGGCGGCGGCTTCACCTGTTGGATGATTTTCGGCGGCGGCTGCTTGGGGGGTTCCGGCGGCGGCGGCGGAGGAGGCGGGGGCGGCGGCGGCGGTTCGATGAAATCGACCTGTACCACCTTCTCTTTCTGCTTTTCCTGCGACTTCGGCGGCGCCATGGGCGCGACCAGCAGCAGGAAGGCAAACGAGTGCAGTGCAATGGCTACTGCCAACGCACTTGTGCGCCCCCAACTGAACGGCGCTTGGCCGGTTGATTCGTTACTTGAGGCCATCAGTCACTATCAAGAGCTAATCAAGCGGAAGTGAGCCCGCACTGCTCTTCCGGCGCTCGGCGTGTTGACATTGCCGAAAACGCAGGTTTCTGCAAGCGGAAAGATACGCAAGTTACACCAGCATATGGCGTTTGTATAGCACCTGAAGGGAGGGTTTATGGCGGTGCACAAGCCCCCCTTCCGGGTCTTTACAAACGCTTACTTGCCGGTACCTGCGGTTTTCAACCAGGCGTTGGCCTTGGCAGACGTTTCCGGGTCCTGCGCTGCCTGTTTCATGGCGGCGATGGCACCCGGCTTGTTCTTCAGACCACGCTCGGCTTCCGCGAGCACCATGTAGGCTTGACCCTTATGTTGCACACCCTTGCTGATGGCGTCCGTCGCGGCCTTCTTGGCCTCGCCGTACTTGTTTTCCTGTAGCTGGAGGCGCGCGACGCTCAGCGTCACCTCGCCATCCTTCGCGAGCGGCGCAGCCTTCTGATAGGCGGCCAGCGCGGCCTTCATGTTGCCGCCGGTGATCGCGGCGTCGCCCTGGAGCTTGTAGACCTCGGCGCTCGGCTTCACGACGCCCTTGGCGAGACCGTCCTCGAGCACCTGGCCAGCCTTCGCGGCGTTGGCTTCCTGGCGGTCGGTGTGGTCCTGGCCGTCGATCAGGTAGACCTTGGCGAGGTTCACGTACTGCTTCTCGTCCTTGAACGCACCGGCGGCACGACCCTTCTCCATCAGCGAGATCGCTTCCGGGTATTTCTGCGCCTGGATCAATGCCGAAGCGGCATTGTTCAGCGCGGTGGGGTCGTTCGGGTTCTTCGCCAGTTCGGCGGCGGCGAGATCGGCGGCCTTGTCACCCTGGCCGGTCTCGGCATAGCTGGCGGCGAGGATCTGGTCCCACGAACCCTGCGGCTTGGCGTCCGGCATGGACTTGGCCTTGGTGATCGCGGCGATCGCTTCCGGGTACTTCTCGAGGCGGTAATCGATGTTGCCCTCGAGGCCGTATGAGTCGGCGGTTTCCTTCTTGCCCTCGGTACGCCATTCCTGCAGTGCCTGCAGCGCGGGGGCGTACTGCTCGTCGGCGACGAGGAACTGCACGTACATGTACTTGAGCTGGAAGTAGGTGTCGTTCGGCATGACGCCGATATCGAGCGCCTGCTTCAGCGTGGTGATCGCACCCTTCACGTCACCATCGTTGTACTTGAGGTTCGCAATGCCCTGCAGCGCGAGCGCCTGCGCGTACTTGCTGCTCGTGCCCGAACCGTCGGCCAGCGGCTGCAGGATCTGCAGCGCCTTGTCCTTCTCGCCATTGTTGGCGGCGTCCAGGCCCTCGTTGATGGCCTTCTGGTCTTTCTCGCTCTTGAGGTCGAGCTTGGGCTCCGTGCGGGTGGCATTCGGATACAGCGCTTCTTTCTTTTCCTTGGAAGCGGTATCGCGGGCAACCGCGGCGCCACTGACAAGGGAAAGTGCGATCGCGGTAGCGAGCGCCATCTTGATGAAGGAACCCTGTTTCATTGACTGACCTCTGTTGAAGGAGTCGTCGCACAGTGACGTGCTCCGGGGGACTACAGAGGTTAACCCGATTCGATTCCTAAGAACAAGTCGCAGTGCAAGAAAAAATTCCAAATAAAACAATCACTTGTTAGGAGAATGTTGGGACTTACCGATTTATAGGTAAAAGGTTGCCTTGAAAACGGCATTTTCATCCCCGTTGCGCGGAAATGTGACGGAACACAAAAAAACGCCCGGTCGCTGCCGACCGGGCGTTCCTGTCCCTTCCACTGGCGTGGTAGAGCGTCCTCAGATGTCCAGGTTGGCGACCTTGAGCGCGTTCGCCTCGATGAAATCGCGGCGGGGTTCCACCGCCTCGCCCATCAGCATCGAGAACATCTGATCGGCCGCGACGGCATCTTCGATACCGACCTGGAGCATGCGGCGCGTCTCCGGATTCACCGTGGTCTCCCACAGCTGCTCCGGATTCATTTCACCCAGGCCCTTGAAGCGCTGGATCGTGCGGCCCTTCTTGGCTTCGTCGAGCAACCAGTTGCGCACCTCGGAGAAGCTGAGCACGCCACGCGAGGCATTGCCACGACGAACCACCGCTCCGGGTTGCAGGCCGAGTTCGGCCAACTGCTGCGAGATGGACTGGATCGCGCGGAACTCGGTACCGCCGAAGAAGCTCTGCGGCATGATCCACGTATGGCTGAGGCCATGCTGCATGCGCTCGACCTCGATGGCCGCACCTTGCTGCTCGTTCAGGGCCGGGCGGAAACGCAGGACATAGGTCGGCTTGCCCAGGCCGCTGGCACTGAGTCGCTGGGCGATACCATCGAGCCATGCCTGCATGCTCGCCGGATCGGACCACAGACCCTCATTCATGGGTACATGCTCGATCATCGCCGTGAGGGTCACGGTGTCGAAGCGATGGCTGAGGCGTGCGATCTGGTCGAGCGAAGCCTGGTAGTCGCGCAACAGCTTCTCGAGGGTCACGCCATCGATGCCAGGAGCGCCCTCTTCCGGCGTCAGCGACGCGTTGTCCACGGCGCTGGCGATCAGGTACTCGTTCAGGACGGTGTCGTCCTTGATGTACATCTCCTGCTTGCCCTGCTTCACCTTGTACAGCGGCGGCAGGCCGATGTAGACGTGCCCACGCTCGATCAACTCGGGCATCTGGCGGTAGAAGAACGTGAGCAGCAGCGTACGGATGTGCGAGCCGTCCACGTCCGCATCGGTCATGATGATGATGCGGTGGTAGCGCAGCTTGTCCGGGTTGTATTCGTCCTTGCCGATACCCGTGCCCAGCGCGGTGATCAAGGTGCCGACTTCGGCGGACGAGATCATCTTGTCGAAACGGGCCTTTTCCACGTTGAGGATCTTGCCCTTCAACGGCAGCACGGCTTGCGTACGACGATTACGGCCTTGCTTGGCCGAGCCACCTGCGGAATCACCCTCGACCAGGAACAGTTCGGACAACGCCGGGTCCTTTTCCTGGCAATCGGCGAGCTTGCCCGGCAGGCCCGCGATGTCGAGCGCGCCCTTGCGGCGGGTCATCTCGCGGGCTTTGCGGGCCGCTTCGCGTGCACGCGCGGCGTCCACCGCCTTGGAGGCGATATTGCGGCTTTCGGCCGGATGCTCGAGGAGGAACTCGGCGAGTTTCTCGTTGATGACCTGCTCTACCGCCGTCTTCACCTCGCTGGAGACCAGCTTGTCCTTGGTTTGCGACGAGAACTTCGGATCCGGCACCTTCACCGAAAGGACGGCGATCATGCCTTCGCGCATGTCGTCGCCAGACAAGCCGACCTTGGCGTTCTTCGCCAGGCCTTCCTTCTCGATGTAGTTCTGCAGGGTCCGGGTCAGCGCAGCGCGGAAGCCCGTGAGATGGGTACCGCCGTCACGCTGTGGGATGTTGTTGGTGAAGCAGAACATCGTTTCCTGGTACGCATCCGTCCACTGCATCGCCAGTTCGACGGTGATGCCGTCGGTTTGCGAGCTGAAGCTGATAACGGTCGGGTGCAACGCGGTCTTGAGCTGCGCCAGGTGCTGCACGAAGGACTTGATGCCGCCTTCGTACGCGAAGATGTCCTTGCGCTCGTTGCGCTCGTCGACCAGTTCGATCGTGACGCCCGAGTTGAGGAAGGCCAGCTCACGCAGGCGTTTCGCCAGGATGTCGTAATGGAATTCGATGTTGTTGGTAAACGTGGCCGGGCTGGGCAGGAAGCGCACCATGGTGCCGCGGCGGCTGGTGTCGCCGGTAATGGCGATGGGGGCTACTGGCTCGCCGTGGGCGTATTCCTGGCGATGTTCCTTGCCTTCGCGCCAGATGGTGAGCCAGAGCCGGGAACTGAGGGCGTTGACCACGGAGACACCGACGCCATGGAGGCCACCGGAGACCTTGTAGGAGTTCGCATCGAACTTACCGCCCGCATGGAGCACGGTCATGACCACTTCGGCGGTGGACCTGCCCTCTTCCGGATGGGTATCGACCGGGATGCCGCGTCCGTTATCGGCCACGCTGACCGATCCATCCTGGTGGATGGTGACGGTGACGTAGTCGCAATAGCCGGCAAGGGCTTCGTCGATGGCGTTATCGACGACTTCGAACACCATGTGGTGCAGACCCGTACCGTCGTCGGTGTCGCCGATGTACATGCCTGGACGCTTGCGGACCGCGTCCAGGCCCTTCAGGACCTTGATGCTGCCGGAGTCGTAGGCGTTCGAATTCGTCGGATCGAGAGGTTCGTTCATGCGATGCCTGGTGATGGCGCCAGAGAGCGGTCCCGATGCGGCGCGGAAAAGCGTCGGGACAGTCGATTGATTATAGCAAAGCCGTGACGACACCCTGTTCCACGTGGAACATCGTGACGGACTGGTCGGCAAGGGCGGACGGGATCTCGGTACCCGTGATAAAGACCTGCGCGTCGCGGCCCAGAAGCTGCGCGACGACCCATTCTTGATGGGTACGGTCGAGCTCCGATGCAAGGTCATCGAGGCAGACGACAGGCCATTCCCCGCGAATTTCGGCGTGAAGGGAGGCCTGCCCGAGCAGGCATGCCAGGGCGCAAAGTTTCTCCTGCCCACGGGAAAGATGTTCGCGCAACGGGGCATGTTCAAACGCGATGGAAAAGTCCGCTCGGTGGGGCCCGACGGTCGTGTGACCACGCCCCAGGTCGCGCACTCGTCGCTCGGCCAATGTGGTTCCCAGGTCGGCCGCTTCATCCCAGCCAGGCCGATAGCGGATGGAGAAGTCACCGAGTTCCGGGAGAACGTTCATGGTGAATTCCCGGATATGGGGGATCAACCGCTCCAGATAGCCCCGCCGGAACGCCGTTATGCCCTCTCCCGCAACGGCCAGCTCCGCTTCCCACGGCTCCAGCAGCCCTCCGTCGAGCGGGCCGCCGGCCCGAAGCAGCGCATTCCTCTGTTTCAGTGCTCGCTGATACCGGCGCCAATGGTTCACAAAAGCATGTTCCACGTGGAACAAGCCCCAGTCGAGGAATCGGCGACGCTCGTCAGAGGCCCCGGCAATCAGGTCATGCGATCCCGGCTCGAAACACACCACCGCGCATTCCTGGACCAGCGCACCAAGCGATGCCGCCGAATCTCCGTCGACACGTGCCTGCCAACGCCCTCCCTCACGACCCAGACCCAGTCGGCGGGTACGGCCGTCCTCCGACCGCACCTCGGCAAAGACCGAAAGAGCGTTGGAACCTCGCTTCAACAAGACGTCGCGGGAACCTGCTCGAAACGAGCGGCCATGCGATAACAGGTAAGCAGCCTCCAGCACGCTGGTTTTCCCGGCGCCGTTCGGGCCCACGAACACGTTGATCCCTGGCGCCGGGGTCAACGACACCGATTCCAGGCAACGCAATCCGGCTATCCGCAACGACTCGAACTTCATTCCCAGCCTTTTTCCATCTAAAACGAACGACGCCGGGGTGTCGAAGACATCCCCGGCGTCGTGGGCCGAACTTTAACGTGCCTGCGGGTCAGAGGCGAAGCGGCATCACCACATGGCGAGCTTCCTCGTTGCCCTCTTCCTGCAGGAGGCAGCTCGACTGGGCATCGCGCAGGTTGATGCGCACCTTGTCACCTCGAAGCGCCCCGAGGGCATCCAGCAGGTAACCCACGTTGAAGCCGACGGCAAGATCGTCGACGACGGTCTCCGCTTCGACTTCTTCCTGGGCTTCTTCCTGCTCGGGATTGTGCGCCACGATCCTGATACGGCCGGGGCTGAGTTCGAGCTTCACGCCACGGTATTTTTCGTTGGAAAGAATCGCCGCGCGCTGCAATGCGCTGCGCAGCACATCACGCTCGATCGTCGCTGTCTTGTCGGCACCGAGCGGAATCACGGCCTCGTAGTCAGGGAAGCGGCCGTCGATCAGTTTCGAGGTGAAAACGACTCCGCCGCGCCGAACACGCAGGTGATTGCGACCAAACTCGAGCTCGACCGAACCCTCGCCGGCCTCGAAAAGGCCGATGAGCTCGTTTACGCCCTTGCGCGGGATGATGATCTGGCGGCGGGCGGACACCGAGCTTTCAAGCTTGGTTTCCTTCAACGCCAGACGGTGACCATCGGTGGCCACGCAGCGCAGCGTGTGTTCCTGAAGGTCCAGCAACATGCCGTTCAAGTAATAGCGCACGTCCTGATTGGCCATGGCGAACGCGGTTCGATCCATCAGGTCTCGCAGGACCTCTTCCGGCAGGGTGACCCGTTCGACCAGTTCAATTTCGTCGATGGTCGGAAACTCGCTCGACGGCAGCGTGGCCAACGTGAAACGGCTGCGGCCAGCGTTGAGCGCGATGCGCTCACCGTTCAACTTGATGTCGATTTTCGCGCCATCAGGCAACGCACGAACGATGTCGAACAGCTTTCGCGCTGGAATCGTGATCTCGCCTTCCTGCACGCCGTCGGCGGCGGTGGTGGCGATCATCTCCACTTCGAGGTCGGTGCCGGTGAAGGACACCTCGCTACCGGAGGCGCGCACCAGAAGGTTGGCCAGCACGGGCAGCGTCTGGCGGCGTTCCACCACGCCCACCACCTGCTGCAGGGGTTTGAGCAGTACTTCCCTCTGGATGCTGAATTGCATGCGTCCCCTACTCCTGCTTTTAAGTTTTTAAGATTTTATTAGTGGTAGTTGTAGGGCCGGTGGATATCTTGAAAAGTCTGAAAAGTATTTCTTCTTCAAAGACTTGTTCAAAAATATCGACTGGCCTGAACACGCGGTTTCGTGTGGGTGCCTTGTGGATAACTTCGGGCCTCAAAACCGTCCTCCATCCATCCACCTATTATCCACAGGTTCTCAGCCCGTCAATATACGGATGAGCTGCTCCCAATCCTGGCGCATGCGCACGTCTTTCTCGCAGAAACCGCGAATCGTGCGGCAAGCGTGCAGCACCGTCGTATGGTCGCGGCCGCCAAAGGCTTCCCCGATCTCCGGCAGGCTGTGCTCGGTCAATTCCTTGGATAGCGCCATGGCTACTTGCCGGGGGCGCGCCAGGGAGCGTACACGCCGTTTGGAGAGCAGGTCGGAGAGGCGCACCTGGTAGTAATCCGCCACCGTCTTCTGGATGTTCGGCACGGTGACCGCTTGCGCGTGCGTGTTCAGCAGGTCGCGCAGGGTTTCCTCGGCGAAGTCGGTGGTGATCGGCTTGCGGTAGAAGTTGGCGCGGGCGGCAAGCGTGTTCAGCGCGCCCTCGAGGTCGCGCACGTTCGAACGGATGCGCCGGGCGAGCAGCATCGCCACGTCCTCGGACACTTCCATGCCCTTGTCCGCCGCCTTGGAGAGCAGGATGGCCGCGCGCGTCTCGAAATCCGGCGGCTCGATCGCCACCGACAAGCCCCAGCCAAGGCGCGACTTCAACCGTGGCTCCAGCTTGTCGAGTTCCTTCGGATAGCGGTCGCAGGTGAGGATGATCTGCTGCTTCGCCTCGAACAACGCGTTGAAGGTATGGAAGAACTCTTCCTGCGTGGTGTCCTTGCCGGCGAAGAACTGGATGTCGTCGATCAGCAGCGCGTCCACCGAGCGGAAGCGGCGCTTGAAGTCGTCCATGTTCTTTTGTTGCAGCGCCTTCACCATGCCGCTGACGAACTGCTCCGAGCGCAGGTACAGCACCTTGGCTCCCGGGTTGTTCTGCATCAGCAGGTTGCCGGCCGCGTGCATAAGGTGCGTCTTGCCCAGGCCCGTGCCGCCGTACAGCAGCAGCGGGTTATAGGCGCGGCCCGGGTTCATCGCCACCTGCATCGCCGCGGCCTTGCCCAGCTGGTTCGATTTGCCTTCCACGAAGGTCTCGAACGTGTAGTGCGGATCGAGGTTATGTACGTGCGGCGGCTCCGGCGCCGCTTCCGGTGCGCGTGGCGATGCCGGCGTGGAAGCGTGCGTGGCCGACGCCGGGCGCATGGGCGCCGGGCGGCCGCCGGACGAACCGACTTCCAGGCGCACGGGCAGGGCGCGGCCCGTCAGGTGTTCCACGATCGACTGGATTTTCACCAGGTATTGCTCGCGCACCGTATCCAGCGAATAGGGGTTGGGCGCGTACAGGAACAGGCCGGTCGGATCCTCCCGCGGCTGCAGGGGCATCAGCCAGGTATGGACATCCTCGGCGCTCAATTCGCCTTCAAGACGCTCGAGACAGCGTCTCCAGAGATCACTCATCGGGTATTCTTGCCACAGAAGGGGCGCATGCGCGCGGGGTGGACGACGAAGTCTACCAGCGTCCGGCCCCTCGCCGGAGTCCACCTGGCTGTGGGCTTCACCCTGCCGCCGTGCCCAAACGGTTGACAGTCCTCGCGAATCTCAGCCATACTTTCCGGCCATATTCAATCTTCACCCGGATGTCAGCGCCATGAAGCGTACTTTCCAGCCCAGCAAGCTCAAGCGCGCCCGCACCCACGGCTTCCGCGCTCGTATGGCCACGGCCGACGGCCGCAAGATCCTCAACGCGCGCCGCGCGAAGGGTCGCAAGCGCCTGATCCCGTAAGCGGCTCGCCTGTCGTGCGTGCCGCAGCCTTGCCGCGCGATGCGCGGCTTCGCCGCGCCGCCGACTTCGCAGCGTTGCGAACAGTCAGCGGTCGCCTCGGCGGCCGCTGTTTTCTTTTGCGCTTCGGAAATAACGAGCTCGACACCGCCCGGCTCGGCCTGGCCATATCCAAGCGCTGTTCCAAGCGCGCCGTCGACCGCAACCGGATCAAGCGCCTGGCGCGTGAGGCATTTCGCCATGCGCGCCCCGCCCTGCCGCCTGTCGATATTCTGGTCATGGCCCGCGACAGCGCGGTCGACGAGACCGGCGCGGTGCTCCTGGCCGAGCTCGATGCCCTGTTTCGCCGTATCCGGCCGTTGAAGCGCGAGGGTGCCGACGGCACAATCGCGCGTTGACCTTCCCGTCCTTCCCGCCTTTCCCGGCCATCCGGCCGTGGCGCCATTCGGATCTGGCCCTGCAATGAATCAAACGCGCACGCTCCTCTTCTTCGCGCTCATGTTCGTGGCGTACCTGCTGTGGACAGAATGGGAGAAGGACTACGGTCCCCAACCGGCCGCTCCGACCCCGGCGGCCCAGACCGATGCCGGCAAACCGAACACGGACAGCAGCATTCCCGGCGCCGCCGCTCCGGCCAAGGTGCCGGGCGACGCCGCCGCGCCCGCCGAGGAAGGCAAGGCAGAACTGGTCACGTTGTCGAACGATGTGCTCCGCCTGACCATCGACACCCGTGGCGGCAGCATCGTCCGTTCGGAACTGCTGGCCTATCCGAACGAGCCGGTCACCAAGAAGAATCCCAACCCGCCGCCGGCACGCCTGCTCGACGACGAGGCAGCGCATTTCTTCGCCGCCCAGGATGGTCTGGTCAGCAACACGGGCGCCGCGCCCGATCATCGCGCGTTGTTCCATGCGGAGAAGACCCAGGCCGCATTGGCCGACGGCGAGAAGTCGGTGAGCGTCGACCTTACCTGGACCGATCCGTCGGGCCTCAAGGTGGTCAAGCGTTATACCTTGAAGCGCACCGACTACGTGGTCGATCTCGACCAGCGCGTGGAGAACGGAACGAGCACGGCATGGACAGGCAATGCCTATCACCAGCTGCAGCGCGTTCCCGCCGAGAAGGTGAACTGGTTCAAGGCCTATACCGATCCGGCCCAGCACAGTTTCTTCGGCGCCGCGTGGTACAGCCCTGAAAGCAAGTTCGAATCGCTGCCCTTCCTCGATTTCACCAAGAAGCCGCTCAACCGCCAGATCACCGGCGGTTGGATCAGCATGCTGCAGCATTACTTCTTCGTCGCCTGGATTCCGCCGGCCGACCAGTCGGTGAACTACAGCAGCACCATCGTCGACCCCAACTCGGCGACGCCGCGTTATCTCGTGCGCGCGTTCGGTCCCACCATCCAGGTGGCGCCGGGCCAGGCCGTGGACAGTGTCGCGCGCTTGTACATCGGTCCGAAGCTGCAAGGCACGCTCGATGTCATCGCCCCGGGCCTGGAGCTGACCAGTAACTATGGCTGGCTGACGATCATCGCCCAGCCGCTGCACTGGTTGTTGTCGCAGTTGCACGCGATCAGCGGCAACTGGGGCGTGGCGATCATCCTGCTCGTGCTGCTGATCAAGGCGGCGCTCTACAAGCTGACCGATGCGCAGTTCCGCTCGGGTGCGCGCATGCGCAAGTTGCAGCCCCGCGTCGCCGCGCTCAAGGAGCGCTACGGCGACGATCGCATGAAGATGCAGCAGGCCATGATGGAGCTGTACAAGAAGGAGAAGGTCAATCCGATGGCGGGTTGCCTGCCCATCCTGATCACCTTCCCGATCTTCATCGGCCTGCTCCGCGTGTTGTCCGAGTCCATCGAACTGCGCCACGCGCCGTTCTTTGGCTGGATCCACGATCTCTCGGCGCCCGATCCGTTCTACGTGCTGCCGGTGCTCTATTTCCTGGTCACCCTGCTCACCCAGCGCATGATGCCGACCGCCGGCATGGACCCGACCCAGGCCAAGATGATGAAGGTGATGCCGTTGATTTTCGGCGTCTTCTTCGCCTTCTTCCCCTCGGGTCTGGTGCTTTACTGGACCGTGAACGGCGCCACCAGCCTGCTCCAGCAGTGGTGGATCAACCGGAGTGTCGACAGGGCCGACATCAAGGCCAAGACGGCATGATCACCGGGCGGCGCGTCGAAAGACGCGCCGCTTCGCTATCGACAGGTAAGCCATGAACCACGGCGAAGACACCATCGCAGCCATCGCCACGGGTGCCGGCGCGGCCGGTGTCGGCGCCGTTCGTATTTCGGGCCCACGTGCGCCGGCGATCGCCCGCGCCATGCTTGGACGCGAGCCGGTACCGCGTCACGCCCATTTCGCCGCGTTCCGCGATGGCGACGGTGAACTGATCGATCGCGGCATCCTGCTCTATTTCCCCGGCCCGGCTTCGTACACCGGCGAACACGTGCTCGAGTTGCAAGGCCACGGAAGCGCCGTGCTGCTCGACGCCCTGCTTCGCCGGACGATAGCCCTCGGCGCGCGCCTTGCGCGACCCGGTGAGTTCACCGAGCGCGCCTTCCTCAACGGCAAGCTCGACCTCGTCCAGGCGGAAGCGGTGGCCGATGTCGTCGCCGCCACGTCCGAAGCGGGCGCGCGCGCCGCGTTGCGCTCCATGGAAGGCGTGTTCTCCGCGCGCGTGGACGAATTGCTCGGCGAACTGATAGCGCTACGTGTGCATATCGAGGCGGCCATCGATTTTCCCGAAGAGGAAATCGATTTCCTCGCCGATCCGGTGATCGGTCGAAACCTGGCGGGCCTGCGTGCGAATCTCGACGCCTTGCTGGTCGAAACCCGCCGTGGCGTGCGCCTCAACGACGGTATCGTGGTAGCCATCGTGGGACGCCCGAACGCGGGTAAGTCCAGCCTGTTGAACGCGCTCGCAGGACAGGAGCGCGCCATCGTCACCGATATCCCCGGTACGACCCGCGACGTCTTGCGAGAGTCGGTGAGCATCGACGGCGCCACCTTCGAGCTCGCGGATACAGCGGGCCTTCGCGAGTCCGACGACGTCGTCGAACGCGAGGGCATCCGTCGCGCTCGCGCACAACTCGAACGCTGCGATGTCGCGCTGCTCGTCACCGACGATGAGCATGCGAACGAGGATCTCGCATTCTTCGCCGGCACGCCAAGCCACGCGACCCGCGTCGTCGTCATCAACAAGATCGACCTGTCGGCGTCGACGGCCCATCGCGAACACCGGGGCGGGTACGAAACCCTCTGGCTGTCCGCACGCACGGGCGAAGGCCTGAATCAGCTGCGCGCGATGTTGCGCGACCTGGCGACAGCCGGTGCTGGTGAGGGCGCTTTCAGCGCACGTCGTCGTCACGTCGTGGCGCTGGAGTCGGTGCGCGATTATCTGGATCGTACGGCTGGCGTCTTGCATGACAGCCACGCGGGTGAACTCGCTGCTGAAGAACTGCGTCATGCACAGCAGGCGCTCGGCGAGATTACCGGCACGTATTCGTCCGACGATCTGCTTGGGGCGATCTTCAGTTCGTTTTGTATTGGTAAGTGAGGCGGGATGAATCGCGGACAGGGTCCGCTCCCACCGAGCGTGCCGCCGCGCCGCGCATGTAGCCCCATCTGAGCGTGCAGCCCGATGGGGCGTCAGCAGGGCTCTGGCGCGGCGGCGATGGCGCGGCGCTCGTTGGTGACGGACACCGACCAGATCGCCAGCCCAGCGATGGCCAGCAGGCTGCCGACCCATCCCGGCGACGTCCACCCGTACCCGTGCGCGATCGCAAGTCCGCCGAGGAATGGCCCCAGCGCGTTCGCCGTATTGAATGCCGAGTGATTCAACGAAGCCGCCAGTCCCTGCGCGTCGCCCGCGACATCCATCAGCCGTGTCTGCAATACGGTGCCGAGTGCGCCGCCGATGCCGATGAGGAAGACGTCGAGCCCGAGTGTCCAGACATTGCCGGCAGCCAGCGGAAACAGCGCCAGCATCACCATGCTCCACACGAGTAATCCGCCCGCGGTGCGCATCAGCGCGCGGTCGGCGAACACGGGCACCACCATGTTGCCGACGGTCAGGCCGACACCGAAGATGCCGATGACCCAGGGAACGGTGTGCAACGGCATGTGCGTGACGGAAATGAGGATATCGGCCAGGTACGTGTAGACGGCGAACATGCCGCCGAAGCCGATGGCGCCGATGGCCAGGGTGAGCCACACCTGCGGACGTTTCAGTGCGCCGAGTTCCCGTAGCGGGCTGGCGTCCTTGTCCGCCGCGACTTCCGGTGCGAATACCGCCACGGCCGTCATGGTTGCGATGCCGAGCACGGCGACGAGCGCGAACGCCCAGCGCCACCCCACGGCCTGGCCGAGCCAGCTGGCCAGCGGCACGCCCACCACCGTCGCGAACGTGAGGCCGAGGAACATCTGGCCCACGGCGCGGGTCCGCCGGTTCGCAGGCACCAGGGAGGAGGCGACCAGGGCCGCCACGCCGAAGTACGCGCCGTGCGGCAGTCCGGCGAGGAAACGGAACACCAGCATCCAGTGATAGTTCGGCGATAGCCCCGTGAGGCCGTTGAAGACCGTGAACATGGCCATCAGAAGCAGCAGCAGGCGGCGGCGCGGCACGCGCGCACCCAGCACCGTCATGATCGGCGCTCCGACCACCACGCCCAGCGCGTAGGCACTGATGACGTGGCCGGCGGTGGGCGCATCGATGCCGAGCCCCTGCGCGAACAACGGCAGCATGCTCATCGAGGCGAACTCGGTGGTGCCGATGGCGAAGCCGCCCACGGCCAGGGCAAGGATCACCAGGCCGACATGGGGGGCGCGGACGGGCGGCGTGCCCGGAGCGATCGCGGGAGCGGTGGAGGTCATGGAAGGCCCGGAGATAAGGGGCGCATCGCCTTGGTGCGACGCAGCATGCCGTCTAGGATACGCCCGGTGCCCGGGCGGTCGCCACCGTCCAGCGGGCGTCGCGGACGAATTCCACGAAGGCCCGCAAGGCCGAGGTCACCCGCCGCTGGCGCGGGTAATACAGCATGAAGCCCGGGTACGGAGGGCACCAGTCCTCCAGCACGCGGACAAGTTTCCCCTCGCGAACGAGGTCCGCCACCTGGTCTTCCAGCACCAGGGTCACGCCGATGCCGGTAAGGGCGGCTTCGACGGAAAGACGGAAGTCGCCGAAGGTGACACGACCGCGCACATCCAGGTCGAGCTTCGTCGCGCCCTGTTCGAATTCCCACTTGTAGAGACGCCCGCTGGGAAAGCGAAAGCGGATGCAGTCGTGTTGGAAGAGGTCGTTGGGATGCTTCGGCATGCCGTGCGTGGCGAAGTATTCCGGTGAGGCCACGCACGCGCCACGCTGCTCGCCTCCGATCGGCACCGCGATCATGTCTTCGGGCACCGCTTCGAGAAAGCGGATGCCCGCATCGAATCCGAGCGCGACGATATCGACCAGGCTGTCGTTGTCCACCGCCTCGAAGTGGATATCCGGATAGGTGGCGAGGAACCGGGGCAGGAGCTCCGGCAACAACAATTGGGCCGTCACCCGCGGCATGTTGATGCGCAAGGTGCCGGCGGGCGTCGCGCGGAAGTTGTTCATTTCCTCCAGCGCTTCGTTCACGTCGGTGAGCGCCGGCTGCAACCGTTCGAGCAGGCGCTGCCCCGCCTCGGTCAGCGAGACACTGCGTGTGGTCCGGTGAAACAAGGTCACGCCCAGCCGCTCTTCGAGCCCGCGGATCGCGTAACTGATCGCCGACGTGGACAAGGTGAGTTCCGCCCCTGCCTTGCGGAAGCTGGCGTGGCGGGCGACCGCGGCGAAGGCCGCGAGATGGGAAAGGTTATCGGGTCGCATGATTGTGAAGGATAACTCAACGATTCGTGCCGTAATCCCCGCTGGCGAGAACGATTGTTGAACCATTACCGTTACCGGCTACCGAACCACTCCAGAAGAGGATGACTCCCATGTTTGAAGTCCGCGGATTCGCCGCCCCCCAGGCCAAGGCGCCCCTCGTTCCCTTCACGGTTCCGCGCCGCGACGTCGGTCCCCACGACGTCCACATCGAGATCCTCTACAGCGGCATCTGCCATTCCGACCTGCACCAGGCCCACAACGACTGGGGCAACTCCATCTATCCCATGGTCCCCGGCCACGAGATCGTCGGGCGTGTGAAGGCCGTCGGTTCGGCGGTGAAGAAGTTCAAGGTCGGCGACTACGCCGGCGTCGGTTGCATGGTCGACTCGTGCCGTGAATGCGAGTCGTGCAAGCGCGACCTCGAGCAGTACTGCCTGAACCACACGAGCTTCACCTACAACGGTACGGAACAAGACCGCAGCACGCCGACCTATGGCGGCTACTCCACCGACGTCGTGGTCGAGGAGCGTTTCGTGGTGAAGGTGTCCGAGAAGCTCGACCTGAAGGCGGTCGCGCCGCTGCTCTGCGCCGGCATCACCACCTATTCGCCGCTGCGTCACTGGAACGTCGGCCCGGGACAGAAGGTGGGCGTCGTCGGCCTGGGTGGCCTCGGCCACATGGGCGTGAAGTTCGCCAAGGCGATGGGCGCGCACGTCACGATGATCACCACCTCGGCATCCAAGGGAGCCGACGCGAAGCGTCTCGGTGCCGATGCCGTGCTTCTGTCCACGGATGCGGAAGCGATGAAGGCGGCCGCCGCCAGCTTCGATTTCCTGCTCAACACGGTGCCGGTGTCGCACGACCTGAATCCGTATATCAACCTGCTCAAGCTCGACGGCACGATGGTGCTGGTCGGTGTGCTGACGCCCATCGACGGCATGATCGGTGGCGCGTTGATGCTCCCGCGCCGCACGATCGCCGGCTCCGCCATCGGCGGCATGGCGGAAACCCAGGAAATGATGGATTTCTGCGCTGAACACGGCATCGTTTCCGACATCGAGCTGGTCGATATGGCCTCGATCAACGAGACCTTCGTGCGCCTGACCAAGAACGACGTGCGCTATCGCTTCGTGATCGACATGGCGACCATGCCTGGCTGAGGCGGGAGCCGTTCGTAGCCGGGGCAGCTCCTACGGGCGGCCCCGGCCGACCGTGCAGGCGTTCAGGTCCCGCGTTAGGCCGGGTGCCATCCCTCGGGCATTTCCAGGCGCATCGACAAGCCGCTGAGCGGCTTGCCCGTCGACTCGTCCACCACGACCGCCCGCACCGGGCAGCCAGTCTCCTCGTTGACGAGGTGGCTGAGTTTGCCGTCGCCGTTGTACCGGCGACCCCACTCGCCCATGGCCGCGAGGATCGGGATGAAATCCTGGCCCGCCTGGGTCAGCACGTATTCGTCGCGCGGTGGGCGTTCGCTGTAGCGGCGCTTTTCCAAGACGCCCGCCTCGGTCAGGGACTTCAATCGGCGGGACAGGATGTTCGGCGCGATGCCCAGGCTCGTCCGGAACTGGTCGAACTGCGTCATGCCGCGGCTGGCGTCGCGGAGGATCAGCGCACTCCATGCGTCGCCCACCAGGGCGAGGCTCCGGGAGATCGCGCAGGTACCTGAAGAAAGTTTGTCGATGTCCATTGCATTATGATAGTGAAGTCACTATCGTAGGGAAACCTAGTTACTATCACTTTGCAAGTAACCCCTGCGGAGTCATCGTCATGAGCACTGAAAACAAAGGTACGGCCCTGGTCACAGGCGCTTCTTCGGGTATCGGCGAGGTTTACGCCGAGCGTCTGGCCGATCGCGGCTACGACCTGATCCTGGCCGCCCGCCGCGTGGATCGACTGGAGGCGGTGGCCCGGAAGATCGGCGCCCGCACGGGCCGCAAGGTCGAGGTGTTGCGCGCCGACCTGACCGATCGCAAGGACATCTCGGCCGTGGAGCGCCGTCTCGCCGAGGACGCGTCGATCACCCTGCTGGTCAACAACGCGGGTGTGTCGCTCGACGGCAGCCTGCTCGAGAACGGCAGCGAACCGATCGAGAAGCTGATCACCGTGAACATTCTCGCCCCCACCTTGTTGACCGCGGCGGCCGCGAAGGCCTTCGTGGCACGCGACAAGGGCGGCATCATCAACATCGCTTCGGTGTTGGCTTTCGTCCCCGAAATGTTCGACGGCATCTACAGCGGTTCGAAGGCCCATCTGGTCAACATCACCCAGAGCCTGGCGGCGAAGGTGCAAGGCACGAAGGTGCGCGCGCAGGCGGTGTTGCCGGGCGCCACGCGTTCGGAGATCTGGGAAAAGTCGGGCAAGGACGTGGATGCGCTCCTTCCGGGCATGGTGATGGAGACGGCGGACCTGGTCGATGCGGCGCTGGTCGGATACGACCGTGGCGAGGTGGTGACGATTCCTCCGCTGCAGGATGAAGCGCAGTACAAGGCGTTCGAGGCGGCGCGGTTGGCAATGGGGCCGAACCTCTCGCGCAAGGAAGTGGCACCGCGCTATCGCGTGTGATGTAGCGAAATCGCCGACAGGGTCGGCTCCCCCCAGGCTGCCCCGAATCGCCGATGAATCGGCTCCCACCAGGTCGCGGTCGCCTGCTCGGTGGGAGCCGACCTTGTCGGCGATGCTCTCCAACACGAACAGTGGCTTACCACCACTTCCGTTTGGGCGTCGCACGAATGCGCGCTAAACTGTAGAACTTGCTAGGTTCTCGCGGTTAGGCATGCTCTCCTTCGTGTTCGGTGCCTTCGGGCTGTCCACCCTTTGGCTGCTTCCCCTGCTCTGGCGTCTCGGCGTCGCGATGGTTCGGCGGCGACGCCCGCCGACCGTCGGCCCCGGTGCGATTCGCTTCTGGGCGGGCTTCCTTCTCGTGCTGCTTTCGAGCGCCACGCTCGAAGGAATCGTCCTGTCGCACTACACGGACGACCCCTCCGCGGGAGGCGCGCTGTGCCATTGGCTGGCAGGGGCCGTCTCGGGCTTCCCGGGCTTTGCGGCGTTGCTCTGCGTCGCCGCCGTCGTGGTCGCCTTGCCGTGGTATCTGGGCGTCCCCTGGTCCGCTTTCCTCGTGCGTGGCAACGCGCTGGTCGAACCGCTGGGCGTGCTCGTTCTCGGTGGCATGCGGCGCTTGTTCGCGCGCTCCGCGACGCGCGCGACGGGGAGGCGCTCCGTTCCCGCGGTGCGTCGGCCGGACCGTGCGTCCGTTCGGAGGAAAACGAAGGCGGTCGCTTCACGTCCGGCACCGGCAGCGCACACCCCTAGCGTGGAAACATCGCGCCGCGAACCTGTTCCGGCCGGGCGGCCCTCCGTGGCCACGCCGGTGCCGCCGCGGCATCGGGAGCGGCCGGACACGGTGATTCGTGAGCCCTGGCTGGCGCCGAAGATGGCGGCGGCTGCGGTGGGCGGATCGGACGTGGTGGCGCGCGCCGTGGAGCGTGAGGCGAGGTTTGAATCGCCGACAGGGTCGGCTCCCACCGGGCGGGGCATCGCGACGCCGGTCGAGCATGTTGCCGAGGTGGTTTCGCATAAGCGCTCAGACGATGTGTCCTATAGCGCGCCGTCAGTCAGCGCAGCAGTGACTCCAGCCATTGCGCCATCGGTTACACCGGCAGTGTCTCCAGTAGTCGCACCATCGGTCACCCCGGCCGTAACTCCAGCCGCCGTGCCGTCTGTTGCGCCTGTTCCGGTCGCTCCCGTGTCGCGATTCGCCATCGCGGCTAACGACGAAATGCCTGTGGAGTCGACGCCTGTCGTCGCGCTTGCGCCGGTTCGTCCTTTGCGAGCGACGGACACGAGTGGTGTCACGGTGCCGCCGCTCTCCCTGCTTGCCGCCGCGCCGGCCAACGCCACCACCGCGGTCTCCGAACAGGAGCTCGTCGATACCGGCGAACTGATCGAGCAGCGCCTGCGCGAGTTCAAGGTGCCGGTGCAGGTGGTCGGTGCTTCCGCCGGTCCGGTGATCACGCGTTACGAGGTCGAGCCTGCCGTTGGCGTGCGCGGCAACCAGATCGTCGCCTTGATGAAGGATCTTGCCCGCGGTCTCGGACGCACGTCGATCCGCGTGGTGGAGACCATCCCCGGCAAGACGTGCATGGGTCTGGAGTTGCCGAACGAGCAGCGGCAGATGATCGCCTTGTCGGAGATCCTCGACTCGGCCGAATACCGCGATTCCGATTCGTTGCTGACGCTGGCCATGGGCAAGGGCATCACCGGCGAGCCCGTGGTGGCCGACCTGGCCAAGGCACCACACATGCTGGTCGCGGGAACGACGGGCTCGGGCAAGTCGGTCGCGGTGAACGCGATGATCCTGTCGATGCTCTACAAGGCCACGCCCGACGACGTGCGCATGATCATGATCGATCCGAAGATGCTGGAGCTTTCGGTCTACGAAGGCATCCCGCACCTGCTCGCGCCGGTGGTGACCGATATGAAGCTCGCCGCCAACGCATTGAACTGGTGCGTGGCGGAAATGGAAAACCGCTACAAGGTGATGTCGGACCTGCGCGTGCGCAACCTCGCTGGTTACAACCAGAAGGTCCGCGAGGCGCGGGCCGCCGGCAGGCCATTGTTCAACCCCTTCCCCGCGCATCCGGAAGTGCCCGAGCACCTCGACACGTTGCCGATGATCGTGGTGGTGATCGACGAGCTGGCCGATCTGATGATGGTCGCCGGAAAGAAGATCGAGGAACTGATCGCGCGGCTGGCGCAGAAGGCACGCGCCGCGGGCATCCACCTCATCCTCGCCACGCAGCGCCCGTCCGTCGATGTCATCACCGGCTTGATCAAGGCCAACATCCCCACGCGCGTCGCTTTCCAGGTGTCGTCGAAGATCGACTCGCGCACCATCCTCGATCAGATGGGCGCGGAAAGCCTGCTCGGCCAGGGCGACATGCTGTTCCTGCCGCCTGGCACGGGCTATCCGCAACGCATCCACGGCGCCTTCGTCGCCGACGAGGAAGTGCATCGCATCGTGGCGTGGCTGAAGCAGTTCGGCGAGCCCGACTACAAGGACGACATCCTCGCCGGTCCCGCCAGCGAAGCCATCGACGGCGAACCGGGCGAAGACGGGATCGACGCCGAGCTGGACCCCCTTTATGACGAAGCGGCGGCGTTCGTGCTCCGCTCGCGCCGCGCGTCGATCTCCTTCGTGCAACGCCAGTTCCGCATCGGCTATAACCGCGCGGCGCGCCTTGTCGAGGCGATGGAGGCCGCAGGTCTGGTTTCGTCGATGGGCATCAACGGCCAGCGCGAGGTCATTGCGCCGGGGCCGCAGGACTAGCTGCAATTACCCTTCCTTGACACAGATAGAAAATTAAGGTGGCATTGAACAGTCGCGAACGAGGCGACGCAGGGGGAACAGGGATGAATCAGTGTTCGTCGACATCGGCGGGGGTAGCGCGTGCTCGAAAGCTAAATCTATGGGTATTCCTGGTTTTAGGAGCACTATTGCTTACGCCACTGCTTGCTGAAAGTGCTCCTACAAAAACAGTCACCTATTATTTGACTGATCCACAAGGCAACGTCGTGGCAACGACGGATGCAAGCGGAAATGTTACTGCTCGGTTCGATTACCGCCCATACGGAAGCCCGGCAGCTGCTGATGCACCGGGTAATCAACCAGGGTATGCCGGTCACATCGAGGAGAGAGAATCTACATTTTCATACATGCAGGCACGGTATGACGATCTGGAGATAGGTCGCTTTCTCAGTACCGATCCCATCAAGCCAACTCCTGGCGACGTGTTCGGAATCAACCGATACGCGTACGCGTCAAACAGCCCCATGGTGAATATCGATCCTACTGGTATGGACGATTGTTCGACTGCGGGTGGTTCCGATCAGGCCCCGTGTCCTCAGACGCCGTCTCCGAGCACGCCCTCTCCATCTCCTGGAGATGCGGTCACGCTACCAGTAATTCCCGTAACGCCAACAACGTTGCCCGTTCGTACCTCACCACGTGTCACGTTGGTACCTGTCCCTCTGATCGTTGCTCAGGCAGCGGTGGCCGGTCTCTTCTTTGTCGACTCAAACCGCTTCAACGAATTAGTGTTCGATCATCAAAGCTGCTATGGCTCGATAAGCTGCGGTACTTCCCAACCTAACATTGTCTATAGTCGTCCCCCCGGTGTTTGGCCTGCCGACAAGGGAGCGGAGGAATGGGGGAGGCGCAATGGGGTTGGAAAGAACGAAGGACGTAGACGTTTCCATGACATCAAAGGAGACGACAACGCTCATAGCGGTGGGAAAGCTGACTGGGGCGTCAACCCCGAAACAGGGGACGTCTACGATCCAGAGGGAGAAGTGCATGGAAACCTGGGAGAGTAACTCCTTGCTGCAAGCTACGCTGTACGTAAAGGGCGCCGATCTCGAGGTGGATCAAGTTTCAGTTTTGCTGGGCGTCCCACCGACCAACATCTACCGAAAAGGCGAACCCAAGATCCGAGGCAGGGATAGGCCGGTGTATGCCACCAATACGTGGAAGTTGTCGTTGAAGCGGCAATCGTTGGACGTGAGCGCCATCCTTCTTGAGTTGCTAGCGATGCTTAAGCCGAAAGTGGACCCAGTGAAAATTCAAGGCGCCGATGACGTGTTCATCGACATCTTCATGGCCAGCACAGTCGAAGCCGGCAACCTTGGCGCATCGATAGAGTGGCAGTTGACGACTGATGCTCTGCACGCGCTGAATCGTTTCGGGTTGCCCGTGCGCTTCTCGGTATGCAACGTGGAACCTTGAGTCTTCCCTCCCACCCGGCTGGGACGCATGAAAAAGGCCGGGCCACCTCGAGGTGGCCCGGCCTTTCAGTCAACGCGCTTATTCCTTGGTGAGGAGCTTCAGCGGCACGGCGATCGACTTCTCGACCGGCTGCTTGTCGATGAGTTTCTTCGCCGTCTCGACGCCGAGCTTGCCGATTTCTTCCGGCTGCTGGGCGACGGTGGCGGCCATCTCACCACTTTGCACGGCGGCCTTGCCATCCGGCGTGCCGTCGAAGCCGACGACCAGCACCTTCTTGTTCTTGCCGGCGAGGGCCTGCACCGCGCCCAGGGCCATTTCGTCGTTCTGGGCGAAGATCGCCTGCACGTCGCTGTTGGCCTGGAGCAGGTTCTCGCTCACCGAGAGGCCCTGCGCACGGTCGAAGTTGGCGGGCTGCTGTGCGACGACCTTCATGCCGGTGGTGGCGATTTCGTCGTCGAAGCCCTTGCCGCGCTCGCGTGCCGCCGAGGTACCGGCCACGCCCTGCAACTCGATGATGTTGCCCTTGCCGCCCAGCGCCTTGGCCAGGTAATCGGCGGCCATCTTGCCGCCGGCGACGTTGTCGGAGGCGATGTGCGAAGCGACTTCGGCGCCATCGACGCCGCGGTCGAGCGTGACCACGGGGATGTTCGCACGCTGCGCGGACTGCACCGCGCCGGCCAGGGCCGACGAATCGGTGGGATTGAGCAGGATCACCGATACGCGCTTCTGGATCAGGTCTTCCACGCTGGAGATCTGGCGCGCGGGATCGTCTTGCGCATCGACCACGACGAGCTGCACGCCGGCGTCCTTGGCGGCCTTCTGGGCGCCGTCCTTGAGTTCGACGAAGAACGGGTTGTTCTGCGTGGACAGCGCGAGGCCGACCACGGGGGTGCCCGAGGGCGCGGCGCCGCCGGCGGTCGCGGCGGCTGCCGGCGCGGATTCGCCCGGGCCTTGTTGCGAGCAAGCCGCGAGAAGCGTTGCCGCGGCCGCGGCGAGGAATGTCAGTTTGCGCATGGTGTGTTCCCTCGTTGTTGTTATTGCCGCCTGTCGAGCAGGACGGCGATCAGGATGACGATGCCCTTCACCACCTGCTGGTAGAAGGAGCTTACGCCGAGCAGGTTGAGACCGTTGTTCAGGAAGCCGATCAGCAGCGCGCCGACCAGGGTGCCGAAGAGCCAGCCACGGCCGCCGGAGAGGCTGGTGCCGCCGAGGACCACGGCGGCGATGGCGTCCAGCTCGTAGCCGGCACCGGCGGTGGCCTGCGCGGAATACAGGCGCGAGGTGAGCACGATGCCGGCGAAGGCCGATAGCAGGCCCGAGAGACCGTAGATTGCCAGCTTCATCGGTGACAGGCGCACGCCCGACAACCGGGCCGCTTCCTCGTTGCCGCCGATGGCGACCACGTGCCGGCCGAACACCGTGCCGCGCAGCAGGAAACCGCAAAGGACGAACGCGACGAACATCCAGATCACCGGCAGCGGGATCAGGTTGGCCACGTAGCCACCACCGAGCAGCGCGAAGCCGGAGTTGGTCACCGGAATCGGGCTGCCTTGCGTATACGAGAGCGTGACGCCGCGCAGCAGCGTCATCGTGCCAAGGGTCGCGATGAACGGGGCGACCTTGCCCCAGGAAACCAGCGCGCCGTTGACCATGCCGAGCACGAGGCCGAGCAGCAAGCCCGCGCCTGCCGACAGCACCAGCCCGTGGCCTGCGGCCATGAGGCCGGCCGTCACCGCACCCGTGAGCGCGAGGATGGCGCCGACGGACAGGTCGATGCCGCCGGCAAGGATCACGAAGGTCATGCCGAAGGCGATCAGTGCATTGATGGAGACCTGGCGCAACACCGTGAGCAGGTTACCCGTGGTGAGGAAGTCCGGACTCATGATCGAAAGCACGATGAAGAGCAGGGCCAGCCCGATCACCGAGCCCAGGCGCTGGAGAAGCGTACCTGCCCGACTCCAGTTGAGTTGCAGCGTCATGTCACTTGCCTCCGGTCGCGGCGGTCATCACGGCTTCCTGGGTGACGCCGTGGGCTTCGAGCAGGGCCGTCGCCCGGCCCTCGTGCATGACCAGGATGCGGTCGCTCATGGCGAGCACCTCCGGCAGTTCCGAGGAAATCATGAGGATGGCCACGCCCTGCTCCGCGAGTTGATTGATGATGTGGTAGATCTCGGCCTTGCCGCCGACGTCGACGCCGCGAGTAGGCTCGTCGAGGATGAGCACGCGCGGCTTCAACGCCAGCCACTTGGCCAGGACGACCTTTTGCTGGTTGCCGCCGGACAGGGCGCGCACGTCGAGTTCCATGTCGCGCGTGCGGATCTTCAGTGCGTCGATCAGGCCGCGCGTCTGCTTCTTCTCGCCCGGGCGGTCGACGAGGCCCGCACGCGCCGGCACGCGTGGCAGGCTGACGTTCTCGCGCAAGCTCATGTCGAGCACCAGGCCCTGCGCCTTGCGATCCTCGGTGACGAAACCGAAGCCGGAGTGGATCGCCTCGTTCGGCGACTTCGGCGTCACCACCTTACCGTCGAGGGTGACCGTGCCTTCACTGAGCTTGTCGAGGCCGAACAACAGGCGCGCCAGTTCGGTGCGCCCCGCGCCGAGCAGGCCGGCCACGCCGAGCACTTCGCCCGAATGCAGGTCGAAGCTCACGTCCTTCACCATGCCGCCGGTCACGTGTTCGACCTTCAGGCGAACCTCGCGGATGTTCGGCGTACGCGTGGGAAAACGGGCGTCGAGCGTGCGCCCGACCATCATCTTCACCACCTCGTCGAAGGCCAGGCCGGGGACTGGGCGCGTACCGACGAAGTGACCGTCGCGAAGCACCGAGATGCGATCGCACAGGGCGAAGATCTCTTCCATGCGGTGCGACACGTAGACGATGCCCGTGCCCTGCGCGCGCAGGTCGCGGATGAGCTTGAACAGCGTGTTGGTCTCGTGTTCGGTGAGTGCCGCCGTCGGTTCGTCCATGATCAGCACGCGTGCGTTCTGGCCGAGCGCGCGCGCGATCTCGACCATCTGTTGCTGGCCGACCGAAAGGCGTTCGATCAAGGTGCCGGGGTCGAGACGTTCCATGCCGACGCGGGCCAGCCACTCCATCGCGCGCTTCGTCATCGCGCGATGATCCAGCAGGCCGAAGCGCTGAATCTCGCGGCCGAGAAAGAGGTTGTCCGCGATGCTGAGCGCGGGAATCAGGTTGAGCTCCTGATGGATGATGGCGATGCCGTACTTCTCGGCGTCCGCGGGCGTGGTGATCGACGCCGGCTTGCCGTCCACCTCGATGGTGCCGGAGTCCGGCGCGTAGATCCCGGTGAGGATCTTCATCAAGGTGGACTTGCCCGCGCCATTCTCGCCCATCAGGGCGTGCACTTCGCCCGGCAGCAACTCGAAAGCCACGCCTTCGAGCACCTTCACCGGGCCGAAGGCCTTGTGGATGTCTTGCATCCGGACCAGGGGCGCGTTCATCAGAAAGTGACGCCGGCGTGCAGGATCACGTTCGCGTAGGGCGAGGTCTCGCCCGTGCGGATCACGGCGACGGCGCGCGCGGCCAGCTGCTTGAGTTCGTCATGGGACACCTCGTCGACGGTCAGCCCGTCATTGGCGAGGCGCAGGGTGAGCGCGACGAGCGCGGGATTCTTCGCATGGATCTCGCGAGCGACGGTAACGCTTTCCACGGCCAGTTCGGCGTATACCGCTTCGAATACCGCCGCGAAGGATGGGGTGCCGGGCAGTACCGCCAGGTCGATGCAGGGCACGCCATGGGGGACCGGCAGTCCCACATCGGCGATCACCAGCGTGTCGGTATGGCCCATCGCGGCAATGACGCGGTTGAGTTCGGCGTGCAGCAGGCCGCTACGTCTCATCGATGTGTCTCCAGGAACGCCGCGAGTTCGTCGGCGCGCGGCATACCGTCCTGCGCGCCCAGACGGGAGACCGCGATCGCGGCGGCGGCGCACGCCTTGCGCACGGCCGTGTCGAGTCCCTCGGCGAGGTACACCGCTAGAGCGGCATTGAAGGTGTCACCGGCGCCCGTGCTATCCACGGCGTCGACCTTGAAACCCGGCTGATGCCTGGGCTCGTCGTCCTTGTCGCGGAACCACGCGCCGTCCTCGCCGCGGGTCAGCACGACGGGACAGGGGGCGCGACGCATGAGTTCGCGGAAATCGGATTCACCTTCCGCACCGAGCACCGTGGCGAGTTCGTGCTGGTTCGGCGTGAGGAAGCGCACGTGCGACAGCCATTCGACCGGCAGGCGCTGCGCAGGGGCGGGATTGAGGATGACCGGTGCACCTTCTTCCCGTGCGATGCGCAAGGTGGCCTCGACCGCGTCGAGCGGGATTTCGAGCTGGACCAGGACGGCATCGGCACCGCGGATGAGTTCGCGCGCGGCCTCGACCTGCGCGGTGGTGACCCGCCCGTTCGCGGCGGGCACCACCACGATATTGTTCTCGCCACCAGCGACGGTGATCGATGCGGTGCCGCTGCCGATGCCATCGATACGGGCGACGTGGCCGACATCGATGCCCTCGGCGGCGAGTCCGTCATAGAGCTGCTTGCCGAAGGCATCGTCGCCGACGCAGCCGACCATCGATACCGAGGCACCGAGCCGTGCGGCGGCTACCGCCTGGTTCGCGCCCTTGCCACCGGGAATCGTAAGGAACCGGTCGCCGGTGAGCGTCTCGCCCGGGTCGGGAAAACGCGGCGCGAGTGTGACCAGGTCCATGTTGATACTGCCGACGACGACGATTCGCGTCATGCTGGTTTGCTCCGGAGTAGGGATCGCGGAACGTCCGGTGTTCGCTGGTGGATGCGGGATGGCGCGCAAATATACGCCTTGCACGCGCATGTTGCTTTCATGCGCATGCTTTCCCTTACCGGGACAGGCCCTTGGCGTCGAGTTCGGCGAGGTAGGCGGGCCATGCCGTGTCGTAGGCCCGGCCGAGGTCGTAGAGCGTGTCCCAGCCGAAGATGCCGCTGGCGTGGCCGTCGTCGAAGCGGATCAGTACGCCGTAGTGGCCGGTGGGTTCGAGCGCGGTGATGCCCACATTGCGTTTGCCCGAGACAAGGACCTTCTGGCCCGGCCCATGGCCTTGCACCTCGGCACTGGGCGAGTTCACCCGGAGGTATTCACAGGGAAGACGGAAGCGTTCGCCGTTGTCGAAAGCCACCTCGAGGATGCGCGAGGCCGAGTGCAGGACGATGTCGAGGGGGCGGGGGTGGGGCATGGGCCGGTGGCCTTGGAATGGAGCGGGGAGCCGAGCTTAAGGCTTCTTGTGGGAGAGCCGGCTCATTGTGGGAGCCGACTTGTCGGCGATGCCTGTCTACGAGGGGGCGCCGGACATGATCGCGAGCACCCTTTCGCCGCGGAAGCGGCTCCCACACCTACGCCGGCGGTGGCTTGCACACCTGCGGGCGATGGGACGATTCACCGCTGCAATACGCTCAGGGCGCCCGGCCGAAGCCGTCGCCCGTGCCCTGCTCCAGCGGCGGCGGGTCGCCGGCCACGGCAAGCAGAGCGGTCGCGTAGGCGTCTTCCATGCTCACCGTGGAAACCTCGTCCCACGAGAAGAACGAAGGCTCACGCAGCCACTCCGCGTCGGGCGTGATCTCCTGCATGTTGAAGCCTTCGTCTTCGACGCTGACCACGCGGCCGATATAGCAGACCTCGGACTCGTCCTCGCTATCGACGTGCACGCCGATGACCGGCGCGTGTGCCGCCGCGGCCTTTACGACCTGGGCGATGTCGTCGAGGGGGAAGTCCGCTGGCGGCGTCGGACGGATGCCCTTCATCGCCAGCGCCTTCTCGAGGAAGCCGGCGTGCTTGTCCGGTGCCTCGAATTCGGAGATGTCGCGGTGCCGCATGATGTACATGCCGTCATAGCTGACGCCATCGCCGACGACCCAGAGCAGGAAGAACTCGCGGCCGACACCGCCCACATAGCCGCAGAAGCTGCCGTGTTCGAGTTCGTCGCGCCAGAGACGCACCAGCTGCTGGTTGTCCTGCGCTTCGCGCAGGTTCGCTCGCTGGCCGTTTGTTTTGAGATGAATAACCTTGCCCATATACGTCAATAGTTTAGCAGAGGGGGAAGCCCCCGATGTTCAGAGGATGTAACGGCTCAAATCCTCGTCCTGGACCAGGGAAGCCAGGTTTTTATCGACATAATCGGCGTCGATCACATATTTTTCGCCGGATTTATCGGCAGCTTCGAAGGAGATCCGCTCCAGCAGCCGTTCCATCACCGTGTGCAGGCGGCGCGCGCCGATGTTTTCCGTCCGCTCGTTGACCTGGAAGGCCACGTCGGCCAAGCGGTCGATGCCCGATTCGGTGAAGTCGAGGGTCACGCCCTCGGTCTTGAGCAGCGCAACATATTGCTTGGTCAGGGCGTTGTTCGGCTCACGCAGGATTCGCTTGAAGTCGTCGACCGAGAGCGCATTCAGTTCCACCCGAATGGGCAGGCGGCCCTGCAATTCCGGGATCAGATCCGAAGGCTTGGCCAGCGAGAACGCGCCAGAGGCAATGAACAGGATGTGGTCGGTCTTGATCGAGCCGTACTTGGTCGAGACAGTGGAGCCCTCGACCAGTGGCAGCAGGTCGCGCTGCACGCCTTCGCGGCTGACACCAGCGCCGCCCCACTCCGAGCGCTGGGCGACCTTGTCGATCTCGTCGATGAAGACGATGCCGTTCTGCTCGGCGCTGTCCACCGCCTGGCTGCGCAGTTCCTCGTCGTTGAGCAGCTTGCCGGCCTCTTCCTCGACCAGGAGCGGACGTGCCTGGCGGATGCTCATCTTGCGCTTCTGCGACTTTTGCCCGCCGAGGTTCTGGAACATCTTGCCCAGCTGCTGGCTCATTTCCTCCATGCCCGGAGGCGTCATGATTTCCACGCCGACGTTCATGGAGAAATCCAGCTCGATCTCGCGATCATCGAGGGCACCTTCGCGCAGCTGCTTGCGCAGCTTCTGCCGGGTGTCGCTGTCGATCGCGGTGACATTGCTGCCCGTGTCGTCCCAACCGCTGGACTGGCGCCGCGGCAGCAGGGCATCGAGCAGGCGGTCCTCGGCGGCGTCCTCGGCCTGGCTACGCACCCGGCCCTTGGCACGGTCGCGCACCAGCTTGTACGAGACGTCCGCCAGATCGCGGATGATCGACTCCACATCCTTGCCGACATAGCCCACTTCGGTGAACTTCGTCGCTTCGACCTTCACGAAGGGCGCGTTGGCGAGCGTGGCGAGGCGACGGGCGATCTCGGTCTTGCCGACGCCGGTCGGGCCGATCATGAGGATGTTCTTCGGCGTGACCTCGTCGCGCATGCCTGGCTCGAGCTGCATGCGGCGCCAGCGGTTGCGCAGCGCGATGGCCACGGCGCGCTTGGCGTCATGCTGGCCGACGATATAGCGGTCCAGTTCGTTGACGATCTCGCGGGGAGTCAATTCGGACATCGGGTCAGAGCTCTTCGATCGAATAGTTGTGGTTGGTATAGATACAGATATCACCGGCGATCTTGAGCGCTTTTTCCACGATCATGCGCGCATCCAGCTCGGTATTCTCCATCAGGGCCAAGGCGGCGGACTGGGCGTAGGGGCCGCCCGAGCCGATGGCGATAAGGCCGTGTTCCGGTTCGAGCACGTCGCCGTTTCCGGAGATCAGCAGCGAGGATTCCTTGTCGGCGACGGCCAACATGGCTTCGAGGCGGCCCAGGCGGCGATCGGTGCGCCACTCCTTGGCCATCTCCACCGCCGAACGGGTGAGGTTGCCGCCGTGCTTGACCAGCTTCTCCTCGAACAGTTCGAACAGGGTGAAGGCGTCGGCGGTGGCACCGGCAAATCCGGCCAGGACGTCGCCCTTGCCGAGACGGCGCACCTTGCGCGCATTGGCCTTCATGACGGTATTGCCGAGGGTGACCTGTCCGTCACTGCCGATGACGACCTTGCCGTCGCGGCGGACGCAGACGATGGTCGTGGCATGCATCGGTTCCATAGTGCGTTCCTTGGGGGAGACGCCTGAGGTGGGGGCCGGCCGCGGGTGTCGCAAGTACGGGCTGGCGGGAGTCGCCGGACACCAGGGCTTTCAGCCCTTTCGCTTCGCCCGCGGATGGGCTGCGTCGTACACCTTCGCCAGGTGCTGGAAATCCAGGTGGGTATAGATCTGGGTGGTGGCGATGTCGGCGTGGCCGAGGAGTTCCTGGACCGAGCGAAGGTCGCCCGAGGATTCCAGCATGTGGCTGGCGAAGGTGTGCCGCAGCATGTGCGGGTGAACCCGCTTGGCTTGTCCGCTGGACAGCTTGGCCAGGCGAAGTTGCACCGCGCGGGCGCCGATGGGCGCCCCGGCCCGTCCCTTGAACACCGGCTGTTCGGGCCCGTCCCCGCCGAGGGCGGCCAGGGCCCTGAGCGCGGCTATCGCATAGCGCCCCACGGGCAGGATGCGCGTCTTGTTGCCCTTGCCAAGCACGCGCACCTGGCCGTCGTCGAGGTCGAGGTCGCCCCAATGCAGGCCGCAAAGCTCCGACAGGCGCAGGCCGCTGGAATAGAACAGTTCCATCATCGCCGTATCGCGTGGCGCCAGTGTTCCGCCGAGGTTGGTTTCGACCAGTTCCTTCGCCTCATCGGCATCGAGCACCTGGGGCAGCTTGCGGCGCACCTTCGGCCCGCGCACGCCGGCGGCGGGATCGTGGTCGAGCTTGCCTTCCCGGCTGAGGTAGCGGAACAGACTGCGGGAGGCGGAGAGCAGCCGCTGGATGCTGTTCGGCTCCAGGCCCCTCGGCTCGCGGCCGTCCTTGCCGCGCATGGGTCGATGCAGGCGCGCGATCATCGAGCGCATGCGGTCCGGGCCCAGGTGGTCGAAGCTGTCCAGGCCTTCGGCTTCCATGAATTCCAGCAACTTGCCCAGGTCGCGCCGGTAGGCCGCCAGGGTATGCGCCGAGGGTGCCCGCTCGGCGGCGAAATGGCGCAGGAAGGCCTCGACGGCCTCGCGCGGGTTCACGCCGCCTTCCGCGCTCGTTCGATGGCCGAGCCGACGGTGGTCGAGATCATGTCCAGGAACAGCGTGCCCATGCCGGGGTGGAACCGGTCGGGATCGGCGCTTCCGATGGCGAGCAGCGCATCCTTGCCGATCCGCATCAGCGCGGCGGAACGGACGTCCGGCGCGGTATCGCCGAACAGGCGGTGCAGCTTGTCGGGCGCCAGGCGACCGGCGACGGGATCGCCATGTTCCAGGAACGAGGCGAACTCGGGCAGCCCCGATGCACCGTGCGGCTCGCGCAGCAGCCAGGGCTCATCGGGGAGCCCGGCGAGGTCGCCGAAGAAGACCAGGCGCACCCGCTCGGACTGGAAATCCTCGGTCAGGCGGCGCACCACGTGCCTTACGGTGTCCTCGATATCGCTCGCTCCGAGCAGGGCCAGCATCAGGCCGTGCACGCGGCGCATCAGTTTTTCGTTGTCGGCGGCGACCGCCGTCAGTTCCTTGAGGCGTGTCTCCAGTTCCGCATTCTTCTCGCGCAGGCCGCGTAGCTGGTGCACGGCGAGCGAAGCAGCGGGACCGTTCGCGCTGGGCAGCACCAGTTCGTTGGCGAGTTCGGGATAGCCGACGAGGAAGTCCGGATGCCGTCGCAGGTAGGACGCCACGGTGGCTGGCTTGATATCGCCGTCGATCGCGGTGTCGGTCATGTCGTTTCTTCCTCGAAGTGCTGCATGTGTCGCAGTGTGCCCCGTTCGCGTGCGAACGTCACACTTCGCCTTCGAAGACGAAGGCGGCAGGGCCGGTCATCCACAAGGTGTGGCCCGGGCCATGCCACTCGATGGTCAGTGTGCCGCCGGGCAGCTCCACATCGACGATGGGCGCGGCCAGGCCCAGGGATTGCGCCACGGCGGCGGCCGCGCAGGCACCCGTACCGCAGGCGCGGGTCCAGCCACTGCCCCGTTCGTGCACGCGCAGGCGGATGCGGTCCGGGCCCAGGCGCTGGGCGAAACCCACGTTCGCACCTTGCGGAAAGGCCGGGTGGCTGGTGAGCGACGGCCCGAGCGCGTCCACGCGCGGGTCGTTCACATCGTCCACGAACACCACCGCGTGCGGGTTACCCATGGAAACCGCGCCGAAGCTCACGTCATCGCCATCGACCACAAGCGTATACGTGGCATGCGCGGGCCGGTCGAGCGGAATGGCGGATGGGGCGAAATCCGGCTCGCCCATGTCGACCACCACCTTGCCCGCATCGAGCACACGTACCGTGACCGGGCCGGAAGGACTCTCCAGGCGAACGTCACTGTCGCGCTCGATGGCGCCATCGCGGTACAGCCACGCGGCCACGCAGCGGACGCCGTTGCCGCACTGTCCGGAGGGCGAGCCATCGGCGTTCCAGATGCCGTAGTAGTAGGCGCAGGAAGGATCGCGCGCCGGCTCGATGCTGATCAGCTGGTCGAAGCCGATGCCCGTGTGCCGGTCGGCCAATGCGGCCACGCGGGCCGCGTTGGGCGTGCGCGGCGCGTCTTCACGCCAGTCGACGATCACGAAGTCGTTGCCGATTCCATGCATCTTGGTGAATCGGGAAGGCATCGCGGGTTACTGGTGAATGACCGAATTGAACGGCGCGCGCGTGCTGCTGGCCGGTGGCGGCGCGAGCGACGTCGAGCTGGCGGCCGGATGCGTTCCCGTCTGCGGCTTGGCGGTGGCCGAAGCGGCGGGCGGCGGCGGCAGGAACAGCGGCCCCTTCTGGCCGCAGCCGGATAGCGCGGCGACGGTGGAGGCGAGGGCAAGCGGCAAGATGAGTCGGCGCATGGGCGATTCCCCGGAAACGGAAGCCAGTATAGCCTCGGGGGCGCTCAAAGCAGCTTTTCGAAGCGGAAGGCGCCCGTGCCGTCGGCGTAGTAGTTCGCGTATTCGCCGATCCGCACGTAGCCCAGCCGTTCGTAGAGACGGATGGCCACGGCGTTGTCCTTGCGCACCTCCAGGCGAAGAGACCGGCAACCGCGTCCGCGCGCCGCGTTTTCCGATGCATGGATCAACGCGGAGCCCACGCCCTTGCCCTGGGCGTGTGGCGTGGTCGCGATGGAATACAGCCGTGCGACGGTCGTGCCCTTGCGGAAGAACACCACGGCCGTGCCGAGGAAGCGGCGATGGTTGGCACTGGCGACGAGCACCAATGCGCTTTCGCTGTCGAGGTGCTTGCGATACTGGGCACGACTCAGGCGGTCCTGCACGAAGCTCGATTCCTCGAGCGCGACCAGGTCGTCGAGATCGCTCACTTCGGCGCGACGTACGCGTACCGAGGCGGTGACCGGGGGGGGCTGCATGCGCTTTGGGGACTCCGGCGCGGGTGGAGGACGGCTCGCGGGCCGAGCGGGGCGAAGCAAGCGCGGCACTGTAGACCTCGGGTCGGCACGGATCAATGACTTTTTCATGAATCCGTCCGGGCATTCGCCGGCGGCCCCGCTTGTGTGTCGCACCATCGCAGGCACACACTGCGGCACCGGCGAACGATCGGCCCCGGGCGGGGTCGAGTGAACGGAGTTGCCGTCTGTCGAGGTCTCATGAGCCGGCTCGTCATCGTCGTGGAGAAAGCCTCGGACTGGGGCTCGTATTACCCGTCCGCCGATGTCGTCACCGCCATGGATTACCTCCGTCAGCCGGTGGGGGGCGACGACGAGCGCACCCAGGTCATCAACCTGTGTCGCAACTACAAGTACCTGGGAACCGGATATTACGTTTCGCTGCTGGCCGAGGCACGCGGGCATAAGGTCATACCGTCCGTGCGTACCGTGAACGACCTTCGCCGCCGCTCGCTTTACGGCCTGGACATCGACGACCTCAACCAGAAGCTGGCCAAGTTCCTGCCGGCTGGCGGGCGCGATACCACCGATTTCGGCGTGCTCGTCTACTTTGGCGAGACGTCCTACGGGGACCTGCAGGATCTTGCGAGGCAGGTGTTCGATATGTTCCCTTGCCCGCTGATGCGCATCGAGTTCGAGCGTGACCGGGTCTGGCAGGTCTCCGCGATCAAGGCGGTGGGCCTGCACACGCTGGACGACGCCCAGGAAGATTCCTTCGCGCTGGCGCTGGAAAAGTTCTCGCGCAAGCTATGGCGCAAGCCGCGTGCCCGCCGCCGCTTCCGTTACGACATCGCCATGCTGGTCGATCCGAACGAGCAGATGCCGCCTTCGAACAAGAAGGCGCTGAAGCAGTTCGTCGAGGCCGGCAAGCACCTGGGCATGGAAGTCGACCCGATCGGCAAGAACGATTACCAGCGGCTCGCCGAATACGACGGTCTCTTCATCCGTGAAACCACGGCCAGCGACAACCATACCTACCGCTTCGCCCATCGCGCGGAGAAGGAAGGCATGGTGGTGATGGACGATCCCACGTCGATCCTTCGTTGCACCAACAAGATCTTCCTGAACGACATGATGGTCTCGCGCAAGTTGGCCACCCCGATCACGGAGATCCTCTACCGCGACGATCCCAAGCGCCTGCGCGACCTGCACGAACGGCTGGGCCTGCCCATCGTGCTGAAGATTCCCGACGGCTCGTTCTCGCGCGGCGTGGTGAAGGTGGAAACCCGCGAGGCACTGGAGAAGGCCGCCGGCGAACTGTTCTCGCACAGCGCGTTGCTGATCGCGCAGGAATACCTCTACACGGAGTTCGACTGGCGCATCGGCGTGCTCAACCACGAGCCGTTATATGCATGCCAGTACTTCATGTCGCGCGGTCACTGGCAGATCTACAACCACGGTGCCAAGGGCACCGCGAAATCCGGCGGCTTCCGCACCGTGCCCGTGCGCGATGCGCCCGCCGAGGTCGTGAAGCTCGCGCTCAAGGCCACCCAGACCATCGGTGACGGCCTCTACGGGGTGGACCTCAAGCAGGTCGGCGAGCGCCCGGTGGTGATCGAGGTCAACGACAATCCATCGATCGACGCGGGGGTCGAGGATGCGTACCTCGGCGAGGACCTCTACCTGCGGATCATGCAGGAGTTTCTGCGCCGCCTCGAACTCAAGCGCCTGGGCATCCAGGCCTGATCCTGGGCATCAGCGACGAAACAGCGCCATCAGCAGGGCCATCGGCAGGCTTGGCTTCATCGCCACCAGAACGCTTGCCGGAGCCAGCAGCAACCAGAAGGCGGGAGTCCAGCCCAGCGTCTCGCTATGCCCCGAAAGGGGTGTCAGCAGTAGCAGAAGGGCACCCGCGGCCAGCCAGCCCAGGGCGATGAGGGCGCGCAGGCGGCGCGGCGAGAGCGTGTCGTGCATGGGCGTACTCCAGGCGTTGGGGTGGCGATGGAGGGAGCCTGGGCCGCCGCCGTCTCACGGACCGCGACCGGGGGACGACACGTTGTTAGAATCCTTCCGCCGGGCAGGGTGTTCCGGCGCTGTGCCAGGAGAATCCATGAGCGCTGAAGCGCACCGTTACGCCGTGTTCGGTCATCCGATCGCGCATTCGCTGTCCCCGGAGATCCACGGGTCCTTTGCCGCGCAACTCGGTATCCACCTGAGCTACGAGACCATCGATGCCGCCCCTGGCGACTTCGCCGCCGCCGTACGCCGTTTCTTCGCCGACGGTGGGCTAGGCGCCAACGTGACCCTTCCGCACAAGGAAGCGGCGTTCGCTCTGGCCAGCGAGCACAGCGAGGCGGCCGCCCGCGTCGGCGCCGCCAACACCCTCACGCCCCTCGTGGGCGGCAAGCTGCATGCGCACAACACGGACGGCAGCGGCTTCGTCCGTGACATCACCGAGCGTCACTCGCTCGACCTGCGTGGCCACGACGCCCTCCTGCTGGGTGCCGGCGGCGCGGCCAAGGCCGTGGCCTGGGCCTTGTTGGACGCCGGCGTACAGACGCTGACCATCGTCAATCGCACGCCGGAGCGTGCCGACCAGCTCGCCGATGCGATCGGCGATCCCGCGCGCTGCCATACGCGTTATTGGGATGGGTTGGATGGCGAATGCTTCGACCTCGTCGTCAACGCCACCTCGATCGGCGTCACCGGCGGCTCGTTCGACCTGCCGATGTCGATCCTGCAGGACCATTCCACCTGCTACGACCTTTGCTACGGCGCCGCGGCGGCCAGCTTCAAGGGCTGGGCCACCGCCGCGGGTGCCCGTTACTTCCGCGACGGCCTCGGCATGCTGGTGGAGCAGGCGGCCGATGCCTTCGAGCGCTGGCACGGCACGCGTCCCGACACCGATCCGGTCTACAACGCGTTGCGGCAGCGCTTCTGACAGGGGGCTGCCTGTCTTGCAGGCCCCTCAAGGAGCATCCGCGCTCGTCACGCTGACCGGGCAGTTATACGTGGCGCGGTAGTCGTAGCGCTGTTTCGTACGGGTGCCATCCGACACAGCCACCGGTGCCGCCAGGATCAATTGGATGGTGTCCACCGTCGGTGCGTTGCATTTCTGCCGCGCCATGGCGACGCACGGCTGTTCGCTCAAGGCATCCTCCGTGCACGAAACCGAGATGGGCGCGGCCGGTGGCGTCACGGCGACCGGCGCGGTCGTGGAAGCGCAACCTGCGAGCAGCGCCAGCGCGGGCCAAAGGAAACGGCTTCGGTAACGCATCGGATCCTCCTTGTGGGTGGAGCCTGCGCCGGCCGGATGACCGGCTTGTGTCAGCGCGCCAGCAGCTGGCGGGCTCCCATGGATATCGATCACGTCGGGACGGGCTCCGACCCGGGAAATCCGACTGTACCTATCGAAAGATGGACGTCCAAATGTTTCAGTCGTAACGGTTGCCAACCCGGTCACGCTTCGGGCGATGGTCAAACATCCGTCATCTCGGAGTAAGCAGGGTTACATGCGCGGAGAACAGTCTCGCGGGTTCTTGCCTCCGATGGATCGTCCCCGATGACGCGTGTTCGTGTTTCCTTTCGTCGTACCGCCCTCGCCACCGCGCTCGCCTTGTCACTGCACGCCGGGTTCGCGCACGCCACCGCAGGTGACGACGACAAGGCCGCTCCGGCCCCCGCCGCCGCGACGGACGCTCGTGACACTCCGAAACAACTGGACGCCATTTCGGTGATCGCGCCGGGTGAAACGCGGCAGATCCAGAGCATCGGCGTCGAAGAGATCGTGCGCCAGCAAACTCCCGGCAGCAGCGCCCTGAAGGCGTTGGACAAGCTCCCGGGCGTGCAATTCCAATCGGCCGATCCGTGGGGTGCGTATGAGTGGTCCACGCAGATCACCCTGCACGGTTTCGACCAATCCCGCCTGGGCTTCACCCTCGACGGCATTCCGCTGGGCACGATGGGCTATGGCGTGACCGATGGCCTCCAGGTCACCCGCGCCATCACGTCGGAAAACCTCGCCACGGTCGAGCTGGCGCAGGGCGCCGGTGCGCTTGGCACCGCCTCCAACACCAATCTCGGCGGCACCGTGCAGTTCTTCTCCGCCGATCCGGACGCGAAGCCGGGCGTGCGTTTCAACCAGGTCATGGGCTCCGACTCGACCAGCCGCACGTATGTGCGCGCGGACAGCGGCGACCATGGCGGCTTCTCCATGTACGTGTCGTTCGCGCATGCCGACACGGATAAATGGAAAGGCTTCGGTGACCAGAAGTCGAATCAGGCCAACCTCAAGGCCGTGTACCAGTGGGGGGACGGCAACCGCATCAGCCTGTTCGCGGACGGCAGCAAGCGCAAGGAATACGACTACATGGACCTGTCCCTGACCAGCCAGCGCGCGCTGGGCTGGGACTGGGATTACCTGCAACCAGACTGGAACACCGCCGTCGGAATCGCCAACGCGCTCAATGGCAAGGGCCAATATCCCGCGCTGCTCAACGCGTTGCCGGCCGACTACGGAAAGGGCGACGCGACATATTACGCGGGTGGCGGCATTCGCCGCGATGGCCTGGCGGGCCTGTCGGGTTCATTCAACCTTGGCGGTGCCACCCTCGACGCCACGGGCTATTACCACGCCGATCGCGGCGAAGGCCAGTGGGCCACGCCTTACCAGGCTTCGTCGCCCACGGTGCCGCTTTCCATGCGCACCACCGATTACGGCCTGGACCGCTACGGCCTCACGTCCGCCCTGAAGTTCAGCCTGGCCAACCACGACATCGAACTGGGCGTGTGGGGCGAGAACGCCAACACGAACCAGGAACGCAACTTCTTCACGCTGGACGGCCAGTACACCGCCCTCTACACCTTCTATAACGACCAGCAGCCGTTCCTTCGCGCGTTCCTGCAGCACTACGAAACCAAGACGCGCATGGCCTACGCGGAAGACACCATCCACTTGCTCGACGACCGGCTTACCGTGAACTTCGGCGCGAAGTCGTTGCGCGTGACCACGGATGCGACGTCCCTGGTTCCGACGACGTCGTTCGCCCAGGGTGAAATGAAGGCGAGCAAGGGCTTCCTGCCGCAGGCAGGCGTCGATTACCGCCTGGACGAGAACCAGGACATCTACGGTTCCTATGCGAAGAACCTGTCCGCCTTCGGCATCACGCCGTTCAGCACCTCGCAGTCGGCTTTCGATGCGGCGAAGAGCCGCCTGAAGCCCGAGGAATCGCAGACCTGGCAGGTCGGCTACCGCGCGCACGGCGAAACCTTCGAGGCCTCGCTCGGCCTGTTCTACACGCGCTTCGAAAACCGCCTGCTGGTGACCACGCCCTGCCCGGCCGTCGTCACCTGCGCCTCGTCGTTGAACAACGTGGGCGACGTGAAGAGCCGCGGCGCGGACGTGGCCTTCATCTGGAAGCCGGTTCGCGGATTCACCTGGCTCAACTCGCTGTCCTACAACAAGTCGCAATACCAGGACGATTACCAGAACGCCGGCACGGTGCCCACCGCCGACAAGTACGTCGTCGGCGTGCCGAAGACGATGTTCTCCACCTCGCTGAGCTACGAAATGGCAGGCTGGCGCGCCAACCTGGAAGGCAAGTACACCGGTCGCCGCTACATCACCTATACCAACGATTCGTCGGTGCCCTCCTATTGGGTGGCGGATGCGGGTATCGCCTACGACTTCGGTGCGGTATCGGCGTTCAAGGGCCTCAGCATCGGATTGAACGTCACCAACCTGTTCGACAAGCACTACTTCGCCTCGACCGGTACCAACGGTTACGTCGCATCCGACCCGCAGGGCTACAACCAGACCCTGATGGCGGGCGCGCCGCGCCAGTACTTCGTGAACCTCAACGCCCAGTTCTGAGTGATCAGACGAGGAAGACCACGACGAGGGCCAGCACGATTGTCACGATGTCCTCGATGATCGCGCCGGGGAGATCCTTGTGGAATTTGGCGGCCATCCACGCGCGGGCCGCCGAACCGCCGTAGGTACCAAGTACCGCACCGATGATGCCTGCGATCAGGCCACCGACGAGGTTCTCGTCGGTGGCACCGACACAAGCGCCGCTCAGCGCGCCCGTGATGACCCGGGTGCCGAACTGCAAGGGAATCTTGCGGCTGGGGGTGGTGGGCAGCTTGTCGGCGACCAGTTCACCGAGGGCCGCGATGCCGAATATCCATGGCGTCCAGGCATAGCCCATGAACGCGAGCGGTGTGCCGGTCAGATGCAGATCGCCGAAGCGGGCAGCGAAGGCAACGGCCGCAGGGGCGAGCATGGCGCGATAGCCGGCGACGATACCGATGAGCAAGGCGAGAAACAGGATCATGGCGTGCTTTCCTTTCCCGGAGGGTGGCTGCATTCAAACCCAACCGGGGACGCCTGGATAGTGCAGTGCCACCGTGGCGGGACGGACATGGCGCCACGCGTTTGCAACAATCGGGCGGGAAGATGACGCGCCCGTTGGGGTCGTCCGACAGGGGGACGGCCTGGTTGCGGGTCGTTCCCCGGATCTTCCCCATGTCCAAGTTCATCCCGGTCGCGCTTCCCCGCCGCGCGGTCATCGTCATTGGCGCCGTTATCGTCGCCCTCGCCACGGCTGCCGCATTCGCCACGTTGCGCGCCCGTCATGCCGAATCCGCCTCATCGACCGATAGCGCTTCCATGGCATCGTCCGGTTCGGGCGACGCCAGCGTGACCGAGGTCGATATCCTCCTCGGGCTTGCCCGTGACGCGACCCGCGAAGGCCGCCTCGTGGCACCGCAGGGCAACAATGCGTATGAGTATTACCTCAGCGTCATCCAGCTCCAGCCGAGCAACGCCACCGCGCAGGATGCGTTACGCGAGACGTTGCCGTTCGCCTCGCAGGAGATCGAGCGGCAGATCAATCGTCGCCAACTCGAGGAGGCCCGGCGCGAGATCGCCCTGCTCCGCGATTACGACCCCACCAATTACACGTTGATCATCCTTGGCGCGAAGCTCGACGCCCAGCAGCAGGTGGTCACCGCGGAAGACGAGGCCCGGGCCGAGGCGATGCGCAGGCGTAACGGTTAACCGGTTCATGGTACGTGGCGGCGGCCGGGGCGATAATCCCGGCTCCGCAAGGCAAGGAGCCCTCATGAATCGCTTTACCACCCTTTTCTTCCTGGCCGTCCTCGGCGCCGCCGCCGTGACCGCCTGCCAGACCGCGCCGGCAGCCCAGCCGAAGCCCGTCGCCGGGTTCGTCACCGACATGAAGGCATTCGATGCCTTCATCGCCACCCGGCCTACGCCGGAGCAGTTCCGTGCGGCCTATCCCGACGTCATCCTGGTGACGCCGGACATGATGACGACGCGGGAAATGCGCCAGAACAACAGCCGTTATTTTCCCAAGCTCGATGCGGAAGGCCGCATCGTGGGCGGCTCGTTCATGTGACCCCGGCGGGCATGGCGCGAGCGGCTACAATCCCGCCATGTCCGCTTCCATCCGGCCCTTCAAGGGCATCCTTCCCCGACTGGGCGCACGCGTCTACGTCGATCCTGCCGCCACCATCATCGGTGACGTCGAACTGGCCGACGATGTCTCGATCTGGCCGGGAGCGGTCGCCCGTGGCGACGTGCACCACATCCGCATCGGTGCGCGCAGCAACCTGCAGGATGGCGCCATCATCCACGTGACCCATGACGGTCCCTACACTCCGGGCGGGTTTCCCACGATCATCGGCGCCGACGTCACCATCGGCCACGGCGCGGTCATCCACGCCTGCACCATCGAGGACGGCTGCCTGATCGGCATGCATGCCACCGTGCTGGACGGCGCGGTGGTGAAGAAGAACGGATTCGTGGGTGCCGGCGCGCTGATTCCCCCGGGCAAGGTGGTGGGCGAACGTGAGCTGTGGCTGGGAAATCCGGCAAGAAGGGTGCGCGTGCTCAGCGATTCCCAGGTCGAACAGTTGTACTACTCGGCGGCCAACTACGTCCGTCTCAAGGACGATTACCTCGCTTGAGCCCGTAGGTGGCCCGCCCAGGGCCGCCGCGCCGCGCTGCCGCTTGATTTGGGCCGGCCACGGCACCACGCTGGGTGCCTGAAAGGAGACCCGATGGACACCAGCACCAACCCTCTTCTCGACCCGAACGGCTTGCCGGCTTTCTCGGCGATCCGGCCGGAGCATGTCGAACCGGCCATCGACACCTTGATCGCCGAGCAGCGCGCCGCCATCGAGCGGATCGCGGCGCCCGACGGCATCCGTGATTTCGAGCACGTGATCCTCGCCCAGGAACGCCTGGACCAGACGATGGCACGGGCCTGGGCGCCGGTGAGCCACCTGCATTCGGTGGCCGATTCCGAGGCGCTGCGCAAGGTTCATGGCGACGCCGAGGAGAAGCTCACGGATCACGGGATCGAGGTGGGCCAGAACCGCGATCTCTATGCCGCCGTGCAAGCGGTGGCCGATCGCCCCGACTTCGCCGCCCTTCCCGTCGCCGGCCGCGCCGCGGTCGAGCATGCGTTGCGCGATTTCCGCCTGTCCGGCGTGGCGCTCGAAGAGCCGGCGCGCAGCCGTTTCCGTGAAATCGGCGTCGAGCTGTCCAAGCTTACGACCGAGTTCTCCAACGCGGTGCTGGACGCCAGCGAAGCCTGGCACAAGCACATCACCGACGAGCGCGACCTGGCCGGCATTCCCGCGTCGGGCCGTGCCGTCCTCCGTGAATATGCGCGCGAGGAAAATCTCGACGGCTTCCTGGTGACGCTCAAGCAGCCGAGCGTGCAGGCCGTGCTCACCTACGCGGAAAACCGCGACCTGCGCGAAGCGGTCTATTACGCCTACCAGACCCGCGCCTCCGACCAGGGTCCGGACAAAGGCAAGTTCGACAATTCGGCGCGCATCGAGAAGATCGTCGCGTTGCGCCACGAGGCTGCCCAACTGCTGGGCTTCGCCAATGCGGCCGAGGAGTCGCTGGCCACCAAGATGGCGACCTCGCCCGCCACCGTCCTGTCGTTCCTGCGCGACCTCACGGCCCGTGCGAAGCCGGTGGCGCGCAAGGAACTGGACGAACTGCGCCGCTTCGCCACCGAGGAGTTGAAGATCGACAACCTGGAGCCGTGGGATGTCGCCTTCGCCGCCGAACGCTTGCGCCAGCAGCGCTATGCGATCGACGAGGAACAGATCAAGCCGTATTTCCCCGCCTCCGCCGCCATCGACGGTCTTTTCATGGTGGTCGAGCGGCTCTACGGCGTCCGCTTCACTCCCCGTGACGATGTGGATACCTGGCACAAGGACGTGAAGTATTACGACCTGAAGAATGCCGACGGCACGGTATTCGCCGGCGCCTACCTCGACCTGTACGCGCGCTCGGGCAAGCGCGGCGGAGCATGGATGGACGTGTGCGCCTCGCGTTTCCGTGACGGCGGGCACCTCCAGTTGCCCATCGCCTTCCTCACCTGCAATTTCCCGCCGCCCACCGACGGCGCGCCGGCCCTGCTCACGCACGACGACGTGCTGACCTTGTTCCACGAATTCGGCCACGGCCTGCATCACATGCTGACCGAGGTGGATATCCCATCCGTCGGCGGCATCGATGGCGTGGAATGGGATGCCGTGGAACTGCCCAGCCAGTTCATGGAGAACTTCGCCTGGGACCGGGAGGCCTTGCATTCGTTCGCCAGGCACTATGAAACGGGGGAGCCGCTCCCGGACGACCTCTACCAGCGCATGCTCGATGCCCGGCACTTCCACGCGGGCCTGTTCCTCGTCCGCCAGTTGGAGTTCGCCCTGTTCGACTTCCGCCTGCACCTGGAGTACGACCCGTCCCTGGGCGCCCGTCCGCTCGACGTGCTGGAAGAGGTCCGCCGCGAGGTCGCCGTGCTCCATCCGCCGGCCTGGCAGCGCTTCCCGCATGCCTTCACGCATATCTTCGCCGGGGGATATTCGGCCGGTTACTACAGCTACCTCTGGGCGGAGGTGCTTTCCGCGGACGCCTTCGAGGCCTTCGAGGAGACCGGCGTGCTCGACCGCGCCACGGGCGAGCGTTTCCGCAGGGAAGTGCTGGCGGTGGGCGCCACGCGGCCGGCGCTGGATTCCTTCAAGGCGTTCCGTGGCCGCGAGCCCCGCCCGGACGCGTTGCTGAAAAGCTACGGCCTGGCCTGAGCCGTACGTGCCCGCGCGGCGCCCAGGCGCCGCGCGGCTTTCCTTTACAATGGCGCCATGAAGATCGCGTCATGGAACGTCAACTCCCTCAAGGTCCGTCTGCCCCACCTCCAGCAATGGCTGGCCGAGGTGCAGCCCGACATCGTCGCGTTGCAGGAAACCAAGGTCACCGACGACAAGTTTCCCGCCGACGAAGTCGCGGCCATGGGTTATCGCGCCGTGTTTTCCGGGCAGAAGACCTATAACGGCGTCGCCATCCTCGCCAAGGACGACATCGGCGATGTCGTGACCGACATCGCCGGCCTCGACGACCCCCAGCGGCGCATCATCGCGGCGACGGTGGGCGAGGTACGCGTGGTGAACCTCTACGTCGTCAATGGCAAGGCGCTGGGCGACGAAAAGTACACCTATAAGCTTCACTGGCTGGCGCGCGTGCGCGACTTCCTCGAAGCCGAGATCGCCCGGCATCCGAAACTCGTGGTGCTCGGCGACTTCAATATCTGCCGTGACGACCGTGACGTCTACGACCCGGTCGCCTGGGGCGAGGACATCTTCTGTTCTCCGCCCGAGCGCGCCGCCTTGCAGGCCCTGCTCGACGTGGGTCTTCATGACAGTTTCCGGCTTTTCACCGAAGATGCAGGCATCTTCAGCTGGTGGGACTATCGCCAGGCCGCGTTCCGCCGCAACATGGGACTGCGGATCGACCTCATCTTGATCAGCGATGCGCTCAAATCCGTCGCAACCTCGTCGATGATCGACAAGGCGCCGCGCAAGTGGGAGCAACCGTCCGACCACGCGCCCGTCGCGTTGGAGTTGAAACTTTGAATACACCGAAGTCCGAATGGCCAAGCTCCCTCGACGATCGGGAGCTCGAAGAACTCGATACCTACCTGCGCGCGCATGGTAGCGACGGCGATCTCATGCTCGATGGCGTGCATGGCTTGCTCTCGGCCGTGGCGATCGGTCCACTCGAGGTGAAACCCGAGGAGTGGCTGCACGAGGTCCTGCACGACGCGTTCGAGAACGAAAACGAAGGCAACCGGGTGCTGGAGTTGCTTGCCAAGCTCAACGACTCGATCAGCGCGGAACTCGACGTGGATGCCTACGAGCCTATCCTCGGCGAGATCGACACCGAGGAAGGGCCGCTGCTTTCTGCGGCCGGTTGGTGCGAAGGTTTCAGCCGCGGCATCGACATGCGCGCCCAGCTGTGGGAAACGCGGCTCGCGGAGGACCCCACCTTGATGCAACTGCTCGGCCCCATCATGGCGCTGGCGGTGGACGAAGGCGTACTCCAGGCCGACGCCGAGTTCGAGAAGCTTACCGACGACGAATACGACGAATGCCTGGGCCAGCTGCCCGAGGTGCTCAACGCCGTGGGCGACTACTGGCGCGAAAGCCCACCGACGGAGGCCGAGCTCCAGGCCCTCACCCGCCCACGGGTGGAAGGCGAGGACGGTCCGCCAAGGCAGCGATCGGGCCACTGGGTACACTGACACTCCCGCTTCGCGAAACGCATCGTTCACGCCACGCGCCTTGGCGGCGTGTGCCACAACCGGCATCTTGGCAACAACCAAGGAGCCCGCCATGACCCATCGCCACATCACCCGCCGCGTCCGCGGCATGGATACCGCCGACGGCGCGGGCGTGAAGCTCAAGCGCGTCATCGGCCAGCCTGCCCTCGACATGCTGGACCCGTTCCTGCTGCTCGACGAATTCCGTTCGGACCAGCCCGGCGACTACATCGAAGGTTTCCCCGAGCATCCCCATCGCGGCTTCGAAACGGTGACCTACATGCTCGCCGGCCGCATGCGGCACGGCGACAACCACGGCAACCGTGGCGATCTCGGCCCCGGCAGCGTCCAGTGGATGACGGCCGGGCGCGGCATCCTGCATTCTGAAATGCCGCAACAGGAAGAAGGCCTGATGTGGGGCTTCCAGCTGTGGGTGAACCTGCCCGCCGCCGACAAGATGGTGGCGCCGCGTTACCAGGACATCGCCCCCACCGAGATCCCGGTCGTGCGGCCCGCCGAAGGCGTGACCGTACGTGTTGTCGCGGGCGATATCGCCGGTGGGAAAGGTCCGGTCTCCGGCATCAGTACCGATCCGATCTATCTCGACATCGCACTCGATGCGGGGTCCCGCCTGGAACTCGACGTGCCGGAAGGCCACAGCGCGTTCGCCTACGTCTTCGACGGCACGGCGGCGACCGTGGCCGGCGAGACGTTGGCGCGCAGCGAGTTGGCCGTGCTTTCGAACGGCGACAAGGTCAGCTTCGCCGCGGAAGGACACGCTCGGGTCCTGTTCGTCGCGGGCCGTCCGCTCGCCGAGCCGGTGGCGCGTTACGGCCCGTTCGTCATGAACACGCCGGCGCAGATCCACGAGGCGATCGCCGACTTCCGCGCGGGCAAGTTCTGACGCGAGAACCTCGTCGTCGGGGGGCGGCGGTTGTAAGGTTCGCCCTTACCGCCGTACTCTGCCGGGCATGTCCAGACAAAAGCATGCCTTCCTCTTCGATCTCGACGGCACCCTCGTCGATAGCGTCTACCAGCATGTCCTTGCGTGGAAGGAATCGCTCGACATGGAGGGGATCGATCTCTCCGTGTGGCGGATCCACCGCAAGATCGGGATGAGCGGTGGTTTGTTCACCGACATCCTGCTGCGCGAGACGCAGACCGAGATCACCCCCGACAGGATCGATCGCCTGCGCCGCAACCATGCCGCCGCCTACGGCAGGTTGGCCGAGGCCGGTGCGGTGAAGCCACTGCCCGGCGCGGTCGAACTGCTGAAATGGCTCACGGACGCGAAGATTCCTTGGGCCATCGCCACCAGCGGGCGCATGGAAACGGCGGCGCACAATATCGCGGCCCTCGGCGTCGATCCGGACAAGGTACCGGTGGTGACCCGCGACCAGGTCCGCCATGCGAAGCCCGACCCGGATCTCTTCGTCACCGCCGCCGAGCGGTTGGGGACCGACATCCGCGATGCCATGGTCATTGGCGATGCGATCTGGGATATGCTCGCCGCCCAGCGGGCCAGGGCACTGGGAATCGGCCTGCTTTCCGGAGGTTACGGCGAGAATGAACTCGAACGGGCGGGTGCCTACCGTGTGTTCGAGGACCCGGCCGATCTGCTCCGGCATATCGATGAAGTCGCAGCGCGAAGCTGAACGGATTCAACAAGTTCCCCGAGGCGTTTAGGCGCCGGACGGGAAAGGGTTCGTAGGATCGCACCCATACGCATCGCGAGGATTTCACTGCACATGCGCTTTCTGCTCACCGTCGTACCGCTCACGGCCGCGTTCATCATCGCGGCGTGCTCCCATTCCGAACCCCCTGCCCCCGAGGCGTCGCCCACGGCGGCGGTGACAGCCGCGTCGCCCGCACCGGGCAAGACGGCGCCGGCGAACCCGGCGCTCGGCTCGCCCGAATGGCTGGCCTGGGTCGACAAGACCTTGGCGGTCAGTGACGACGGACATGGGCCCACGCCGGGTTCCGACGAGTGGAACCGGGCGGTGAATACGAAGCTTGGGCAGGAAGCCCCCCAGGCATCGCCGGGTTCGGCCGAGTGGCAGCAGGCGGTGGATGCGCTGCTGCGTACCCGCGTCGCGACGCACTAGAGCATCGCCGACAGGGTCAGCTCCCACCGGGAGGCCCGCCATCGAGCGATCTTGCCACCGGACTGTCCGCGCTGCCCGGTGGGGGCCGACCTTGTCGGCGATCCCGCGGCAGCGGGCCAGCCTAAAGCCTGGCCCGCAAACGCTTCGCCCCGGCCGGAACCTTCACCTCACCCGACGGTAGCGAAAGAACGACCCCTCCCGGCACGTCCACCGGCTGCGTGATCTCAAGCACCGCTTCCCCGCCCTTCGCCTTCAGCGTGTAGCCGAACCGCCCGTAAGGCGTGCGCAGGTCGCGAATCGCCATGCCCTCACCATCCAGCCATCCGGGCTGCACGCCGGCGGCGATCACCAGCGCACCATCGGACTCGCGGTCGTAGGCGAACATGTCCAGTGCCGAGCGCACGTAGTCCGAGGCGATCCACGCATGCGGCATGTCACCTACGAAACGCGGTTCACGCGGATCGCGGCCGACCACTTCGGCCCACTGGTTCCAGGCGGCAGGACGGCGGTCGGCGAAGAAGAAGGTGACGAGCTCATCGAGCCGGTCACGCCAGCCGAGCCGGATGAAGCTGGCGATCGTGCGCAGTTCGTACGGCGTGTAGTCTTTCCACGCGGTCTTTCCATCGCGGCGCGCGACGAAGCCGCGCCAGTAGGTCTCGAAGGTGTTCTCGAGCAAGACCTTCGGCAGCCTCGACTGCTCGCCTCCCGGCGACAGTGCGATGGTGGTCGAGGTCGCGTCGAAATCGCCCAGCTCGGCCGAACCGGGAATGAAGTCGATGCCCTTCGCTTTCACCGCCGCGGCTATGGACGCATGCAAGTCGTCGCGGAACTGGTCGCGCGACGCGACGAAACGCTTCGCGTCATCCGGCTGGCGAAGTGCCTGCGCGAGTTCAATGGCGTCGTCGTAACCCTTCAACGCCCAGAAATCGTCCCAGTACGAATGCATCGGCTTGGTCGAATAGCCCTCATGGCTGATCGATGCGGGCATCAGTCCGTAAAGAGCCCGATCCGGTCCATTCAGCCGTGACGGCATGCGTTCGCTCGCGCGCAGCCCGTCCATATAGGCGACGGCCTTGCGTACATGCGGATACAGTGCCTCCACCGTCGCGCGATCGTGCGTATAGCGCCATAGCTCCGCCACGCTGAAGATCAGTTCACCGTGGCTATCGTTCTCGGGAACGGGATCGGAACCGCGAGCGTCGACGCAACACGGCACCTTGCCGTTGGAGAACTGATGTGGCGCGTACCAGCGGATGAACTCGGAGGCCACGTCTTCATGGCCCGTACGCAGCAAGCCCTCCAGCATCATCGCGCCGTCGCGGACCCACGTGCGCGAATAGGACCGGGTCCCCGGCTGCAAGGCCGGACCGTCGCGAGACATCAGAATCTGCGCGATGCCGCTCTTCATCGTGTCGACGATCGGTCGTGCCACGCCAGGCACGGTGACCGTGACACGATCCAACTTGTCGCGCCATGAAGCCGCGACCGCATCGGCATGACTGGTGAGCCAACGCTCGGCATCGTCCGGCACAGCGACAACGTCATCTGGCTTTACCGGAACGACGATGCCGAGATCCATGTGGCCGTGCGCGGGCACGTGCAGGTTATAGAGCAGCGCACCCTGGGCAAAGCCGCCATCATCATGCAGCGTCTTCATCGAAGGCCGTTCGCCGGCATCCAGGCGTTCGCTCAGGGTCGTCGGCTGGTTGGTGCTGGCGACAAAATCGGTTGCCGCCCGCAAGGGGATCACCTTGCGCCTGCCATTGACGGTAAGCGCCTTGCCATCCCAGGCGAGATCGTCGATACGGCTGATGCCACCGGGGGCGTTGAGGAACTGGGTGGGCGGATTCACCTGGAAAGGCCGCGCGGCCAGGGCCAACGTGACATCGCGGGCCTTGCCGCCGCTGTTCTCCACCCGGTAGTCCACCACCAGCTGTGACGCACCCGCCGGGCCCTGTGCGAAGGCGGTGGTCGTCAGCGCGAGGTCGCCAGCCTGCCAGTGAACGGAAGGCATGGGAAGGTAGCCATCGCGCAGCGACTGGCTCGTCGTCACATCGGCCCAGGTGATGAGCTTGCGGCCATCGATCAGGAATGGCTCGATGGAGAAACCGCCGCGCACGACTTCGACGGCGCCGTCTTCGGAGATCAGCGCCGAGTCTCGGCTGCCACCGTCGACGCCGACGATGGTCCAGTACGACTGCTCGCCGGAGAAGCCGCGCGGATAGAGGCCGCGACGCACTTGCTTCGCGCGCGATTCGAAGATGGCATTGGGCGTGGGTGGCGGGACGGGTACGGCTTCGGGCTTACGCGCGACAAGACGAAGGTTATCGAAGCACACCTCACCCTTGTTGGCGCCAGGTGCCAGGGGACCCGTTGTGGGAGCCGCTTCAGCGGCGATGGGTGCTTGCTCCAGGCTGGCCCGCTGCCGCGGGATCGCCGCTGAAGCGGCTCCCACAGGGATGCCGCCGGCTGGAGACTTGTTGGCGTTGGCGTTGGCGTTGGCGTTGGCCTGGGCCTCGGCGTAGATCATGAACTCCACGTCGCGCGTGTGCCGCAGCGTGCGGTCTTTGACCGGACCCCAGGCGAATTCCACCTGGCGGCTCGTGGCCTCGATCGTCTGCCAGGCATCGCTCGGGACGAAGGACGGTTTCTGGAACCACCACACGTTGTCGCCGCTGTCATCGATCAGCTTGAGCTGCAAGGTGCTCGGCGGCATGTTTCCGCGCACATCGAAGCTCAGCGCGAAACCGTCGGGAAAATCGATCGGCAAGGTCTTACGGATGGACGCCGCGCCGGAAACGCCGTTGAAATCGTAATCGAGGCAGATCGCCTGCCCGGTCTTTCCGGGAACGCCGCGAAGCGTGGCGGAGACGTCGTCGGTGTGTGTCGCCTCCCAGCCGCTGGTCGTATCGAAGTTGTCGAGCGCCTTGGGGGCTGAAGATGCCGGAGCCGCCGGAGCCGCCGGGGGCGTCGCCGCTGTCGCGGAAGCAGCAACGGAGGCGCCCGCGATGAGTAGCGCGAACAATGTCCCACGCAGCCCCTTCGAAGCCGCCGCCACTCTGGTGGGAGCCGCTTCAGCGGCGATCCCGCGGCAGCGGGCCAGTGTGAGGCGAGCACCCATCGGCGCTGAAGCGGCTCCCACCAGTGAGGTTCCCACAAGTGAAGCTCTCCCAGGTGGGGCCCCCACAAGCGCGGTTCCTTCCGTATGGTTCTGCTTCATGCTCAACCCTTGACGCTGCCCAGAAGCAGGCCTTCCAAGTAGTAACGCTGCAAGGCGAGGAACAGGACCAGCACGGGCAGGATGGTCACGACCGATCCTGCCATCATCAACTCGCTGTCCTGCACATGCTCGCGCGACAACGACGCCAGTGCGATGGGAAGGGTGTAATGCTCCTGCCCGGTCAGCGCGATCAACGGCCACATGAAATCGTTCCACGCGGCGAGGAAGGTGAAGATGGCGAGCGTCACCATGATCGGCTTGAGCAGCGGCATCACGATCGTGGCGAAGATGCGGAACTCACCTGCTCCGTCGATGCGCGCGGCTTCCATCAGGTCGTCCGGAATGCCGCTGGCATACTGGCGGACGAGGAAGATACCGAAGATCGTGGCCAGCGCGGGCACGATCACCGCGCCGTAGGTATTCACCAGGCCCATGTACTTCAGCAGCAGGAACAACGGCAGCATCGCCACCTGCGCCGGAATCACCAATGCGCCGAGCAAGACCTGGAAGAGGCGCTGGCGCCCCTTGAACTCCAGCTTGGCGAAGGCGTAGCCGGCCATCAGGTTGAAAGCCAGCGAGATCACGGTGATGGCCGTGGAGATCAGCAGGCTGTTGAACAGGTATCGGCCCATGCCGGCGTTGAGGAAGAGCTGCCGGTAGTTGTCCAGCGTGGCGTGCGTGGGCAGCACGGGCGGAGGCAGCGAGCTGGCCTGTCCCTGCGGCATGAACGACACCGAGACCATATAGAGCAACGGCGCGATGGCGATCGCGGCGCCACCGATCAACAAGCCATTGATGAGGGCTTTCGCCATGCGCGGGCTCATGCCGCTTCCCCTCGCTTCGACAGGCGAAGCATCGCAGCGGTGACCGCGAACATGATCACGAAGAGGATGAAGGCCACGGCCGAAGCCGAACCGAGGTTCCACCACTTGAAGCCTTCCTCGTACATCAGGTACAGCACCGAGGTCGTGCTTTGCAGCGGGCCGCCTTCGGTCATCACATAGGGCTCGGCGAACAACTGGAAGTAGCCCGAGACGGTGAGGATGCTGACCATCACCATCGTGGGCTTCAGCATCGGCAGCGTGATGTGGCGGAACTGCGCGATGGCCGAGGCGCCGTCGATGCGCGCGGCTTCGTACAAGTCCCCGGGGATCGCCTGCAATCCAGCCATGAAGATGATCATGTTGTAGCCGAAGTTCTTCCACACCGCGAAGAGGATGATCGTGGGCATCGCCCAATGCGGGTCGCCGAGCCAATCCACGGTCGGCATGCCGATCGAGTCGAGCACGTAGTTGATGAGTCCATACTTCGTGTTGAACAGGTAACGCCAGATCACCGCGACGGCCACCACCGTGGTGACCACCGGTGCGAACAAGGCGGTACGGAAGAACGGCTTGAAACGGGCCAGGGGCGAGTTCAGAAGCATCGCCGCGCCCAGCGAGGCGATCAGCGACAACGGCACGCCTACCACCACGAAATACACGGTATGGCCCAAGGCCGACCAGAACAGCGGACGCTGCAGCAGCGACCAGTAGTTCTGCAGGGCGACGAAACGCAGGTTGCGGATGTCCGCCAGTGCGTAGAGGTCGTAATCGGTGACGGATAGGAACAATGCCGCGACGACCGGCAGCAGGAAGAACAGCCCGAGGATGATCAGCGCGGGAGTGACGAAGAGCCAGGCGGCGCGGGTGGTGTTCATGGTGTTGCCTTGTGGCCGTGGTCCAGCATCCAGCGGCGCTTTTCCAGGAGACGGTCGGCGCGCCGGTCGATTTCCTCGGCGGCCTGGTCGATCGTGAGATCGCCGTGCGCAGCCTGTGCCGCGACCAACTGCATTTCGGTGACGATACGCTCCCACTCGGCGACGGGCGGCGTGGGCTTCACGCGTTCCAGCTGGTCACGGAACGCCGTGGCCTTGTCGTCGTCCTTCAGGGCGGGGGCCTGCCACGAGGACCGGCGAGGTGGCATGTCGCCAAGGATTTCGTAGAACCGTGCCTGGATCGCCGGACGGGAGAGGAATTCGATGAGCGCCCACGCGTCGTCCTTGTGCTTCGACGCCCGATAGATCACCAGGCTGGAGCCGCCCGCGTTCGACGCGCCCGGCCCGTTCGGACCAGGCAGCGCCACGGTGCCCCAGTCGCCCTGTTGCTCGGGCGGCAAGCGCTTGCGGAACTCGCCGATGTTCCAGGGACCGGAAAGATAGAACGCATAGAAGCCCTGGCCAAACGCGGCCCAGGGATTGCCGATGCCGACGTTGGTCATCATCGGCGCCTGCTGGTCCTTGAACATCGAGACATAGAAGGCCAGCGCCTTCTTGAATCCCGCGCTGCGGAAATTGCCATAGCGTCCATCGTCGCGTAGCAGCGGATCGTCCTGCTGCAAGGCCAGCGCAAGCAGTTGCTCGAACTCATTGGTGGGCAACAGCACGCCATAGGCCTTGCCTTGCGGTCGGGCCAGCCGTGCCATCATCGCTTGCCATTCGGTCCAGTCGCGTGGCGGGTGGTCGTAACCCACCTTGGCGAGCAGGTCCTTGCGGTAGAAAAGCAGGCGGGTATCGACGTACCAGGGCACGCCATAGAGCGTGCCGTCGATGACATTGGTCGACCAGATCGCGGGAAAGTAATCGTCGCGGGCGATGATCTTCGAACTGGCGACACGCGCATCGAGTGGCTCGAGCGCCCCGAGCGCCACCATCTCCGGAATCCATGTGTTGCCGAGTTGCGTGATGTCCGGAGTCGAGTCGCCCGCGTACGCGGTAAGCAGCTTCTGGTGCGCAGCCGTGAGCGGCAGCTGCTGTATTTCGACATGCAGGCCCGGATGTTCGGCCTCGAATTCGGGCAGTAGCTTCGCCACCGCCTCGCCCTCGCGGCCGATCGTCCAGAACTGCAAGGTCCGCGTGCCCTGCTCCTGTTTCGCGCAGCCGGCGATCCCGGCACCGGCAAGGGCCAGCGCCAGGGTTACGCACAGGACGCGCGCCGCGCGCTTCACCATAGGTTGGCTTCCGTATCGGCATCGAGCCAGCCGCCGGTGAAGCCGGCGCGCTCGAGGCCCTTGCGGATGTACGGGTTCTTCTTCATCACGTTCCAGACGAACTCGCTACGGTAGTTTTCGATCATCAGCACGATCGGTCCCTGGTCGATGCCCAGGTGCACCGTATCCGCCCATCCGAAGCCCGGTATCAGCCTGCCCGTGCGCAAGTCGGTCTGCGTATGGAAGCTGAGGTTGAAGGCGTCGACGAAACCGTACTTCGTATAGATGTACTGGCCATATTTCTTCTTCATTTCCTCCAGCGCGGGGATCACGATCTCCGGCGCGAAGGCGATGGAGCCGCCCGCGGCCGTCGGCACGATCGTGCCGTCGTCGGAAATGTAGTCGAGACCGGCGCCGCGAGCGGTATAGCCGGCGAAGGTGCGCTCCTTGTCACCCTGCTTCACGATCAAGCCACCCGGACCGTTGCTGGCGGTGAGACCCCATACGTTCTTGCCGTAGCCGGTCCAGCCGCCAGGATTGGCTACGGCGTAGGCCTGCTGCGAATACGTGGCACGGCGGCTGTTCTCGAAGTAGTCGATGTTGTGTGCGCGGCTCCAGGCGTCGCGGATGCCGCGGAAGTCCACCCAGGTGTGGCTGTACTGGTGCCCGAACAGCGGTGCGAAGTTGAGGAAGGTTTGGCCGTGGAATGCGCCCCAGGTCTTGTCGTAGGTCTTCGTCCAGGCGGTCCAGGCGTCATCGCCCACCGGATGGGTGGGTGAGCCGAGCGCCATGATGTAGACGAGCATGCCCTCGTTGTAACCGGCCCAGTCGTGCGGGATCTGCTTGCCGCCCGGCGTCCAGCCCATGCTGATCAGCGGCTTGTGGTTCTGCGCCCAGGTCCACTCCACGCGTCGGTAGATGTCGTCGGCGAGGCCGCGGATTTCCTTTTCCTTCGCATCGTCGCGGTCGTAGTAGCTCTGCGCGAACAGCACGCCACCAAGCAACAACGTCGTGTCGACGGTGGACACCTCCACCCAGCGATCGTGGCGCTTGCCGGTTTCCATGTTGAGGAAGTGATAGAAGAAACCGTGATAGCCGGTGGCATCGTCTTCGGAATCGTTCTGCGGCGCGTCGTGGAAGAAGCGCAAGGTGGCCAGCGTGCGGTCGACCGCCTGTTCGCGCGTGATGTAGCCGCGCTCCACGCCGACGCCGTATGCGGTAAGGCCGAAGCCCACCGAGGCGATCGAGGCGAAGGAGTTGGTCGGGTAGTGGTCGGGAATGAGGCCGTTCGACGGGTTGGCGCTGTCCCAGAACCACTGGAAGGTTCGCTTCTCCAGATCCGCGACCATCGGTGGTACGGGATGGACGTCCTTGATCGCCACCGCGTGGGCGTGAGTCGGCTTGGGCGTCTCCTTTTCCGCCATGGCCAGCGGCGAGGCGAAGGCGAGGAGGACACCGAGGGCGAGGAAGAACGAGAGACGCTTTGTCGTTTTGGCTTGCATGACGCGGATCCTAGCTGTGTAAACGTTTACGCCAGAGGGCCGGAGAAAGGCCCCGAAGGGCCTTGGTCGAACGAGAACCATACGTACCGGCTGGTCCCCTGGCAATCGCGCATGTCATGACACCACCTGTGGTGCGCGGCATTCGCGGTCGATGAACTGCTGGTGGGTGGGCATCAGGTCGACGTTCTTCGAGACGACGTCGCGAATGCTGGCGAGAAACCTCGGAATATCCTCATCGGGCATCTGATCGACCAGCGGATCGTAGCCCCTCGGCATGATGCCCTGGCCGATCATCACCTGGATCCAGCTGACCACGGCGAACATCTCCTCCGCGGTACGGAAGAAGCGGCCGCTGTGGCGAAACAGGTCGATGTTTTCCTGCAACGAAGCCGGAATCGACATGTTCCTGCAATCGTTCCAGAAAGGTGAGTCGTCGCGTGCGGTGGCCTTGTAATGCAGGATCAGGAAGTCGCGGATGCGCTCCGCCTCGAAGCGAGTCTGCGAGTTGTAGCGGTCGACCAGCACAGGGTCCATCACGCCATCGGACGGGAAGAGCTGAAGCAACTTCGAAATACCTGCCTGGATCATATGAATGCTGGTCGATTCCAGCGGCTCCATGAAACCGCTGGCGAGACCGAGCGAGACCACGTTCCGGTTCCATGCTTTCTTTCGGATGCCGGTGACGAAGCGTAGCGGACGAGGGTCCGCCAGGGCTTCGCCATCGAGGTTCGCCAGGAGCTTCGCGGCGGCCTCGTCATCGCCGATATGGCGGCTGGAATACACGTAGCCGTTGCCGGTGCGATGCTGCAGTGGGATGCGCCATTGCCAGCCCGCCTCGCGCGCGGTGGAACGCGTATACGGCGTCGGCGCTTCCACGCGCGCGCATGGTACGGCCAGCGCGCGATCGCATGGAAGCCAGTGGCTCCAGTCCTCGTAACCGGATGCCAATGCGCCTTCGATGAGCAACCCGCGAAATCCGGAGCAGTCGATGAAGAGGTCGCCCTCGATACGCTCGCCGTTGGCGAGCAGCACCGCGGCGACATGGCCTGATTCCGGATGCAATTCGACGTCCTGGATCTTGCCTTCGCTGCGCCTGACCCCACGCGCTTCCGCATATTCGCGCAGGTAGCGGGCATAGAGCGACGCGTCGAAGTGATACGCATAGGCGATGCCGCCGAGAGGATTGTTTGCGGGTACGTCGACCGGCGCGGGCATGAACTTGCCGCGGATGGCCGCAACGGTGTTGACGGAGTAGTCGCCCAGATCGGCGGCACAGCCTGCCTGCCGGCCCTTGAGCCAGAACTGATGGAATGGCGTCAGGCCGATGTCGTGGCCCATCACGCCGAAACCGTGGATATAGGAGTCGCCCAGTTTGCCCCAGTCGCGGAACTGGATGCCGAGCTTGAACGTGCCCTGCGTGCGGGCGACGAAGTCGGCTTCGTTCAATCCCAGCAGGTTGTTGAAGAGCTTGATGTGCGGAACGGTGGCTTCACCGACACCGACGATTCCGATCTCGTCGGACTCGACGAGCCGAACGGTCACCTTCCGGCCGAGCACGCGTATCAGTGCGGATGCCGCCATCCAGCCGGCGGTGCCTCCACCGACGACGACGATATGGGTGATGCCGTTGTTCATCGCTGGACCGCTGCGGCAGTGGCTAAGAAATGCGCCCGCGGGGAGACGCGCGGGCGCCAAGTACGGCGCACCCGGCCATGCGTGCCGGATGCGCCGCTGGAACGCTTAGAACTTGAAGCCAGCCGTGAAGCGGGCGGTACGCGGCACGAACTGGATGTTGCCGTTCTTGTTGAACACGACTGGAGTGCCCGTCGGAGCGCCGATGGTTCCGAAATTCGTGTTGTAGTCGACCAGGTTCTTCCAGTTGAAGACGTTCAGGATGTCGAAGCGGATGTAGAACTTCGTCTGGTCGTTTTCGTTGAGCACGAAGTCTTTCGTGGCCTGGAAGTCGATGTCGCGATAACCCCAGATCTTGCCGCCAACGAGGAACTTCGAACCCGGCGGCGTAAAGGCGGCAGGACGATTGGCCTCGCCTGTCGGGAAGAGATATCCCCCGCCGTAGCCATACGTGCCATTCCAGGGCAGCGGCGTCGCCAGGGTCAGCTTCGCCGAGAAGGTGAAGCCCCACGGACCATCCAGCGAGCCGGTCGCCACGAAGCGATGTTTCGACGCCGCGTTCGAGGTGACGAACGGGTAATCCTGGATCGTGGCCTCGTCGAACGAATAGTGTTCCTTGATGTCGCGGTTCTGCTTGGCGCGCGTATAGGTGTACGCGAAGTTGGCGCTCCAGCCCGACTCGCGGGTATACGGCTTGTCGGCCGACAGCAGTACCTGGGTCGTGCGGGTGCGGATGCCGTTGTTACCGATGATCATCGAGCCGAAGCCGGGCACGCCGTTGTTCCAGGGCTGGCTGCCGTTCTGGAAGAACGAGCCGTCCGGGTAGCGGTTGCCCAGCGTGAAGGCGAAGCCGTCATACGAGAGCACGCGCGTGATCGTCGCATCCGTGTTCCAGTCGCCGAGCTTGTTCGACATGCCGATGCTGAACTGATCCGAATACGGAGCCTTCAGGTCGTTGTTCATCATGTCGACCTCCTGGCCCTTGTTCGAGCCGGCGACCAGCGCCTGCAGGTTCTCGAGGCCATTGAGGTAGGAGGGATCCCAGTTCACGCAGTTCGTGTTCGGACCGACGTTGCAGCTGCGGCCAGGGATGTTGAAGAAGATCTCCTGGTACGGCAGGGCCGACTTGGTCTGTTCCAGCTGCAGGTAATCGTAGAGATTGCGGTCGTACGAGCGGCCCGCGCCGCCGTGGATCACGTGCTCTTCGTCGGCGAACAGGTCGTAGGAGAAGCCCAGCCGCGGCGCCCATTGATTCTGCGCGTGGCGGTTGTGTCCGTTGCTGATGTAGTCCTGGTAGTTAATACCGCCCTTGGCCAGCGTCTGCGCATAAGTCTGGCCCGGGAACTGGCCCTGGGCGTTCGGATCGAGCGAGTTGAAGCCGTCGATCACGTTCTGCGGCGTGACGTAGTCGAGGTAGGACGGGGTTTTTTCCTTGTCCCAGCGTACGCCGAGGTTCAGGATGAGGTGGTCGTTGATCGACCAGTCGTCCTGGATGTACGCACCGTACTGCTTGCTGTTGGTCTCGGCGATCGAATTCAAACCCGCCACCGGATTGGAGAACTGCGCCCGGTACGGCAGCTCGTTCGTGCCGTTTTCATCGACGTTGTAGAAGAACTGCGGGTTGGTGTTCTGCGCATCCTGCGCGTGCAGCGTGACTTCCTTGTACTTGTAACCCACCTTGACGACGTGGTCGCCGTGCCAGGTGAGGTCGTTGAAGGTGAAGTCGTCCGAGATCATCGGACCTTCCTGGCCCTTGATCTGGGTGGCCAGTGCCGAGGCCGAGCCGATGCCGATGATGGCCGCGTCGTTGTTCGGGCGCCAGGTGTAGTTATAGCCGTTGCCGTAGTTCAGCGGCAGCGGATCGTTCGATGAGTTCTCGTACGAGGCCTTGAACTCGTTGAAGAACCAGTCGCCACTGTGCTGCCAGCGGAAGGTGCCGCGGGTGTCGTGGTTCTCGGTGGTGATGGATTGCTCGCGCGACTGGCCCGCACCGATGTTGTCGGCCTGGGTCTCGCGGCGGACCTGGGTGCTGATCTCGATGCGGTCGCGATCGGTCAGTTCCCAGTCGATCTTGCCGAAGTACAGCTTTTCGTCGAACGGCAGGTTGGCCGGACCCAGCGCGGCCTGGGCGGCCGCCGGAAGCAGGCCGACGGCGGACGCGGGTACATTGGAGCCCGGCGTGACGGTGATCGGCGTATCGAACTTCTTCTGCTCGAAGGTCACGAAGAAGTGCATCTTGTCCTTGATGATCGGACCGCCGAGCGCGAAGCCGTATTCCTTCTCGAACGAGCGCGCCTTGTCGCCGTTTTCTTCGGCGGGGGTGCGGCTGCGGTACTTGTCCGAGGTATAGGTATCGAACACCTCGCCATGGAATTCGTTCGTGCCCGACTTCGTCTCCGCCGTGATCGCTGCCGACGAGACCTGGTCGTACTCGGCCTTGTAGTTGCTGGTGATGACCTTGTACTCACCGATGGCCAGCTGAGGGAACGGGTTGCCCTGGCTGTTGACCTGGCCGGCGACGCCACCTTCCTTCACGTAGCTCTTCTGGCCCACGCCGTCGATGAAGACGTTGACCGAGCTGTTGTTCTGCGCACCGCCGCGCAGCGAGGTATGGCCCTGCGCGTCGACGCTGAACACCATGCCCGGCACGGTGTCGGCGAATTCGAGGAAGTTGCGCGACACCTGCGGGATGGTCTGGATCTGGCGCAGCGAGATCGTCTTCGCGACTTCGGGTGTCCTCACCTCGGTCAGCGTCGTGGCGCTCACCGTCACGCCTTCCAGCGATGCGGCATTCGCCGCGTTGGCGGTGACATCGCCGGCGGCGGGAGCCGCGGCGGCGAGGTTCAGCGTCGCGGTCGACGCGACGGTCACCGTCACCGTCTGTTCGGTGCCCGGACCCGCGTCGACCTTGTACGTCGCCGGCGGCAGGCCATTGATGATGTACATGCCATCCGCGCCGGCCTTGGCGTGGCGCGTCAGGCCCGTCTGCGGATTGAACGCGGTGACGTTCGCGCCAGGCGAAGCCTTGCCGCGAAGGGTCGCGTTGGCCGACTGCGCGAACGCCGGGGGCGACACCACGGCGGCGGCGACGGTCGCGGTGATCACGCCGGCGAGGATCTTCTTCTTCAACTGCATCGAGGCTTTCATTGTTCCCCTCTCCCAAATGTTTTCTATGTGTGTGATCCACGGAGTCGACATGGCTGTCGTATCGCGGTGGTTGAACCACTCTCGGAGCGTTATGCCCCCGTGTCTCGCGTCGAGCGAAGTCCTGAGATTGACGCCGTCCTGGGGAGTCCCATCCACGGCCCGGCAAGCCGTGCGTTCCGACGGGGCGTCAGGCCCGTCGTCGTACCGTGTCGCCGCCGCCACATGAGGCGCGCACGACCAGTTCAGTGCCGACGACGACGCGCGGTTCGGGCGCGGCGTCCTCGGGTGCCTCGATCATCTTGACGAGGCGTTCCAGCGCCGCTTCGCCCAACTCGGCGATGCGTATGCGGACGGTGGTAAGCGGTGGCGTCACGTAGCGCGCCATGGGAATGTCGTCGTAGCCGACCACGGCGATGTCGTCCGGCGTGCGCACCTTCGCCTCGGAAAGCGCGGAAAGGCAGCCGATCGCCATCATGTCGTTGGCGGCGAAGATCGCGTCGGGGCGCGGCACCATCGCCAAGGCCTGCTTGCCCGCGTGATAGCCGGACTCCTCGGTGAAGTCGCCCGGCAGGATCACGGCGCGCTCGCCGAGACCGGCCTTCGCCAATGCCTCGCGATAGCCGCGCGCGCGTTCCTGCACATCGTGGTTCACCTGCGGACCCGCGATGAAGACGATGCGCTTGCGGCCGAGGTTCAGCAGGTGCTCGGTCATCGCGCGGGCGCCGCCGAAATCGTCGACATCGAGCGAGGCATGGCGATCGGAGCGCACGTGGCTGTTGATCAGCACGGTCGGCAGCACGATCGGCAGGTTCTCGTCGAGGAAGGCCTCGTCGGCGTGGGGTGACATCACCAGCAGGCCGTCGACCCGGCCCTGCATCGCGCGCAGGGCGATCGCCGCTTCCGTGGCATCGCCATGCGAGCTGGAAACCAGCATGTACAAGCCACGCGCACGGGCAGCGAGGTCGATGCCGCGGATCAGTTCGGAGAAGAAGGCGCCATGCAGGTCGGGCAGCAGGGCGCCGATCGTCTGCGTGCGGCGGGTGATGAGGCTGCGCGCCGCGTTATGCGGGACGTAGCGGAGGCGGGCCGCGACCTCGCGGATACGCTTCTGGGTTTCCGCCGTCACGCCGCCGTGGCCGTTGAGGGCGCGCGAGACGGAAGCCACCGATACGTTGGCCATTCTCGCGACGTCTTTGATCGTCACACTCACCTGGTTATCGCCCTTGACCAGCCCTCCCGGGGCCTGACGGCGCGGAACGTAAACGTTTTCACACAAGCTTGTAAAGCGTGCGAAATCAACCGTTTGCTGCATCGCGGTAGGATGTGCGCGAAGATGGGATACCACTTACCGACACGCGTTAAAAATACGCGTCAGGTCAGCGATTTGAGTGGTACGCAAGAAATTGTGGCGATGCAACAGCGAACGCACACAAAGTGTTCACGGAAGTAAATAGCTGTCGCGTCAGCAACCACGTAACGCGCGTTACATGGCATTGCCGAATTCGCTCAGGCTTCCCGCAGCTCGCGCGCGGGCTGTTCGCTGCCCGCGCGCCGGGACGACCATACGCTGCACGGGTCTCCTTCGACGGCACGACGGCGCGTGGCGAAGCCAAGCCAGGCGAAACCCGCACCCATCGCGATCGCGACCAGGTCGACACCCAGCACCGCGAAGCGGCCTTCACCTAGCGTGCGGAGCAGGCGGTCGCCATGGATCGTCGCGTCGAGCACGCCGACGGCCACGCTGACGAAGGCGGTGGCCCAGAGCAACTCCACCGCCGCCCTGGCGGGAAGACGCCAGAAGGTCCAGAGGATCGCGGCGGAGAAGGCCGTGAAGCACACGGGCTGGACGATGGCCGTTGGCGAGACACCCCAAAGCGGGCCCAACAGGTTCGCGAGGAAGGTCGTCGAGATCGCGAAGCACGCACCGATGCAGACGCCGACGGTGGCGGTGGCCATCGCGCGTACTTTCAACGGCTGGTCGGCCTGGCGCCGCTTGCGTCGCGATTCGATGTACAGGAGGTTGCCGGAATAGAACAGGAAGGCGCCGGCGAGGCCGAGGACGAAATACAGCCAGCGCAGCGAAAGGCCACCGAAGCTGCCGAAGTGCAGGCCGAAGATCGCCGAGTACGTGGCGTGGTTCGTATCGCGAGCGCCGGTCAGCTGCATGCCGAGCACATGTCCGTCGGTGGCATCGAGCGAGACCATGCCGTATTCGCCGAGCGTCTTCGTGGATGTGCCGCGCACTTCCGCCGCCGCGCCCTGCCGCCCGTAGTGCACGTAGCGCATGTAATCCGGTTCGAAGCTCGCGGCACCGGCGGCGAGCGCTGCCTGCCTCGCGCGCGCGCCCAGTTCGGCGGGCGACAGCATCGCCGCCGTGCCGCCCTTGTCCTGCGTGGCCGGCAAGGCGCTCGTCATGCGCTCGAAGGCGGGCATCAGCTTGCCGTCGAAGATGGCCGTGTTGAACGCGACCAGCATCACGAGGGTGAGGCACAGCAAGGCGCCCGTGATCGCGAAGATGATATGGAAGGGAAGGCTGAGGATGCCGATGACGTTATGCGCGTCTTGCCACAGTCGCTTGAGGTTGTGCCCGGGACGCAGCGCGAACAGCTCGCGCACGAGGTTCGGCAGGTGGATCAGCAGTCCGGTCAGCAAGGCCAGTCCGTAGATCACGCTGACGATGCCCATGAGATAGATGCCGACGACGGGAATGCCGAGGTCGTAATGCAGTTCGTAGACGAAGTCGGCGAGGCCGTGTTCGTGGTCTTCCGAATCGCGCGGCGCGGTCTCGCCCAGCGACTGGGTTTGCCACTCGCCGTTCTTTTCCATCCAGTACGCGGCCACTTCATGCGAGGGATGGTCGGCGGGATACGTCACGCCGATCTGCTCGCGAGCCGCCGGGTGCTTCGCCACGATATCGGCCAGCATGGCGTGCGCGCGGTCCATGGTGTCCGCGCGGTCCATCTCGGTCCTCGGCACGGCCCACGCGTCGATCTCTTCGTGGAACATGGTCAGCGCGCCGGCATAGAACGCGATGAACAGGGCGAAGCCGGCAAGCAGGCCGGTCCAGGTATGGACCGTGGTGAAGGTACGCAGCGTGGAGGCTTTCATCGGTTACAGCCCCGGCATCGTGTGCTTGGCGAGGAACAGCGTGGCGAACGCGGCGAGGTTGGCCACGGCCAGCCACGCCCAGGCGCGGACGCCGCTGCGGAAGAGGAAGGTCGCGGCCATGATCCCGATCCACAGCGGGAAGAAGATCACCATCATCGGGATGACCACCGACTCGCTCGAATGCGGCCAGATCCAGATCGCCACCGCGACCAGGGCCATGGACAGCGGCAAGCCGAGCACGATGCCAGCGAAGGTCTTGGCGAGCATCAGCGTGGCTTCCGTTCAGTGGCCGGGCGAAACAGCCATGTGATGTAGGGCAGGGCGACGGCGCCCAGCATCAGTGCCGTCAGCGCCGAAAAAATGCCCGGTAGAGAGGTTTCCCCGGCAATCCACGCGGCCAGCGCCGCGATGGCGAACACGCTGGCGCCGAGACGGGCAGGGCGCCCGAGCGGCCGCGGCAACAACCGCTGGTTCCGCGAGGCCAGGTAGGCGAGGGCCATGGCGACGAAAGCTGCCACGCAGCCGAGGAAATTCATGGACGGAGACCGGCGACAAGGACTGATTGATAATTATTATCATTTACCCTTGGCCGGTCAAACGTGCGCCAGTGACCACGCGCTGCTCAAGTTTTGACCAACCCGTCCGTTAACTGAATAGGGGGGATTGGTAAAACTAGCGTTAACCCCCTCTGTTAAATTAGAATTAACACCCCGACGATCATCGCGATGCGGCATCTCGCTGTGCGATGAGACAAGAAAAGCGGCTAACCGATTGATATAGCAGCCATGTTGACCACCGCCCTCATTGCCACGACCCTCATTGCCTTCGCTTTCGCGGCGGCGTCGGTTCGTCGCATTCCCGAAGGCCAGGTCTACAGCGTGCGCCGCTTCGGCCGCTCGCCCGCGCTGCTTACCGCCGGCACCCACGTCGTGCTTCCCGTGTTCGACCGCGTGTTCCACAAGATCGACCTCGGCGGCCAGGTCCTTCGCTTCGAGGGCGGTACCGTTTATTGGCAGGTGCTCGAACCGGAAGTCGCCGACGAAGTGATCGACGAGGCGCCGGAATTGATCCGCAGCAATGTCGTCGCCGCCCTGCGCGACAGCGGCACGGGCCGCCCGGCCGACCGCCGCGCCGTCGGCACCCAGCTCAAGCACGCCGTGAACGGCTCGCTCCGGGCTCGCGGCATGCTGGTGACCCGCGTCGAACTCGACGCCGCCTGACCCCCGCGCTGGCGCCATCGCGCCGGCGCTTCCATACTCTTGCGCCCCTCGCCTCACCCTGGTGCCGCATGACCGCGCGCGAAGCCTTGCAAGCCCAACTCGAACGCGGCATCGCCGCCCTGGGTGCGACCCTGCCCGATGGCGCGGTCGACCGCCTGCTCGATTATCGGGAACTGCTGGAGCGCTGGAACTCGGCCTATAACCTCACCGCGGTGCGCAACGCCGACGAGATGATCGCCCGCCACCTGCTCGATTCACTGGCGATCCTTCCTTATGTCCACGGCCGCACCTTGGCCGACCTCGGCACCGGACCGGGTCTGCCCGGCATTCCGTTGGCCATCGCGGAACCGGCGCGCGAGGTGCTCATGGTCGACTCCAACGGAAAGAAGGTCCGCTTCCTGCGCGAGGCGATCCGTTCGCTGAAGCTGGTCAACGCAAGGGCCCTGCAGAGCCGCGTCGAGGACGTCGAAGGCACGTTCGAGTGCATCACGGCCCGCGCCTTCGCCTCGCTGGCCGACATGCTCGGCTGGGGTGGCCACCTGTTGGCGCCGGAGGGCGTCTGGCTGGCGATGAAGGGCAAGCATCCAGAGGAAGAACTGGACGGGGTACCGGAGGGATTCCACGTGGAGGCGATCCACGCGCTGCATGTGCCGGGCGTCGAGGGGGAGCGGCACCTCGTGGTGATCCGCCGGACGTAATCGGAGCGTTCATCGCCGCCGGAGCGCCTCCCAACCCCAAGGCCCGCCCCACCGAAGATGCTACGCTAGCGCCCTTTCCGCGCACGGTAGCTACCGGTACTCCATGGCCCGCATCCTCGCAGTCGCCAACCAGAAGGGCGGCGTCGGCAAGACCACCACCTCCGTCAACCTCGCCGCGGCCCTGGCCGCCGCGAAGCGCAAGGTGCTGCTTGTCGACCTCGATCCGCAGGGCAACGCCACGATGGCCTCGGGCGTGGACAAGCACGAGGCCAAGCCGAACGGCTGCGAAGTGCTGCTGGACGAAGCCGCCATCGGCGACGTGCTGGTACGCACCGAAGCGGGCTTCGACTTGCTGCCGGGCAATGGCGACCTCACCGCCGCCGAACTCAAGCTGATGGACGGCCTGGCCCGCGAGCATCGCCTGAAAGAACAGCTGGCGAAGATATCGGACAAGTACCACACCATCCTGATCGACTGTCCTCCCTCGCTGCACCTGCTCACCCTGAATGCGCTGACCGCGGCAGACGGCGTGCTGATTCCGGTGCAGTGCGAGTACTTCGCCCTGGAGGGGCTGTCGAGCCTGCTCGACACGATCTCCGCCGTGCGCCAGCGCCTCAATCCGAAGCTGGAAGTCGAAGGCCTCCTGCGCACCATGTACGACGTGCGCAACAACCTCGGCAACGAGGTGTCGGCGCAACTCACCCAGCACTTCGGCGACAAGGTGCTTCGCTCGATCATCCCGCGCAACGTGCGCCTGGCCGAGGCGCCCAGCCACGGCCAGCCGATCCACCTCTACGACCGCGGGTCGCGTGGCGCCATCGCCTATATCGGCCTCGCCGGCGAGATCATCCGCCGCGAGCGTGCGATGAGCACGCATGATGCCGGCGAACTGACGAACGATCTCGACGAAGCCGCGCCCGATGCCAGCGGCGCGACCCCGACGACCCCTTAAGGAGCACCCATGGCAGCAGCGAAGAAACGTGGACTCGGCCGTGGCCTCGACGCCCTGCTCGGCGGCGGCGCGGGTCCCGACGCCGCCCCCTCGATCGTCGAGCAGGAAGGCGAACTGCGCTCGTTGCCGATCCACCAGATCCAGGCAGGCAAGTACCAGCCGCGACGCCACTGGAACGACGAGGCGCTCGACGAGCTGGCCGCCTCGATCAAGGCCCAGGGCCTCATCCAGCCCGTGGTGGTCCGCGCGATCGGCAAGAACAGCTACGAGCTGATCGCCGGCGAACGCCGTTGGCGCGCGGCCCAGCGTGCCTCGATGAGCGAGATTCCCGCCCTGGTGAAGGACGTGCCCGAGCAGTCCGTGCTGGCCATGGCGCTGATCGAGAACATCCAGCGCCAGGAGCTCACTCCGCTCGAGGAAGCCCAGGCCTTGCAGCGCCTGATCGACGAATTCGACCTCACCCACCAGCAGGCCGCCGATGCCGTCGGTCGCTCGCGCGCGGCGGTCTCCAACCTGCTCCGGCTGATCGAACTGCCCGCCTCCATCAAGCAGCTGCTCGACGAAAGCAAGCTGGAGATGGGCCATGCCCGTGCCCTGCTCACCTTGCCGGCCACCATCGCCGAACCGCTGGCGCTGGAAGCGGCGCGCAACGGCTGGACGGTGCGCGAACTCGAAGAGGCCGCACGCAAGGCCCAGCTGGCGCCGAAGGGCAAGGCCAAGTCGGCGGCCATCGATCCGAACATCGCCAATCTCGAACGTGAACTGGCCGAACGCTTCGCCACCCGCGTCGAACTCGCCCATGGCCGCGGCGGCAAGGGCAAGCTGGTCATTCATTACCACAGCCTCGACGAACTGGATGGCATCCTCACCAAGGTCCGCTGAGCGCGGCCTGTAAGGAAATGCGCATGGCGCCGGTCCATGAGGGTGTGAATCCGAAGCAGCGCCAGTACGAAGCCATGGTGCGCGCCCTGTCGGCGGACCTCTACCGGTACGCCTTCTGGCTGTCGCGCTCCGAGACGGTCGCCCAGGACCTCGTCCAGGAGACCTTCCTGCGCGCGTGGAAGAACCTCGACAGCCTTCGCGACGCCGAACTGGCGAAGCCCTGGCTGATCACCATCCTGCGCCGCGAGCACGCCCGCCTCTACGAACGCAAGCGCCTGGACACCGTGGAACTGGACGACAACGTGCCCGAAGACGCCGCCTTCGCCAGCCCCGAACGAAGCGGTGACGCCGCGCAGGTGCGCGAGGCCATGTTGAAGCTGCCGGACAAATACCGCGATCCGCTCGCCATGCAGGTGCTCGGCGGGATGAGCTGCGAGGAGATCGCCCAGAGCACGGGCCAGCAGCCCGGCGCGGTGATGACCCAGCTGTTCCGGGCCCGCCAGCGCCTGAAGGATCTGCTCGGCGGACGCGCCGTGGCCGAGGGGAGCCGGAAATGAACTGCCTCGAATTCCGCCGCCGGATCGGCGCCGAGCCACGCTCGCGCGATCCCGAGATCCTCGCCCACCGGGACAGCTGCAAGGACGGCTGCTCAGCGTTCTGGCAGCGTGCCCAGCGCTTCGAGGACGATCTGGAGGCCGCCCTTGCCGTGCCGGTGCCCGAAGGCCTCGCCGATCGCATCCTGCTGGCCCAGGCCACCGGTGAACGGCACCGCCAGGTGGGACGGCGGCGCGCCTGGATGGCGATGGCCGCGTCGGTCCTGATCGCCTTCGCCGGCGTCGGGATGCTCTGGCGCCATGCCGACCTCAACTCCCTGCCTGCCCTCGCCGTGGCGCACATGCCGGAGGAAATGGATGCCATGAGCCTTACCCAGCCAATGACCGATGCCCAGGTCGAGGCCGGTTTCGTGGGGCGCGCCACGCGGCTGAAGGGGCCCGCTCCGGCCGGCGTCACCTACGTGCACGACTGCACGGTCGGTCCGTATCCGGCGGTGCATGTGGTCACCCGGATGGACGACGAGCCGGTGGTCGCCCTGTACATGCCTGGCAAGATGGTCGACAAGACCACCGAGTTCCACCGCGATGGCTGGGACGGTCGCCAGGTGGCGCTCAGTGGCGGCACCCTGGTGGTGATGGCGCAGGGCGCGAGCCGGAAGACGCGGGATACGGTGGAGCGCGGCTGGCGAGCCGCCATCGAGGGCCCGGTCGGCCAGGCCGTGGGCCGGATCTGAACGATTGCCACGCCGGCGGCCCCATCCGGCGTGGGTTGGGCGATAATGCCGCCCCGAATCCTCCTGCCTCCGGAACCGCGATGACCGACCTCGCCGTGGTCGTGCCCGTCTTCAACGAGCGCGACAACATCCCGCCCCTTCTCGCCGAGATCGCTTCGGCCCTGCGCGGACGGATCGACTTCGAGATCATCTACGTCGACGACGACAGCACCGACGACAGCGTGGCCGTGCTCACCGCCGCCCGCGCGCAGTACCCGGAACTGCGGATCGTCCGCCACCTCACCCGCAGCGGACAGAGCACCGCCGTGTGGAATGGCGTGCGCGCCGCCCGCGCGCCGTGGATAGCCACGCTCGACGGCGACGGCCAGAACGATCCGGCCGATATCCCCAAGTTGCTGGCCGCTCGCGAGGGCGCCAAGCCGGAACTGAAACTGTTCGCCGGCTGGCGCGTCACCCGGCGCGACAGCTTCAACAAGCGCATCTCGTCGAAGGTCGCCAACGCGGTGCGTTCGCGCATGCTCCAGGACGACACGCCCGACACCGGCTGCGGCCTGAAGCTGTTCGAGCGCGAGACCTTCCTGCGCCTGCCCTACTTCGACCACATGCACCGCTACCTTCCGGCCCTGGTCAAGCGCGCCGGCTTCGCCAGCCAGAGCGTGCCGGTGGGCCATCGTCCGCGCACCGCGGGCACGTCCAAGTACGGCATGCTCGACCGTCTCTGGGTCGGCCTTGCCGACCTGCGCGGCGTGGCGTGGCTGATGCGCCGCGCCAAGGTCACCCGCACCGAAGAGGTCTGACCGCGAATGGGCGGGAGCTGGAACCGTGTAAGAGTCCGAACCTCGTAGAAGCCGAAACCTGGTAGAAGCCGGAACCTGGTGGGAGCCGGAACCTGGTGGGAGCCGACCTTGTCGGCGATCCCGCGGCAGCGGGCCAGGGTTGAGGCAAGCACCCATCGCCGACAAGGTCGGCTCCCACCAGGTTCCGGCCTGCCACCGGGCCCGGCTAGCGGAAAGTTGTTCGCGGTGTCCAGTGGTCCAGCGCGCGAGCAGTCCGTTCGCGCCCCAGCTCGATCAACTCCCGCGCGCGATAGAACTCGTACACGGTGGATACGTTGCGTGGGATCTCGATCAGCAGGTCGGGCGGATAGGCGGCGAGGCGCAGCCGCGAAAGATTGGCCTGCATGAGGTCCATGGACTGCGTCATCAGGTCGAACGCGCCTGGATCCCTGACCTTGGTTTCGCCTTGCGGCAGCACGCGCCCGATCAAGCGGCCCAGACGTGCGGTATAGCCCGTGTCGGCCACGGCGGCCACGTCGCGTTCGGGTGGCTGCTGCATCTCGGCCGCGCCATCCACGCTCACGGCAATGACGTAATCGGCGTGCTCGCGCATCAAGGGCAGCACGGGCAGCGGGTTGAGCAGGGCCCCGTCGACCAGGCGCCGGCCCTCGTGCGTATATGGGCGGAACAGCGTGGGAATCGCGATCGAGGCACGGATCGCATCGAACAACGGTCCACGGGTGAGCCATACCTCGCGTTCCCGGTCGATGTCGGTGGCCACCGCCGTGTACGTGATCGGCAACTCCTCGATGTTCACCTCGCCGATCAACTCGCGCAGGGCGGCCATGATCCGGTCGCCCTTGATGAATCCACCGCCGGAGAAGCTCCAGTCCACCAGGCGCAGGACGTCGAAGCGAGCCAGCGTGGAGACCCAGTCGCGGTAGATGTCGAGCTTGCCCATGGCGTAGATGCCGCCGATGAGGGCGCCCATCGAGGTGCCGGCGACGGCGACGATGTCGAAGCCGCGTTCCTCGAGTTCTTCGATGGCGCCGATGTGGGCAAGACCCTTGGCCGCGCCCGCACCCAATGCCAGGGCGACACGGGGTTTGGGCGGCTCGCCGGCGGTGGCTGGCAGGGCGCCGGGATCGGCGATGTCGAGGTCGCTCATGAAACCTGCTTAGTGACGATTGCCATTGCCCTGGTACCCGGAAAGGGCCAGTTGCAGCAGGATCTTCATTTCCTCGCGCAAGGGCAACGGCGAGACGATCTCGGCATCCGGACCGTACTTGAGCACATCCATCAGCAGCTCGCGCGAGTTCGAGTACGGCACCTTCAATTCGTAGCGGCCATCGGGCAACCACTCGCCCTTCTGTTGGGAATGCCAGTGCTCATCGGCCACCCAGCGCGCGGCGTGCGAGGAGAAACGAATGGTGGCCCAGGCTTTCGGCTTGCCGGCGAAAATGCCGTAGCTGGAGGCGAGCAGGTCGTTGAGTTCCGCCTCTTCCACGTCTTTCGCCTTCGCATCCAGCGCCTGCGGCTCGGCGATGCGGTCCACCGCGAAGCTGCGCAGTGCCTCCCGGTCGTGGTCCCAGACATCGAGGTACCAGTTGTCTCGGTAATGGGTCAGCCGTTGCGGCGACACGGTGCGTTTCGTATCGGAATTCGTGGTGCGGGCACGGTAGCGGAAACTCAGCTGGCGGCGTTCGAGCACGGCGCCGGCGACCATGCGGAATACCTGTTGGTCCATCTTGCGTGCGCCCCAGGAGATCACCCGGATGCGATCCACGGGCAGGGCCTTGCCGCTGCCATGATCGGAGAGCAGCCGCTCGATGCGTGCCTTGAAGGGCGCCAGCGCCCCGGCCAGCACGCCCGGGTCGGAGCGGCCGATCAGTTCGTTCAGGGCCATCAGGGCGGCCAACTCGTCGCTGGTCAGCCACAGGCCGGGCAGTTCGAAGCTGTCGCCCTCGCCCGCTTCGTAGCGGAACGAGGCCTGCTCGCCGGCGACGCTCTGCACGGGCGCGCCCAGCGCGTCGCGCAGGAAGGCCACATCGCGATAGAGCGTGGCGCGCGAGCATTCCAGCTCGTCCATCAGCCGCGACAGGGGCACCGGATAGTGGGCCGACTTAAGCAGCCGGTGCAGGGTGAGAATGCGCTCGTAGCGGTCCATGGGTGTCGCCGGCAGATGGAGCTTTCGGGAAGTGTGTCCGCGCGGGCGTGATGCCCGTATCTACGCAGGCCAAGCATGGCGGCGGGCGGTGCGCTCCGCAAGGGATGACTGCGGCGCGCGCCGTAGGATTTCCGTACCTGTGGGAGTCCCGGGTTTGCGCCCGGCACCGATAGGCGCAAAAATGCGCCTTTGCGATTCGCCGAAGGCCTCCCCCCGACCATGGCGGAACCGAACGAGGCATCCCCCATCGCGCTGGCCCACGGGCGGTCCGATGGCGACGGTGCGCTCTCCAGCCTGTTCTCCCTACCGATCGTGGTCGTGCAGACGGCCAGCGCCACGGGCTATGGCCTGTGGATGGTTCTCGGCACCGCCCTGGCCCTGGGTCTCTACCCGGACGGTCGCGGCGACGTGCTCGCCCCGTTGTCGATCGGGCTGGTGCTGGTGGGCGTCGGCCTCGTGGCGACCTGCCTGCGCTTGCCCTTCGCGCCGGAATGGCACGGTTGGAATCCCGTGAAGCGGATGATGCCGACCCCGGAAGGCATGATCGCCATGGCGACCTTCCTGCCGATGCTGGCCTTGGGCGGCCTGGCGCGCGGTGGCAACGATTTCTGGGCGACCCGGCTGGCCGGCGCGGTGCTCATGCTCTGCAGCCTGGCTACCTTGGTCTATACGGCACGCGGCGATTCGCGTGGCCTGCGCGGCACGGTGGCCTCGATGGCCAATACCCTTCCCCTCGGCCGGACGATCTCCGCCCTCTTCGCCGGCGGCCTGTGGTTTTGGCTCTGCGTCGCATTGCAGGTTGAGACGGCTATCGACCCGCTCAATCCGTGGCGACTGGCCCTGCTCGGGGTGGCGCTCGCCCTGGGCCTGGTGGAGGGTATGCGCTGGCGCGCGTTGCGCCAGCTGGCCGAGGAATGCGGCAAGACCGCGAGCATCACGGGCGGGCGTAGCGCGGTTTCGCTGCTTGGCTGTCGCTTCGGTGTCGCGGCACTCGCGATCGGATTGCCTTGCTTGCTGTTGATCGCCCATCCGACCGGTGCGACGCAGGCGTGGGCCGCCGGTCTGGCCGCGTTATGCTGCGTTGTCGGTCAATGTCTCGAACAGCGGCTCTATGGCCGCGCATACGCCCGGCTGGTCACAGGCTAGGCAAGATCATGGCGCGGGGGCGCGCCGTTGGCCGTCCAGACGGCCGAAGAACTCCCTTTCCAATCCACATCCGGGTAGACGATGAAAAAACTGCTTATCGCCACGCTCGTCCTCGCCGCGCTGCCGTTCACGGCATCGGCACAGGACGCCAACGCCAATCCGAACCAGGACCCGTCCCAGAATGGCGGCTGGACGGGTTCGGGCGAATTCGGTTTCGCCTCGTCCCGTGGCAACTCTCGCTCCGAGAACGCCAATGCGAAGCTCGGCCTCAGCCAGGAAAACGAGGTCTGGAAGAACAACTTCTTCCTCAACGGATTGCGCTCGAAGGGCGAGGTCACCGTCACCGACGGTGACGGCAACACCATCGACAAGTTCAGCACCACCGCGAACCGCTACGACACGGGCGCCTCGGTCGGCTACAAGTTCGATCCGCGCAGCTACGTGGTGACCGCCGCCCGCTACGAGCACGACGATTTCGGCGCCAACCTGTGGCAAGGCATCATCTCGGTCGGTTACGGTTACATCGCGCTGAAGAACGAACGCGCCGAGCTCTCGTTCGAAATCGGTCCCGGTTTCAAGCGCTACCAGCCGGCGAAGTCGACCCGCGCGGTGTTGAACGCCGACGGCACGCCGGCTGTCGATGCCGAGGGCAACGCCCTCTCCGAGAGCTACACGCCGAGCGCCGAGAGCGAAGTCGTCGGTCGCGGCCTGATCAACGGCAAGTACCGCCTCACCGACAATACGGCGCTGGAAGATACGCTGCTGGTGGAAGCGGGCTCGAAGAACCAGTACTACCAGAACGATATCGGCGTCTCGGTCAGCATGACGAAGAAGATGGCGCTCAAGGTCGGCTACCAGATCCGCTACAACAGCGACACGCAGCCGGGCACGGTCAGCACCGACAAGCTGATGACGACCAACCTCGTCTACAACTTCTGACGGTTCGGCTTCGGGAAAGCATCGCCGACACGTCGGCTCCCACCAGAGCATCGGTACCGTCGAACAGGGCCGGCTCCCGCCGGAGGCAGGCTCCGGTGGGAGCCTCGTGTGGGAGCCGACTTGTCGGCGATGCTCTTACCCGGAACCCCTCACCGCTGCGGCTTCAGGAAATCCTCGGCGCCCAGCTCCAGCAGCATCGCGGCCACTTCCTGCCCCAGCGCCACCGGCGTGTCGCCCGCGCTGTCCGCCTGCGCGTGCAACAGCTCGCCCGTGGCGGCGTTGCCGACCATGCCGTGCAGGGTGAGACCATGCTCGGCGACGACGCACCACGCGCCGATGGCCACCGCGCAACTGCCGCCGAGCGTTTCGTTCATCGCCCGCTCCGCGTTCACGGCGATGCGGGTTTCCTCGTCTTCCAGCGCCGACAGCAGTTCACTGACGCGCCAGTCGTTCGCTCGGGACTCCACGGCGATCGCGCCCTGGCCCGGTGCCGGCAGCCAGCCAGGGCTGGCCAGCCGTGTACGGATGCGCTGGCCGAGGCCCAGCCGCTCCACGCCCGCGCACGCGAGGATGATCGCGTCGTAGTGACCGTCGTCGAGCTTGGCCAGCCGCGTGTTCACGTTGCCCCGCAGGTCGAGCAATTGCAGGTCGGGACGCAGCGCGCGCAACTGGGCTTGGCGACGCAACGACGATGTGCCGACGCGGGCACCGTTGGGCAATTCGGCGAGGTTCGCGTAATCGTTGGCGATGAAGGCGTCGGCGGCATCGGCCCGCGGCAGGACGGCGGAAAGGGCGAAGCCCGGCTCCAGTTCGGCGGGAACGTCTTTCAGGGAGTGCACGGCGATATCCGCGCGATCCTCCAGCATCGCCACCTCCAGTTCCTTCAGGAACAGGCCCTTGCCGCCGATCGTGGCAAGCGAGCGGTCGAGGATCTCGTCGCCGCGCGTGGAGAGCGGTACCAGCTCGACGACCAGCCCGGGATGCGCCTGGCGCAGCAGGCTGGCCACGTGCTCGGCTTGCCAGAGGGCCAGCGCACTCTTGCGGGTGGCGATGCGGAGTGGTGCGGTCATGGCGGTCCGTACGGGGCTATCGTGAAAGGTGACGATTGTCCCGCAAACCACCCTCGAGCGCAGCGCGGTGGAACGTCCTGGCGTCAGGCGCCAGGTGTGCGGAGCAGCTGGCGGATCGCCGGCAGGTTGCGCCGGCTCACCTCGGGGGTGACCTCGGTGCCGGCCAGGCGGGCCAGTACGCGTCCGTCGGCGAGCGTCTTCAGTCCCAGCAGCCGCTCGCGCGGGACGAGGCAATTGCGATGCAGGCGGACCAGGCGCTCGCCGTGCGCGGCCTCCAGCTGGCGCAGCGATTCGTCGATCAGCCACATGCCGCCACGGTGATGCACGGCCACGTACTTCTCGTCCGCGAGCAGGTAGAGCACCTCGTCGAGCGCCACGCGCACCTCGTCCGCGCCATGCCTGGCACGCAACCAGGTACCCCGTTCGGCGTGGGCAGGCTGGCGTCTCGCCATGGCGCGCTCCATCGCCTCGTCCAGCCGCTCGGCGCGGACCGGCTTCAACAGGTAGTCCGTCGCACCGAGGTCGAAGGCGCTGAGCGCGTGTTGCTCGTAGGCGGTACAGAAGATCACCTGGGGCGGTGCCGATAACCCGGCGAGCCGCTTCGCCGCGAGCGTTCCCGTCAGCCCGGGCATTTCGATGTCGAGCAGGACGAGGTCGGGCTTCAACTGGGCGCAAGCCTCCAGCAGGGCGTCGCCATCGGCGACCTCCCCCACCACGGTGACGTCCTGCCGCCGGGCGAGCAAGGTACGCAGGCGCATCCGCGCCAGCGGTTCGTCATCGGCGATCAGTACGCGCATGCGCGGACTCCGGCAGGAACAGGGTCACGACGAAACGGTTGTCATCGGTCTCGGCGCGTACCGTGGCGCGTTCGCCGAAGTGGAAGCGCACGCGTTCACGGACGCTGCGCAAGCCATGCCCGTTACCCGGGGTGGCCGGCGCGTTGGATAGCGGATTGTCGACCACGATCTCCACGCCGCCCGGCACGCGGCGGCCACCGAGGCGGATCGTGCCACCCGCGCGGCTGGGCTGAACCCCATGGCGGATCGCGTTTTCCACCAGCGGCTGCAACAGCAGGCGCGGCAGCGGGAGGTCGTCCGGCACGTCGATGGCACGCTCCACACGCAACCGGTCGCCCAGGCGCAACGCCTCGATCTCCAGGTAGCGATCCACCAGCGCCCATTCCTCGCCCAGCGTTCCCACGGACGACGGGTCGCTGCCCAAGGCGGCGCGGAACAGTTCGGCGAGGTTTTCGACGGTGCGCTCGGCGGCGTCGGGGTCCACCCGGATCAGCGCGGCCACGGCGTTCATGCTGTTGAACAGGAAATGCGGCCGGATGCGCGCCTGCAAGGCGGCCACCTGCGCCTGCGCCTCCGCCGCCACGCGTGCCTGCCATTGCGCCACGACGTAGAAATAGCGCAGCAGCCCCGCGCCGAGGAGGCCGGTGGCAAGCACGCTGTCGCGCACGAAGCGGAATCGCGAAACCGGGCTGAGGCCCGCGCCGAGGTTATGGTCGATCCAGCCAAGCAGGGTGGCGCTGAGTCCCACCGTGACCACCAGGAGCAGCCAGACGGCGGCGTAAGGCCACAGCCAGGGCAACCGCTGCATCCAGGGGCGCAGCTTGCACAGCGCCACCGTCAGCAACATGGACAACCAGCTGGTGAACAGCACGGCGATGCAATAGTCGCGCAGGTCACCGTCGTTACCCGGCGCGAGCCACATCAGGGTGACGGTGAGCGCACCGACCACCAGCAGTGCGAACAGTACCGGCAGGCTGCAGAAATCGGGCAGCGGCGCCGACGGCGGGCGCGGATGGGCGGGACTGTCGAGCGGGGCGGCTGGCATGCGGCGAGTATGCCGGATGCTCCCCGGCGCCAGCGCGCAGTCGATCACGCGTCGGCGAAACGCTCGGTGAGCCAGGCGCGAACGTCCGCGATTTCCGCCAGGCTGACCTGATGGCCCATGGGATAGCTATGCCAGTCGATGCGGTGCCCGAGCGTTTCCAGGGCCTGGCGCGATTGTTCACCCAGGGCCATGGGCACGATCGGGTCGGCGCTGCCATGCCCCCAGAAGATCGGCGTGGCGTGATTCGCACCGCTGCGTTCGGCCTCGATCGTCTCGTGCAGTGGCAGGTAGGCCGACAGCACCAGGATGCCGGCCAGCGACTCGCGATGACGGAGACCGGCCGAAAGCGCCATCGCGCCTCCCTGGGAGAAGCCGGCCAGGACGACGCGAGACGCGGGCACGCCACGTTCCTCCTCGCGTGCGATCAGGGCTTCCACGTCGGCGATCGAGGCGCGGATGCCTTCGACGTCCTGTTTGTCGGCGATCGCGAGACCCTTGATGTCGTACCACGCGCGCATCGGCATGCCGTTGTTCACCGTCACCGGCCGCACCGGCGCGTGCGGGAACACGAAGCGTATTCCCGGCCATGCCGGGTCGACCAGCTCGGGCACGATCGGCGCGAAGTCGTTGCCGTCCGCGCCCAGGCCGTGCAGCCAGATCACCGACCAGATCGGCGAAGGGCGGGTTTCGCGTTCGACGGTGGGCAGGGACATGCGCTTATTCCCCCAATCCGAGTTCGGTCGCGAAGAAGGTCATCGACAGCGCCTGGTTGCCCACGCGCTGGCTGAAGGGGGCGCCGATGCCGTGACCGGCATTCATGCGCGTGAGCAGCAGCACCGGCTGGCCGGACGTGCTGGCGTCCTGCAGGGCGGCGGCGAACTTGCGCGACTGCCAGGGCGCCACGCGCGGATCGTTCGCGCCCGTGGTCAACAGCACGGCCGGGTACTTCGTGCCCTTCTTCACGTTGTGAAGGGGCGAATACGCCAGCATGGCCTTCGCGATCGCCGGATCCGCGACCGAGCCGTACTCGCTGACGTTGTACGGTCCGTTCGCAAAAGCGGTTTCATGCCGCGGCACGTCGTAGATGCCCACGGCACCCACGACCGCGCGGTATTGCTCCGGATGCTGGGTGAGTGCCGCGCCCATCAACAGCCCACCGTTGCTGCCGCCGAGGATGCCCAGGTGCCCCGTGTCGGTCCACTTCGTATCGATCAGCGCCTGTGAAGCCGCGTAGAAGTCGTCGAACACGTTCTGCTTGCGCAGCTTCTGGCCCTGCTCGTGCCAGGCCTCGCCGAACTCGTTGCCGCCGCGGATGTTGGCGTAAGCCAGGACGCCGCCACGCTCCAGCCACGCCAGGTTCGGGCCGACGAACCCCGGGGTGACCGGAATCCCGAAGCCGCCATAGCTGTAGAGGATGGTGGGACGCTTGCCATTCGGAGTGATGCCGTCCATCGCGATCACGGTGACCGGAATCTTGCTGCCGTCCTTCGAGGTGCCTTCCACGCGGGAGACGCGAACCTTCGAATAGTCGGCGGCCGGTTTCACCTCGAAGATGGTCTTCAGCGAACCACTGGCACCGTCGTACTCTGCCCAATGCGTGGGCGTGGTCCAGCCCGCATACGAGATCAACGCCTTGTCCTGGCCTTTTTCCGACGCCACGCCGCCGATGGCGACGCCTGTCGCCGGAAGCGGCACGCGGCGCACGAAGCCCGCTTTCGCGTCGTACTGGTCGGCCCACCAGTCGGGACCGGCACTGCGCACGACGAGGAAGCCATCACCCAGCGGGGTGACATGCTGGATGGCGCCCTCGCCTTCGGCGAGCACGTCGACGGTCTTGCCATCGGCTCCTATCGCGACGATCTTGCCGCGCGGTGCGCCGGCAAAGGTCACGACGTAGAGGCGGTCGCCGATCCAACTGGCGGAGCGTACGTCGGCGTCGTGCCCCAGAACGCGCTTGAACTGGCCTTCGCCTTCGCGCAGGTAGACCTCGGCGGGACCACCGTCGCCTTCGTTGGCGAGCAGCGCGGTGGACTTGCCGCCTTCGCCTTCCATGAGGATGTACTCGGCCACGTGCGAGTAGCCCTTGCCGAAAACGATACGGTCCTTCGCCACGGGCTCGCCGATGACGTGATGGGCGAGGTAGGCGTCGAACTCGCGCAATGGCTTGCTCGCGGTCGGCGCGTCGAAACGCGCGTAGATCACGCCTTTTTCGTCCGCATCCCAGGCCAGCGCCTGCGGCGTGGTGCCGCCACCGGCGAACGGCAGTTCGTCACCGAGCGGCTTGCCTGTCTTCGTATCGAGGATATGGATGGTGGTGAGTTCGCTCCCGCCTTCGGCCGTTCCGTAGGCGAGGTAGCGGCCGCTCGGCGACGGCCAGTAGGCCGTGATGGCCGTGTTTCCGTCACCCTTGTTGAGATCCACCAGCGTGCGTGTCTCGCCATCGGGCCAGGCCTTCGCCACGAGTACGGGCTGGGGTTGCGGCGGGGTGTTCTCGAAGTAGAACAAGGTGCCGCCCGCCAGCGTCGGCGACGAGCGCGTCGTGGACGTGATCGACAACTCGCGTATGCGCGCGCTCAGCGTCTTGCCCAGCGGCATGGCGCCGATCGCGGCCTCGGTATAGGCGTTCTGCGCCTCGATCCACTTCGTCACGTCCGGCGCACCGGGATTCTCCAGCCAGCGGTACGGATCGTTCACTGGCTGGCCTGCGAGGGTTTCCGACACCATGCGCTTCGGTGTGGACGGCGGTTGCGGCGTGGCGGCGTGCGCGGCGAAGGCGACGAAAAGGCTGGCGGCAAGCAGGCGTGGAACGATGGCGCGCATGGGTGAACTCCGGGGGAGGAACGCCGAGCGTAGCAAAGCGCGCCACCTCTGGTGGGAGCCGACCTTCGTGGGAGCCGACCTTGTCGGCGATCCCGCGTCAGCGGGCCAGGTCATGGCAAGCACCCATCGCCGCTGAAGCGGCTCCCACAAGAGCACGGTGGTTCGACGCGTTGCTTGGTGGGAGCCGACCTTGTCGGCGATCCCGCGGCAGCGGGCCAGGTCATGGCGAGCACCCATCGTCGCTGAAGCGGCTCCCACAAGAGCACGGTGGTTCGACGCGTTGCTTGGTGGGAGCCGACCTTGTCGGCGATCCCGCGGCAGCGGGCCAGGTCATGGCGAGCACCCATCTCCGACAGGGTCGGCTCCCACCGGAAGAGGGGCCGCGTTATGCTCGACCGATTTGCCGATCCGGAACCCGCATGATGCGTGTACTCGCCGCCGCCCTGCTTACCGTCCTTGCCGCCGCACCGGCCATCGCCGCTACACAGGGCGCCGCCGCCGCGCAGGCCGCCACTGCGCCCGCGGCTACGATGCCGTTGGACATGGAAACGATCATGGCCGATCCGGACTGGATCGGGCCGCCGGTGGAGGATGCCTACTGGGGCGTGGACGGCAGCCAGGTCTATTACTCGCTCAAGCGCGACGGCAGCCCGGTGCGCGATCTCTGGCGCGTGCCGGCGAACGGCGGCAAGCCGGAACAGCTGGACCCGGTGGCAGCCGCGAGCGCCGACGGTGGCACCCCCGTATTCGATCGCGGACGCCGGCACGCCGCGTTCGTCCGTCACGGCGACATCTTCCTGCGTGATCTCGCCACAGGCGCCACCGTGCAAGTGACCCGCACGGCGGTCAAGGAACGCGATCCACGCTTCTCCGCCGACGGTCGCCTGCTGACCTTCCGCGCCGATAACGACTGGTTTGCCTATGCCTTGGCCGGCGGCCCGGTGGTGAAGGCGGCGGACCTGCAAGAGAAGGACGATCCGAAGGCGAAGAAGCCGGACGACCTGGCCGACGACCAGCAGTCGCTGTTCAAGACGCTGCGTGGCCTGCGTGCCGATGAAGAGGCGATGAAGGCCGATGCCGACGCGCTGGCCGCTGCCGATCCAGGCCGGGCACCGAAGCCCTTCTGGCTCGGCAAGAACGTGAGCATCGCCGACACCTCGTTGTCGCCGGACGGCCGCTGGATGCTGGTGGTGACCCAGGCCAAGGATGCGGACGCGGGAAAGATCGCCGACCTCACCCATTACGTGACCGATTCGGGCTATGCGGAAACCGAGGCGACGCGTGCCTATGTCGGTCGCAACGATCCCGCGCCACAAACCCTGCGACTGCTCGACCTGAAGACGCACGCCACGTTCGAGCTCGACACGGCCACGCTGCCCGGTATCGGCGACGACCCCCTGGCGGACATCCGCGCAAGGACCATCGCCGCGCTGCGCAAGGATGGCAAGGGCGACCGTGCCGATGCGCTCGCCGCACCGAAGAAGCGGCCTGTCATCGTCAACGGCGAATACAGCCCCGGCGTGGTCTGGAGCGAAGATGGCGGCGAAGTGGCCGTGCAATTGCGCGCCATCGACAACAAGGACCGCTGGATAGCGACGGTGGATTTCGATCGCCATGCGCTCGTCGCCCAACACCGTCTCACGGACAAGGCCTGGATCAATTGGGACGGCAACGATTTCGGCTGGCTGCGCGATGGCCGCACCCTATGGTACCTGAGTGAGGAATCGGGCTACGCGCAGCTCTACACCAAGCCCCTCGGCGGAAAGGCCAAGGCGCTGACATCGGGCCGTTTCGAAGTGGATCACCCCGTGCTCAGCCCCGACGGCACGCGCTTCTACGTGCGCGCGAACAAGGTGGCGCCGTATAGCTACGACATCTACGGCGTGCCGGCGACGGGTGGCGATCTCGTCCGGATCACCCGGTTCCAGGGCCTGGACGATTTCAGCGTGTCACCGGATGGCAGCCGTCTCGCTGTGCTGCACTCGGCGCCTTACGTGCCATCCCAGCTGGCCGTGGTCGGTGTGGACGGCGCGGCGGTACGCGAGCTCACCGATACGCGGAAGCCGGCGTACGCAGCGCGTGACTGGATCGCGCCGAAGATCGTCGAGGTACCCTCGCGGCACGGCGCGGGAACGATATGGGCGAAGTTCTATGGCCCCGCCGACGCGACCGCGGCGGCATCCCGCCCGGCGGTGATCTTCGTCCATGGCGCGGGTTACCTGCAAAACGTACATCTGTCTTATCCAGCCTATTTCCGCGAGCAGATGTTCCACAACCTGCTGGTGCAGCGCGGTTACGTGGTGCTCGACATGGACTATCGCGCCTCCAAGGGCTACGGCCGCGACTGGCGCACCGCGATCTATCGGCGGATGGGCCATCCCGAACTGGACGACCTGCTCGACGGCAAGGCTTGGCTGGTGGAACGGCAAGGCGTGGACCCGAAGCGGGTAGGTATCTACGGTGGCAGCTATGGTGGCTTCATGACCCTCATGGCCCTGCTGCGAGCGCCGGGAGAATTCGCCGCGGGCGCCGCGCTCCGGCCGGTGACCGACTGGACCAGCTATAACCACGAGTACACCTCGAACATCCTCAACGACCCGCAGCTGGACCCCGAGGCGTACACGGCCAGCTCGCCCATCCGGTATGCCGAGGCCCTGGCCGATCCGCTATTGATCGAGCATGGCCTGATCGACGACAACGTGTTGGCCAGCGACTCGATCCGCCTGTACCAGCGCTTCATCGAACTGCACAAGAAGAACTTCTGGATGTCGCTCTATCCCATGGAGCGGCATGGCTTCGTGCACGCCGATTCGTGGTACGACGAGTACCGCCGCATCGACGAGCTGTTCCGTGGTTCATTGGAAAACCCGTCGCGCTGAGCCTCGACACGCGCTAACGTATTCCTTTCCAGACGGCATACACCCATGGCCGACGCCAGAGATATCCGCGCCGACGCGCTCCTCAACGAGATGAAGGACAGCGACGGTCAGCGCCTGAAGGTTTTCCTGGGCGCCGCGCCGGGCGTGGGCAAGACCTTCGCGATGCTGTCCGCGGCGCGCGACCTGCGCCGGCAAGGGATCGACGTGGTGGCCGGGCTGGTCGAGACGCATGGCCGCGCCGACACGGCGGCCCTGCTCGAAGGCATCGAGGTGCTGCCCCCGCGGATCGTGCGTTACGCCGGACGCGAGTTCAGCGAGTTCGACCTGGAGGCGGCGCTCGCACGCAAGCCGGCGGTGCTCCTGGTCGACGAACTGGCCCATACCAACCTGCCGGGAGGACGCCACGAGCGGCGCTGGCAGGACATCGCCGAGTTGCTCGATGCCGGCATCGAGGTCTACACGGCGCTCAACGTGCAGCACCTGGAAAGCCTCAACGACCAGGTCCGCCGGATCACCGGCGTGGCCGTGCGCGAGACGGTGCCAGATGCGTTCCTCGATCGCGCGCGCGACATCGTGCTGGTGGACCTGCCACCGCGCGAACTCATCGGCCGCTTGCAACAGGGCAAGGTCTACGTGCCGGAGACCGCGGCCGTGGCGCTCGACGCCTTCTTCTCGCCGACCAACCTCGCGGCCTTGCGCGAGTTGGCGGTGGAGACCGTGGCCGCCCATGTGGAAAGCGACCTGCGCGGACACATGCTCGCCCGCGGCGGCGCCATGCCGGTGCGGCGCCGCGTGATGGTGGCGATCGACGGGGCGGCGCAGAGCGAATACCTGGTGCGCATCACGCGGCGCATCGCCGAAAGGCGCGGCGCGCCCTGGAGCGTGCTCTTCGTCGATCGCGGTGGCGTGGACGGCGAACGCCGCGAGCGCGTGGATGCGGCGATGCGGGTGGCGCGCCGCCTGGGCGGCGAAGCGGTGATCCTGCGCGGTCACGCCGTCGCCGACGAACTGCTGGCCTGGGCCGACCGGGAGGGCGTGGGCCAGATCATCGTGGGCCGCACGCGCGAACGGCCGATCGCCCGGCGGCTTGGCTATTCGCTGACCCAGCAGCTGCTTCGCCGGGGCGCGCACCTGGAGCTCACGATCGTCGCCACGCCGGTGGAACGCGCCAAGGCGCGCCGCCGCCTGCGTTTCGCCGATGGGAACGGTTCGCGTCGCGAGTACGCCTTCGCCACGGCGGCCACCACGGTGGCGATGGCGCTGTCGTTCGTGGCGGACCGCTTCCTGTCGGTCGCCAATCTGTCGTTGATCTTCCTTACCGCCGTGCTTTTCGTCGCGGTGCGCACGCGCATGGCGGTGGCGGTTTTCACGGCCCTGCTTTGCTTCCTTGGCTACAACTTCTTCTTCGCCCCGCCCCGCTACACGCTGGTGATCGCCAACGCGGACGACGTGCTCGCCGTGGTGTTGTTCCTGGTCGCCGCGCTGGTCTGCAGCCGGCTCGCGACGCGGCTGGCGGGACAAGTCACTTCCCTGCGCGCGGCACAGGTGCGCGCCCGGGCGCTGGTGGCCCTGGGTCAACAGCTGGCGACCTCGGCCGATGCCGATGGCGTGCGCGCGGTCGCCGCGCGCGTCCTCGCGCGCACGCTCGACATCGACGTGGCGGTGCTGGCGCGGGACGCATCGGGAGACCTTGCGATCGCCGCGTCGGTACCCGATACCTTCGCGCTTTCGACACAGGATCTCGCCGCCGCCGATTGGAGCGAAACCCACGCCGAGCCGGCCGGACGCTACACCGATACGCTCAACGGTGCCGCATGCTGGGTGCTGCCGCTGGGTACCGACGGCCGCCGTGCGGGAGTCGTCGCGCTACGCTTCCCCTCCGGACAGCGCGAACCGGACGCCGACCGGCGCGGCCTGGCCCTGGCCATGGTCCAGGACGTCGGGCAGGCACTGGATCGTGCGCGGCTCGCCACGGAACTGGAGAGCGCACGCGTGCAGGGAGAGACCGAGCGTCTGCGCAACGCGCTGCTTTCGTCGGTCTCGCACGACCTGCGCTCGCCACTCGCCTCGATGATCGGTGCCGCCGGCACGCTGCTGAGCTACGACACGCAGTTGCCGGACAACGAACGCCTCGAGTTGCTGCAAGCCATCCTGGGTGAAGGCCAGCGCCTCGATCGCTACATCCAGAACCTGCTCGACATGACGCGCCTCGGTCACGGCACGCTGAAGCTCAATCGCGATTGGGTGGATGCCGGCGAGATCGTGGTCGCCGCCGTGGGTCGCATGCGCAAGCTGTTCCCGGATGTCCGCGTGGACGTTCACCTGCCGAAGGATACGGTCCTGCTGCACGTGCATCCCGCCCTTATCGAGCAGGCCTTGTTCAACATCCTCGAGAACGCGGCGCGTTTTTCACCGGCGGAAGAGCCGGTCCGCGTGATCGTCCGGACCGAGGCCGGGCGTCTCCTGGTCGACGTGATCGACCGTGGCCCGGGCATTCCCGAGGACGAGCGGGCGCGGATCTTCGACATGTTCTATTCGGTGTCGCGTGGCGATCGCGGCGGACAGGGCACGGGGTTGGGCCTCGCGATCTGCCGCGGCATGATTGGCGCGCATGGTGGCGGTGTCGAGGCCTTGCCCAGTCCGGGCGGTGGCACGACCATTCGCATCTCGCTGCCCTTGCCACCACCGCCGGACGACCGCCCATGAATCCGACCGCTCCCCGCGTGCTGGTGATCGACGACGAGGCACAGATCCGCCGTTTCCTCGACATCGGCCTCCGCGCCGAGGGCTACCAGGTGTTCCTGGCCGCCACCGGCGAGGAAGGCCTGGGCCTGGCCGTCACGCAATCGCCCGACCTGGTCATCCTCGACATCGGCCTGCCCGACCGCGAGGGCCACGATGTGTTGCGCGAGTTGCGCCAGTGGAGCCAGGTGCCGGTGTTGATGCTCTCGGTGCGCGATGCGGAAGCGGAGAAAGTGAAGGCGCTGGACAATGGCGCGAACGACTACGTGACCAAGCCGTTCGGCATCCAGGAATTGATGGCGCGCCTGCGGGTGCTCCTTCGGCAAGGCGCGAAGGCGGGACAGTCGGAGGCGCCGGTGCGTTACGACGACGGCACGTTGTCGATCGACCTCGCGCGCCGGGAAGCGATCCTCGAGGGGCAGGCGGTGGCCCTCACGCGCAAGGAGTTCGCGGTGCTGTCCTTGCTCGTGCGCCATCCTGGCCGCGTGGTCAGCCAGCAACAGATCCTGCGCGAGGTGTGGGGCCCCACGCATACGCACGACACCCACTACCTGCGCATCGTGATGGGTAAGCTGCGGCAGAAGCTGGGCGACGATCCATCCGCACCGCGCTGGCTGAAAACGGAACCGGGCGTCGGCTATCGCTTTCCCGCAAGCTGACCGTTCGTCCTCACGCCAGCTTCATATCCGTCGCCAGGCGCGTGATCCCCATCACAGCACGGGCATTCCGGGCCATTTCTCAGACTAGTCCGATGTTCTTCGCCGACGCGGGCGCGCAGCCTCACGCGTTCCTTCCCGCATGGAGCATCGCGTGCACCGTTTGCCACCTATCGCCGTATCGATCGTCGCCACCGCCGTCGCCATCGGCATCATCTACACATCCCAAGCCACCGACGTGGATTGCACCGACGAACACTACGTTGCTGGAGAGCGGTCGCTGCCGACGCACGACGAAGCGCTGGCACAGTGCCGCGAGGAAGAGCGGGCGATGACCGATGACAAGAACGGCCACTACGAGAAGGAGCGCTCCTGCTACGACGTGACGCCGCCGGGCAAGCACGGTCCGTGGCGGCACGGACGTATCGCCGTGGACGTGATCGAGCGGCAAAGCGGCGACGCGTACACGTTCGAGGCGTTGTGGATGTGCAAGCCATCGTCCGACTAAGGATGGCTCTGGTGGGAGCCGACCCTGTCGGCGATCTCGCGGCGGTGGGCCGGTTTCCTGCACGGCTCGGCTTCGCCCTCGCGTTGGGGTGGGGCAGAGCCGTCGGCCGCCACCCTCGTCGCTCCGGTTGCACCGTCGCTCGGGAGGGGATGCCGCTGCGCGGCCATGTTCGATGGCTGCGCCCCGTCGCGCCCGTCGCGCCGAGGGTGGCGCCCGGCAGCTCCCCCGCCACGCACACAACGAACGCGAGGGCGAAGCCGAGCCAGGCCCCCCAACGCGCCAAAAAACTAGAAAAAGATCAGCGACCGTCAGGCACCCATGGCCTGACGCGCCAGGTAGCGTCCGGGTGAATCGCCGAAGGCCTTGCGAAACATCGCCACGAACGCGCTCGGCGTGGCGTAGCCGAGCGCGTCGGCCACGATCGATACCGGTTCGCCGTGGGCCAGGCGTTCGAGGGCACGGGTAAGCCGCGCCTGCTGTCGCCACTGCGCCACGCTGCACTGGGTTTCCTGGCGGAACAGGCGTGTGAGCGTGCGCACGGACATACCTGCCCAGCTGGCCCATTCCTCGATGCCGCGCGTGTCGTCCGGGCGTTCGAACATCGCCATCGCGATGCGCCGCAGGCGCCGGTCGACCGGCATGGGCAGGTGCAGTTGCTCGACCGGCGCGCGGCGCATCTCGTCGAGCATGACGGCGAAGAGCCGATCTCTCTCCGGCTCGCTTTCCGCATTCCTGGGCCAACTGGCGGCACGCTTGATGATCGCGCGGAACAGGTCGTTCACCCCCACGACGCAGGGCCGGTCCGGAAGCCCCACCGTGGCGCACGGCGCGATGAACACGCCCCAGGCGTGGCTCGGACCGGCGATGCTGACCGTATGCATCTCGCCCGGCGGCATCCAGCCAGCGCGGTGCGGTGGCAGCAGCCATGAGCCATGCTCGGTCCGCGTGATGACGAAGCCCTGTTCCACATAGAAGAACTGGCCTCGCACGTGGCTATGCCAGTCGGTTTCTTCAAGCGGAATTTCGCCGCGCGCCTCGTAGGCGATGAGCGGCGGACCATCGGCGCTTTCCAGTAGGGCGTGCAGGTTTTCATCCAGCATTTGGCCATTTCTCGACATAAATTGGCCAGATAACGATATCAGGCCGATAGCTTCCATGGCTAACATTTGCACTCCCAACTAAGTGTTCCGGCGTGGCGGTTTCCTGCCACGCGCAGGGACCATCGACGCCGGAGATCGTCCCCATGATCCGTCTCGTCACCCGCGACTACAGTGAACTGGGCGAAGGCCAGGAGGCAGGCGAAGCCCTGGCGACCTTCGTGGCCTGTGCCCACGCCATGCTCGATCCAAGCACCCCTGAAGAACAGGTCCGGCGGCTGGAGCCGCGCCTTCTGGCCCAACTGCCGACCCTGCGCGCCCTCGGGATATTCGACCTTTTCGACGTACGCGACCCCGCCCTGGCCGCCTTGCTGGCGGATGAGGCCTAGCTGCCCTTGAATGGGAATATCTGCCGCACGCATATTTGCCTTGACAACTATATTTTAGGCAATAGAATGTGCGGCCATGAACAACAGCGTCTGCCCCACCCCCGACGGCAGGGATAGCCTCGGCTCCCTGATCGGCATGGTCCGGAGCGAGATCGTGCGAGCGATCGAGTCCGCCCTCGCCGCGCAAGGGGCGGACCTGAAGTTCACCCAGTTCCATGTGCTCAAGCGCCTGGCGGTGTTCGGGCCGATGTCCGCGACCGAACTGGCTCGCGCGGTGGACGTGGACGGTGGCGCGATGACACGTCAGCTCGACCAGCTGGAAGCCAAGGGCTACCTGCGCCGCCAACCGCACCAGCAAGACCGGCGCGCGTTGAGGATCGAGCTGACCGAGGCGGGCGAGGCGCTCTGGCGGCACTTGTACGAAAGCAACGTGGCGACGCTAGAACGCGCCCAGCGCGACCTCTCCGCGGAAGAACGCGAGCGCCTGCACGATTACCTGGGACGCGTGCTCAACGCGCTCCGCGAAAAAGACTGATTCACTGTCGAGGCAAAACTCATGCGTCTGCACACTCTCGTGGCGGCCGTCGGGGCCGCGTTGATCCTTTCCGGCTGCGTGACCAGCCGTGGCCTGGATCCGCAGGGCCAGCTGACCGATCCGGCCACCCTTCACGCCGACCGAAGCCTGGCCAAGGCGCAGGTCTCCCCGGCGAACTGGCCGGCGGCGGACTGGTGGACCGGTCTGGGCGACAGCCAGCTCGGCGCGCTCATCGAGGAAGCCCTGAAAGACAATCCCGACCTCGCCTCGGCAGATGCGCGTGTGCGTCAGGCCCAGGCGCAGAGTGGCGCGGCCGACGCCTCGCGCGATCCCACCTTCAGCGTCGGCGGCGGTGTCGCCGGCGCGCATCTTCCCGGCACGTTGTTCCCCGCGCCGCTGGGTAACCATTTCAGCTGGACGAAGTACGGCTACGGCAACTTCAACTGGGACCTCGACCTGTGGGGCGGCAAGCGCGCCGCGTGGGAGGCCGCGCTCGGCTCGCAGCGTGCGGCGGAGATCGACGCCCGCGCCGCGCGCATCGAGATCTCGACCAATGTCGCGCGTGCCTACGTGCAGCTCGGTTATGCCTTCACCCAGATGGACGTGGCGCAGGCCGAGCTCGACCGCAGCCACGCGTCGCGCGACCTCACCCGTCAGCGCGTCGCCGCCGGCGTCGACAACCAGATCCAGATCAAGCAGTCCGACACCGAGGTCGCCACGGCCGAGCGTGAAATGGCCGTGGCCCAACGTGCCATCGATTCGGCCCGCAGCACGCTGAGCGTGTTGCTAGGCAAGGGGCCGGACCGTGGGCTCGACATCGGCCGACCGGCGGTGCTGACGCCGTCGGCCGTCGCGGTGCCGGCCAACCTGCCGGCGGACCTGCTCGGCCATCGCGCCGACCTCGTCGCCGCGCGCTGGCGAGTGGAAGCGGCCTCGAAGGACATCGCCGCGGCGAAGACGGAATTCCTGCCCAACGTCAGCCTCGGCATCCTCGCCGCGCAGGTGGCGGGTGGTTCGGAAAACCTGTTCGCGTCGCGTGCCCGCTTCTGGCAGGTGTTGCCGGCTTTCAGCCTGCCGATCTTCGATGGAGGCCGCCTTCGCGCGAACCTTGCCGGGAAGGATGCGGAATACGACCTTGCCGTGGCTCAGTACAACAAGACGTTGGTGGGCGCGCTGAATGAAGTCGCCGACGATCTCTCCGCGCTGGATTCCTTCGGTACGCAGATCGCCGCGCAGCAGCGCGCGGAGGATGCCGCCCAGCAGGCGTACGACCTTTCACAGCAGCGCTACAAGGCCGGTGTCGGCAGCTACCTGGAATCGCTCATCGTGCGCCAGCAACTGCTTCAGGCCCAGCAGCGCATGGCCGCGCTCCGCGCACAGCAGGTCGACACCTCCGTCCAACTGATCCAGGCGCTGGGTGGCGGATTCCGTCCCGAGGCGGACGACCAGCCTGTCGCCGCCGCCACGCCGGCCCATCACTAAGAACACGTCCCGAGGCACCCAACGATGTCACAAGAAACCACCGCCCCTGCCGGCGCCGTCGTGGCGCCGGCACCGAAGAGCCGTCGCGGCTTCTTCCTCAAGCTCCTTGTCCTGGTGCTCGTCCTGGCCGCCATCGGTTGGACCGTCTGGTATTTCGTGGACGGGCGCTGGTACGAGGACACCGACGACGCCTACGTCAATGGCAACGTCGTGCAGATCACGCCGCAGATCGCCGGCACCGTCACCTCGATCGGTGCGGACGACGGCGACCTGGTGCACCAGGGCGACGTGCTGGTGAAGCTCGATCCGAGCGACGCCGAAGTGGCCCTGGAAAGCGCGCGCGCCAACCTCGCCAATACCGTGCGCCGCGTGCGCGGCCTGTACAACAACGTGGCTTCGGCGCAGGCCGATGTGGCCGTGCGCCAGACCGCCGTGGCGCGTGCCCGTGCCGACTACAACCGCCGCCGCGATCTCGCCAAGTCTGGCGCGATCTCAGCCGAGGAACTGTCGCACGCCCTGGATACGCTGACCTCCGCCGAGGACAGCCTGTCTTCGGCCAAGCAGGCGTACAGCAGCAGCAAGGTCCTGGTCGACGACACCGTCGTCGCCTCGCATCCGGACGTGCGCGCCGCCGCCGCCAAGCTGCGCTCGGCGTACCTCGACGACGTGCGTTCCACGCTGATCGCTCCCGTCGACGGCTATGTCGCCAAGCGCACCGTGCAGGTGGGCCAGCGCGTGCAGCCGGGTGCGGCGCTGATGGCCGTGGTGCCGTTGCACCAGGTATGGATCGACGCGAACTTCAAGGAAACCCAGTTGACCCACATGCGCATCGGCCAGCCGGTCGATGTGACCGCCGACGTCTACGGCAGCGACATCGTCTACAAGGCCAGGGTTCGCAGCCTCGGCGTCGGCAGTGGCAGCGCTTTCTCGATCCTGCCGGCGCAGAACGCCACGGGCAACTGGATCAAGATCGTGCAGCGCGTGCCGGTCCGCGTCGTGTTCACCGATCCCAAGCAGCTGGAAGAAAAGCCGCTGCGTCTCGGCCTGTCTACCAAGGTCACGGTGTCGCTGCACGACCAGAGTGGTCCGCTGCTGGCGAAGCAGGCGCCCACCGCGCCGGAGTTCTCCACGCCGATCTACGACAAGCAGCTCGCCGATGCCGACAAGGACATCGCTCGCGTGATCCACGAGAACGCCTCCGCCGGCGAAGGCGAGCAACAGCAGGCCCCGAAGTAAGGGAGCGGCCATGAGCACCGAATTTCGACCGCCGAACCTGGCGCTGTCCACGGTCGGGCTGTCGCTCGCGACCTTCATGCAGGTGCTCGACACCACGATCGCGAACGTCTCGCTGCCGACCATCGCCGGCAACCTGGGCGTCAGCTCCAACCAGAGCACCTGGGTCATCACCTCGTTCGCGGTGAGCAACGCGATCGCCTTGCCGCTGACCGGCTTCCTCACCCGGCGTTTCGGTGAAACGAAGCTGTTCGTCTGGGCGACGCTGTTGTTCTCGCTTGCTTCATTCCTGTGCGGCATCGCGCAGAGCATGAGCATGCTCATCCTGTTCCGCGCCATCCAGGGCGCGGTGGCCGGCCCGATGTATCCGATCACGCAGAGCTTGTTGATCTCGATCTATCCACCGGCCAAACGCGGCATGGCGCTGGCATTGCTGGCGATGGTCACCGTCGTCGCGCCCATCGCGGGTCCGATCCTCGGCGGCTGGATCACCGACAACTACACCTGGCCGTGGATCTTCTTCATCAACGTACCGATCGGCATCTTCGCCAGCTTCGTCGTGGCCAACCAGATGAAGGGGCGCCCGGAAGTCACCGAGAAACCCAAGGTCGACTATGTGGGCCTCATCACGTTGATCATCGGCGTGGGAGCGCTGCAGGTCGTGCTCGACAAGGGCAACGACGAAGACTGGTTCTCCTCCACCTTCATCGTCATCACGGCGATCGTCGCGGCGATCGGCCTGATCGTGTTCCTTATCTGGGAACTCACCGACAAGGACCCGATCGTCAACCTGAAGCTGTTCCGCCACCGTAACTTCGCGATGGGCACGTTGTGCCTCGTGCTGGCTTACGCGGCGTTTTTCGCCATCGGCCTGCTCGTGCCGCAATGGTTGCAGCGCAACGTCGGCTATACGTCCACCTGGGCGGGTTTCGCCGCGGCTCCCCTGGGTATCCTGCCGGTGATACTCACGCCCTTCGTGGGCCGCTATGCGCACAAGTTCGACCTGCGCATCCTGGCCTCGGGCGCGTTCATCGTGATGGGTGCGACGTGCTTCATGCGCGCCGACTTTTTCCTGGACATCGACTTCTACAGCGTCGCGATGGTGCAGCTGATCCAGGGCCTGGGCGTGGCGCTGTTCTTCATGCCGGTGCTCAGCATCCTGCTGTCCGACCTGCAACCGCGCGAGATCGCGGCGGGCTCCGGCCTCGCCACCTTCCTGCGCACGCTGGGTGGCAGCTTCGCGGCATCGCTCACCACCTTCCTGTGGGATCACCGCGCGATCGTCCATCACGAAAGGTTGGCCGAACACATCACGCCGTTCGACCCCACGGCGCAACAGGCGCTCACCCAGATCGGTCACGGGGACCCGCAGTACGCGGCGGCGGCGATGAACCAGATGATCACCCAGCAGGGTTACCAGATCTCGTTCAACGAGGTATTCCACCTGCTCGGCTATGTGTTCGTGGCCTTGATCTTCGTGGTATGGCTGGCCAAGCCACCCTTCGCGGCGAAGGCGGGACCGGCAGCCTCGGGTCACTGAGGCCGTTCCCGAAGAACAAAAAAGCCGGCGTTGCGAAACGCCGGCTTTTTTGTTGGTGAGAAACGCGGTCAGATATCGAAGCCGATACCCACCAGGGCCATCGTCTCGCCACGGTTCGGTTCCTTGAAGCTGCCGTTGGAGATATGGCGGATCTGGAAGCTCACGTTCTTGTACTGCCAGCCCAGCGTGCTGACGAATTGGTAAGCGCTGGAGAGCGCCTGGGTGCGGCCGCCCGCCGTGCCCGCCAGCTGGAAGCTGAAGAAAAACGGCTGGTACCAGTCACCGGCGCTGCCGTAGTGGAAGCGCGCGCCGGCGGCGCCGACCCAGACATTGTTCGTCACGCCCGGGTGTGCGTCGCGGTACTCGCCGACGTGACGGCCGCTGATATAGCCGAGCGATACATCCGGCGACCAGGTGAAGCGGCTCTGCCCCATCGCTCGGGGATCGAACACGGCTTCGACGAAGAAGGCATCGGTGCCGTGGCTGTCCATGTAGCTGCGGCCACCCTGGACTTCCAGGTGGGTCTGCGCGGCGGCGGGGACGGTCACGGCGGCGAGGGAGATGGAGGCGAGGACGCCGAGTGCGAGGCGGGACGAGCGCATGGGGAAACAGGCCTTGTAATGGGACGTTAGTGAACTGGATCGTTCGGTAAATAGTGTCCAGTGGGCGTGAATAAAGGGGGGAGGTGCAATTATTTGATTCGCGGCTTCCGGGGGCTTGGTCGGAACCACCTCCAAAGGGGAGGCACGATGTTCAATCGGCCATCGGCGCCAGCCATTCGGATGTATAACCGGGCCCACGGGGTAGCCTGTTCAATCGTTGCGTGGCACTTGGACCATCGAGGCACATCCATGACAGCAATCCTGCAAGCCATCCACCCGGTGCTTATGGCCAAAGACGTGGCCGCGTCGGTGCGGTTCTACCGCGCTCTCGGTTTCAGGCTGTCGTTCCAGGATTCACCCGGCGAGCCAAAATATGCTGGCGTTATCCGCGACAACGTCGAACTGCACCTTCAATGGGGGGACCCGAGTCAATGGACTTACCCGGCGGACCGTCCTGCATACCGGTTCGTTGTGAGTGACGTCGATGCGATCTATCGGGAGTTCCTTGCGAGCGGCGGTATCGAGGCAGCGACGGGCCGGGGCGGCCCTTGGTCGTCACCGGCGGCAACGCCCTGGAGCACCCGCGAGTTCCACGTGGGTGATCCCGGCCAGAACTCGCTCCAGTTCTACCAATCCTTGTAAGGCGCCCCTGGCAATTTCTTCAGTGGCGGCTGCCGTCGTTCGTTCCCGGCGCCAATGTGTTCGCCGCAGGACGATTTATCCGGTGGCTCGGAGTGCCTACATTGAGGCGAGGTGGCATCGCGCCACGTCCCCGGTGATCTTTCCATGTTCCGCGCCCCCGCGATCTTCGTTTCCCATGGTGCTCCCACCTTCGCCCTGGAACCCGGCCTGCTGGGTTCGCGACTGACCGAGCTCGGTCGACGGTTGGCGAGCGCCACGGCCATCGTTGTGGTTTCGCCGCATTGGCAAACCTGCGGCATTCGCGTCACCGGGGCAGCATGGCCGGAAACGATCCACGACTTCGGCGGCTTTCCGCCGCCGCTGTACAGCCTCACGTATCCGTCGCCGGGCTTGCCCGCTCTCGCCGCCGAGACGGCTTCGATGCTTATCGACAGCGGTTTCGCCGCGATGGTGGACGCGGAGCGCGGCTACGACCATGGGACGTGGGTGCCTTTGCGCTACCTGCGACCCGACGCCGACACGCCGGTGATCCAGGTCTCGATGCCACACAACCTCGATGCCGCCGGCGCCCTTCGACTCGGCAAGGCGCTGGCGCCGTTGCGGGATCGCGGCGTCGCGGTGGTGGGCTCGGGCAGTCTCACCCATAACCTGCACGAGGTTCGCCGTGCGGGCGAATCGGCGGCCTATGCGAAGGCGTTCGCGGCGTGGAGCCGCGAGGCCGTGCTGTCGGGCCACGTCGACGCCCTGGTCGACTATCGCCGCCTTGCCCCGAGCGCCATCCGCGCCCATCCGACCGAAGAGCATTACCTTCCCTTGCTGGTGGCGGTGGGCGCCGCCCGTGGCGACACGCCGATGGCGATCGATGGCGGCATCACCTACGGCGTGCTCGCGATGGATTCCTACGCGTGGGGCGTCGCGTAGGAACGTTCCTCAGACCTGCGCCTGCCCACCGTCGACGAACAGTTCCACGCCGGTGATGTAGCTCGCCTCGTCGGAAGCGAGGAAGGACACCGCCTTCGCCACCTCGTCGGGGGTTCCGGTCCGGCCCAGCGGCGTGATGCCTTCCACGTAGGCCGTGTATTCGGCGATCTGCTCGTCGCTCATGCCCAGTTCCGTCTTGTACCCGGGCGTCACGATGACGCCCGGGGCCACCACGTTGACGCGGATGTCGCGGCCCTTGAGGTCACTGGCCCAGGTTCGCGCGAACGAGCGCAGCGCGGCCTTCGTGGCCGCATAGACGCCGAACGCCGCCGGTCCCTTGATCGATACCATGGATCCGTTCAGGACGATCGCCGATCCCGGTCCCATCAGTTCGAGCCCCTTCTGCACGGTGAAGAGCGTGCCCTTCACGTTGATGCCGAAGTATTTGTCGAACTGGGCTTCGGTCACTTGGCCGAGGGCCACGAACTCGCCACCGCCCGCGTTGGCAAACAGGATGTCCAGGCGTCCGCTTTGACGGCGGATCGTGTCGAAGATGCGGTCGAGGTCGGCGGCCCGGGCGATATCACCCTGGATCGCGGTGACGCCGAGCTTCGCGGAGGCGGCGTCGAGCTCGGCCTGTCGGCGACCGGTGATGTAGACCGTGGCGCCTTCGCGTACGAAACGCTCCGCCGTGGCCAGGCCGATGCCGGAACTGCCGCCGGTGACGAGCACGATCTTGCCGGCGTGGCGCGAGGTATGGACGTTGCTGGTGTCGAGGGTATGCATGGGAGTTCTCCGAGGCCACCGCGTGGCCGATGAGTCCAATCTAGTTATTCGTCCTCCGTGGATAAATAATCGAACCACGATTTCATTATTCATGTGGGTGAACAACCATGGATCGTCTGCTTGCCATGCGGGTATTCGGCCGCCTCGTCGAGACCGGGGGCTTTGGGCGCGCGGCCGACGCATTGCGCATGCCCAAGTCCACGGTGACCAAGTTGATCCAGGGGCTCGAGGCGGAACTGGGCGTCCGTCTGCTTGAACGCACCACGCGCCGGGTGACGGTGACCGCCGAAGGCGACGCCTACTACGAACGCACCCGCCAATGGCTCGCCGAACTGGACGACTTCGAAACCACGCTCGCCGGTGGCCGCCGCAACCCCGTGGGCAATCTGCGGGTGGATACCGGTGGTTCGGTGGCGGCAGCACTCATCCTGCCCAGGCTCCCGGAATTCCGCGCGCGTTATCCCGGTATCCGCGTGCAGCTGGGGGTGACCGACCGGACCGTGGACCTGATCGGCGAGGGCATCGACTGCGCCATTCGCAGCACCGCCGACGATCCGAACCTAGTGACCCGGCAAATCGCCGAATTGCCCTGGATGTTGTGTGCCACGCCCGGTTACCTTGCGCGCCGTGGAACGCCGGCCGTTCCGGTGGACATCCTGCGTGAGGGCCATGATGTGATCGGCTATTTCTCCGCGCGCAGCGGCCGCACCCAGCCGCTGAGGTTTCGCGAGGACGCGCGCGAGACCCTGATCGAGGTGAAGGCGGCCGTCGAGGTCAACGAGAGCAACGCCCGCACGGCGGCGGTGATGGCAGGCCTGGGGCTGGCGCAAACCCTGGCGTTCACGACGAACGAACACGTCGCTCGCGGACGCCTGGTTAGCCTGCTGCCGGAATATCAGCCCGTTCCTTTGCCGGTGTATCTCGTCTATCCGCCGGAGCGCAGGCACAACGCCCGGCTGCGGGCCTTCGTGGACTGGATCGCCGATGAACTGCCGGCCCAGGCAGCGGGGCTGTAGAGATTTTTACCCGGAGGTATTGACCTTATATTTAACCCGGGTAATATGTAGACAACTTGAGATCGACGGCAGCACCATGTCCACTTACACCGCTTTCCTCGAACATCGACACCTCGCGGCTGGCTCGCTCGCCGTGGTGGCCGAGCGCTGCAAGATGCTGCTCGACAGCGATCCCGGCGCCACGCCGATCATCTACGACGACAGCACCGGCCGGCCCGTCGATATCGACTACCGTGGCACCGTCCACGATGTGCTCGCGCGGTTACCGGGGTTCGACCCGGTGGCGAAGCGTGGGCCGGGCCGGCCGAAGCTGGGCGTCGTGGCCCGCGAGGTGACCTTGCTTCCGCGGCACTGGGAATGGTTGGCCAACCAACCCGGCGGCGCATCCGTCGCCTTGCGCCGTCTCGTCGAAACGGCCAGCCGCGATGGAGCGCCAGCCGATCGCGTGCGGCAGGCGCGCGAGGCGGTGGACCGGGTGATGTCGGCGCTCGCCGGCAACCTGCCCGGGTATGAAGAAGCCTCGCGGGCTTTCCATCGTCACGAGACCGAGCGGTTCGAAGCCCTCATCCATGATTGGCCCCAAGACGTGCGCGACTACGTGCATATGCTGGCGTCGCGCGCTATTGGCGAGGGATAAGGTGGGAGCCGACCCTGTCGGCGATGGGTGCTTGCGTCAACCTGGCCCGCTGCCGCGGGATCGCCGACGAAGTCGGCTCCCACAAGGTCTGCTTCGACCCGGACTGCTCAACGTGAAGAGTGGCGAGTTCCCCTGTTGTGGGAGCCGCTTCAGCGGCGATGGGTGCTTGCGTCAATCTGGCCCGCTGCCGCGGGATCGCCGACGAAGTCGGCTCCCACAGGGTCGGCTCCCAGCAGTCATCTAGCCTCTAGCCTTGCGGATCTTCAACCAGCGCTTGTACCGGCGCTTCAGCTTGCGACGGTATTTGCGCTCCTTGCGATCGTGGTTCCACAGGTAGATCGCGGGCGTGCTGAGCAAGGTGAGCAACTGCGACACGAGCAGGCCGCCGACGATGGCGATGCCCAGTGGGCGGCGCATCTCCGAACCCACGCCGAAGCCGATCGCCAGCGGCAGGGCCGCGCCCATCGCCACCAGCGTGGTCATGGTGATCGGGCGGAAGCGCACCAGCGCCGCCTGGCGGATGGCTTCCACCGGTGACATGCCGTGCTCGCGCTGTGCGACCAGGGCGAAGTCCACCATGAGGATCGCGTTCTTCTTCACGATGCCGATCAGCAGCAACACCGAGATGATCGCCATGAGGGTGAGCTGGGTCTGAGTGACCAGCATGGCGAGGAAGGCACCGGCGCCCGCGGCCGGCAAGGTCGAGATGATGGTCAGCGGATGGCCCAGGCTCTCGTACAGGATGCCGAGCACGATGTAGACGGCGAGAATGGCGCCGATCAGCAGCACCATGCCGTTCGACTGCGCGTCACGCAGGCGCTGGTTCGCGCCGGTGAAGTCCATGCGGACACCTTCGGGCAGGTTGATCGCATGCACCGCCTGTTCGACCAGGGTGTTGCCCTTGTCCGCCGTGATTTTCGGCGCGAGGTTGTAGGTGATATCCGCCGATTCGAGCTGGTTCTGGTGGGTCACCGCGCTCGGCACCGCGACTGGCGCGATCTTTGCGACGGCCGACAACGGGATCATCGTGCCCACGCTGTTCTTCACGTAGGTGTTGAGCAAGGCATCCGGGCTGAGTGTCTGCGCGGCCGCGGCCGTCAACACCACCCAGTACTGGTTGATGTCCGAATAGATGATGGAGACCTGGCGCTGGCCGAAGGCGTTGAACAGGGCCGAGTCGATCATGCCCATGCCCACCTGGAGGCGCGAGGCCGCGTCGCGGTCGACCTTCACCATCTGCTGCTTGCCGACGATGTCGAAGTCGCTGCCGACGTCGCGGAACTCCTTCATGTTGCGCATCTGGCGCACGAGCTTCAGCACCCAGGGCTGCAGGTCCTCGCCGCCGGTGCTGATCAATTGGAACGAGTACTGGCCGCGATTGCTGTTGCCGCCACCACCGCCGAGGAACTGCACGGGGTTCATGAAGACCTGGACATCGGAAAACTTCTCGTACTCCTTGCCAAGCCTGTCCATGATCTCCTTGATCGATTCCTTGCGCTGGCCGGGACCGCTGCCCTTGGGCTTGAGGTCGACGAACATCAGGCCCTGGTTGCCCACGGCGCCACCGTTGTCGCCGCCGAGGATCGTGGTGACGTCGGCCACCGTGCTGTCGTTCTGCATGAGCTCGCTGACGCGTTTCAGGCGGCGCGTCATCTCATCCGGCGAGATGTTGGCGTCGGCGCTGATCTGTGCCTGCAGCATGCCGGTGTCCTCGTCGGGCATGAAATTGCCGCCGGCCGTCTTCACCACGGCGATGGCCAGCACGACCGTCGCGGCGAGCAGGATCAAAGGCTGCCAGCGCATCAGGCGGCGATGGCGCATCGCCCAGTCGAGCGCACGCTGGTAGACCCCGAGGAAACCCCGGTCGAAACGCTCCAGGGCCAGTTCCCAGCGGCTCGGCTTGCGGTCCGGCGCGTCGTGCTTGAGGTAATGCGCGCACAAGGCCGGCGTGAGGGTCAGCGACACCACCGCCGAGATCAACACCGCGGCGGCAAGCGTCACCGAGAACTCGCGGAGCAGCTTGGTGATCATGTTGTTGCCGAACAGCAGCGGCGCGAACACCGCCACCAGCGACAGCGTGATGGAGATCACCGTGAAACCGATCTCGCGCACGCCTTCCAGTGCCGCGGCCATGGGTTTCGCACCGTTCTCCATGTGCCGGACGATGTTCTCGATGACCACGATGGCGTCATCGACGACGAAGCCGATGCACAGCACCAGTGCCATCAGCGACATCGTGTTCAGGGTATAGCCCAACGTCCACATCACGACGAACGCACCCGCCAGCGACAGCGGCACGCTGAGCGTGGCGATCATCGTCGGCCCCAGACGGCGCAGGAACACCAGCATCACCAGGATGACCATGACGATACTGATCATCAGCGCGACCTTGACCTCGTGCAGTGCGGACTGCGTGGTCTGGGTCAGGTCGAAGATCGGCGTGACCTTCGCATCCGCCGGCAGCAGCGCCTGGAACCGTGGCAACGCCGCACGGATGGCTTCCGCGGTGGCGATGGAGTTCGCCTCCGGGCGCTTGCTGATCTGCATGGTGACCGAGCGCTCGCCCTGGAACCACGCGGCCTGGAACTGGTCCTGCTGCCCGCTGTGGACATTGGCGATGTCCGAGAGCCGTACCGGAACCCCATTGCGCATGGCGATCAGGATATTGGCGAAGTCCTTCGGGTCGCGCAGCCCGTCGTTCGCGATCACCGTCATCTGCGTCTCGCCGTCGGAGAGCACGCCCTGCGGCGAGTTCACGTTGGCGGCCTGCAAGGCGTTGGAGACATCGTTCGCGGTCAGCTGCTTCGCCGCCAGGGCGTTCGTGTCCAGCTCGATGCGCACCGCATGGGGTGTCCCTCCGAACACCTGTACACGCGACACGCCGTCGATCTGTGCCACCGCGGGGCGGATCAGCGTGTCCACCACGTCGTAGAGCTTGTCGGGCGGCATGGTCTTCGAGGTCATCGCGACCAGCAGCACCGGGATCTGGCCGGTGTCGAACTTGAAGTACTGCGGTGGCGAGGGCATGCCGGCGGGGAGGTCGGCGGCCGCCGCGTTGATCGCGGCCTGCACGTCGCGGGCGGCGGCGTCGGTCGAGCGGTCCATGTTGAAGCGGACGCGGACGAAGCCGGAGTTCTCCGTGCTGTTGGAGTACATCTGGTCGACACCCGGGATCTGCCCCAGGTGGCGCTCCAGCGGCGCGATGACCGTCGACGCCATCGTCTGCGCGTTGGCGCCGGGCATCTGCGCCTGGATAAAGACCGCCGGTACCTCGATCGAAGGCAACGCGGCGACGCCCAGCAGCATGTATGCGATCGCGCCGGCGAGGGTCAGGCCCGCCGCAAGCAACGAGGTACCGATCGGCCGGCGAATGAATGGTGCAAAAAAGTTCACGACACTTCCTGTGATCGCGGGAAGGCTCCCCGCGCCCGCGAACTTTATGACGTTCCGCTTGTTTCGTCGCGTGTGCCTTTAGTGGGGGCCCTGCCGGAAGGCAGGGGTGCTCCGTTCATGCGGCGGCGCGTCAGTGCCCGGGTGCGTAGCGGAACGTCAGATAATATGTACGCCCCAACTGGTTGTAGAACGCCGCCGTCTCGTAGCGCTTGTCGGCGACGTTGGCGACCCTGCCCTGCACGCTCCAGTCCGTGTCCAGGTGCCAGGTCGCGCGGAGGTCGGCCGTGGCGTAGCCGCCAAGCCGGCGGGTGTTGGCCGCGTCGTCGTAGCTGTAGCCGGCCGCGTAGACCGAACCGCCCAGGGTGAAGCGGCCGAGGTCCTTGTCCAGGTCCACCCGCGCGGTGCGCTCGGGACGGCGCGCCAGCAGGTTGTCCTCCTGCGCGCCCGAATCCCGGTTCTTCGGCTGTTGAAGCGTGGCATAGGCCCGTACGTGCCAGCCGCCGACGTCGGCGCCGACTTGTCCTTCCAGCCCGCGGATGCGCGCCTTGCTCACGTTTACCGGCAGGAAGTTGGCATCGAAGCCGATCAGGTCGTCGACCGTGGTCTGATAGGCGTTGACCGCCCAGTTCCACACGCCCGGCCGCGCCGAGAGGCCGATCTCGGCCGTGCGCGAGGTCTCGGGGCTCAGGTTCACCGGCGCGCCGTAAGGGTAGAACTCGTCGTTGAACGTGGGCGCATGGAAGGCCGTGCCATACGACGCGGTGATCTTCATGCCGTTGTCGAAGCGGAAACCGTAGGCCGCCGAGCCGGTCGTATGGTTGCCGAACTGGGTGTTGTGGTCGTGGCGCGCCGACAACTGGATCTCGTGCGGACCGAACAGACCCTGGTAGAGCGCGAACACGCCGGTATTGTTCCGTGAGTCCTTGAGGTAATCCGTATCGCTTTTCAGCTTTTCCTGTTGGAAATCCACGCCCGCGCTCAACGTCTGGTCCTTGGCCAGGACGAAGTCGTTCTGCCACGACGCCTGGTTGCGCTTCGAATAGAGGTAACCGACGCGGGCCTTGTCCACGCCGTAATGGACGAAGTCGAGGGTCTTGTCGGCTCCGTTGAGGTAATTGTCGGCACGGTCCTGGTTCTGGCCCAGGCCGAGGGACATGCGCCAGTTCCCAAGGACATCGAACGCCAGCTTCGCCCCGGCGACCTGTTGCGAGCGCCGGGTCAGGTTCTGGAAATCGCCGTCGTATTCGATATCACCCTTGCTGCGCAGCCAGCTGCCGGTCAACTCCGTGCCGTCGTCCCAGCGATAGCCACCCGACAGCGAGCCGTTATAGGTACGGGATGCATCGTGGTCGGGTTCGTCGGTGAAGCAGCCGGCAAAGGCGGCCGCGGTGCCGATGCGGCAGGCGTTGATGCCGGCCGTGTACTGCCCACCCAGGCTGGCGTTGTACCAGCCGTGCTGGCTTCCGCCGGACACGCCCACCTGGCCCGCTGCGTAGCCATGGCTGCCGCCGGTCACCGAGAGCGTCGGCGTGGGCGCTTCGCCGGCCTGGCCGTGGCGGGTGAAGATCTGGATCACGCCGCCGATGGCATCGGACCCGTACAGGGCGGAGCGGGGACCGCGGACGATCTCGATGTGATCGATCTGCTCCACGGGAAGCTGCTCGTAGGCCGGCAGGCCGGCGCCGACGGTGCCCACGCGGACGCCGTCCAGCAACACCAGGGTATGCGACGAATTGGTGCCGCGCATGAACAACGAGGTCTGCTGGCCGATGCCACCGGCATTGGCGATCGTCACGCCGGGCAGGCCGGCAAGCAGGTCCTGCACGCTCACCGGCTGCAGGCGCTCGATGTCCTCGCGGGTGATCAGCGTGACCGGCGCGAGTACCTCGTCCAGTGGCGTGGCGGCGCGATTGGCGGTCACCACGACCGGATCGAGCCGGTCGGGCGCGCCCTCGTCGGCGGCATGGGCCACGGCGATGGAGGACAGCAAGGCCGTCGCGAGCAGGGTCTTCTTCATGGAACCGTCTTCCTCTGCCGACAGGGCGGCAATGTGCGAAGGACGCTCGAGGAGGACGTGCGACGAACGGCGAACGGGCGGGAACCCGGTGGCTGCCCGGATCCGCCCTCCGCGAATCGACCGAAACAGGGACGCCCGCCACGTGGGGCGGGACGCTCATCGGGCCGGTCTCCGGACTCGCGCCAGCCACCGCAGGGTGGCGAAATCGGTGCCTTCCCGCTTGCGCAGTGGCGTGAGCCGATTCCATGAGAAAGGTCTGACGACCTACCCGGATGGACGCTTACCGTTGCGGGGGCAGTGCCGGCCTTGCCACGACGTGGCGCACCGGCTTCCCGTTTCATCCTCTCCAGCCTTGGCCGGTCGGGACACCCGAACCGGTCGATGGTACCCGTCGGGGTCCCCGCTGTCACGGATACTTAACGAAACTCTTAACATGCACTTGACGAACGCAAAATAATTCGATTACAACCGCAACCGATAGCCGTCGGGCGCAAGAAGTTGCGCACGGGGAGCATGAGCAGCCAGGCCGCATCCCGGGGGGGATGGGTACCGGGGCCCATGAGACGGCGTCGAAACGAGTTCGGCCACCGCTTGTGGCCGGCTTATTTGCTGTTTATCGGGGAGACAAGACATGCAACGTTCCACCAAGCGTACCGGCGCACTGCGCCGATCGACCCTTTGCACCGCGCTCGCCCTCTGCTTCGCCAGCGGCGCCGTGCTCGCCCAGTCCAATGCTTCCGGTGTCGTGTTCGGCCGCGTCGCGCAGCCTGAAGGCGCCGTCATCCACCTGCAGAACCTGGATACCGGCCTGACCCGCGACGTCGGCGTCGACGCCGATGGCCGCTACCGCGCCAGCTCGCTGCCGGTCGGCCGCTACAAGGTCACCGTGGAGCGCGGCGGCCAGACCGTCGAGACCCGCGACAATGTCCAGGTGAACCTGGGCGGCGGCGTCGACGTGTCCTTCGCGGGCGCTTCCACCACCACCGCCGAGGCACAGAATCTCGAAGGCGTGCAGGTCACCGGCAACGTGCTTCCCGCGATCGACGTGTCGCAGGTGGACTCGCGCACGGTGCTGACTTCGGAACAGCTGCAGAAGCTGCCGCTCGCTCGTGACGTCACCGCCGCCGCACTGCTCGCGCCGGGCGTCATCTCCGGCGACAGCCGCTACGGTAACGTGGCCTCGTTCGGTGGTTCGTCGGCTTCGGAGAACCAGTACTACATCAACGGTTACTCCGTCACGAACGCGCTTACCGGCCTCGGCTTCACGAGCCTGCCTTACGATGCGATCGACCAGCAGCAGATCTTCACCGGCGGCTACGGCGCGGAATACGGCCGCTCCACGGGCGGCGTGATCAACATCGTGTCCAAGCGTGGCGGTAACACCTGGAAGGGTGGCGTCGGCATGTACATCCAGCCGAACGGTGCGCGCCAGTCGCCGCGCAACATCTACCGCACGAACGGCCAGTTGTTCCAGAACCGTGGCGGCAACGAACGCAGTGACACGCAATACACCGCCTATATCAGCGGTCCGTTGATCAAGGACAAGCTGTTCTTCTTCGGTGCCGGCGATTTCACTCGTACCAATACGACCACGACCAGCAGCATCCTCGCTCCACAGCGCACGAATCAGACGCAGAAGGCGACGAAGTGGTTGGGCAAGATCGACTGGAATATCACCGATAACCACCTGCTCGAATTGACCGGCATCGGCGACAAGACCAACACCGAGCGTAGCGTCTACGCCTACAACTATGCGACGCGCAGCCGCGGTAACTATCTGGGCACGGACAACCTCAAGAATTTCGACGCGGGCGCGGGTTCGGCCCCCGGCGGCGATGTCTACATCGGAAAATACACTGGCTACATCACGGACGACCTGACGGTTAATGCTCTGTACGGTCACACCACGACCAATCACGAGCGCGATATCGGATACTCCGGCTCGGCCAATTGTCCGTGGATCACCGATAACCGGCGCGGCATCGCCAACCCCATCACTGGTTGCGGCCTGGTGAATGGCACCGTGCTGAACGCAGGCGCGAAGGACAAGACCCACGGCTGGCGTCTCGACGTCGAATACCACGCGGGCGACCACGATCTGCGCGCGGGTCTGGACAACCAGACCCTGGAATCGACCTCGGGCCAGATATACGAGGGTGGCTATCGCTGGGTTTATCGCAATGCGGGCCGGGTCACCGGTCGCCCGGATATCGTTCCGCCGCCGGGCACCACGTACGTCGTTGAAAAGCGTCTCTTCGAGACGGGCGCCACGGTCAAGACCGAACAGGAAGCTCAGTTCATCGAAGATAACTGGCAGGTCACTGATCGCTGGAGGATCTACGTCGGCCTTCGCAACGAGCAGTTCAAGAACTTGAATGGCGACGGCACCACCTACGTCAAGCAACGCCACCAGCTCGCGCCTCGCCTGGGCGCCACCTGGGACGTCTTTGGCGACTCTACGTTCAAGATCTACGCGAATGCCGGTCGCTACCACTTGGCCATTCCGTCGAACGTCGCGATTCGCGGAGCCTCCGCGTCGACCTACTACAGCGAGTACTACACCTACGGTGGCGTGGGTCCGAACGGCGAGCCGACCGGCCTCACCCAGCTGGGTAGCCGCGCTTACCTCAACGGCGAGGACGGCACCACACCCGATCCGAAGACCGTCGCCGCCAAGGGTATCGACGCGTATTACCAGGACGAGTACATCCTGGGCTTCGACAAGGCGATCAACGAGAACTGGAGCTTCGGCGCGAAGGCTACGTATCGCAAGCTGAAGAGCTCGATCGACGACTTCTGCGATTCGCGTCCGTTCGAAGCGTATGCCGCGCGCAACAACATCGACATCAGCAATGCATCGTTGCCGGGCTGCTACTTGTTCAATCCGGGCAAGTCGAACGAATTCCTGGTCGACGTCGGCGGTGGCAACTACGTTCCGTTCAATCTTCGCAAGGACGACTTCACCTCGCCCGAAGGTGTGGCATTCCCTGACCTGAAACGCAGCTACTACTCGCTCGATCTCTACCTCGAGCATCACTTCGCGGATGATTGGTACGGCCGCGTCGATTACACCTTCTCGCGCAGCTACGGCAACTCGGAAGGCCAGCTGAAGTCGGATATCGGCCAGCTCGATCCGTCGGTGACCCAGGACTGGGATGCGCCGGAGATCATGCAGTACGCGAATGGTCCGCTGCCCAACGATCGTACGCACCAGTTGAAGGCGTACGGTTACTGGCAGGCTTCGCAGGAATGGCTGCTCGGCGGCAACCTCGCGGTGGCCACGGGCCGTCCGAAGAACTGCATCGGCGTGGATCCGGTCGATGCGATCCAGTACGGCGCCTCGTACTTCGAGTGCGGCTTCCAGCCGTCGCCGCGCGGTTCGAAGGGCCGCCTGCCCTACACCTGGAACCTCGACCTGAACGCCGAATACCGTCCGCTGTGGGCCGGTGACAGGCAGCCGTTGGCATTCACCGCCACGGTGTTCAATGTCGTCGGCAGCCAGCGTCCGGTGGGCCAGATCGACGTCGGCGAGACGGGTACGGTGGCGAACGGCGTGCCGGTGGTCAGCGACGACTATCGCCGTCCGATTGCTTTCCAGAACCCGCGTTACCTGCGTCTGGGCGTGCGTTACGACTTCTCGCTCTAAGCAGCGGGAACAGCAGCGCGCCCGGACGACGTATCCGGGCGCGCGACGAGATCTCCCTGGAACTGGCCGGCGCGGAGCGCCGGCCTTTTTTGTCGTAGGGACTGTTGTTGTGGGAGCCGCTTCAGCGGCGATGGTTGCTTGCCCCGGTTACAGGTATCAGCCGAAGACTTTCGTGCCGCCGATCCACGTCTCCGCGACATGGTGGCTGTCGTCCATCACCACGAAGTCGGCGCGGTAGCCGGCGGCGATGTGGCCGTGGCTGGCGCCGAGGCCCAGGAAATCGGCTGGGTACGTGGACGCCATGCGCGCGGCTTCGTCGTAGGCGACGCCGACCATGCCGACCGTGTTGCGTACCGCCGTCGCCATGTCCAGCGCGGAGCCCGCGAGCGTGCCGTCCGCCGTCTGGCAGACGCCGTCGCGCACGGTGATGGTTTCACCCTTGAGCACGAAGCTCGGGTTGTCGGAGCCGACCGGCGGCATCGCGTCGGTCACCAGCATCATCTTCTCGCGCGCCTTCGCGGCGATGGCTACGCGCAGCGACGCAGGGTGCACGTGATGGCCGTCGACGATCAGGCCGCACCAACTGGCGGCATCCTCCAGTGCGGCGCCGACCACGCCGGGTTCGCGGCTGGTGAACGGCGTCATCGCATTGAACAGGTGGGTGAAGCCGCGCACGCCCTTGGCAAGGGCTCCGCGCGTGGTCTCGTAGTCGGCGGCGGTGTGGCCGGTGGCGACGATCACACCGTGCGACACCAGTTGTTCGAGCACGTCGTCCGACGCGCGTTCCGGCGCGAGGGTGAGCAGGGTGACGCCGCCATGGCGCCGCGCGACCATCGCTATGTCGTCGGCACCGGCGATGCGGAACTTGGCGGCGTCATGAACGCCCTTGCGCTCGGGTGCGATGAACGGTCCTTCGAGATGGATGCCGAGCACGCCGGGCACGCCCTGCTCCACCGCCGCGTTCACGGCGTCGATGGCCTTCGCCATCACCTCGGCGTCGTCGCTGATCAGCGTGGGCAGGAAACCGGTGGTGCCGAACTTCGCGTGCGCTTCGCCGATCGTGCGAATGGTCTCCACCGTGGGTGCGTCGTTGAACAGCGCGCCGCCGCCACCATTGACCTGGCAATCGATGAAACCGGGCAGCAGCGTGCGGCCGCCGAGGTCGTGGCGTTCCGCGGCGCGCACACGCGGATCCGACGGCAACGCCAATCCCGTGATGGTGCCGCCGTCGACCAGCACGGCGAAGCCGCCCTGGAATCCGTTATCGGTGAGTACGCGACCGTTGACGAGGGCGATGGTCATTAGCGTGTTCCTTTATCTGAAACTTTTCGTGGGAGCCGGTGTTCCACCCGAAGGGTGTTCTCGACGTCAGACCGTCTCCGTCACCTTGTTCAGGTGCGGCGGGACATCGGGATTGAAACCGCGCTTCAGGGAAAGCGCCGCGGTGGCGCGATAGAAGCTCTGTACGGCGAGCAGCGGCGCGCTGATCGGCGCGGATGCCACCAGCGGCAGCACGCCCTCGCCCGTCGCGCCTGGCGCGGCGATCCAGACCTTGGCGTCGCGCTTGCGGAATTCGGCGGCGACGTCGAGCACGCCTGGCAGCGTGTCGTCGTTCTGTGCGAAGAACAGCACCGGGAAGTCCGGGCCCACGAGCGCCATCGGTCCGTGCTTGACCTCGGCCGAACTGAACGCCTCGGCATGCAGACCGCAGGTTTCCTTGAACTTCAGCGCCGCTTCGAGGGCCCCGGCGAAGCCGAAGCCACGGCCGACCACGAAGAGGTTGTGCGCGTCGACGAGGCCATCCGTGAGTGCCGACCAGTCCGCGTCCCAACCTTCGCGCAGCTGCGCGGGCAACGCGGTGAGCGCGTCGCCGATGGCGGCGCTTCCGCTCCAGCGCGCGGCGATGTGAAGGATGGCGAACAACGCGCCGAGGTAGCTCTTCGTCGCGGCGACGCTCTTCTCCGGGCCCGCATGCAGGGGCACGACCACGTCGGCGACGGCGGCGAGCGGCGAATCGACCACGTTCACCAGCGCCACGACATAGGCGCCGGCTTTCTTCGCCGCGTCAGCGTTGCGGACCAGGTCGGGGCTCTTGCCCGATTGGGATACGGCGACATAGAGCGCGCCGTCGAGGTGCTGCGTGGCGTGGTAGATGGACGTCACCGACGGCGAGGCCGACGCGGTGACGACGCCGAGTTGGGTCTCGAACACGTACTTGGCATACATCGCCGCGTGATCGGAGCTGCCGCGCGCGCAGGTGATCACCATGCGCGGCGGGTTCGCGCGCAGGCGTCCGGCGAGCGCACCGATCACTTCTTCGTTGTGCGCCAGTTGCCGCTCGACGACCTCGGCGGTCTCGTGCGCTTCGCGGAACATCAGGGTGTCTTGCGGCTGGATCGTCATGGCGTGGTTGGGCTCTTCAGTCGCTTTGCAGTTCCGCGACGAAATCGTAGATATCGCCGCGGTACCAGGAACAGGTGAATTCGACGATGCGGCCATCTTCGAGGAAGCTGCGCCGTTCGATGTTGAGGCCGGCACTGCCGGCACCGAGGCGGAGCAGGCGGGTCTGCGCGGGTCCGAGTACCACGGCGCGCAGGCGTTGCAGCGCGCGCAGCGGGCGGTTGCCGAGCTTGTCGAGCGCTTCGTAGAGCGAATCCTCCACGAGGTTCGGATCGGGCAGGAGGTCCAGCGGCACCGCGCTGCGCTCGATCGCCAGCGGTTCGTCGCCCGCGTAGCGCAGGCGATGCAGGCGCACCACGAGCGTGCCCGGCGAGAGGTTCATCGCCATGGCTTCCTCCGGCGTGACCTCGCCGATGCCACGCTCGAAAAACTCGGAGCGGGGATTCAGGCCACGGGCGCGCAGGTCCTCGGTGAAGCTGGTCATCCGCGACAGTGGCTTCACGATGCGCTCGGAGACGAAAGTGCCCGCGCCATGTCGCTGGGTGAGCAGGCCGTCCTCGACCAGCCCACCGATGGCCTTGCGCACGGTGACCCGCGACAGGGTGAGGGCCCTGGCGAGATCGCGTTCGCTGGGCAAGGCATGGCCCACCTGGACCTCGCCGTTCTCGATCACGTTGCGGATCGCCCGGCGCAGGCGCATGTACGCCAGCGGCTGCCGGGTAGCCGGGTCGTGTTGCAGGCGCTGGTATTCGGCGACGAGGGCACTTTCCATCCGCCGAAGATACCAATCCACGACCACTGCGGCAAGACCGCGCAAGCCGGGGCATACCAGCCAACCGTTCAAACGGTCGTTTGCACGATCCAAATGGCGCTAGCAAACGTTTCCAAGCGGTTATCAGGCGGTGAAAGGTGACTAAACGTCGCGGCGAGTGGTACGGGGCTGGTACGTCCTGGTATGTCACTGGTACGATCCGGAGGCATTCCATCCGATCCCTCAAGAGGCCACTGTCGTGAGCGCTCCCCTCCTGCCGATCGAACCGTTCGATCTGGTCATTTTCGGCGGCACCGGCGATCTCGCCGTCCGCAAGTTGTTGCCTGCCATGTACCACCGCTTCGCGGACGGGCAGATCCAGGCGAAGAGCCGCATCATCGGCGTGGCCCGCGAAGGGCTTGATGATGCCGCGTACCGCGAGCAGGTGCGCGCCGCGGTCGAGAAGGGCGTCTCGCACATCGTGCCCGCCCAGCTGGACGCCTTCATCCAGATGATCGGCTACCGCTCGCTCGACGCGCGCAAGGCCGACGGCTGGGATGAATTCGCCGCCCTGATGGCCGCCGAGCCCAGCCACATCCGCGTGTTCTACCTGTCGACCTCGCCGGACATCTTCACCGACATCTGCCAGCGCCTGGGCTCACTCGGGCTCAATGGCGAGCGTTCGCGCGTGGTGCTGGAAAAGCCGATCGGCCGCGACCTCGACAGCGCCAACGCGATCAACGACGCCGTGGCGCGGGTCTTCGGCGAGTCGCAGACGTATCGCATCGACCATTACCTGGGCAAGGAAACGGTGCAGAACCTGCTGGCGTTGCGCTTCGGCAACGCCCTGTTCGAGCCGCTGTGGAACGCCCAGCACATCGACCACGTGCAGATCACCGTGGCCGAAACGGTAGGCGTCGGCCATCGCGCCGGTTATTACGACCGTGCCGGCGCCCTGCGCGACATGGTCCAGAACCACATCCTGCAGCTCCTGTGCATGCTTGCCATGGAGCCGCCGTCGTCGCTGGCGCCGGACGCCGTGCGCGACGAGAAACTGAAGGTGCTGCGTTCGCTGCGCCCGATCGACGCCAGCAACGCGGCACAACTCACCGTGCGTGGCCAGTACCGCGCCGGTGCGGCCGAAGGTCAAGGCGTCCCGGGCTATCTCGACGAGCTCGGCAGCGACCAGTCGAAAACCGAAACCTTCGTCGCCCTCAAGGCGGAGATCGGTAACTGGCGCTGGGCCGGCGTGCCGTTCTACCTGCGCACCGGCAAGCGCCTTCCCAGCCGGGTATCGGAGATCGTGGTGACGTTCCGCGCATTGCCACACTCCATCTTCGATCCCACCAGCGGTCCGCTGTTGCCCAACCGCCTCACGCTGCGCTTGCAGCCGGACGAAGGCGTGAAGCTGTGGCTGACCATCAAGCACCCGGGTCCGGGTGGCCTGCGCCTGCGCCACGTGCCGCTCGACATGAGCTTCGCGGCGGCCTTCGGCGTGCAGCAGCCCGACGCGTACGAACGGCTCATCCTCGATGTCGTGCGTGGCAATCCGACCCTGTTCATGCGCCGCGACGAGGTCGAGGCGGCATGGAACTGGGCCGGTCCCATCCTCGATGCGTGGGAGGCCGGCGGCGACACGCCGAAGCCGTATACCGCGGGCACCTGGGGTCCGAGCGCCGCCGTGGCGCTCATCGAACGCGATGGCCGCACCTGGGCCGAGGACGCCGCATGAACGCAAAAGTGAACCGACACGAATTCGCCGACCGTCTCACCCTCGCCGACAAGCTCGCCCGCGAGGTCGCCGCGAAGCTCGACGCTGCGATCAAGGCACGCGGCAAGGCCACGATCGCCGTTTCGGGCGGCGGCACGCCGAAGGTGATGTTCGCCGTGCTTGCCGAGCAGGAGATCGACTGGTCCAGGGTCACCGTCACGCTGGTCGACGAGCGCTGGGTCGACACCGACAGCGACCGCTCGAATGCGCGCATGGTCTCCAGCACGCTGCTCACCCACGAAGCGCGTGTCGCTTCCTTCCTGCCGCTGTTCGACCGCGCGCACAAGGACGACGTGGACGCCGCGCTCGCCGATGTCGGCAAGCGCGTCGACGCGCTTGGCTCTCCGTTCGACGTCGTATTGCTCGGCATGGGGCCGGATGGCCATACCGCGTCGTTCTTCCCGGGCGGCGATCATCTCGCCGAGGCGCTCGATCTCGCCGGCAAGCAACCCGTGCTGTCGATGCGCGCCGAGGGGGCGGGCGAGCCGCGCATCACGCTCAGCCTGCCGCGTGTACTCGATACGCGCGCGCTGTACCTGCACATCGAAGGCGACGACAAGAAGGACCTGCTGGGCAAGGCCCTGGCCGGCGCGGACTTTCCCATTGCCGCCGTGCTGAAGCAGGATCGCGTGCCGGTCGACGTCTACTGGGCACCGTAACGCCATGAGTATCCATCCCACCCTCGCCGAGGTGACCCGGCGAATCGTCGAGCGTAGCCGCACCTCGCGCGCGGCTTACCTTGCCAAGATCGACGGGGCGCGCGGCAAGGGTGCCAAGCGCCACCACCTGTCGTGCGGCAACCTCGCACACGGCTTCGCCGCCTGCGCGGAGACCGACAAGGACGCGCTGCGCAACGGTCATGCGGCGAACATCGCGATCGTCACCTCGTACAACGACATGCTTTCGGCGCATCAGCCGTATGAGCGCTATCCGGAACTCATCCGCCAGGCCGCCCGCTCGCTCGGTGCCACCGCGCAGGTCGCGGGTGGCGTGCCGGCGATGTGCGACGGCGTGACCCAGGGCCGTCCCGGCATGGAGTTGTCGCTGTTCTCGCGCGACCTCATCGCCATGGCCACGGCGGTTTCGCTTTCGCACGACATGTACGAGGGGGCGTTGTACCTGGGCATCTGCGACAAGATCGTGCCGGGCATGCTGATCGGTGCACTGAGCTTCGGCCACCTTGCCGGTGCCTTCGTGCCCTCGGGTCCGATGCCCTCGGGCATCCCGAACGAGGAGAAGTCGAAGGTGCGCCAGGCGTTCGCCGCCGGCAAGGCCACGCGTGCCGAACTGCTCGAAGCCGAAGCGCGCTCGTACCATGGCTCGGGTACGTGCACCTTCTACGGGACCGCCAACTCCAACCAGATGTTGATGGAGATCATGGGCCTGCACCTGCCTGGCGCGAGCTTCGAGGCACCGGACACGCCGCTGCGCGATGCGCTCACCCGGGCCACCGTGGAACGCGTGCTGGCCATCGATACGCTGGGCGAGCACTACCTGCCCCTGGGTCGTATCGTCGACGAGCGCGCCATCGTCAACGGCGTGGTCGGCCTGCACGCCACGGGCGGTTCCACCAACCACCTGCTGCATCTCGTCGCCATCGCGCGCGCGGCCGGCGTGGAGTTGCGCTGGGACGACTTCGATGCCCTCTCCGCCGTGGTGCCGTTGCTGGCACGCGTGTACCCCAACGGCTATGCCGACGTGAACCACTTCCATGAAGCCGGAGGCATGGGCTTCCTGATCGACCAGCTGCTCGACGCGGGCCTGCTGCACGACGACGTGAACACGATCATGGGTCACGGCCTGCGCCACTACCGCACCACCCCTGTGCTCGAGGACGGAGCACTCGTGTGGAAGCCGGTGTCGAAGGAGAGCGGCAACCGTGGCGTGCTTCGCTCCATCACCGAACCGTTCCGCCACGACGGCGGCTTGCGCATGCTCGACGGCAACATCGGCCGTGGCGTGATCAAGGTGTCCTCGGTGCCGGACGACCGCATGGTCGTCGAGGCCCCCGCGATCGTGTTCGACGAACAGGACGACGTGAAGGCGGCCTTCGACCGTGGCGAGCTCAATCGCGATTTCATCGCGGTGGTCCGCTTCCAGGGGCCTCGTGCGCGTGGCATGCCCGAGCTGCACAAGCTCACGCCGACGCTGAGCCTGTTGCAGGACCGCGGGTACCGCGTGGCCCTGGTCACCGATGGCCGCATGTCCGGCGCATCCGGGCGTGTGCCGGCGGCGATCCACGTCACGCCGGAAGCCGAGGCGGGCGGACCCATCGCACGCATCCGCACGGGCGATCTCGTGCGCGTCGATGCCGTCAACGGCACGCTCCAGGTGCTGGTCGATGCCGACGAGTGGAACAGCCGCGTCCCCGACCACGTCGACCTTGCCGTGCATCACACCGGCATGGGTCGTGAACTCTTCGCCATGTTCCGCCAGTCGGCCGTCACGGCCGATCTGGGCGCGGGCGTCTTTTGATTTACCGGAGCAGTACCTGATGAGTAACGAAGCGAAGCAGAAACTCGTCGAAGCCACGTTGCGCCTCGCGCCGGTGGTTCCCGTGGTGATCATCGACGACGCCTCGAAGGCCGTGGGCATGGCGCGCGCCCTGGTCGCGGGCGGCGTTCCCGCGATCGAGGTGACACTGCGCACGCCCGCCGCCCTGGACGCGGTGCGCGCGATCGCCGCCGAAGTGGAAGGTGCCTTCGTCGGTGTCGGCACGGTGCTTACCGCGCGCGACCTCGAGAACGCATACAAGGCGGGCGCGAAGTTCGCGGTGTCGCCGGGCAGCGCGCCGCGCCTGCTCGATGCGGCGGACGATTCGGAACTGCCCCTGCTGCCGGGCGCGGCGACATCCAGCGAGGCGATGGAGTTGCTCGAGCGCGGCTACCGCTTTCAGAAGTTTTTTCCGGCGGTCCCGGCCGGTGGCGCGAAGCTGATCGGCGCCTGGGCCAGCCCGCTGCCGCAGATCCGGTTTTGCCCGACCGGCGGTATCGGCCTCGCCAATGCGCCCGACTTCCTTGCCTTGCCCAACGTCGTCTGCGTCGGCGGTTCCTGGCTCACCCCTGCCGACAAGTTGGCCGCTTCGGACTGGGCCGGCATCGAAGCCCTCGCACGCGAGGCGGCGACACTGACGCGCAAGGCCTGAGAACCATCGCTGCCTGGGTAGCGCGAAGGTAGTCGTCGGCTGTCGCGCCCATGTGCGATCCTTCGCAGCCCTGCCGTGCTGCGCGCCGTGCCCATGACCTACATCCTCCTTGCCGTCGTTTTCAGCGTCGCCGTTTCGGTCCTGCTCAAGCTCGCGCGCCGCGCGAACGTCGACATCGTGCAGGCGGTGGCGACGAATTACGTCGTGGCAGCATCGCTCTGCGTATGGCTGCTTCACGCGACACCGCAGGCCGCGATCGACGCGAAGGCCACCTACGCACCCCTGGCGATACTCGGCATCTTGTTGCCTGCGATCTTCCTGATGCTGGCGCGCTCGGTCCGCAGCGCCGGTATCGTTCGCACCGACGTGGCACAGCGCCTTTCGTTGTTTCTTTCGCTCGTCGCCGCCTTCGCCTTCCTCGGCGATACGCTCACAGGGATCAAGTCGCTGGGCATCGTCCTCGCGCTCCTGGCGGTATTTTGCGTGCTATGGCGGAAGGAGCGCGGCGGCATGGAGCGCGGTGGCTGGCTGGCGCCGTTGTCCGTGTTCGTGGGGTTCGGCGCGATCGACATCTGCTTCAAGCTGATCGCGCAGGCGGGCGCCCCGTTCGCGAGCGCGTTGCTCGCGTCGTTCCTCATCGCCATGGTGCTGTGCTGGGTCACGGTGCTGGTGCGAGCCGCCATGCGGCAGGCGCCGGTCACGGCGCGCAGCATGGGTTTCGGCGTCCTGCTGGGCGCCGCCAACTTCGCGAACATCCTGTTCTATGTGCGTGGCCACCAGGCCTTGCCAAAGGACCCGTCGCTCGTGTTCGCGTCGATGAACGTAGGTGTCGTGGTGCTCGGCGCCTTCGTGGGCGCCTTCGGCTTCAAGGAGCGCCTGGCGGCGGTCAACTGGTTCGGCGTGGTTCTGGCGATCGGCGCGATCGGCGTGATGACCATCGCCTGATAGCGGCGAACGGTTACAACCGCCGAGGGGCCGTCGATCCGCGCACGACGAGATCCGGGCTGAAGCCCTCGTTCTCGATCATCGGCTCGTTGTCCTCGCGTTCGAGTTCCGCGATGAGGCGTTGTGCCGCGTGACGGCCGATCTCCTCGGTGTTCTGGCGTGCGGTGGTCAGTGCGGGCCAGGACTGCTTGGAGAACGGGCTGTCCTCGAAACCGGCGATGGACAACTCCCAGGGCACGTCCACGCCTCCGGAACGGGCGGCGGCAAGCACGCCGGCCGCGATCTCGTCGTTCGAGCCGAAGATCGCCGTGGGCGGTTCCTTCAAGGCGAGCAGCTTGCGCGCGCCGCGGAAGCCATCGTCGAACGAATAATCACCCTCCACCACGAGCTTTTTGTCCACCGCGATGCCGTACTCGCGCAGCGCGTCCTCGTAGCCCTGGTAGCGCTCGGGGCTGGAGCGGTGTTCCTTGCCGCCCCAGAGGAAGCCGATGCGGTGGTGTCCAAGCTGGATGAGGTGCTCGGTGATGGCGTAGGCCGCGTCGCGGTCGTCGACGAAGACGCAGGGCCAGCCGTCCTTGGGGTCCTGCCGCGCCGAGATGATCCGCACGAAAGGCACTTTCTGTTCCGTCAGCGTCGCCAGCAGACCCGGCTGCTCCGACATCGGCGGGCAGAGCACGAGGCCGGCCAGCCGGTTGCGCCGTACCAGGTCGCCCAGTTGCTCGGCCAGGCGTGGGGCGGAGGAGTCGCAGGGATGGATCTGCAGGCCGAAGCCACGCTCGCGGCATACCGAAAGCACGCCGTTCTGCATGGCGATGACGTAGTGCGCGTTGGGGTTGTCGTAGACCAGGCCCAGCGCGTAGGTACGCGAGCTGCGCAGGCTGCGCGCGGCCTGGTCGGGCTGGTAATCGAGCGCCTCGATCGCGCGCTGCACCCTCTCGCGGGTACGCGCATGGACCGACGGCTCGTGGTTGATCACGCGGGAGACGGTCTTGAGCGATACGCCCGCGCGCTCGGCGACGTCCTTAATGGTAGGGCTACGCAATCTACGACCCCTCAATAGCAAGACGGCCATCCTAGCGGATGACCGTTACTTAGCGAAGGTGGGACCTCAGTCCTTGACGTGCTGGCCCACCCGGTGGCCCGCCGCGCCGTAGTACAGGATGTAGAGGTAGCAGGGGACCATGAGGCACAGGAACACGGCCTGGAAATCGAAGGTCTGCTTCAGGTGGGCGAAGATCACCGGGATGATCGCACCGCCGGCGATGCCCATGATGAGGAAAGCCGAGCCGAACTCGGTGAGGGCGCCCAGGCCCTTGATCGCCAGCGGGAAGATCGCCGGCCACATCATCGCGTTGGCGAAGCCGAGCGCGGCGACGAAGCCCACCGAGACATAACCGCTGGTGACATAGGTGCCGATCGAGAAGACCACGCCCAGGACGGCGGAGAAGGCCAGGTAACGCTGCTGCGAGACGAACTTCGGAATCAGGAGCAGGCCGGCGATGTAACCCACCAGCATCGCGATGAGCGTGTACGAGGTGAAGTGCTGCGTGTCGGCGGGCGTCATGCCGAAGCCCTGGCCGTACGTGCCGATGGCGTCGCCGGCCATCACTTCCACGCCCACGTAGACGAACAGGCAGAGCACGCCCAGCCACAGGTGCGGAAAGCTGAAGAGGCTGCCCTTGGCATGGCCGATGGCGCGCTCGGAATTGTCGCTCGACGGCTTGATCTCCGGCAGCGATGAGCGGACCACCCATACCGCCAGTACCACCAGCAGGCCGGCCATCACCATGTACGGCAGGTGCACCTTCGCGGCGAAGGCCGCGAGCAGGGCATCCTTCGCCTCCGGGGAACCAGCCGCCGCGATCTGCTTGTCGAAATTGCCGATGTCGCTCATCACCACCGCGCCGAACACGAAGGGTGCCGCCGCGCCGGCGAGCTTGTTGCAGATGCCCATGAAGGCGATGCGCTGCGCACCGCTGTCGATCGGGCCGAGAATGGAGATGTACGGGTTGGAGGCGGTCTGCAGCAGCGAGAGGCCGGCGCCGATCACGAACAGGCCGGTGAGTGCTCCCGGGTAGACGCGCATCGTGACGAACTGGCCGAACATCACCGCGCCGATCGCCATGACGAACAGGCCCAGGCCCATCCCTTTCTTCATGCCCGTCTTCTTCAGGATGAAGGAGGAGGGCAGGGCGAGGAAGAAATACGAGAGGTAGAAGGCCATCGGCACCAGGAAGGCGTTCACGTCGTCGAGGTTGAAGGCGAGCTTGACGAAGGTGATCAGTGGCCCGTTGAGCCAGGTGACGAAGCCGAAAATGAAGAACAGGACGCCGATGATGATCATCGGGACCAGGCTTGAATGACGCGTCTCGTCGACGGCGACCGCGGTGGACGACATGGGTGGCTCCCCTCGTGTGATGTTCGGCATCCGGAACGGCGGCACCGCCGGAGACGCCCCGATTTGTCCCCTTTATTGACTCGTGTGCGTAACGTTGTCAATCGCCGCCGCCGTGCGGCGCGTGACCGATGGCAGGGGGTGCGACTTTCGATGTCGCGGCGCGTCAAGCCACTGATCCGCCATGCGACGTGCATGCCAGCGGCCACACGGCGCTTCGTTGGCGGGGGAACGGGTGCGGCGGGATAAGGATTCCTGTTGCAGCGCGTTATGGAATCGCGCTTGTCCTAGCCATTTGTCCTGTTGACAACGTTGTCATCGGCCTCACAGACTCGGCGGCAACAGGGGAGTCACAAGGGGCACGGGATGGGCGAGTCGGCCAAACAACGGGGAGTCGTGCGTGCATCGCGGGCCGGGGCGTTCATCGCCGCCGACGTGGGCGGCACCCATGCCCGTATCGGCCTGGTTCGCCGTGCCGCCGGTTCCTCCGCGATCGAAGTGCTCCGCTACGAGCGCTACGCCTGCGCTGACTGGCCCAGCCTGACCGCCGTCCTGCAGGATTTCGTCGGCCGTCTGGAAGGCCACGACGTCATTGAACATTGCGCCGTGGCGAGTGCCGGCTACGTGCTCGGCGACGCCATCGTCAACGAGAACCTTCCCTGGCCGGTCTCCATCGGCGACATTCGCGAAACCCTGGGGCTGACCGGGCTCGCCGTCGTCAACGATTTCGAAGCCGTGGCCTACGCCTGCCAGTTCCTGCAGGGCCACGAAACCACGCCCATCATCGAGACGTCCGCCGAACCGGCGGAGGGACCGATCCTCGTGATGGGGCCCGGCACGGGGCTCGGTTCGGCTGTGCTCCTGCCCGGCAAGCCACACGCCACCGTGCTGCCGACCGAAGCCGGACAGATATCCCTGGCCCCGGGCAACGAGCGCGAAGTCGCCATCCTCGGCGAACTGGCGCGCGGCCGTGACTATGTTTCCTATGAGAACGCGCTTTCCGGCCCGGGCCTCCTCAATCTTTATCGAGCCATTTCCACGCTGCGCGGCACGGCCGCGACGCTGCCCCACCCCGCGGCCGTCACCGGCGCCGCGCTCGACGGCAGCGACATCGCCGCGACCGAAGCGCTGGACGTTTTCTGCGGTCTGCTCGGCAGCTTCGTCGGCGATCTCGCCATGCTCTACGGCGCCCGTGGTGGCGTGTATCTCGCCGGCGGGATCCTGCCGCAGGTACGCGACCGCCTGCTCGCCAGCAGCTTCGCCACCAGGTTCTTCAACAAGGGCGTCATGCGCGCCTTTCTCCAGCAAGTGCCGGTACGTCTGATGGACCACGGACAGTTGGGTGTGATCGGTGCCGCCGGTCTCTACCTGCACGGTTCGACCGCTCATTGAAGAGCGGGAAAGGAACGCTTCGCTTAGTTCAAAAACCGGGCCGCAAGGCCCTTCGATAGCAACGAAGCACGGCGCGGCCGCGAAACCCGTCGTCGCTACATCCTCTGAGGGGAGGACATCATGTCGCATCGTAGAAACCTGCTTACGGCGAGCATCGTCGCCGGATTGTGTTGTTTCACCGGGATCGCCGCCGCGCAAGACGCCGCGCCGCCTCCGGCGAAAGCCCAGACCGCCCAGGAAAAGGCGGATGCCGCGAAGGCCGCACAGCTCGAAGGCATCACCGTCACCGGTATCCGCGCCAGCCTGGAGAAGTCGCTGGATACCAAACGCAACGCCGACGCCGTCGTCGAAGCGGTCACCGCCGAGGACATCGGCAAGTTCCCGAACACCAACGTCGCCGAGGCGATGACGCAGATCCCGGGCGTCGTGATCGACCGCGCTTTCGGCCAGGGTGACCGTGTCTCGATCGACGGCACCGATCCCAGCCTCAACCTCACCTTCCTCAACGGCCAGCCGATCTCGCAGACGCCGTGGCAGTACGGCGCGCAGCCGAACCGCGGCTTCGACTTCACCATGCTCGCCCCGGAAATCGTCGGCCGCCTGGAAGTCTACAAGTCGCCGGAAGCGCGCCTGCCGGAAGGCAGCCTCGGCGGCACCATCCTGCTGCATACACTGCAGCCGTTGGATCTGCCGGCGAATACCATCCGTGGCTCGTTCGGCCTCAACTACAACGACCAGGCCACGCCGGGCACCCGCCCGAACGGCTCGGCGCTGTACAGTTGGAAGAACGCCAGCAATACCTTCGGCGTGATCGGTTCGATCCAGCACTACGAAGAGAAGATCGATCGCCAGGGCTTCGAGATCTTCAGCTACAGCCCGGTATCGAAATGGGCATCCAGCCCCGCCGTGGCCGCCGGCATCGCCAACGGCACGCTCGATCCGAACGCGAAGGTTCCCGACGAGGTGAACTCGGCGTGGTTCCAGCAGAAGCGCAAGCGCGACACCGCCACGCTGGGCTTCCAGATCCGCCCGACGGATAACTGGGATATCGACATCAACAACCTGTTCGTCCGCGAGAACTTCGACAACTGGAACCAGTCGCTGTATCCGTTCACCGGCGCCACGCCGGGCAACGTCACCAGCTTCAACCAGGGTCCGGACGGCGTCGTCACCGGCGGCCATGTCTGCGGCAACGATACGGTGGGCTGTCCGGCCATCGCGCAGGGCACCTTCGACAGCAACATCCGCAAGTCCGTGGTGCGCACGTCGGCGTTCGACCTGAAGTCGACCTATCGCGGCGACGGCTGGAAGCTGGGTGGCGCGGCGGGCTACAGCAAGGCCACCAACAACAACATCTCGCAGGCGGTGATGGAGCCGGTCTATGCCGGCGGTTACACCTGGGACATCAACAAGGGCTTCGCCTTCGACAACCCGGCCGCCGCGCGCGATCCGGCGAACTGGCACATGGGCGACGTGGACGGCCTCGGCGGCTGGCCAGGCAACTACGGCGATTACTCGGCGCAGTCGCGTGACACCTATGCGCAGCTGGACTTCTCGAAGTACTTCGATTCGTTCTTCAACGAACTGGCCTTCGGCTATCGCTGGAACCGCCATGAGGAAGGCATGCAGGCGCATGTCTACGGCGGCAACGCACCGACCAACCTCGCCGCGCTCGGCTTCGGTGGTTTCACCGACACGCTGGACGCGTTCGACGGCGCGCTGGATGGTTCGTCGAGCCACGTGATGCCGGACCGTGACGCCCAGTACGCCTGGGTGCGCAACACGAACGGCGGCAACGAAGACCCGGGCACCTACCTCAACGGCACCTACAAGCTGGTCGAGAAGACCAATGCGGCCTATGTGCAGGGCAACTTCGCCGGTGGCGACTTCCACGGCAACGTGGGCTTCCGCTACGTCGACACCAAGACCGACGGCACGGGCTTCGTCTACAGCGGCGCCCCGGTACTGCCCGCCCCGGCCGGCTCCTGGCAGACCTCGTCGAAGACCACGAAGAACTGGCTGCCCAGCCTGAACGTGGCCTACGACGTCAGTGAAGACGTGGTGCTGCGCCTGGCGGCGGCGAAGGTCATCGCCCGCCCGCCATACAACATGCAGGTGAACAACCTGTTCCTCAACGATTCCGTGCTCACCGGTTCCGGCGGCAACCCCGACCTGAAGCCGTACAAGTCGAAGAACTTCTCGCTCTCGGCGGAGTGGTACTTCGCGCCGCAGTCGTACGTGGCCCTGACCGGCTTCTACAAGAAGATCGAGAACTACACCTTCGTCGATTCCGCGCCGGAGCAGCAGTTCAACTCGGGCATCTTCAACGACCAGACGACGTTCGCGCGCCAGGTCGCCCAGGGCCTCTGCACGCCGGACGGCTTCTGCACCTATAGCATCAGCCGCCCGCGCGACACCGGTTCGGGCAAGGTGCGCGGTGGCAGCCTGAGCTACCAGCAGGCATTCTGGGATACGGGTTTCGGCGTGACCGCCAACTACACGTATGCCAAGGGCACGCTGGATTCGGGTGGTTCGCTGCCGTACAACTCGAAGAACTCGTACTCGGTCAGCCCGTACTACGAAATGGGTCCGTTCAGCGCCCGCCTCACCTACAACTGGCGTGGCAAGTACCTTGCCGGCGGCTACATCGCCGGTGCGCCGCCGGCCACCACGGCCGACTACGGCGACCTCGGCGCGACCCTGGGCTGGAAGCTCAACAAGCAGGTGTCGTTCACCCTCGCTGGCATGAACCTCACCAACGAGAAGTACAAGCAGTACCTCGGCATCACGGCGATGCCGGTGGCCAAGTACACCACCGGCCGCCGCTACATGGCCTCGGTGCATTTCGACCTCTGATAACACGTCCCGGACGTGCGGCCACGGACGGCCGCACGCGCACCCCTCGAAGCTCCATTCCCCTCGGGCCCGACGCATCTTCATCGGGCCCGTTTTTTTTTGGGTCGGCTCCCACCACGGTAGGCAGCGTCACCGGTTACCGCCACAATCGACCGACCATCAACCGATCCGACAGGAGCCCTCGATGCGCCGAATCCTCCTCCTCGCCATGGCCGCAGGCCTTGCCGCCTGTGCCAACCAGCCGAGGCATGAAGCCGGTCCCGTCGACGACACTCCGCTATCCCTCATTCCCATGCCCGCGCAGCTGCAGCGCGCTCCCGGGCATTTCCGCCTCGACGCCGGCACGTCGATCAGCGTGGCGCCGGGCGACACGCAGGCCAGGCGCGTCGCGGTTCAACTGCAGGGCTGGATCCGCCAGGCCAGGGGCTTCACTCCGGCCATCGTCGAGGGCAAGCCCAAGAGCGGTGGCATCGCCCTCGCCACCGTATCCAGCATCAAGGGACGCGAGGCGTACACGCTCGACGTCGATAGCGGTGGCGTGCGTATCGCCGCGAATGACGAAACCGGCCTGTTCTACGGCGCGGTTACCTACTGGCAGTTGCTGACCGACCCCGCGGCGCAGAACGGCGTCCCCGGCGTGCATATCGTCGACGCGCCTCGCTTCGAGTGGCGCGGCCTGATGCTCGATTCCAGCCGCCATTTCCAGTCGGTGAACGAGATCGAGCACCTGCTCGACCAGATGGCGATGCACAAGCTCAACACCTTCCACTGGCACCTGACCGATGACCAGGGCTGGCGCCTGCAGATCGAGAAGTATCCCCGGCTCACGGAAACCGGCGCATGCCGCAAGCCCGTCGGCCCCGACGTCGCGTTGACCGGCGACCCCGATCGTCCGTACTGCGGGTTCTACACGCAGGACGAGGCGAAGCAGATCGTGGCCTACGCGGCGGAGCGTCATATCACCGTGGTTCCGGAAATCGAGATGCCGGGACACGCGCAGGCCGCGGTCGCCGCTTATCCGAAGTTCGGCGCCGGTGGCAAGAAGCTCCCCGTATCGTCCGATTGGGGCGTCAACACCGCGCTGTACAACGTCGATGACGGCACCTTCGTCTTCCTGCAGGACGTGCTGGACGAGGTGATGGCGGTCTTCCCGTCCACGTACATCCACGTCGGTGGCGACGAGGCGGCGAAGGACGAGTGGGAACGTTCGAAGACGGTGCAGGCGAAGATGAAATCGCTCGGCATCGCCGACGAGGAACAGATGCAGGGCTGGTTCATCGCGCGCATCGGCGACTACCTCGAAAAACATGGCCGCCGCCTGATCGGCTGGGACGAAATCCTCGACGGCAAGGTACCCGCCAGTGCCACGGTGATGTCGTGGCGGGGTACCAAGGGTGCGATCAAGGCGGCCAACGCCGGCCATGACGTCGTGCTCGCACCGTCGCCGACGCTCTACCTCGACCAGCTGCAATCCAGCCTCCCCGACGAGCAGCCGGGCCGCCCCTCCGGGCAGACGCTGAGGACGCTTTACGATTTCGATCCGGTGCCGGCGGAGATAGCGCCGGACAAGGCCAGTCACGTACTCGGTGCGCAGGTCACGGTATTCAGCGAGTACCTGCCGAACTGGTACCGCACGCAGCACGCCATTTTCCCCCGCATGGCCGCGATCGCCGAACGCACCTGGTCGCCAAAGGCGGACTGGAGTGGATTCATCGCGCGCCTTCCGGTGCAGATGTCCCGTTATCGTGCGGCGGGCATCGTTCCTTCCGACGGTGCGTATGCGGTCGCCATCCAGGCCGAGGCGGCCGGCGGGGACAAGGCGAAGATCGTGCTGTCCAACCAGAGCGGTTACGGCACGCTGCGCTACACCACGGACGGTTCCGCGCCGACGTCCCAATCCACCGCCTATGGCGGCCCCTTCGACGTGCCGTTGCCGACGACGGTTCGCGCCAACGCGTTCGCCGGTGGATTCGGCCTGGCCGGCCCGCGCGATCGCGAGATAGACGCCAAGTCGCTCTTGCACCGGACCAGCGACGAGCTGGACACGTGCAGCGACAAGCTCGTGCTGCGCCTGGAGTCGCCCAACGCGGTGAATGGCCAGCGTCCCGTGTACAAGGTGGACATCATGGACACCTGCTGGATGTGGAAGGGTGTAAAGCTCGACGGACGTTATGGCGTCGCGGTGACGGTCGACCGCCTGCCCTACAACTATGCGCTGTGGAAGGATGCCAAGGGCATCGTCGCCCGCAAGGCGCGCTCGGGCGCGGGTGAACTGGAAGTGCACCAGGACACTTGCGACGGGCCCAAGCTCACGAGTATTCCATTGGCGAAGGCGAAGGATGGCCGCGCGACACTCGATGGCGTCTTGCCCAAGCGCGAAGGCACGCACGACCTCTGCTTCGTCGTCACCGGGAAGCCGGGCCCGAAGCTATGGGTGTTGGGAGACGTGCAACTCCGCTGATGGCCGACGGCCCATGAGCCTGACCGCTCGGTGAGAGGTCTTTGGTGGGAACCGACCTTGTCGGCGATGGGAGCTTGCCTCAGGCCCTGGTAGGGGCCCTTGGGGGAGCCGACCTTGTCGGCGATTGGGAGCTTGCCTCAAGCTGGCCCGCTGCCGCGGGATCGCCGACAAGGTCGGCTCCCACCAGAGCGGGTTCCCAAAAAAGGGGCTTCAGGCCGGAATGGAGCGCATGTCGGCCTTGCGCTGCAAGGCCGAGCGGGCTTCGCGCTCGTCGTCGCCTTCCAATGGCGTGAGCGTGACGAACTTGCCGGCGATCATCGCGGCCAGTGGAATGCCGTCGCGGATGGCGATGCGGTTGCCGATCGTCGATGGCACCTTGCCCCCGGCGACGATGCTGCCGACCAGGTTCAGCGGATCGGTTCCCGCGATGCATACGATCTCGCCATCGTGCGCACGATGGCGGATCTGGCGTAGCGCAGCCAGTGCCTCGGGCAAGGCGAATTGTTCGCCGACGAGGCCGTCGACAAAACGGCCGCCGCGGATTTCGCCGCGTGCTTCGAGGCGGTGATACACGCGCCGTAGCTCGCGCCATGCGGGTAGCCATGCGGCCTCGCGTTCCAGGATGCGCCAACTGACCACGCCGTAACGGCGCAACAAGGTGCGGGCGATGTGCTCGAGGCCATCCGCATCGTTACGCTGTTCGCTCGGCCGCCGCGCCAATGCCCAGCGGCCGGCGTCCTCGATGCCGCTGAGCATGTGCCGTCGCGTGCGCCGGTGGCGATTACCGTTTCGCTTGGCGGCGGGAAGCAGGAGCGCGCGCAATCCGGCGAAGCTATCGGCCGTGGCGCGGCCTGCGGCGACCAGCTCGCCGAGCGCATCTTCGAGCTCGGTGCGCAACAGGCGTGTCGTCGACGCGAGTTCGTCGAAGAACAAAGCCCCCTCGTCGCGCAAGGCATCGGCAACGGCCTGCGCACGTGACGACAGTGGCTGCTCGTCGTTCGCGGCGGGTGCCGCCGCCGACCAGACGGCCAACTGACGACGTGGCAGCAACACGATCGGCGTCGCCCTTACCGGGCCACCGTTGCCGGTACCGAGGCGCAACCGGCTCCAGACCACGCGCCCGGCGCGGCAGAGGTCGTCGAGCCAACCGATGCTGTAGTCGCCGACGCGGGCCGGCAGCAATTCCGATTCCCACGCGCCCGCCGCGGCTTCGAAACCTTCGAGCTGGCCGATCACACCGGCCAGTGCGTCGGGCCCCGCGACCCGTGTGGCCCGCGTCACGTGCTGCCAGTCGAGCAGGAAGCGGAGGAAGTCGCGTGGAGCGACCGGTTCGATCTCCCGGCGCAGGCGTCCGATGGTATAGCGATGGATGCGCGCGAGCAGGTGGCGTTCGCACCATTCCACCTCGGAGGTACCCGGCGAGAAGGGGCCGCGCATCACGTAGCCTTCGCTCTCCAGCGAAGCCAGGGCCAGCTCGACATCGACCACCGCGATCCCAAGGGAAGCGGCGAGGACGATGGCGGGCACCGGTCCGAGTCCGCCGAGGCGTCCGCGGACGATATCGACGAGCGCGGATTCGGTTGTCCATGCCTGCGCCTCGAATTCGGCGGGCGCCGCGATCGCTGGTGCCATGCTGGCGCCGGGATGGATGGCCCGCCATGCAGGCAGGCGCTCCGCGGCGACCCACAACGACACGCCCTCATGGGAGAGCCGCGTCGCACGCGCATCGGCCGAGAGCGTCGCCAGCAGCTTCGCCCAGCCGGCGTTGTCGCGTACCTCGTCGAGCGTGATGGCGCCGAGCTGGACCAGCGCCTCGTGCATCTCGTCCGCGCTGCGTGCTTCGGGCCAGGCCTCTTCCCGTACCGAAGCGATCGCCTCCGGATCGAGCCGGCCGAGGTCGTCGGCGCTCTCCGCCTCGTTCCAGCGGCGCGACTGCACCGCCTGCGTGCGGCGTTCCTCGAGCGGCGCGTCGTCGAGGAACGCGTACGGTGCCGCGCTGAGCACTTCCGCCGCCAATGGCGAAGGGGTGGCGAGGTCGCGCGCGATCATGGTGATCGCGCCGGACTCGAGCCCACGCAGCACGCCGAGCAGGCCTTCGCTATCCATCGCCTCGTGCAGGCAATCCTCGAGCGTCTGCTTCACCAGCGGGTGATCGGGTACCTCCCGCTCGCCGACGAGGTTCTCGGCGCAAGCGACCTGGTCGGGGAAGACCGTGGCGAGCAGATCTTCGCTCTTCATCCGCTGCAACTGCGGCGGAACCTTCTTGCCGCCACTGAAGCGTGGCAGGGCGAGCGCCGTGGTGGCGTTCCAGCGCCACCGCACACCGAACAGGGGCGCGTCGAGCAGGGCCTGGACAAGCACGTGCTCGGCCGAGTTCGAATGCAGGTAGCGCGCCACCTCGTCCAGGGGAAAGCTGTGGCTGGTGGACAGCGACAGCACGATCGCATCTTCGGTGGCGGCCGCCTGCAGCTCGAAGTTGAACTTGCGGCAGAAACGCTTGCGCAAGGCCAGGCCCCAGGCCCGGTTGATGCGGCTGCCGAAGGGTGTGTGGATGATGAGCTGGGTGCCGCCGGACTCGTCGAAGAAGCGTTCCATCACCAGGGTGTCGTGCGTCGGCAGGGCGCCGAGCGCGGCACGCGCCCGGAACAGGTAGTCGACGACCTGTTCGGCCGCGGCTTTCGACAGCGACAGGGTTTCCACGAGGTACGCGAGCGCGGCTTCGCGGCCGCCTTCGTCGAAGGCCGCCGAGATGTCGGCACGCAGGCGCGACACGCCGAAGGACAGTTCGTCGGTGCGGCCCGGGGCCTCGCCCAGCCAGAAGGGAATGTTCGGCGGCGCGCCTTGCGCATCCTCGACGCGCAGGCGGCCCATTTCCACGCGCAGGATGCGGTAAGAGCGGTTGCCCAACTGGAAGACGTCACCGGCGAGGCTTTCCACCGCGAAGTCTTCGTTCACCGTGCCGACGACGATCGCCTGTGGTTCGAGCAGCACGTTGTAATCGCCGGTGTCGGGGATGGTGCCACCGGAGGTCACGGCGGTCAGCCGGGCGCCGCGGCGCTCGCGCAGGCGCTTGTTCACGGCATCGCGGTGGATGTACGAACCACGCGGGCCGACGCGTGTGGTGAATCCCTCGGCCAGCATGCGCACGGTCTCGTCGAAGGTCTCGCGTTTCAGGTCCTTGAACGGGTATGCGCGACGGACGAGGTCGAACAATGCGTCCTCGTCCCATTCCTGGCAGGCGACCTCGGCCACGATCTGTTGGGCGAGCACGTCGAGGGGCTCGTGCGGAAGGACCAGTGCATCCAATTCGCCACGGCGCACGCAATCGAGCAGCGCGGCGCATTCGACGAGATCGTCGCGCGACGTAGGGAAGAGGCGGGCCTTGGGCGTGCCGCCCACGGCGTGACCGGCACGCCCCGCGCGTTGCAGGAAGGCCGCGATGGAGCGTGGCGAGGCGATCTGGCAGACCAGGTCGACATCACCGATGTCGATGCCCAGTTCGAGCGAGGCCGTGGCGACGAGTGCGCGCAGTTCGCCACGTTTCAGCCTTTGCTCGGCGTCGAGGCGCTGCTCGCGCGAAAGGCTGCCGTGGTGCGCGGTGACAGCCTCCTTGCCGAGTCGCTCGGAAAGGTGCCGCGAGACGCGTTCCGCCATGCGCCGCGTGTTCACGAAGACGAGCGTGGTGCGATGCTGCTCGATCAGGTTGCCGAGCCGGTTGTAGACCAACTCCCACATGTCGTTCGACATCACCGCTTCGAGCGGCACCGGCGGCACCTCGAGCGCGAGGTCGCGACGGCGCGAGTGGCCGATGTCGACGATGGCGCAATCTTCGCGCTCGCTTCCAGTGAGGAAGGCGGCGACCTTCTCGATCGGCTTTTGCGTGGCGGAGAGGCCGATACGGGTGATCCGCCGCTGGGCGAGGGATTCCAGCCGCTCCAGCGAAATAGCCAGGTGGCTGCCACGCTTGCTGGCCGCCACGGCGTGGATTTCGTCGACGATCACCTCGCGGATGTCGCGCAGCATCGCCCGGCCCGATTCCGAGCCGAGCAATACGTAGAGCGATTCGGGCGTGGTCACGAGGATATGCGGCGGCCGGCGCTTCATCCGCTCGCGGTCGGACGAGGGTGTATCGCCCGTGCGCACGGCGCTGCGGATTTCGAGGTCGGGCAGCCCTTGCTTGCGCAGTTCCTCGCGGATGCCCGCCAGCGGCGCTTCGAGGTTGATCCGGATGTCGTTCGACAACGCTTTCAGCGGCGAGACGTAGAGGATCGTCGTGCGGTCGCGCAAGCCGCCCTCTTCCACGCCTTCGCGCACCAGCATGTCGATGGCGGAAAGGAAGGCGGTGAGGGTCTTGCCCGAGCCCGTCGGCGCGGCGACCAGGGTATGCCGGCCGGAACGGATCGCCGGCCACGCCGCCGCCTGCGCCGCCGTGGGCTCGGCGAAGGTGCTCGCGAACCAATCGGCGACGGCGGGGTGGAAAGCGGCGAGTGGCGTCGACTTTTGTGAATTCATTGAATCACTTAAGTGGGGCCGAAAGGCCCGGTTGGCAAGCCGAAGGGTAACCCGGGACGGTCGCATGGGTTGCGATGAAAGCGTTACTTGGCGATGGTTGGTGTTTCCCCCGGATCGAATCGTGACCATGCCCGATATCGCGCGCCGCACCACCCTCGCCCTTGCGCTCTCCGCCGGCCTTGCCGGCGCCGTACACGCCGCCCCTCCGGCCGAGCGGCCGTGGATGGATCGTTCGCTGTCGCCGGACCGCCGCGCCGAACTGATCGTGGCGGCGATGACCGACGATGAGAAATTCCGGCTGATCCGGTCGGATTTCGGCCAGAAGAACGACAAGCTGCCCCACCCGGCGGATTCCCTCGATGGCGCCGGGTATGTTCCCGCCATTCCGCGCCTGGGCTTGCCCGTACTGAACGAGACCGATGCCGGTCTTGGCGTAACCCGGCCCGGCAGCGACCAGGCGGGCGCCATCTCGTTGCCCGCCGGCCTCGCCACCGCGGCCAGCTTCGATCCCGCCGTGGCGCACGCCGGGGGCCGCATGATCGGCGGCGAAGCGCGCGGCAAGGGCTACGGCGTGATCCTCTCCGGTGGCGTGAACCTGGTGCGCGATCCACGCAACGGACGCAATTTCGAATACGCGGGCGAAGACCCGGTGCTGGCCGGCACGATGGTCGGTGCCGCGGTGAAGGGCGTCCAGGAGCGCAAGGTGGTCGCCACGGTGAAGCACTTCGCCATCAACGACCTCGAGTCCGGCCGCAATACGCTGAGTGCCGACATCGATCCGGTCGCCTTGCGCGAATCCGACCTGCTGGCCTTCCAGATCGCCATCGCCAAGGGCGATCCCGGCTCGGTGATGTCCTCGTACAACAGGGTCAACGGCACCTATGCCGGCGAACACGACTGGCTGCTCAACCAGGTGCTCAAGCAGGAATGGGGCTTCAAGGGCTGGGTCATGTCCGATTGGGGTGGCGTCCACAGCGCGGCCAAGGCCGCGATGGCCGGCCTCGACCAGGAATCGGCGGGCGAGGTGTTCGACAAGGAGGTGTTCTTCGACAAGCCCTTGCGCGAGGCCTATGCCTCGGGCCAGTTCCCGAAGGCGCGGCTGGACGACATGGTGAAACGCATCATGCGCAGCCTGTTCGCGCACGGCGTCATCGACGAGCCGATGAAGAAGACCAAGGTGCCGTACGAGGCCGACCGCGTCGTGGCGCGTGACACCCTCGAAGCGGGCGCGGTGCTACTGCGTAACGAGGCGGACTTGCTGCCGCTGGCACGGAAGGGCCAGTCGATCGCCGTGATCGGCGGTCATGCCGACAAGGGCGTGCTCGCCGGTGGCGGGTCGTCGCTGGTCTCCGACGTGGCGGGCGACCCCGTGCCCGGCCTGGAGCCGAAGGCCTGGCCCGGCCCGATGAAGTACCACGCGTCGGCACCGCTCGCCTTCATCCAGAAGCTGGCCGGTGGCAAGGTGAGTTTCGATCCGGGTTCCGACCTGGCGGCTGCCGCCAAGGCCGCCGCCAGCGCGGACGTCGCGGTCGTCTTCGTCACCAAGTGGGCGGCTGAGTCGTTCGACTGGACCGACCTGTCGCTTCCGGACGGCCAGGATGCGTTGGTCGCCGCCGTGGCCAAGGCCAACCCGAAGACGATCGTGGTGCTGGAAACCAACGGCCCGGTGAACATGCCCTGGCTGGGCCAGGTCGGCGCCGTGATGGAAGCCTGGTATCCCGGCTCGGGAGGTGGCGAAGCCATCGCGCGCCTGCTCTACGGCGTGACGGCGCCTTCCGGGCGCTTGCCGGTGAGTTGGCCGAAGGACGAATCGCAGCTGCCGCGGACGACGATCGAAGCGGCCGGGCTCTATTCCAAGGCGAAGCCGGCGGATAACGTCGACTACAACATCGAAGGCGCCGATGTCGGCTATCGCTGGTTCGAGAAGACGCATCGCGAGCCGCTGTTCGCCTTCGGTCATGGCCTGACCTACACCGGCTTCGCGTACAGCGATTTCGTGGTCGACAAGGATGCGGCGGGCCATCCCGTGGCACACGTCACCGTGAAGAACACGGGCAAGGTGGCCGGTGCGGATGTCCCCCAGATCTACGTGACGGCACCTGGCGCCGCCACGCGCCGGCTCGCCGGTTGGAGCAAGGTGAAGCTGTCGCCGGGCGACAGCCGCCGCGTCGACATTCCGCTGGAACCCCTGGCGCTCGCCCGCTACGACGATGCCGGCAAGCGCTGGCGCGTCGCACCCGGCCGTTACACGGTCAAGCTCGGCCGTTCGGCCAGCGACATCGCAGGCGAAGCGGCCGTCGATGTCGCGGAGAGCTTTCCCGTGGTGAAAGCGCCCTGATGATCGGAGGACCGATAGGGTGGGAGCCGACCTTAAGCGGCTTCCATGGAAAAGCCGCTTCCATGGAAGGAATGGGGGCTCAGTTGGCTGGAGGTGACTTCCGCTTCATCAGTCCATTCGTGAAAAGGTACGCAGCGGTCTGGTAGTAGGTCACCGCGTCCTTCGCATCCACCGGATCCATCTTCTCGACCGGCGTGGCGTCACCCGTGGTCTTCTGCGGGATCATCTCCTTCACCGGCTGGCGCGGGATCAACGATGTCAGCCGGTCGCCGTGCAGGTAGCCCAGTTCCTGGTAGGTGCTGAGGAAGGCGCGCTCGCGACCGGGCTCGAGCTTGAAGATGTCATAGCCGTAGAAGCGCGAGGTATAGCTGAAGTTGAGCATGCCCAGGATCGTCGGCGGAATGTCGATCTGGCTCATCAGGCGATCCACCCGGCCGGGCGGCACATGCTTGGGCGAATAGATGAACAACGGGATGTGGTAGCGGTCGACGGGCAGGCTCGTCTTGCCGGCACTGGTCGCGCAATGGTCCGCCGTGATCACGAAGATCGTGTCGTCGAACCAGGGCTTGGTCGAGGCGCGCTTGAGGAAATCGGCGATCGCCCAGTCGGTGTATTGCACGGCGGCGCGGCGCGAACCCTGCGGCAATTTCACGCGGCCTTCGGGGAAGGTGAACGGCCGGTGGTTCGAGGTGGTCATCACGTGACCGAAGAACGGCTTGCCCTTCGCGTACGCGTCGTCCATGCGCTTCATCACGAGGGTGTAGAGATCCTCGTCGGCCACGCCCCAGACGTTCTCCGCATGGATGTCCTTGTCGTCGATCGCACCGCGGTCCACCGCGGTATAGCCGTTGCTGGAGAAGAAGTGGTCCATGTTGTCGAAGTACCCGTAACCGCCGTACAGGAACTCGGACTCATACCCCTTCGCGTTGAACACGTCGGCCAGGGACCAGAGGCCCTCGTTGTCCGGCCGCTTCACGATGGACTCGCCCGGCGTCGGCGGCACCGAGAGCGACAATGCCTCCAGACCGCGCACGGTGCGCGTGCCGTTCGCGTAGAGCTGGGTGAAGAACAGGCTCTTCGACGCCAGCGCGTCGAGATTCGGCATCAGGTGCTTGTGCTTGCTGACGTCGAGGCCCTCGACGTAGTCGCCGGACAGGCTCTCGACGCTGATCAGGACGATGTTGAGCTTCTTCTCCGGCCCGCTCGCCGCGATGGTGCGGGTGATATCCATCGGATCGTCGCTGGTGAAGGTCGCCTCGGGCGTCTTCAGCAGGCCGCGCAGGTTGCCGAAGGCTTCATCCTTGGGCAGCGTGGGATAGTACTTCGCGTAGTCCAGTTCATTGTTGCGGAACGCGGCGAAGAACTGGTAAATGCCGTTGCCCGCCAACTCGTTGACGTAGTTGTTGCTCGAACGGTCCTTCATGGAGCCGTCGACGGCGAAACTCACCGCCACGGTGAGCAGCAGCCATACGCCCACCACGGCGCTGCGGCCGCGGAATCGCGAACCGTCGTCGCGAGCCGCCAGCACCCGGCGGCTGAAGAAGATCACCAGTACCGTCGCCAGCACGAGCAGGGCCGACCAGGTACCGATCGGGTACGACTCGCGGATGTTGCCGACCACCTCGTGCGTGTAGACCAGGTAGTCCACCGCGATGAAGTTGAAGCGCGCGCTGAACTCGCCCCAGAACACCAGTTCCGCCGCGCCGAGATAGAGCACGGCGAACGCCAGCACGAAGCACAACCCGAGGAAGATCCGGTGGCCCCATCGCGACAGGTAGGCCCGGCGGGGCAGCAACCATAGCGCCAGCAACAGGGGCCAGGCGAAATAGATGTAGGTGACCAGGTCGTAACCCAGGCCGACCAGGAACAGGTACAGCCACTGGCCCAGGTTCGGCGGAACCTCGTGCCGGGTTTTCACCAGCAGGATCAGGCGGACCAGGAAGGCCACGCCGACGAAGAGGATGCCGAACCACAGGAGCGGCCGGAAACGCTGGCGCAGGGCGCCGGGGGCCGGGGAGTCAGGACGCATGGAGCCTCACGAAACAGATCCGGCTCCGGGGACGGGCGCGGCATGCCTCGCAGGGTAAGAACCTGTGCTTACGTCGAGCTTTCCCCAACCTTAGCGGAACCTTTCGTCGCCAGGCTGGTTGACCGGCCGTTCACCCAGGTGACACGCCCTGCCGTACCCGCGCGCTCTGTGGCAACCTACACGACCTTACGACCACCGAACGACCATTGGAGTCAGCGCGCACGTGGAGCACGAAACGAGGGCGGAGCTCCCGACGACAGATCAGCCTTTGGCCAAGCGCGCACTCTATGTGACCCTGCTGCGTCGCGCGGGCGGCCCCGTGCTGTCCGTGGTCTTGCTTTGCCTGGCGCTGTGGGCCCTCCACGCCATGGCCAGCGAGGTCACCTACCGGCAGATCGCCGGTTACGTGCACGCGTTGCCCAACACCGACATCGCGTTGGCGGTGCTGCTGACCGCGGCCGGCTACGTCGTCATGACCCTTTACGACTGGTTCGGCCTGGCCAGCATCGGTCGTCGGCTGCCGGCCCGGCGGGTGGGCCTGATTTCCTTCATCAGCTATGCGTTTTCGAACGCGCTGGGCATGTCCCTGCTGGTCTCCGGCTCCATCCGCTATCGGTTCTACGTCCAAGCCGGGCTCAGTACCGGCGAAGTGGCGCGGGTGGTGCTGTACACGACCCTGAGCTTCTGGCTCGGCCTCGCCGCGCTCACCGGCGTCACCTTGCTGCTGGTGCCGATTCCTCCCGATGTACCGCTTTCCGGCCTGCGTATCCCGCTGGCGATCGTGCTGGCGCTGGTGCCTCTGGCCTGGTTCGGCGTCGCGGTGGCGGTGCGCCGGCCGGTGCGCGTGTGGCGCTGGGCGGTCAACACGCCGACTCCTGCCGTGGCCATGCGCCAGATCCTGACGGGCGCGCTCGACTGGGGCCTCGCCGCCGGCGTGCTCTACGTGCTGATGCCCGAGGCGATTTCGGGTGGCTTCGGCCACTTCCTGGCCATTTTCGTGGTAGCGCAGATGGCGGGGCTGATCAGCCACGTCCCGGGCGGCCTGGGGGTGTTCGAGGCGGTGATGCTGGCGGGCTTCGGCGCCACCGGTAACCACGGTCTGGAAGCGCCCATCCTGGGTTCGCTCGCCGCCTTCCGCCTCGTGTATTACCTGTTGCCGCTGTGCGTGGCGACGGTGATGGTCATCTGGCGGGAGGTCCGCGCGCTGCGCCATGCGGCCCTGGTCACCCCGTGGTTCAGCAGCCTGTTGCCGCCGTTCTTCGCCGGGTTGACCCTGGTCTGCGGCGCCGTGCTGCTGTTCTCCGGCGCCACCCTCGCGATTCCGGGACGCATGGAGATCCTCCGGGGCTTCGTGCCCTTGCCGCTGGTGGAGGTATCGCACTTCCTCTCCAGTGTGGTGGGCATGCTGCTGCTGATCCTGGCCCGCGGTCTTCAGCGGCGGCTCGACGCCGCCTACGTGCTGACCCTGGTCCTGCTCATCCTCGGCGCCATCCTGTCGCTGCTCAAGGGCATCGATTACGAGGAAGCCACCCTGCTTTCCCTGCTCGCCCTCGCCCTGGCTCCCGCGCACCGGCACTTCTACCGGCGCGCGTCGTTGTTCCGCGCCAGCTTCTCGCCCGGCTGGGTGCTGGCGATCGGCGCCGTGCTGGCCTGTTCCACGTGGCTGGTGTTCTTCAGCTTCAAACACGTCGAATACAGCAACAACCTGTGGTGGGAATTCAGCTTCCATCACGGTGGCGCGCCGCGTGCCCTCCGCGCGCTGGTGGGTGCGACGGCGGTGGTGATGCTGGTCGCTCTGGCCAACCTGATCCGGCCGGCGCGGCCGCGCCGCGCGTATCCGGGCGAGGCGGACCTGGCCCGGGCGATGCCACTGTTGAAGCACTTCGATTCCGCGCAGGCGCATCTCGCCCTGGTCGGCGACAAGATGCTGATGTTCGCCCCGGGAGACCAGGCCTTCATCATGTATGACATCGAAGGACGCAGTTGGGTGGCCATGGGCGACCCGGTCGGCACCGACGAGGCGGCGCGCAGGGAACTGGTCTGGTCGTTCCGGGAGAGTTGCGAGCGCGCGGGTGGCTGGCCGATCTTCTACCAGGTGCGCCCTGCCGACCTCGACCTCTATCTCGACGTGGGCATGAACCTGCTCAAGATCGGCGAAGAGGCGCGTGTCCGGCTGGAAACCTTCAATCTCGACGGCAAATCGAAGAAAACCCTGCGCGGGACGGTGAACAAGCTGTCACGCGACGGCTTGCGCATGGAGATCGTGCCGGCCGAGGCCGTTCCCGCCTTGATGCCGAAACTGAAATGCGTCTCCGATGCATGGATGCGCGACAAGAAGGTGCGCGAGAAGCGTTTCTCGCTCGGCCTGTTCGATGAACGCTATCTCGCACGCACCCCGATGGCGGTGGTCTGGCAGGGCGACGAGCTGGTGGCCTTCGCCAATGTTTTCGTTACCGCGACGAAGGAAGAAGCCTCCGTCGATCTCATGCGCCACCTGCCCGAAGGCCCCTCCGGCATCATGGATTTTCTGTTCATCGAACTGATGGTCTGGGCGAAAGCCGAAGGCTATCGCTGGTTCAACCTCGGCATGGCCCCACTATCGGGCCTGCAAAATCGACGTACCGCGCCACTGTGGAGCCGCTTCGGCGCCATGGTGTTCGGCCGTGGCGAGCGCTTCTACAACTTCCGCGGATTGCATCGCTACAAGGACAAGTTCGATCCCGAGTGGGAGCCGCGCTATATCGCCGTTCCCGGTGGCATCGCCTTGCCGCTGGCGCTGGCCAACGTCGCCAGCCTGATCTCGGGTGGCATCGGCGGGGTAGTGCGCCGGTGAAGCGTTCCCTGAAGAAGACGGTTCGTTACGTACTGCTCGGCATCGCCGGCTTGCTCGTGCTGGCTTTGCTCGCCTGGCATCCGTGGACGCGCGCCTCGATGGAAAAGTCCACCGTGGAGCTGCCCGCACTGAAGGCCGCACCCGCTGGCGAGGAAGACCTCCTGGTGGTGATCTACTCAGGCGACGGTGGTTGGTGGGACCTCGACCAGCGCCTCGGGGCCGTATTCACACAGCGTGGCATCCCCGTCGCGGGGGTGAGCACGTTCAAGTATTTCTGGCGCTATCGCTCACCGGAAGAATCCGCGCACGACCTGGACGGCCTGCTCGATCGTTACACCCTTCAGTGGAACAAGCGCCGCGTGCTGCTGGTCGGCTACTCGTTCGGCGCCGATGTGCTGCCGACGATCGTTGGCAAGCTGCGTCCTGACAATCGCGACAGGCTCAGTCAGCTCGTCCTGCTCTCGGCCAGCCGCGATGTGAACTTCGAGATCGAGCTCGAGGGTTACATGCAGCAGGGCTGGTGGACCACGCACACGCACAACTTCCTGCAATGGCTGAACCCGGTGGTGCACACCGACGCCATTCCGCCTATCGCGGCCCTTGGCGGACGTCCACCCATGGCCTGCTACTACGGCGCGGAGGACGCGGACGACAGCGGTTGCACCGATCGCCGGCTGCCGGCCTTCGTCACCGTGTACAAGAAGCCCGGTTCGCACCATTTCGACGAAGACTACGAAAAGCTCGCCACCGAATTGATCCAGCGCATGCCCGGACACCTTCCGGAGGTCTCGACACCGCCTTAACGAAAATCCCGGGTTCGATGACGTGAAGGCGTGTCACGAAACATTCACGGCCGCGCCACCAGAAATTTCCTCTTTTCCGCTCAACCTGTCGGTCCGGGCGGAAAGAAAAGCAGGAGATGGCCATGCATCGAGAGCCAGGAAAACGCGATTACGGATCGTCCGACTGCGCAGCCTTGCGGAGTCTGGCCAGCCGTGGCGTGAGCGTGCCGCAATCGGCCCCGAAACCGCCCCCGCGTCCCGTTCACACGGAGCGTCCGCGTCATGAACAGCGGCGCGAGACCCGCATCCCAGCCTGAACGTAAGGGTTCGCTGAGGCCTGCCGAGGCAAATTGGCACTAATTTTAAGAATCCTCCTATATCCGTCGTCGGTCGACCTACGCAACATTAGGTCCGTGCCCCGCCCGGCTGTCGGGCAGGGCGAACGAATCGCCGATGACCGATCCGACGGCAGGATGCCGTCCGTCCCTAGCGCCAGGATCGATCCCCCCCTTCATCGGCGGTAACGCCGCGCCGGCTTTGCCGGGCCGCGTTCGGGTGGCCACGGCCACCAGACCAAGGGACGGTCGCCATGGCCCTCCGCGTGAGCGTGAGGGCCATGTTTTTTCCGGATCCGGTGAAAGCCGGCCCCGGTGCAGCCCCGGCCTGATGAAAGCCGACCCTGGCGGAGCCCCGGCATGGTGAAAGCCGCCCTGGTGAAAGCCAACCTTTGGGGGAGCCGACCTTGTCGGCGATCCCGCGGCAGCGGACCAGGGTGAGGCAAGCCCCATCGCCGCTGAAGCGGCTCCCACAAAGGCAAAGGCGGTTCCGTCAGCGGCCCGCGGCAGCCCTTTCCCGCACTTCGGCGAACGACCATTCGCGTTTCAGTTCTCCGTTTTCCCACACCGTCTGCATGACTTCTTCCCAACTGGGTTCGATCGCGTCGGCCGGGAGCGACACGGCATCGCCGGGTAGCGGCACGGTGCGGTAGCTACCGTATTCGCGATGGCGCAGGAGGGTCATCCGCCCGCGCTTGGACAGCTTGCCCTGGTCGGTGACCGGGTCCTTCCATACATCGCGCCACGTGCCGTCGATGCGGGCCGCCGAGCACTTCAGCGCGAACTTCTGGGTGTCGCGGGTGAGCTTCTGCAAGAGCGCGCCACCCATGCCGAAGGCGAGGTTGTCGGCGGCGTAACCGGCGGCGGTGATGCGCTCGAGGATGGCTCGGATACTCTCCGGGTTCACGCCGTCACCCTGGATCACGCGGACGTGATTGAGTACGCGATAGCCCTTGCCATTCACGGTGCTGCCGAAGGCTTCGTTCAACAGGCTTACGCAACGGTGCACCACTTCCACCGGATCGCCGGAGTCCGGTCGCACGACCACGGTGGCGCCCGAGGCGATGACTTCGTCGCGAAGTGTCTTGCCCCAGTGTTCGACGATGGCTTGGTAGATGTCGTAGCTGTCCGATACCACCGCCACCAACGATCCGGGACGCGCGAAGCGGCGAAGCATGTTGCGATACGCGTCGACTTCGTGTTCCTTGCCCCAACTGGTAATCGTGCTGTGCTCGGCGGCGGGGATCGAATAGCCGGCCATGGCCTCGCCGTAGTACGTGCGCGCGGCGAGCACCCCCGAGACGGTGTCGGTACCGAGGAAGTTGACCAGATGGGCCATGCCGCCGAGGCCGGCGGATTCCGCGCTCGATACGCCGCGGGCACCGAAGTCGTGCAGCTTGAAGGGAATCTGGCCTGCCGGATCGTCGGAGGTGCGTTCGAGGTACTGCAGGATCGTCCGACGGGCCTGCCAGCTGGTCGTCGCGACCGTTACCGGATACCAAAGGCGCAACAGCAGCGTTTCCAGGTACGAAGGCAGCCAGAAGGCTTTCGGGTCCGTGGATTCGATCGTGACCAGCACCTGGTGCGTCGGCACCACGCTGCCTTCGGAAACGGCGCGCACGCGCACCGGGAGGCGGCCGCCGTGCGTGTCGACGATATGGCGCCAGCCTTCCTCGTTGAAGGGTTCGCCGTGGGCGGCGAAGAAGTCGCGCGCCTCGTCGACATCGGCGTGCGTGACGGGGCGGCCGAGTCGCGCCTTCAGGACGGCCTGGAGGCCGAAGAACACCGTGCTCTCATAGGTTCCGCCTCGTGATTCCACATAGAAGAACGTGGCATCGGTGCCTGGCGGATATTGCAGCCAGTGGCTTGCCTTGTAGCTGTCGGTGTCGAGGATGGGATTGTCGAGATAGGGGGTGCCGTGGGTCGTCATGACCCACAGCATACCCCTCGCTTCATCAGGCGGCGGTGTCGACGAGCACCAGTTCCGCGTCGCTCGTGGCGGTGATGCGCAATGCCGTCTCGTCGCGGATCGCGGCGCCATCGCCCTTGTCCAGCGCGATACCGTTGACCACGACCGAACCGGCTGCCGGGACCATGTAGGCGTAACGGCCGGGAGCGAGCGGGTATTCCACCGTCTCGCCGGCCTTCACGCTGGCGCCCAGCACGCGGGCGTCGGTACGGATCGGCAGTGCGTCTTCATCGCCGGCGATGCCACTGGCCAGGGTGACGAAGCGTCCCGAGCGTTCGCCCTTCGGGAACGGACGGGTACCCCAGGCCGGCGCGTCGCGCTTGCCATCCGGAATGATCCAGATCTGGAAGATCCGGGTGGCGTCCGGCTCGGCGTTGTACTCGGCGTGGCGAATGCCGGTGCCGGCGCTCATCACCTGCACGTCGCCCGCTTCGGTGCGGCCCTTGTTGCCCAGGCTGTCCTCATGGGTGATGGCTCCCTCGCGAACATAGGTGATGATTTCCATGTCCGAATGCGGGTGCGGCGGGAAGCCCGTGCCGGCGGCGATGGTGTCGTCGTTCCAGACGCGGAGCGCGCCCCACCCCATGCGCTTGGGATCGTGGTACGAGGCGAACGAGAAGTGGTGTTTGGCGTCGAGCCAGCCGTGGTTGGCACCGCCAAGACTGGTGAAGCGGCGGACGTCGATCATGTCGTGCTCCCCCGGGAATACCGGACTGGATGAGTGGATGGGTGTATTTTCCTCCGACCCATCCGCCGTGGAGCATCGCTTTCCGGAACGGATTGTTTCCTCGAAAGCGCCTTGCAGGGTTGCAAACGAAACCCCTGCGCCCATGTGGGACGAATCGGCGGTGCCACGCCGCCTCCCCTTGCGAGGTATTCCCGAATGATCCCGTTCTCGGTGCTCGACCTTTCCCCCGTCCCCCGTGGATCGACGCCCGGCGAATCGCTGCGCAACTCGCGCGACCTGGCCCGCCACGCGGAGGCTCTGGGTTTCCATCGCTACTGGCTCGCCGAGCACCACAACATGACGGGTATCGCCAGCGCGGCCACGTCGGTGGTCATCGGGTACATCGCCGAGGGCACCAGCACGATCCGCGTCGGCTCCGGCGGCATCATGCTGCCCAACCACGCACCCCTGGTGATCGCCGAGCAGTTCGGCACCCTCGCCTCGCTGTATCCGGGCCGCATCGACCTGGGCCTGGGACGGGCACCGGGAACCGACCAGGGCACGGCTCGCGCGTTGCGCCGATCGCTCGGCCCCAGCGACGACCGCTTCCCCGACGACGTGCAGGAGCTGCAATTCTTCCTCGGGCCGCCGCAACCCGGACAGACCGTGCGTGCGGTGCCGGGCATGGATACCAACGTGCCTATCTGGCTGCTCGGCTCCAGTCTGTTCAGCGCGCGGCTGGCGGCGGAGCTGGGCTTGCCGTTCGCCTTCGCCTCGCACTTCGCGCCGGATCTGATGATGAAGGCGCTGGAGGTGTATCGGACGATGTTCAAGCCGTCCGACGTGCTGGACAAGCCCTATGCCATGCTCGGTATCAACGTGGTCGCCGCCGACACCGACGAGGAAGCGCGCCGCCTGTTCACCTCGCAACAGCAGGCCTTCTGGAACCTGCGCCGTGGCGCGCCCGGCCAGTTGCCGCCACCGGTGAATTCGATGGAAGGTGTGTGGACGCCGATGGAGAAGGCCCAGGTGGACCACGCCTTGTCGTGTGCCGTGGTCGGCTCTCCCGGGACGGTGCGCGAAGGCCTTGCCGCGTTCATCGAACGCACCGGTGCCGACGAGTTGATCATCACCGCGCAGATCTTCGACCACGAGGCGCGCAAGCGTTCCTACGCGATCGTCGCGGAGCAGCACGCGGAGCTGGCCCGCCGTACGGCGGCCTGAGCCAGCCCCCGTGAGGGTCGTCCTCGATACCAACGTGTGCCTGGACGCCTTCGTCTTCGCCGATCCGCGCGCGGATCGGCTCGTCGCGGCGATGGCGGCTGGCGACGTCGAGGCGGTGACGCGTGCCGACTGCCGCGACGAGTGGCTCGCGGTGCTGCGCTACCCGGTGTTGAAACTGGACGAGGCGAGCATCGAGGCGGCCATCGCCCGGTTCGATGCCTCGGTCACGTTGATTTCGGTGCCGCTGGCGGCCATGTCCTTGCCACGCTGCCGCGATCCCGACGACCAGAAATTCCTCGAACTGGCCGCCGCCGCGGGCGCGGCGGTGGTGTTCTCGCGCGATGCCGAGGTGTTGCGCCTCGGCCGTCGCACCATGCGCGACGGCCTTTTCGCGATCATGAAACCCGAGGACTGGACCCTCAATCCATCGGCACCAGCGCGATGAAGTTGCGCAGGCTGTAGTAGCGCTCGTGCTGCGGCCAATCCACCGACGCGATGGCCTTGTGGCCCGCCGCCCAGGGTTCGTTGTCGAGCAGCACCTCGACCTGGGTCTTGCCGTCGCCGACGTTGCCGTAGAACACGCGTATCCAATGCACGTCGGCCGTGAGCGGTGCCGTGGCGATGGCCGCTTCCAGCGCCGACAGACCGTCCTCCGGGATCTCCATCGGCGCGTCCTTCTCGCCGCGCAGCGTGAAGTCGCCGATGTAGAGGGTGAACCGGTGCACACCGGCGACCAGCTCGCGGACAGCGAGCTTCTTCGCGTTCACCCTGTGCCAGCAGGCCGCCAGCACGACGTGGAAATCGTTACGTGCGAAACCGTCCAGAGCATCGCGGCATCCCGCCTTGCCGGCACCGATGCCGCCGAAGCTTTCCTCGATGGTGCGCTCCTCGTCGAGCACGATATCGATGTCGAGGCGGCCCATCCCGCCACCGGCGCCCTCGTGCCAGATGCCGCGAATGGCGGGGAAATCCTCGCCTTCGGTGAGCAGCCAGTCTTCGTCGGCTTCGAGTTCGACGCCATGCTCGGCGAAAAGGTCGATCAGGTGGTTCTGGATGAGACGGTCCATGGTTCGTCCGGTCTGGGGATGGGCGATTATGCGTTGTCGGTCAGCTTACCGAGTGCGACCGCGGCCGCGGGGTTCCGTTCCTTGGCGGCCGAGATGAAGTAGACGAAGACATCCCGCGCGGCCGCCCTGGAAGCGGCCGGCCCCACATGCGGCAGGTCGGCCGGGTCTCCTCCCTCTGCCCAGGTCGCTGCACGCTCCGCCCAGGCCTTGAGGTCCTTCGCCCGATAGCCGTCGGTTTCGCTCGATACGCTGCGCATCAATCGTGCATAGACGAAGGGGCCGGTCAGGTCGGCCAGGGACGGATATTTCGGGGAATCGGTGAACACCGTCGCCACGCCTCGATCGCGTGCGAGTTCCAGCCAGCGCTCGTCCATGAAGCTGTCGTGGCGCACTTCCACGGCGTGGCGAAGGGCCACGCCGGCATGCGTCTCGGGCAGCAGGTCGAGGAAGCCGGCGATATCGTCGGCGTCGAACTTTCGCGTGGGCAGGAACTGCCAGAGCAAGGGGCCGAGACGGTCGCCGAGGGCGACCGCACCGTCGAGAAAGCGGCCGATCCGCTCGCCGGTGGACGCGAGCGCCTTGGTCTGCACGATATGCCGTGGCGCCTTCACCGAGAACACGAAGCCTTCCGGGGTTTCGGCCGCCCATTTCTCGTAGGTCGAGGCGTCGGGCGAACGGTAGTAGGTGCCGTTGATCTCGATGGCCCGGACCTGGCGGCTCGCGTATTCCAGTTCGCGCTTCTGGACGAGTCCTTCCGGGTAGAACACGCCGCGCCAGGGTGGAAAGATCCAACCACCCATGCCGGTGCGGATGTGTCCCCGCCTGGGGGCTTTGCTGCTCGCGCGGTGGGTCGCCATGGGAACCGATGCTCGCAAGGATGAAGTGGAGGGTTCGTCTTTACATGCGGTGCGCCGCATCATTGCGCGATACTCGCCGTTTCCGAGTTTCCCGCGAGCCGACCATGCCGTCCATCCGCATCATGACCGTCGACGACCATCCCCTCCTGCGCGAAGGCATCGCCGCCGTGATCGAGGGGCAGGAGGGACTGGAACTGGTGGCCGAGGCGAGTTCGGGCGAGGAAGCCATCGAACGTTATCGCACGCACCGCCCGGACCTCACGCTGATGGACCTGCAGATGCCCGGCATCGGCGGGATCGCGGCCATCGAGGCCATTCGCGCCGAGTTCGCCGACGCCCGCATCCTCGTGCTCACGACATATCGCGGCGACGTACAGGCGCTGCGTGCGTTCCGTGCCGGCGCGCAGGGCTACCTGCTGAAGAGCGAACTGCGCAAGGACATGTTGGTCACCATCCGCCAGATCATGGAAGGAAAGCGCCGCGTACCCGAGGAAATCGCGCAGGAAATGGCCGGCCACGCGGATGACGACGAACTCACGCCGCGCGAAACCCAGGTGCTCACCCATGTCGCCCGTGGCGAGGCCAACCGCGATGTCGCCACGGCCCTCGGTATCGCCGAGGAAACGGTGAAGGCGCACATGAAGAGCATCCTGGCCAAACTGCAGGCGAACGATCGCACGCACGCCGTCGCCATCGCCCTGCGCCGGGGCATCATCGAGCTCTGAACCCGGTGCCCGAGCGCGCGATCGACGAGAGGTCATCGTCGGTGGGCTCCGGACATGCGTTTCGCCGGGCCGGTCGAACCGGTGTGACGGCGGGGTCAAGCCCGCACGTGCGCGTGGCGCTTGCGGTATTCGGCCGGGGTGACACCGACCCGGCGCATGAAGGCGCGGCGCAATCCGTTGACGTCGGCATAGCCGCAGCGCGAAGCCACCCGCTTCGGGCTTTCATGGCCGTTCTCCAGCAGGCGGCGCGCCGCTTCCACTCGCATCGCCTCGACGAAGGCGGCCGGCGTCATGCCCACTTCGTGCTGGAAGATGCGCGCGAAATGCCGGGCGCTCATGCCGACGCGCGCCGCCATCGACGCCACGGAATGGTCTTCGGCGGGATGGGCCACCACGTAGCGTTGCAATTCCTGCAGGGCGCCGCGTCCCGCAGGCGCCGCGTCGCCATGGCGGCTGAACTGCATCTGCCCGCCCGGCCGCCGGTAGAACACGACCAGTTCGGCCGCTACCGCCATGGCGATGTCTCGCCCGAGGTCTTCCTCGACCAGGGCCACCGCGAGATCCATGCCGGCCGTTACACCGGCCGCCGTGCATACCGGGCCGTCGCGAACCACGAAGGCATCCGCTTCGACCTTCAGCGAGGGATGCCGCTCGGCCAGCAGGGACGCCACGCGCCAGTGCGTGGTCACGCGGCGCCCATCGAGCAAGCCGGTACGGGCGAACAGCAGCGCGCCGCTGCAGATCGAGCCATAACGGCGGGCCCTTTCGCTGTGGCGCCGCATCCATGCCACCGCCGTCAGGTCGACGGCGGCGCGCGGCAGGCCGGGTGAGCCCGCGACGAGCAAGGTGTCCAGATGCTCAATGTCGTCGAGCACGCTGCGGTCGGGCAGGAAATGCAGCCCGGACGAGGCGGCCACGGCCAGGGGCGCCGTGCCGACCGTGATCACCCGGTATACCTCGCGGCCCGCCTGGCGGTTGGCTTCCGCGAAGACGTCCGCCGGGCCGGCGACGTCCAGCATCTGCACGCCGGCCGGAGCAAGGATGGCGATGGTCAGGGGTGGCGGCCGCATGGTGAGCAATATGGCTGGATTTGATATATCAGGTCAAATCAGGACAGAGCGGGCGCGCGATGCAATGGTCCTCCCATCCCACGAGGCTTCCCGCCATGAGCACCATCGCCGGCATCGCCATTCCCGACAGCGCCCTCGCTCGCGAGATCACCGAACTGGTCCGCGACACCGAGACCGACCTGCTCTACCACCACTCGCGCCGCGTGTTCCTGTTCGGCGCGTTGACCGGTAAGGCCAGGGCACTCACCTACGATCCGGAACTGCTCTACGCCGCCGCCATGTTCCACGACATGGGCCTCATGCCCGCCCATGCGAGCAAGACGGAACGCTTCGAGGTGGACGGCGCCAACGCCGCCCGGGCGTTCCTGACGGGCAAGGGCATCGCGCAGGACGATATCGACGTGGTCTGGGCGTCGATCGCCTTGCACACCACCCCGGGTATCCCTCGGCACATGAAACCCGAGATCGCGCTGCTGACGGCCGGGGTGGAAATGGATGTCCTCGGATTGGGCTTCGAAACCGTCCGGAGCGCCGATCGCGAGAAGGTCGCCGAGGTCCATCCGCGGGGCCCTTCCTTCAAGACCGGCATCGTCGACGCCTTCTACGAGGGCATCCGCGCCAAGCCGGAGACCACCTTCGGCAACGTCAAGGCCGACGTCATGGCGTACAAGGAGCCGGGATTCCAGCGCACGGATTTCGTCCAGTGCATCCTGCACAACCCTTGGTCAAGGTAAGCGCTGATTGCTCTGATAATCATTCGCACTTACGATGGCGGCCTTTCGCCCATTAGCAAGGCCGCCTCATGCGTTTCGGTCCCACCACCCTCGCCCTGGCGCTCGCGAGCGCCTTCGCCGCGCACTCCGCGGCAGGCCAGGAAACACCGCCGCCTCCGCCGTCCACCGACCTGGAAGGCGTCAAGGTGGTCGGCAACTGGTTGGGAGAGGCGGCCAGCAATACGGTGGCGAACCATCCGGGTGCCCGCACGGTGGTGCGCCGCGAGGAACTGCGCGAAGCCGGCGCGGTGAACCTGCGTGACGCCCTGCGTCGCATTCCCGGCGTGCAGGTGCAGGAAAGCAACGGCACGGGAGGCAGCGACGTGTCGCTCAACGTGGGCGTGCGTGGCCTCACCTCGCGCCTTTCGCCGCGTTCCACCATCCTGCTCGACGGGGTACCCATCGCCGTGGCGCCCTACGGCCAGCCCCAGGCGTCCATGGCGCCGGTCGGCCTCGGCAACCTGCAGGCGGTCGACGTGGTCCGCGGTGGCGGGTCTGTGCGTTATGGGCCGCAGAACGTGGGCGGCATCATCAACTTCGTGACGCGGGACATCCCGCAAGCCTTCGGCGGCAGCGCAGGCGTGCAGATGCAGGGCGGCGAGCACGGCGGCATCCGCACCAATACCAACGCCTTCGTGGGCGGCACGATGGACAACGGGCTCGGCCTCGCCCTGCTCTACAACGGCCTGCATGGCCCGGGCTTCCGCGAGCACGAGGACAACGAGAGCATCGACGACGTGATGCTCAAGGCGAAATACGCCTTCTCCCCCGAGGACACGCTCACCGGCAGCATCCATCACTACGACGGCCAGGCCGGCATGCCCGGTGGACTGAACCAGGCCGACTACGATGCGGACCCCTTCCAGTCCCGCCGCCCGTTCGACGATTTCCACGGCCGCCGCACGGACTATGTATTGAAGTACAGCCACGTCGACGACCGCCGCAGCTTCGAAGTGCAGTCGTACTACTCGGACAGCTTCCGTGGCAGCCACATCGAGACGATCACCCAGAACGCGAACGGCAGCTATACGCACCAGCTCAACGCCTATCCACGCAACTACCACGTATTCGCCATCGAGCCGCGCTACTCGCAGTTGTTCGACTGGGGCCAGGTCACCCACGAGATCGGCATCGGCTACCGCTATACCAGCGAGGCGATGCACGAGCGCACCCTGCGTAACAACCGCTACGTTTCCAACCTGTCCTATACCCCGTACGACAGCTTCCCTTATGGCGGCCCCTACGTGCTCTCGGGCAACAACACCGGCAGCAACGAGGCGCATGCGCTGTATGTCGACGACACCATCAACGCGGGGAACTGGACGATCACGCCGGGTATCCGCTACGAGCGCATCGACAGCGAGTGGCAAGCGCATCCGGGCGCGACGGTGGTGGTAAGGGGGCCGACGGAGCGAACGAAGGACTATTCCAAGCCGCTGCCATCGCTCAATGTCATTTACCACCTGAGTGATGCGTTGAAGCTCTACGCGAACGCGGAAACCTCGTTCGGCTCGCTGCAATACTTCCAGATCGGGCAGAAGGATTCGAACAATCAGTTCGCGGCCGGGCTGAAACCCGAGACGGCGCGCACTTACGAAATCGGCACGCGCTACGACACGAAGGCGTGGGGCGGCGAGATCTCCTTGTTCCGGATCAACTTCGACCATGAGCTGCAACTGGTCGGCAAGCTGCCCAACGTGCCGGACTCGTACGAAGGCTGGACCAGCCTCGGCGCCACGACGCACAAGGGCGTCGAGTCCGCGGCGCATGTCGACCTGGGCGCCTTCAGCGACGCGCTGGATGGCCTCACGCTATGGGGTACGGCCACGTACACCCACGCGTTCTACAAGCACGGCTCGTTCGAAGGCCGCGACCTGCCGTTCTACTCGCGGCGCACGGCCAATCTCGGCTTGCGCTACGGCATCGCGCAATGGACCTTCAACCTCGACGCGTTCGCGCAGTCGAAACAGCATTCGCCGGGTTCGCCGAGCTTCGATCCCGCGAACCCCACGGAATACATCACCGAGCCCTCGCCCGAAGGCGACCTCGGCGACATCCCCGGCTGGACGACCTGGAACGCCCGCGCCGAGTACGCCTTCGGCCCGTCGGCGTCGAACCTCCGCCTGGGCGTGGGTGTGAAGAACCTCACGGACAAGCGCTACTTCACGCGCTCGACCGATAACAACGACGGTATCTACGTCGGCCTGCCGCGCACCTATTTCGTGCAGGCGTCGGTGGATTTCTGACATGACGCCTTCGCCACGCCGCTTCCGCTCCGCGTTGAAGACCTTGCACTTGTGGCTGGGGCTCAGCCTGGGCCTGCTGCTGGCGCTGGTGACGCTCTCGGGCAGCGTGCTGTTGTTCGAGCAGCCGCTTTTCGCCGCGGGACATCCGGAGTTGGCGTCGCGTTCCTTGCCGGATCTCGCGACACAAGGCAGGTCGTTGCAGGCGATCCTCTCGTCGCCCGAGGGGAAGGGGTTGCGCGGGCTATCGCTACCCGATGCGGAACTTCCGGTGTGGGAAGCACAGGAACGCGGCGGCAACCGCAGCTATTTCGACGCGAGCACGGGCGAGCTGCTGTTGCGCCGGAGCAAGTCCGGAGACGGACTGCTTCTCCTGCTCGACTGGCATACGCACCTGTTGACCGGCGAAGTGGGCGAGACCGTGCTCGGCGTCGTCGCCTGTACGGGATTGTTCATGCTGTTTTCCGGTGCGTGGCTTTACTGGCCTGGGCGCCGGCGTGCGCTGAAGCACCTGAAGCCCCATGCGAATCCGCCGGTGTTGCGCTGGGCGAGTTTTCACCGTTTGGTCGGCGTCGCCGCGTTGCCCTTGCTGATCGTGATGATCGGCACGGGGACGACCATGGCCTATCGCGGTGCCGTGCGTAGTGGCCTTGCCGCCGCGTTTGGCGAGCCGGCGCCTGCGAAGCCACCAAGGATCGCGCCCACGGCGGCAACGATAGACTGGCCGGCCGTGCTCCGCGCCGCCCAGGCCGCGGCTCCCGAGGCGCAACTCACCCGCCTGACCCTGCCATCGAAGGACAACGGCAGCGTGGTGCTGCGCATTCGCCGCCCGGGCGAGTGGAACCTCGCCGGACGCAGTTCTCTGTGGATGGACCCCGGCACGGCGGCGGTGGTCGGTGGCGTGGATGCGACAAAACTCGGGCCGGGCGGCCGCCTCGCCGACGCGCTGTTCCCGATTCACTCGGCCGCCGTGGGCGGCATGACCTGGCGCGTGATGGCCTGCTTCACCGGCCTGCTTCCGATGTTCCTGCTGGTGACCGGATTCCTCTTCTGGCGTGCGCGCACGCGCCGGAGACCCCGCCTCCCCTGAGGTCCTCCACCCGAGAAAGCGGTTCGGCCGCGCGGAGCCACCTGAAAGCTGTCTCTATCCTCCGCAGGGTCGCCTCAACCCTCCGTGGGAGCCGCTTCAGCGGCGAAGGCGACGCCACGCGCCCGCAGTTCGCCCCGATATCGACTCGCTGTCGCCCGGTAGTCCCCTTTATCCTCCGTCCCATCTTTCAAGGGGACTCCACATGCGCCGCACCCTGCTCGCCATCGCCACCCTCGCCGCCTGCACCGCCTTGCCCGCCGTCGCGGCGAACAACGGGGACTGGACCACACCCGTGGCGCCGCACAAGATCTACGGCAACACGTATTACGTCGGCACCAAGGGCCTGTCGGCCATCCTTGTCACATCGCCCCAGGGTCACGTGCTGATCGACGTGCCGATGTCCGACAACGTCGCGCTCATCGAGGCGAACATTCGCAAGCTCGGTTTTCGCGTGGAGGACGTCAAGCTCGTCCTCAACTCACACGCGCACTTCGACCATGCCGGCGGTATCGCGCAGTTCGCGAAGGACAGCGGGGCGACCGTGCGCGCCACGCCTGCCGGTGCGAAGGAGATGCAGCTCGGCGGTGACGACGCCACCGATCCACAGCACGGCGAAGCGCCGCTGTACGCGAAGGTGGACGCTATCGGTGATATCAACGATGGCACCGTGGTACGCGTGGGCACGCTCGCGTTGACCGCACACATCACACCTGGGCACACGCCCGGCGGTACGGCGTGGACATGGACATCGTGCGAGGGCAAGGCCTGCAAGACGATCGCCTATGTCGACAGCCTGTTCGCCTTCTCCGCCGATGGCTATCGCTATAGCGACCATCCCGCGTACGTGGCGGAGTATCGCAAGACCTTCGATCGCGTCGCGGCGTTGCCTTGCGACATGCTGATCACGCCGCATCCTTCGCAAGGCGAGGGGAAGACGTGCGCGGCGTACGCGAAGGCCGGCCGCCAACGGCTGGACGAGAAGCTCGCCGAGGAAGCCAAGCCGTAAGCCTGCGTCGCCGCGGGAGCACCTTCTGCAAGGCTTTCAAGGTGAGAGCCGACCCTGTGCCGGCAAGGTTGGTTCTCACCGGGTATCCGGCCAGTCGGCTCTCACCGGCTTGGCCGGCGCATTTACAGGGGCTTTGCCAGCATGGTTGCGATGCGGGCGTCCTTCTCGGCCCAGAGCTGGTTCACCCAGGCCTGGAAGCGTTCGCGGAACGCGTCGTCGTTTTCGTAGTCGCCACGCAGCGAGGGAAGGATCGGCAGGCGGCGAACATGGATGCGGATCTCGCGGATCCGGCCTGCGATCATGTCCATCATCGTGCTCGGGCCTCCCGGATACACGATGGTGACGTCGAGCACCTGGCGGATCGCATCGCCCATGGCGTCGATCACGAAGGCCACGCCGCCGGCCTTCGGGCGCAGGAGATGGGTGTAAGGCGATTTCTGCGCATCGTGCTTGGCCTGGGTGAACCGGGTGCCTTCGGTGAAGTTCATGATCGATACCGGCAGGTGCCGGAACTTCTCGCAGGCACGGCGCGTGGCTTCGCGGTCCTTGCCGCGCAGTTCCGGCCGCGCTTCGAGTTGCTGCCGCGAATGGCGCTTCATGAACGGGAAATCGAGGGCCCACCACGCCGGTCCGAGCAAGGGCACCCAGATGAGTTCGCTCTTCAGGAAAAAGCGCATGAACGGAATCCGGCGGTTGAAGATTTTCTGCAATGCCGGAATGTCGACCCAGCTCTGGTGGTTGCACACCACCAGATAATTCTCACGCCGGCCGAGGTCCTCGATCCCCTCCACCTGCCAACGCGTGCGCGTGAATGCGCCGAATAGCCAGCCATTGAACCCCAGCCAGCTTTCCGCGATCCATACCAGCACGGCACCGATGGAGCGGCGCAGCGAAGCCAGCGGAACGACCAGGCGCAGCCCCGTCACGACGAACAGCGGCAGCACGTGGCATACCGTGCTGACGAACAGCAAGAGGCAGGCAAGAGGGACGCGCAGGAAGACGGGGAGTTTGGCGAACATGGACGGGCAGATGGGGAAGGAATGCCGAGTCTACAGCGCGCGGCGGGTCAGGCACCCAGCTTCTCGTTCACCGAGGCCAGGTCCTGGCGGACCTTGTCTATCCCATCCCAGGGATCCTTCTTCAACCGCGCCAGGCGCTTGGGTACGTTGCGAAGGTCGAACGCATTGCCGGATTTGACCTTGCCCAGCTCCTCCCAGCGCAAGGGAACCGCCACCGGCGCCCCCGGGCGTGAGCGCAGGGAATAGGAGGCCACCGCGGTGGCGCCGCGTCCGTTGCGCAGGTAGTCCACGTAGATCTTCCCGCGCCGGAAGCGTTTGGTGGCCGTCGCCACGAATTCCAGCGGATGCAATGCCGCCATCGCTTCCGCGAAGCCTCGGGCGAACGTCTTCACCGTGCCCCAGTCGGCGCCGGGGTTGAGCGGTACGACCACATGCAGCCCCTTGCCGCCGGTGGTGCGCAAGAAGGAGACCAGGCCGAGTTCCTCGAGGAATCCACGCACCATGCGGGCCGCCGCGACCACCCGCCGCCAGTCCACGTCTTCGCCGGGATCGAGATCGAAAACCACGCGGTCTGCCAGGTCGGGCGAGCCCACGTGGGAGCCCCATGGGTGGAATTCCACCGCGCCGAACTGGACGAGTTCGATCATGCCCGCCTCGTCACGCGGATACAGATACACCGCCTGCGCGCCCGTTTCTTCTTTCAGTTTCGCCGTACCCACATGCTCCAGTCCGGCCATCACGTGCTTCTGGAAGAAGCAGGGCGAGCCGATGCCGCCCGGGCAACGGATGGTCGAAGTGGGCCGGTCGGCGATCGCCGGAAGCATCCATGGCATGACGGTCCGGTAGTAATCCACCACGTCCTGCTTGGTGATTCCATCGTCCGGGAAGACCACGCGATCGGGATGGGTGATGACGATCGCATCGGCGCTCGCCCTGGCCGGAACGCCCCTGGTCTTCGCCTTCTTCTTCGCCGGCGCCGGTGCGGCGCGGTCGGAATCGCGCAGGTCCGCCGGCGACTTGTCGACGCGCAATGCCTTCAGGCTAGGCTGGCGCAGCAGGTTCTGGTTGCCGATGCCACGGTAATAGACCTCCGCGACCGCCGTCGGCGGCACCCAGAGCGCACCGCGCAGGGCAGGGTCGATCTGCCCGATCTTCACCGTCGGCTTTTTCGTTCCGCCCTTCGCCAGCGTCTCGCCGAGCGAGCGCAGCATCTGGTCCGTGAAGCCTGTGCCGACGCGGCCGACATAGGTCCAGCCGCCTTCCGCATCCGGACGGGCCAGCAGCAGCGACCCAAAGACCAGGCGGGAACCTTTCGCCGGTGTGTAACCGACCACGGCGAATTCATCGCTTTCGAGCCGCTTGATCTTCTGCCAGTCGTCACCGCGTCCTGCGTGATAACCACCGTCCGCGCGCTTGGAGACGATGCCCTCAAGCTTCTGTTCCATGGCCATGGCGAACACCTCGTCGCCGTGGCCGACGTGGTGTCCGCTATAGGCGAGGTGCGCGGGTGCATGCGCGAGCAGGCGCTCCAGCAGCGCCTTGCGTTGGTAAAGCGGCACGCGGGTAAGGTCATAGCCCTCCAGGTAGGGCAGGTCGAACAGCATGTACACCAGTGGTGCTTGCGCTTCACCCGACAAGGTCCGTTGCAGGGCGTTGAAGTCGCTGCGCCCTTGCGCGTCGAGTGCGATCAGTTCGCCGTCCAACCGCAGGCTGTCCAGGCCGAGACTTTCGATGGCTCCGACGATTTCCGGCAGGCGATCTTTCCAGGGCAGGGCATTGCGCGACCAGAGCATCACCTTGCCCTTGGCCACGCTCGCGAGGATCCGGTAACCGTCCCACTTCACTTCGTGCAACCAGCCGTCCCCCTGAGGCGGAGACTCACGAAGACGGGCGAGTTGCGGCGCGAAGAAATCGTTGCTGGCTCGCGCCTTGCGGGCGCCATCCAACGCGGCCGCCGCCTTGGCGAGGGTGGCGGCCGGAACCTTGCGCGTCTTCGGCGGCGCTTTTTTACGCGAGGTGGATTTCTTCGCCGCGGCGCGCAGCCCGGGTGTCGTCGCCGCGCGGCGCGTGCTCTCGCGCATTCTCGCGTCCAGCAGGTCGTCCGCTTCCACATCGCCCGCGTAGGCATCGTCCGCCTTGATCAGGAACCACGTGGGCTGTCGCTCTTTCTTCGCGCCACGCACGAGATGCCATTCACCCTTGAGCCGCTTGCCGAACAGTTCGAAGGTGAGATGGCCCTTGCGGATCTGCGCCTCGGCGTCGCCTCGCGTCGCCCATACGCCGCGATCGAACAGATCGACGTGCCCCTTCCCGTAGCCTTCCTCGATGTCGCCCTCGAAGCTGGCGTAGGAGACCGGATGGTCCTCCACTTCCACCGCCAGCCGCTTTACCTTGGGGTCGTAGCTGGGTCCCTTGGGTACCGCCCAGCTGCGCAGCACATCACCCACCTGGAGGCGAAAATCGAAGTGCCGGCGCGAGGCATGGTGCAGCTGCACGACGAAGATGGCGCGGCCGCTGCCGAGGGCGGAATCGTCCGGCGCGGGTTCGCGGGTCTTCGCGAAGTTTCGCTTGCGGCGGTAGTCCTGCAGACTCATGCGCCGATGGTTGGCGAGGCCGGGTGAACGCGCCGTGCAATGCAGACGCACACTGTCATCGCATTTTCAGATTCGTCGTATGGGATGCGTGTCCGTCGCTGGGCAGACTTCCAAGACATATGTCCCCAGGGAAGCCGCTCCATGTCCTTGCCATCCACGCACCGGTTCATCGTCGTCGCCACCGTCCTCCTTGCGGCAGGCCAGTCGCAGGCGGGATGCCTGGGCCATCCGTCCCAGGGCACGCCGCAGCCGCTTTCCTTCGGTACCGTCGAGGCGGCGGTGGATGCGGCACCGCGAACCGTGCTCGCGGAGCGTGTCACCACCGGTTGGAATTCACCCGGCTTCAAGTGCTTCAAGCCGACGCGTACCGGTAGCCTGGGTGTTTTCGCAACCCCCAGCGCTCTGGGAGATGGAATCTACGACACCAACGTGCCCGGCGTGGGTATTCGAATCCAGTTTCACCACAGCGGCCAGGGTGACTTCGTCGTGCCGTATAGCTCACCCAGTCAATGGAGTTTCGACGGCAAGCTGAGCAATGCGCGATTCACGGTGCAACTCATCAAGACGGGGCCGATCCGCGAAGGCGGGTCGCTGACGAGGGGCACCTTGGCCCGGGCCGGCTACGACGGCCATGCCCAGGTATGGACCGATCTGCTCGATGCGCGCGTGGAGCCGCAGCGGCCTACCTGTGCCTTTGCCTCGCGCCGCCTGGTCTTTCCGATCGGCAAGGTCGAAGGCGGGACCCTCGCCGTGGCCGGAAGCAGTCATTGGGCCACGCAGCAGCTGGTCGCCACGGGATGTACCCATGCCACCCAGATACTCCTGACCTTCGCCGGAGCGGCCGACGAGACCGACGCCTCCCTGTTCAAGCTCACCGGTAGCGGTGCCGCGACGGGTGTCGCCGTGGAACTTCGTAGCGACGATCCGGACGCCCAGGCCATTCCCAACAGCGTCGCTCCGCTCATACTGAGCGCGGTGCAGGAAGGCCGGAATTACGGTTTCCGGGCGCGCTACCGCACCACCGGCAAGCCACTCGCCCCCGGGTCCGCGAATGCCAGTGTCACGGTCAACGTCGCCTACCGTTGAAGGTCGCCATTGACGGAAGCCCTGGTCGCTTGCCTACCGCTCAAGCCGAGCGCCGCCACCAGGGCCGAGAGTACCGACAGGCCCGCCGAAAAGAGCATGACCGCACGGAAGCCCGCGATGAAGGATTCCCCGATCACACGGCGCGCGTCGGCGTTCGCGACTTGAATTCCGGCCAGCTTGGCGCGTTGCGCCACGATGTCATGCATGGTGTCGCTGTCCAGGCGCAACGTCGCCAGCCGGACATCCAGGGTGGCGTTGAACACTTCGGTCAGCATGACGCCGAACACCGCGATAGCCAGCAATCCGGCGGTGCGCGATATCGCATTGTTGACACCCGAGGCGGTGCCGGCCAACGAGGGGTCGAGAGCGTTCATCACCGTGGTGGTGAGCGGGGCGACGACGATGCTCATGCCCAGCCCGAGCACGCAACTGGCCGGAAAGAACGTCGTCCAATAGCTTGCACCGACACCGGGCAGCGCGTACAGGACGAAGCCGGCGGCGGCCACGAGGGGGCCCACCATCAACGGCAGGCGAGCACCGACGCGATCGACCAGTTGGCCGGTCCAGCGCGACAGGGCGAACATGATCGCGATCAGGGGCAGCAAGGAGGCGCCCGCGCCGGTCGCGCCGTAGCCTTGCACCTGGATCAGGTTCAGGGGAACGAAGAACAGGCTTCCGCCGAGCGCTGCGTATAGCAACAGGGTGAGTGCGTTTGCCGCGGAGAAATCGCGGTTGCGGAACAGGTGCAGCGGCAGCATCGGCGTGGTCGTGCGGCGTTCCACCAGGATGAAGGCGACAAGTGCCGCCACGCCCACGCAGACTGAGCCGGCGACCGACGGGGCGGACCACCCGCGCTGCGGCCCTTCGATCAGTGCGAACACGACGCCCGCCAGCCCCAACGTCGCCAGGACGGCGCCGCTGGCGTCGAGTTGGCCACTGGCGAGGCCGCCACGGCTCTCGGGTACCCGCCACCAACAGATCGCCACGAGTGCCACGCCGAGCGGCAGGTTGATCAGGAAGGCCCAGTGCCAGGACACATGCTCGACCAGGTATCCGCCGAGCACCGGCCCGGCCGCCGCCGTTATCCCGCTGAAGGCGGACCAGGTGCCGATGGCCGCACCCCGTCGCTCCTTGGGAAACGCACTGCTGATGAGCGCGAGGCTGCCGGGTACGAGAAGAGCGGCACCAAACCCCTGGATGGCGCGCCCACCGATAAGGGCGGCTATGTCCGGTGCTCCCGCGCAGACCAGCGAGGCCAGGGTGAATACCGCTGTGCCGATCATGAACACGCGACGGCGCCCGAAGCGATCGCCGAGTACACCGCCGACCAGCAGCAAGGCGGACAAGAGCAGGGCATAGGCTTCCATCACCCATTGCGCGTCCGCCGTCGTGGCGTCCAGGGCTTTCTGGATCGCCGGCAAGGCGACATTGACGATCGTGCCGTCGACGAAGGCCATGCCCGACCCGACGATGGCGGCGACGAGGGTCCAGCGGCGCGCGACATCGCCGCAGTCGACGGCATCGCCGCTGGCCGCGCGGTCGCAGGGATGGGGGCCGAGAGGGGTCATGGCGGGCAGCCTAGCGCGTCGGCGGGGGTAACGCCTTGCATGGCACCGCCCGGGAATTGTCGATTTGGCGTATCTCCGTTCGACGAACGAGGACAAGGCCGCTGTTCCGTGACCCGCTCAAGTCCACCGAACGCAGGAGAATCCCATGTCCCATCGTTTCCAGCGCATCACGCCGTTCCTCTGGTTCGACACCGAGGCCGAGGAAGCTGCCAACTACTACGTCTCGATCTTCCCCAACTCGCGGGTGGTCGGCACGACCCGCTATACCAAGGAGGTATCGGCGGCATCGGGCCGGCCAGAGGGCTCGGTGATGACGGTTGCCTTCGAACTGGACGGCCAACCCATCACCGCGCTCAATGGCGGGCCGGAGTTCACGTTCAACGAGGCACTTTCCCTCGTCGTCCACTGTCACGATCAGGTCGAGATCGATCGCTTCTGGGAAAAGCTATCGGCCGGGGGCGACCCGGGCGCACAGGCCTGCGGGTGGCTGAAGGACAAGTACGGCTTGTCGTGGCAGGTGGTCCCCGAGAATATCGAGGAGCTGGTGCAAAACCCCGGCTCCGTCGCGGCCCTGATGCACATGACCAGGCTCGACATCGCCGCGATGAAGGCGGCGGCGACCTGACCGTCGCGCATACCCGGAGGTGTGACGCGGTCGCGTTGACATGAGAAGCCCACGCGGCGAGAGTCGAATGTCACACCAGCCGGGGAGTGGGTCCATTGAATCGACGTGAGTTCGCGAAGGCGTTGGCCGCGGCCGGGGCCTTCAGCGGTGGCCTCTGGCCTGCGGTACGGACGATGGCGGCGACGCCTCCCCCCTTGGCGGGGGATCGCGTGGCGGTGGACCCTGACCGCCTCCTGGCCCTGCAGCAGGCCTTCCTCGATCTCCGTTTCGGCATGTTCATCCACTTGAACCTCGCCACTTTCGAGGAACGGGAATGGGGCGATCCCACGTTGTCGCCGAAGCTGTTCGATCCGAAGCATCTCGACACCGACCAGTGGGCGCGCGCCGCGAAGTCCGCCCACATGGGCTACGCCTGCCTCACCACCAAGCATCATGACGGCTTCTGCCTGTGGCCGACCCGGACCGGCAGCGCCAACGTCATGCAGTCCTCGTATCCGCACGATGTCGTGCGCCGCTACGTCGATTCGTTCCGCAAGGCGGGACTCAAGGTCTGCCTGTATTTCTCCATCCTCGACCTGCGCCAGGACATCCGCGCACGCACGGTCACGCCGGAGAAGATCGCGCTGATCAAGGCGCAGATCACCGAGTTGCTGACGAACTACGGTCCGCTCACCGCGCTGATCCTCGATGGCTGGAATGCATCCTGGTCGCGCATCTCGTACGCCGAGTTGCCGTATCGCGAGATCTACGACCTGGTGAAGTCGCTGCAGCCGGACTGCCTGCTCACCGACCACAACGCCGGCAGCTATCCCGGCACGGCGCTCTACTACACCGACATCAAGCAATACGAGCAACACGCCGGGCAGAAGATCCCGCCGGACAGTCCCGTTCCCTCGCAATCGGGAACGACCTTGCAGAGCGACTGGTTCTGGAAGAAGGCCTATCCCACCTCGGAACTCGCCGCGGCCAAGACCATCGTCGACGAATGGCTGAAGCCGTTCAACGACAACCACTGCAACCTCATCCTCAACGTGGCGCCGAACCGTGACGGCCGTTTCGACGACAACGCCGTGGCGCGGTTGGCCGAGATCGGCAAGCTATGGAAGAACGAGGGGCCCGCACCGAAGATCGGCCGCTCGGTGACGATCACCACGCCGGATCTCGCCGCCGGCAAACCGGCATGGGCCAGCGCGAGCGACGAGGCCGTGGGCCCGGACCAGGCGTTCGACGATAACTTCCGCACGTACTGGCTTGCCGACCGCGGCAAGAACGAGGGCTGGATCGAAGTGCGCTTCGATGCGCCGGTGTCGTTCAATACCTTGTCCATCGTGGAACCGCTGCACGACGAGGACTATGGCGATACGAGCCGTATCGCGTCGTACAAGGTGGAAGTCGAACGCGACGGTGCGTGGGTGGAGGTGGTCTCCGGCACGAAGCCCGCGCACTACCAGTTCCACGAGGTGGCTCGTACGACGGCGAAGCGCGTCAGGCTCAGCGTTGCCGGAAGCCAGCCGGGTATCACGGAGTTCGGTTTGTACGATGAACCGAGGGTGGCTGGCTGACGCCGAAGCGCCGTCGGGATGGCGCTTCACGCCTTTAAAACCAAAGACTTGCCACCATGTTCTTGCGTCTGAGCCAACGCGCCGGGAGGTGACCCATGGCAACCGGATGGGCGGGCGATACCGCCGTGCAGGACCAGATCGACGCCACCGTGGACGACGCGGTGAAACGTGCCCGTAGCCGCCTTGCGAAAGGGCCGAGCCTGGAGCGCTGCGAGGAGTGCGACAAGCCGATTCCCGAAGCCCGCCGTAAGGCGGTGCCGGGCGTACGCTTGTGCGTGGTGTGCCAGGAAGCGGCCGATCGCGAAGAAGCGGCGTTCGCCGGTTACAACCGCCGCGGGAGCAAGGACAGCCAGCTGCGTTGAAGGCGCGGACTCACGAGGCCTCGCGCACCACCTTGAGCGTTTTGTACAAGGTGGCGCGGGACAGGCCCAGGAGCTGGGTGATGTACGCGACGGCGTTGCGCACGTCGAAGAGACCGCGGGATTCCAGCGCCGCGACGACCGCTTCGCGATCGGCGAGGCTCATCGCCGCGAGCGTGGTGCCGCGATCGACGAGGAACTGGCCGACGACGTCGTTGATCTCTTCGCGCCAATCGCCGCGAAACAGTGCCGAAGGCCGTTCGCTGGTGTCGGCGAAGCGAAGGAAATCCCTCGAGACCGATTGCAGGGTTTCGAACATGCTCACATCCAGATTGATGCAGAGCAGCCCCACGGGCTTGCGCCGGCCATCGCGCACGACGGCCGTTACCGACTTGAGCGAGCGTCCGTCCCCGTTGGTCTTCGCATAGGGTCCGATGACCGGCGTATCCAGCGACATGACGTCACCGGCATCCGTCAACGACGCGTCGCCTGGTTCGCGGCGGGACAGGCGATTGGCGATGTGACGGATGGTGCCGGTCGCCAGGTCGTGGATCACCACCTCCGCATGCGGACGGAGCAGGGCGGCGATCGCATCGGCGACCGGAACGAAGGTGGAAAGGTGATCGGCCATGCACGGCATGATCCCTGTGCCGATACACCAAGTCCAGCCTGGACGTTCTGTGTCGTCAGCCCGGATAGTCCAGGCTGGGGTACCAGGTGGGCCTGCGTCCTTCCGGTGTGCAGTCGATCACCGTCCACAAGGGCATGAGGTCGGGCGCACCGCGCGGATCTTCGCCGGGGTCGGCTGTCTCGAAGCCCATCTCGCCACCCCAGAAGTGACGGATCACGCCGTCGCGCCAGGTATACACGTTGAGTGCGGGCTCGTCGCCACCTTCCTTGCCGATCGCGTGGTAGTCGCGGCTGAATTCACCGTTGGCATCCGAATAGAGCTTCAGGTGCCGCCAGCCGCGTTCGCGAGCGAAAGCCTGCATGCGTTCGTAAGGCGAGCGTGAAATCACGGCCAGCGCCACGTTCTGCTCCATGTCGCACGCCTCGCCGTCCCAGGCGCTGAGCAGGGACGTGCACATCGGGCAGGGCCGTTCGCGTTGCGGGCCGAACATCCAGCTATACGTCACGAGGGTGTTCTTGTCGCCGAACAGCGCGGCGAAATCGACCGGACCATGCTGGCCGATGAAGTGGTAGTTGCCGCGCACCTCGCCGCCGGGCGGGAGGGCGCGGCGCTGCACGGCCACGCGTTCGATATGCCTGCGCAGTTCGATTTCCTCGGCGAGCAGGGCATTGCGCGCCGCGCGGTACTCGGCGCTTTCGTTCGGCATGCGGTACGTATTGCGCGCGGCCAGTTCGGTGGCTGGCACGAGGGTTGGGGCGGTCATGTCGGTCTCCTTCGGTCAATCGCGGTCGGGTGCGCCCAGAGGAAAGAACGGACGATAGACGCGGGCCTCGTCGACGGCGCGGGCAAACGAGGGGCGGGCGAGCAGGCGCCGGCGGTACGCGTGCACGTGAGCGAATCGCGGATCGATCGCGTGGGTCCAGTCCGCATAGAAAAGGAAGGGAGCGGCCCCGCAATCGGCCAGGCTGAAGCGGTCTCCCACGGCCCATTCGCGGCCGGCCATGTGACGGTCGAGCCAGGCGTAGGCGGTGTCGAGCATCGCGCGCGCCTCGGCCACGCCATGTGCGTCGTGCTTGCCCTCGGGGCGCAATGCGTCGAAGACGATCCGCTGCTGCGGCGTCGACACGTAGTTGTCGAAGAAGCGGTCCATGTTGCGAACCTCGAGCGCCGCCTCGCGATCCTCGGGGAGCATCGGCGCCGGGCCGGGGTGGTGGAGGTCCAGGTATTCGATGATGGTGCTGGCTTCGGTGACGGTGCGCTGGCCATCGACCAGGACCGGGAACCGCTTCAGTGGCCACAGATCGGCGAACTCCGCATAAGTCTCGGGGTGCTCCGGCGAAAGGAGCTTCCACTCGAACGGCGTGCCGTTCTCGTAGAGGGCCACCAGGGCTTTCTGGCAGTAGGACGAGAACGGGTGGGCGTAGAGCTTCAGGGTCATCGGTGCACCTGGGTTCGTGGGAGGCTTTCCCTTTCGTCGAACGAGGAAGCTTGAATTCGACATGAGAGCCAAATCGCGAACGATCCATACTCGCCTGGGTACACCGGCTCCGATTAATCTCGAGCCATCTGGATCAGGAGCCGCCCATGAAACGCTTGCTCGTCGGCCTCGCGCTGTCCCTCTCGCTCGCCTCGTCGGCCATCGCCAGCGTGCCCATCTGGGGCGCGAAGCAGTCGAGTCCGGCCGATACCCCGCCCTCGGCGTTGAAGCCCGGCGAGTGGATATGGGGCGGACGGGGGGCTTCCCCGGGTCCCATGGCGGTGATCGTGAGCCTCACCGAGCAGAAGGCCTATGCGTACCGCAACGGCATCCTCATCGGCGTTACCACGATCAGTACCGGCAGGAAGGGCTACGAGACGCCCACCGGGGTGTTCACGATCCTGCAGAAGGACAAGGACCACCATTCCAAGAAGTATGACAACGCACCCATGCCGTACCAGCAGCGGCTGACCTGGGATGGCGTGGCCCTGCATGCGGGCGGCCTTCCCGGCTATCCGGAATCGCACGGTTGCGTGCACATGCCGACCGAGTTCGCGAAGCTGCTGTTCGACGCGACGAACATGGGCATGACCGTGGTGGTGGCCGAGGAAGGCACGGCGCCGGTGACGGTGGTGCATCCCACCGCCGTCATTCCCATCGACCCCCGCAATGGTGCCGACCTGAACCTCGAGCCGCTGGCCGATGGGCAGCTCTACCGATGGACGCCGGAAGCCTCGCCAACCGGACCGATCTCCATGGTGCTGAGCGTGGCCGACGGCCGGGTCATCGTGTTCCGCAACGGCATCGAGATCGGCCGCAGCCAGGTGCAGGTGCGCGATCCCCTGGCCGGGACGCATGCCTTCATCGTCGCTTCCGGCTACATGCCCGACGCGCCGCAGCGATCGGGCCTGCGCATGCCGAACTGGATCACCATCGGCATTCCCGGGCATGGCGATGAAGCGGGCAAGGTGGTGGACGAGGCGCTCGTGGATCGCGTGGCCGTGCCACGTGAGTTCATGGAGAAGGTTCTGCCCTTGCTCTCGCCGGGTTCGGTGCTCCTCGCAACCGATGAAAGCATCCAGCCCGCGAGCACGGGGCCGAAGGTGCAGGTGATCGACTCGAATCCACCCGGCGTCTGAGTGCGGCGTCCTCAGCGGTCGAAGCCGTGCTCCCCGATCGCCTCGGCAAGATAGGTGACGAACGAGGCGATGCGCGCGGAGATGGCCGTGTTGCGGTAGTACACCGCATTGATCGGCTGGCGGAGCTCGGCGATGTGCTTGGACAACACGGGTACCAACGTGCCCGCCTCGCGGTCGCCGCGCGTCATGAAATCGGAAAGGCAGACGATACCGTTACCTTCGAGTGCGAGCTGGCGCAGCGTTTCGCCACTGGACGAACCGATGGTGGGCTTGATGCGCACGCGTTCTCCGCCCTCGTCCAGCAGGGGCCATTCGTTGAGCGACTCCGGCTCCGTGAAACCGAGCAACGCGTGCTTGCGCAAGTCCGATACCTTGCGCGGCCGTCCGTGCCTGGCGAGGTAGGCCGGACTGGCGAGACAACGCACCTGGCTCGTGCCGATCGGCCGGGCATGCAGGGTGGAATCCTTCAGCCGCCCGATGCGCAAGGCCACGTCGGTGCGGCGTTCCAGCAAGTCGATATAGCCTTCGCTGCTGTGCAGTTCCAGTTCCACGTCGGGAAAGCGTTCGCGGTAACCCGCTATCAAAGGCACCACCACGTGCAGCATGAAGGGCGATGCCGCATCGATGCGAAGGCGCCCGGCCGGGCGGCCGCGCCGTGCCGCCATCTGTTCTTCCGCGTTCTCCACCGCCGCGACGATGTCGCGGGCGCGTTCCAGGAAAGCCTCGCCTTCATCGGTAAGCTCGAGGCGACGGGTGGTACGGCGAAGCAGGGTGGTCTTGAGCTTCTGTTCCAGTCTCGCCAGCGACCGGCTCGCCGCGGACACGGTCTGCTCGAGCTGCTGCGCGGCGGCCGTGATGGAGCCGGTATCGACCACCGCGATGAAATTCTGGATCTCGTCGAGGGTGATGTTCATCGTTGCGCCTGTCGCAAATACCTACGGTTATACACCGCTTTCGGAGAAAAAAAGAAAGCGGGTCAACGCGACACGTTGCCGCAAGAAAGTGCGAATGAACAAACGCATTACGAACAGGAATTTTCCTGATGCCGACCCGCCGATTTGCTGTGCTAGCGTCGTTTTCGGGGAGCGGTGCTTTGTCGTCGAAACGGAGTTCGCCGGGGGGGAATGAAAACGGAATGACAAGGGGCCGAGCTGCCAGCGTCCGGTGACAACGTCACTGGAACCACATATCCCAATCGGGATTCGGCTCAACTTACGGGAGAGACGTTTCATGCAGATGAAGAAATCCTCGCTATGTGTGGCGATGAGTGCGGTGCTGGGTGCGTTCGTGTGTGCGCCCGCCATGGCCGCGGGGGCGGCGACGGCGTGGGCGGTCACGGCCACGCGCGCGCACGAACTCGCGGCGACGGCGACAGCCGCCGACCTGGCGGACGCTGCTACGCCGGTCCATATCGAAGTGGTGTTGAAGGTGCAGAACCGTTCCACGCTCGACGACTTCATCGCATCGGCGCATAACCCGTCCAGCCCGATGTTCCACGCGACGCTGCAACCGGCGGATGCGGTCGCCATGTTCTCGCCGAGCGACGACCAGGTGCAGGCCGTGGTCGCCTACCTCGGCAAGGCCGGCTTCACCAACATCAGCGTTTCTTCGAACAAGCTGCTCGTTTCTGCGGATGGCAACGCGGGTGCCGCGCAGTCGGCCTTCGCCACGCGTCTGGTCAAGGCGCAGGACGCCGAAGGCCGTGCCGCCTACGCCAACATCGACGACGTCAAGGTGCCCGCCGCACTCGGCGACTCGGTACTCGCCGTGGTGGGTTTGCAGACGGTGAACCACGCACACACCATGATCAAGCCCGCCGACCGTATCGGCACCAAGGCCACCACCGGCGTGACCGGCCACAATCCCACCACGTTCCCGACCATCTACAACGTGGGCAGCACGCCGACGGCGGCGACGGTCACGGTGGGCATCATCAGCGACGGTGACATGACCCAGCCGTTGAAGGACCTGACCAGCTTCACCACCGCCAATGGCCTGCCCGCGGTGAATACGCAGGTGGTCGTGGTCGGGGCGGCGGGAACCGATACCAGCGGCACGCCCGAGTGGGACCTGGACAGCCAGAACATCGTCGGCATGTCGGGCGGCGTGAGCAAGCTGATCTTCTACGCGGCGAATTCGCTCAGCAACAGCGCGCTGACGGCCGCGTTCAACCGGGCGGTGAGCGACAACCAGGCGAAGGTCATCAACGTCTCCCTGGGCGAATGCGAGACCAGCGCCTACAACGATGGATCCATGGCGGCGGACGACCAGATCTTCGCGCTGGGCGTATCGCAGGGGCAGACCTTCTCGATCTCCACGGGCGATTCCGGTTCCAACGAGTGCACCAAAGCGCCCCGCGGCACGACGCCCAGCTATCCGGCGAGTTCACCTTATGTGGTGGCCGTCAGCGGCACGACGTTGAGCACCGGTACCGGCAACAGCTGGGCGGGCGAGACCCTGTGGTCCAAGGCCGGCGGCAGCCCGAGCACGGTGGAGCCCAAGCCGAGCTGGCAGACACAGGGAGGCGGGACGACACGCGACGTCGCCGACGTGGCGTTCGATGCGGACCCGAACTCCGGTTCGATCATCATCGTCAACGGCAGCAATGCGCAGTACGGCGGCACCAGCCTGTCCGCACCGCTGTTCGCCGCCACCTGGGCGCGCATGCTCGCCGGCCATTCCACGCTCGGCTTCGCCGGTCCGCACCTCTACCAGGTACCCTCCAGCGTCTATCACGACGTCACCTCCGGCAGTAACGGCGGCGAGACGGCCACGGCGGGCTGGGATTACGCCAGTGGCTTCGGCAGTGCGATCGTGAGCAACCTCTACAGCAACCTCTAACCGCCAGCGGAAACCGGCGGTAACGACGGGGCGCACGCGCAAGCGGCGCCCCGTTTTTTGTGGTGGGAGCCGACCTTGTCGGCGATGGGTGCTTGCGGCAACCTGGCCCGCTGCCGCGGGATCGCCGACAAGGTCGGCTCCCACCAGGTCTCCCACCAGGTCTCCCACCAGGGTTTCCCTTCCCGCGCGATTTCCGTGCGCAGGAATTTACGCCGAATTTACGCGGGCCAGGCCGCGCCTTACACCGAAGATATCCGGCGATTTCGATAATTCCGCAGTTCTTCTCACTTGGGTGAACCTGTGGAAATCCTCTACGTCCTCCTGATCGTCGTGCTCACCGCGGCGACGATCGGCTTCCTCATGATCTGCGACCGGCTCGGTCGCCGCTGAGGGTGCCGCCATGAATGTCTCCTATCTCATCGCCGGCTCGATAGCCGTCGCCCTTGCGGGCTACCTGGTCGTGGCGTTGCTCAAGCCGGAGTGGTTCGAATGAGCGCGAACGACTGGATCCAGATCGTCGTCTATCTCGCCGTGTTGCTGCTGCTGGTCAAGCCGGTCGGCTCGTACATGGCCCTTGTTTTCGCGGAAAGCCCCAACAAGGTGACGCGTTTCGGTGCACGCATCGAGCGGGTCGTCTATCGCGTGGCCGGCGTCGAGCCGGGCGAGGAGATGGGCTGGAAGAAGTACGCGCTCGCGATGTTGCTGTTCAACGTGCTGGGCATGGTCGCCGTCTACGTGCTTCAGCGGGTGCAGCAATGGTTGCCGCTTAACCCGGAGCACTTCGCGGCGGTTACACCGGATTCCGCGATGAATACCGCCGTCAGCTTCGCCAGCAACACCAACTGGCAGGGGTACGGCGGCGAGTCGACCATGAGTTACCTCACCCAGGCAGTGGGCCTGTCGGTGCAGAACTTCCTCTCGGCCGCCACCGGCATCGCCGTGCTCGTTGCCGTCATCCGGGGATTCTCGCGCCGGGGTGTGAAAGTGCTCGGCAACTTCTGGGTCGACCTGACGCGGACCACCCTGTACATCCTGCTTCCCCTGTCGCTGGTCATCAGCCTGCTGCTCGTCTCGCAGGGTGTTGTCCAGAACGTGCTTCCCTACGAGCATGCAACGACGGTGCAAGCCACTTCATACGATGAACCGGTGAAGGATGCCGATGGCAACCCGGTGGTCGATGCAGCCGGCAAGCCCGTGGTCAGGCACGTTTCCACGCAGGAGCAGGTGCTCCCGATGGGACCGGCCGCCTCGCAGGTCGCCATCAAGATGCTGGGCACCAACGGCGGTGGCTTCTTCAACGCCAACTCGGCGCATCCGTACGAGAACCCGACGCCCTTCTCCAACTTCATCGAGATGCTGGCGATCTTCCTGATCCCCGCCGGGCTCTGCTACACCTTCGGCGCGATGGTGGGCGACCGCCGCCAGGGCTGGGCCATCCTCGCGACGATGCTGGTGATCTTCGTGCCCTTGACCTTCGGCCTGGTGGCGGCCGAGCAGGCGGGTAATCCCGCGCTGCACGGGCTGGCCATCGATGCGCACGCCTCGGCGCTGCAGAGCGGCGGCAACATGGAGGGCAAGGAGACCCGCTTCGGTATCGCCTCGTCGGGATTGTTCGCCGCGATCACCACGGCCGCGTCCTGCGGCGCGGTCAATGCCATGCACGACTCGCTGACTCCCCTGGGCGGCCTCGTGCCGATGTGGCTGATGCAGCTGGGCGAGGTCATTTTCGGCGGTGTGGGTTCCGGCTTGTACGGCATGCTCGCCTTCGCCGTCGTCGCGGTCTTCATCGCCGGCCTGATGGTCGGCCGGACACCGGAGTACCTGGGCAAGAAGATCGAGGCGCACGAGATGAAGATGGCCAGCCTGGCCGTACTCCTGCCTTGCGCCCTGGTGGTGATCTGCACCGCCATCGCCGTGATGACGCCCGCCGGCGTCGCGGGTGTCGCCAACCCGGGTGCCCACGGATTCAGCGAAATCCTCTACGCGGTGAGTTCCGCGTCGAACAACAACGGCAGCGCCTTCGGCGGCCTTTCGGTGAACACGCCGTTCTGGAACGTACTGCTGGCCATCTGCATGTACTTCGCACGCTATCCACTGGCGATCGCGATGCTGGCGATGGCCGGATCGCTGGCGGCCAAACGTCACGTGCCCGAATCCGCAGGCACGTTGCCGACGCATACACCGCTGTTCGTGGTGCTGCTCGCAAGCGTCGTCATCGTCGTCGGCGCCCTCACCTTCCTTCCGGCGCTCGCCCTCGGGCCGATCGCCGAGCAATTGATGTCCGCCACGGGGCACTGATCCATGACTCATCCAACCACGACCCGGCGCGGTCTCGATCGCGCCCTGGTGGCGCGCGCCCTGGGCGACGCCTTCATCAAGCTCTCGCCACGCCTCCAGTTCCGCAACCCGGTGATGTTCGTCGTCTTCGTCTGCAGTGTCCTCACGACGCTCCTGTGGTTCCAGGCGCTGGCCGGGCACGGCGAAGCGCCCACCGGCTTCATTTTCTGGGTGAGCCTGTGGCTCTGGTTCACGCTGTTGTTCGCGAACTTCGCCGAGGCACTCGCCGAAGGACGCGGCAAGGCGCAAGCCGACGCGTTGCGCGGCTCGCGCCGCGACGTGGCCGCGAAGAAACTGGCCCGGGCCGAACGTGACGCGCCGATCGTCTTCACGCCTTCCAGCGAACTTCGCGCCGGTCATTTCGTCCTCGTGGAAGCGGGTGACATCGTGCCCGGCGATGGCGAGATCGTGGTCGGCGCGGCAAGCGTCGACGAAAGCGCCATCACCGGTGAGTCCGCGCCGGTGATTCGCGAATCGGGTGGCGACCGCAGCGCCGTGACCGGGGGCACCCGGGTGCTGTCCGACTGGGTCGTCATGCGGATCACCAGCAACCCCGGCGAGAGCTTCCTCGATCGGATGATCTCGATGGTGGAAGGCGCATCGCGGCGCAAGACACCGAACGAGATCGCACTGACGATCCTGCTGGCCAAGTTCACGCTGATCTTCCTGCTCGCCTGCGCCACCCTGTTGCCGTACTCCATCTACAGCGTGCAGGCGGCCGGTATCGGCAATCCCATCACGCTGACCGTGCTGATCGCCCTGCTGGTATGCCTGATTCCGACCACCATCGGTGCGTTGCTCTCGGCCATCGGCATCGCCGGCATGGACCGGATGATCCGGGCCAACGTCATCGCGACGTCCGGCCGCGCCGTGGAAGCGGCAGGCGATGTGGACGTGCTCCTGCTCGACAAGACGGGCACGATCACGCTCGGCAACCGCCAGGCCGTCGCCTTCCACGCGGCTCCGGGCGTCGAGGAGCGTGAACTGGCCGAGGCCGCCGAACTTGCCTCGCGTGCCGACGAGACACCGGAAGGCCGCAGCATCGTCACGCTGGCCGCGAAGCGCTTCGGTGGACCGGATCGCCGCGCGATCGATGCGCGCGCCGAGTTCGTACCCTTCACGGCGCAAACCAGGATGAGCGGCGTCGACGTCGGCACCCGGCATATCCGCAAGGGCGCGATGGATGCGGTCGAGCGCTACCTGGAATCGCAGGACAGCCATCTGCCGCCGCTGGTCAGGCGGATGGCCGAGGATGTCGCACGCCGCGGCGCCACCCCGCTCGTCGTCGTCGACGGATCGCTCACCCTCGGTGTCCTCGAACTCAAGGACATCGTCAAGGAAGGCATCAAGGAGCGGTTCGCCGAGATGCGCAAGATGGGCATCCGCACGGTGATGATCACCGGCGACAATCCGTTGACCGCCGCGGCGATCGCGGCCGAGGCGGGCGTCGACGACTTCCTGGCCGAAGCCACGCCCGAGGCGAAGCTGAAGTACATCCGCGACATGCAGGCGGAGAACCGCCTGGTGGCGATGTGCGGCGACGGCACGAACGATGCGCCGGCCCTGGCCCAGGCGGATGTCGCCGTGGCGATGAACAGCGGCACGCAGGCGGCCAAGGAAGCCGGCAACATGGTCGACCTGGATTCGAACCCGACCAAGTTGATCGAGATCGTGGGCATCGGCAAACAGATGCTGATCACGCGCGGTTCGCTGACGACGTTCTCCATCGCGAACGATATCGCCAAGTACTTCGCGATCATCCCGGCCGCCTTCGCCACGACCTATCCGGCCTTGAATGCGCTCAACGTGATGCACCTGGCCACGCCGCAGAGCGCGATCTTGTCGGCCGTCATCTTCAACGCGCTGATCATCATCTTTCTCATTCCCCTTGCCCTGAAAGGTGTCGCTTACCGCGCGCTGGGCGCCGGTGCGCTGCTGCGCCGCAACCTCCTGGTCTATGGCCTGGGCGGCATCGTGGTTCCGTTCATCGGCATCAAGTTGATCGACATGCTGCTGGTCCTGTTCGGACTGGCCTGACCCGAGGTCACCCATGCATTCCGTAAAGCTCACCGTACTCATCGAAGACACCGACGACCTGGACATGGAAGTCCGGGTCGTGGTCCCCCACGCCGAGCACGTCGCAGACAACGTCACGCCGCTTCCGCCGCGCGCGGTCGCCGTCGCACATCCTCCCATCGAGGACGACTACGCGCTCGGCGGCTACGCCGGCATCTGATTCGCCACTTTCCACCTAGAGCATTCCCATGAAGATCGTCTCCTTGACCGCCTCGGCGGTTGTCTCCTTCCTCAGCCTGGGTTCGATCGCACAGGCCCAAGACGCCTCGCCGGTGACCGGCAACGTGGCGATGGTCTCGGACTACATGTTCCGCGGCTTGACCCAGACCTGGGGCCACCCCGCGATCCAGGGTGGCGCCGACTACACGAACCCGAATGGGTTCTCCGCGGGTACCTGGGCTTCGAGCATCAGTGACAAGAGCTATCCAGGCGGTTCCATGGAGCTGGATCTCTACGCCAGTTTCGGTCGTCCCATCAATGCCGACTGGTCCTGGCGAGTCGGCCTGTACGGTTATGTGTATCCCGGTGCGGATCTCGACGAAGCCGGCCTCCGCTCGCGTTCCTTCAATACGGTCGAAGCCAACGCCGCGCTGACGTGGCGCCAGTTCACCCTGAAGTACAACCGGTCGCTGACGGACTATTTCGCCGCCGACAAGGAGCAGGGCTACGACGGCGATACACGGGGGACGGGGTATCTCCAGTTGGATGGCACGTTTCCGCTGTCCGATACGTGGTCGTTGGCGCTGCACGCGGGACATACCCACTACACCGCGAAGCTGGCCGTTCCACTCTCCAATGGAGCGCGTGACGCGAGTTATAGCGACTACTCGGCGACGATCAAGTACCAGTTCGCCACGCACTGGTCGGTGAGCGGTGGCGTGACCCATGCCACGGACGACACGTTCTATCACCGTGTGTCGAGCTTCGTGGACGCCAGCGATACGCGCAATGTCGGCGGGACTCGCGGTTTCGTCATGTTCCAGGGCACGTTCTAAGAGGGCAGCGTCATGAAAAAGCTCATCAGGCAGTGCGTCGTGCTCTTCCTCGCCATGACGGTGCTTACCGGCATCCTGTATCCGCTGGCGGCCACCGGCCTCGCCCAGGCGATGTTCCATGGCAAGGCCAACGGGAGCCTGGTCGAGAAAGACGGCAAGACGATCGGTTCGACACTGATCGGCCAGGCGTTCTCCGAGCCCAGGTATTTCTGGGGCCGTCCCTCGGCCACGGCCCCCAATCCGAATAACGGCGCCTCGTCATCCGGCTCGAACCAGGGACCGACCAACCCCGCCCTCACCGATGCGGTGAAACAGCGGATCGACGCGCTGAAGCAGGTCGATCCATCGAACGAGGCCTCCGTTCCCGTCGATCTGGTCACCGCATCTGGCAGCGGCCTCGATCCCGAGATCAGCCCCGCCGCCGCCGAGTATCAAGTCGCCCGCGTGGCCCGCACGCGGAACGTGGACCCTGCGAAGGTTCGTGAACTGGTAGCCGCCAACACCCAGGGTCGCCAATTCGGCGTGCTCGGCGAACCGCGCGTCAACGTGCTTGCGTTGAACCTGGACCTGGATCGCTTGGCGCCCTGATATCGGCCGGCGCCACTTTGGTGGGGTGGACTTGGTGGGAGCCGACCCTGTCGGCGATGGGTGCTTGCCACAACCTGGCCCGCTGCCGCGGGATCGCCGACAAGGTCGGCTCCCACCAGTCACCGCAGTCGGCTTTTCTATTGTGGGAGCCGACTCTGTCGGCGATGGATGCTTGCCTTAGCCTGGCCGTACCACATCACCAGCTGACGCGCGCGAATTCCGACTGTTGCCACCATGCCTGGAACCCGACCCCGCCAACGTGCGCGTCGCCCTGTGGCACCAGGGTCAGCTCATCGAGGGTGGCGCCGAAGTACGGTGCCTGCACGTTGGCGACCACATCGCATGGCGCCTCGATGTCGACGACAAAGCGCTGGATGAGTTGCGACATGCGTTCGCGCTCCGGCCCGGCGATCTCGATCGAACCGTTGAGCGGTGGATCAACCGCGAGGCGGGCCATCAACGCCGCGACTTCGTCCGATGCGACAGGCTGAATATAGGCCGGCGGCAGGTAGACGGTCTGGTCGTGCATGGCCGACGTGACGATAGCGACCAGGAATTCATAGAACTGGGTCGCGTGCACGATCGTGAAGGGAATGCCGGATTCCCTGATCAAGCGATCCTGCAGCGCCTTGCCGCGCAGATAGTCGCTGCCGAGGGCGGCCAGCCGGTGGGTGCCGACGATCGACAGCGAAAGGTGGTGCTTCACTCCCGCCCGGGCTTCGGCTTCGAGCAGATTGACGGCAGCCGCCTTGAAGAACTCGAACGCGGCCAGGTCGTCGAACGTGGGCGAGTTGCTGACGTCGATAACGACCTCGGCACCGACGAGGCATCGATCGAGACCGACCCCGGTGATCACGTCCACGCCCGTCGCACGCGAGGCAGCCGTCACATCGTGACCCTGCCCACGCAGCCGATCCACGATGTTCCGGCCGACGAGACCTCGCCCACCGATGACGACGATATTCATGCAGGCCTCTCATGGACGCCGCCAAGCCAGAAAGCGACGTTCCGGACGTATTGCCGGGTGGAGCGCAACGCTTCCGGGAAGCGGATCATTCCGTCACCGGGCGCTTCCGATACGAACGAAGGACAACCGGCGGCGGTGTCCCAGTTGTAGTCCGCGAAATGATGGAACGTCGACTGCGCGATGGCCCGGCCACCCTGGTCGGACTGTTCGAACGCGACCGCCAGGTTGAATTCCCTTCCCGTGGCCTGGCTGCGACCTTGCAGGATCACCCGGCTGGTCTCGTCCCCTGGAGGGGCGCCGACCGCGCCCTCGTGAGGATGGGCGGGCAGGTAGCGGATGACGCCCGCATCCGAATGCGGATCGCGCAGGACAGGATGCACGTCGCCCACGGACTGCACATGCTGGAAATCGCCGTTCGCCCCGGAGTGATAGTTGGGCCACGAGATATACGTGGTGTCGCGGTCGTCGACGCAGCAGCGGCTTGGATCCGGATCGGGGTTGCGTGTGTGGAAGTGGTGCGCCGCGCCGACACCGCCGAGTGTGCATATCGAACTGCCGAGGTCCATGTGGTCCCGGGTCACCAGCATGCCACCACCGCGCTGCCGGAATTGGCTTATCCCGTCGCAATCCTCCTCGGTAAGACCATCACCGGTATCGACGGCGAAGAGCCATAACTGATGGAAGTCCGACTCGTGGAGTCGCGCGAGGACGGCGTCGGCCTTTCCGAGCGGATCGCGGTTGCGGGCGGTGACGCGGAAGGCCGGTTGCCCATCGTCGTCACGAAGGCCCTCCAGGAACGCCTTCAGGTGACTGAAGCGCGAGATGTTCCAGTCGTCGGGATCCCCTTCGATGGTGGTCTGCAACAGTAGGTTCTGCATGGCGGTCTCTTCCTGTGGATCCGATCCTAGCGCTCTCGCCGGGATCGTATTGGTGTTTCGAGTGAAACATGGTGTGGCGTGGAACGAACAGCTTACCGGGGGACGTTTGTATCCGTTTGTATCCGTAAGCCATGAGATACATGCCGTTTCAAATCGGCCCTTCCTGGACACCATCGAAGTGGAAACCGCTTCATAGACTGTGGACACGTCGGGGCAAGCAAGCCCGGGCGTCACCATAAAAATCGTGAAGCCCACAGGAGAACGACGATGTCAGCCGTACACGCACACATGTTCCGGAAACCTTCATTCACCCGGCGCGCGCTCGCTGTCGCCCTCGGCTTCGCCGTGCTCGCGCCGACACTCCACGCGCAGCCTGCCGCCGCTTTCGATCAAGCGGCGGATGCCACGGCCAAGACAACCAAGGTCGACGAAAGCATCCGCCCGTTCCACGTCCACGTTCCCCAGGAGCAACTCGACGACCTGCGCCGCCGCATCGCTGAAACGCGCTGGCCGGACAAGGAGCTCGTGAAGGACGATTCGCAGGGTATCCAGTTGGCCCGCGTCCAGGAACTGGTCCGCTATTGGGGCACGGGTTACGACTGGCGCAAGGCCGAGGCCCAGCTCAATGCCCTGCCGCAGTTCGTCACCACGATCGATGGCGTGGACATCCAGTTCATTCACGTGCGTTCCCGCCATCCCAATGCGCTTCCTGTCATCCTGACCCATGGCTGGCCGGGCTCGCCCTTTGAATTCATCAAGACCATCGGTCCGTTGACCGACCCCACGGCCTACGGTGGTCGCGCAGAGGACGCATTCGACGTGGTCATCCCGGCCATTCCCGGCTACGGCTTCTCCGGCAAGCCGACGGCCCTGGGCTGGGGCCCGGATCGCACCGCCCGTGCCTGGGACGTGCTGATGAAGCGGCTGGGCTACAAGCGCTACGTGTCGCAGGGCGGTGACCATGGCTCGGTGATTTCGGACGCGCTCGCCCGGCAGGCGCCGAAGGGTTTGCTCGCCATCCACCTCAACATGCCCGCGACCGTTCCGGGCAATCTCGCCCAGGCGATCAACAGCGGCGACCCGGCCCCGGCGGGCCTTGCCCCCGACGAGCAAGAGGCCTATCAGTCGCTGAGCACCTTCTTCGGCCGCAACGCCGCGTACGGCGCCATGATGGTCACGCGTCCGCAGACCATCGGCTATTCGCTCTCCGATTCGCCAGCCGGGTTGGCCGCGTGGATGTACGAAAAGTTCGCGCAGTGGAGCGATAGCGACGGCGTGCCCGAGCGTGTGCTGAGCAGGGACGAGATGCTCAACGACATCACCTTGTACTGGCTCACGAACACGGGTGCGTCGTCATCGCGCTTCTACTGGGAAAACAACAACAACAACTTCAGTTCCGTGACCCAGCGGACCACCGAGATCAAGGTTCCCGTCGCCATCACCGTCTTCCCGCACGAGATCTATCGCGCGCCGAAGAGCTGGAGCGAGAAGGCGTATCCGAGCCTGTATTACTACAACCAGGTAAGCAAGGGCGGGCACTTCGCGGCCTGGGAACAGCCGCAGATCTTCGCCGAAGAACTGCGTGCCGCGTTCAAGTCGGTTCGCTGAGGAACGGTCGATCGTTTGATCCGGGCGGGAGCCAATGGGCTTCCGCCTTTCACTGCCGACTAATTGGCACGTCGTCTCCCGATTGACGAATGGGGCATCTTGAGAACCCATCGGGCGACGATATGGCGGTAGGCAAAGTTCGTCTTCACTCTTTGCGATGACGCAAGAGCTTCTTCAAGCCGCTGCCGACGATGTCCGCGAACACCTTCGGGTCGCCATACGCGCGCGCGGTAAGCATCGCGCCGTACACCATCGACATGAACGATTCCGCTTCCAGGCGGGCCGAGCCGCGCAGTTCGAAAAGGCCCAGTTGCGCACCCTTGGTCAACACGGTTTCCAGCCAGTTCGACAGGTCGCGGAAATGTGCGCGCACGTTCTCGGCCAGGTCGGCGGGAAGGGTGGGCAGTTCGGAGGCGAGCATGCCGGCGACGCAGAACGGAGCGGACGCGTCGGCGATGCACCGCTCCCAATAGCCGGTGTAGAAGCGGAGCTGTTCTTCCGGATCGAAGGCACCGCCATCGAGCGTCCGCGTCTGCGCGACGATCAACGCCCGGGATTCCTCCACCACCGCCCGGGCGAGATCGGCCTTGGTCGGGAAGTGGTGGTGGATGCTCGCCTTGCGTACCTGAACCTGCTCGGCGACATCGGCGTAGCTGAAACCGTTGTAGCCCCGCGTCTGTATGAGGTAGCGGGCTGAATCGATGAGTTTCTGCTGGGTGCTCATGCCCGGAATTCTACCATGTGGTAGGTGTCGGTCTTGGCACAACCTGAATCGTGGGCCTGTAAATAAAGATTCATCTTGGCAAGGTTGACGCATTACCTACCTACTAGTAGGGTGTTATCACCTTATTCGGACTCCCTCCATGAATCCCCTCCGATCCTTCTACTACCTGCGCGCGGGCGTCGCCTTCGCATGGGTGGCCGCGGTACTCCTGTCCGCACCCGCGCCGGTACCGCTCGCGGCGGCGCTGCTCGTGGTCTACCCCGCCTGGGACGCGATGGCCAACGTCATCGATGCCCGGCGAAGCGGTGGACTGCAAGCCAATCCGGGCCAGAAATTCAACGCCCTCGTCAGCGTGATCACGGCCATGGCCATGGCTGTTGCTTTTGTCTTGCGAGGAAATGCGGGTGGCGTGCTGGTGTTTGGCGCATGGGCCCTGCTGGCCGGGCTCTTCCAGTTGGCCGTCGGCATTCGTCGCCGCAAGCTCGGCGGCCAGGTGTTCATGATGATCAGCGGTGCCCAGTCGGCACTCGCGGGTGTGGTCTTCATCGTCCAGTCGTTTGGCGTGGCGCCCGGCCTCGCACAACTCGCGCCCTATGCCGGATTCGGTGGTCTTTACTTCCTGCTGTCCGCCCTATGGCTGACCTTCAGGAAACCGCGCCCGTCACCTTTGACGCCCTAAGGGCCGGCGGAAGGAACGACACCGATCGTGCTCATCCAATGCTCCGCCAGCGACGGCCATCCGGTGATGGGGTCGGCCGTCTTTCGCAAACCGAAGGCATGGCCGCCGTTGGCGTACAGATGCATCTCGACGGGAATCTTCGCCTGCTGGAGTGCGAGGTAATAGGTAAGCGATTCGCGGATGTCGTCCGTCGGATCGTTCTCCGCCTGGATGATGAGCGTCGGCGGGGCATGCGGGTCGATCTTTACGCCGGGATCGAGTGTCAATCCTGGTTTTTTCCAGAGATGCCCGGGATAGAGCGCGATGGCGAAATCGGGCCTCGCGCTTTGCCGGTCGGCCGCATCGACGGGGCGATAGCTGCGCTGCGGGTGGTTGCTGACGTCCGCGACCATGCGGCCGCCAGCGGAAAAGCCGACGACGCCGATCTTGTGTGGGTCGATGCCGAGCGCAGTCGCTTGTTCGCGCAAGAGGCTGATCGCCCGTTGCGCATCCTGCAAGGCCATCGGTTCCGCTGGAACGCGCCTGCAGTTGCATTCGTCGTTCCAGTAGGGACCGGAGCCGGGAACCCGGTACTTCAGGACGACACAGGTGATGCCCTTGGGCGTGAGCCAGTCACAGACCTCGGTGCCTTCGAGGTCGATCGCCAACACCCGGTAACCACCTCCGGGAAACACGACCACGGCGGCACCGGTGTTCTTGCCGCTGGAGCGATAGATCGTCATGGTGGGAACCGACACGTGTTGGACCACCGTGACCGGGCGGCCTGCGATTTGCCCTCGTCCTGTCCCGAACACTTCGTGGCCGGGCGAGGCGGGCGCGGCGATGGAAAGTCCCTTCGGCCAGAGCGGTGTCTGCACCGCCGGTGCCACGGGTTGCCATGGCCGGTCCTGCCGGTTGAGCAGCGGTTCGCTTCCCGTCGTCGCCACCGCGGCGGCGATGGGTGCCGATAGCGCGATGACAAAGCCGATCCATGCCGTCGTCTTCATGAGTTGATCACCCCGGTGCGAGAAGCGAGCCAGAGCCGCTACCTTCACCGGGCCGTCTGTCTTTATCGTGGCGGAGCGAAAGCCGAAACGTGGCAACCGAAGATCCGGTTGATGCTCGTCAGCGACGCGAAGCACCGGGATCGCGAGTGATCCGGATAGCCGCATCGACCGCCGAAAACCGCGCCGGCAAGTCCTGCTCCCGAAAGCACTCCACGATGTGATCGATGAACAGCCTCGTCTTCTGCGGCAGCAGACGTTGCGCCGGGTAGTAAAGCGACAGTTGGCCACCTTCGACCCACCAGTCCGGCAACACGCGCACGATTCGCCCTCGCTCCATCCAGGGCAGGGCGGATTGCACGGCAAGCAACGCGATGCCCATGCCGAGTGCGGCGGCGTGACCGGCGGCGTCGGGGTCGTCGAACAGGATGCGGCGATCCAGTGCCACGGCCGCTTCCGCGCCGTGCCGGTCGGAAAGTACCCAATCCCTCACGCGGCCGGTTTGCGGCGAGCGAATGAGGATGCCTTCGCGACCGGCGAGATCCGCGGGCGTGGCGATCGCGGGTCCGTTCGCGAGGAATTCCGGTGACGCCACCAGGATGCGGTGAGCCGGTGCGAGCGCACGGGCGACGACGCCTGGCCGCATGTCGAAGCCTCCACCGATGGCGACATCGAAGCCTTCGGCGATGAGATCGACCGGGCGGTTGTCGAAACGCCAGTCAGGCCTTACGGCGGGAAACGCTTCCAGGAACGAGGCAAGCATCGGCACGATGTATTCCCGGCCGAACGCGTAGGGAAGCGCGACCCTCAGCGACCCGGCGGGGCCGGTCGTGCGTGCCCGCGCATTGGCCATGGCGCCGTGGAGTTGGTCCAGGCTGCCCTGGACTTCCAGCCGGAATGCCTCGCCCGCTTCGGTGAGTGAGAGCCGCCGCGTGGTTCGCTGGAAAAGACGAACCCCCAATTCGGCCTCCAGGCGTGCCACATTCTTGCCCACGGCGGCGGGCGTGAGCCCGAGTACCCGCGCGGCAGCGGCAAAATTGCCCAGTTCCGCGCTGCGTACGAAGCAAGCGATGCCGTTGAGGGTATCCATGTGGCGACTCTAAACCAGATGGATCGAATGAAACTACCACTAGGTCGCTAGTGGTTGAGGCTCCAAGGGCCTAGATTTGCTCGGGAATCGAACACAACTTACCGGAGTCCCACCATGAACGACCTCAATTCCATCCAAGGCAAGAGCGCCCTCGTGCTCGGCGGTTCACGTGGCATCGGTGCTGCGGTAGCGCGTCGGCTTGCCGCCGGCGGCGCATCCGTCGCGATCACCTATGTGCAAGGCGCTTCCGCCGCCCATGCCGTCGTCGACGACATCACCAAGGCCGGCGGCCGCGCCATCGCCATCCAGGCGGACAGCGCGAACGATACGGCTATCGAGGCGGCGGTGAGCAAGACGAAGGAATCCTTCGGTGGCTTCGACATCCTGGTAAACAACGCGGGCGTGCTCGCCATCGCGCCGATCGAGGAGTTCACGACGGAAGACATCGACCGCACGATCGCGGTCAACATCCGCGCCGCCGTGATCGCCAGTCGCGCCGCGGCTCGTGTCATGGGCAAGGGCGGCCGCATCATCCACATCGGCAGCACCAATGCGGAGCGCATGCCGTTCGCTGGTGGGGCGGTCTATGCGATGAGCAAGTCGGCGCTGCAAGGCCTGACACAGGGCCTTGCGCGCGATCTCGGACCGAAGGGGATCACCGTGAACGTGGTGCAGCCGGGACCCATCGATACCGACATGAATCCGGCGGATGGTCCGATGGCCGCAGGCCTCATCCCCATGCTTGCGGTTGGCCGCTATGGCCATCCTGACGAAGTCGCCAGTCTTGTCGCTTACCTGGCGGGGCCCGAGGCGGCCAACATCACGGGCGCGGGCCTTTTGATCGATGGTGGATTCGCCGCGTAAGCGTGATCCACTGATAACTTCTCGACTGTAAGGAACGGGATGGGCCGTGCCCTGCGCACGGCCCATCCTTATGTTTACTTGCCCTCGGGAACGAGGTTGGCCAGCTTGCCCTTCTTGTCGAACTGGCAGGTGAAATTCTTCTTGCCATCCATGCCCGCGTCGGCGGTACCGGTGATCGTGTAACCGGCATCGGCGGCCTGGATCGGCTGCAGTTGGATGTAGTCGTTCTTCACGTCGAACTTGTCCGCGGCGGCATCCAGGCAGCGGGTGGTCAGCTTGCCCGGATCGGGACGGTCGGAAGCGACGGCGTGCGAGGCAAGGACGAGGCCGAGAGAAGCGGCCAGAAGCAGGGTGGAATGGCGCATGGGACTATCTCCGTACGAGGCACGAGGCCGGGATACTGCCAGCGCGAGTCTGCCTTGGAATTCCTTGCGGCAGGATGAACTGGGGTAGGCGGCCGTAGGTGCCGGCGTTCAGCTTGGCGTGGGAGCGGACCCTGTCCGCGAACCCTCAGCCCGGCACGGTACGAAAGAAGCCGTGCACCACATCAGTTACCAGGAGTCATCGTCGCTAGACCCGCCATCACCCGACGAACTGTCATCCCACGAACTGTCGTCATTGCCCATATCGATCGGGTCGCTACGAAGATCGTCATAGGCCTGTGCCGAAGGATCGCGATCATCACGAACGACAGAGCCTGTTTCGCGCGATACCTCGCCATCGCCGTGGGAGCGGAGCGCTTCGTCGAGCAACATGCCTGCTGCCACGCCGCCGAGTCCCGCCGCTACGGCCGTGCCCACGCCCGAATGTGCTTGCGGAGGCGGGGGCGGGGCGTAGGGACCGTTACCCGGGTACCCGCTGTAAGGTGACGCCCCGCCGGGCGGCGTTGCGAGGGGATAGCCGGTGGAAGGGCCATCCACTGCGCGCTTCCGGCGCATCCAGAGGGACGCGATAAGCGCGATACCGGCCCCGATGGCCAGGATCTTGAGCAGGTTCGACGAACCGCCTTCGTCGCGGGACGGCTGTCCGGTCTCGCCGTAGCGCGCAGGAGCCGCCGTGGTCCGAACGTTGGCCGCAGGGGCCAGCGCCCCATTCAGCTTCCGCTGAAAAGCCTGGAACTTCGCGGGATCGGTGAAGTGCGTACCCGGATCGAGCGTTGCCGCCTTGGACGCCTCCGCCTTCGCCTCGCCGATGTTGCCTTCGTGAGCCAACACCTCGGCCAGCACGTAATGGGCCTTCGCGCTTTGCGGATGTTCCGCGATGGCGTCGCGAAGCATCGCTTCCGCTCCCGCATAGTCACCGCGAGAGATAAGGGCCTGCACGTCCTTGGGCGAGTCGGCGGCGCCCGCCAGCGGCGCGAGGATCAGCAACGCGAAAAAGAGAATCAGCTTCTGCATGAGGTTCTTCGGTGCCCGGGTTGGTGGCTTTCGGCAGCCTACTCTCCCTCGATTTTCATCAAGCTTTCTTTGATGAAACAGCCGTCACCTCACTCACGCGCGCACGAAGAATTCGAGGCCATCGCGCAGGCGGTCGTAGAAAATCTTCGGAATGAGGTTCTTGAGCATGACGCGCTCCCTGGAAACCGCTCGATCGTATGCCCGCATCGATGGTTCGACAAGCTGTGCAAGCAATAGGGGCCCGGTGGGCCGGATGTCAAAGCGCCGGACGCAGACCCCGGACGGGGCTGATGGCTTCGAGCAACGAAGCGACATGCAGGATGGTCGATTCGGCCTGCCACTTGCCGACAATCTGCACGCTGATCGGAAGGCCCTCCTTGCTCGTGCCGAACCGCATCGCCAAGCCAGGCAGACCCGTGAGGTTGAGCGGTACGGTCGCGCCCTGGAGGTAGGTGGCATCGACGGTCTGCCCATCGATGGTGAACTCCTCGACGCCATGCTTGTGGGCGGGAATCGGCAACACGTGGGTGATCAGGGCGTCGTAGCGCGAGAAGTAATCGGCGTAGCCATCGCGCAACCGTTCCACTGCCTGCTCGGCATCGATGAAGTCGTCCATCGACGTATCGGGCAGTGAGAGCATGGTTTTCGCCATCTTGTAGAGTTCGTCGGGACGGCGCCCCGCCGTGGCTTGCCGGAAGGCGGGCTTCATCTCCATGACGTGCAACCGATTGAACACGTCGAGCGCGAAGTCGCGTTCGAGCGCCGGAATGCCTACCTGCTCGACGAACACCCCCCATTGCTTCAAGGCATCGGCCGCCGCCTTCACGGTGGCCACCACCTCGGGATCGACCGGCCCGAATCCCGGCCCGACCATCCAGCCCACGCGCAGCTGTCGATAGGGCTGGCGCCCGATACCTGCATCGAAGGCAGCGGTGCTGGTCGCGAAAGCATCCTGGCCATCGGGTCCAGCGAGCAGGGAGAAGGCGAGGGCGATGTCGCGCACCGAACGTGCCATCGGTCCCACATGCCAGAAACGACGTGGCGCACGTGGCCAGATGCCAGTCATCGGTACGCGACCGTGGGTGGCCTTCATCGACGTGATGCCGGTTTGCGCCGCTGGGCCGCGCACGGAGATGGCGAGATCGGTGCCGAGTCCGATCGGCGACATGCCCGCGGCGATCGCCGCCGATTCACCGCCACTCGATCCACCCGGTGTACGGGTCAGGTCCCAGGGGTTGTTCGAGCGGCCGGAGAGAAGGTTGTCGCTCTCGATCCAGTACGAAAACTCGGGGAGGTTGGTCTTCGCCAGCAGGATGCCGCCGGCCGCTTTCATGCGCGCGACGCTCGTGGCATCGGTGTCGGGCACGCGGCCTTGGAAGAGCGGGGAGCCACGCTGGGTGAGGACGCCCGCCGTGTCGATCGAGTCCTTCACCGTGAACGGGACACCGTGCAAGGGGCCGAGCGCGTCGCTCGACATGACGGCTTGCTCGGCGGCCTTGGCGGCATCGAGGGCGCCATCCACCACCGTGACGATCGCATTGACCCTGGGGTCGACGGTGGCGATCCGGTCGAGATGCGCCCGCATGATTTCGACGGGGGAGACCTCTTTGGTGCGGACCAGTTCCGCCAGCTTCGTCGCGTCGGAAAAGAGGATGTCGTCGCTCATATCGTCATCTACCTAACATTTGGTAGGTAAACCATAGGCGCCATCCACGGCGCCCGTCAAGGCCTAACTAACACATGGTAGGATGCTTGTCGCGGTAACCACCGGAGCCAGGCATGAGCACGAACGAAGCCATTCTTTCCGCCGCACGGCGCAGCGCCCAGGCGCACGGGTACGGCGGCTTGAACATTCGCGACTTGGCCGGCGAGGTCGGAATCAAGGCGGCCAGTATCTATCACCACTTCCCGAGCAAGGCCGAACTCGGCGCGGCGGTGGCGAAGCGCTATTGGGAAGACACGGTGGCCGACCTGGAGGCGATGTCCCAAGAAACGCCAGAACCCCGGGACGCCCTGCGCAAATATCCGCAGATTTTCCGGCGCTCCCTCGAAAACGGGAACCGTCTCTGCCTGGGCAGTTTCATGTCCGCCGAATACGACGATCTTCCGGAGCCGGTGAAGAAGGAAGTCCAGACCTTCGCGGATGTGAATGTGGCCTGGATCGGCAAGATGTTGAAAACGGCCGGCGTGGTCACGGCAGAAGAAAGCGAAGCGCGCGCGCGAGCCATCTTCGCCGCGGTTGCCGGTGCGCAACTGATGGCGAGAAGCCGCTCGGACATCTCGTTGTTCGACACGTTGATCGAGAGTTACCGTGAGGCCGGCCTGTTGCCCGCTTAAGCAGGCCAGGCGTTATTCGGGGAGAGGCTGTCGAATTCCGTACCCTTCGTTCGACGTATCGGTAAGGCGGGCATTGGCCCGACTGAAAGCCACTCGAGGAGAAGGTGATGCCGCAGTATCTGGTTGCTGGTTACCTCCCCGACGATTTCGACCCGTCCCAGATGGATGAAGCCGTCGGCCGCGAAATTCACGCGTTGAACAAGGAAATGATCGACGCCGGCGTCAGGAAGTTCGCTTGTGGACTCGGCGCCGCGAAGTCGCTGCGCACGCAAGCCGGCGGCGACGTCTTCATCACCGATGGTCCGTACCTTGAAGCCAAGGAACATATCGGCGGCTTCTGGATACTGGAATGCGCCGACATGGACGAGGCACTGGCGTGGGCGCGGAAGGGTGCCACTGCCACCCGGGGACAGGTCGAGGTGCGGGAGATCTTCTTCAGTCCGGCTCCGGAATGATCCCGGACTTACCAGTCTTCGCATCTCCGGCGTCCGCGAAGATGGCGCTGGGTAACCAGCGCCACCTGACATCCTCAGTAGTCGTAACTCACACCAAGCCGCACGTAACGCGGCACCTGGCGAACCACCGCCTGCCCATACTGCGGGTCGGGCACGCCGGGATCGGTCTGCGAGTACGGGTACCGGTTCAACGGGCGCTGCTCGTTGAACACGTTGAAGACACTGGCGGTGAAGGACAGCTTGCCGTCGGCGAAGGCCGGGCGATACGTCGTGCCCAGGTCGAGCTGGCGGATCCAGGGCAGCCGGCCCTGCTTGCCCGGCGGCGACGCGACGCCGTCGCAGTAGTGGTACGAACCACCGTACTTGCCAGGGTCCGAGAAGTCGGGGCCGTAGTAGCCCAGGCAGATCTTCGGCGAACCGGAGGTCAGGCTGAGGTTGGCCGAGACCAGCCATTCCGGCGTCAGCTGGTAGTAGCCGAACAGCTTCAGCTGATGGGTGTGGTCGTTGTTGGTCGGGCCGTTGGTGTTCTCCATGATGTAGCTGTTGTCCCAATCCTCGCTGGTCGAGGCCGCCGTCTGCTGGAGGTCCGAGCGGAGCTGGCCTTCGGTGTTGCCGTAGCTGCGCGAGAACACATAGTCGACCTTGCCGTACCAGCGGCCGTCGAACGGGTGCTCCAGGAATCCTTCCAGCGAGTAGTAGCGGCGTTTCAGGCTTTGAAAGCCCAACTCGCTGTTGCTCAACGGCACGGCGACCAGGTTGCCGGAGGTATCGATCACGTTGAACGTGTTCGCCCGGCCCGGGTTGAACAGGTAGCAGCTGTTGGTCGTGGTCACGTCGTAACCGAGCGCCGCCGCCTTGGCGACGATCCGGTCGGTGTCGCAGTAGTCGTCGATCGCGCTGCGCAGGATGCGCTGGGTCGCCTTCGCGCCGTAGACCCAGTCGTGACCCAACGTCTTGGTGAAGCCGAGGATGAACTCGTCCTGGTATTCCGACTTGAGGTTGCTTGCCGTGACCGTGCGCGGATCGGGCAGTACACCGTAATAGTTGTTCGACGAGACCGGCTGCGAAAAGGCCGTGAGGCCCGTGGGCAGGCCTTGTGCGTCGATGCCTCCATAGGTGAAGTACTGCGACGTGCTGAGCGACGCGCCGGCGGCATTGAGGCCGGGATTGAGCGGCAGGCCGAGATAGTAGCGGCCGGCATTGCCGTAGACCTTGAAGCTGGCGTCGCCGTTCACGTCCCAGCTGAAACCGAGGCGAGGCGCCCACTGCGGCCGGTGCTGCGTGACATAGGCATCGCCGTCGCGGTTGTAGTTCTCGAACTGGTCGTTGCGCAGGCCCAGCGAGAGCAGCCAGCGATCGTCGACCTGCCATTTGTCCTCGATGTACTGGGCCTTCTGGCTCGCGCGCACGCTGGCCAGCGAACTGACCACATGCCGGACCACGTAATAGCCCTGCTCACCGTTGACGATGCCACCGGTGGCGGGGACGCCCAGCCCCGTGGAGATCGGCGTATTCGGATCGGCCTTGCCGTAGGTCCAGTAATAGCCATCGCCCGAAGCCTGTGAGCCCTGGTCGAGCGCACGGGTGACCTGGTTGTCGATGCCGGCGCTGATCGTGTGGTCGCCGAGCACGTAGGTCACGTCGAAGCGCGTGTTGGTGCTGCGGGTGCCGCGGCCCGAATCGGTCAACGTCTGCACCGTCTGGTTGTTGCCGAACGGCGAGCCACCGTTGAGCGCTGGATTCTGGTTCGTGAGTCCGTTGACGTAGGTCAGGTCACCGTTATACGAGCCCGGCTGGTCGTACTGGTCAAGTTTCATCTTGCCGTACAGCGCCGAGACGGTGAGGTCGTCGGTGATGTAGCCGGTGTACTTGGCCGACCACACGTCGCCGCCCGTCTTGGTGTCGTCATCCGAACCGATCCGTCCGCCGCGACGCAGCGCGCTGTAGTCGTAATCGTAGATCGTGCCTTGCGTCTCGCGTTTGCTGGAGGCGCTGGTGACCTCGAGGATGTGGCTGTCCGTGATGTTCCAGTCCAGCTTGCCGTACCAGCGCGGCGAGCCATACCGGTACTGCACGTCCGGACTCGTGTCGTCCACGTTGTTGTGCGTCGAACCTTCCTGCCGCTCGAACTCGCCAGCCAGGAAGAAGAACAGCTTGTCCTTGATCAGCGGACCGCCGACGTAACTGCTCACCGTGGTCACCCAGCTGCGGTCCTCGCGATTGGGCTGGTAAAGATCACCCGCGACGGGCGAGGCGGGCAGGCCGTTGGTGTAATACGTGTTGGCCGACCCGGCACGCGCGAAGGCGGGTTCCCAGAGCACCTGTCCGCCGAAGTGCCACTCGTTGCTGCCGCGTTTGCCGACCTGGTTGATGACACCGCCGTCGGAGCGCCCGTACTGCGCGCTGTAGCCACCCGTATAGACTTCCTGCTGGTCGACGGCGCCGTAGGGCAGGGAGATGCCGCCCATGCCGCGTTGCGGGTCGGTCACGTTGTAGCCGTTGATGTAATAGGCGTTTTCGCTGGCCGCCGAGCCGCCGAAACTGTTCAGCGACGACCCGGTCGGGCCCTTGAATCCACCACTGTTCGACACGACGCCGGGGGCGAGCCGGGCGATTTCATCCGCGTTGCGTGTGAGTGGCAGCTTGGCCAGCTGGTCGGCGGTGATCACCGAGCGGGAGTCCACCGATGTCACGTCGATATCGGGCAGGCGCGAGGCGCTGACACTGACACCTTCGAGATTGGCCGCGCTGGCGACGAAGGACACGTCGGTCGACGCGCCCACCCTGAGCCCCACGTCCTTGCGGCTGTCGACGTCGACGCCGTTTCGCCGGAGGGTGACGGTATAGGTGCCGAGTGGAAGCTGGCTTGCGCTGTAGCGCCCCTTGGCATCGACCGTGACCTCGCGGGTCAGGCCGTTGCCGCCTTGTACGACGACGGTGGCGCCCTGCGCATCGCCGACCTGGCCCGAGATGGCGCCGGTGGTCGACTGGGCGAAGGCGGCTTGCGTGCCGAGTACGGAGAGAAGTGTCGCAGCCAGCAACTGGCGGCGGATCGGTAGCCTGGAATGCACGTTGTAGCCCCTGGACGGTCGTGGAAAAAGCGCGGTCACCAGCGATAGGCGATGCGCGTGTAGAGATACCGTCCGCTGTAGCCGAACGGCGAGTAATCCGGATAAGGCCAGGTGCCACCGACGGCACCGTCGCTTCCGGTCCTGTACTTCTGCGGGTAGACGTTGGTGAGGTTGTCGACGCCTGCCGTGAAGGTCCAGCCGTGGACCGCGTAGCTGGTGGACAGGTCGAGCAGCCACCGCGCGGGAAAGACCTGGTCGAAACCGGGGTTGCCGACCGGGTCCTGGTTGACGGTGAACTGGCCGTAGCGCGTCAGCGCCGCGTGGACGCTCCAGTCGCGGATGCCGTAATCGGCACCGAAGGCGATCTTGTCGCGCGGCGCACCGTTGGTGATGTAGCCCTGCGCGATGTGTCCGACACGTACCAGTTCCAGGCCGCTCTCGGCGAGCGTGGCGGGGTTGGGTGCCACCGAGAGGATCGACGTGTGGTTGCGGTTGTAGGCGACCGTGAGCTGGAGTTTGCCAGCATCACCGAAGTCGAGGCGGTAACCGCTGCTGAGATCGACGCCGCGCGTGCGCGTCTTCAAGGCATTGGTGAAGTAACTGCCGCCCTGGATGTTGGCGAAGCCCTGGCTCTGCAGGTACGCCTGCACGTCGTCGCCGACCAGGTTCTCCGAGGGAACGATGCGATTGCCGATCGTGATCTGGTACAGGTCGAGCGACAGCGTCCACGTGCCGGGCGCGTATACGGCGCCGAGGGTGTAGTTATGCGATTTCTCGGGCTTGAGCGGTTCCGCGCCAAGCGCGCGGGCGACCGGATCGCTCACCGCGACATTGCGGATCTGCGTCGGCACGCCGCCGATGACATTGGTCGACGTGGTCGTGTAGTACTGCTGCGGCAGCGATGGCGCGCGAAAACCCGTCGCCGCCGTGCCGCGCAGCGCGAAGCTGTCGGTGAAGTCGTAGCGCGCCGACAACGTGCCCGACGTGGTGTTGCCGAAGTCGCTGTAATCCTCGTGACGGACCGCCAGCGAACCGTTCAGCTTGTCGGTGATCTGGTTTTCCAGGCTGACGTACTCGGCGACGTCGTGACGGCTGTGGCGCCCCGCGTCCCCTGGCGTGAACCCGGGGAAGCCCTGCGATCCCGTGCCGAAATACGACGACGGATCGCCGGCTTCGATCTCGTACTGCTGGTGCAGGTACTCGATGCCGAAAGCGAGGGTCACCGGGTTGGTCAACTAGCCCACGTCGAGATCGCGGGCCACGTCGACATCGAACGCCTTCTGCGTGGCGATCAGGCGCCCGGCGTTGAAGCGGGTGGGGCTCGCCGCGCCGAGGTCGACATTGAGCGTATGCGTCGGGTCGATGCTGACCCGATCGCGTCCATAGTTGCCGCTGATGTCCCAGCGCCAACCGCCCGCGGTGGTGCCGCGCACGCCGGCGACCACGGCGCTGTCGATCGAGCGCACGTCGTTGAGGGGAAGGTAGCCGTTCGGGTAGATCGACGGCACGTTGCGCGCGCTGTCGTAGGTGCGGAACAGGGCGGGCGACGTGCCCTCGCGGCTGCTGGTGCTGGCGAAGGCGTAGAAGTCCACGTTCGAGGCCAGCGCGTACTGGACGTTGAGCAGGGCCTGGTGGTTGCCGATGTCCGGCTCGCCGATGCGCTGCGTCCTCTGGCCGTAAACGGGCGAGGACGAATCGCGGTAGTCGCGGCCACCACGGTGGGTCGCGTCCGCATGGCCCTGGACCAGACTCAGGCGTGCCCAGCCCTTGTCGCCGCCGAGCGGAACACCGAGGCTGGCTTCGCCCTGCCATTGCTTGCCGTCACCCGCGCTGTAGCGTCCCGCGGTGATGCTCGCTTCATTGGTCCCGGTACCGGCGGCACCCTTGAGCACGATGTTGATCACGCCGGCGATCGCATCGGAGCCGTACTGGGCCGAGGCACCGTCGCGCAGCACTTCGATGTGGTCGATGGCCGAGATCGGGATCGCGTTGAGATCGGCGGGCGCGGAGCCGCGGCCGAGCGCACCTTGCAAGTTGAGCAGCGCGCTGGTGTGCCAGCGCTTGCCGTCGACCAGGACCAGTGTCTGGTCGGGTGACAGGCCGCGTAGCGCGGCCGGGCGCACGATACCCGAGCCGTCGTTGCCCGGGGCGCGCGGGAAGTTGAGCGAGGGGGTGAGCCGCGATAGCACGGCGCCCAACTGGGTATCGCCGAATGATTGCAAGTCCTGCGACGTGACCACGTCGATCGGTGACAGCGAACTGCTTTGGCTGCGATTGACGGAGCGGGTGCCGGTGACGACCACCGTCTGCAGTTTGGTGGCGTCCTCGGCCTTGTCGGCATCTTCGGCGTGGGTGACGGGGCCATACAAGCTGGTGGCGAAAAGGACGGACAGCGACAAGCGCGCTGGCAGGGCATGCCTCATGAACGGATTCCTGGATGGTGCGGGCAGCGGTACGGCACGCGGCGAGGAGCCGCGCGTGACGCAGGGGACTAGGGGGAGGTGTTTCTATCCGCCCGTCAGGCGGAGGGGCGCAGGTGCGCCCGAAGGATCAGGCAGGACAACAGCAACACGCACCGATCGTGGGGACGATCGGATAGCGCGTGTCGGTCGTGGGCTGCGTGATCATGGCGGTTCTACTCCGGAGGACGACCAGATGTCTGGGTGTTTAGAAGTCCGAATGGGAAATCCATGCTGGTGCAGGAACGTGCGGTTGTCAACTACCCGCGAGGAGGTGGGGTAGGACGTTCTGGGTGGATTCCGCTCGCGGGACGCTCACGCGAGCGGATGTCCTTGCCTGGATCAGCGAGAAATTCGCTTCCAGCCCGTCAATGGAATATCGCCATTGGGCCGCGGCGGCACCTTGTAGCTCAGCATGTCGCCGCTCAGTTCATAGCTGCGCACCTGGGTCGTTCCCTCCCAGTTCGGATACGTCGCCCCCTCGATGTGGAACGTGAGCGTTCGCTTCACGGGATCGGCCTCGACCGTTCCAAAGTGAGAGCTCGTTCCCAATATGACCGATCGGAATTCATCCGGCGTCCCCGCGTTCTTGTCGTTGGCGGCGAACCTAGGCCGGGCGCTGTTGAAGATAAACAGCGAATAGTGACCGGCGCGATCGATTTGCAGCACGCCCTTCGGGGCATCGCCGTAGTCGTGCGTTCGCGTTCCGTCCGGATGTTGAACGTCGGCGAAGGCGAGTGTCCAGGTGCCTTCGATGGGAGCGGCCGTATTCGTGGTGCCGGGCTCCGAGGCGGTGACTGCACGGATCGGGAGAAGGGCCAGAAGGGCGAATAGAAGCGTCTTCGAGGATTTCATGACGGGGATTTCCTGCCGATGTGCGGCGCAGTTTAGTGCGCTACCATTCATTTCGAACATATATGAATATGTGTTTCAGTCATTTAAGAATGAAATGGATACACCATGAAAGCCCTCGATCTCGATGCCGTCAAAGCCTTTGTCCTGATCGCTGAGTTGCAGAGCTTCACCCGTGCCGCCGAGGCGCTGAACAGCACGCAGTCGGCGATCAGCCTGAAGTTGCGCCGGCTGGAAGACCAGCTGGGCCGGCGCCTGCTGGAGCGGACGCCGCGCCAGGTGAGGCTGTCCGCCGAGGGAGCCGCATTCATGGAGGCCGCTCGTGAGTTGGTCGGTGCGCACGAACGCGCCATCGCGTCGTTCGACGTGAAGCAGCGGCGACTTGTGATCGGCGTCAGCCATCAGTTGGTGGGCAGTGAGTTACCCGGGTTGTTGCTCTGGATGAACGAGCACGATCCCCATCTGGTGATCGAGTTGCGCGTCGCCGGCTCGAACGAAGTACTCAAGGCCTACGACGACGGCGTGCTGGATGCCGCCCTGGTGTTGCAGCCGGAAGATCGCCGTCGCCATGGTGAAGTGCTGTTTGCCGAATCGTTCGCATGGATCGCCGCTCCGCATTGGCAACCGCGCCCAGGTCAACCGCTCCCGCTGTCGACCCAGGGCGAAACATGCAGCATTCGCGCGGCAGCGGTCCGTGCGCTGGATAGTGCCGGCATCGCCTGGACGGAAGTGTTCATCGGCAAGGGTGCTGCCGTGGTGGGAGCCGCGGCTACGATCGGCTTGGCGGTCGCCGTATTGCCGAGGCGTGCCGCACCGTCCGGTACCATCGATATCGGCCAAGCGCTTTCATTGCCTCCGTTACCCACGCACGAGGTGGTGCTGTATTCGGCGCTTCATGACAATCGGTCGCGCAGTGCGCTGCATACGCTGGGGATGGCGTTCAAGAATCTGTCCAAGACGGGTTAGTCACTTGGATGTAACTTGACGCGATTTTTACGGCTCGCCGCCCCGCTCGACCGGGAGAATTTACGGCGGGCAGGCAGATACTGGGCCCGTTCCCACTGCCGAGTTCTCCGATGTCGATTCTGTTGCTTGTCGCTCCGGTTCATCCCCAAGAAGCGGAGGCGGTCGCCGATGACGCGTTGATGGGTTTATGGGACCGCGCGCAAGCGCAAGGGGAAGACCTGGTCTGGCGAGCTTGCGCCGACATCGAGCAGGTGACCGATTGCCTGGCCGGCCGGGAGGCTGCCTCGGTGGACCTGGTCCTTCTGGACGTCGACGCGGATGCGATACCCGAGGGACAGGTGGCTCCGTTACGCCGCGCGCTCAACGCGTTGAGCGTGCCGTTGATCGAGATCCACGCCGATAGCCGCGCCGGCGACCTGGCGACGATCTCTCCGGCTCATCCGTCCCTGGTGAGTGTCACCACGCCGGGCAATCCCGCCGCCGGGTACGAGATGGCGCTTTCGATCGGGCTTCGCTACCTCGCGCGGAACCGGCAGCTGGCGGCGTAGCTAGTGCCGCGGCGACCGGTTACACGCTTGATGGCTCCTTGCCAAAACTGCATATAACTAGCCGCGTCACGTAGGACCACTCCTATATCTCGCTACTTCCTGAATACGTAGTCTTGCGTGCAGCGCGCATCGGGCTTTCCACGCGCTCAGACAAACACGGCAGGGAAACGCGATGGACGTTCGGGGCACTCAGGGAGGGAGGGCGAATTGGCCCGCCACAGGGATGGGTTTGGTCGGTATCGCATGGCGGTATGCTGTTCTGGTGCTTTTCGTCGCTGGCGCGGTGATCTCGCCGGAAGCACGTGGTCAGGATGCCTCGCCGTCGTCAGGACGACAGCTCCCGGCGTGGACGACGACTGTCCCGGCAGCCGCACCAAACGGCATCGCTGCCACCGTTGACGTGACCGGCACCTGGCACGGCAACCTGCATGCAGCCGGTGATTCCACCGCCGCAGACTGGGCCGAGGAATTCGAACTCACGCAGGACGTTGCCGGTAATGTGACAGGCACGCGTCGTACGACGCCGCTGTCGAATGCCAGTGGCTGGTACTTATGGTCGATAGCCGGCGGCGTCTCGGGGAACACGTTGACGATCGGCGACGGCACCATCCTTGCGCAAGGCGGCTCGAACACGGGATGCAAGACGTCGATGTCGCTCGCCTTGTCCGAGACACCGGACGGCACTCGATTACAAGGTACCTGGACCTCAACCCAGGCCGGCTGTTCCAGTGGCACGGTGGACATCACGCGCTATGGTGGGCAGGCAACCAAGAACCTCGGCAGCGGAGCGAGGTGCGATGGCGGTCTCGGCTCCGCCAAGTCCGGTAGCGGGAGCGGCGGCACCGCCAGCGGCAATGCCAACGGCTCGTCTTGCGCCGAGGTCATGGGTGCAAACGTCGTGGGCGACCCGATCGATGCCTCCACCGGTAACTTCCATCTTCAGGAGGACGACTACGAGGGCGGCCCCTGGCTCACCTTCCGGCGCTTCTACAACAGCAACGGCGCGACCGCACCGGCGGCCATGGGGTTCCGCTGGCGGCACGTCTTCGATCGCTCGCTGAACATCTCGGGCAATCCAGCGAACACCATCATTTCATTGCGCCCCGACGGTAAGCAGACGATCTACACGCGCAGCGACAGTACCGGCTCATGGCTCGCCGACACGCGGACGGACATCCTCACCGATCTCCGTGACGCGCAGGGCGCGCCCATGGGGTACGCCTTGTTTGTCGGCGGCACACGACAGACCGAAAACTATGATCTGGCCGGTCACCTGATATCGGTGGTTGGCCAGGACGGCCAGGGAATCACGCTCAGTTATACGGCCACGCCTTCGCCGGCGATCGGATTGCTGTCGACGGTAACTGACTCAAAGGGCCGCCAGCTCGTCTTCACCTACGACAGCTCCGCCCGGCTCAGTGTGGTGAAGCTGCCCGATGGCAAGAGTCTGTCCTACAGCTACGGCTCTTCCTCGTCCAACCTCAGTCAGGTGGTCTATGCGGACAATCAAACCCGTAGGTATACCTACAACGAGAGCGGCTTTGTCGGTGCAACACCGCTGCCGAACGCGCTGACGGGCATCACGGACCAGCGCGGTATACGTTACGAAAGCATCACCTACGACGACCTTGGACGGGCAACCTCGTCGACGTTCAACGGCAATGTTGGCACCACGCGGATCGCTTACCAGGCCGATGGAACCTCGGCGATCACCTACCCGCTAGGCAATACCGTTCGCATCGCGCCCGTTTCTATCGACGGCCTGATGAGGGTGGGTTCGCTCGACGGTCCTTGCACCCCCGACTGCGGTCAGCCCTGGCAGTCTCGCACGTATGATGCGCGCGGCTTCCCAGCGAGCATGGTGGACTTCAACGGCGTTTCGACGCAGACCACATACGACGCCTTTGGGTTACTGGAGTCGACCAGCGAAGCAGTGGGCCTGCCCGAGGAGCGGCGCACGCAGACCACATGGGACACGGGTCTTCGCTTGCCATTGGTGACGCGTGTGCTCGACGGTGCCGGAACGGCGCTCATGGCCACGAGCCAGGTCTACGATGCGACAGGGCTATTGCTTGCACGTTGCCAAGCGGATCTCGCAGAACCTGGCGCTTCGACCTATGTCTGCTCGCCGACCGGAGATGTCCCTGCTGGCGTACGTCGCTGGATCTACACCTATTGCGCTGTGGTCGACACCACACAGTGTCCGCTAGCCGGTCTTCTGCTGAGTATCACCGGACCGCGCAAGGACGTGGTGCAGACCACGACGTACCAGTACTACATGGACGATACCGCTCAGTGGCGACACGGCGACCTGAAGTCCGTCACCGATGCATTGGGCCACGTCACCCGCATTGCGAAGTACGACGGCGCGGGTAGACCGACGCGCACCATCGATGCCAATGGCGTCATCACCGATCTCACGTACACGCCACGCGGATGGCTACAATCGCGGACGGTACGGGCCAATGCCGATGGCTCGGATGCATCGGGCGACGTCCTGACGAAAATTGCCTACACAACGTACGGCAACGTCGAGACCCTCACCGACCCCAGCGGTGTCGTCACGAATTTTATCTACGACAACGCCCATCGCCTGACGGACATCAAGGACACCGCGGGAAACCGCATTCACTATATTCTCGATGCGGCGGGCAATCGCGTGCAAGAGCAGGTGCTCAATCCGTCTGGCGTCGTGATCAAGGGCGTAACGCGGACATACAACGCCTTGGGACGCCTGACCCGACTCTTCGACGGCCTGAACCACGTGATCATGGATGCCAGCGCCCCCGCCGCATACGACGGCAACGGCCATCTCGTACAAAACATCGACGGCCTGGGCGTGCAGACGAAGGCAACGTACGACGGCCTGGATCGACTGGTCGTGGCTATTCAGGATGCCAGCGGGAAGACAGCGGCCACTCAAAACACGCAGACCGTGACGCAATACGATGCGCTCGATCACATCGAGGGCATCAGCGACCCCGAGGGCCTAGCGACCACGTACGTTCGCAACGCCTTCGGCGATGTCGTGAACCAGGTGAGCCCGGATACGGGGCCATCGTCGGCAGGTTTCGACGAGGCTGGCAACGCCACGACCAGCACGGATGCCCGTGGCACGACCGTCAGCTACACCTACGACGCACTGAACCGTCGTACCTCGGCGACTTACCCGACGACCGCCGACAACGTGTTGTGGCGTTACGACGAGCCGGACAGTACGACCGGATGCGCGGGCTCCTTCCCGATCGGCCGGCTCACCCGCATCGTGGAATCGGCCGTGACAACGACCTATTGCTACGACCGGCGTGGGAACGTTACCCGGAAGAGCCAGACGCTCGGAACACAGACCGACACGACCAGTTACACCTATACCCGCGCGGATCGGCTGGACACCGTGACGTATCCAAATGGTGGCAAGGTGACCTATTCGCGGGACTACCGGGGTCGCACGGTATCGATACTCTTCACGGCCCCTGGGGTGGGCCAGACCGTGGTCAGTAGCGTCACCTATCTGCCTTTCGGACCGGTGGCAAGTTACCGCCTGGGGAGCGGGCAGACCGTTACGCGAACTTACGATGCGAACTTTGCGGTCACCGACGTCTCCAGCCCGGCGCTCGATCTGCACTTCGCACGCGACGTCATGGGCAACCTCGTGTCGCTCGGTGCCACCCCTGGCGCCATTCCGGCAACGGAAACCTACACTTATGATCCGCTCTACCGCCTGACCTCCGTGAATGACGCGGATGGCGCGGCGATCGAGGCCTACACGTATAACAGGACCGGCGATCGACTGAACAAGGTGGCGCCAGGACAAGCCACCGGCGCTTACGGCTATCAGGCAGGTACTCATTGGCTCACGAGCGTAGGAACCGATTCCCGTACCTACGATTCCAATGGAAACACGACCGGAAGCACGATCGCCGGCGAGGCACTCGGCTACGGTTACAACGGCCGCAATCGCATGACGGCGGTCCGGCGCAATGGCGCTACGGTAGGTACGTACGTCTACAATGCGCTCGGACAGCGAGTGTCCAAGACGGTAACAACGCCTGCTGCTGGTATCACGCGGTTCGTGTATGACGAAAACAGTCAGCTATTGGCCGAGTATGGGGCCACGAACCGGGATATTGTCTGGCTGGACAACTTGCCTATTGCAACGGTCGACATCGCTGGCGGAATTGCGACTTTCGGATATATTCACGCGGATGCATTGGGTACGCCTCGTGCGGTCGCCGATGCCAAGGGCGTGACGATCTGGACGTTGGTGTTTCAGGGAAACCCGTTTGGCGAGATGCTGCCGGCGTCTCTGACGGGTTACACGTTGAATCTTCGTTTTCCCGGTCAGTACTTCGATGCAGAGAGTGGGCTGAGCTACAACGTAAACCGTGACTATGAACCCGCAACTGGGCGGTACATTCAAAGCGATCCACTCGGTTTACTCGCAGGCACTACTACGTTCGCCTACGTAGGAAGCAATCCGCTTGGTTACGTAGATCCTCTAGGGCTCGCTACAAAGTGCAAAACGATTCTCAAGCTTCCCGGCTTCGACCTCCAGAAATGCTCCGACGATGGATCACAGCCCTCGCCACAAGATGCGAAGGATGCGAAGCGGATGTCACCGGGACAGTTGGACAAGGCATGTGAGGCAAACGGATACAAAGACGCACATGAAATGAAGAGGGATCTAAACCTCGGCAGCGACCGTGACATATTTGTCGACGGGAATGGGAACATGTATTCCGGGCCACGGCAAGGAACCGGGCAAATGGAATACTTAAATATGAACTCGAACGGGTGGAAGTAATGTCGTCGAAATTGTTCATCTCATTTTCACTCATCGGCACAACCACGCATCCTCGTGATATTTCTGCCGTTACTCGCATCAAGCCTTATACGGAATTATTGCGAGGCGAGCGAAACAGCGAGCGAGACTTACCAAGATCCAATCTATGGACGCTTCGCTCGGAAGGCGGCCCGGAACAGTCCGTGGAGTCACATTGGAACACAATCGAGAAAGATCTTCTGTCCAACATCGATGCTTTTCGTCGTTTTTCTGCAGAAGGTAGAGCAGTTATAACCATTGTCGTTATGGGCGATGACCCGCGATGTCCGAGTATTGAGATTCCCCCGTCCATGTCGCTTTTTGCTGGATCAATTGGTGCGACGATCGATGTCGATCACCTACAATAGGAGTTCCGGGGAAGTAATTACGATGTCGAGTCGCATCTGAGCTTCAGCGTAAATCGTGACAACTGAATTGCTCCGGTTCTATCGAGTGAAGGGGGCGGTGTACAGCAGGGAGACTGGCTTCTTTGCACCGATTGCAGAGATCAACACGTCGGACTATTTTCACAACGTTGATTGTGGCGAAAGCTTTGATAGGGTTCAGAGCGATGACGCCAAACGAGAGCGGGCATCGCTTCCGAAGCATGACAGGCAGTCTCTACATAGTTTGATCAAGCGAGAGTATTCGTTACTGCGGGCGCTCTTCGAGTGATAGGGACTGCAACGCAGCGGCGTCGCCAGTCACTCTTTGGCGGGCGTCGTCGGGGCGGCTTCGTTAGTCTGAATCCAAACAGTCACTGTACGGCGGCGGCAATCCTATCAATACGCGCGTCGCTTTGGATGAATAAACATGGGTCTCAGCTAAGTCTTGGGCTTGTATCCTTGTGGTCGCATCAAGATTAAGAGCGGCCGCATGCGGGCCGAACACGGGCGGCAGTGGTCTTTGACCAGTAGTCCGGCCAATCCCCGGCTCGCCGCGTCATACTCGCAGTGGGCGGAGTGCCAAGAGCTAGCGGCGGCTCCCCCTTGGCTCATCGGCCGAAGGTGATGAACCGCTTGAGCCTGCCCGTTGCTCGTGCGATCACCCGACGCGTGCGCTCCCGCCACGAGCGACTAGCCCGATCAGAGGCGACGTGACGTGCTACCTGCTTCCGCATGATCGCTTCGGCTTGGCTTGGTGAGAAGGCCCGAAGCCATTCCACTTCTCCATTGGAAATAAAGTAATGCGAGTGGCACGGAGCATCAGCAACGAGAATCGACGGCGTAATAGACGGTCCAGTCACCGTCGCTGAGATACGGTGACCGTCTGGCACCAACAGCGTGATACGGTGACCGCATCCGCATGCGCAAAGGAGCGCTGCTAACTCGAATTCCACGTTGTGGTACACGACGCCCGCGATCAACTCCGCAGGAATACGCTGTACTGCCTCATATCTGTATCTCATTCGCTGGCTCGCTCGGCGTCCGCTTCAAATGACGCGGTTTCGAAGGTGTACCACGCGGCGTCGTTCGTCCGGTCATATAGCCCGAAATGCTGTTTAAAGCGGACAACGGCCATCGCCGCATTCAGCGCATTGAGCTCAATGATCTGCGCCTGCTTGCGGTACTCCGCATCCTTCGGATTCACAGTTGGCAAGTATGGGCTATCCACGGCTCGTTCGTAGGCCTCGCGATCGATTCCGGTGATGCGAACCACGCCGTTAAGCGTTCCGCCGAAGGATCGATTGAGTCCCATACCGCAATCGACATAGGGGATGCCCCCATTGCTCAGCCATTCGACGATGAAGCGCCGCGAGGGGCCATCGTCGACTGAGACGAAGACGAAGTCGAAATCGCGCAGACGATCTATGTTCTCGGCGGTAACCCGCTCTGGCACAGGTGTGATGCCAGCGTGCCAACTGTCGTAGTACTGACTCAGTGCTTCGACCTTCGGCTTTCCGATGGCGTTGCTGCCTATGACTCCTGGGATCCGAAACAGCGTATGGACGTGAATCTTGTCATCGTCGAACAACGTGATGGCTTCCAAGTGTGTTCGCACAACAAAATCCAGGATGCATGATCCGGTACCCCCGAGTCCGACAATGGCTACCTTTTTTCGTCGAAGGCGGTCACTTAGGTCGTTAATGCCGTAGTTCGAAGAAGCCGTGTCTGGGAGCCGAAGCGGCGATCCCTGCTCGGCAGCCCGCCGTTCGATGCCACGCAAAGGTGTCGCGCCGGGATGCGCCGCTATAGCTGGCCGGACTATGACGTCGAGATAGGTTTGGATCTTCTCTTGGAAGGAGACGTAGTTGCGCGGCTGCTGGTCATCGTCCCGCAGCTTCAACGAGAACGCCCAGTCCGTCATGATGCCGGGAATGATCTGGACAGTCGCAGGTGCGGCACCAATGCCCAGCTCGACTCCGCCCGCGGCGTACGGCCGGCCGCCACGCCACCACACCTGGTGGGTGCCGGCAGGCTCGATCACTGATTCGGGACCAAGGGCAACGGGGGTGAACAGATCGCCATATTGAATAGCGCCGGCCTGATCCAGGTAGGGCAAGCCGTAGAGCGAAAAGTGCCCCCCCAAGAAGTCGGCGTGGTAGCCGAGTTCATGGAGGTCCCGGACGAACGGATTACGACTCGCCAGTTCCAGAAACACGGAATCGCATGCCATTTTTGATTCTAACCTCTTCTGAAGGTGCGAGCGTGCCACTCGGATTCTCCGAGGGGCCATGGGAATACTTGACGACGTACTGTTTCGACTGCGGTTGGCCTGCGCCAAGGTAGAGATCGACGACACGCTCGTACGAAATCGTCTGTGTCTCGACCTCGTGGCTATCCTGGTTGACGAAAATATGAAGCTTTTTCTTTTCGGTGGTCATAATCTGTGCTCTCGAGGAGGTCCGTATAAAAGCCCATGGCGGTCATGAAATTAGAGACAACTCATCTTTATGAGTCCATGGACACAGATGCTGTGTTCGACTAAGAATCGAACATACAACGCGTTAGGTCGGGCACAGGGCCGCCCATATCCTTAGGCGCTTGGAAACGGCAAGTTCGGACATGACCGAAGGAACTATCTCCAGGGGCATCGCGTTGGCGGTAAAGTTGGGTGGCGTGTCCTAACGGGCGCGTCTGGAGAGCCTAAGCACAAGGAGGCCGCCGTGACCAAAGCAGATCCCGATCATTCCATCCGGTCTACGGACGAAATTCATTCATTGATTCAGCAGCTTACGCGTGCCGAATGGCGGCGATTGATGGTCGCCGCCTCCCGTCTCGCATCGAGCCTGCCAGGCTCAAGCGCTGAAGACGTGCTGCAAGAAGCCCTAGATGCGGCCTTGACTGGCCGACGAATCTGTCCCAGGCATGTACCCGTTGTGACCTTTCTTGCGAATGCCATGCGTAGCGAACTAAATAACCTGCGCAAGAAGGCGGAGCGAACGGATGCATTGGACGAAGTCTCGGAGGATCTCGATGGTTTGGTCGTCGAGTCGGCCGAGGACGCCGTGGTGTGGATGAACGACCTCGTCGCGCGGGTGCAACGCATCGCGGCGGCGTCGAAAGACGGTCGGGTACTAATGGTTCTTGAGGGGCGAGCAGAAGGGATGTCGCGCGAGGAGTTGCGTGACATGCTTAGCATCCCTTGGACCGAGTTCGAGTCCCTGGAGCGGCAGATCCGCCGGCTTCGGGATCGCGACGCCGACGAGGAGCGGACGGCATGACCAAGCACGCCAACGATGCGAAAGACCAGTTCGAACGGACGCTTGATTTCCTGCTTGAGGATGTCGATCGCCTGACCGACGCGGAGGTCGAGGAGGAGCTGCGCCTGGCCTTTGGCGATGTGTCTGCCGCCGATGCCGCCGCTGCGCGCGCATTGATGGGCGCGAAGCGAGCCGGCGGGGCTGCCCGATTGGCCAGGGCAAAGATGGCCCTCGCCGGCCAATCGCGCGCCGACGCACTACCTAGCGTGTCCGGCGCCGAAGCCAAGGCAGCGGTGCTCGGATACTGGCGTGCCAACCCGGGAGAACGGCCGATCACTATGGCCGCGAGAAACGGCCAGACCTTGTCGGAAAGCGATGCGCTAGAAGTCTATCGCTCTCTCTTAGCATTGGGTTTAATCTCGGAGCCATCGAGTGGCCAGTGATTTGGCCGCAGAGGCGCTCATCGACGAGCTGGGCATTGACCATCCAAAAGACATCGATCTCGACGCGATCGCGTTGACAGTGGGCATCTCGGTAACCTATCGCCGCTTGACTGGTTGCGATGCGCTTCTCGTTGGACATGAGGCTCGTGCCATGGTCACAGTCAATCGGGACTGCTCGACAGAGCGGCAACGGTTCTCGTTAGCCCACGAATTGGGACACTGGCACTATCACCGAGGTCAAGGCTTGTATTGCTTGTCGGGCGACATAGACGGCGACCCCCGAGTAGGTCGAGAGCCAGAGCTGACGGCCGATCATTACGCCTCGTCGCTATTGATGCCCACACGACTTTTTGTACCCTTCGTGGACGCAGCGCAACCAACGTGGAAGCACATGCGTTCCGTTGCATCAGCTTTCTCAACTAGCCTCGTCGCAACCGCTCTGCGAATGTCAGAATTGAGCGCTTCACCGTTGCTGTTTGTCGTGGCCAAGCATGGGCGAAGGCAGTGGTTCCATCGAGGTCCAGCGGGTACCGAAGCGGGTTGGTTTCCTACAGAGGCGCTGGGGGCGGAGAGCGCCGCGTTTGACCTGAGCTTCAGAGCGGAGCCGGCACGTGGGCCTCGCCGCGTACCGGCCCACGCTTGGTTTGATGGGTGGACGTTTGGGGGCGGCATGGAGATCATGGAGGATGCAATCCGCGTCGGCGACTCAGCCTACGCATTGCTCTGGCCCACTACGGGTGGTCTGCAAGCGAGGTCTAGGGGTGCGTCCCGGACGTGGTGACCTGATCAGAAAATTGAGGCAAATGCTCGCGCTAGGGCTGCATCGTTCGTCTGCACTCGTGGGTAGACGAACGGTCAAGGAAGTCGTTGGTAATGGACGAACGCAAAGACCATCTTTCGTCGCATCGTATGTGCCGCAGACACCAGTATTGCAAACGGCCATAATAGGCCGCAGAAAAATCACCACATCAATCGGCTCGACCGAGGTGCAATCCGCTGGCAGCTCATCTTGCAAGCCAGGCGAAAGCCAAACGTCGTGATACGCCTGTTCGCGGCGCCGCTTGTAGGTCTTTCAGGCCCCACGCCTGCCCTCGCTGTCAAGCCCAGTCAGGCGCCGACGCGCCGTCATGCTCGAGCCATTATGTTTGTCGTTAACGAAGATGATTCACCACTACACCAGTGCCGCCACGCTCAAACTGATTCTCGCCAACCGAACGATTCGCTTCAGGCGCGCGGACTTGCTCGACGATGAGTCCGAGGTGCCGTTTCAGCATGCGCTTGTACATCGGAAATCGTTCTTCATCAGTTCTTGGTCGCAGGCAACAGTCGGCGAAGCAGGCATGTGGTCGCGTTACGGCGACTTTGACCAAGGTGTTCGCCTCTCGGTAGACACCTTGCGCTTTCCATGGTCACCACTGTCTCTGGAGATATCCCGAGGCACCGGAAGGCTAAAACCCGATGGCACGCCTCAGCGTGTGGGCCTCAAGGTGACCGATCTTTTAGTTCCCTTCTCAAAAGAGACCTTCTTGGGAAACGGCTATATCGCGACCCCCATGAGCGGGGACTTGCAAGAGACCTTCGGCGGAAGAGTGCACTACGCCACCGATCCGCAGGCCGTCATCGCGCAGCTCATTAATGTCACAAACGAGGGCATTACCGTCAGAGGCGACGGCTCAATTTTGGCGCGTGTCAAAGACAGCGGATGGGCGGACCAAGCGGAGTATCGCTTCGTTCTCCACGCGATTCGTGGTCCGGCTATGGTCTACACGGCGGATCCGGCGGCATATGAGCGGTCAATGGTGAATATGGTGGAGGCGGCCCTAGAGCGGATGGTGTTCGCCGACTTGCATCCCGAAGTCGAGTTCATCGACTTGCCCCTCGCTTATGACGCTTTCGACGATCTCACCGTCACTCTGGGGCCTGCCATGACAGCAGAGCAGCAACAGGCGACCATCGAAGACGTCCACGCGCTAGCACCATCGGTGCGCGTCGTGCCATCGGCCCTACGCATCAAGCCCCGACCTCGTCCTGCCTGAGCCGCTGGCACCGCGTAGCGTTGCCAAGGATCGGCATTCGTGACACGAAGGCACGCCCATGACGCGTTGCCGAAAATGCGTACTGGCCTTAGGGGAGTGGTCGAAAAAATATCACTGAGGACGCTTCAGCACATTGATATGATGGATCGCTACAGGGGAAGCACAGGGTTTCATGCGCGCCGCCAACGCGGTGATCCATTCGGATCATCGCTGGTCGCTCCGTGGATGAGGCACCAATGGGTTCACCTGAGAGTGGGGTGCAAGCCATTGATCGGCCTGCGCCATGTCGATGACCCAATCCAGGAGCGCCCATGAAGGTCGCGATGCTCATCTTGAGCGACGTCCATATCTCACATGCTGCCGACCCTATCTTGGGTAAGGCAAAAGAGATTGCGCAGGCGTCGTATGTCTGCTTGGCCAATGTGGACGCCGTACTCATGCTGATCGCCGGGGATGTCGCGTTTAGCGGTCGAGCAGAGGAATACGATCTAGCCACACCATTCTTCAGTGAAATAATTTCAAGCCTGCGGGCCGAGCGAGACCTGCCCATACATGTCGCTGTCGTACCCGGTAACCATGACTGCGACTTCTCCCAGAACGACTCCATACGAAAAATGCTCATCAAGGGCGTGCTGAGTGGCGACAAGGCTGACGACGAGGTCGTCAAGAAGTGCACCGGAGTTCAGGAGGCGTTCTTCGCCTTCCGTGACGCACTCGAGGGTGTAACCAACAAGCGCGACATCAGTGATCGCTTGTGGCGTACCACTGAGATCGTCGTGGGCGACGAGTCCGTATTCATCGATGCCATCAACGTCGCTTGGCTGTCGACGCTCAAGGAAAAGATCGGCGAGCTCACGTTCCCTTGGGAGGACTTCGCCCCAGCTTTGGCGCCGAGCGCAAGGGGGCTTCGGGTGGCTATCCAGCATCACCCGTCGAACTGGCTGCATCAAGCGACGTACCGGCCTTACCGTGCATTTTTGAAGAAGCGATCGCAGATCGTGATCACCGGCCATGAGCACGAGCCCAACGTCGGGCTAACCATTGACACCGAAGCGGCCACGACCACCTTTGTCGAATGCGGGCCCTTGCAAGAACACGATGGCCTGGGCCGCGCGAGCTTCTTGGTGCTAACGGTTGATACCGGAGCCGAGCAGGTCTCGGCCTGGCGTTTCAGCTTCGATGGCACCAGATTTGTGCCCGCGGCCGACGCACCTTGGGTACAGCCCCGGGCGCTTCGATTGACCGAAGGTGAGGCCTTCGTAGTTCGCGCCGCCTTTGAGCGAACACTCAATGACCCAGGTGCGCCAATCATGGACGCCTACAGCCGAGAAATCGAGCTGGCCCAGTTTTTTGTATACCCTGACATGACCGATCAGGCCCAGCGCGGTAAGCGCGGGTCTATGCCGATTTATTCAAGCACCGAACTGGCCTCGATGGAGTGGCTCAAGACTGGTGTCATTGTAGCTGGCGAGGAGAAGTCGGGCCGGACGTCGTTGCTCTATCAGCTCTTTGGGCGGTATCGCGATGCAGCGCTGATTCCGGTCATCGTCAATGGTAAGGATCTCAAACACACCCAGCCTGATCAGATCGAGCGGGTGATTCGCGGCGCCTTCGAAGCCCAATACGAAACCGACTATCTCCGCTTCCAGCAGCTGGAAGTGGCGCGAAAAGTCGTCCTCGTCGATGATTTCCAATTCGTCGGGCTCAAGAACGAGCAACATCGTCGCGTGCTGTTAGCGAACCTTAAGGCAGTCTGCGGTGGCCTGTTGATAGCGTGTGACAAGGCGTTCTCGACGGGCGGTCTGGAGCTGGACGGAGTCAAGCTACGCCGGTTTAGTCTTCAGCCATTTGGATACAAAGCACGCCAAGAGCTGATCCAGCGTTGGTACGGATTCTCCGAACCCAACCTCAGCGAAGCTGAGTTCACGGTCCGTTGCGACGAGTCTGAGCGCGTGGTCAATCATGTCATGACTCGAAAGGTTATTCCGGCGCTGCCGCTCTACCTGGTCACGCTACTGCAAAGCCTGACGGTCAAGCGTGGGCCTGAGCTTATCGACAGCAGCCTCGGTCATTACTACCACTACCTTATCTCGGAGGCATTCCGTGGCTCTCATGCGCCTTTAGAAAAGTTCAACGAACTGTTCGACTATTGTGCGCACCTTGCTTGGACGTTTCATTTAGGTGGTGCGGAGGACCTGTCTGAGGCGAGTATGCGAAGGTTCACGCAGGAATACGCGAAGGAGTGGACGACGACCGAATTTGAGTCCCGATTGGAATTCTTACTCAAAGCCAAGATCCTGGAGCGTCGCGGCTCGTCTCTGTCGTTTCGCTACCCGTATGTGTACTACTATCTCAAGGGCAAATATCTCGCTGAGCAGATCGACGACAAAGAGGTTCGGGCGTACATCGAATCGGCCTGTGCTCAATTGTATGTGCGTGACAATGCCAACACGGTGCTGTTCTTGGCTCATCATGCGCACGAGGACTTCTTTGTGCGCTCTATCCAAGGCACCCTCGACGCTCTATTCGCCGATTTCAATCCCGTTTGCTTTGATGGTGACATTCGTGATGTCACAGATCTGGTGACCAAGGCTGCGCCGAAGATTGAGTTCAGAGGCGGTACGCCGAAGGAGCATCGGGCCAAGGCAGCTGAATTCCAGGATGACATGGACGACGGCGACGACGGCCTGATGGATGTCCCCGAGACGGGCGATCAAGCTAGCTTTCAAGCTCAGACGACCATGCTGTTCAAGACCACCGAGGTATTGGGGCTGCTCCTCAAAGCCCAATACTCGAGCTTCCGTCACAGCCGGAAGCAGGAGCTTCTAAGCAGCATTTTCAACGGTTCGATGCGCGGCCTGCGAGCCATCTATGTCGCACTGATTAAAGAGCCTGAGCGGCTTCAGCGCAGAGCGGACTCCTTTGCCGGCAAGGCTGTTAAGAATCTCGAGGAACGGCGGAAGCTAGTGGAGCGCATCATTGCGTTGATTATCGAAATGTTGAGCTTTGGCTACGTGGTCCACGCAGCGGAATGCGCACGTTCCCCCGATTTGCGTGACGATGTAGAAGCGGTTATCAAGCGAACGAATTCCTCGGCCTTTGACCTGATCTCGGTCGCGATATGCTTGGATTCGGGTAATGGATTGCCTCGTGCTGAGCTTCGTGAGCTAAAGAAGCGTGTCGCGGACAACCTAGTGGCCACACGGTTGCTGTCGCTGGTCGTAATGTATCGCCTATACATGTTCGAGACGACCGACGAGGACCGGGTCTGGGTGTATCGAGAGTTTGGTTTTGGTTATGGGAATCCAGGGGCCGCCATCGCCGCAACCAGCTCGTCCATGGCTGGCTTGGCCACGCTCGATAGTTAGCCGCATGCGTTAGGTCAGCCCCTGCGCGGACAACGACGTTACACCCAGTTGGCAGGACGCGGAGGACTCTGGAAAAAATTCCCGTCCCGTCCCGTCCCGTCCCGTCCCGTCCCGTCCCGTCCCGCGTTCGGCTGCGGGGTAGGCCGAGCGAATTACTAGGTATGCATGAGCGCCGTTAGTATCCCTATGGTCCCTGCAAAAAAAGGCCTGCTAGTGAGCTAGCAGGCCTTTCTACGGCACACGGTAAAGAAGGCGGGCGATCATCGCTTCCTAACGGAACCGTTCTTCACGGAAAAAACGCCATCATTGAACACTACGGTGTACGAGCGTGTCTTCGTAGGTCCACGTGTCTCAGCTGACCTGGGTGTGCTAACCGCTCCGGTCCGCTCTGACGGCTTCGAAGGACTGGCGCCCTTCGATGATCGGGGTGATCTAACTGAGTTGGTAAACCCGTTATCTATCATGGCTGAATCCCGTGTGGTCGTGCGTCAGTTCCGGTTCGTGAAGCATGGTGAAGCGCTCTCCACGCCGCAATACGCCAATGTGGGTACGCCCCCCGACCGTTGCGATACCTTTGCTGAAGTGCTGCATACCGGACTGTGTGTTAACCAGGAACGAAACTAGATCGATGCCGTATTGAGTCGGGAGGTTGGCATAATCTATATCTGCCCAGCCCACCGACCACGGTAGGGACGGTTCGACCGTCTCCTCGATCCGAAGTTCCGTTCCATCAGGAACGGCGATTCCGGCAACGTGAAGTTCCCGTGAAACTCCTTCCAGCAGCGTCGTTCGCTGGTCCTCGAGCGCCCGAACGATCTCACGGCTAACAATGGCCCGCAACCTTCCGTCGACGCCGCTCAGGAGCCGTTCGACGAAGTTTGCCTGGCCGGTCCAGCAGAGACCCGACCGTTCTTCCTCAAACTGCTCATGGCAGGAATTCTCCTTGGTATCGATCACGAATACTTGGCCGTGGTCGTGGTCTGGCGAAAAGCCTCCCACGATGAGCTCTACCGTTCCCAAATATCGCTTCCGTTCGTCAGGGAGGTTCTCCCAGTCGGTTTGCCTCTCCCATTCGCTGCGGATGTATGCCCGGAAGTCCTCGGCAACGGCGCTGACCGAGTCAAAGTGGGTGTTCGCCCGACCGCACGCTCGTCTATAACGTCCAGCGTGAGCCGCGATGGTCAGCCCGTTCAACGTGCCCATTCCCGCAGTCGTCGCAGCGACGCTGGTATCGCCGTCCTCGAATAGTAGAAACATCTTATTGACGCCCCCGAATACTGTGGTGGCAACAGTCTCGATGTGAGGCTGGGCGAGAGCGACAACGAAGTTGCCATCTCTGTCGGTAATGAAATCGCCATTCTCGTCGAGCGCAAAGCCCGCGCCATCTGGGCGGAATGGAAAGATTGCGGTGTCGGTGAGACTAGAGAAGCTGTCGCAACCGAGAACGATGGCGTCATACGTAAGCGCAGCAACATTAATTGTCACAAACAGACCCTCCCTGCCATGCGATCGGCGGCAAGTGAAGCATATTCAGAGCGAAGCAGTGTCAGGCCCGGGCGGAGCAGGAAGCACGCCGCAAAGAAAACGGACCAAAAAAGCAAAACCGTAGCCCAGTCCACCCTTTACGGGCCGATCAAGCAAAAGGGCTATAAGCAAATCAATCACTTACAGGCACCTATCGGCGGGGGCGAATCCGCATCCATCAACCTAGTCACGCCGTCTCCGTTCGTGCGTTCACCATAGTGCTCACTGCAGCGAGAACTATGGTATTCCGTCCACCTCAGCCCCGAATCCGTCCCATTGCCCCCGCCCCCCTAACTCCCTACATTGGTGCAATGCATGCACCCAGCCAGGCGGAACTGCTGACCCTGCTGTCCACCGGCCTAGCCATCGTGGGCTTGGATGGCCGCGTCCAATGGCTCAACCCCGCCCTCGGCGAGGTCCTGGACGTGGGCCCAAGAACCGCCGTAGGCCAGGAACTGACGGCCCTGATGCGCGAGCCCGGTCTCGCCTCGCAACTCACCCGTACCCTCTCCGAACGCCGCGCCTTCAACCTCCGTGGAGTGACCTTCGGCGTGGCGCGGGGGCGCGAAGTCACCGCCGACCTGACCATGCAGCCGATCGACGAGGACCGGATCCTGGTCGAGGTTCACGCCCTCGCTCCCGACCTGACCCCGGGCGGCACGCCCCTCTCGGCAACCCTGCGCGGCTTCGCCCATGAGGTGAAGAACCCCCTCGCAGGCTTGCGCGGTGCGGCCCAACTGCTCGAACGCCGCGTGGTGGAGGAGGACCTGCGCCAACTCGCCAGCATGGTGATCGGCGAGGCCGACCGGCTGGCGGCGCTGGCCGATGGCCTCCTGCGCCATCGCGGCGCGGCACGAATCGGCCCGGTGAACGTACACGAGTTGCTCGAACGGCTCGAAGGCCTCGTCGGTGCCGAAGCGGATGCCCCGCGTCTTCGCCACGACTACGACCCCAGCTTGCCGGACAGCCTCGGCGATACCGACCGCCTGCTCCAGGTGCTGCTCAACCTGACCCGCAACGCCGGGGAAGCCGGGGCGGAGACGATCACGCTGCGCACGCGCGTGGAACATGGCGCGCGCCTGGGCGAGCGGACGGTGCGCGCGGCCTTGCGTGTCGATGTGGTCGACGACGGTCGTGGCGTGCCGGACGAGTTGCGCGATTCACTCTTCCAGCCCCTCGTGTCGGGACGGCCGGACGGCACGGGCCTTGGCCTCGCGCTCTCGCGCGAAATCGCCCTCGAACACGGCGGCGACCTGCGCTACACCAGCCATCCCGGCGAGACGGTCTTCTCGCTGTACCTTCCGATGGAGCGGCCGCATGACTGAAATCTGGATCGCCGACGACGACCGTGGCGTGCGCTTCGTGCTCGCCGAAGCCTTGCGCGACGCCGGGCACACCGTGCGCGAATTCAGTGCCGGCGACGCGGTGCGCGCGGCGCTGGCCGAGGGCAAGCCGGGCCTGCTGGTGACCGACGTGCGCATGCCGGGCGAAGACGGTCTGCGCCTGCTCGAAGACCTCACCCGGCGCAACATCGGTCCGGTGATCGTGATGAGCGCCTATACCGACGTGGCGACGACGGCCGCGGCGTATCGTGCGGGCGCGGCCGATTATCTCGCCAAACCCTTCGACCTCGACCGCGCGGTCGAGGCGGTGGAGCGCACGCTCGCCATCGCGCACGAGGAAGTGATCGTGCCGGTGCCGAGTGGGAATGCGCATGCCTTGATGGGCGAAAGCCCGGCGATGCGCGAGGTGTTCCGCCTGATCGGCCGCGTGGCGGCGAGCGACCTCAACGTATTGATCACCGGCGAAACAGGCACGGGCAAGGAACTGGTGGCGCGTGCGCTGCACGAGGAAAGCGCGCGGCGCGGCAAGCCCTACGTGGCCTTGAACACGGCGGCCATTCCCGCCGAACTCCTGGAGAGCGAACTGTTCGGTCATGAGGCCGGCGCCTTCACGGGGGCGACGCGCCGTCACGCCGGCCGCTTCGAGCAGGCCGATGGCGGCACCTTGTTCCTCGACGAGATCGGCGACATGCCGTTGGCGTTGCAGACGCGCTTGCTACGCGTCCTGGCGGGTGGCGAGTTCTACCGCGTCGGTGGACGCGAGTTGATGCACGGCAACGTGCGCATCATCGCGGCCACGCACCAGGACCTGGAGGCGCGCGTCGCCGCCGGTCTCTTCCGTGCGGACCTGAAGCATCGTCTCGACGTGGTACGCATCGCCTTGCCGTCGTTGCGCCAGCGGCGCGGCGACATTCCCCTGTTGGCGCGGCATTTCCTCGCGCAAGCCTCGGCGGAGTTGAAACTGCCGCCGAAGCGCTTCTCGCGTGGCGCGATGAAACTGATCGAACAGCGCGATTACCCGGGCAACGTGCGTGAACTGGAAAACCTGTGCCGGAGGCTCGCGGTGATCGCCCCGGGTCCGGAAATCCAGGCGGGCGATCTCGGCGGACTGCCCGCGCGCGAAACGCGCAGCGCGGAGTGGACGGACGCCCTGCGCGTCTGGGCACAGGATGCGCTGGCGCAGGGCGAGGTGGACGTGCACGCGCGTGCGCGCGACGCCCTGGACAAGACCTTGCTGCAAGTGGCGCTGATCGCCAACGATGGCCACCGGCAACATGCGGCGGCGGCGCTTGGCGTCGGCCGCAATACCCTCACACGCAAACTCGGTGCTTCGCGCAAGCGCCGTCCTTCGAACGGATAACCCCATGACCCTCGAGATTCGCCGCGCCGCGCCGGATGACGCCGACGCCATCGCCCGTTGGAACATCGCCATGGCATGGGAGACCGAGGAGAAGCGCCTCGATCCCGGGACCATCGGCCGTGGCGTGCGTGCGGTGTTCGACGAGCCGCGCCGGGGCTTCTACCTGATCGCCGAACTGGACGGCGTCGCCGTGGGCTGCCTGCTCGTCACCTATGAGTGGAGCGATTGGCGGTGTGGCGATTTCTGGTGGGTGCAGAGTGTCTACGTGGCGCCCGAGGCGCGGCGTGCCGGAGTGTTCCGCGGGATGTACGCGCATGTGAAGGCGATGGCCGAAGGTGCGGGTGCGGTGGGCCTTCGGTTGTACGTGGAAGTGGAGAACGAGCGCGCGCAGGCGACGTATGCGGGGTTGGGGATGGAGCGGTGTCACTACTTCATGTATGAGGCGGCGCTGGGGGCTTGAGGCGGTGCTGCATGGATGAGGCGGCGCTGGGGCCTTGAATCGCCGACAGTGTCGGCTCCCACCAGAACCGCTCCACCCGCCGCGGCATGTAAGCCTTTGTGGGAGCCGCTTCAGCGGCGATGCCCCTCAATCCACCGGCACACGCGGGTCACCGGTATCCACCGCCGAGATGCGCTCCTCGAAATCGCGCACCGTCATGGCCTTGCCGAACAGGAAGCCCTGCATCTGCGAGCAGCCGACCGAGTCGAGGAAGCTGGCCTGTTCCATGCTTTCCACGCCTTCGGCGAGCACGTGTTTGTTCATGCCCTTGCCCATGGTGATGATCGCACTCACGATGGCGGCGCTGTCGTTGTCCCAGGCGACATCGCGGATGAAGGCGCGGTCGATCTTCAGCGTGTCGATCGGGAAATGCTTCAGGTAGGACAGGCTGCAATAGCCCGTGCCGAAATCGTCCAGGCTCAACGAGACACCCAGCGACTTGATCTTGCGTAGCAGGTTGGCGATGTGGTCGCCGCCTTCCATCACCGTGCGCTCCGTCAGCTCCAGCTCGAGCAGCGTGGGATGCAGGCCGGTTTCCGTGAGGATGCCGCGCAGGGCTTCGAAGAAGCGTGTGTGCTGGAACTGCAAGGCGGAGACGTTCACGGATACCGATAGGGGCCGGTGGAGGCGTGTCCATGCTTCGGCCTGGCCACAGGCCTCGCGCAGCGCCCATTCACCGATGGGAACGATCAGGCCGCAGTCTTCCGCCACCGGGATGAACTGTTCCGGCGTATAGACATCCTCGCCATCCACTTGCCAACGCAACAGCGCCTCCGCGCCGACGATCGTGCCGAGACTGACATCGACCTTGGGTTGGTAGTACAGGCTGAGTTCGTTCCGCGCCAGCGCCTTGCGCAGTTCCACCTCGATGCGCACGCGCGCGCTGTTGCGCTCGTTCATGTGCGGATTGAAGAAACGGTAGCCGTTGCGGCCTTGCATCTTCGCCTCGTACATCGCGGTGTCGGCGTTGCGCAGGAGCGACTCGGCGTCGATCGCGTCGTCCGGATACACGCTGATGCCGATGCTGAAACTGATCGTCAACGCGGAAGTGTCCACGCCGACGGCCTGGCTGCAGGCGGCCAGTACCTTTTCCGCCACGGCGCTCGCATCGGACGGACCTTCGATCTGCGGCAGCAGCACCACGAATTCGTCGCCGCCCAGGCGGCTCACGGTGTCGTCGGTGCGCACGGAGGCACGGATGCGTCGGGCGATCTCCTGGAGCAGGACATCGCCCGCGGCGTGCCCCATGGTGTCGTTGATCTGCTTGAAGTGGTCGACATCGACGAAGAGCAGTGCCGCGCGCTGGTGGCGCCGTGCCGCCACGGTCACCGCGAACTCCATGCGTGAGGTGAGGAGGGCTCGGTTGGGCAGGCCGGTGAGGGTGTCGTGGTGGGCGAGGTGGGCCATCTTCAGCGCGAGTGCGCGGGTCTCGCTCACGTCATGGAACACCACCACGCCACCGATCACGTTGCCGGCGTGGTCGTGGATCGGAGCGGCGGAATCCTCGATGGGGCTGTCGAAGCCGTTGCGATGAACGAGGATCGCATCGGTGGTGAGCCCGACGATGCTGTTCTTGTCCACCGCCATGATCAGCGGGTTGGGTATCGGCCGCCGGGTGAGGGGGTCGCGCAGCTGGAAAATGTCGTCCATCGGCCTGCCCACGGCCTCGTGGCTGGACCACCCGGTCATCGCTTCGGCGATGGGATTGAGCGAGGTGACGACCAGATTCGGATCGGTGGTGATCACCGCGTCGCCGATCGACTTCAGCGTGACCTCGGCCAGCTCGCGTTCGCGGAACAGGGCTTCCTCGAAGGCCTTGCGCTCGCTGATGTCCTGCACCTGCGAGATGAAGTACAGCGCCTCGCCATGCTCGTCGCGCACGAGGGACACGCTGAGCTGTGCATGCACGACGTGTCCGTCGCGGTGCAGGTAGCGCTTCTCCATGTGGTACGACAGACTCTCGCCCGCGAGCAGCTTCCCGACCAGCGCGAGATCGGCGGCGAGGTCGTCGGGATGGGTGAGTTCCTGGAACGAGCGCATCATCAGTTCGGATTCGTCGTACCCCAGCATGGCGCACAGCGCGTCGTTCACCTGCAGCCAGCGTCCGTCGGGGAGCACCAGCGCCATGCCGATGGCGGCGTAGCGGAACGCCTGGAAAAAGCGCCGCTCGCTTTCCTTCAGCCGCGCCTCGAGTTCGCGCCGGCTGGAGATGTCGGCAAGCAGGATGGCCACGCCACGTACCTTGCCCAGCGCGTCGATGTCGGGCGAGAAGGTGGCTTGGGCATGGCGGCTGCCATCCTCGTGGGCGATGGCGCGATCGGCCACGACCGGCGCCCCGGCGAGGGCCGCGCACAGGTCCGGTTCGATGCTTGCGTGGAGATCGGGCGAGATCAGTTCGTCGATGCGCCGGCCGACCACGTCGTCTTCCTGGATGTTCATCCAGGCGAGGTAGGCGGGGCTGGCATAGCGGTAGCACAGGGATGTATCGACGTAGGCGATCATCGCCGGCGCGCGTTCCAGCAGGTACGCGGACCAGTCCGAGGGTGAAGCGTTCGCGGGGAGGGCGGAAGCGGGCATGCGGTCGCCGTAAGGACGTCGACCCACTCTAATCCGTCACCCTGGCCCGCGTATATCGAACGATTCGGGAAAACGCGAGTTTCAATGCAGGCTTGGCGCGGGTGCCGACAGCGCGCCATCCGCGTCGAGGAGCACGCGGCCGAGGGCATGGACCTCGTGCTCCGTCGCATAGCGTCCGGCCAGGGTGTCCAGCAGCGGCGCCAGCGCATCGGGCGCCAGCGGGTAGCCGTGGGCCAGGATGCGCGCCTTGCCTGCCGCCGGCTGGGCCACCGTGAGCGCGGCCATGCCCAGACCGGGTGCCTCGTGCGCGTAGATCGCGGGCGCAGGCAGGGCGGGATCGGCGTCGGCGACCGGCTCGATCAGGTAGCCGGCGGTTTGCGCGGGCTGGCCCTGGAGGTGCAGGGGTACGTGGTGCGCCGCGAGCAGCGCGGCGTACTGGCGAAGCTCGAACAGGGTGCCGGCGAATTCGTGGGCGGGGTTTTCCCGCTGGGCCCCGGCGCGGGCGAACCAGGCGGCCGGACCGGGGATGCCGACCCGCCCCTCGGCGTAATGCAGCGGAAGGCCGCGCGAGCCCAGTGCGGTCTCTTCCTTGTAGGGGGTGAGCAGGGCGGCTTCGAGCATCGTCCACAACGGGGCCAGGTTCACGTGTTCGTACTGCACGCAGGTGAGCGCCAGCAGGTCGTCGCGGCTGAGGTAGCGCGCGTGTTCGAGGCGCATGCCCAGCGTGCGCATGAGGAAGTCGGCGGTGGCGGCGCCGGCTTCGCCACGGCCCACCAGTTCCACTTCCATGCGTGCCGTGAGTTCCGCGGCCAGGTCTTCCGGCGCCAGCAGCATCCATGGGACCAGGCGCATCGGCCCGCCGGCATAGCGGGTATCGGGCACCAGCGGCTGGGCCGGCATGTGGCCATCATGGGTGCCGAAGGCCACCACGCCGCCCGCGGTGGTCACGCGGGGAATGCGCCGGGCCAGTTCTTCCAGCGTGGTGAACACGGGGAAACCGGGCCTGAGCAGTTCGACACCGTCGAACAGGGCGCCGGCCAGGGCGAAGCGCGAGGCCTCCACGCCGGGCAGCAGGGTGCGCAGGTCGTCGGCCACCAGGGTCGCCAGGGCCTGCGCCTCGTCCCGGGTCAGTTCCAGCCGGGCGGGCACTTCGCCCGCAGCCAGTTCCAGCGCCAGGACGGCGGGGCAGGCGATCAGCGACTCGTTCACGGCAGGTTTTTCCGAACGGCAAAGGAACGTAATTCTATCATCGGGGCACGTCGGGCTTTCGCCGGGCGGGGATGCGGGTTAGCCTTGCCGATACGCGTTCGTCGGCGATCGTCGGCGTCCGCGATCCCTTCGTCTTCGCATTTCGGCTTGCCCCCGTGGCATCCCCATCGGTCTGGATCGTTTCTCAAGCATGGATAAGACGCAAAAGCGTGTGGGTGTGGTCGGCGGCGTCCGCATTCCCTTCTGCCGCAACAACACCGCCTATGCCGATGTCGGCAATTTCGGGATGTCGGTCAAGGTGCTGGGGTCCCTGGTGGAGAAGTTCGGCCTCCACGGCGTGGAACTGGGCGAGGTCGCGATGGGAGCGGTCATCCGCCACTCCTCGGACTGGAACCTCGCGCGCGAGGCCCTGCTGTCGTCGGGGCTGGCGCCCACCACGCCCGGCATCACCACGGCACGTGCCTGCGGCACCTCGCTCGACAACACCATCCTCATCGCCAACAAGATCGCCACGGGCCAGATCGACGCGGGTATCGCCGGTGGCTCGGACACCACCAGCGACGTGCCGATCGTCTATGGCCAGAAGTTGCGCAAGCGGCTGCTGGCCCTGAACCGGGCGAAGACGCTGAAGGAGAAGTTCCAGGTCGCCACGCGCGGTTTCGCCCTGAAGGAACTGAAGCCATCGTTCCCGGGCGTGGCCGAACCGCGCACCGGCAAGTCGATGGGCGACCACTGCGAGTTGATGGCCAAGGAGTGGAAGATCGGCCGCATCGAACAGGATGAACTGGCCCTCGCCAGCCACAAGAAGCTGGGCGCCGCGTACGAGGCGGGCTTCTTCGACGACCTGGTGGTGCCTTTCCGGGGCCTGAAGCGCGATGGCTTCCTGCGTGCCGATTCCACGCTCGAGAAGCTCGCTTCGCTGAAGCCGGCCTTCGACAAGACCAGCGGCCAGGGCACGCTCACCGCGGGTAACTCCACGGGTTTGTCCGATGGCGCGGCAGCCGTGCTGCTGGCCAGCGACGAATGGGCCGCCGCGCGCGGCCTGCGGATCCAGGCCTACCTCACGCACGCCCAGGTGTCCGCCGTGGATTTCGTCCATGGCGAAGGCCTGCTGATGGCGCCGACCGTGGCCGTGCCGCGCATGCTCAAGCAGGCCGGACTCACGCTGCAGGACTTCGACTTCTACGAAATACACGAGGCTTTCGCCGCGCAGGTGCTCTGCACGCTGCGTGCATGGGAGAGCGAGGACTATTGCCGGAACCGGTTGGGTCTCGAAGCCCCGCTGGGATCGATCGACCCGGCGAAACTCAACGTCAACGGTTCCAGTCTCGCCGCCGGCCACCCGTTCGCGGCGACCGGTGCGCGCATCGTCGCGACCCTGGCGAAGATGCTGGAGCAGAAGGGGTCGGGTCGCGGCCTGATCTCCATCTGCACGGCCGGTGGCATGGGCGTCACCGCCATCCTCGAACGGCCCTGATGCCTTCCGCGCAAGACTCATGCTCACACTACGCAGCAGTACATCGCTCAGTGCCCTGGCCCTCGTCATGGGTATCGCCGGCACCAGCTGGCTCACGGCGCTGACTTACGAACGCGCACCCATGACGCGCCGTCTGGCCGAGGTGACCCTGCCAACGGCTGCGCCCGCCCTGGTCTCGAAGACGGTGTCCCGTATCGCGCCGTCGCCGGTGGTGGCGGTGGCGGATGCAGCGTCGCGTTCGCACCATGCCGTCGCGCGGATTCCCGGGCCGCGAGTAGCTCCGGTGCAAACGACGACTCCGATTCCCGCGACGGAGCCCCTCGTGCCCGTCTACATGCCATCGCCGCGCTACCCGATGTCCGCCCTGCGCGCGGGGCGGGAGGGCAAGGTGGTCCTGAGCGTCACGGTCACGCCGGAAGGCGATGTCACCAGCGTCACCGTCGGACATTCCAGCGGGGACATCGACCTGGACCGTGCGGCGGAAGACGCCGTGCGCGGCTGGCGCTTCGCCGCCGCCGACCGTCCATCGCGCTATACCGCCGACCTGCCGGTCAACTTCGAGCTGACCCGCACGTATTGAGCGAGGGTGGATGGCGGTTCGTCGCTCAGAGGATGCCGGCCGCGGACGAACCGAAGGCCGTGATCATCCGCGTGTAGATCAACTTCAGCGAGACATCCACTTCCGGGAAGTCGCCCACCGGTTCGTAGCATTCGAAGAATCGCGGGTCGCTCCAGCGCATGGGGATGCAGCCGGGCTTGAGCTCATAGCTGGTGGCGTAGCGGAACGGCCATAGGTCGAAGAACGGCAACCGCTCGGAGACATCGCCGATGAATTCGTTGACCGACGACAACACCGGGATCGACTTCCGCCGCGGCGCGATCACCCAGGCGTTGCCGGGCCGGGTGTCCTGCATGATCGAGTCGCGCAGACGGTCGGCGAAGCGCTTGTCGTAGACGATGACGCCCGACTCGGTGTTGTAGTGGTCCGAACGCGGGTCCAGGTTGTGCGTGCCGACCATGGCGAAGGTGTCGTCCACCACGATCGATTTCGCGTGCAGGCCGAAACGGACGCCTGCGGTCAGCAGCGGTGCGGGCCGGCTGCGCGCGCCGCGCCCCGAACGGCTGCCGAAACCGAGGAAGTTCGCCGCTTCCGAAGGGGGTCCCGGGCGCCCGGCTGAGGCGCCGTGCGACGAACCACGCCCGCGCCTGCCCTTGCCGGTGTCCTGTGCGGCCAGCGGCGGCGTGGCCACGTCGGTCGAGCGGCCTTCCAGTTCGTCGATATCGCTGTCCGCGGGGCGCGGTTTGAGTTCATAGATTTCGAAGCCGTAGTCGGTCAGGTAGCGCTTGCGATGTTTGTAGGACATCGCATACACGGCGAAGGCATCCGTGGAGGCCAGTGAGTTTGTGGAGACCACGACGCGCGGCGGTTCTTCCTGCTGGCGTAGTCCGCTGAAGACTTTCTGCGCTGGTTTACTCATCACCAGGTAAGGCGTCTGCAACACGATCTCGCTCTTGGCTTCGCGCAGCAGGCCCATGATGTGGCGGGTCAGTGCGCGTACCTCGCGGCGCTTCGGTTCGTCGGTCTTGCCCGGCAGGTCGGAGAGATACTCCACGCGGTTCAGGCGCAGGGAGGCCCGGCCGAGGTGTTCCTCGATCCAGACGGGGTCCTCGGCATCGGCGACGATCTGCGCGACGCGGTCGGGACGTTCGTAGATGGGGACGTTCCAGTGCCGGGGATCGTCGGTGTCGGCCAGGAGTTCGCGATTCACGTCGCGCAAGTGGGTCAGCCGCGCGGAACGCTTGTGCGTCCAGAACTGTTCGAAGCTCGCGCCCATCGCCTTCGCGGCGGGGCCGCCCACCATGACGTCGCGGTCGATGTAGTCGAAGGTCTCGTCCCAGTCGAAGTAACGGTCCTCGTAGTTCCGGCCACCGGTGATACCGATGAGGTCGTCGACCACCAGCAGCTTGTTGTGCATGCGCTGGTTGAACTTGTAGAAGCAGCACAGGATGCCCGCGGCGAACTCCAGGGGGGGTGTGCGGGCGCTGTGGAAGGTCGGGTTGTAAAGGCGGATCTCCAGGCGATCGCTGGCGCGGGCCAGCCCCGCGAGCAGGCCGGGGTCGCGGAACGAGAACAGCTGATCGGCCAGGATTCGTACACGCACGCCGCGGCGCGCGGCCTGGACCAGTTCGTCGAGAACCAGCTTGCCCGCGTCGTCCTGCTCCCAGATATAGGTCTGCACGTCGATGGATTTCCTCGCCGCGCGGATCAGGTTGATGCGCGCCGCCATGGCGCTCTCGCCATCCTCCAGGAGCGTGGCCACATGCACGGGACGCGTGGGTGTCGAGGCGGCGTTGGCCTCGATGGCGGCGTCGATGAGCGGGGAGGGCGTCGCGCAATGGCTGGCGTCGGCCGGGTCGCAGGTGTCTTGCCGGTCGACGGTGAGGGTCACCACCGCATCGGCCTTCTGTATGCGCGTGCGCGACAGGGAGCAGCCGCCGGTGGCGAGGACAGTGGCAAGGAGCAGGATCGTGGGAAGGCGGCGCATGGCGCAGATCATAGGCGAGCCTCGACAACGCCACGTGAGCCGGCCAGGCCGGCCCTCTTGCCTAAGGGGGTGTCAATACGATGGCCATGCCCAGGTTCACGCGATCCGACAACGCCCCGCGTCGCCCGCGCATCTCGAAATCGGTGCGGTCGATCATGCCCTGGAGTTGCAGTACGCATCCGGCCAGTGCCTCCGGTGGGCAACGGTTGGCCTGCAAGTGGAAGGTCACCGGCTGGGTCACGCCGCGCATGGTGAGCTTGCCTTGCACATCGCCACCCTCGCTCAGCAATTGCAGGGCCGTGGGGTCCGACTCGAAGTGGATGCGTGGATGGTGCTTCGCGTCGAAGAATTCCGGGGCAAGGACCCAGCGCCGCAAACGGGCCGAGTCCATGCGGATGCTTTCGGTGTCGATGTCGGCGTTGACCACGGCGGTCTGCGCCGCGCGATCGATGACGAGGTCGCCACGGATGCCGTCGAAGCTACCCGATACGGTGCTCACCCAGAGCAGGCGTACGCTGAACTCGGCGCGTGAACGCACGGGATCGATGCGCAGGTCGGCGGCGGACAAAGGCGCCGCCGCCAGGAGCATGGCGATCGCCGGCATCAGGTGGCGCATTCGACGGGCTCAGTTCGGGGGGGACCAGAATGTCTCGAGCTTGGCCCTGCCTGGCTCAAGGGAGCCATCGAAGCGAAGACGAGCCATGCCGGCGGGCGGCATGCCGCGGTAGTCCTCGGAGCGGCCATCGACCAGGAAGGCCACCAGTTGCTCGATGCCCGGGTTGTGGCCGACCAGGACCACCCGCTCCGCATCCTTGTGCTGGTCGAGCAGGTCGAAAAGATCCCCGGGAGTGGCGTTGTAGATCGCCGGTTCGTAAGAGGGTTCTACCTGGCCCAGGGCCAGCGCCGCGGTTTCCTTCGTTCGCTCGGACGGGGAGCAGAGGATGCGGTCGTAGGTGACGCGATGCGATGACAGCCATTCGCCCGCTGCGCGGGCTTCGTTCTTGCCATGTTCGGTGAGTCGTCGCTCGCGGTCGTCCTTGTCGTCTTTGCCGGGTTCCGCTTCCGCGTGACGCAACAGGATGAGTTCTCGCATGGGTACCGTCCTCCGCTGTGCCACCACAAGGTGGCGTGATCGATGACGCGGCCCCGGTCGGCTCAGGTGCTGCGCTTTATCCAGCGTAGCAGTTTTGCCCAGTCTTCCTGATGCCCGCGTACATTTTCCGAGTGGTAATCGAAGATGCCCTTACCGAGCGCCGTGAGCAATACGTACGCTTGGGAGTCGCGAAGTTCCGCGACGACGGGAAAGGGAGCGCGTTCGCCCAGTTCGGCGATGGCGGCCTGGCTGGCATTGGTCCACGGCTTCAGGCGGTTGCCTACGAGGCCGACCGGCAATTTCCCACGCTTCACCCGGTTGATGCCTCGCAGCATCGTAAGGAAGTCGAGGGTCGCATCCAGGTCGAAATGGGAAGGCAGGACGGGCACGATGATGACATCGGCGCGTTCGAGATAGGGTTCGAGGTCTTTTTCGCCAACGCCGGCGGGGGTGTCAACGATGACCCGCTGCACGTCGCCCGGCAGGCGGTCGAAAGCCCTGCGGCTGCCTTCTATAGCGGTAATGCCTGGCGCGTTCTCAGGGCGGCGACCGACCCAGCGCAAGCTTGAGTGCTGACGGTCCGCATCGATGACGGCCGTCTGCTTTCCGGTCTGCGCCCAGTGTGTCGCGAGCTGGGTGACCAGCGTCGTCTTGCCGCAACCACCCTTGCTGCTTGCCACGAGCGTCGTAAGCATCCGCGAGCACCTGCCTTGGGAGGACTCCTAGCCTACACATCCCGGGCCGCCGGTGGTAGGCGCACGGGGCCGCACGCCTCAGAACATCTTGGCGCGTACCTTCGGCAGGATCACGAGGATCAGCGTGGCCAGGGGGCCGAGGAACAGGGAAAGCACCCACCAGAGCAAGCCGCCGCGGTTCTTGCCCTGGGCAAGGCCGGCGTTGATCAGCGTCAGGGTGCCCCAGCCAACGAAGAAACCAGCGCGTTCGCTGGCGAAGAGGGCGAATTGATCCATTCTAAACTCCTGTTCTGTCGCAGGATTGGGTCGTGCGGTCATGCGGACCAAGGGCCAGCGTTCCCCCCGCGCGGTTTCCGATAGTAACAACCTTGCCGCGAATGGCATCGTTCGGGCGCAGCTTCCGTTCATGGTGGAGCCGTATGCTTGTCGTTTTATTTCACGGAGATGGGCCCATGCGGGGATGCCGCGTCCTGACCCTGGCCCTAGCGGGCCTGCTTTCCCTGCCCGTCATGGCGGCCACGCCGTGGCCCGGCGCGACGAAGGGTCCCGCCAAGGGACCGGTCGTGCAGAAGGACCCGACCAAGGCGTTGTTGCAGTTCCAGAAGGACCTTGCCAGCGTCCTCGCGCTGCGCACCGAGGCCGAGCCGTTGCTGGGCGCCGCCCTGCTGGCCCGTCCGCTGGCGAATCCCCCCGAGGTACTGACCTACCACGCCCTGCTCGAGCGCGCGTCGCGCAATGCCGACGCCGGTCCTCAGGTGGCCTGGGCCCGCCTGGCCGACTGCGATGCGAAAGCCGGTACCTGCCCCAATACCGATGCGCTGGGCGTGTTGGAGAAACAGGCGCCGGACAACGCGGCCGTGTGGCTGCTGAAACTGGGCATGGATGAGCATGCGGGTGCCGGCGATGCCGTGCGCGCCGACCTCACCCGTGCCGCCAATGCCAAGCTCTACGACGATTACCTCGGCGCCAGCCTGAAGGCATTGGCCAATTCGGTGAGCCAGCTCCCCCCGCCGGCCGATACCTATAACCCGCTGCAAGGCGCGGGGGCTGCCGGCGTGCAGATGGTGATCGTCTTCGGTCTCGCCAGTGCGCAACCCTTGCCGGGATTCCAGGCGACGGCCAAGTACTGCGAGGACAACAAGTCCGACGCGGGCGTGGTTGGCGATTGCCTGAAGCTGGCCAAGGTGCTGGAGTGGGGCAGCAGCCCGCTCGGGCGTTCGCTCGGCCTGCACCTGCGCGAGACGCTGTCGCCCGACGTGGCCGACCAGCAGGCGGCGAAGAACGCCCGGCTCAACCTGGTCTGGCAGATGCAGCGTTTCGCCCAGCTCAACATACAGGCGCAGGGCGACAAGGCCACGGCGCAGAAGCTGCTGGCGCTGGCCCGCAGCGGCGGCACGGAGATGAGCGTGATCCTGGCTTCGCTACGTGCCTACGGCATGCCGCCGGAGGCGCCCGCTGGCTGGGAGCCGGCCAAGGTAGAGAAATAAGAAGGGCCGAACCCGGCCCTTATTCGGTGGGAGCCGACCCTGTCGGCGATGGGTGCTTGCCTCAACCCTGGCCCGCTGCCGCGGGATCGCCGACAGGGTCGGCTCCCACCACCACTCGGGGGCTTATTCGCCCAGTGCCTCGCGCATGAACTCCGGCTGGGCCAGGGCGCCCTTGTGGATGTCGGCGTTGTAGTACTTCGTGGCGAAGTTCTTGCTGATGGCGCCGCGCTCGCGGAAGCCCGAGAGATCGCCGTCCTTGCGGGCCATGGTGCAGCTCCACCAGCCGGTGGGGTAGCACGGCTGCGGGAACGGCAAGGTGCGCACGGCCTTGAAGCCGGAGGTGCGCATGGCCGAACGCATGGCCTTGATCAATTCGATGTGGGCCAGCGGCGATTCCGACTGCTGCACCAGGATGCCGCCGTGACGCAGCGCCTTGTAGCAGCTGGAGTAGAAGGCGGCGTTGAACAGGCCTTCCGCCGGGCCGACCGGGTCGGTGGAGTCGACGATGATGAGGTCGATCGATTCCGGATCGGCCTCGGCCATGTACTTGATGCCGTCGATGAACAGGAGTTCGGCGCGCGGGTCGTCGTTGGCGTCGCACAGTTCCGGGAAGTACTGCTCGGCGAGACGGGTGACGCGCTCGTCGATCTCCACCTGGGTGGCCGTCTCGACTTCCTCGTGCTTGAGGACCTCGCGCAAGGTGCCGCAGTCGCCGCCGCCGATGATCACCACGCGCTTGGCGCGGGCGTGGGTGAACAGCGCCGGGTGGGTCATCATCTCGTGGTAGAGGAAATTGTCGCGGCCGGTGAGCATCACGCAGCCGTCGATCACCATGAGGTTGCCCCAGTCGGTGGTCTGGTAGATCTCGATCGTCTGGAACGGGGTCTTCTCGGCGTGCAACAGGCGCTCGACGCGGAAACCGATGGAGGATCCCGAAGCCTGGTGGGCCTCGGTAAACCAGCTGAGCTGCTGCTGCGACATGACGCTTTCCTGGAAACGGGTAAGGGGGCCAAACCTAAGATTGTACCGGCTCCGGGCCGAAATGCGGCCAAGTCCTTGCCCTGCCTGGTATGTAAGCGGAGTCTTACAACGGGCCGGCCGATACCCGGATGTCACGAGGCGCCGCTACAATAGGCGGCCTGCCGCGCCTGCACCGGGCCGCGCGCAGCAAAAAGTCTGGTCGGCCCCGCGGCGTGCGAGGCTCCCGGCCGCCAGGCCCGCTTCAGGTCAAGGTTCGCCGCTGCGACTGTTCCGCGCCCCCTTCCGGGGACACGACACAATCACTTGGAGATCGTCACACCCATGACGAACTGGACCATCGATCGCGCGAAGCTGACCTATGCGATCCCTCACTGGAGCAACGGCTACGTCGACGTAGGCGGCGACGGCCATCTGCTCATGCGCCCCCGCGGCGATGAAGGCCCGGCACTCGACCTGCCGGCCATCGTCGCCAAGGCGACCGCCGAAGGCCTGCGCCTGCCCTTGCTCGTGCGCTTTCCCGACATCCTCGCCGACCGCCTGGCCCGCTTGCAGCAGGCCTTCGCCAAGGCGATCGACGACGCCGGCTATGCCGGCTCGTACACGGCCATCTATCCGATCAAGGTGAACCAGCAGCGCGGCGTGGTCAGCGAACTGGTCGCCGCCGGCGAGCAGGGCTTCGGCCTCGAAGCCGGCTCGAAGCCGGAGTTGATGGCGGTACTCGCCCACGCGCGGCCGGGCAGCATGGTGGTCTGTAACGGCTACAAGGACCGGGAATACGTCCGCCTCGCGCTCATCGGCCTCAAGCTCGGCCTGCGCGTGCACATCGTCATCGAGAAGCTGTCCGAACTGGACCACGTCCTCGCCGAGGCCAAGGCGCTGGATGTCGAGCCACTGCTCGGCGTGCGCGTGCGCCTGTCCTCGATCGGCGCCGGCAAGTGGCAGAACACGGGTGGCGACAAAGGCAAGTTCGGCCTCAGCCCCGGCCAGGTGCTGGAGCTGATCCAGCGCCTGGAGGCCGCGGGGCTCAAGCACACCTTGAAGCTGCAGCACTTCCACATGGGCTCGCAGATCTCCAACGTCCGCGACATCGCCGCGGGCATGCGCGAGGCTGTCCGCTATTTCGTCGAATTGCATCGCCTGGGCGTGCCGCTCGAGATCGTCGACGTCGGGGGTGGCCTGGGCGTCGACTATGAAGGCACGCGATCGCGCAGCTACAACTCGATCAACTACAGCCTCGAACAGTACGCGGCCAGCATCATCCAGCCGTTGGCCGAGGCCGTGGCCGAGCACGGCATGAAGGCGCCGGTGATCTTCACCGAGTCCGGACGCGCCATGACGGCGCACCACGCGGTGATGGTGGTGAACGTCAGCGAAGTGGAGTCGCTCCCGCAGGGCGCCATTCCCGCGGCGCGCGAGGGCGAGCCGATGGTGCTTCGCCACCTGCGCGAGACCCACGCCGAACTCGACCACCGGCCGGCGCTGGAACTCTTCCACGAGGCGCAACACCATTTTGCGGAGGGCCAGGCCCTCTTCGCGCTGGGTCAGCTCGACCTGCGCGATCGCGCGCGGCTCGACGAACTGTTCTATGCCATCGCCAACGCGGTGCGGCCGCGCCTGCTTCCGGCGGAGCGTGCCCACCGGCAGGCCCTGGACGACCTGGACGAGAAGCTGGTCGACAAGTACTTCGTGAACTTCTCCGTCTTCGAATCGGTGCCGGACATCTGGGCGATCGACCAGATCTTCCCGATCGTGCCGATCTCACGGCTGGACGAAGAGCCGACGCGCCGCGGTGTCATCGCCGACCTCACCTGCGATTCCGACGGCCGAATCGATCATTACGTGGACGCGGAAGGCGTGGACGTGAGCCTGCCGCTGCATCCGCTGAAGGACAACGAGTCGTATCGCCTCGGCATCTTCATGGTGGGTGCGTACCAGGAGACCCTGGGCGACATCCACAACCTGTTCGGCGATACCGACGCGGTGAATGTCCGTGCCACGAAGGACGGCTACGAGTTCGCGCACATCCGTCATGGCGATACGACGGACCTCATGCTCGACTACGTCGGCTACGATCTCAAGGCGCTGCGCCAGACCTATGCCGAGCGCATCGCGGCGGCGGGTATCGTCGGCACGGAGGCGGAGACGCTGGCCGCCTCGCTGGACAAGGGCCTTACCGGCTATACGTATCTCGCGGAAACCACCGGGGCAGGCGCATGACCCTCAAGGCAGCTTTCATCGGACTGGGCGCGATGGGCGCGCCCATGGCCGGCCATCTCCACGCAAAGGGTCTGCTGGCCGCCGTCGGCAACCGCGGCCAGGCGAAGGCCGATGCGCTGGCGAAGCAACTTGGCGTCGCCGCTCCCGCCCTGGCGGATATCGCCGCCTCGTGCGACGTGGTGGCGCTATGCGTCAGCGCGGATGCCGACGTCATCGGCGTGGTGGAAGCGCTGGCGCCTTCGCTGAAGAAGGGCGCCATCGTCATCGACCATTCGACGGTCGCGCCGGCCACCGCCACCCGGGCGGCGCGCATCCTGGCCGAGGTAGGCGCGGACTTCCTCGACGCCCCGGTATCGGGCGGCGTCGAGGGCGCGAAGAACGGCAAGCTGTCGGTGATGGTCGGTGGCGACACAGGCGTTCTGGAGCGCGCCCGGCCCGTGCTGGAAGCCTACGGCTTACGCATCACGCACATGGGCCAGGTCGGCAGCGGACAGGCCACCAAGGCGGTGAACCAGGTGCTGGTCGCGGGCATCGCCCAGGCCGTGACGGAAGGGCTGGCCCTGGGCGAAGCCCTCGGCCTGGAAGCGGAACGCCTGATCCCCACGCTCGCCGCGGGCGCCGCCGGAAACTGGTTTCTCGACAAGCGAGGCGCGACGATGTTGCGCAACGAGTTTTCGGTGGGCTTCAAGCTGGCCTTGCTGCACAAGGATCTCGGCATCGTCCGTGGCATCGCCAGCGAGGCGGGGACGGATCGCACGATCATCGAGCAGTCGTTGGCCGATTTCGGCGAGTTGATGGCCCAGGGCTACGGCGACGACGACATCTCGGCATTGATCCGGCTGAAGCGCCCGGCGTAATCCTTCGCGCGAACCTCGCCTGGTCCGGAGGTGGCTGAGTCGACGACTCAGCCACCTTCCTTCAAGGCGATGGCACTGATGCCCGCCGACTGAAGGCGCTGCTTGGTGCCTTCCAGTTCCGTCGCCGACTTGAACGGGCCAAGGCGCACGCGGTTGTACGTTTGCGCGCCGACCTTCACCGACTGCACGTTTGCGACGAAGCCCTGCAATGCAAGCTTGGCCTTCAAGGCTTCTGCATCGGCGGCGCTCGGGAACGCACCGACCTGCAGGAGATAACCCGAGCCACCGGACGCGGCCGCGGGCGGCTGTTGCGCCGGCACGGCGGTGACCGTCTGCGTCGTCGCCTTCGGCAGGTTCGAGGCGGCCGCGGTGACTTGCGCCTGTTGTGCCGCGGAGGCCTGTTGCTGTGCCGCCGCCTGTTGCGCCGCCTGCTGTTGCTGCTGCTTTTGCTGTGCCTCGGCGCTGGCTTGCGCGCGGATCTCCGCATCGGGAATCCGCACTTCCTTCTCGGACAACACCGAGTAGAAGTCGTACGACGGCTTCTTCGGTTTCTCCGGTTCGGCCTGATCCACCACGCCCGGGTCGCTACCCTTCTGCGCGGTGGCCTGCGGGTTAGGCGCGGGGCCATCTTGCTGGCGCATCATCGGCATCCAGGTGCCGCGCATCGCGAAAGCCATGAGCAGGGCGCCAGCGAGGATGCCGATCAGCGCCCAACTCCAGCCCGGCATGCCGCTCGAGCCGTTGCGGACGGCCTGACGGCCCTTGCCCTTCTTGCGTGTTGCCATTACATGCTCTCCGGGGCGGAAATGCCCAGCAGATCCAGACCGTTCCTGAGCACCTGCTGCGTGGCCGCCACCAGGGCGAGGCGGGCATCGCGCAGGTCGGCGTCATCGACGATCCACTTGTGCTCGTGATAGTAGCTGTGAAGCTCGCCCGCGAGTTCACGCAGGTATTGCGCGATCAGGTGCGGTTCCAGATTGGCCGCCGCGGCCTCGACCATTTCCGGATACCGCGACAGCTGCACCATCAGCGCCGACTCGTGCTCTGTCGCGAGCAGGTCGAGCTTCGCCAGGCCGTTGCCACGGTCGGTGGACAGGCCACGATCGGCCAGTTCGCGGAACACGCGGCAAGCGCGCGCATGGGCGTACTGGATGTAGTACACGGGGTTGTCGTTGCTTTGCGAACGGGCCAGGTCGATGTCGAACACCAGTTGCGAATCGGCCTTGCGTGCGATGAGGAAGTAGCGCGTGGCATCGCGTCCCGCTTCGTCGATGAGGTCGCGCAAGGTGACGTACGAACCGGCACGCTTGGAGATCTTCACTTCCTCGCCGCCGCGCATGACGGTGACCATCTGGTGCAGCACGTACTCGGGCCAGTTCTTCGGGATGCCCGCGTCCAGCGCCTGCAAGCCGGCCTTCACGCGTGCCAGGGAGCCGTGGTGATCGGAGCCGAGTTCGGTGATCGCACGTTCGTAGCCGCGTTGCCACTTGGTGCGGTGGTAGGCCACGTCCGGCAGGAAATAGGTATAGGTGCCGTCGGACTTGCGCATGACGCGGTCCTTGTCGTCACCGAAATCCGTGGAGCGCAACCAGAGCGCGCCGCCTTCCTCGTACGTGTGGCCGTGGGCGACCAGCTCCCGCACGGTTTCCTCGACCTTGCCCTCGGTATAGAGCGACGACTCCAGGTAATAGACGTCGAAGCCGACGCCGAAGGCCTTGAGGTCGAGGTCCTGTTCATGGCGCAGGTAGGCCACGGCGAAGCGGCGCACATCGTCCAGGTTGTCGGCGTCACCGCTGGCGGTGACGGTTTCGCCATCGGCCTCGACGGATTCGCCGGCCAGGAAGGCCCGCGCCACTTCGGCGATGTAGTCGCCACGGTAACCGGACTCCGGCCAGCCGGGCTCGTCCGGAGCGATGCCCTTGGCCCGTGCCTGCGTCGAGAGGGCCAGGTTCGCGATCTGGACGCCGGCGTCGTTGTAATAGAACTCGCGGAATACCTTCCAGCCCGCCGCGTCCAGCAAGCGGGCTAGGCTGTCGCCGATGGCGGCCGCGCGGCCGTGGCCGACGTGCAGCGGGCCTGTCGGGTTGGCCGAGACGAATTCGACGCCCGCCGTGCGGCCGGCGCCATCCCGGTTGCGGCCATAGCGGTCGCCTTCGCCGAGGGCGCGGACGATCTCGGCGTGGAAAGCGGCCGGCGCAAGGAAGAAATTGATGAAACCGGGCCCGGCGATCTCGACCTTGCCGACCCACGGAGACGCCGGCATCGCCTCGACCAGGTCGGTGGCGATGTCGCGCGGCTTACGCCCGGCGGTCTTGGCCATCATCATCGCGGCATTGGTCGCGAAGTCGCCGTGCTCGCGGCTACGGGTACGTTCGATGACGAAAGTGGGCGCGACGAAGTCGGACGGCAGCTTGCCGGACTCCCGCAGCGCACCGATGGCCTGCAGGACGAGTTGTTTCAGCTCTTGTTTCACGGAATACGCGGCGCGGATATGGAACCGGCAATCCTATCAGAAGGGGCGAGCCGGCCGGTCGTGGCGGGTTTCGCCTCATCCACAGCCTGTGGATAACTCTGTGGGCAATACGACGGTTTTTGATGGTCTTCGGCGGAGCGGGGTCGATGACATGGATTCGTAATATCTAATTTCCTTACTATTCATATGCTTAGATCATTGATCTGTGCGCTGGCAACAGCTGTGACGGCCAAGTGAGGATTTGGCCCAATGTGCATAAGTCGGAATTTGCAAGGCCGTCATCGGCGTTGAAGCGACGCGTCACGGACCTGTCATCGCTCATCGTCACAATTCGTTTCGTGCCCGGTGTCTCCCCGGCCCAAGGCACGGCGGGTTACCCACCCCTCCCTCGAAAGGTGACCCAGAACGGCGCGAGCGGCACTCGCGCCGTTTTTTTTTGCTTCCTGCTCACAGCAGGCCGCGCTCGGCCATGGAGACGGGTTCGCCCTGGCCGATGATCATGTGATCCAGCACGCGGATTTCCATCAGGCCGAGCGCATCCACCAGGGTCCGGGTGATGTCGCGATCGGCCCGGCTGGGCTCGGCGACGCCTGAAGGGTGGTTGTGGGCGAGGATGACGGCGCTGGCGTGGTGCCGGAGGCACGCGCGGACCACCTCGCGTGGGTAGACGCTGGCGCCGTCGATGGTGCCGCGAAACAGTTGCTCGTAGGCGAGGACGCGGTGCCGGGTATCGAGGAACAGGCAGGCGAATACCTCGTATGGCAGGTGGCACAGCTTCGCCCGGAGGTACTGGGCGCTGTCGCGCGGGCTTTCCAGGCGGGGGAGGTCGACGAGCCCTTCGCCCAGGGCACGCCGCGCCAGTTCCAGCGTCGCCATCAGGCGCGCCCGCTTTACCGGGCCCACGCCGGCCACCGGCGCCACGTGGCCCGGATCGGCAAGCAGCTTGCCCAGACTGCCCGCCGAGGAAAGGAGGGCGCGACTGGTCGCCACGGCGTCGCAGCCCACGCTTCCGTTACCGAGCAGGACGGCGAGCAGTTCGGCGTCGGATAGCGCGGCGGCGCCATGGGTGAGCAGGCGCTCCCGGGGCCGGTCGTGGGACGCCCACTGGCGAATGGGCTGGGGCCGGAAGGCCACGGGTGCCATCGAGGCATCTCGGACGGCGGAGGGGCGATCGGGCCCGTGCTTCATCGGTTTACCTTGATGTCTTGCCGACAGAGTCGCGGCGCGACCTACAACATAGAGTTGCGACGGGTGCATGACGATAGAACGATTCTGAAAAATCGTGCGCCGGTCATGCGATGGAAATCCGTTAAGCTAACGTGCCTTCCGAACAGCGTCGTTTCGTCATGACTCTTCGCCAGCGTCGCATCCTGATTGGCGTTACCGGGGGTATCGCCGCCTACAAGGTCTGCGAACTCGTGCGCCGGCTGCGCGACCTCGAGGCGGAAGTGCGCGTGGTGATGACCGAGGGCGCCACGCACTTCGTCACGCCCACCACCTTCCAGGCGCTATCGGGGCAGCCCGTGCGGGTGAGCCTGTGGGACGAGCAGGGCGAAGCCGCCATGGGCCACATCGAACTGGCCCGTTGGGCCGAGCGCGTACTGATCGCGCCTGCCAGCGCCGACACCCTGGCACGGCTCGCGCACGGTTTCGCCGACGACCTCCTTTCCACCGTGGTCCTTGCCACGGCGGCGCCGGTCTATGTTGCCCCGGCGATGAACCAACAGATGTGGGCCAGCCTGGCCGTGCAGGCGAATGTGGGCACGCTGCGCGTGCGCGGCGTGGGCGTGCTCGGACCGGCGGATGGCGACCAGGCCTGCGGCGATATCGGCTCCGGGCGGATGCTGGAACCGCACGAGTTGCGCGACATCCTGGTGGCCTCGTTCGGCGAGCAGCCGCTTCGCGGGCGCACGGTGGTGGTCAGCGCGGGGCCGACCTACGAGGACATCGATCCGGTGCGCTTTATCGGCAATCGCAGCTCCGGTCGCATGGGTTTTGCCGTGGCGGCCGCCGCGCGCGACGCCGGCGCGGAGGTCACCCTCGTGGCAGGCCCCGTCTCCCTGCCCACGCCGCACGGCGTACGCCGTATCGATGTGCGCAGCGCCCGGCAGATGCACGAGGCGGTGCTCGCGGAGGCATCCGCCGCGGACATCTACATCGGCGCCGCCGCGGTCGGCGACTACCGCCCGCTCGAAGCGGCGGCCCACAAATTGAAGAAAGCCGACGGCGCGCCATTGCGGCTCGAACTCACCGAAAACCCCGACATCATCGCGGCACTGGCGGCCCGGGCGAAGCGTCCTTTCCTGGTCGGCTTCGCGGCGGAAACCAGCGCGCTTGCCGCGTATGCCCAGGAAAAACTCCGGCGCAAGGGCATCGACATGATCGCGGCCAATGAGGTGGGCGGCGGCAAGGGTTTCGAAGTGGCCGACAACGCCCTGCATGTCTACTGGCGCGATGGCGACGACACCTTGCCCGAGATGCCCAAGACCGAACTGGCCCGCCGCCTGGTCGCGCGTATCGCGGAACGATTCCTCTCCGGCTCCGGAACCACTCCTTGATCGACATCGAACTGAAGATCCTCGACGCCCGCCTGGGCGACTCCATTCCCCTGCCCGAGCCCGCCACCCTGGGTAGCGCCGGCATGGACCTGCGCGCGGCGGTGGAGGCACCAGTGACGCTGGCGCCGGGCGAAAGCCTGCTGGTGCCGACGGGCATGGCCATTCACATCGGCGATCCGGCGTGGTGTGCCCTGATCGTTCCGCGTTCGGGGCTCGGGCACAAGCAAGGCCTGGTGATGGGCAACCTGGTAGGCGTGATCGACGCCGACTACCAGGGACCGCTGATGATTTCCTGCTGGAACCGCGGGATCGCGACCCTTACCATCGCGCCAGGCGACCGGATTGCGCAATTGTTGCTGGTGCCGGTGGGACGGGCGCGCTTGCGCGTCGTCGACGGATTCACCCCCTCGCAGCGGGGCGAGGGAGGATTCGGTTCCACCGGTATCGGTTGATCGGCCGAGACGACACAAGGGGCACCATGGCTCGGAAAGAGGGAGGGGCGGGGCTTGCGCTCCGGATCGATCTGCGACGTCTGCTGCCCCTGGTGGGTGCGACGATACTGCTGGTCGCCGGCGCGTTCTCCGCGTGGCAGGCCTGGTTGATCGCCGACGAGGGCGATGCGGCAGAGCGGACGCGGGCGGCGCAGCGGCAAACGGTCAAGGCGCTCGACGAGCTGATCGCCGGCAAGCGCCAGCAGGTACAGCGCGCGCTCGCCGCAAGCGGCCTCGCCGGGACGACCGACGATCGCGTGGCGGTGGCCGAACGGCTGCGCGCGCAACTGAAGGGTGTGCATGCGGTCGAGGTGTACAGCGGTGGCCTGGACGAGGTCGTGCGCGCCAACTACCGCGAATTCGGCTATGCCAAGGCCGCTCAGCTGATGGCCGCGCTGGGGGCCAGCGAGATACCGCCCGCATCCACTTCGCTGCACGGCAACGAGCGCCGGTTGACCATGGTGGAGCCCGTGGCCGCCGACGGCGGCGTGCGCGCGTGGATCTGGCTCGAGTATCCCTTCGACGACGTCGCGGCGCGGTTCGAGGCCGCCTCGCCGGGAGCGGGGCGTATCGAATTGCGCCAGGGCGACGGGCACGACAGCTTGTCGCTGCTCTCGCACGGCTCGCGTTCCGCCGAGTTGGAGGCCGAAGGGCAACGCGTGGCGGGTACCTCGCTGTATGTGTTCGCCGCGATGCCGCGTGCCTTCATCGTCATTCCCCACTCCGAGGCGCTCGCTGCGCTGCTGGCCCTGGTCGGGTTCGGGGGTGGCGCCGCCCTTCTATGGGCCCTGCGCCGGCGACCGGTCGTGGCCGAGGAACCCGAGCCGGAGGAGCCCGTGCTCGTGGCCGACGTGGTACGCAAGCCGCGCTTGCCACCGGCGCCGTCGACCGCGACCGCGCTGCCACGTCCCGTGGTGAGTGCCAGTGCCCCGGAGGAGGTGGATGCCTCCATCTTCCGCGCCTACGACATCCGTGGCGTCGCCGGTGGCGCGTTGACCCCCGGCGTGGCCCACCGCATCGGCCAGGCGATCGGCGCGTTGATGGCCGAGCGCGACCTGCGCGAGATCGTGGTCGGCAGGGACGGCAGGCTGTCGGGGCCGGAACTCGCGGGTGCCTTGTCGGACGGACTGCGCGCGGCCGGTATCGACGTCATCGACCTGGGCATGGTGCCGACCCCCCTGGTCTATTTCGCCGCCTACCATTTCGGCACGGGCTGCGGCGTGTCCGTGACCGGCAGCCACAACCCTCCCGATCACAACGGATTCAAGATCGTGATCGGCGGCGAGACGCTCGCCGAGGATGCCATCGCCGACCTGCACCGGCGCATCGTGGAGAACCGCCTGCCGTCGGACGGCGTCGGAACCTGGCGCGAGCAACCGGTGGTGGAGGCCTACGTTTCGCGTATCGCAGGCGATGTGGCCGCCGAGCGCCGGCTCAAGGTCGTGGTGGATGCCGGGAATGGCGTGGCCGGGCTCGTGGCGCCCCGGGTCCTGGAGGACATCGGCTGCGAGGTGATTCCCTTGTACTGCGATGTCGACGGCCGCTTCCCGAATCACCATCCCGACCCATCCGATCCCCGCAATCTCGGCGACCTGATCGCCGCGGTGCATACCGTGGGCGCCGATCTCGGCGTCGCCTTCGATGGCGACGGCGACCGGCTCGGCGTGGTGACCCAGACTGGCGAAATCATCTACCCCGACCGGTTGCTCATGTTGTTCGCCCAGGATGTGCTGGCGCGAAACCCGGGTGCCACGGTGATCTACGACGTGAAATGCACCGGGCATCTTCGCCCCGTGATCCAGGAAGCCGCGGGCGTGCCGCTGATGTGGCGCACGGGCCATTCGCTGATCAAGGCGAAGATGCGCGAGACCGGCGCGGCGCTGGCCGGTGAGATGAGTGGTCACTTCTTCTTCGCCGACAACAACCGCTGGTATGGCTTCGACGACGGCATCTATGCGGCGGCACGCTTGCTCGAGATCGTCGCGGGTGATCTGGAGGAGCGCAGCGTCGCCGAACTCTTCGACAGCCTGCCCAAGAGCGTGTCCACGCCGGAGCTGAAGCTGTCGATGGAGGAGGGTGCGCCGTTCCGCTTCATGGAGGCTTTCCGCGCCTCCGCGACCTTCGACGACGCCCGCGTGACGACGATCGACGGCATCCGCGTGGATTGGCCCGATGGCTGGGGCCTCGTGCGGGCGTCCAACACGACACCCGCGCTGGTCTTCCGCTTCGATGCCGATAACGGCAAGGCGCTGGAGCGCATCAAGCAGGTCTTCCGCCTGCGCCTGCTGGCGGTGGACCGGAGCCTGGCCCTGCCGTTCTGAGGTGGGGCCGCTGTCAGCGGCCGCCGTTCGCGGTGTCCGCTGCCTTCAGTTCGCGATAGTGGCGAAGCTGCGCTTCCATGTTCGCCTTGGCGGCATCCTTGGCCGCCTGCTGGCGCTGTAGCGTCGCCCGGAGGGAAGCCACCGTGTTGCGCTGCTCTGCGATGCGATCGCCGAGGTACTTCGGCACCGGCTGCTTGGCCCGCTCGAGGTCACCCGCGCGATTGAGCAGGTCGGCCAGGGCCTTCTCCTGACCCTGCAGGTTCAATCGCGTGGTGCGCGCGGCCTGTTCGAAGTTGTCGACCTCGGCGCTTTTCGCGGCGGCGAACGCGGCTTCGTCCGGGTATGCGTTCAGCATCTGCGCATCTTCACGCTGCCGCTGCTGCTGCGCCTGTTGGGCCGCCGCCTGCGCGTCGGCGACCTTGCGGGCCGCCGCGCGTTCGTCCGCCGTGAGCTGGCGGTCGACGTGGCGCACGACCATGCCCTGGCTGTTCACCACGTCGTATCCGGCCTTCATCGCGTCGGACGTGAGGCTGTCGCTGAAGTACGACTGCCCGGAGGCGTCCTTCCAGCGATAGCGGTAGGCGTTGTTGTTGGCGGTGTTCTTCTGGGCGAAAGCGGCCGCGCCGATGCACAGTGCCGCCCCCGCCAGGATGTAACGCGCTGCTCGCATGGTTTCCCCTCCTGTGCGCGGAGTATAGCCAGCGGGCGGCCACAGGTTGTGTGAGGCCGGCACGTCGCGTGGATCGCGTGACGCAGTCGCCGTTTCAGGTCACGCCTTCACGCCGTAGCGTTCCCGATAAGCGAGCAGTCGGCCATGTTCCGCCGCCAGCTCCGGCCGCTCGCCGGCGTAGGTGAGGACATCGGTCAACGTGGCGATGGCGATGACGGGGATGCCGAACTGCGCCGCGACTTCCTGCGCCGCCGAGCGTTCGCCCTGGCCGCGCTCCTGCCGGTCGAGCGCGATGAGCACGCCGGCCGGCTCGGCGTCCTGGGACCGGATCAGTTCCAGCGACTCGCGCACGGCCGTGCCGGCGGTCATCACGTCGTCGACGATCAGCACGCGTCCCCGCAAGGGGGCGCCGACCAGCGTGCCGCCTTCGCCGTGGCCCTTGGCTTCCTTGCGGTTGTAAGCCCATGGCACGTCGCGGTCCTGCGTATCGGCCAGGGCGATCGCGGTGGCGGCGGCCAGGGCGATGCCCTTGTAGGCCGGGCCGAAGAGCATGTCGAAGGGCACGCCCGAACGCATGGCGGCCGCGGCATAGGCGCGGCCGAGGCGGGCGAGCGCGGCGCCGCTGTCGATCCGGCCCATGTTGAAGAAGTAGGGGCTGCTGCGGCCGGATTTCAGCGTGAAGTCGCCGAAGCGGAGCACATCGCGGGCGAGGGTGAGTTCAATGAATTCGCGCTGGTAGTCGTGCACGGGAATCTCTCAATCGATCGAAGGGCCAAGCGGATACCACAACACGTACTGCGGTCCCGCGCTGCCGCCATGGTACAACCCGCCGCTGTCGCGATAGCCGGCGCGTCGGTAGGCACGCAGCGCCGCCTCGTTGCGCACGTTCACGGTGAGGAGGATCCGCTCGCGATCCGGATGGCGCCCGGCGACGTATGCGTGGATTGCTTCAAGGGCGGCGCGGCCGAGGCCCTGGCCCTGCCGCGAGGCATCGATGAGGAAGCTGCGCAGTGCTACCGCTCCGGGGGCCAGTGGATGATCCGCCAGTGCGGAGGCTCGCCGATCGATGCGCACGTAGCCGACCACCGCATCGCCGTGGAGCAAGGCGAGCGCCTCGCTGCCGGGGCACACCGCCACGTCGGCGAGCGAGTCGCGGGTGTAGCCGACGAACGGCCGCTGATCGGGGTGGACGTCCAGCGCGAGCACGGCGGCACGCAGGGTTTCGTCGACGGAAAGGACGCGAATGGGTGGATTCATAGGAGGTTATGATGCACGGATTGCCGAACACCCGATCAAGGTCCCATGCGCATTATTTCGCTGAACGCCAACGGTATCCGCTCCGCCGCCACCAAGGGCGTATTCGAGTGGCTACGCAAACAGGACGCCGATGTCGTCTGCCTGCAGGAGACCAAGGCGCAGGAATCGCAGCTCACCGATCCGATGTTCCGTCCGGACGGCCACCATTGCTTTTACCACGATGCCCGCAGCAAGAAGGGGTACAGCGGCGTGGCGATCTACTCCCGGCGTGAGCCGGACGAGGTGCGCGTTTCGCTGGGCAGGGAAGACTTCGATTGCGAGGGGCGCTACATCGAGGCCCGCTACGGAAACCTCAGCGTGGTCTCGTTCTACATCCCCTCCGGGTCCTCCGGTGACGAACGCCAGCAGTACAAGTTCCGGATCATGGAGTGGCTGACGCCGATCCTGCGTGAGTGGGCCGCGAGCGGGCGCGATTACGTGCTGTGTGGCGACTGGAACATCGTGCATACCAAGAACGACATCAAGAACTGGACGTCCAACCAGAAGAATTCGGGCTGCTTGCCCGAGGAGCGCGCCTGGCTCGACCTGCTGTTCAAGGAGATCGGCTGGGTGGACAGCTTCCGCGCCATCAAGCCCGACGCGGTGGAATACACCTGGTGGTCCAACCGCGGTCAGGCCCGCGCGAACAACGTGGGTTGGCGTATCGACTACCAGATCGTCACGCCGGGTCTGCGCGAGCGCCTGCGCGATTGCGCCATCTACCGTGACGAGCGCTTCTCCGACCATGCGCCCTACACCGTGGACTACGCGGAGTGAGCGAGGCGGCCGGGACCGGAGCGGTTCGCTACAAGGGGTTGCGTGGCATAGCCGCTGCGTTCGCCCAACCCGGGGCGGTGACCATGCTGTTCTTCGGTCTCGCGTCCGGCCTGCCTTTCCTGCTGGTCGGTAACACGCTGTCGGCATGGCTGAAGGAATCGGGCGTGGACTACGGTGCCATCGGCATCGCGAGCTACGTCACCTTCGCCTACAACTTCAAGTTCCTGTGGGCGCCGCTGGTGGACAAGTTCCGCCTGCCCTTGTTCGGCCGGCTCGGCCTGCGCCGCGGCTGGCTGATGTTCGCCCTGCTGCTGCTGGCGGCCGGCCTGCTCGGGATGGCGGCGATGCCGCCGGACGTGTCGCTTCCACGCTTCATGGTCGTGACCGGCGTCGCCGCACTGGCGGGCGCGACGATCGACATCGTCGTGGACGCCTATCGCGTGGAGATCGCGCCACAGGAGGCGCAGGGTGCCCTCGCGGCTACGTATACCCTCGGCTATCGCTTCGGCCTGATCGCGGGCGGTGCCGGCATCTTGTTGGTGGCGGACGCCTTCGGCTGGCAAGGCGGCTATGTCGCCATCTGTGCCCTGCTGGTCATTCCTTTCATCACGGTCCTGGTCGCACGCGAACCGGAGCACCGCGTGCGTGAGCGTGTGCCGTTGCGCGTGGCCGTGCAGGAGGGTTTCGTCGGGCCGTTCCGCGATTTCCTTTCCCGTTATGGCCTGGGCCTGGCGCTGGGGTTGCTGCTTTTCGTCGCGCTGTTCCGGCTTCCCGACCAGATGCTCGGGGTGATGGCGTATCCGTTCTATCTCGACGCGGGTTTCAGCAAGACGCAGATCGCGGAGGTGTCGAAGGTCTACGGGGTGATCGTGGGCATCGTCGGTGCCTTGCTGGGCGGTTGGGCCGTGACGCGCTTCGAGATGCGGCGGCTGTTGGTCGTCTCCGCTATCGGTGTTGCGCTTTCGAACATGCTCTACTTGATCATGGCGACCAATCCGGGTCAGACATGGGCCTTCGTGGCGACCCTTTCGGGCGATAACTTCGCGCAAGGTTTTGCGGGTCCGGTGCTGGTCGCCTTCATGTCAGGCCTGGTCAATCGCAGTTTCACCGCCACGCAGTACGCCTTGCTGAGCGCGCTGGCCAATCTTCCGGGCAAGCTGATCGGAGGGCTGTCGGGCTTCCTGGTAAAGGACTCCGGCTATGCGTCCCTGTTCGTGGTCAGCACCGTTTCCATCGTCCCGACCCTGCTCGTGCTCGCCCTCTTGTGGCGCCGCATGCCGCGTCCCGCCGAGGCGGGATAAGCCGGACGACCTATCTTCGCAAGCGATCAAAACTGTGTAATATCGCCGCCACAGGGGGCATGCGCGAGGAGATGACGCACGTGCCGGATATCGTTGTAAGACACATCGACGAGCAGATGGCCGAGCGCATCAAAACGCTCGCGCGCGAACGACGCTGGTCGATCAATGAGGTGATCCTGCACGCGTTGCGCTATGGACTCGGCTTGAGTCCTGGCGACGTGTTCAACGAGCTATTGCTCGAGCCCGGCGACATCGCGCACCTGACCGGCGCGTGGGACGCGGAAGAGCAGGCGGCCTTCCAGGAAGCCCTTTCCGCACTGGCCCAGGCCTCGCCGTCGACCCTGGCCGATGCCGCCACGCGCCCGGTCAAGTCCACCGAGTCGTTCTAGCACCAACAAGACGGTTGGTCAGGGTGCGGCGTACAGCGCGCCCAGCAGGCGCGGTCCCCGCGCGCCGGTCACGGCCGGAAGGTTGCCTGGCTCGCCACGCACGCGCCGATACGCCAGCCATGCGAACGCCATCGCTTCCATGACATCGGGATCGATACCGAACGCCGAACTCGCCAGCAAGGGCCGCCCTTCCAGCCGCGCACCGATGGCGTGCATCAATGCGGTGTTATGCACGCCGCCGCCACAGGCCACCACGTCCACCGCGTCGGCAGCGTGGCGTTCGATCGCCTCCGCCACCGATACCGCGCTGAGCGCAAGCAGGGTGGCCTGAACGTCTTCCGGCGACAACTCGGCGACGCGCGGGTGCGCGTCCAGCCAGGCCAGATGGAAGTGTTCGCGCCCCGTGCTCTTGGGCGGCGGCAGGGTGAAATAGGCGTCGTCGAGAAGTTCGGCGAGCAACGATTCGTCGACCTGTCCCGACGCGGCGAAGAGGCCGCCACGGTCGAAGGGTTCGCCGCGATGGCGCAGGCACCATGCATCCATCAGTCCGTTGGCGGGGCCTGTATCGAACCCTGTGACGTCGCCTGTCGCGCCAAGGCGGGTGACGTTGGCGATGCCGCCGAGGTTGAGCACCACGCGCACGCCACGCTCGGGACGCAACACGGTGGCGTGGAACGCGGGAACCAGGGGGGCGCCCTGTCCTCCGGCGGCCACGTCGGCGCGGCGGAAATCGGCCACGGTGTCGATGCCGGTGCGTTCGGCGATCACCGAGGGATCGCCGATCTGCAAGGTGAAGGGGTGGTCACCGCCGGGGCGGTGACGGATCGTCTGCCCATGGGAACCGATCGCGCGCACATCGCCGGCCGCGACACCCGCCACGCCGATGACGGCTTGCGCGGCCTCCGCGAAGGCATGGCCCACGGCGACATCGAGTTGCCCGTAGGCATCCAGGTCGAGGCGGAGTTCATCCTGCGCCACGGCAAGGATGCGCGTGCGCAGGGCGTCGTTCCAGGGGTGGGTCAAGCCAGCGAGAAGGCCGGGACGGCCTTCCGTGAAGCGGACCAGCACGGCATCGATGCCGTCCGCGCTGGTTCCCGAGATGAGCCCGAGATAGAGACCATCCATGGTGGGTGCCATGGATCAGTCTGCGCTGTGCTGGCCGGCGTCGTTGCGCGCGAGCTTGATATTGTTGTCCACCTGGTTGAGGCGGGCCAGTTGCGGGCCGACCACTTCCTTCTTGAACTTCGCCAGCTGAGCCGCCGGCAGCGGTTCCGGCTTCGGCAGCGTGACCGTCTGCGGATCGCGCTGCATGTTGTTGACGCGGAATTCGTAATGCAGGTGCGGACCGGTGGCCAGGCCGGTCATGCCGACGTAGCCGATGGTGCTGCCCTGGCTCACGCGCTGGCCGACACGCAGGTTCGCGAAGCGTGACATGTGGCCGTAGGCGGTGCTGATGGTGGCGTTGTGCTGGATAACGACGAAGTTGCCGTAGCCATTCATCCAGCCGCGGAACTTCACGACGCCATCGCCTGCCGCGTGGATGGGCGTACCCGAGGGCGCCGCGTAATCCACGCCCTTGTGCGCGCGCATCTTGCCGAGGATCGGATGCATGCGCCCGGCGCTGAATTGCGAGGAGATGCGGGTGAAGTCGACGGGGATGCGCAGGAAGGAGCCCGTGAGCGGACGACCTTCCTCGCTGAAGTAGCTGACCTTGCCGTCGCTGTTCTTGAAGCGGTAGGCGGTGTAGCGCTTGCCCTGGTTCACG
>NZ_JAUSSK010000002.1:650000-1012500 GCF_030812295.1 Luteibacter jiangsuensis
GAACATGGGGGGACCATCCTCCAAGGCTAAATACTCCTGACTGACCGATAGCGAACTAGTACCGTGAGGGAAAGGCGAAAAGAACCCCGGAGAGGGGAGTGAAATAGACCCTGAAACCGTATACGTACAAGCAGTGGAAGCCCGCAAGGGTGACTGCGTACCTTTTGTATAATGGGTCAGCGACTTACTGTCAGTGGCAAGCTTAACCGTATAGGGGAGGCGAAGGGAAACCGAGTCTGAATAGGGCGAATAGTCTCTGGCAGTAGACCCGAAACCGAGTGATCTATCCTTGACCAGGTTGAAGGTGCGGTAACACGCACTGGAGGACCGAACCCACATCTGTTGCAATAGATGGGGATGAGTTGAGGATCGGAGTGAAAGGCTAAACAAACTCGGAGATAGCTGGTTCTCCTCGAAAGCTATTTAGGTAGCGCCTCGTGCGAACACTGTTGGGGGTAGAGCACTGTTATGGCTAGGGGGTCATTGAGACTTACCAAACCATGGCAAACTCCGAATACCAACACGTGATACACGGGAGACACACGGCGGGTGCTAACGTCCGTCGTGAAAAGGGAAACAACCCAGACCCGCAGCTAAGGTCCCAAAGTCATAGCTAAGTGGAAAACGATGTGGAAAGGCATAGACAGCCAGGAGGTTGGCTTAGAAGCAGCCACCCTTTAAAGAAAGCGTAATAGCTCACTGGTCGAGTCGGTCTGCGCGGAAGATTTAACGGGGCTAAGCTATGCACCGAAGCTCGGGGTGCACACCTTTTGAGGTGTGCGCGGTAGAGGAGCGTTCCGTAGGCCTGTGAAGGTGAGTCGTAAGGCTTGCTGGAGGTATCGGAAGTGCGAATGCTGACATGAGTAACGATAAGGGGGGTGAAAAGCCCCCCCGCCGAAAGCCCAAGGTTTCCTCGCGCAACGTTCATCGGCGCAGGGTGAGTCGGCCCCTAAGGCGAGGCAGAAATGCGTAGTCGATGGGAAGCAGGTTAATATTCCTGCACTTTTCTACAGTGCGATGTGGGGACGGAGAAGGTTAGGTCTACCAGGCGTTGGTTGTCCTGGGGAAAGGCGGTAGGCATGATTCTTAGGCAAATCCGGGAATCTTTATGCCGAGCACCGAGACGAGTCCTATGAGGACGAAGTGACTGACACCACGCTTCCAGGAAAAGCCACTAAGCTTCAGCTGTAGAAAAACCGTACCGTAAACCGACACTGGTAGGCAGGGTGAGAATCCCAAGGCGCTTGAGAGAACTCGGGTGAAGGAACTAGGCAAAATGGCACCGTAACTTCGGGAGAAGGTGCGCCCCTTGGTGTGGTCACGTGCGTGACTGAGCATCGAGGGGTCGCAGTAACCTGGCCGCTGCGACTGTTTATCAAAAACACAGCACTCTGCAAACACGAAAGTGGACGTATAGGGTGTGACGCCTGCCCGGTGCTGGAAGGTTAATTGATGGGGTCAGCCGCAAGGCGAAGCTCTTGATCGAAGCCCCAGTAAACGGCGGCCGTAACTATAACGGTCCTAAGGTAGCGAAATTCCTTGTCGGGTAAGTTCCGACCTGCACGAATGGCGTAACGACAGCGGCGCTGTCTCCACCCGAGACTCAGTGAAATTGAAATCGCTGTGAAGATGCAGCGTTCCCGCGGCAAGACGGAAAGACCCCGTGAACCTTTACTATAGCTTTACACTGAACGTTGAGTTCTTCTGTGTAGGATAGGTGGGAGGCTATGAAACCGAGACGCTAGTTTCGGTGGAGCCATCCTTGAAATACCACCCTGAAGTGCTTGACGTTCTAACCTAGGTCCGTAATCCGGATCGGGGACCGTGTATGGTGGGTAGTTTGACTGGGGCGGTCTCCTCCCAAAGAGTAACGGAGGAGCACGAAGGTACGCTCAGCGCGGTCGGACATCGCGCACTGTGTGCAAAGGCATAAGCGTGCTTGACTGCGAGATCGACGGATCAAGCAGGTACGAAAGTAGGTCTTAGTGATCCGGTGGTTCTGTATGGAAGGGCCATCGCTCAACGGATAAAAGGTACTCCGGGGATAACAGGCTGATACCGCCCAAGAGTTCATATCGACGGCGGTGTTTGGCACCTCGATGTCGGCTCATCACATCCTGGGGCTGTAGCCGGTCCCAAGGGTATGGCTGTTCGCCATTTAAAGTGGTACGCGAGCTGGGTTCAGAACGTCGTGAGACAGTTCGGTCCCTATCTGTCGTGGGCGTTGGAGATTTGAGGGGGGCTGCTCCTAGTACGAGAGGACCGGAGTGGACGTTCCGCTGGTGTTCGGGTTGTCATGCCCATGGCATTGCCCGGTAGCTACGAACGGAAGTGATAACCGCTGAAAGCATCTAAGCGGGAAGCACGCCCCAAGATGAGATCTCCCGAGAGCTTGACTCTCCTTAAGGCACCATCAAGACTAGGTGGTTGATAGGCGCGGTGTGGAAGTGCAGCAATGCATTGAGCTTACGCGTACTAATGAGCCGTGAGGCTTGACCATATAACCCCAAGACGCTTCACCGTCTTCATCTCTTACTCGCGGTTCGACTTACAACCCGGACGCTTGTCACTCGTTTACACCCTCTGTGGAGCCGGCGCTTAACGCGCTGCTCCCACCCCTTCCCTGGCGGCTATAGCGGCGTGGTCCCACCTGATCCCATCCCGAACTCAGAAGTGAAACGCGCATGCGCCGATGGTAGTGTGGCTCAAGCCATGCAAGAGTAGGTCACCGCCAGGGGCTTTATCCTAAAAACCCGGTCTCATCAGAGGCCGGGTTTTTTCTTGGCGCACAGCGCGACCCGCAACAGGTCACCGCCAGGGGCTTTATCCCAAAAACCCGGCCTCATCAGGGGCCGGGTTTTTTCTTTGCCCGGTGGGAGCCGACCTTGTCGGCGAGCCCGCGGCCGCGGGCCCCCGCCGCATGCACCCATCCCCGGCAAGGGCGGCTCCCCACCAGGGCAAGGGCTATCGGTCATGTCACCGATCACGGCCGATCGGCTACATTAGGCCTATGTATCTACAGACTTTCGGGCTGCGTGAGCCTCCGTTCGGCGATGCACCGGACCTTCGGTTCGCGTGCCTGTTCACGCGCGAGCGGGAGATCCTCGCGCATGTCGAATACGAGCTAGGCTCCAGCACCTCCAGCGTCAGTCTGGTGACGGGGGAGCCGGGTGCCGGCAAGACCCTGCTGTGCATGCTCATCGAGGCCGATGCACCGAACCATGGCGTGCGTGCCGTACGTCACGGTGCGGGCGACTATGCCTTGGAAACCGTTGCATGGCTCCGCTCCCTCTATGCCGGTTTCGGCTTGCCGTTGCCGTTGAGTGCCGAAGCCAATACCCAAGAGCATCTCGTCGACGGCCTGGCCGCGGGGCTCGGTCGGCTTGCGCACCACGTGAACCATCGGTTCCTGCTGATCCTCGACGATGCGGAGGAGCTCAGCGACGACGACCTGGCCATCGTCGGGCGTCTGTTCAACGCGTGCGAGAAGGCGGCCGCGCCATTTCACATCGTCCTTGTCGGGGAACCATCACTTCGCGAGCGCTTTGCCGGAGCGGGTGCTCCCGAATTGACGGGGCATATTCGCAGCAGGCTTCCTCTCGTCCCGCTCAATGCCGAAGAAAGCGAACGGTATGTCCGGCATCGGTTGCACGTGGCGGGAACCTCGCGCATGCCCTTCAGCCGCCTTGGCCTGCGCAGCCTGCGTGACGACGGCAAAGGCAATCCGCGGCGCTTGAACACGCTCGCCCACCGCGCGCTGGAAAGGGCGGCGGAGCGCGGCGAACAGTCCATCGGCGAGCGCGCCCTGGGTTTCGTGGTGCGCGAGGCCTTACCGCAACATGCACGCTATTGGCTGCGGCGCTATCGCAAGCCGATCCTTGCGATCGGGGCGATGTTGGCTATCTTGTTCGTCGGCGGGGTGGCCACCTGGTTCCTCACCGGACACAGCCCGTCGCGGCCCAAGAACCTCGTGACCGTCACGCCCGAGCAGGCGCTGGCCAAGTTCCACGATGCGCTGCCGACCCCGGATGTGGGCAAGGTACGCGTCTGGGGCGAGCTTCTTGCCCGATGGCAGGTGACATCGAAGGAAACCTCCGTCGCCAACGCCATCAATTGCGACGCCGTCATTTTCCCCGGGTTCGCCTGCGTCAGCGGCCGCGGCTCTCTTGACCAGCTGCGGCGTTTCGACCGCCCCATCGTTCTCGAGCTAGGCGAGGCCGATGCGAAACAGCAGGTCCTGTTGGTCGGTGCGGGGGACGACGCCGTGCGCCTGTACCTCGGTGGCAAGTACGTCGAGCTGACGCGGGACGCCTTCGAGAAAATCTGGGACGGGCGTTTCTACGCCGTGTTCCGCGTCGACCCGGCGATGCCGTCCAAGCTCGCCCGTGGCGCCAGCGGTGACGGGATGGCCTGGTTGCTCAGCCGTCTGCCGCCCGATCCTACCGTCGGCGGCAGCGCCACGGCGCCGACCACCTTCGACCGCACGGTGGAAGCCCGCGTGCTCGCCTTGCAACAGCGCTTCGGCATCGCCGCCGACGGCGTGGTGGGGCCGGAAACCATGTTCGCACTGTCTTCGCTGGAAGCCGACGGGCCGCACCTCGCCCGCGGCGTGCCTTGAGCATGTTCGTCCAGGTCGATACCCGGCGGCGGTCCCGCTTGTGCTGGGCGACGATGCTCGTCGTCATCGTATGCGTGGTGAGTTTCGTCGCGCTGGCCCTGAGTGGCCGCACCGAGCGTATCTCGATCATGCTGCATTGGGGCACGGTGCCGGCGCACCTGTTCGGCACCGGCTTGCCGTTATGGGAGCAGGTGAGCGACCCCGCGCTACTGCGCCTGTTCACGGCCATGTTCATCCATGGCGGCTGGTTGCACCTGCTGAGCAACCTACTCTTCCTCGTGATCTTCAGCCTGCCCGCCGAACGGAGTCTCGGATCGCCGCGGTTCCTGCTGCTGTTCCTGCTGGGTGGCGTGGTGGCGAACCTTATCGGTGCGATTTCGCTAACCGGCGTGCGCGTGGCGATCATCGGCTGCAGCGGTGCGGTATCGGCGGTGGTCGGCGCCTACGTAACCTTGTTCCCGCGCGCGAAGCTAGGCCTGGTATTACCGCTCGGCCTGTACCTCGAATTCGTCCGCGTGCCCGCCTTCGTGCTGATCGGCATCTGGGCCCTCGTGCAGCTGCTTTTCAGCTACGCGGGCGCCAGCTACGGTGCCGTCGTCTGGTGGACCCACATCGGCGGCTTCCTCTTCGGCATCGTGTTCGCGCTGTTCTCGCGCGGAGCCATCGCCCGCCGTCTACGCGGCTGACATCTCGCGCGAGGCGAGCAGGTGCTCGCGTACGAAGTTGCGCAGCAGCATCGTCGCATCGGGTGTAGGTACGACGGCGGCAAGCAACGCATCGGGAGCATGGCCTTCCTCGCGCAGCACGTCGTGCTTGCGCCGGATATAGGCGCGCATCACCTCGGCCGAGAATTCCGGGTGGAACTGCGTGCTGATCGCGTGCTTGCCGTAGCGGACGAGGTGGTGTGGGTCACGGTCGGACCGCGCCAGCGACACCGCGCCCCGGGGCAATTCCATGACGCTCTGCTCGTGCGTGGCATGGGCATGGAATTCCCGTGGCAGGCCCGCGCCGAGGGCATCTTTCGCGGCATCGCCCTGGGTCACGATGCGGAGCGTGCCCATTTCACGGCCGCCGGGCAGGTAATCCACGCGTCCCCCCAGCGCATGCGACATCAGCTGGTGTCCGTAGCACACGCCCAGCATGGGCAGGTCCACGTCCATCGCGTTGCGGATCCACGCCGCCGTGCGTTCGCTCCAGGGCAATTTCTCCGTCACCATCGACGCGGAACCTGTGATCACGGCGCCCGCGCAATCATCCGGCTCGGGCAGGCGATCGCCCTGCTCGACGTCGATCACGCGGACGTGCGCGTCGCGAAGACGCAAGCCAAGGCGGAACCAGCGTGGAAAATCGCCATGACGAGCGCTGATGGTCTCGGGCGCACGCCCTGTACGAACGATGAGAACGGGCTTCATGGTTGGATGCTGTCGTCGATATCGGTGGGTGGGAGCACGTTGAGTACTTCCCGTACGGTAGTGAGTCCGGCGGCCACCTGCATGGCCGCCGAGATGCGCAGCGGTTTCATGCCTTCGCGCAAGGCCGCGTCGCCGAACTTGCCGAGGTCGAGCTCGGACGAAATGATCGAACGAAGCCTCGCTGAGACAGGCATCATCTCGTAGACGCCGGTGCGGCCGAGGAAGCCCGTCTTGCGACATTCCAGGCACCCGACCGGTTCGAACACGTGTTCCGGTACCGGGACGTCCCAGCCGTGGGTAAGCACGGCCCACGCATCGGGATCCTGCGTGCCCACAGTCTTGCAGTGCGGGCAGAGCGTGCGTACCAATCGCTGCGCCACGACACCCGTCAACGTGGACTGGATGAGATAATGCGGCACGCCCAGGTCGAGCAGGCGGGTCACCGCACTGGGCGAGTCGTTGGTATGCAGGGTCGACAGCACCAGATGGCCCGTCAGCGAGGCCTGCACCGCCATCTGCGCGGTTTCCAGGTCGCGGATTTCGCCGATCATGATGATGTCCGGATCCTGGCGCAGCAGCGTGCGTACGCCGGCCGCGAAATCCAACTCGATCCCGGGTTGCACCTGCATCTGGTTGAGCTCGGGCGAGACCATCTCGATGGGGTCTTCGACCGTGCAGACGTTGAGCTCCGGCCGCGCGAGGTGCTTCAGCGTCGAGTAGAGGGTGGTGGTCTTGCCCGAGCCGGTGGGGCCGGTCACCAGCACGATGCCGTGCGGACGCTCGACCATACTTCGCCAGAGGCGGTCCTCATCGGCGGAAAAGCCCAGCTGCGCGAAATCCTTCATCACCAGGTCGGGGTCGAAGATACGCATCACCACCTTCTCGCCGAAGGCTGTCGGCATGGTGGATATACGCAATTCCACTTCGCGGCCACCCGCCGACCGCGTCTTGATGCGGCCATCCTGGGGGCGGCGCTTTTCCGCCACGTCCATGCGGGAGAGGATCTTCACGCGCGCCGTCACGGCGGTCATCACCGGCGGGGGCAGCTCGAACACTTTCTGCATCACGCCGTCGATACGGAAGCGCATCTGTCCGGCGTCGCGCCGCGGCTCGAGATGGATGTCCGACGCGCGTTGTTCGAACGCGTATTGCAGCAGCCAGTCGACGATATGCACGACATGGCGATCGTCCGCTCCCACCTCGCCGGCCTTGCCGAGTTCGACCAGTTGTTCGAAGTTGATGATCTTCGAAGGTTCGCTGCCTCCCTTGGCGTCCTGGGCGAGCTGGATCGACCGCTGCACGCCATAGAACTCGAGCAGGTAGCGGTTGATGTCGATCGGGCTGGACACCACGCGGCGGATATCGCGGCGGAGCATGTGGCCCAGGTCGTTCGCCCAGCCCATGTCGAAGGGCTCGGCCGTGGCGAAGGTGACCTCCACGGAGGACGCCGCCACCGGCAGGATGCGGTGGCGCTGCGCGTAGGCGCTGCTCACCACCTGGGTGACCTGGGCCACGTTGACCTTCATCGGGTCGATCTTGAGGTAGGGCAGGTTGGCTTTGCCGGCCAGCCATTCCACCAGGGTTTCCAGGCTGAGTGGACGCCCCACCTCACGGCGGTTTTCCAGCTTGCTGTTGGCGACCAGCACGAGGGGGTGCAGCTCGATGGCGGACTTGCCGCTGCGCGAGCTCATGCGGACACGCTTGGCGTCCTCGCCGGTGAGGTACCCGTCGACGACGAGCGAGGCCAGCACCTCGTCCAGTTCCAGCCGGCCTCGGCGGCCGAGCAGCGCGCCGGGTTGCGGATTGACTGCCATTGCGTCCGACCCTGTGTGAATCCTACGCCGCTATACTAGCCCGCTTTCTCAAGGACTCGGGAACCATGTCCGCGCCCACCTTCCAAGACGTGATCCAGACCCTGAACCGCTATTGGGCGGAGCAGGGCTGCGTGCTGATCCAGCCGCTCGACACCGAGGTCGGCGCGGGTACGTTTCACCCCGCCACCTTCCTTCGTGCGCTCGGACCCGAACCCTGGGCCGCCGCCTACGTGCAGCCCTGCCGCCGCCCTACGGACGGCCGCTACGGCGACAACCCCAACCGCTTGCAGCATTACTACCAGTACCAAGTGGTGCTCAAGCCGAACCCGGACGACATCCTCGAACGCTACATCGGCTCGCTGAAGGCGCTGGGCATCGATCCGCTGGTCCACGACCTGCGCTTCGTCGAGGACAACTGGGAATCGCCGACCCTGGGTGCCTGGGGCCTCGGCTGGGAAGTCTGGCTGAACGGCATGGAAGTGACCCAATTCACCTACTTCCAGCAGGCCGGTGGCTTGGAGTGCCGCCCTGTGACGGGCGAGATCACCTATGGCCTCGAGCGTCTGGTGATGTACCTGCAGAACGTCGACAGCATCTACGACATCGTATGGACGCACGCCCCCCACGGCGTGGTGACCTACGGCGACGTGTTCCACCAGAACGAGGTGGAGCAGAGCACCTACAACTTCGAATACGCCAATGTGGCCGAACTGCTGCACTGGTTCGACGTGTGCGAGGGCGAGGCCGGCAAGTTGATCGCCGCGGGCCTGCCGTTGCCCGCGTACGAGCAAGTCTGCAAGGCCAGCCACGCCTTCAACCTGCTCGACGCGCGGCGAGCCATCAGCGTGACCGAGCGCCAGCGCTACATCCTGCGCGTGCGCACGCTGGCTCGCAGCGTGGCCGAGGCCTACGTGGCACAGCGCGAGAAGCTCGGCTTTCCGGGCCTGAAGAAAGACAAGGAGGCCGCCCATGGCCGATAAGCGATTGCCCCTCGTCATCGAGCTGGGCACCGAGGAACTGCCGCCGAAGGCACTCGACGACCTTGCCGGAGCCTTCGCACGCGGTGTCGTCGAGGGCCTGGAGAAGCGCGGCGTCGCCGCCGACTACGCTTCGGCAAGAACCTACGCATCGCCGCGCCGTCTCGCTGTCCATATCGCGGACGTCGCCGTGGCCCAGCCCGAGCAGAACGTGGAACGCCGCGGTCCGGCCGTGGCCGCCAGCCTGGGAGCAGATGGTGAACCCAGCAAGGCGCTGGTCGGCTTCGCACAGTCCTGCGGTGTCGAGGTCTCCGCGCTGGAGAAGCTCGAAACCGACAAGGGGTCATGGTTCGTCTTCCGCGCCGTGAAGCCCGGCCAGCCCACGGCGGCGCTGTTGCCCGAGATCGTCACCGAGGCGCTCAAGGCGCTGCCGATCCCCAAGGCCATGCGCTGGGGCAATCGCGAGGACAGCTTCGTGCGCCCGGTGCATACGCTGCTGATGCTGCACGGCGCGGATATCGTCGAGGGTGAAATCCTCGGACTGAAGAGCGGCCGCCTCAGCAGTGGTCATCGCTTCCACCATCCCAAGCCCGTGCATGTGGCGGATGCCGACAGCTGGCTCGACGCGTTGCGTCATGCGCACGTCATCGCCGATCCCGCCGCGCGGCGCCAGCGCGTACGCGATGAGGTCGCCCGTGTCGCCACGGGTGGCATCCCGCGCCTTTCCGAGGGCTTGCTCGACGAGATCGCCAACCTCACCGAATGGCCGGTCGCCATCGCCTGCACGTTCGAGCGTGAATTCCTCGAGGTGCCGCCCGAGGCGCTGGTCACCACCATGGAGACCAACCAGAAGTTCGTCCCGGTGTTCGATGCCGAGGGCCGGCTCACGGAACACTTCATCGGCGTGGCCAACATCGAAAGCCGCGATCCCGCTGAGATCCGCAAAGGTTACGAGCGCGTGATCCGTCCGCGCTTCGCCGACGCGAAGTTCTTCTGGGACGAGGACCTCAAGACCCCCTTGGCCGATTACCAGGACGGCCTGAAGAACGTCACCTATCAGCAGTCGCTCGGCAGCCTGTGGGACAAGACCGTGCGGGTCGCCGAACTGGCGCGCGTCATCGCCAACCGGGTCGGCGTCGATGCCGGCCAGGCCACCCATGCCGCCGCGCTGTCGAAATGCGACCTGCTCACGCGCATGGTCGGCGAATTCCCCGAACTGCAGGGCGTGATGGGCCGTTACTACGCCACGCGCCAGGGTATCGCGGCCGAGGTGGCCGATGCGCTCGACAGCTTCTACCAGCCGCGTTTCGGTGGCGACGCCATCGCCGCCGGCAAGGTCGGCCAGGTGCTGGCCGTGGCCGAGCGCCTGGACACGCTCGCGGGCATTTTCGCCGTCGGCCTGAAGCCCAGCGGAAACAAGGACCCGTTCGCCCTGCGCCGCGCCGCGCTCGGTCTGGCGCGCACCCTCATCGAGGGTGGTCTGGACATCGACCTGCGCGCCACTCTGACGGAGGCGTTCGAACTGGTTCCGGAAGCCGCCCTTATCGCCGGCGTGAAGCCCGGCAAGGACGGCAAGGCCCCGGCCGTCGACATCGGCGCCCGCCGCCGCGAACTCGGCGACGAGGTCCACGCCTTCGTTCTCGATCGTCTGCGCGGCTACTACGCCGACCAGGGCTATTCGGCCGACCAGTTCGAAGCCGTCCTGGCCGTGACCCCGGCCACGCTGCCCGACTTCGACCGTCGCCTGCGCGCCGTGGGCGAATTCGCCCGTCGCGACGAGGCTGCGAGCCTGGCTGCGGCGAACAAGCGCGTCGCCAACATCCTGCGCAAGCAGGCGGAGGAAGCGAACGCGTTGCCTATCCCGGGCACGGTCGACCCGGCGCACTTCGAGGTGGACGCGGAGCGTGAACTGCATGCCGCGCTGGATGCCGCCCGCGCCGACACCCGGGCCTTGCTGGCCAGTGGTGACTACACCGGCACGCTCGCGCGGTTGGCGGCACTGCAAGCGCCCGTCGATCGTTTCTTCGACGACGTGCTGGTCAACGCCGACGATCCAGCGGTGCGGGCCAACCGCCTGGCGCTTCTGGCGCAGCTGAAGGCCAGTTTCGGAGCGATCGCCGACATTTCACGGCTTTGAGACGTGTGGCGCGCGGTGGTTCGCGCGCCAACGCGCTGACGTGGCATCAGGCCACGGCAACGCCCTTGTCGTCGTGGATGCGCGACACCACCGTGCGCCTGAAAGCGACCATTCGGTCCGCGTAGTCCTGCTCGCCCGAGCGGCTGAGGATCGAATACATCTCGGCCACCAGGTCGGCGTGGCGCACGGGTGAAAAGCGGCTGCCGGTCATCTCGATGTCCGACTGCAGCAGTTTCATCGCCGCGGCGAGGCGCGACGGGTCCAGCACGCCGGCGACGGTCGCCGATATCTCGCGGCCGTCGCGGCCCCGCGTGGATTCGCTGGACTCGGTGCGTGCGACGGCGTCGTCGCCCGAGCCATCGAGCATCATCGGACCTTCGCCGGCGGCGAGCCAGACCAGCGACAGGCCCAATGTCTTGGCCATGGTCACGCACCGGCCCCGGGAAGGGTCAGTGTTGCCATCGCGCCAGCTGCGCACGACGCCCTCGGAGAAGCCGCAGCGGCGGGCGATCTCACTGACGCTGCCGCACATCTTGATGACCGCGCGGACGCGGGTGGCAAACGAGGACGTAGGCACCGCGGTGTCAACGCGCCCGGTTTCCAGTCCCAGCTGGGCTGCGTCGGCCAAGATGGATCCCCGTGAATTGTCGTTCATGCGATTGAAACCTCGTGATTCAGAAGGCCGCCCCCCGGCGATTACGCGCAACCAACGCGCGAACCTGATGGTTGGTGTACAGCGACTAGCCTTCGAAAGCCTTTCAAGCCGTAAGTTTCCGTATTTTCTCGCTACCTCGGCTGCGAATGCCCCGGAAGATGGAGGCGTGACCGCGAATAGACGCGACATTTCGCTAGGAATGTTTCCTAGTCCGTGGAACCGTCATGTGCCATTAGTCATTGTGATCGCGTGGATAAGTCGTTGATCTTTACCCCAAAGATGACTAACGGATAGTTATATCAATGCGTAAGTTATTGCCACGCACAGTATTTTTTGCGTTATTTTCCTGTTGTGACTCGCAAAATCCTGCGCTATACGTCATCTCGCGCGACGCGTTCTAAGGGGGAGAGTCGCGCGCCAGGGGCATCAGGGGGGGAATCCCGCATTTCGTCGGTGTCGGCCATGGGCCGGCGCAGCGTGCTGCGCGGATTTCAAATCAAAACCTCGCTCGTATTCCACCGGCCGTTTTTCGTGCCGGGCGGGTGAGTGCGCACGTCATTCCGAACGCACTGGGGAAGTGCGGTCTACTTGGGGAGTCACAAATGAATGTTTTGAAGTACGGCAGCCGGCCTTTCCGCCGCACTGCCCTCGCTACGGCGCTCGGTGTCAGCCTCGCCTGTGGCGGTGTTGCCCACGCGCAGTCGAACGCGTCCGGCGTGATCTTCGGCCATGCCGACGATGCGGCCGGCGCTACCGTCCATATCGTCAACGTGGACACGGGCTTGTCCCGTGACGTGCCGCTTCCGGCGGACGGCCGCTTCCGCGCCACGTCGCTGCCGGTCGGCCACTATAAGGTATCGCTCGAACGCAACGGCACGACCGTCGCGACGCGCGACGTACAGGTGAACATCGGTTCCGGTACCGACGTCTCCTTTGCCGCGGCCGCTTCAGCCGCCACGGCTACCAGCCTCGAAGGCGTGCAGGTAACGGGCACCGCACTCCCGGCGATCGACGTGTCGTCAGTCGATTCGCGCACGGTGCTCACCGCCGAGCAGCTGCAGCGTATTCCGGTCGCCTCGAACGTCAACGCTGCCGCGCTATTGGCGCCCGGCGTCGTCAGTGGCGACTCCCGCTACGGTGGTGTCGTCTCGTTCGGCGGCGCGTCCGCGGCCGAGAACCAGTACTACATCAACGGTTTCGCGGTGACGAACCCGCTGACCGGCCTGGGCTTTGCTACCTTGCCGTTCGACGCCATCGACCAGCAGCAGATCCTGACGGGCGGCTACGGTGCCGAATACGGCCGTTCCACCGGCGGTGTCGTCAACCTGACCACCAAGCGCGGTGGCAATACGTGGAAATTCGGCGCGCAGGTGCAATGGAGCCCTCGCGCGTTGAAGGCGGACCCGAGGAATATCTATTATCCGAAAACCTCGGGTAACGTCACCGACGGCGCGCTTTACCAGTACCGCAAAGGCAACAAGACGACCGATACCCTGTACGGTCTGTATTTCAGCGGCCCGCTGATCAAGGACAAGCTGTTCGTCTACGCAGCCGCCGACGTGGTGCGCCAGGACGGCTCCGACGGCGTCACCAACGTCCTCACCCAGACCTCGTTCGATGGTCCGCTCAAGGCGAACCACTGGTTGGGCAAGATCGACTGGAACATCACCGATAGCCACATCCTGGAACTGACCGGCATCGGCGATACCAACCTCAACGACACCACCATCTACTCATATGACTACGAGACCCTCTCGCGCAAGGCGTTGATCGGCTCCGAACATCAGAAGAACATCGGCACGGCCAATTCGACGCCGGGCGGCATCATGTACATCGGCAAGTACACCGGGTACATCACCGACTCGTTGACCATCGACGCGCTCTACGGTCATAGCAAGACGGATCACGTGGATAACGTGTCCGGCGCCGCCGGCGTCGTGTGCCCGAACATCGTCGACAACCGAAACGTTCCCGCCGCGCAGAAGCGCGTCAGCTGCGCGCCGGTGCAGGGCAACCTCATCGCGCCGGGTGCACAGGACAAGGTCAAGAACTGGCGTTTCGATGTGCAGTACAGCATCGGCGATCACGACCTGCGCGTCGGTATCGACAACCAGACAGCGGAATCGTATGGCGGCCTTGCCGTGCAAGGCGGCGCGTTGTGGACGTATAGCACCCCTCCCGCTTCGGGCACCGTTTCGGGCTTCCCGGAACTGGCCATCCCGCCGGGCTCGACCGAGATCGTCCGTCGCCAGATTTTCCGCGCCGCCGGCAACGTCAAGGTCGAGCAGGAAGCGCAGTTCATCGAAGACCACTGGCAGATCTCGCAGAACTGGTTGGCCTACCTGGGCCTGCGTAACGAGCAGTTCAAGAACTTCAACACCGATGGTGTCGTGTTCGTGAAACAGCGTCACCAGCTTGCTCCGCGCCTGGGTGTCACCTGGGATGTCTTCGGCGACTCGACCTTGAAGATCTACGCCAATGCGGGCCGGTACCACCTCGCCATTCCTTCCAACGTCGCCATCCGCGGCGCGGGTCCGCAGTTGTTCGAGCGTCAGTACTTCACCTATAGCGGCATCGATCCGACGACGAACGCGCCGATCAATCCCACGCCGATCTCCGATATCCATTACGCGAACGGTGCCGACGGCAGCGCTCCCGATCCGAAGACGCTGTCGGCCAAGAACCTGAGTGCCTACTACCAGGACGAATACATCCTCGGCTTCGACAAGCAGCTCTCGACCGATTGGACGATCGGTGCGAAGGCTACCTACCGCAAGCTCAAGAGCGTCATCGACGATATCTGCGACAGCCGTCCGATCGAAGCCTGGGCCGAGAAGAACAACGTCACTATCAGCCCCGACGCGGAAATTCCCGGATGCCTCCTATTCAACCCGGGCAAGGGAAATACGTTCACGATCGACCTGGATGCCGACGGTCGCTACGAGCAGGTCAAGCTCACCAAGGAAGACCTTGGTTTTCCGGATCTCAAGCGTAAGTATCTGGCCCTCAACCTCTACGTCGAACACCAGTTCAACAACCAGTTCTACGGCCGCGCCGAGTACGTCTGGTCGCACAGCTTCGGTAACTCCGAAGGCCTGCTGAAGTCTGACATCGGCCAGCTCGATCCTTCCGTCACCCAGGACTGGGACTATCCGGAACTGATGATCGGATCGAATGGCCCGCTGCCCAGCGATCGCCGTCACCAGTTGAAGGCCTATGGTTTCTGGCAGGCGACGCCGGAATGGTTGTTCGGTGCGAACCTGTCCGCCATGTCGGGTCGTCCGAAGAACTGCCTGGGCGTGCGCGATCCTGACGTGTACCAGTACGGATCGTCGTACTTCTACTGCGATGGCGAAGCGCCGCGCGGCTCGCGTGGCCGCCTGCCGTGGACCTATCAGCTCGCGCTAAGCGCTGAATACCGTCCGGCCATGTTCAATCACGACCTGTCGCTGAAGGTTGATGTGTTCAACCTCTTCAACCAGCAGCGCGAGCAGAACATCGACGAGACCTACCAGACGGCCGACGGCACGCTCAGCCCGACTTATGGTCGTCCGCTCAGCTTCTCCGTGCCGCGTAGCTTCCGCCTCACGGCGCGTTACGACTTCTCGCTGTAGTTCGCTGAAAGGTTAAAAGAAGAAAGGGCCGCGGGGCGTTTACGCCCCGACGGCAAGGAAAAGCGTCTCCCCAGATTGCCCTCGGCGTCTCCCGCCGGGGGCACTTTTTTTGCACGGAAGCGTTTCATTTGTAACCAAATTTAGACCGTTTTACTGCCTTTTAGGGGCGGTCATGGCCCACTGGGGGCCAAGAAAAACTGCCGATCCCTTGTAAATAATTTGTTGACATGGCGGTCAGCGTCCGCCTATGTTCGGCATCGACGATTCTGGGCGGTACTTTTGTGAACCACGTTCACATTACCGTTCAGTGAAGAGTCGACGGCTTGTCGGGAGCAAGTCAAAGGGGAGAGGCGTACCGCTCTGGGAGGAGGGGCGCGCTGGCAAAACCCCCGAACCGTGCACCCGCTCAGGTCACTATTTTCCGGCCTTGGTCGGTTTTGTGTGTTTTCAGGCCCGGTTGGGCCGATCTGGGGAGATTTGCAATGAGTTCTCGTAGCACCCGGCAGGCGTCTGTCCTGCGTCGTTCTTCGCTCGCCCTCGCGTTGGCCGTCGGACTCGGTGGGTCCGGAATGGTGGTCGCGCAGTCCACCGTGGGTACGATCTTCGGTAGCGCGACCCCGGGCCAGACCGTCACCGCGACCAGCGCCTCGGGCGTGACCCGTACAGTTACCGTTGACCAATCTGGTCGATACACGATCGGTTCGCTGCCGGTAGGCACCTATACCGTGTCGGTCTCCTCCGATGGCGCGACGGTTTCGAGCCGCGACAACGTCGGCATCCGCGTCGGTTCCGGTACTGAAGTCTCCTTCAACAACCCCAAGGCGGCAGGCGACGCACAGGATCTGTCGGGACTGACAGTCTCGGCGAACACCCTGCCGTCCATCGACGTTACGGGTGTGGACTCGCGTACGGTCGTCACCGCGCAGCAGCTGCAGAAGCTCCCGCTTGCTCGTAGCGCCGATGCGATCGCGCAGTTGGCACCTGGCGTCGTGCAGGGCAGCTCGGACTTCACCAACCAGTCCAATGGCCAGCGTCTCTCATCGTTTGGCGGTGCCGGCGTGTCCGAGAACGCGTACTACATCAACGGCATGAACGTCACCGACCCGCTGAACGGCCTGGGCGGTATAGAACTGCCGTATGGTTCGATCGAACAGCAGGAAGTGCTGACCGGCGGTTACGGTGCCGCTTATGGTCGTTCCGACGGTGGCGTGATCAACCAGGTCGGCAAGCGTGGTACCAACGAATGGCACTTCGGTGCGCAGATCCTCTATACCCCGGAATGGGCGCGCGGTACGCCGTCCAGCACGTACTACGGCAAGGGCTATCCGGGTGGCGAGCTCAACGGCACGCTTTACCAGAACCGCAGTGCCAACAAGGGCTGGGAAGTGGTTGAAAGCGCCTACGTCGGTGGTCCGCTGATCAAGGACAAGTTGTTCATGTTCGCGTCGGTCGAAGCCGACAAGACCGAAGACAAGTACACAGGCGTCAACTCCAGCGCCGCCCAGCAGACCAAGCGAACCTTCAAGGACCCGAAGTGGTACGCCAAGGTTGACTGGAATATCACTGACAACCACATCCTCGAGCTCACCGCTGCCTCGACCAAGCACGAGTACAATGGCTCGAACTACGAGTACAACTACGACGATTTCAGCCGCGGTGAGTATCTCGGTCAGGACGTCCCGACCAAGACCTCGGCGAAGATGTGGATCGCGAAGTACACCGGCTACATCACCGACGATTTCACCGTGTCGGCGCAGTTCGGTAAGCAGATCACGGACATCTATCAGGAGAACGTGAACAACTATCCTGACTTGATCCCGATTCTCGGTTCGACCAATCAGAATCCGGCGTTCACCGGTGGGTCGCCGATCACCAACGCGAACAAGGTCATTCAGTACACCGATCCGAGCCACCAGACGCGCGGCGCGAATTACCGCATCGACTTGACCTACAAGCTCGGCGATCACACGATCACCGCGGGTATCGATAACCAGCGTACGCAGGATCTGAACGACAGTACCTTGATGGCCCCGAATGCCGGCTACGCCTGGCAGTACGGTCGCCAGAACAATCCGGCCAGTGAAATCGCTGATGGCGAAGTCGATGCCCCGATCGGGTATCCGGGTGGCCAGAACGGTTACTTCGTGGACAAGTATGTCCAGTACACCAGTGCCTCGACCCGCGTCGAGCAGCGCGCGCAGTACATCGAAGATACCTGGCAGGTGACCGACCGCTGGCTGGTGAAGATTGGCCTGCGCAACGACCAGTTCACCAACTACAACCCGGATGGCGATGCGTACATCACGCAGACCCGTCCGCAGTGGGCGCCTCGCCTTGGCTTCAGCTGGGACGTGTTCGGTGACTCCAGCTTCAAAGTCTACGGTAACGCCGGTCGTTACTACCTGGCGCTGCCGACCAGCGTTGCACTCCGTGGTGCTTCGGGCTCCTACTACACCAAGGAGTACTACACCTACACGGGTATCGACGCGAATGGTTATCCGACGGGACTGACCCCGATCAACACATATCAGGGTGCGGGCGTGCCTTACTCGGCTAACCGCGAATACGGCCAGCAGCCGGATCCGAAGACCGTGACGGCCAAGAATCTGAAGGCTCAGAACCAGGATGAGTACATCCTCGGCTTCGACAAGGTCCTGAACGACCAGCTGAACTTCGGCATGAAAGCGACGTACCGCAGGCTCAATCGCATCATCGACGACGTCTGTGACACCGACGTGCTCGAAGGCCAGGCTATTGCGCAGGGTGCCGACGTGAGCGGCTTGCGTGGCTGCTACTTCTTCAACCCGGGCAATGCGGCGACGTTCCAGCTGCCGAACGCGACGGGTGGCTACCAGCAGGTCCACATCACGAATGCAGATTTTGGCTTCCCGAAGCCGAAGCGTAAGTACTACGCGCTGGATACGTACCTCGAGCATCCGTTCGACGGCAAGCTGTGGGGCCGTATCACCTACACCTTCTCGAAGAGCTACGGCAACTCGGAAGGCCAAGTGAAGTCCGACATCGGTCAGCAGGACATCGCCGCGACGCAAGACTGGGATTACCCGTCGATCATGGAATACGGCTCCGGCCGTCTCCCGAACGACCATCGCCACCAGATCAAGGCTTACGGTACCTGGCAGATCACCCCGGAATGGAACATCGGCGGCATTCTGCAGATGGCCTCCGGTTCGCCGAACTCGTGCGAAGGTCTGTATGGTCCCAACCAGACCGTCCCGGCGTACAACGGCAATTACTACCACTGGTGCGATGGCGTGCCGTCGCCATACGGCTCGAAGGGTACGACCGACTGGACACACATCCTGTCGCTCAATGCCGAATACCGTCCGGCGTTCGCGGACCACAAGCTCGCGTTCAACGTGAACGTGTACAACGTTCTCAATGAGCAGAAGCCGACCCGTCTGAACTCTGACTACTCTGACGGTAACTACCAGACGCCGCAGTCGTGGGAAACCCCGCGCTACGTTCGCTTCGGTATCACCTACGACTTCTGATCCAACGAAGTCACGGGTTGGCCCGCTGCGGGTAATTCCCAGCGGGCGGAACGAAACGCCACCTTCGGGTGGCGTTTTTTTGCCCTCTGTGGCGTCTTTTCGACCGACAGGACTATCGGCATCATTCCTGCCGGAATCGTGAAAGCTCCTTTAAATCAATAATTTGCCGATTTTCGGCAAATTTAAGTCCAGACGTGCGGGCGGCGTCGCGAAATAAGCATTCCATAAGACTTGTCGCTTGACTTTTCCCATAGCCCATTTACCGGTATCCTCGGAGATTCCCCCCGGAAGTTCTTGCGCGCCATGCGCGCGCGTATCTTCCGTGACCCATGACATTTCCGTTCCGTAACGAGGTTCGACCCATGCGCAGGATCTTCTTGTCGCTCGCATCCGTGGCCGCACTGGCTCTTGCCGGCTGCAGCGGCGGCTCCGACAACAACGGCCAGCAGGCCGCCGCCGGTGGCAGCGACAATGCCGCTCCCGCCAACGCCAACGCTGTTACCGGAACGGTCGCGCTTCGCGACGCCGGTGCGCAGTTATCGCCGGATGCCAAGCTTGAACTCAAGCTTGTCGATGTCTCGGCCGAAGGCTCGCAGCCCCTCGCGTCCAAGACGATTCAGCCGGTCACCTTGCCGCAGCAGTTCCAACTCGATTTCAACCCGTCGGATCTCAACCCGAACGACATGTACATCGTCGAGGTGTCGTTGCAGGACGGCGAGCGCCATTACTCCTCGCCGCTGAAGACCCCGGTCCTGACCAAGGGCGCGAAGAACGTCGCCAACATCCAGCTCGTCGGCGAAGCCACGCCAGGTGAGAAGGAACTGGCCGGCTTCAACAGCGTGAAGAAGAACATTGGTGGCATGAAAGTCACCCAGGGCACCGCGCTGAAGGAAGGCGAGTCGCGCGGCTGGCAGATCTTCAAGAAGGGTAATGACGTCCAGTTCGTCATTGAGCTGGTCGACTACGGTGACAAGGGGTTCACCTCGACGAACTACGCTTATAAGAACGGCAAGCCGTGGGTAATCGTCCAGGAAAAGAAGCCGAGCAAGGACAGCAAGCCGACGTCCATCGAGCGCGCGGGCTGGAACGATGTCGGCGAGCTGGTGCTGAAGCAGAATGAAGCCGGCGGGAAGGTCGACGTCCTCAGCGATGATGCCGTCGGCGACCTGAAGAAGCAGGCCGAGGCTATGTATGCGAAGGGCGGCGGTAAGAAGTAATCATTGCTAGACTCGACAAAGAACGCCGGCTTAGGTCGGCGTTTTTTTATGCGTCACGGAATGCTCCAACGCGCTCGATGACTGAGCGAAAACGGCACGAACGTAAGAAAGGGCTGTTATGTAAGGTTTCGCTGACAGACAGGCGGATTCCCCTGGCGCAGTTTTCCCGTATCCCGGGAGACATGGGTTGCGTCGCCGCCGTATCGAGGTGAGATCGCGCGACCACATTCATCACTCGGTTCGTTCACCGTATGGAGAAAGCCAATGAAGAACCCGCTTCCGATGCTCGCTCTCGTTGCCCTGCCTTTCCTTGGATTCGCAGGTAATGCTCACGCTCTTGCCCAGAACGCGACCTCGCATAAGTACTTTGACGAAAACGGCGCTCTCGTCGGTCAGGACATCAGGCTATGTAGTGCCCTCAGTTACCACGCTGGAAACACCCATACGGCCTACTTGATTACGGAAGAAACAAATTGCATCGGTAATCCCGGCCTGGACTACATCGTGCCAAACACGATCATCACCAGCTATACGCTGCCTGGTTTCTTGTCGATAAGCACGGCATGCGGGGTCGCGGAATGTGAACACGCAGGCGTCGCCGAGCCGAGCCGATTGCTCGACAAGGGTTGGACCTGGACGAATCCGTAGATCTTCCCGTTCCATTCCGCACATAAGACAACGCCGGCTTTCGCCGGCGTTGTCTTATGTGCGGAATGTCGAGGCTTGATCAAAAAGCCATCTTCACACCCAGATTCAACCCGTTATACCGTTGCGTATCATCAGCAAAGCGACCCGTGTAGCTCACCCAGCCACTCCAGGTCTGGTTGAACTCGGCGGTGACACCGAGGTCGGCGGTGACCCAGGTCTTGTCCGGGGTGAAGCCCTGCACGCTGAACTCACCCGACATGTTCGTGAGGCCGGCGGTCACGTAGCGGTCGTCGGCGCGGCCGTCGTGGTTGTAGGCCACTTCCGCGAACGGATGCAGCACGGTGTTACCCGAGGTCCACGAGCCCTGCAGGCGCCAGCCGGCGGTTTCGATGCGGGCGTTACGCGTCTGCTTGTCGAAGTGCATCGCCGTGCTGGTGTCGTTGCGCTCGGTGTAGCCGAACACGCGCAGCTGCTCCCACTCCACCGAAACGAACGGGCCGGTCTTCAGCGTCTCGTTGCCGAACCACCAGCCGCCGGTCAGGCCGCCGCCGATGTGCGAGCCGTCGGTCTTGCCCGTTTCGGTGCGGCGGGCGGCGCCGAGGTCGATGCGGCGGTCGATATCGGTGAAGCTCAGCTGGCCGAAGCTGGCGAAGCCGCCGAAGTAGCCGCCACCGTTGTGGTAGAAGGCGTAGCCCGAACCTGCGATGTCCTGCATCTTGTAGCCACCACCGCCCTGGAAGTCGGCCTTGGACTGCGCGATGCCCATGGCCACGCCCATCGAGACGTGATCGTTGACGCGCGCGTCGGCACCGATGGTCAGGTTGACGTTGTCGCTATCGGTCTGGGGCGAGGTGTCGGTGCTCTTGAACTTCTGCTGGCCGTAGTCGACCGCCGCGAAGACGCGCGAATCGGCTCCGAAGTTGTCGGCCATCATCTGGTTGCGCAACGAGCGCACGTGCGCGGCGTTCGAGGCGAGGCCGGCCTCGCCGAGCAGCGAGATCTGCTGCGGGGCCGTGATCACCGAGATCGCGTACTGGCCGAGCAGTGCATGTGCCGCCGTGGTCGGGTGGATGCCGTCGGCGAACAGGTAGGTGCTGGCCGCGTTCGGGTCACGCAGCGTGCCGGGCGTGCAGGTGAGCGAGCTCGACGTGGTGCAGGCCGGCGTCGTCACGTTGGTGAAGCCATACGTACCCGGGCTTGCGATGACTTCGTTGAGCAATGCGTAAGTATCGATCGGCACGATGCCGCGGTTGGCCTGGGCCAGGCCGCCGGAGAGGATACCGTTGTAGACCTGGGTCAGCTGGGTGATGCCGGCGGAGGCGGCGGCGCCCTGCGACATGGCGGCGGGCGTCTTGCCGACGTCCGGCAGGTTGAAGACGACGATGGTCTTCGCGCCGGCGGCTTGCAGCGCCTTGATCTGCGCGACCTCGTTCGTCGCCGCGGTGGCGACCACGACCTGGGCGGTGGCCGGGTTGGCGGTGGCGGCGAGGAGGTCGTTGGCGCCGATCCACATCGTGTACAGCGCGTTCGGATCGGCCTTGCCGCCGGTCGATGCCAGATAGGTCTGGATCTGGGTCGACGTCGGCGGAACGGTCAGGGGCGTGCCGGTCACGGGATTGACCGTGGCGGCGCGGGCGTTGCCGTACGCGTAGTCGGTGCCGCCCAGGAGGGACGGGGTGAGCGTGTAGCCGTAGTGGGCGGCGATGTTCTCGACCGCCACCGTGCCCGGATTGGTGGTGAAGCGCAGCTGCACCGGCGAGCCGATCAGCGTGGAGACGTTGCCGCTGTCGCTGAGGCTGTCGCCGAAGGAAACGACCTGCGTAAAGCCGTCGGCATGAGCGCCGGCACTGAACAGAAGGGCAGCGCCGATGGCACCGGCAAGATGGCGAATACGCATGTGGTTCACTCCGTGTGTGGGCGTTAGAGAAACGTTACGGTAATGGAAGCCATACGGCGGCGCATGCTGCGCTGCGGTAGGGCGAATGGCGGGTTGCCGGGCCGGGCGCCGCGCGTGGCGGCCGCTCCTGTGGGCACGGGAGCGGCGCGAGGAAAGCCGTCAGTGGTCGAGCCATTGCCGGCGCCGTGAGGTCCGGCATCCGGCTTGAGAAATCCCCTAGTCGCGTCGGCCCTTCCTACTTCTTCAAGGCCCGCGAGAACGCATCCGCAAAGGCGCTGTTGGCGGGCGCGGCGGCGGGCTTGGCCGGCTGTGCCGGACGACCGCCACCCTGCGGCCCGCGGCGGTTGCCTCCGCCTGCCGGCGCCTCGTCGCGCGCCCCTGGCCGGCCGCCACGGGCTTCGCCCGGTACATCGTCCAGGCGCATGCTGAGGGCGATGCGCTTACGCGGCAGGTCGATCTCCATCACCTTGACCTTCACGATGTCGCCAGCCTTCACCGCGTCGCGGGGATCCTTCACGAAGGTGTGCGACAGCGCCGAGACGTGGACGAGACCGTCCTGGTGCACGCCGATGTCGACGAAGGCGCCGAACGCGGCCACGTTGGTCACGCGTCCCTCGAGCACCATGCCGACCTTGAGGTCTTTCAGGTCTTCGACGCCCTCGGCGAAACTCGGCGCCACGAATTCAGGGCGCGGGTCGCGCCCCGGCTTTTCCAGTTCCTTGAGGATGTCGCGCACGGTCGGCACGCCGAAGGTCTGGTCGGTGAAATCCTCGGGCTTGAGGCCGCGCAGGAACGACGTGTCGCCGATCACCTGCTTCACTTCGCGGCCGCACTGCTTGAGGATGCGTTCGACCACCGGATATGCCTCGGGGTGCACCGAGCTGGCGTCGAGCGGATTGCTGCCGCCGGTGATGCGCAGGAAGCCCGCGCACTGCTCGAAGGCCTTGTCGCCAAGGCGCGGCACCTTGAGCAGATCCTTGCGGCTCGGGAACGGGCCGTTCGCGTCGCGGTGCTTCACCACGTTCTCCGCCACGCTGGAAGAGAGGCCGGCCACGCGCGAGAGCAGGGGGGCCGAGGCGGTGTTCACGTCGACGCCCACCGCGTTCACGCAGTCTTCCACGCGCGCGTCGAGCGCACGGGCCAGCTTCACCTGGTTCACATCGTGCTGGTATTGGCCGACACCGATCGCCTTCGGCTCGATCTTCACCAGTTCGGCGAGCGGGTCCTGCAAGCGCCGCGCGATGGAAACGGCCCCGCGGATCGAGACATCGAGCTCGGGAAATTCCTTCGACGCGAGTTCGGAGGCCGAGTACACCGACGCCCCCGCTTCGCTCACCACGACCTTGGAAAGATTCAGGTCGGCGTGCTTGCGCATCGTCTCACCGACGAGCTTGTCGGTCTCGCGCGACGCGGTACCGTTGCCGATGGCCACGAGGTTCACGCCATGCTGCTTGGTCAGCTGGGCGATGCGGGCGATGGACTGGTCCCACTGGTTGCGCGGTTCGTGCGGGTAGATGGTGTCGTAGGCGAGCAGCTTGCCCGTGGCATCGACGATGGCCAGCTTGCAGCCGGTGCGGATGCCCGGGTCCAGCCCCATTACCGTTCTGGCGCCGGCCGGTGCGGCCAGCAGCAGGTCCTTGAGGTTTTCACCGAACACGCGGATGGCTTCGTCTTCCGCGTACTCGCGCACGCGGCCGAAGAGATCGAGGGTGAGGTGCAGGTGCAGCTTCACGCGCCAGGTGAGGCGCACGGTCTCGCGCAGCCACGCATCGGCGCGGCGGCCGCGGTCGACGATGCCGGCGCGTGCGGCGACGCGGCCTTCGCCTTCGGCGTGGCCCTGGTCGGCGTCGACGCCCGGGTTGAGGTCGATCTCCAGCACGCCTTCGTTACGCGCGCGCATCAGGGCGAGCAGGCGATGCGAAGGGATCTTCGAAACGGGCTCCGCATGGTCGAAATAGTCGCGGAACTTCGCACCCTCGGTTTCCTTGCCCGGAACGACGGTCGCGCGGATCTGGCCCTTCTCCCACAGCCAGTCGCGCAACTCGCCGACGAGGGTGGCGTCCTCGGCGATCGTCTCCATGAGGATGGCGCGGGCACCATCCAGCGCGGCCTTGGTGTCCGCCACGCCCTTTTCCATGTCGACGAAGCCTGCCGCGAACGTTTCCGGGTCGAGCGTCGGGTCTTCGCGCAGGCCGATCGCCAACGGCTCCAGGCCCGCCTCGCGGGCGATCTGTGCCTTGGTGCGTCGCTTGGGCTTGTAGGGGAGATACAGGTCCTCCAGGCGCGCCTTGGTGTCGGCGGCGAGGATGTCGGCGCGCAGGGCGTCGGTCATCTTGCCCTGCTCGGCGATGCTGTCGAGGATGGCCGTACGGCGGTCTTCGAGTTCGCGCAGGTAGCGCAGGCGCTCTTCCAGCAGGCGCAACTGGATGTCGTCGAGACCTCCGGTCACTTCCTTGCGGTAGCGTGCGATGAAGGGCACGGTGGCGCCGCCATCGAGGAGTTCCACCGCCGCGCGCACCTGTTCGGGCTTGGCGGCGATGTCCTGGGCAATACGTTGTTCGATGCTCTGCATGTCGTTCCTGTGCGTGACTCGGCCGGCCGAACGTCGGGCCGGGCCGGGGATGATAGCAAGGCACGGGAAGACCCCGGCCGGGAGGCCGGGGTTGGGCGGAACCGTCAGGCGTCGAAGCTGCCGCTCGTGCCGCTACGTGGGGCGGGTGCGGCGGCCTTGTCGGCGCGCCCGGTCAGCACATAGGTGCTGGCCAGGAGGTCGTGCACGCCCTGCTTGCGCTGGGTAAAGGCGGCCGTGACGTAAAAGACCATGGGGACGAGGAAGGTGAAGGCGTTGACCAGGCGAATCGCATTGCGTCCGGCGGCGCGGCCCACGCTGATGCGCTTGCCTTCCGTGTCGGTGACGCGGATGCCCACCGCCATCTTGCCCGGCGTGGCCTGCCACTTCGAGCTTTCGAAGGCCGCGTAGTAGACGAAGCCGATCACCAGAAGCACGTAGGTGATCGGCTGCACGGCCATGGCATAGGCCGAGATCGCCGCCGTCTGGTCCGATTCCATCTGGCTGAGAAGTTTCGTCATCGCCGCACCGAGGCCCATGCTCAGGCTGATGATCGTGAAGGGCACCATCAGGATCAGGTAGTCGATCACCCAGGCACCGAAACGCAGCCAGAAGCCGGCGTACTCGGGCTCGGCGATGTCGGTGACGCCCATGAACGGCGGCGGTGCGGGCGGGGGCATCGGCGGGACGCTGCCGGCGGCGGGGCGCTCGTCCGGGAACAATTCGCCCAGCGGACGCCAGTCCGTCATGCCTTCATGCCAGCCGAGTTCCTCCGGGCGGCAGGTGCCGTCGCGCAACCACTGGCGGATTTCCTCGTCCGCGTAGGGGCCGAAGCGCTCGCCGTTTCGTCCGATCCAGACTTGCATGGTGGTCCTTCCACTCGCTAACTCGATGGGAGCGATGATGCCAGATGGCCGGTGACGACGCCGACTGCTGGTGGTCATGCAACGTCGGCGACGGCGCGTGGCGCGCCGGGTTCCCCTCAGGCCGCCCGGCGCTTCAGATGCACCAGCAACAGTGAAATCGCGGCGGGCGTGACGCCGCTGATGCGTGCGGCCTGTCCGATCGTCGCGGGCAGGGAGCGTTTGAGTTTCAACAGGACCTCGGCGGAAAGGCCGCGCACGCGGTCGTAATCGAAGCCGTCGGGTATCGCCGTGGTCTCGTGCCGCCGCTGGCGCTCGATCTCCTCGCGCTGGCGCTCCAGGTAGCCGGAATACTTCGCTTGCACCTCCACCTGCGTCGCCACCTCGGCGTCGTCCACCCCAGGTCCGAGCTCGGCCACCGTCCTCAGCTTCGCGTAGTCCATCTCGGGACGACGGAGCAGGTCCAGGGCGTGCGTCTCGCGGCTGACGGCGATGCCGAGCGCGTGTTCGATGGCTGCCCCCAACGCGTTGCCCGGGGCGGCCCATAAACCACGCAGGCGCGCGGTCTCGCGCTCGGTGGCCTCGCGCTTGGCTTCCAGGCGCTGGAAGCGTGCGTCCGACACCACGCCGCGCGCATGGCCCTGCGGCGTCAGTCGCAGGTCGGCGTTGTCCTCGCGCAGGTGCAGCCGGTATTCGGCGCGCGAGGTGAACATGCGATAGGGCTCGATCGTTCCGTTGGTCGTCAGGTCGTCGATGAGCACGCCGATATAGGCTTCATCGCGGCGCGGACACCACGGCGCTTCGCCACGAATGGCGAGCGCGGCGTTCATGCCGGCGATGAGCCCCTGCGCTCCGGCTTCTTCGTAGCCCGTCGTCCCATTGATCTGGCCGGCGAAATACAGGCCGGGAATGCCCTTGGTTTCCAACCAGGGGTGCAAGCCGCGAGGATCGAAGTAGTCGTATTCGATGGCGTAACCGGGGCGCGTGATATGCGCGCGCTCGAAACCCGGGATCGAGCGGACCAGCGCGTACTGCACGTCGAAGGGCAGCGACGTGGAAATGCCGTTGGGGTAGATCTCGAAGGTGTCCAGGCCCTCCGGTTCGACGAAGATCTGATGAGAGGTCTTATCGGCGAAGCGGACGACCTTGTCTTCGATCGAGGGGCAATACCGTGGACCGACACCCTCGATTTGTCCACTGTACAGCGGCGAGCGATCGAGCGAGCCGCGGATGAGGTCATGCGTCGCTTCGGTCGTGTGGGTAATCCAGCAACTCACCTGGCGCGGGTGATCGGCCGCCGAGCCCAGGAAGGAGAAGTGCGGCATGGGATCGTCGCCCGGCTGCTCGTCCAGCACGGAGAAATCGATGCTGCGGCTATCGATGCGCGGCGGCGTTCCTGTCTTCAGCCGGTCGGCGGCGACAGGTAGTTCGCGCAGCTTCGCGGCCAACGCCGACGCTGGCGGATCACCCGCCCGGCCACCGGCGTACTGCGCTTGCCCGATATGGATCTTGCCGGCCAGGAACGTGCCGGCTGTCAGCACGACGGACGCGGCGTGGAAGTCGAGGCCCATCTGCGTGCGTACACCGGCGACCCGTCCTCCGACGAGGATGAGGTCGTCCACCGCTTGCTGGAACAGTACGAGGTTCGGTTGCGTCTCCACCATGGCGCGGATGGCGGCCTTGTAGAGGGTGCGATCGGCCTGGCAGCGCGTCGCGCGCACCGCCGGGCCTTTCGATGCGTTGAGCGTGCGCCACTGGATACCCGCGCGGTCCGCCGCGATGCCCATGGCGCCGCCGAGCGCATCGATCTCCTTGACCAGGTGGCCCTTGCCGATCCCGCCGATCGCGGGATTGCAGCTCATCTGGCCGATGGTCTCGATGTTGTGGCTGAGCAGCAGCGTGCGCGCACCCGCGCGCGAGGCCGCGAGCGCGGCCTCGGTGCCGGCGTGTCCGCCACCGACCACGATGACATCGAAGGTTTCGCTATGCAGCATGGGAATCAGGCGTAGGAAGGCAGGAAGCAGGGCGTGATTTTACGCGGTACGGACGGGCGCCGCTCGACAGGAACCCGGGCCCGGGCGCGACGACGTGGCATGACTCGTGCTTGTCAGTCCACGCACTTCCACCGGGCAGACGCAGCGCGACGATACGCGCGCCGAGGCCGAACGACAGGGGTTTGGCCGTGTGCCGGAGGAAGGAAGCGGGATGCGGGCAGGGATGCCCCATTCGGTTCGAATGAGATCTGGCGCCCGGCGGTCTCAGGAACAGGGGGAATCCAGGATGACCGTGTTGCCGGGCGCCAGAAACCGAGTGACTGGCACAAAGAGCCGCGGCTATGCCGCGGCTTTCTTCGTTGGGTCGAACATTACACCGTCGGAATGAACCGTGTGTGACTTTTTCGTCAACGAGGTGCTCCAAATCGGCAATTGGTGACGCGGTGCGTCAGTTTCTCCCCTGCATTGAGACCCTGCGCACATTTCTTTCTCAACCCAGGGCGACCCGGGCCAGGATATCGGTGAGGTCCCGGGACAGGTCCTTCCGGCTGGCCAGTTCCGCCACCACGGCATGCGCCGCCTCCCGTCGCACGGGCTCCAGCCGCTTCCAGCCATTGAACGCCGTCGCGACCCGCGCCGCCACCTGCGGATTGAGCGAGTCGACCGCGACCAGGCGATCCGCCAACCAGCGATAGGCCGCTCCGTCCGCGCGATGGAAGCCGGTGGGATTGGCCCGGGCAAAACTGCCCAGCAACGACTGGACACGGTTCGGGTTCTTCAGCATGAACGCTTGATCGTCCTCCAGTGCCTGCACCCGCGCCAGGGCGTCGGCTCCGGGCAACAAGGCCTGCATGGCGAACCACTTGTCGAGGGCCAGCGCGTTGCCGTCGTACCGCTGGCGGAAATGCGCGATCGCCGCCTCGGCGGCGTGGGCGTCGAGCGTGGCCAGCGTGGTCAGGGCCGCGAGGCGGTCGGTCATGCCGGGTGCCTGTTCGTACTGCGCGCGCGCCAGTTCCCGCGCCTCGCCCGGCTGGATCAAGGCGTACAGATCGAGGACCCTGCGCTTCAGCTGGCGCCGCGCCTGGCTGGGGGCATCCAGCGCCGCGGTGGTCTCCGAACGCAGCCCCGCATAGCGGGCGCGCAGCGCCTCCGCCCCGATACGCTGGGCCAGCTTGCGCAGCATGGCCTGACGGGCGATGCGGATGCGGTCCGGATCGCGCTCCGCCTGGCGCTCCACCAGCTCGATCTCGCCCGGCGGCGTCAGCAATTCGGCGAGCAGGGCGTCGTCCACGCCCTTGTCGTTGAACAGATGGGTCAGGGCTTCGGTCCATGCGCGCAAGGCCGAGCCTTCGACGTTACCGTCCCGGCAATCGTCGTAGGCGAGCCCGGCCAGTTGCTGTCCGGCCTCCCAGCGGTTGAAGCCATCGGGATCGTGGCGGAGCAGGATGGCCAGCTCCCCGGGAACATAATCGCATTCGAGGATGACCGGCGCGGAGAAGCCGCGTAAGAGCGAAGGTACGGGCGAGGCATCGACGTCTTCGAATACGAAGCCGCGTTCCGCGCTATCGAGCACCACGGTGCGTTCCGTCGCACCGGCGGCGGCTTCACCTTCGAGGCGAAGCGGCAAGGCCTTGCCCGATTGGTCGAACAGCGACAGGCGCACGGGAATGGGCAGCGCCTGTTTCGCGGTCTGGCCCGCGGTGGCAGGCGTGCGTTGCCGAAGCGTCAGACGATACCGCCGTTGCGCGGCATCGAATCGCCCTTCGGCGGATAGCCGCGGCGTGCCCGCCTGCCCGTACCAGGCGAGATACGGCGACAGGTCGGTGCCGTTGGCATCGCCGAGCGCCGTGAGGAAATCCTCGATCGTGGCGGCCTGGCCGTCGTGCCGCTCGAAATAACGGTCCATGCCTTTGCGGAAGCCCTCCTGACCGAGGTGGCCGGCGAGCATGCGAACCAATTCAGAACCCTTTTCGTAAACGGTGGCGGTATAGAAGTTGTTTATCTCGCTGTACTGCGAGGGGCGCACCGGATGCGACAAGGGGCCGGCATCCTCGGGGAACTGCGCGCGCCGGAGCAGGGCCACATCCTCGATCCGCTTGAGCGGCGCCGAGTTCATGTCGGCGGAGAAGCTCTGCTCGCGGAACACGGTGAGGCCTTCCTTCAGGCTCAGCTGGAACCAGTCGCGACAGGTGACGCGATTGCCGCTCCAGTTATGGAAATACTCGTGGGCGACCACGGCCTCGACGTGGCGGTACTCGTCGTCGGTGCTCGAATCCGGGTCGGCCAGCAGGTACTTCGCATTGAAGATGTTGAGACCCTTGTTTTCCATCGCGCCCATGTTGAAGTCGTGCGTGGCGACCACATGGAAGACGTCGAGGTCGTAGTTGCGCCCGTACGTCCGTTCATCCCACTGCATCGAGCGGATCAATGAATCCATCGCGTAGTCGCAACGGTCGATGACATCCGCTTCCGCCCAGATGTGCAGCGCGACGGCGCGGCCATCGGCGGTGGTGTAGTCGTGGCTGATCCGCTCGAGGCGGCCCGCCACCACGGCGAACAGATAGCTCGGCTTCGGATGTGGGTCGACGAAGCGCGCCCAGTGGCGGCCATCCGCTAGCACGCCCTCCCCATCGGGATTGCCACCGGCGAGCAGCACCGGAAAGCGATCGTGGTCGGCGCGCAAGGTCACGGTATAGCGCGACAGCACGTCGGGCCGGTCGGGAAAGAAGGTGATGTGGCGGAAACCTTCCGCCTCGCATTGCGTCAGCAGGAACCCGCGGTCGCGGCTGCCGGACAGGTACAGGCCCTCGAAGGCGGTGTTCTCCGCCGGGTGCACGGCCACCCGCGTATTCACCGTGCAGCGCTCGGCGTCGATGGCGATTTCCAGCACGCCATCGGCCAGGATGTACTCGCCCTCGGCGAGGGTCCGCCCGTCCACGCCCAGCGACAACAATTCCAGGCCCTCGCCGTTCAGTCGTATCGGCTCGTCCGCCTGGCGGACGAGTTCGAGCGTGGCGGCGACCTCCGTACGATCGATGCCAAGGTCGAACTCCAGGGCCACGTGCTCGACGGACCATGCCGGGGGGCGGTAGTCGGCGAGGCGGATGACGGAGGTGGGGGCGTCGGAACGATCGCTCATGGCGGCACTACAACAGTTGTCTGGTAAGGCAGGCAGGCTAACATGCGCTCGGAATCGTCAAAAGGAAGTTTCCCATGTCCCGTTTCAGCGTTACGCGTTCCCGTCTTGGCGCCCAGGAGCTGGTGGTACTGGTCGATGCCGACGCCGACCGCGAGGTCCGTATCGCCCGGCGTGGCGCCACCGTGCTCTCGATCGGCACATGCTGGCGCGACGAACAGCGCGATATCGCGGATGGTTTTCGCGACGAGCAGGAGCTTGTAGGCCACAAAGGCTCCCGCTTCGCGATCATGACGCCGTTCGCAAACCGGGTTAACGATTCACGGTATACATTTGAAGGAAAAACCTACGATTTGCAGCCAGGTGCCGTGGGCGCCGATCGCGCCAGCCGCCACGGCTTCTTGCGAGGTGTTCTCTTCGACGTGCAGCGGGAGCATGCCGACGACGACAAGGCATCCATCACGCTGGTCACTCATGCCATCCGTCCCGATGCGAACGCGGGCTACCCCTTCGCGCTGGATTTCAGCGTGACGTTCACGCTTGGTGACCAGGGCCTAGCGGTGGAGGCGAAGACACGCAACGTGGGCGAACACGCTGCCCCGACGTTCTTCGGCTGGCATCCTTACTTCCGCTTGTCGGATAACCCGATCGAAGGCTGGGAGCTGCACGTGCCGGCCGACAAGGTGATCGCCACGGACAAGGATTTCATCCCCTTGCCGGGAACGCGGGCATGGCAGGCCATCGACAAGGCCGATCGCGGCCTGGATTTCCGCAAGACGAAAGCCATCGGCGACAGGCAACTGAACCACACCTACGCGGACCTCCAGCTGGACCCCGACGGCAAGGCGCGCACGCGCCTGCGCGATCCGAAATCCGGCATGGGCATCGCCGTCTGGCAGGAGAAGGGCGTGATGCTGGTATTCACCGCCGACACGGCCGAACGCGATGCACGCAAGTCGGTGGCGCTCGAACCGATGGAGTGCATGCCGGATGCGTTCAATCGTGACGATTGCGCGCCGCTCGTTACACTGGCGCCGGGCCAGGAGCGCCGCTTCGTCTGTGGCGTGGAGTTCGACGCGTGAACCTTCCCAGCTTCGCGGATGTGCGCGACGCGGCGGCCCGCATCGCGCCGCACGCCTGGGTCACCCCGGTGCTGCGCAGCGATCGCATCGACGACCTCGTCGGCACGCGCGTCGTATTCAAGTGCGAAAACCTGCAACGGGGCGGGGCATTCAAGTTCCGCGGCGCCACGAACGCCGTGTGGTCGCTTTCCGGAGAGGAGGCGGCATGTGGGGTGGTGACTCACTCCTCGGGCAATCACGGCAACGCGCTGGCCATGGCGGCGCGCACGCGAGGCATTCCCGCCCACGTCGTGATTCCCGAGGGCGCCGTGAAAACGAAGGTCGATGCGATCGTCGCCGCCGGCGCGACCGTGCACCGGTGTGCGCCGACTACCTCGGCGCGCGAGGCGCTGGCCTCCGCCTTGCAGGCCAGCACCGGTGCGACCCTGGTCCATCCCTATGCCGACGCAGGGGTGATGGCGGGACAAGGCACGCTCGTGCCAGAGCTGTTTCGCCAGGCCCCGGGGCTGGATACCGTACTGTTTCCCATCGGCGGCGGTGGGCTGGCTTCCGGTTGTTCGATCGCGGCGCATGGCATCGATCCGGCTATCGCGCTGTTCGGCGCGGAACCGGAAGGCGCCGACGATGCCGCCCGCTCGCTCGAGGCGGACGAACGCGTGGGGCCATTCGTGGCCGATACGATCTGCGACGGCCTGCGCACGCTGATCGGCGAACCCAACTTCCACGCCCTACGCGATCATGGCGTGGTCGCGTTGCGCGTCAGCGACTCGGAATGCATCGAGGCAATGAAGTTGCTCTGGACCGAGTTGCGCCTCGTCGTCGAGGTTTCCAGTGCGACGGTGCTCGCGGCCATGCTGCGTTATCCCGCGCGCTTCGCCGGGCGTCGCGTCGGTGTGGTCCTCACCGGGGGTAACGTGGACCTGGACGCGCTGCCGTGGTGCCCTTCTCCACTACGATCGCGCTGACGGCGCCGCCCAACGCGATGACGGCGTCCCGCGCCGCTACCGGTCATGGCATGCGGACGTGTGTCAAGGCGGCGAGCGGACATCGTCGCCGGCCTCGCGTGGCTATTCTTGCCCTTCCTTAAGCGCAAATACGGGGGTGGCGGATGCGCTGCCAATGGGCCGAACGCAGCGACGCGGAACGCGTCTACCACGACACCGAATGGGGCGTGCCCGTCCATGACGATCGTGGTCTGTTCGAATGGCTGGCGCTGCGCGGGTCTCAAGCGGGCCTGGCCTGGCGCACGGTGCTCGCCAAGCGCAAGTCCTACCACCTCGCCTTTCATGGTTTCGACATCGCACGCATCGCGGCGATGACCGATGCGGAGCTCGCCACCGTGCTGCGCGATCGCGGCGTGATCCGGCATCGCCTCAAGATCGAATCCATACGCGGCAACGCGCGTGCGAGCTTGCGTGTTATCGACGATGTGGGTTCGTTATCCGCCTACCTTTGGTCGTTCGTCGGCGATTCTCCGCAGAAGAACGCGTGGCAACATGACGCACAGGTGCCGATGCGCAGCCCCGCCTCCGACCGCATGAGCGCGGCGATGCGCAAGCGCGGGTTCCGTTTCGCCGGCACGGCCATCTGCTACGCGGTGATGCAGTCGGTGGGCATGGTCAATGACCATGTCGTCGGCTGTCATCGTTATCGATGACGCCGCGTTCACCATCGCTGCACCGGTGGCGCATTGACATGGGGGCATGGCTACCACTCGCATCGGCATCTCCGGCTGGCGCTACTCGCCTTGGCGTGGCGTTTTCTATCCCTCCGATCTCGTCCAGCGGGACGAACTCGCCTACGCGTCGCGGCAATTTCCGACGATCGAACTGAACGGCTCGTTCTACTCCTTACAACGGCCCGAAAGCTATCGGTCATGGTATGAGGCCACGCCCAAGGGCTTCGTCTTCGCCGTGAAAGGCCCGCGCTTCATCACGCACACCCTGCGCCTGCGTGACATCGAAAGGCCGTTGGCGAATTTCTTCGCCTCGGGAGTGCTCGCCCTGCGCGAGAAGCTGGGACCCATCCTCTGGCAGTTTCCCCCGAGCTTCCGCTTCGAGCCGGAGCGGTTCGAAGCCTTCCTTGCGCTGTTGCCGACCAACGTGAAGGCCGCGGCGGCGCTTGGCCGCAGGCATGACATGCACCTGAAGCGGGAACCCTTCCTCGAGGTGGCTCGCAATCACCGATTGCGTCATGCCGTGGAGATCCGGAATGAAAGCTTCGTGGATCCCTCGTTCATCGCCTTGTTGCGCAAGTACGGTATCGCCTTCGTCGTGGCCGATACGGCGGGCAAGTTCCCGCGCTATTTCGACGTCACGGCACCGTTCGTATACGTGCGCCTGCATGGTGACGAGGAACTCTATGCCAGTGGGTATGGCGAGGTGGCCCTGGCCGATTGGGCCCGGCGTATTCGCGCATGGCGCCGTGGCGCGCAGCCTGCCGGAGACCCGCGTATCGCCAGGTCGGCGCCGCCCAGGCGCACGTCCCGCGACATCTACGTTTACTTCGACAACGACGTCAAGGTGAAAGCCCCGGGCGACGCGCACGCCCTGGCCGCGTTGCTCTGTCCCCAGGTGGGATCAGAACGGGGTCTTGCGCCGTGAGCCACGAAGGTTCTCGACCGGGAAACTGGCGATCTCGCCACCGCCTTCGCGCCGCGATTGCCCGGCGGGCGGTCCCCATGCGTGCGCCGTGACCACTTCCCAGGTCGAAGGGACGACACCTTCGCTGCGCATGGCCTCATAGGCGTCGAGCATGCGCTTGTAATGCTGTTTGCCGGTCAGTCCACGAGGGCGGTCGGCGTCGGCGTTGTTCGCGCCCAGGCCCTTCAGTTCATCCAGCAGCGCGCGAGGGGTGGGGTAGGTCAACGTGTAGCGCTCGGCGAAAAGCACGGGATCGCGCAGGCCCTGGGCCAGCATGGCGTCGCCGATGTCGTGCATGTCGAGGAAGCGCGCCACATGCGCGTACTGGTCGGCTTCAGCCCAGGCCGCACGCAATTCCTTCAAGGTATCGGGGCCGAACGTGGAGAAGGTGAGCAGCCCGCCCGGCTTCAGCACGCGGGCGCACTCGGCGAACAGGCGGGAGAGGTCTTCGCACCACTGGAAACAGAGGTTGGAAAAGAGCACGTCGACGCTGCGATCCGGCACCGGCAACGTGTACGCATCGGCGACGACGCGGCCGAAGGGTTTCAACCACGACGCATTCTGCCGGGCCTGCTTCAGCATCGGCAGCGCAAGGTCGATGGCGATCACCTGTGCCTTCGGATAGCGCTTTTTCAGTGCCGCGCTGCCTCGGCCGGTGCCGGCACCGACGTCGAGGACGATTTCCGGCGCCGCTTCGTAGATATCGAGCCGGTCGACCAGGGTCGTCTGCACTTCGCGCTGTAGTGCATCGTGCTTTTCATAGCTGCCGGCGGCGCGGCCGAAATTGCGGCGAACTTGGCGTCGATCGAAGTGGAAGTCGCTCATGCGTCTGCGTCGGTGAATTGTGTCAGGACATCCGCCACGGCGGCGGCGTGTCCGATGAAAGGGGCGTGACCGGCATGGGCGATCTCGGCGAAATGGCCATGTGCCGTCCCGGCGGACCAGCGCATCGCCTCGGGATGGACAATGCGGTCGCGACGGCCCGCAATCCATAGGCTCGGCGGTCGGAGGCGGGCCAGGGACGGTCGCAGGTCCGTCGCCTCGAGCAGGCGGAGTCCTTCCAGCAGCACACGCGGGTCGGGCTCACCACGGGCGAAAGCTTCCTCTTTCAACCGGCGCGCCTCGCTGCGCGGATCGGCGCTGCCCATGGCCTCCAGGGCGATGAACCGCTCCACGGTGGCCATGTAGTCGTCCTCGAGATCGGCGGCCAGGCGGTGGACCATGGCCACGTCGTTGCCGTACGGCCAGTCCTCGCCCCGCACGAAGCAGGGTGTGGAACACATGGGGACCACCGCATGCACGGCTCCCGGCACGTCGAGCGCGGCGGCCAGGGCCACGAGGCCGCCCATCGACCAGCCCAGCCACGTGGCCGGTGGCGTCGCGGCGGCGATCGCACGCGCGCAGGCGAGCGGTTCAAGCGGGATATCCGAATCGCGGGAGTAGCCATGGCCCGGCAGGTCGACGACGTACATCGTGCAGCGTGCCGCCAACGCCTCGACCAGTGGCGCGAAAATGCCGCCGTGCATGGCCCAGCCATGGATCATCACCAGCGGTACCGGGCCGGTGCCATGGGTTTCGATGTGCAGGCCGCTCATGCCTTGCGGCTCGGCGCGAGCGATGGATCGACCGCGCCGCGTTCATCGAAAACGAAGCAGTCGCCGCGCCAGTGGGCACCGCCCACCTCTTCGAAATACTTGAGGATGCCGCCTTCGAGCTGGAACACGTTCGCGATGCCGATCTCACGCATGTGGATGGCGGCCTTCTCGCAGCGGATGCCGCCCGTGCAAAACGAGACCACGGTCTTTCCCTCGAACCGTTCGCGGTCGGCGGCGACGGCAGTGGGAAAGCCGGTGAAACTGGACAAGCCATAGTCGACGGTGTTCTCGAACGTTCCCGCCGCCACTTCGTAATCGTTACGGGTGTCCAGCAAGACCACTTCGCGGCCGGCATCGTCATGACCGCGGTCGAGCCAGCGGCGCAGGTCCGCAGGCAGCACGTGTGGCGCCCGCCCCTCCGCGGGACGAATGGCCGGCGCGTGCATCGTGATGATTTCCTTCTTCAGGCGCACACGCATCCGGCGGAAGGGTGGTGCATCGGACAGGCTCTCCTTCGGCGCGAGGTCGGCGAAGCGCGGGTCCTCGCGCAACCAACCGATGAAGGCGGTGACGGCGTCACGGGGTGCGGCCAGGAACAGGTTGATGCCTTCGGGCGCGAGCAGGATGGTGCCCTTGAGGGCGAGGGCTTCGCTGCGTTCGACGATCCGCGCCCGCAGGGCGTGCAGGTCGTCGAGGCCGACGAACTTGTAGGCGGAGATGTTGAGGATCGTCATCGTCATGACCGGCGGGTGTGACCGCCCATTATACGGCCGCGCTTTCCAGGGCACGGGGCAAGCGGCCCAGCGCGTCCAGCAGGGCGTCGATCCGCTTCGGCGTGTGCGTCGCGGAAAGGGTGATGCGTAGCCGCGCGCCGCCCGGCGGCACGGTGGGCGGACGAATCGCCACGACCAGGAATCCCGCGGCTTCCAGCGTCGCGGCGGCGGCCATGGCGGCCCCGGTGGAGCCGATGAGCAGGGGCTGGATGGCGGTCGTCGAGGGCATGAGGCGCAGGCCGAGTTGGGCGGCACCGGCGCGGAATCGCGCGATGTTCGCCCCCAGGCGGTCACGGCGGCCCTCGGGATCGGTACGCACGAGGCGTATGGCTGCCCGGGTGGCGGCGGCGAGTGCCGCCGGCATGGCGGTCGTATACACGTAGGTACGGGCGAATTGGGTGATCGCCTCGATGACGGACGCATCGCCTGCCACAAACGCGCCCGCGCAACCCAGTGCCTTGCCCAGGGTACCCATGAGGACGGGAACGTCCTTGGCGCCGAGGCCCGCCGCCGCGACCGAACCCGCGCCCTGTGGCCCCATGACGCCCAGGCCGTGCGCGTCATCCACGTAGAGCATGGCGCCACGCTCCTGGCAGATGGTGGCGAGCATGGCGAGTGGCGCCACGTCGCCATCCATGCTGAATACGCCGTCGGTGGCGACCAGCGCGGGCAATCCGGGGCGGGCGTCGAGCTGGCGGGCGGCACCGTGTGCGTCGACATGGGGGTAGCGGCGCAACTCCGCGCCAGCCAGATGGGCACCGTCGACGAGGCTGGCGTGATTGAGCCGGTCCTGTACGCAGAGGGCCCCCGTCCGGCCTTGCACTGGCATCGCTCCCGCGCTTAGCAGGGCCTGCAGGGTGCCGAGGTTGGCCATGACACCGGTAGAGAATAGCAACGCCCGTTCGCGACCGGTCCAGTCGGCCAGTTCCTCCTCCAGCGCGGCATGCTCGCCGCGGTGGCCTGCCACGAGGTGCGCCGCCCCGGTACCGACGCCCTCGGCGGCGGCCGTGCGTGTGAAAGCGGCGACGAGATGGCGATGGCCGGCGAGGCCGAGATAGTCGTTGCCGCAGAAATCCGCCAGCACGCGCCCGTCGACGAGACGCCGGTCGCCACCCAGGACGTCGCAGGTGCGGGTCTGACGCAGCAGGCCAGCCTGTGCGCGTCCGGCCCGGGCGGCTTCCATGCGTGCTCGGAGATCGGGCCGGTTCACGCGGTGGCGTGGTCGTGGGCGACGATGTCGGCGTGCACCGTGCCTGGCTCGATCTCGATTTCCATCGGCTTGAGGCCGAGGCGTTCGAACAGGCGGCGGTCGTGCTCGACGTCGGGATTGCCGGTGGTCAGCAGCTTTTCGCCGTAGAAGATGGAGTTGGCCCCGGCGGCGAAGCACAGCGCCTGCAACGCGTCGTCCATGCTTTCGCGGCCAGCGGAGAGGCGCACCACGGAGGCGGGCATCAGGATCCGGGCGACTGCGATGCTGCGCACGAACTCGAACGGGTCGAGCGCCTCGGTGCCGGCCAGGGGCGTGCCCGCGACCTGCACCAGGCGGTTGATCGGCACCGATTCCGGGTGCTCGGGCAGGTTGGCCAGCGTCGCCAGCAGGCCGGCACGCTGCGCGCGCGACTCGCCCATGCCCACGATGCCGCCGCAACAGGTCCGCAATCCCGCCTCGCGCACATGTTCGAGCGTATCCAGGCGATCCTGGTACTCGCGCGTATGGATGATCTCGCCGTAGAAATCCGGGGAGGTGTCCAGGTTGTGGTTGTAGAAATCCAGTCCCGCGGCTTTCAGCGTATCGGCTTGCGGCTGGCTGAGCATGCCCAGCGTGGCGCAGGTCTGCAGACCCAGCGATTTCACCGCGCTGACGATCTCGGCCACCTTGGCCACGTCGCGGTCCTTGGGCGAGCGCCACGCGGCGCCCATGCAGAAGCGGCTTGCGCCCGCATCCTTGGCGGCCTGCGCCTTGGCCAGGACAGCCTCCACGCTCATCAGCTTCTCGGCCTTCACGCCTGTTGCGTAGCGCGCCGCCTGCGGACAGTAGGCGCAATCCTCGGGGCAGCCGCCGGTCTTGATCGAGAGCAGGGTGGAGACCTGCACCGCGTTGGGATCGTGGTACTGCCGGTGGATGGTCTGCGCCTTGAAGAGCAGGTCGTTGAACGGCAAGGCGAAAAGGCGCTCGACCTCTTCGCGGGACCAGTCGTGGCGGATGGCTGTGGTCATGGTGGGTTCCCAGGGGGCGAAGGCGCGCAGTGTGGAAACCCCGGTAGCCACTGTCAACCTTAACGACCTTTTGCAAGTTGACGTCGTATACGCCACCCCTGCCGTACGATGGCATCGAACCCCACGAGGAGGCGACCGATGAGCGATGGACAGGGCAGCAGCGGCAACGTGCTTGCGGCGATCTGCAGTTTCTTCATCCCGGGCCTGGGCCAGCTGGTGCAAGGGCGCGTTTTCAAGGCGCTGGTGATGTTCGTGCTGGCCGCGGTGCTCTGGGTGATCTGGCTGGGGTGGATCATCCACCTTTGGTCGATCGTCGACGCGGCCATGTTCCGGCGCCCCTGAGCACGGACCGGACGCATGGATGCGTTCCATTGGAAGGAACGCCTCGCATCGGCGCGAGGCTTCATCCTTCCGCCGCGCTGCCTGCTTTGCGCCGCCGCGGGCCGGGGCGGCCACGAACTATGCGCGGGCTGCCGGTCCATGTTGATCCGCAACCTGTCTTCGTGCGGGCGCTGCGCCGTTCCGCTGGCCGAGCCGACGACGGTGTGCGGACGATGCCGGCAGCATCCCCGGCCCTGGGCCGACGTTTGGGTACCTTTCGCCTATGCGTGGCCACTGGACACGATCGAGATGCGCTTCAAGTTCGGCGGCAGCCTCGCGGCGGGGCGCGCGCTCTCGGAGTGCTGGATGGAGGCCGGGCCGCCGCCGCTCATGCCCGAGCTGATCGTGCCGGTGCCGCTGCATGGACGCCGGTTGCGCGCCCGCGGCTATAACCAGGCGTTGGAACTGGCCCGGCCGCTGGCGCGACGTTACCGCTTGCCGCTGGCACACGATGTGCTGTGCCGCGTGCGAACGACCCAGGCGCAGACGGATCTCGACGCGGCCGCTCGCGCGGACAACGTGCGCGCTGCGTTTGCGGTAAGCCGTGTACCGCGGCAGAAGCATGTGGCCGTCGTCGACGATGTCATGACCACGGGCGCGACGCTTGCCGAGTGCGTTGGCACATTGTTGGCGGCCGGTGTCGAGCGGGTGGACGTGTGGGCATTGGCGAGGACGCCGTTGCCAACTCTCGGCTAGTGATTCACGTAAACCGGATTGCCCAGGATCAGCAGCTTGCCCTCCGCCGAGCGTACGTCCACGCGCAACCAGTGCGGCTTGCCATCGCTCGTCCAATCGAACGCCACCTCGCCATTCGCCGGTATGCGCTTCACCGGCACACCGTCGAACGGCCTGCCGTCGATCGTCACCGCGATGTCGCTTCCCTGCAGTGCCGTGGTGCGAACGACCACATGGAGCGTCGCGCCACCCACCACCATGATCGCATCACCCATCGTGGCGTGCGAGGAGCCGTTGCTTGCGAGCACATCCAGTGTCCGGTCGCGCGAACCCTCCGTGTCGACGAATACATGCCCTGCGCGAATGCCATCGAGAATGCCTTCCATCGATAGTTCGCGCGCGTGCACGACCGTCGTCGGCGTGCCGATCACGCCAGCGAGTGGGTCACGCGGATCATCCGTGCCGACATGGCTGTCGCTGCCGCCGATGGCGGTGATGCGAAGCCCTGCGTTCAACTGGGTTTCCCAGAAGGGTATGCCTGTGTCTGCACGTTCGGCATCACGGCCGTTCACGGCCTCGATGGCCTGGAATCCGTGCATGTCCACCGGTCCAATCGGCGTGAACCCGCAGCCCATGCAGGTTTCGTCGTTCGGCCGGCGTGGGTGATTGACCGAGATCAGCCCGTGCGCGCGCGCGACGTCGGCCAGCAGCGCGTTCCAGTCCGGCACCTGCTTGCTCCCTACACGGAAGTCGACGGTACGGGAGACGCCGAACAGATTGGCGTGGCCGGAGAACGTGGTGATCTCACGCGCCGGGATGAGCAACATGGTGTCGAAGTACGGCTGCATCTCGCGCAGTCCGGATACCTGCGACATGGTGTTGTGCTCGGACACGGCGATGAAATCCAGTCCCCGTTTCGCGGCCGAGGCCACCGTGAAGAACAGGGGGCAAGGTACCTTCCTGGTGCCGGAGGCGCTGAGGCAGTTGCCGTCGCTGTGCGCCGAATGCATGTGCAGATCACCGCGATACCAGCGCTCCCTCGTGGACAGGGGCGCGGTCAGCCCATGTTCCGGGCCAAAACCTTCGTCATCCCCCGACAGCCAAACCCGCGCCGTATAGGAGGCCTTCGATGCGGGGCGGATGTTCGGGATGCCCAGTAGCAGCCGCCACCGTCCCGGCACGATGGCCCCGGGGAGGAAGGAAGCCGTGGCATCGGTGGCGGATACGGTGAACCGCCGCTTGCTGCCGCCACTCCATCCACGGAAGCCATCCTGCGCCTCGAACCCACCCGGCCCGAGCAGGCCCAGGTCGATGGTGGTGTGTTCCTCGCGGCCCGTGTATTCGACATCGATGGTGATCCGCGACGTGCCGCCAGGTACGTCGAAGGGCACCTCGCGATACGTATGCTGGTCGGCACCGGTAAGCTCGCCCCGGAGGACGAGGTCGGGCGCGCGCTCCGCCGCCGTGGCAACGGCGGCGAAACAGGACAGCAGAAGGGCGATCAGCGCCCGCATCAGAAACGGTACATCGCGGCGAGGCGGAACGAGCGGCCAAGCAGCGGGCGCGCGATGAACGTGTTGGCGCCTGCATCGGAGCTGGCCAGTTCGCCAGCGCGCGGGTTGCCCTCGGTGAGCCCCAGCGAATTGGTGATGTTGTCGGCGTAGAGGAACAGCGAGAGTTGTGGTGTCGCGTCATAGCGCGCGCTGGCGCCCACGACGTGGTACGAAGGCAGCACGACCGAGTTTGCCGTGTCGACGTAACGCTTGCCCTCGTGCTCATACGACACTTGCAGGCGCAGGCGACCGTCGAGCAGGTTCACCCCCGGGACGATGCGGTAACTGACCTTGGGCACGCGGATCAGCTGGTTGTCGTCGTAATCGCGAAGCACCGGCGCGCCGGCGACCACGTCGGTGTAGCTCAGGCCCTTGTATTTCGGGTCCTGCAACGTGGCATTGAACTGCACGTCGAACCACTTGGTCGGGTACAGCGTGCCTTCGAGCTCCAGTCCATAGGTCTTGGTGTTCGCGTAGCCCGTCTGCGGCGTGGAGGTATTGCCGTTACGGTCGAACACGTTGTTGGTGAAACTGACATTGTCGTACTTGGTGTAGAACGCCGTCGCGTACAGGTCCATGAAGCGGTCGCTGTACTTCCAGCCGGCCTCGGCGAGGTCCATCGTCTGCAGTAGCGGCGTGGCCGTCGGGTTGGTGATGTACGTGCTGAGGTTGGGCAGCCGGAAGGCCGAGGTCCAGCGCGCGAACAGGCCCTGGCGCGGCGAGAACTGCCAGTTGGCGCCGAGGGTCCAACCCGTCTTGTCGAACGACTGGTCGTAGTGGGCGAGCTGTCCGTTGCCAGTGAGCACCTGCGTGGCCGCCGGTGAGCCGCCGATATCGACGGTCTGCTTGCCTTCGGTATAGCCCTCCACGTTCACTTTCTCCCAACGTACGCCACCGTCGATGCGCAACTCCGGCGTGACTTGCCATTCGTCGGAAGCGTAGAAAGCGTTGGTCTTCGACTTGCCGCTGGCGTGTTCCCACTCGTACCCGTAGCGATAGAAGCCGTGGTCGGTCAACGAACCTACGACGTTGCCATTGGCATCCACGCCCACGAGGTCGAGCAGGCGGGCATTGTCCTGGGCATCGGTCAGCACGGTCGAGGAGTAACGGTCGAAATCCTGCTCGAAGTTGGCGTGGTAATAGCCGAAGGTGACGTCGTGGCTCTGGTCGCCGAATTCGAACTTGCGCAGTACGCGCGTATCGTTGATGAATTCGTCCAACGGCAAGGTCACGCCGCGAAGGCCTTCGGTCACGACCAGCCCGTTGCCGTTCTGGTTCGCCACGTTGAAGACTTGCGAAGGGTTGTCGACGTAGCGGAACTGCAGCGCCGTGGCGCCCGGAATGCTCGACAGGCGTTTGCTGTCCTGGGTGATGAATGAGCCGGCGCTCTGCAACGCGTTCGGGAAAACACCGTTGCGTTGGGTGTCGGTGGTGCTGTAGCGCATCGATTCAGCCAGCTTCCAGTCGTCGCCGAGATCGTGGTCGAACTTGAACGACACCTGGGTACGCTTCACGTGCGTGCCTTCGGCGTTGTCGAAATCGTAGAGACCGCCACCGGCTTCGCGCATCTGCAGGTGCTCGGTCTCGGGGCCGGCCAATGTGCCGTAGTTGCCGTTGAAGCCGGGGACGGCGCGAATGTCACCGTTGGCGTTGGTACGCATCGGGATGCCGAGGTAAAGGGCGACCTTGTCGTCCATGTGCTTCACGTCGAAGCTGATATCTCCGTGCTCGAGCTCCTTCGACAGCGTCGCGCGCAACTGGCCGCCGTCATCGGCGTTGAACTGTGGTCGGCGCACGCCATCGTCCACGCGCCAGAAACCGCCGACGCCGAGCTTCCAACCGCCGCCGATCGGTGTGCCGTACCAGAAATCGAGCCGGTTCAGCGAATAATTGCCGACGGTGTACTTCACCAGGCCTTCCGCCGTGTCGCCAACCTTGCGTGGGATGAAGTTGATCGCGCCGGCCGGTGCATTCGAGTAGAACACCGACGAGGGGCCACCGCGGACCACCTCGACGCGTTCGATCGTCTCGTCGAGGCGGAAGGCCTGGTCGGCGTTGAGGTAGCCCAGCGCGGGATCGTGCTGTACCGGGATGCCATCCTCGAGCAAGGTCACCGACCCGTAACCGTCCACCGGGATGCCGCGTGCACGGATGTTGCCCGAGGCTTCGCCGCCGGACGATTCCACCCAGAAGCCGGGAACGGATTTCACCGCTTCGGTGACGCTGGTCGGCGCCTGCATGCGCAGGCGATCCTCGTCGATCGTGGTGATCGAGTAACTGGTCTCGGCCTTGGTCCGGGTTTCCACGCCGGAGCGTGCCGTGACCACGACATTGTCGAGGTCGGTCGTCTTCTTCTCGGGGTTGCTGTCTTGCGCGTGGGTGGCGGCGGAAACGAGCAACGCGCCGGCGAGCGCCGAGCGCACGGCACGGCTGAGCAGGGTCTTACGCATTTTGGTCATCCGGGGAAGGAGGCGGGAGGCCCGCAATCCGCAGGAACTTATGCGTTAGCGATGACGGAACGGCTGAGGTTTCATGACGATCCCATTTCAATCGAGCAAAATGATGACCGTCGCCTCACGCTGTGATCTCGGTCACATGGCGAGGGCGATGACGATGCCGAGCCAAAGTGCCAGCCCCACCCAGTTGTTATGACGAAATGCGGTGAGGCACGCGGCGCGATCGCGGTCGCGCATGATCCATTGCTGGTAGGCGAACAGTCCGGCCGTAGCGGCCAGGCCGATCCAGTACGGCCAATCCAGCGCTGAACGCGTCCCCACGAGCAGCATCGCCAGCAAGAACGTGCCCATGAGTATGCCGATGATGACGAGGTCGGCATCGGCGAACAGGATGGCTGTGGACTTGGCGCCAGCCTTGATGTCTTCGTCGCGGTCCACCATCGCGTATTCGGTGTCGTAGATCACCGACCAGAGGATGTTGGCGATGAACAGCAGCCATGCCACTGGAGGCACGGTGTTCGTCACCGCCGCGAACGCCATGGGAATCGACCAGCCGAACGCGGCGCCGAGCACCACCTGGGGCAGGTTGGTATAGCGCTTGGTAAACGGGTAGACCGCGGCCAGCGCCGCCCCGGCGAAGGAGAGCAGGATGGTGAGCTTGTTGGTGAAGAGCACCAGGATGAACGAGAACAGCAGCAAACCGCCGAAGATCGCCAGCGCTTCACGCGGTGTCACGCGTCCACTGGCGATGGGACGCCCGGCCGTCCGCGCCACCTGTGGGTCCAGCTTGCGGTCGGCATAGTCGTTGATGGCGCAACCCGCCGAGCGCATGGCGAAGACGCCAAGGGTGAAGATGACCAGCGGGCCGATGGGCGGGAAGTCTTTCGCGGCGAGCCACAGCGCCCACCAGGTCGGCCACATCAGCAGGAGCGCGCCGATAGGCCGGTCCATGCGCGTGAGCACGAGATAGGCGTGGATCTTCTCGCGCCGAGCGGGCGGCAGGCCTTTCAAGAGGAAGGCGAGCACGCGCTCGGCGTTGGTCGAAGCATCGGCGGGGCGGGCTGCCGGCGTCGCCGTGGCGGTCTTGCGGGCGGCAGGCGTTGCCTTGCGACGTGGGGAAGGCTTGCGGGACGTGGGGCTCATGCGGAGAAGTCTAGCCGACCCGGCAAAGTAGATATCGGTTTTAGGAGTAATCCTATGTCGGCCAACGCTGCGCCGTCACTATGATGCCGCCTCGCTTCAAGGAGAACGTGCGAGATGCGTCATATTGCTTTGTCTACCGGTGTCACCCTGGCGCTTCTGACGCCGCTGGCCGCCATGGCCACCGACAGCGCTGAACTCAAAGTCTCCGGTACGATCACGCCGGCGTCGTGCAGCGTGTCGATCCTCGGTCCGTCGGAAGTGCAGCTCGACCCGGTGAAGCTCGCGGATTTCGCTCCGGGCCAGGATCTGTCGCTTGAGACGAAGGATGCGAACCTGAGTATCGATTGCCAGGGCACTCCTGCGCGATTCCGCCTGAAGGCCGTCGATTCCGGTGAAGGCGTCTCCACCGATGGCGCCAATCACTACAGTCTCGGCAGGAACGAGCAGGGCGGCAGCAACAAGCCGAATGGTTACTTCAAGCTGAGCATCGATGCCGGCGCCATGACATCGAAGTACGTGTTGAAGTCCATCGACAGCGGCGTGGGCCAGGCGTGGGGCACGCCCGGGACTGGCGAGGTGGCATTCGACCATGACGGGGAAGCATTCGCTTTCGCCAACGAGGCCGACGCGACCGAGCCGGCCGCCCTGACCGACCTGACGGTGCCGCTGAAGATCGCCGCGGTGCTGGCAAAGGATCCGGTCGTCAACGAAGACGTGGCGCTTTCCGGAAGGGCCACCATCGAAATTTTCTATTGATGCGCCGTGTCCTCGCCGTCGCGCTGTCGGGCCTGTTCCCGGTGGCGCCGGCCTTTGCGGATGGCATGCTGCCGGAGACCTCCGTCGTCATCGTCTACGAAGACAAGGGCGAGGCGACGATCAATGTCAGGAACAGCGATCCGAGACCCTCGCTGCTGCATGTGATGTTGCAGGACATTCCCGAAGACGCCGAGCCGTTGTTGTTCGTCACGCCTCCGGTGTCCCGGGTCGAGCCCGGTGAGAGCCAGCTCGTCAGGTTCATCCTGCGTAACGCCGAGCCCCTCAAGACGCAGCGCATGAAGCGGGTGGTATTCGAAGGGCTGCAGCCGAAGAACAAGCTGCAGCCGGGTCGTGCCACGGTTTCAGTGAACATCCGGCAGAACCTCCCGGTGATCCTGCATCCCAAGGGCCTGGCCCCGAACCGGGAACCGTGGAAGGGGCTGACCTGGACCATCGCCGGGGGCGAGCTCGTCGTTCGCAACGACACCCCTTACGTGGTGCGCATGGGTCAGGAAGTGGTTCTCCTGCCGATGATGACCTCGGTGCGGGTTCCGGCCGGTTACGTTCTGCCCGGAAGCCGCCACGCGCTGCCATTACCCGAAAGCGTCAGGAACGCCACGGCGGTACGGTTGTACCCGGCGACCGTCTACGGCTTCGCCGTGGATTCTTACGACGCGTCGTTGTCCATTGCCACAGACTGAGTGGCGAGGCTGTACTCATGAATTCGCCCGTGACCGGGCGCCGCCTGTGCGGCGCCCAGCTGCGTCTGGCGCTCCTGCCGCTGGCTTGTGCGCCGGACATGGTGGGCGCCCATGCGGACGTCGGGGCGGCTAACGCACCATCGATGTCGCCCTCCGTATCCGAACGAAGCGACACCGACATCGAGTTCGACGAGCACATGTTGAAGCTTCGCGGCATCGATCCGACGCTCGCGGCATACTTCCGCAGCGCTCCGCGCTTCACGGCGGGTCGTCATGTGGTCTCCCTGACGGTCAATGGAACGGCCATGGGCTTGGCGAAGGCACGCTTCGATCACCACGGCGCGCTATGTATCGATCGGGAACTGCTGGACGCAGCGAAAGTGGACGCGGAACTTTCCGCCCTCCGCGATCGCACCACGTCACCATGCGTGGATCTGGTGACGATGTATCCGTCGTCGAAGATCGAGTTGAGTCCGGCCAAGGCGGCGATATCCCTGCTGGTGCCAACCGAGGCGTTGCGCACGCGGCAGCGCGACCTGTCGGGTTACGCGCGTGGCGGCACGGCGGCGCTGTTGAACTACGAGATCGTCGGGCTGGACAGCCGCGGGGGCTCGCATGCAAGCCGTTACAGATCGGCCAACACCGAAGTAGGTTTCAATGCGGGTGACTGGGTCGTCCGTAGTCGCCAGGTATCCACGTCCACCGATGGGCGCCAGCGCATGGAAGTGCTGGATACCTATGCCAGCCGCTCGTTCGCCGAACAGCGTGCCGTCGTCCAGGTCGGTGAAATCAACGTGGTGAATCCCGCCCTGTCCGGTGCGCAACTTACGGGCGTGCAGGTGACGAACGAGCAGGCATTGGCCCATCAAGGCGCGGGCGCGACGGTCGAAGGGATCGCGCAGGGCCCGGCGCGCGTCGAGGTCAGGCAGGATGGCGTGCTCGTGTATTCCACGGTCGTGCCACAGGGGCCGTTCACCTTGACCGGCATCCCTCGCATCAATCGCTACTCCGACCTCGATGTCACCGTCACCGGTGCCGACGGCGACGCGCAGCGGTTCACGGTGAACAGCGCCCTGGCAGGCGCACTGGACACGGCGCCGGGTTATGCGATTGCGCTTGGAACGTTGCGAAATGCCGGTGGCACCGAGGCGCCCTGGGTCGTCAGCGGCGGCTGGAGCGGATCGATCGATCGCGATATGTCGCTGAGTGCCGGCGTCATGGCTGCCTCTCGCTACCACTCCATCGGACTGGGTATTGGCGCGTTTGTGGCCAAGGACACGCAGTTGCACGTGAACCTGGCGGGATCGAGCGCGACGCGCGAGGGCGCCAGGGGGTGGCAGGGCATGCTGACCCTGTCGCAACGACTGGACGGCCGCTGGTCCATCGGACTCGCTCATTCGCGGCAGAGCCGGGGGTTCCGGGATCTGCTGGACGCGACGGTCGTGAGGAGTGTCGCTTCGCGCCGGTCGCGTTACCGTGATCAGTCCTCGGCGAGCGTATCGTGGTCGCATCCTCGCCTGGGCAGCGTCAGCGCGGGATATTCCCGAACCTTGCTGTTCAACCGCCGCGGCACCCGACGCGCGCTTGCTTCATGGGGTTCGCGCTTGGGCCGGGCATCGGTCTCGCTATCCGCCGAGTGGAACCTTGGGCGTGTGCGTCGCCAACAGGGCAATAGCGTGTATTTCAATGTCAGCGTTCCGCTAGGGGAAAGCCGCCGAGTGAGTAGTTCCGTGCGCCGTTATGCGGGCGAGACACGTTACGGTGCCCATTTCTCCGAGCAGGTCAACGACTATGCAAGCTACCGCGCCGGGTTGGAGTACCGCTCGAGCGACCGGCGCCGCAGCCTCGACGTGGGAGTATCGCTATTGCCGCGCTATGCGCAGGTGGACGGCAGCTACACCCGAAATGCCAATAGCACGACATACGGTGTCGGGTTGCGTGGAGGCGTCCTGTGGCACGCGCATGGCCTGACAGCATCGCCGTATCCCATGCGCGACACGTTCGGTGTGCTGTCGGCAGGCGATAGTGCCGGCATCCGCGTCTCGACACCGAGCGGCCCGGTATGGACCGATGCCCGCGGTTATGCCGTGCTGCCGCAGCTCGCGCCGTTTGGGAAGAGCAGCATCGAAGTCGCCACCGATTCGCTGCCGCGCAACGTGGATATCGAGAATGGGGCTGCCGTCGTCGAGGCAGGCCGAGGTGCGGTCGCCTTCCTGACTTTCGGTATGTCGAAGACCCGCCGCGTCCTGCTTACCGCGGTGACGGCGGACGGGCGAAGCTTGCCAGCAGGTGCCACCGTGACGGACGAGAAAGGCGAGTTGGTCAGCCTGGTGCAGGGTGGCGGCCAGGTGTTCGTCGCGAATGCGTTGGCGACGCCACGTTTGTCGGTGAGCGGGCCGGACTTGCCGCGTTGCGAACTGGACTTCCGGCTGGAAGAGCAGGTCGACCTGGGTGCGTATTACGAATCGGCTGCGGCGGTATGTCGTGTGGTTGGAGGGCTCGGCCCATGATTTCGCTGCGAACCCCTTCCCTGGCGATGCGCCTGGCCAGGAGAGTCGTTCTGACGTCGATGCTGTTGCCTGCACCGGTGGCTTATGCCCGGGAAGCCATCTGCGAGGTGACGACGGGCACGGCCAGGATCGATTACGGCCGGCTCAGCCGCGCGACCACGGTATCTGCCGAGAGCGGCGAGCTGGCCTTGCCGTTGCGCACGGCAAGGCTGGATGTGAGTTGTTCGCAACCGGAAGACATGACGGTGTTCTTCCGCGCCATGCCACTGGACGCGCGGGTATTTCGTTTCGTGGACCGGGGCCGGTTTTCGCTCCGGTTGCGCGATGGCCTGCTCGATGGCGAGCGGGTGGACCTGGGCCAGTTGGACAGGCCTGGCACCACACCGGCACGAACAGGTGCATCGTTGCCCTGGCTGCCCGAGCAGGGGATTGCGCCGGTGAAGGCGGGACACGTCGTCACCGGTCGGGTATTCAGTGCCTACATCGACATCGATACGAGGCTCGATGCAGATGCTCTGGTCGTCGGCGACGCGACCCAATGGTTGGTCCAGGGCCGGGTGGAGGCGGCGGGCGGGGCCACGCGTGACCTTTTCCTGCATGCCGAGGCGATCGCGGGAAGTTGCAGCGTCGAGGTCGTCCGGAACATTTCCTTCGGCACGCTTCGTTCGACCGATCTCGACACCCAGAGTGCCTTCACCATCATCCATCCGACGCAGCGCGGCGAGCTGCAGGTGCATTGCGATGCGCCCATGCCGATCGCGTTGCGCGTTCAGCGCGATGAGCGCGCGGGAACAGTAGCCGAGCCGGCAGGTCTTGGCCTGCGGTACACGGAGGACCAGCTGTTCGGGCTCGGAACACACCGCACGGGTGCGAACATCGGTTCCTACGTGCTGCGCTGGGGCGCGACCGCCATATCTGACCAGGGCGAATTGCTTGCGTCACGGTCCCCCGACGGTGGCCGCTCCTGGGCGCCCGCGACCGGCAACCTGTTGGTCAGTCATGCCCCGGCTGAGCGCATGGGCTACGCCAGCCCGCATCGCTCGACGGACGGACCCGCCGCGGTGACCACGCTCGACGTGGTGCTCGACGCGGAGATCTACATTGCGCCCGCGCGCGTGCTTCCACGCAGCGAAGAAATCGAGGCGGATGGCGTCGTGAGCTTCGAAATCATCTATTGAAGTCATTCCATAAGGAGTTGTTAAGTGAAATATAGTTTGATGGCGACCCTGGCGCTTGCGTCGCTCGCCGCCTCCTTGCACGCATCCAACGTCGATCTTCAGGTCACCGGCAGCATCACGCCGGGCCAGGCCTGCAACATGACGGTGGGCAAGGGAATGGACTACGGCCGGATCTCGCGCAACAAGCTCAACGCCGATCCATCGTTGTATACCGACCTCGGCATGCGCAGGGTCAAGATGCACATCGACTGCGCCACGCCTATGCGGTACGCCCTCGTGTCGACCAACGTATCGCCACGGGATGAAGCCGGTGACGCTTACGACCTCGGGCTTTTCTCGACGGCGAACCCATCGTCCGTGGGCAGTCTGTTCGTGCGCCTGGATAGTGCGTCGGCTCATATCGAGGGTGGCAGCGCCTACTACACCAGTGCGGATAGCCAGGAACTGGGTGCCGCGGCGTGGGGGCCTTCCACGTTCAGTAGCATGCCCATCGGCAGGGCCTCCATCGTGATCGGCTTTGTGACGGCCGATGGCAGCTTCGATGCGCCCGGACCCATCGGCCACTTCGATACTTACCTGCTCGTGCATCCTTGGATCAAGCCCATGAACGAATTGGCACTTACTGACGACATCACGTTCTCCGGCACCCTCGGATTCGAGATCCGGTACTTCTGACATCACGTTCCATCATGGAGGAGAAGCGCATGAAACACCTGCCCACCTTGTTCGCATCGGCGTCGCTGCTGCTGACTGCATCGGCCGCGGCGCACGCGGAAAGTGCGGACCTTCTCGTCGAAGGAAGCATCGTTCCGGGAGCCGCCTGCGACGTTACCATCGGTGGCGGCCCGATCGACCTGGGTACGATCACCCGCGAGATGTTGAACCCCGAGCCGTCCAAGCCGACCAGCCTGGACGAGCGGCGCCTGAAGACCCTGGTCGACTGCACCCATCCGGCGCGATTCGCCTTCGTGGTCACGGAAGCCAGGGGCGGTGATGCCGCGTTGCCGGAGGTATTCAAGATGTACGACCAGGATGGTGTCTCCAGTCCCGGGAAGTTGTTCCTGTTGTTCGACGCGCAGTCGACCATGATCGATAGCGCACAAGGCTATCCGACCGGTTCGAATGAAGGCACCACCGACCTTGGCAACGCCACCTGGGGACCGTCGACTCCCTTCCAGGAGAACCTGCCGATCACCAATGGACGCTACGCGGTCGGTTTCGTGAGAAACGCGGGCAGCACGGATGCGCCGGGTACCATCAAGAACCTGCGTGTCGACCTGCTTGTCCGTCCGAAGATCAACCCGGTGAATGACCTCGACTTCTCCGGCGGGATTGCATTCGCGAGCGACATCGGGCTGGAAATAAGGTACTTCTGAAGCGGGACGTGATGCCACGTGCTCCATTGTACGGAGCACGTGGCATCACGCCGCGACCAGGGGCCATTCGATCGCCGCGATGCCGCTGCGTGCGTGGTCTGTAATGCGACCCGCCTGTCGAAGCGTATCCAGGAAGGCATCGATATCCTCCGACCGCCCCGTGTACTCGACCACCGACCTGTCGCCGGTGCGCTGCAGGAGCCGCGCGCCGAATCGACCAAGGCACGTATCGATGGCCGGGACGTCGCGGGTCTCGACGTGGGCCACCAGCAACTCACGCTCCACATAGCCGTCGCCGGACAGTTGCGACACCTCGATCACGTCGACGAGCTTGGCCGATTGCTTGACGATCTGCTCGATCACGGCATCGTCGCCGAAGACGACGAGGGTCAGGCGGGAAGCATCCATGTCGTGCGTGGCCGCGACAGTCAACGACTCGATGTTGTATCCGCGCGATGCGAACAGTCCCGCGACGCGGGCCAGTGCGCCCGCTTCGTTTTGCAGCAAGAGGGAAACCAGGTGGCGCATGACTAGAACATTCCTGTCGGTTCGGCGGTGCGCAACGCCGGTGCGCTACCGCGGCTGGTAATCCAGTCGCCGGTGATCATCTCGGCATAGGTCGCGCCCGGGCCAACCATGGGGTAGACGCCGGCATCCGGGTCGATCACCACTTCCAGGAAGGCGGGGCCATCGAAGGCGAGGAAGTCGGCGATGGTGGACTCGATCATGGCCGGGTCGTCCAGGCGCCGCGCCCACTCGAAGCCGTCGGCTTCCGCCGCGCGCACAAAGTCTTTCTTGTGCAGGCTCTTGTCCGACGCGGAGAAGCGGCCCTTGAAGAACAGCTTCTGCCATTGACGCACCATGCCGTCGCCGCTGTTGTTCAGCACCACGACCTTCACCGGCAGGTTATAGGTGGTGACGGTTTCCAACTCTCCGATATTCATGCGGATGCTGGCATCGCCGTCGATGTCGATCACGACACGGTCGCGCCGCGCGAACTGCGCACCGATGGCGGCGGGCAGGCCGAAACCCATCGTGCCCATGGAGCCGGAAGTGAGCCAATGCCGGGGCTCGCGGAAATCGAAGTACTGCGCCGCCCACATCTGGTGCTGGCCAACACCCGTGCTGATGATGGCGCGGCCATCGGTGATGCGGTTGATGGCCTCGATCACCGCACAAGGCTGGATAGTGTCGCTGTCACGGCAGAAATTCATGCCATGCCGCGCTTTCAACGCCGCGACGTGCTCGTGCCACGCCGCGTAGTCGGGCCGGAAACCGACGCGCTTGCCGTAGGCCGTCAGGCGGGGCAGTGAGACCTCCAGCGCCCCCACGTGGTGCCAGTCGACCGCCTTGACCTTGCCGATCTCCGCCGGGTCGATGTCGATCTGCGCGACGGTGCGCGCACCGGGTGCGAACTTCGAGGGCACGCCGACCACGCGATCGTCGAAGCGCGCACCCAGGGCCAGCACGAAATCGCAATCGTCCATCGCATAGTTCGCGTAGGCGGCGCCGTGCATGCCAAGCATGTGCAGGGCCAGCGGATCGGTGGTGTCGAAGCCGCCGATGCCCATGAGCGTGGTGACCACCGGCACGCCGAATGCATGCGCGAACTCACGCAGGGCCGCGGAGGCGCCCGCTGAAACGATGCCTCCCCCTGCATAGATCAATGGCCGCTCCGCCTTCGCCAGGGCATCGAAGAATGCGGCGCACGCCCGGTCGTCGATCGTGGCGGACTCGACCGCGTGCAGGCGCGTGCGATAGCCACGCACGGCCAGTTCCCGGCTGCCATGGAAGACCAGGGGGGTGTTCTGCACGTCCTTGGGGATGTCGATGACCACGGGACCGGGCCGGCCGCTACGCGCGATGTGGAAGGCCGTGCGCAGGGTGGCTTCGAGGGTGGAGGCATCGGTCACAAGGAACACATGCTTGGCGCACGAACCCATGATGGTGCTGATGGGTGCTTCCTGGAATGCATCGGTGCCGATGGAACCGGTTGGCACCTGACCGCTGATGACGACCACGGGAATGGAATCGGCCATGGAATCGCGCACCGGTGTGACCGCGTTGGTGGCGCCGGGACCGGAGGTGACCAGGGCAACGCCGACGCGGCCGGAGGCCCTCGCGTAACCAGCGGCCATGAAGCAGGCGCCCTGTTCGTTCGCGGGCACGATCAGGGGCATGGGCTCGCCGCCATCCTCGCGCGGATGGGCGCCGTTGTAACGGAATACCGCGTCGTACACGGGAAGGATGGCGCCGCCGGAGTAACCGAAAAGGACGTCGAGACCCTCGTCGGCAAGTACCTGCACGACGATGTCCGCGCCGGTCATCGTCTGGCCGGCCAGGGGGTGGGTCGATGGGGGGCGGCGAATGTCGCCGACGGAGTCCAGTTGGGCGTTCACGGTGTGTCGTTTCCTTTGAAGCGAAGAACCGGTGCTTTCGGGTGTCGATGGAATGACGGTTGGCGGGGCGTTGGTTTTTGGGAGTGGTGGCTTGTGGGAGGGCTCCATTGCTGTGGAGACCGCGGCTCCTGTGGGAGCCGCTTCAGCGGCGATGGGGGCTCGCCTCCAACTGGCCCGCTGCCGCGGGATCGCCGACAAAGTCGGCTCCCACAACACCTTCCCACAAGACCTCCAGTCCTGTCGGGTTTACTCCGTCTTGGCGGGTTCCACGGCGGGCTTCGGCTGGTTCGCGGCGAGCCAGGGCATGCGCGCACGCAGCTGCGCGCCGACCTTCTCGATCGGGTGTTCGAGATCGCGCTGCTTGAAGGCCTTGTAGTTCGGCAGGCCGGCCTTGTATTCAGCCGTCCATTCGCGGGCGAAGGTGCCGTCCTGGATATCCTTGAGCACGGCCTTCATCCGTTCCTTGGTCCCCTCGTCGATCACGCGCGGGCCGCGGGTGTAGTCGCCGTACTGCGCCGTCTCGGAAACGAACTCGAGCATGCGCGCGATGCCGCCTTCGTAGAAGAGGTCCACGATCAGCTTCAGTTCGTGCATCACCTCGTAGTAGGCGATCTCGGGACGGTAGCCTGCCTCGACGAGCGTCTCGAAGCCCTTGATCACCAGCTCCGATGCGCCGCCGCAGAGCACGGCCTGCTCGCCGAACAGGTCGGTTTCGGTCTCTTCCTTGAAGTCCGTCTCGATCAGCATCGCGCGTGCGCCGCCGATGCCCGCCGCATACGACATGGCGCGTTCAGCGGCCTTGCCGGTCGCATCCTGGTGCACGGCATAGAGGCAGGGGACGCCACGGCCGATCTCGTATTCACGGCGGACAAGCGCACCCGGACCCTTGGGGGCGACGAGCACGACGTCGATGTCGGCGCGCGGCTGGATCTGGCCGAAGTGCACGTTGAAGCCGTGCGCGAACAGCAGCGTCGCGCCGGGCTTCATGTTCGCCTCGATGGCGTCCTTGTAGATGCCCGGCTGGGTCATGTCCGGCGTGAGCACGGCGACCAGGTCGGCGCCGCGCACGGCATCGGCCGGCTCGGCCACGGCGAAACCATCCACGTAGGCACGGCTCCAGGATGGGCCACCCGGACGCAGGCCGACGACGACGTCGAGGCCGGAGTCTTTCAGGTTGAGCGCGTGCGCGCGGCCCTGGCTGCCGTAGCCGAGCACGGCGATACGGGCGTTTTGCAGGGGAGCGATGGTGGCTTGGATATCGGTCACGGGGTGTCTCCTTGGAAAATGCGGATGTCGCGAAATAAGGTGGAAGGCGAAGGCCCGGTGGAAGCCGACCCTGTCGGCGATCGGGACTGCGGATAATCAAGTTCGTGCGCGGCCTGGAGGCATCGCCGACAGGGTCGGCTCCCACCAGGGCCACCGCGATCAGTTGCCGATCAGTTCCTGCGTCATGTCTTCGTCCTCGATTTCGCGGCGGACGTGGCCGGCCGTCGCGGGCGTGTCGTCGAAGGCCTGGGTCACGGCGCCCTCCGCCGCCGAGCCGACCAGGCGCGCGTACTTGGCGAGCACGCCCCGGGTCACCTTCGGTGTGGCGGGGCGCCATGCCGTGCGCCGCGAGGCCAGGTCGGCATCGGTGCGCAGTTCGCGTGTGGCGGCATCGATGAAGATCGCGTCGCCTTCGCGCAACAAGCCGATCGGCCCACCGCGTGCGGCTTCCGGCGCGACGTGTCCGACCATGAAGCCGTGCGTCGCTCCACTGAAGCGGCCATCGGTGATCAGCGCCACGTCGTTGCCGAGGCCCCGGCCGACGAGCGCCGCCGTCACCGCCAGCATCTCGCGCATGCCCGGACCGCCGGCGGGGCCTTCGTTGCGGATCACCATCACGTCGCCGGCGCGGATACGCCCGGCCTGCACGGCGGCGAAGGCGTCCTCTTCGCTTTCGAAAACGCGTGCGGGGCCGGCGTGGCTGGTGCGTCCGTGACCGGCGAGCTTGAGGATGCATCCTTCCGGCGAGAGGTTGCCGTAGAGGATGCTGTAGCCGCCGCGCGGCTTGAACGCGTTGTCGACCGGGCGCACGACTTGCTGGCCCTCGGTGGCCGGCGGTGCGGCATCCAGTTCTTCGAACAGCGTGCGGCCGGTGACGGTCGGCGTGTCGGCGATCAGGGCGGCCTTGCGCAGCTCGCGCGCGACGATCGCCGTTCCGCCGGCGGCGGTCAGTTCCACCGCGCTGTAGCGGCCACCGGGCTTCAGGTCGGCGATCACCGGGGTATGCGCGGAGGCCGGCTCGAAGTCCTCGATCGACAGCGGCACGCGTGCCTCGTTGGCGATGGCCAGCAGATGCAGCACGGCATTGGTCGAGCCGGCGGTGGCGGCGACCATGCGCGCGGCGTTGTCGAAGGCGGCGCGGTTCATCACGTCGCGCGGGCGCAGGTTCGCATCGAGGCAGGCCATGGCCAGTTCGCCGCAGCGGAACGCGGCATCGCGCTTGGCGGGGTCCGTGGCCGGAACGTCGTTGAGGCCCATGGGCGAGAGGCCCAGCGTGGTCAACACCATCGCCATGGTGTTCGCGGTGAACTGGCCGCCGCAGGCACCGGCGCCGGGACAGGCATGGCGTTCGACATCGTCCAGTTCGGCATCGTCGATCTTGCCCGCGCCATGGGCGCCGACCGCCTCGAACACTTCCTGCACCGTGATCGGGCATCCGTTGCGGCTGCCGTGCGCGATGCTGCCGCCATACAGGGCGACGCCGGGAATGTTGAGCCGGGCCAGGGCCATCGCGGCGGCGGGGATGGTCTTGTCGCAGCCGCACAGTACGACCATCGCGTCCAGGCAATGCCCGTCGACGGCCAGCTCGATCGAGTCGGCGATCAGTTCGCGGCTGACCAGCGACGAACGCATGCCCGACGTGCCCATGGCGATGCCGTCGGTGACGGCGATGGTATTGAACTCCACCGGCGTACCCCCGGCGGCGCGCACGCCTTCGGCGGCGGCCTCCGCGAGATCGCGAAGGTTGAGGTTGCACGGCGAGACGTTGGACCAGCTGTGCACGATGGCGACCATCGGCCGTGCGATGGCGTCGTCGTCGAGGCCGGTGGCACGCAGCATGGCACGTGCGGGCGCACGGTCCGGACCGGTCTTGATCGCATCGCTGCGCAGCGTGCGGATCGGGATCTTCTTCGAGTTCATGCGGCCTCCGCTTTCGCGTTGCAGGCATCGAGGACGGCGCGGGTCACGGCATGCGTGGTGGCATTGCCGCCGAGATCGCGGGTGAGGTTGCCGTGCTCCAGCACGTGGTCGACCGCGGCCTCGACCACGGCGGCTTCATCGGGCAAACCGAGCGAATGACGCAGCAGCATGGCGGCGGAGAGGATCGTGCCGAGCGGATTGGCGAGCGATTGGCCGGCGATGTCCGGCGCCGAGCCATGGATCGGTTCGTACACGCCGGCACCCGGCCCGCCGATGGACGCGGAAGGCGACAGGCCCAGCGAACCCGCCAGCACCGACGCCTCGTCGGTGAGGATGTCGCCGAACATGTTCTCGGTGACGATCACGTCGTAGTCGGCCGGGCGGGTCAGCAGGTGCATCGCCATGGAATCCACCAGCTGGTGTTCCAGTTCCACGTCCGGATAGTCCGCGGCGACGCGCGTGGCCACCGAGCGCCACAGGCGCGAGGTCTCCAGCACATTCGCCTTGTCGACGGAGGTGACCTTCTTCTTGCGCGTGCGTGCCAGCTCGAAGGCATGGCGCACGACGCGTTCGATTTCCTCGACGGTATAACGGCATTCGTCGGTGGCGTCGGTCTCGCTGCGCGTCTTGGCGCCGAAATAGATGCCGCCGGTGAGTTCACGGATGAAGACCAGATCGACGCCCTTCGTGCGTTCCGGCTTCAGGGGCGACAGTGCCGCCGTGCGCGGGTGCAGTTTCAGCGGACGCACGTTGGCGAACACGCCCAGCAGCTTGCGCATCGCCAGCAGGCCTTGTTCCGGACGCACGGTGGCGTTCGGGTCCGACCACTTCGGCCCGCCGACCGCGCCGAGCAGGATGGCGTCGGCGGCGAGCAGCGCTTCGCGCGTCTGCACCGGCAGCGGATCGCCGAAGCGATCGATCGCGTCGCCACCGATCGCATGTTCGGCGAACGTGAACTCGTGGCCGAAGCGCTCGGCCACCTGGCGCAATACGGCGACGCCCGCCGATGCGACTTCCGGGCCGATGCCGTCCCCGGGCAATACGACGATCGAGGCCCTCATGCGGCTTCCTCCATGCGGGATTCGAATGCCGCGATATCGGCGCCCTGCTGAAGCAGGAAGCCCAGCTGGTCCACGCCGTTCAACAGGCAGTGGCGCGAGAAGGCATCGAGATCGAAGCGGACGCTGCCACCGTCGGGCAGGCGGATCGTGCCCTCGGCGATGTCGATGCGCAGCTCGACGCCGGGGTTGTCGAGCAGCCAGCGGTGTTCCGCCTCGCTCACGACGATGGCGAGCAGGCCGTTCTTGAGCGAGTTGCCACGGAAGATGTCCGCGATCTCGCTGGAGATCACCGCCTGGATGCCGTAGTCCAGCAGCGCCCAGGGCGCGTGCTCGCGGGAGGATCCACAGCCGAAGTTACGGCCGGCGACGAGGATCGCGCATCCACGTGCCCGTGGCTGGTTCAGCGGAAAGGCGGGATCGTCGCTGCCGTCGGCGGCGTAGCGCCAGTCCTCGAAGCAATGCTTGCCCAGGCCGGTGCGTTCGGTCGTGGTGAGGAAACGCGCCGGAATGATCCGGTCGGTGTCGATGTTCTCGTTGCGCAACACCGCTGTGCGGGAATGCACGTAGGCGAGCGGGCGGCTGGTCTGGCTCATGCGGCGACTTCCTGGTTCATGTATTCGCGGGGATCGGCGACGTGCCCGGCGACGGCCGATGCAGCGGCGACCAGAGGGCTCGCCAGAACGGTGCGTGCCCCCTTGCCCTGGCGACCCTCGAAGTTGCGGTTGCTGGTGGCGACGACGAGCTGGCCCGGCTGGGCGAGGTCGCCGTTCATGGCGATGCACATCGAGCAGCCTGGCTGGCGCCACTCGGCGCCTGCGGCCTGGAAGACCTCGTGCAGGCCTTCGCTTTCCGCATCGCGGCGTACCTGTTCGGAACCGGGCACCACCAGCATGCGCACGCCGGCGGCGACACGGCGGCCACGCATGATTCCCGCGGCGGCGCGCAAGTCGGACAGGCGTCCATTGGTACAGCTGCCGATGAAGACGACATCCACGGTTTCGCCCGTCATGGCCTTGCCGGCCGTCACCTTCATATAGTCGAGCGCGCGTTGTTCCACGGCGTCCACCGCGGCGGGAACGGGTGTGTGGATACCGACGACCATCCCCGGATGGGTACCGTACGTCACCGACGGCTGGATCGTCGAAGCATCGATACGGACCTCGCGATCGTAGGTGGCGCCTTCGTCCGTGGGCAGGGTGCGCCAGTACGCGACGGCGCGGTCCCATGCTTCGCCCTTCGGTACGCGCTCACGTCCTTCCAGCCAGGCGAAGGTGGTCTCGTCCGGTGCGATCAGCCCGGCGCGCGCGCCCGCTTCGATCGACATGTTGCATACCGTCATGCGCTCTTCCATCGACAGCGCGCGGATCGCCTCGCCGGTGTACTCGAGCACGTGGCCCGTGCCGCCGCCGATGCCGATCTTTCCGATGATGTGCAGGATCAGGTCTTTCGCCGTGACGCCGTCCTGCAGCCTTCCGTCGACATGGATGGCGAAGGATTTCGGCTTGCGCTGGAGCAGGCACTGCGTCGCCAGCACGTGGCCGACCTCGGTGGTGCCGATGCCGAAGGCCAGCGCGCCGAACGCGCCGTGCGTGGCCGTGTGGCTGTCGCCGCAGACGATGGTCATGCCGGGCCGGGTCGCGCCGACCTCGGGACCCGCCACGTGCACGATGCCGCGCTGGGGGCTGTCCCACCCCATCAGGTCGATGCCGAACTCGCGTACGTTCGCTTCCAGTTTGGCGACCTGGGCCTCGGCTTCCTTCGTGTAGTACGGGCGCTTGCCTTGCGCGTCCGGCGGCAAGGTGGGTGTCGAGTGATCCAGGGTGGCCAGCGTGCGGTCGGGTCGGCGAACCTTCAAACCGCGGCTACGCAGTTCATCGAAGGCCTGCGGCGACGTGACCTCGTGGACCATGTGCAGGTCGATGTACAACACGCCAGGCGTGGTATCGGTCTCCGCCCGCACCTGGTGCGTGTCCCACAGCTTGTCGAACAGGGTGCGTGCGCTCATGCCGCGACCCTCCCCACGACGGCGTCTTCGACGGGTGTGAGCCAGCCCCAACGGTCCTCCGTGCGGCCGTCGAACAAGCCGAAGAAATCGTCTTGCAACTGGCGAGTGACCGGCCCCGGTCGACCACTGCCCACGGGTTTGCGGTCGACCGAGCGCACCGCGGTCACTTCCGCCGCGGTGCCGGTCATGAAGACCTCGTCGGCGAAATACAGCATCTCGCGTGGTAGTGGCTGTTCCACCACGTCGTAACCGCGCTCGCGGGCCAGTGTCAGCACGGAGTCGCGGGTGATCCCGCACAGGATCGACGAGGCGGCGGGCGGCGTGTAGATGACGCCCTTGCGGACGATGAACAGGTTCTCGCCCGCGCCCTCGCTCAGCAGGCCGTCGGTGCCCAGGGCGATGCCTTCGGCGAAGCCGCCGTTCACGGCCTCGCGCGCGATCAGCTGACTATTGAGATAGTTGCCGCCGGCCTTCGCGCCGCTCGGGTAGGTGTTCGGCGCGGCGCGGTTCCACGAGGACACGCACACGTCGACGCCCTTCTCGATCGCCTCGGCACCATGGTAGGCCCCCCAGGGCAGGGCGATGACAGCCACGTCCACCGCCGTATCCAGCGACGGCGCGAGGCTGAAGGTGAAGCCGCTGCGGAAGACGATCGGCCGCACGTAGGCGGAGGTGAGCCCGTTGGCGACGATGACTTCGCGGCACGCGCGATTGATCGTGGCGGCGTCGTACGGCATCACCAGGTCGTACACGCGCGCGGAATGGAACAGGCGCTCGGTGTGCTCTTCCAGGCGGAAGTAGCGAGGGCCGTCTGGCGTGGCGTATACCCGCACGCCCTCGAACACGGAGGAACCATAGTGCAGCGCGTGCGCGCCGACATGGACGGTGGCGTCGGCCCAGGTCTTGATACGACCGTTGTGCCAGAGATGGGTCGGGGCTTCCATGGGTTCTCCTTCAGGACTCGACCGCGACGGCCGCGGTCCGGGTGGTGTTTCGATGCATGTCCATCAGCGTCGTGATGTCATCGTTGGTGATTGAGCGCTGCTTGTCTGTCAGGGTTTTGAAACTTTCGAAGACGGCGTCGAGCGTCGGCTCGTCGACCTCGTGGCCGAGCTCGACCAGGCGCTGGCGCAGCGCGTGGCGTCCGGAGTGCTTGCCCAGGACCAGTGACGTCTTCGCGCCCACGTCCTGGGGCCGCATGATTTCGTAGGTGCCGCGGTGCTTGAGCATGCCGTGCTGGTGGATGCCCGACTCATGCGCGAACGCGTTGTCGCCGACGATGGCCTTGTTGCGCGGTACCGGCTGGCCGGTGACTTCGGCGAGCAGGCGCGAGGTGGGATACAGGTGCCGGGTGACGATGCCCGTGTCCACGCGAAACAGCGGCCGACGCGTGTGCAGCGCCATCACCACTTCCTCCAGCGCCGCGTTGCCCGCACGCTCGCCGATGCCATTGATCGTGCACTCCACCTGGCGCGCGCCGGCGCCGACGGCGGCCAGGCTGTTCGCCACGGCCATGCCGAGGTCGTCGTGGCAATGCGCCGAGAACACGACCTTGTCCGCCCCGCGCACGTGCTTGCGCAGGTACTGGAACATCTCGGTGATTTCGGAGGGGGTGACATAACCGACGGTGTCGGGCGCGTTGAGCACGCTGGCGCCGGCTTCGACGGCCACCGAGAAGATCTCGGCGAGGTACTCCGGCTCGGTACGCAGGGCGTCTTCGGCGGAGAATTCGACTTCGTGGGCGAGGGCTTTGGCCCTGTATATCGCGGCGGCGGCGATATCGATGACTTCTTGCTTGCTCTTGCCCAGCTTGTGTTCGCGATGCAGGGGAGAGGTCGAGAGGAACAGGTGGATCCGTGAGTGCCTGGCGCCTTGCAAGGCCTTGCCCGCGCTGTCTATGTCGGCATTCTGACATCGGGCCAGCGCGGCGATCGTGGGTGTCTTCAACGTCCTCGCGATCTCCGCCACCGCGGCGAAATCGTCGGGCGAGGCCTGCGGAAAGCCGGCCTCGATGATGTCGACGCCCAATTCCTCCAGGGCATGCGCCATGCGCATCTTGGCGCGACGGTCCATCGAGAAGCCGGGGGCCTGCTCGCCGTCGCGCAAGGTGGTGTCGAAGATGCGCACGCGCCCGCCTACGTCGCTTTCGACGGCGTCGGTGCTGCCCTGGTTTGCTGGATTCATGTCTGGCTCCGCTCGTGAATGAGGCGGGCCGGGCAATAAAAAACCCCGCATCCGTTACCGGGTGCGGGGTTCTTTGGGAGTCTTCAGGTTCTTTCTTGTTTCACCTGGACACTTGCCCTCAGCCCGCACCTCCGCAGGTAATAAGTACAAGGCTAAGAAGAAGGAGGCCGCTGCCGGGACGCAGCTTGCCGCCGACCGACGTAAGTCGGTTCAGGGCAAAGCGGCCATGGGTGTTGCGCTGCGTCATGTTGTCGACCGTATGTCAGGTCGTTGGCGTGTGTCAACACTTTCCGAAGAAACTTTATTCCTAGGACATTTGGACGGCTAGACGCCCGAGGCGGTGGTTTTGTCGCCTGCGGCGCCTTGGGATTGGGGTCTGGTCAACTGGTATGGGTTCCCGGGAAGGTGTCCAATAACGCCGTTGGCGGGCTCGCCCCAACCCTGGATTCCCCCTTCGTGGGAGCCGATTCATCGGCGAAGGGTTTTGCCAACACTTACCATGAGTACGAACAGAACTTCTCTGAAAAGCCCTCCGGTTACGCCTCGCGTTCCCGAAGTACACGTTGGATCACAGGCGACGTAGTTTCCCTGGCCCGATCACCAACCTCGCAACCAATCCGCAAAAACCCGCCCATCCACCGCCATCGGTTCAGCCGATGCGTCGCGTGCGAGCATCGCCGCCAACGCCGCGGGCACCTCCACGCGACGCCCGATCAACGGCTCGACGATCGTGTCGAACTTGGCCGGATGGGCCGTGGCGGCGATGGTCCAGCCGCTGCGGTCGCCCGCCAGGCGCTTGCGCTCGAATACGCGGATGCCGGTGGCGGTATGCGGGCAGAACACTTCGCCGTCGCTGGCTGCGTGGCGGTGGATGGTGTCGCGGATGGCGGCGTCGTCCACGCTTTCCGCGTGGCCATTGAGACGTGTCGCCGCATCGTCACCGAAAAGATGGCGGAGCCGTTCGAAGTTGCTCGGGGCGCCGACGTCCATGGCATTGGCGATGGTCGGGATGGCATCGCGCGCACGGTAGGGGCGGCCGGCGAAGAATTCCGGCAGGGTCTCGTTGGCGTTGCAGGCGAAGCTCACCTCGCCGATCGGCAGGCCGATCTCCCGTGCCCAGAGGCAGGCGACGGCGTTGCCTAGGTTGCCGGTGGGCACGATGGTGTTCATGCGCTCCCCCGCGTGCAACGAGGCATGGCCGAAGTACGCCATCTGTGGCAGCAAGCGGCCGAGGCTGATGCTGTTGGCGGAGGACATCGGCACGTCCGCTTGCAGGGCCGTATCCCCGAGCGCTTCCTTCACCAGCCGCTGGCAGTCGTCGAAACTGCCTTCGACGCGAAGCGCGCGCACGTTTCCACCGAAGCTGCCGAGCTGGTGCGCCTGGCGGGGTGATACGCGGTTGTCCGGGTAGAGGATCGCCACGCGTACGCCCGGCAAGCCGTGGAAGGCGGCCCCCACGGCGGCGCCCGTATCCCCCGAGGTGGCGACGAGTATCGTCAACGGCCTCGCAGTGTCACGGCGCAGGCGGGTGAGGCAGGCGGCGAGGAAACGCGCGCCGAAATCCTTGAAGGCGGCAGTGGGACCGTGGAACAACTCGAGCAGGTGCGCACCTTCGATGCGAAGCTCACGGCGTGGCGCGGGGAAGGCGAAAGCCTCGGCGCAGATGGCGGGCAAGTCGTCGGCGAGAGGGTCGCCTTCGAAGAACGGCTCCAGCATGCGCTGCGCCGTCCCCGAGAGGTAGCCGTCGAGCGGGGGCAGGCCGATCCTCGGCATGGTCTCGGGCACGTACAGGCCACCATCGGGCGCGAGGCCGGCGGCGATGGCACCGGAAAGACCGACGGGCGCGGCGCCGCCGCGCGTGCTGACATAACGCATGCTCACAGCACTTTCGCGGCGGGGCCGTCGATCGGGGCGACCAGCATGTCGCTGTCATGGCCGGCGGCCTTGAAGGCGGCGCGCATGTCGAGCGCCGCCGCTTCGGCCGAGGCGCGGTCCTCGAACCAGCCGAACACGCTGGGTCCGGCGCCGGAAATGCTGGCACCGAAGGCGCCGTGGTCGAGGGCGGCCTGTTTCACCTGGGCGAAGCCGGGAATCAGGGGTGCACGCCGGGGCTCGACGAGCACGTCGGACAAGCCCTCGCGCACCAGCGCCGCTTCGCCGCGGTAGCAGCCCGCCAAAACGAGAGCCAGGTTGGCGCTTTGCGCCACGAATTCGCCCAGGGTGTAATGACCGGCCAGCGCGGCGCGCGCGCGCCGCGTCTCCAACACCACGTGCGGATGGACGAGCGCGCAGTGCCAGGCCGCCGGCACCGGGATACGGACCAGCCGGGAGGTCGTGGCCAGCACGAGGCCGCCGATCAGCATCGGCCCCAGGTTGTCGCCGTGGCGGCTACCGCTGGCGACGACTTCACCGTCGAGGGCGAAGGGGTACAGGGCCTCGCGCGACAGGGGTTCGTCGAGCAGCGCGTTCGCGGCGACGATGGCCGCCACGCAGGATGCCGCTGAACCGCCCATGCCGGAGCCGAGGGCGATGCCCTTGTGCAGGGTCAGTTCGAAACCGAACGGCAGGTCCAGTGCATGCAGCATCGACAGCAGCGCTGCGCCCGCCGTGTTGTCCGGCGCGTGCAAGGGCAGGTCGGTCACGATACCGTCGATGGCAGCGATGCGAACCTCGCGCTCTGGAATGCGGCGCACTTCGGCGCGATCGCCGGCGCCCGCGACCGTATGGCCGAGGATATCGAAGCCGATGCCGACGTTGCCGACACTGGCATAGGCCTCGGCCACGGCGACACCCGCGCGGGCCAAGGGCAAGGATTCTTCTTTCAGCATGCGCACCGTTTTACTCCCATCGCGCCCGCCACGCGTAGCAGGTCGGCGAATACCGCCGCCGCCGTGACTTCCGGACCGGCCCCCGGTCCCTGGACGACCAGCGCATTGTCGCAGTAACGGCGCGTGGCGAAACGGACCACGTTGTCGGTGAGCCGCGAGTGGGCGAAGGCATGCTCGCGATCGATCGCCTGGACGCCGACCGACGCCTGCCGGCCATCGAGCCGCGCCACGTGGCGGAGCACATGGCCCGACGCCTGCGCTTCGGAAAGCAGGGCGGACATCGGCGCATCCATGCCTTCCAGGTTTTCCATGAACTCCTCCCGCGAACATCCAGCGAGGGCGGCGGGGATGAGGCTGCGCACGGCAACGTCCTCGAGCGAGAGCGCCAGGCCCGCTTCGCGAGCGAGAATGACGAGCTTGCGCGCCACGTCCGTGCCAGACAGGTCGTCGCGCGGGTCGGGCTCCGTGTAGCCCATGGCATGCGCTTCGCGAACGAGGGCCGAGAAGGGAACCGAGCCGTCGAAGCGGTTGAACAGCCATGCCAGGGTGCCGGAAAGCATGCCTTCCACGGCGGTGAGTTCGTCGCCCGTATCGATCAGGTCGCGCAGCGTCTGCACGACCGGAAGCCCGGCGCCGACCGTGCCTTCGTAATGCAGGCGCGCACCGCTGGCGCTCGCCGCGCCGCCGATCTTGCGCCAGCGTTCGAGTGGTCCGCTGGCGGCACGTTTGTTCGGCGTCACCACATGGATGCCGGCGGCGAGCCAACCGGCATAGTGGTCGGCGACCACATCGCTGGCGCTGCAATCGGCGAGGACGGCCGCTTCGCCGCGTTCACCCGCCACGTAGGCGGCGAACTCGTCCAGCTCGGCCGGGCGCCAGGTCTGCGCACCGTGCGTGCGGCTGTTCAAGGCATCGTCGTCGCAGTCGAGCCACATGTGGCGGCTGTCACTGACCCCGCGCAGGTGGAGTTCCAGGTTGCAGTCGCGGAGCAGGCGCGGCGCCGCCAGCCGGAGCTGGGTGAGCAGGGCGCTACCGACCTTGCCGGGGCCGACGATGCCGATGTTGACGGCGAACGGCGGGACGACCGCGCGCAGGGGCGCGGCACGGAGTGGTGAACGGGGTGGTGCGATAGCGATGGACACGATCAAAGCCTCCGGCGAGAGGCCCTTCGATCACGTCAGGTGGGTTGTCGGCTGATGGTCCTGGCGCCGGTCCCGTCCTGCGGGAGGTCGGGGCCGGCAGCGACAAGGGAACTAGGCGCGCGCGAACTCCGATCCTCCGACCAGGGTAGTGGTCGTGGTGGTTGTAGTCGCGGTGGTGGACAGGGACGCGAGCACGCCGGCCGTGAGGGCCGTGATGGAGCGCAGCGCTGGCGTGATGGGATGCATGGGTCGACGTTATGCCTTGCGCGATGGGGCTGTCAAGCGTGGCGAGGGGCGGCCAGATGGCCTATGCGGGGTTTCTGGTGAGCTTGGCAGACCGAATCGCCGACAGGGTCGGCTCCCACCACCGGCATGGGCGATGGGCAGCGTGGCTGAGTATGTGGAGGCTGTTGTGGGAGCCGCTTCAGCGGCGATGGGTACTTGCCTCGACCTGGCCCGCTGCCGCGGGATCGCCGCTGAAGCGGCTCCCACGGAAGCGGGGTCGCGCGGTAATGCTCAGCGTTTCGACAGGTCGATCGAATAAACCGCCGTGCCGTCGCCGTTGTCGCGCAGCTGGCGGATCGGCAGGCCGAGCGACTTCGCCACGTCTTCCTTCCCGCTGGCCGAGGTGAACGTCACCGCACCCCTGGTCTTCAGCGGCGCGAAGATCCACGAGCGCTTGTCCACGTCCTTGCGCGTCAGCGTCTTCTTCGCCTCCACCCAGTGGATCACCACTTCGCGGTTGCCGTCGGGTGCGCTCAGTACGATGTTGGCGTCGTCCATGCCGGGGAATCCGCCGCCACCGCTGGCGCGGTAGTTGTTGGTCACGACGATGAACGGCTGGCCCGGCTTCACCGGCTTGCCCTTGTAGCGGAGGTCGACGATGCGCTCGCCCTCGGGCTTGCTCACGTCGATGGTGTAGGTGATGCCGCCTTGCATCTGGTCGAAGTTGTAACCGGGGAAGCCGCCGATCAGCGCCTGCTCGCCCTCCTTCGCTGGATCGATCCGGTTGAAGCGCGTCGCCGACTTCTCCAGCCAGGCCTTCACGCCAGCGCCATCGGTCTTCACCGCGGCGAGGGTGTTCGGATAGAAGTACAGGTCGGCCGCGTTGCGGATCGTCATCGGGCCGGCGGGAACGTCGGTGAAATCGTCCGGGCCGCCGAAGCCCGTACGGAAGGCGGATGCGGCGGAAAGCACGGGCACGTCCTTCCATTCCGGATGCGTGCGGCCGAGGTCGTCACGCGCGTAGTCGATCTGCGCCGCGTTGACCACCGCCAGCGCGGACATGTTGCCTTCGTCGGCGAAGTAGCTGCTGAGCGGATGATCGGTGGCGCCGATCGGCGTGTTCACGTAGGCGATGGCGGCCTCGTGGGCCTCGCGCACGATCGGCGCGATGGCCGGATCGGGGGCCACGCACTCGTTCTTCTTCGGGCAGATCGGGCGGACCTGGCTGTGGCTCTTGTCCTTGTCCACCACCCAGCGGCCAGCCTCGCGCTTCAGCGTCATGTCGATCACGCCGAGGTCCTTGCCGAAGAAGCCGCCCATGACGGCCGGCACCCCGCGCACGAGGCCGCGCTTCGCGTCCACGTCCTTCATGTCGGCATAGCGCGGTCCGGGAAATTCGGTGTGCGAGTGGCCCAGGAGCAAGGCATCGATGCCAGGAACACCGGCGAGGTACCAGCCACCGTTCTCCATCTGCGGCGTGTAGGGCGCCGTGTTCAGTCCACCGTGCAGGATCGCCACGACGAGATCGGGGTGCTCGGCTTTCACTTCCGGCATGTACTTGTTCGCGGCTTCGACGACGCCATCGACGGTGACCTTGCCGGCGAGATTGCGCTTGTCCCAGTCGAGGATCGGCGGGGGAGTGAAACCGATGATGCCGATCCTGAGCATGGTGGTGACCGGCTTGCCATCGGGGCCGGTCGCCGTGACGGACTTCTCGACGATCGTCCAGGGCTTGAAGATCGGCTTGCCGTCGCGTGCGCTGTATACGTTGGAAAGCACCAGGGGGAACTTCGGTCCGGCGCACTGCCGCGGGCTCACGCCATCGACGTTCATCGCAGTGTTCGTCACCTGGGCGAGGAAGGGCAGGCCATAGTTGAATTCATGGTTGCCGGCGGTACCGCCGTCGTAACCCACGGCATCCATCGCCTTGTAGATGCCGAGCTCCGTGTCGCAACCCACCGGCTTCACCAGCGCCTGGTAGTCGGCGAGCACGGAACCCTGGATGGTGTCCCCGCTGTCGAACAACACCGTGTTCGGGAATTCCCTGCGGGCCTGGCGGATCAGCGTGGCGACGCGTTCATAGCCGAAGGTCGGGTCGTCCTTCTGCTTGTAGTAGTCGTAGGAAAGGATGTTCGAGTGGACGTCGGTGGTCTCGAGGATGGCGAGGTCGAGCGTCGCCCCGTCCTTCACGCCGGTGGGCGCCGCGGGCTTTCCAGCGGGGGTGCCGGCGCAGGCGGCGAGCAGGGCGGCCGAGAGCGTGGCCAGGGCGAGGGTCTTGAACATCGCGGGTATCCGGTGGAGACGGGGTTCGGGACGGGAAACTAGCAGAAATGCCGGAGCATCGTTTCGGTGGGGCCGACCCCTAGGCTGGAACCGGCCCCTGATGTGGGAACCGACTTTGTCGGCGATGGGGTGCTTGCGGGAGCTTTGCCCGCTGCCGCGGGACCGCCGCTGAAGCGGCTCCCACAGGGTGTGAGGGGTTACTGGCGGTCGGCTTTCGCTTCGTCGAAATAGGTGTAGGTCTTGCCGTTGTCGTCGAGTCGCTTGGTTTTCAGGACGAACCGGTACGACGTCCGGTTCATCGACGAACCGTCGGCGCGGCGGATATCGAGGCCGGTGGCGGTGTCGGTGGTCACGCTGGCGGCCTTCACCGACAGGCCTTCGGCGCCACGGCCGGCCAGCCCTTCGCGCAGCACGCGCCCATCCGCCTTCCCCAGATCGAGCTTCAACAGCGATGCCAGCGTCGGCGCGAGGTCCACGTTACCGCTGGGCAGCTCGCTGTGCAGGCCCTGCCGGAAATCCGGACCGGTCGCGACGAGGAGGTTGTGCACGTCCACCGGACTGAAGCTGCCGTGCATGCCTCGTTCGTTCGACATGCTGGTGTACTCCGTGCCCTTGAATCCCTGCATCGTGGCATCGGCATCGAAGTCGTAGCTCACCACGATATCCGGTGCGCGTTTGTTGGCGAGGTGCACCGTCGCCAGCGGCAGCGTGCCGGGCAGCTTGCCGTAGCGGGTGTCGACGAAGATGGCACCGAAGGGCTCACGGCTCTGCAGGAAGCGAACGGCCTTCCGTACCAGATCGCGGTCGTGGGTGGGCTGGTAGAGGTATTCGCTGCCGCCGTTCGGGGCGATGACGAAGGCATCCTTCGGCAGCTCGGCCGGAACCTTGTAAGCGGGGGTCGTGTAAGGACCTGGCTTGCCGCAGATCCTGCCGTCGTCGTCGTAGCGGGTGGGGCGCAACGGGCTGCCATCGGCCTTCACGCCGGACATCACGGGCGTGTAGATGCACCCGAACCCATCGAAAGCCACGAAACCCGCGCGGCTCATCTCGTCGGCGAGGCGGATGGCACCCGAGGTGGCATAGCCCCACTCGGCGTCGACGTGGCCCACTCGGCCGTCGTTGATGGTCCGTAGCGGAAAGAGGTCCACGGGCCCGGAAACGTTGCTGTGGGCATGGTCGGATACGATGACGAGGTCGGTGTCGCCTTCCATGCCCAGCTCCTTCAATCGCGCCTGCAGCTTTCCCAGCAACTCGTCCTGCGCTCGCAGTGCAAGGTGGAAGTTCGGCGAGCCGACACCATAGGCATGCTCCGTGGAATCCGGATTGCGCAGCCAGACGAAGCTGATGTCCGGCTTCTCGACCGGCAGCACGTAATCGAGGAAAGCGTGCATCAGGTACGCGTTGGCCGCCGTCGGCGGTGCCCCTGCGCCATCGGACGCGTCCGAGGTGACGCCGTCCTTCAATGTCACCAGCGGGAGCGGGGCCGTCGGCGTGCCATTGTCCGGTTCGAGCTGGAAGCGATCCGGTTCATACGCGTGCACCGTGTTGGCGGGCAGGGGAAAGCCGGCACCGGCAAGCTTCTTCGCGAATGCCAATGGCAAGGCGACGTTCTCGTCGAGGATCGTGCCGCCTTCATGGATATCCTGCAGGAAGGCCGGGCCGGACTTGCCGACCACCGCCGTCTTCAGGCCCGCCTTGCGTGCCTTGCCGAGCAGCGTCGGTGCCTGCAACAGGTCATGGTCCCAGTGATCGTCCAGTGCGCGGAGGACGGCATAGTCCTCGGTGTAGACGGGCGCATTGAAGTCGCTTGGCGCGCCCTTGGCATCGAAGCCCCTGGCCCCCGGCGCCCAGAAGCGGTTACCGAAGAAGCCGATCGTGCCGGGGAACGAGCCCGTGGCGAAACTCGATGCGTTGACCATGGTGAAGGTCGGGTAGGTCGCGTGGTTGTCCGCGAAGTAGGTGCCCTGCTTCACCAGCGCCGCGAGGTTTGGCGTGTCTTCCTCGCTGATCGCGTCCGGCCGCATGCCGTCCCAGACGAAGACGATGACGCGGTGTGCCGCGTGGGCCTCGACGGCGAGGGCCATGAGGCACAGGGCGGCCAGTCGGGCGAGTCGGCGCATGGGCGATTCCGTGAGGTTAAAAGGGGGAATGGTGACGCCATGATGTTGCAGTTCGGGGACGCTGTCCCGACTGCGAACCACGTCACCGCTTCGCCACATCTTCCCGTCACCGTAAAAAAACGTAAACACTTGCCAGTCACTCTCGTCCGCTTCCCCATGACGAGTTGCCTGTCGATGACGTACTCCCGCCGCGCCCTGTTCCTCGCCCTCGCTTCCGCGCTCGCCTTCCAGGCCCAGGCCGACGATGCGCCGCCGCCGAAGACCCAGGACCTGGAAGCGGTTTCCGTCATCGGCCAGGGCGAGACACGCCAGGTGCAGCGTATCGTGCCGGAGGACCAGAAGGTGCTCCCGCCGGGGACCAGCCCGCAGAAGATCCTCAACCGCCTTCCCGGTGTATCGGTGCAATCGAACGACGCCTTCGGTGCCAACGAGGAATCGCAATCGATCACCTTGCGTGGTTTCAACACCACTCGCCTGGGCTACACGCTCGATGGCCTGCCGCTCGGCGACAACGCCTACGGCAACTACAACGGCCTGAACATCTCGCGCGCGTTGTTGCCGGAGAACATGGCCACCGTCGAGTTGTCCGAAGGGATCGCGGCGCTCGGCACGGCCTCCACCAGCAACCTCGGCGGCGCCATCCAGTATTTTTCGTCGGATCCGGCGAAGACCTTCGGCGGCAAGGTGGCGCAGACCTTCGGCAGCGACCACAACCGGCGTACCTATGCGCGCATCGACACCGGCGATTACAAGGGTTTCTCCATGTACCTGTCCGGCGCCCACGCCGATGCGGACATGTGGGCACGCCCCGATTCGCCGACCAACACCAAGCAGTTCAACGGCAAGGCCGTCTACGAGTTCGGTGAAGGCAATCGCATCACCGGTTTCGCCGATACCTCGCGAACGAGCCAGGCCGACTACGCCTACCTCTCCAAGAGCGGCCTGAAGCGCGGTCTCGGCTGGGACTGGAATCTCTATGCCCCCGACTGGAACCGCGCACTGGCGGCGGCCTACTGCGCCCCCGCGTATACCAAGGGTGGCGTGAGCGACCCGCGTTGTGGCTTCTCCGGTGGCGTGGACAACATCGACGACGCCTATTACCAGAGCCGCGCGTTGCGCCGCGACGATCTCTACTACCTCGCGGGCGACTTCACCGTCGCCGACGCGGCCACGCTGCATACCCAGGTCTACCACCACGAAAACGCCGGACAGGGCCACTGGTGGTCGCCGGGACAGAAGTCCAATCCAGGCACGCCGGACGAACTGCCGATCTCGATCCGCAGCACGAACTACACGATCAACCGTAACGGCGCCATCGCGTCGTTGTCGTGGGATCTGGGCAACCACCACGTGGAAGGTGGCGTCTGGTACGAAAAGAACGACCATCACGTCGAGCGCAATTTCTACTACATCGACGGGCCGGTCAGCGACGATCGCTACCTCTCCGATCCGGATCGGCGCCTGTTCGCGCAGGACTATACGATCACCACCAAGCAGGCCTACCTGCAGGACAGCTTCAAGGCGCTCGACGACCGTCTCAGCATCGACGTGGGCGTGAAGAGTCCGCACACCACCATGAAAGCGGTCGAACTGCCCGGCGTGGAAGGCCCCTATGCCAATGGCACCCTGAAAGCGGGCAAGTCACTGCTGCCGCAGGCCGGGCTGGCGTTCCAGCTGGCGCCGGGCCAGGAGATCTTCCTTTCCTATGCCAAGAACATCGCCGCCTTCCAGGGCGGTGGCGCGGGTGGCCCGTTGTCGGTGTCGCAAGCCGCCTTCGACGGCACGAAATCGAACCTGAAGCCCGAGCAGTCGCGTTCGATCGACGGCGGCTTCCGCAGCGTCGGCGAGGGATACGAGGCATCGGTCGCGTTGTACGACGTGAAGTTCGACAACCGCCTGCTCTCGCTCAACCCCTGCCCGAGCATCGAGGTGGGTACGCGCCCGGAATGCAATACCGCCTTCGTCAACGTCGGCTCGGTGAGCAGCCGCGGTGCGGAGTTCACCTTCATCTGGAAGCCCGTGCGCGGTTTCGAGTGGTATAACTCGGCGTCGTTCAATGATTCCACGTACGACGACAACTACGTCGCCAACGGCAAGGTCGTTCCGGTGAAGGACAAGACCACGGTGGACACGCCCAGGCGCATGTTCGCCAGCGAGATCAGCTGGACCTCGGGCCCCTGGTCGGCCAGTCTGCGCGGCAAGTACACCGGCAAGCGCTACTACACCTATACGAATGACCAGAGCGTGGCCGGTGCGACCTCCTTCGACTTCGGCGCCAGCTACGACTTCGGTCCCGTCGCCAGCCTGAAGGCGCTGACCCTGGCCCTCAACATCACCAACCTCACGGACCACCGCTACGCGACGAACCTCACCGCGTTCGCCGCGACGGACCCGCAAGGCCGTGCCCTGGCGTTCCACGCCAGTGCGCCGCGGCAGAGCTTCCTCACCCTGACGGCGGATTTCTGATGAAGGCGTTTGCTCTATCCTCGTGCGTTGTGTTCCTCGCCCTTGGAGCGATCCCGATGCCCACGACCGCCGCCCCGGTGACGCCGCTCGCCGCGAAGGTCCTCGTCATCGGCCATCGTGGCGCCAGCGCCCTGCGGCCCGAGCACACCCTGGCGTCGTACGCGGTGGCCATCGAGGACGGCGCGGATTTCGTCGAGCCGGACCTTGTCTCGACCAAGGACGGCGTACTGGTCGTCCGCCACGAGAACGAGATCGGCGGTACCACCGATGTCGCCGTCCATCCGGAATTCGCTGGCCGGCGTACCACGAAGACGGTCGACGGCGTGACGATCACGGGCTGGTTCACCGAGGATTTCACCCTGGCCGAACTGAAGACCTTGCGTGCCCGGGAGCGCCTTGCCGATATCCGCAAGGCCAACACGGCGTTCGACGGGCAGTTCAGCGTGCCGACTTTCGACGAGATGATCGAGTTCGTCGCCGCCGAGGCCTCGGCCCGCCACCGGGTCATCGGCATCATTCCCGAGATCAAGCATTCCACCTATTTCCGTGGCCTTGGCCTGCCGATGGAGGACAAGGTGCTGGCAACCCTGGACGTCCATGCCTACACGCGCGTCGCGCCGGTGGAGATCCAGTCCTTCGAGGTCGGCAACCTGAAGTACCTGCGCGGGAAGCTGGGCAAGGGTCATCCCAACATCCGCCTGCTGCAGCTGATGGACGATGCGGCGGAGCATCCGGCCGACGAGCCGTCGATCACGTACGGCAAGATGATGACCCCCTCAGGCCTGAAGGCCATTGCCGCTTACGCGGACGCGATCGGTCCATCCACGCGGAGCATCATTCCGCTGGGCAAGGACGGCCGGCTGGCGCCCGTGGCATCGCTGGTTCGTGACGCGCATGCCGCAGGGCTCGAGGTCCATCCGTACACCTTCCGTCCTGAAAATCGCTTCCTGGCCGCGGATTTCCGCAATGGCGCCGGCGATGCCGCGCGCAACGAAGCCGGTTCGGTGGCGGAGATACGCGCCTACCTGGCCACTGGCATCGATGCGTTCTTCACCGATGACCCGGCCCTGGGGCGCAAGGCTCTCGACGAACGCTGACACGGCGCATCGGCCCGCGCTGACGACACTCCGGGCTTGCCCGGCTATGATCCCCGGTCAGCCAGCCCCAGGGGATCCACCCGATGTCGTTAGCGAAGTTCCTCCGCCACAAGTCCGTCGAGCAGCTCCAGGCCGAAGTCGGCCAGCGCACGGACTTCCGGCGCGTGCTGGGTCTGTGGCAGCTCACGGCGATCGGTATCGGCGGCATCATCGGCGTGGGCATCTTCGTGCTCGCGGGTCAGCAGGCCGCGCTCAACGCGGGGCCTGCCGTGGCCCTGAGCTTCATCATCGCCGGCTTCGGCAGCGCCTGCGCGGCTCTCTGCTATGCCGAGTTCGCCGGCCTGATCCCGGTCACGGGCAGCGCCTACACCTATGGCTATGCGGTGCTTGGTGAGGGAGCGGCCTGGATCATCGGCTGGGATCTCCTCCTCGAATACGCGCTGGTGGTCGCCGTGGTGGCGATCGGCTGGTCCGGCTACGTGCAGGTATTGCTGGCCAGCGCCGGCGTACACCTGCCGGAATGGGCGCAGAAGAGCATGAGCGCCGACACCATGAAGTATTTCTGGCAGCAGGGGCTGGGTTCGCTGGGCGTCTCGTTCGCCGAGCCCGTCGCCGCGCCGACCGATGGTCATCGCTTCAACGTGATCGCGGCCGGCATCTCGCTGCTGGTAGCGATCCTCCTCTCGGTGCGCACGGAGTGGGGCGCGCGCCTGAACACCCTCATCGTGGGCATCAAGGTGCTCGGCGTGGCACTGGTGATCGGTGTCGGTGCCTTCTTCATCAATACGGCCAACTGGCACCCGTTCATTCCGGAGCGGATCTTCGACGACAAGGGCGTCGGCCATTTTGGCTGGCACGGCGTGCTCACCGGCGCGAGCGTGGTCTTCTTCGCCGTGTTCGGCTACGACACGCTCACCACGGCGGCCGAGGAAGCGAAGAATCCGCAACGCGACCTGCCGCGCGCGGTGCTGCTTTCGCTGGCCGTGGCCATGGTGCTCTACATTGCCGTGTCCCTCGTGCTCACCGGCATCGTTCCCTATGCCACGCTGAGTGGCGAGGCCTCGGTGTCCGATGCGTTCAACGCGATCGGCCTGCCCTGGTTGAGCAACGTGATCGCCGTCGCCGCCGTTATCGGCGTGATCAGCGTGCTGTTCGCCTTCATGCTCGGTGCGGCGCGGATCTGGTTCGCGCTCTCGCGCGACGGCCTGCTCCCCGCATGGTTCGCCCGCGTGCATCCGCGCTTCGGTACGCCGGCACGGCCGACCATGATCCTCGGCATCTTCACCGCGATCGTCGCTGGCCTGCTGCCGATCGGTGAGGTGGCCGAACTGGTGAACATCGGCACGCTCAGCGCCTTCATCCTCATTTGCGCGTCGGTCCTGGTACTGCGCGTGCGCAAGCCGGACCTGGAGCGCAAGTTCCGCACGCCGGCCGTGTGGTTCGTGGCGCCGCTGGGCATCCTGTTCTCGCTGGCACTGATCTGGGGCTTGCCCTGGATCACCTTCGAGCGGTTCGCCATCTGGATGGGCATCGGTTTGATCGTGTACTTCACCTATGGCGTGAAGCACAGCCGCCTCAATAGCGGGAAGTGATCGAAGGGGACGCCCGCGCAGGCATAATGTGCCCGCCGACGTGGATCGGCATGGATCAGTCAGGGGAGAGGAAGATGGGAAAGGGGATGCTTGCCGCATTGATGATGCTGGCCGTCGCGCCGGCGGCATACGCGGCGGATGGCGTGACGGTACCGAGGCCGGTGGCTTTCAACGAGGACGCGGAGATTCCAAAGGCCGTTCGTGCCGAATGCAAGCTCGACGAGGATCTGCCCGATGCGATAGCCGCCGCGGCGAAGGAGGCCAGCGTGCCGGTGACTTTCGCGCCGCAGGTGACGAGCGCCACGGCGGGACGCGCGCTGGAAATCGAGATCACCGACGTCGCCGCCGACGGCAACGGCTTCATTGGACACCGCAAGTCGATGTCGGTCCGGGGCAAGCTGTACGACAACGGCCAGGTCGTCGGCAGCTTCAAGGCGCGGCGCACTTCGATGGGCGGAGCGTTCGGTGGTTTCAAGGGGAACTGCGCGGTGCTGTCGCGCACCGTGAACGCGATCGGTGAGGACATTGGCGGCTGGCTGGCCGCGCCGAAGATGGATTCGCGATTGGGTGACCTGGAGTAACCCGGCACCCGCGTGGCTCCGGGCCATGTATATCGGGGGCGGTCCGACAGGGCCGCCCCCGCTGTGTTTCCGAAGCGTGTCGACGTCAGTAGTCGTAGTTCACGCTAAGCCGCACGTAGCGCGGAAGCTGACGCGAGGTCGGCGTTCCATATAGCGGATTGGCCAGGTTGGGATTGGATTCGGCGTTGGGATAGATGCCGATCACCTTCTGTTCGTTGAGCACGTTGAACACGTTGGCGTTGAACGCCAGTTTCGAATCGGCGAAGGCCGGACGATAGGTGACGCCGAGATCGATCTGGCGCACCCAGGGCAGGCGCCCATGGCTTCCCGGCGGCGAGGGCAGGCCATTGCAGAAGTGGTAGCTGTTGCCGTAGCCGGCGGGATCGGTGCGATCGATGCCGAAATAACCGAGGCAAGGTTTCGGCGCGCCCGAGATCATGCTGAGGTTACCGCTGACCAGCCACTCGGGCGTGAACTCGTAGTAGCCGAAGAACTTCAGCTGGTGCTTGTGATCGTTGTTCTGCACCCCGTTCGTATTGACCATGATGTACGAGTTGTCCCAGTCCTGCGTCGTCGAAACCGCAGTCTGGCCCGTGCCGCGCGATTCGCGGTAGAGGTCCGAGCGCAGCTGGCCTTCCGTATTGCCGTAGCTTCGCGAGAAGGTGTAGCTGACCTTGCCGTACCAGCCGTTGCTGAAGGGATGCTCGAGGAAGGTCTCCAGCGAGTAGTAGCGCCGCTTCAACCGGTCGAAGCCGAACTCCTTGTTCGAGAGCGGTACGCTCACGTAGTTGCCCGAGGTGTCGACGAGGTTGAACGTGTTCGCCTTGCCCGGGTTGAACAGCCAGCAGCTCACGGGGTTGCTGTCGGTGGTGACGTCGTAGCCGAGCGACTGGGCCTTGGCCAGTACCAGGTCGATGTCGCAATAGTCGTCGATGGCGTTGCGCAGGATGCGCTGCGTGGCCTTCGCGCCGTAGACCCAGTCGGTGCCCAGCGTCTTGGTGAAGCCGAGGATGAACTCGTCCTGGTATTCGGACTTCAGGCCCTTGGTCGTGACCGTCTTCGGATCGGGCAGTTGTCCAAAGGTATTGTTCGCCGCGACCGGCGGTGAGATGGTGGTAAGGCCGGTCGGCGTGCCATCGGCGGCGATGCCGCCGTAGGTGAAGTATTGCGAGGTGGTGAGTGCGCCGCCCGCGGCGTTCAGCGCCGGGTTGAGTGGCAGGCCCAGGTAATACCGGCCCGCGTTGGCGTACACCTTGAACGTCGCGTCACCGTATACGTCCCAGCTGGCGCCAAGGCGCGGCGCCCACTGCGGCTTGTGCTGGGTGATGAACGCATCGCCATCCGCATTGAAGTTCTGGAACTGATCGTTGCGCAAGCCCACCGAGAGCAGCCAGCGATCGTTGATCTGCCACTTGTCCTCGATGTATTGCGCGCGCTGCGTCGATCGCACGGTGGCGAGGCTGCTGCTGATGTTCTGCACCACGTAATAGCCTTCGGCGCCGTTGGGGAAGCCGCCCGTGGCCGGTACGCCGAGTCCTGTGGAGATGGGCGTGTCGGGATCGCCCTGACCATAGGTCCACGAGTAGCCCGGGCCCGAGGTGACCGAGCCCTGGTCGAGTGCCGTCGCGGTCTGGTTGTCGATGCCGGCGGTGATCGTGTGGTCGCCGATCTTATAGGTGATGTCGAACCGCGTGTTGGTGGTGCGGTTGCCGCGCCCGGAAGGAATAAGGCTCGATACCGTCTGGCTGTTGCCGCGCCCGGTACCGCCGTTCAGCGCCGGATTCTGGTTGACCAGGCCGTCCACATAGGTGAGCGAGGGATCGTACCCGCCCGGTGCATCGTAGTCGGTGGTATGCAGCTTGCCGTAGAGGGCGGTGATGGTGAGGTCATCGGTGATATAGCCGGTGTACTTCGCCGTCCAGAGGTTGCCGCCGGTCTTGATATCGTCGTCCTGGCCGATGCGGGCGAGACGCGTGCGGCTGTTGTAATCGTAGTTGTAGATGCTGCCCGAGGTTTCGTACTTGTCCGATGCGCCGGTCACTTCGAGGATATTGTTATCCGTGATGTTCCAGTCGACCTTTCCGTACCAGCGCGGCGAGTTGTACCGGTAGTCCACGTACGGTTTGGTGCTCGTGTACCCGCTGACGGGATTAACCGTATTACCTTCCTGCCGCTGGAATTCCCCGGCGACGAAAACGAACAGCTTGTCCTTGATCAGTGGTCCGCCGGCATAGGCACTCACCGTCGTGCTGTCGTAGTCGTTCTCGCTGTCCGGCGAGTACAGCGAGCCCGCGCGCGGGGAGGCGGGAAGGCCGTTCTCGAAGTAGCGGTCGCGCTGGCTGGCGCGCGCGAAGCCTGGCTCCCACAGCACCTGTGCGCCGAAGTGCCATTCGTTCGTACCTCGCTTGCCGACCACGTTGATCACGCCGCCGTCGGAACGCCCGTACTGGGCGCTGTAGCCACCGGTATAGACCTCCTGCTGGTCGATGGCACCGTAAGGCAATGACAGGCCGCCGAACCCGCGCAACGGATCGGTCGTGGCGAAGCCGTTCACGTAATAAGCGTTCTCGCTGGCCGCCGAGCCACCGAAGCTCACCAGTGAATTGCCCGTGGGGCCCTTGAAGCTGCCGCCGTTGTTGACCACGCCCGGTGCGAGCAGGGCGATGGCTTCCGAATTGCGGCCCAGCGGCAGGCGGGCCAGCTGCTCGGACGTGACCACGGTGCGGGAATCGATGGTGGAGACGTCGATCTTCGGCAAGGCCGATGCGGAGACGGTCACGCCACTGAGTGTCTGGGCATCGCTGGGTGCGAACGAGACCTCGGTGCCGGCACCGACCTTGAGCACGATGTTCTGTCGCGTATCGACGGTCTGCCCATTGGCGCGCAAGCTGACCGTATAGGTGCCCAGCGGCAACTGACCCACGGAGTACCTGCCGCGGTCGTCCACCGGGATTTCGCGGCTGAGGCCGGTATCGCTGGTGACCACCACCGTCTGGCCCGCGGCCACGGGGGCCTGTCCGAAGATGCCGCCCGTCGTCGACTGGGCGAAAGCCGCGGGGCTCGACGCGAGTGCCAGCGCGACGGCGAGGGTGGTCTTGTTGAGTGACTTGAAGCTGAGCATGAAGAAACGCCTCCTCGGAACGATTTCAAGGCAAAGGCATGCCCGGGCTCCGCGGGCGCGGAACCTGGATATCGGTGTTGTGGTGACCCCCGGGCACATTCCCGACGCCGGCAACCGAAGGGTTGCCGGAACGGGATGAGCCGATAAACGCGTGCGAACGCGTCGCTTCCGTTCAGCAGACAGCGCGTGCTGCGACGCAGCACTTGTTAGCGGTTATAGCGAAAAGTTACGAACATGTATAGGGGTATAGACGTCCCTATTGACAGAAGAGCGGAATCCCCGGCGGATCGGGGTTGACCGGCACGGTCCACTCGCGGGCCATGTGAACGCGCATGTTGCGTTCGTTCTTCCTGGAATAGCGGTAGCAATTGGACCGCAATGCGACGGTGCCGGAGATCAGGTTGGTTTCGCACGGCCACAGGGACGACCATTGCACCTCGGCGTCGTCGTGTACCGCGCCCAGGGTGTGTCCGTATTCATGGGCGACGATCGTGTAGCGGCCCGAGAGCGAAGCGACGGCTTCTTCACCGCCGAGCCACGCCTGCCCGGTGACGCCGGGCAGGGGTTCATTGCTCGTGATGAGCATGAACTTGTATTCGAACTTTCCCGGGATGCGCGGCAACTTGTTCCGTCGCTCATAGGAGTCGATCGCGGTCGTCCAGTCGCGGAGCGACTCCTCGTGTCCATAAGGCATATCGGTGAGCCCCTCGACCTGCTGGCTATAGATCGCCCACAACCGATGGGCGGGCAGAATCCTCTTCATGTCCGCGATCCACCAGGCGACGTAACTGGCATGTATGTGCTTTCGGTCCACGCCGAGCGTGTCGTCGTGAAGGAACATCCAGAATGTCAGCGTGGGAACCTTGTGCGCATGGGGGCGCCCGGGCTCGCTCGCGTTCCTCTTGGAGAGTCCCTCGTGGTTCGCGTGTTCCACCGCGGCACGTCGTGCGCCGGCACCGGCACCGGCGCCTGCGGACTCGACGACGTGGGGAGTGTCGTCGTCGCGGTCGAAGCCTGTGACGGACACGCCATCGCGACGAGCCACCGTGATGTCCAGGTGGTCGCCGGAGCGGGTGACGACGGCCTGTTCGCCTCGCCAGGTCGCAAGGTACATGTCTCCAGGCTCGCCGTCGGCGAAACGAACACCGATATCGAGGTGCGATTCGACGACGAGGGCGTTCGTTTCGTCCGTGCCGCGCGATCGTTCCGTGGATGCGGCAAGGGAGACCGTGCGAGGCAACCCCGCGGCGATGGCCCGGTCGAAGGCGGTGATGGGATGTGTGATGGCCGGTTGCGCGACGCAGATGCCGGCCGAGCAGGCGGCGGCAAAAAAGGTGGTGCACCGCAACGCGGCGGTGGGTAGCGGGGCCATGGCAGTCCTTTGCGGGCGTTGGTTGAGGGTTGCTTGGGGCAGCGGCAGTGTATGCGTCGTCAGGGCGTTCTGGTGCGCGCGTGATGCGACGTCATGCGACAGCCGGCACCTCGTCGACCCAGGGATGCTGGCCCAGCAGGACGTACGCCTGCATGAGCGGCCGGCATTGAATCGTCGCCAGCCACGCCCTACCTTCAAGTGCTCACGCCGCGAAGGAATGTCCCATGTCCGATCTCACGAGCTTCCCGATCAACGCCGTATGGCCAGCGGCCCACCCTGAGCGCATCCAGCTCTATTCGCTGCCCACGCCGAACGGCGTGAAGGTGTCGATCATGCTGGAGGAGCTGGGCCTGCCTTACGAGCCACACCTCGTCGACATCGGCAAGGACGAAAGCAAGCTGCCCGAATTCGTCGCGCTCAACCCGAATGGGAAGATCCCGGCGATCATCGATCCGGATGGGCCGGGCGGCAAGCCCATCGGACTGTTCGAGTCCGGCGCGATCCTGCTGTACCTCGCCGAGAAGACGGGCCACTTCATTCCCGCGGATGCCGCTGGCCGTTGGGAAACCATCCAGTGGCTGTTCTTCCAGATGGCCGGCATCGGCCCGATGTTCGGGCAGGTGGGTTTCTTCCACAAGTTCGCCGGCCGCGAGTACGAGGACAAGCGTCCGTTGCAGCGTTACGTGGCGGAGTCGAAGCGCCTGCTTGGCGTGCTCGACAAGCGGCTCGAAGGGCGCGAATGGATCGTGGGCGGCGAATACACCATCGCCGACATCGCCACGATCGGTTGGGTCAACAATCTCGTGACCTTCTATGGCGCTCGCGAACTGGTCGGTTTCGACGCTTACCCGAACGTCATCGCCTGGCTCGAACGCGGCATGTCGCGTCCCGCGGTACAGCGTGGCCTGAAGATTCCCGCCCGGAGCTGACCCGGCAGCATCCTGCGATTCTCCCGTTTCACGGCCCGTATGGGCTCCGCCCGTGACCTCTGGCATAGGGAACCCCGCAGCCCGGCGTTTAGGATCGAAGGCTTGCGCGGGCCTCAGGGGAACGCGCCGACCCGCTCGACACGGATGGACGGGCGACCATCACGTTCCACGGGAGAACACAGTGAAATCCACCATGCTCGCCTCCGCGCTGCTGGCCGCCCTGGCCGGTATCGGCGCCTCCGCCGTCCGCGCGGACGATGTCCCCGCACCGCAAGACACCGCTTATAACGGCACGCTCAAGCTCGTCGTCGATGCCACCGACCTCGATCGCCGCATCTTCCGCGTGCGTGAGAACATCCCCGCGCAGCCGGGTCCGCTGACCCTGTTGTTCCCGGAATGGATCCCGGGCCACCACTCCCCCAGCGGCCCGATCGACCAGTTCGCCGGCCTGATCGTCACCGCCGGCGGCAAGCGCATCGAATGGAAGCGCGACGAATTCAATGTCTACGCCTTCCATGTGGACGTGCCGGCCGGTGCGTCCTCGGTGGACGTGGAGTTCCAGACGTTGACGCCGCAGGATGCCCGCCAGGGCCGCATCGTCATGACGCCCGACATCGTCAACGTGCAGTGGAACCAGGTATCGCTGTATCCGGCGGGCTATCGCGCGGATCGCATCCAGGTCGAGCCGTCGGTGAAGTTCCCGGCGGGCTTCCAGTTCGGCACGGCGCTGGAGCAGGCTGGCAAGGAGGGCGACACGGTCACCTTCAAGGCGATCGACTATAACGACCTCGTCGATTCGCCGATCTTCGCCGGCCGCTACTTCAAGCGCGTCGACCTCGATCCCAACGGCCGCTCGCCGGTGCATCTGAACATCGTGGCCGATAATGCCAAGGCGCTGGAGATCAAGCCGGAAGCGCTCGAGATCCACCGCAAGCTGGTCCAGCAGATGGACAAGCTCTACGGCGCACGTCACTACAATCATTACGATTTCCTGCTGGCGCTGACCGAGAAGCTCGGCGGCATCGGCCTCGAACATCATCGTTCGTCCGAGAACAGCGCCTCGCCCAACTACTTCACCGAGTGGGACAAGAGCTGGCTCGGCCGCGACCTGCTCGCGCACGAATACAATCACTCGTGGGATGGCAAGTACCGCCGTGGCGCCGACCTGGCCACGCCGAACTTCAACGTGCCGATGGGCGACAGCCTGCTGTGGGTCTACGAAGGCCAGACGCAGTTCTGGGGCAACGTCGTCGCCGCGCGTGCCGGCCTGCTCTCGCAGGACCAGGCGCGCGACATGCTTGCCTTTGTCGCCGCGACCTATGACAAGGGCCGCCCGGGCCTGTCCTGGCGCAACATCCAGGACACCACCAACGACCCGACCATCGCCCAGCGTCGCCCGCTCTCGTATCGCAACTACCAGATGAGCGAGGATTACTATTCGGGCGGCCAGATGATCTGGCTCGACGTCGACACGAAACTGCGTGAGCTGACGAAAAACAAGCGCTCGCTCGACGATTTCGCCAAGGCCTTCTTCGGCATGAAGGACGGTGACTGGAAGGTCAATCCATATACCTTCGAAGACGTGGCCTCCACGCTCAACGGCATCGCGCCGTACGACTGGGCCACGTACCTGCGCGATCGCGTCGACGGCCACAAGGGCGACCTCGAGGGCATCGAGCGCGGTGGCTGGAAGCTCGTGTACAACGACAAGCCGTCCGATGCGCTCAAGGCCATCGAGGGCCGTCGCCACTACACCGACCTGACCTATTCCGCCGGCTTCGCCGTGTCGTCCAAGGGCGATATCTCGGACGTGCGCTGGGATGGTCCCGCGTTCAATGCCGGCCTGTCGCCGGGCATGCATATCGTCGCGGTGAACAACAAGGAATTCGACGGTGACGCGTTGAAGGACGCCGTCACGGCCGCGAAGACCGATAAGGCGCCGATCGAACTGCTGGTGAAGAATTTCGACCAGTACAAGACGATCAAGATCGACTACCACGAAGGTCTCAAGTACCCGCACCTCGAGCGGGACAAGAGCAAGCCCGACTGGCTGGGCGAGCTGTACAAGGCGAAGTAAAAAAGGAGGGCGCCACATGGCGCCCTCTTACTGTGGGGGCCGCGCAAGATCCGGGCCGCGCCGGTGGGAGCCGACCCTGTCGGCGATGGTTGCTCGCCGAACCCTTGCCCGCTCCGCGGGATCGCCGCCGAAGCGGCTCCCACAAGGCGCCGGGCGCTATCATCCGCGGCATGACCCAAGCCCCTCTGCCGCCAGGCCTCGAACTCGACCGCGCGCACCGCCGCCGCCGCCGCTACATGGTCGTCTTCTGGATACTGGCCTTCGTCAGCGCGGCCATCGGCAATACCCTCACCGAACGGATGGATGCCGATCGCTACGGCATCTCCGCCGCCACCTGGCAGATCGCCACCAACGAATTCACCAGCGTGCTCGTCTCGCTGCTGATGTTGCCTTTCCTTCTGCGTGCCTGCGACCGATGGCCTCTGCATGCGGATACCTGGCGCCGCCGCCTGCCGCTGTATGTCCTCGGCAGTATCCTGTGGTGCGCCCTGCACGTGGCCGGCATGGACCTGCTGCGTCTCTTTGTCTACCGATCGGCCGGCGTCGCCTTCGAGCCGGGTTCGCTGCGGATGCAGCTCATCTACGAATACCTCAAGGACATCCGCACGGTCTTCGTGATCGTCGCCTTCTGGCACATGGTGGAGTGGTTCGGCCGGCGCGTGCAGGGCGAGGCCCACCTGCTCGACGCGCCGGACGAGGGGGCGCCCGTGGAACCCGTGGACCGCCCCGAGCGTTTCCTCGTGCGCAAGCTCGGCCGTGATTTCCTCGTCGCCACCGCCGACATCGAATGGGCGCAGGCCTCGGGCAACTACGTGAACCTGCGCGTGCGTGGGCGTGACTACCCGTTGCGCAGCACACTGGCCGCGCTGGAGACCCGTCTCGACCCGGCGGTATTCGTTCGCGCCCACCGCAGCTACATCGTCCAGTTGGCCCAGGTCACCGCCATCGAGCCCCTGGACGCGGGCGAGGCCCGCCTGCACATGGCCGATGGCAGCGTCCTGCCGTGCAGCCGGCGCTACCGTGAAAGCCTACGCTCCGTGGCGGCGGGCGCCGGGCCGGTGCCGGCCCGGGCCTGATATCGAGGCTAGGCCGCCCGGGCCATTCCCGCTACAATGCCGATCCGCAGTTACGCGCCTGTAGCTCAGCCGGATAGAGTAGTGGCTTCCGAAGCCATTGGTCGGGGGTTCGAATCCCTCCAGGCGCACCATTCCTTCGCTTCGTTTCGCATATCGGCACCGGTGATGTTCCCCGGCGCCGATGGCTGCGTGTGCGGATCAGGCCAGATGAATCTCCACGTCGATATTCCCCCGTGTCGCCTTCGAGTAGGGGCAGGTGCGATGGGCCGACTGGATCAGCTCGTGCGCGACCTCCGGGTCGAGGCCGGGAAGACTGGCCGTGAGGCGGGCCTGCAGGAAATAGCCACCGTCGCCGGTGCCGAGATCGATCTCGGCGTCGACCGCCGTGTCCTTAGGCAACGCGATCTTCCGCTCGCGGGCGGCGAGGCCCATGGCGCCGATGAAACAGGCCGACCAGCCGGCGCCGAGCAACTGCTCGGGGTTGGTGCCGGTGCCCGGGCCACCGGGTGAGGAAAGCTTCACGTTGAGGCGATCGTCGGAGCTGCGTGATTCGCCGTCGCGGCCGCCGGTGGTGTGGGTCTTGCCGGTATACAGGACGTTCTCGATCTGGGCCATGGTCTTGGTTTCCGTTGTGGGGTGGTCATAGGAAACCGCGAGGGCGTATCCGGGCTGTGTCCCGATGCCGGCGGAAGTGCATCGAACCGTGTCGCGGCGACGCCTCGACACATTCGGATACAAAGCGATCGCACGGCGGTTTTGGGCGACCCGTCCGCGGCTTGTACATGCCGATACAAAAAGGCGGGGTGGGGGACACGTGCGGGATAAACGGCGGGCGTCCAATACGACCATGCCCGGTACCTCTACCGGGTCCCCGTTGCCACCACGAGGTATTCCCCATGCGCCCCATCCGCCTTGCCCTCGCCACCCTGGCCATCGGTGCCGCTCTCGTCGCGGCATGGCCGGGTAACGGGTCCTCCACCGCGCTCGCCCAGGATTCCGCCGCCAAGGCTCCGGCCCCGGATTTCGCCGGTATCGACCACTGGTTCAATTCACAGCCATTAACCATCGCCGGCCTGCGCGGCAAGGTGGTGCTGGTGGAGTTCTGGACGCACGAATGCATCAACTGCCTGCATGTGCTGCCACACACCAAGGCGCTTTACGACAAATACGCCAAGGACGGGCTCGTGGTAGTCGGTGTGCACACGCCGGAGTACGACGAGGAGCGAGATCCCGCCAACGTCAAGGCAGCGATCGCGCGCTATGGCATCACCTGGCCGGTGGCCATGGATAACGGCTACCAGACATGGAACGCTTATGGAAACCGCTTCTGGCCGGCGTTGTACCTGATCGACCGCGATGGCCGGGTGGTCTACAGCCATTTCGGCGAGGGAAACTACGACGAGACCGAGGTGCGCGTCCGCCAGCTCCTGGAAAAGGCATGATGTGACCGACGTCGCGCAGCAAACCGCCATCGAGAGAACTTTCCGCATGGAACATACCGATCACATCCTCGTCGTCGACGACGATCACGGCATCCGCACGGGTGTCGTCGACTACCTGCGCAAGAATGGCTTGCGTGCCACCGCCGCCGCGGACGGCCGCGAGATGATGGCGCAGCTGGACACCTCGGCCTTCGACCTCATCGTGCTCGACATCATGATGCCGGGCGACGACGGCCTCGTGCTCTGCCGCAACCTGCGCAGCGGCAAGCACCGGGCGGTGCCGATCCTCCTGCTCACGGCCCGCGATGACGAGACCGACCGCATCATCGGCCTGGAAATGGGCGCCGACGACTATGTGGTGAAGCCGTTCTCGCCGCGCGAACTGCTGGCGCGTATCAAGGCGGTGATCCGGCGTACGAGGATGTTGCCGCCGAACCTGCGCATCACCGAATCCAGCGAGACGATCTCGTTCGGCCGCTGGCGTCTCGACACCACGGCACGCCACCTGCTCGACGACGACGGCACCGTGGTCTCGCTGAGCGGCGCGGAGTTCCGCCTGCTGCGCGTGCTGCTCGACCATCCTCAGCGCGTCCTTTCTCGCGACCAACTGTTGAACCTCACGCAGGGCCGTGACGCGGAGCTGTTCGACCGCTCGATCGACCTGATGGTGAGCCGCCTTCGCCAGCGTCTGAAGGACGATGCGAAGGAGCAGGCTTATATCAAGACCGTACGCAGCGAAGGCTACGTGTTCTGCATGCCGGTGACCGTGCATGGAGATGCGTCATGAACACCGCCGAGGCCTCCCGCATGCCGCGCTGGTGGCCGCGAAGCATGGCCTCCCGGATCTACGTCATCATCTTCACCGGCCTGTTGCTCGCGCAAGGCCTGTCGTTCGGATCGATGTTCTACGAGCGTTACCAGAGTGCCACGACGGTGATGCTGAACACGCTCGAGCACGATGTCGGTACGTCGGTGGCCGTGCTCGATCGCCTGCCCGCGGCGGAACGTCCGCAGTGGTTGCCCCGGCTGCAAAGGGACAATTACCGTTTCATTCTCGGGCCGGGTGACCAAGGCAGGCCACTGGTCTCGGCCCGCTCACGCGACGTGACCGGCCTGATCGCGAAGGAGGTCGGTCCAGCTTTCCAGGTCCACGGCGCAACCACGTCGGTCTCGCCGGAGCGCTACCAGGTGCATCTCACCCTGCACGATGGTTCGCCCTTGACGCTCGAGGTCACCCCGCGCGGCGTGCCCGTGGCGGACTGGCTGCCCTTCGTGCTCATCGTGCAGGTGGTGGTATTGCTGGCTTGCGCGTGGATCGCCGTGCGCCAGGCGACGCGACCGCTGGCGCGGTTGGCGCGTGCGGCCGAGGGCCTGACCCCGGCGGTCGACAATCCACGCCTCGCGGAGGATGGGCCGACCGAGGTCGCGCATGCGGCGGTGGCGTTCAACGCCATGCAGGACAGGATCGGGCGCTACCTGAAGGAACGCCTGCATATCCTTGCTTCCATCTCCCACGACTTGCAGACACCGATCACGCGGATGCGCCTGCGCGCCGAGTCCCTCGGCGACAGCTCCGCCCGCGACAGGATCCTCGACGACCTGCGCGAGATGGAGCATCTCGTGCGTGAAGGCGTGGCCTATGCGCGTAGCGCGCACGGCGGTGAAGAGGCTCCCGTACGCATCGATCCCGCGGCTTTTATCGAGAGCCTCGTCTTCGATTATCAGGACTCGGGCCAGCCGGTGACGCTGGTTGGTGGCATCCACGGTGTTTGCCTGGCGCGGCCCAGGGCCTTGCGTCGTGTCCTCGGTAACCTGGTCGACAATGCGATCAAGTATGGTGGGTCTGCCGAAATCGGCGGTTCGCAGGATGCTCGTGATGGTCTCTACATCACCGTATCGGATCGGGGGCCGGGTATTCCCGAGGACGAACTCGACGAGGTGCTGCAACCGTTCTACCGCCTGGAAGCCTCGCGCAACCGGGATACGGGTGGCGCGGGCCTGGGCTTGGCCATCGCCACCCAACTCATGCGCTCCATTGGCGGCAACCTGACCCTGGCCAACCGCGAAGGGGGCGGCCTGGTCGCGACGGTGGTGCTGCCTGGCGCGCGATAACCGCGGATGGGGCGAGGGCACTTCTGTCTAAGACCCTGTCGGGCGCCGCCTGCTAACGTCCCTCATTACTGGCGCGACGTTCGCGCCCTGCTGCCCTGACGGAGTCCCATCGTGTCCCACACCCTCACTGTGAAAACGCCGGATGGTTCGTTCGACGCCTACGTCGCCACGCCCGCCACCACACCCGCGCCGGTCGTCGTCGTGGTCCAGGAAATCTTCGGTATCACCGAGGGCATCCGCGCGATCGCCGATGGCCTGGCTCGCGACGGTTTCATCGCCGTGGCGCCCGACCTGTTCTGGCGCTTCGAACCCGGCATCCTTCTGTCCGAACATAGCGAGGCCGACTGGAAGACGGCGGTGGGGTACTACATGAAGCTCGACCTCACCAAGGCCGAAGAAGACATCGAAGCGACGATCGCGGCCGCGCGTGCGCTACCGGCATCGACAGGCAAGGCGGGCGTGATGGGTTTCTGCCTCGGCGGTCTGTTGTCGTTTCTCACCGCCGCGCGCGGCAAGGTCGATGCAGCCGTGGAATACTACGGTGGCCGTACGGAGGAATTCGTCGAGCGCGGCGCGAACATGACGACGCCGTTGCTGATGCACCTCGCCGGCGACGATGAATTCATGACCAAGGACGCACAGGCGAAGATCAAGCAAGTGCTGGCTTCCCGCCCCAACGTGGAGATCCACGTCTACGACGGAAGAAACCACGCTTTTGCCCGCCCCCAGGGCGACCATTACGACGCGGCGGACGCGGAAACGGCGAATGCACGCACCCGCGCCTTCCTGAAGCACCACCTGACCTGATCGTCGGGTACACCTGCGCGGTAGGTCAACCACGCTCGGTGGGAGCCGACCCTGTCGGCGATGGGTGGTGAGGTACCCCCCATCGCCGACAGGGGCGGCTTCCACCACGGCAGGAAGGTGCTACCCGGCTAGATCCGCCCGGTACGCAAAGAGCCCAGGCATGCCACCCGTCGCAACAAAAAGTACAGTCTCACCATTCCGCACAAGCCCTTCGCGTAGGTCGTGCAGCAATCCCGCGAACGCCTTCCCCGAATACACCGGATCGAGCAGTATGCCCTCGCGGCTCGCCATGAGGCGCACCGCCTTCTTCATGTCCTCGGTGGGTACGCCATAACCGGCGCCCAGCTGCGTATCGTCTATCTCGATATCGTCGGCGTGGAGTGTCGCGTCCGACTCGAGCAGGTGCAGCGCTTCCCTCGCCAGGTCGAGCGTGGCCGGCCGCGCGGCATCCCTCGGCTTCAGCACCGCATAGCCCTTCACACGATCCGGCCGACGGCCCATCGCCGCAAAACCCGCCACGAGCCCGGCTTGCGTACCGGCACTCCCGTTCGGCACGATAATGCGGTCGAAGCGCATGTCCATCGCGCTTTCCTGTTCCGCTATCTCGCGCGCGCAGCGCGCGTAGCCGAGCGCACCCAGTGGCGTCGATCCACCTGTCGGGATCACGGCCACCGAATGGCCTTTCGCACGCAACTCGTCGGCACGCGCCTCGGCGAGGGCCAGGGCGTCGGTCCCTTGCGGCAAGAATACGGTGCGCGCGCCAAACAGGTCGTTCAGCAGCACGTTGCCGTTCTTCTCGTAGTCGACGTCGTCCTTCGGGACAAGCCGCGCAAGGAACAGTTCGCAGGCAAGCCCATGCCTCGCAGCGGCGGCCGCGGTGAGGCGCGCATGGTTCGATTGCAAACCGCCAACGCTGACGATCGTATCCGCGCCGGCCGTATGCGCTTGCCCGAGGTGGTATTCGAGCTTGCGTAGCTTGTTGCCGCCACCGCCGAGCGCCATGTGGTCGTCACGTTTCGCGTAAAGCCGGATACGTCGCGCCGGAAGGTCGAGAGCCTCCTCGATGCGGATCAACCGCTGGATGGGCGTCGCACCGTCCAGCAGCGTTACGCGCGGGATGGCATCGAGAAAGGAAAGCGTGGCGGTCGCCATGGCCGGACTCCTGGGGAAGGACGATCATAGGCCTGCCGCGTGCACCGCGTCATGCGATGAAAAACGCCCCGGGCCGGGACCGGGGCGTGTGTTCCGTCCTGCGGGTCTTGCCTTCGCTATACCCTCGGGCCGCGACGCAGGCCTCCGAAAAGCAGCGAAAGGATGAACAGGATCAGGAAGACCACGAACAGGATCTTCGCGATGCTGGCGGCGCCCGCGGCGATGCCGGTGAAACCGAAGACGGCGGCGATCAGCGCGATGACGAAGAAAATGACGGCCCAATGAAGCATGGCTTGTCTCCTCTGGCGAATGGGGAAAAGGAGGGGCTCAGTGCGTGCGACCGATACGGTCGCGGAAATCCTTTACCTGCCGTTCCGCTTCGTCCTTCGCCACGCCATAGCGTTCCTGGACCTTGCCCGCGAGGTATTCGCTATTGCCTTCGGCAACCTTCAGATCGTCATCGGTCAGCTTGCCCCACTGTTCCTTCATCTTGCCGCTCAACTGCTTCCACTTGCCCTTGAAGGTGTCTTCGTTCATGGCGGTTCCTCGATCGGGTGATGCCCGCGCGGCGCTCGTCGCCGTGCCAGGGTGGTGCCATTCGAGCATCGCGATGTTGAAAGCGGTGTCTGTGGGGAGTGAGGTGGCGGCTCACCGGGCCTTGGCGTCCTGTACACGGCAAAAAGGCGTTGCGGTCCACGCCTCGGTGGTGGATCGTGTCGTCACTTTCTCCGCGGGAACCCGATGCATGAACGCTCAGACCTTCCGTGACCTGCACGCCGGCGCCTCCTTGCTGGTACTCGCCAACGCTTGGGATGGTGCCAGCGCTGCCGTCGTACAGCATGCCGGTGCGCCGGCCGTTGCCACCACCAGTGCGGGTGTCGCGTGGTCCTGCGGCTGGCCCGATGGCGATCGGTTGCCCGTGGCCGAGATGCTCGCCGCCATCCGCCGCATAGCGAGGGTGGTAACCGTTCCGCTGACTGTGGATATCGAGGAAGGGTGTTCCGACGACCCCGCGCAGGTGGCGGACTTCGTTTCCTCGCTGGTCGACACTGGCGTGGCGGGGATCAACATCGAGGATGGCAGCAAGGCGCCCACATCGCTGGCCGACAAGCTCCGTGCGATCCGCGCCCGGCTGGGTGGGCGCGACCTCTTCATCAACGCACGCACGGATGTCTACTTGCGCGGCATGGCGTCCGGCGACGCGGCCGTCGAGGAAACGCTCCGGCGTGCGGGCCTCTATCGGGAGGCGGGTGCCGACGGCATGTTCGTGCCGGGTATCGCGGCGTTGGATGACATCCGCCGCGTGGCGACGGCGCTCCGGCCGATGCCGTTGAACGTGATGCTGGTACCGGGCTTGCCGTCGCGGGAGGAACTGTTCGGGGCGGGTGCGCGGCGGCTCAGCGCGGGTATCGCGCTGTCACTGGAGGCGTATGCGACGGCGGGGCGGATGGCCGCGGAGTTCCTGGGGACGAAGCCGAAGGACATCGGGTACGGGACGTTGAACGGGCTGCTGGCTGGCTAGATTCGCCGATGGGGGAGCCGGCCTTGCAGCAGCCTACCTTGTCCGCTCTGGTGGGAGCCGACCCTGTCGGCGATCCCGCGGCAGCGGGCCTGGTCGCTGCAAGCACCCATCGCCGACAGGGTCGGCTCCCACCGGAAACGAAAAGGGCGCGACCGAGGTCGCGCCCTTTCTTGTTCACCGGATCTTGGAAGACTTACTTCTTCTTGACCTCGAACGCCTCGTTGCCGACGGCCTGGCCGTTGAGCGAGACGGTGACCTTGTACTTGCCTTCCGGCCACTCGTTCGGATTCTGGATCTTGAACGTGGTGACGGCCGGGCCATCGGTACTGATCGACTGGCTGATGTCGCTGACGGTCGTGGTGGTGTCGCCGTCCTGGTAGGTCCACTTCGCGTTGAGCGTGGCGCCGGCGGTGCTGCCCTCGGTGGCGACCGAGGCGTAGATGGTCTTGTCGGTCGGGGCGAAGGCGGTTTTCGCCTTGGCGACCTTCTTGTCCGCGCCCACGGTGCTGCCCAGGGTGACCGAACCGACCTTCAGCGACTCGGCGACGGCGGCCGGGGTGGCCGGGGCGGCCGCCGGCTGGGCGGCGGGCGCGGCAGCGGCGGTCGTCGCGGGGGCCGGGGCGGCGGGTGCCGGAGCGGTGGCGGGTGCGGCCGGAGCCGACGAGGCGGCGGCTGGGGCGGTGTTCTGCTGCTCTTCCTTCTTGCCGCAGGCGGTGAGGACCAGCAGGCCGGCGACGATGGCCGTGCAGAGGGCGGACGAGCGGAAGGAAAGCTTCATGTCTGGATTCCGGGAGTGGCGTGTCAGGTTCGAAACGAAAGGGGCGTCAAGGTGGATCCCCTTGGCCGCCGCAGGGTACAGGCTACACAACTAAAGGCAAGACCAATGAAGAACGCATGAATGCGCCATTCATCATTGGCGCGCACCGCGCGGGTTGGTGGGCACGGCGGCCGGGTCGGTGCCGCGGAACGGGTTGATGTCCAGGCCGCCGCGACGCGTGTAGCGGGCATAGACCGAGAGCTCGCGCGGCGCACAGCGGGCACGGAGATCCATGAAGATACGCTCCACGCATTGCTCATGGAATTCCGTGTGGCTGCGGAAGGAAACGAGGTAGCGCAGCAGCCCCGCCCGGTCGATCGGCGAGCCCGTGTAGGCGATCTGTACGCTGCCCCAATCGGGTTGCCCGGTCACCGGGCAATTGGAGCGCAAAAGGTGCGACACGAGCACCTCGCGCACGTCCCCGTCGTGCGTGCCGAGGAAATCCGGACGCGGCGGGCCGTAGCTGTCGAAATCCAGCGCCTGCGTGTCCAGCAGGATGCCCTCCGGCTCGCCCAGCGGGGTGCCGTCCAGGTCGTTCGGCGCCCGTAACACCACGTCCACGGGGCCGCCGGACGCGGCCGACAGGTCGCGGACCAGCGTGGCGCGCACCTGCGCGTCATCGGCCATGCGTTCCTGGGCGAAGCCGTTCAGGTAGAGCTTGAAGGATTTCGACTCGACGATATTCGGCGTGGAGGCCGGGAAACGGAACTCCGCCACGGCCACGACGGGCTTGCCGCGCGCATCCAGCCAGGACAGTTCATAACCGTTCCAGATGTCGACACCATGGAAAGGCAGGGCGTCGGCGGATACGCCGATCTCGTCACGCTTGCCCTGGCGCGGAATCGGGAAGAGCAGGCTGGCGTCGTAGCGGTCGGCGTAGACGGTGGCCTTGCCCAGCGGCGAATGATCGGGGGACGACATGGCGGTTTGCTGCTGACACAAACCGCCATTATAAGCCAAGCACTTAGGCGTTGATGGAGCCCATCATGTTGGAGGCGTAGCGGTCGCCCACGGCCGAGTCCGGCGGGAACACCGCGTCGATCTCGGCCACCTCGGCCGGACCGAGTTTCACCTCCACCGCGCCGGCGTTCTCCTCCAGGTACTTCACCCGCTTGGTGCCCGGGATCGGCACGATGTCGCCGCCCTTGGCGATCACCCAGGCGAGCGCGAGCTGGCCTGGGGTGCAGCCCTTGTCGGCGGCGAACTTCTTCACCTTCTCCACGATGGCCAGGTTCTTCGCGAAGTTCTCGCCGGTGAAGCGCGGATTGACGCGGCGATAGTCGTCCTCGGCGAAGTCTTCGGGCCGGGTGATCGCGCCGGTGAGGAAGCCGCGGCCGAGCGGGCTATAGGCCACCAGGGCGATGCCGTTCTCGCGGCAGGCGGCAAGCGTGCCGGTGGTTTCCGGATCGCGTGTCCACAGCGAGTATTCGCTCTGCAGGGCGGTGATCGGATGCACTTTCGCCGCCTTGCGGATCGATTCTGCCGAAGCCTCGGACAGGCCGAGGTGGCGCACCTTGCCTTCCTTCACGAGGTCGGCCATCGCGCCGACGGTCTCCTCGATCGGTACCGCGCGGTCGACGCGGTGCTGGTAGTAGAGATCGATGTAATCGGTCTTCAACCGGCGAAGGCTGCCTTCGACCGACTGGCGAACGTATTCCGGACGGCCGCTGATGCCACGCTTCATCGGGTCGTTCGGGTCGCGGACGATACCGAACTTGGTGGCCAGGAACACCTTGTCGCGACGGCCGGCGAGCGTACGGCCGAGCAGTTCCTCGTTGGTATGCGGGCCGTACGCGTCGGAGGTATCCCAGAAGGTGATGCCCAGCTCCAGTGCGCGTTCCAGCGTGGCGACCGATTCCTTCTCGTCGCCGATACCGTAGAACTCGCTCATGCCCATGCAGCCGAGGCCGAGGATCGAGACCTCGGGGCCGTGCGTTCCCAGTTTGCGGGTGATCATGCGTGTCTCCTTCGTTTCGAGGGGGCGTTCCCCGGCGTCACCCGTGTCACGGGCGGTTCGGCGGGGAGGGGGATGGGTTCATCAGGGTAGATCGAGCGGTACAGGGCGATCTTCTCGTCCAGCCGCGTGATCGTTTCGGACAGTTCGGTCAACTGGCCGCGCATGTAGGCGGCGTGCCGCGCGAGCAAGTCGCCACGCAGGCGGATGCTCTCGGGGGTCTCGCCCTGTCGGCGCAAGCGCACGTATTCCTGGATGTCGCGCATCGACATGCCGGTGCCGCGCAGGCGCAGCACGAAGTCGATGAGGCGCATCTCGGCTTCGCCGTAGACGCGCTGGCCGCTGCGCCGAGGCACCGGGTCGATCAGGCCGATCTGCTCGTAGTAGCGCAGCGTGTGGGTGGTCAGGCCGGTGGCGAGGGCGGCCTCGGCGATGGTCATCGAATGGGGCATTCGAAGAGCGTACGCCTTCGAGTGCGCTCTAAGTCAACATGCGGTCCTCAGAATCGCCCATCGGCGAGGAACCGTCGCCGCAACCGCCGCTCTGGTGGAACAGCACATCGCCGTGCCGCTCGCGCAGCCGTTTGATCAGAGCGACGGCGGCCGGTGTGATGGTGACCTTGTCGATGCTCATTGGCTTCAGTCGGCGTCGGAGACCAGAGGCACCGTCGATTGCTTCGCCTCGTCGAAGGTGAGCTTGGTATTGCCCGCGGGATAACCGTTCTCGCGCAGCAGGAAGGCCATGATCTCGACGTAGTCGTCCGGCGGCAGGCTGGCCGGCTGCGTGGCAGGCATGTTCTGCGAGACGATGGTGAAAATGTCACCCACGTGGAAGTTGGCCGCTGGGTTGGCGAAATGCTTGCCCTTCAGAGCCGGTCCTGCCCGGCCTTCGAGTGCCGGACCGTGGCATTGCGCACAGTTGTCGGAGTACTTCGCCGCACCGGCGTCGGCCTGCGCGATGGTGAATAGCGCAGGCGGCCTGCCGCCGCCCGAGGCGCAGATCGCGCCCGGAGGCGTTCTGCGTGGCGAGCGCCAGAGCGCGTTGCGGTGGTCGGGTATCCGCCTCGCCGCACCGGCCATCGCCATCGGCGCGAGCAGCTTGCCGAGTCGCCCGTCGGCGTCCAGTGCGTCGACGGCCTTCTCGAACCGGTGTGCCGCCTCGATGTGGTCGTCATCGTAGAGCGCGACCAGGTCGAAGCGGGCATGTGCTTCGGTCAGCTCCAGGGTGCGAAAACGCGTGGTTTCCCGAGTTGCCGCCAGATGCTTCGCCACGGCCGGCCCCCAGAGCATCGCGGCCCCCACCTTGCCCTTCTCCAGCGCGGCGAGTCCTTCGGCGTCGGTGAGGTGGACATCCGACGTGATCGCAGGATGTCCGGCGAAGAACAGGTTCGGCGTGGTCTGGTAGGTTACGGCGACGCGCGTTCCCCTGGTGAGGTTGTCGAGCGACGTCGCGTGGCTGGCGGTGGGAAGCACCAACACGAAACCGGTATGCCCATACGGTACCGTCGCCTTCAGTCCTTCCGGGAGACCGGGGGCATCGGCGTCGACGGGAAACCCCAGCACGAGGTCGCAGGAAGCCTTGGCCAGTGCGTTGAACTCCTTGAGGTCGAAACCCTCGTCGTCGCCGCTGCCGTCGAAGAAATGGATTTTCGCGCGGCTGTGTTCCTGGCTTGCCACGGCTTGCGCCACGGCGACATCGGTCCGCGCCATCGGGCTGGAACGATCCACGCACAACGTCAGGTCGGCAGCTTGGATGCCGCCACCGAACAGGCAGAGCACGGCGAGCGCGAATCGGGTCGATCGGATCGTCATGGCCAGTCTCCTCACAGCGAAAACACGTAGAGATGGCCGCCGAGGGGTATGTTCTTCACACGCGGATCCTTGGCCATGTCGCCGCCCCAGATCGGCACGCCGCCGCCCCAGCCGGCGTAGACGGCGACATACTGCTTGCCGTCGACCTTCCAGGTGCTCGGTACGCCGAGCACTCCGGAACTCATCTGCGGGCTCTTCCAAAGTACCTTGCCGGTCTTCGCGTCGAAGGCATACAGGTAGCCGTCGGCGGAACCAGAGAACAGCAGACCGCCGGCCGTGCTCAACATGCCGCCGTTCCACGGCAACTCGGACGGATGGCGCCAGACCTGTTTGCCGGTATCGATGTCGATCGCTTGCACCGAACCCCACGTGTCCTTGTTGTCCGGATCGGCGACGACCTTGAAGGTCTCGCCGAGGAAGGGCAAGCCGGCCTTGTAGTTCACCGTGGCGCCCTTCATCGTCATGCAAGTGTGCAGCGTGGGCACATAGGCCATGTGCGTCTGCGGGTCGACCGAGATCGGCCACCAGTTCTTGCCGCCGAGGAAACTCGGGCAGGTGAACACCTCCTTGCCCACATCGGGCCGCATCGCGGGGTCCGTCTGTGGCTTGCCGTCCTTGAATCCGCTCACCGACGTGGCATGGGCGAACTTCTCCGCATAGATGAGCTTGCCGTCGGTGCGGTCGATGGCATAGAACCAGCCGTTGCGGCTGGCGGTGACCAACGCCTTGTGCTTCACGCCGTTGTAGTCGATGTCGGTGAGCACGGTTTCATTCGTGCCGTCGTAGTCCCAGCTGTCGTTGGGCGTGTACTGGTAATGCCATTTGATCTTGCCGGTCTTCGGTTCGATCGCGATAACCGAATCGGTATAGAGATTGTCGCCCGGGCGAAGTGTGGCCAACCACGGGCCGGGGTTGCCCACGCCCCAAAACAGGGTATCGGTGTCGGCGTCGTAGCTACCGGTGAGCCATGCCGCGCCACCGCCGGTCTTGTAGGCACCTTCCGGCCAGGTGTCGCCGCCAGGTTCATTCGGCGCGGGGATCGTGTGCCGCTTCCACACCTGTTTGCCGGTCTCCGCGTCCAGCGCGGCCACGAAACCGCGTGCGCCGTACTCGCCGCCCGAGACGCCGACGATCACCATACCCTTGACCACCAGCGGGGCCAGCGTCATCGCATAGCCGACGTCCGGTGCATTGAGCTGTTCGTTCCAGGCGACCTTGCCGGTCTTCGCATCGAGGGCGACCACGCGGTTATCCAGCGTGGCCATGTAGACCTTGTCGCCGTAAAGCGCGACGCCGCGATTGACCACGTCGCAGCAGATCGTCTTCAGGCCGGTATTGGACAGGTCGTGTTCGTACTTCCACAGCTGCTTGCCTGTGCTGGCCTGGAAGGCGATCAACTGGTTCTTCGGGGTGGTCACGAACAGATAGTCGCCGTTGACGATCGGCGGTGCCTCGTGGCCCATGTCGAAGCCGGTCTTGTAATCCCACACGGTCTTCAGGTTGGCTACGTTGCCGGTATTGATCGTGTCGAAGGGGGCGAAGCCGGAACTGGTGTAGTCCCGGCGATACATCAGCCACCCGTCGTCCTGCGCGGCCTGCTTCAACCGGGCATCGGTCACCGGTTTATAGTCGCCCGCGGCGAACGCTCCCGTCGAGTTCACCAAAAGGGCGAACAGCAGGGCGGTAAGGTGTCTGTTTCGCATGGGCGACATGGCGGGCTCCTGGTGCGTGGGATTACAGGGACAGCGTGATGGACAGCCATCCGGCGCGTGGTGCGCCGGGGCCGAGGAATCGAGGGTCGTTCAGCCCGGGAAGTACGGACGATGGATTGCCGAGAACGCCGAAGCTGACGTAGCGGCGATCGAGCAGGTTCTCGACGCGCGCCGAGATTTGTACCCGCGGGGTGACTTGCCAGTGTGCGTCGAGGTCGAACAGCGCATACCCGCCGGTCTTGCCCAGGGCGTTGATCTCGTCCCCACGCAAGTACTGGCCGGAACTGAAGCGCCCATCGATGCCGAACGTTACGACCGGTGTCGGTGACCAGTCCGCGCCGACCTTGAGCATGTGCCTGGGCAAGCCGGGAATATCGTCGCCACGCTTCACCGTGACGACGCCATCGGCGTCGGCGTCGGGATGATGGGCGCTGATCTGGTCGAAGCCGGAAAGGAAACGTGCGCGCAGGTACGCATAGGCCATATGCCAGTCGATACCGGCCCAGCGACCGCGTAACGATGCCTGGACGCCTTCTCGTCGCGTATCGCCCACGTTGGCGAAGAAGCCTCGATTCGAGAGGCCGCCACCCGTGGTCTGGAAAACGATATCGTGCGCGCTGGTGCTCCGATACAGGGAGGCGTCCCAATGCAGCACCGCGCCACCGCCTCGCAGGCCGGCCTCGACACTGCGGGCGACCACCTGCTTCAGCGGCGGATCGGAGACGAAGTCGTTGGGCAACCTGCATGGCGCTTCCTCGTCGGCACAGGTCAGTTCGACGGGAGTGGGTGCGCGTGTCGACTCGCTGTAGCTGGCGAACGCCGAGACCCGGCGGGAGAGTAACCAGCTGAGCCCCACGGAGGGATTGAAGCGGGAGAAGGTGTGACCGCCATCCAGCGCGCGATTCCTTCCGCTGCGGTCGGCGATGGAAACCCGCGTCCGATTGAAGCGGGCGGCGAGATCGAGCGTCCAGTCGGACGACAGGCGCAGCCTATCGCTCACGAAGGCGGCCCGATCGCGCGTCGTCGCGTGCACGGCAACGGCCTCGCTGGGAATCGCAGGACCGTCGGCGGCGACGTGGCGGGCCTCGTCGAGGAGCCCGACGCGCTGTTCGGAGGTGTAACCGACGGAACCGCGACGCTCGTCGACACCAAGGAAGAACGTGTTGTCACGGCCGAAGAGACGGGTGGCGCCGTGGAGCACGGCGCTGCCACCCCGTGCCCGCTGGCGCCGCATGCCGAGGTTGGCGATGGCGTCATAGCGGGAAGAGACAGGAGTGCCCCGCGCATCGAGAATGGCGTCTCGGCCGTCTTCCCCGCAGAGGATCGACGCGTCGTCGTTGCATGCCGCGTACTCGCTGGTGTCACCGTTGTAGGAACGTGTGCGGACGCGGCGGGTGAAGGCCGTCACGATGAGCGAGGACCTGTCGGTGAGGCGCCAGGTGCCAGTCAGGCTGGCCTGGCTGAGCCGGTTCGATGTCTCGTCGGGCGCGGTGAATATGGCGGCGCGTCGCTGGCGCAGCAGTTCCGCGGGCGAGGCGCCGTTTCCGGTGAGATCCGTCCGGGCTTGGGCGAGATGCAGGTCGAGGTCGAGCCTGTCGCCGCGGAAGCTGAAGGCACCCAGTGAGTGGCGCGCATGCGAGGGAGAGAGATCGCGCCAGCCGCGTTCGTCCATGCGGTCGCCGAGCACGTAGTAGCCCAGACCGCCATCGTTGCCGCCGCTTTCCAGGAACGAGGTTTCACGTCCGAACGAGCCTGTCTCACGGCCTATCCGCGTACCCGGTGCGCTGAAGCCGGTTTTCGTGCGCAGGTCGATCGCTCCGCCGAGGGCGTTCTGGCCGAACACGGGACTGGCGCCGGCGCTCAGGGTCGCGCCGTCCACGGCACGGGATGGTATGAGGTCCCAGTTCACGGTGTCGCCGAAGACTTCGTTGACGCGCACGCCATCCTGGTAGATGGCCAGGCCCTGCGGCGTTCCGAGCAGGGGTGATGCCGTATACCCGCGGTACTGCAGGTCCGGCTGCCAGGGGTTGCCTTGCACGGCATTGAGCGAGATGCCGGGGATGTCGCGATCCAGTGCATCCGCCAACCCGGTGGAACGCGTCGGGTCCGTGTCGTGTCGATCCAGCCAACGCGTGTCGTAGGGAATCGTCCTCGCATCGCGCGATTCGTAGAGGCCGGGCGCCACGGCGACCACGGTGACCACCGGGAGGTTCACCGATACCCGATCGACCGCATTGGCGACGGAGGTCGCCAATGCGGTCGCGGCGCAGGCCCCGAACGGACGCATGCGCCACACTTCAGAAGAAGCCCAGCTTCTTCGGCGAGTAACTGACCAGGAGGTTCTTCGTCTGTTGGTAGTGGTCGAGCATCATGCGGTGCGTTTCACGGCCGATGCCCGACTGCTTGTAGCCGCCGAAGGCCGCATGCGCGGGGTAGGCGTGATAGCAGTTGGTCCAGACGCGGCCGGCCTGGATACCTCGGCCGAAGCGATAGGCACGGTTGCCGTCGCGCGTCCAAACCCCCGCGCCAAGACCGTAGAGCGTATCGTTGGCGATGGACAAGGCTTCTTCGTCGGTGTCGAAGGTGGTTACGGCGACGACTGGACCGAAGATTTCCTCCTGGAAGACGCGCATCTTGTTGTGGCCAACAAAGACGGTTGGCTGCACGTAGTAACCGCCCGCGAGTTCTCCACCGAGGTTCGCTCGCGCACCGCCGGCGAGCACCTTCGCGCCCTCCTGCTTGCCGATGTCCATGTAGGAGAGGATTTTCTCCAACTGCTCGCTGGACGCTTGCGCACCGATCATCGTCGTAGGATCCAACGGATTGCCCGCCTTGATCGCCGCGACACGTTCGAGCGCCCGCTCCATGAAACGGTCATAGATCGATGCATGGATCAGCGCACGGCTGGGACAGGTGCAGACCTCGCCCTGGTTGAGCGCGAACAACACGAAGCCTTCGATCGCCTTGTCGAAGAAATCGTCGTCTTCCGCCGCGACGTCCGCGAAGAAGATGTTCGGCGACTTTCCGCCGAGTTCCAGCGTCACCGGAATCAGGTTCTGGCTGGCGTACTGCATGATCAACCGGCCGGTGGTCGTCTCGCCCGTGAAGGCGATCTTGGCGATGCGGTTGGACGAGGCGAGCGGCTTGCCCGCTTCCAGGCCGAAACCGTTGACGATGTTGAGTACGCCGGGCGGCAGCAGGTCGCCGACCAGTTCCGCCCAGACCAGGATGCTGGCCGGGGTCTGTTCGGCGGGCTTGAGCACGACGCAATTGCCGGCGGCCAGCGCGGGCGCCATCTTCCAGGCGGCCATCAGCAGCGGGAAGTTCCACGGAATGATCTGGCCGACGACGCCAAGCGGTTCGTGGAACTGGTAGGCGACGGTGTCGCCGTCGATCTCGCCCAGGGTACCTTCCTGCGCACGGATGCAGCCGGCGAAGTAGCGGAAATGGTCGATCGCCAGCGGTACATCGGCAGCCATCGTCTCGCGGATCGGCTTGCCGTTGTCCCAGGTCTCGGCATGGGCAAGGAGGTCGATGTTCTGCTCCATGCGGTCGGCGATCAGGTTGAGGACGCGAGCGCGCTCGGCCACGGGTGTGCGGCCCCAGCCATCCTTCGCGGCGTGCGCGGCGTCCAGTGCGGCGTCGATGTCGGCGGCATCGGAACGGGGAATCTCGCAGAAGGCCTTGCCAGTGATCGGTGTGATGTTGTCGAAGTACCTGCCACTCCTGGGCTCCACCCAGCGACCGCCGATGTAGTTGCCGTAGCGCTGCTTGAAGGGGACCTGCACGGCGAGGTGTTGTTGTTCGAGCTTGGTCATGGGTGGTTCTCCATTCGGGGACGGACTGTTGTCACCGGAGGAGCACGGGACATGCCAGAAGACGTTCCCCGTCGAGCCATGCTGCGCTGCGTTCGGGGCGCCTGGCATGCTTTCCAGAATGGCCGGAAGATCGGCCGTTGCGCTGCAGCACGTGGCTCGCCGAACGTCGTGTTGCGGCGACGACACGAACGTGCTTTGAATCGGGACATCCGCCGCGACAGGTGTCGCAAATTGCGACACATCGAACAGGGACATCGACCATGCGCCAGTTGTCTTCCTCCGAAGCGATTACCGTTGCCCGCCGCCGCTTCTTCGATGGAGGGGTGGCGCCGCATGGCCTGGTACCGGAAAACATCCTGGCGTCGTGGCGTCGTTGCGCCGAGAGCGGTCTCGATGCGGCGGCGCGGCCGGTTCTCATGCCGATGGAGCGTCATGCCCTGTCGGAACGGCAGGAACGTCACGAGGAGCTGAGGCGACTGTGCCGGCCCGAGCTGGAGTCGCTATACGCCAGTGCGAACCAGGCGGGTAGCATCGTCATCCTCACCGCCGCGGATGGCCTGATCCTGGACGCGCTGGGCGACGCGGAGTTCCTGACCAAGGCCGCACGCGTGGCGTTGAAGCCGGGCGTGCCGTGGAGCGAGGCGGCCACCGGCACCAATGCCATCGGGACCGCGATCGTCGAGCGACGTGCGGTGGAGGTGCGTGGGCAGGAACACTTCTATCGCCCTCACGGCATGCTCAGCTGTTCGGCGTCGCCGATCTTCGACCCCCGTGGCGCTGTTGTCGGTGTCCTCGACTTGTCCGGCGAGGCTTCCATCCGTCACCTGCACGCGCTTGGCATGGTCCAGCTTGCGGTTGAACAAATCGAGTACCGTTTGTTCGAGCGTCAGTTTCCGGGTGCGGAAATCGTGCGCTTCCAACACGACCCCGAGTTGCTCGGCACGCCGCGCGAAGGCATGGTGGTGTTCGAGAACCATAAGCTGGTGGCGGCCAATCGGCAGGCCTTGCGCCTGCTCGGTCTGGATTGGAACGAGCTTGGTCGGACCCGCTACGACGACCTGTTCGCTTCGGCGTTGCCGCGCCCGGGCGATACGGTCGGCATGCGTTGCCAGACGGGTGAACTGCTTCACGCGCGCCGTGAGGCATCGACCCGGGTGAGCGTGCCGGTGCGACAGCCGCGTGCGAAGCCGGCACGCAACGCGGTTTCGGTGTTCGCCCCGGAGATCGCACAGGCCATCGAGCGTCATGTTCGTCTGCTCGATGCCGATATCCCCACCTTGCTGCAAGGCGAGACCGGCACCGGCAAGGAACGCGTGGCGCGCGAACTGCACCGGCGCAGCGCGCGCGCCACGGGGCCGTTCGTCGCGGTGAACTGCGCGGCCTTGCCCGAGGGACTGATCGAAGCCGAACTGTTTGGCTACCAGGCGGGCGCGTTCACCGGCGCTCGCAAGGAAGGCGCGGCGGGCCTGCTCCGCGATGCGGACGGCGGCGTGCTCTTCCTGGATGAACTCGGCGACATGCCGCTCACTCTGCAAAGCCGCTTCCTTCGCGTATTGCAGGAGCGCGAGGTCACCCCTTTGGGTGGCGGGCGCCCGTGCGCGGTCGACATCGCGGTGATCGCCGCCACGCACCAGGATCTCACCCTCGCGGTGGCGGCGGGAACCTTTCGCGCGGATCTCTACTACCGCATCGCTCAGGCCACGATGTGCCTGCCGGCCTTGCGCGACCATGCCAGCGTGATCGCCACGATTCGCGCGATGTGGCTCGCGATCGACGGCGACGAGGCCGGTGTGCGCCTTTCGGACGACCTGGTGGAGCATATGGCATCCCTGCCATGGCCGGGCAACCTGCGGCAGCTCGTGGGTGTGTTGCGCAGCATGATGGTCATGGCGGACGCCGGCCGCGTGCTGGGCATCGTGGATCTTCCCGCGGAGCTGCGCGCACCCGTCCAGTCCCGGCCGGCCGCCGTGCCGACGGAAGGCCGCCTCGATATCATCGAACAGCAGGCCATCGATCAGGCCATCGCCCAATGTCGCGGCAACGTGGCCGCCGCGGCCCGTCGTCTCGGCATCAGCCGTAGCACGATCTACCGGAAGCTTGAGCGTTAGCCCATGCCGTGGGGGTGCCGTTGGGATCGTGCCGCCGGGGTGGAAGCGTGGCTCAGGTCGCCGGCAGCGGCTGCACCGGGGTCGGTTTGTGATTGCTGTCCAGCGCGATCATGGTGAAGGTGCCGCGAGTGCACAGTTCACGCTCGCCGGAGATCAGGTCCTCGGTATACATCGCCACGTCGATCTTCATCGAGGTGCGGCCCACCGATACGACCGTGGCGATCAATTCCACCATCTGGCCCTTGCGCACGGGTACGTGGAAGTCCACTTGCTCGGAGCGAGCGGTGACCACGATCTGACGTGAATAACGCGAGGCGGCGAGGAAGGCGGCCTTGTCCATCCATGCCAGCGCCTGGCCGCCGAAGAGCGTGCCGAGGTGGTTGGTGTGGTCCGGGAAGACGATCTCGAGGACGCGGGCCTCGGTGGGGCGGTCGATGGGGGTCATGTTGGGGCTGCCTTGGGAGGTGAGGCGACCATGCTATCGCGGACAGGGTCCAGAACATCGCCGACAGGGTCGGCTCCCACCAGAGCGGCGCTGCGGTGCTTGGGTGGGAGCCGACCCTGTCGGCGATGCTTCTGGAGCGGCCGATGCCTCTAGAACGACTGATCGAACGCCACCTCGCCCTGCACGCCCACCTGGTACGACGATACGCGCCGCTCGAAGAAGTTCGTCAGTTCCTGCACGTCCTGCAGATCCATGAAGTCGAAGGGGTTCTTCGCGCCGTACTTCTTCGGCATGTCGAGCTGCACCAGGCGTTGGTCGGCGCAGTACTCCAGGTACTGGCGCATGTCGTTCACGGAGAGCCCGGCCACGCCACCGGAGAGCACGTCCGCCGCGAACTGCGTTTCGCATGCGATGGCGTCTTCCAGCATCGCCTCCACCTGCTGGCGCATGTCCTCGTCGAAGAGGTCGGGCTCCTGCTCGCGCACCGTGCGCACCACCTCGAAGGCGAACGCCATGTGCCCGGACTCGTCGCGGAACACCCAGTTGGTACCCGAGGCCAGGCCGTGCAGCAGGCCGCGCGAACGCAGGTAATACACGTAAGCGAAGGCGGCGAAGAAGAACAGGCCTTCGATGCACGCGGCGAAACAGATCAGGTTGAGCAGGAACTGGCGGCGGTGCTCGCGCGTCTCCAGCCGGTTGAGGTCCTGGATGGAGTCGATCCACTTGAAGCAGAACTCACCCTTCTGCCGGATCGAGGGAATGCTCTCGATCGCGGCGAAAGCCTTGTTCCGTTCCGACGGCTCCGGAATGTAGGTATCCAGCAGCGTGAGGTAGAACTGCACGTGAAGCGCTTCCTCGTACAGCTGGCGCGAGAGGAACATGCGCGCCTCGGGCGAATTCACGTGCTGGTAGAGGTTCAGCACGAGGTTGTTCGACACGATGGTGTCGCCCGTGGCGAAGAAGGCGACGAGGCGATGGATCAGGTGGCGATCCGCGTCGGACATCTTGGCCTTCAGGTCGGTCACGTCGAGCGAGAAATCCACTTCCTCCACCGTCCAGGTATTGCGGATGGCGGCGCGATACATCTCGTAGAACTGCGGATACTTCATCGGCCGCAGTGTCAGTTCGAAACCGGGATCGAGGATGTGGGTATCGCGGGTGATCGGTGAAGCGGACATCGGGTACCTCGGGGAATGTGAGCAGCTTCCGTGGGAGCCGCTTCAGCGGCGATGGGCGTTTCGGCCAAACCGCTCCGTTGGCTTTTCGCCGATGAATCGGCTCCCACATGGACTTTCTTTTACTGGCAGGCTTCGCAGTACTCGGGGTTCTCGAGCGAGCAGAACACCGCGGCCTCGGCCTGCTCCTGCGCATCGGCGACCGGTGCGGCGGGCGTCGGCAGGGAAGCGGATGACGAACTCACCGTGGTCTTCGCGATGCGCGTGGCCGGACGCGAGCGCAGGTAATACGTGGTCTTGATGCCCGACTTCCATGCGTACATGTACATCGAGGAAAGCTGCCCGATGTTCGGGTTTTCCATGAACAGGTTCAGCGACTGGCTCTGGTCGATGTAGGCGCCGCGGGCGGCGGCAAGATCGATCAAGGCCTTCTGCGGCAGCTCCCAGGTGGTGCGATACACCGCGCGCAGTTCCGCAGGGATGGCCGCGATACCCTGCACCGACCCTTCGGCCAGCTTGATCTGGTCGCGGATTTCGGTGGTCCACAGGCCCAGCGTCTTCAGCTCGTCGACGAGGTAGCGATTCACCACGAGGAAGTCGCCCGACAGCGTCTCGCGTTTGAACAGGTTGGACACCTGCGGCTCGATGCATTCGTAGCAACCGGCGATCGAGGCGATCGTCGCGGTGGGCGCGATGGCGATCAGCAGCGAGTTGCGCAGGCCTTTGGCCTTGATTTTCTCGCGCAGTTCCGCCCAGCGGCCATCTTTGCCGGTCGGCGTGGCCGCCGGCCAGTAGTCGAACTGCAGCTCGCCGTTGGCCGCGCGGCTTTCCTCGAAGCCGGGATGCGGGCCGTCGCGCTCCGCGATCTCGTTGGACATCGATAGCGCGTGGAAATAGATCTCCTCCGCGATACGCGTGGACAGCGCGCGGGCCTCGTCGGAATCGAACGGCAGGCGCAGCTTGAAGAAGACGTCCTGCAAGCCCATCACGCCCAGACCGACCGGGCGCCACTTCACGTTCGCCGTCTTCGCCGAGGCGATCGGATAGAAGTTGAGGTCGATCACGCGGTTCAACTGGCGTACGGCCGTGCGTACGGTGGTCGACAGCTTCTCGTAGTCGAACTGGCCGTCCACCACATGGCGGGCGAGGTTGATCGAGCCGAGGTTGCACACCGCCGTCTCGCCTTCCGAGGTCACCTCGAGGATCTCGGTGCAGAGATTCGAGAGGTGGATGACGTTCCCGGGACGCGCGGTCTGGTTGCTGGTCGCGTTCGAACGATCCTTGAAGGTCATCCAGCCGTTGCCGGTCTGCGCGAGCGAGCGAAGCATGCGCGCGTAGAGTTCGCGCGCCTTGATCGTCTTCACCGCCAGGCCGTCGGCCTCGGCCCTTTCATAGGCCGCGTCGAAGGTGGCGCCCCAGGTATCGACGAAGTGCGGCACGATCTTCGGATCGAACAGCGACCAGTCGCCGTCCGTCTCCACGCGGCGCATGAAGAGATCCGGCACCCAGTTGGCGAGATTGAGGTTATGCGTGCGGCGTGCATCGTCACCGGTGTTCTCGCGCAGTTCGAGGAATTCCTCGATGTCGGCGTGCCACGATTCCAGGTACACACAGGCCGCGCCCTTGCGTTTGCCGCCCTGGTTCACGGCCGCGACGGAGGCGTCCAGCGTCTTCAGCCACGGGACGAGGCCGTTCGAGTGACCATTGGTGCCCTTGATCAGCGAGCCGCGCGAGCGGATGCGCGAATAGGCGAGGCCGATGCCGCCGGCGAACTTCGATAGCTGGGCGACGTCGCCATACTTGGCGTAGATGGATTCCAACGCATCCTGCGGCGAATCGAGCAGGAAGCACGATGACAGCTGCTCGTGCGCCGTGCCGGCATTGAACAGCGTGGGCGAACTGGCCAGGTATTCCAGCGACGAGAGCATGCGGTACAGCTCCAGCGTCTCGGCCACGTCGTTGCCGCCCAGCGCGCAGGCGATCCGCATGAAAAAGTATTGCGGCGTCTCGATGACGAAGCGTTTCGTCGGGTGGCGCAACAGGTAACGGTCATAGACCGTACGCAGGCCGAAGTATTCGAAGCGGCGCGAGGCGGTGGTGTCGATGGCGTCGTTGAGCTTGCGCGCGTTCACCTGCACGAAGTCGCGCAGGCGCTCGTTGAGGATGCCCAGTTCGAAGCCCGTGGAAATCGACTGCGAAAACGACTGGATGTCCTGCCCGGATACTTCCTTGTCGATGAACGCCGCGAGCAGTCGCGCGGCAAGCTGGCCATATTCCGGTTCCTCGGCGGTGAGCGCCGCGGCGGTGCGGATCGACAGCTGGTCGAGTTCCTGGGTGGTGGCGCCGTCGTACAGGCCGCCGATCGTCTTCAGCGCCACGCGCATCGGATCGACCGCGTACAGGCCGTCGGCGCTGCGGGTCACCGCGCGCACGATCTTGTTGACGTCGACGACCTCCTGGCCACCGTTGCGCTTGGTGACGCGCATCTGGCCGGGGTTGTGCGGCGGGGTGAGGGTGAAGGCCGGCGGTGCTTCGTTCTTGTAACCGGCGGCGGGCGCCTTGTCGGTTGCTGCGGAGGGGGTGGCGGCCGGGTCGGCCGTCTCGGTGCGCTCGCGCGCTGCGGAATCCATCGTGGTCATGTGTGGCGTGCCCCAAGGCCTGGTTCAAACTCCCGTTCCCTCGGACGGGGCTCGAAGTGGCCAGGCAATACGGGAAAGGCCGGGACGGAGCGCGCCCGAGGCGGCTCCGGTCCGCGACGCGCTTCCCCGCGGAAGCCGTCACCACAATCGGTGCCGATCAGGCACCGATTGTTGGCAGGTCTTCGGACTCGTGGACGAGGGCCTTGGAGGCCCGGCCTACCCGTCGCTTCCCAGTCGCCGAGGACCAGTGCATAGAACGGGATCGTTTCCACTTACCGCTGCGGGGCAGTTCCGGATTCGCACCGGATTCCCTATTAAGTCCGACGGGCAGTCGCGCCTCTCCGGACACCAACGGGACACACGATATAGGCGATGGCGCGGCCGGTCAACACAAGATATGGTGTAAATCGCGTAAGTCCCGACCCGTTCACGAATTGTGACGACGGTCTACACAAAGTGCATGAGCCCGCGACGATAAACTCCGCTCCCCATCCCGGATCACTGAGGTTCGATGCCCTCACCATTCGCGTTGCAGGACAATGAATTGATCGCCCGGGCGTTCGACGCCGCGCCTTACGGCTTGGTCGCCCTTTCTCCCACGGGTGAACTCTTGTACGCCAATGCCTGGGCCAGGGCACGCCTGCCTGATGGCGAGTTCCTGTCCATCTGGAACCCGGCAGGCCGAGGCTGGTTCGAGGCGGAGTTGCCGAAGATGGTCGCCCGTGGAATGCGAACCACGGAACTCGGATCGGTCGATGGATCGTCCTGGCGGGTGTCGATGGAGCGGTGGGACGGCACGGCCGTCGTGTCCATGCAGCCCGCCGCCGGCGAGGACCAGGGCTGGCGCAGCGCGGCCGGCGGCCATGGTCTCGCGCTCGACCTGACCCAGGACCAGCTGCGCCAGGCGCAGAAGATGGACGCGATCGGCAAGCTGACCGGCGGCGTCGCCCACGATTTCAACAACCTTCTGCAGGTGATCAGTGGGAATCTGCAGCTTCTCGCATCCGATGTCACCGGCAATGCCCGTGCGGAACGGCGCCTCGCCAATGCGATGGCCGGCGTGACCCGCGGCAGCAAGCTGGCTGCGCAACTGCTTGCCTTCGGACGGCGCCAGCCGCTGGCACCGAAGGTCGTGAATGTCGGGCGATTCATCCGTGACATGGACGAACTCCTGCGCCGCGCGCTCGGGGAGACGGTCGAGATCGAAACCGTCGTCGCCGGCGGCCTGTGGAACACGCTGGTCGATCCGGGCAACGTGGAGAATGCGCTGCTCAACCTGGCGCTCAACGCCCGGGATGCGATGGACGGGCGGGGCAGGCTCACCATCGAGGCCGGCAACGCGTTGCTGGACAGCGCCTACGCCGCCGCGCACGGCGACTTGCGTCCTGGCCAGTACGTGATGATCGCCGTTTCCGATACCGGCGGAGGCATTCCCCCGGAAATCATCGACCAGGTGTTCGAACCCTTCTTCACCACCAAGCCCGAGGGGCGCGGCACCGGCCTCGGGCTCTCGATGGTCTACGGCTTCGTCAAGCAATCCGGCGGACACGTGAAGATCTACAGCGAGCCCGGCGAGGGCACCACGGTGAAAATTTACCTGCCGCGCTGCGTGCAGAGCGAAGATCGCCTGGTCGATCTCGACGAAGAAGCCGTGCGCGGCGGTGACGAGACGATCCTGGTGGTCGAGGACGACGACGCGGTGCGCGAGACGGTGGTCGGCATGCTCGGCGATCTTGGCTACCGCGTGTTGAAGGCGCGCGATGCGGAGAGTGCACTGTCGATCGTGGAGAGCGGCATCGCGATCGACCTGATCTTCACCGACGTGGTGATGCCCGGTCCGCTGCGCAGCCCGGAACTGGCGCGCAAGGCGATGGAACGGCAGCCCGGGATCGCCGTGATGTTCACCTCGGGCTATACCGAGAACGCCATCGTGCACGGTGGCCGCCTCGACGAAGGTGTGGAATTGTTGAGCAAGCCATACACGAAGGAACAGTTGGCCCGGCGCGTACGCCAAGTGCTGGCGGCACGGGTACCGCGCCCGGCGGCCGAGATCGCGCCGGTGCCGATGGCGGTGCCGGGGACGGTGCTCGCACCCCCGGCCTCGCTGCGTGTACTGGTCGTCGAGGATGACGCCCTGATACGGATGTCCATTTGCGAGATGCTCGAAAGCCGGGGCCATATCGCTTTCGAGGCCGGCGACGGCAACGAGGCCTTGCGTGTGCATGCCATCGAGCCGATCGACGTCCTTCTCGCCGATGTCGGGCTACCCGGGATGAACGGGGTGGACCTGGCCGAGCGGTTGCGCGAGACGCAACCCGGCCTGCCGGTGATTTATGCCACGGGTGACCATACGGCCAACGGTGTCGAATGCGATGCACGTACGCGGATCATCGTGAAGCCGTATGGCGTGGCCGACCTGATGGACGCGATCGGGCGGATCGCGGACCGCTAGGAGCATCGCCGGCAGGGTCGGCCCCCACCATGGCCTGGAGGCATGCATGCCCTGGTGGGAGCCGACCCTGTCGGCGATACGGTGCGTCATGTCACTTACCCATGCCGACCATCTTCTTGCCTTGCTTCAGCACCGCATCGCAGGCCTTGCGGGTGAGCTGGGCCTTGAGGTCGCCGGTGCCGGCCGCACTGGAGCCGCCGCCGGAGAGGTCGAGGGTCTTGCCGTCGCTGGACTTCAGCAGGCCCTTCGCGCCGTCGAGGTAGCCCGGGTCCTGCGTGGGGGCGGGCGTGGCCTGGGCGGACTGGCCGCCGAGCTTGCCCAGCAGCTGATCCTTCACCCCCGCGGCGCCGCTTTCGCCACCGAGGTAGTTGTTGCTCATGCAGTACTGCAGGATGCCCGCGGCGTTGCCCACGCTGCCGGAAGCGAGGGAACTGCCACCGCCACCCATCATGCCCTTCAGGCTGTCGAGTTGCACCGCCGCCGCAGGTGTCGCGGCGATGGCGGTGGCGAGGGTGATGCCGGCGAGTAGGGTCTTCATGACATGGCTCCGGGGAATTCGAGGTGGGGAAGGGATAAACCTTGATGCGTTAGATGGATGTAAGCACGGCCGGCCGATATGCTCCCGTGTGTCCTCCGCGGTAAGGAAGGTCCGTTGCCCGTTCGCTCCCATCTCGCCTGCGTCCTGCTGTTCACCGCGCCGCTCGCGAACGCCGCCGTCAGCCTCACCACGCCCCGCGTCGAACGCACCGATACGCCGGGGTACGTCGACGTGGCCAGGCCACGTTTCTCGTGGATCGTGCGCAGCGATACCGATGGCACCGTGCAGACGGGCTATCGCATCGTCGTGACGCACCGGGGCACGACGGTCTGGGACAGTGGCGACGTCGTCGGCGCACGTCCGTTCGACATCGAATACGCCGGCCCCCCGCTGGCCCCCGGCGAACGCTACGAGTGGCGCGCGGACGTCCACACCTCCGACGGCGATGCCAGCGTGGCCTCGCGCTTCGATACCGCGCTGGACGAAGCCGGCTGGCACGGGGCGCGCTGGATCGGCAAGGGCGACGACACGCTTCCCGCGCCCTTGCTGCGGAAGACGTTCCGTGTCGACGGCGACGTGGCGCGTGCCACGCTGTACATCGCCGCCGGTGGCTATGCCGACATGACGATCGACGGCAAGCCGGTAAGCGATGCCGTGCTCGGTCCGGGCTTCACCGACTACGGAAAGCGCGTGGAGGTGGTCGCGAACGACGTTATCCTCGCGCCCGGCGAACACACGCTCGGCGCCGAACTCGGGCGCGGCTTCTACGGGCTCACCAACCCGAACGTATGGCATTGGGAGCGGGCACCGTGGCATGGCCGTCCACGGATGCGCGCATTGCTACGCATCCGCCATGCCGATGGCCGTATCGAAAATATCGTCAGCGATACGAGCTGGCGCGTGGCCGATGGGCCGACGCGATCGGACGACCTGTATGGCGGCGAGGCATTCGATGCGCGTCTCGCCGCACCACGCACATGGTCCCCCGCGACAGCATTGCCGGCGCCGGCGGGAAAGCTCGTTGCACAGACCGAGCAGCCGATCCGCGTGGTGGACACCGTCGCCGCCACGGCCGTCACCGAGCCGGTGCCGGGTACTTACGTGTTCGCATTTCCCCGCGTGATGGCGGGATGGGCGAGCTTCGACGTGACCGGCCCGACAGGCACGACGATCGTCGCGCGTTACGGAGAGAAGTTGCTGCCCGACGGTACCGTCGACGCGCGCGATGAGCACCATTATTTCAAGCGGGGATTCCAGACCGACCGCCTGACACTCGACGGCGGCCGGGTCCGCTGGCATCCGCGTTTTTCGTACAAGGGCTTTCGCTACGTGCAGGTCCAGGGCTGGCCTGGCGGCAAGCCGGCTGCCAGCGCGGTCGCCGCGCAGGTGGTGCATACCGACGTCGCGGTGACCGGCCGCTTCGACAGCGATAATCCGTTGTTGAACTGGATACACCGGGCCGCCGTCGACACCATGCTGAACAACCTGCACGGCATACCGACCGACACGCCGATGTACGAGAAGAACGGCTGGACGGGCGACGGCATGCTGGGCGCGGAGATGTTCCTGCGCAACTTCGATGCGGATCGCCTGCTGGCGAAGTGGCTGCGCGACATCGCCGATGCACGCAACGCGCAAGGCGCGCCGCTGCTCATCGCACCCAACCCCGGCTGGGGCGACGTACGCGCGCCTACCTGGCATTCGGCCTATGTGTTCATCCCGTGGTGGCTGTGGATGTATGCGGGAGACCGGCGGCCGATAGAGGAGCACGTCCAGGGCATCGCGCGCTACGTGGCGATGGAGGATGCGCGTTCGCCCGGTGGCATCGCCGACACGGAACTGGGCGACTGGGTCAGTCCGGAGACCGATCCGGGCGGCGAGAACGCGCCGGAGGACAAGCGCGTCGCCGCCACGGCCTATCTGTACGGGATGGAGCGTGCGACGGCGGCGATGCTGCGACTTGTCGACGATGCGTCCGGCGCCGCCACGTTCGATGCCCGCGCGGAGAAGGTGCGGGCGGCGTTCAACGAGCGTTTCCTCGATCGCGCGGCCGCCCGCTATCGCGGCGAAGGCGACCGTGGCTATCGACAGGCGCACAACCTGCTGGCCCTGGACTTCGGCCTCGTGCCAGAGGACCTCGAGGCACGCGTGGCGGCCGGCGTGGCGGCCGATGCGAAGGCGCGTGGCGACCATCTCGATACCGGCGCGCTGGCGACCAAGCCGATCCTGCCGGTGTTGACCGCCACCGGCCACGCGGACGAAGCCTGGGCCATCGCCACCCAGACCACCTTCCCGAGCTGGGGCTTCTGGCGCGCCAACGGCGCCACCAGCCTCTGGGAACACTGGAAGCTGGCCTCGCGCTCGCGGGGCCATTACTTCCTGGGCACGATCGACGACTGGCTGTACGGCGACGTGGCGGGCCTCCGGCCACTCGCGCCGGGATGGCGCCGTTTCGAGGTGCGGCCAACCCTCACGGCCTTCCTGGACCGGGCGTCGGCGGCGGTCATGACGCCCTACGGCGAAGCCTCCGTGGCATGGCGCAAGGTGGCGGGGAAGGTCGAGGCGGACATCGTGGTGCCGGTGGGCACCGAGGCGGTGGTGGCCCTGCCGGGGTTGCCGGAGAAGGTGCTGGGATCGGGGCGGCACACCCTGACCGCCCCCTGAGCGTCTTCACATACCCCTCGTAAAGTCTTGCACCCCACCGCCGATAAATCCTGCACGGGGAAATCGAGGGTGACGGGTATGTCGGCAGTGGAAAAATGGTTCGGCCGCACGCGGCTGAACACGCGCGTATGGATGGTGACGACGGTGGTCGTGGCCGGCCTGTTGGCGCAGACGATCATGGCGGGCATCGAGAGCCGCGGCGTGCAGATGCGTGCATTGGCGGACACGCTCGAGCAGCACGTGACGGCGGCGATGGCGATCGCCGACGCCTACCACGCGCGTGCGGAGAAGGGTGAGCTGAGCGACCTGGAGGCGCGGGTGAGCGCGCTGCAGGACATCGAGGCGATGCGCTGGGCGAACAATACCGGCTACATCTTCGCGTTCGATTCGTCGCTGACCATGCGCATGCATCCGCTGCGCCGCGACGACATCGGCAAGAACATCCGCGACGATGTCGACGGCAAGGGCTTCCACCACTACGAGGCCATGCTCACCACCGATACGAAGGCCGGGCACGGCATGACCCGCTACACGCAGGTCATGCCCAAGACCAAGGAACTGAAGGACAAGATCAGCTTCTCGTCCTGGTACAAGCCGTGGGACCTGCACTTCGTCTCCGGTGCCTATTTCGAAGCCATCGACGCGGCCTTTCAGGCCCAGATCGAGCGCGACCTGATCAAGTCCGGCCTCATCGCGTTGCTGGCGCTGTCGATCGTCTGGTTCTCGATGAGCAGCATCCGGGGCAGCTTGGGTGGCGAACCGCGCGACGCCGTGGAGATCGCGGGGCGTATCGCCGGCGGCGACCTTCGCGCGGATGGCGCGGCCGCATTCGCGCCGGAGAGCTTGCTGGGCGCGCTGGAACGCATGCGCGGCACCCTGGCCTCGATCGTCACGGAAGTGCAGGAAGGCGCGCATGTCGTCTCCACGACCTCCAGCGAAATCGCGCGCGGCAATGACGACCTCTCCCAGCGCACGCAGGAACAGGCCTCCAGCCTGGAGGAAACCGCCGCATCCATGGAAGAAATGACGGCGACGGTGAAGCAGAACGCGGAGAACGCCCTGGCCGCCGACCGCCTGTCGCGGCATGCGCGCGGCGCGGCGGAGAAGGGGAGTGCCGTCGTCGGCGAAGCGATGGAGGCCATGCGCCAGATCGGCGATTCCAGCCGTCGCATCGGGGACATCGTGGGCCTCATCGACGATATCGCCTTCCAGACCAACCTGCTGGCATTGAACGCCGCCGTGGAAGCGGCGCGTGCGGGCGAGCAGGGTCGTGGCTTCGCCGTGGTGGCGACGGAAGTGCGCCGCCTCGCCCAATCCAGCGCGGCGGCGTCACGCGAGATCAAGGGACTCATCGTCGAAAGTGGCGATCGTGTCGATGCGGGTGCCACCTTGGTGGAGCAGTCGTCGGATGCGCTGCGCGACATCCTCGACAGCGTGAAGAAGGTGACCGATATCGTCGCCGAGATCGCCGCGGCCAGCGCCGAGCAGTCGTCCGGCGTCGACCAGGTGAACCTCGCCATCGCGCAGATCGACCAGGTGACGCAGGAAAACGCCGCGCTGGTGGAAGAGGCCGCCGCCGCCGCGAAGTCCATGCAGGACCAGGCGAAGTCGTTGCGCGATCAGGTGGCGTTCTTCACGGTCGACGTCGCGGCAGGCGCCGACGACGTGCCGTCGGCGACATCCGGCCGTGCGATGCACGATCTCAGTTTCGGCCACCAGCCGGCGCCTGCCACGGCGGACACCGCGGGCTGGACCGAGTTCGCCTGACAAGGGCGCACGTGCCGGTGCACATTGTTTATCCTCGGGCGAAGCCCCAACGAGGATAGCCACATGGACCACGCCGCGAGTTACGTGCACGGCGCGAGCCCCACACCCCTGCTCGGCGAGACGGTCGGGGCCCTGCTCGATCGCGTCACCGCACGTTGGCCGGACCGGCCTGCGCTGGTGGTGCGCCAGCAGGGCGTCCGCTGGACCTACCGGGAATTCCACGCCGAGGTCGAGCGCGTCGCCGCCGGCCTTCTCGCGCTGGGCCTGGAGCCCGGCGACCGCGTCGGCATCTGGGCACCGAACCGTGCGGAATGGGCGGTGGCGCAATTCGCCGCGCCGAAGGCGGGGTTGATCCTGGTCAACATCAATCCCGCCTACCGTTCGCACGAGTTGGCGTATTCGCTGAACAAGGTCGGTTGCCGCGCGCTCATCCTGCCACGCGCCTTCAAGTCGTCGCACTACCTGGACATCCTCCGCGGCCTCACTCCGGAGTTGGACGCCTCCCCGCCGGGCGGATTGCGCGCGGCGGCATTGCCGGACCTGCGCCACGTGATCCTGCTCGACGGGGAAGCGGCGCCCGGTACGCTGCGCTGGTGCGATATCGCGGCGGACGACGCGGCGCGGAAGCGCCTCGCGGCGGTGGATGCGGAGCTATCGTTCGACGACGCGGTGAATATCCAGTTCACCTCCGGTACCACGGGTGCGCCAAAGGGTGCGACGCTCACGCATCACAACATCGTCAACAACGGCTTCTTCATCGGCGAAGCGATGCGCCTTACCGAGGCCGACAGGTTGTGCATCCCCGTGCCGTTCTACCATTGCTTCGGGATGGTCCTGGGCAACCTCGCCTGCGTGACGCACGGCGCGTGCATGGTGATCCCCGGCGAGGGCTTCGACGCACTGGCCACGCTGGAAACGGTGGCGGAGGAACGCTGCACCGCGCTGCACGGCGTGCCGACCATGTTCATCGCCGAGCTCGAGCATCCACGCTTCCGCGAGTTCGACCTGTCGAGCCTGCGCACGGGCATCATGGCGGGTTCGCCATGCCCCATCGAGGTGATGCGCCGTGTCGTGCGCGAGATGCACATGAGCGAGGTGACCATCGCCTACGGCATGACCGAAACCAGCCCTGTCAGTTTCCAGACCGTACCGGACGATCCGCTCGAACTGCGTGTGTCGACGGTGGGGCGCATCCATCCACACGTGGAAGTGAAGATCGTGGACGAGGCGGGGCGGGTCGTTCCGCGCGGTACGACGGGCGAGCTGCTGACGCGTGGCTATTCCGTGATGCGCGGCTACTGGGGTGACGAGGCCAATACCCGGCTGGCGCTCGACGCGTCGCGCTGGATGCATACCGGCGACCTCGCGGTCATCGACGATGAGGGCTACTGCACGATCGTGGGCCGCCTGAAGGACATGATCATCCGCGGCGGCGAGAACATCTATCCCCGCGAAATCGAGGAATTCCTCTACGGACACCCGGATATCCAGGACGTGCAGGTGTTCGGTGTCCCGGATGACCGGCTGGGCGAGCAGGTGTGCGCGTGGATCCGCCTGCGCGATGGGGCGGCGGCCACGGAGGGCTCGATCCAGGACTATTGCCGGCGGCACCTCGCCTATTTCAAGGTGCCGCACTACGTCCGCTTCGTGGACGGCTTCCCGATGACCGTGACCGGAAAGGTGCAGAAGTACCTCATGCGCGAGGCGATGGAAGCGGAACTGTCCGAGAAGGCCGGACGGTAAAGATAGGCCCGGCGGCCCCGTTCTCCACCTTGGATTCACGCCCTTTTCTCCACCCTGGCCGAGAGGGAGGGCTCAGGACACCAGAGAGGCGCATGTGAATCGAGTCAGGAGACACCATCCCGCGACGCTGTTTACGGCGTTCCTCTTCGCGTTGTTCGGTGCCGCGACCCTGCTGGGTGGCATACGGCTCGTCAATCTCGGCGGCTCCGCCTATTACCTGGCCGCGGGCGCGGTCACCCTGGTGGTCGCGGCCTTGCTGCTGTTCCGCGTGCGGCTGGCCGTGCCCCTCTACGGATTCCTGCTGATCGGCACCGCCGCCTGGTCGGTCTGGGAAGTGCGCCTGGACTGGTGGCAACTGCTTCCGCGCCTCGATGTATGGTTCGTGCTGGGCTTGTGGCTCTTGCTGCCCTGGCCGCGCCGTGGCCTCAACCGGGACAGCCTCTACGAAACCTCCCGGAATACAGGCGGTGGCTTCCTGTTCGTCTCGCTGTTGATCGTCGCGGTGGTGGGCGCAGCGGGGGCGCTTCATTCCGATCACGACCTGTCGGGCGAACTGCCGATGGCCGACGTTGCCGGACCACAAGGTGATCGCGCCGCACGCCCCGACGGCGACTGGACCGACTACGGTGGCTCGCCGTTCGGCCAGCGCTACTCCCCGCTGACGCAGATCACCCCGGATAACGTGGGACGGTTGCAGGTGGCCTGGAAGATCCAGACGGGCGATACCCCGGGGCCCGACGATCCGACCGAAACGACCTCCGAGAACACACCGCTGAAGATCGGCGACACCGTCTATCTGTGCACGCCGCACAGCCGTGTGATCGCGGTGGATGCGGCCACGGGGCAAAAGCGATGGGAGTTCGATCCGAAGATCCAGAGTCCCGTCGGATTCAAGCACTGGGAACACATGACCTGCCGTGGCGTGTCGTATCACGACGATGCGAAGTACGCGGCGGCGACGATCCCCGCTCCGGCGACGACCGCGGCCGGCACACCCGCCTCGGCCTCGACCGCGGCGATCGCGACGGCATCCACCGCCTCGGCGACCTGCCCCCGCCGCCTGTTCCTGCCCACGGCCGATGCGCGCCTGATGGCGATCGACGCCGATTCCGGCCAGCCCTGCACGGACTTCGGCGACCACGGCACGGTGAACCTGCGCACGAACATCGGCCCGTTCACGCCGGGTGGCTACTACTCCACCTCGCCGCCGGCGGTGACGAAGGACCTGGTCATCATCGGCGGCCATGTCACCGACAACGAGTCGACCAACGAGCCCTCCGGCGTGATCCGCGCCTACGACGTGCACGACGGCCACCTGGTATGGAACTGGGACCCAGGCAATCCCGAGGCCACGGCTCCGATCGCCCCCGGCGGCATCTATACCCGCAATTCGCCGAACGTCTGGTCGCTCTTCAGCGCCGACGAGGACCTCGGCATCGTCTACCTGCCGATGGGAAACCAGACGCCCGACCAGTTCGGTGGCGGACGCACGCCCATGTCGGAGAAGTACGGCGCGGGCATCGTCGCGCTGGATGTGGCCACCGGCAAGGTGAGGTGGAACTACCAGTTCACCCACCACGATCTCTGGGACATGGACATCGGCGGCCAGCCGACCCTCGTCGACCTGCAGACCGCCCAAGGCATGAAACCCGCGCTGGTCGCCTCGACCAAGCAGGGCAGCGTGTACGTGCTCGACCGGCGCGACGGCACGCCGATCGTTCCCATTCGCGAAGTGCCACGTCCTCAGGGTGCCGTGGCGGGCGACCACACCGCGCCGACGCAGCCGTTATCGGATCTCAACTTCGCGCCACCGGATGTGCGGGAGAAAGACATGTGGGGCACGACGCCCTTGGACCAGCTCTGGTGCCGCGTGCGTTTTCGTTCGTTGCGCTACGAAGGCATGTTCACGCCACCCTCCGAACAAGGATCGCTGGTTTTTCCGGGTAACTTCGGCGTCTTCGACTGGGGTGGCGTGTCGGTGGATCCCACGCGTCAGTTGATGTTGATCAATCCGAGCTACATGGCTTTCCAGTCGCGCCTCATCCCGAAGGACGTGCTGGCCAAGATGGAAGTCGGGCCGGCCAAGAGCGAGACCGAAGGCGTGAAGAAGGCCGAAGGCATTCCCTATGGCATCGAGTTGTCGGCCTTCCTCTCGCCGCTGGGCATTCCCTGCCAGGCCCCGCCGTGGGGTTACGTCGCGGGCGTCGACCTGCGCACCGGCAAGATGATGTGGCGGCACAAGAACGGCACCATCGTCGACAGCGCACCGCTGCCGATACCGATGCCGCTCGGCGTCCCGAGCCTCGGCGGCATGGTGACCACGGCAGGCGGCGTCACCTTCCTCTCGGGCACGCTGGACTACTACGTGCGCGGCTACGACGTGCGTACCGGAAAGAAGCTGTGGGAGGCCCGCCTCCCCGCCGGCGGCCAGGCCACGCCGATGACCTATGCGGACAAGGACGGACGGCAGTACCTGCTGGTAACGGCAGGTGGGCACGGCTCGCTGGGCACCAAGCAAGGCGACTGGGTGATCGCCTACGCCCTGCCTAAATAGGGACGTAGTGGGCGAGCACCCATCGCCGACACAGTCGGCTCCCACCATGGTCTCGGCGGTCTTCTTAGCTGGCGTCCCGCTTGGGGCTGGGCAGCAGGGCCGCCAGCAAACCGATCAGGGGCAGGAAGGCGCACACCTGGTACACCGCCTCGATGCCGATGTGGTCGGCCAGTTCACCGAGCACCGCCGCGCCCAGGCCACCCATGCCGAACGAGAAGCCGAAGAACAGGCCGGAGATCATGCCTACGCGGCCTGGCACGAGCTCCTGTGCGAAGACGACGATCGCGGGGAAGGCCGAGGCCAGGATCAAGCCGATCGCCACGGTGAGCGGCGCCGTCCAGAACAGGCTGGCGTGCGGCAGCAGGAGGGTGAAGGGCAGGGCGCCGAGGATCGAGAACCAGATCACGCGCTTGCGTCCGATGCGGTCGCCGACGGGGCCGCCCAGCACCGTTCCCACCGCCACCGCGCCGAGGAAGATGAACAGGTGGAATTGCGCATTCTCCACCGACACGCCGAACCGGTGGATCAGGTAGAAGGTGAAATAGCTGGTGAGGCTGGCGAGGTACACGTACTTCGAGAAAATCAGTGCGAGCAGCACGGCGATGCCGCGCCGCGCCTCCCGGGTGGCCGGGGTGAGTTGGCCATGCTTACCTGCGTTGTTCTTGAGGCGTGGCAGCCCGTAGTGGCGATACCACTGGCCGACATTCCACAGGATCGCGCAGGACAGCAGGGCAAGTAGCGCGAAGAAGGCCAGGCTCGACTGTCCCCAGCGCACCACGACCAGCGCCGCGGCGAGCGGGCCCAATGCCTGGCCAGCGTTGCCGCCCACCTGGAAAAGCGACTGCGCGAGGCCGTGGCGGCCGCCGGAAGCCATCCGCGCCACGCGAGACGATTCGGGATGAAAGACCGAGGAACCCATGCCCAGCAACGCCGCGCCGGCGAGCAGCAACGGGTACGCGTGCGCCTTCGACAACACGAGCAGGCCGAACAGCGAGAACAGCGTGCCACCGGGAAGCGCAAGCGGCGTGGGACGCCGGTCGGCGTAGAGGCCGATGAGTGGCTGCAGGATCGACGCAGTCATCTGATATGTCAGCGTGATGAGACCGATCTGACCGAAGTCGAGCTGGAAGTCGGTCTTCAGGCCCGGGTAGATGGCCGGAAGCAGCGACTGCATCATGTCGTTGAGCAGATGACAGAAGCTGATCGCGAAGATCACGCCATAGACGGTCGTGTCCGCGCGGCGGCCGTCCAGCGCCGCGTCGACGGGGGCTTGCATGGGCTTTCCTGGGGGGAGGGGAGCGAATATGAGAACACGGGCGAAGCGACGCGGCCACTGCCTGCGTGATCGCAGGCCCTAGGCCTGGGGTCCGTGGCAATCCGCGCGGATGATGCACTCGATGAGCTCGGCGGGCGGCTTTCCGATTTCCACGCGCATGGCTTCCTCGTCGCTGGGTTCCTCCAGCGTGGCCAGCTGGCTGTCGAGAAGCGCCGGATCGAAGAAATGTCCCGCCCGATGACCGAGGCGCTCGGCAAGCACGTCGCGTGAGCCATGCAGGTAGACGAACTTGACGTCGTCGTGTCCGCTTCGCAAGAAATCGCGATAGCGGTGCTTCAACGCAGAGCACGCCACCACCAGCGACTCGCCCTGCCGCCGGTGGCGATCGATCTCCTCCACGATGGCGGCGAGCCAGGGCCGGCGATCCGCATCGTCGAGCGGTATGCCCCTGCCCATCTTGTCGCGGTTGGCTTGCGGATGGAGGTGATCCCCATCGACGAAGGGCTGGCCCAGCCGTGCCGCCAGGCCGCCGCCAATCGTGCTCTTGCCGCTGCCGGACACACCCATGACGATTGTGATCATGTCCCGAGCATGCCGCCTTTCGGGCCACGGAATCGTGAACGGCATCGCGTACCATCGTGGACCGGTCCCTCTTGAACACACGCCCATGGAACCCATCGACCTGCGCAGCGATACCGTCACCCGGCCCACCGACGCCATGCGCGAGGCGATGTCGCGGGCGCCGGTCGGCGACGATGTCTATGGCGAGGACCCCACGGTCAACGCCTTGCAGGATCGTCTTGCCGCCGACCTCGGCTTCGCCGCGGCGCTGTTCGTCCCCACCGGTACCCAGAGCAACCTGCTTGCGTTGATGAGCCACTGTGAGCGTGGCGACGAATACATCGTGGGTGCGGATGCGCATACCTACCGCTTCGAAGGCGGCGGTGCGGCGGTGCTGGGTTCGATCCAGCCACAGCCGATCCCGCAGGACACCGACGGAACATTGCCCCTGGACAAGGTCGAGGCGGCGATCAAGCCGATCGACCCGCACTTCGCCCGCTCCCGCCTGCTGGCGCTGGAGAACACCTGGCATGGCCGCGTCCTTCCGTTCGATTACCTGTCCTCCGCGCGCGAACTGGCGACACGGCGCGGCCTCGGACTGCACATGGACGGCGCGCGCCTCTACAACGCGGCGATCGCCTATGGCCGTCCGGCACGCGAGGTCGTGGCGGGCTTCGACAGCGTGTCCGTGTGCTTGTCCAAGGGACTTGGCGCGCCCGTGGGTTCGGTGTTGCTGGGCAGCGTGGCGCTGATCGACCGTGCTCGTCGCTGGCGCAAGGTCGCCGGCGGTGGCTGGCGGCAGGCAGGCATGCTTGCCGCGGCGGCGATGCATGCGCTCGACCACCATGTGGAACGCCTGGCCGACGACCACGCACGCGCCAGCCGGCTGGCGAACGGCTTGCGCCGGATCGACGGTCTCGAGGTCAAGGGTTGCCATACGAACATGGTCTTCGTCGACGTGCCGCCCGCACGCTTGAAGGACCTCGCCGCACACATGTCCGCGCACGGCGTACGACTGAGCATCGGCTATCTTCCGTCGATCCGCCTGGTAACGCACCTGGACATCGACGACGCGGCCATCGAACGGACGATCGCCGCGTTCGCTTCGTTCGATTACTGACGTGGCGCCATCAGCTTGCGTTGCAGCGAATAGAGAATGGCGGCATCGGTGACATCGAGCGTGTCGGTTTCCATCGCCCGGTAGTGGCGATGGAAGGCGATGATCGCATTGCGCGGATTGGATACGTCATAGCCGACCAGGCGCATCGCCGCGAGGCTATCGAAGCCGGGCGGTGCGGGGATCGGGTTCGCCTCCGGCCATAGCCCGAAACCGTAACTGGCAAGCGTCGACCAGGGGAATTGCACGCTCGGATCGTTCTTCCGGCCGGGCGCGATGTCGCCATGACCGACCACGGCTTCGCGCGGGATGCCCAGGCGCGTGGTGAGGTCGGCCAGCAGGTTCACCAGCGCCTGTATCTGCGGCTGGGTGAACGGGGACTCGCCATCGTTGTCGATCTCGATGCCGATGGACGAGGAATTCAGGTCCGTCATGTCGCCCCAGCGCGAGGCGCCCGCGTGCCAGGCGCGGTCGTTGTCGTCGACGAGCTGGTCGATGCGGCCATTGGCCTCGACGAGGTAGTGAGCGCTTACCTGGCCTTCGCTGTTACGTGTGCTCAGCACGCGCAGGGCCTCCGCGGCGTTGCCGATCGAGGTGTGGTGCAACACGATGATCTGCGCCTTGCGCGCGTTGAAGTTGGGCGACGGTGTCCAGTGGGCCAGGGCGCTGCGCTGCGGTGCGACGCGTGGCCCGGTGGCGCAGCCGGCAAGGCAGGCGATCGCCAGCACGACCGCCGCGAGGCGGATGCGCCTTGCGACGGTGGCCCTTGTTCGCGTCATTCGACCCGGAAGTCGCTGCTGGTGATGACCCACGCGATGTCCTCGCCCACGTCTCCGATGTCTTCCCTGGATGCCACCACGATCTGGAGGTCGACGCAATCGTGGCCTTCGGAAAGCCATTCGGTCTTCTCGAGTGCCATGCCGGATTTCTTCAGCGCCGTGCGTAGGGTGGGCATGTTCGTGGCGAACAGTTCGGTGCCTTCATGGGTGAGCACGCCGCCCAGTACTTCGATGTCGCACAGTTTGTCGTCGAGGAAGCGCAGCCGCAGCCAGTCGTCTCCGGCGGCATCGGCGTATTCGTCTTCGTCGTCCCACATGTTCTCGCCACCCGACTTCCAGCCGAGTGCGTCGCGAAGCTTCTTTCGCGACATGCCGAAGAAGATGTCGGTGTCGCCGCGGCGGATGCCGCGGCCCGGGACCAGCTCGCAATGTTCCATGGCATACCTCGTCAGATGGCGCGGGAGACCCGCCGGTGAAGCATGGCGGACCAACGATACGACCGGCCAGCCGGTCCTGTCCGTGCCGTGTCAGGGTTTATGGTCACGGCCAAGGTAGTCCTCGCTCTGCATTTCGATGAGCCGCGATTCGGTGCGGCCGAACTCGGCGCGAACCTTGCGGCCATCGTAGAGTTCCGTGATCGGTGCGGCCGCGGAGAGTACCAGCTTCACGTGACGGTCGTAGAACTCGTCCACCAGCAGGACGAAGCGCTTGGCCTCGTTTTCCGAGTAGATGGTGAACTGCGGCACGTTGGACAGGATCACCGCCGGATACGATTTCGCCAGCTCGATGTAGTCAGCGACGGCGCGTGGGCCTTCGCAGAGCGCGGCGAAGTCGAACCAGACGATATTCTTCGCACGCTTGCGCACCGGCACGTCGCGGCCGCTGAGCATGATGGAGCCGGCCTCGGCGATCTCGCCCTCCGCCTGGCCCATGAAGATCTTCGTCAGCGAGCGCTCGGCCTCCTGGCCGGGCGGCACGAGGTAGACCGGCGCCTGGCTCAGGGCGCGCAGGCGCCAGTCGTGCGGAGACACCATTTCATGGACCACGCAGTGCTTTTCGATCGCCGCGATGGCAGGCAGGAACCGCGCGCGTTGCAGGCCGTCCTTGTAGAGGCCCTTCGGCGGCGTGTTCGAGGTGGTGACCAGCGTGACGCCGCGCGCGAACAAGCCGTCCAGCAGCCCGGCGAGGATCATGGCGTCGCCGATATCGGAGACGAGGAATTCGTCCAGGCACAACACGCGGCACTTCGCGGCGAGGCGTTCGGCCACCTCGTCGAGCGGACTCTGCCGCTCGCCGAGTTCGCGCAGCATGCCGTGCACCTCCAGCATGAAGCGGTGGAAATGCCGCCGCAGGGCGAGACCCGGGGCGAGGCTGGAGACGAAGAGGTCCATGAGGAAGGTCTTGCCCCGGCCGACGCTGCCCCACAGGTACAGGCCGCGCACGGCGGCGCGTGGTTCGTTGCCGAGCATGCTGCGAAGGCGGCCGAAAAGGCCGCCACCGGAAGGCGCGGGTGTGCAGAGTGCCGCATGCAGGCGGTCGAACTGGGCGATGACGGGTAGCTGGGCCGGATCGGATTCCCAGCGATGCCCGGCGATCCCGTCCCGGTAGCGCTCGCCGGGCGTCGATTCCGTGCAGGTCATGCAGCGCGGGACTCCGGCAACCAGTTCTTCACGCCATTCTTGATGACGCCGCGCAGGTCCATCAGGCGGCGATGGAAGAAATGGCTGGTGTCCTCCATTCTCACCAGTTGCGGGCGAGTATCTTCCGGCAGGTTGTCGATCCAGTCGTAGACGGCCTGCGGGTCGACGATCTCGTCGGCGTCGCCCATGACCACGAGCCAGTGGCACCGGGGCAGTTCCAACTGGTCGAAATCCCAGCCACGGCCCGCCACGGGTGGCGCCACGCTGATCAAGGCCTCGGCTCCAAGGTGGGTGGCGTTACGCAGGGTCACGTAACTGCCGAAGGAAAACCCGGCCAGCCACAGGGCGGCGCCGGGACGGACCTTGCGCGCCCAGGCGACCACGGCGGCGAGATCGTCACTTTCGCCATGGCCGCTGTCGAACGCCCCTTCCGACCTGCCCACGCTGCGGAAGTTGAAGATGATCGTGTCCATGCCGGACTCACGCAGCGAGCGCTCGATCATGGTCACCACCTTGTTGTGCATGCTGCCGCCGTCCGTGGACAGCGGGTGGCAGATCACGGCGATGCCATGACGGGCCACGTCGGCGGTGGCGGCCTTGGCTTCGCATTCGAGCTTGCCCGCCGGGCCTGCGAGCGCGAAGCTCATGCTCTCGTCCGGAAAGTGATCCGGCGCTGTAGGTAGAAGATCGCTCATGCTCTCCATGATACCCGCTGGCTGGCCGTCTCGCGGCGAGGACCCGCGATGAACGTGCTGGCACATGCCTTGCTGGCGGGTGACGACGCGGCCTTGCGCCTGGGCGGCATCATGGGCGACTTCGTGCATGGCAAGCCCGATCCGGCCATTCCCGAGCGGGTTCGTCAGGGTATCCAATTGCACCGGGCGATCGACAGCTTCACCGACAGCCACGACGAGGTCCGCGCGGCCCGCGAGCGCTTGCCCGCGCCCTTCCGCCGCTATGCGGGGATCCTCCTCGACATGTGGTTCGACCACTGCCTGGCGCGCGGCTTCGCACGCTGGTCAACGCGGCCCCTGGAGGATTTCTCGAACGACCTGCGCGCCGAACTGCATGCGGCCGGTCCGTTGCTACCCGATGCGCTGAAGCGTTTCCTCGGCTATATGGACGCGAACCGGCTTCCGGCAGGCTATGCGCGGGCCGAGGCGATCGCCAAGGCCTTGCGCGGTATCTCGCAACGGTTGTCCCGGGCCAACCCCGTCGGCGAGGCCATGCCGCTGTTGATGGCCGAGGACGCCATGCTGCAGGCCACGTTCGAGCGGTTCTTCCCGCAGTTGCGAGCGTTCGCGACGGAGTGGGTGGCCCGCCTTCCGCCGCTTACTTGACCTGATCGGCCATCCACTTGACGGTGTTGCCGACTTGTTCGTCGGTCAGGGCAGGGTTACCGCCCTTGGCCGGCATGTGGTTGCCGTCGGGGCCGGTGTAGCCGTCGATGGCGTGCTTGGTGAGGGTGGCGATGCCCTGGGCGATGCGTGCGGACCACGCGGCCTTGTCACCGAGCTTCGGCGCACCGGCCACGCCAGCCGTATGGCAGCTGTGGCACAGGTTGTCGTAGATGGTCTTGCCGTCGGTGCTGCCACCGTAGGCGACCTGCGAAGCGGCGGCCTTGGCGGCGGCTTCCTGGGCGGCCAGCATCGCCGCACGGCCGGTGTCGCCGGCATAGACGCCGCCCACCGGGGCGATCCGGGCCTCGGTGTGCTTGGCGACGGCCGGGTCCTGATCCTTGGGGATGTTGCTGTAGATGGTATAGGCGATAACCATCAGGACGAGGGCCAGGACACTGAGGCCGGCGGTCAGCCACGAGAACTGACGCATGAAGTTCTGGTCGGACTTGCTCGGAGAACCGCTCACGCATTGACTCCACTGATTTGGGTGTGCCGTCCCCTCCCCGGGATCCGGCGTGCCTGCCGGCCGCAAATGCGGCGTCGAATTTCGCGAGTATAACGGAACCTCCGCGGGAGTCAGCGGTCCGCATGCCGGTGCCGCGCCAGGGGACCGGCGGGGGAGACGTGCCGTCAGTCATGCTGTACCCCTGTCAACCGGCATTGTTCAATGCCGTTCACCTACACCTATATTGGCGCCGTCGGGTTTTCACCTTTTGGGGGTATAAACCCCCATGGCGCACGGCGCGCCGGTCGGACCAGGTACCCCCGTCCGGTCATTCATCCTGGGAGTGTTTTGCATGTCGCGTTTTTGGAAGATCGCGCTGGCCGTCATCGTGGTTCTGGTGATCGCGGGCATATTCGTCGTTCCCCGGCTGCGTCACGCCGACGGTGCGAACGCAGCCCAGACCCAGGGAGGCAAGGCCGATGGCGAGGGCCAGGGGAAGGACCAGCCGCCCGTGCCGGTCACGGTCGTACCCGTCGCCAGCCAGGATGTGCCCGTCTACCTCACCGCCACCGGTACGGCCCAGGCGCGTAATTCCGTGGTGGTGCGCCCGCAGGTCAGCGGCCAGCTGATGAAGCTCAACTTCCAGGAAGGCCAGGAGGTGAAGCAGGGCGATGTCATCGCCGAGATCGACCCGCGCACCATCCAGTCGCAATACGACCAGTCCGTCGCCAAGCTGCGCCAGGACCAGGCCGCCGCGGCCACCGCCAAGAACAACCTCGAGCGTTCGCAGAATCTGGTCAGCAAGGGCGGCCAGCAGTACGTGTCCAAGCAGGACCTCGACAATCTCAAGAACACCCTCGACCAGGCCCTCGCCACGGTGGTCGCGGACCAGGCCTCGATCCGTGCCTCGCAGGTGCAGTTGGGCTTCACCAAGGTGATCGCGCCGATCGACGGGCTCGCCGGTATCCGTGCGGTGGACGTCGGCAACATCGTCGCCACCACGGACACGATCGTCACGCTGACCGAGGTCCATCCGATCTACGTCTCGTTCAACCTGCCCGAGAAGAACCTCGACCTGGTCCGTTCCTCCATGCGCGAGGAAGGCGCCACACCGCTCGAGGTCGCCGCGCTCGACCGTGTCGACGCGCATGTGGTGGCCACCGGCAAGCTCGACGTCATCGACAACACCATCGACACCACCACCGGCACGTTCCGCCTGCGCGCGCTGTTCGACAACACCAAGACCGAGCTGTGGCCCGGCCAGTTCGTCAATGCGCGCGTTCGCGTGCGCACGGTGAAGAACGGCCTCGTCGTGCCCGCCCAGGCGGTGCAACGCGGGCCGGATGGCGACTATGTCTATCTCGTGCAGGGCGACAACACGGTCAAGATGCAGGCGGTGGAAACCGCCACCGAGGTGGGTGACAGCCACATGCTCATCAGCAAGGGCCTGAAGCTCGGCGACAAGGTGGTGACCGAGGGCCAGTTCCGTCTCAAGCCGGGCTCGAAGGTGCAGCCGCTGGCGCCGGGGCAGGTTCCCGCAGCGCCCACGGCCGAGGAATTGAAGGCGAAGAAGGATCAGCAGGGCCGCCAGGGCGGACGCCGCGGCTGATAGCGCTTAGCGCGCGGCGTGTCCACGACGGATGCGCCGCCACGGATCGCAAGGTCCCGACACCAGGAATAGAACGTGGGTTTCTCGACACTCTTCATTCGCCGGCCGATCGCCACCTCGTTGCTGATGGTGGCGGTCCTGTTGCTCGGTATCCTCGGCTACCGGCAGCTTCCGGTGTCGGCGCTGCCGGAGATCGACGCGCCCAGCCTTGTCGTCACCACGCAGTATCCGGGTGCCAGCGCCACCACCATGGCGGCCCTGGTCACCACGCCGCTGGAGCGTAACTTCGGCCAGATCTCCGGGCTGAACATGATGAGTTCGGACTCGTCGGCGGGCCTGTCGACGATCGTCCTGCAATTCAACATGGACCGCGACATCGACATCGCCGCGCAGGACGTGCAGGCCGCCATCAACCAGGCGCGCGGCACCTTGCCGAACAACCTGCCTTATCCGCCCGTCTACAACCGCGTGAACCCGGCCGACGCGCCGATCATGACGCTGATGCTCACCTCGGACAGCCGTGCGCTGCGCGACGTGAACAACTTCGCCGATTCGATCCTCTCGCAGAAGCTCTCGCAGGTGCAGGGCGTCGGCCTGGTCTCCATTGCCGGCAACGTGCGTCCGGCCGTGCGTATCCAGGTGAACCCGGCCCAGCTGGCCAATCTCGGTCTGACCATGGAGGACGTGCGCAGTGCGCTCACCCAGGCCAACGTCAACGCGCCCAAGGGCACGCTGAACGGCAAGACCCAGTCGTACAGCATCGGCACCAACGACCAGCTGGCCGATGCCGCCGAGTACAAGGGTACGATCATCAGCTACAAGAACGGCGCTCCCGTGCGCCTGTCCGACGTGGCGAATGTGATCGACGGCGTGGAGAACGACCAACTCGCCGCATGGGCGAACGGCAAGCCGGCGGTGCTGCTCGACATCCGCCGCCAGCCTGGCGCGAACATCGTGCAGACGGTGCAACAGATCCGCCAGACCATCCCCGACCTGCAAAAGGTGCTGCCGGCCGACGTTCACCTGCAGGTGTTCTCCGATCGCACCATCACCATCCGTGCGTCGGTCGAGGATGTCCAGTTCACCCTGATCCTCACGATCTGCCTCGTCGTGGCGGTGATCTTCGTCTTCCTGCGCCGCCTGTGGGCCACGGTGATCCCGTCGGTGGCCGTGCCCTTGTCGCTGATGGGTACGTTCGGCGTGATGGCCTTCACCGGCATGTCGCTGGACAACCTCTCGCTGATGGCGTTGGCGGTTGCGACCGGCTTCGTCGTCGACGATGCGATCGTGATGATCGAGAACATCGTCCGCTACATCGAGCAGGGCCAGGACGCCAAGACCGCCGCCGAGGTGGGCGCGAAGGAGATCGGCTTCACGGTGCTCTCGCTGACCGTCTCGCTGATCGCGGTGTTCCTGCCACTGCTGTTGATGCCGGGCGTCACCGGCCGCCTGTTCCACGAATTCGCCTGGGTGCTGACCATCGCCGTGGCGATCTCGATGCTGGTCTCGCTGACGCTCACGCCGATGATGTGCGCGTATCTGCTCAAGGCCGACCAGCTGCCGGACGCGGACGATGCCCACGAACACGCCGCGGCCGCCGGCAAGCACACCACCTGGTCGCGCATCGTCGATGGCTACGGCCGCAGCCTCGACTGGGTGCTTGCCCACCGGCCGCTGACCATGATCGTCGCGGCGCTCTCGGTGGCGCTCACGGTCGTCCTGTACATCGTGATCCCGAAGGGGCTGCTGCCCGAGCAGGACACCGGCCTGATCACCGCCGTGGTGCAGGCCGACCAGAACGTCGCCTTCCCGCAGATGGAGAAACGCACGAAGGCGGTGGCCGACGCGCTCGGCAAGGATCCCGCCGTGTCCGGCGTGGCCGCCTTCATCGGCGCCGGCTCGGTCAATCCGACCCTCAACCAGGGTCAGATCTCGATCGTGCTGAAGGATCGCGGCGACCGCGACAGCCTCGACGAGGTGCTTCCGCGCCTGCAGGAAGCCGCCTCGCACATCGCCGGCGTGGCGCTGTACCTGAAGCCGGTACAGGACGTGACACTGGACAGCCAGGTGTCCGCCACCGAGTACCAGTATTCGCTGTCCGCCGTGGATTCGACCGCGCTGGCGGGTTATGCGCAGCAGATGACATCGGCCTTGCGCAAGCGCGAGGAACTGGCCGATGTCGACAGCAACCTCGCCGACAAGGGCAATGCGCTGAAGCTCACCATCGACCGCGACAGCGCCAGCCGCCTGGGCGTGCCGGTGCAGACCATCGACGACACGCTCTACGACGCCTACGGCCAACGGCAGATCTCGACGATCTTCACCCAGCTCAACCAGTACCGCGTGGTGCTCGAGGTCTCACCGGAATATCGCACCAGCACCGACCTGCTGAACAAGCTCACGGTGCGCGGCAACGGCAACGGCGCGCTCACGGGCTCCAACGCCACCAGCTTCGGCCAGCTCACCTCGAGCAACTCGGCCACGCCGGCGGGCATCGGCAATACCGGCAACGTCGGCTTCCAGGTCGGCGGTGGCGGCACGATCCCCCTGGCCGCGCTGGCCAGCGCCGAGGTCACCAGCGCGCCGCTGGTGGTCAGCCACCTGCAGCAGCTGCCGGCGGTGACCATCTCGTTCAACCTGGCGCCTGGCTACTCGCTGTCATCGGCGGTTGATGCGATCCACGAGGTGGAGAAGGAGCTGAACTTCCCGCCGGAAGTGCGCGGCCAGTTCATCGGCAAGGCGGCGGAGTTCTCGTCCTCGGTCGGCGACGAAGTGCTCCTGCTGCTGGCCTCGATCATCGTCATCTACATCGTGCTGGGCGTGCTCTACGAGAGCTACATCCACCCGCTGACGATCATCTCCACGTTGCCCCCGGCCGGCGTCGGTGCGTTGCTTGCGCTGCTCCTGTGCGGCATGAGCCTGTCGGTGGACGGCATCGTCGGTATCGTCCTGCTGATCGGCATCGTGAAGAAGAACGCGATCATGATGATCGACTTCGCCATCGAGGCGAAGCGCACCGGCCTGAATGCACATGAGGCCATCCGCCGCGCCTGCCTGCTGCGCTTCCGTCCGATCATGATGACCACCGCGGCGGCGCTCCTCGGTGCGCTGCCCCTGGCCCTGGGCAACGGCATCGGTTCGGAGCTGCGCAAGCCGCTGGGCGTGTCGATCGTCGGTGGCCTGCTGCTTTCGCAGCTGGTCACGCTCTACACCACGCCGGTGATCTACCTGTACATGGAGCGTTTCTCCGACTGGCTGGCCGAGCGCAAGCGACGACGCGCCCTGGCGCACGGCATCGAAGCGCAGACCGCGGGCTGATGACGGATCGCCCTCCCCAAGGAAATACCTCCTTTTCGCCGGACGGTTCGCCGCCCGGCGAAACCTTTTTCCGGTTGGCGCGTTAGGCAGGGAATGCCCAATGCCATCCCGCTCCCCATGAGCCGCTTCGCCCCATGAACATTTCCGGCCCCTTCATTCGCCGTCCCATCGGCACGTCGCTGCTGGCGATCGGCATCTTCGCGGTCGGCATCATCTGCTATGCGTTGCTTGGCGTGGCCGCGCTGCCGAACATCCAGTTCCCGGCGATCTTCGTCCAGGCGCAGCAATCCGGCGCCGACGCGAGCACGATGGCCTCCACCGTCGCCGCACCGTTGGAACGCCACCTGGGCCAGGTGCCGGGCGTGGAGTCCATGCGCTCGAACAGTTCCGAAGGCAGCGCCTTCGTGTTGTTGTTCTTCCAGAACGGCACCAACATCGACGCCGCCGCGCGCGACGTGCAATCCGCCATCAACGCCGCCCAGCCCGACCTGCCGACGGGGCTGTTGAACGCGCCGTCGTACACCAAGGCCAATCCGAACGACGATCCCATCATCGTGCTGGCGCTCACGTCCGACACGGTGGCGCCGACCGCGCTTTATAACGTGGCGGATTCGATCCTCGCCCAGCGCTTGCGCCAGCAGGAGGGCATCGCCACCGTCGATATCGCCGGCAGCGCCACGCCCGCGATTCGCGTGGACGTGAACCTGCGCGCGCTGAATGCGATGGGACTGTCACCGGACCAGTTGCGAAATGCGCTCACCGCCGCCAACGTGACCTCGCCGCAGGGCTTCCTCAGCGACGGCGTCACCACGATGGCGGTAACGGCCACGGATTCGCTGCATACGGCCGAGGAGTTCGCCAACCTGATCATCGGCGTGAACAATGGCGTGCCGATCCGCCTGTCGGACATCGCCAAGGTCTACGACGGGCAGCAGGATGCTTACCAGGCAGCCTGGTTCAACGGCAAGCCCGGCATCCTGATGTACGTCTACAAGAAATCCGATGCGAATGTCATCGAGACCGTGGACCGGATCAAGGCACAGATGCCGACGATGCAGGCATGGCTTCCGGCGGGCGTGCAGCTGCATTCGTTCTTCGATGGCACGCCGACCATCCGCGCTTCGCTGCACGAGGTGCAGGCCACGCTGCTGATCAGCCTCGCCATGGTCATCATGACGATGGCGTTGTTCCTGCGGCGGTTGGCGCCAACCGTGATCGCGGGCCTCGCCGTGCCGCTATCGCTGGCCGGTGCGTTCGTGGCGATGTATGCGTTCGGTTATACGCTGAACAACCTCACCTTGCTGGCCCTGGTGATCGCGATCGGTTTCGTCGTCGACGACGCCATCGTGGTGATCGAGAACGTCATCCGGCACATGGACGAAGGCATCCCCCGGTTCGAAGCGGCCTTGCTCGGTGCGCGCGAGATCGGCTTCACCATCGTCTCGATCACCGGTTCGCTGGTGGCGGTGTTCATTCCGTTGCTGCTCGCCCCGGGCATCATCGGCATGTTCTTCAAGGAATTCACGGTCACCCTGGTCGCCGCGATCGTGGTGTCGGCCGTCGTGTCGCTGACCCTGACGCCTTCCTTGTGCGCCCACTTCCTCACCGCGCACAAGGACGACAAGCCGGAATCGAAGCTGGGCCAGGCTCTGGAGCGGATGCACGAGCGCCTGCTCGGGATGTACCGGGTGGCCCTGGACTGGACCCTGCGCCACGCCCTGCTCATGGCCATCACGCCATTGGTCCTCGTCGGGGTGACCTTCGTGCTCGCCGGCATGGTCAAGGGGGGCTTCTTCCCGCCGCAGGACACCGGCCTGATCGGGGCCCGCGCCACGTCCAGCTCCACGGTGTCGTTCGGGGAGATGAAGGTACGCCAGGCCCGCCTTACCCAGATGCTGCTGGACGACCCCGCCGTGAAGGCGGTGGGCTCGCGCCTCGGCACCAGCCGTACGGGTTCCAGCGGTTTCTTCAACATCGAACTGAAGACCATGGCGGAAGGGCGCAAGGAGAGCACCTTCGTCGTGCTCGACCGGTTGTCGGCCAAGGCCAACAAGTATCCCGACCTCAACCTGCGCCTGCGCCCGATCCAGGATCTGCCCACTGGCGGTGGCGGTGGCAACACGCAGGGCGGCCAGTATTCGGTGTCGCTGAAGGGCAACGACATCGTCGAGTTGCAGACGTGGCTTCCCAGGCTGGTCGATGCGCTGAAGAAGAATCCGATGCTGAAGGACGTCGGCAGCGATATCGATGCCGCGGGCCTGCGCCAGAACATGGTGATCGACCGCGATACGGCGGCACGCCTGGGCGTGTCCATCGGCGACATCGACGGCGCGCTCTACAACGCCTTCGGCCAGCGGGCGGTCTCGACGATCTACTCGGACATCAACCAGTACCGCGTGATCGTCAACGCGCTGCCGCAGATGGCGGCCACGCCGGAATCGCTGAACCAGATCTACGTACGCTCCAGTTCCGGCGCGATGATACCGATGACCGCGGTGACCAGGCAGGTGCCGGGGCTCGCGCCCACCCAGATCGTGCACGAGGACCAGTACACGAGCATGGGGGTCAGCTTCAACCTCGCGCCCAACGTCAGCATGGGGGAGGCGATGGAGATCATCCAGAAGACGATCGACGGCATGCGCATGCCCGGTGACATCCGGCTCGACGCCGGCACCGACTTCCGCCGCTTCCAGCAGTCGCAGAGCGACATGCCGCTCCTGATCCTGGCCGCGATCGTCACCGTCTATCTCCTGATGGGCATGCTCTACGAGAGCCTCATCCATCCGGTGACCATCCTCTCGACCCTGCCCGCCGCGGGCGTGGGCGCGCTTGCCGCACTGGTCATCACCGACACGGAATTGTCGGTGGTCGCGATGATCGCCCTGGTGCTGTTGATCGGCATCGTGAAGAAGAACGCGATCATGATGATCGACTTCGCCCTGGTGGCGCAGCGCGAGCACGGGCTCGACTACAAGGGCGCCATTCGCGAGGCCTGCCTGGTCCGCTTCCGCCCGATCATGATGACGACGATGGTGGCGATCCTGGCTGCCACGCCGCTGGCGATCGGCCTGGGCGAGGGCGCCGAACTGCGCCGGCCGTTGGGCATCGCCATGATCGGCGGCCTGGTGATTTCCCAGAGCCTGACCCTGCTCTCCACGCCGGCGCTGTATGTGATCTTCGCCTGCCTGTCGGAGCGCTGGAAGGCGCGCAAGGCAAGGCGGCTGGCGCGGAAGAGGGAGCGGCGCGCCCTGCGCGCCGCCGGTACCTGAATCACTCGCAAGGTTGGTTCCCACCGAGCCGAAGAATCGCCGACAGGGCCGGCCCCCACCAGGCTCGCGCTCTCGCCTTGGTGGGGGCCGGCCCTGTCGGCGATAGGTGCTGGCCCAGACCCCACCTTTCCCATGCGGCATGACGGCCGTGCCTCCGGATCGCTTTCCCCCTCCCGCCGAATCGGGCCACAATGGACAGGTTTCCCGCTCGCCGGTGCGCCCTCGAGGCCTGCGCTGGCGAGCCCCATGACCTGGCCCACTCAAGCATAAGGCTCGCCGAATCATGTCCAGCTCGCCCAAGATCATCTATACGCTCACCGACGAAGCACCGTTCCTCGCCACCGCTTCGTTCCTGCCGATCGTCGAGGCCTTCGCCGGCACCGCGGGCGTGGCGGTGGAAACGCGCGATATCTCGCTCGCTGGCCGGATCCTGGCGCAGTTCCCGGAGCGTCTCACCGATGCGCAGAGGATCGGCGACCACCTCGCCGAGTTGGGACAACTGGCCACCACGCCGGAAGCCAACATCATCAAGCTGCCGAACATCAGCGCCTCCGTGCCGCAGATGAAGGCCGCCATTCGCGAACTGCAGTCGCAGGGCTACCACCTGCCCGACTACATGGATGCCCCGTCGACGGACGAAGAGAAGGAAATCAACGCGCGCTACGGCAAGGCCATGGGCAGCGCCGTGAACCCCGTGTTGCGCGAAGGCAACTCCGACCGCCGCGCACCGCTTTCGGTCAAGAACTATGCGCGCAAGCATCCGCATCGCATGGGCAAGTGGTCGCCGGAGTCGAAGTCGCACGTCGCGCACATGGATGGCGGCGATTTCTACGGCAGCGAGAAGTCGTCCACGCTGGACAAGGCGGGCAGCCTGCGCATCGAGTTCGCTGGCAAGGACGGCGCGACGAAAGTCCTGAAGGACAAGCTCGCGGTGAAGGCCGGCGAGATCGTCGATGCCTCGGTGATGAGCCGCAAGGCGCTGGCAACCTTTATCGATACCCAGATCGCGGACGCGAAGGCCAAGGGCGTACTGTTCTCGCTGCACCTGAAGGCCACGATGATGAAGGTCTCCGACCCCATCATGTTCGGCATCGTCGTGCGCGAGTTCTACAAGGACGTGCTGGCGAAGCACGCCGACACGCTCAAGCAGGTGGGCTTCGACGCCAACAACGGCATCGGTGATCTCTATGCACGGCTGGACAAGCTCGACGCGGGCACGCGTGCGCAGATCGAGTCCGACCTGCAGGCTGAGTATGCGCAGCGCCCGGCATTGGCGATGGTCAATTCCGACAAGGGCATCACCAACCTGCACGTGCCCAGCGATGTGATCGTCGACGCCTCGATGCCGGCGATGATCCGCGACTCCGGCTGCATGTGGAATGCGGAAGGCAAGTTGCAGGACACCAAGGCGGTCATTCCCGATCGTTGCTACGCCGGCGTCTACCAGGCCGTGATCGAGGATTGCATCGCGCACGGCGCATTCGATCCGGCCACGATGGGCAGCGTGCCGAACGTCGGCCTGATGGCGCAGAAAGCCGAGGAATACGGCTCGCACGACAAGACCTTCCAGGTCCCCGCCGACGGCACGGTACGCGTCGTCGCGGACGATGGCACCGTGGTGTTCGAACACGCCGTCGAGGCGGGCGACATCTGGCGCATGTGCCAGACCAAGGATGCGCCGATCCAGGATTGGGTGAAGCTCGCCGTCCAGCGCGCGCGGCTGTCGGCGACGCCGGCGGTGTTCTGGCTGGACAAGAATCGTGCGCACGACGCGCAGGTCATCGCCAAGGTCGAGCGCTACCTCAAGGACCACGACACCAGTGGCCTCGACATCCGCGTGCTTCCGCCGGTGGAGGCGACCAGGTTTTCGCTCGAGCGCATCCGCAAGGGCGAAGACACCATCTCGGTCACCGGCAACGTGCTGCGCGATTACCTCACCGACCTGTTCCCCATCATGGAGTTGGGCACCTCCGCGAAGATGCTCTCCATCGTGCCATTGATGGCCGGCGGTGGCCTCTTCGAGACCGGCGCGGGCGGTTCGGCACCGAAGCACGTGCAGCAGTTCGTCGAGGAAGGCTACCTGCGCTGGGATTCGCTGGGGGAATTCCTGGCCCTGGCCGCGTCGCTGGAGCACCTGGCCGAGCGCTACGACAACAAGCACGCCCGCGTGCTGGCGAAGACGCTCGACCAGGCCAACGGCCGCTTCCTCGACAGCAACAAGTCTCCCGCCCGCAAGGTCGGCGAGATCGACAATCGCGGTAGCCATTTCTACCTGGCGATGTACTGGGCGGAAGCCCTGGCCGCCCAGGACGACGATGCGGAACTGAAGGCCAGGTTCGCCGCCGTGGCGAAGACCCTGGCCGAGAACGAGGCGAAGATCGTCGCCGAACTCAACGGCGCACAGGGCAAGCACGTGGAGATCGGCGGCTACTACCACCCGGACATGAAGCGGGTGAGCGCCGCCATGCGCCCCAGCGCCACGTTCAACGCGGCTCTGGACGTGTTGGTGGCCTCGCGCTGACCGGTATGTGAGCCGCAGGCACCCATCGCCGCTGAAGCGGCTCCCACAGGAGGCTCCGATGGGGCCTGCGGGAAAGGCCCGGGGCCGCCAGTCAGTAGTCGCTGGCGGCCTTCAGGGTCGCCAGGTCCGCCGGCGTCAGCTCGAGTGTCGCCGCCTTCGCGATCTCGTCCAGTTGCTCCAGCGACGTGGCACTGGCGATGGCGGCGGCGATCGACGGTTGCGCCATCACCCATGCCAGCGCCACCTGTGCCGGCTTCGCATCGTGCGCCCTTGACACCTCGTCCAGTGCCGCCAGGACGCGATACCCGCGGTCGTTGAGGTACGCCTTCACCTTGCCACCCCGGGCGCTGCTCTTGGCCAGGTCCGCTTCGCTACGGTATTTGCCGCTGAGGAAGCCGCTCGCCAGCGAGTAATAACTGATCACGCCGACTTGCTCTTTCACGCACAGCGGTTGCAAGGCTTCCTCGAAGCCCTTGCGATCCATGAGGTTGTACTCCGGCTGCATCGACTCGTAACGCGCCAGGCCCTTCGACGCACTGGTGCTCAGGGCGTCGGCCAGTCGCGTGGCGTCGTAATTGGACGCACCGATGACACGTACTTTCCCGGTCTTCACGAGGTCGTCGAATGCGCGCAACGTCTCCTCGAGAGGCACCTTCGGGTCGTCCTCGTGCGACTGATAGAGGTCGATGTGGTCGGTTTGCAGGCGGCGCAGGGAATCCTCCACCGCCTCCTTGATATTGGTGGGCGCCAGCCCGGGATAACGCGCCCACTTGCCCACCTTGGTGGCGATGACGACCTTGTCGCGCTTGCCGCTCTTCTTCAGCCATTTGCCGATGATCGTCTCGGACTCGCCCCCCTCGTTACCCGGCACCCACGCCTCGTAGACATCGGCCGTGTCGATGAGGTTGAAGCCGTGGTCGACGAAGGCATCGAGGAGGTCGAACGAGCGAGGCTCGTCGGCGCTCCAGCCAAAGACGTTGCCGCCGAAGGCAAGCGGGGCGACCCGCAGGGGCGAACGCCCGAGGTTGCGTAACTTCATGCGTCATCTCCGATAAGGGCGGAAATGCCCATGATGACGCAAGCCAGGTTCAGGCGGCGTGTTTCAGCAGGTGGCGCAGGCAGGACTTCCCGGCAGTCTCGCCGTGGCCTTGACGGTTTCCTTGCGAGTGGTCGCCGGAGCTCTTGGAACGCCCGCACCGCGATCGACTACGGTGTCCTCACGGCCCAGCCGGAGCACCAGTTCGCGGTCGACGATGTGGCCGTGCATGAAGGCAAGGCCGGTGAAGATCGATGCCATGACACCCTCCCATTACACCGTTCGCAACGACTTGCGGCTTTCGGTGAGGTAAAGGGTGCCCGTTCTAACGCGGGCCAAAAAGCGATATGTTTGCAACCCGGCCTTGAGGAATTTTCACATGTCCCGCCTCCCGCTCGGTCTGCTTCAGGGGTTCGTCCTGGTCGCCCGCACGGGGAAGCTGTCGCGCGCGGCGGAACAGCTGAACCTTACCGTCAGCGCGTTGAGCCACCAGATCCGCAACCTCGAGGAACGCCTCGGCCGCTCCTTGTTCGACCGTGGGCCGCGTGGCGTCACCCTGACCGCTGACGGCGCCCACCTGCTGGAAGCCATCGGCCATCATTTCGAAGGTATCGAGCATGCCTTGGGCCGTTTCGAGGGAAGGCACCAGGATGCGGTGACGCTGAGCGTGCTGCCGTCGGTCGCGTCGAGCTGGCTGGTCCCCCGGCTGCCAAGGCTCGTCGGCAAACATCCCGAACTGGAACTCAGCCTTCACTCATCGGTGTCGGTGGTCGACTTCGATCGCGAATCGACGGTGGACGTGGCGTTCCGCTACGGTCTCGGCGCATGGCCGCGGACAAAGGCGGAGCGCCTGTTCGACGAGTACATCGTGCCGATCGCCAGCCCATCCCTGGTGCGCCGCATGGGCGGCCTGCCGGACACCTCGCTTGCGGGTTGGCCCTTGCTCGGCGATCCATCGGGCCGCTGGAACGACTGGGCCGAAACCTTCGGCATGCCACTGCCGTCGCGCTATGTCGCGCGCTTCGACAACACCGAGCACTTGCAGCGCGCGGTGCTCGAAGGCATGGGCGTGGCACTGGGCCGCCTCGTCATGGCGCGCTCGCTGATCGAGTGCGGGGCGTTGACGGTGCTGTGCAAGGAGCGCATGCGTGTCGCCGAGGCGTACTACCTCGTCTACCCGAAGCGCTCGGAATCGCACAGCGGCGTGGCGCGTTTTCGCGAGTGGTTGCTGGGCGAGGCGGCCGAGTACGAAGCGGGCATCAAGCACGGCTTGCCCCTGCCGGCCTGAATCTTCGCGGCCCGCGAATTTCGCTTGACCGCGCTTCGCCGCGGCGCGACAATTCCCCGGCTACCGTACGGGGTCTCGTGCGGCAGTAACCCTCTTAGCTTATCCAGGCATATGGACGTCTACCCTAGTCGACGCGCCGGTTCCCGCACGCATCGGGTCCCGGCGCTGGCAAAACTCATCGCCCGCGGCGACCGCACCCGGTCGGCCGGCGCTTTCCTCCGCTAGGGAAAGTCCGGCTCTCCTCGTCGGAAGCCGTGAGCTTCCGTTATTCGAGGATTGAGCCATGAACCTCCAGCTCGACAAGACCGCGCCGCGCATGTTCGGCCGCCGTCTCGCTTTCGCACTCGCCCGCCGCCGCGCCACCGGCCCGGTGCCGGCCAAGCGCACGATCACCGTGCCGCGTTCGCTCGACACTGCTGAAAGCTCGTTGAAACCCGCGGATGGCAAACTTCCGAGGCCATGAACAGCGACATAGACACTACGGCGCGGCTTACGCCGTCCGCCGTCGATATCCATAGCGACACCGAACGTCGGCCCCGCGCCGGCGCGCTCGCCTTCGGCTAACCGCCGGCGGCCGCTCGCGCCTGACCGGACCGCGCGTCCGGAGAGGTAGCGAGCCATGAAGATCCACACCTCGCAGGCGGCCGTCGCCGCCAAGATCTACACCCAAGCCACCGCGGACGCCTATCGTCCCGCGGATGAACTGCTGCGTGCGCTGGATGCCCGGCCGGACGGTCTCGACGAGGCCGCCATCGCCGAGCGTCTCGATCGTGATGGCATCAATGAGGTGGGTCACGAGAAACCGCCGCACTGGTCGATCCAGTTGCTGCGTGCTTTCCGTAACCCCTTCATCATCGTGCTGCTCGTGCTCGCGGGGGTGCAGCTGTTCACCGAGCCCGACGATGTCACCGGTCCCGTCATCATCGCGGTGATGGTGGCGATCAGCGTGCTGTTGTCGTTCACCCAGGAGTTCCGTTCCTCGCGTGCGGCGGAGAAGCTGAAGGCGATGGTGCGCAACACGGCCACCGTCACCCGCCGCGCGGACGACGGCCACGCCGAGCGCATCGAGGTGCCGGTCGAGGAACTCGTCGTCGGCGACATCGTCCACCTCGGCGCCGGCGACATGGTGCCGGCCGACTTGCGCCTGTTGGCGGCGAAGGACCTCTTCATCAGCCAGGCGATCCTCACCGGCGAGTCGATTCCGGTCGAGAAGGCCGCACCCAACGGCACCACGGCCGGCGATACTTCGTCCGGGCCACTCGACCTGCCGACGATCTGCTACATGGGCACCAACGTGGTTTCCGGCACCGCCACCGCCGTGGTGCTGGCGACGGGCGGGCGCACCTACCTGGGATCGTTGGCGCACACCCTTTCGGGCGAGCGCGTGCAGACCAGCTTCGACCGGGGCATCTCCTCGGTGAGCTGGTTGTTGATCCGCTTCATGGCGGTGATGGTGCCGGTGGTTTTCCTGATCAACGGCTTCGACAAGCACGACTGGGTGGAAGCCTTCATGTTCGGGCTTTCGGTGGCGGTGGGCCTGACGCCGGAAATGCTGCCGCTGATCGTCACCGCCAACCTCGGCAAGGGCGCCCTCGCCATGTCGAAGCGCAAGGTGGTGGTGAAGCGCCTCAACGCGATCCAGAACTTCGGTGCGATGGACGTGCTGTGCACGGACAAGACCGGCACCCTGACGCTGGACAAGATCGTGCTCGAACGCCACGTCGACCTCAATGGCGACGATTCGGACGAGGCGCTGGAGTACGGCTACCTCAACAGCCGCTTCCAGACCGGCCTGCGCAACCTGATGGACAAGGCCGTGCTGGCTCACCGGGATCTCGAACCCGTGGCGCACCGCTTCCACGTGGTGGACGAGATCCCGTTCGATTTCCAGCGCCGCCGCATGTCGGTGGTCGTGGCGGACGGGAAGGGCGAACAGCTGCTGGTCTGCAAGGGCGCGGTCGAGGAGATGCTGGCAATCTGCAGCGAGGCACGCATCGGCGACGTGACCGAGTCGATGACGGCGGAGAAGCGCACGGAGATCCGCGCGATGACCCGTCGCCTCAACGAAGACGGCCTGCGTGTGCTGGTCGTGGCCGTCCGCCGCGATCCGACGGGTGATCGTGCCTATGGCGTGGCGGACGAGCAGGGCCTTACCGCCGTCGGCTGCCTGGCCTTCCTCGACCCGCCGAAGGACTCGGCCGCCACCGCCATCCGCGCGCTGAACCACCATGGCGTGGCGGTGAAGGTGATCACCGGCGACAACGAGGCGGTGACGCGGAAGATCTGCACCGAGGTCGGCCTCGACGTGGAAGCGTCGGCCCAGGGCCGCGACATCGAGCAACTGGACGACGAGGCGCTCGACGCGATGGTGGAAAAGACCACCGTTTTCGCGAAGATGTCGCCGGTGCAGAAGGCTCGCGTGGTTCGCTCGCTCCAGCGCAAGGGGCATACCGTCGGCTTCCTGGGCGACGGCATCAACGATGCTCCCGCCCTGCGCGATGCCGACGTGGGTATCTCGGTCGATACCGCGACGGATATCGCGAAGGAGTCGGCGGACATCATCCTGCTGGAAAAGAACCTCATGGTGCTGGAGGAGGGTGTGATCGAGGGACGGGTCACCTTCGGCAACATCATGAAGTACATCAAGATGACCGCCAGCTCGAACTTCGGCAACGTGTTCAGTGTGCTCGTGGCAAGCGCCTTCCTTCCGTTCCTTCCGATGCTGCCGTTGCAGATCCTCGTGCAGAACCTGCTCTACGATCTCTCGCAGCTGTCGATTCCGTTCGACCGCATGGACGAGGAGTACCTGCGCCAGCCACGCAAGTGGGACGCCGGCGACATCGGCCGCTTCATGGTCTGGATCGGCCCGGTCAGCTCGGTGTTCGACATCACCACGTTCTGGCTGATGTGGCACTGGTTCGGCGCCAACGACGTCGCGCACCAATCGTTGTTCCAGTCGGGCTGGTTCATCGAGGGCCTGCTCTCGCAGACCCTGATCGTGCACATGATCCGTACGCGGCGCATCCCGTTCCTGCGCAGCATGGCGTCCGCGCCCGTGCTGGCGTTGACCGGCGCGATCATGGTCGTCGGCATGTTGATTCCTTACTCGGGCCTCGGCGCGCGCATTGGCATGCATCCCTTGCCGGGCATCTATTTCGCGTGGCTGGCGCTGACGCTGGTGTGTTACTGCGTGCTCACGCAGGTGGTGAAGACGATCTATATCCGGCGCTACGGGCGCTGGCTATAGATCCTTCCTACTTCGCGGCTGGCCGGGTGGCTACACGCGGGCGTGGGCGGAGAGGGACATACGCGCTTTCGCGATGAGCGTTTCATGGTGGCTCCTCAACCAAGGAGTCACCATGATGCTTCGAAACACGCTCGCCGCCGTTCTCTTCGTCCTGCCCGCCGCCGCCTTCGCCCAGGTCGCACCCACTCCCGCCCGTTATGTCGACGCCATCGACTGGCCCGCATCGGAGCAAGGCATGGATCGCTTCGTCGAGGCGGAGGCCCGGCTCAGCGCCGGCTTCGACAAGATCTGCGGCGACACCTTCTGCGAAGGGGAATACGCCAATCTTCGCCCGATGCAGCTTCGCTGCTCGGTCGACACCACCAAGGGGACCATGAAGCAGTGCCTCTGGCTGTTCTCCGGCAGTACCGCCATGGTGAACCCGAAATCCGGCGCCGTGCAGACCGCGGCCAAGCTTTACAAATGCAAGCTTCTGCTCGCCAAGGACACCCCGGTGGATAAATTCTACGAGGTGATGAACGGCGACGACGCGCTGCACGCGAAGCTGCCGATGTCGCGTTACTCCGTCTACGACGGGCTGGTGGGTTGCCTGTAACGACCGTTTCACAGCGTTGATCCACCGTCCCGCCGCACGCCCACTGGCGGCGGGGCGGTTCCGCTGGTTTGCTCGATGCACCCACCATCGAGGTCACGCCATGCGCTTCCGCCATTTTCTCGTCCTGTTGGCCTTCGTGGCCGCTGCCCCTTGCGCCGCCGCCGATTCACCGAAGGCCGAGATCGAACAGGTGGTGACGCGTTTCCAGGCGTCCCTGAAAACCCACGATCGCGCCGCACTGGCAAACCTCTTCCTCGCCGACAGCAAGGCATGGTGGAACGTGCTGGGTGACGAAAGCTACCGCAAGGTCAAGGCGAAGCACCCGGAAGCCGCCCGCTACAAGGCGGGGACCTGGCAGGAGTTCGCCGACTACGTCGGCGGCACCAAGGCCAGCATCGAGGAACGCTTCCACAACGTGCGCATCGAGACCGACGGCAGCGTGGCCTCGGTCTACTTCGATTTCGAATTCGTGGCCGATGGCAAGGTGGGTAACAAGGGAGCGGAAACCTGGCAGCTGATCCGCACCGACGACGGCTGGAAGATTGCCTCCATGCTGTACTCCTCCAACTTCTGACCGATACTGCGGGCACGGAAGCCACGGGCAAGGCCATGCGTGAAGATCGCAGCGTGACGGTGTCGCCAGGCATGGCCTGGGTCGCGGGCCTGCCCGTGCTGGGTTGCATGTTGGTCATGGGCCTTCCGTCGGTCGGCGATGCGCATGTGCTGGCCTTCCGGCTTTTCTACGCCGTCGCCTACCTGTTCTGGATCGTGCCGGTGGGTTGGCTGCAGCGCTCGCTTTGGCGGCGCGGCGCCGGTACCTGGACGATGGCCGCCGTGCTCCTCCCGGCCACCTACGCGATGTCGGTGCTGAACGCCGTGATCGCCTTGCGTTTCATCGCCAACGAGGACGCGCGGGTGCGTTGGAACTGGACCTGGGTGTTTGGCGGGCTGGACGGTTGCTGGCTTGCCCTCGTCGCCTTCTGCGGGTTGCAGGCGATCGTGCTGCACCGTGCAGCCCTGCAGGCCGAGGGTGAGCGCGTGCGGCTCGCGTGGCTTGCGGCGCGCGATGCCGAACTACGCGCCTTGCGCTACCAGCTGCAGCCGCACTTCCTCTTCAATACACTCAATGCGATTTCCGCCCTCGTCGCTGACGATCGAAAGCGGGAGGCCAGCCGCATGATCGCCCGCCTCGGCGATTTCCTCCGCGCCACGCTGGAGGAAATCCGTGGGCACGAAGTCAGCGTGGCTGAGGAAATCGCTTTCACTTCCACCTACCTGGACATCGAAAAAGCGAGGTTGGGCGATCGCCTGTACGTGGATATGCGGGCAGGGCCGGATGTCCTCGATGCAACCTTGCCGTACCTGCTTCTCCAGCCGCTGGTCGAGAACGCGATCCACCATGGCATCGCCCCGCTAGGGATCGCGGGGGAGTTGGCCATCCGCATCGTGCGCGAAGGTGATCGCCTTTGCGTGACCGTCGACAACGACGTGCCATTCCCCGTGGATAACCGGGCGACTGGCGTAGGGCTGGCAAACGTACGCGCGCGGCTGGATGCACTGTACCCCGGCGCATACCGATTCGAGTCCGCACCGGTCCAGGCGAAATGGCGTGTCGCGATCGAACTGCCGTGGCGGATCGTGGAACCCGGGCGGGCTGCCGCATGATCCGCGTGGCGGTGGTGGACGACGAACCGCTGGCCCGCGCCGGCGTCGTGGCGCGGTTGCGCGGCGAGCCCGATGTCGTTGTCGTTGGTGAGTTCGTGGATGGACACGAACTCGCCGCGCTTCGCCGCCATTCGGTAGATGTGGTGATCGTCGATGTCCAGATGCCCGGACGCGATGGCCTCGACGCCCTGGCGACGATTCCGGTGGCCGAACGTCCTCTTGCCATTCTTCTCACCGCGCACGAGCACTTCGCCGTGCGCGCCTTTGAACTCCAGGCGGTGGATTACCTGCTGAAGCCCATCGACGACGAGCGTTTCGGCGAAGCGATCGACCGGACGAGGCGTCAATTGCGTGGACAGACGATGGCGGCGACAACACGGCACTTCGCCATCCGGGTCGGTACCAGATTGAGCTTCATCGATGCGGACGATGTCGAATGGATCGAAGCCGACGGCGACTACGCGGTCTTGCATGTACTGGGACGACGGCACCTGTTGCGCGAGCCGCTGCACACGCTTGCGCGCCGGCTCGACCCCGCGCGATTCGTGCGCGTGCACCGATCGGCGATCGTTCGCATCGACCAGGTGGAGGAGCTGCGCCCGCGACCGAATCGCGACGCGGTGTTGCGCCTGCGCGACGGCACGGCGCTCAGGGCAAGCCGTACCTACATCGAGACGTTGCTCGCGGCGTTGCACCGCATCGCCTAGTGCCGGGCGGCCCAGGTCGACGAAGCGGCCGGCATGGCTTCGCGGGACACGGATTCGGACAACGGTTCGTCAGGCAAGGCGATCTCGACGCGGTTGCGCCCAGCGGCCTTGGCCCGATAGAGCGCCTCGTCTGCCTTTGCCAGTAGCCGGTCGAGCTGTTCGCCGTGGCGTGACGTGCAAGCCACGCCGAAGCTGGCCGTCACATGGGCCGTGGAGGGGCCGCCGGCGGGCGGCGCGGCGAGCGCCGTGCGGATCATGTCCGCGCGCTTCGCGCCGGCGGTCTCGTCGGCGTTCGGCAGGAGGATGCCGAATTCCTCCCCGCCCAGCCGGCCGAACACGTCTCCCTCGAGTATGTGGTCGCGGCATTCGGCGACGACGCGCAGGAGCACCCAATCGCCTTCGGCGTGCCCGTACGTATCGTTGACCAGTTTGAAATGGTCCAGGTCGAACAGGATCAGGCACGAGGGCTTGCCGTTCTTGCGAACGTTCTGCAATGTCTGCGTGGCTTCCTCGACGAAATGCTGGCGGTTGCAGATGCCGGTGAGGCTGTCACGGCGTGCCATGCGCATGAAACGCAGCTGCGAACGCTTGGTGCGGACCAGCCACAGGCCGATCGCCGCCAGGACGGTGAGCAACAACAGGATGTAGAGCCGGCTCGTTTCCATCGAGCGCCGGTCGACTTCGCGTTGCAGGTGCAGGATCTGGTTCTGGCGGTCGAGCGCGTCGGCTTCCATGCGGCTGGAGGTCACCTGTTGCTTCACCACCTGGTAGGCGAGCGCACGGGCCGTCACATCATCGAGATAGCCCTTGTCCGCCTGCATGTAGCGTTCGAGCCAATCGGTCGAGGCGCGGAAATCGCCGCGCCGCTTGGCGGCCAGGTACAGCGTTCGCAGCGCCACCGCCATGGGTTCGGAATATTCCCCCGCGATCGAACTGTCGACCGCCGCATGGGCATATTTTTCCGCCGCGTCCACATCGCCGGTCTGCCAATGGCCCTCGGCGAGCAGCGACTCGAATTGTGAAATGAGGCTCGGATATTGGTCGCGCACGACCGCCGGGTAGTGCTTCTCCAGCATGGCGACGGCTTCGGCGGCGTGTCCGGCATGGATGGTTCCCTCGGCCACGTCCGCGCGAAGCGCATTGGCGATGAGGTTCTCGCCGGCGGCCTCGCATGCCGCGATGCCCTGGGTGAAACGCGGATCGGCTCCTTCGATGCGCTTGCCCCGATAAAGCGCATGGAGCTTGATAAAGGTGCCCTTGCAGGCGCTGTCGCCGGCGGGCGTGCTTTCGATCATCCGCTCGGCGTATTCGGCGGCGATGTCGTACTGGCCGGCGGACGTGAGCATCTGCGCCGCCTCGCCCAGGCCCTGGAGGCGGGCCTGCGGGTCGCTTACCTCGGGCAGGCTATCGGTGAGTTCGGTCAGGCGGGAGAACGCTTCCTGGTAACGGTGCCCGATGCCCAGGATGTTGATCAGCGTGGCGGTGGCGCGAAAACGCAAGGTGGTATCGGATGAACCACCGATCACCGCCTCGAGCAATGGCACCGCGGCTTCGTAATTGCCGGCATAGGCGACCTGCCAGGCTTCGAGATAATGAAGATGGGCCCGTTGTGCCGCGGTCAGTCGCGGAACGTCACGGCCGAGCCGCGCCACCGTATCCATGAAGGCGGGATGGTCGGAGGTCTTGGTCGCGTCGGCATGTGCGAGCGTCGCCGTCGCGTCCTCGCCCGGCGTGAGCTGAGCGAGGGCCGCGCCGGCATGGAACGCCAGCGTGAATGCGATCGCCAGCCCCAGCCGGCGTCCGAAGCGACCGATCATGCCACCGTGGCCTCGCGCTCAGGCGTCCGAGGGATCGGGCACGTCGGGCGTCTCGGGTGCATCGTTCGCGGGCGGTTCCGAGCCTTCCTCGTTCTGCGGAGTGTCGCCAAGCTGGATGCTGTAGAACGTGCCCGGCGCGATGCGGTCGCGCAGCGCTCCCTCGTCACCGGCGAGGATCGCGGCGGCCAGCGCGCCATCAACAGCGGCCGCGTCCAGTTCGCGGGCGAGTTCGGCCGTACCGGCGTCATTCAGCGCGGCGTTGCCGCCCATGCGTTCCAGGAAATCGATAACGTCAGACATGTGTGCCCCCTTGATAAGACGCCGGGCTACCTCCCCAGGTGACCGTGCGCGTGGCGATCATAGCGCGGCGGGCGACAGCCCGTCGGACCGGGTGGGAATCGCCTACGAACGTTGCCCGGGTAATGCCATGAAGTCGGCCCTCGCCTGGCTGCAAACGGCTCCATCATGCCCGGACCGACCAAGGGACATCCGACCATGCATCAGCTACCTCGTCGGCGGCCTTGGCGACGGCTTCTCGAAGCTCGAACAGTCCGGCTGGATGGGCGTCGACCTGTTCTTCGTGCTCAGCGGCTACCTGATCGGCACGCAGGTGCTGAAATCCCTCGCCACCACGGGCCGACTCGACTTCGCAGCCTTTTACGGGCGCCGTGCCGTGCGCATCCTGCCCGCGTTCTTCACGGTGCTCGCTCTGTATGTGCTGTGGCCAGCGTGGCGGGAGACGCCAGGGATGCAGCCGCTATGGCAGTTCCCCACCTTCACCTTCAACCTGCTGTTCGATAACGGCGACAACTACGCCTTCTCCCACGTGTGGTCGCTCTGCGTGGAAGAGCACTTCTACCTCGTGTTTCCCATACTCGCCTTCACCCTGACGCGTAAGCCGGCCGCCTGGAAGCTCGTCGTCGCAGGCGCCGTGGTGGTCGTTGGCGGCATGTTCGTGCGCGGATGGTCGTGGACCCACTGGCTCGCGCCGGCGCAGGCGGCGGGCGAGAACGTAGGAACCGTCTACCTTCGCTACCTGTACTACCCGACATGGGCGCGCCTCGATGGACTGCTGGCCGGTGTCGCGCTCGCGGTGTGCGGCGTGTACCGGCCGCGGGCCATGGCGTGGTTACGGGCACGGGTGAACGGGGTGCTCATCCTTGGCGCGCTCCTGCTCGCGACCGCGCTCATGCTGTTCGATGGCGCGCGCACGGGGTTCTGGCCCTGCGTCGTCGGCTATCCGTTGATCGCGCTGGCGATGGCCGCCTTCGTGGCCGCCGCCAGTGGCGACACCTGGCTGGCGCGGCTGGATATCCCGGGTGCGGGTTGGCTGGCCCGCGCCTCCTACAGTCTCTACCTCAGCCACAAGGGCGTCTTCCATCTGGTGCAAGGTGCCCTGGACGGCCAATTGGCCGACCATCGATTCCTGCGTTTCGCCATCTATGCGGCCGCGACCCTGGCCGGTGGCGCCGTCCTGCATTACGCGGTCGAGCGGCCCTTTCTGCGTTGGCGGGACAAGCGTGCCGCGCGTTCGGCTACACTGTCGGCGCCCAAGGTGATCCACGGCGTCAGCGCCGGGGATTGAAACGGGAATCCGGTGACGTGCGCGGCCTGCCAAGGGTCGCCGCCATTCCGGAGCTGCCCCCGCAACGGTAGGCGAGCAAAAGGTCGGCATCGAGCCACTGTGCCAAGGCATGGGAAGGCGCCGTCCCCGCAGGGATTCCCTGCGCTCGTGAGCCCGGAGACCGGCCTCGAGGTACACCGGACAGGCGGAGGGCCGTGTCGTGGGTGGCCGACAGCCTTCCGCCGCCGGCGATCCCGCCATCCCGCTTCCTGTCCCTCGCCATTCATGCCGCGCGGGTAGGCGCGGTGAGCAGGGAGTCACCCCGTGTCATTTCGTTCCTCCAGCCTCGCGGTCGCCATCGCGGTGGCCTTCCTCATGCCGGCCGCGGCGTTCGCCGATGCGTCCACCGACCTCGACCAGGTCGTCGTCACCGCCAGCCGCACCGACCAGACCCTCAACCAGGTGCTCGCCGCCTCCACCGTGATCGACCGGGCCGAGATCGAGCGCTTGCAACCGCGCTCGCTCGCCGACCTGCTGCGCGGCACGCCGGGCGTCTCGATCGCCAACAATGGCGGCCCGGGCAAGGCCACCTCGGTGTTCCTGCGCGGCACCGAGGCCGACCATGTGCTCGTGCTGGTGGACGGCGTGAAGATCGGTTCGGCCACCTCCGGCACCGCGGCGTTGCAGGATATTCCGGTCGACCAGATCGAGCGCATCGAGATCGTGCGCGGCCCGTACTCGAGCCTGTATGGTTCCGACGCCCTCGGCGGCGTCATCCAGATCTTCACCCGTCATCCCGAAGGCGGCTTCGTCCCCCATTTCTCCGTGGGCGTGGGCAGCTACGACACGCTGCGCGGCTCGGCGGGCTTCGCTGGCCGTGGTGCCCAGGGCTGGTACGCGGTGGAGGCGAGCCACGACCAGACCGACGGCATCAACGCCTGCCGGGGCAAACCCAGCCCGGGCGGCGGCGGCTGCTTCACTTATGAACCGGACAAGGACGGCTACCGCGACAATGCGCTGTCGTTGAAGGGCGGCTGGCGATTCGACGAGCAATGGGATGCGGACGCGAGCGCCACGCGCACGGAAGGACGCAACCATTACGATGGGACCAGCAGCAACTTCGCCGAATCCGCCACCCAGGTCGTCGGTGGCCGCCTGCGCTACAAGCCGTCGCAGGACATGCTGTTCACCGCCAACCTGGGCCGTAGCGAAGACCTGTCCACCGATTACGAGAACAGCGTCTACGCCGATACCTTCAATACGCATCGCGATGTCGCGTCCGTGCAGGCCGACCTTGGCCGGGTGGGCGGTGGCGCCGGCCTCACCACGCTCGGCTTCGACTGGCAACGCGATCGCGTCGTCGGCAATACCGATTACCTCGTGGACGCGCGGCGCAACCACGCGTTGTTCGCGCAGTGGCAGCAGGAGTTCGGTGCCAGCTCCGTGCAGGCCAGCCTGCGCCGCGACGAGAACAGCCAGTTCGGCGGAAAGACCACCGGCAGCCTGCAATACGGTTACACGCTGACGAAGACCCTGCGCGTCACGGGCAGCTACGGCACCGCGTTCAAGGCGCCGACATTCAACGATCTCTACTACCCCGACTACGGCAACCCCGACCTGGGCCCGGAGACCTCGCGGAATTGGGAACTGGGCGTTCGTGGCACGCCCGGCTGGGGCAACTGGTCGATCAACGCCTTCCAGAACAAGATCGATAACCTGATCGTGTTCGACGCGAGCCTGAGCGGACCGCTATTCCCCTTCGGCGGGGCGAACAACATCGATCGTTCGCGCATTCGCGGTGTCGAACTGGCGGCGGACACCACGCTTGGCGACTGGCGCCTGGCCGGCAACGCGACTTGGTTGCAGCCGGAAGACGATAGCGACGATGCCTCGCACGGCAACCTGTTGCCGCGCCGTGCGCGCCGTACCGCGCATGTCGACGTCGACCGCAGCTTCGGCGCGTTCAGTGCCGGTGCGAGCGTGTTCGCCTCCGGTTATCGCTACGACGATACCGCCAACGCCCATCGCCTCGGCGGCTACGCGTTGACCGACCTGCGTATGGCATACGCCTTCGACGCGGCATGGAAGGTCGAACTTTCGGCCAACAACATCTTCGACCGCCACTACGAAACGGCCCGCTACTTCAACCAGCCGGGTCGCAACTGGATGCTCACGCTGCGCTACCAGCCCCGTTCATAACCGTGCACACCATCGAGGTCTTTCCGATGAAACCGCTTTCGCGTCCCTTGTTCGCCGCCGTCGCCGCGTTGTTCGCCTTGCTCATGCTCGGCACGCGCTTCTCCCACTTCGGCGACGCCTTGCACCTGCCAGACGCCTCGATGGCGTTGTTCTTCCTGGGTGGTCTCTACCTGCGCAAGCACCTGGCCTTTCTCGGCTTCGTCGTTCTCTCGGTGCTGATCGACTGGTACTCGGTGAGCTACGCGGGGGTGAGCGACTTCTGCATCACCGTGGCCTACTCGTTCCTGCCGCTGGCCTATGCGGTGCTGTGGTACGCGGGGCGGCTCCTGGCGCCGCGTTTCGACGGATCGCTTGCCTCGCACGCCCTCGTCTTCGCGGGCATCGTCGTCAGCGCCACGGTCTCCTATGCGATCTCGAACGGCGCGTTCTACTGGCTGGGTGGCCGTTACACCGAGCCGAACATGGCCCAGTACGTGCAGCGCTTCGCCCAATGGGCGCCGTTGTTCGTTCGTGCCGCTGCCGGTTACGTGCTCGCGGCCCAGCTGGTCCAGGCCCTGGTGTTCCGCTTCGCGCCGCGCGCAGGCGACGGCAAGACGGCCAGCGCATGAACGACGCCGTGCCCTGGCAGGACATGGACGAGGATGCGCGCCATCGCGACCGGATGCGCCGCAAGAAGGAGCTGATCGACCGGCGCATCGCCAGGGCGACCATCGACCGCGGCGTGCTGGTGGTGAACACCGGCAACGGCAAGGGCAAGAGTTCGTCGGGCTTCGGTATGCTGGCGCGGTCGCTCGGCCATGGCTTCCGCTGTGGCGTCGTGCAGTTCATCAAGGGCAGTTTCTCCACCGGCGAGGAGGCGTTTTTCCGCATGTTCGAGGACGGCCCGCTGGACTACCACGTGATGGGCGAGGGCTACACCTGGGAAACCCAGGACAAGGCGCGCGATGTCGCCGCGGCGACGGCGGCGTGGGAAGTGGCGGAGAGCATGCTTCGCGATCCCGCCTACGACTTCGTGTTGCTCGACGAACTCAACATCGCCCTGGTGAAGCGCTATGTCCCGCTCGACCGCGTGCTGGAGGCACTGCGCCTACGGCCCGAACGGCAGCATGTCGTCATCACCGGCCGTGGTGCGCCCGATGAACTCGTCGCCGCCGCCGACACCGTCACGGAGATGCGCGTGGTCAAGCACGCTTACCAGGCAGGTATCCGCGCGCAGAAGGGCGTCGAGCTGTGAGCCGTGCCTGTCCCGCGCTGCTGGTTTCCGCGCCTGCGTCGGGGCAGGGCAAGACCAGCGTCACCGCCGCGCTCGCCCGTGCCCACGTGCGGCAGGGACACCGCGTGCGCGTGTTCAAGACGGGGCCGGATTTCCTCGATCCGATGATCCTGGAGCGCGCGAGCGGGGCACCGGTGTATCAGCTCGATCCCTGGATGGGCGGGGACGACGACGTTCGCGCACGGCTTTACGCCGCCGCGGCCGACGCGGACCTGATCCTGGTCGAGGGCGTGATGGGCCTGTTCGACGGTGCGCCGTCGAGCGCGGACCTGGCCATGGCGTTCGGCTTGCCGGTGATGGCGGTGATCGACGGCAGCGCCATGGCGCAGACCTTCGGTGCGCTGGCACATGGGCTGGCGAGCTACCGCCCCGGCCTGCACGTGCAAGGCGTGCTCGCCAATCGCGTGGGCGGCGCGTATCACGCCGGATTGTTGCGCGACAGCCTGCCCCCGGGCATGGCGTGGTACGGGGCATTGCCGCGCGACGCGGCCATGGCCTTGCCGGAGCGGCACCTGGGTCTCGTCGCGGCGGCGGAACTGGCCGACCTCGATGCGCGACTGGATGCGCTGGCGGATGCCTTGCTTGCGCAAGGGCCGATGGACCTGCCGCCTGCGGTCGCCTTCGAGGCGCCCCCGGCGCCCGTCTCCTCGGTACGCCTCGATGGCGTACGCATCGCCATCGCACGCGATGCGGCATTCGCCTTTCTCTATCCCGCCAACCTCGACGTGCTCCGCGACGCGGGTGCGGATCTGTCGTTCTTCTCGCCCGTGGCGGGCGATCCGCTGCCCGATTGCGATGCGGCCTGGCTGCCGGGCGGTTATCCCGAACTGCATATCGACGCACTCGCCGCACACGACGACCTGCGCCGCGACCTGCACGCGCACGTCGAGGCAGGCCGCCCGCTGCTCGCCGAATGCGGTGGACTGCTCTACGCGCTGGACCGCCTTGCCGATCGCGATGGCCATGAAGGTGCGATGCTGGGCTTGTTGCATGGCCACGCCGCGATCCAGCCGCGGCTGGCGGCGCTGGGCATGCAGGCCGTCGAATTGCCCGAGGGAAGCCTGCGCGGGCACTCGTTCCACTATGCGCAGGCGACGGTGGAGGCGACGCCGCTGGCCCTGGCGAGCAACCCTCACGGCGGTCCCACGGCGGAGAAGGTCTACCGCCGCGGACGCATGACGGCGAGCTTCGTGCACTTCTACTTTCCGTCGAATCCCGGCGCGGCGTGCCGGCTCTTCCTGCGATGACGACCTTGCTGGCGATGCTGCTGGCCTTGGCGCTGGATGCCGTACTCGGCGAGCCGCGCCGTTTCCATCCGCTGGTCGGCTTCGGTTCGCTGGCCAGCGCGGTAGAACGCCGGCTCCATGCCGACCATCGCCTGGCGGGTATTGCCGCGTGGATGCTTGCCGTGCTCGTGCCGGTGGCATTGTTTTGTGGATTGCGTGCCGTGTCGCCGCCTGTCCTCGTCTTTGCCCTCGACGTGCTCGTACTGTATTTCGCCTTGGGGCGACACAGCCTCGGTGAACATGCGCGGCCGGTGGCTGCCGCCTTGCGCGATGGCGACCTGCCACGGGCGCGTGCCGCCGTGGGCCGCATGGTGAGCCGCGACACAGGCGCATTGGATGCCACGCATGTCGCCGCGGCCGGCACGGAATCGGTGTTGGAGAACGGCCACGATGCCGTATTCGGTGCGCTGTTCTGGTTCATCGTGTTCGGCGCGCCCGGGGCCTTGCTGTTCCGCCTGGTCAATACGCTTGACGCCATGTGGGGTTACCGGACCGATCGCTACGAACGCTTCGGTTGGGCCGCGGCGCGGACCGACGATGTCCTCGGTTACGTGCCGGCCAGGCTCACCGCGCTCAGCTATGCCGCCATGGGCGATGCCGTCACGGCCCTCCGCTGCTGGCGCACGCAAGCCCCGTCATGGGACAGCCCCAATGCGGGTCCGGTGATGGCTTCCGGCGCGGGTGCGCTGCGCGTGTGTCTGGGTGGTCCGGCTCCTTATCACGGCCGGTGGGAAGAGCGTCCCATGCTTGGCGAGGGCGAGTTGCCCGATGCGTCCTCGATAGTCCGCGCGTTGCGTCTGGTCGATCGCGCGGTCGTCGCCTGGCTGGTTGTCGTGCTGTTGGTGGGAGTGGCGGCGCATGCTTGAACACGGTGGACGTCTTGCGCGCGCCGCTCGCGAGTTCGCTATCCCACGCGAGGCCTGGCTCGATCTGTCGACGGGGGTGAGTCCTCGCGCGTGGCCGGTGCCTCTCGTCCCGGCCGACGCGTGGCAGCGTCTTCCCGAGGATGACGATGGCCTGCTGGATGCCGCGCGTGCCTATTACGGTACCCGGCACCTGCTGCCGGTCGCGGGCTCGCAAGCCGCCATCGCGGCGCTGCCGCGTTTGCGCGCGCGGTCGCGAGTGGGCGTGATCGCGCCCGGCTATGCGGAGCATGCGCACGCATGGCGGCAAGCGGGTCACGACGTCGTGCCACTGCCACTTCCGGAACTGCTCGCACGGGCTTCGGAGTTCGATGTCGTCATCGTGATCCGCCCGAACAATCCCACCGGTGCCTGCCTGGACCGTGACGCTCTGCTGGACTTGCACACCGTTCTTGTGGGAGCCGCTTCAGCGGCGATCCCGCGGCAGCGGGTCAGTTCGAGTCAAGCCCTCATCGCCGCTGAAGCGGCTCCCACAAAAGCAGGCCCTGTAGCAGGCTCCGTAGCAGGTCCCATGGCAGGTAACGATCCTTGGCTCGTGGTGGACGAGGCGTTCATCGACACGCGGCCGGACGACAGCCTGGTGCCGCATGTACGCGACGGCATCATCGTACTTCGCTCGGTCGGTAAATTCTTCGGGATGGCCGGTGCACGCGCGGGTTTCATCGCGGCATGGCCGGGCTTGCTCGATGCATTGGCGGAAGTGCTCGGACCGTGGACGCTGACGGGCCCGAGCCGGTATGCCGTGACACAGGCGCTGATGGACCGCGCGTGGCAGGTCTCCGCGCGGGCGTGGTTGCACGAGGCGTCCGCACGATTGTGGACGATGCTGACGAAGCATGGCCTGCGTCCGTCCCGTGGCTGCGAATTCTTCCAGTACTGCGAACGATCCGACGCGGCGGAACTGCAGCGGTCGCTGGCGCGACACGCGGTCCTCGTCCGATATTTCGACGCCCCGCGGGCCGTGCGTTTTGGCTTGCCCGCGGATGATGCCGCTTTCGCGCGACTGGATCGTGTCCTCGCGGAGGTCATGCGATGAGTGCCCGCGTACTCATGGTGCAAGGCTGCACGTCCGACGCGGGCAAGAGCACCGTGGTCGCCGCGCTGTGCCGTTGGTTGTACCGTCGTGGTGCCGCTGTCGCACCGTTCAAGCCACAGAACATGGCACTCAATTCCGCCGTGACCGTGGATGGCGGCGAAATAGGCCGCGCACAGGCCGTGCAGGCGCAGGCGGCGGGTGTGCCCCCGCATACCGACTTCAACCCGGTACTGTTGAAACCGAACAGCGATACCGGCGCCCAGGTGATCGTGCACGGGCACGCCATAGGCAACATGGACGCCGTCGGCTACCACGCCTACAAACGGGTGGCGATGGAGGCGGTGCTCGCCTCGCATGCGCGGTTGGTGGATCGGTACGACGCGTTGGTCGTCGAAGGCGCGGGCAGTCCGGCCGAGATCAATCTTCGCGACCGGGACATCGCGAACATGGGATACGCGGAGGCGGTGGATTGCCCCGTCGTGCTCGTCGCCGACATCGATCGCGGCGGCGTTTTCGCGCACCTCGTCGGTACCCTGGCCTTGCTCTCCGAAAGCGAGCGCGCACGCATCGTGGGCTTCGTCATCAACCGGTTCCGCGGTGACATCGCCTTGCTGCAGCCGGGGCTGGACTGGCTGGAGCGCGAGACCGGAAAACCGGTGCTTGGCGTGTTGCCCTACCTGAGCGGCCTGGTCCTGGAAGCGGAGGACGCGTTGCCGCGAGATCGCAGCGAACGTCCACGGTCCGCCTTGCGCGTCGCGGTGCCCGCGCTGCCTCGGATCAGCAACCACACCGATCTCGACGCACTGCGGTGGCATCCGGAGGTGGACTGCGTCTTCGTCGGTCCCGGCGACGCCTTCCCGGCCTGCGACCTGATCGTGCTGCCCGGCTCCAAATCCACGCGGGCCGATCTCGCCTGGTTGCGCGCACAGGGGTGGGACGAGGCGATCCTTCGTCATGTGCGTTATGGCGGCCGGGTGATCGGCATCTGCGGCGGCATGCAGATGCTCGGCCGCGCCGTACACGACCCCGGTGGCATCGAGGGCCAGGAGGGATCCAGCGAAGGCCTCGGCTTGCTCGACCTGGAAACGACCCTGGCGCCGACGAAGCAGTTGCGCAACGTGCGGGGCAGGTTGGCGGACAGCCAGGCCGCGGTGAGCGGCTACGAGATTCACTGTGGCGTGAGCGAAGGACCGGCCATGGCCATGCCGGCCGTATGGCTGGAAGACGGCCGTGGCGACGGCGCGCGCTCGGACGACGGACGAGTGATCGGTACCTATCTGCACGGCATCTTCGACCATCCCGATGCGCTGGCCGGGTGGCTCCGCGACGCGGGGTTGCACGCGGCCGAGCGCTTCGACATCCAGGTACAGCGCGAAGCGGCACTGGAACGGCTGGCCGATGCGGTCGACGCGCATATGGATGCCGCTACGCTGGAGCGGATCTTTGGGTTGCGCCGGTGCTGAGCCTTGTCCTTGGCGGTGCGCGCTCGGGCAAGAGCGCGCTGGCGGAACGTCTCGCCATCGACAGCGGCCGTGACGTTGTCTACATCGCGACGGCGCAGGCGCTCGACGCCGAGATGGCGGAACGCATCGCGCATCATCGCGTGCGGCGGCCCGCCGAATGGATGTCGGTCGAGGAACCGCTGGCCTTGGTCGCCACGCTTCGCCAACACGCGCGCGCGGACCGCTTCCTGCTGGTGGATTGCCTCACGCTCTGGCTATCGAACCTGCTCGGTATCGACGATGGCGCGCACTTCGCGTCGCAGCGGGATGCCTTGCTCGACGGCGTATGCGGCCTGCCGGGCGACATCGTCCTCGTCAGTAACGAAGTCGGCCTCGGCATCACGCCGCTGGGCGAACTCACGCGCCGCTTCGTCGACGAAGCGGGACGCCTCCACCAGGCCCTGGCGCAACGGTGCGATCGCGTCGTCTTCGTCGCTGCCGGCCTGCCCCTGACCCTCAAAGGAACACCGCCATGATCGACTGGCTCGCGGCACCCAGCCGCGTTCCGGACCACGCCGTCGCCCGTGCCGCGGCCGCACGCCAGGACACCCTCACCAAGCCGCCGGGCTCGCTGGGCCGGCTCGAGGCGCTCGCCGTGCAACTGGCCGGCCTGCAAGGGCGTGAACGGCCCTCCGCCGCGCGTGTCCGGATCGCCGTGTTCGCCGCCGATCACGGCGTCGCCGCCGAAGGTGTATCCGCCTTCCCGCAGGCGGTCACGGGGGAGATGCTGCGCAATTTCGCCGGTGGCGGTGCGGCGATCGCCGTCCTGGCGCGCGAACTCGGCGCCACGCTCGAGGTGGTGAACCTGGGCACGGTGAACGATCCGGGCGATGTTCCCGGTGTGCGGCGTCGCGTGATCGCCCCGTCGAGCGCCAACTTCTGCGCGGGGCCGGCGATGACGGATGCCCAGCTGGACGCCGCGTTGATGGCGGGCGCGGCAAGCGTGGCCGACGCCATCGACGCAGGGACGGATGTCTATATCGGTGGCGACATGGGTATCGGCAACACCACGGTCGCCAGTGCGCTGGCTTGCGCCTTGCTCGATGCGCAGCCGGATGCACTTGCAGGCGCGGGGACTGGACTGGGTGCCGAAGGCGTCGTTCGGAAGCAGCGTGTGATCGCGCGCGCCTTGGCGATGCACGCCGGGGTGGATACGGCGCGCGAGCGCTTGCGCTGCCTGGGCGGTTTCGAGATCGCGGCGTTGACGGGTGCCTTCGTCGCCGCGGCGCAGCGTGGCTTGCCGGTGCTCGTCGATGGTTTCATCACCAGCGTCGCGGCACTCGCCGCGGTCGCCCTGCGCCCGGATGCGAAGCCGTGGCTGATCTTCTCGCACCGTTCGCAGGAGTTGGGTCATGCACGCGTGCTCGCGGCGTTGGACGCCGAGCCGTTGCTCGACCTGCGGTTGCGGCTGGGTGAAGCGAGTGGTGCGGCGGTCGCCGTGCCGCTGCTGCGCATGGCCTGCGCACTGCACGCATCCATGGCGACCTTCGCCGAAGCGGGGGTGTCCGAGGCATGAGCATCGACCTGCTTCGTCACGGAGACACGGGCCAGCGCAGCTATCGCGGCCAACTGGACGATCCGCTCTGCGAACTGGGCTGGCGACAGTTGCGCGAGGCCGTCGAAGGCCGTGAATGGGATCGCGTGGTGTCGTCGTCGATGACGCGCTGCGCCGCGTTCGCGGCGGAGTTCGCGCAACGGCGCGGATTGCCTCTGCGTGTCGACGCGCGTTTGGCCGAATACCACTTCGGCGACTGGCAGGGCGTGCCGATCGAGACGATCGCGGCGACGGACAGCCAGGCGTTGGAGCGCTTCTGGGCCGATCCGGTCACGTATCCGCCGCCGGGTGCGGAACGCTTCGACGCGTTCCGTGCGCGCTTGTCCGCGGCGCTGGACGATGTCGCGGCGGAGGTGGCCGATGCACGGACCCTCGTCGTCACCCATGGCGGCGCGATCCGCCTGTTGCGCTGTGTCGCGGAAGGGCGCGGCTTCGGCGACATGGCGGGTATCGACGTGCCGCATGCGTCGCTGCACGCCTTGCATTGGAATCGCTGATGCGTGGATTGGCGGTGGCCTTCGCCTTTCTCACGCGCTTGCCGGTGCCGCGGGTGAACTTCGGTGCCGGTGCGCAGGCGGCGTCGCTGAAATGGTATCCGCTGGTGGGACTGGCGATCGGCAGCTTGCTGGTGGCTACCGCGCACCTGCTGCATGCGTTCCCCGTGCTACCGGCCGCGGCGATCGTCCTCGTTGTTTGGGTGGCGTTGACCGGCGCCCTGCACCTGGACGGCCTCGCCGACAGTGCCGATGCCTGGATCGGCGGCATGGGCGATCGCGAGCGCACGCTGGCGATCATGAAGGACCCACGCAGCGGTCCGGCCGGCGTGATTTCGCTGGTGCTCGTGTTGCTGTTGAAGTTCTCGGCGCTGGCGACGCTGGGTGGCACGTGGTGGCTGGTGTTGCCACCGCTACTCGGGCGCACGGCGATCGTCGCGTGGTTCCTCACGACAAGCTATGTGCGCTGGCAGGGCCTTGGCGAACCGCTTCGTGGCGCACCGGCCGTCGGTTGCCGCGTGGCGCTGCTGCTTGCCGTGGGGTTGGCGGCGTGTTTCGGATACGCGGGGTTGCTGGCGCTTGGTGCCGCCGCTATCACCGGCTGGTTATGGCGGCGCGCTTGCATCCGGCGCCTCGGCGGCTTCACCGGAGATACCGCCGGCGCGCTGGTGGAAATGGTCGAGGCGGCGACGCTGGTCGCACTCGTGGCGATCCACGGCTGAGAGCCTGCGGGGTCGCGGCAAACCTGGTGGGAGCCGACCTTCTTGTGGGAGCCGACCCGACCTCAGCTTGTGGGAGCCGACCTTGTCGGCGATCCCGCGGCAGCGGGCCAGGTTACGGCAAGCACCCATCGCCGACAGGGTCGGCTCCCACCAGAAGACATGACGGGTCCCTAACCGGACCCCTTCGCTCAGCCGCCTACTTCACGCATCCATGCGTCCATCCCGCCTTCGACGTTGAAGATGCGGGTGAAACCATGGGCGGCGAAACGCTCGGCGGCGGCGCGGCTGGACATGCCGACGTTGCAGATGAAGGCGATCGGCGTGTCCTTCGGCAACTGGCCGAGGCCTTCGTAGCCTTCGTCTTCCAGGATGCGTGCGCCGTCGATCGGGGCGACCACCGCGCGGCTCTGGGCCGGGCGGACGTCGATGAGGACGACATCGCCCGCATCGAGCTTGGCCTTCAGTTCCTGCACGCTCAGCGAAGCGATCTCGACGGCGCCCGGGAAATTCAGGCTCAGGCCTTCGCCCTGCACCGTGGACACCCAGTCGATCACGATGCCCTTCGCGCGCGCGGCGCTGCCGGGATCGAAATGCACTTCGATGCCGTTGGCGATGACGACGATGTCGTGGTCGCCGGCCGGCGCCAGCTGGAAGCCGGCGCTGTGGTCAGGGCCGATCTCCAGGTGCAGGGCCATGCCCTGGGCGTTGGCCATGCCACCGCGGATGGCCTCGGCGGCCTTCTCGGTGATGGTGATTTCCGGCGGTGTGCGGTCCGGGGCATCGACGCCGAACATCGTGTAGAGCTCGCCGCTGGTATAGAGCTGGCGGATGATGTCCGAGCCCCCGACCAGTTCACCCTTCACGTAGAGCTGGGGAATGGTGGGCCACTGGCCGTATTCCTTGATGCCTTCGCGGATCTCGGGATCCTGCAGCACGTCGACCGTGTGGTAGGCGGGGATCACGTCGTTGAGGGTGTTGATCGCCGCCGCGGAGAAACCGCACATCGGCTGCTGGCGCGAACCCTTCATGAACAGCACGACGTCGTGCTGGCCGAGGAGGGTTTCGATGCGCTCGCGGGTGGGGGTGTCGAGGGCCATGGGGTCACCGCGGAAAGGGAAGGGAGCCATTTTACCGGCATCCACCGCACATGGGCCCTATCCGGTCCGTTTCAACCCGCTATCGACACCCCGGTGCCGCGCAGGGTGGAGAGATCGGCCCGGCAGTCGGCCAGCGGGGCGAACCCGAGCACCGCCTCCGGCGAGGGCAGCACGGTCTCCCGGCTGGCCCGGCCCAGCGGGGTCACCCGCTCCGTCCAGTGGATCAGCTCCATGGCGCCCGTGGCGTCCTCGACCAGGGCGGTGCAGTGCTCCACCCAGTCGCCGTCGTTCAGGTAGAGGATGCCGTCGATCGGGCGGACGTGGCCGAAGTGGATGTGCCCGCAGATGTGGCCGTCGAGGCCACGTTCGCGGGCGTCGCGGGCCACGCGCTGCTCGTAGCCGCGGATGTAATCGAGGGCCGCGCCGACGTGCGACTTCAGGATGATCGACAGGGGCAGGTAGGGCAGCTCCAGGCGCAGGCGCACCGCGTGCACACGGCGATTGGCCCAGCAGATGAAGCGGTGCAGGGTGTCGCCCAGCCAGGCGATCCAACGGCGGCCGACGTGCTCGGGATCGAATTCGTCGCCGTGGCTGACCCGGTAGCGGCGGCCGTCGGCGCCTTCGTGGATGGCATCCAGTTCCACGCGGATGCCGGCGATGCTCGATCCGGCCAGGCCGCGCATCTGGAAGTCGTGGTTGCCGGGGATGTAGATCACTTCGACGCCACGCGCGGCGATCGCCACCAGTTCGGCGATCACGGCGCTATGGTCCGGGTGCCACCAATGGCGCTTCGCCAACGCTTCCAGGTCGACGATGTCGCCGACGAGGTAGAGCCGCTCGCACTCCAGGTGGCGGAGGAAGTCGAGCAGATAGGCCGCCTTGCAATCGGGCGTGCCGAGGTGCACGTCGGAGATGAAGGCGCTGCGGCAGGTGAGCTTCGCCATGGCATCGGTTCCCGGGGTTGTCCCGGGTGCCCAGTCTCGGGGCTTGAGGTAACGGGTGCGTGGCGGCGGTGTTGCAGCGGTGTTGCGGCCTGGCCGGCGCTTCGCGCCGGATCGCCGATGAATCGGCTCCCACCCTGCCGGCCCCTGGACAGTCAAGGCTCTGGTGGGAGCCGACCCTGTCGGCGATGCTCCTGTGGGAGCCGATTCATCGGCGATCAGTGGTGAAGTTCACGCAACGCGGCTTGGGCCTCGGGAAGGATCCGCTTCACCCACTCGGCATATTGCGCAGCCGACGGATGCAGCCCGTCGTCCACCAGCATGCCAGGCTTCGCCCCCGCTTCGCGCGATGCCGCCGTCACGTCCACCCACCGTGCGTGCATGCGCAGTGTTTCATCGCGCGCGATGGCGTTGAACGTATCGATCTCGCGGCCGATCGCCGCGCGGTCGCGCCCTTCCGCGAAGGCGGTCGCGCCCCAGTCGGGAATCGACACGACGACGACGCGGCGGACATCGCCGGACAACTCCGCCGCCCGTTGGAGCAGGGCGAGGAATTGCTCGCGGTATTCCGTCGCGGGCCGTCCGCGGTACTGGTTGTTCACACCGATCAGCAGGGTGACGAGCGCATAGCCTGGCTGCAGTGCCGCCGCGTCCATCGCCGCGGAGAGCTCGTCCGTCGTCCAGCCCGTGGTGGCGACGATGCGCGGCGCACCCAAGGCGACTCCGCTTTCGCGCAGCCGCGCGACGAGTTGCACCGGCCAGCGGCCTTCGTCGGGAACGCCTTCGCCGATCGTGTACGAATCGCCCAAGGCGAGAAACGCGGGATCCGCCATCGATCAGGCGACCGCGCTGGCGGCGGGTATCGCCTCGTCGGCCATGCGCGCGAGAACGCGGTCCATGCGGACGAAGACCTCGGCGAGTTGTTCCGGCGGGGGCAGCAAGGTGAGGCGCAGGTGGCGGCTCGCGGACAGGTTGAAGCTGGTGCCAGGCACGACGAGCACGTTCTCGTCCTCGAGCAGGCGCAGGGCGAAGGCGGTGTCGTCGAAATGCGCGATCGCATCGGCGCGCACCTGGGGGAAGGCGTAGATCGCACCGCCCGGCGCCACCGTCTCGAGGAACGGACTGGCGGCGACGCTTTCGAGCACGATGCGGCGGGCTTCGTGGAGGCGGCCGCCCGGCGCGGTCAGTGCGCCGATCGTCGGCTTGTCGAGCAGGGCGGGGCGCACGGCCCACTGTGCCGTCACGTTCGCGCACAGGCGCAGCGCGGCGAGCAGCTGCAAGGCATCGCGATACTCGGCAGTGCGCCGCTGGTCGCCCGAGAGGCTCATCCAGCCGACACGGTAGCCACAGGCGCGATGGACCTTGGACAGCCCGCCGAAGCTCACGCACGGATGGTCGCCGGCGACCGCCGCGAGGGGCTGGAACGGCATGCCGTCGTAGAGGATCTCATCGTAGATTTCGTCGCACAGCAGGAGCAGGCCGTGCCGCCGGGCGACCTCGACGATGCGTTCGAGCAGCGCCTTCGGGTAGACCGCGCCGGTAGGATTGTTGGGATTGATCAGCACCAGTGCTCGGGTGCGCGGGCCGACCAGCGCATCGATCTCGTCGGGATCGGGCAGGTGGCCGTTTTCGGCAAGGCAGCGGTAATAGCGGGGGCTGCCATCGTTGAGGATCGTCGCGGCGCTCCACAGCGGATAGTCCGGACTGGGCAGGAGGACCTCGTCGCCGGGTTGGAGCAGGGCGCGCAGCGAGATGTCGATCAGTTCGCTCACGCCATTGCCGATGAAGACGTGCTCGACATCGACGCCGGTCGCGCCGCGGCTCCGCTGCTGGGCGACGATCGCCTCGCGGGCTTCTTCCAGGCCTTGTTCGTGGCCGTAGGCCTCGCTGTCCACGAGGTGCGCGCCGATGGCCTCGCGCAGGTGCGGCGGGGTCGTGAACCCGTAACGGCCGGGGTTGCCGATGTTGAGCTTGATGATCGGCTGGCCCGCCGCTTCCATCTCGCGCGCACGCCGGGTGAGGGCGCCGCGGATTTCATAGCGCACTTCCGCCAGGTGCGCGCTGGGCTTGATCGAGGACACGTCGGGACTTCCATTGCGTACCGGCCGGGCCCTTCCCGGCGGTCGTGTCCCGATCCTAACAGCGTCTTTACGGCGTCGCGAGGCGGAAAACGGGCCGCGAGCGGGCATAATCCCGCCCATGACCGATTCCTCGGACCTGGCGCGCCTGCGCCACATCGGCTGGCGCGACCCCGCCTTGCCCGACGACCCACGCCGCCTCGCGCGCGTCGTGGCACAGCATCGCGCGGGCTACGAGGTGCACGACGGCTCGGTGGCGTTCAACGCCCAGCCCGCCGGCCCCTTCCTCAAACGAGGCCTCGATCCCTCGCTGCGGCCGGCGGTAGGCGATTTCGTCTTCCTCGACCACGCGAGCCACCCCGTGATCGAAGCGGTGCTGCCACGGCGCTCCGTCCTCACCCGCGCCGCCGCCGGCGAACGCTACGAGCGGCAGATCATCGCCACCAACATCGACTACGTGCTGGTGCTGACCGGGCTGGATGGCGACTTCAACCCCTCGCGCATCGAGCGATACCTGACCCTGGTGGAAGGCTCCGGCGCCCATCCCGTCGTCTTGCTGAGCAAGGCCGACACGGGCGTGGACGTGGCCGCGGCGATCGCCGCGCTGGAGACCCGCCTGCCCGCCGATGCCGCGGTGCATGCGATCAATGCCAAGGATCCCGCCACGGTGGATCTGCTGGCGGCTTACCTCGGTCCCGGCATGAGCGCGGTCCTGGTCGGTTCGTCGGGCGCGGGCAAGTCGACGCTCACCAATACGCTGCTCGGCGAGGAGCGCATGGCCACGGGTGCGGTGCGCACGAACGATAGCCGTGGGCGGCACACCACCACGCATCGCGCCCTGCTGAGCCTGCCGACCGGCGGTTGCCTGATCGACACCCCTGGCATGCGCGAGCTCAAGCTCACCGGCGAGGAAAACCTCGACCTGTTCGCCGACATCGAAGCGCTCGCCGCGCAATGCCGTTTCGCCGATTGCAGTCACGGCAACGAGCCGGGCTGTGCGATCCAGGCGGCACTCGCCTCGGGCGAATTGTCGCCGCTGCGCTGGCGCAACTACCTCAAGTTGCATGACGAACGAGAGGAGCAGGCCGCCACGCTGGAAGCTCGCCTGAAGCGCAAGGCGGGCCCCAAGCCCGCCGGCAAACCCCGCCGCGGCGACTGGTCACGCAACGAGGATTGAGACCGCCGACCTGTCGGTGCCCCCCCACTATCCGGTGGGAGCCGACCCTGTCGGCGATGGCACCTCATCGCCCTTACACACTTCGCGCCCGCACCCGACATACACCGCGCACCCGGGTAACTACCTTGCTTGTCCCTATCGGCATGCAAGGAGGCCACCATGGCCACGGTATCGTGCGGGCGCGGCGCGCTCGCCATGGCCCTCGTCGGCGCGCTCGCCTCGCCTGCGCAATCCACGGAATGGAAGACCGGCATCCTCATCGACCACGGTGAAGCCGTGCAGCTGGATCCCGGCGATATCATCCATGTGTCCGGAGACAAGACCGTCGGGGTCCGCGTGGCCTCGCGTGCCACCTTCGACGCGGAAGCGCTGACCCTCGTCCACGAGGGCGCGACCGTCCCCACGGGCCATGCCTTCGGCATCCTCGCCATCGATGGTGCCGAGGTGTCGCTGGCCGACAGCCGTATCCAATTGAACGGACGCCGCACGATCGGGGTCCAGGCGCAACGCCATGCCACGATCGAACTGGGTCATTCCAGCGTCGAGGTATCCAGCGGCGCGGGGGACAGGTCCATCGCGCTGGCGCTCGCCGGTGGCACGGCACGGCTCCATGGATCCTCGATCGATGGAGGGCGTGGCCATGCGATCGCCACGCATTTTCCCGGTGGCGGAACGGCATGGGTGCGGTTGGAGGATTCGACGATCCGCGGTCGTATCGGCGGTGGCGACGTGAGTCTCGGCATCACGTCCGTCGCCAGTCGTATCGACGGCGACATCGTGCGCGAGGGCACGGGTGCGCTCGACCTGCGAATGGCGCGCAGCGCATGGCGAGGCAAGGCGGGGCGGCTTTCAGGCCTCTCCCTCGAAGACAGCATCTGGATCGTGGGCGGGGACAGTACCGTCGACACACTGCAATTGTCCCGGGGAGGTACGGTCGCGTTCGACCGGACAAGGCCGGGCTTCACGGCGCTCCGGGTCGGCACGTGGACGGCTGATGCGGGTGCCAGCGGAATCGTTCTCGGCACGCGGCTCGATGCCGGCGGATCGTTGCGCCGGCAGGCTACCGACCGCCTGCTCATCAGCGGCAACGCATCCGGCAGCACCGTGGTGCACGTGACCCATGCCGGCGGCAAGGGCGCGGCGACCGCGGGACGAGACGGGAGCAACGGCCCCGACGATGGCATCAGTCTCGTGCAGGTCGGAGGCGGAGCCAGCGCGGGGTCCTTCCAATTGGCGGGAGACCACGTGGTGGTCGGGCCGTGGAGTTACGCCTTGCAGGCCTATGAGCCGGGCCAGAGCGATGCCCGCCAGCGGCTGGTCGACGGCGAGGGCGGCGGATTCTGGGATTTCCGCCTGCAAAGCAGGAAAGTCGAAGGCCCCGCGCAGGGACGCGAGGGGCGGAGCCGCTCGACGGCACCCGCCATGCGTCCCGCACTTGCCCCGCAAGCGCCCGCATACCTGGTGTTGAACCAGGCGCTGTTCGGCTATGGCGCGGTGGCGCTCGATGCGCTCCGTCCGCACGAGCGGGACATCGCTCGCGATCCGGCGTTGCGCGTACGCACGTTCGGTGGCGACGTGGCCTATCGCAGTACCTTGCCATTCACCTCCTACGGCGTGGACTACAGGCGCCACGACCGGGGAGTGCAGGTCGCCGGAGACTTTCTCGTCCATGCCGCCGGCGATACGACGTGGCGCGTGGGGGTGGCGGCTTCGCTGGGTGGCAGTCTCGTGTCGCCCCGCATCGTCGACGGTCGAAGCGAAGCCCGCGTCGGCGCTCGCGGCGTGGCGGTGCATGCGCAGCTGGCGACGGAAGACGGCTGGCAGGTGGCGGCCAGTTACGCCATGACGCATTACCGGATCGGCGTGCGCACGCCCACGCGGGGCGAGGTGCTGGGACGGCTGCGGGCCAATGGCAACGACAACGCGCTTTCCGCAGGGTATCGCTGGCAGGTCACGGATCGGTTGACCATCGAGCCGGGCTCCTCCCTGCTCTGGCAGCGGCTCCGCTTCAGCCGTGCCGTCGATGGCGACGGGCTCGACGTGCTTGGCGGCACGCCACGGCGCGTGATGCTTCAGAGTGGGGCAAGGGCATCGCTGATGCTCGCGCCCAAAGGCGGCGTGCTATATGCGTGGACGCCCTACCTGGAGCTTCGGCACGCGGTCGTCCGTCCTTCGCACGGATCGACGGGTCTGTCCGGTGAGCGGTTTCCCATGGAGCGCGCGACGCGTGCGGCCGAACTGTCGGTCGGCGCGGCCTTTCACCTGTGGTCGCGCATGACGGCCCATATCGACGCGGTCCGGCGCGTTCGCATCGGGCAGGGTGGGGAGGCCGGGCTCACCGCGCGCGCCGGGCTGGCCCTCACGTTCTAGACGCGGGCCACATCCATGCCACGCGTGGCCTGCTCCAGGCTCAATACGGTCTGCGCGATGGCTTCCGTCGTGGCCAGCGTATCGATCACGCCCGTGCGCAACGCACCGAGGATGGCCGTGGCCTTGGTGTGCTCGCTGGCGATCGCGATCACGTTGGGGATGCGCTCCAGGTCGGGCAGGGAAAGGCCCACCACGCGGTCCTGCATCAGGGTGGTGGCGGGCCTGCCATGGATATCGATGAAGTCGTAGCCCATGATGTCGCCCACGGCGCCGGAGCGCTTCGCCTCGGCGATCTCGGCCTGGGTGAACCAGCCCATGCGCACCATGTTGCTGTCCTCGAGGATGTCGCCGACACCGACCAGGGCGATATGCGCGCGTTGCGCCTTGCTCAGCGATTGGCGGACGGTCTCGTTCTCGAGCAAGGCCTTGCACATGGCCGGATCGCTGACCAGCGCCGGCGCATACAGGGTCTCGCTGTCGCCACCAAAGCGCAGCGCGAGGCGGCGGCTGATGTGGTCGGCGTTCATCGCCTCACCGCCGCGGTACGAACCGCCGATGGCGCAGACGAAGGAACACTGCCGTTGGGTGGACGACACGGCGTGGTGCGATATGGAGCTGACATTGCGGCCCATGCCCACCGCCACGATGCTGCCGTCGGTGAGGATGCGGTCGAGGTAGCTCGCCACCAGTCCGGCCAGGAGTTCGCGTTGCTTGTCCTGGTCCTTGTGGTCCACCGAGATGATGGCGCGGTCGATGCCGAAACGGGAGGTAAGCTCATCCTCCAGCGCCTGGGTGGCCTGAGGGTGATGGCGCACGCGGATCTCGACGATGCCTTCGTCCTGGGCACGCTTCAACAGGCGGCCGACCTTTGCCCGCGAGAGCGAGAACTTCTTCGCGAGGTCTTCCTGGGTCAGCCCGTCCACGTAGTAGAGCTTGGCGAGCTGGGTCAGTTCTTCGTTGGTCATCGCATCCTTCGGGCGTGGGAACCGCACGGCGCATCTTAGCGGTCAAAGATGGCCGAGCGTCTTCTCGTAGGCGAGGATTTTCTCGACCTTCGGCGTGGAACGGCCGCCGTCGAACTCGGCGCCGAGCCAGGCGTCGACGATGCTGTTGGCCAGTTCGTTGCCGATAACGCGGCCGCCCAGGGTCACGATCTGCGCGTCGTTGCTGCGCCTGGCCCGTTCGGCGGAATACGTGTCGTGGCACTGGGCGGCGCGCACGCCTGGCACCTTGTTCGCCGAAATGGCCATGCCGATACCGGTGCCGCAGAGCAGGATGGCGCGCGGAAAGTCGCCCGCGGCGATGCGTTCGGCCACGGCGATGGCGACATCGGGGTACAACGCCTTCTCCTCCGGACCATGCGTGCCGAAATCGGTCAGCTCGACGTGGGGGTGCTTTTCGGCGATGTGCCGCTTCACCGATTCCTTGAGTGCGTAGGCGGCTTCATCGCAGCCGATCGCCACTTTCATGGGGTCTTTCTCCGGAAATCGCGCGATCATATGCGCGTCATTGAGCAAAAGATCATGCTGGCGATTTATAGGGGCGGGCTCCTATCCTGTCAAGCGTAACCCCGTCGCAGGACCGAATGTTGCTATGCAGCAAAGAGTTAGCTGGGTCACCATCCCTGTTGACACCCGAAAAACGACGTGGCTACTATCGGCTCCGCTTAGATCAACTGCTCACTGTTGAGCAAAAGTTCTAGAGGTGTTCGGTGAACGACGTCCTGCTCGAAGCACGCGAGGTTTCCAAGAGCTTCAATGGCGTGACCGCCTTGCGCGACGGCCGGCTCACCCTTCGCGCGGGCAGCGTCCACGCCCTCTGCGGGGGCAACGGGGCGGGGAAGTCGACCTTCCTGAATATCCTCATGGGCTTGCTACGGCGCGATGGCGGCAGCATCCGCCGCAATGGCGTCGAGGTGTCGTTCGCCAGCCCGGGCGACGCGCTGGCCCACGGCATGGCGATCATCACCCAGGAACTCTCCCCGGTGATGGGCATGACGGTGGCGGAAAACCTCTACCTCGGCCGTGAACCCACCCTGGGCGGCTTCTTCGTCGATTACCGCAAGCTGCGGAAACAGGCCCAGGCCTTGCTCGACCGGCTCGGCTTCGCCATCGATGCCGGCCGCGTGATGAGCGAGCTGAGCCTCGCCCAGGTCCAGCTCGTCGAGATCGCCAAGGCATTCAGCTACGACTGCCAGGTGATCATCATGGACGAGCCCACCTCCGCGATCGGCGAACGCGAGACCGAAACGCTGTTCGCGGCGATCCGCAGCGTCACGGCCAACGGCGCGGGCATCGTGTACGTGTCGCATCGATTGTCCGAGCTCGCGGAAATCGCCGAGGACTACACGATCTTCCGCGATGGCGCCTACGTCGAAAGCGGGAAGCTGGTGGATATCGACCGCGCCCACCTCGTCCGCGGCATCGTCGGCCGGGAACTCGTGGCCGTGGACAAGGAAAAGCGTCCCGCCAGCGACAAGGTCTGCCTCAACGTGGATGGTCTTTCGCGCAAGAACGAGTTCAGCGACGTGAGCCTGCAGGTGCGCCACGGGGAAATCCTCGGCATCTATGGCCTGATGGGCTCGGGACGTAGTGAATTCCTCAATTGCGTATACGGCCTGACATCACCGGACGGCGGCAACGTGTTGCTCGATGGCAAGCCGCTGCCGAAGGGCGACCCGGCGGCGACGATCCGTGCCGGCATATCGCTGGTGACGGAAGATCGCAAGGATACCGGCCTGGTCCTGTCCGGCAGCGTGCGCGAGAACATCGCGATGGCGGCGTATCCCAGCCTGTCGAGCCTGTCGGTCATCAATGGTCGCAGGGAACGGGCGCTGGCCGACGAGATGATCGGCAAGCTCAACGTGAAGACGGCCTCGCAAGAGCTGCCGGTCAGTTCCATGAGCGGCGGCAACCAGCAAAAGGTGGTGTTGGCCAAGTGTCTCTCCACCGGCCCGACGCTGCTGCTTTGCGACGAGCCCACGCGTGGCATCGACGAGGGCGCGAAGCAGGAGATCTACAAGCTGCTCGACCAGTTCGTTCGCGCCGGCGGCGCCGTGATCGTCGTCTCGTCCGAGGCGCCGGAGCTGCTCTATCTCTCCGATCGCATCGCCGTCTTCAAGGGCGGCAGGATCGTCGCCATGCGCGACGACGACAACCTCTCCCAGGAAACCCTGCTGCATCTCGCCTCATGAACGCACAGACCCTCACCACGCCGGCAACGGCAACCGTCGCGCCGCGGCAGCGGATGCGCACCTTCATCGACCGCTTCGCGATGCCGATCATCTTCGTCGTGCTCTGCGTGGTGCTCGCGTTCTCCAGCGAGTACTTCCTGACCGCGCGGAACCTGATGGACATCCTCAGGCAGACCTCGATCAACGGCATCCTCGCGATCGGCATGACCTACGTCATCCTCACCAAGGGCATCGACCTCTCGGTGGGCTCGATCCTGGCCTTCGCGGGGATCTGCAGCGGGCTCATCGCCGCACAGGGCCACGGCCTGCTCGCCGCCCTCAGTGCCGGCTTGCTCGCGGGTGCCGTGCTGGGCGCGGTGAACGGCTTCGTCGTCGCTCGTCTCTCGGTGCCGCCGTTCGTGGCCACCCTGGGCATGCTGAGCGTCGCCCGTGGCCTCACCTATATCGTCAACGACGGCAGCCCCGTCGCCGACCTGCCGGACGCCTACCTCTCGCTCGGCGACGGCAAGCTCGGCCCGCTGAGCATGCCTATCGTGATCTTCGCCGCCGTGGCCTTGCTGTTCTGGATGGTCCTGAAATACACGACCTACGGCCGCTATGTGTACGCGGTCGGCGGCAACGAGAAGAGCGCGCGCACTTCGGGCATCGGCGTGCGCAAGGTGATCTTCTCCGTCTACGTGGTCTCGGGCCTGCTTGCCGGACTCGCCGGCATGGTCCTTTCCGCGCGTACCACGTCGGCGCTGCCGCAGGCGGGCCTCTCCTACGAACTCGACGCGATCGCCGCGGTGGTGATCGGCGGGACCAGCCTGTCCGGTGGCACCGGCAGCCTGGTCGGTACGCTGTTCGGCGCGCTGCTCATCGGTGTCATCAATAACGGCCTCAACCTCCTCGGTGTGTCCTCGTACTACCAGCAGGTCGCCAAGGGACTGATCATCGTCCTGGCCGTGCTCCTCGACGTATCCCGCAAGAAACAGCGCTGAACCGGCGCTCCCATTCCACGGAGAGAAACACATGAAATTGCGCAAGCTCCTCGTCTGCATGCTGGCCGCGAGCACCCTCATGGCGGGCGCCGTCGAAGCGAAGACCTACAAGATCGGTGCCGCCGTCTACGGTTTGAAGGGCCAGTTCATGCAGGCCTGGGTGAAATCGATCAAGGAACATCCCGCGGTGAAGGACGGCACGGTCCAGATCACCGTCTTCGACGGCAACTACGACGCCAACACGCAGAACAACCAGATCGAGACGATGATCACGCAGCACTACGACGCGATCATCTTCGTGCCGATCGATACCAAGGCCAGCGTGGGCGCCGTACGTCATGCCATGGCCGAGGACATCCCGGTGGTCGCTTCCAACACCAAGGTCGCCTCGGACAAGGTGGTCTACGTCGGCAACGACGACGTGGAGGGCGGCCGGCTCCAGGCGGCGGCGCTCGCGAAGCAGATCGGCGGCAAGGGCAACGTCGTCATCATCCAGGGACCGATCGGGCAGTCGGCGCAGATCGATCGCGAGAAGGGCGAGCTGGAAGTGCTGGCGAAGAATCCGGGCATCAAGATCATCGAGAAGAAGACGGCCAACTGGGACCGCGCCCAGGCACTGAGCCTCACGGAGGACTGGTTGAACGCGCATCCCAAGCAGATCGCCGGCATCGTCTCGCAGAACGACGACATGGCCCTCGGCGCGCTCCAGGCCCTGAAGTCGCACGGTGTCTCGCCCAAGGACGTGCCGATCACCTCGATCGACGGCATGCCCGATGCGATCAAGGCGGCCCAGGCCGGTGAGATCACCACCTTCCTGCAGGATGCCCAGGCGCAGTCGCAAGGCGCGCTCGACGTGACGCTGGCCAAGCTCATCGGCGACAGCTACAAGCCGCGTTCGGTGATCTGGCAGCGCTACGGCAACCAGGTGAAGTGGGCCGATGGCAAGGCCGCCAGCTATATCCTGCCCTGGGTGCCGGTCACCCCGCAGAACGCGGACGCGTTGTACAAGCAGGTGACGGGCGGCTGATCATGAGCTCATTCTGGAACGACGCATTCGACCTCGGCGGCCAGGTGGCCGTCGTCACCGGCGGTGGCGCGGGCATCGGTTTCGCCTGCGCCGAACTGCTCGCCTCGCGCGGTGCCTCGGTGGCGTTGCTCGACCTGCGGCCGGACGTGGCGGATATCGCCGCCACGCTCCCGGGCGAAGCGGGCAAGCACATCGGTGTCACGCTCGACGTACGCGACCTCGCCCAGGTGCACGCCGCCGTCGACGCCGTGATGAAGCGTTTCGGGCGCATCGATCACCTCGTCAACAGCGCGGGCGTGGCGATCCTCGACAAGGCCGTGGACGTGACCGAAGCCGGTTGGGACACGACCATGGACGTGAACCTGAAGGCCTCGTTCTTCGTGGCCCAGGCCGTCGCGAAGCCGATGATGGCGGCCGGCCGCGGCCGTATCGTGAACCTCGCCTCGCAGGCGGCCGTGGTCGCGCTCGATCGCCATGTGGCCTATTGCGCCAGCAAGGCGGCCATTGTCGGCATGACCAAGGTGCTGGCGATCGAATGGGCCGGTTCGGGGATCACCGTCAACGCCGTATCGCCCACCGTGGTCGAGACCGAGCTGGGCAAGAAGGCCTGGGCCGGCGAAGTCGGTGAGCGGGCGAAGAAGCAGATTCCCATGGGGCGATTCGCCCAGCCCGCCGAGATCGCCGCGATGGTGCTCTACCTCCTCTCCGACGCGGCCGCGATGATCACCGGCGAAAACGTGGTGATCGACGGCGGCTACACCGTCCAGTAATCCCTTCCGCAGAAAACGCAGGCCGACCCATGTCCACCGTCATCGAACCCCGCGAAGCGCGCGCCATCCCATCCATCCCCAAGACCATGCAGGCCGTGGTCTGCTACGCGCCCGAGGATTACCGCCTCGAGGAAGTGCCCGTGCCCACGCCGGGGCCGGACGAGATACTGACCAAGGTGGAATTGGTCGGCATCTGCATGGGCGATATCAAGACCTATCGTGGCGCGCCATCGTTCTGGGGCGACGACGAGCAGCCCCGTTACGTGAAGCCGCCGATGATTCCCGGCCACGAGTTCGTCTGCCGTGTCGTCGCGCTGGGGCCCGGCGCCGAGAAGCGTGGCGTCGCCGTGGGCGACCGCGTGATCTCCGAACAGATCGTGCCGTGCTGGGGCTGCCGCTTCTGCAACCACGGCCAGTACTGGATGTGCCAGAAGCACGATCTCTACGGCTTCCAGAACAACGTCCAGGGCGCCATGGCGGAGTACATGATCTTCACCAGGGAGGGTATCGTGCACAAGGTGCCCGATGAGATCCCGCCGGACGAAGCGATCCTGATCGAACCGCTGGCGTGCTCGCTGCACGCCGCCGACCGTGCGGACGTGGGTTTCGACGACATCGTCGTCGTGGCCGGCGCGGGCACGCTCGGCCTCGGCATCATCGGCGCGGTACGCCTGCGCAACCCGAAGAAGCTCATCGTGCTGGACATGAAACCGGAGCGCGCCGCGCTGGCATTGCGCATGGGTGCGGACGAGGTATGGAACCCCGGCCAGGAAGACGTGGTGGCGAAGGTCAAGGCGATCACGGGCGGCTACGGTTGCGACATCTACATCGAGGCGACCGGCCACCACCGGGCCGTGAACCAGGGCATGGCGATGCTGCGCAAGCTGGGCCGCTTCGTCGAGTTCAGCGTGTTCAACGACGAGGCCACGGTCGATTGGTCGATCATCGGCGACCGCAAGGAACTGGACGTGCTCGGCTCGCATCTGGGACCGTACATGTATCCACGCGCCATCGACTTCATCGGACACCGCAAGATCGACGTGCGCGATATCGTCACCCACAAGTTCCCGCTGGCGAAGTTCGCCGAAGCCTTCGCGGTGATGGAACGCGGTGAACATTCGCTGAAAGTCGTACTCGAACCCTGAGCCCCTTCGGCGCACACTCCACGTTTTCAGGAACCACGTAATGAACCGAGTGATCAACGACCCCGAGAAGGTCGTCGAGGACATGGTACGCGGCATCGTCGCCGCCCATCCGGAGATGGCACTGGATAGCGCGAACCCGCGCGTGATCGGTGTCGCCACGAAGAAACCCGAAGGCTCCGTCGGCCTGGTCACGGGCGGCGGTTCGGGGCACGAACCCGCTTTCCTCGGCTATGTCGGGCCGGGCCTCCTGGACGCCGTCGCCGTCGGCGAGATCTTTTCGTCGCCCACGGCGAAGAGCTTTCTCGATGCCTTCAAGGCCGCGGACCGTGGCGCGGGCGTGGCCTGCCTCTACGGCAACTACGCCGGCGACAACATGAACGTGAAGATGGCGGTGAAGATGGCCGCCGCCCAGGGCATCGCGGTGAAGACCGTGGTCGCCAACGACGATGTCGCCTCCGCGCCGAAGACCGAACGCGAAAAGCGCCGTGGCGTGGCCGGCGAGATCGTCATGTGGAAATGCGGCGGTGCCCGTGCCGCCTTGGGTGGCAGCCTCGACGAAGTGATCGCCACCGCGCAGAAGGCGATCGATGCCACCCGTTCGGTGGGCATCGGCCTCTCGGCCTGCACCATCCCCGCCGCGGGCAAGGCCAACTTCCACATCGCCGACGGCGAGATGGAAGTCGGGATCGGCCATCACGGCGAGCACGGCGTGCAGGTAACGAAGACGGTGTCGTCCAGGGACATGGCGAAGATGATGCTGGACATCATCCTTCCCGACTTCCCGCTGGCGAAAGGCGACGAAGTGTCGGTCCTCGTCTCCGGTCTCGGCGCCACGCCTTTGATGGAGCAGTACATCTTCTATGCCGACGTGGCCGAGCAGCTCGAAGCCGCCGGTGCCGTCGTCGCCTTCCGTTTCGTCGGCAACCTGTTCACCTCGCTCGAGATGAATGGCATCACGCTGACGCTGACCCGGCTCGACGACGAATTGAAGGCCTGTCTCGCCCATCCTTGTTCGAGCATCGGCCTGAAGGTGCTGGCATGACGACCGCCGTTTCGCTTCCGCTTTCCGATGGGCGCTTCATCGTCGATGCCCTCGTCGCGACGATCCGTGCCAACCGGGACTACCTTTCCGAGATCGATGCCGCCACGGGCGACGGCGATCATGGCATCAACATGGCCAAGGGCTTCGCCTTGTGTGCCGAACGCATGGATGCCGAGGACGTGCGTGGCGCGAGTGATGCGTTCGAAGCCCTGACGATGGCCTTGATGGACGACATCGGCGGATCGATGGGTCCCCTCTACGGCAGCTTCTTCCTCGAATTCCAGCTCGCCTTCACGGGGCGCGATACGCTGGACGCGGCGCTGTTCGGGCAGGCGCTGGCCGCGGGCGTCGCGTCGGTCAAGGAGTTGGGTGGCGCGAAGGTGGGCGACAAGACCTTGATGGACACGCTGGTGCCGGCCGAGGTCGCGTATCGCGAGACGCTGGCGGGGGGTGGCGACTTCATCGAGGCCCTGGCCGCGATGTCGACGGCGGCGGAGCAGGGCAAGGATTCCACGAAGGACATGCAGGCCAGGATCGGCCGCGCGGCACGACTGGGTGAACGCTCCATCGGCACCGTCGACGCCGGCGCGACCTCATGCTTCCTGATCCTGAAGTCGATGGCGGATTCGATCACGCGTCGTCTCGCGCCGTGACTTGTGGGAGCCGCTTCAGCGGCGATCCCGTGGCAGCGGGCCAGTCTGAGGCAAGCCCCCATCGCCGCTGAAGCGGCTCCCACACCAGCCTTCCCAAAGTCCTTCCCAAAGTCCTCCCCAAAGTCCAACCCTCAATAAGTCACCGTCACCGTCACCACATCGCTGTACTCGCCGGCGCCAACGGCCGACTGCACCGGCACCCGGCCATACACCGTCAGCGTCTGTTCCGCACCCGAGCCCGTCCCCGTCGCCGTATCGACGTTCAGCGACTCTCCCCAGCGCAGCGTGCGCTGGGTGTCACGGTAGAGCTCGTAGTTCACGAAGCCGCCCCCGGATGTCATTCGTCTCGTCGTCCCGGACGCGTTCTGTCCATTGTCCAACCCCACCTGGTATGCAGCGCGGTTGGTGCAGGTCATGCGCAGCAACGAGGTCTGGTCGCTGTTCGTCCGCAGCAGGCCCGGCACGCTGCCGAAGTTGAGATCGCTCGCCGTGGCGAGGGTGCACAGGTTCGATACGGATGCCGTTACCGTCGAGGACGGCCCGGCCCCGCTGGCGCCCCCGCCGCCACCACTCTGGCAACTCGCCGGATACGTTCCGAGGCTGAGCAGCACCTCGTTGTAGCGATACGCGAGACCGTTCGCGTTGAGTCCCCCGGCGAGGGTTCCGCTGTACGTGCCGCTCGACAGCGTCGACTGGCCAGCGGGCACCCGGCCGTACACGGTGACGGAGCCGGTGCGTGTCTGTGGGTTCGACAGGATGGTGAAGGTCACCTGGAAGGTCAGCGGCGTGTACGTCGCGTTTCCGATGGGACCCCACACGTTGCTGCGCGGCGAATCCTTGTACAGCTGGTACTGCATGCGATCACCGTTGCCGTTGATGGCGGTGCGCGGCGAGACGTTGCCTAGGTCGTCCGGCGCGAGCCCGATGCATCCGGTGAGGTAGACCCCGTAGAGGCCACCGAGCAGGCCGCCGCTGTACGTGCAGCTGTAGTCGATCGTCGCCGTGCCGTCGACGGTGCCGGACGTGGGGTCCACCGGGCCGAAGGCGAGCGTGGTGATGCCGGTGATCGTGCAGGTGGTCGTGGCTTCCGCCCGCGGCCCCGCCAGCAGTGCGGCAAGCGCGATGACGATGACGGCCAGCCACTTCACGGCGCACGGGCCCGGCATGCCAGCGGGCCAAGATCGGGGAGGTTGCGTGCATGCGGGGGGTAATCGAGCGTCGCCTCGCAATGGCCGCCGCCTTGTATGCCCACATCGAGGATGGTGCTGCCTTCCAGGTTGTCGAGATAGACCATGCCGTCGTAGCCGACGATGGCGTTTCCACCACCGCCCGCCGCGACCGTGGAACCCACCGGCAGGGGAACGCCGGATTCGTCGACGAGCGTGACCAGCGCGGCACGCACTCGCTTCACGGGGAAGCGCACCATCACGCCGGATCGGTCCGCGGGCGCGATCGTCGCTTCGACGCGCTGTACGCGATCGTCGGCGGGCAGGTCGAGAGGATCGATGGCGAGGCGATTGTCCTGGTAGGCATTCAACCGCGAGACCAGCAGCAATCCACGGCTGTCGGTCACGCCGGTGCGGCGATTCTCGAGCAACACCGGTACGTCCGCTGCGCCTTCGGTCGTCACGAGGGCGAAGGCGTCGTCGATACGACGAGCGGCGAACACGTGGCCGCCCATCAGCACGATCGCCCCGTTGGCGTCGGCATAGCTGTACGAGGATGGCCCCACATCGCTGGCACCGACGGTGAGCTGGCCACGGTTGCCGAGCCAGCCCACTTCGCCAAGACCACCCGCATCCGCGCCCGAACGTCCCTGCACGTGCCATCCGAAGCCGCCGTCTCCGTCGATGGCACGGCTGGCATCGACCACGCCGAAGGCCCGTTCGCGGTCGCGCTGCATGGATGCGCTCAAGGTCGCGCGACGATCCAACGCGAGGGTCACGCCGATGAAAAAGCTGCGATCCGAGGCATCGTCGAGGTTACGGTTGTAGCTGGCGCTCAACGATACCCCGCGACCGATGTTGCGCAGCGCGAACAGGCCGGCGTACCGCGAGATAGGCTGTCCGCTGTAGCGGAGCCGGACGAGGTTGGCGCCGAAGCTGGATTCGCGCACGTTGAAGCCGATGAGCGCCCGATCGCTGACGCGCGGCGGGGGCGAACCATAGCCTGCGGCCACATCGCGGTAACGGGCGTCGCCACGCAGCGTGTCGATCGCGGCATTCATGTAGTGCCCGTTCCACGCATAGCCGAGTCCATACTGCATGCCGCCGCCTCGGGACATGGACAGCGACGCATTCAGGACATGCGCCCCCACCGGGTTCCACACGCCGCCCGCGCCCGCGGTGCCCCGCCCGTCTCCCGCCTCGGCGTGCGACTCGAGGGTAAGCGTGTCGGTGACGCCATGCCTCCATGTGGCGCTGCCGACAGGCGCGTCGCCGTACGCGAAGGAATCGATGCCGTAGGCCCGGCGCACCGTGCCTAGTTCCACCGACCAGTCGTCCAGACCTTGGCGCAGGAGTTGCCTCGCGGCGTAGAAGGGAAAGGTGACCGTGCTGCTGCGGCCCAGCGCATCCGTGAGTACCACTTGCGCCTGGCCGGCCTGGTCGATGCCGGGGACGGCGGTGAGCTGGAAAGGACCGGCCGGCACCTTGCCGCTGTATTGGCGGACGCCGTCGATATAAAGCTCCACCGACGACGGCGCCGTGGCCTCGCCGAAGAATTGCGGCAGCGGCGTCGTCACGCGGTAGGGCTGGGTGGCGAAATCCGTGCCGTAGGCAATCCCTCCGATACGCGTGGCCCGCGTCCAGGCAAGGTAACCGGTGAAGGTATCGCCGATGGTCAACACCTGCGCACGATCGGGGAACGAAAGCCGCCACTGGGTATCCAGCCGTACGGAATCGCCTCGCCATCCCGCACCGTGGGATTGGTAGCGACGAGTCAACGAGGTGGTGCTGAGCACGCCCAGGCCTTCGCTGAAGCCACGCAACTCCGCCAGTCCGCTGATGTTTCCCTCGCCACCGCCGTGCGCGGCGTAGATGTCGTAATTGAGCAGGACCCCGGTACCGCTGGTGGCGCGCAACGCGGGGCGTTCCTGTCGATTGAGGATGTGCGTGGACAGTTGCAGACGTGCGTTGGGCACTTGGATGTCCACCCGTTGCAGGCGTACGTCATAGGTATAACGAAGCTCCTGGATATCCGGCAGGCAGCGTTCGCCGTCGCCGGGAGGCAGGATGAATCCGAGATCGCGCAGGTCCCTCGCCGTCGCACAGAGTGTCTCCCCGCGATGGATGAAGTGCACGAGCTTCTCCGTCGACGAACCGTTGAGCACCACCTCGAGATAGAGGTCTTCCCCGGTGGTTCGTACGCGCGGCGTCACCGTCGGTGGTGGAGGAACGGCGGCCGGTTCGTTGGACAAGGCGTGGGTGCCGCCGGATTCGGACGCAAGAAGGACACTAAGGGCCCCGAGGATCAACGACCAGCGTCGATTCGGACGCCTCACCGTTGATCCTCGCGCGCAACACGCCACCGCTCGGCACGTCGGCCGGAAGATTCCAACGCATCGTCGAGCCCGGCAGGGCGTAGCCGACCAGCCCGGACAGGAGCATGTCGCGCCGGTCCTCCGGTCCCTGCCAAGTCACGTCGGCGATTTGCGCATGGGCGTTTCCGCTGTTGTGTACACGCAGGCGCGCACCCGTCGCCGTTTCTTCCCAGGTGGTTTCCAACGCCGCTTTCGTCGCCGGGTTGCCGGCGGGGGCGAGGAAAACAGGGATGGAATAGCGCAGGACGAAGGTCAGGCCACCCTTGGTAGTCATGCCCACCGGCAATTCGTCGACCAGGATGCGATAGGCGGATTCCACGCCGTCTTCCGGCGGCGTCGCCTGCCGAATCACGCGCACCAGCTGGCGATCCCCAGGGGCGATGGCCACCATCGGTGGGCTCACCACGAGGTCGCGCGACGGTGCCAGGACATCCTCGCCGTTCACCTGCGTCCAACGGAATACGCGGACCTGGGCCTGGATCGGGTCGTTGCCTGTGTTCGTCAGCCACAGCGCCTCGGCCGGTGTCTTCGCCGCGAGACGAAGGCCGATGGGCGTCACCTGCAATCCACTGCCCAACGCCACCGGCGCCACGATGGCCGCGATGGCCATCGCGGCAGCCTTCGCCACGCGGAGCGCCCATCGGCACACCGTCAGTACGTGATCGTGGCGGTGATGACGTCGGTGTAGCTGCCGGCGGCGAAGTTGGTGCTCGGCACACGGCCGTAGACGGGAATGTTCTGCACGCTGCCGTCCCCCGTGCCTGCATAGACGTTGCCGCCCGCGCCGGTGGTGCTGCCCCATATGTCGGCCGCGGTGCGCGCGGCGTTGCGGTAGAGCTGGTAGGGCACCAGCTCCGTGCCGTTGCTCATCTTTCGCGAGTTCGCATCGGTGCCGTTCTGGCCGTTGTCCAGCGCGATCGTGTAGGGAGCGCTGGGCGTGCAGTTCACGTTGAGCGCGCCCTGGTTGTCGACGTTGGTCGCGGTGGACGGCTGGCTGCCGAAGTCGACATCGGTCGGTGCCGTCGTGGTGATGTCGCAAGCGGCGGTGATCGTGACACGCACGTTGAACGTGGTCGTGGCGGTGGCGGCGTAGCCAGGGGCACTGGCCACGCCAAGGGCAAGGGCGGCTGTGCCGGCGAACAGGCGGACGACAGGATGCATGGCGTGTCTCCCTGGATGACGGAGCGGCCCGGCCGACCGGCGCGGGTACGTCTCGTCGAAAGCAAGGATCGGGGAAAGGCGAATGCGCCGGTGCGCATTTACGGCCGCTTTGCCGTATCGACATATCGATGCCGAAAGGGCGCAGGGCGGGCTGTAAAGGGTGCTTGACATGAGCGGGGAGCCCGTCGCATGATGGTGTAAAGCTTGCTTGACACATGTTCGGTCGTGACAGTGGCCGTCCGGCTTCATCCACCGAGGGGAGTGGCGATGCGTGCCGTGCACAAGCGTTACCTGCGCGAATTCTTCCCGGCGATGCTGGCCTACGTGCTCCTGCTCTTTTTTTCCGTCGGCTGGTTGAAGACGCTGGAAGGCAGCCTCGCGCGAACCCTGGTGACCTTGTTGCCCGTGTTGCCGATCGCCTTCGTCATTCGCGCGATGGTGCGCGTGATCCGCGACCAGGACGAGTTCGAGCGCCGCATCGACCTTGAATCCATCGCCATCGCCGGTGGCATCGGTGCCTTCGGCTTCTTCACCTACGGCATGTTGCTCAACGCGCGGGTGATCGCGGCGCCGCCCGCCGAGGCGGTGGCGATCTGGGTATTGCCGGTGCTGCTGGGTTGCTTCGGCGTGGTCAAGTGCGCCGTTCGTTTGTATTACCGTGCCCGATGAACAACCGCCTCCGTGAACTGCGAACGGCGTCGGGGTGGTCGCAAGCCGATCTCGGCGAGAAGCTGGACGTATCCCGGCAAACGGTGAACGCGGTGGAAACCGGGAAGTACGATCCGAGCCTGCCACTCGCCTTCAAGATCGCGAAGCTGTTCGACCTGCCTATCGAATCCATCTTTATCCCGGGGGAATGAGCGTATGAAACGAGCGCCACGGATCGCCGTCGTCATCGCGATCGTCGCCGCCGCCCTCGCGGGACGGCAATGGATGCATCACCGGACGGAGGAACCGGCCGCGACGACGACGGCGCCTGCCGCGACGCGTCCCGCGCCGCCGCGGGTGTGGAAGCTCGGGGCGCTGGAACTGAAACCGTGCGAACTGCCGCAGCCGCATTCCGGTCTATCCACCGCTGCGTGGTGCGCGCCCTTCGAGGTGCCGGAAGATCGCGCGCATCCGGATGGCCGCAAGATCGCCCTGCGCCTGGCGATCGTCCGCAGCAGCGCGCAGGTGCCTGCCGTCGACATGGTCACCTTCATCGCGGGCGGCCCCGGCCAGTCCGCCGCCGAAAGTTATCCAGCGATCGCCCCGGCGATGGCGCCGCTGCTGGCGCACCGTAACCTGCTCCTGCTCGACCAGCGCGGAACCGGTGGCTCGCATCCGTTGAGTTGCAGGGATGACGAGCCGGGCGTGCCCGGCGGCGCGGAGGAAACACATGGCTTCGATGCCGAGGCCGTGCGCAAGGAGACCCGCCAATGCCTCGACCAGCTCTCACGCGACGCCGATGTCCGCTTCTACACCACCACCGATGCCGTGGCGGATCTGGAAGACGTGCGTCGCGCGCTGGGTTCGCCGAAGTTCGACCTGCTCGGTGTGTCGTATGGCACCCGCGTGGCCCAGCAATACGCGATGCGGCATCCCGACGGCCTGCGAACGTTGATCCTCGACGGCATCGCGCCGAATTCGCTCGTGTTGGGAGAGGACTTCGCGGTAAACCTGGACGCCGCGCTGAAGGCGCAATTCGCCCGTTGCGAAGCCGACGAGGCCTGTCGCGCACGTTTCAGCGATCCCTACCAGACGCTCTACCAGCTGCGTGACGCCCTTCGTGCCAACCCGCACAAGGTGAGCTTCCGCGACCCGCAGAACTACGCGTCCGTGCAGCGCGTGCTCAGCGAAGTCTCCCTGGCCACCGTCGTGCGCATGTTCGCCTATTCCCCGGAAACCGCAGCCTTGTTGCCGTTGTCCATCGACGCCGCTGCGCGCGGCGATGTCGGACCGTTGCTGGGCCAGGCGAAACTGCTCACCGGTGATCTCGGCGACACCATGGACGGCGGCATGCAGTACTCCGTGATTTGCTCCGAGGACGCCGACCTTTTGCAACCGCGACCGCAGGACAAGGACACCATCCTCGGCGACACGATGATCGAGGCCTTTCGCGCGGCATGCTCGGTCTGGCCTCACGGTTCCCGGCCGGCGGATTTCCACGAACCGCTGAGGAGCGACGTACCCGCCCTGCTGATGTCCGGCGAGTTCGATCCCGTGACGCCACCACGTTATGGCGACGAGGTGGTGAAGGGCCTGCCGAACGGTCGTCACGTCGTGCTGAAGGGGCAGGGTCACAACGTGGTCGCGCGCGGCTGCATGCCCCGCCTGCTCGACCGATTCATCGACAAGGCGGATGCGAAGGGCCTCGACACCTCGTGCCTGGATCGCCTCAAGCCCTTGCCCGTCTTCGTCGGATTCAACGGAGCCACCCCATGATCGAGGTCAAGGACCTGCACAAGGCCTTCGGCGCGGTACGCGCCGTGAACGGCGTGAGCTTCACCGCGCGCGATGGCGAGATCACCGGCTTGCTCGGCCCCAATGGCGCGGGAAAGACCACCACCCTGCGCATGCTCTACACCTTGATGACACCGGATTCGGGCCAGGTGCTGGTCGACGGCGTGGACGCCGCGGTCGATCCGCTTGCCGTCCGTCGCCAGCTCGGCGTGCTGCCCGATGCACGCGGGCTCTACAAGCGCCTGACCGCGACGGAGAACATCGATTACTTCGGCCGCCTGCACGACATGGAACCCGGTCTGCTTCGCCAGCGCCGCGAGGCACTGATCGACGCGCTGGAGATGCGTGACATCGCCACGCGGCGTACCGAGGGCTTCTCCCAAGGGCAGCGGGTCAAGACCGCGATCGCCCGCGCGCTGGTGCACGACCCGCGCAACGTATTGCTCGACGAACCAACCAACGGCCTGGACGTGATGGCGACCCGCGCGATGCGCCGTTTCATGCGGCAACTGAAAGACGAAGGGCGCTGCGTGCTGTTCTCCAGCCACATCATGCAGGAGGTGGCCGCGTTGTGCGACCGCATCGTCGTGATCGCCCACGGGCGTGTCGTCGCCGACGAGGCGCCCTCCGCCTTGCTCGCCCAAACCGGTGAAACCAGTCTCGAGGATGCTTTCGTGAAGATCATCGGTACCGACGAAGGACTGGCCGCATGAGCGCTTTCACCGCTGTTTACTGGAAGGAAGTGCGGGAGAACCTCCGCGACCGCCGCACGCTCGTCAACGCGTTGATCACCGGTCCCTTGCTGGGGCCGGTCATGTTCATCATGTTGATGAACGTGATGGTCAACCGCGAGCTGGCCAAGTCCGACCGGCCGATATCCGTGCCGGTGATCGGCGCGGATGTCGCGCCGAACCTCGTGGCCGCGTTGAAAGGCGCGGGCATCGATGCGGCCCCGGCCATGCCCGATCCGGAGAACGCGGTGCGCGAGCAGCGCGCCGACATCGTGCTGCGCATCTCGCCGGAATACGCCCAGGCATGGAGCAAGGGCCAGGCCGTGCAGGTGGAACTGATCTACGATTCCTCGCGACGTGACGCGTCCACGCCGGTGGCGCGCGTGCGCAGTGTGGTCGAGTCGTATGGCAAGCGCGAAGGCGCGATGCGGCTGATCGCGCGCGGCCTGTCGCCGACCACGGCATGGCCGGTGCAGGTGGCCGATCGGGACCAGGCCACGTCGCAATCGCGCTCTGCGTTGATGTTTTCCTTCCTGCCGTATTTCTTCGTGCTCACGGTCTTCCTTGGGGGCATGTACCTGGCCATCGACCTCACCGCCGGCGAGCGTGAACGCCAGTCGCTCGAGCCGCTGTTCGTGAATCCCGTGGCGCGCTGGAAGATCCTGGCGGGGAAGCTCGCGGCGATCTGCACCTTTTCGCTGGTGAGCCTCCTGCTCAGTGTGGCGGCGTTCGCCACCGCGCCCTTGTTCATCCCGGTGGAGAAGCTGGGCATCGCGCTGGACCTCGGGCTGCGGTTCGGCTCGCAGGTGGTGTTGCTGATGCTGCCCTTGATCGTGCTCCTGGCGGCGTTGCAGTCGCTCGTGTCGGCGTTCGCCAAGAGCTACCGCGAGGCGCAGACCTACCTGTCGATCCTGATGATCATCCCGGTGTTGCCGAGCGCCTTGCTTTCGGTGATTCCCGTGCGTGCGGAGCCGTGGATGTATGCGGTGCCGTTGCTCGGGCAGAACCTCGGCATCGTGCAATTGCTGCGCGGCGATGGCGTGCCCGGGTGGCAACTCGGTCTCTGTCTCGCGGGTGGTTTCGCGGCCGCCGTGCTGGCGGTGTGGGGCACCGCCCTGCTGTACCGATCGGAGCGCCTGGCGATTTCCGGCTAAGGGCATCGCCGCTGAAGCGGCGACAGCCCGTCAACCTCACCGCCACCGCATATCCACCCCCACCAGGAACGTGCGGCCCGGTGCCGGCTCGTAATACCGTGCGTTCCCATCGTTGACGATCACCGATCCGATCACATGCCGGCCGGCCAGGTTGTCGACCCGGGCGAACGTGTTCACCCGCCACGGTCCCTGGTCGAACACATACCCGCCCGACAAACCGAATAGCGCATATCCGGGCGCGGACTCCGTGCCCAGGTCGTTCACCGACGTCGCGCCCATGGCATTCATGTCCAGCCCCGCCTGCCAGCCCCGTTCCCCGCCGTACTTCAGCGCCGCATAACCCATCGAACGCGGCACTCCCGGAATGCGCGTGCCAGCCTGCACCGGTGTATCCGGCGCGGGGCAACCCGCCGTTACGCAGGTGAGGAAGGGAGTGCGGAAGGTCGCCTGCAAGTGCGTGTACGACGCGATGAACCGAAGGTTCCGCGCAAGCCCCGTACTGAACGAAGCCTCGACTCCCTGTCGCCGCGACCGCGAGATGTTCTGGTAGGTCGTGCGGCCACCGAGGTTGGTCGCCACCGCCAGTTCGTCGTCGCTATCGGCGCGGAACACGGCGAGGCCCGCCTCGGTGCCTTCGGCGGGACGCAACTTCAGGCCCAGCTCCGCGTTGTGCGAGCGCGAGGGCTTGAGGTCGAAGGCCAACCCGGCGCCGCGATCGGCGCGGTAGCCGAGTTCCGAAAACGTGGGCGTCTCGAAGCCTCGGCCCCAGTTCGCATATGCATGCATCCAGGGTGCCGCGCGCCAGAGCACGCCGAACACGGGCGTGGTCGCGCTGTACTTCACCGTGCCGCTGTCGTCGGGATTGCCGGTTGCGATGTAGCGATCGGTGGAGCGAAAGCGCACCTCGCTGTGCCGGACGCCACCCATCAAGCTCCAGTCGTCGGCCACGCGCCAGGTCGCCTGGGCATACTGGTCGAAGTCGAAGACACGGTCGATCTCGTCGCGGCGTTTGTCCCCACGGACGCCGAGCGTGCCACCGACGAAGTTGTTGTAACCCTGGCGGTGCTGCTCCTGGTTGTCGTACGCCACGCCCGCGGCCAGTTCGAAGGGCCGCCCGGCCAGCGTGTCGCGCCAGGTCCAGCGCACGTCGCCACCACCGTATTCGTTATCGAGATCCACGACGCCGCCCGAGTTTCCCGGTTGGGAGACCTGCGTCGCGACCGGAATCGACAGGTACTGCGTGACCCCGCGTTGGCCGTAGTAGCCCATCACCCGCAGGCTGTTGGCATCGTCGATGTGCTGGTCGTAGATGAGCCCCGCCTGTTGCTGGTCGACCGACTTGCGGGTGTCGAACGTGGTCGCCACCGAGGCGACCTGGCGCGGATCGCTCTTGTACTGGGCCCGCGTGAGTCCCAATGGATCCTGTGCATCGGGAACATCCAGTGTGTTGACCACGAGGGTCAGCCTGGCGTCATCGTCGATCTTCCAGCCGATCTTGGCATTGCCCGACTCGCGCCGTGCGGCGCTGTGGTCGCGATAGCCGCTGGTACGGAAGTGGGTGAAGTCGACGTTATAGTCGACCGGCCCGTCCACGCCACGCGCGTTCACCGAGCTTCGGACATTGCCATTGCTGCCCCCGGCGATGCCGAAGCGCAACTCCGGCGGTTCGGTCCCACCGGCGGTGAAAATCTGCACCACACCGCCCGACGCATTGCCGTAGAGGGCGGAGAAAGGGCCGCGCAATACCTCGACCCGGTCCGCCGAGTCGAGGTTGAAGTGCGATACCTGGCCCTGGCCGTCCGGCATGCTCGCCGGAATGCCGTCGGTGTAAAGCCGCACGCCGCGGATGCCGAAGGTGGAGCGTGCGCCGAAGCCGCGGATCGACACCTGCGCATCCTGCGCATAATTCTGCCGATCGCGGGCGACGATGCCCGGGATCGCCTGCACGCGCTCGGACAGGTTCACGTCGAGCGAGCCGTCCGGCGGCGTGGCGACCACGTCGATGGCGGCAGGAATGTCGTAGGGCGACTGCGCCGTACGGGTGGCGGTGACCACGACGGGCGCGAGCTGCGCGTCCTGGGCGACCACGCCGGAGGCCAGCGCGAGGAGGATGCCGCCCGCCAACGGGCGGAGATGGGGAGGGCGCATGTGGGGTTCCCTGGGGTGGGGCGGACAGGATGTCCGAGGGATTGTATGCATAAGCTCAAGGTCCGGCCCCGTCCGGTTGCCGCTGAAGCGCCCCCACACACGTGCTAGCCTTCCCGCCCACGTCCCCTACCTTCCGGTGTCGCCATGAAGAAGCTCGCTTTCGCCTGCGTTGGACTGCTCGGTCTCGCGTTCGCGCACACCACCCTCGCCGTCGATACGGACCAGCCGGCCCGGGCGACGCCGCCGGCCAGTGCCGGCCAGCTCACCGCCGCCGAACTGGACAAGGCCATCGCCGGCAGCTGGCGCTCTCCGGAGAACAAGGCGCGCGATGTGTACCGTCACCCGCGCGAGATGCTGACCTTTTTCGGCATCCGTCCGGACATGACTGTCATCGAGATCTGGCCTTCGGGTGGCTGGTTCACCGAGATCCTCGCTCCGTTCCTTCACGACAACGGCCATTACATCGGTGCGGTCGAGAAGGGCTCGAAGAGCACGGCGGCATTGCAGAAGAAGTTTTCCTTCGCGCCGGCGCAGTACGGCAACGCGAAGATCGTGGAGTTCAACCGCAAGGCGCCCGTGCTTGGCGCACCGGGTTCGGCCGACATGGTGCTGACCTTCCGTAACGTGCATAACTGGGCGGCCGACGGCAGCGCCGAGGCGATGTTCAAGTCCTTCTTCACCGTGCTCAAGCCGGGTGGCGTGCTTGGCGTGGAAGACCATCGGGCGGACGCGGGGAAGAAACTCGACGAGGTCGTGAACTCCGGCTACCTGCCGACCGATTACGTCATCAAGCTGGCGACCGACGCGGGCTTCAAGCTCGACGCGCAAAGCGAGATCAACGCGAACCCGAAGGACGACCACAACCATCCCAAGGGCGTGTGGACATTGCCACCGACGCTGGACATGGGTGAGACGGACAAGGCCAAGTGGCAGGCCATCGGCGAATCCGATCGCATGACCCTGCGCTTCGTGAAGCCCGCCACCGCCAAGTAAGGTGCTGGTCGCGCTGAACAAGCCCTTCGGGGTCCTTTGCCAGTTCACCGACGAAGCCGGCCGGCGCACGCTGGCCGACTTCGTGCCGCAGAAAGGCGTCTACGCCGCGGGGCGGCTGGACCACGACAGCGAAGGGCTCCTGCTGCTCACCGACGATGGCAAGTTGCAGCACCGGCTGGCCGACCCGAAGCACAAGCAGCCGAAGACCTATGTGGTGCAGGTCGAGGGCGTGCCGACGGAGGACGCACTCGATCGGCTGCGACACGGCGTGATACTCAAGGATGGGCCGACGTTGCCGGCGGTGGTGGAAGCCATCGACGAGCCCGGGTGGTTATGGCCGCGCGATCCGCCAGTGCGTTTCCGCAAGACGGTGCCCGACGCGTGGCTGCGCATCGTGCTGCGCGAGGGGCGGAATCGCCAGGTACGGCGGATGACCGCGGCGGTGGGGCTGCCGACGCTACGGCTGGTGCGCGAGGCGGTGGGGGATTACCGGCTGGATGGATTGGGGATCGGGCAGGTGCGGGTGATCGATTCGCGAGTGGCTCGCTGACGTAGGGATCGCCGCTGAAGCGGCTCCCACAAAGAGCATCGCCGACAGGGTCGGCTCCCACCAGTCAGCGGCAACCTGGGGGAGTCGACCTTGCAGCCTGGTGGGAGCCGACCCTGTCGGCGATCCCGCGGCAGCGGGCAAGATGCCGCTCCCCCTCACCACTCCGCCACCGATCCGTCCGGATGCCGCCATAGCGGATTCCGCCAGTCGGCAACGTCCCGGCTGCGCTCGATCAGCAGTGCCTCGTTCACCTCGATGCCCAGGCCCGGCCCGCTGAACGGCAATGCATAGCCGCCATCGTCCAGCGTGAGCGCGTCCTTGTTGAGGACGTAATCGAGTACTTCGCCGCCCTTGTTGTAGTGGATGCCGATGCTCTGTTCCTGCAACGTGGCATTCCAGCTGACGAAGTCCACGTGCAGGCACGAGGCCAGCGCGATCGGTCCCAGCGGGCAATGCGGCGCCAGGGCCACGTCGTACGCCTCGGCCATCGCGGCGATCTTCACGCATTCGGTGATGCCGCCGGCGTGGGAGAGATCGGGTTGCAGGATCGAGATGCCGCCGCGCTCCAGTACGCTCTTGAATTCGAAACGCGAGTACATGCGTTCGCCCGCGGCGATGGGAATCGAGGTGTGCGCCGCGATGCGCGGGTAGTACTCGGCCTGCTCGGCGAGCACCGGTTCCTCGATGAACAGGGGGCGGAAGGGTTCCAGCTCCTTGACCAGCACCTTTGCCATCGGCGCGGACACCCGGCCATGGAAGTCGAGGCCGAACTCGATCGTGTTGCCGAAGGCCTCGCGGATCTCGGCCACGCGCGCCACGGCCGCGTCCACCGCCTTGCTCGAACCGATGATGCCCATTTCCTCGCAACCGTTCATCTTGAACGTGTCGAAGCCGTGGGCCATGCGTTCGCGGATCTGCGCGATGACATCGGCGGGACGGTCGCCGCCCACCCAGCAATAGGTCTTCATGCGATCGCGTACGCGGCCGCCGAGCAATTCGTACACCGGAGCGTTCAACACCTTGCCCTTGATGTCCCACAGGGCCTGATCGATGCCGGCGATGGCGCTCATGAAGACGGCGCCGCCGCGGTAGAACCCGCCGCGGTACATCACCTGCCAGAGGTCGTTGATGCGGGCCGGGTCCTTGCCGACGACGTACTCGGAAAGCTCGTGCACCGCCGCCTCGACGGTGCGCGCACGGCCTTCCACCACGGGCTCGCCCCAGCCGACGACGCCTTCGTCGGTTTCCATCTTGAGGAACATCCAGCGTGGCGGGGCGCGATACGTGGTGATCTTGGTGATCTTCATGCTCAGACCGAACGATAGGCTTTGACGAAGGCGTTCGCGCGCTCACGCGTCCGCGACACGGGCTGCCCCGCTTTATACAGGTCGCCGCCCAATCCCGCACCGATGCAACCCGCGTCGAGGAACTGGCCGATGTTCTCCGGAGTGACGCCACCCACTGCCAGCAACGGCAGGTTGGGCGGCAGTACCGCGCGGATGGCTTTCACGTAGCCCGGGCCCCATTGCGCGGCGGGAAACAATTTCAGCGACTGCGCGCCCGCGGCGATGGCCGTGAAGGCTTCGCTCGGCGTACTGAAGCCGATGGAGGTATACATCCCGCGTTCGCGGCCGCGGCGGATCACCGCAGGGTCGGTGTTGGGCGTCACCAACAGGTGGCCGCCCAGGTCAGCCACGGCGTCGACCGCTTCCGGCGTCAGCACCGTGCCCGCGCCGACCAGTGCGCGGGTACCGGCGACTTCCAGCGCCATGGGGATGCTGCGTTGCCAGTCGGGCGAGTTGAGTGGTACCTCGATCGCGTCGAATCCCGCTTCGAGCAGGGCCTCGACATGGCCGGCGATGTCGTCCGGGGTAATGCCGCGAAGGATGGCGATGAGGGGAAGCGCAGTCGGCCAGGCCATGGGTTCACTCGTGATAGAGCTGGGAACGGCCGCCGTCGATGCGGATGTCGGCGGCGTTGATGTAGCGCGCTTCGTCGGAAGCGAGGAACAGCGCAGTATAGGCAATCTCCTCTGGCTCGCCGATGCGCTTGTTGGGCAGGATCTCGGTCTGCCGGCGGCGTTCCGCCTCGGGATCGGCAGCGGCGGCGAAGCCGGCCTCGGCGATGGCGGTCAGCACCAGGCCCGGGGAAATCGAGTTCACGCGAATGCCGTGCGCGGCGTACTCGATGCCCAGTGCCTTGGTCAGCCCGATCAATCCATGCTTCGCCACGGGATAGGGGAAGCAGTGCGGGACGATCTTGTGCCCGTGCACCGACGCGATGTTGACGATGCTGCCGCGACCGAGTCCGAGCATGCCGGGCAGCACGGCTTTCGCGCAGTTCCAGGCGCCCTTGAGGTCGACCTCGAAGCAGCGCGTCCATTCGTCGTCGCTCAGGGAGAGCGGATCGTTGAACACGTTGATGCCGGCGTTGTTGACCAGGATGTCGGGTGCGCCGAAGCGTTCCGTCGCCGCATCGACCATGCGCCGTACCGCCGCGGGATCGGTCACGTCGGCTTCGAACAACATGGCATCCTCGGTATCGAGGCCTTCCAGCGTGGCACGCGCCTGCGCGTTGTCGTCGATCACGTTGAGCACGATCTTCGCGCCGTGGGCGGCGAACAGCGCGGCCGTCGCGGCGCCGATGCCCTGCGTGGCGCCGGTGACGATGGCCACCTTGCCCGCGAGGCGCGGCAAGGGCGTGGTGCGCGGATCGGCCTTCGTCGTACCGGTCATGCGCCCGATCCGTGGCCGTAACGTGCCTCGGGCAGGCCGCGCCCGCGCGGCGGCGTGCCGATGAAGATCGCGCCGTTCACGGGTTCGTCGGCGATCACGGTGTCCTTCAGGCCCTTGTGCGCCGAGGTGACCACCATGCGATCGAGCGCGGTGCCGGCGAACGTGACGCAGCTCGGCTGGCGCGCCGGCAGGTCGATGACCGCGTCCACACGACCATCGGGGGCGTAGCGCAGCACGCGCGATCCACCCCACTGCGCGTTCCAGAGGAAGCCCTCGGCGTCGATGGTCGAGCCGTCCGGTTCAATACCCTCTTCCAGTTGGGCGAAGACACGGATGCGGTCGATATCACCGGTCGCGGCGTCGTAGTCGCAGGCCATGATCTGTGCCGTGGGCGAGTCGGTGAAGTACATCGTCTCGCCATCCGGGCTGAAGCAGATGCTGTTGGTGATGGCGGCCTTCGGCAGGGCCAGCCGGTCGAGCCTGCCGTCGTGCGTGTAGCGCCAGAACGATGCCACCTTCTCCGGGCCGCGTTCGTTGAGGGTGCCGAAGATGAAGTTGCCGCCACGGTCGCAGCGGCCGTCGTTGGTGCGCGTGCCGGGCAGGTCGGGCTCGACGTCCTCGAGCACGTGCAAGGTTCCGTCGCGGGTGTCGTAGCGGGCGAGTTGCTTCTCCAGCGCGAGCAGGAGCACGCCGGGCTGGTGGGTGAGGGCGAAGCAGCACAGGCGCGCCGGGAGCTTCCGGTCCGTCACGACGCCGGTGGCCGGGTCGTACGAGAACAGCTGAGAGGTGGCGATGTCGGTCCAGCGGACCAGGCCCGCCATGTCGTCCCAGATCACGCCCTCGGCGTGGGCCTGCCGGTGGGAGGAAAGCGGTTTGAAGATATCGGTCATCAGCGGGATTGCCTGCGGTTCTTGAGCTGGTCCACGAGCACGGCGATCAGCAGGATCGCACCGCGGACCAGGTACTGGTAGAAGGCGTCGATGTTCATGAGGCTCATCGCATTCTGCACGGTGCCCATGATGAGGACGCCAACGAGCACGCCGCTGATGCTCGCACGGCCACCCATCAGGGAGACACCGCCCAGTACGCAGGCCGAGATGACGTTGAGCTCGAAGCCTTCGCCCGCGTTGGGCTGGCCGCTGGTCATGCGCGAGGCGAGGATGATGCCGGCCAGCGCGGCGACGAGGCCCTGGATGAGGAAGATGGCGATGCGGACGCGGTCCACCGCCACGCCGGCGAGGCGGGCGGCATCGGGATTGCCGCCGATGGCCAGGGTGTTGCGGCCGTAGATGGTCTTGTTGAGCAGCACGCCGAAGACGACGAAGCAGGCCAGGGTGACCCATACCGGCACCGGCAGGCTGAGGAACTCGGCGCTGCCCAGGGTGAAGAAGGCTTCACTGGTGACGCCCACGGCCTGGCCGTGCGAGGCGATGAAGGCCAGGCCGCGCACGATTTCCATCGTGGCCAGCGTGGTGATCAGCGCGTTGATCTTGAGCTTGGCGATGACCGCGCCGTTGACGAAGCCCACCAGCGCACCCGCGACCAGGCTGGCGCCGATGCCGATCACCACGCTGCCCGTGGCGTTGGAAACGATCGCGCAGAACACGCCCGCGAAGGCCACGGTCGAACCCACCGAAAGGTCGAAGTCGCGCGATGCCAGGCAGAACATCATGGTGCAGGCGACCATGCCGATCTGCGATACGGACAGGGCCAACCCGACCACGTTGTCCCACGAAAAGAAGTACTGCACGGTCATGCTCAGTACGGCGAACAGCACGACGAAGATGCCGATCAGGCTGTAGTCGTCGACGATCTGCCATAGCAGGGCGCGGTGGCGTGCCTCGGGCGTCTCGCGGGTCGCGGCGATGGCGGCGGCGTTGGGCTCGGTCATGGGTCAGGCATTCCTTATCGGGGTGGATCCCGCGCTTTCGGGCAGGGCGGCGGCGAGGACGTTCTGCTCGTTCGCCGAGGCGCGGTCGAACTGGGCGGTGATGCGGCCACGGCACATGGTGACGACACGGTCGGAGACGCCGAGTACCTCGGGCAACTCGCTGGAGATCATCACCACGGCCACGCCGCGCGCGGCCAGTTCGTAGAGCACGTTGTAGATCTCGTTCTTCGCGCCGACGTCGATGCCGCGGGTCGGCTCGTCGACGATCAGCACGCGCAGGTCCTTCTCGGCCAGCCAGCGCGAGAGCACGGCTTTTTGCTGGTTGCCGCCGGAGAGCAGGCGGATTTCCTGCCGGCGGTGCGGGGTGCGGATGCGCAGGCGCTCGATATAGTGGTCGGCGGTCCTGGCCTCGTTGCGGTCGTTGACGAAGAGACCCGCGGTGAGGTGGTTGCGCCGCGCGCTGATGTTGATGTTCTCCGATACCGAGCGCACGCCGATGATGCCGTCTTCCTTGCGATCCTCCGGACAGAACACGAGGCCGTGCCGGATGGCGTCGCGGATGTGCGAGGCCTTGATGCTCTGCCCATCCACGCGAACTTCCCCGGCGGTACGCCGGTCGGCCCCGTAGATCACGCGCATGGTCTCGGAGCGGCCGGCGCCGACCAGGCCGAAGAAGCCGACGATTTCCCCGGCGCGTACCTCGAAGCTCACGGGCAGGGGCGCCGCCCGGCCGGTCACGTTCTTCACCGAGAGGCGAACCTCGCCGTGATCGCGCGGCTGGTAGCCGAAGATATCGCTGATCTCGCGGCCGACCATGCGCTGCACGAGTGCGTCGCGGGTCACGCCTTCCAGCGCGTCGAAATCGGCGACCTTGCGGCCGTCGCGAAAAATCGTCGCGGCATCGCAGAGTTCGAAGATCTCGTCGAGGCGGTGCGAGATGTAGATCATCGCCTTGCCCTGCGTGCGCAGGTCGCGGACGAGGCGGAAGAGCACGTCGGTCTCGCGATGGGACAACGAGCTGGTGGGTTCGTCCAGGGCGAGGATCTTCGCATCGCGCAGGATCGCCTTGACGATCTCCACCATCTGCCGCTGACCGATGGAAAGCTGCTTCAGCTTCGCCCGGGGATCGAGGTCCACGCCCAGCGCATCGAGGCGCTCGCGTGTCCAGGCCAGTGCGCGGTGGCGGTCGACAAGGCCGAAGCGCGTGGGCAAGCGGCCGAGCAGCAGGTTCTCCATGACCGACAGTTCCGGCACGTACTGGAGTTCCTGGTGGATCACCGCCACGCCCGCATCGATCGCATCGGCCGCCTTGCGGAAGTGCCGTACCTGTCCATCGATCGCGACTTCACCCTCGTCGGGAATGTATTCCCCGCCGAGGATCTTCATCATGGTCGACTTGCCCGCGCCGTTTTCGCCGAGCAGGCCGTGCACGCTGCCGGCGCGCACGGCGAAACCGACATCGCCGAGCGCACGCACGCCGGGAAAGGTCTTCCCGATGTGGCGGAACTCGAGGCGCGGGGCGTCCGTCATCGTCAAAGCCCCATGTCCTTGCGGATCTCCGCGGCGTTGGCGCGGGTGATCAGTTGGCCGGTGGTGAAGGTGAGCTGCGGCGGCGCCTTGCCGTTCTTGATCCACTCGTACATGTTCACCGACGTCTCATAGCCGTGGCGCTTCGGGCTGATCAGCACGCTGCCGAAGAAGCCGGTCGGCTGCGCCTTGGCGAACTCGTTGAGCGCCGACTTGCTGCCGCCGATGCCCACGCCGATCATGTTGTCGGCGCGGAAGTTGCGCCCTTCGGCCGCGCGCACGGCACCGAGCACGGCTTCGTCGTTGAGGCCGAACGCGATCCAGTGCTTGTACTTCGGGTTCTGCGTGATCGCGATGTTCGCCGCGTTGAAAGCATTCTCGGTGTCCGTCTTGGCCTGCGGCGCGTTGACCACGTTGGCCTTGGGGAAGCCGGCCGCGGTGAGTGCGGCGATGGCGCCGTCGGTGCGCTCCTTGGCCGTCGGCAGCTGGTCGTATGAGATGCGAAGCGCTCCGGTTTCCTCCGGCTTCCAGCCACGCTTCTTCATTTCCGCGGCGATCGCCTCGCCGACCTGCTCGCCGATCTTCGAAGCGGAGATGCCCATGTGGGGGACGGATTCGATCGGGTTGCCGGCGCCGTCGACGAGGCGGTCGTCCACCGTCATCAGCTTGAGCTTGTCGATCTTCGCCTTGGCCACGATCGAGGGGCCGAGCTTCACGTCGGGCGTGCAGATGATGAAACCCTGGGCATGCTGCGACTTCAGGTTGTCGATGGCGGTGAGGACCTGGCCGCCGTCCGGAGCGCCGATCTTCACCAGGGTGAAGCCCTTTTCCTTGGCCGCCTGTTCGGCGTACTTCCACTCGTCCTGGAACCAGGGTTCCTCGGGCTGCTTCACCACGAAGCCGATCTTCACCGGGTCGTCGGCGGCGAAAGCGGGCGCGGCGGTCACAGCCAGCGCCAGGGCGAGGGCGCGGAGGCCCAGGGCGATCTTCGTCTTCATGCGTTCCTTCCTCGGGTGATTCGGATGGCCATAAGCCGTGTCGTCAGTCGACCAGCCCGCGGCGGCGGGCGACGGCGATGGCGCCGTATCCCGCGAGGTCGCGTTGCTCGTCGTCGCCCAGCACGGTGACCGTGCCGGAGAAGAAATCGTCGCCTTCGACCAGCCGGCCGATGGCCTCGCGCAGGATCGGCTTGCCGCTGACGACGAAGCGCGTGCCCGGGCTCATCCGGATCGCGCTGGAATTCTTGAGGGTGAGCAGGTCCGAACCGAGCACCGCGCCAAGCAGGAAGTTGGCGCGCGCATTGGCGTCGTACACGGCGAACTGGTCGAGGATGCGCACGCTGAAGCAGGCGCGGCCCAGGCCGATTTTCTTCGCCGAGGCGGCCCCGGCCAGCAGCATCTCGGGGTCGATGCGCTTGGCGAAACCGTCCTTGAGCGAACCGGCCAGGATGGTGTCGTGAGAAATGACGTGCAGCAGTTCGCCGGCCAGCGTGGTGACGCAGCCGTCGATGCGGCGCTTCGCGTCGATGCTGACGAACTTGGAATGCGAGCCGGGCAAGACGATGACCGTGGGCTCGTCGAGCTTCAACCGTTCGACCAGCGCGAAGGACTCCACTTCCTCGCCGCGCATCATGTCCATCGCCTCGCAATTGTGCAGGCCGATGTGGTCCACCGCGTTGCGTACGCCGGGCACGAACCAGATCGGCTCGTGCCACACGTTCGCGATGAGGCTCTCGCGCATGGCGGCAGCGAGATCGTCGATGCCGGCGGCCGCCACAACGTGCGGAATTTCGCAGAGCCCGACGTTCGAGGTGATCATGCCGGAGGCGATGGCGCGGCCGATGTCGGCCTTGTCGATGTTCGCCGCCGCGAGGGCTTCGGCGATCGTTTCGCGCACGCCTTCCTCGAGCTTCGCCGTGCTGCCCGTGATGGCGGTGTCGCGTACGCCGACCTGCCGGGCGGCCTGTCCGGCCACGACGCCGTCGTGCCAGACGGTGACGCGGGTGTTGGTGGTTCCGGTGTCGACGGTGAGGATGTTCATCGAAGGTCCGTTCGAAAGCGCCATGGATTGTTGGCGTTGCCTGCCGAGGCAGGCAAACTAGAAATTCTTCGGGGTTTCCCCAAGTTTTTTTGAACGAGTCCGCAATGAAGCGCTCATTACCCCTCCATGCCGTGCGCGTGTTCGAGCTTGCAGCGCAGCATATGAGCTTCACCAAGGCGGGCGAGGAACTCTCGCTGACCGCTGCGGCGGTGAGTGCGCAAGTCAAGTTGCTGGAGTCGTACCTCGGCGCGCCGCTCTTTGTGCGAAGCAACAATCGGCTGTCGCTCACGGCGGCGGGCGAGAATTATTTTCCGCGCGTTCGTGACGTTTTTCGTGCGCTGCAACATGCCACGGACCAGGTGATGGGGCAGCGCAATGCTTCCTTGCGGGTCTCGGTGCCGCCCACCTTCGGTACGAAATGGCTGGTGCCGAGGCTGTTCCGCTTCTTCGCCAGACATCCGGACATCGCCGTGGAAGTGGTCACCGACGGTGGCGACGAGGGTGGCTGGGACCTGGCCATCGACGATCGCGTGAACGAAGGCGCCGGGCAGTCGATCCTCGTGGTGAGTGGCTACACGCCAGTCTGTGCCCCCGCACTCGCCGAACAGGTTCGCGGACCGGCGGACCTGCCCGCACAGATGCTCCTGCACGAACGTCCGGGACGCCGTGCCGCGGCGGCGACAGGATGGGACCAGTGGTTCGAGCGTGCGGGCGTCGAACCGGGGCCGGTGTCGCGCGAGATGGGTTTCAGCGACGGCACGATGATGCTCCAGGCGGCGATCGAGGGGCAGGGCGTGGCGCTGGCGCAGGAGCTGCTGGTGGCCTACGACCTGGCCGCGGGCCGGCTCGTGGCTCCGTTCCACCTGGCGTTGCCGTTGCATCACACCTACTACCTGGCGGTGTCCCGCGATGCCGAGCCGCGCGAGGAAACCACCGTCTTCCGCGACTGGCTTTTCGCCGAGATCACGGCAGCCGGTTGACTGGAGCCGGGTGGGAGCCGCTTCACTTGTGGGAGCCGACAAATCGGCAAGCTGGCCGGGTTCTGGTGGGAGCCGACCCTGCCGGCGATCTGCATTCCCGTGGGATCGCCGCTGAAGCGGCTCCCACCATTCCCATGGTCCCGCAGGCCTCACGATGACCGTGCTCAGCAGTCCCGCGCGGCCTTCTTGCGGCGCCACCAGATGACGCCCAGCACGACCAGCGCGGCGGCGATCGCCAACCATACGCCGGTCTGCCCGCGATGGATCCACATCGCCAGCCACTCGTGGTTGTGCGCGCCGAAATACCCCAGGTAGACCCACAGCGGCACGCTGATGGCGGCGGCGAGACCGTCCAGGAGCAGGAAGCGGAAGAAGCCGACGCGATGGGTGGCCCCGGCAGTGATGAACACCGCGGTGCGCATGCCCGGAAGGAAGCGGGCGACGAACATCATGCGGTTGCCGTAGCGCTCGAATTTCTCCTGCACCTTGGCATAGCGCTCCGGCGTGAGCAGGCGCGCGACGAGGCGCCAGCTCATGATCCGCCCGCCGAAGTGACGGCCGAGCAGGAACATCGTGGAATCGCCCACGAGCACGCCGGCCATGCCCACGCCGACCATCGTATGGACGTCGCCGTAGCCCAGCCCGGTGATGATGCCGCCAGCGACGAGGGTGATGTCCTCGGGCAAGGGGATGCCTGCCCCGCAGAGCATCAGGGCGAAGAAGACGGCGAGGTAACCGTTCCTTCCGAAGAAATCGACGAGGTCGTTGAGCAGGTCCATCAGTGGCGCGCGAATCCGGCTGGGGCCGGTCCCTTGGAGGAACGAGGCCGGGATGATCCCACGGATCGCGTTACGCCCACGATGCGGCGCATCATTCGCCGTCCGCCGGGGCGGGGGTGGCGCGGGCGGCGAGGAGGACACGAAGTTCGGCTTTTTCCGTGTCGTCGAGCGCCCCTTCACGGCTGCGGGCGATCAGGGTATCGCGACGTTGTGTCGTGACCTGGCGTTGCATCTGTGCCAGGGCGTCGAGGAATTCCACGCGCTGCATGTCCGCCTCGCCGATGACTTCCGCCTGCATGAGCTTTTGCAGGGAGGGGTATTCGGGGCGGTCCATGAAGTGTTCGACGAGCACGGCGGGATTGATGCCCGGCCGCGCGCGGGCCAGGTCGATCAGTTCGGCGAGCAGGCCGACGCCGGGCCGTTCCAGGCGCAGGAACGGGTAGGGCGGCTCCACCTCTTCGGCCAGTGAAGGCTGGGCGAGGAGCAAGGTGATGGCGCTGCGCACGAGGCTGCGTTGCACGTTGGCCGGGCGCGACGCCGAGGGGCGGGACGGCCCCGGCTCTGGCTCCAGCACGGCGCGGGCCCCGGTACGGCGCTCCAGCTCCTGCGCCATCAGGTCGCGGAAAGCGCCATCGGGCAGCTTGGCGATCAGTGGGCGTGCGCGTTCCGCGAGACGCGCGCGCCCGTCGATCCGGGTGACGTCGACATCGCGGGCCAGTTCCTCGAAGAAATACTCCGACATCGGCATGGATTCCTTCATGCGCTTCTCGAAGCCCTCCTTGCCTTCCTTGCGCACGAGGGTATCCGGGTCTTCACCGTCGGGCAGGAACAGGAAATGGGCCTGGCGGCCGTCGCGCATGCGCGGCAGGATCGATTCCAGCGCGCGCCATGCGGCCTGGCGGCCGGCGCGGTCGCCGTCGAAACAGAAATACACGTCCGGCGCGGCGCGGAACAGCACCTCGGCATGCTCGGGCGTGGTCGCCGTGCCCAGCGTGGCGACAGCGATGGGCAGGCCGGCCTGGTGGAGTGCGATGACGTCCATGTAGCCCTCCACCACCATGATCCGGGTGAGGTGCTGGTGGGCCTGCTTCACCTGCCACAGGGCGAACAACTCGCGGCCCTTGTGGAAGAGCGGGGTCTCGGGTGAGTTGAGGTATTTCGGGCTCTGGTCCGACGACAGCACGCGTCCGCCGAAGGCGATCACGCGGCCGCGCCGGTCGAGGATCGGGAACATCACCCGCTCACGGAAGCGATCGTAGCGGTTGCCCCGCTCGTTGCTGGCGACCATGCCGGCTTCGTTGAGCAACTGACGCCGACGGTCGGAGGTGCCCAGCGCCTTCAGCACGCCGTCGAAGCCGGCGGGTGCCCAGCCGATGCGGAAGCGCTTGACGATCTCGTCGTCGAGGCCGCGCCGGTCGACATAGGCGCGCGCCTCGGCGCTGTTGTCGAGTTCGCGCTGGTAGAAGCTGGCGGCATCGTCGAGCAGGGAGTAGAGGTCGCTGCGGTCTTCACGCGGCTTATCGTCCCGGCCACCCTCGTAGGGCACCTTCATGCCTACCGACTGGGCGAGTTCCTCGATGGCGTCGGGGAATTCGAGGCGGTCGTAATCCATGATGAACTTGATCGCGCTGCCATGCGCGCCGCAGCCGAAGCAGTGGAAGAACTGCTTCTGCGGGCTCACGTAGAACGACGGCGAGCGCTCGTTGTGGAAGGGGCAGCATGCGGTCCATTCGCGCCCGGCCTTCTTCAGCGGCACGCGCCGTTCGATCACGTCGACGATGTCGACGCGAGTCAGCAGTTCATCGATGAAATTGTCGGGAATACGGCCACGCATCAGTCCCCTAGGATGCCATGCATCCGCTTCCGTATGGAGCCTGGCGTGCCCTTAGAAGGCAAGCTTGAAGACGCCGATGACGGCCAGGATCGCGATCACGAACAGGATCAGGAAGATGGCGAAGCACACCTTGGCGATCGTGGCGGCGACGCCCGAGATCTGGCTGAAGCCGAGGGCGCCGGTAACCAGGGCGATAAGGCCGAAGATGATGGCGTACTTGAGCATGGAAATCCTCCGTCAGGCGCCGGAGGATGGCCCGCCAGCCGCGCCGCGCAGGATGCTGGCAGCGCCGTGGCGAAGTCGTGAACGGGCAGGTCGGCTCCACCAGGGCCGGTTCCCAACCGGCTCGGCTCCTGCGGAGGCTATCAGGCCAGCCTGGCCTTCACCTTGCCTGCCACGGCAGCCATGTCCGCGCGGCCGGCGGCCTTTTCCTTGATCAGCGCGACCACCTTGCCCATGTCGCGGGCGGTGGCGGCCCCGGATTCGGTGATGGCGGCATCGATGATGGCGTCCAGCTCGGCCTCGCCCAGCTTGGCCGGCAGGTAGCCGTCGATCACGCTCATTTCGTAACGCTCGATATCGGCCAGGTCGGTGCGGCCTGCCTTGTCGTACTGCTCGATCGAATCGCGGCGCTGCTTCTGCATCTTTTCGAGCACGGCGAGCACCTGGTTGTCGTCCAGCTCGATCCGCTCGTCGACCTCGCGCTGCTTGATCTGCGCCAGGACCAGGCGGATGACGGCCAGGCGGTCCTTTTCACCGCCCTTCATGGCGGCCTTCATGTCTTCGGTGATCTTTGCCTTGAGGCTCATGTCTTTTCTCCGGGACGACGAAAAGCCGGCTTCACCTTTCGGCAAAGCCGGCTCGGGATTTCCGCCTGAGTGCGGGGGCAGCGTAAACGCGCCAACCGCGTTACCATGCCGGCCACGAGGACCGGCTGGTACATCAGTACATGCGGGTCCGGCGCGTCGTGTCGCGGGACAGACGGCGCAGGTGGCGCTTCACAGCAGCGGCACGCTTGCGCTTACGCTCCTGGGTCGGCTTTTCGTAAAATTCGCGCTTGCGCGTTTCGGCCAGCACGCCAGCCTTCTCGCACGTACGCTTGAAGCGGCGAAGGGCAAGCTCAAACGGCTCGTTCTCGCGGACTTTAACGCTCGGCATGGAAACTCCACTTGATTAAACTGACCCGTGAATCCGGGTGAGCCGTGGATTATAACGTGATCGAGATGAAAAATTCAAAGCCCGTTTTGGGCGTGGAAACCTCCTGCGACGAGACCGGCGTGGCCCTGCTGCGCTGGGACCCCGAGAAGCCTGGCCGGGGGCTGCTTTCCCACGCGCTCTTCAGCCAGATCGCCCTGCATGCCGAGTACGGCGGCGTGGTGCCTGAACTGGCCAGCCGTGACCATGTGCGCAAGCTGCTGCCCCTGGTCAGGGAGGCCCTTAAGGACGCCGGCATGACCCCGGCGGACCTGGGCGGCGTCGCCTATACGGCCGGACCGGGGTTGGTCGGTGCCCTCCTCGTCGGTGCCTCGGCCGCCCGCGCCATGGCCTGGGCGCTGGGCGTGCCCGCCATCGGGGTGCATCACATGGAAGGCCATCTGCTCGCGCCGCTGCTCGAGGACGATCCGCCGGAACCGCCCTTCGTCGCCTTGCTGGTCTCGGGCGGCCACTCGATGCTTGTGGAGGTCAAGGCGATCGGCGAGTACCGGATCCTCGGCGACACCCTCGACGACGCCGCGGGCGAGGCCTTCGACAAGACGGCCAAGCTCATGGGCCTGCCCTACCCGGGCGGCCCGGCGCTGGCGAAGCTGGCCGAAGAGGGCACGCCGGGACGCTTTCGTTTCTCGCGCCCGATGGTCGACCGGCCGGGACTGGATTTCAGTTTTTCCGGCCTGAAGACCCAGGTGCTGTTGGCCTGGCAGGGGTCGGACAAGACCGATCAGACCCGTGCCGACATCGCCCGCGGTTTCGAGGAGGCGATCGTCGACACCCTGGCCATCAAGTGCCGGCGTGCGCTGGAGGCCACCGGGGCGAAGCGGCTGGTGATCGCCGGCGGCGTGGGCGCGAACAAGCGGCTGCGCGAACAGCTGGCGCAAGCCGCCGGGGCGGACGGCTTCCGGGTGTATTTCCCGCGCCTGGCGTTCTGCACCGACAACGGCGCGATGATCGCCCTGGCCGGGGCTATCCGGCTGGCCGCCGGCCAGCACCAGGACGAAACGATCCAGGTGTATCCGCGCTGGAGTCTGGAAACGTTGCCGCCCGCGGCTTGAGCGCTTGCGAAATAGCCCCTCCTCGCGGACCCTGTAAGGCCCTTCGCAGCACCTGACTCCATGGATATCGTCTTCATCGAAGACCTGCGCATCGACGCGGTCATTGGCATCTATGACTGGGAACGCCGCATTCGGCAGACCCTGTCGTTCGATCTCGAGATGGCCTTCGACAATCGCCGGCCGGCCGCCAGTGACGACATCGCCGACACGCTCAACTACAAGTCGATCTCCAAGCGTCTCCAGGCTTACGTGGAGGCCTCGAGCTTCGGCCTGGTCGAGACGCTCGCCGAGCGCTGCGCGGAGATCGTGCGCGAGGAATTCGGCGTGACCTGGGTACGCCTGAAGCTTTCGAAGCCCGGCGCGGTGCGCGGGGCCCGCGCGGTCGGCGTTCGCATCGAACGCGGCACGCGTCCGGAATGATCGATCCGAAGGAAGCGCTGACGCTGTTGGAAGGCGCCATAACCTCGCCCGAACTGCGGCGGTTGGTGTTGGTCGCTGGCCTCCTGGTGATCGCCTGGCTCGTCGGCCTGCTCGGCCGCCTTTTCCTGCATCGCGTGGTGCGTGTCGCCACGCGGCACACCCATTGGCGCTGGGACGACGCACTGTACGAGTACGGAGCGTTCCGCTGGCTGGCGCGCACGCTGCCGGCCATCGTCGTCTACTACGGCGTCGCCTTGTTGCTGCGCGTGGACGACGACGGCCTGGGCGTATTCGTGCGCAACCTCGCGGTCTGCTGGATGATCGTCTGCTTCATCGCGGCGATGGCGCAGTCGTTGCTCGCCTTCGAGTCGCTCTACAGCGCGACGCCGGCGGGCAAGCGCTCCATCAAGGGGGTGGTGCAGCTGCTGCAGCTGGCGTTGTGGATCGTCGCCGTGGTGCTGGTGATCACCAAGCTCACCCACCAGAGCATCGGCCTCCTGCTATCGGGCATCGGTGCGATGTCGGCGGTGCTGTTGCTCGTGTTCAAGGACACCATCCTCGGTTTTGTCGCGGGTATCCAGTTGAGCACCAACGACATGCTGCGCGTGGGTGACTGGATCACCATGCCGTCCACGGGCGTCGATGGCGACGTCATCGATATCACGCTGCATACGGTCAAGGTGCGCAATTTCGACCGCACCATCGTGACCGTGCCTACCTGGAGATTGATCTCCGAATCGTTCCAGAACTGGCGTGGCATGTCGGAGTCCGGCGGCCGCCGGATCAAGCGCGAGTTGTTCGTGGACGCCGCCTGCGTGCGCTTCCTGGAGGACGACGAGATCGAGCGTTTCGGCAAGGTCCATCTGCTCACCGCCTACCTCGAACGCAAGCGCGAGGACATCCGGCGCTGGAACGAAGCACTGGGCGAACCGGCGAAGCTGGCGGTGAATCGCCGCCGGCAAACGAATATCGGAGCTTTTCGGGCCTACGCGGAGGCTTATCTCGCGGCTCTCCCGGACGTGCACGACGACATGACCCGCATGGTTCGCATGCGCGACCCGGGTGCCCAGGGCATTCCACTGGAGATCTACTGCTTTACCAATACCGTGGTCTGGCTCGACTACGAACGCATCCAGGCCGATATCTTCGATCACCTCATCGCCATTCTTCCCGCGTTCGGGCTGCGTCCCTTCCAGCAGCCGTCGGGGGGCGACGTGCGCGAAGGCTTCGCCACGCGGCGTGATGCATCCCCGGGCGGGAGCTGACATGGGCCGCGCCTATCTCAGCCTGGGCTCCAATATCGACGCGGAACGCTGGCTCGGGCTGGCGGTGGCGGAATTGCGGAACCGCTTCGGCACGCTCGAGGTTTCGCCGGTTTACCGCAGCGCGGCGGTCGGCTTCGACGGACCTGACTTCCTCAACCTCGCCGTGGCCCTCGACAGCGATCTCGGTCCCGACGACCTCAACGACTGGCTGCACGCGCTGGAAGACCGCCACGGACGCGTCCGTGGCGGTGGGCGTTACGCGAGCCGTACCCTCGACGTCGACATCGTGCTCTACGACGACCTCGTGCTGAGCGGGGAAGGGCACCTGGAAATCCCCCGCGGTGAGTTGCGTCACGCCTTCGTGCTGAAGCCCATGGCCGATATCGCGCCAACGCTGCGTCACCCGGTGAGCGGCCGGACGATGGCGGACTTGTGGGCGGCCTTCCCACAGGAGAGCGAGCCGCTGGTGGTGGATGAAACCTGCACCCGCGCCGTGGCCGGGCTCAACTAAGAAGCGTTCTTTCGTTTGGGGACGGGCTCTTACCGGGTTGCGCTGGCGACCACTCCCGCAAGATGCTACAACGCGTCCACATCGGACCAAGGGGAAACAAGGAAATGGGTAAGTTCGCACGCAGTTGGGCGCTGATGAAAGCCAGCGCCAACATCCTTCGGCAAGACAAGGAATTGATGCTCTTCCCGCTGCTCGCGGGACTGGCCTCGCTCGTGGTGATCGCCACGTTCGCCTGGCCGGTATTCACCCTGGTGTCGCACCACCAGGCGGAGTTCGAAGGCCAGCGCCAGCACGTCTCGCCGATGTTCATGCTGGTGAGCTTCCTCTTCTACTTCGTTCAGTACACCGTGGTCATCTTCTTCAACGTGGCGCTGGCCTCGGCCGCGCTGATCCGCCTGGACGGCGGCAACCCGACCCTGGGCGACGGCATTCGCACGGCGATGGGCAAACTGCCGAACATCCTCGGCTACGCCCTGATCGCCGCGACGGTGGGCATGATCCTTCGCGCGTTGCAGGAACGCCTCGGCTTCATCGGCCGTCTCGTGGTCGGCCTGATCGGCTTCGGTTGGACGGTGGCCACCTTCCTCGTCGTGCCCGTGCTCGCCGCGCAGGATGTCGGCCCCGTCGACGCGGTGAAGCGCAGCGCCGGCGCGCTGAAGCAGACCTGGGGCGAGAACCTGATCGGCAACGCCGGCATCGGCGTGGCCGGCGGCATCCTCACCTTCTGCCTGGTCTTCGTCAGCGGCATCCTGTTCTTCGCCGCGGCCAGTACACAGTCGGTGGCATTGATGGTCGCGGTGGGCGTGATCGCCGTCGTCGGCCTGGTGGCGCTCAGCCTGTTCCAGACGGCGATGCATGGCGTGTACTCCGCGGCCTTGTACCGCTACACGCAGGAAGGCGATCCGGGCCAGGGCTTCGACCGCGCGCTGCTCGAATCGGCGTTCCGCCAAAAGAACTGACGTTCAGATCGTCAGCGCCCGCCCACCATCCACGCGCACGACCTGCCCGGTCGTGTAGCGTGCGTCGAGCAGCAGCCAGCGGACGGCCTCGGCCACGTCCGCCGGCTCGCCCTTGCGTGCGAGTGGCGTCTTCGCGATGAGTGTCTCGGCGGCTTCTTCCGGTTTGCCGGACTCGGGCCACAGGATGGCGCCGGGGGCGACCGCGTTGACACGGATATCGGGTGCGAGATCCTTCGCCAGGGCGAAGGTGAGCATCGCCAGCGAGGCTTTCGCCATCGAGTACACGGCATGCCCCGCGAGCGGGCGCTCGGCGTAGATGTCGACGATGTTCACGATCGCTCCCTTCGCCTCGCGCAATGCCGGCATGGCCGCCTGTGCGAGGAAGAAGGGCGCCCGCGCATTGGCGGCGAACAGGTCGTCCCATTGCGTGGAGGTGGTCGCGCCGACCGGGGTCGGATAGAAGGCGGAAGCGTTGTTGACCAGCCCGTCGAGGCGGCCGAAGCGCTCGACCACGGAGCCGACGAGGGCCGGCAAGGCGGTGTCGTCTTCCAGCGCGGCGGCGAACGTGGCCGCGCTGCCCGCGCGGGCGACGTTGAGCTCATCCGCCAGCGCATCGGCTTCGCCAGCCGAGTGCCGGTAGTGGATCGCCACGACACAGCCCGCGGCGTGCAGGCACCGGACGATGGCGGCGCCGACGCGGCGCGCGCCTCCGGTGACGAGGACGACCGGCTGCTTGTTCATCGCGACTCCCTGTTGATGCGCCCGCGAGCTTGCCGCAAACCGGCGCTCACGTCACCGGGCATTTACGCGTCCGCTTCCGAAGCGTGCCCGTCTTCCTCGACATGCACCTCGCCGCTGAACAGTTCGATCGCCGTCCGGGCGACCTGTCCCGTGTCGTAATAGGCATAGGCGCCCACACCCAGCGCACCGACGATAGGCAACCAGCGGGAGATGCCCTTGCTCACGGTGCGCTTGGAGACACTGACGCCGATGCGCCCGGCCAGCCGTTGCAACACCCCCGTGGCGGCGGTGCGGAAGACCAGACGGTCGCCGACGCGGATGGCCACGTCGCGAAAAGCCTGCGCGGCTGTATGGCGGAACAGGCACCAGAGCATCTGTTCCCGCCCGAGCCGAGCGGTCTTGCCGTAGGCGGCGGCGATGTCGCTGACCAGTTGGCCCTGGATGCGCCAGATCGCGACAAGCTCCGGCAGCACGGTCAGCCACCCCAGCGGGCCTGGTGGCAAGGCCAGCGACCCGGCCGTCACGGCGGCCTTGTTGGCGGCCGCGCTGGCCAGGCGGCGCGCTTCTTCCTCCGCCGAGCCCTTGCTGGCGGGGGAGACGTCGCTATCGGGAATTCGGCTGACGAACTCCAGGATGGCCTTGGCGACGGGGTTGTCGGCGCGTCCGGCGCTCGTCGCGACGATTTCCTTCGATGTCGATGGGGTGTCTCGTTTCGCCATCGGTCTCTCCACGGGTCAGGACGGGCATGGTCGCCGCGACGGCGTGAGTCGATCATGAAGCGCCGTGAAAGCTGGCGGAAAGCTACGCCCGGCACAGTCGCCTCGCCCAATTCCCCCTTGGCGTGTCCGCAAGAAGATACGTTATAACATTTCGATCCTTGGAAGAATCCACGATGACCCCTGCTCGCCTCGCGCTTTGCATCGCCCTCGCCCTGTCCGCCGCACCCGTTTTCGCGGCCGACGACCGGCCGCCGCCGAAGGCCACGGACCTTGGCGAGGTGGACGTGACCGCCCGGTTGGACGAAGCGCGGAACAGCCTGTCGCCCGACACGGGCAGCAGCCAGTACGTCATGGACCGGCAGACCATCCAGGCCCTGCCGCTGGGCGATTCGACGCCGTTGAACCAGGTGATCCTCCAGGCGCCGGGCGTGGTCCAGGATTCCTACGGCCAGTTGCACGTGCGCGGCGACCACGCGAACCTGCAGTACCGCATCGACGGCGTACTCATTCCGGAAAGCATCGGCGGCTTCGGCCAGACCCTCGACGCGCGCATGATCCAGAACGTGAAGCTGCTCACCGGCGCCTTGCCCGCGCAGTACGGCGAGCGGACCGCGGCCATCGTCGACATCACCACGCGTTCACCCAAGGAAGACGGTGTGGGCGGCAGCGTCGGCATCACCGGCGGCCAGTTCGGCACGCTGAACCCGAACGCGACCCTGTTCGGCCGCAGCGGCGCCTGGAGCTGGTTCCTCACCGCGAACTATCTCGAAAACGACATCGGTATCGAGAACCCGACCGCCAGCCGCAAGCCGATCCACGACCACACCAATCAGGTGAAGGCGTTCGGCGACATCTCCTACCTGATCGACAACGACACGCGCCTCAGCTTCCTGTTCGGCGCCACCAACAACCGCTTCGAGATTCCGAACAACCCGGGCCAGACGCCGCAATTCGGTTACCTCGATGTCACCAATTTCGATTCGGCGCAACTCAACGAGCGCCAGAAGGAAAAGACGCGCTTCGGCGTATTGAGCCTGCAGGGCAAGCTGGGAGAAACCGCCTACCAGGTCTCGGCGGGACAGCGGTACAGCAGCCTGGACTTCACCCCGGACGACATTGGCGACCTCATGTTCAACGGTGTCGCTTCCGATGTCAGCCGGGCGAACCGCGCGAGCACGCTCCAGGCGGACTTCTCCACGCCGCTGGGGGACAGCCACACCTTACGCTATGGCATCTACGGTTCGTTCGAAAGGGCGAACGCCACCAATGACGCGCTCGTGTTCCCGGCCGATGCGGACGGCAACCAGACCTCCACCACGCCGCTGAACATCGTCGACGCCAGCCGCATCATCGCCCGCACCTACGCCCTGTACCTGCAGGACGAGTGGAGCATCGGCGAGAAGTGGACGGTGAACTACGGCGTCCGTGCGGATCGCTACGACGCCTTCCGCACGGAAAGCCAGCTGAGCCCGCGCGTCGGCGTGGTGTACCAGCCCACCGACAGCACCACCATCCACGCGGGCTTCTCGCGTTACTTCACGCCGCCGGCGTCGGAGATGATCAGCCCCACCTCGATCGCGAAGTTCGCCGGTACCACCAATGCGCTGCCGGACAACGGCAACGACACGCCGCTGGCCGAGCGCTCCAGTTACTACGACATCGGCATCTCGCAGAAGCTGGGCGATGCGTGGACCGTGGGCCTCGACAGCTACTCGCGCCACGTGCAGCGCATCCAGGATGAGGGGCAGTTCGGCACCGCGCTGGTCTATTCCACGTTCAACTACGACCAGGGCAAGGTCAAGGGTGACGAGCTCACGATCAACTACGACGGCGGCGCGCTCACCGCGTACTTCAACTTCGCGTACAACCGATCGGTCGGCAAGCGGATCATCACCGGCCAGTACAACTTCAGCCCGGATGACCTGGCCTACATCCAGGATCACTTCATCCATCTCGACCACGACCAGAAGTACACCTCGTCGGGTGGCATCAGCTACGCCTTCGCGGACTCGACGCGGATCGGCGCGGACTACCTGTTCGGCTCCGGCCTGCGTAGCGACGGCATCGTGCCCAACGGCGACACCCTGCCGGGGTACTTCCAGCTCAACCTGAGCGTGTCGAGGGATTTCCACCTCACTCCGGCCGGTGCCACACATGCGCAGCTGGCACTGGTGAACGCGCTGGATCGCACTTACGAGATCCGCGATGGTTCGGGTATCGGCGTGGGCGCGCCCCAGTTCGGTCCGCGCCGGGGCCTGTTCCTGTCGTTGCAGCAGGATTTCTGAGGCCCCGGTCCGTCGCTTGACGCCGCCTGGGTGGGGCTTCCGTTATCCTGCGCATTCGTCTACGAATACGCATGGCATGAACGTCAACCTCCCCGCACCAGGCGCCGACGAGCGCGCCCATTCCGATCACCTCGCGTCCCTGTTGCGCGAGGAGATCGCCTCGCACGGCCCCATGCCTTTCTCGCGCTTCATGGAGCGCTGCCTGTATGCCCCCGGGCTGGGCTACTACAGCGCGGGCAAGGCCAAGTTCGGTGCCGAGGGTGACTTCGTCACGGCACCGGAACTGGGCACGCTGTTCGCCCGTTGTGTCGTGCGTGCATTCGAACCGGTACTCGGTTCGGTCGGACCGGACGCGGGGTTCCTCGAACTCGGCGGTGGCAGCGGCGCCTTCGCGGAAGCGGCCTTGCTGGCCCTCGACGCGGCCGGGTGCGTGCCACGGCGCTACATGATCCTCGAGCCGAGCGCCGACCTGCGCGAGCGCCAGCGTGAACGTCTTCATGCCGCGCTTCCCGCCGCCCTGTCTGCGCGCGTGGAATGGCTCGACGGCCCGCCGGAGGCCGAGTGGGAAGGCGTGCTCTTCGCCAACGAGGTGATCGACGCGCTGCCGACCACGCGCTTCACGGCCCGCGATGGCGAGATCTACGAAGAACATGTCGTCCTCGATGGCGAGGGCCGCTTCGTGCGTAACGATCGCCCCGCCGATGCGCTGGTGGGTGGCGCCGTGCGCCACGTGGAGCGTGATCTCGGCCGTGAGTTCGAAGCCGGATACCGCAGCGAGATCCTGCCGCAACTGCCCTATTGGGTGCAGGCGGTGGCGGGTAGCCTGCGTCGCGGCGCGATGTTGTTCGCCGACTACGGGTATACCCGCGGCGAGTTCTACCAGCCCGAACGCACGGACGGGACCTTGCGCGCCTTCTACCGTCATCGTGTGCATGGCGATGCGTTCTTCATGCCGGGATTGCAAGACCTCACCGCGTCGGTGGATTTCACCGCCCTTGCCGAAGCGGGCAACAGCGCGGGATTCGGCGTTGCGGCGTACATGCCACAGGCACGATTCCTGCTCGCGGCGGGAATGCAGGAGTTCTTCGAGAACGACTACCTCGCGCTTACCGACGAGGCGGCACGCTACCGCCTCGCGCAGGAGGTGAAGAAGCTCACCATGCCCGACCAGATGGGCGAGCGCTTCCAGGCCATGCTGTTCGCCAAGGATCTCGATCCAGCCGCGCTGCCGGCCGAGGTGATGGCGGCCGACCAGGGGGCGCGGTTGTAGGTTTTCGCGATAGCTACGACAAGTCGGCTCCCACCCGGTCGATGCGTAGCCGGCTTTTGTGGGAGCCGACCTTGTCGGCGATAGCTACGGAGCGGAACGCGGTACGCCCGCGATCGCCCGCGCCTGCGCCTTCTTCATCGCCTCGCCGATCGCCGGTCCTTGCAGCCCCTGTTCGACGAACGGCTGCGATGTGACCGCCGCCGCGGCCTCGCGGCAGGCGCGCAGGAAATCGGCCTGCGGATACGCGGCTTCCTCGCTTCCCAGCCGGCCACGCTTGTCGGCCATGCACGCCAGCAGGAAGGTCTCCAGGCGTTCAGGACGGCGCAAGGCCCCCAGCGTGTCCAGCAGGCGAAGGATCGTCGCCGGCTTCAGTTCCAGCGCCATGTGCGCGTTGAGATGGTGCTTGCACACCACCTCCGCCATGAACGCGTACTCCGCAGGCACCTTCAATCTCGCCGACATCGCGCGCACCGGCTCGACGCCACGTTGTTCGTGCATGATGTGGCGCGGCAGCACGTCGGCAGGCGTGAGCGCCTTGCCCAGGTCGTGCGTGAGTGCGCACCAGCCGACCAGCGCGTCGCCAGGAGCGAGCCTCGCGGCGGCATCGAGCACCAATTCCACATGGATGCCGGTATCGACCTCCGGATGGAATTCCGGCCGCTGCGGCACGCCGTAGAGGGCATCCACCTCGGGGAACAGCACGCGCAACGCGCCACTGTCGCGCAACACGCGAAGGAAGGCGGATGGGGCCGGTTCGGCGAGCGCTTTCCGCGTCTCGGCCCACACGCGTTCCGGTACCAGGTGATCGACTTCCCCGTCCTCCACCATGCGCCGCATCAACGCCATGGTTTCTCCCGCCACGGTGAAGCCCAGGGGAGCATAGCGGGCCGCGAAACGCGCCACGCGCAACAAGCGCACGGGATCTTCCGCGAAGGCCTCGGAGACATGGCGGAGCGTGCGCGTGTGGATGTCGTGGACGCCGCCGAACGGGTCCACGAGCGAACCGTCCTGGTGGCGGGCGATGGCGTTGATCGTGAGGTCGCGGCGTTCGAGATCCTGCTCGACGGTCACCGACGGGTCCGCGTGGAAGGCGAAGCCATGGTAGCCGCGGCCGGTCTTCCGTTCCGTGCGGGCCAGGGCGTATTCCTCCTTGGTTTCCCCATGCAGGAATACGGGGAAATCCTTGCCCACGGCCTTGTAGCCGGCAGCGAGCATCTCCTCGGGCGTCGCGCCCACCACCACCCAGTCGCGGTCGACCACGGGTCGACCGAGTAATTCGTCGCGTACGGCACCGCCGACCAGATAGATGTCCATACGTCCTTTCAAGGGCGGCGCCGGCTGCGTGCCTCGTCCAGCCGGCGCTGGCGCACCGAGGGGCCGAGCAGGCGTGGCAGCCACGCGGAGAAACGCTGTGGATCGATGCCCAGTTGCGCCAGGCCATCGACCTGGCCGACCGAATCGGTGAGCAGCGAGCGGAAGTTGTCCGGCGTGAATGGCTTGCCCGGCATGAACTGGGCCACGCATGCCTGCAGGCGTCCCAGCGCGTCGGGCATCGGCAGCACGGCGCGGTGCCGGCCACGGGCGTCGCGGATCGCCCGCACGATGTCGATGAGCGTCCAGGTTTCCGGGCCGTAGAGTTCATAGGTGCGCAACACCGACGAGGGATCGGCGACGGCGCGTGCAATGGCCTCGGCCACGTCGCCGACGTAGACGGGCGCCATCCTTGCCTGCGGCCGGGGCAGCGGCACCACCGGGGTCATGCGTAGCAGCTGGTCGAAGCGGCTGACGAGGCCATCGCCGGGACCGAAGATCGTGCTCGGTTCATAGATGGTCCAGTCGAGCGTCGAAGCCTTCACCAGCGCTTCCGCCTCGCCGCGCGCGCGGAGGTATCCAGAGTGACCCTGTCCCGCCTTGAGCGAACTCATCAGGTGCAGGCGATGTACGCCGGTGTCCTTGCAGGCGTCGACCACGAGCCGGGTCAGCTCCGGATAGACGCGCGCGAAGGTGTCCCTGCCGCTCTCGTTGAGGATCCCGACGAGGTGGATCACGGCATCCGCGCCCGCGATATGCCGGCGCAGGGTGGGCGAATCGTAGATGTCGGCGCTGGTCACCTTGACGTTACGGCCCACGGCACTATGGCGGCGGCCTTCGCGATTGCGCGAGAGCAGCAGCAACTCGTGCCCATCGGCGGCGAGGCGCGGAACGAGGCTGCCTCCGACGAAGCCGGTGCCGCCGAGGATGACGATGCGCTGGGTTTTCACCGCTGTGGCTCCTGTGGCGCGGGTGCCGACGATGCCTCGGCGGGAGCGGGCTCCATGACGGCGGGTGCCGTCGGTGGCGCGGCCTTCGCCACGGCGGGCGCGGGACAGGCCACCGGCTTGCGCACCGCGCCCGGCGAAGGCAGCGAGTACGTATTCCCGAGGCGGGTCATGCGCGAGCCGATGGACAAGGCGTTGCCGTTGAGGCGCCAGTCGTAGATCACGGCGAAAGCCATCACGCGCGCGACGTATTCCCGCGTTTCCTTGTACGGAATGCTGGCGACGAACAGGTCGGGATCGAGCGTGCCGCGTGCTTCCACCCACTGGTCGACCTTGTTCGGCCCGGCGTTGTACGCCGCGCTGGCGAGCCAGGGTGCGCCGCTGTAGCGAGCCGCCATTTGCGCGAGGTAGCGGGTTCCGAGCACGATATTGGTCGTGGGTTCGTAGAGGCTGTCGCCACCGGACCACGACAGGCCGTTACGCTTGGCGACCAGCGCCGCCGTGCCCGGCAGCAGTTGCATGAGGCCGCGCGCGTCGGCGCCGGAACGGGCGTCGCTCATCCATGCGCTTTCCGCGCGGATGATCGCATAGGCCCAGGGCGCCTCGATGCCGGCCTGGCTGGCCTGTTCCACGACGCCATCCTGGCGCGCCAGCGGGAAGCGCTGTTCGTAGAGACGCAAGGCGTCGCCGGACGAGAGGCCGAATACCGCACGGTCGTACCAGCCCTTGCGGAACGCCAGGTCGGCAGCCAATCGCTGCGTGTCCGCGTCGCGACCGGCGAGTGCGGCGGTCCATTCACGGCGGCCGAGCTTCTGCAGTCCCACGGCGTAAAGCTCGAACGCGCGGTCGAGGCCCGGGTCGGCCAGCAACGCGGCTTCCCGTGCTTCGTCGGTGGCCATGCTCGAAGGGCAGATCGCATAGGCGGTGTCGATCCGGTCGGCGGCGAGGAAGCCGAAATAGGTGGCTTCCTGCGCCACGGAGCGATAGATCGGTTGAGCCTCGCCCTTGCGCCCCAGCTTTTCCAGCACGAGCGCGCGGAAATAGCGCCACTCGCCATCGTCTTTCTGCGACTCGCCGAGCGCGTCGAGGGCCGCCAGGGCGGATTTCCAATCCTGCCGCGCAAGGGCGACCCGCACGCGCCACTCGCGTGCGGCGTCGGTTTGCGCGCCGGGCGGCAAGGTAGCGAGGCGCTCGAGCGCGGACTCGTCGAAGTCGGTGGCGTGGAACAGCGCCAATGCGTTCTCGATCGCGCCCTTCTGCTGCTCGCTCAGGGAGAAACGTGGTGACAGCGTGGACCAGGCCGCATCGGCCACGGTGGACTGCTTGCGCGCCATGCGTTGCAAGGCCAGCGTCACGGCCTGGCGATGGCGTGGCGTGTCGGGCCAGGTGGACGCGGTACGCAATGCGCTGGCGGGGTCGTTGAGCGCCTGGGCGATGCGCTGCGCGGCGATCGCGTCCTCGGGCGGCAACCAGGGCGCCAGCGAGGCCACCGTGCCGCCCTTGCCTGCCTCCGCGGCCGTCTGGATACGCGTCCACAGACGCTCGGGCGTCAGCAGGCCCTGGTCGTGCGCGGCGGCGATCACGGGATCGCAGGCGTTCGGCAGGCTGGCCTTTTTCCACAGGTCGGCGAGATCGCGGTCGAACACCAGCGGCTCGTTGCGCGCGAGCTTCGCCTGCAATGCGAAACAACTCAACGAGTCGCCCAGGCCGGGCTGATACATCGCGCTGAAGGTGGTCCAGTCCTTGCGCCGTGCAAGTTCACCCAGGAAATCGCGACGCAGGTCGGCGGCGGGAATGAGACCCGGGTAACGGGCCAGATAGGCGTCCACGCGCGCGCGATCCAACGTGCGCAGATCGTGCTCCAGGGCCGCCGCTTCCAGATAAGGAAAGAGCACATAGCCCTCCAGTCCGGCTGCCTGCGCCTTCCACGCGTCGCCACCTTGCTGGGCCACGGCGTAGGCCTGGCGGAAACGAAGGCGCTGGGCTTCCGTGCCCTCCGCCGATGCGGTGAACGTGGCGGCGGCGCCGCAGATGGCGAGGACGACCCCTGCCAGCAGGCGGAGGGAACGGGCGGCGCGTCGCGATGCCGGGGCGGGGACCATGGGATTCCTTCACGGGTACATACCGCATGATTGTAGGGGAACGACGCGCGCAGGCCGGATGAACATCCTGAACGGGGGAATCGCTCTCCCGCCTGCGGGCCGTTAAGCTTGTGTCGCTAACTTTCGCTTTCGATCTGGAACGGCATGCCGCCACACACTTCCTACGCGCGGTTCGCGCGACCGCTCGCTTGGATCGTCCTCGTCCTCGCCGCCGTGTTCGGCGCGGCTTATTGGTGGTCGCTCGGGCGCCCGGTGAACCTGCCGGATTCGCCCACGGCCCGCATCGCCTGCGTGTCGTATGCACCGTTCCGCCTCGAAGGGGAGACGCCGTTCGACCCGTACGCCTTCGTCCCTCCGGAGCGGATCGACGCCGATCTCAAGGCCTTGTCCACGCGTTTCGATTGCGTCCGTACGTATTCGATGAGCCAGGGCCTGGGCGCGGTGCCGGATATCGCCGGGCGCTACGGTATGAAAGTGCTGATGGGCATCTGGCTCGGTCGCGATCCCGCCGCCAACGAGCGGGAGATCGAATTGGGCCTGGCGGCGGCGAGTCGCGACCACGACACCTTGCGTGGCATCGTGGTGGGCAACGAGGTGCTCCTGCGCAACGAACTGTCCGAGCACGCGCTGGCGGCCTATATCGAGCGGGTGAACGCGGCGACCGACGTGCCCGTCACCTATGCCGATGTCTGGGAGTTCTGGCAGAAGCATCCGGCTTTGGCCAAGGTCACCGACTACATCACGATCCACATCCTTCCGTACTGGGAAGACGAGCCGGTGGCGCCGGAAAAGGCCGTCCAGCATGTGGCCGACGTCTACCAGAAGATGAAGGCGGAGTTTCCGGGCAAGCAGATCATGATCGGCGAAACCGGCTGGCCCAGCCAGGGCCGCTCGCGGCGCGACGCCAGCGCGAGTCTCGTCAACGAGGCGCGCTACGTGCGCGAATTCCTCAACTACGCCGCCACCGTCGACATGCCCTACAACGTGATCGAGGCCTTCGACCAGCCATGGAAACGCGACCTGGAAGGCACGGTCGGCGGCTTCTGGGGCATCTTCGACACGCAGGCCCGGCCGAAATTCGCGATGCAGGGACCCGTCGTGGAGGAGCCGCGCTGGACCTGGGCGATCGCCGCGGGCGGCGCGGGCGCCTTGCTGTTCCTGCTGGCCGGTTCGATCCGGCGGCGCTGGCACGGCGTTCCGGGTTGGTTGGCGCTGGCCCTGGCCGGTTTCGCCACCGGTACCGCGCTGGCGGCGCATGCGCGGCTGCTGCTCTTCGCGTGCCGCAACGATGTGGAGTGGACGGTGGGCATAGCCATCGGCCTCGCCGGAGGGCTGACCGCCCTGTCGTTGGCGCGTGCCATTGCGCCCCGTCTTGCCGCCCCGGTGAATCCGGCCGCCGTCGCGCCGTCGCCGGTCGAGCGGCGACGGTTCGGTATCGCATGGACGGACGAGTTCACCCCGCAACGCTTCTTCTGGATGTTCGTCCTGTCCCTCTACGGCATCCTGATGGTCTTCAACGGACGATACCGCGATTTTCCCATCGGCCTCTTCGCGATGCCGTGCATCGGCTTCTTCGTGCTGGCGCTGTTGCGCACGCGCGACCGCGCGCTCATGCCGTTGGTGGAAGAGCGGCTCATGGCGATCTGGCTGGTACTGCTCGGTGCGAGCGTGGTCGTACAGGAAATCGGTGCGAACGCGGTGTCGTGGGGATGGCTGGCGTTGAACCTCGCCCTGGCACTGCCGGTGTTGATCGCCTGGGTGGGCGCCGACCCTATCGGCGAAGGACGCTTGCCGTAACCTGGCCCGTTGCCGCGGGATCGCCGACAGGGTCGGCTCCCACCGCGCCTTGTGGGAGCCGCTTCAGCGGCGACGGGTGCTTGCCTCAGGCTGCCCCGCTACCGCGGGATCGCCGATGAATCGGCTCCCACAGGAGCATTGCCGACAGGGGCGGCTCCCGCCTGGTCGCGCACCAGCCGTAGCGAACCGATCAGCAGCGCGAGGGCGCCGCCCTCGTAGCAATACAACTGCAACGCGATGACGCCGAGCGAGGCGGCGAGCACGGCGGTGAAGGTGTTTCGCCAGAACACCGCGACCAGGGCCGCCAGTACGGCGGCATAGCCATAGCCGTAGTTGAGGAAGCCTTGCACGATGACCGTGCGCGGCCCGCACCACCACGGGCCACCCTTGGCGTCGCATGCATGCCCCATGTCGGATGGCTCGATGAATCCGTAGCGCAGCAGCCCGGCCACGAGGGCGACAGCGACGATGACGGCCCAGGGCAGGGCGACGCGAAGGCTGGATTTCATGGCGTTCCTGTATGGATCAATGATGCCGCGCCGGACGCCTGGGCGAGGGCGATCGGCAGGCGGATCTCCGCGGCCAGCGGCAAATGGTCGGAGAAGGCGCGCGGCAAGGTCCACGTGCGCTCAAGCTTGATGTCCGCCGACGTGAGGATGTGGTCCAGGGCGCGCCGTGGCTTCCAGCTGGGGAAGGTCGGTGTCGCCACCGAGGGTGGTTGCAGCGCGGTCTTGTCGAAGAGATGGCGCATCTCGAGGCTGGCCGGCTCGGTGTTGAGGTCGCCCATCAGCACCGCATGCGGATACGGCGCGAGCAACTCGGCGATGAAGGCGAGCTGGCCCAGTCGGGCCGCGGCGCCGAGCGAGAGGTGCGCGATGACCACCACCAGGGAATCGGGCCCATGACCGAAGCGAACGAAGAGCGCACCGCGGCCCTTGATCCGGCCCGGCAGCGGATAGTCGATGACCTCGCTGGGCTCGATGCGGCTCAGCAGGCCGTTGGCCGAATGCGCCACGCGCGCCATCGGCCGGTTCGGCTGATGGCTCCAGTAGGGCATGCCGGCCGCTTCGGCGATGTAGCGGGTCTGGTTGAGGAAACCCGAACGCAGGCTGCCGGCATCGGCTTCCTGCAGACCCACCACGTCGAACTCGTGGAGCAGCTCCGCCAGCGAATCCAGGTTCGCCAGTTTCGTCCGGCCGGGCAGTACGGCGTTGACGCTGCGAGTGAAATAGTCGCTGTAACGCTGCACGCTCGCGCCGGCGAGGATGTTGCAGCTCAACAGGCGCAGCGTGCGCTCGGGAGCGGGGGAGGGATTCGGCGTGGCGCGGGTCATGATACGGCGTTGGGTCTCGACTGGCCGGGAGGCCAGAGGATGCCCCCCGCCGTGTGAACGGAGGGCATCGATGGGGAAGGACTTACTTGCCGCCCTTCAATTCCTTGTCGACCAGGAACGTCGCGACGCCATTGAGCTCGTCGAAGTCCTTGATCTGGGCGCTGCGGTACTTGCCGTCCACGACGATGGTCGGCGTGCCGTCGATGCCCCATGCCTGGATCAGCTTGGTGTCGGCGAGGATGCGGTCGCGCGTTTCGCCACTGTTGGCGGCGGCGAGGAACTTCGCCTTGTCCACGCCATGTTGGGCATACCAGTCGGCGAGTTCGTCGAGCGTGCGCAGTGGGTAATGCTCTTCATGGATGGCCTTGAACAGCGCGGCGTGCGTGGCCGGCAGCGCGTTGAGCTTCTTCGCCGCGTAATAGGCCTGGGCATATGGAAGCCAGGCGTCGTTGAACGCCGCCGGGATGGCATGGAACACCACGCCCTTGGGCAGATCCTTCTGCAATTGCTCGACCTTCGGCTCGTAATGCGCGCAATGGATGCAGCCGTACGAGAACACCTCGACGACCTCCACCTTGCCGTTCTTCGGATCGAGGCGTTGCGGCGCGCCGGTGGCCACGTATTGCGTGCCCTCGGTATAGGCCGGGGTGGATGCGTCGTCGGCGGGGCGCGCGCTGCAGGCGGCGGTCATGGCCAGGCCGACGAAGAGGAGCGAAAGACGCTTGAACATGGATGTCTCCGAAGTGGGTCGAGTGCGCGGTTACTTGCCCGCGGCTTCCTTGCTGACGAGCCACTGGGTGAGCTCGACCGCCTGCGGATAGCCGCCAGCGGTGATCGGGGTCAGCCGGTACTTGCCGTTGACGACGATCGTCGGCGTGCTATCGACCTCGTAGGCGCGGATCAGTTCATCGGCGCGCTTCATCTTGGTATTGATGGTGAAGGAGTTGGCCGTGGCGACGAATTCGTCGGGCTTGACGCCGTACTTGACGTAGAACTTGGCCACGTCGTCGATGGTCGGCCATGCCGACTGGGCCTTCGGCTTGCCGGACTGCTGGTCCATGATGCCGAGCTCGCCGCTCTTGAAGACGGCGTCGAAGAATGCATCGTGGCTCTGCTTGTCGACGCCGAAGGCCTGCGCGGTGAGGTAGGCGCGCTGCAGCAGCGGCCAGTTCTCGTCCGGGCGGAACGACGCGGGGGTATAGGTCATGACCGCGCCCTTGGGCAGGCTCTTGGCCAGCTCGTCCACCACGCCGTGGAACTGGAAGCAGGCGGGGCAGCCGTACGAGAACACCTCGGTGACCTCGATCTTGCCGGGCGTGCTGGTGGGCTGGACCGGATCGATGCGGAAGTAATGCTTGCCTTCCACCCACTTGCCGTCGTCGACGAACGGCTTCGCGGCAGGGCGGTTGTCGTCGTCGGCGCTTGTGACGGGTGCGGGTGCCGTGCTGCCGCTGGCGGCCGGCGCGGCCGTCGTCGCGGACGCGGGCGTAGCCGCCGCCGTGGACGGCGATGCCGGCGTCGCCGCCGGGGCCGCGGTCGAGGCGGCGGGCGGTGCCGTGGCGCTGTCGTTGTTGCCCGAGCCGCAGGCGGCAAGGCCGATCAGGGCGGCGCAGAGGAGGGGAAGGCGCATACGCATGTGGGGTCCTTTTCTTACCTTCTTAAACAGGAACGGGCCCGAAGGGGCCCGTCCGATCGTCCAACTTTAACGCCATCAGGGCGTCGCGGGTGCGGCAGCCGTCGGTTCGTTCGTGTGCAGGCCTTCGATATAACTGGCCACGGCCGCGATGTCCTTGTCGCCGAGTTTCTGCGCGATCGACACCATGATCTTGGTACGCGGGCCGTCGTTCGGCGTGCCGCCGTCGTGCCAACCCTTCAGCCGCGCCTCGACGTACTTCGCATGCTGGCTGGTGAGCTGCGGATAGTGCGCTCCCGGGTTGCCGCGGCCGTCGGGGCCGTGGCACGCCATGCAGGCAGGGATGCCGCGGTCGACATCGCCCTGGCGGTAGAGCGTCTGGCCCTGTTCGACCAGCGCCTGGTCGGCCACGCCGGGCAGGGACGCCTTGCCGGCGAAGTAGGCGCCGATGTCGTGCATGTCCTGCTCGGACAGGGGTTGGGCGAAGCCGACCATGATCGGATTCATGCGCTTGCCCGACTTGAAGTCCGCCAGCTGCGCGGCGATGTACTGCTCGTTCTGGCCGGCGAGGCGCGGGTACTGCGGATCGGTGGAATTACCGTCGATGCCGTGGCAGGCACCGCAGGCGGCGGCCTTGCCCTGGCCGGCCGTGGCATCGCCCGGCTTCAGCGCGGCGGTGGACGTTTCGGCTGTCGGCATGCCCGGAGTGGCTGGATCGGTGGCCGGATTGGCGGCGGTCGTGGCGGCCGGAGCCGGTGCGCTCGCCGGCTTGGCGGGAGTTGCGGTCTGGCCCGCGGCTGCATGCATGACGAGCAACGCGGTGATGGCAGCGGCGGCGTGCCGAAACTTCATAAGTCTCTCCAAGGGGAACTTTCCGGACCGGGACGCGTACCCTGCCGCGCCTCAACCAAAAGATTATGGGGGGCGCGGGAGAGCCCGGTCAAACCGCACCGCGCGCGCCGCCGGGCACGATCGCATACACTGCCGGGCCTCCGTTTCCTTGCGCCCCGCTGGCCACTTACCCATGTCCTCCAATCCCCTCAATGGCGCCCGTTTCGTGCTGGCCGCCCACGAAATCACCCAGCTCCCCTACGACCAGGGTGCCGAAGTGGCCTTCGCGGGGCGCTCCAACGCGGGCAAGTCGAGCGCATTGAACGCGCTCACGGGGCACAACGGCCTGGCCAGGACCTCGAAGACGCCCGGGCGCACGCAGTTGATGGTCGTGTTCGACCTGCCGCCGTTGAAGGTGGAGGGCGCCGCGCCGGTCGATGCCCGCCTGGTGGACCTGCCCGGCTACGGTTACGCCAAGGTGCCCGAGGCGATGCGCCAACATTGGCGCGGCGAGATCGACGCCTATCTGAAGATGCGCCGCAGCCTGCGCGGCATCGTCCTGATCGTGGACATCCGCCACGAGCTGAAGGATTTCGACAGGACGATGCTCGATTTCTGCGCGGCTACCGAGCTGCCTTGCCACGTATTGCTGACCAAGGCCGACAAGCTCTCGCGTGGCCAGGCGTCCGCCGCGCTGGAGGCCTTGCGCAAGGACTTCCGCGCGAACGGCGTGCCCGGCACGGCGCAGGTCTTTTCCTCGACCGCGAAAACCGGCGTGGAGGAAGCGCGTGCCCGGGTGATGGAACTGCTGGCGACACCCCGGCCGCACGAACTCTGACGCGGACCGCTCCTACGCCAGGGTTGCCATGAACACCCTGCACAGCGCTTCCATGCCCTTGCGATCCTCGTCGTCGAAGCGAGCGACCGACGGGCTGTCGACGTCCCACACGCCGAACAGGCTGCCGTCGGCCATCACCAGGGGCACCACGATCTCGGAATTCGATGCCGCGTCGCAGGCGATGTGGCCATCGAATTCGTGCACGTCGCGAATCACCTGCGTTTCCCGCGTCTGCGCGGCCGTGCCGCAGACACCGCGGCCCACGGCGATGCGAATGCAGGCGGGCTTGCCCTGGAACGGGCCGACGACCAGTTCCGTGCCGTCGAACAGGTAGAAGCCTGCCCAGTTGAGGTCGGGCACCGCGTCGTAGACGAGCGCGGCGAAGTTGGCGGCATTGGCGATCGTGTTCGGCTCGCCATGCATCAGGCCCTGGGCCTGCTGGACCAGTTCGGCGTACAGGGCGGCCTTGTCGTCGGTGGCGATGGCCTTGGTTTCGAACATGGCGGTTCCTGGAGCGATTCGTGGGCGAGGCGGTGTATGGTGCCACGTCCCAAGTTCCGCAAGGCTGTCGCACGATGTCGCGCCATATCTTTGTCACCGGTACCGACACGGGAATCGGCAAGACGCACGCCGCCCAGGTCCTCGTCCATGCATTCCGCAGGACGGGCGAGCGCGTGGCCGGGATGAAGCCCATCGCCAGCGGTTCGGCGCGAGGCCCGGAAGGCATGCGCAACCAGGATGCCCTCGATTTGCAGGCCGCCAGCGCGCCTCTCCCGGCGTACGAACGGGTCAATCCCGTGGCGCTGGAGGAAGCCGTGGCGCCGCATCTCGCCGCCTCACGGTCGGGACAGCCTATCGATTGGCCGCCGCTCGATGCCGCCTTCCAGCTATTGGCACGCGATTACGACCGCGTGGTGGTCGAGGGCGTGGGTGGCTGGATGGTGCCGCTGGCCGAAGGCATGTCGACCGAAGACATGCCCTCACGCTGGAACCTGCCCGTGGTGCTGGTGGTCGGAGTGCGCCTGGGTTGCATCAGTCATGCGCGCCTCACGGCGCGGGCGATACAGGCCGATGGTTGTCGACTGGCGGGCTGGATCGCCAACGTGATCGAGCCGACGATGCCCTTGTGGGAGGAAAACATCCAGACGTTGCGCGACTACCTGCCGGCAGCATGCCTGGGCGTGTTGCCCTACGGCGTGGCGCCTGCCGATGCGGCCGTTCTCCTCGACCTCGGCCCGCTGGGCTGACGGTCCCTTCACGCGTTTCATCCTAACTAGTCGAGCCATGACCACCTACTATCTTTCCGTCAAGGACATGAGCAAGGCGAAGGGCCCGGACCCGGAGCTTTCCTTCGAAGGCATCGGCCCGGAGAAACTGGCCGCCGACATCGCCGATGCGATGCGCAGCGACGACCTGTTCCAGCGCTGGCGCGCCAAGCAGCCGGAGCCGGACGAGGTCGACCCCAGCCTCGGGGTGGCGGATGCTTCCGCGTCCGCCACGGGCGAGCTCTCGAACGACCGCAACGACGTCAAGCTGACCACCTCGTTGCCGATGCGGATCGTGAAGCACCGCCTGAACCTCCTGATCGGATCCAGCTGGGAGCTTCGCGACACCCGGTAAGACATCGCCGACCCTGTCGGCGATGGAACGCCCTGACCGATGGCGGTTGTTCCGGACACGCCACCACGGCTAGAGTCGGTGACTTTCACCGTCAGGGGATACCTCGACCATGCTCAAGGTCCGCACACTCGTGATCGCCACTTCGATCGCCCTAACCGCCGCCTGCTCATCGTCCAACGAAGCCGACAAGGCCGCCGCGCCCGCCTCGCCGGGAAGCGCGCCCGCGCCTACGACGACCGCGGCGACCACCGCGCACGAGAACCCGTTGCTGACCCAGAGTTCGCTGCCGTTCCAGGCCCCCCCGTTCGACAAGATCGTGGATGCGGATTTCCAGCCCGCGCTGGAAGAAGGCATGAAGCAGCAGCTGGCCGAGGTCGAGGCGATCGCCAACGCGCCCGGGGAACCCACGTTCGAGAACACCGTCGTCGCCCTGGAGAAGACGGGCGTCCTGCTCAAGCGCGTCGAGAACGTGTTCAGCACGCTTACCGGTGCCAACACCAACGACACCTTGCAGAAGGTCGAGGAAGAGGAATCGCCGAAGCTCGCCGCGCATAGCGATGCGATCTACCTCAACGACAAGTTGTTCAAGCGGGTGGAAGCGCTCTACGAGAAGCGCGCTTCGCTGAACCTCGATCCGGAATCCGCCCGTCTTCTCCAGGTGACCTATGACGATTTCGTCCATGAGGGCGCGAAGCTTTCCGAAGCGGACAAGGGCAAGCTCAAGGCGCTGAACAAGGAAGAGTCGACGCTCAGCACGAAGTTCACCAACCAGTTGCTGGCCGCTACCAAGGCCGCCGCCCTGGTAGCCGACGACAGGAAGGCGCTCGACGGCATGTCCGATGCCGACATCGAAGCCGCGGCCGCGGCCGCCAAGGATCGTCAACTCGACGGCAAGTTCGTGGTGACCTTGCAGAACACGACACAGCAGCCGGCGCTACAGGCGATGAACGATCGCGCCACGCGTGAAAAGTTGTTCAAGGCCTCCTGGGAGCGTGCCGAGCACGGCGACGCCAACGACACGCGGCAGATCATCACGCGCATCGCACAGCTGCGCGCCGATCGCGCGAAGCTGCTCGGGTTCCCGAACTACGCGGCGTGGAAGCTCGACGACCAGATGGCGAAGACGCCCGAAGCCGCCGAGAAGTTCATGGAACGCCTGGCGCCTGCAGCCGTCGCCCGCGCGACGGCCGAATCGAAGGATATCCAGCAAGTGATCGACCAGGAGAAGGGTGGCTTCAAGGTCCAGGCCTGGGACTGGGACCATTATGCCGAGAAGGTGCGAAAGGCCAAGTACGACCTGGACGAAGCGCAGATCAAGCCGTATTTCGAGCTCGACAACGTGCTGCAGAATGGTGTGTTCTACGCAGCCACCCAGCTCTACGGCATCACCTTCAAGGAGCGCAAGGACATCCCGGTGTGGCAGCCGGACGTGCGTGTGTTCGAGGTGTTCGACAAGGACGGTACCTCGATGGCACTGTTCTATTGCGACTACTTCAAGCGCGACAACAAGAACGGCGGCGCGTGGATGAGCAACCTCGTCGACCAGTCGAAGCTGTTCGGTACCAAGCCGGTGGTGTACAACGTCGCCAACTTCACCAAGCCGGCCGCGGGCCAGCCGGCACTGCTCTCGTTCGACGACGTGACCACGATGTTCCATGAGTTCGGTCACGCGTTGCATGGTCTGTTCGCCGACGCGCAGTACCCCTCGCTTTCCGGCACCAGCACCGCGCGCGATTTCGTCGAGTTTCCCTCGCAGTTGAACGAACAGTGGGCATCCGATCCGCAGGTATTCGCCCATTACGCGAAGCACTACCAGACCGGCGCGCCCATGCCGGCCGAGCTGGTGGAGAAGATCAAGAAGGCGCACAGCTTCAACCAGGGCTATGCAATGAGCGAGTTGATTTCCGCCGCCCTGCTGGACATGCAGTGGCACATGCTGCCGCCGGGCGGCGCCCAGCAGGACGTGGATACGTTCGAAGCCAACGCGCTGAAGCACGCGGGCTTCACGTTGCCTCAGGTGCCTCCGCGCTATCGCTCGAGCTACTTCCAGCACATCTGGGGCAATGGTTACGCCGCGGGCTACTACGCCTACCTGTGGACGCAGATGCTCGATTCCGACGCCTTCGAGTGGTTCAAGGAGCACGGCGGGCTCACTCGCGAGAATGGCCAGGTCTTCCGCGACAAGATCCTCTCCCGGGGAAACACCGTCGAACTGGGCAAGCTCTATCGCGATTTCCGCGGCAAGGACCCGAGCATCGAGCCGATGCTCAAGGATCGTGGGTTGAAATAAGTTCCGACCCCTGTCGATACGAGAAAGGGCCCCGAGGGGCCCTTTCCTTATCTGGATCGAAGCATCACCTCGTCGATGCGCAGCTTTCCACCGGTCCAGCGCATGCCCTGCAGGCTCGATCCTCTCGGAGCCGTGAACGACAGGCGTTGCGGCCCGCTCGCCGGATCGATGCGAATCGAGTGCAGCGTGGTGAAATCAGGGGCTTCGAGGAACTCGATAGTGGCCGGCTCGCCCGACGGATCGGGTACGACGGTGAGATCCAGGGAGTTGCGTACCGTGCGATACATCAGGAGGGCATCGTTGCCTGCCGCCTCGGTGCTGCCCAGCACCTGTCCCGAGGTTTCCCCGTCGCTAGAGGCCGTGATTTCCAGTCCGCTGGAATTGGCGAGGATGATGTAGTGACCCTGGTCGATCAAGCCCTGTAGCGTGCCCGTAGGGAGCTCATCGAAGTCGATCAGCGTACCGTCGGTAATAGGGGGCGAATGCATTTCGACGCCGTCGATGTATGCGCCGCGCTGCAATTGCAATGAAAGCCTGTTGAAGACTTGCTCTTCCGGCAAGCTCATGATGAGCCGCAGCCGGTTGATTGTCGTGCCGTGCTGGAGTGCGAGCGACTGTCGCTCCCGTTCATCGATGTAGAGGGTAGCCGTGGATGCGAGTGCTGGCGCGCCAGGTGGCAAGACGACGGTGAACGCCACGCTTCGCAGTGGTTTGTCGAACTGAATGTCGACGGACGCGGGGCCGGCCCGTTCGACACCGCCCAATGCAAGACCATAGGCAAGGTCATCCGGTTGTTCGACGGGCTTGATGACGGCGGCGCCGTCATTCATGGCCGCGATGCGGAAATGTTCGAGCTTGAGTTCGTCGCCGGGTTGGATGATGCCGGCGCGGGCCTGGTCGAAGGTTTCGAGATCGACACCGCGCACGGACCACGCGGTGCCTGGGGCGAGTGCGATGATTGCCGGAACGATTGCGGATAACAGAGTGCGTTTCAATTCATTCCTCCCTGGAATGTCAGTACGGCCTCAATGGCCGCGCGCAGGATAGCAGCGCGCGCGGATGAGGTGCGGCTGACAAGGGCGCGAACGCAAGTTGAAATTGCGCTTTGCACCGCTCAGGGCGACAGCGAGATGCTCGCGATCTGGATGAGTCCACCACGCCATGCGATGCCTTGCAACTCGCACAGGGGATCGGCGCGGTATTCGATCGTCGTCCACAGGCTGCCGCGGGTGTCGCCACGGCTGCCTCTCGGACGCAGCAGGTTAACGGCCTGCACCTCGTCGAAGCGGCGATGCTCGAGCAGGCCGATATGTACATCTCCCGTGTTTCCCACGGTACGCATGGTGCAGCGCACGCGCCCGTATGCGTGCCGGAAGATCAGGCGGCAGTCGTTCGAGGAACTGCGCCGGCCGGTCAGTACGTTGCCGTCGTCGGACTGCTCGATGATCGCGTCGGCCTCGCCTGCGACGATCACGAGCGCGGGTAGCGCGAGCATCTCTCCCGCCCTGACGAGGCCAAGGTGTTCATCGCCGAAGTGCTGCTCGATCGCGCAAGGACCGAGCACGCCTCCGTGGCCCTCGAGCAGTGAGCGCAGGCGCGGATCGTCCCATGAGTGGCTCTTCCCGCCTCGCTCCGTTCGGCCGGCCGGGACTCCCGGCAGTGCGTTCCCTGAACCCGTCGATAGCACGGGCGTGATCCGTAGTGGCAACGTCATGTCGCAACCCTCCCTGGTGAACCGCTAGCTAAGCAAGGTGCTTGTGCACGTCGCAATACGCCTTATGGCGTAGGCGTGCCGGAGCACCGGTCAATAGTAGGGCTGATCGGGAACGGCGACCGAGGGATTGCATTCGGCGGCTTCGGTATTCTCGAGTCCGACGTACGGACGCTCAGGCTCGAGGTTCCATGTCGGCTTGTCGGGGAAAAGTTTCACGTGGCACGCCAGCTGGTTCATCGACCCGAAGAGGTTTCTTGTAAGGCGCGGGTTGTTGCCGAACTTCTCGATGGCTTCCAGGATCAACGAATCGACCTCGGCGCCGACGACCTTGCGTCCGCAATCCGTGGGCGTGATCGCCAGCACGGGCCCGTACTCATCGAGGCTCCACACGCCATTCGAGATGTACGGCGGTGGGCAGTCGCCGGTAGCGGGGCGCCCGGCCTTGGCCTGTCTGGCGTCGCCATGCGTGCAGGCCGTTCCTGCGCCCAGGATGGCGAGCGCGATGACGAGGATGCGGGCTGCATTCCATGTCCTGTTGTCCATGAGGATTCCTTTCCCTGGATGCTCGTGGTGAGCGGCTGTGATCGTACCATCGGCGATCCGTTCGCTCCGGATCGTGGCGGAGACCGGGTCCATTGCCGGACACGGTCTTCGCCATCGCCTTGCCGAAACGGCTTAGCGATCCATGGCATGGGCCGTCAGCGCAGTTCGACGTTGTCGATGTAGGCGCCTCGCTGCAGATGCAGGAGCATCGACGTGAACGGCGTCCCGTCTGGCTGGCTCAGGGAAAGGCGAACGCGATGTCCGGCCGCGCTGTGCCAGATCGTCATGGCATAGGGATGTTCTGCGTTGCCGTAAAGCATCGCGACGGACTGGATCAGCGGATGGGAAGGCGGAACGACCAGGGTGAAATCCACGCGGTGCCATGGTTGCTTGAAGTAGAAGAACATCGTGGCGAGCGAATGGCCTTCGGGTATGCCGAGGGTCATGCCGGAAGCGATGTCGTCGTCGTGCGTCGCGGGTTTGATGGCCGCCGCGGCGGAACCGAGTATGTCGATATCGAAGTGCTCGAGGACGAGCGGGCGGCCTGACTCGATCGTCTGCGCCGGGAGATGGTTGAAGGGTTCGATCACGGTTTGCGCGGTGGCCGCGCCAGGAACGGTGAGGGCTGCCAACAGGGCGATGCTTGTACGGTTGCGCATGATTCCTCCCTGGAATCCATCGCGGCCACGACGGCCGCCGGGCATTCTAGCCGCGCGGCAGGAAGTCGAATGCGCAAAAAAAGCGTCCATAAAAAACCGCGCCCTCACGGGCGCGGTCCGGGTGGCTCGCCTGTCGGCGTTACTCGCCGATCGTGAGTAGCGAGGCGTTGCCGCCCGCGGCGGTAGTGTTGATGGTGAGCGTGCGCTCACCGGCGAAGCGGAGCAGATAGTGCGGACCGCCCGCTTTCGGGCCGGTGCCCGAGAGGCCCTCGCCGCCGAACGGCTGCACGCCGACCACCGCGCCGATCTGGTTGCGGTTGACGTAGCAGTTGCCCACGCGCGCGCGGCTCTGGATGTACTCGATCGTGTCGTCGATGCGACTGTGGATGCCCAGCGTGAGGCCGAAGCCGGTGCCGTTGATCTGCTCGACGACTTTGTCCAGTTCCGAACCCTTCCAGCGGATCACGTGCAGCACCGGACCGAAGATCTCCCGGGTGAGTGTGGCCAACGAAGGAATCTCATACGCGCGCGGAGCGAAATACGTGCCATGGGCGGCGGATTCCGGCAAGGCCACCTCGGCGATCTTCTTCGCCTCGCGGTCCATGCGCGCGGCGTGGTCGACGAGGATCTGGCGGGCGTCCTCGTCGATCACGGGGCCCACGTCGGTCGACAGCTGGCCCGGATCGCCGACCTTCAGTTCGGCCATCGCGCCGGCGAGCATCGCGATCACCTTGTCGGCGATGTCTTCCTGCACGAACAGCACGCGCGCGGCGGAGCAACGCTGGCCGGCGGACTGGAAGGCCGAGGCGATGACATCCTTGACGATCTGCTCTGGCAGGGCCGAGGAGTCGGCGATCATGGCGTTCTGGCCGCCGGTCTCGGCGACCAGGGCGGCGATCGGCGCGTTGCGCGCGGCCAGCGCGCGGTTGATCGCCCAGGCGGTTTCGGTCGAGCCGGTGAAGGCCACGCCGGCCACGCGCGGGTCGCGGGTGAGCGCGGCACCGACGGTGGCGCCGTCGCCGGGCAGGTATTGCAGGACATCGGCCGGCACGCCGGCCGCGTGCAGCAACCTCACCGCCGCATAGCCGACCAGCGAGGTCTGTTCCGCCGGCTTGGCGATCACCGAATTGCCTGCGGCGAGGGCGGCGGCCACCTGGCCGAGGAAGATCGCCAGCGGGAAGTTCCACGGGCTGATGCAGACGAACACGCCACGGCCGTTGAGGAACAACTGGTTGCTTTCGCCGGTGGGGCCCGGCAGCTGTTCGGGCTGGCCGAACAAGCGGCGCGCCATCGTGGCGTAGTAGCGCAGGAAATCGGCGGCCTCGCGGATCTCGGCGATGGCGTCCGGCAGGCTCTTGCCCGCCTCGCGCACGCACAGCGCGATGAACTCGGCGCGGTTGTGTTCCAGCTGTTCGGCGGCGTGCTCGAGGATGGCGGCGCGGCTGGCGGCCGGAAGGCGGTCCCAGCCCGGTTGCGCCTTCACGGCGGCGGCCAGGGCCTGGTCGACGAGGGCCGGATCGGCGTTTTCCACGGTACCGATGATGCGGCGGCGATCCGATGGGTCGGTGACCTCGACCTTCGCGCCGCCGGTCCCACCGCCGGCGACCAGGGGCGCCGCGGTCCAGGGGCCGCTGTGATTGTTGACGGCGTCGGCGAGTTCGTTGAGCTCGTTGTCGTTAGCGAAGTTCATGCCCATGGAGTTCTTCCGAAGTTCACCGTAGAGATTGACCGGCAAGGGGATGCGGGGGTGGGGAATGGAGGCGAAGGCGCGCACCGTTTCGCACGGATCGGCGACGAGGTCGCGCACCGGAACGCTCTCGTCGACCACGCGATTGACGAAGCTGGTGTTCGCGCCGTTCTCTAGCAGCCGGCGGACCAGGTAGGGGAGCAGGTCCTCGTGGCTGCCGACCGGCGCGTAGACGCGGCAGGGTACGTTGAGCTTGTCCTTGCCGATCACCTCGGCGTAGAGATCCGCGCCCATGCCGTGCAGGCGCTGGTTCTCGTACGGGCGGCCCTGCGCGATATGGTGGATCGCGGCGATGGTGTGCGCGTTGTGCGTGGCGAACTGCGGGTACACGGCATCGCCGCCGGCGGCGAACAGGCGCCGGGCGCAGGCGAGGTAGGAGACGTCGGTGTTCGGCTTGCGCGTGTATACCGGGTACCCGGAAAGCCCGTTCTCCTGGGCGCGCTTGATCTCCGCGTCCCAGTAAGCGCCCTTCACCAGGCGCACGAACCAGCGGCGGCCGGTGGCGCGGGCCTTCTCGGTGACCCAGTCGATCACGAACGGCGCGCGCTTCTGGTAGGCCTGGATGACGATGCCCAGGCCATTCCAGCCTTCCAGCGACGGATGCTCGAAGACATCGCCGATGATGTCGAGCGAGAGCTCGAGGCGATCGGCCTCCTCGGCATCCACCGATAGGGCGATGCCGTTCTTGAACGCCAGCTGCGAGAGTTCGAGCAGCTTCGCGCCCAGTTCGGCGCGGGCGCGGGCGCGGTTGGCGACCTCGTAGCGCGGATGCAGCGCCGAGAGCTTCACCGAGATCGACGGGGCTTCCAGATTGCTCGGAAACGGGCCGCGTGCGCCGAGCGCGTTGATCGCGTCGCGGTAGTCCTGCTGGTAGCGCTCCGCGGTGGCCTGGGTGAGCGCGGATTCGCCGAGCATGTCGTACGAATAGCGATAGACCGCGTGCTCCTTCTCGGCGGAGCGGTCGAGCGCTTCCTTGATGGTGCGGCCCATCACGAACTGGTGGCCCATGATCCGCATGGCCTGGCGCACGGCCAGGCGCACCACCGGCTCGCCCGCGCGGCCGACGAGACGGCGCAGCGCGGAGCTGAAGTCGTGGCGGGTTTCCTCCGCGAGGTTCACCAGGTGGCCGGTGAGCATCAGGCCCCAGGTGGAAGCATTGACGAACAGCGACTCGCTGCGGCCCAGGTGCTTCTTCCAGTCCGCCTCGCCCAGCTTGTCGCGAATCAGCTTGTCGGCCGTGGCCTTGTCGGGGATGCGCAGCAGCGCCTCGGCGACGCACATCAGCAGCACGCCCTCCTCGGAGGAAAGGTCGTACTGGCGCATGAAGGACTCGACCGCGCTCTGGTCCTTGGCCCGCGCGCGGACGCGCGTGACCAGGCCCGCGGCGACGTCGATCACGTGCTCGCGCTCGGTCGGGGGCAGGGTAGCCTGGGCCAGCAGGTCGTTGACGGCCTCGGTTTCGTCGCGCAGCCAGGCAGCCGTGATGCGCGCACGCGCCGGCTCGGCGCCGGTCGGGAGTTCGGAACGAAGGATGGTGGGATTCACTTGGGGCATAGGGGGCGGGGGAGACCGCCCATTGTAGGGTTCCCGGCCCCTCGTGTGTTATTGCGGTGCGGCGCGCTGGCGCGGCCACGCATGCCGGGTGCGACAACGCGCCGTCTTCCAACCTTGCCGCTTCCTGACTAGCGCCCTATCATCCCAACGTTCCAGGCACGCCGGGTCCCCATGATCGTGCTTCGACCGACCGCCGCGGGTCAGCCGCGCGTGTTGTGGCTCAAGCCCAACCGTGCGTTGGACAAGCGCGGTCTGCGTCGACTGATCATCGGCCTGGCGGCGATGGCCCTGGCGACGGCGTCACTCGGTGCATGGCAGGGGAATGTGTTTGCTCCCGTGTTCGCCCTGGTGGAGGCCTTCGTCGTGGGGTTCGCGCTTGGCGCGGCCTGGCGGGCCGGCGGCAGGGGTGAACGTATCGCGATAGGGCCGGATATGCTGGAGGTTCGTGCCGTGCCGGGACACCGGACGGTCCGGTTCCAGACGTACTGGTTGAAGGTAGGGCTGGCACCGGGGGACGGGCGAAAGCGTCTGTTGCTCACGTCGCACGGCAACGAGCTGGAAATCGGCGCTTTCCTTGGGGAAGAGGAAAGGGTCGAGGCGTCAAGGAAACTCATGGTGCTGCTGTCCGACGTTTCCGGCCAGAGGCGCAGGTAGGTTCAATAAAGGTGCAAGACATGACATCTGGCGGCATCGGACGATCGGTATCGGCGTGGGCGGCGGGCGCCTTCGCGCTGTTCGGAGGGACGGCCTGGGCCAACCCGGAACCGAACCAGCTGAACATGACCAAGGGCGCCGCGGAGTGGTCGCCCTACGCCATGCACATGGTGGCCCTGTGGGTCTGCGTGGTCATCGGCGTCGTCGTCTTCGGCGCCATGTTCGTGGCCATGTTCCGCTTCCGCAAGTCGCGCGGCGCCGTGGCGGAGAAGTGGACGCACAGCACCAAGCTCGAAGTGGTCTGGACTGTCGTCCCGGTCATCATCCTGATCTTCCTGGCCCACCTGGCGACCGGTGGCCTCACCTCGTTCGCCGATACCACCAACGCCGATATGACCATCAAGGTCACCGGTTACCAGTGGAAGTGGCGCTACGACTATGTCGACTACAAGGGCAAGGGCGTCGACCAGGTCGGCTTCATGTCGAAGTTGGAAGAAACCTCCGACCGCACCCGCCAGCTCAAGTCCAACCTCGATCCGGACAAGATCCAGGTCGACGGGTATCACACCTATCTGCTGGACGTGGACAAGCCCCTCGTGGTCCCGGTCGGCACCAAGATCCGCTTCATCATCGTCGGCGGCGACGTCATCCACTCGTGGTGGGTGCCGGCGCTGGGCTGGAAGATGGACGCGATCCCGGGCATCGCCAACGCGGCCTGGACCAAGATCAAGGAGCCTGGTGTCTACCGCGGCCAGTGCGCCGAACTTTGCGGCCAGGACCACGGCTTCATGCCGATCGTGGTCAAGGCCGTGCCCAAGGCCGAATTCGAACAGTGGCTGGCGACGCAGGAAGACGAGGCCAAGGTACGCAAGGCCGCGCAGACCGCCCAGAACGCTCCCGCCCCGGCCCCCCAGGGTTAACCCGCTTACGTTTTAAGGTAGAGGTGCAAGGCCATGGCGCACGCAGCCACCCACGACCACCACGATCACCATGGGGCCCCGAAGGGGTTCTTCCAGCGATGGGTGATGTCCACGAACCACAAGGACATCGGTACGCTGTACCTGATCTTCTCGCTGACGATGTTCTTCATCGGCGGCGCTTTCGCGATGGTCATCCGCGCGGAGCTGTTCAAGCCAGGCATGCAGCTCGTGCAGCCGTATTTCTTCAACGAAATGACGACGATGCACGCGCTGGTGATGATCTTCGGCGCGATCATGCCTTCGTTCGTGGGCCTGGCGAACTGGATGATCCCGCTCATGGTCGGCGCGCCCGACATGGCGCTGCCGCGCATGAACAACCTGTCCTTCTGGATCATGCCGTTCGCGTTCATCCTGTTGCTGTCGACACTGTTCATGCCGGGCGGTGGCCCCGCCGGTGGCTGGACGATGTATCCGCCGCTGTCGTTGCAGGGTGAGTCCATCGCGTACACGATCTTCGCCGTCCATCTCATGGGCATCAGCTCGATCATGGGTGCGATCAACATCATCGCGACCATCCTGAACATGCGCGCGCCGGGCATGGACCTGCTGAAGATGCCCGTGTTCGTGTGGAGCTGGCTCATCACGGCGTTCCTGCTGATCGCGGTGATGCCGGTGCTGGCAGGCGCGGTCACCATGCTGCTGACCGACAAGTACTTCCACACCAACTTCTTCAATGCCGCCGGCGGCGGTGACCCGGTGCTGTTCCAGCACATCTTCTGGTTCTTCGGGCATCCCGAGGTCTACATCATGATCCTGCCCGCGTTCGGGATCATCTCGGAGATCATCCCCACCTTCGCCCGGAAGCCGATCTTCGGCTATCGCGCGATGGTGTTCGCCATCGCCTCCATCGCCTTCCTCTCGTTCATCGTCTGGGCGCACCACATGTTCGCCGTGGGCCTGCCGATGGGCGCGGAGATCTTCTTCATGTACGCGACGATGCTGATCGCGGTGCCGACGGGCGTGAAGGTCTTCAACTGGGTGTCCACGATGTGGGGTGGTTCGATGACCTTCGAGACGCCGATGCTGTTCTCGATCGCCTTCGTGATCCTGTTCACCATCGGCGGCTTCTCCGGCCTGATGCTCGCGCTGGCCCCGGCTGATTTCCAGTACCACGACACGTACTTCGTCGTGGCGCACTTCCACTACGTGCTGGTGACCGGCGCCGCGTTCTCCATCATGGCCGCCGCGTATTACTGGATCCCGAAGTGGTCGGGCAACATGTACAGCGAGACCTGGGGCAAGATCCACTTCTGGTCCAGCGTCATCTCGGTCAACGTGCTGTTCTTCCCGCAGCACTTCCTCGGCCTCGCCGGCATGCCACGCCGCATTCCCGACTACAACGTGGCCTTCGCCAACTTCAACATGATCAGTTCGATCGGTGGCTTTTGGTTCGGTGCCTCGCAGCTGATCTTCCTGGGCGTGGTCATCCACTGCGTGTTCTTCTCCAAGAAGAAGGCCGCCGACCGCTCGTGGGAAGGCGCCAAGGGCCTGGAGTGGACCGTGCCGTCGCCGGCGCCGTTCCATACCTTCGACGTGCCGCCCGTCATCCATGACGACGAGCTCGCCCACGGCAACACGGAACACTGATCGATGCAGGACACCACGGACATCGAGATCGGGGCGCGCCGTAAGCGCGCCCGCCGCACGGCGCTGATCGCGGGCGGTTTCGCCGTGGCGGTGTTCCTGCTCTCGATCGTGCAGATGCTGAAGATCTGACCGGCTAAAACAAGCGACATCCACGGGAAACCACCATGGGTCACCAGCAACAAGACGTCTATTTCGTACCGAGCAAGAGCTACTGGCCCATCGTGGCAGCGGTCTCGATGTTCGTCACCGTGTTCGGTGCCGCGCACTGGCTGAACGCGCAGCCTGGCGAGGGCGGCTTCGGCAAGCCGCTGTTCTGGGTCGGCATCGCCATGATCCTGGGCATGTTCTTCGGCTGGTTCCGTTCGGTGATCAACGAATCGCTGGCCGGCAACTACAACGGCCAGGTGGACCGCTCGTTCCGCATGGGCATGATGTGGTTCATCTTCTCCGAAGTGATGTTCTTCGGTGCCTTCTTCGGTGCGCTGTTCTACGCCCGGCTCTTCGCGGTGCCCTGGCTGGGTGGTGAAGGCCACGGCGTGCTCACCCACCAGTTCGTCTGGCAAGGCTACGAAGCCGCATGGGGTGCCAGCGGTGGCGGCGGCCCGGAGAAGATCGGCGGTTCGTTCCAGACCATTCCGGCGTGGGGCCTGCCCCTGCTCAACACGCTGATCCTGCTGTCGTCGGGCGTGACCATCACCATCGCGCACCACGCGCTGAAGGCGGGTCACCGCAAGACACTGCTGATCGGCCTCGGCGCCACCGTGCTGCTGGGCTGCCTGTTCCTGTGGTTCCAGGCCCACGAATACGCGGAGGCCTACGAGCACTTCAACCTCACCCTCGGCAGTGGTGTCTACGGCGCCACGTTCTTCATGCTCACCGGCTTCCACGGCATGCACGTGACCCTGGGCACGATCATGCTGGCGATCATCTGGGTGCGCTGCGCGAAGGGCCACTTCTCCAAGGACGACCACTTCGGCTTCGAGGCGGTCGCGTGGTACTGGCATTTCGTCGACGTGGTCTGGCTGGCGCTGTTCCTCTTCGTCTACGTGCTCTGACCGGCGTTCACCGAAGAAACAGGCGATAGGCCGGGTTGGCGGTTTCCTCGCGGTACGGATAGCCGAGCCGGTCGAGGAATTGGGTCAGCGCGGCATCGTCGTCCGCGCCGGCCTGGATGCCGACCAAGGTGGAGCTGCAATCGGCGCCCTGGTTCCGGTAGTGGAACAGGCTGATGTTCCACTCCGGCGACATCGAGCGGAGAAAGCGCATCAGCGCGCCGGGTCGCTCGGGGAATTCGAAACGGAACAACCGCTCGCCTTGCGCGCCCGTCGAACGGCCGCCGACCATGTGGCGGATGTGCTGGGTCGCGAGTTCATCGCCGCCCAGGTTGACGACGGAGAAACCGGCGGCCTCGAAGGTCGCCGCGAGCGGCGCCTCGTCGGCCCTGTCGTCGATCTGCAAGCCCACGAAGATCCGTGCCTTGTCGTCCGTTCCCAAGCGATAGTTGAACTCGGTGACGTTGCGCTCGCCTACCAGTTCGCAGAAGTGCAGGAAGCTGCCGCGTTCCTCGGGAATGCTGACGGCGAAGATCGCCTCGCGCGATTCGCCCACGGCGGCGCGTTCGGCGATGAAGCGGATGCGATCGATGTTGAGGTTGGCGCCCGAGGTGATCGCCACCAGCGTGAGCCGTTGCGCTCCGGCTTGCGAGGCATATCGGCGTGCTCCCGCCACGGCCAGGGCGCCCGCCGGTTCGACGAAGCGCCGCGTGTCCTTGTAGATGTCCTTGATGGCCAGGCAGACCTCATCGGTGTCGACGAGGATCACGTCGTCCAGATAATCCCTGCATAACCGGAACGTCTCCTCGCCGACCAGCTTGACGGCCGTTCCGTCGGAAAACAGCCCGACCTCCGGCAGTTCGACGCGATGGCCCGCCTCGATCGATCGCGCCATCGCGCAGGAATCGTGGGTCTGCACGCCGATCACCCGGATGTCCGCACGTACCATCTTCACGTAGGTCGCGACGCCGGCGGCGAGGCTGCCGCCGCCGATGGGCACGAAGATGGCATCGATCCGGCCCTGGTGCTGGCCGAGGATCTCCATGGCCACGGTACCTTGCCCCGCGATCACGTCCGGATCGTCGAAGGCGGGAATGAAGGTCATGCCCCGTTCGCGCTGGAGCGCCAATGCGTGCGCGAACGCTTCGTTGTACGACTCGCCGGCCTCCACGACTTCGACCGTCGGGCCGCCGAAGCGGCGGGTGGCATCCACCTTGACGCGTGGAGCGGTCTGCGGCACGACGATGACCGCAGGCGCGCCAAGTTGCGCCGCCGACCAGGCGACACCTTGCGCGTGGTTGCCCGCCGACGCGGTGATGATCCCTCGCGCCAGCACGTCGGCGGGAAGGCCGCTGATGCGGTTGTATGCGCCGCGTAACTTGAACGACGACACCGGCTGGGTGTCTTCGCGCTTGAGAAGGATGTCGTGTCCCAGTTGCTCGGAAAGCACGGTGGCGTGCTGCAACTCGGTACGCCGCGCGACGTCGTAGACACGTGCATTGAGGATGCGGCGGAGGTAGTCGGCGGCGTCTGGGGCAGGGGCTTGCATCGAAACATGTCTCCGGTCGGGCGGTGGGCCGGAGGCGGCTATGAAAAACCCGCCTCTGGGGGCGGGTTGTCGGTCACCTTGCGCGCGTGATTCAACCCACCATCGATGCGATGGCGATGCTAATCGGCGTAATCAGGTGGGACGGACGATTCATGGGTCGATCCTCGCGCGGTGGTGGCTGGGTGTCAACTGTTGGGAAGTCTGGATGGCTAACCCGGCTAAATCGATCTCATGCTAGGTTCGGGCCTCCTGAAAAAGGGGAGGTCCCGCATGAAGATGTATCGCCTGGCCGCGCTCGCGGTGTTCGCGTGTGCCGCCACCGCGCCGCTGCACGCCACCGATACGCCCGTTGTCAGCGGACAAGCCCGCTTCACGGTGCTCACGCCACGCGTTATCCGCATGGAGTATTCGCCGAACGCCCAGTTCGAGGACGCTCCATCGCTGGTCTTCGCCACGCGTGGCGACGCCCCGGACGTGAAGGCCAGGGTCGATCATGAAAAGGGGTGGCTGGTCATCCGCACGGGCGTGCTCACGCTGCGCTACAGGGAAGGCTCGGGTGCCTTCACGGCCGATAACCTCGGCATCGCGTCGAAGACGACGAAGCCTGCCATCGATTGGCACCCCGGCTTGAAGGAAGCCGCCAACCTCGGCGGCACCGCGCGCACGCTCGACCAGGTGGATGGCGAACGCCACGCGTCGGACAACTCGTTGCTTGACCTGGGCGACGGCCTGATCTCGCGCGATGGCTGGCATCTCGTCGACGACACCGGTAGCTTCGTGCTGGGCAACGAGAAACTGCCCTGGGTGCACCGTCGCGCCTGCCAGGATTGCACCGACTACACCTTTTTCGGCTACGGCCACGATTACACCGCTGCGCTGGGCGATTTCGCCCTGGTCGCCGGGCGCGAACCGCTGCCGCCACGCTACGCCTTCGGTTACTGGTGGTCGCGCTACTGGAACTACAGCGACGACGAACTGCGCGATCTCGTCGCCCACTTCAACCGGTATGGCATTCCGCTCGACGTCCTCGTGATCGACATGGACTGGCACCGTACCGACGGTCTTTCGTGGGTGCATCCGAAGAAGGACATCAACGGCCAGAGCATGGGCTGGACGGGCTATACGTGGAACCGCAGCCTGTTCCCCGAACCGGGCCGCCTGCTTCGCTGGCTCGGCGAGCAGGGGCTGAAGACGACGCTGAACCTGCATCCGGCGTCCGGCATCCTGCCTCACGAAGATGCCTACAAGGATTTCATGGCCGCGTTGAAGGCCGACCCGGCGAAGCCGCTGCCGTTCGAGGCGGCCGACGCGACGTACATGGCGGCGTACTTCAGCACGGTGCTCGATCCCTTGCACGCCATGGGCGTGAGCTTCTGGTGGCTGGACTGGCAGCAGTGGAAGGAGTCGAAGGCGATGCCGGGCCTGTCCAACACGTGGTGGCTCAACCATGTGTTCTTCACCCACATGCAAGAGCAGGGCGACAAGCGCGCCCTGATCTACCACCGGTGGGGTGGCCTGGGTAACCATCGTTACCAGGTGGGTTTCTCGGGCGATTCGATCATCTCGTGGGGCTCGCTGGCGTTCCAGCCGCGCTTCACGGCCACCGCGTCCAACGTGCTGTATGGCTACTGGAGCCACGACCTCGGCGGCCACACGTTCCGAGACGAAAGCGATCCGGCCACGCGCCGCATCGATCCTGAGTTGTACATCCGTTGGATGCAGTTCGGCGCATGGAGCCCCATCATGCGCACGCATACCACCAAGAACCCGAACCTCACGAAGGAGCCGTGGCGTTTCGCACCGGCGCAGTTCGATGCGCTGCGCGATACCGTGCTCACGCGCTACACCTTTCTGCCTTATACGTACACCATGGGCCGCAAGGCGTATGACACGGGTATCTCGTTGGTGCGCCCGATGTATTACGGGTGGCCCGATAGCGACGAGGCTTATAAGGCGGTCGGCGAGTACATGTTCGGCGACGACCTTCTGGTCTCGCCGGTGACCGCGGCGGGTGACGTCAACGGCTTCACCGTGCACGAGACGTGGCTGCCGCCGGGGAGCTGGTTCGACACCACCAACGGCAGCGTCGTGAAGGGTGGCCGCATGTTCGGTGGCCGTTATCGCCTGGACGAGGTGCCGGTATTCATGCGTGCCGGCGCCATCGTCCCGACCAGCACCGATCCGTCCGTGAGCGTGGCTCACGACCGTGGTGCACGTACCTTGCGTGTCTATCCGGGCGGTAACGGCAAGGCGGAGCTCTACGAGGACGCGGGTGACGACGAGTCGTACCGCACCGACGCGTTCGCACGCACGGCGCTCTCGTCGGAGTGGTCGAAGCACGCCCTTCGCGTGAAGATCGCACCCCGTGCCGGCAGCTATCCGGGCATGCCCGCGTCGCGCCAGTGGTCCGTGGATGTCGTGGGCTCGGCGATGCCGGTGAGCATCATCGTCGATGGCGTGGCGCTCGGCCGCTCCGACGACGCGAAGCCAGGTGCCTGGCGCCTCATCGGCAAAGACCTCACGCTGCACGTGACCCTTCCCGAGCATGGCTACGACACCGCGCAGGTGGTCGAGGTGACCTGGCCCGCGAATGCCCCGGATGTGAACGGCCTCACGGGCCAGATGCGCGACGTGCGCGAGGCGGTGGCGTGGCTGAAGGCGCACTGGGACGACGTGAACGGCGTTCCCGACGAGGTCTCGCTCGCCGCACAGGCCGATCTGCTGATCGATTACCACCCGGAGCGGTTCGCGGAGGAAGTCGCGGCCTTCCGCAAGCGCTATGCGCAGCTGGACAAGGCGCTGGAGCTGGGTGGTGTGCCGGCCGACATGCGCGCGACGTTCAGGGCGCGGCTGGATGCGAGTCGCTGATCCCAAGGCGCGGGGCGGCACCGATTGCCGCACCGCGCCTTGGTCTTCCCGGCGCAGGCGCTAGAATTGGCCCACCCCGTGGGGGTGCAGCCAGCCCATGAAGATGCCCAGCGCCACCATGGCGATGAGCAGCAACGACAGGCCGATGCGGCGGGTGAGGGCCCAGACGGTGCGTTTGCTCTGTCCCTTGTCGGTCATCATGAAGAACAGGGCCTGCCCCAGGTTGAACAGCACCACCAGCAGCAGGATCACCAGCGCGTATTTGTAGATGGTTTCCACGTGACCGTTCCGCCCCATTTCGACAATCCGAGTATAGCGGTCACCACGCAGGGTCTTGCATGACCTTCCTGCGCCGTCCGACGTGGTTCGCTGTCGCACTCACCGTGGCTGGCGTGCTGGTTTTCGTGCGCCTGGGCGTCTGGCAACTGGATCGCGCGGACGAGAAGGACGAGCTGCTGCGGCGGTTCGCCGCATCGGCTTCGGCCGAGGTCGAGGACTTCGGCGCGGTGGCCGAGGTTCCGCCCGGCGACCGCTACCCGCGAGTCGACGTGCGCGGCGCCTTCGTGCCCGGCCATTACTACCTGCTCGACGACCAGACCCACGGGGGCAAGGTGGGGGTGCATGTGTACGCGCCGTTCGCCCCGTTCGGCAAGGACCCCTACCTGCTGGTCGACCTCGGCTTCCTGCCCAAGGAATCCGGCGCGAACCCCCGCCTGCCGCCCTTGCCGATGGGACAGACGAGCGTCCGCGGGCTGTACGTGCCGCCGCCTGGCGTGGGCATCCGCATGGGCGGCGACCGCCTGCCCTTGCAGAAGAGCGCGGAGAAGACGGTCGTCTACGTGGACCTGAAGGAAATCGGGGCCGACCTGGGGCGCTCGCTGTATCCTCGCGTGCTCCTGTTGGACGCCGATCCGGCAAGCATCTATACGCGCGACTGGACGCCGGGGTTCATGCCTCCGGCACGCCATCGCGCCTACGCATTCCAGTGGTTCACCTTCGCCTTCGCGGCACTGGTGATCTTCGTCCTCCTGCACCGCAAGCGACGCTGAGTAGCGGCCCGAGAGCTCATGACCGATCCGACCGTCCGAACCACGACACCCCGCAGCGGCCGCCTCAAGCTGGTCCTGATCATGCTGGTCTTCCTCGCGCCGATCGTCGCCGCGGGGTTGCTCACCCTTTCCGGCTGGCAACCCCAAGGCAAGGGCAACGGGCAGCCGATCGTGCCGCAGCGCAGCCTCGCCGGCGTACGCGTGGAGGTCGATGGCCAGCCCTGGGCATGGCGCGATGTCGAACCGCGCCTCACCCTGGTGGCGCTGCCGGGCCCGGATTGCGCGGTGCGTTGCGTGCACACCCTCGGCCTCATGCGCAATGCGCGGATCGTGCTCAACCGCAACGCCGACCGGCTGCGCCTGCTTTACCTGGGCGGCGCGCCGACGGCGGCCGGGGCGGATGCGGTGATGGCCGCCTATAAGGTCGGCAGCGATCCCGCGGACGCTTTCGGCGAGTTCCGCCCCACCGAACCGGACAGCGTGGCCGCCGTGCTGGTCGAGTCCAACGCGACCGCGTTGTCGTATTACCCGGCAGGCTTCGACCCGAATGGGCTGCGCAAGGACCTGCAGAAGGTGATTCGCTGATGTCGCCGCGTTCCGTGAAGATCCTGAGGACGCTCGCGCTGCTCGCGGCGCTGTTCGCTTTTGGCGTGGTGATGTTCGGCGCCTTCGTGCGCCTGTCGAACGCGGGGCTCTCCTGCCCCGATTGGCCGACCTGCTACGGCAAGGCCACCTGGCCGGGCCATGCGCAGGACATCGCGCAGGCGAACGAAGCCTTTCCCGACCGCCCCTACGAGACGCACAAGGCCTGGCGTGAGCAGGTGCACCGTTTTCTTGCCGGCAGCCTGGGTGTGATGGTGCTGGCGATCGCATTGATCGCCGCGTGGCGCCGCCGGTTCGCCGTGGTGGCGGTGTCGCTCGCGGCGGTGTTCGCCGCGGTGGGCGTGGTCATGTATATGCGCGGCGAGCACGTGGTGTCGTCGTGCGTGTCGGCGCTGGCGATCGCCTTGCCGTTGATTGCCGCGGCGACGCTCGACCGTCCTGGCGCGTGGAAGGTCGGTGTGGCGGCACTGGCCGTCATCATCTTCCAGGCCATGCTCGGCATGTGGACGGTGACCCTGCTGTTGAAACCCATCGTGGTGATGGGCCATCTCCTCGGCGGGCTGGCGACGTTCGCCTTGCTGGCCTGGGTGGCGTTGCGCTGGTGGCGTGTCGGCACGCCGGACGACCGCTTCGCCGCCTTGCGTGCGCCGGTCGCGATCGGCATCGTCGTGCTGGTGTGCCAGATCGCCCTCGGCGGCTGGACCAGTTCGAACTACGCCGCGCTCGCATGCGGGATCGACTTCCCCAAGTGCCTTGGCCAATGGTGGCCGGAGACCGATTTCCCGCAGGCCTTCGTGCTCTGGCGCGGCATCGGTGTCAACTACGAAGGTGGCGTGCTCGACATGGCCGCGCGCAGTGCGATCCAACTCGCCCATCGCATCGGCGCCCTGGTGACCTTCTGCTACCTCGGCTGGTTGTCTCACCGGCTGGCCAGGGCAGGGCTGCGCAAGGCGGGTATCGCCGTCGCCGTGGTACTGGTGGCCCAGGTGCTGCTCGGCATCGGCAACGTGCACCTCGGGCTGCCGCTGCCGGTGGCCACGGCGCACAATGGCGTAGCCGCGCTGCTGTTGTTCACCCTGCTGGTGGCGCTTGCCAGCACGCAGCGCCTGCCCGTGCCGGAGTCCCCTTGAGCATGCTCGGTCAATACCTCGAACTGACCAAGCCGCGCGTTGTCGCGTTGCTGGTCTTCTGCGCCATCATCGGCATGTTCCTCGCGGTGGATGCGAACGGGCAGCGCGTGTTGCCAGGCTGGCACGCCGTGGTTTTCGGCACGCTGGGCATCTGGCTGGCTTCGGCATCGGCGGCGGCGTTCAACCACCTGATCGACCAGCGCATCGACAAGCTGATGACGCGGACCTCGCATCGCCCGCTGGCCACTGGCCAGCTCACGTCGATGCAGGTCTTCGTGTTCGCGATGAGCCTGGGCATCGTCTCGATGCTGATCCTCGTGTTCCTGGTGAACATGCTCACGGCGGTGCTCACCTTCTTCTCGCTGATCGGCTATGCGGTGATCTACACCGCCTACCTGAAGCGCGCGACGCCGCAGAACATCGTCATCGGCGGCATCGCCGGCGCGGCACCGCCCATGCTCGGCTGGACCGCCGTCACGGGTTCCCTGCATCCGTATGCGTTGCAGTTGCTGCTCATCATCTTCGTCTGGACGCCCCCGCATTTCTGGGCGCTGGCGATCTTCCGCGTCGAGGATTACTCGCGCGCGCAGGTGCCGATGCTGCCGGTGACCCACGGCGTCACCTACACGCGCTGGCACATCCTGTTCTATACGATCCTGCTCTTCGTGGTGACCCTCCTGCCGTTCTTCACCGGCATGAGCGGGTTGATCTACCTGTTCGGCGCGGTGGTGCTCGGTGCGGGTTTCCTCTGGTATGCGGTCCGCATGCTGAACCCGCCGGACGATCTCTTCGCCATGAAGATGTTCAACTATTCCATCGTCTACCTGATGGTGTTGTTCGCCTTCCTGCTGGCCGACCACTGGCTGGTCGACCCCGTCATCCAGACCGGTTTCCGCTTCGAACCGGTCGCCTGATCGCCAAAAGCGTGAAAGCCGCTTCACGGTGGGAGCTTATTTACTGTGGGAGCCGCTTCAGCGGCGATCCCGCGGCAGCGGGCCCGTTTGAGGTGAGCGCCCGATCGTCGCTGAAGCGGCTCCCACAAGGTTGCCAAAGGCTGTACTAGAGCGCTGTGTGCAGCCAGCTCGCCACGTCGGCAGGGCGTTCGAGGTGCAGGTGGTGACCGCCGTCCATGTGGGTCACCCGGATGTCCGCCACGCAGTCGATGCGCACCTGCATCGCCTCGGGTTCGAGGTAAGGTGCGTGGGGGCGGGCGAGCAGCAATGAAGTCGGCGCCGCGAGACCCAGCAACAGCGCCATGACCTGGGTTTCCGCAAGGCGGATCGCCGTGGGCCGGGACAGGCGCGGGTCGCTGCGCCAGCTGTAACCGCCCGCGACCTCGCGCAGGCCGCGCTCGACGATATGCCGCGCCAGCGAAGCATCGAGGCCGCTGGCCAAGGCACGGGCGCGGGCCGCGTCGTCGATGGACGGAAACACGCGCAATGGCCGATTGCCGCCATGGGCCTTCACCGCCATCGCTTCGCGAAAGCGGTCGAGCGTGCGCGAACCGTCGTCGCCGAGCGGGCCCAGGCCTTCGACGAGGGCGAGCCCGCGGATGCGTTCCGGCGCCGCGATGGCCACCATGGTCGCCACGCCGGCACCGAGCGAATGCCCGAGCAGGTGGAAGCGGGGCAGGGCGAGGGCGTCGACGGCGGCCAGCACGGCGCGTGCGTAATCGACGTGCTGGTAGACCGTGCCTTCGGGAAGGTGTCGCGAATGACCGTGCCCGGGCAGGTCGAGCGCGATCACGTGGAAGCGGCCGGCGAGATGTGGCGCTAGCAGCGCGAAGCTGGCGGCGTTGTCGAGCCAGCCATGCAGCATCACCAGCGGCTGTGCATCCGGCTCGCCCCAGCTCAGGGCCGCCAGTTCCAGCCCCGGTATCGACACCTTCAGCTCACGCATCGCCATCGATCCGGCGGGCACGCTCGCGAGCGGCGGCCAGGTGCGCCGCGGCGGCCGCGCCATCGTAGTCGGGCGAGAACTCGGGCCAACCCTGGCCATGCCGAAGGACAAGGTCGGTCAAGGCCTGCACGTGTGCCGGCGTGGCATTGAGACAGGGGATATAGCTCAGCGTGTCGCCACCGGCCTCGCGGAAGAAGTCCGCGTTCTGCATGGCGATTTCCTCGAGTGTCTCCAGGCAATCCACGGCGAAGCCGGGGCTGATCACGTCGATCCGTTTGATGCCGCGCCCGCCGAACACCTTGACCGTCTCATCCGTATACGGATGCAACCAGCGCTCGCGCCCCACCCGCGACTGGAAGCTGATCGGCGCCTCGTCCTCGGACAGGCCCAGGGCTTCGCGAAGCAGGCGCGCCGTGGCATGGCACTGACAGAAGTAAGGATCCCCGGCGCGCAGGTACCGCTCAGGGATGCCGTGGAAACTCATCAATAGCTTCTCGCCCCGGCCGTTGGCGGCCCAGTGCGCGCGGACGCTATCGGCCAGCGCGGCGATGTAGCTCGCCTCGCCATGATAGTCGTTGACCTGGCGAAGTTCCGGAGGCCATCGCAGCCCCTTCACGGTGTCGGCGACCGCGTCGAAAACGCTTCCCGTGGACGTGGCCGAGTACTGCGGATACAGCGGAAGCACCAGCAGGCGGCGCACGCCCTCGCGCTGCAAGGCGGCGATGGTGCTTGCGACGTCGGGCTTGCCGTAGCGCATCGCCAGCGCCACGCGGACCGGGCCGGCCACGCGAGAGGCTAGTTCCGCCTGGAGCGCGGTGGCGAGGGCCTCGCTGCCCACGCGCAGGGGCGAGCCGTCCGCCGTCCAGATGCGTGCGTAAGCGTGCGCCGAACGCTTGGGCCGCACGCGCAGGATCACGCCGTGCAGGATCGCCAGCCAGAGCAGGCGCGGATACTCGATGACACGCGGATCGCCGAGGAACTGGGCGAGGTAGGGCCGGACCGCGGCTGCTGTGGGCGCGTCAGGTGTACCGAGATTAACCAGCAGCACCGCCGCCTGGGACGGGGTGTCGTGGGAATGGCCGGCAAGGCCGGTATAGTTTGGCGTACCTGGCATCGGCGTCCGGCGCTCGCGGGGATCGCCGCAGTCTGCCATACGGCGGCGCGGCGGGGCTTGCCCGTGTTGCCGCAGCCGATGCCTTCCCGCGTCAGAAAGGAGCCACCCGATGTCCCCACGCCTGTCCCGTCTGCTCGCCCTCGGACTTCTCACCCTGCTCCCGTCCATGGCGGCGCAGGCGGCAGACCCGCCGCGTACCCAGGCCAGGGAAGCGGTTCGGGTGCTCTCGGAGATGATCGACGACGCCCCCGACAAGTCCCTGCCGGCCGACCTTCTGAAGAACGCTCGCGCCATCGCCGTGATCCCGGGCATGGTCAAGGGCGGTTTCGTGTTCTCCGGCGCCAAGGGCGAGGGCCTGATCTCGATCAAGACACGGGACGGTACCTGGTCGAACCCGAATTTCATCTCCACCGCCGCCGCCGGGGTGGGCTTCCAGGCGGGCATCCAGTCCACCGACGTGATCCTCGTCTTCCGCACCGACCGCGGCGTGGACAGCATCATCGACGGCAAATTCACGATGGGCGCCAGCGCATCGGCCGCTGCCGGCCCGGTGGGCCGGTCGGCCACGGCGGCCACCGACGGCCAGATGAAGGCCGAGATCTACACCTATTCCCGTTCCAAGGGCCTCTTCGCGGGCATCGCGCTGGACGGCGCCCGGATCAGCATCGACGACGATTCCAACGAGGAAATCTACGGCCCGGGGATCACCCCCCGCCGTATTTTCGAAGGCGGTGTGACGAATGTTCCAAGCGAGGTGGTGGAATTCAGGGATAAACTGGAGGAGTACACTAACCGCTGATCGTCAACCGGCGCTCCCCCTGGGCGCCGGCCCGTCCCACCGGCGCCGATGAGGGCGCCCTCGAGGTTTCCATGAGCATTACCCATATCGTCCTCCTGCTGCTCGTCGTCGTGCTGATCTTCGGTACGAAGAAGCTTCGCAACATCGGCTCGGACCTGGGCGGCGCCATGCGCGACTTCAAGAAGGGCCTGGATGGCGACGAAGAGGCCAAGGCGGCCCGCGAGCGTGAGGAAAAGCTGCGCGCCGATCCGCCGTCGTCGACCCAGGTGCCGCCGGTCCACAGCGAGACGAGCGAGCCGCGCGACCGCGGTCAGTGATCCTGGCGCCGCCATGATCGACATCAGTCTAGGCAAGCTGCTGCTGCTCGCGGTGATCGCCCTCATCGTCCTCGGCCCTGAACGCCTGCCCCATGCCGCCCGCACCGCGGGAGCCCTGTTGCGCCGCATGCGCAACGGTTGGGACAGCGTGCGCGCCGAGGTCGAGCGGGAAATCCAGGCCGAGGAGATCAAACGCACCTTGCGCGAGACCGCCGACAACGCCCGGGCCGCCCACGACAGCGTGCGCCAGGACATCCACGCCGCCAGCGCCGAGATCCGCGGCGCCGGCGAGCGCGTGCGTGACACCTTCACGGAAACACAAACGGCGCGTGCCACGGCCGGCGAGCCCGACCCCGCGGTCGACATGCTCCCGCTGAAGCGCGACGAGCCCGCGCCGTCCGGGAACGAGCAGCATGACCGCACGTGAGCCCGATCCGTCGCCCGACGACGTGGTCGAAGAGGGCCTGTTCTCCCACCTGATGGAACTGCGCACGCGGTTGCTGAAGGCGATCGTCGTGCTGCTGCTGGTTTTGCTGGCCCTCGTGCCGGTGGCGAACCATCTTTACGCGGAGCTGGCCAAGCCGTTGGTCGAGCGTATGCCGCAAGGCGCGCACCTGATCGCCACCGAAGTGGCCAGTCCGTTCGTCACGCCGCTGAAGCTCGCCTTCTTCGTGGCGCTGTTCATCAGCATGCCGATGATCCTCTACCAGCTGTGGTCCTTCGTCAGCCCGGGCCTGTACCGGCACGAGAAGCGCCTGGCCCGGCCGTTGCTGGTCGCCTCGCTGGTGCTGTTCTACTCCGGCTGCGCGTTCGCGTATTTCGTGGTGCTGCCGGCGGCCTTCAAGTTCCTCAACGCGGTCACGCCCGAAGGTGTGGCGATGATGACCGACATCACGCACTACCTCGATTTCGTGATGTTGATGTTCTTCGCCTTTGGCCTCTGCTTCGAAGTACCGGTGGCTGTGGTGATCCTCGCCGCGATCGGCGTCGTCGACGCGGAGAAACTCAGCAAGGGTCGTGGCTATGCCATCGTGGGCGCGTTCGCCATCGCGGCGTTCATCACCCCGCCCGACCTGCTTTCGATGGTGATGCTCGCCGTGCCCATGTGCCTGCTCTACGAACTGGGCCTGTTGGCGGTGCGTTTCCTGCTCAAGCCACCCGCCGGGGATTGATGCCATGGGCGCCTCGATCGGCTGGCTGGCGGTCAAGGGCAAGGGCGGTGACGAAGTGCGCGTGGCGCTCGATCTCGTGCCGAATGGCCAGACGGCGACCCAGCCGCGCCGTGGTTTCTCCATTGCCTTGCCGAACGGCTGGTTCGTCGTGGTCACCCGCTTCGCGGCGCCACTGATCGCCGAGGATGACATGCGCCGGCTGTCGCGCGGTTGCGTGCTGGTCACCTGCGAATACGATGACGACGTGATGGTGAGTTCCGCCACCTGCTACATCAACGGCATCCGCAACTGGCGCGCCGAGCACGATGGGCAGCAGGACGACACGCGCGACCTCTCCACGAGCGGCAGCCTTCCGGCGGCGTTCGACGCCATCCATGCGCGCATCGAGGGCCTGCAGGACGCGGCCGACGCGGAAGGCGACGACGTGGACCACTACTATTCCCTGCCGATCGAACTCGCGCAGAGCGTCACCACCTTCCACGCCGACCTGCCCGCGTCGGCCTATGGCGCGACGGCCTGTGAAGGCTGGGTCGTGGCCGAAGCCACCGCCGCTCCACCGTCCGATCCCGACCTCCCGCGCAAGGTACGCAAGGCGGTGGAGAAGGCCTCGCGGCCGTGGTGGAAGTTCTGGTGACCCGCGCACGGCGTTGTGCGCGGCCCAATGCTGCTGTTGTCGCCGACGTCACGCGGTGATGTCGATGTCGATGTCGATGAAGATCGACTCGATCACCTTTGGCACGTCCTTTCCCGTCAACTGGAGGACCAGCTGCCCCTTGTATGCTCCAGCGGGTAGCCCCGGATTGTCCGACGCAAGGCATTGAATGCGGAAATAGGTGTTGAAAGGTTTGTTTGGAATCACCGTGGTGGTGTTGATCGCGTAGCTCGGGCCGCCCTCCGCAAGGCGCCTGGCGCGCAAGCTGATCGCATGTTCGACTCCGCGGGAATCTACCAAGCTGATCGCATGTTCGACTCCGCGGGAATCTACCGCCGTAGCCCGCAACCAGCTTGGTGAAGGCAATTCATGCACCAGCTTGGTTGGTCCTTCCTCCGCCGATAGGGCCAAGTAACCCGCGATGGTCGAAATGGATGGTACCGCTCTCGAAGTGTGCAAGACCCAATCCGCGTTCGTCGCCGCAGTCCTTACGGAGAGCGTCACGCATTTCGGGATATCGAGTACGGACACCGGGAATGCTGCCGCATTGGATTCGTTTGCGCCCCCGTCCAGAGCGGCCTTGAAGATGATGTGCAGCTGGCCATGGTCGCCCAGGTCATCGACATAGTCGAATGGCAGCGGAACACGGAGTCCTTCGATGACTTCGGCGGCTGTCACCGTCCGTGATAACGGAAACATGTCCCGCTCGCTCACGGAGCCATCGGCCCTCACGCCCTCGCAGCGCACCCATACGCGCTGACCTTCTTTAATGCCGGGCCACGCCGAGGCTTTCCTCCGTGCGGCTCCCGCGGCGGAGATGTCGTTGGCCAATGTCTTGGCCAGGGTGTCGGCGGATTTGAGCGGCTGGGGAATCTTCGTTCGTGTCAGTTCGCCGTTGATCGGCAGGTCGATCTTTGTCCAGCCACTCCAGGCCAGCATGCCGGTGTGACCATCCGCCGCCTCGACGTCCATTCGGGCGGACTGCCAGAAGTATTCATAGGGTTCGATATTGCTTCGGCCAACCAGGTGGAGTTCGTCCCGGACAGGGTCGACGCCGTCGTGATAAGCGGAGATTACCTGGATATTGCTGGTTCGCTCGAAATCCGCGAGGTATCTGAGCAGGGTCGTGTCGATATCGGCGGGTCGGGCCTGCCCCTGCGCCAGTTGTGTCTCCAGGTCGAGGAAGGCGGCGGTCTTGCGTTGGCGGCGCGCGGGATGGATGTGGTTTTCGGGGTATTCCCGCCGTTCCCTGTATTGTCGCCAGTCGACATAGCGGGAGCGAAAAGCGCTCCATTGGCGTCGTTCCTCCTTGATGTCCGCATTCGGATTCAGATGCCTTTCCAGGCCACTGAGCAAACGGTGGATGTAGAGTTGAAGGCTGTCGAGGGCGGCGGCCAGACGTGTGGTTTCCGGTTCGGCGCCGACCTCGAGATCGGCGAGGAGCCAAGCCGAAAGTTCGTTGCGCTCGGCGAATTTCCGGCCGTCGATATCCGTTGAATGGACGAGGAGCCAGGCGACCATGGCGTCGCGCCACGCTTCATTGTGAGTGCCTACGATGAGATCGCGTTCGGAAGGCTGACAGGTGGCGAGCAGCAATTGCGCCGCGGCTTCGATGTCCGCCGCACTGCTTTGGGGTTCGAGGCTGCCAAGAGCCAGCATGGCCTCGACAGATATCGTGGTCCGGTCGGCCAGCGCTTGCAGGCGCAACAACCAGGCGATATGGCTGGCAGTGGTCAGTGAGCGGCCCGATGGGGGTGGCGAAATCCGGGCGGCAACGGACGCCACGACGGCCTTGTCCACACCCAGCAAGCCGGCAAGTCGCGTGGCCGGATCACCCTGTGCGTTTTCACCGGCTGAACCAAGGTAGGCGATCAACTCCATACCTGCCTTCTCTACTTCGCTACCCGAACGGGCGGCTACATCACGCACCGTTTTGTTCCACTCGGTGAGGCGATGAACGACGATCAGCCCAGGGTTCCGTATGTCGTCTTCGTCAAGGTCGAACCACTCGCGATGAGCGCGCAGTGCCTCCAGGGTGGGCGCATCGATAGCCAGTCGGGAAACCAGCTGTGATCGCTGGCGTAATGCATCCAACCAGGGAATGGTTTCGCTGCCGGTTGAACCGGTGCCATCGACCAGGGCCAGGATCGATGCCGGCGTGGCACCGGCCCATTTGCCAAGGCTCGCGCGCGTATCGGGGTCGGTGACCTCCGGGATCAGCACCGCGAGGATCTGGTCCGCGAGGGCTCGCTGGCCATCGAGCAGCTCGCGAAGACGTTGCCCGATACGGGTTTTCGTCCGCACCAGCTTGGTGGCGGTCGTTACGAGCTTGCCCGTGGTCGTGTCCTTCACTGCATCGAGCGCGCTCCCTATCTGCACGTCCAGCGCGGCCTGGTCCAGGTCGAACACGCTGTCCCTGAAGATGCCGGTACTTTCGATGAGTGGCGACAATACCTGGGTTGGAGCGCGTTCGGCATCGATCGCGAAGGGCATTTCCAGGAAGGCGTCACGCAGGCGGCCATCGGTGACGGTTTGTGTCCGGGCGGACACGTTCGGAATGAGACGGGTGAGATCAGCTTGCGTGAGAGCGCTTGCGTCGAGCAGGCTTCCTATCGACATGGCGTCCAGGCGGTGCCGATGCAGCCAGTCCGAGAAATTCATGAGCGTGACGATCGCATCGACGATGTCGGGCTCATCCGTGGCCGTATCGTCGGATGCCAGCGTGGCATCGACCTTGCCGAGTGTCGGCACGCCGGCGAGTTGCTCGAAGAGATCAGGGTGCGTCTTTTCATACAGGCGCAGCAAGGCCAGGCCGTCCTTCTCATCGTGCCCCAGCCAGCGGGGTAGCACGGCCAGGCGATGACACGCGGAGATCAGTGCCAGGTTGCGCGAAGGCGTCGTGAGTTCCTGGGCCTCGACAGTCCATTCAAGCAGGACGGACAGCGTGTCCGTGCCGATTCCCAGGCCGGCACAGAGCTGTTGCACCGTCGCATCGCCGCCATCTATCGCGAACGCTCCGTCATCCATGGTAAGTGGCGCACCGGTGCCGGCGAGATCGCTGCCGCCGGCACCGGCATGGAAGAGCTCGTCGTAGTAGGGGGTGTCGCGGCCGGTCGCGTAGGGAGATATCTCGTCGATAACGGCCGCATAGGCTTCCAGGCTTACCTGCCGGCTGTCGCGCAGATGGCAATAGAGGCCGAGGGCGCGCAAGACATGGACATCGACCTGAAAATCCTCGTCGCTACCCTGGGCGGCGAAAATGGCCTGGAGAAGACGGTCGATGGCCGCGAACGGCAGGCTCATGCCTGCATGAAGGCGAAGCATGGTGTCGATGCGCTGGAGGTGGCCGGTACTCAAGTTGTCGATGCGTGTGGTCTTGTTCGTCGCACTTCCGGCGACGAGCCGCAGCGCAGGCGATTGGCCGTCGTTGACGAAGCGGGCGCCGAAAGCGCTGCTATCGGCCAGGCCACCAGGTTTTCCCGCTTTGCTGACGGTCACGGAAGAGTAGGTGCCGCTATCGTCTTTCGGAGCCACGCCATTGACGGCCAGCAATTGCCGCAAGCGTTTGCGGTTCAGGCTGGTAGCACGCAGGAAAGTCGCCGAATCGGCCAGGCTCTCGACGGTGCTGCCGGTGGGCAGTCCAAGGCGTGACCATAGAGCGTCGTCGGTTGCCGGGGTGGTTTGCAGCGCGCGCAGCTGCGCAGGTGCCAAGCCCGTGCAAAGCGTCAACGCGTTGCGCATCGACGTGTTGACGACCGCGCGATGGGAGAAATTGGGATAGTCCTCGTCTGTCTGGCGCAGCAGTTGCCAGGGTTGCTGACGTTTGCTTCGCAGCACCTGGATAACCAAGGCCCAGGCACGATCGAAGGGCAGGTTGGCCGGCGAGGTTGCGGCGGCCAACACGGACGCGGCCTTCTCGTCGCCGGGGTGTGTGGACTCCACCATGGCCTCGAGGCATTCGATGACAAGGCTCAATCGTGGAACCCGCCGGTTCAAGGCAGGTTCGTCGAGGATCAATCCGGGAATGTCCGGGCGTCGATACGCCAGGGGCTTGACCGGCGGGGTGCCGACCGCCGCTTCCAATCTGCGCACGATGCCGATCAGCGATTCCGCATAGGCGAACGGACCGAAGCTGCTTTCGAGTGCTTCATCCGGGCAGCGGTCGATCCCCTGGTCGCCGAACAGGTTCGGATAGTCGGCGGTGAAAGTGTTTGCCAGCGACGGCGCATTTTCCAACGACTGAGACATGGCGAATCCTTTCGCACGGAAACCGGGTGACTTCCTCGTCGATCAACCCTCGGGATGCGGGCGGGAGTCGTCGAGCATCGAACCGACGCCCGCCCTCGGCCGGGTTATGGGTCCATGTTCTCGACGATATACGCGGCGGCACCATCGATCGTGCCCAACGTTCCCAGATCCTTCGGGAACGTCACGGCGTACTTGGCCGCAAGCGCTTTCGCCACATCGTTGACCAGGCTGTTCTTTTCAATGACCAGCGGGGCGATTTCGGTCGAAGCCGTCAACTCGACGCACGCCTGCGCCTCCGTGCCTTGTTTGTTCTTTGCTTCGCGGAGAATGACTTCCAGGATTTCTTCCTTGCTCTTCCTACTCATGGCGTGCTCCTCCTTGAAATGACGGAAACGGGACGTTCCGGTTTCCTCGCACAGCGTCCCGCTTCGCATCGGCTTGCGCCATACGGCATTGGTTGTAGGCGTCTACCGGTTGGATACCTGCCGATTCAGCGCCATGCCCTTGAGCACGTTCAGCGCCTGCGACAGCGCGTAATCCTCGATGGCCAGCTTGCCGTCGTCGTCCGTGGCATTCTTGTCATCGGCGGCGGCCTTCTCGTTGACGAGATGGTTCGGCAGATCCGCCTCGGAGCCGATCAGCTGTGGCGGGGTGTCCGCCTTGTTGACCGCGAGATCGGCCAGTGCGATATCCGGCTTGATGCCCTCGGCCTGGATCGACGTGCCGTTGGGCGTGTAGTAACGCGCGGTGGTGATCTTCACCGCGTGGTCCTGGTCGAGCGGCAACACGGTCTGCACCACGCCCTTGCCGAAGGTGCGTCGGCCCATGATCAGCGCGCGGTGGTTGTCTTTCAGTGCGCCAGAGACGATCTCCGCGGCCGAAGCGGTGCCGTTGTCGGTGAGGATCACCATGGGCGCGCCCTTGAGCAGGTCGCCTGGATGCGCATCGAAATGCAGGTTGGCGTCCGGAAGGCGTCCCTTGGTGGTGACGATGGTGCCGGAGTCGAGGAAGGCATCCGCGACGCCGACGGCGGTGGTCAGCAAGCCACCGGGATTCGAGCGCAGGTCGAGCACCGCGCCCCTCGGCGCACCGTTCTTCTTGATGAAGTCGGACAGCTTCTTGTCCAGGTCGGTGGCCGTGTCCTCCTGGAACTGGCTCAGGCGGATGTACACGTAACCCGGATCGAGCTGGCGCACCTTCACGCTGGTGACGTTGATGCGCTCGCGCACCAGCGGCAGGTCGATCGGCTTGTCCGACTTCTCGTGGAGGATGGTGAGGGTGATCTTGCTGCCAGGGTCGCCGCGCAGCTTCTTGAATGCCTCGTCGATGTTCTGGCTGTCGACCACCATGCCATCGACCTTCAGGATGGTGTCGCCGGGCTTGATCCCCGCGCGCGAGGCGGGGGTGTCGTCGATCGGCGAGACGATCTTCAGCATGCCATCCACCTGCAAGACCTCGATACCGAGGCCGCCGTACTGGCCCGTGGTGTCCTCGTCCAGTTCGTCGAGGCCTTCCTTGTCGAGGTATTCGCTATGCGGATCTAGGTTTTGCAGCATGCCGCTGATGGCGGCGTTCATGATGGTCTTGTTGTCGAGTTTCTCGACGTAGGCCTGCTGGACGATGTGGTACACCCGCGTGAAATTGCGAACATCGTCCAGGCTGACCGCTTCGTCGGCTTTCTCGACGACGGCTGCCGCGCTGGTCGAGGACGCCGCGGGCGCATCCGGTTGCCTGAGCGGCTTCTGTTGCGCCTGGGCGGTGGGGATCGCCGCGACGGCGCCGAGTGCCAGCGCGAGGGCGAGGCGAAGGGGGTGCTGACGCATGCCTTTCTCCGGGATCAATGCCGTTTGCCGAGCCAGCCGCGCGCATCGATGGGCTTGCCACCCTGGCGCAGCTCGAAGTAGGCGCCGTTGTCACCGGCGGGCGCCGCGGCGGTTCCGACGGCTTCGCCGGCCTCCACCGTGTCGCCCACGCCGTGCAGCAGCGTCTCGTTGTTGCCGTACATGCTCATGAATCCATTGCCGTGGTTCACGATGATCATCATGCCGTAGCCGCGCAGGAAGCTGGCGAACACCACGCGACCGCGCGCGACGGCCTTCACCTCGCTGCCGCGGGGGGCGACGATGATCACGCCGTTGCCGTAGGCATGCACGGGACCGTTGGCCGGCCACGGCAGGTTGCCTCGCAGGTTGCCCATGGGGGCGCTGGCCGGCGCGCCCTTCGGTGCCGGCGCGGGCTCGGCGGCCTTGGCGGCCTCGTCGATCACCTTCTGCAGCCGGGCGACGAGTGCGTTCATGTCCTGCTCGTTCTGTTTCAGGGCGGCCATGCGCTGCGCCTGGTCCTTGTATTTCGAATCCGCTTCGGCGACCAGTTTCTGCTGGTCGGACCGCTGCTTTTCCAGTTCGCCGGCGCGCTTCTCGCGCTCGGCACGGGCGGCCTCCAGCTTCTGCTGTTCGGCCGTGATGGCGGCTTCGACCTCCTGCAGCCGGGAAAGATCCGCGAGCAGGCCGCGGATGCGCTCCACGCGGTTCTCCTGGAAATAGCGGGAGTAGGCGAGGGCGCGCGAGATCCGGTTGACGTCCTCGTCGCCCAGGAGCAACTGGAGGTCCGAGCCCCGGCCCAGGGTATAGGTGGCGCGAAGGAGATCCCCGAGCGCGCCCTTCTGTTTGTCCAGGCCCTCCTGGATGCCGGCCCGCTGCTGGTTCAGCTGTTCGAGGTCGTGCCGGCGCTGTTCCAGCTCGGCCTCCGTGGCACGGACCGCCTTGGCCGCCGAGGAGACCTGCTCGGCCTGCCTTGCCAGCGCGGCGTTGGCGCTGTCGCGGGCATTGGCCGTCTCCCGTTGCTGGCGGGTGAGTGCGTCGATGTCCTTGCGCACCCCCTCGAGCTTCTGCCGGGCCTCCTCCTGCTGGGCACGGGCCTTGGCGTCCTGCTCGGCATGGGCCGGCGGGAGGGGGGCGAACGTGGCAAGGGCGAGGGCGAGGGCGAAAGGCAGGCGGGGGACTGGGCGCATCGGATGATTATTACCTATCCCGCGGCGGCTGGCTGGTATGGCCCGTCCTCCGCGCCGGGAGCCGTTTCCAGCAACTGGTCTCATGGGTACCCCGTAAGTTTTCCGTGCTTATTCTGTTTGGACGTCCGAATGCTTTGACGCAGCGCGGCAATTGTGACTAAAGTGGGACGCATGTCCTTAGCGCGCACGTGAAGGGCGACCGTTCCAGGTCGCGGGGCCCGATGCGCGCCATACCCAGCACAACCAACAGCCACGAGGAGGCGGATGGTGAAGCAAGGCATTCCGCGCCTCTACGACGAGGCGTTCGAACACGACAGCTGCGGCTTCGGTATCGTCGCGCAGATCGACGGTCACGCGAGCGCCGCCCTGGTCGATACAGCGTTTTCCGCCCTGGCCAAGCTTTCCCACCGCGGTGGCGTGAACGCCGACGGCATCAGCGGTGACGGTTGCGGCGTGCTTATCCGGCGGCCGGTGGAATGGCTGCGCGCGCTGGCGGGTGAAGCGGGCATCTCGCTCGCCACGCACTTCGCCAGCGGCGTCGTCTTCCTCGATCCCAACGGGGACGATTCGGCGGCACGGGTGCTCGAGGCCGAACTGGCCGAGGTGAATCTCCACGTGGCGGGATGGCGCGATGTCGCCGTCGATGCCGCCGCATGCGGCCCCCTGGCTGCTTCGTCGATGCCGTGCGTACGCCAGGTGTTCGTCGACGCGCCGGGCGATCTCGCCCCGGCCGCGTTCGAGGCCGCCTTGTTCCGCGCACGCCGGCGTGCCGAGTTGAAACTCGCCGACGACAAGCAGTTCTACGTGGTATCGCTCTCGGGTGAAGTGGTCGCCTATAAGGCGATGGCCGCGCCCGGCCACCTGCGTGACGTCTACCCCGACCTCAAGCACCCGGCCCTGGTCGCCGACGCGGTGGTCTTTCACCAGCGTTTTTCGACCAATACCTCGCCGCAGTGGCGCCTCGCCCAGCCGTTCCGGTTCCTGGCGCACAACGGCGAGATCAACACGATCCGCGCCAATCGCCGCTGGATGCAGGCGCGCACGTCGGTGATGCGTTCGGAACGGGTCGACCTGTCGGACATCGGCCCCTTGGTGCGGCAGAGCGGTTCGGATTCCGAAAGCCTCGACAACGCCCTGGAAGTGCTGCTGATGGGCGGCATGGACCTGCTCACCGCCATGCGCGTGCTGGTGCCGCCGGCCTATGGCGCACGCGAGGACATCGACGAGGATCTCGCCGCGTTCTACGAGTATTACGCGTTGCACAGCGAGCCGTGGGACGGTCCCGCCGGGCTGGTGATGTGCGACGGGCGCTATGCCGCCTGCACGCTCGATCGCAATGGGCTGCGCCCGGCGCGCTGGGCGTTGTCGGACGACAACCACCTCATCGTCGCCTCGGAGGCGGGTCTTTGGGATGTGCCGTCCTCGCGCATCGTGGCCAAGGGCCGTCTCGCCCCGGGCGAGATGATCGCCGTGGATTTCCGCGAGCACCGCCTGTTGCGCGACGCCGATATCGACGCGATCAATCGTGCCCGCGCACCGTTCCGCGACTGGCTGCGCGATGGCGTCACCTATCTCGAATCCGACCTCATCGATCCAAGCCTCGCCGCCGAACCGCTGCCGGCGGACGAACTGCGCCGGTACCAGAAGCTCTACGGCCTCTCGCGCGAAGAGTGCGAGTCGGTGTTGAAGGTGCTGGCCGAAACCGAGGCCGAGGCCACCGGTTCCATGGGCGACGACACGCCGATGGCGGTGCTCTCGCGGCAGATCCGGCCGCTTTTCGACCGCTTCCGCCAGGGTTTCGCCCAGGTCACCAACCCACCCATCGACCCGCTGCGCGAGCGCCTGGTCATGTCGCTGGTGACGCAGATCGGGCAGGAGCGGAACATCTTCGACCTCGGTCCCGAGAACGCGAAGCAGATCCTGCTGAACTCGCCGATCCTCTCGCAGCGCAAGTTGCGGCAGATCCTTGCCAATCCCGACTACGCCGATACACCGCGCTTCGACCTCATGTACGGCGCGGACGAGACGCTGGAGCAGGCTCTCCTTCGCATCTGCGATGACGCCGAGGCGGCGGTACGCGGTGGCGTGAAGATCGTCTTCCTCAGTGACCGATATCCGCGCCGCGACATGCTGCCGATCCACTCGCTGCTCGCCACGGGCGCGGTGCACGCGCGACTGGTCGACAAGGGCCTGCGTTGCCAGTGCAACATCATGGTCGAGACGGCCACGCCGCGCGATCCGCACCACTTCGCCTGCCTGATCGGATTCGGCGCCACCGCGATCTATCCGTGGCTGGCCTACCAGAGCCTGTTCGACATGGGCCGCAGCGGCCACATCCGCAACGGCGAGGGCGCGCCGCGCGAGATCGGCCGCAATTATCGGCGCGGCATCCGCAAGGGCCTGTTGAAGATCCTGTCCAAGATGGGTATCTCGACGGTCGCGGGCTACCGTGGCGCGCAGTTGTTCGAGATCGTCGGGCTCTCGCCGGACGTGGTGTCGCTTTGCTTCCCTGGCACGCCATCGCGCATCGGTGGTTCCACCTTCACCGATCTCGAGCACGAGCAGCGCCTGCTCGCGGCCGAGGCATGGGACGAGGCGCAGGCGCTGCGCGCGGGCGGCTTGTTCAAGTACGTGCATGGCGGCGAGTTCCACATGTACAACCCCGACGTGATCGCCAGCCTGCAGGTGGCGGTGCGCACGGGTGAATGGTCGGACTACGAGAAGTACGCGCACTACGTGGACGCCCGTCCTCCGTCGGCGCTGCGTGACCTGCTCGTGCCGCGCGAGGCCACGCCGATCCCGCTCGACGAGGTCGAGCCGGTGGAGGCCATCCTCAAGCGCTTCGATTCCGCCGGCATGTCGCTCGGTGCGTTGTCGCCGGAGGCGCACGAGGCGCTCGCCATCGCGATGAACCGCCTGGGCGCGCGAAGCAACTCGGGTGAAGGTGGCGAAGATCCCTCGCGCTACGGCACCGACCGCGCGTCGAAGATCAAGCAGGTGGCGTCGGGCCGTTTCGGCGTGACGCCGGCCTACCTCGTGAATGCGGAGGTGTTGCAGATCAAGATCGCCCAGGGCGCCAAGCCGGGCGAGGGTGGTCAGCTCCCCGGCCACAAGGTGGACGCGACGATCGCCCGGCTGCGCTACGCCAAGCCGGGCATCGGCCTCATCTCTCCGCCGCCGCACCACGACATCTATTCCATCGAAGACCTCGCCCAGCTGATCCACGACCTGAAGGAAGTGAATCCCCAGGCATTGATCTCGGTGAAGCTGGTCTCGCACGCGGGCGTCGGCACCGTCGCCGCCGGCGTGGTGAAGGCGGGTGCGGATCTCATCACGGTGTCCGGGCACGATGGCGGCACCGGGGCGAGCCCGCTCACCTCCATCAAGTACGCGGGTACACCTTGGGAGTTGGGTCTTGCGGAAACACAGCAGACCCTGCGTCTCAACGACCTGCGTGGACGCGTACGCCTGCAGACCGACGGCGGCCTGAAGACGGGCCTGGACGTGATCAAGGCGGCGATGCTGGGCGCCGAGAGTTTCGGCTTCGGCACCGGCCCCATGGTGGCGTTGGGATGCAAGTACCTGCGTATCTGCCATCTGAACAACTGCGCCACCGGCGTGGCCACCCAGCATCCGGTGCTGCGCCAGAAGCACTTCCTCGGCTTGCCCGACATGGTGATGAACTACTTCCGCTTCATCGCGGAAGACGTGCGCCGCCACCTCGCGCGCCTTGGCGTCCGCTCGCTGGGCGAGCTGATCGGACAGAGTGGCCGCCTGGAACAGCGCGACGGTGTCACCGCCGTGCAGGAACGCCTCGACCTGGCACCTCTGATCACCGAAGACGGATTGGGCGAGCAGGTCGACTTCGCCTGCACGCTGGCACGCAATCCGATGCGCGATCCCGCGTCGCTGGCCAACCGGATCACCGCGGATACGCGCCTTGCCGTGGCCGATCGTCTCGGTGGCACGTTCCGCTATCCCATCGTCAACACCGACCGCGCCATCGGCGCTCGTCTTTCGGGCGATGTGGCACGCCGCTGGGGCGACGCCGGCATGGCCGACAAGCCGATCGATCTGCATCTCGAGGGTGCGGCGGGCCAGAGCCTGGGCGCGTGGAACGCCGGGGGCGTGCACATCGATCTCGTGGGCGAAGCCAACGATGGCGTCGGCAAGGGCATGGCCGGTGGCCGCCTGGTCATCCGTCCGCCGGCGGACTCGCCGTTCGCCAGCCAGGACGCCTCGATCATCGGCAACACCTGCCTGTACGGCGCGACGGGTGGCGAGTTGTTCGCCGCGGGCCAGGCAGGCGAGCGTTTCGCCGTGCGCAACTCCGGCGCGCTGGCCGTGGTGGAGGGCGCGGGCGACCACTGCTGCGAATACATGACCGGCGGCGTGGTGGCCGTGCTCGGCCACACCGGGCTCAACTTCGGCGCGGGCATGACCGGCGGTTTCGCCTATGTGCTCGATCTCGAACGCAGCTTCGTCGACTGCTACAACCATGAACTCGTCGACATCGTGCGTATTTCGCACGAAGGCATGGAACACTACATGCAGCACCTGCGCCAACTCATCGCCCGTCATGCCGAACTCACCGGCAGTGCCTGGGGCCATCGCGTGCTCGGCGACTTCCGCGGGCTGCTGCAGCGATTCTGGCTGGTGAAGCCCAAGGCGGCGAGCCTCGATGCGCTCGCCGAAGAACTGCGGAGTGCCGCATGAGCGCGAAGGACTTCCGCTTCCTCGACGTTCCCCGGCAGACGCCGCGCACCGTCCCCGTCGCGGTGCGTGTGCTCGGCTACGGCGAGATCTCCGGCGACTTCGCGCCGACGGAAGCCGCGTCGCAGTCGGAGCGTTGCATCGATTGCGGCAACCCGTATTGCGAGCACGCTTGCCCGGTCCACAACTACATTCCGAACTGGCTGAAGCTGGTGCAGGATGGCCGCCTTTTCGAAGCGGCCACGTTGATGCACGAGACCAATCCGTTGCCGGAGATCTGCGGCCGCGTGTGCCCGCAGGATCGCCTGTGCGAGGGCGCGTGCACATTGGAGCAGGGCGATTTCGGCGCGGTGACGATCGGCAGCGTCGAGCGTTGGGCCACCGACGAAGCCATCCGGCAGGGCTGGCGTCCGGATCTCTCCCGCGTGCGCGAAACCGGGGCCCGCGTCGCCGTGGTCGGCGCGGGCCCCGCAGGGATCGCCTGCGCGGATCGCCTGCGCCTGGCCGGCATCGGTGCGGACGTCTTCGACCGCCAGCACGAGATCGGCGGCCTTCTCACCTTCGGCATTCCTCCGTTCAAGCTCGACAAGTCGGTGGTGCGGACGCGGCGCATGGTCCTCGAAGGCATGGGCGTGCGTTTCCATCTTGGCGTCGAGATCGGCCGCGATATCGAGTTCGACGAATTGCTTGCGGATTACGATGCCGTGTTCGTCGGCACCGGTGCCTATACGTTTGTCGATGGTCAACTCGATGGCCGTGACCTGCGAGGCGTGCACGATGCGCTTCCCTTCCTCATCGCCAATACCGAACGTTTGTTGCACGACGAGATGCCCGCGCCGGAATACGACCTCGCCGGCAAGCACGTGGTGGTGCTGGGCGGTGGCGATACCGGCATGGACTGCAACCGCACGGCGATCCGCCTCGGCGCGGCGTCGGTCACCTGCGTGTACCGCCGCGACGAGCCGAGCATGCCTGGATCACGCCGGGAAGTCGGTTACAGCCGCGAAGAAGGCGTGCGCTTCCTGTTCCAGCGTCAACCCATCGCGCTGGTGGGCGAGGAAGGCAAGGTAAGCGCCGTGCGCGTGGTGGAGACCCAGCTCGTCGACGACGGCGATGGACGTCCACGCCCGCGCAACGTCGAAGGCAGCGAGACCGACCTGCGCGCCGACGTGGTGATCCAGGCCTTCGGTTTCCAACCGAGCCCGCCCGACTGGTGCGACGCCTTCGGTATCGAGCGCGACCGCAGCGGCCGCATCGTCGCCGGCGGCGAAGGCCGCTTGCCCCTGCAAACGAGCAACCCGCGCGTCTTCGCCGGTGGCGACAACGTACGCGGAGCCGACCTTGTCGTCCGCGCCGTCTACGATGGCCGCGAAGCCGCCGCCTCGATCGCCCGCATGCTGGCGGCGAAGAAGACGGATGCCAAGGTCCAAGGCCTCGCGGAAAGCCTTCGTTAGCACCTCGAGGGCTCAGGGCCTCAAGGTCTCAGTTCTTGAGGCCTTGAGGCTGATGACCCCAAGACCTGGTGGGAGCCGACTCTGTCGGCGATCCCGCGGCAGCGGGCCAGACCGAATCAACCCCCATCGCCGGCATAGCCGGCTCCCACATAGGGTCAAGGGTTGAGCGAGCACCCATCGCCGACAGGGTCGGCTCCCGCCGAGGCGGCTTCCAACTTAGGTAGTTACCACCCTGGGTAATCACCAATACCCAGGTTCCCGAACGGCAACACGAGAGAGCACAATAAGGCGATGCTCCCCCGAGCCAAAACTCCATGTGCCTGATCGCCTTCGCCTGGCGCGCCCACCCGCGCTGGCGCCTTGTTCTCGTCGGCAACCGCGACGAATTCCATGCCCGCCCCACCGCACCGCTCGCCCCCTGGGACGAAGCGCCGCAAATCCTCGCGGGACGCGACCTCGAGGCGGGCGGTACGTGGGCCGGCGTGGGAACGCAGGGACGAGCCGGCGTGATCACCAACGTGCGCGACATGTCCGCGGACCACAGCGGTCTCTCGCGCGGACTGCTCGTCGCCGACTACCTCGGCTCGACCCTCCCGGTACGGACACACGCGATCGAGTTGATGGCCAGCGCCAAGGACTACCGTCCGTTCAACCTGCTGACCTTCGACCGCGACGACGCGTACTACCTGGGCAACCATCCGAACGCGCGTGCACAACCCGTCGAGCCGGGCGTCCACGGACTGAGCAACGCCGACTTCAACGCCCCATGGCCAAAAACACGCGCCCTGGTACACCGTCTGGACGAGTGGCTCAAGGAAGGCAAGGACGACGACATCGAGGCGCTATTCGCCATGTTGTCCGACCAGGGCCGCTGGCCGGACGACCTGCTGCCCGACACGGGCATCGGTATCGAACGGGAGCGCTTGCTGTCGAGCGCTTTCATCGTCGGCGAGAACTACGGCACCCGGGCCAGCACCGTGATCCTGGTCGATCATGAAGACCGCACCCTGATCGCGGAACGACGTTTCGGCCCCCATGGCGTGCCGGCGGGCGAGACCCGCCTGTCCGTCGCATAGGCCACGTCCGCCTCACCGTCCTTGGCTTTCAGGCGAGAGTCTTTTGCCTTCCAGGCGATTGAATCGCTCCGCGTATGCCCCGACGATGGATGGGTACGCCAAGCCGCGTCCTTTCATCAATCTCCCGGAGCCACCATGAACATCGACCTCAGCAAGCGCAGCGCCATCGTCAGCGGTTCCACCGCGGGTATCGGCCTGGCCATCGCCACCGGCCTCGCCGCGGCCGGCGCGTCCGTCGTCGTCACCGGCCGCACGCAAGCGCGCGTCGACGAAGCCATCGCTTCCGTGAAGAAGGCCGTCCCTGGTGCGAAGGTGAGCGGCATCGCTGCCGATCTCGGTACCGCCGAAGGTGCCGCCACCCTCATCAAGGCCGTGCCCGACACCGACATCCTCGTCAACAACCTCGGCATCTTCGAGCCGAAGGATTTCTTCGACATCGACGACGCCGAGTGGACGCGGTTCTTCGAGGTGAACGTCACTTCGGGTGTGCGGCTGTCACGCCATTACGCCAAGGGCATGGCCCAGCGTGGCTGGGGCCGCGTGCAGTTCATCTCCAGCGAATCGGGCGTGCAGGTCCCCGCCGAGATGGTCCACTACGGCGTGACCAAGACCGCCCAGCTCGGTGTGTCGCGCGGCTTGGCCGAGGTGCTCGCCGGCACCGGCGTGACGGTGAACGCGATTCTTCCGGGACCGACCTTGTCCGAAGGCGTGAGCGAGTTCTTCGGCAAGATCGCGCAGAGCCAGGGCAAGAGCCTCGACGAGGTCGAGCGCGACTTCATCCAGACCCACCGACCGACGTCGCTCATCAAGCGCCTGCTGAGCGTCGAGGAAGTGGCCAACGTCTCCGTCTACCTCGCCTCCGAGCAAGCCTCCGGCACCACCGGTGCCTCGATCCGCGTCGACGGCGGCGTCACCCGCTCCATCATCTGATCGAGCGCCGCGCTGGAAGCAGCTTCGCGTGTCTGGGGCTGCTTCGTGTGTGGGAGCAGTTTGTTGTGGAAGCCGCTTGTTTGTGTGAGCCGCTTGTTTGTGGGAGCCGCTTCAGCGGCGATCCCGCGGCAGCGGGCCAGGTACCGGCAAGCACCCATCGCCGCTGAAGCGGCTCCCACACACGCCATTCAATCGCCCAGCTGACAGATGATCCGCGCAAAGGCCCCATCGTTCCGCTGAAACTCCGGCCGCGGCGCACGGAACCGTTGTTCGCTCAGTGTCACTGAAGTTACCCGATCCATCCGGAAGAACTTCCATCCGGCGGACGCGCCCGACGCGCTTTCGCCGGACACCTGGTAAGCACTCAACAACCGGTCACCCGCGTGGTCGTCGCCGTACACATGCGGTTGCACCAGCCGCGCCGTGTCCCCGTACTCCACCAGCAACAACCGCATCGAGGCGATGGCCTCGCAAATCGTCGCCTCGAAGCGACTCACGACACGTCCCCGTCCACGTAGAGCCAGCGCCCGTCCTCACGCACGAACCGGCTGGTTTCATGCATGCGCTCCGCGCTTCCTCCACCCATCCGCAATCGCGCGACGAACTCGACGATGGCCGTGTCCGGCGTGGGATTCACGTGGCGTTTGACGGTCAAGCCGAGCCATGTCGGCTTCGGCGCCTGCGTGGCCAGGCCAAGTGAAGCCGGTCGCGTGCTCTGGTGCCATGTTTCGAGCAGGTAGGTCTCCAGGCCGAGTACGTAGGCGCTATAGCGCGACCGCATGAGTGCTTCGGCTGTTGGTGCGGGTTCGCCCGAGTGCCATCGGCCGCAGCAGGTGGCGTAATCGCCATATCCACAAGGACACTCATTCATAGCCGTTCGTCCTTCGCATGTTCTTGGTTAGCTCGAGCACCCGGCGCCCATTGCCCAGCAGGAGCGAGGACGGTGGCATGTAATGCGGTGGGGTGTTCTGCTTGGGTCACTGGGGGGATGTTTATGACTGATGAGCTAGCGATGCATCGTCAATCGTGGAATTTCATCGTCCTAAGAAAGCATATTGCGGACAGGCCTTGAAGGTTCGCATGGGGTGCGATCTGGCGATGGTGCCTGATAACTCCCCGTACGTTTTTTTTCGTTGTTCTCCATCGCGATACAACCTTCTGGGAGGCGTTCCGAGTGCTTCCAGGTAACAACATCGCAGATAGTAATGATACGTTTTACTTTAAAGGTGCCCCAAGTGGATTGGCGTCTGGTTCCATAACATGGACCGGACAGGCCGCGTTCTACGAAGGGCTGAAGCTGCCCTCAAGCTTTATTGATGGTGGCGTAAAAGAAGCGGGAAGGGCTCCGGCTACATCGATTGATCCACACCTGGGTTCGCCGTCCAGCAATATCCTAAATTTCGACTACACTACGAGTTGGCCACGATGAACGTGATCCACGCACTTCTGACAGCTCTGCTGCTCTTTGCAAATGGATATGCAGTTGCAAGTGAAGTAAGTTCGCGTTATGCAGAGTTAGAGCAGCAGCGGCTGATGCTTGTCCATTCAAAAAATGTAGAAGATGCGCGAACAGCAGCAATCCACATATGCACTTTGGTCGCGGCGACAAGGGAGCACAACATAGCATCCAAACAATTGATGGATGATCTAGCACAGGCTTTAGATTCTGATGATGAGGGTGTCAGCTATTTTGCAGTGCGGAGTCTTGCGTTGATCGGATCGCAAGCGTCTAGCTCTCTGCCCGCCATGCGTAAGCTCTTGGATAAAAAAATGCATCCTGAGGCTGGAACCTTGATTCTCGGCATAAGCGCGATTCCGCAAATTGAGAACGCTATCGACGTTATTGAAGGAAAGTCGAGCCGTGTGTTGCCTTCGGTGTCGGAGCGCTGTGATGTAACTTACTAAGAGGGCGACTAGAAGAATGTGCTCGCTCGCAGCATGCTGCTTGCAGAAACCGCGATGGTGTCGGCTGCGGAAGGCCGCACCATTGACCTGAGACAAAACGTATAGCCAATCGGAAGGTGGGTTCTCTATCCTGAAACAGCAAGGAGAGCTCATGAAGAAGCGGTATACCGAAGAACAGATCATCACGATTCTGCGCGAGGCAGAGAGCGGCACGACACCGGTCAAAACGCTGTGCAAGCGCCACAACATCAGCGAACAGACGTTCTTTCGCTGACGTAACAAGTTCGGCGGAATGGAAGTACCTGATGCTCGGCGGTTGAAGGATCTGGAATCGGAGAGCGCCAGGCTTAAGGGCTTGGTCGCCGAGCAGTTTCTGGCGATTGAAGGGATGAAGGAAATCATTAAAAAAAAGATGATCCCGGCGGCACGGCGCCACGCGGTGGACGTGTTGATTCGTCGGGGGCTATCTCAGCGCGAAGCTTGAGGCTACCTGTGTCTGAGTCGGCGGGTGGCGCACCACGCCTTGCGCCAGCGACGACATTGTCCACGATCAAATGGTCGACGGGCGTAGCTTGAAGCTGCTTTTGTGTGATCGACGAGTACACCCGGGAGTGCCTGGCCATCGAGGTCGGGGCCAGTTTGCGGGCGCAGGACGTGATCCTGACCTTGTCGCGGCTGATACGCTTGTATGGCAAACCGGCCTTTGCACGTTCGGACAATGGTGCTGAGTTCACCGCGAACAAGGTGATGCGATGGATGTGCGATGCCGCCATTGGCCCGGCCTTCATCGCGCCGGGAAGCCCATGGCGGAACGGCTTCGTCGAAAGCTTCAATGGCAAGCTGCGTTACGAGCTATTGATATGCGCAAGCTCAGGCCGGGACTTTGTGTATCGTTGATGATTGCTGTCATGCCTAGTGCAATGGCAGCGAATGGGCCGGCCCTGAAAATGCTCGTGGATGATGGCGAGGTCTACGTGCTGCTAAGCAATCATGGCGATAAAGCTCTTAAGGTGAGGACGGACTTTCTTCTTGATTCGCTAGTCGGAAGTTTGAGTTTCAAGGTACGTAAGGGTACGACTGAACTGCCGCTGTCCGCGCACATCAATCCCAATCTTCCTACAGAGGCAACGTATATTCGGCTACCGACGGGGTTTGTTCACGGTCAAGTTTTCGGAAAGTGGTTCATCGCGCATATGTACGGGATGGGCGTCGGCTGCTACGACATTTCTGTGATATACCGCGATAAAATGGCAAGTAACTTTGCCGCATTCGGCGATGAGATAAAGTCTAATCCAGTGCGTCTTTGTATCGATGCTGAAAATTCTGGTGTGCCGCTCTCAATCGAGGAGGCAAAGACCGTGGCGGAGAAAAGTATCCCGAAACGAAGCGAAGCAGCAGGCGGTGCATCGGTTACAGCGCTCGGAGAAATCGATGACTTCTTTCGATTTGCTGTACGGTCACAAAACCGTACGAGTATGGAAATTTTTGTCGATCGACGGACTGCTGAAACGTGGATATTAAATGGGAAGCAATGTGTACGCGTTGAAAGGGAAGGTCTAGCTTCAGTGTATTCCCCCCCAAGGGTTGCCACCTTCTGCCTGTCAAGCCGAGGGTGGCAAGTAGCTACGACTGTTCGCAGTTAAGCTGATACGGTCGACTGCGCTTTCGTATCCAGCTAAGTAATGTCGAGTGGAAGTTCGCGGGTGCGGGGCCGGCGACTATTGGCCAAGCGGTAGCAGCTGAGTGTGGCTAAATCACCTCCCTAGACACGATCAACCCCGACAAGTCATACCCCATCGCCACGGCTCGCGCCTTCAACATCTCGAACGTCTTCCGATCCAGTGAGGGCTGCCGCGAGAGTATCCAGAGGTACTTCCGCCCCGGTTGCCCGACCATGGCCCACTGGTAGTCATCGTCCAGCGCCACGACCCAGTAGTCCGCCCAGACCAGCGGTAGCCACGACAGCCATTTCGGCGCAAAGCGCACCTCCAGCTTGCCCTGGGCGAAGGGCTCCGGCCGACGTGCGACACCGTCGCTGGCGATGGTCGTACCTTCGGCGGTGACGCATTCGTTGTGCACTGCAACGGTGCCGTCGGCCTGGGGCGCATAGCGCGCGGTGACGGGCCCTGTGCACTTGCGCTGGAAGTACATCGGCAGGCGGGCGATCTCATGCCACGTTCCGGCGTAGCGGGCGAGGTCCAGGTGGGGGACGGCGGTTACCGGCGTGGTCGCGACGACGGTGGCCGTGGCCATGGAGCCGATCAGGGCGATGAATACGGAGCGCATGGCTGGATTCCTTCGGAACGACCCCCTACGATGCCCATGGGGAGTGAACGTCGTTTGAACCACGCTGCACCGGGGCATGCCATCGCATGGACAGGAACCCACCTCTCGTCCGCAGACCGCTCCTGAGGCGGTTGCGGGAGCGTCTTGTCGGCCGGGTGGCGGTCCGCTTCGATCGCGATGCGGGGGCTATCGTCGCGTGCCCCGGACACTTGCGGATGCGCGAAGTGTCGGTCGATCGCATCGTGCGCGTGGAGGCGGGCAACCGCGACGATGCCGCGTATGACACGGTGTTCCTGTTCTTCCATGTCGAGGGGGAAGAGACGCTCGCCGTGTCGGAAATGGACAAGGGCTTCCACGCACTGGTCGACGACCTGCGACCTTATTTCCCGGGAATCGAGTATTGGCAGCGTGCCGTGCCGCCGGTGGCTTTCCAGTTGACGTCGGTGGATCTCTGGACGCGGGCGTCGGCGGGTGGCGAGGGTGACGTGGTGGAGAGTGCGGCGTGAGGTAGTCGGGGCATCGATGATCTTGGTGGGGAAGAGCATCGCCGACAGGGTCGGCTCCCACCAGACCGTCGCAATCTGATCGTCAGCCGTCACCTGCTCGGTGGGAGCCGACCTTGTCGGCGATGGCACTTCGACAGGAGCGTCAGGTTTCGCCAACCACGACGACGAGCGCCGTGGCGCCGTGCGGCAACTCGAGATGGCGAGGCGCCTCGGCCAAGTCACCCTGAGTGCAAGCCGGTCCAACAACCGAATCGCCCTGACGGCAGAGTTGTCCGTCGATATGCGCCTCGCCGCGGGCCACGTGGAGGAGTACGGCGTCTTTCGCCAACGTCGCACTCATAGGCCCGCGCACGACATCGACACGTCCACGCCGCACACCACGTCGCACCATGAGATTGAAGTCGCGCGTCGCACCACCGGCTAGCGTCACGTCGACGCGAGCTTCACCGGGAAAATCGAAGGGCGCGAGTGGTGTAGTCAACGCGTGCTCACGCTCTCCATCCAGCGTCATCGTGAACCCGTCGCCTTCCAGCAGCACGATGGTGCGGTCGATGCCCGGAAAAAGGGAGAACGGCGAAGCCGTGTCGACATCCGCGATGCTGACGCGCCAGAGGAAATCGTCCATCGACGCGCCGGCTGGCTTCACGGCGATCTCACGCGTGACACCGAGGCCGTTCTTCCACGGCACCGCTTTGAGGTCATCGAAACGAAGGATCGTCATGCGACGCGCTCGATCTCGCGGGCGAAGGGCGGCAGCGCGCGAAGCATGCCCGTGCCATAGCGCTTGGTGATCACGCGGCGGTCCAGCAGCACGATGCGGCCCGTGTCGGTTTCGGTACGGATGAGCCGACCGCAGTACTGCGTAAGAAGGCGCGTGGCATCCGGCACGCTCACTTCGATGAAGGGATTGCGTCCCCGCGATTCCAGCCATTCCGCATAGGTGGCGCCGACGGGGTCCGTGGGCACGGCGAATGGCAATTGAGTGACGACGACGGTCTCGCAGAGCTTGCCCGGCAGGTCCAGCCCTTCGCCGAATGACGCGAGCCCGAACAGCGTGCTTCCCTTTCCGGCGTCGATGTCTTCGCAATGCTCGGCGATGAGTTGGGACTTCGACAGCGAACCCTGCGCACGCACCTTGCGCACGAACTCGATCGGCAGGATCTGCAGCACGCGATCGAGCTTCGCCCGCGACGTGAACAGCACGAGGTTGCCCGCGTTCCAGTCGAGGTGCTTGGCCAGCCACTCGGACACTTCGCGTGCATGGCCTTCGCGATCTTCCGGCAAGGTCTTCAGCGCGGGCACTTCGAGCCTGGCTTGTTTCTCCAGGTCGAACGGCGACGGCAGGCTGAGCGTGAGGGCTTCGTTGGGCAGGCCCACCGAATCCGCGAAGCCGCGGAAGTTGCCTCCGGCGCTCAGCGTGGCGGAGGTCATCACCACCGCGGACGCATTGTCCCAGAGCACGCTGCGCAACAGCCCGCCCGCCGAGACGGCGGAGGCGTGGCAGACCAGTTGTTGTTCCGGCGTCATGCTGACCCATCGAGCCAGAGGCGGATTGTTTTCGCGGTCGTCGGTGGACCAGGCGTACCAGGTGCGTACCTGGCGATCGAGTCGCTCCAGCGCCACGCCGAGTTCGCGCGACAAGGCTTCCTGCGTCGGGCCGCCGGCTTCCATTTCCACCACCGTACGGCGCACCGTGCGCAACCAGCGCTGGATATCCCTGGTGATGAGGTGCAGGTGCTCGGCGTGCATCTTCCAGTTGTCCGGAAGCTGGCCGAGCGACGCGCGGAACACCGGCTCGGTCTCGCTCGACGAGGGTGTCCACGACAGGCGGATCTCGCGCTCGATCTCCTCGAGCGCGTTGGACATCGCCAGCAGCTTCTCGTCTCCCGCTTCCAGGGTGAGGTTGCCGATGCTTTCCTTGTCGGTGAGCGAATAGGCGCCATGGATCTGGTTCTGCAGGCGGCCGATCCGGCGCACGGCGGTGGCGAGGTGCACGTCGGCGGCGCCGCGGTCGATCGCCTTGCCGGGCACGTGGTGCGCTTCGTCGAAGATGTACAGCGTGTCTTCCGGCTTGGGCAGGATCACGCCGCCGAAGGTGTCTTCGTCACGTGGCATGGTGAGGTCGGCCAGCACGAGATCCTGGTTCGCCACCACGATGTCGGCCTCGCCGATGGCACGTCGGGCGACGAAGAACGGACAGACGGCGAAGGCGCCGCACTTGCGTCCCGTGCACCCGCCGGCACTGGTGGTGATCATGCCGCGGACGAGGTCGGAGAGCGGCTCGGGACTCGTGTCGATGTCACCGTTCCACTCGCGCGACTCGAACGCCTTGCCGAGTTTCTCGATGGCCTTGGTGTCGCGCTCGGCGGGCGGGCGCGACCACAAGGCGAGATCGGCGTCGAACTCGAAGCCTCCCTGTGCCGAGGGCTCCGCACCTGCCGCGCGCAGATTGCGGGGGCAGAGATAGCGGCCACGGCCCTTGGCCAGCGCCACCTTGGCCTCGACGCCACACAAGGTGAGGTATTGCGGGATGTCGCGCTGGACGAGCTGTTCCTGCAACGCCACCGTGGCGGTGGCGATCACCAGCTTCTTCTTCTGCGCGCGGGCCACTTCGAGCCCGGCGATCAGGTAAGCCATGGACTTGCCCGTGCCGGTCGGCGCCTCGATCACGGCTGCACCCGCGGGCTCGGCCAGCGCCTTGGCCACCTCGGCGATCATCTTCAGCTGTGAGGTGCGCCCACGGAACCCCGCAAGGCCGTCCTTCAGCCGCGCATAGGCGGCGCGGATCGCGGCTTTGGTGTCGTCGGTGAGCATCGGGCAGACATGGGAACGCGCGGGGCAACCTTGCAAGGTTACCCTATCGTCGTCTCAGCCCACGAGGCTCACGCGTGACGGTTCATCCCGGTGGACGGCGTGGGAAGCCCGGGAACGAGTCCGGCCACCACGAAGGTATGCTCTTCCCACGTTCCGTCGGCCTGCTGCACGTGGATCTCGACGGGACGGCCGAGGCTGTCGGACAGGCCCGGCGCCAGTGCTTCCGCGGCGGTGATGGCCGCGGCCTGCGAGGCATACCGGCCCAGGGGAAGCGAGGCACGGCGCACGATCCACGGTCCCTGTGTCGATTCGCTATACGGAATGAACAGTTGGGCGGAACTGGAAGCCATGGGACCCTCTCGATGGTGGGTGTGCCAGACGGGCGAGGCCGCTCCTGCGGCCTCGCGTTCCACGCTACGCCGAATCGGCTAAAAAACCCGTTAACCCTTGGCGGGCAGGGGTTGCCGGGCCACTTCCGCGCGCCGGAAGCATTCGGGGGCATGGCTGTTGATCAGGCCGGTGGCCTCCATCCAGGCAAAGACGATGGTGGGTCCGACGAAGGTGAACCCGCGGTTCCGCAAAGCCTTGGATACCTGCTCGGACAGGGGGCTGTTCGGCGGCACCGGGCCTTCCCAGGCGAGGGGTTCGCCGTCGACGAAATCCCAGGCGAAGCGGGCGAAATCGTCGCCGGCGTCGTGCATCGCCAGATAGGCCCTGGCATTGCGAATCGCCGCCTCGATCTTGCTTCGGGAGCGGATGATGGCGGCATCGGCCAGCAGGCGTTCGAGGTCGCGCGGCCCATAGGCGGCGACACGCTCCGGATCGAAGCCATCGAAGGCCTGCCGGAAACCTTCGCGGCGGGCGAGGATCGTTCGCCACGACAGTCCCGCCTGGAAGCCATCGAGAATCAGCTTCTCCCAGAGCTTGCGGCTGTCACGCTCGGGCACGCCCCATTCGCGGTCGTGGTACCCGCGCATGAGCTCGTCGGCGTCGCCCCAGGGGCAGCGTACGAGAGGAAGCGTCATGCGGCAGCTCGCGCATTCACCATCGATTACCCGCCGAAACCCAGGTAATCGAGTTTGCCCACGCTGACACCGTTGTGGCGGAGGATGTCGTACGCGGTGGTCACGTGAAAGAAGAAGTTGGGGATGGCGAAGGTCAGCAGGTACGACGCGCCGGTGAAGCTGTGCTCGGTATCCTTGAACTTGCGCGAGATCTCGCGCGTGACGCCGGCCTCCAGCGCTGCGCGGTCCACCGATTGAATCCAGGCCACCGTGGCGTCGATGCGCTTGCGAAGGTCGGCAATGGTGGCCTCGTTGTCTTCGAACGACGGCGGCTGTACGTCGCCAAGGCGCGCGACGGCGAATTTCGCCGTGTCGCTGGCGCGCTGGACCTGACCAGCGAGATTCAGCATGTCTGGGGCGAGCCGAGCTTCCACCAGGGAATCGCCGCCGTGTGCCTCTGCCTTGGCGAGGAGCTCGGAGAGGACGCGGAAGCCGCGGACGAAGACAGGAGCGGAGGCGTCGTAGGTGGAGATGCTCATGCGGTGGTGTCTCTTGAGGAGGGCGACCCCGATCGACGTGGGGATGCCACAAGGTTTCGACAAGCCCGACCCCCACCAGGCCTCGCACCCTTGCACGGCGCCTCGCACCCTTACGCCGGGCCTGCCACCAAGCCTCGCACCGAGGATCGTTCGGGTCTACCATCGGCCGCCTTACCCACCGATCCCGCGGGTCCCCATGCCGCCACTCGATGCCACCCCATCCGCGCCCGACGCCATCGTCGCGATACGCGGCCTCTCCAAGACCTACAAGACCGGGTTCCAGGCGCTCAAGCGCGTGGACCTGGAAATTCGCCGGGGTGAGATCTTCGCCCTGCTCGGCCCCAACGGCGCAGGCAAGACGACGTTGATCAGCATCGTCTGCGGCATCGTCAATGGCAGCGAGGGCAGCGTGACCGTCGACGGCCACGACATCGCCCGTGACTACCGCGCATCGCGGGGGCTGATTGGCCTCGTGCCGCAGGAACTATCCACCGATGCCTTCGAGACGGTGTGGGCGACGGTGAAGTTCAGTCGTGGCCTTTTCGGCAAGCCGGCGAATCCGGCCTACCTGGAAAAGATCCTGCGCGAGCTTTCGCTGTGGGAAAAGCGCGATTCGAAGATCATGACCTTGTCCGGCGGCATGAAACGCCGCGTGCTGATCGCCAAGGCGTTGGCGCACGAGCCGCGCGTGCTCTTCCTCGACGAACCAACGGCCGGCGTGGACGTGGAATTGCGTCATGACATGTGGCAGATGGTCCATCGCCTGCGCGAATCGGGCGTCACCATCATCCTCACCACGCACTACATCGAGGAAGCGGAAGAGATGGCCGATCGCATCGGCGTCATCAACCGTGGCGAACTGGTGCTGGTGGAAGAAAAACACACGCTGATGCGCAAGCTTGGCAAGAAGCAGCTGTCGCTGCAATTGCAGACACCGTTGCAGGCCGTGCCGGAAGGCCTGGCGAACTGGCCACTGGAGTTGTCGGCCGATGGTGGTTGCCTCGTCTACACCTTCGATACCCAGGGCCGGGACACCGGCATCGCGGAGTTGCTGCGCAAGCTCGGAGAGCTCGGCATCGACTTCAAGGACCTGCATTCGAGCGAGAGTTCGCTCGAAGACATCTTCGTCAGCCTGGTGAGGGCACGCGCATGAACGTCTACGCGATCCGCGCCATTTACCGCTTCGAGATGGCCCGCACCTTCCGCACGCTGATGCAGAGCATCGCTTCGCCGGTGCTTTCCACGTCGCTTTACTTCGTCGTCTTCGGCGCCGCCATCGGCTCGCGCATGGGCGAGGTGGGTGGTGTGAGCTACGGTGCCTTCATCATCCCCGGTCTGATCATGCTGTCGTTGCTCAACGAGAGCATTTCCAACGCCGCGTTCGGCATCTATATGCCGAAGTGGGCAGGCACCATCTACGAACTGCTTTCCGCACCTGTGTCTTACGTGGAAGTGGTGCTCGGTTACGTCGGCGCGGCGGCGACCAAGTCGGTCATTCTCGGCTTGCTCATCCTCGTGACCGCACGGCTGTTCGTGGACTACGAGATCCTGCATCCGTTCTGGATGGTGGCCTTCCTGCTGCTCACCGCCGTGACCTTCAGCCTGTTCGGTTTCATCATCGGCCTGTGGGCCGACGACTTCCAGAAGCTGCAGGTGGTGCCGTTGATGGTGATCACGCCATTGACCTTCCTCGGTGGCAGCTTCTACTCGATCTCGATGCTGCCGCCGGTCTGGCAGAAGATCACGCTGTTCAACCCGGTCGTGTACCTCGTCAACGGGTTTCGCTGGAGCTTCTACGGCAAGGCGGATGTGAACGTGGTGGTCAGCGCGGGCATGACGGTGGGCTTCCTGCTGCTCTGCCTTGCGGTGGTGTGGTGGATATTCCGCACGGGTTGGAAACTGAAGTCGTAGCGGAGCAAGAAGCCACCGGGCTCCTGCGAAGGAGCCCGGTGGCTTCCGCGGCCTCAGGCCTTGCCGAGGAAATCGGCCTTGCCCAGCACCACGCCCACGCCACGCAGGATCGCGTAGGCCGTGGTGGTGTGGAAATAGACGTTCGGCAGCACGAAGTTGAGCAGGTAGTCCTGCCCATTCATGCGCATCTCGCCGCTGCGCATCTTCAGTACGATCTCGCGGTCCTCGCTGCCTTCGAACTGCGCGGGCTTGAACGACTCCAGCATACCGATCACCTTCGCGATGCGTGCCTGCAGGTCATCGAAGGTCGCCTCGTTGTCTTCCATCTTCGGCGGCTCTTCGCCGGCCAGGCGATAGGCGGCGCCCTTGCTCATGTCCGTTGCGATCTGCACCTGGCGGATGAGCGGGAACATGTCCGGCGTGATACGCGTGTTGAGCAGCACCTCGGGCGCGATGTTGCGCTCGGCCGCGTGCGCGGCGCCCTTGGCGAGCACGCCGGAGAGGTTGGACAGGGCGCGGACCAATACGGGCACGCAGGTCTGGTACATCGTGATGGGCATGGGTTCGTAAACTCTTGGGGTGGGTGTCGGCCAGCCGGCCGCGGCGGCGTATTGTGCGGTGTCGTTGGCGGCGCGTCGACGGCGGCGGCGGGTTAGGATGGGCACATGAGTCCACCGGATACGCATCCCTCCCGTACCGACGCCACCCTGCGGGTGATTCGCCTGCGCCGTGCGCAGCGGGCGCTTGACGGACTGTTTCGTTCGCTGCCACTCGGCCGCCGGGTCCGTACCGGGATATTCATGGCGTTCAAGACCGTGCTTTCGGCCCTGGCCGCCTACGCGATCGGAAGCGCGCTGCATACCGAACAGGCCTTCTGGGCCGCGATCAGTGCCGTGGCGGTTACCCAGCCACACTTCGGCGATACCCGTGGCGCAGGCCGGGACCGCTGCCTGGGCACGGTCTTCGGCGGCATCGCGGGATTGCTGGGCCTGTCGATCGGCGGTAGCGGCGACATGCTTTCGTTCGGACTGGCGCTGGGGCTGGTGACGCTGGCCTGCTGGACGGCGAACGCGGGCCCGGCCGCGCGTATCGGCGGCATCACTACCGCGATCGTGCTGCTGGTTCCCAGCCAGGGGCCTCGGTGGGAGGTTCCCTTGTACCGTTTGGGCGAAGTCATCCTCGGCACGCTCTGCGCGCTCGTCATCGGCTGGCTGGTATCGCGCCTCGAAGAACACGCGGACCGCAAACAGGAAACGGAGGCATCATGATTCCACGAACGCGCCACAGCGAGCGGCATCGGCTCGACCGGATCGGTTGGTTGCGCGCCGCCGTGCTCGGCGCCAACGACGGCATCCTCTCCACGGCCAGCCTGCTGGTGGGCGTGGCGGCGGCGGGACGGGCAGGGCCGGGTGACATCATGATCGCCGGCGTGGCCGGTCTGGTCGCCGGGGCCATGTCGATGGCGGCGGGCGAGTACGTATCGGTTCGCTCGCAGGCCGACAGCGAGAAGGCCGAGCTGGCGACGGAATCGCGTGAGTTGCGCGACGATCCCGATGGCGAACACAAGGAACTGACCGAGATCTACGTTCGCCGCGGGCTGGACCGGGAGCTGGCCGATCGCGTGGCCGGGCAGTTGATGGCGCACGACGCCCTCGAGGCGCATGCCCGGGACGAACTGGGCTTGTCCGTGACCATGGCGGCGCGGCCGCTGCAGGCCGCCGCGGCGTCGGCCTTGAGCTTCGCCAGCGGGGCCCTCCTGCCGATAGTCGCCGCCGCGTTAGCGGGCCATGAGTCGGTCACCGTGGTGACCGTGGCCGTGTCCCTCGTCGCCCTGGCGATCCTTGGCGGGGTCTCGGCCTGGACGGGCGGTGCGGGCATCGCCCGTGGCGTGGTCCGGGTCGTGTTCTGGGGCGCGGCGGCGATGGCGCTGACGGCGTCGGTGGGACGTCTCTTCGGCGTGGCGGCCTGAGCCTTGCCGGGGCGTCAGCCGACGGCGCAGCGATTGCGGCCGCCGTTCTTGGCCGTATACAGCGCGAGGTCTGCGCGGTCGAACACCGACTGTGGCGTATCGCCCGGTCGGAACTGGGTCAACCCGATCGATGCGGTCACGCGAACGGGCTGCCGGCTTGCATGGAAGGCGAGGTGCTGGATCTTGCCCCGCAGCCGCTCGCACACCTGCAGCGATTCCGCTTCGTCGGCGCCATCGAAGATCACGATGAATTCCTCGCCGCCATAGCGGGCGACGAAGTCGCATGGGCGTATGTGCTTCAGCAGCGCCTGACCGATGATGCGAAGCACCGCGTCGCCCGCGGTATGGCCGTAGGTGTCGTTGATGCTCTTGAAGTGGTCGATGTCGATGGCCGCGACGCTCAGCGGCCGCATGGTGGCCTGCCAGCTCTCATAGGCCGCCTCGATCCGCTTCTCGTAGGCAAGGCGGTTGGGCATCCCGATCATGGTGTCGGTCTGCGCGAGCTCGTGCTCGCGTTCGAGGGAACGCTGCAAGGTGTTGCGTTCGGTCTCGAGCTGTTCGATGCGCAGGCGCATTCGTTCCGCGCGCTCACGATACGCCGTGAGCCGGATGCCCTCGCGGTCGCGGAAATCGCGGAAGCAAAGCGAGATGGTCTCGAGGCTTTGATTCACACGCTCGCGTAACTCGTGCATGTCGTCGATCTCGAGCGCGGCCTCGCCGAGCAGGCGCATCTCGTGCGCCACCGATGCATCCAGGGCTTGGCCGTTCGCTTCGCCGGTGGATTGATCGGCCAGTTCCCGCGACATGTACTGGCTCATCTCGTCGAGACGGCCGGTGACGTGGCGGAGCACGGCCTGCAAGGCGTCGATCTCGCGCTGCAAACCGATGCGCTGTTCGTTGACGAGGTCGGCCAGGCGGTCGCCGCAGGCGGCCAGCGCCACGAGGTCGCCCGCGTCGGCGACATCGTGGCGCAGGTCGTTGGCGCGGTCGGCGAGTCGCGGCAGGATGACGATGCGGTCGACCAGGCGGCTCAGCGACGACTGTACGGACGAGCCGTGCTCGGTGCGCTGCGGACGCGTGATGGGAATGGACCGCTCGTCGTTCACGCCACGGGGACGGGCACCGAGGCCCTCGATCGCTTCGGCGAGTTCGGTGACGAGCGGTTCGAGTGCCAACGGTTCCATGGTGCCGCTCAACGCGGCGGACAGACGCTCGATATGTGGATCGACCTGGTCATGCGCGCCGTGGGCGACGCGGCCGAGGCAGCCGACCAGCTGGCGCAGGAGGGACTCCGCGGTGCGCCACTGCGCCTCTTCACGGGTCAACCGCTCCACGGCTTCGTGATACTTGCTTTCCCAGAGCTGGTTGTCCAAACGCACGTCCCAACCGTCGCGTTGTTTGCCGATTTGGATCACATAATACGATGAAGTTTGCGAATTAGCTCACGTTTTTCCCGGCCAGGGCGGGCTCCGGCTCGTCCCGCGTGGCCCGCGCCGCCACCACGATGCCGAAGGCCACGAGGGCTGCAGCCACGAGGAAGGGAAAGCCGGGCAGGTGGACGGTGCGTGCCGGCGAAATCCAGAACGCGAAGATCTGGGCGAACAGGTAGGGACCGAAAATTCCTGCGAAGCTGCCCAGGCTGGTGACGGCACCCTGCAGGCGTCCCTGTTCGTCCGGCGCCACGTGGCGGGTCATGATCGACTGGATGGGTGGACCGGCCAAGCCCCATAGCGACATCAGCGGGATGCCGACGAGGAAGGCCCAGCCCACGGGGGCCAAGCCCATCACGGCGAACGATGCCGTGCCGAAGGCCATGCCGGCGAGCAGGACACGCCGTTCGCCAAAGCGGGCAGCGAGGCGTCCGGTGAGGAAGGCCTGCACCGTGCCGTCGCAGGCACCGACCAAGGCCAGGACATAACCCACCTGTTGCGGTCCCCATCCATAGCGATAGTCCGCGTAGAGGACGAACACCGTCTGCAACACGTAGTGGGCGAGATAGAACAGGAACATCACGATGGAAAGACCGAACACCTCGCGGTGGCGGCGCAGCATCTTCAGCGCGCCGAACGGATGGGCCGTACGCGGCTCGAAGCGTGCCGCCCGTTTCTCCGGAGGCAGCGACTCGGGAAGGATGAAGAAGCCATACAGGAAATTGGTCAGTGCCAACCCCGCCGCCACCCAGAACGGCAGGCGCAGGTCGATCCCGCCGAGGAAACCGCCCAGCGCCGGACCGACGATGAAGCCGATGCCGAAGGCGCCGCCGAGCATGCCGAACGCGGCCGCGCGTTTTTCCGGCGGGGTCACGTCCGCGATATAGGCGTTGGCGGTGGTGAAGCTCGCCGCGGTGACACCGGAGATGATGCGTCCGACGAAGAGCAGCCATAGCGAAGGCGCGACGGCCATGAAGACGAAGTCCAGCCCCAGGCCGAGGTTCGACAGCAACACCACTGGCCGCCGCCCGAACCGGTCGGACAGGGCACCTTGGATCGGCGAGGCGATGAACTGCACGATGGCGAATACGGTACCGAATACACCCACCCACCATGCAGCGTTCGACACGGTGTTGCCGGTCATCTGCTCGATCAGGTGTGGCAACACCGGAATGATGATGCCGAACGCCAGGATGTCGATCAGCACCGTGATGAAGATGAAGACCACGGCGGCGCGCCGCACAGGGGTGTGGGTATTCGTTTCCATGGTGTCCGTGGTCAGTCCAGGAGTCGCTTCAGCCGCGGCGCCACGATCGGCACCGTCAGCATCGTGCTCGCCACCGCCATCAACAGAAGCGCGGTGAACGTCTCGCTGGTGATCACGTGGCGATCGAGCAGGATGTTGACGAAGATGATCATGATCAGCGCCTTGGTCTGCAACAGCCAGCCGATCGTCCATGCGTCGCCCCGCGCCCAGCCGAGCAGCTTGCCCGCCAACCCCACACCGGCGAGCTTGCCCGCCACGGATGCCACAAGCAGCAATGCCGCGGCGACGAACACCGCCGTGCCGCCGACCGACCAGTTCGTGCGAAGGCCGGTGGAGAGAAAGAACACCGGCATCACGACCAGCAACACGTGATGGCGAAGCTTGTCCAGGTGGTCGAGCGTGAACCAGTCGCGATCGATGACGGCGCCGGCGAGGAAAGCGCCGACCATGTAGTGCAGGCCGCACCAGTCGGCGCCATACCCGCAGGCGGCAAGCCATATCAGGCCGACATACCACCGGTCGCTTTCCTGCAGTCGCGCCATCAGCTGGCGGAACAGCCAGGCCGCCACGGCGAAGCCGGCGAGGAACGCCGCCTGGTGTCCTACGCGCTTCCAGTCGAGCAGGATGATCGCGAGCACGCCCCATATCGCGAGGTCGTCGAGGCTGGCGTAACGCAGCACGCGCATGCCGAGCTGCCGGCGCAGGATGTCCAGCTTCTCTAGGAGCAGGATGAGGATGGGCAGGGCGGTCACCGCGCAGGCCATGCCCACGCCCAGCACGAACTGCCAGGTGGCCGCCGCTTCGCCTATCCACCCGTCTCGCCACGCCAGCATCGCCAGCGCGGCGAGGCAACCCGCGACAAGTGGCCCCGCCAACGCGAGCCCCGCCGTGGTACCGCATTCGCGGCGTTGCTTCCAGACCTCGCGCAGGTCCAGCTCGATCCCGGCGATCCAGACGAACACCATCACCGCCCACCAGGCGATGCCGTTCAGGGCACCGATGACCGGCGGGGCGAACACGGTGCCGTAATAATCCGGGAAAATCTTGCCGAGAACCCCCGGCCCCAACAGGATTCCGGTGATGATCTGCACCACCACGAGCGGAGCCCAATAGTCGGTCCGGAAGACGCGCCAGACCAGATACGGCACGCCAAGAATGATCGTCATCGCGATCAGGAACAATTCGGTCGTATTCATTCACCCTCCCCAGGCTCGCCAGAGGGTAGCGGAAGTCGACCCCGGAGGGAGCCGACCCTGTCGGCGATGCTCTCCAACTATCGCGGCGGCTGCGAAAGCTCCTTCGCGTTCAGCACCCCATCCCCATTCCGATCCAGCTTGTGGAACTGGTGGATCAGGTTGCGCTGGAACTCGTCCAGGCGCACCGGTCTCGCACCAGGACGCATCGGACCATCGTTGGCGTCGAGCACCCCGTCGCCGTTGACGTCCATGCGCAGGAAGCCCTGGCTCATGTAACGGACATATTCCGCCTCGTCGATCCTGTCATCGCCATTGCCGTCCATACGGCGAAGGTATTCCACGGGTGTTCGCGGGAAATCCTGGCCGAATGCCGGGGCGATCAGGAGCAGGGTGGCCAGCAAGCCGTATGGACGTCGATTCATGGGCCGGCAGTCTGCTCGATCCCCAGCCGTTTGTCGCCCCGTGGGAAACGGGAGTACCTTTGAGCCCTTGCACCTTTCGCCAAGGGATACGCCCATGATCCACGACAGCATTCTGGACACCATCGGCCGCACGCCCATCGTGCGCCTGCATCGGCTGGCCCCGCCCCACGTGACCCTCTACGCGAAGGTGGAATCGTTCAACCCGGGCGGGTCGGTGAAGGATCGCCTCGCCATCGCCGTGATCCTCGACGCCGAGCGGAAGGGGCTGCTGAAGCCGGGCGACACCGTGGTCGAGGCGACCTCCGGCAACACGGGTGTCGCGCTGGCGATGGTCTGCGCGGCCAAGGGTTACAAGTTCGTTGCGACGATGGCGGACAGCTTTTCGGTGGAGCGCCGGAAACTGATGCGCGCCTACGGCGCCAAGGTGATTCTTACGCCCGCCGCCGAACGCGGCAGCGGCATGGTGAAGCGTGCGGAGGAACTGGCCGCGAAGCACGGCTGGTTCCTGCCGCGGCAGTTCCAGAACCCCGCCAACCCGGCCTACCACCGCAACACGACGGCAGCGGAGATCCTTCAGGATTTCGCCGGCCGCCGGCTGGATGCCTTCGTCACCGGTTGGGGTACGGGCGGCACGCTCACGGGCGTGGGCGAGATGCTGAAGCTGGCTCGTCCCGAGGTGAAGATCGTCGTCTCGGAGCCCGCCGCCGCGCCACTGCTTGCCGACAAGCCGTGGTCGCCGCACAAGATCCAGGGCTGGACACCGGACTTCGTGCCCGAGGTGCTCAACCGGAAGATCTTCGACGTGAACCTGCCCGTGGACGAGGTGCTGGCGCGCGATACCGCGCGGCGGCTCGCCCAGGAGGAGGGCATCTTCGTCGGCGTGTCCGCCGGCGCTACCGTGGCGGCGGCCTTGAAGTACGCCGAAGGCGCGGATGAGGGAAGCGTCATCCTCGCCATGCTGCCGGACACGGGCGAGCGTTACCTTTCCACCTTCCTGTTCGAAGGTGTCGAGGAAGGGTCCGACGACGCATGGCTGAACAGCCTGCCGTGACAGCCGTGATGCCGCCGGTGAACCATCATCGGCGGCTTACAAACGCACTGCGTTTCCGTCACGCCTGACGCGTCACGGTAGATCCTTCGAAAGGAGGATTCCACCATGACCCTGTTCCGCAGCAAGAGCATCGGCGAAGAAGCCCTTGGACGTGCGCGCCGTGTCGCGGGCGCCGTCACCGACCACCATCCCCGCGAAGGATGGGACGCCGCGCGCGAATACGCGGGGCAGGCCGGCGCCCTGGCGAGCAAGGCCGTGGGGGTCGCCGGACGCGGTGTCCGCCGCAACATGGGGTTGAGCATCGCCATCGGCGCCAGCCTCGGCGCGCTGGCGACCGCGTACCTGCTGGCACGGCGTCATGCGCGCCTGCATGACGAGCACGACGAACATGATCCGACGCGGCAGCGGCCGACGAACAGCAGCGGCGACGCGCTGGATGGATCGGGGGAGGACAACCCCATTCCGGGTGAGACGGGGTTGTATTAGACCCGCTACGTGTAGGAATGCCACGGTAGGAGCCGCCTTGGTCGGAGCCGCTCTGGTGGGAGCCGACTTGGTGGGAGCCGACTTGGTGGGAGCCGACCCTGTCGGCGATGGGTGCTTGCCTCAACCCTGGCCTGCTGTTGTGGGAGCCGACTTGTCGGCGATTGGGTGCTTGCCTCAGGCTGGCCCGCTGCCGCGGGATCGCCGACAAAGTCGGCTCCCACCAGGCCAGGGCTACCACCAGGGCTAGGGTTTTCACCAGGGCTTAGGGGCACCCGCGTGGCTTGGCCCCGCTACGCTTATGCCGCGTTCGAGCGCCTGCGCAGCACCGCCAGCGGCTGTGCCCATGTTGCTCCTGGGCGGCGCTTGCTGGTGACCAGGGTCAGTTCCGATGGCTGGAACACATTGACGTTGTGCGTCGCCGGTGTGGTCAGGATGTACTGTGCACGCGTGCTCTTGAGGAAGGCACCCACCTTGTCGATGTTGAAGATGTCGAGGTGGGCGAAAGGTTCGTCGATGAAGACGAAGCCGCCGGGGCGATCCTCGTCGCGCATCAGCGCCACCAGCAGCAACAGCGACTTCATGACCTGCTGGCCGCCGGAGGCTTCGCCATCGTCCATGCCGATCCAGCCCTTCTTGTCGAACTCGAAGCGCACCTGCAAGGCAGCCGAGGCGAGGGCGAGGTCGTCGTTGCTCAACTCCGGCAGGTCGACATCCACACCGATACCCGCCAGTTCGGCCAGCACCTTGAGGTTCTTCGCGTAGCGGCGGACCGTGTTGCGCAGCACCTGGATGTATGCGCCACGGGCCTCATGCGTGATCCGCGACGCGCGCTCGAGGTGTACGCGGCGCTTTTCCAGGTCCTGCTTCAGGCCTTCGTGGTCGGCCCCGAACTTTTCGCGCAGTGCGAGGACGCTCGGGTCCTGCTCCCAATGGCCTTCCTCGAGGCGGCGTTCGATGCGGTCGATTTCCCGGCGCACGGCGGAGGGTGATTCGTAGCGTTCGCGGAGCGCCACCATGGCGCCGCGCGTGCGATGGGTGAGGGCGACGTGGGCGCGCTTCACCCGGAATGCCTTGAGCCGGTCGATTTGCTCACCACGCAGTTGATGATGCTGGCGCACAGTGTCGGCGAGCTGGTTCTGGATGGAACGCTGCTCGCGCGCCGCGTTGTCGCGCGCGTTGGATGTCTTCAGCCGCTTCTCGCGCACCGCCTCGTAATGGTTTTCAGCCGCGGCATGGCTGTCGGCGGTGCGCTGCACGTCTTCGCGCAGGCGTGCCTGTTGCTCGCGTGCCTCGGCGAATTCGTCGGCGCGGTCGGCGAGCTGGCTGCTGGCGCTGGCGCCACGCAACACGGCTTCCGCATCGCTGGCCCGCGCGAGGGTGTCCTTGCGTTCGATGGCGATGTCGCGCAGGCGGCCCTCGATGTCGCGCAGCCTGGCCTCGCCGTCTCGTAGCTGGCGTTCGCGCGCGCCGGCGCCGAAGTACATGTCCTCGACACCGAGATGACGCCCGCCGCGGCGTTCGCGGAAATAGCCCTGCGGCGTGATCCAGTCCTGATCCTTGCCGGCGCGTGCCCCGTCCGCGACATCGTCCACGCGGCGGATGCGATCGAGATTGCGCAAGAGCCAGTCGGGCGCCGCGGCCGAGAACTCGACCACCTCCAGCAACGAACCGCGCGTGGCCGCGCTCGCCGGTGCACGGTCCGCGACGACGAAATGCTTGTAGCGATGTTGCTCGCCCAGCTCCCATGCCTTCTCGCGATCGCGTGGATCGTCCAGCAGCACGACATGGCGATAGCCCGCGAGCACGGCCTCCACGGCCGGTTGCCAGCGGGGTTCGACGATCTCGACAATCTCGCTGAGCATGCTGTGACGGATGCCGGCCTCGTCGAGCGCGCGGCGGAACGACGCTTCGAAATCCGGCGTGTAACGCCTGCCGCTACGCCAGGCGGAGAGCTGCGTCGTCAGGGTCGTCAGGTCCTGGCGCAAACGGGTCTCCTCCGCTTGCAACGCGTTCGCCCGGGCCCGCGCATCGCGGGCGACGTCGGCGAGTCGTTCGTGATCGGCGCCGCCTTGAGCGGCGACCATTTCGCGCAGCCGCGTCTCCTGCTTGATCAGCAGGTCGTTCTGGGCGAGTTCGGCGCGTGCGGCGTCGAGGCTCTTCTGGGTCTGCTGACGTGCGAGGTCGGCCTCGTGCTGCTCCGCGCGCAACGCTTCACCAGTGGCGTCGAGTTCGTCCAGCTGGCGGGTCAGTTCCACGTCACGCCGCTCGAGTTCCGCGACGCGGCGTTTCACGCCGGTGAGTTGTGGACGCGCGCCGCGAATGCCTGCGCTCAGCTCGGCCAATTCCGTGCGCGGCAGGATGTCGGCGACGAGTTCGACACGTTCGCTCTTCAGCGCGTTCCATTCCTGGTACGACCGTGCCCGCGCCTCGGCTTCCTGCAGGCTCACGCCGATGAGCGAGAGCTGGTGCTCCAGCCCATGCTGCTCGCGATCGGCCTCGGCCTGCTCGTTGCGCGCGCGCTGGTAGTCGTCGAGCACGGCCTTGTCGCCGAACACGTCGAAGACGAGGTCGAGCAACGCCTTGGGAGGCAATTGGCAGAGCTTGTCCGTCGCGCCTTGCTCCAGCGTGAGCACGCGGCGGATCGCCTGCGACAGCCCGGCGCCTTCCAGGCGCACGCGGTATTCGCGCAGGCCCAGGAAGTCGCCACGCGCTTCGATCTCTTCCACGCTGACGTCGCCACCGAGCACGGCGTACTGGCGCGTCCATTCGCCTCCTTTCTTCTGGATGCGGCAGGCGAGGGTCACCTCGCGGTCCATCAGCGGAAAGAAGGGGCGCTCGCCGCTCGGGCCGGGCGTGTTGCCCACTCGCGCGCGCAGCCACGCGAAAGGCTTGCCGTTGTGGCGCAAGTAGCTCTTGTAGTCGCGGTTGCCGGCGCAGTCGATGGTGAGCAGGGTGCGCAAGGCATCGAGCAAGGTCGTCTTGCCGGAGCCATTGGGACCGACCACGGTCACGATGTTGGTATCGAGCGGCAGGCTGAAACGCTGCCAGTAGTCCCAATGCACCACTTCGAGGCTGCGGAAATCAAACATCGTTGTTCTCCACGGCGGGGCGCGAAGCGGCATCCGCGAGCAGGTCGCCGAGCGCGCCATCGAGGATTCGGCGTGCCGTGCGTTCGTAGTCGAAGGCGAGGTCGAGCAGGGGGCCTTCGGCGACCTCACCCTTGCGGCGCACGATGAAGCCGAGGCGGTTCAGCGTGCCGAGGTTGAAACCCACCCGCGTCTTGCCACCGAGCTTGTCGCCGAAGTCGGCCAGCAAGGTGCGTTCGGCGATCACCGGCGAGATGACCGGATCGCGCGGTATGGGTTTGTCCTCGGCGAACATCTGGCTTTGCGAGGCGGCCGCTTCCGCATCCTGGCGTTCGACCTGACGCTGCCGCTTGGGCAGCACGATCAGCGCCCAGATGACGACCAGCAGGGCCACGCCGTCGCGGTCGAGTTGCAAGGTGTTCGATATCCAGCTGTCGCTGCCGCCGAAGACGGCACGCTCGCTCTTTCGCGCCACGGCGAGGCCGATGTAGGCGGCATAGGGATGTTCGCGCAGCTCGAGGCCGACCGCATCGAGGCGGCGGTCGAGTTCCTCGCGGAAGCCTTCGTCGAGCAACGCCTTGCGCGCTTGGGTGTCCTCGCGCGGCAGCCAGCGCTGGGCGAGCAGCCGGGTGATCAGGCTGGCGGTATCGTCATGCATCGGTGGTGTCCTTCGCGGCATCGCGCGGACGCAGGCGTCCGGCGCTGACCAGCGCGATCTGGGGCAGGTCGGTCTCGATCAGGCGCGCCTCGACTTCCAGCGCGAGCGGCAGGCGCGCGAGGTCGGCGGTGCCGCCTTCCAGCGCCGTCGACTCGGGGTCGCCCAGCAGGCCAAGCAAGGAAAGGCGATAGGCGGAGAGGGCGTAGTCGTCGCCGATCAGTGTGGCCTCGAGTTCGCGGGGTTCGGCGATCGCCGCCAGTTCCGCGTGCCAGTCGTCGAGGAAGCGCAGGTCTTCCTCGTCCATCGGCAGGTCGGCGGTCTCGGGCGGTTCTTCCGCACCCGGCAGCGCGGTGCTCTCGGCGGCGAGCCGTTCGCGTTCGAGTAGCTCGAACTCGGCGACATCGAGCGCGATCTGGTCATGGATGAAGGGGGCGGGCAAGGGCAGCAGGAGCTGGCCGTCCTCGAAGGCGGCCAGCGTGTCGATGTCCTGCGCGCGCAGCCAGCCGACCAGGTCCGACGAGGACAGGCCGGTACGGCCCAGGTGCACGCGGTGCTGGTCGATCTTGTTGAGTTCGCGCTGGAACGTGCCGGCCTGGCGGAGCAGGGCGCTCTGCGCACGGCCGACGGCCTGGGCCAGGCGGTGCGCCGCCGGCTCCAGGTCGTCCTTCTCCGTGATCCCGGCGACCACCTCGGTACCCTTCTCCACCCATGTCCAGACCGAATCGAGGCGTTCGGCGGCGTGACGGATACGGTGTTCGGACCCGGACAGCACCGCGCGGTCGAAATCCTCTTTCAGCTCGGTCAGGCGCGAGAGCAGGTGGCCGAGTTCATCGACCGACACGCGTCCCATCGCCTGGCCCGCGGCGAGTTGCGCCGTGAGGTAGCCGAGTCCGTCGTCGTCGTCGTTCTCGAACTCGAGCATCGCCGCAAGCGCGCCGAGCGCCTTGCGGCCCAACGGGCCCACACGGTAGCGCAGGGTCTCGTTGTCGTAGACCAGCAGGTCGTGGTCCTTGAGCCGCTGGACCACCGTCTCGAGTTTCACCGGGTCGACGAAAGCCAGGTGGTCACGGATCTCCTGCGGCGTCCATTCCGTCGCGTGCGAGCGGCCGCCCAGCGTGCGCAACACCAGCAGACGCAGCAGCACTTGCGCCTCGCTGCCGTGGAACAGGGCGGAAAAGGTACGCAGCAGGCCGCGTCCCCGCAGCAGCGGGAAGACGGAAGGCAGGTCCTCGGCGACGACGCCGTCGCGGAAAAGATCCTGCAGGCGTTCGTCGTGGACGGTGGTGTCGGCCGGACCGCTCAATGTCAGCGACGGTCGACGCCGACGAAGCGGAGGAACTCGCCCCGCGTGCGGGGATCTTCGCGGAAGCTGCCGAGCATCTGGCTGGTGATCATCGACACGCCGCGTTTGTGCACGCCACGGGTAGTCATGCATTCGTGGCTGGCGTCGATCACCACGCCGACACCGCGCGGGCGCAGGGTGTCTTCGATACAGTGCGCGATCTGTGCGGTGAGCTTTTCCTGCACCTGGAAACGACGGGCGAAACCGTCGACCACGCGGGCGAGCTTGCTGATGCCGACGACGCGATCGGTGGGAACATAGCCCACGTGCGCGCGGCCGATGATCGGGGCCATGTGGTGCTCGCAGTGGCTTTCGAACTCGATGTCGCGCAGGACGATCATCTCGTCGTACCCGGCCACTTCCTCGAAGGTCCGGCGCAGGTAGTCGGCCGGGTCTTCGTCGTAACCCTTGAACCAGTCCGAGTAGGCCTTGACCACGCGCTTGGGCGTATCGAGCAGGCCTTCGCGGTTCGGGTCCTCGCCTGCCCACAACAACAGCGTGCGCACGGCCTCCTCGGCCTGTTCACGGCTGACCAGGCGGGACTTGGCGTCGTCGCTCATCGGGACGGATTCCTTGGTGGAAGCAAAGGGGTCATTGTAGTGGGAGCCGGCTCTGCCGGCGATCCCGCGGCAGCGGGCCAGGTCGAGGCAAGCACCCATCGCCGGCATAGCCGGCTCCCACAGGGGTTCAGGCTCCCACAAGGGTTCAGGGTCGAGGCAAGCACCCATCGCCGACAAGGTCGGCTCCCATCGGGCTGTCAGTCTTCGGAGGGCGGGGTGGGGGGGGCGTCGCCCTCGGCCTCGGTATCGTCCAGGCCCGGTGCCAGTTCGAGCAGGACTTGCGACTCGTCCGCGCCCAGCGATTCCACCCCGCGCAGCTTGCGCTCGATGGCGCGGGTGCGGATGCCGGCGCTGTCGATGCTGTTACGTACCGTGTCCAGCTGCTTCCGGGTCTTCTCCAGCACCGTGGCGAACTTGCCGAACTCGTTCTTCACCGCCGCCAGCACGTGCCATACCTCGGACGAGCGCTTTTCGATCGCCAGTGTCCGGAAGCCCATCTGCAGGCTGTTGAGCAGGGCCGTGAGCGTCGTGGGGCCGGCCACGGTGACGCGGCAGTCGCGCTGCAATTGCTCGGAAAGCCCGGGGCGGCGGATCACCTCGGCGTAGAGGCCTTCGGTGGGCAGGAAGAGGATCGCGAAGTCGGTGGTGTGTGGCGGCGCGATGTACTTGCTGCGAATGCGCTTGGCCTCTTCGCGCACGCGCAGTTCCAGTGCCTTGCCGGCCAGCAGCGCGCCTTCGGCATCGGCCGCGTCCTGCGCGTCGAGCAGACGCTGGTAGTCCTCCACGGGATATTTCGCGTCGATCGGCAGCCAGACCGGCGTGCCTTCCTCGGTGCCGGGCAGGCGGATGGCGTACTCGACACGTTCGCTCGAACCCGGCACCGTGGCCACGTTGGACGCGTACTGTTCCGCCACGAGGATCTGTTCGAGCAACGCACCCAGTTGCACTTCGCCGAACGTGCCGCGGGTTTTCACGTTGGTCAGCACGCGCTTCAGGTCGCCCACGCCGGCGGCGAGTGCCTGCATTTCGCCGAGCCCGCGCTGCACGGCCTCCAACCGCTCCGACACCAGCTGGAACGACTGGCCCAGCCGTGTCTCCAGGGTGGACTGGAGTTTCTCGTCCACGGTGGCGCGCATCTGCTCGAGCTTGGCCGCATTGTCTTGTTGGATCGCGGCCAGCCGCGTTTCCAGCGTGGCGCGGACATCGCCAAGGCGCTTTTCGTTGTCGGCGGTGAGCGCGGCGAAACGCTGGTCGAGGACCTCGCCGAAATGCTTCAACGTCAGCGCGGATTCCTCGCGGGTCTTGCGCGAATCGTCGGCCAATCCCTGTCGCAGCGATTGCAGGCCGATGTCCGTGCGCTCGGTGAGCTGGTCCAGGCGGCGGCCGAAGCCCTCGATGCGCTCATGCTGGCGTTCGGCCGCGATCTGCAGTTGTTCCTGCACGTGCCCGCGGAATTGTCCGAAACTCTCGCCGAGTTCGCCGCGGCCCGCGCGCTGTTCGTCGCGGATGACGGTTTCCAGCCGGCGGTTGTCGTCGCGCAGCGCGTCAAGGCGCAGGGTGGTGCCATCGTCCTGCCTGCCACGGGAAAGCAGGACGATCAGCAGGCCCAGGCATGCCAGCGCGACGGCCAGCAGGGCGATCAGGAGGATGGTTTCGAGCGTCATGGAGCGAGAGGGTACCTGTGTTCGTGGCTCCTGGCGAAGCCGTCGCCGCTGACGCGGCTCCCACAGGAAGGGTGGTCAGAGACTGGCAGGCGGGCGTCTCAGAGTATGCGATTGCCGACAACGACCACGTCGGCCGGGCGCTTGGCGAACAATCCCACCGTGACCACGCCGACGATCTGGTTGAGATCGGCTTCCAGTTCCACGGGATTGGCGATCCGCCAGCCGTGCACGTCGATGATCCAGTTGCCGTTGTCGGTTACCACGCCGTCGCGCCACACCGGGTTGCCCCCACGGGCGACGATCTCGCGTGCCACGTGGCTGCGCGCCATGGGGATCACTTCGATCGGCAGCGGGAACTTGCCCAGCACGTCGACCAGTTTGCTCGCGTCGACGATGCAGACGAAGGTGTCCGACGCGGCGGCCACGATCTTCTCGCGGGTGAGTGCCGCGCCGCCGCCCTTGATCAGGCGCTTGTGCGGGTCGCATTCGTCGGCGCCATCGACGTAGAGGTCGAGCCGGCCGGCCGCGTTGAGGTCGATCACGTCGATGCCGAGCTTGCGCAGGCGTGCGCTGGAGGCTTCCGAACTGGATACGGCGGCCTTGATGCGGTCGCGGTACTGCGAGAGCTCGTCGATGAAGAAATTCACCGTGGAGCCGGTACCCACGCCGATGATCCCGTCCTTGAAGCTGCCATCGCCGACGAAGCGGAAGGCGGCGGTTTCGGCGGCAAGGCGTTTCTCGTTGTCCTGGCTCATGACTTTTCCAGTTTCAGGATGAAGTCCCAATCGCCCTTGGCCACGGGCATCACCGACAGGCGGTTACCCTTTCGCACGAGCGGCATGTCGACGAGTTCGTCGTATCCCTTCAGTTCCTCCAGCGAGATCGTGCGTGCGAGCTTGCGCTCGAACTTCACGTCGATCAGCACCCAGCGCGGTTCCTCGCGGGTGCTCTTCTCGTCGTAGTACTTCGACTTTGGGTTGAACTGGCTGTCGTCCGGATAGGCGGGCGAGGCCACCGTGGCGATGCCGACGATGCCGGGGACATCCGTGTTGGAATGGTAAAAGAAGATCTTGTCACCGACCTTCATGCCGTCGCGCATGAAATTGCGCGCCTGGTAGTTGCGCACGCCATCCCAGGGTTCGATGCCTTTGCGCTTGAGGTCGTCGATCGAGAAGGCGTCCGGCTCGGACTTCATGAGCCAGTATTTCATGCCTTGGCGCCCGTGCAGTCGATCAGTTCCTTGTCGGTCGCGATGTAGTCGAGCGAGATATCCCAGTCGGCGGTCTCGATCGCATCCAGTTCCTGGAAATCGTAGCCGACGCCGACCAGCAACGGCCGTGCCGGACGGGGCTGTCCGCGGAGGAACTCGAAGCTGCGGTCGTAATAGCCACCGCCGAAGCCGAGGCGATTGCCGCCCCGGTCGAAGCCCAGCAACGGCACCAGCACGAGGTCGAGCTTGCTCGCCTCGATGATGCGTTCGGCGGCCTTCGGCTCGGGAATGCCCATTTCGTTGGCCTCGACGTCCTCGCCGGTGGTCCAGGGGGCGAACGTGAGGCGGCGCTTGCCGCCCGACTTGGTGACGACGGGCAGGTAGAAGGTCTGGCCGCGTTCGGCCATGGGAGCGATGGCGAGGTTGAGTGGCAGCTCGCCGCCCGTGGCCCAGTAGCCGGCCACGTGTTCATCGGTGAGGAATTCGGGCAACTGCTCCAGGGACTGGCGCAGTCCCTGTGCCGCGGCGACACGCTCCGCCGGCTTCAGCTGGCGGCGGCGCTGCACGAGGTCGGCTCGCAGTTCACGTCTCTCGGGTAGCTTTGACATGGGTCGTTCAGCCGAACGGCACAGGCAAGGTTGCCGTCGAGCCGCCCCCTCCGGTGCCGCGGAGGGGACGCTGACCGGTCTGGAACCGGCCGGCCGGGGAAATAAGGAGGCGTTCTCCGCGATGCCGCTGCGCACCAAACGACCTTGATCCAAAGGATCAGGTGGGAGGGCTACACAACTTCAAGGCTTTCCGTACGAGGCGGACATGCACAACAGTCGCGAAAAGCCGACCCGGGGTCGTATGTAGGAACAAGGCAAATGTAAAGTGCGCTGGCGAACACCGCAGGGAACGCCCGGCGCTATTTTACCGATGCGTCGAGCAGACCATCAAGCTTTCTTCGCAAGGAGGCCAGTCCATCGGTCAGCACCTGTTCCTGCGAGTCGTGCTCCTTCCGCAGCGTGAGGAACTCGTGAGCGATGCTCACGGCGGCCAGTACGGCGATCCGGTCGAATCCGGGAACCTTCGCGTTCGATTTCAGCTCGCGCATCTTGCCGTCGAGGAACTGGGCGGCGGCGATCAACCCGGGGCGTTCTTCCGGGGCGCAGGCGATATGGAACTCGCGGTCGAGCAGGCGCAGGGATACCGGTTCGCTGGCGGTGGCATTCATTGGAGGTATCAGCCCGTGTTCTCGAGCGCCTTCAGGCGCTGGATCATTGCTTCCACACGGCTACGGGCCTGTTCGTTGCGCGCCATCAGCCCTGCACGTTCGTTCGCCAGCTGTTCCTGGCTATGCCGCAGGCTGCGGTTTTCCTCGGTCAGCCGGCGGACGGTATCGACGAGCCGGTCGAGCGTCGCGCTCAGGGCTTCCAGTTCGGTCTTGAAGGCATCCGGGTTCGTCATGCGCGGACTATATAACAGGATGTCGGGCCTTGTCGGCAGCCCGTGAAGACGAATGCGCCAGCGGCGTGAAGGCGCCTGCATTAGACTTCGGTTTCGCGTATCCAGGAGTAGCCGTCATGTCGGCCAACCAGACCGTCGATCCGGAAGAGATCGCCGAGCTTATCGCCCGCTGCAAGCTGTCCGTGTCGGTCAGTGAATTCCATGGTGCCCTGGTGGGCTATCTCAGCGCCGGTGGCCACTTCCCGCATGGCTCCGTGCTGGGGGCGCTGCAACTCGAGCCCGACCCGGAACCGAGCGACAAGGAAATGGCCATGCTCACCCGCCTGAGGCATCAGACCGAGGAATGGCTGGCCGACCCCGAGCTGACCTTCTCGCCCTGGCTGCCCGACGAGGACGCGCCTATCCCGGAACGCGCCGAGGGTCTCAGCGAATGGGTCGAAGGCTTCCTCGGCGGCTTCGGCCTGGGCGGTTCGGTGGAGGTCAACCGGGGCATGAGCGACGAAGCGAAGGAAGTCCTGCAGGACATGGCCGGCATCGCCACAGCCGATTTCGAGTTCGATCCGGATGATGACATCAACGACGAGAGCCTGATCGAACTCGAGGAATTCGTCCGTGCCGGCGCCATGCTGTTGCACGCCGAGCTGAGCCGCGCGTCCCGACCGGCCAACGATACCCTGCATTGATCGCCGCGGCCGAGTACGCCCGGCGCCGCCGGGAGCTGATGCGGATGGCCGGCGAGGACGCGGTGCTGATCCTCGCCGCCGCCCCGGAGCGCATGCGTAACGCCGACGCGCCCTGGCCGTACCGGCAGGATTCCGATTTTCACTACCTCACCGGTTTTGACGAACCAGAGGCCGTACTGGCCTTGCTCCCGGGTCGCGCCCACGGTGAAAGCGTGCTGTTCTGCCGCGAGCGCGATGCCGATCGCGAACGCTGGGATGGCGAACGCATGGGTACCGATCGCGCCGCGCGCGAACTGCGCCTGGACGACGCCTTCCCGATCGACGATATCGACGACATCCTTCCGGGCATGATCGAGGGCCGGGCGCGCGTGTATTGCCATTTCGGCCAGGAGCCCGATTTCGACGCCCGCCTGCTTGGCTGGATGCGCCGCTTGCGCACGGCCCGGGGTGGCGGCGTCGTGCCCAAGGACCTGGTGGCCCTCGGGCATTTGCTGCACGACCTGCGCCTGTTCAAGTCACGCGACGAACTGATCCTCATGCGTCGTTCCGGCGACGTGGCCGGTGCGGCCCACCTCGCCGCGATGGCCATCGCCCGGCCCGGTGTGGCCGAGTACGAGGTGGAGGGCGAGATCCTCCGCACCATCCGTAGCCGTGGCGCGGTGCCCGCCTTCCCGCCCACCGTCGCCGGCGGCGCCAACGCCTGCATCATGCATTACCAGGCGAACCGCGCCACCCTGAAGGATGGCGACCTGCTCCTGGTGGACGCGGGTGCGGAGGTGGATTGCTACGCCTCCGACATCACCCGCACCTTTCCGGTCGGCGGACGGTTCAACAAGGAACAGCGCGCGCTCTACGGCATCGTGCTCCAGGCCCAGTTGGCGGCGATCGACGCGGTCCGCCCCGGCCGTTCGTTCGGCGATGCCCACGACGCCGCCGTGCGCGTCATCGCGGAAGGCCTCTGCGCGGTGGGCATCCTTCGCGGCGGCGCCGACCGGATCATCGCCGAAGGCAGCTACAAGACCTATTTCCCCAGCAAGACGGGCCACTGGCTCGGCCTCGATGTCCACGACGTGGGCGATTACCGCATCGACGGTGAGCCACGTGTTCTCGAAGAGGGCATGGTCGTCACGGTGGAGCCGGGGATCTACGTTCCCCTGGATGACAAGCGCGTCGACGAGCGCTGGCGCGGCATCGGTATCCGGATCGAAGACGACGTGGCGGTGACCAAGGGCGCCCCGGAGGTGATGACGGCGATGGTTCCTAAGCTCCCGGACGCCCTGGAACGCTGAGCAGACCCGGTGGGAGCCGTGTCAGCGGCGATCAGGCGGCAAGGGGCCAGGTTGGAGCAAGCACCCATCGCCGACAAGGTCGGCTCCCACCAAGAGCCGTCTGGTGGGAGCCATCCTCCTGGCCCGATGGAAGCCGACCCTGTCGGCGATGCCCTATCTCAGGTCCCCTCGCGCTTCGGCACCGGTTCGCGCGCACGGCTCGCCTCGTCGTCCGAGTGCACCTCGAACCACACCGCGTTGAGGATGCCGAAGGTGCAGGCCAGGCCGAGGCCGAGGATCCAGGCGAAGTACCACATGGCGTTGCTCCTTCAGTACATGTTGTGCGACTTGCGCACGTGTTCGAGGGTGACGCGGCCGCGCATCACGCGATAGACCCAGCCCGTGTAGAGCAGGATGATCGGGATGAACACCACGGTGACGCCGAGCATGATGAGCAACGTGCCGCGACTGGACGAGGCGTCCCAGACGGTCAGGCTCGACGCGGGATCCAGCGACGATGGCATCAGGAAGGGGAACAGCGCGAGCCCCGCCGAGAGGATCGTGCCGGCGACGGCGAGGCAGCTGGAGAAGAAACCGCCAAAGCCGCGCCGGCCAACGTAGAGCTGCACGCCGAGCGCACCGGCGAAGGCGAGCACAGGGGCGGCCCAGAACGCGGGATGGGTCATGTACCCGGTGAACCACGACGCGCCCACCGCCACTTGCTTTGCCAGCGGGTTGGACAGCCCGCCCGCCGCCACCGGTCCGGAGATCGCGTATCCGGGAATGCCGTAGGCGAGCCACACGCCGGCCAGCACGAACAGGACGAGGTAAACGAGCGAGGCGATGCGCGCGATCTTCGCCGCGCGTTCCGCGATGACATGGTCGGCCTTCATCGCCGCCCAACTCGCGCCGTGCGCCAGCAGCATGCTGAGGCTGATCAGCCCGGAAAGCAGTGCGAACGGGCGGAAGAGGCCGAAGAATCCACCTTCCCAGGACATGCGCAGGTCTCCGTCGTAGCGGAAGGGCAGTCCCAGGAAGAGATTGCCGAAGGCCACGCCGCACACGAGCATCACGATGACGCCGGAGGCGATCAGGCAGTAATCCCATACGGCCTTCCATCGTGGATCGGGCATCTTCTCGCGGAAGTTGAAACCTACCGGCCGGATGATGAAGGCCACGAGCAGCACGAACATCGCGACATACAAGCCGGAGAACGATGCCGCATACAGTAGCGGCCACGCGGCGAACACCGCGCCACCACCCAGGATGAACCACACCTGGTTGCCTTCCCAGGTGGGCTCGATGGTTTCCAGCAATACCGTGCGCTGGTGCTCGTCCTTGCCCAGCACGCGCAACAGTGCCGCCACGCCGAAGTCGAAGCCGTCCATGATCGCGAAACCGATCAGGAGGACGCCGATGAGCGCCCACCAGATGATACGCAGGGTGTCGTAGTCGAACATGAGGTTCTCCTTCAAGCCGTCTGCGCGGTAACGGGGAGGGTGTCCGCCTGCTTCGGCCACATGCCGAGGCCGTCGGGACCCTTGCGGGCGAACTTCACCATCAGGTAGCCGTCGATGACGGCGAGCGCGGTATAGAAGAGCACGAAACCGCCGAGTGAGATCCAGACCTGTCCCGCGGTGAGCGACGACGCCCCCAGTGCCGTCGGCAGCACGCCTTCGATCGCCCAGGGCTGGCGGCCATATTCCGCGACGATCCAGCCCAGTTCCGCGGCGACCCATGGCAGCGGAAGGCTCCACAGCGCGGCGCGGAGAAAGCCACGTCCGTCGAGACGGCGCTTGCTGGCACGCCAGAACGCGTACGCGAACAGTGCGATGAAGTAGAGGCCGCAGGCCACCATGATGCGGAACGACCAGAACAATACGGGCACGTTCGGGATCGTGCTGTCGGCGGCCTTCTGGATATCGGCCGGCGTGGCCTTTCGCGGATCGTCGATGAAGCGCTTGAGCAGGAGGGCGTAACCCATGTCCTTGTCGTGCGCGGCGAGGATCGCCCTGGCCTGCGCATCGTCCTTGTTCTCGCGCAGGACGAGCATCGCGTCATAGGCCTTGATGCCGTCGGCGATGCGCAGCTTCGCATCGTCCACCAGGTTTGCGATACCGATGATCGGCTCGTCCAGCGACCGTGTACCCATCAGGCCCATCACCCAGGGAATACGGATGGCTGCATGGGTTTCGCGCGTCTTGACGTCGGGCAGGCCGAAGAGCGTGAAGGATGCCGGCGCCGGCTCCGTCTCCCACATGGCCTCGATCGCCGCCATCTTCATCTTCTGGTTCTCGGAAACGGTGTATCCGGATTCGTCACCCAGGACCACCACCGACAAGGATGCGGCGAGGCCGAAGCTCGCGGCGACCGTCATCGAGCGCTTGGCGAAATCGATATTGCGTCCGCGCAGCAGGTACCAGGCGCTGATCGAGAGCACGAACATCGCGCCCATCGTGTAGCCGGCGCTCACGGTGTGGACGAACTTGGACTGCGCCACGGGATTGAAGATCACTTCACTGAACGAGGTGACTTCCATGCGCATCGTCTGTGGATTGAACGCCGCGCCCACCGGGTTTTGCATCCAGGCGTTGGCGATGAGGATCCACAGCGCGGAGAGGCTGGTGGCGAGCGCGAGGAACCAGGTCACCAGCATGTGCTTGACCGGCGAGATGCGATCCCAACCGAAGAAGAACAGGCCTACCAGGGTGCCTTCGAGGAAGAAGGCCATCATGCCTTCGATCGCCAGCGGCGCGCCGAAGATGTCGCCCACGTAGTGCGAGTAATACGCCCAGTTGGTGCCGAACTGGAATTCCATGGTGACGCCCGTGGCGACGCCCATGGCGAAATTGATGCCGAACAGCACGCCCCAGAACTGGGTCATGCGCTTCCATACCTCGCGCCGCGTCATCACGTACACGCTTTCCATGATGGCGAGCATGAAGGCGAGGCCCAGCGTGAGGGGGACGAAGAGGAAGTGGTAGAGCGCCGTCAATGCGAATTGCAGGCGCGACAAGCCGACGACATCGGGGTCGACGATCATGGCTGGATTCCCTGGGTGGAGGCGGAAGCGGGCGCGAGCACCCGGCCGATACCGGCGGGTGAGACGTCCGCGCGGGGCAATGGCCGGATGGCCACGTACCAGATGAGCATGAGCACGGCGAGCTTGGCGACGACGATCACGGAAAGCTCGAGGACGAGCTTTCGCAGTGGCTTGTCGCGCCATGGGCGGCGCCTGGGTGGACTGTCGACGACCATCGGTGCGACTCCCTCGTTCTTGCGAACATCTGCGCGGCATCGTAAGCCGGGCGCGCCAGACGCAGCCGATGGCCGATTGTCGCAACCGGCTGACCGCGTATCCTTCCACTTTCCCCCTTTTGTGCAGCATATTCCTTCATGGCCGAGAGTAAAGGGCGTTACGCCTCCGTGGACGTGCTGCGCGGATTGACCGTGGCGGCCATGCTGCTGGTCAACGATCCCGGCGACTGGGGCCATGTCTGGTGGCCCCTGGAACACGCCGAATGGAACGGTTGTACACCGACCGACCTCGTGTTTCCCCTGTTTCTCTTCATCGTGGGGGTATCGGTGTCGCTGGCCATCGTGCCGCGGATCGAGGCCGGTGCCGCGAAGGCGCCTGTCCGGCGGGCGGCCGGGCGCCGCGCGCTGCGCATCGTCGGCCTCGGCCTGCTGCTGAACCTCGTCGCCTGGCTGGCGATTCCCGAGGCGCACCTTCGCCTTCCGGGCGTGCTGCAGCGGATCGGGATCTGCTTCGCGGCGGCGGCCCTGCTCGCGGTGTACACGCGGCCACGCACGCGCGATGTCCTGTTCGTCGCACTTCTTGCCGTTTATGGGGTGCTGCTGCTGGCTGGCGGCATGGCGCCATGGACGAACCTCGCCAGCCAGCTGGACTCGGCGGTGTTCGGGGCGTTCGTCTACGTGACGGATCCGGCCACGGGCCGGGGGCACGACCCGGAGGGGCTCCTGGCGACGCTGCCATCCGTCGCGACGACCTTGCTCGGCATGCGTGCCGGTACATGGTTACGCGTGGGCGATACGAGGAAGCTGGTGGTGGCGGCGGTCGCGTGCCTGGCCCTGGGATGGTTGGCGCAGGCGTTGTGGCCGTTCAACAAGAACCTGTGGACGCCCAGTTACGTCCTCTGGACGGGCGGTTGGTCGTTCGCCTTGCTGGCGGCCGTCCACGGCCTGGTCGACCGCCGCGGTTGGCGCCTGCCCGGCCGTGCCTTCGGCCTCAACGCCATCGCCGCCTATGCCGGCTCGGGCCTGATGGTGTACCTGTTGATCGCGTCGGGCATGGCGGGCCCGTTGTACCGCCATGCCTTCGCGTCGTGGATGACACCCTTGTTCGGGCCGTATGTGCCGTCGGCCGCGTGGGGCGTCGCCTTTGTCACCGTGTGGTGGCTGGTCGTGCGCTGGATGGATCGGCGTGGGATCTACCTGAAGGTCTGAAGCGCGAACGCGTCCCTCGTCAGGTTTTCCGGCGCATCCGCCGTGCAGACCACGTCGTCCTCGATCCGGATGCCGCCATACTGGCGGAACGTTTCCACCTTCACCCAGTCGATGTCCGCGGCGATCGGCTTGTTCTTGAGTTCGGCCAGCAGCATGTCGATGAAATAGAGGCCGGGTTCGATCGTCACCACCATGCCGGGTTCGAGCTTCCGGGTGAGGCGCAGGTACGGATGCCCCTCCGGCTTGGCGATCGTCCCGCCGGTCTCGGATGCCTGGAATCCCGCCACGTCGTGCACCTGCAGACCGATGCCGTGACCGAGACCGTGCGGGAAGAACGCGGCCGAGACACCCGATTCCACGGCGCTTTCCGCGCTCATGCGGATGAAGCCGTGCTCGCGCAGCACGCCGGCCAGCACGTGATGGGCATGCACATGCAGTTCCGGGTAGCTCTGGCCCGCGCGCACCCTGGCCACGAACGATCGCTCGGCGGCATCGACCGAATCGATCAGGGCCTGGAATTCGCTCGCGTGCGCGCCTGCATACGTGCGTGTGATGTCGCTTGCGTAACCCGCGGCGCTCGCACCCGCATCGATCAGGAAGGAGCGGCTTTCCGCGGGTGCGGTGCGGTCGAAGTTCGTGTAGTGCAGTACCGCGCCGTGCGCGTTGAGGCCGACGATGCTGGCGTAAGGCAGCTCGGCATCGATCTGCCCCACGGCGGTGAGGTAGGCGAGGTGGATGCCCAGTTCGCTTTCGCCGTCACGGAAGGCGCGCTCGGCGGCACGGTGGCCGCGCGTGCCGCGCCGGCTGGCTTCGCGCATCAGTTCGACTTCGTACGGCGTCTTGTACGCGCGGTGGTAGTGCAGGTGGTCGATCACCGCCGCCGGGTTGTTGGCGCATACATCCTGCAAGTTGCAGAACTGGTCGCCGATGATGGCGCAACGCGAGAGTGCCGCCGGAAGCTCGGCGATGGCGTCGGCGGGCTTGCGCACCACGACGATGTCGAAATGGTCGACCCAGTAGCCGGCGGGTGCCTCGGGCACCACGTGCCAGTAATCGCGTGGCTGGAGGAAAACGAGTTTCGGCTTCTCGCCCGGCGAGTAGACCAGCCAGCTACCGGGGGCGTCGGTCAGCGGCAGCCAGTGCTTGAAGTGCGGATTGGTGACGAACGGGTAATCCTGGTCGTCCAGGAACTTGGTGATCGGGCGGCCGGCCGGTACGACCAGGTGGTCGAAACCGCCGCGCGCCAGCGCGGTGTCGGTGCGCTCACGCAAGGTGGCGAGATGCTGCGGGTAAAGCGCGGCCAGCGCGTCGTTCATCGGGGATCTCCGGAGCGTGGGGCAAACCGCAATGGTGCGCCTCCGCCGGCCCATCGCCAACCCCGGAACGCCATTCAGGCCTTGGCGAACACCACGGTGTAGTCGCCGGCGATATCACCCAGGCGCTGTCGCAACGCGGTGGCGGCGTGTTCGTCGCCGTCGCGGGCGAGGCCCTTGAGGTGTGCGCCGTACAAGGTGATGGCGAAGTGGCCCACGGCGAAATCGTTGGCGGGCGATCGCCACAGGTGCAGGGGCGTCCACGTGGCGCAGGAAGGACAGGCCACATAGGCGGAATCGGGTGCGTCGCACCACACCGCGAGTGCTTCCTCCAGGGCTTCGCTGCCCTCGTCACCGGGTGCCAGCGTCTCCCGGCATTCGGGACAGCGGATGACGAAGCCGCCGTCGTAGCGGCAGAAGATCCCGTTCTCGCGGCCGCCGTCCACCAGGCGCGCGCCGCCGTTGCCGTCCTCATGCCAGCGGTGTCCGCTGGCATGCAGGCCGATGGCCCGGATTCCGGTGTCGGCCACGAGCCGCTCGTCGAGCACGCGGAACCGCGTTTCCTCGTCTCCGATGGGCAAGGGTGAAATGGTGCCGTCCCCGACGAGGTGCAGGTACAGGCTGGTCGCGGCCGCCGCGGCGTCGTCTCGCTCGAGATCGGTGTCGACCAGGATGGTGGTGGCATCGCTCATGAGAAGCGATGGTGGTCCTTCATGTGGGGCGTCGTAAAGCATGGCGAGAGGCTTCCGTTCAGTCCGCGGGTGGTCCGATCCACTCGTCGATGGCGCGCACGTCGTCTTCACTCGCCGCGACGATACGGTATCCGGCCCAGTACTGTCCCGCCGACGCGGCGGGTTCATGCCACTGCTCCTGGATGCCGATTTCGACCCTGTGTTCACGATGTTGGGTATCGGGCAGGGTGAAGGCCACCTGTTGCACCACGCCACTGCGGGGCGCGTTGCCGACGAGCAGCATCAGGCCGGTGGCCGAGAGGTTGCCAAGCTGGCCGACCACGCCCTCGCTCATGACGTCGATCACCGGCATCGGAGAGCTGGCCCGCTTGCGTGGTGCACGGCGTTGTTCGAATTCGGATTTCATGCGCGGCCCGCCAAGCGTGTATCGCCTGCGCCTTCGCGGCGGAGGTTACGTGCCACCGCCTGCCATGCACGGTCGACGATGGACATCTTCTGTTCCTTCCATTCGCGCGCCTCGCCATTGGCGATCAGCCGGGCGAGGCGGGTGAGATCCATGTCCTCGCTACGGCCACCACGCTGGTTCACGAAGAGGCAGCGGCCAGTGGTCGGAGAGAACCAGGCGAGCTTGCGCAAGACGATGCTTCCGTCGGCCTGGACGAACTCGAACCAGGTGCCGAAACGCAGGCTGGCGAAGCCTTCGTATACGGCACGCGCCGCCGGATCGAGCGGGGTCGGCCGCACGGGGTCCACGGGCTCGCCGTGCGCGGTGCCTTCGCCCAGACGTGGACGTTGCTTGAGCCGCACCGCGACATCCGTGGGTGTCAGGCCATCGTCACCATGCCGCGCGGGGCCATCGAACAGCCCGGCCGCGACCTGGGCGGCTTCAGAGGGATGCATGCCCAGGTGCTCGAGCCCGCGCTCCACGTCCTGGCGCAGCTTGCGCGCGTCGGGAATGGGCCGCCGGCCGAGCAACTGGTCGGTGACGCCCAGGCAATAGAGGAAAGCCTCGCCGTTCTCGCCGCCACGCAGGATGTGCAGGGCGAGCACGTCGGCCCACGTGCGTTCGAGCAGGATGCGTAGTACGCCCCTTGGGGCGGCACCGCGGACCATGCGTTCGGCCATGATGTCGGTGGCGCGCTGGCGTGCCCGTTCCAGCCGATCGCGTCCTTCCATGGCTTCGATCTGGCGTCGCTCGGCGACATGCGCCTTGCGTGACAACAGGGCGATCTGTTGCTCGATGTCGGCTCGCCACGCAGGGTCGATCACCTGGGCGTGGCGGGCTTCCACGACCAGCCGCTCGAGACGGTCGACCAGGGCTGCGTCCGGTTCACCCTCGGCCGGGTCGAGCCAGTGGTGCGCCGCCTCGCTCACCGTATCGAGCAGCTGGCGCGCGGGGTGCTCGGGCTGGTCGAAGAAACCGCGATCGTTCACCGCCGCGCGCAACATCGGCCACTGCAGGCCGCCGAGGACGGCATGGCCCGGGCTCGCCGCGCCGAGCTGCTGACCAAGGCTCTGGAACAGGCGCGCGGTGAGTTCGACGGTGTCGCCTTGCTCGATGGTGAGTTCGGCGGGCGGTGAACCAGCTGGACGCGCGCGGTTCAACTGATGGATCAATTCGTCGCGCAGCGCCTGCGCGCTGCGGATCTCGCGTTGCGCCGCGTCGGTGACATCGACGACATGGCCTTGCAGGGCGAGCAGGGCGGTCTGCAACTCGTCGTCCGACGCCAGCCGGCCCGGTGCGAAACCCGCGCCGCGTCCGGTTTCCATGCGCCGGGCGAGCAGGCTGCGCAGGCCCTCCAGTACGCCGATGTGGCCCTCGACGAGCGTACCGGCGTTCGCATCGGGCGGCGCGCCGCCCATGGCTGGTTCGGCGGCATTCGCGCGACGGTCGGCGGCGGCCGCCGCGGCGATGCGCACGTTCGGGTAGACACGGAAGCCCGGCAAGATGCCGCGCGTGCGGAAATGTTCGTTGAGTGCGCCGTAGAAGGCCTCGCCGTGGCCGAGCACCCGCGCATCCACCGCGTGGAACAGGAGCAACCTGTGGGCTGTCGACAAGGGCATCGGCGTGACGGCGTCCTTCAGCGCGGCGATGAGCGCCCGCGGGCCGGCGGGCAGGGCCTCGCCCTCCAGTGGGGGCGTGCCGGCCAATACCGCGAGCCGATAGCCGAGTTCGAACAGGCTGCTGGCGCTGCGAGCTTCGCCGCGTGCCGCCATGCTCGCCAATGCGTCGGCTTGTTCCTGCTCCTCGGGATCGACCAGGCTGAGCGTCAGGTGTTCGACGGCGGTGGAAGCCTTCTGTTCGCTCATTTCGCCGAGCCGGCGGAAGCGCTCGGACAGATGGGCCGCGAACCGGTTACGGAAGCCTGGGCCATCGCGTTCGACGATATTCCGGCTTTCGAAGCAGGCCTGTTGTTCGAGATGGTTGCGACTGCTTTCCGCCGCGGCGAACAGGCGCTGGTCGAAATCGCGCAGCGAGTCGCGCAAGGGCATGTCCAGCCAGGTCAGGCAAAGCGACAGCCCCTGTTGTGCTTCGCGTTCCGCACGCGGCGACAGGGCGACGGGATGCGGTCCCGTCCGGCCGTACGGCGGTTGCGTACCTGCAGTCATTCGAAAAGGTCCTCCCCGACCTTGCCTGTCGAGTTTAGGAGTCCATCCCATGCAGGCGCCAGCGCATCGGCGACCCGCTTATGGCTTAGGGCGATTGGAATAGGCAGCGGGCCGATCAGGCCATGAACGCTTCGATCACGTCGTTCAGGAAGCGCTGGCCCAGGGCGGTCGTCTTCAGTGTCACGGCATCGTGGACCAGCCAGCCCCTGGCCACGCAGGCCGCCATGGCGGGCGCGATGGCGGCCTGCGACAGGCCGGTTCGCTCGGCGAAATCCGCCATCGGAACCCCGTCGACCAGCCGCAAGGCGTTGAGCATGTATTCGAACGGCAGGTCGTCGAGAGCGACGAGGTTATCGCCGCCGATGCGGGCGGGCTGGCCGGCGCTGGCAAGGTAGGCCGCGGGCAGTCGGGTTTTCCAGCGACGGCGCACGCCGTTCGCATCGCTGATCTTCCCGTGCGCGCCGGCGCCGATGCCCAGGTAATCGCCGAAACGCCAGTAGTTCAGGTTGTGCGCGCAGCGCCGCCCCGGCAGGGCATATGCCGACACCTCGTATTGCCCGTATCCCGCTTCACCGAGTCGGGCCTCGCAAGCTTCCTGGATCGCCCATGCGGCATCGTCGTCGGGCAGTGGCGGCGGGTTGGCGGCGAAGGCGGTGTTCGGTTCCAGGGTGAGTTGGTAGTGCGAGACATGCGTCGGCCCCAGCGTGACGGCGCGATCGATGTCGTCGAGCGCACCCTCCAGGGTCTGTTCGGGCAGGGCGTACATCAAGTCGATGTTGATGTTCCCGATGCCGGCATCTTGCGCCTGGCGAACCGCGTCGGCCGCTTCGCCGGCCGAGTGGATACGGCCCAGGCGGCGCAGCTTGTCGTTGTCGAAGCTTTGCACGCCGAACGAGATGCGGTTCACCCCGGCCGCGAGGTAACCATCGAAGCGTCCGTGTTCCACGGTGCCCGGATTGGTCTCCAGGGTGATCTCCGCATCGGGCGCGAACGGCAGGCGTTCGCGTGCGCCATCGAGGAAACGGCCGATCAGTTCCGGAGCGAACAGGCTGGGCGTGCCACCGCCGAAGAAGACGGTGGCGATACGGCGTCCGTCGAGGGCCGTGCCGAAATCGCGCAGGTCCGCATCGAGGTCGGCCAACAGGGCATCCACATAATCCGCATAGGCGGGCGTGCCGCGCACGCCATGCGAGTTGAAGTCGCAGTACGGGCATTTGCGCACGCACCACGGCATGTGCACGTACAGCGATAGCGGCGGTGGGATCAGGTTCATGCCAGTTCGGCGAAACGCGCCTTGAGCAACGCCAGGGCCTGCCCTCGATGGCTCAGGCGGTTCTTCCGCGCCGGTTCCAGTTCCGCGGCGGAAACGTCGTGGCCATCGGGGAGGAACAGCGGGTCGTAGCCGAAGCCACCGTCGCCGCGCGGTGCCTCCAGGATGCGCCCGTGCCAACGGCCCTCGGCGATCAGTGGTGCGGGATCGTCCGCATGGCGCAGCAGGACGAGCACGGCGATGAAATAGGCACTGCGCCGCTCCGGTGGCACGCCGCCGAGCTCGCGCAGAAGCTTCGCGTTGTTCGCGGCGCTGTCGCCATGGGTTCCCGCATAGCGCGCGGCATAGAGCCCTGGCGCGCCGTTCAACGCATCGACGCAGATACCGGAGTCGTCGGCGAGCGCGGGCAGGCCGGTGGCGCGAGCCGCGTGACGGGCCTTGATGAGGGCATTCTCGACAAAGGTAAGGCCGGTTTCGTCGGCATCGCCGACCCCGAGCGCGGTCTGCGCCACGAGTTCCACGTCGCTGCCGGCCAGCAACTGTTCCAGTTCGATCACCTTGCCGGCGTTGCCGGAAGCCAGGACGATGCGCATCGGATCAGAGCCCTTCGGAGAATTCGGGAGCGTAGTCCACGCGGCCGCGGTAACCCGCGAGGCCTTCGACCGTCAGTGGCAGCACCTGGAAGGCATTGCCGCCTTCGAAGGCGTCGTGCAGGCCATGGCTGGAGGCCTTGCTGAAACCGAACGCCGCGTAATAGACCGGCGAGCCGAGCACGAAGATGGCGCGCGCCTCCCGCACGAAGCAGGCACCGATGCCTTCCTCGATGAGGGCACGGCCAAGCCCTTGCCGCTGGTACCCGGGTAGCACGGCGACGGGAGCCAAGCCGAGGGCCTTGCCGTCGTCGCCTTCCTCCACGGTCACCGGCGAAAACAGCACGTGGCCGAGGACGGCATCGCCTTCGTCGACCGCGACCAGGGAGATCGTGTCGCGACCGGCCGCCACCAGACGGCGGACCAGGCCGGCCTCGGCGTCGCGGCCGAAAGCGGCACGGTGCACGGCGAGGATCGCCTCCAGGTCGGTGGCGATGGCGGCGCGAACCTCGGTCACGGGGTGTCCTCGAGGGCGGCGCGCTGCGCGGCGACCAGTTCGTCGACGCCCTTGGCAGCGAGATCCATCAGCGTGTCCATTTCCTCACGGCGGAAGGCATGGCCCTCGGCCGTGCCTTGCACCTCGATGAAGCCACCGCCATCGTTCATGACGACGTTCATGTCGGTATCGCAGTTGGAATCCTCGGCATAGTCGAGGTCCAGCACCGGTACGCCGTTGTAGATGCCGACCGATACCGCGGCGATGGCGCCGAGGATGGGATTCCGCTTGATCGCGTTGCGCCGGGTCAGCGTCGCCACCGCGTCGACCAGGGCGACATAGGCCCCGGTGATGGCCGCCGTGCGTGTGCCGCCGTCGGCCTGGATCACGTCGCAATCCAGCGTGATCACGCGCTCGCCGAGGGCGGCGCGATCCACGCAGGCGCGCAGGGAGCGCCCGATCAGGCGCTGGATCTCCATCGTGCGGCCACCCTGGCCGCCCCGGGCGGCCTCACGCTGGGTGCGGTCGGTCGTGGCGCGGGGCAGCATGCCGTACTCGGCGGTGACCCAGCCCTCGCCCTTGCCGCGCAGCCACGGTGGCACGCGCTCTTCGACGGAGGCGGTGCAGAGCACCTTCGTGTCGCCGAAGGACACCAGCACGGAGCCTTCGGCGTGGCGGGTGTAGTGGCGTTCGATGCTGACGGCGCGCAACTGGTCGGCGGCACGGCCGCTCGGACGGGAAAAGGTCATGTGAGGCCTGATTTGGGCACGGACGGTGGGTCAGTTTACCATTGCGCCCTTTCCTCCACGCGCGAGCGAAGGCAATCCGATGATCCGCAGCATGACCGCCTATGCCTCCGCCGAGAGCGCCGGCCCGTCCGGCACGCTGACCTGCGAGTTGCGCACGGTCAATCACCGTTACCTCGAGATCAGTCCTCGCCTGCCCGAGGACATGCGTGGCTTCGAGAGCGCCGTGCGCGAGCGGATCGCGGCGCGGCTGTCGCGTGGCAAGGTCGACGTCACCGTCCGCCTGCGTGCCGAAACGGGTTCGGGCGAAGGCCTTCGGGTGAACGGCTCGGTGTTGTCGCGCCTGTCCGAGCTGGCGCTGGACCTGGAACAGCGGTTCCCGCGCATGCACATCGAGTTCACCGAATTGCTTCGCTTCCCCGGTGTGTTGCAGCAGCCGGAGACCGACGCCGATGCCTTGCAGGGTGCGTTGCTCGAGGTGCTCGACCGCGCCCTCACCGTCCTGGGTGACACCCGCGGTCGCGAAGGCGCCAAGCTGGGCGACATGCTGCGCGAGCGCCTGGACGCCGTCGACAAGATCATTGGCGACGTGCGCGGGTGGATTCCGGAAATTCGCGCGGCATTGCGCGCCCGCCTCGAAACGCGCCTCGCCGATATCCGTCAGCCGGTCGAGCCGGGCCGCCTGGAGCAGGAACTGGTCCTGCAGATCACCCGCATCGACGTGGACGAAGAACTCGACCGCCTCGCCACGCACATCTCCGAAGCCCGCCGCGTGCTGGCGCTGAAGGAGCCGGTCGGGCGCCGGCTCGATTTCCTCATGCAGGAATTCAACCGCGAGGCGAACACGCTGGGGTCGAAGTCGGTGGATTCGCGCACGACCAACGCCGCCGTGGAGCTCAAGGTGTTGATCGAGCAGATGCGCGAGCAGGTTCAGAACATCGAGTAATGTTCAGTCAGCTCCGCGACGCCGTGTGAAAGGTGATCGCGTAGCCATCGGGATCGCCGGCGACGAAGAAGCGACCGAAGGGACCGTCAGCGAGCGGACTGAGGATCTTGCCGCCCCGCGCGACGATGAGGCCGTGCAGCGCGTCGGCGTCGTCGCATGCGATCCAGAGCGCCATGCCCACACCGAGTGGCCCCGTTTCGGGAAGCGCACGCACAGGCTCCCGCAGTGCCAACGGGATCGGCGCGGTCTTGAAAATGACAGCTCCGGGAGGACTCTGCGGTGCGGCTTCGAAACCGAAAATCTCGACGTAAAACGTGCGGGATGCGGCGAGATCGCGCACTTGCAGAGCGATGAAGTCGGGGCCGATGGGCGTTGTCATGTTAGCTCCTGGCGAGCAATATAAGTGTCCTGACACTAATATAAGGTACCTGATATGTCAACGGAGAAGCCGGCGCCTCGAAGCGGACTCGACTGGATCGGTTACAACCTGAAGATCACGCAACATCGATTGCGGCAACGCCTGGACGCGGAGCTCGCGCGGCTCGGCATCACGGCGCCGCAGAACGCGGTGCTGCTCGCCGTGGCAGGCAATCCGCGAATCTCGAATGCCGAGTTGGCTCGCGCGGCGTTTGTCACGCCGCAGACCATGCAGGGGATCCTCGTCAATCTCGAACGCGGAGGCCTGATTGTGCGGAATCCGCACCCGGAACATGGCCGGGTCATCATGACCGAGTTGACGGCGGCCGGTCATAAGGCGGCCGCCGATGGCGCGAAAGCCGCCGACGCGGTGGAGCGGCAGATGCTTTCCACGCTGTCGACGCAAGAGGCCCGGCTTCTTCGCGAGTTGCTCAAGCGTTGTGCCGCCGCCCTGGACGACGAGCCATCCGACCGAGGCCCGATGATAAAGTGACGACCTCTTTCGACAAGGATTCCCTTTGCCATGAACAGCCAAGCGTCGTATCCCATCGGTAGCCACGGACAGCCGTGGGGTGCCGTGGAAGTCGCCGACTGGCGTTCGCGACAGGTGAAGCGGCGCAGTTATGCCGCTGATGTCCTGCACGCGTTGGAGCCCCTGCGCGAACGCTTCGACATCACGGAATACGGTGCGCTCGACTACACGGGAGAGCATTACCCCCTGATGGCCGTCCGTAGCCGTGACTGGCGCGAGGAGCTGCCGCTCATGCTCGTGACCGGCGGTGTGCATGGTTACGAGACCAGTGGCGTGCACGGGGCATTGCAGTTTCTGCGCGATCACGCCCAGGACTACGCCGGGCGCGCCAACCTGCTGGTAGTGCCCTGTGTGAGTCCCTGGGCCTATGAACGCATCCACCGCTGGAATCCGGATGCGATCGATCCGAACCGGAATTTCCGCGAAGGAAGCCCTTCGGGTGAAGCGTCAGCGCTGGTGCACCTGTTGGCGCCGCTGCACGGTCGCGTCCTCATGCATATCGACCTGCACGAAACCACCGATTCGGACGAATCGGAATTCCGTCCCGCCCTGGCCGCACGCGACGGCAAGGACTTCGAGCCGGGCGAGATACCCGATGGCTTCTACCTCGTGGACGATACGGAAAACCCCCAGCCCGCGTTCCAGCAGGCGGTGATCGAAGCGGTAGCCAAGGTCACCCATATCGCTCCCGCCGATGCGCACGGCGAGATCATCGGTTCACCCCAGGTAGCACCCGGCGTCATCGAATACGCATTGAAGGCGCTGGGCTTGTGTGCGGGCATCACCGGTGCGCGCTACACGACCACCACCGAGGTGTATCCGGATAGCCCGCGGGCCACGCCGCAGCAGTGCAACGATGCGCAGGTGGTGGCAGTACGCGCCGCGATCGACTACGCGCTGACGCACCGCTGACGTCACCGCGGTACCGGCAACCGCGACGCGTGGCTGGCCACCAGTACCCAGCCACCCGGTTTGCGCACGTAGGTATCGGTGAACTGGAAATCCAGGGCGTACGGATTCCCTTCGGCCTTGCCCTCCACCCGGGTGATGCCGGTGGCGACGGCCGCGTCGCCGTACAGGCGTACTTTCACGTCACGGTTGCGGAACACGTCGTACTTCGTGCCGCCACGCAAGTCGGCGACCTCGTCGGCCCGCGTGGTGACCTTGCCGGTGGAACTGGTAAGCGTGAAGGTCGGGTCCAGGTGCCGCTCCAGCCAATCGGCATCCTCGCGTTCGAAAGCCGCGCAGATGTCGTGGTCGGATTCCAGTATCTTCCGCAGGTCGTCCTTCTCCGCGGACACGGCCGGCATGCTGACGAAGAGCAGGGCTGGCAATAACGACGAAAGCGAGGCGGTGCGCATGGACGTCTCCAGGCAGTGTCGGGCAAACGTACCGCAAATCGGCCTTGCCGGCACTTGACGTACCCTCGATCCGCACGGCTAGGATCGACGATCCATCCAGGGGAAGGTGCGCCCATGTCCGTTCGTCACACCATGCTCGCCATGTCGCTGGGCGGCTTGCTCGCCACCCCTGGCGTCCATGCCGCAACGGACGCCGCGGTCCGCTGGCGGCACGAAGCCCAGGCCGTCACCATCGTCCGCGACGACTGGGGCATCGCGCATGTCCATGGCAAGAGCGATGCCGACGCCGTCTTCGGCATGGCCTATGCACAGGCCGAGGACGACTTCAATCGCGTGGAGACAAACTATCTCACTTCGCTGGGGCGCACGGCCGAGGCCGAAGGGGAGTCGGCGCTCTGGCAGGATCTGCGGCAGAAGCTGTTCGTCGACCCGGAGATGCTGAAGCGCGACTACGCGCGGAGCCCGGCGTGGCTCAAGGCGTTGATGGATGCCTGGGCCGATGGACTCAACTACTACCTCGCCAGCCATCCGGAGGTGCACCCGCGCGTGATCCGGCACTTCGAACCGTGGATGGCGCTGAGCTTCAGCGAAGGCAGCATCGGTGGCGACATCGAACGGGTGAAGACGGCCGACTTGCAGGCGTTCTATGGCAAGGATGCCGCCGGTGCCCTGGCGCAGTTCGTGCCGCCGTCGAGCTGGGCCGAGCCGACGGGTTCGAACGGCATCGCCATCGCACCGAAACTCACGGCGAACGGTCACGCGTTGCTTCTGATCAATCCGCACACCTCGTTCTTCTTCCGCTCCGAATTGCAGATGTCGAGCGACGAAGGTCTGGACGCCTACGGCGCGGTCACCTGGGGCCAGTTCTTCATCTACCAGGGCTTCAACAAGCATGTGGGCTGGATGCACACCTCCACCGGTGCCGACGTGGTGGACGAATTCGCCGAGACCATCGAGCGCAAGGGCGGAAAACTGTTCTATCGCTATGGCAAGGAACTCCGCCCAGTGACATCGCGCGAGATCGCCGTGCCCGTGCGTGCGGCCGATGGCTCGCTATCCGAACGCCGCTTCACCGTCCATGCGACGCACCATGGTCCTGTCGTTCGCTCGGAAGGCGGCAAGTGGATCGCCGTGGCGTTGATGAACAAGCCGCTGGAGGCCTTGCAACAGAGTTGGCTGCGAACCAAGGCCAACGATTACGCGACCTATATGAAAGTGGCCGGATTCAAGGCCAATTCGTCGAACAACACGATCTACGCGGACGACAAGGGCAACATCGCTTACCTGCATCCGCAGTTCATCCCGAACCGCGACGACCGCTTCGACTATACGAAGCCCGTCGACGGCAGCGATCCGGCGACCGACTGGAAGGGAACGCTTCCGTTGGACAAGGCGCCGCACCTGTTCAATCCGCCGACCGGGTGGATCTTCAACACCAACGACTGGCCGTACTCGGCCGCCGGTCCCGACAGCCCGAAGCAGGACGATTTTCCACGCTACATGGATTCCGTCGGCGAGAATCCGCGTGGCTTGCACGCGACGCGCGTCCTTACGGGAAGGCGCGACTTCACGCTGGCGTCGCTGATCGACGCCGCGTTCGACCCGTACCTGCCGGCGTTCGCACGGCAACTGCCGATCCTGATCGCGGATTACGACGCGCTTCCCGCCACCGAGCCGCTGAAGCGGCAACTCGCGGGACCGATCGCGCTCCTGCGTACCTGGGACTACCGCTGGGGCATCGCCTCGATGCCGACTTCGCTAGCCGTGTTCTGGGGCGACATCCTGTGGGACGAGGCGAGCAAGCTGGATACGGCGGAAGGCCTTTCGGTGTACGACGTGATGGCGGATAAGGCGGGTCCGAAAGTGCGACTGAATGCGCTGGCCGAGGCAGCGGACCGACTCGAGAAGGACTTCGGCAGCTGGGGCGTTCCCTGGGGCGAGGTCAATCGCTTCCAGCGTGTCGATGGCGCGATCAAGCAGCGCTTCGACGATGCGAAGCCGAGCATCCCGGTGCCGTTCACGTCGTCGCGCTGGGGCTCGCTCGCCTCGTTCGGCGCGCATCGCTGGCCGGGTACGACGCGTTACTACGGCACCAGCGGCAACAGCTTCGTCGCGGTCGTGGAGTTCGGCGACAAGGTGCACGCCCGGGCGATCACCGCCGGTGGCGAAAGCGGCGACCCATCGTCGAAACATTTCAACGACGAGGCCGAGCGTTACACCACGGGCAACTTGCGCACGGTGTATTTCTGGCCCGAAGAGCTCGAAGGGCACGTCGAGCGGACGTACCATCCGGGTGGCCGATAAGCGTCCAATGGTTTACCGAGGGGAAACATCGCATGGCTAAGTGGATCCCAAGAGTGCTTCTCGCACTGTCCGGCGTCGCGGCATCGGCCATCGCGTTCGCCGCCGACGTGCCATCCGATGGCGATAGGCGTACGGACCACGCGTGGCTGCTCAAGGCCGACCGCGTCTTCGATGCCCGCGACGAACAGACGCACGCCGGTTGGGTGGTCATCGTCCAGGGTGACAAGATCGCCGATGTCGGTCCGTCCGCGAAGGTTTCGGTGCCACCAGGCACGCAGACCATCGACCTGCCGGGAATGACCTTGCTGCCGGGCCTCATCGACGCCCACTCGCATGTCTTCCTTCATCCGTACAACGAAACATTGTGGAACGACCAGGTCCTCAAGGAGACGCTGGCATTTCGCACGGTGCAAGCGGTAAAGCACGCGCGCGATACCTTGATGAGCGGCTTCACGGCGTTGCGCGACCTGGGCACGGAAGGCGCGGGCTACGCCGACGTGGACGTGCAACAAGCCATCGACAAGGGCCTCATCCCGGGACCGCACTTGTTCGTGGCGACGCGCGCGATCGTGGCGGGGCACTGCTATGGGCCGGGTCCGCTCGGCTTTCGCGACGATATCGACCTGCCGCAGGGCGCGGCGCCGGTCAGCGGTACCGCGCAGATGATCGACGCCGTGCGTGACCAGGCGGCGCATGGCGCGGACTGGATCAAGCTCTACGCCGACTACCACTGCGGCAAGGCCAAGGGCTCGATGCCGACGTTGAGCCAGGAGGAACTGAACGCCGCCGTCGAGACCGCGCACTCGCTGGGGTTGCCGGTGGCCGTGCATTCCTCGACCGCCGAAGGCATGCGGCGGTCGGTCATGGCCGGCGTCGAGACCATCGAGCATGGCTACGACGGCACGCCGGAAGTCTTCGCGCTGATGAAGAAGCACGGCGTGGCCTACATGCCCACGCTCGAAGCCAGCGCCGCCTACGCCGAATACTTTGGCGGGTGGAAGCCCGGGCAACCACCGACCGAGTCGATGGCGAAGTCGGCGAAGGCGTTCAAGCTGGCGATGGACGCCGGTGTGACCATAGGCAACGGCAGCGACGTGGGCGTGTTCACGCACGGCACCAATTACAAGGAGCTGGAGTGGATGGTGCGCGATGGCATGACGCCCGCCCGTGCCCTGCTGGCCGCGACGGCGGTGGACGCCAGGGTGCTTCGCCAGCAGGACCGGATCGGCCAGCTGCGCAGCGGGCTGCAAGCCGACATCATCGCGGTGCCCGGCGACCCGACGAAGGACATCGGGTCGCTCGCGCACGTCGCTTTCGTGATGAAGGGCGGGGTGGTCTACAAGCGGCCGGACTGAGACCCGGATCGTCCGGGCGAAAGGTGGCCGATAGCCGAAACCCGGTACAATCGCCTTTTGCCCGGTCGGTGCGCCGGTGCCACCGGGAGCGAGCCATGAACCCCCTGCGAGATACCCGCGGATGATCGAAGGCACCCTGTTCGTGGTGGCCGCGCCCTCCGGGGCGGGCAAGTCCACGCTGGTCAATGCGCTGCTGGAGCGCGAGCCCGGCATATCCCTGTCCGTGTCGCACACCACGCGGCCCCCGCGGGTGGGCGAGGAATACGGCCGGCACTATTTCTTCGTGGAGCGCCCGGATTTCGAGCGCGAGATCGCCGACGGCATCTTCCTGGAGCACGCCGAAGTGCACGGCAACCTCTACGGCACCTCGCGTACCGTGGTGGAGGGCAAGCTGGCCGAAGGTGCCGACGTCCTGCTGGAAATCGACTGGCAGGGTGCGCGCCAGGTGCGCATGGGCAAGCCGGACTGCGTCAGCGTCTTCATCCTGCCGCCGTCCCGTGGGGAACTCGAACGCCGTCTCCGGGGTCGAGGATCGGATGCGCCGGAGGTGATCGAGCGCCGCCTCTTCAACTCCCGCGAGGAAATCGCGCATGCGCACGAGTTCGACTACATCATCGTCAACGACCGTTTCGAGGACGCCCTGGGCGATCTCCAGGCGATCGTCCGCGCCGTCCGCCAGCGCACACCGTGGTCGGCCCGCCGCCACGAATCGCTGATCGAGGAGTTGCTCGCACCATGACCGACGACGCCATCGTCCGCATCCGCGGCCTGACCACCGTCCTCAACGGCAAGACCATCTTCGACAACCTCGACCTGGACATCCCGCGCGGCAGGATCACCGCGATCATGGGACCCAGCGGCACAGGCAAGACCACGCTGCTGAAGCACATCACCGGGCAGATGCGTGGTGATGCGGGCAGCGTGGAGGTGGACGGCGAGAACGTGCCGGCGCTGTCGCGCGAGCGGCTGTTCGGCCTGCGCGAACGCATCGGCTACCTGTTCCAGAACTCCGCGCTGCTCACGGACTTCGACGTCTTCGAGAACGTGGCGTTTCCGCTGCGCCAGCACACCCGGCTGCCGGAAGAACTCATCCGCAACATCGTGTTGAACAAGCTGCAGGCCGTCGGCCTGCGCGGTGCGGCGCGGTTGATGCCCACCGAGCTTTCCGGTGGCATGGCCCGTCGCGTGGCGCTGGCGCGTGCCATCGTGTTCGATCCCGCGTTGATCCTCTACGACGAGCCTTTTGTCGGCTTGGACCCCATCGCGTTGAATCAGGTGCTGTTGCTGATCCGTACGCTCAACCAGACCCTGGGCATCACCAGTGTGCTGGTGGCCCACGAGCTGGCCGCCGTGCAGAAGGTGGCCGAGCGCGTCTACCTGATCGCCAACGGCAAGGTCGTGGCGCAAGGTGCGCCGGATTCCCTGGCCGACGACGGCTCGCCGTGGACGGCGCAGTTCTTCGGTGGCGAAGCCGACGGTCCGGTTCCCTTCCAGTATCCCGCCGGCGACTACGCCACCGCGCTCGGCTTTCCCGGAGGCAAGGCATGACCGCCAAGGGCGACAACGTCGTCATCCGCAGCCTGACGCAGATCGGTGCCTGTGGCTTGTTCCTGCTGACCATTCTCGCGGCCGTCCCACGCAGCTTGCGCCATGGCCGTGAAACGGTCCGGCAGATATGGTTCGTCGGCGCCATGAGCCTCACCATCGTGATGACCTGCGGGCTCTTCGTGGGCATGGTGCTGGGCCTGCAGTTGTACGACGTGCTCTCGATCTTCGGCGGTACCTCGGCCACGGGTACCGTGGTGGCCATCGCGATCTACCGTGAGCTGGGGCCCGTGGTCACCGCGTTGTTGTTCGCCGGGCGCGCCGGTACCTCGGTCACCGCCGAGATCGGCCTCATGCGCGCCACCGATCAACTCGACGCCATGGAAATGATGGCGGTCGATCCGATCGCCTACGTGGCCGTGCCACGATTCCTCGCCGGTGTGGTCGCCTTGCCCTTGCTCGGGGTGGTGTTCTGCGCCATGGGTGTGTTCGGCGGCCATCTGGTCGGCGTCACCTGGCTGGGCATCGACAACGGCACCTTCTGGTCGAACATGACCGCCACCGTCGACGTACACAAGGACATCGTCAACGGCGTGCTGCTCAAATCCTTCGCCTTCGGCATCGTGGTCTCCCTGATCGCGGTGTTCCAGGGTTACACCACCCCGCCCACCAGTGAAGGCGTCGCCTATGCGACGACCCGCACGGTGGTGGCCTCGTCCATCGCCATCCTGGCGCTGGACTTCGTCCTCACCTCGTTCCTGATCTGAGGCACCGGAGACCCGCCATGACCCGTCATTCCTTCATCGCCCATTCGAGGATCGTGCCGTGACCCAGAGACGTTCCTATGCCGTCGGCACCGGCCTGTTCATCGTGCTCGGTTTCTCCGCCCTCGCGTACCTCGCCACGCAGACCACCTCGGTGGCCAATGCCACCCAGGGCGCCAGCTATATGGTGGAAACGCACTTCGCCAACGTAGGTCAGTTGAAGACCCGCGCGCCGGTGAAGATCGCCGGCGTTCGCGTCGGTTCGGTGCAGTCGATCGAACTGGTGCCGGGCAAGGAAGAGGCCAAGGTCACCTTGTCGATCGATGACCGGCACAAGGACATCCCGGACGATTCCGTCGCCACGATCTTCACCAGCGGCCTGCTGGGCGACCAGTATGTGGGCATCCAGTTCGGCCGGTCGAAAACGCCGGTGAAGGAAGGCGGCGAGATCGGCCTGACCCGTCCGGCCCAGCAGCTGGAGGAAATGCTCGGCAAGTTCTTCGGTGGCGGCAGCGCGCCGGACCGCCTCGGCGGCACCTTCCACGTGACCGCCGAATTCACCAACGTGGGTGCCCTGCAGCCCGGCGCGGCGGTGAAAATGGCCGGCGTGCCCATTGGCAGCGTCGACTCGGTGGTGATCAAGCCCGGCAGCAGCGAAGCCACGGTGACCCTTGGGATCGACAAGCGCTACTCCCAGATACCCGATGACTCGTCGGCCGCGGTATTCACCAGCGGTTTGATCGGTAGCCAGTATGTTGCGATCCAACCCGGCGGGTCGCCGGAATACCTGGCGGAAGGTGACAGCTTCGTGCTCACGCAGTCCGCGCTCCAGCTGGAAGACCTGATCGGCAAGTTCCTGGTGAACGGTTCGCCGAGCGACAACAAGTCCGGTGGCGCCCAGGGCTCCACCCAACCCGACAACGCCGGCAAGAAGTAAGGCCGGACCAGGAGACACCGCATGTTGCGTCAGCTTTCCCTCGCCCTCGCCCTCGCCATGACCACGGCGGCCGCCGCGCCCGTCCTCGCGCAGGCCGCGCCCGCGCCGGCCGCGCCGGTGGACGCGCAGTCGCCGCAGGGCATCGTCGCGACCATTTCCGACGATCTCGCCAAGGCTATCGAGGGCCACCAGGCCGAATTGAAGAGTGACAAGGAAAAGCTCATCGCCGTCATCGACGACGTGTTCCTTCCTCACTTCGATATCGACTACGCGTCGATCCTCGTGCTCGGCCAGAATGCCTCCAAGGCCTCGCCCGAGCAGCGTGAACGCTTCGCCAAGGCCTTCTACAACTCCATCACCCATCGCTATGCGGAAGGCCTGCTCAACTACACCCGTGGTCGCGTAAAGGTCCTTCCGTTCAGCGGCGATCTCAACAACAAGCGCACGGTCGTGCGTACGCAGGTGATGCTCGACGACGGCAAGTCGGTCTCGGTCGACTATGCGTTCCGCAAGTCGAAGACGGGCGACTGGAAGGCCTATGACGTGATCATCGAGGGTATTTCGTACATCACGAACTACCGCAACCAGGTCGACGCCGAGATCAAGAAAGAAGGCCTGGACAAGCTGACCGCCGACCTCGAGCAGAAGGGCTCGGCGGCCATCGACGAGATGCAGCAACAGACCGGCGCCACCCGCAAGTGAGCTTGCCGGCGTTCCAGTTCGGCAACCCGGCGCCGGAGACCCTCGCGGTCTCCGGCGCGCTCACCTTCGCCACCGCGGCCGACGCCCTGGTGGCCGCGCGCCACCAGCTGGACAGCGGCCGGCAGGTCAACCTCGACCTGGGTGGGGTATCCCAGGTGGACAGTGCCGGTCTCGCCACCGTGCTGGCCTTGCTGGCCCATGCCCGCAGCCAGGGCAGGGCGCTTTCGGTCACCCATGCGCCCGCCGGCCTGCAAGCCCTGGCACGCGTCTCCGGCGTCGACTCCTTCTTCTAATTCACCCAATGTGGCCCCATGTGGCCCTGCAGCCCAAGTGTGACCCGACCTGGTGGGAGCCGACCCTGTCGGCGATCCCGCGATAGCGGGCAGGGCGGGGCAGAGCCGTCGGCCGCCACCCTCGTCGCTCCGGTTACACCGTCGCGCCGAGGGTGGCGCCCGGCAGCTCCCTCGCCACGCACAAACCCAATGCGAGGGCGAAGCCGAGCTGAAGTGCCCTTCCAAAGCTTCCGCGAGGAACCAAAGAAAAGGGCCCCGAGGGGCCCTTTTCGTCATTGCTGCTTTTCGCCGTTCTGTCGTTCCCAGTTGTGCTGCTCGTCGAGCAGTTTGTCCGGGTCGAAGTCCTTGCTGTCGTTCAGGCCCTGCATCTGCTCGATGGCTTCCGGCGGCGGGTTGCCGTAATAGATGCTGTAGAGGCGCTGCTGGCGGTAGGCGTCGCGAATGAATACGTACGGGTCGTAGGCGGAGGCGAGGAAGCTTTCCGCATCGATGCCGCGCGAGCGCAGGGTCACGAGATACAGGACCTGCGGCACGTACTGCTGACCGTACTTGAAGTCGTGGTTACGCGTGTAATAGCTGAGCGGATCGAAGAAATAGCTGTCGACCGGCAGGCGCCAGACATCGCGGACCGTGGTCGGGCCCACGAAGGGGAGCACCAGGTAGTCGCCCTCGGGCACGCCCCAGCGGGCCAGGGTCACGCCGAAGTCGTTCTGCTCCAGCGGGAGGCCGAGCAGGCTGGCGGGATCCTTGAAGCCCAGGAAGCCGATCGTCAGGTTGACGACGAAGCGGCTGGTGGTCAGGAAGGCCTGCTTGGGCCGGGCCTGGAGCAGGTCGTTGGCCACCGTCACCGGCAAGCGGATATTCGTGTAGAAGTCGCTGATGGCCGTGCGTACGGGCGGGTTGGTCACCTTCCGGTAGCCGACGGCGACCGGGCGGATGATCGCCTTGTCCAGCGAGTCGTTGAAGGCGTAGACCTTGCGATTGAACTTCTCGTTCGGATCGTCGGTACGCGGGGGAGCGATATGGCAGGCGGCCAGCAGGGCGGCGGCGAGGAGACCTAACGCGGTGCGGACGGTCCGTTGCAGGGTTCTGGGGCGCATCGATGTGGCTTTAGGGGTGGGGCGGTGCTTTAGTGTACCGCGCGGTATTATTATTTGCACGAAGGGCCCGTCCGTCCTGGTCAGAACCGCGCATGATACCCCTCCCCCGATTGCCAGCCAACGGGCCGGGCGGCTAAACTGCACGGTCAGAAGTATCTTTATTGTCAAGGATTTGAAATGGCCCGTATTACCGTCGAAGACTGCCTCGAGGTAGTCGACAACCGCTTCGAGCTCGTGCTCATGGCGACCAAGCGCGCGCGCCAGTTGTCCAAGGGCGCCGAACCGACCCTCGACCCGAACAACGACAAGCCGACCGTGCTCGCCCTGCGCGAGATCGCCGATCGCCGCGTCAGCGACGAAATGATCGACGAAATCGACCGCGCCGCCCGTGAACGTGCCGAGCGTGAAGCCCTCGAGTGGGCCGCCACCGAAGTGGACGACGACCTCTCGAAGGGCGGAGATGACTGATGACGCCGGGTCGTTGTCGGCCCTGCATTCATCCTCACCCTGCGCACGCTGACGCGCGGCTAGCCAGGCCGCGTGCGGGAGGCTCCGCGGCCTGAGGGCGCGAGGTTCTCCCATGGAAGTCATCCCTGCGAAAAAAAAACTGACCGACGTGGTCGATGACGGACCGGTGCCTCCCTATGCGCAGGCACTGGAAGACCGTGTGGGCGCCTACCTGCCACATGAGCAGGTGCTGCGTATCCGCAAGGCCTTCCTGGTCGGCGCCGCCGCCCATGAAGGACAGACCCGCAAGTCCGGTGAGCCGTACATCACCCATCCGGTGGCCGTGGCCCATGTGCTCGCCGAGCTCGGCCTCGATGCCGAGACGATCATCGCGGCGATCCTGCACGACACGCTCGAAGACACCAAGCTCGAACGGACGGAGCTGGCCGGTGCCTTCGGTGAAACCGTGGCCGAACTGGTCGACGGTGTCACCAAGCTCGACAAGATGCGTTTTTCCAGCCGTGCCGAAGCCGATGCCGAGAGCTTCCGGAAGATGCTGCTGGCGATGGCGCGCGACCTGCGCGTCATCCTGATCAAGCTTTCCGATCGACTGCACAACATGCGCACGCTCGGTGCGAAGGATGCCGAGTCGCGCCGGCGCATCGCGCGCGAGACGTTGGAGATCTACGCGCCCATCGCGCAACGCCTCGGCATGAACAAGTTCAAGGCCGAACTGCAGGACCTCGGCTTCAAGGCGCTTTACCCGGATCGTCACCGGATCATCGGCGAGCGCATCCGTGCCGCCCTCGGCAACCGCCGAGAGGCGATGGCCAAGATCGAGATGGCGCTCGAAGGCCGCCTCGCCGCTGAGAAGATTCCCGGCCGCGCGGTGAGCCGGATCAAGTCGGCGTGGAGCATCTATTCGAAGATGCGCAACGAGCACAAGTCGTTCGCGCAACTCATGGATGTCTACGGTTTCCGTGTCATCACCGATTCGGCCATGCACTGCTACATGGCGCTCGGCGCCGTGCACGGCCTGTACAAGCCGGTGGATGGCCGCTTCAAGGATTTCATCGCCATCCCCAAGGGGAACGGCTACCAGTCGCTGCACACCGTGCTGCTCGGCCCCTTCGGTGCGCCGATCGAAATCCAGATCCGCACCTCGGAGATGGAGTCGGTGGCCGAACGCGGCGTGGCCGCGCACTGGGCCTACAAGAGCGATTCCGGCCCGGCGAACAGCGCGCAGGCACGGGCGCGCGAGTGGCTTTCCGCGCTGGCCGACAGCCAGGCGAACACGCCATCGGCGTCGGAGTTCCTCGAGAACGTCAAGATCGACCTGTTCCCCGACGAGGTCTACCTGTTCACGCCGCGCGGCGACATCTTCTCGCTGCCGCGCAACGCCACGGCGCTCGACTTCGCTTACGCGGTGCACACCGACGTGGGCGATCACGCGGTGGCCGCGCGCGTCGACAAGAAGCTGGTGCCCTTGCGCACGCGCCTGGTATCCGGACAGCAAGTGGAGATCATCACCGCGCCATCGGCCGTGCCCAATCCCGCATGGCTCGAGGCGGTGGTCACCGGCAAGGCGCGCACGGCGATACGCCAATACCTCAAGCACCTGCAGCACGAGGATGCCGTGGACTTCGGCCACCGCATGCTCGACCGCGCCCTCGATGCCCGTGGGCTCAGCCTGGATGCCATCCCCGGCGCCACGCTCGACCGCTTCCTCGAGGACGCCAAGCTCAAGCGCCTGGAAGAACTCCTGTCCGAGATCGCCCTGGGTAACCGTTTCGCCGACCAGGTAGCGACGCAACTGGTGGCGCTGCTCGGTCCGGGCGAGAGCCACACGCCGGCGCCCGCCGAGCATTCGGCGGAGAAAATCCGCATCAGCGGCGCCGAGCGCGGCGTGCTCAGCTTCGGTAACTGCTGCCACCCGCTGCCGGGCGACGAGATCATCGGTTTCCTGTCCTCGGGCAAGGGCATCGTGGTGCATCGCGTGGAGTGCCCCAACGTGGCCGAGTTCCGCAAGACGCCGGAACGCATCGTCGCCATCGAATGGGATCGTGACGTCTCGGGCGACTACCGCGCGGAACTGCGCATCGAGGTACTCAATCGCCCGGGCGTGCTCGCCACCGTCGCCGCCGCGATCGCCGACGCTGGTTCGAACATCGAGAACGTCGAATACATCGAGCGTGACAGCACCGCGGCCACGCTACTCTTCGCCATCGAGGTGAAGGACCGCAAGCACCTCGCCGACGTGATGCGCCGTGTGCGCCGCACGGGCGTGGTCAGCGGCGTCTACCGCCACCCGCTCTAGGACATCCCATGACCCGCAGCACCATCGCCACCGACAAGGCACCTTCGGCCATCGGCCCGTATTCGCAGGCCGTGCGCGCCGGCAACACCGTGTACTTCTCGGGTCAGATCCCTCTCGATCCGGCCACCGGCCATCTTGTCGAAGGCGACATCGCCACGCAGACCCGCCGTGTTTTCGACAACCTCGTGGCTGTCGCCGAGGCCGCGGGCGGCAAGCTGTCGGACATCGTCCGCGTCGGTATCTATGTCACCGACCTGGGCAACTTCGCCGCGGTGAACGCGGTGATGGCCGAGTACTTCCAGCAGCCGTATCCGGCGCGTTCGACCATCGAGGTCTCGGGCCTGCCGAAGGGTGCCCAGGTCGAGGTCGACGCGATCCTCGTCCTGCCGTAAGCCATAGCGCGGTTTCCGTGGCTCGCCATGCATCGCCGATTCCCGCCGCGCCGATGGCGGACCCCGGGCGCGCGCCGCTGACGACGCTCGGCGGCGTGGGCCCCGCGCTCGCCGAGACGCTGGGAAGGCTCGGACTGCGCGAGGTGCAGGATCTCTGGTTCCATCTGCCCCTGCGCTACGAAGACCGCACCCAGGTGCGGCCGATCGCCGACCTGCGACCCGGCGACCGCGCGCAGGTGGAAGGCATCGTCGAGTTCGTCGAGCGTGGCTTCCGCTTCCGGCCGCAACTCAAGGTGGTCATCGGCGACGAGTCCGGCGGCGTGCTGCTGCTGCGCTTCTTCCACTTCCGCAAGTCGCAGGTCGACCAGTTGCCGAAGGGCACGCGCCTGCTTTGCTTCGGCGAAGTGCGCCAGGGGCCACAGGGCCTGGAAATCGTCCATCCGCAATACCAGCGCATCGAACCCGACGAACCGGTGGTGGTGGACGAGCGGCTGACACCGGTGTACCCGACCACCGAAGGTCTCGGCCCACGGCGGCTGGCCAGCCTCGTCTCGCGGGCGTTGGCCCACTTGCCGGTGGACGACAGGCTGGAACTCATCCCCGAGTCGATCGGTCGCCCGATGGGCCTGGCGTCCTTGCGCGAGGCCTTGCTCTACGTGCACCGGCCGCCACCGGAGGTCGATCTCCGCGAACTCGGCGAGGGCAGGCACCCCGCGCAGAAACGCCTCGCCTTCGAGGAACTGCTGACCCAGCACCTCACCCTGCGGCGCATGCGCGCGGCGGTGAAGAAGCGCAAGGCACCGGCGCTGAAAAGTGCCGGCGCGCTGCGTGACCGGTTGCTGGAGGCACTGCCGTTCGCCCTCACCAAGGCCCAGGCGCGCGTGTCGAAAGAGGTGGCGCGCGATCTCGCACGTGCCCATCCCATGCTGCGCCTCGTGCAGGGCGATGTCGGCAGCGGCAAGACCGTGGTCGCGGCGCTGGCTGCCGTCGCCGCCGTGGAAAGTGGCTATCAAGTGGCGCTGATGGCGCCGACCGAATTGCTTGCCGAGCAGCACCTGCGTAACTTCCGCGCCTGGCTCGAACCGCTGGGACTGGACGTGGAGTGGCTGGCCGGCAAGGTGCAGGGCAGGGCGCGCAAGAAGGCGCTCGACCGCGCGGCGAGTGGCGAAGCGCACGTCGTCGTCGGCACGCACGCATTGATGCAGGAGGGCGTGGCCTTCGCGAAGCTGGGTCTGGTCATCGTCGACGAGCAACATCGTTTCGGCGTGCACCAGCGGCTGGCGCTGCGCGACAAGGGTGCCGAGGGTGAACTGATTCCGCACCAGCTCGTGCTCACGGCGACGCCGATCCCGCGCACGCTCGCCATGAGCGCCTATGCCGATCTCGACGTCTCCTCGATCGACGAATTGCCACCGGGGCGCACGCCCGTGCAGACCGTGGCGTTGTCGAACGAGCGGCGATTCGACGTCATGGAACGCATCCACGCGGCGTGCATGCAGGGCCGCCAGGTGTACTGGGTGTGCACGTTGATCGAGGAATCCGAACAGCTCAATGCGCAGGCTGCGGAGGTGGCGCACGCTGAACTCACCGCCGCGCTGCCGGACCTGGCGGTCGGCCTGATCCACGGGCGCATGAAGCCGAAGGAAAAGCAGGCGGTGATGGACGCCTTCAAGGCGGGCGACCTCGCTGTGCTGGTGGCCACCACGGTGATCGAGGTCGGCGTGGACGTACCCAATGCAAGCCTGATGGTGATCGAGAACAGCGAGCGGCTCGGCCTCGCACAATTGCATCAGTTGCGCGGGCGGGTGGGGCGTGGGGCGATCGCATCCAATTGCGTATTGCTTTACCAGACACCGCTGTCGCGCCTGGCCAGGGAACGCCTCCAGGTGATGCGCGAGACGAACGACGGTTTTCGCATCGCCGAGAAGGATCTCGAACTGCGCGGCCCGGGCGAGGTACTTGGCACCCGGCAGACCGGCCAGTTGCAGTTCCGCATTGCCGACCTCGCGCGCGACGCGCACCTCATGCCCGAGGTGCAGCGTGTAGCCGAGGCGATGATGAAGGACCATCCCGCGCGTTGCGAGTTGCTGATCGCGCGTTGGGTGGGCGATGCGGCTCGGTATGTGGATGCCTGAGCCGGACCGAGGCGGCCTGTATCGCCGACAGGGTCGGCTCCCACCAAACGGGTCTTGCGATGGGGCTGCCGGGCTGGGAGCATGCCTGGTGGGAGCCGACCCTGTCGGCGATGGGGCTGGCTAGGCCACTCCCAGGTGCCGGCGCACTTCCGCAGCGATCGTCGCGGTTTCACGCAATGGGGCCTGCCGCTCGGCGGTAACCGCGTCGATGTCGTGCAACAGCCCGGCCGAGCGTAGCTCGGCGTGGAAACGTGCCAGCTTCTCGGGTAGCGGCGCGGACACGAGGGTATGCACGGGACGTCCGGTCGCGCAGGCTTCCGAAAGCATGTTCACGGAATCAGGGGTGACGACCAGCCGGTCCGCCCAGCCGAGGATCCCGGGATACGGATTCGGTCCATCGGTGCTGCCGGTCCAGACCACGCCGGGCAATCCGGCGAAGGCCTCGCGGATACGTGGCAGGCTCGAAGCCGGGGTACGCCGCGACGCGGCGACAAGAATCGATCCACCGTCCGCCGCGTGCCGCGCTCGTGTCGCCGCGAGGAAGGCATCCAGGGCGGCGGGCTCCAGCCGCGAGCCGTGCCGGTCTCCGCCGATCAGCACTCCGAGCCGTGGCTCGGGCAGGGCGGCGAATTGCGCGAAGGCGTCACGCCCGTCGGCCAGCCAGGCGTCGTCGATCGGATGGAGCGACCCCAGCGAATGGAGCACATTGTCCCCGAGCAAGCCATCGTGCCGGGGCGTCACCACGAGGTCCCAGTGCGCCGGATCGATCCGCGGATCGAGGATCTGCACGGCGAGCGTAGCTCCGCCGGACCAGCAGCGGATCTGCCGCGTGGCCCAGGCCGCCTGGCGGCCACACCCGATCGCCAGCTTCGGCCACGGCGGTAACAGGCTATCCTCATTGCGCCCGAGCGCCACCCTTGCGCCTGGCAGGTTCCGTGGCGCCAGCCACGACCATGGCGCGCGCAACTGGACGATGATCTCCCGGATCGACGGCGTCAGTGCCTCGGCCAGGGCCAGTGCCTGGCGCCGGTTGCCGGCGGCGCCATCGGTCACGACCCAGCAGGACTCGTGCGATAGCGTGTTCACGTGGCGCCCCGCCCCCTGATTGTTGTCGATTTCCGCACAGTTCGTTCCCTGGCTGGCTTGTCCACGATCGCGTCGTGACGCTTACACTGTAACGATGCCGGTGTTTCGGCAGGCCATCACTGTACAAGGATACCCATGAGTGCTCCGTTGACCGATGCTTCGCTTGACCAGCTTTTCCTCAAGGCCCGCACCTACAACGCGTGGCTGCCAAAGGAGGTGACCGACGAGCAGCTTCACCGGCTGTACGACCTGGCGAAATTCGGCCCCACCGCGGCCAACTCCTCGCCGATGCGCGTGGTCTTCGTGAAATCGCAGGACGCGAAGCAGCGGCTCAAGCCCTATCTCTCCGAGACCAACGTCGAAAAAACCATGCAGGCACCGGTCACCGCGATCGTCGCCACCGATTTCGCTTTCTACGAACATCTGCCCAAGCTGTTCCCGCACGCCGACGCGCGCGTCTGGTTCGTCGGCAACGAGCCGATGATCCAGTCCTCCGGCACGCGTAACGGTTCGCTGCAGGGCGCCTACCTGATCATGGCTGCCCGCGCATTGGGCCTGGACTGCGGTCCGATGTCCGGTTTCGACCAGGCCGGCGTCGACGCCGAGTTCTTCGCGGGCACCCAGGTCAAGTCGAATTTCCTGGTCAATATCGGCTACGGCGATCCCGACAAGAACCTGTTCGAACGCCTGCCGCGCCTGGACTTCGACGAAGCCGCACGAATCGCCTGATTCTTCCCGCGGTGACCGCACGGTCCCGCCGTCAACCGCCGTACCCACCTCACTGCAGGAGATACACCATGCGCGCTCTTCGTTATGTCGCCCTCGCCGCCCTGTTGGCCACCGCCGGCACCGCCGTCGCCGCCCCGGTCACCTACACGCTCGACCCGGGCCACACGATGGTCCTGTTCAGCTGGAACCACTTCGGCTTCTCCAACCCGACGGCCAACCTCGGCCAGGTCCAGGGCACCCTCGTCTATGACGAAAAGGATCCGTCCAAGGCCACCGTCGAAGCGACCCTGCCGCTCTCGGGCCTCGACAGCTTCGTGCCCAAGCTCGATGAGCACCTGAAGTCGGCCGACTTCCTCGACGCCGCCAAGTACCCCACCGTCACCTTCAAGAGCACCAAGGTCGTGCCGGCGGGCAAGGGCAAGCTGAAGGTCACCGGCGACCTGACCGTCCACGGCGTGACCAAGCCGGTCACCCTCGACGTCAGCCTGAACAAGGTCGGCCCGCACCCGATGATGAAGGTGCAGACGGTCGGCTTCGACGCCACCACCACGATCAAGCGCTCGGATTTCGGCGTGGGCGCATATGTCCCGAACGTCTCGGACGAGATCAAGATCCGCATCACGACCGAAGCGCACGACGCCTCGGCCGAAAAGAAGTAAGCCGCCCGCCTCACGCGAGGCAGCCGAACCCGCGCCGGTGACGGCGCGGGTTTTTTCGTTTCCGGCGGTGCCGTTGCCTCCCGCCGCGTCGTCACGCCCGGCATTTCGTTCCTGCTAACATCGCCTCTTATCCCCGGTTCCACCGCATCGTCGGAGTTTTCCCATGCGCCCCAATCCCGCGGCCGCCCCGCTGATCCCGGCGAACGCCGAAAATCGTTACGAAGTGACCCGAGCCGACCTGCCGCTGTCCTGTCCCATGCCGGGCATGTACCTGTGGAATTCGCATCCGCGTGTCTATCTGCCCATCGAGGACGACGGCGGCACATCGAAGTGCTCCTATTGCGGCGCGACCTACGTCCTGAAAGACTGATCGGCCCCCACGTGGGCATGCTTCGTGCATTGTCCTCGTACCCTCTCAAACGGACCGACCCATGGCCACCGTCTCTCCCAATCGGACGATGACCGTCGTACAGCTCATTCCCGCCCTGCATTCGGGGGGAGCCGAGCGCTCGACCCTGGAAATCGCCAAGGCCCTGGTCCAGGCCGGCCATCGCTCCGTCGTCGTCTCCGCCGGCGGGCGGATGGTCGAACAGCTGGAAGCCGAAGGTAGCGAACACATCGCCTTGCCCATCGGCAAGAAGTCCTTTGGCACCCTGTTCACCGTGGGTAAGCTGCGCCGCGTCCTGCGCGACATCCAGCCGGACATCGTGCACGCCCGTTCTCGCCTGCCGGCGTGGATCGGCTGGTGGGCGATGCGGGGCGTCAAGCCGCGCCCGCACTTCGTCACCACCGTGCATGGCCTGAACACGCCCAGCCGTTACAGCGCGATCCTCTTGCGCGGTGAACGGGTGATCGTGGTCTCGCAGACCCTGCGCGACTACGTGCTCCGCCATTACCCCAGCGACATCGAGACCTCGCGCATCACCGTGATCCCCCGCGGAATCGATATCGACGCTTTTCCCTACGGTTACCGCCCCGACGACAGCTGGCAGCGCGCGTTCTTCGAGCAATACCCGCAGCTGGAAGGTGCACCCTTGCTGACCTTGCCGGGACGGGGCACGCGCCTGAAGGGCCATGCGGACGCGATCGAACTGATCGCCGACCTCACCCATCGGGCCATCGACGTGCGCTTGCTCCTGCTCGGTGCCGACGAGCCCGGTCGCGAGGCCTATGTGGCCGAACTGCGTAACCTGATCCATCAGCGTGGGCTTGACGACAAGGTGGTGATCTCGCCACAGCGGTCGGACGTGCGCGATATCTATGCGATGTCGACGCTCGTGCTGCAGCTTTCCAGGCGCCCCGAGTCGTTCGGTCGCACCGTGGTGGAAGCCTTGGCGCTGTGCCGGCCGGTGATCGGCTACGCCCACGGCGGCGTAGGCGAATTGCTGGCCGAACTCTATCCCGCCGGCCGCGTCCCGCTGGGTGACCGCGAGAAGCTGGTCGAACGGGTCGCGGAGCTGCTTCGCTTCGCACCGTCCATCCCACCGCCGCGCAGCTATCGCCTGTCCGACATGCAGTCGGCCACCCTGGCGCTGTACGCGGAGGTGGTGGAAGGCGTGCCGGCCGCGTGAGCGGGCGTAGCTTCGGCGCGGCGATCCGGGCGGGGCTTGCCTCGCCGCTGCTGCCGGTCTGGCTGGTACCGGCCTTGCTGCCGTTCGGGCGCAGCGCCGAGCTCGGGGTCTTTCTCGCCCTCATTGGCAGCATCCTCCTACTCGTGCGCGAACCGCAGGCGCTGCGCCACCATCCGGGCGCGAAGCTGTTCCTGTGGTTGTTCCTGGCCTACGCCGGGGCCGCGCTGGTTTCCGCGGTGGACGCGGTGTCGCCCGGCAAGAGCTGGGGCACGGTCGCCGGTATCCTGCGCTTCGCCCCGCTGGGCGTATATACCTGCTTCGCCGTGCGCCGGCCGGGAAAGGTCCGCGCGCTTTACGTCGCCACGGCCGCGGTGGTCGCGGTCTGGGTGGCCGATGCCTGGGTGCAGGCGCTCACGGGCTATGGGTTGGCGGGCGCTTCGGACTCGGATCGGCTCTCTGGCATCTTCGGCGCGGACAACCTGAAGCTCGGCCCCGCCTTGTCCGCGCTGGCGCCGTTCCTGCTGTGGGCCGCACGCGAGCGCTGGGGATGGCATGGGCTCATCGTCGCCTTCCTGCTCGCGCTGGGACCGGTGCTCTTGTCCGGGTCGCGTGCCTCGTGGATTTGCTATGCCGTGGTCACGCTGTGCTTCGTCTGGCGCGAAGCCGGGTCGTTCCGTCGCTTCGCGGTCGCATGCGCCGCCGCCGGGGTGGTCGTGGCCCTTGCCCTCGCGCTGGCGTGGCAGGTGTCGCCGCGCTTCCGCGATCGCGTGGCGCATACGCTACCGGCGTTGTCGGGCACCTCCGCGGGAGTGGACGCGGCACTTACGGGCCGTCTCGATATCTGGACCACGTCGCTGCGCATGTACGCCGCGCATCCGGTGAACGGCGTAGGCGTGCGTGGCTTCCGCGTCGCCTACCCTTCACTGGCCTCACCGGGCGATCACTTCCTGACGATCGAGAAATGCGGGGAAGGCGAGGGGGCCTGCCACGCGCACCAGGTCGTGCTCGAAGTCGCCACGGAAACAGGCACCCTCGGTCTCATGGCCTGGCTCGCGGCCGCCGTGTACGCGGCGCGCGCCTGGTGGCGCGCCGGTGCGGTCGCGCGCGCGCGCGCGTTTCCGCCGACGGTGGCGCTGGCCGCCATCCTGTTTCCGTTGAATACGCACATGGCGTTCTACTCGGCTTGGTGGGGTTTGCTGGCGGCATGGCTGCTGTCGGTGTGGTGCGCGGCCCTGTTCGCCGACCTGTCCGATGTGGAGGCCGGTCATGCCGCGTGAGCCGCTGTCGGTCGTCGTCACCACGTTCGACAATGCGGCCACGATCGGCGGGTGCCTCGCCTCGGTGGCTTTTGCCGACGACATCGTCGTGCTCGATTCCGGTTCGACGGATGGAACCCGCGAGATCGCGGCCCGCCACGGTGCCCGTGTCCACGTGCAGCCGTTTGCCGGCTATAGCGCGCAGAAGCAGGCGGCGATCGATCTGGCCCGGCATCGATGGGTGTTGCTGCTCGATTCCGACGAGGCGATACCGGCGATGGCCGCGGAGCGCATCCGCGCCGCGCTCGACACGCCACAAGCCGCCGGTTACATGCTGCTCCGCCGCGAGTGGGTGTTCTGGCGTTGGCAACCGGAGCGTGCGCGGCTCAACCACTACGTGCGCCTGTTCGACCATACGCGGGCGCGCATGAGCGGCCACCAGGTGCATGAAAGCGTCGTCGTCGACGGGCCGGTGCAGCGGCTGGACGCGGTGATCGACCATCATGGCGAACGTGACATCGAAGGACGCGTCGACAAGGCCAACCGCTATTCGTCGTTGCAGGTGCGCGACAGGCACACGCGGACGCCCCGTTTCCTGCGTACGCGGATGGTGTTCTATCCGGCGGTGGCATTCGCCCGTTACTACTTCTGGCGCGGTCATTGGCGTGGCGGCTGGGCTGGCTTCGTCGCGGCGCGCGTGCACGCGTTCTACGCGTTCCTGAAGTACGCCAAGCTTTACGAGCTGCGCCGGTCAGGCGGCCAGCGCGATAGCGGAACGGTCGAAACCGAACGCGGCGACGAGTAACTCGCAGGCTTCGCGGCGCAGGGCCTCGCGACGGCGGAACTCGCTACGGCGTTTGCTTTCGATCTCCGATGCGCAACGCATGGGTTCGCGTGGAGGAAGCTCGTAGAAGCCGTCTTCACCGGCGACCCCGTCGGACTCGATCCAGAAGGCGTCGTAGTCGGCCTTTACCTTGTCCGGAATGCCAGCGAACACGTGGGCGGCGTTGCCGATGCCAAGCACGCGTTCGACCGCGTAGACGTCGGCCAGGGCACGGATCATCGACAGCAACAGGTTTTTCGGGCGCAGGCCATGGCATTGGCGCGTGAGTTCGCGCACGACGTCTCGCCCCGCGTTGTTCGCGGCGCCCTGCAGGCAGCCGACGACGATCGTGCGGCCTTCGTCGATGAAGGAGATCGTGGCATAGGAAATCTGCAGACCGTCCCCGTCGGTCAGTGAAAGGCTGAGTTCGCCTTCACGGCCGCGGCGCAACGGAGCTTTGACGATCAGTGAAAGCGGGCTGCCGTCGCGCAGCGTCACCCGTCCGGCCAGCACCTGGCGCTCGCGGTAGAGGGTGTGGAAGAACGGGCGTGGGAAACGCGCCAGCGCGAAGTCGTAGTGATCGCGAAGCGCCTTCAGGCGACGTTCCTTGCTCCACGCCTTGCTGATGTAGCGATGCTGGTAGCGCTCTACCAGTACGCTGTCGACGGAGGACATGCCGGCCATCGGCGGTTTCTCGAGAAAGGCCAGCCATGCATCGTGCGCGCGCCACCGCGACACACAACGCAGCGCATAGGTGAGTACCGCACCGATGGCATGCGTGCGCGTGCTGTGCCATCCGGCACGGCCGCGTAGTGATCGCGCGAAACGAAAGATCGACTGCATCGCAAAGGTCCGTCCAGTGGGCACGACGCACTTTCTACGCTGGCGTTTTTTCGCGAGGCTTTCGTTATTTCGGACGAAAGGTTCGTCGTTGTGCAGGCGTTATGCACCGCGAAAGATCAGGGAAAGCCCGATGAAAGATCGCGGCCTGCAAGGCCGTGCTTTGGGTGCCGGCTTCGCGCGCCAGCGTGCTTTCCACCAGAAAGGTAAGGGGCTCAGTAGATCTTCGGCTCGCCCGGCGGGCGTGTCTTGAAACGCTTGTGGACCCAGAGATATTGCTCGGGCGCTTCGCGCGCCATTTGTTCGATCTGCGCGTTTACCCGCGCCGTGTCGAAGGCGGCGTCCTTGCTGGGGAAATCTTCCAGGGGAGCGCCGAGGCGCATCGCGTAGCCGGCATCGCCGGGAAGACGGCGGTGGAAGAAGGGGATCACCAGCGCGCCGGACAGGCGGGCGAGGTGGTGCGTGGCGGTGATCGTCGCCGCCGGCACACCGAAGAACGGAACGAAGACATTGTCCTTGCTGCGCATGTCCTGATCGGGCGCGTACCACAGCGTGCCGCCTGCCTTCAGGTACTTCACCGTGCCGCGGATATCGTCCTTTTCGAACATCGCATCGGCGTAGTGCAGGCGCGAACGAAGCACGGTGAATTCGAAGACGTCCGAATCCATGCGCCGGTACATGCCGGCGATGCGGATGCGTTGGGAAACGAGGCGTGCGCACAATTCCAGATGCGAGAAATGGCCACCGACGAGCAGGACGCCGCGGCCGGCGCGCCGCGCCGCCTCCAGGTGTTCCAGTCCTTCCACCGTGACCGGTACCCGGGCGATGGCGCGGTCGGAACCCATCCAGCCGAGGGCGAACTCGGCCAGCATCATGCCGACGTCGCACAGGTTGGCACGGACCAGCGCCTGTTGCGCGGCGCGGTCCAGTTCCGGGAAGCAGAGCGCGATATTGGTCGCCGCGATCCGCCGCCGCTCCGGGTTCAGGTGCAAGGCCAGGCGGCCCGCCAGCCGGCCCAGGCGCATCAGCAGGCGGAAGGGCAGGTGTGCGATCAGCCAGATGAAGGCCACGCCCAGCCACGCCGGCCAGTGGCGGGGCGTGAGCAGGCGGCGCGTGAGGTGGGGACGGGGCATACCGGGCATGGCCGGTCATTGTAACGAATGGGGGCGGCTATACTGCCCGGTCGATGGCAATACCAGGGATCCGCGTGCTGCTGCGCCTGCTCTACAACTTCGCCATGTACCTGTTTACGCCGCTGGTGATGCTCCGCCTGATGGCGCGCGGCATGCGTTATGGCGACTACCACGTGCGCTGGCGCGAACGCTTCGGCCGCTTCCGTGAGCCACGGCTGGCCGGCTGCCTCTGGGTGCATGCGGTATCGGTGGGCGAGGTGAATGCGGCCGAGCCGCTGGTGAAGGCTCTGATGGAGGCCTACCCGCAGGCGCCGATGCTGGTGACCACGGTGACCCCGACCGGCTCGGAGCGTGTCCGCCAGCTCTTCGGCGACAGCGTGCACAGCGTCTACCTCCCTTACGATCTGCCGTTCGCCGTGAAGCGTTTCCTGCGCAGCACCCGGCCCCGGCTGGCGGTGATCGTGGAGACGGAGATCTGGCCGAACCTGTATTTCGCCTGCCGCCGCCACGGCATTCCGCTGCTGATCGCCAACGCGAGGCTTTCCGAGCGTTCGTTGCGTGGCTATGCGCGGATGAGTTCGCTGGTGAAGCGCGCCTTGCGTTGTGTCAGCCATATCGCCGCGCAATCGCGTACCGACGCGGCGCGATACCGCCTGTTGGGCGCCGAGCCCAGCCAGCTCACGGTCTGCGGCAACCTCAAGTTCGATATGCCCGTGCCGCAGGCGGCACTCGAGGCGGGAACGGCGATGCGGGAGGCGTGGGGTACCGGGCGTCCCGTGTGGATCGCCGCCAGCACGCACGAAGGCGAAGAGATGTGCGTGCTCGAAGCCCACCTCGACGTGATGCGCCGCCTGCCCGACGCCCTGTTGCTGATCGCGCCACGTCATCCCGAGCGCTTCAAGGCCGTGGAAGCGTCCGTGCGCAGCCTGGGTTTCCAGGTCGCCACGCGCAGCGGCGACGGCGTTCCCAGCCACACCACGCAGTGTTTCGTGATCGATTCGATGGGCGAGTTGCTGCGCTTCTTCGCTTCGGCCGACGTCGCCTTCGTGGGGGGAAGCCTGGTGTCGATCGGCGGCCACAACGTCCTGGAACCGGCGGCGCTGGGCAAGCCCGTGCTGGTCGGTCCGTACACGTTCAATTTCGAGGAAATCACCCAGGCCCTGCTCGACGAAGAGGGCGGGCAGCGGGTGAACGATGGCGACGAGCTCGGCGAACAGGTGTTGTCGCTGCTGCGAGATCCTGCCCGGCGACGGCACATGGGCGAGGCTGCGCGTCATGTATTCGACAGCGAGCGGGGCTCGGTCGGCAAGGTGATGAAGTTGGTCGACAGTTTGCTGCAGGAATAACCGCGCCCGTCGTGTCTTCGACAGCGGGCGCGGCTTCGGCGATGGATCTGGCCGATACGTTACTGCAGGACCATGGCGCCTGGGCGCGAGAGATCAGCGACCGGGCGCGGCGGAACGTTGGGGCGTACCGGCTTGCACAGGACGGTGGCCTTCAGGAAATGCATGTTGGCCATCGAGCCCCAGCCACCGATGTAGTCGTAGCGCACGTTGGCGACAAAACCACCTTCCTCGTCGCACTTCTTGGGAGCCTCGACCATGACGTGGTCGTAGGCCTGCCGCTTGCTGCTGCCGTTATAGGTCAACTCGTACTCGTACGGCTCGTAGGGATCGGATTCAGCGTTCGCGGTCGTCGCAAAGGAGGCAAGCGCGAGGGCGCCGATGAGGAACGGGGTTTTCATGATCGTCCTTGGTCGTTGTGATCGCCCGGACCGGGCTAGCGAATGATGTAGCCAGCACGGTGGCGCTGGTACAGGCGATAGCCCCAAGGCGCTGTAGTCCGATTCCGATAGGATGCCGAGGCAAAACAAGAAAGTTCGTCGCGAATGAACTTTTTGTCGGTGGGAGCCGACCCTGTCGGCACCGGCACCGGCACCGGCCGCTCGACCACGACCGCGGTGGGCTGGAGGAGAAGGGCAAAGCCCGCAACGTGCCGCTGCCGCTCGCCGTGGTGCTTCCCATCCGGGTGAGGGGGGCGAAGCCGAGCCGAATCGCGAAGTTGCCCCCCCGATCCTCCGCGAAGAACCAAAAAAAAGCCCTCAGTTCATGAGGGCCCTTTTTCTTCTTTCCATCACGCGCCTGGCGAAGTTACTGCAGCAGCGCGTTGATCGCCTCGAGGTCCTTCACATCCACCGTGCCCGCGGTCTGCTTGAGCAGCAGCTTGTCGAGGATGAACTGATGGCGGGCCTGCGAATAGTCGCTGAGTGCCTGGGTGAGGTTCTGCTGCGCGATCAGCACGTCGACGATGGTGCGCGTGCCGACCTCGAAGCCGGCCTGCGTGGCGTCGCGTGCGCTTTCGGACGACTCGACGGCGGCCTTGGTCGCCTCGACCTTGCTGATGCCGGCAACGACCGAGCGGTAGTAGTTCAGCGTGTCGCGCACGACCTGGCGGCGGGACGACTCCAGGGAATCCTGTGCCGCGTCACGCTGGTAGATCGACTGGCGCACGCGGGACTGGGTGGCGCCGCCGGAGAAGATCGGCACGCTGAGGGTCAGGCCCACGCTGGTCGCTCCACGGCCGTTACTGCTGGTGCCGAGCGTGCCCGCGGAGGACGCGGTACCGGCGTTCTGGGTCCACGCCGTGCTCTTGCTGTAGCCGACCGTCGCATCGAGCGTGGGCAGGTGCCCGGCGCGCGCGGACGAAATGCTGTGTTCGGCTGACTCGACGTTGTACTGCGAGGCGATGATGGTCGGGTTGCTCTTGACCGCCTCGGCCACCCAGGCTTTCGGATCGTTGGGCGACGGCGGGTCCATCGGCAGCTGCTCGCGCAGCTTCTTCAGGTTGTCGGCCGGCTTGCCGGTGATCTGGGTGAGCGCCTCGCGGGAATCCGCCAGCGTGTTCTCGGCGGTGATCACCGCGGCCACCGCGGTGTCGTGCTGGGCCTTGGCGTCCTGCACGTCGGTGATCGCGGAAAGGCCGACATCGAAGCGCTGCTGGGCCTGTTCGAGCTGACGGGCCAGCGCCTGCTCGTTCGCCTTGGCGAAGGTCAGGGCGTCGTCGTTGGTCAGCACCTGGAAATACGCGGTGGCGACACGGGTGGCGAGCTGCTGCAAGGCCGCCTCATAGGTGGCGTCCTGCGCCTCCGACGAGGAGCGCGCGGCCTTCAGGTCGGCGTACTTGCTGAAGTCGACCACGCTCTGGCTGATGGTGGCGCTCAGCTCACGGGTGCGGGTATGGCCCGCGTCGGAGGTGAGCACCGGGTTGCCGGCCCCATCGACCACCGGATTGCCGGCGGCATCGGTGACGATCGAGCGTGAGGGTCCGTTCGGGTCGCTCTGGTTAAGGCTGAGCTGGGCATTGATCTGCGGCAGCAACAGCGCCCGGGCCTGCGTCACGCCCTCGCCGGTGGCGAGACGGGTGGAGTCGGCCTGCGACAGCACCGGGTCGTTGGCCCGGGCCTGCCGGTAGGCGTCGAGCAAGTCTTCCGCATGGCTCGCGAACGGCATCGCGGCCAATGCCAGCGCGACGGTGAGCAGCTTCAAGCGCATGGTTTCGCCTCGTGGGTGATAGGGAATCTGGTGGGTCAGAGCACGAAGCGCTTCACCGGCGCGGCATGCGCCAGGTAGGGAAGGTCCGTTTCGAACAGCGACTCCTCGCGGAAGCGACCCTCACCCTCGTGGGTAAGCAGGACCGCCGTTTGCGCGGGTGAATCGCCGTGTACCACGAACATGCGCCCGCCAGGCTTCAGCCAGCGCACGAACTTCTCGGGCACCGTGTGCACGGCTCCCGTGACCACGACGGCGTCGAAAACGCCCGTGGGCTTGTAACCGTTGACGGCCTCGGCCGTCTCCAGCGAGACGTTCGTCACCGCCGCCGCTGCCAGACGCTGGCCCGCGGACTCGACGAAGTCGGCATGCATGTCGATGCTGGTGACCTTGCCGGCGAGACGGGCGAGGCAGGCGGTGAGGTAACCCGAACCGGTGCCGATCTCGAGGACCTCGTCGGTCTTGGTGAGCGCCAGGGCCTGGAGTACCCGGCCCTCGATCACCGGCTTCATCATCACCTCGCCGTGCCCAAGGGGCAGGGTGAGGTCGGCGAATGCCACGTTCCGGTGAGCCGGCGCGACGAAATCTTCGCGGCGCACGCTCTTCAGGGTCTCGAGGACGTCGGCGTCGAGGACTTCCCAGGGGCGAACCTGGTTCTCGACCATGTTCTGCCGCGCCTGCTCGAAATTCATCGCCATGTGTTGGATCCCGTACGAAAGCTGCAAAAAGATTCGGAAGGATAAGCGCTTAGCGCCCGTTTTCCCAATGTGTTAAGGCTGCGGTGCCGACGCCATCCGGCGAAGTGCCGGAAGTCACCGGACCGGCCTGACGGAAGTCATGGTCCACGCCATCGGCACGTGCGCTGGCGCCTGAACGGCCATCGACGCCCACCCTTGGCCGCCATGGGTAACCGCCCGAACGCCCCCACTTGTCATTCTAAGGTAGACGAGCGGTACGGCCAGCGTTTTTCCGGCCTGCTGGAAATAACTGAACCGCTGCGTATAATAAAGTCATAATTTCTGTTTGTGAAGGTGCAGCCATGAACGCCAGCCCGAAATTGAAGACCCAGGGTCCGGGGCGTCCGAAGGACATGGAGAAGCGCGCGGCCATCCTCGACGCGGCCAAATCGCTCTTCACCCATGGCGGCTTCGCGGGCACCAGCATGGATGCCGTCGCGGCTTCCGCCGGCGTATCCAAGCTCACCGTGTACAGCCATTTCGGCGACAAGGACAACCTCTTCCGCGAGGTCATCCGCGCACACGTCCAGGAGCGCCTGCCGGACGACCTGTTCGACTTCAATCCGGGTGCCGACATTCGCGTCACCCTGACCAACATCGCCAGCCGCCACGCGGCGATGGAAACCAACACGGAATCGGTGGGCACCTTCCGCGCGATCCTCTCCGACTGCCAGTCGGGCGGCAATCCGCGTTTCGGCCGCCTGGTATGGGAAGAGGGCCCGGCGCGCATGCACAAGTTGATGCAACGCCTGCTCGAAGGCGCCGCTTCGCGCGGCCAGCTGGACATTCCCGACGTATCGCGCGCCACCACCCAGTTCCTCGCCCTGCTCAAGGGTGACCTGCTGATCCGCCGCCTGTTCGGTTGCGAAGACTGCGCCGTGCAGTTCGCTGAGGAGGTCAGGTCCAACGCCCTGGCCGCGGTGGACATGTTCATGCGCGCGTATTCGCCGCGCCACGTGAGCGTCTGACGCTCGCTTCCTGGCCCGCTTCGTGGTTGAATCCCCGGCGAAGCGGGGGTGCCCATGCGATACGCGCGGGCTGAGAGAGTCCCTTCGAACCTGATCCGGTCCGTACCGGCGTAGGAAGCTTCGTCCACGGTCGACATGCGTGCCCAGGCACGCGTCGTGCCTCGTGACGGCGCCGTCCGCTTCTCCCTTCCCCTGTGAGGAACGAGAAGCCGATGAATGCCTTGCCCACCGACCTGGCCCGTGCCGCGCGCGAGCTGTCCCAGTCCGTTACCGCGCCGATCGCCGGCTCCCGAAAGATCCACGTCACCGGCAGCCGGCCCGACCTGCGCGTGCCGATGCGCGAGATCGCGCAATCCACGACCCCGACGCTTTTCGGCGGCGAGGACAATCCGGCGATCGTCGTCTACGACACCTCCGGCCCCTACACCGATCCCGGGCACGTGGTGGACCTGGCCGCTGGCTTGCCGACGCCACGCGCGGCCTGGATCGCCGAACGTGGCGATGTCGAGCGCCTGGACGGGCTGTCGTCGAGCTTCGGCCGGAGCAGGGCGAACGATCCGCGGCTGGATCCCATCCGCTTCGGCTCAGCGCGTGCGCCGTTGCGGGCGAAGGTGGGCGCCAACGTCACCCAGATGCACTACGCACGGCGCGGCATCGTCACCCCGGAGATGGAATACATCGCCATCCGCGAGAATCAGCGCATCGACGCGCTGGCCGGGAGCGCGCTGCGCATGCAGCACCCCGGCGAGGCCTTCGGCGCATCCCTGCCCACGCGGATCACCCCGGCATTCGTGCGCGACGAGGTGGCGCGCGGCCGCGCGATCATTCCGGCCAACATCAACCATCCAGAAGCGGAGCCGATGATCATCGGCCGCAACTTCCTCACCAAGGTCAACGCCAACATCGGCAACAGCGCGGTCAGTTCCGGTATCGCCGAGGAAGTGGAGAAGCTGGTCTGGGCGATCCGCTGGGGCGGCGACACCGTGATGGACCTCTCCACCGGCAAGCACATCCACGAGACGCGCGAGTGGATCGTACGCAACTCGCCGGTGCCCATCGGTACCGTGCCGATCTACCAGGCGCTGGAAAAGGTCGATGGCGTGGCGGAAGACCTCACCTGGGACATCTTCCGGGACACGCTGGTCGAGCAGGCCGAGCAGGGCGTGGACTACTTCACCATCCACGCCGGCGTGTTGCTGCGTTTCGTCCCGCTCACGGCGAAGCGCGTCACCGGCATCGTGTCCCGAGGTGGCTCGATCATGGCCAAGTGGTGCCTCGCGCACCATCGCGAGAATTTCCTCTACACGCATTTCGAGGACATCTGCGAGATCATGAAGGCGTACGACGTGTCCTTCAGTCTCGGTGACGGACTGCGTCCGGGTTGCGTGGCCGATGCGAACGACGCCGCCCAGTTCGGCGAACTGGATACGCTCGGCGAACTTACTCAACTGGCCTGGAAACACGATGTGCAGTGCATGATCGAAGGCCCCGGGCACGTGCCCATGCATCTCATCAAGGAGAACATGGACCGCCAGCTGGAGAAGTGCCACGAAGCGCCGTTCTACACGTTGGGGCCGCTGACCACCGATATCGCGCCGGGTTACGACCACATCACCAGCGCGATCGGCGCGGCGATGATCGGCTGGTTCGGCACCGCCATGCTTTGCTACGTCACGCCGAAGGAACACCTGGGGCTGCCCAACCGGCAGGACGTCCGGGACGGCATCATCGCTTACAAGATCGCGGCGCACGCGGCCGACCTCGCCAAGGGCCATCCGGGCGCGCAGGTGCGCGACAACGCCTTGTCCAAGGCCCGCTTCGAGTTCCGTTGGGACGACCAGTTCAATCTCGGCCTGGACCCGGACAAGGCGCGGGAATTCCACGATGAGACGATGCCTAAGGATGCACACAAGTCCGCCCACTTCTGTTCGATGTGCGGCCCGAAGTTCTGCTCGATGAAGATCACCCAGGACGTCCGCGACTACGCGGCGGAGCAGGGCACGACCGAGCTGGCCGAGCGCGGCATGGCGGAGAAGTCAGCTGAATTCCTGGCGCAAGGCGCAGAGGTGTACCGCAAGGCATGAGTGCCGGCGCTCTGGTGGGAGCCCAGGGAGGCAGGCAATGGCCGACGGCAAGCGTGCCCGCGAGCACATCGACCATGACGCGGTAAGCTAGGCGCCCACGTTCGCGACGATAAGGATGACCCATGAATGCGACCGCCACGCCCGCGCCGGCCCGGCGCCGAAGGAACCCGTTCAGCATGGCGATCGCGTTGCTCGTCGCGATCCTCGTGTTGGTGGTCCTCATCACGATGTGGTGGTGGGACAAGGAGCCCGAGCAGTTCGACCCGGTCGCCGTCACCACCGCGCACATGAAGGACATCGGCCGCCCCATGAGCACGGGCGCCGTCACCACCTACACGCTGATCCGCTCGGTCGACACCTTGCTGGACAAGCGTGGTGGCTATCTCAGCAACGACAAGCTGCCGCCCGGGGTGTTCATGGACAACATGCCCAACTGGGAATTCGGCTCGCTGGTCGCCTCGCGCGACCTGGCCCGATCGCTGCGCAACGACTTCAGCCGTTCGCAGACGCAGTCCACCGAGGACAAGGACCTGGGCGAGGCCGATCCGCTGCTCAACAGCCCCAATGACCGTTGGCTGCTGCCGAGTTCGGAATCGCAGTACGCGAAGGCCACGGACGACCTGGAGAAATACCTGTCGCGCCTGTCGGATGCCGAGGATGCCAATGCGCATTTCTACGCGCGGGCCGACAACCTGGCCGACTACCTGCAGACGGTGTCCGCACGCCTTGGTTCGCTCTCGCAACGGCTCTCGGCAAGTGTCGGCCAGTTGAAGGTGGATGCCGCGCCGAATGCCGACGTGGCAGCGAACGCGGGCCCGGCGAAGGCCGTGTACGTGAAGACCCCCTGGAACAAGATCGACGACAACTTCTACGAAGCGCGTGGCTACACCTGGACCCTGCTGGAGCAGTTGAAGGCGATCCGCCACGATTTCGCCCCGATCCTGCGCAGCAAGAACGCGGACGCGAGCCTGCAACAGGTGATCCGGGAACTGGAAGAGTCGCAGAAATCGCTGGGTAGCCCGGTGGTGCTGAATGGTTCACCGTTCGGTTTCTTCGCCAATCATTCGCTGGTGATGGCGAACTACATATCGCGGGCGAACGCGGCGATCATCGATCTGCGGGGCTTGCTGGGGCGGGGGTGACGGTGACGGGGTGCGGTGAACGGGCCGCGCTGCGCGCGGGTCGCCGATAGAATCGGCTCCCACCAAGACCTGCGCAGGTCTTGGTGGGAGCCGACCTTGTCGGCGAAGGGTGCTCGCCGAAAACCGGCAGAGCACCCGTCCCACAGATCAGTTATCGATCTTGTAGCGTTCCATGCCCGACACGATCTCGGCCTTCGCCTCTTCGGCGCCGACCCAGCCGTCGATCTTGACCCACTTGCCCTTCTCCAGATCCTTGTAGTGCTCGAAGAAGTGGCCGATGCGCTCCAGCCAGTGGCCCGAGACCTGTCCGATGTCGCGGATATGCGCGTAGCCCGCGAATACCTTCTCCACCGGCACCACGACGAGTTTCTCGTCCGCTCCGGCCTCGTCCGTCATCTTCAGCATGCCCACCGGATGGCAGCGGATCACCGAGCCCGGTACCAGGGAAAGGGGCAGGATCACCAACGCGTCGAGGGGGTCGCCGTCGCCGCCGAGCGTGCCGGGGACGTAGCCGTAGTTGCAGGGATAGCGCATCGGCGTGGAGAGGATGCGGTCGACGAAGATCGCGCCGCTCTGCTTGTCCACTTCGTACTTGACCGGCTCCGCATCCTTGGGGATCTCGATGATGACGTTGATTTCATCCGGCACGTTGCGACCGGCGGGAACGAGGTGCAGACCCATGGGATTCCTTGATTCTTCGGGGATAAGTCGGCCGGATAGGATACGGCCACCCCGCCCCGGGGGGAAACCCCGGGGCCGAGATCTCCCTTACTTCAGGTGTTCCCAGAGGTAGGTGTAGGCCAGGGCGTTCATGAACGCCGACTGCTTGTTGTCCGCCGCGGCGCCGTGGCCGCCCTCGATGTTCTCGTACAGGCTGGCGTCGAAGCCCATGGCCTGCATGCGGGCCGCCATCTTGCGTGCATGAACCGGCCCCACGCGGTCGTCCCGCGTCGAGGTGGTGAACAGCACGGGCGGATATTTGGTGCCCTTGTGCAGGTTCTGGTACGGCGAGAAGGTCTGGATGTACTTCCATTCCTCCGGCTTGTCCGGATCGCCGTATTCGGCCATCCACGAGGCGCCGGCCGACATATGCGTATAGCGCTTCATGTCCAGCAGGGCCACCTGGCTTACCACCGCCCCATAGAGTTGCGGGTACTTGGTCAGCATGTTGCCGGCCAGCAGGCCGCCGTTGCTGCCGCCCATCATGCCCATGTGGCGCGGGCTGGTGATCTTCCGGTCGATCAGGTCCTGCGATACGGCGGCGAAGTCCTCGTAGGCACGCGGACGGTTCGCCTTCAGCGCCGCCTGGTGCCAGCGCGGGCCGTACTCACCGCCGCCGCGGATATTGGCGATGACGTAGACGCCGCCCTTCTCCAACCATGCGCGACCGACACCGGCGGAATACATCGGTTGCAGGGAGATCTCGAACCCACCGTAGCCGTAGACCAGGGTCGGGTTGTTGCCATCGGCCTTCATCGCCTTCGGAGCGATCTCGAAGTAGGGCACCTTGGTGCCGTCCTTGGAGGTGGCGAAGTGCTGGCTCACGACGAACCGCGAGGCATCGAAGAACGCAGGGCTGTGCTTGATCGCCTCGCGCTCGCCCTTGCCCAGTGTGCCGTGGTAGAGCGTGGTGGGCTGCAGGAAGCCGGAGACGGTGAGGAAATAGTCGTCGCTCTCGTCGGCGTCGATGCCGCCGGCCTGCATCGTGCTGAGCGCGGGCGCGCCGCTCAGTGTTTCACTCTTCCATGCACCCGCGGAGGCTGGCGTCAGTACCTGAATCTCACTGACGACATCGCGCATGAGGTTGAGGATCAGGTGATGGCGCGTCCACGAGTGGCTCGACAGCGAAGTGTGCTCGTCGGGTGTGAAAAGCACGATGATGTCCCGCTTGCCGGCCATGTAGTCGTCGAACTTCGTCGCCAGCAACGCACCGGAAGGGTAGGTCTTGCCACCGACGGTCCAGGGCGTACGTGGCTCGATCAGCAACCACTCGCGCTCGACGTCGGTCTCGGCGTCGTTGGGGACGTCGACCTTCGTGAGCTTGCCGTCCTTGCCACGAAGGAAGGTTTCCGAGTTGTAGAACTCCAGCGCGCGCTGCACGAAGTCGCGTTCGAAGCCGGGCGTGAGATCGCGGAAGGCCGAGATCGACATGTCGCTCGGCTTACCCTCGTATACCGTCGTGGCGGACGAAAGCGGCGTACCGCGCTTCCACTCCTTCACGATGCGTGGGTAGCTCGATGTCGTCATGGAGCCGGGACCGAAGTCCGTGGCGACGTAGATGTGGTCGTCGTCGATCCACGCGACCTGGCTCTTCGCCTCGGGCAGGCTGAAACCACCCTCGATGAAGCGCTTCGTCGACAGGTCGAACTCGCGTACCACGTCCGCGTCCGCGCCACCGCGCGAGAGCGAGACGAGGCAGCGGCGATAGTCGGGCTTGAGGCACTGCGCGCCGTGCCACACCCAGTTCTCCTTCTCGGAGGCGGCGAGTGCGTCGAGATCGATCACCGTCTCCCAGGCGGGCTTGTCCTTGCGATACTCGGCCAGTGTCGTTCGCCGCCAGAGGCCCTTCGGGTGCTGCTTGTCGCGCCAGAAGTTGTAATAGTGGTCGCCGATCTTCGACACCATGGGGATCTTCGCGTCGGAATCGAGCACCTCGAGGATGCGCGCATCGAGGGTCTTGAAATCCTCGCCTTCCGCGTACTTGGCGACGGTCTCGGCGTTGCGCGCCTTGACCCATTCCAGGGGCTTGGCACCGTCGATATCGTCGAGCCAGAGGTTTTCGTCATCGGCGCCGGCTTCGATGGCGGGCGCGGCGGTCTTGGGCGTTTCGTGGGCTTGGGTCATGCCACTGAAGGTAAGGGCGATGGCCAGCGCAATCCAGCGTCGATGCATGGGTCGGTGATCCTGGGGGTGAAAGCCCGACCTTAGCGCAGCGGCATCACGGTGGATGCCATGACTTCCTACCTATCCTGGGGCATGGCATATCCGTGGGAGCCGCATCCGTTGTGGGAGCCACTACAGCTGTGGGAGCCGCTTCAGCGGCGATGGGTGCTTGCCTCAATCTGGCCCGGTGCCGAGGGATCGCCGACAAGGTCGGCTCCCACCAGGGAAAGGCAAGCCTGGTGGGAGCCGACCCTGTCGGCGATGCTCCTGGAGCCGGCGATGCTCCTAAAGCAACGGAATCAACAGCAACGCCACGATATTGATGATCTTGATCAGCGGATTCACCGCCGGTCCCGCCGTGTCCTTGTACGGATCGCCCACGGTGTCGCCGGTAACCGCGGCCTTGTGCGCGTCGGAACCCTTGCCGCCGAAATGGCCATCCTCGATGTATTTCTTGGCGTTATCCCAGGCGCCACCGCCCGTGGTCATGGAGATGGCCACGAACAAGCCGGTGACGATCGTGCCGATCAGCACGCCGCCCAGCGCTTGCGCGCCTGCCTCGGGGCCGCCGAGCCACTTGAAGCCGAAGATCACCACCACGGGTACCAGCACCGGCAGCAGCGAGGGAACCAGCATCTCGCGGATCGCCGAGCGGGTGAGCAGGTCGACCGCGCGCGAGTAGTCGGGCTTGGTCGTGCCCTCCATGATGCCGGTGATCTCGCGGAACTGCCGGCGCACTTCCTCCACGACCGCGCCGGCGGCACGGCCCACCGCTTCCATCGCCATGGCCGCGAACAGGTACGGGATCAGGCCGCCGATCAGCAGGCCGATGATCACGTAGTGGTTGGACAAGTCGAAACGCACCTCGGTGCCACCGAAATGGAGATTCAGGTTGTGCGTGTAGTCGGCGAACAGCACCAGCGCCGCGAGGCCCGCCGAGCCGATCGCATAGCCCTTGGTCACTGCCTTGGTCGTGTTGCCCACGGCATCCAGCGGATCGGTGACGCCGCGTACCTCGGCGGGGAGTTCGGCCATCTCGGCGATGCCGCCCGCGTTGTCGGTGATCGGTCCGTAGGCATCCAGCGCCACGATCATTCCGGTCATGCTGAGCATGGCCGTGGCGGCGATGGCGATGCCGTAGAGGCCGGCCAGCGCGAATGCGCCCCATATCGCCGCGCATACCGCGAGCACGGGCAACGCCGTGGACTTCATCGAAACGCCGAGCCCGGCGATGATGTTGGTCGCATGGCCCGTGGTCGAGGCTTGTGCCACGTGGCGTACCGGGCGGAACTCGGTCGCGGTGTAGTACTCGGTGATCACCACCATCGCACCGGTGAGCACCAGGCCGATGAGCGCGCAGCCGTAGATGCGGCCGGGGCCGAAGGCGGAATCGGCCATCAACGATTGGGTGATGGGCCAGAACGCGACCGCCGCCAGCACGGCGGACACCGCCACGCCGGCGTAGAGCGCGTTCATGATCTTGCCGCCGCGGGTCTTCACGAAGAACGTGCCGATCACCGAGGCCACGATGGACGCTCCCCCGAGCACCAGCGGATAAAGAACGCCGGAGGGACCCACCTCCGTCGCCATCACGCCGCCCAGCAACATCGTGGCGATCAGGGTCACCGCGTAGGTTTCGAAGAGGTCGGCGGCCATGCCGGCGCAATCGCCGACGTTGTCGCCCACGTTGTCCGCGATGACCGCCGGGTTGCGCGGGTCGTCCTCGGGGATGCCAGCCTCGACCTTGCCGACCAGGTCCGCGCCCACGTCGGCGCCCTTGGTGAAGATGCCACCACCCAGGCGCGCGAAGATCGAGATCAGCGAGGACCCGAACGCGAGCCCCACCAGTGAATGCAGGACATGCGTGCGCTCGTAGCCCATGTGGGTGAGCACGCCGTAATAGCCGGCCACGCCGAGCAAGCCGAGCCCGACCACCAGCATGCCGGTGACGGCGCCGCCACGGAAGGCCACCGCGAGGGCAGAAGAAAGGCCGCTCCTGGCGGCCTCGGCGGTACGTACGTTGGCGCGAACGGATACGTTCATGCCGATGTAGCCGGCGGCCCCCGAGAGCACCGCCCCCAGCGCGAAGCCGATCGCGGTACCCCAGTCGAGGAAGATGCCGAGGAGCAGGAAAAGCACGATGCCGACGACGCCGATGGTGGCGTATTGGCGGTTGAGGTAAGCGCGGGCGCCTTCCTGGATCGCCGCGGCGATCTCCTGCATTCGTTCGTTGCCCGGCGACCTGGCCAAGACCCAACTGACCGAAAACGCGCCGTACAGAATCGCAACGACCGCACATGCCAGCGCGATCCATAAACCGTACTGCTGCAGCATCGAAGCCTCCCCGAATTGTGGGAGCCCAACATGGGGCCCGATCCGAGTATAGGCAGGGGAGGCGGGGGAAGGCGTTGTGCGCTGCGGCGTAGGTGCCGCAGCGCACGCTCGGCTTACCGTGTGGCTATATCCAGGATGATGCCGGTGGCGATGGCCACGAGCAGGTACTGGTCGCTATCGTCGTCGCGGACCCAGTGGTAACCACGTGGCGGCTCGCGCAGGTGGCGCACGCGATAGTCATTCACGATGATGACGGGACCATCGTAGCGATGGCCGCGCTGCCAGCTGCGTGCGTGCGGCGGCGGGCCACGGTGATTGCCGCGGTCGTCGTGCCAGTCGCGATCGTCGCGGCGGTCGCCACGATCGTCGCGCCTGTCATCGTGACGGTCCTGCCCCGGCGGTCCCCCGCGCGGCGGATCGAAAGCGAACGCAGGCGCGATCGCGCCCAGGGTGGCGATGCAGAAAACCAGTTTTCCGAACGATTTCATGATGCGTGTCTCCCGTTAACGCGTGGCGATGTCGAAGATGATGCCTGTCGCGATGGCGACCAGGAGGAAATCGTTGTTCTCACGGACCCAGTGGTAGCCGCGCGGCGGCGGACGCAGGCGATAGCTGCCGTAGTCGTACACGACCACGTTGCGTCCGTAGTAGCGGTGCCCGCGCTCCCAGTGGCCGTAGTAACGCGGCGGTGGCGGGCGGTGGTAATAGACCGGGCGGTGGTCGTAACGGTGGTCGTAGCCGTGGCCGTAGTAACGCGGCGGCGGACGATGCCCGCGCCAGTCGTTGTCATGGCGCCAGCCGTGGTCGTCATGGCGGCGGTCGTAGCCGTGGCGGTCGCGATCCCGCCCGTGGTCGCGGTCGCCACGGCCATGGTCGTCGGCGAAGGCCGCCGTCGTGGTGGCCAGTGCCAGGACGGCGAACGCGGTACGAAGCATCGTTTTCATCGTGGGTCTCCCAGGACGATCGTCACCCCGCGGGTCACCGCGGCCGATCGACGATTCGGATGCTAGGCAGCATTGGCTGAACGCGAAGTCCTACGAAATGAAAGATTCAAGAAAGTGTTCACTGCCGCGACAGCTATTGAACCGGTGCGTTCAGGAAATCGAGCCCGGGCGGAACTCCAGGCTGAGGTTTTCCGGGCGTTCCGGCAGGCGAAGCTCCGTTCTTCGTTCAGGTGTCCGGGCCAGGATCCGGCCCCCGCGCACCACCAGCAGGCGGTTCGCCTTGAGCCGGATGGCCTCGTAGGCGTCGCCGGCCTGCAAGAGCACCAGGTCGGCATGGTTTCCCTGCGCGATGCCGTATCCCTCCAGGCCGAGTACGTGGGCAGCGTTGGCGGTCACGGCGGCGAAGGCCCGCGCCACGCCCGAGGTGGAAGTCATCTGCGCCACGTGCAGGCCCATGTGCGCCACGTCGAGCATGTCGGCCGAACCCATGCCGTACCAGGGGTCCATGACGCAATCGTGGCCGAAGGCGACGTTCACCCCGGCATCCATGAGTTCGGGCACGCGGGTCATGCCGCGCCGCTTCGGATACGTGTCGTGCCGGCCTTGCAGGGTGATGTTGATGAGTGGATTGGCGATCGCATGCACGCCGGCTTCCGCGATGAGCGGAAGCAGCTTCGACACGTAGTAGTTGTCCATCGAGTGCATCGAGGTGAGGTGCGAGCCCGTCACCCGCCCCTGCAAGCCGGTGCGGATGGTTTCGGCGGCCAGCGTCTCGATGTGTCGCGACAGCGGGTCGTCGGACTCGTCGCAGTGCATGTCCACGCGCAGACCGCGTTCGGCCGCCAGTTCGCACAACCAGCGGATGGAGATGGCGCCGTCGGCCATCGTCCGTTCGAAGTGCGGTATGCCGCCGACCACGTCCACTCCCATGTCCAGCGCGCGTACGAGGTTCGCCTTCGCATGGGTCGAGCGCAGCAGGCCGTCCTGGGGGAAAGCCACGAGTTCGAGGTGCAGGTAGGGCGCGACGCGGCGCTTCACTTCGAGCAACGCTTCCGTCGCGAGCAGGCGATCGTCGCAGATGTCCACGTGGCTGCGAATCGCGAGCAGCCCCTGGGCCACGGCCATGTCGCAATAGGCCATCGCGCGATCGACCAGCGCCTGCTGGGTGAGATCGGGTTTCAGTTCGCCCCACAGCGCGATGCCTTCGAGCAACGTGCCGGAGGCGTTCAGGCGTGGCAGGCCCAGCGACAGCGTGGCATCCATGTGGAAGTGCGCATCGACGAACGGCGGCGCGACCAGCCGGCCCCGAGCGTCGATCTCCTCGTTCCCCTCTGCCGGCAGGCCTGGCTGGATCGCCGCGAAGCGGCCGTCCACGATCCCGATGTCGACGTCCATGCGGCCGTCGGGAAGGCTGGCGTGGCGGATGATGAGGTCCATGGCGGGTCCGGGAAGAATGACACTTGATGATACCGGCCGCTTCGCCACCCGGTCATCGCCGACAGCGGGCCAGTTCACCACTAGCACCCTTCGCCGCTGAAGCGGCTCCCACAACTCAAGCGCGATTCACCCGATCGCGAACTTCTTCAGCTTCCTCGGCACCGGTGCATTCTTCAGCGTCACGTACATCGGCAGGCCGTCGGCCCCATACGGCGGCGGCGCCTCGCCCTGGATCAGCGGTGCGAGGTAGCGGCGCGCGGCCGCGGTGATGCCGAAACCATCCTTGGAGATGAAGTTCTTCGGCATCTTCTTCTCATGGTTGGCGATCTTGTCCAGCGGCGCCGCCTCGATCTTCCACTTGTACGGCTCGTCCGACGTGCGCACGATCACCGGCATGACGGCGTTGAGTCCTTCCGCCGCGTATTCCACCGCCTTCTTGCCCACGGCATAGGCCTGTTCGAGATCGGTCTTGGAAGCGACGTGCCGCGCCGAACGCTGCAGGTAGTCGGGCAGGGCCCAGTGATACTTGTAACCGAGTTTTTCGCGCACCAGCGCGGCCAGCACCGGCGCGGCGCCGCCCAGTTGCGCATGGCCGAACGCGTCGCGCGCGCCGGATTCGGCGAGGAACTTCCCTTCCTGGTCCTTGACGCCTTCGGAGACCACGACGGTGCAATAGCCCACCTTCTCGACGGTGGCCTTGACCTTGGCGAGGAAGGTTTCCGGATCGAAAACGTTTTCCGGGAACAGGATGACGTGCGGCGGATCGCCCGCCGCCGACCCGGCCAGGCCGGCCGCCGCGGCGATCCAGCCTGCGTGGCGGCCCATCACCTCGATGATGAACACCTTGGTGGAGGTATCCATCATGGAGGCCACGTCGAGGCTGGCCTCGCGCACGGCGATCGCCGTGTACTTGGCGACCGAGCCGAAGCCCGGGCAGGTGTCGGTCACCACCAGGTCGTTGTCGATCGTCTTCGGCACGCCGATGCAGCTCACCTCGTAGCCGAGCGCCTGGCCGATCTTCGAAACCTTGTTGGCGGTGTCCGCCGAATCGTTGCCACCGTTGTAGAGGAAGGTGCGGATGTCGTGTGCCTTGAAGACCTCGATCAGGCGCTCGTACTCGGCGCGGTTCTCTTCCAGCGACTTCAGCTTGTAGCGGCAGGAGCCGAAGGCGCCGCCCGGCGTGTGCCTGAGCGCGGCGATGTTGGCCTTGGCTTCCTTGGTGGTGTCGATGAGCTCCTCGCGCAGCGCGCCGAGGATGCCGTTGCGCGCGGCATACACCACGATGCCCTTGTCCCGGGCCGTCTCGATCACGCCCGCGGCGGTGGCGTTGATCACGGCGGAGACACCGCCCGACTGGGCGTAGAGGAGTTTGCCGGCGGCCATGCTTCGCATCCTTCTGGTGGGGCGGGAAGCGCAGGGTAGCGCGCCCGGCGTCATGGTGGCTTGAACGGGGCCAGTATTTCAGCCGTTTGACGCGGCGGCGCCGCTGCCGTTACCTTGAGATCCATTTTCTCGTGTCCGGCGGCGGGGTTGCCCCGTGCGTCCGACGAAACGGAGCATCAATGCGACTCGTGCTATTCGGCGCCCCCGGTTCCGGCAAGGGTACCCAGGCCACCCGCCTCAAGGAACGCCTCGGCGTACCGCACATCTCCACCGGCGACCTGTTGCGCGCGGAGATCAAGGCCGGCACCGAACTGGGCCTCAAGGCCAAGGGCCTCATGGACGCCGGTCAACTGCTGCCCGACGACATCATGCTCGGCATCATCGAGCACCGCCTGGGTGAGCCCGACGCGAAGCCGGGCTTCATCCTCGACGGCTATCCGCGCAACCTGGCCCAGGCCGACGCGCTGGATACCGTACTGGCCCGGATCGGCCAGCCATTGGATGTGGTGGTCAAGCTCGACGTGCCCGATTCGGCCATCGTCGATCGCTGCGAGGTGCGTTTCGAAAAGGAAGGCCGTCCGGACGATAACCCGGACACGGTCAAGAAGCGCCTCGGCATCTACGCCGACCAGACCGCTCCGGTGGCCGACTTCTACAAGCAGCGTGGCAAGCTGCAGGTCGTCGACGGCGTCGGTGAGCTCGACGAAGTGACCCAGCGCGTGCTGGACGTGCTGCCCGGTGGCGTCAAGGCCGCCAGCGCCTGATCACCATGGTCCGCCGGCCTGGCCGGCGGATCTCCGCGGTGCCCTCGCGCCGCGCCAAGACGAGCCCCCTCATGCGCGTCCATATCCTCGGTATCTGCGGCACCTTCATGGGCGGCGTGGCCGCGCTCGCGCGCGAACTCGGCCTCACCGTCGAAGGTTCCGACGCCAACGTCTACCCGCCCATGAGCACCCAGCTCCAGGACCTCGGCATCGCGCTGATGCAGGGCTACAAGGCGGAACACCTGCAGCCGGCGCCGGACCTGGTCGTGGTCGGCAATGCCATGACGCGTGGCAACCCCGCCGTGGAATACATGCTCGACGAGGGCCTGCGCTACATTTCCGGGCCGCAATGGCTTGGCGAGACCTTGCTCGGCGGGCGCGAGGTGCTGGCCGTGGCCGGCACGCATGGCAAGACCACGACCACCAGCCTGCTGGCGCACCTGCTCGAATCCGCCGGCCTGTCGCCGGGATTCCTGATTGGCGGCGTACCGGGGAACTTCGATGTCTCGGCGCGGCGTGGGGAGGGCAAGCCCTTCGTCATCGAGGCCGACGAATACGATTCGGCCTTCTTCGACAAGCGTTCGAAGTTCGTCCATTACCGGCCGCGCATCGCGATCCTCAACAACCTCGAATACGACCACGCGGATATCTTCCCCGACGTGGCGGCGATCCAGCGTCAGTTCCATCACCTGGTGCGCACCATCCCGGGCAACGGCCGCCTGATCGTCAACGCCGAGGACGCCTATCTCGCCGAGGTGCTGGCGATGGGGGCGTGGACGCCGGTGGAGACCTTCGGCATCGATACCGGCGACTGGCGCGCCGAGCTGCTCTCGCCCGATGGCTCGCATTTCCGCGTGCGTCGCGCGGAAGTGCCGCTGGGCGAAGTTCGCTGGGGATCGCTGGGCCGGCATAACGTCATGAACGCGCTGGCCGCGCTCGCCGCGGCGACGGCGGCCGGCGCCGATCCCGTCGCGCTGCTGCCGGCCTTCGGCGACTTCGCGAGCGTGAAGCGGCGCATGGAACTCGTCGGCACGGCGCGTGGCGTGACGGTGTATGACGACTTCGCCCACCATCCGACGGCCATCGCCACGACGCTGGCGGGTTTGCGGGCGAAGGTCGGCGACGCACGCATCCTCGTGGCGCTCGAGCCCCGCTCGAACTCGATGCGGCTCGGGGCGCATGCCGAGGCGCTCGCGCCTTCGCTGGCCGATGCCGATCGCGTGGTCTTCCTGCACCGGCCCGAGCTTGCCTGGGATGCGGGGAAGGTGACCTCGGCGCTCGACGGCCGCGGCGCCACCTCGCCCACCGTGGATGGGCTCGTCGCGGCGCTTGCGGCGGAAGCACGCGACGGCGACCACGTCGTCTTCATGTCCAATGGCGGCTTCGAAGGAGCGCCCCGGCGCTTCTTCGCGGCGCTGGACGCAGGTTAGACTCACGGGCATGGCCGCGACCACGCCCGCCCTCGACCTTCCGCTGTTCCCCCTGTCGAACGTCCTCTTTCCGGGCGGTCACCTGCAATTGCGCATCTTCGAGCCGCGCTACATCGACCTGGTTCGCGAATGCGCGCGCACCGGCCGGGCCTTTGGCGTGTGCATGATCCTCGAAGGCCGCGAGGCGGGGCAGCCCGCCGTGCCCGCCGCGGTGGGCACGCTGGCCACGATCACCGACTTCCACACCCGTGACGACGGCCTCCTCGGTATCGTCGCCGAGGGCGGACGGCGCTTCCGGGTCATGCGTACACGCGTGCGCTCGGACGGCCAGGTGCGTGGCGACATCGCCACCTGGCAAGACGAGGAAACCATTCCGTTGCCGGCCGAATTCGGATTGCTGGCAACCATCCTGGAGCGCCTCTCCGAGCAGATGTCGCCGCCGTGGCGCAACGACGTGGCGGCGAAGGCGGACGACGCGAGCTGGGTGGGGTTCCGTCTGTCCGAGCTGCTGCCGCTGGATCCGGACGAGTGCCAGCACATGCTCGAGCTCGCCGATCCCCTGCAACGCCTTGCGGAACTGCGAGATATCCTCCCGCGTTTCCAACGCGCATAGCGCATAAGGTACCGACATGACCACGCTCGCCGGCAAGACCTTGTTCATCACAGGCGCGTCGCGCGGCATCGGGCTTGCGATCGCCCTGCGCGCGGCCCATGACGGCGCCAACATCGTCATCGCGGCGAAGAGCAACGTGCCCAACCCGCGCTTGCCGGGCACCATCCATACCGCCGCCGCGGCCATCGAGGCCGCCGGGGGCGTGGCCCTGCCGCTGAAGGTGGACATCCGCGAGGAAGCCGAAGTGCGCATGGCGGCCGCCACCGCCGCGGAACGCTTCGGCGGGATCGACATCCTGGTGAACAATGCCAGCGCGATCTGGCTGGCCGGCGTGGAGGACACGCCGATGAAACGTTTCGACCTCATGCACGAGGTGAATACGCGCGGCACCTTCCTTGCGACGCAGGCGTGCCTGCCGTTCCTCAAGGAATCGGCCAATCCGCATGTGCTGATGCTTTCGCCGCCGCCGAGCATCGACCCCAGGTGGTACGCGCCGCACGTGGCGTACACCATCGCGAAATTCGGCATGAGCCATTGCGTGCTCGGCATGGCGCCGGAGTTCGCTCCGATGGGCATCGCGGTAAACGCGTTGTGGCCGCGGACGGTGATCGCCACCGCGGCCATCGCCATGCTGGGCGACAGCGTACGTGCCGAGCACTGTCGGAAGCCGGACATCGTGGCGGACGCCGCGCACGCGATCCTCACGAAACCCTCACGCGATTTCACCGGGCGCTTCTGCATCGACGAAGACGTCTTGCGGGAAGAGGGCGTGCGCGACTTCGACCGTTACGCCGTCGCACCGGGAAATACGCTGTTACCCGACCTGTTTCTATGACTACCGCGACAGCGATGGAGTGCTGCTCGTCAGGCTAGCTCGTTTGGCGTATGGCCGCTTTCGGCAAGCGGGTATAACGTCGGGCCGGTCGTCCCTGCTGGGAATGCGGGCGACGAAGTGGGGCTTGCCGGCCTGCAGGGGTGCCGGCGGCGGGTCCGAAGACGAGCCCGCGAAGCCGGCAGCAGGCCACGAAATGGTGAGGAGCAGGCATGTCGCGCGGGGAATCGACGGGACGTTGCGTCGTCTGGGTGGGTAGACCGAGCGTCGAAGAACATTTCGGGCTGATCCGGGCTGGTTGGCGGACAGTGGTCGCCGATCCGGCACGCCAGGATGCCGAATTGCCCGAATGCGGCGATGCCACCATCGCGGTGGTGGATCTGCGCGCGAGCGCCCAGGCGGCCGTACGTATCCTTGCCGGGTTGCGCGAGTCGCATCCGGACATGACCTGGATCGGCCTGACCAGCGTGAGGACACCCGTGCGGGACCCCTCCGTTCGTCATGTGTTGCCGCACGCGTTCGAGATCGTCGATGGACCCTCCTCGTTCAGCGCGCTGCGCCGCGCGCTCGCCCGTGTTCCAGGCGATGGCCCGACGCGCATCGACGACCAGCCCAGCATGCTGACCGGCACCAGCCCGGCCATCCGCGCGCTGTCGCAGAACATCCGCAAGTTCGCGCCCGTGGAACTGCCTTTGCTGATCACCGGGGAAACCGGTACCGGCAAGGAGATGGCGGCGCGCGCGCTGCACCAGATTTCCTCGCGCAGCGACCGGCCTTTCGCGGCGATCAACTGCGGTGCCTTGCCGGCCAACCTTGTGCAGTCCGAGTTGTTCGGTCACGAGCGCGGCGCTTTCACGGGGGCCACCGCGCGGCGTATCGGCCATTTCGAATCCGCCGATGGCGGCATCGTGTTCCTCGACGAGATCGGCGACCTGCCGCTGGATGCGCAGACGAACCTGCTGCGCGTGTTGCAGGAGGGAACGATCGAGCGGATCGGCAGCTGCCAGTCGATCAAGGTGGACGTGCGCGTGCTCGCCGCGACCCATGTGGACCTGGAAAAAGCAGTGGCGCAGGGACGATTCCGCGAGGACCTGTTCTATCGCCTCAACGTGCTGCGCCTGCGCATGCCGCCGCTTCGCGAGCGCCAGGGCGATATCGAATTGTTGGCGCAGCATTTCCTCGACACCTTCCGCGAGAGTTACGGAACGCGGGCCCGCGCGTTCAGTGCGAATGCGCGCAAGGCGATGAACGCGTTCGCGTGGCCCGGCAACGTACGCGAGTTGATGAACCGCGTGCAGCGCGCGGCGGTGATCGCCGAGGATGCACTGATCACGCCGGAGGACCTGGAGCTGAGCCTGGACGCGACCGCTGGCGATCGTGACAGCCTGGGTAGCGCGCGCACCTCGGCCGAGCGCGAGGCGATCGTGGATTGCCTGCGCGCGAGCGCCTTCAACATCAGCGAATGCGCGCGCCGCCTGCGCGTTTCCCGCGTCACCGTCTATCGGCTTTGCAAGAAGCATCAGCTGGCCCTCGATCAGTTGCGTTGACGGCACCGGTTCCACCCGCCCCGGAAAAGAAAACTCCCGGTCCTCGGGAGGACCGGGAGTTCCCATCCGTTCGTCCGGCTTGGCAGGGTCGTCGGACGAGCGAACCACGCGGCTTCACAGGGCCTTGCCCCTGAAGGGGAGCAAGCGCCGTGCCACCGTGCCGATGCTTTGATTCGCAAGGAATTTTCCGCGACGACCCGGATGCCGGCCGTTCAGCCGGTGTAGCGACGTGTAACACGCCGTTGCAGGGGAGACACACGTCGCACGTTGTCGGGGCGCCCATCGCCTTATACGATTCGGTTTTCACGCGCGTGCATGCGCATCCATCCCTGCATGGGTCCCGGCGCTGCGGCCGGGGCCGGGAGTCCGTTCCAATGTCGTCGCATCCTGTCGATCCCTCCGATCTTCTCGGCCTGGGCAAGCGTTACTGGCTGCCCGTCTACCGTCCGCGCGATGTCGTGCTCGACCACGGCAAGGGCGCGCGGGTATGGGATACGCAAGGTCGTGACTATCTGGATTTCGGGGCCGGTATCGCGGTGAACTCGCTCGGTCACCAGGATCCCGATCTCGTCGCGGCGCTGGTCGCCCAGGCGCACAAGCTCTGGCACGCCAGCAACGTCTTCTATTCCGAGCCGCCGCTGCGCCTGGCGCAGGAACTGGTGGATCATGCGCCGTTCGCCGAGCGCGTTTTCCTGTGCAATTCCGGCGCCGAGGCGAACGAGGCCGCGATCAAGCTGGTGCGCAAGTGGGCGGCCTCGCAGGGACGCACCCCGGAAGAGCGGGTGATCGTCACTTTCAAGGGCTCTTTCCACGGGCGCACCCTCGCCGCGGTCACGGCGACCGCGCAGCCGAAATACCAGGAAGGCTACGAGCCGCTGCCCGGCGGTTTCCGCTACGTTCCGTTCAACGATCCGGCGGCGCTGGAAGAAGCGTTCGCCCAGGGGGGCGTGGCGGCCGTCATGCTCGAGCCGGTGCAAGGCGAGGGCGGCGTGATGCCGGCCGCGCCGGGCTTCCTGAAGAAGGTGCGCGAGCTGTGCGACGAACACGGCGCACTGATGGTGCTCGACGAGATCCAGTGCGGCATGGGCCGCACGGGCACGTTGTTCGCGCATAGCCACGACCATGTCACGCCCGATATCGTCACGCTGGCCAAGGCGCTCGGCGGCGGCTTTCCCATCGGTGCGATGCTGGCGGGACCGAAGGTGGCCGAGGTCATGCAGTTCGGTGCCCACGGCACGACTTTCGGCGGCAACCCGATGGGCGCGGCGGTGGCGCGCGTGGCCCTGGCCAAGATCGCTTCGCCCGCGGTGCTGCTCAACGTGGAGCGCCAGTCCAACGACATCCGCAAGGGCCTCGACAAGCTCAACCACGAGTTCCAACTCTTCTCGGAGATACGTGGCCGCGGCCTCATGCTGGGCGCCGTCCTCGACGCGTCATACAAGGGCCGCGCTGGCGAGATCCTGGACATCGCCGCCGCCCACGGCCTGCTGATCCTCCAGGCGGGGCCGGACGTGCTGCGTATCGTGCCCCCGCTGACGATCACGGACGAAGAGGTGGCCGAGGGCCTGGAACGCCTGCACGCCACGCTGGCCGAGTTCGCGCAGGAAGCGAAGGTCGCCTGATAGAGCACGCATGCGGTAAGCACGTGTGATTGAGGCAAGCACGTGTGGGAGCCGACCTTGTCGGCGATCCCGCGGCAGCGGGCAAGGGTGCCGCAAGCACCCATCGCCGCTGAAGCGGCTCCCACAGTGAAGCGGCCTCCCACAGTGAAGCGGCCTCCCACAGTGAAGCTGGGTTGCGTTACAGCGCGGCGAACGCCGCCGTAGCCGCGCCGATCGTCGCCTCGATCTCCGCATCGCCGTGCGCGCTCGAGACGAATCCCGCCTCGAAGGCCGACGGCGCCAGATAGACGCCGCGATCGAGCATGCCATGGAAGAAGCGGTTGAAAGCCGCCACATCGGCCGCGGTGGCCTGCGTATAGCTTTCCACCGTCTCGTTCGTGAAGAACAGGCCGAACATCGCGCCGACGCGATTCACGCTGAAGGGAATGCCTGCCTTGCGCGCCGCATCCAGGATGCCGTCGGTGAGTCGCACGGTGCGTGCCGCGAGGTCGTCGTGGAAGCCCGGTGCCTGGATCAGTTGAAGCATCGCCAGGCCGGCGGCCATGGCGACCGGATTCCCCGACAAGGTGCCCGCCTGGTAGATCGGGCCCGAGGGGGCGACCTGCTGCATCAGGTCGCGGCGGCCGCCATAGGCGCCGACGGGCATGCCGCCACCGATGATCTTGCCGAAGCAGGTCAGGTCCGGGGTGATGCCATAGTGGGCCTGCGCCCCGCCCAGGGCGACACGAAAGCCGGTCATCACCTCGTCGAAGATCAGCAGGGCGCCGTACTGCGTGCACAGTTCCCGCAGCGCGGCGAGATAGCCGTCCTTCGGCGGGATACAGTTCATGTTGCCGGCGACCGGCTCGATGATCAGGCCGGCGATATCGCCGCCGTGCTCTGCGAACAACTCCCGCGCCGCGTCGATGTCGTTGTATGGAAGCGTGAGGGTGAGGTCGGCCGCGGCCTTGGGCACGCCCGGCGAGGTCGGCACGCCGAAGGTGAGGGCCCCCGATCCTGCCTTCACCAGGAAGCTGTCGCCGTGGCCGTGGTAGCAGCCTTCGAACTTCACGATCTTGTTGCGGCCGGTGGCGCCACGGGCCAGGCGGATCGCCGACATCGTCGCCTCGGTGCCGGAGTTCACCATGCGGACCATGTCCACCGAGGGAACCAGCGAAACGATCGTCTCGGCCATGGTCACTTCCGCCGCGCAGGGCGTGCCGAAGGACAGGCCATCCCGCACCGCGCGCTCGACCGCTTCGCGTACCGCGGGATGGTTGTGGCCCACGATCATCGGTCCCCACGAACCCACGTAGTCGATGTAGCGCTTGCCTTCCACGTCCCACAGATATGCGCCATCGGCGCGCGCGGTGAAAAACGGTTCGCCGCCGACCGACTTGAAGGCGCGCACGGGCGAATTGACACCGCCGGGCAGCAGTTGTCGGGCGCGATCGAAGAGTTCGTGGTTGGTGGTCATCGAATGATTCCGGGGCGTGGGTCGAAAAGGTCGGCGAAACGGCGCGTCGCCGTCTGGATATCCGGCGCGGCGAAGATGGCGGAGACCACGGCGATGTAGTCGGCGCCCGCGTCGATCACGGCCTGCGCATTGTCGAGGTTGATTCCGCCGATCGCCACGACCGGAAGGCCCAGGGAGCGTGCCTGCGTCAATACGTCGTGTGGTGCAACCGGGGCGTGGGGCTTGGTCGTGGAGGGGTACATCGCGCCAAAAGCGAGGTAGTCGGCTCCTTCGGCCGCCAGTTGCCGGGCCCGTTCGATGGAGCCATAGCAGGAAACGCCGATGATCGCGTCCGGACCGAGCACGTCGCGGGCCTCGGCGATGGAGACGTCCTCACGTCCCAGGTGGACGCCGCCGCCGGTCTCGTTGGCGAGTGCGACGTCATCGTTCACGATGAAGGGGATGTCGTAGCGCGCGCAGATACGCGAAATCTCGTCCGCTTCGGAACGGCGCCGCTCGGCGTCGGCCGTCTTGTCGCGGTATTGCAATAGGCGCGCTCCACCGGCGAGGGCCGCTTCCACGGCGGCGAAGAGGTCGTCGCGGGGGCCGTCGGTGATGGCGTAGACGCCCTTGCCGCGGAGTGGGGATCGGAGGAGGGAGGTCATGGGGATCCTTCGGAATGTGACAGCGCCGCGCTATCGCCGCCGCGCCGGGGGTGACAGAATGTGGGACTTTCCCGTTCCACGACAGTACGTAAAGCCATGAGCCAGAGCACCGAAACCACCCTTCGCAAATGGATGTGCGTCGTTTGCGGCTTCATCTACGACGAAGCCCTGGGGCTGCCGGACGAGGGCATCGAGCCGGGCACGCGTTGGGAAGACATCCCCGACACCTGGACCTGCCCGGATTGCGGCGTGACCAAGGACGACTTCGAGATGGTCGAGCTGGACTGACGTCGCCAGCACAGCATCAGGGGATGGGGCTGACATCTTTTCGCCCCATTTCGCCAGCGTCAGCGCAGAAAAACCTGCTTCCATAGTCCCAAGGCCACGCAACGTGGCCGACTCGTGGAGGAAGCGGTCATGCAGCGATTCATTCCCTTCGACGACCAGTGGGACGAGCTTGCCGGCATCGATCCGGCGGCGCTCGTT